>CAWADW010000005.1:315000-1325926 GCA_963781145.1 uncultured Pseudomonadota bacterium | reverse complement strand
CTCTGAACGTCAACGTGACGATGACGGGTGCCGTGCAGGGTATCCACTCCACGACGCGCTTTCAACTGACTCACAGTACGGGCTGATCGCGGTCAACTACACCGAGTTACAGGTCACCCCGGCCAACGCGATCATCAAGGTCGGACAGAGTTACCGCGATCGCCTATTACAATCCGACAATCAAGTGCAGCCCCAGCCCCTGTCAGCCGCAGTTCACCGCGGTGTCGGTAACGATCAACCTTGCCTCTCCATCACCCTCCCCATCCCAGAGTCCGTCGCCTGCACCGAGTCCCGCGAAAATCGAGCACATCATCATCATCTTTCAGGAAAACCGCACGGTCGACGATCTGTTCGATGGTTTCCCTGGTGCCGACACTGTGACGACGGGGAAAACCTCTACCGGCGCAACAGTCGCTCTAGTGCCGGTGCCGTTGGAGGCACCGTACGACTTGCATCACACCCATAAAAGCTGGGTGACCGAGTACAACGGCGGGAATATGAATGGCTTCGATTTGGAGACATTCATCCCGAATCCGGGCTTTACGCCACCCGGAATACGCCGCCTATGGTTATGTGCCACAGTCGGAAACAGGGCCATATTTTGCACTCGCGAAGCAGTTCACGTTTGCCGACCGCATGTTTCAAACCAATCAAGGCCCAAGCTTCCCTAAGCCACCAGTTCATCATCTCAGGAACGTCCATCCCGACGCCGGGCAGCGATCTGCTTGTGTCCGAAAATGTGTCGCTCCCACCGACAGCGCCGAATACCAATGAAGGATGCGATTCGCCTGAAGGAAGCACGGTCTCGCTCATCGATCCGAGCGGAAATGAATCGGCCTCACTGTTCCCCTGCTTCGACCACCCGACGATCTGGATCTGCTCGACGCCAAAGCGTAACGTGGAACTATTACAACTCGGTGCCCGACTTTCTGTGACCGGACCGGACACGATCAAGCACATCCGCTACGGTGCGCATTGGGAGAACGTGATCGATTCCCGAGACCACTATCTTTAACGACATCGAGAATGGCACACTGCCAGCGGTAACCTGGGTCATTCCCTCGGCGGCGGAGTCCGACCATTCGGTCTTCGATTCGAACGCAGGCCCCTCTTGGGTCGGCGACGTGGTGAACGTCATCGGCTCGAGCAAGTATTGGAACAATACCGTCATCTTTGTCACCTGGGACGATTGGGGCGGCTGGTACGATCACGTGCAGCCGCAGATCTACAATCCGTATGAGTTGGGGTTCCGGGTGCCGCTGATCGTGATTTCACCTTACGCGAAACCTGGATATGTATCGCACGTGCACCACGAGTTCGGTAGCATCTTGAAATTTGTGGAAGAGCAGTTCGGCCTTGGCTCGCTTGGCTATACCGACGGCGTGCCGATAACTTCTCCGATTGCTTCAATTTTGCTCAGTCGCCGCTGCCGTGATAGGTCAGTGGCGACCCGCTATTCAAAGGAACAGCTCATGGCGCGGTGAGATCCTAGCCCTCCCGACAGCGACTAGTTGTATCCAATGCTCTGAGGACCCGAGCGCGAAGTATGAGCCTCGTTTTGCTTTCGGCGCTAATCCTTGCATCCAACGCTGGAGTGACCGTCGCCGACGCGAAGCCCATCACCGTCACCAAGCACGTCGCCAAGTGTTAGCCCGTTTAATTCAGCGACAACCTATTTAAGTACCTCCAAGGTCAAGCTTTGAAGCCACGACTTTGATGGGCGAGTAGGTCGCCGACTGGTGTCTTACTATCGAGAGCTTTAGCTTGTAGCTCCTCAACAAGGGAAGGCAAGACGATTAAACACTGGAAACTTTATAAAACTGGTCAAGAATTTTAGCTAATTGGCGCAATAGGACTTCTCTCGGTTCGGGCTGAGCTCTTGGGCCCAAATATGTTTGCTCGAGTTTCAGATCATTGTACCCTACGTAATCTTGGTTGTTCTAATTAACTTAAGTGGGTTGCTCCTCTATCAGCGGGAACGACACTCGCGCCGAGCGAAATTGTAAACTGCATCCTGGCAATCGAGAATTGATTTGCAACTACGAATTTCTGTCGTCATCCCGACCTACCAGTGCGCACAATACATTAGGCAAGCAATTAACAGCGTGCTTGCCCAAACGTATCCAACGCGACTTCTCGAGATTATCGCCGTCGACGATGGTTCGACGGACAATACTGCCGAGCTCCTTCGGCCTTATGGAGATCAAATCCGCTACGTTTACCAAACGAACCGGGGCGAGGCTGCCGCTCGAAATGTTGGCATTCGCTCGAGTCACGGGGAATTCGTGGCATTTCTCGATGCCGACGACTACTGGTTGCCCGATCGCCTTTCAGTTATGACGAAGATGCTAGGCGAGGATATCAACCGGATGGTGACGACCGATTTCCTGCTTGATGTCGCGGGATCTATTGCCAGGACCCCCTACTATCAGCAAAATGGTCTTAGGTGGGTTTTCGACCTCGAACCTTCTGAGCAGATGAAGGTAGCAGTGAAGAAATGTTTTCTCTTGACGTCTCTGATGATGGTCCCCCGTGATGTTTTCAACCGGCTTGGGATGTTTGATGAATCGTTGCGGTTCGGAGAAGATTGGGACATGTGGTTGCGCTGCTTGGCGGCGAATCAACGCACGGTTTTTGTGCCCGAACCATATGCAGTATATCGAAGCTTGCGGCAAGGCTCGATAACCGCGACCATGGACGGCTATGCCAAGGCTATAGATCGCTTGCGCGTCCTATCACGATACCGCCGCTTCGTTTCGAAGGAGCATTGGCAAAATGAGCTCGGGTTGCTACACCATCTAGGTCTTAAAGAAACGTGGGCGGCTCGAGAATACGGCGCCGCCATGCAGCATGCGTTTCCGCTATTTTTGAATCCCACCTACTTAAGAACCTATCTTCAAAGACGGCGTGCAAGACCAGAGTCTGCAAAAAAGGCCGGCAGTGCCTAAGCCGCGATCGTATCCTAAAATCTCCGTAATAATTCCAACTTATCAGTGTGAGGAATTTGTAGGCCAAGCCCTGGACAGCGTTCTCGCACAGCGCTATCCCGAAGGACTTATAGAGATCATTGTCGTCGACGATGGCTCGACGGACAATACAAGAGCCGTGCTGCAGCCTAATCTAAGTCGAATTCGCTATATCTACCAATCAAACCGGGGCGAGGCCGCAGCTCGGAACGTCGGAGTAAGTGCCGCAAGCTGCGATTTTATCGCCTTTCTCGATGCAGACGACTATTGGTTGCCCGACCGATTAAGGCTAATGGCGGAAGCTCTGGATGGGAGGACAGATAGGCTGATTGTCACTGATTACTTCACAAGCATTGCCGGACGAATAGGTGATATTCCAGAGTACCAGCGGCGCGGGTTGCGTCGTCTTTTCGAGCTTGAGCCAGCCGAGCAACTCAAGGCCGCGGTGGAAGACAACTTTATCTCATGGCCCCTGATACCGCGCGACGTGTTCGACGAACTCGGACTGTTTGATGAATCGTTGCACTACGGCACGGACTGGGATATGTGGTTACGCTGTCTGGCCGCTAACCGTCGTGTCGAATTGGTACCACAGGGGTGCGTTATTTATCGGCTCTACCGGCCTGGATCCTCGACTGCGCGAAACGATTATTCGAAGGCATCGGATCGCGTTCGAGTACTCGCGCGTTACCGCAAGCATGCATCGAAGCGACGGTGGATGAGAGCACTCGGGGCGATGCACCACGTTGGACTTCGGGAATCGCTGGCTACTCGGGCGTATGGCGCTGCATTAGGCCACGTCGTTCCATTGTTCACAAACCCTGTGTATCTGCGAGAGTACCTCCTCCGAAAAGTCGCGAGGCCAAAGGAGCTCATCAAAAATCGATGATGGAAAAACACGACCTGTTGGCGTACTACCAGTTTTGGGTAAATGGGGAAAGCTTATCTCGCCGGTATTTGTTCGCAAAAAAACCTCCAACTTCGCCGCTAGCTGCTTATAGCGCAGCTCCAGTTGCTGAAAATGGCATAACCCGTTTAACGATTGGCAAATATAGCAACAAAAGTGACGTCAAACTCTCTATTAATGCATCGAGACTAGAATCAATTTATCAAATAATCATCCATGGAAGCCAAGCCACCAATGACACCTGCGACTTCAGCGATGTTGACATAGTCGTTGTGATTGATGATACTCGCACATTTTCGGCAGCACAACACCACCGCGCGATTTACGAATTAAAGTCACTCCTGAGATCAATGTTCCTGTATGATTGTCTCATGCATCACGGATTTATGTTTATGTTGCGATCGGGATTCGCCTGTTATGAGGAATCGTTCTTACCTGTGGACACCCTTCGAAACGCGGTTGTCCTTCATGGTCCGCCATGTATCACCTTAAAGACATCATTACCGAGAGCGCTCGACCAGAAGCAGAGGCTAAAATCATCCGTAGCATCCCTGAGTCGCCACTTGGAAAGTGGAGACTTCGAGTGCAATGATTATGTTCTCAAGTCTTTCCTAGCCGGATTGCTGCTCATACCTTGTTTCCTTCTGCAATCAATCAACGTTTTTCCTTACAAGAGAGATTCATTTTCTATAGGACCCCAAGAATTTCCCAGCCTGAAGTGGAGCGCGATACACCACGCTGAGGATCTACGCCTGCGTTGGAAAAGATCTCCTACCCGTACGATGCAGAATATGGTCGCAAAGATGATGCACCCGCACGCTATAATACGATTGTCACGTTTGTACCCGCCCCGTACAAATGTCGATACACTTTTGCGAAATCGTTCGGACGCATTTAAGAGAAGCTGTAAAGAGTTCTTGGATTGTCTAGCCGCCCTATAGTTCAACAGTTTACGGAGTTTCCAACCCGGATCGACTTGCGCTTGTATGCGGAAGCGGCGAGGCTATACGCAAACAAAGTTTCAGGGCGGGCTATCGCCGTCTACCAAGTTGGAAGTACAAACTATCCGGGGTTGTCCGACGTCGATCTATTAGTCGTAGTACGCACTCCCAAACGTGATAACGAGCAGTTTTTTTCCGTTTACCGTAGGTTGCCGAAGCGCATACAGCTGCTGTTTCTCCATGAACCCTTTATTGTGCCATTGGACTGCGTGGATGTCCTGCGGTTTACAAGCCACACTAGGAAGCACTTGCTGTCCGGTCAGGATGTGGCCTCAGCGATCTTGCACGATAACTCGACCGCCAACGCATGGTGCCTTTTGTTCGAAGGACTGTGGACCTATCAATCGTACTTCGCCCTGGTGTCAAGAACCGCTACGATTCGGGTCAGATTCATGACCGCAGTGGCCAGCGCCCTGCGTTTTACGTTTGCTCAATTTGACAGAATTCAGGGGACGGATTTCGCGGCTACATACGGCGCGCAGATTGATGTATTAAGGGAAGCACTTATGGCCAACCCCTTATCGCAAACGATCGCCTTACAGATCTTTGACACTTTCTTTGACGCACTCCAGAGCTTGAAGCAGGCACTTCGTGAGCGGCTACCCTTGCTTGCCCATGAAGAGCCCTGGAGTTTGGAAAGCAATTTCTCATGGGAGAGCGCAAATTCGACGAGGTCGATTCTTCATGGCTATATGAACGTGCCCAATCCATTGCGCGATACCACCTTGCTTTAACGCAGCTAAAAATGTCCTATGGTTATCTCTTTTTTGTGGCCGCATATGGTGACAGCATTACGCGGTATCAACAGCATATTGTTAGCGCCAAGTGGTTGAATGCGCGCTATCGAACGGAAAGGGTTCTCGATGACGTACTTCTAAAGCTGCGCTCGCGAGAGACCGTGGATGACTGACACTGACGTGATGCCGACCTGCAGTGCTGTCTCGTTGACTCTTTGCCATAGGAGCTTTTTTTCCGGCCTCCCGAAGCGGCCCATGTTGTCATGAATCCTCTTAAACTGTTGCGATTTAAACTCGCAACCTCATTTGCCTTCGCCGCGCTTGGATTGATAACGTTCGTGCGTCTTGCCATTGCCGTACCTTTTTCCAGCGCAACATTGCTGGCGTTCGTAATGGTAAGCGTTTTTGTGATTGCGGCTGTATGGCGGGGCTGTATCTATCTTCAAGCTATACGAGGTCCGCAAAATCATAATATGATAGTGGTTGACCCCATCGGCGCTTTGGTGGGTGTCCTTATCATCGCGGCGATCGGCTCGACTATGTACAACATGCTGCATGCCCCGTCGAGTCGCACGGAAATAATTGCTGCGCATGCTGCCGAGCAAGCCAAAGAAATAACGGGCGTCATTTTGGTGGTCTTCTCCCGACATATTCACTCGGAGGTGCTCATGGCGTTGCCTCGAGGATGGCTAAAGGACGCCAAGCGCAACTCGTCGCCATCTATATTATCGAAGTGCCATACACGCTACCCATCGATGCCGAGCTCCCCGCCGAAGAGCGGGAGGCACTGGAAGTCCTGACGGCGGCTGAAGAAATCGGACGAAAGACCGGCGTTGAGCTTGCGACCCGGACCATTAGAGATCGTCAAACTGGCCCTGCAATCATTCAAGCAGCGCGCGAGGAAAATGCTTCGCTCATCGTTATGGGAACATATAGCGAGCACCGTTATGCGGGTGCCCCGATGGGTCAAGCCATCGAGTACGTGTTGGGCAAGCCAAGACCGATGTTATGATCGGCGTCTCGAGCTCCAAGGAAGGCGAAAGCATGCTCAGTTTGGGGACGGTTCCCGTCCGGCGTCGAAGTACGTGAGGTTCTTGCTTTTGGCTGTCCCTTACGGTGGTCATCAGCATGCTGCTGCTTCGCGCGCCGCAGCCAAGCCCGACACGCCACAGAAGTTATTAATCGATTCGCGACTGCCTGGAACAGCCTGCACTCGTACACTTGCACGTGGACGGTCCATGAAGCGCAGGGGACGAGAGGTCCAAGACCGTGTCTACCACATTTTCTTTCAAAAACCGCTTAAAACTCGAGCTGAGGTTGTTGATGGTGACGGTAAAGGAAGCGTCGCGGTCTGGGAAGGTGGCGACCGGGTAAGAGGTCATCAGGGCGGCTTCCTTTCATTCATCAAACTCAATCTCGACATCCATAATCGCCTTGCGGTCAGTCTGCGCGGTGCCACTATCGCGCAGGTCAATATGGGCTGGCTTCTTCAGCATCTGCAGTCGATCGAGGCAAAGAACTTTGCTTTTTCTCAACACGGCACCAACAGCGTCCTCTCAGCTCACGTACACTATCCGGCTCCAGATAACGACGTTGTCGGAGAAGTCTACGTTTTCGGCCCGAACGGATTGCCAATCGAAGGTTCTCAATATGGCGATAACGCCCTAGTGCTCAAACACGTTGTGTACTCGGACTACCAACTCAATGTGACCTTGCCACCGTCAACGTGGCAAATCTAATGTCACCTCGCTTTAAAGTGCATGAGAATCACCGACATCCTCGCGAGCAGCAAGCCCTGCTTTTCTTTTGAATTCTTCCCACCCAAGAGTGATGAAGGCGTCGCCGCCCTTATGAGTACGGCTGCCGCTTTGCAGCCGCTCTATCCTGCGTTTGTTTCGGTCACCTATGGCGCAGGCGGCAGCACCCGCACGAGAACGCTTGACGTCGTGAAGGCGATGAAGAGACATCTCGGCTTGGAGGCAATGGCGCATCTAACTTGTGTTGGAGCGACTGTTGACGAACTCCGCGCTGTGCTGCGTGAGCTCGAGCGAAGCGAAAATTGACAATGTCCTAGCCCTGCGAGGTGACCCTCCGCGTGGTGACACGCATTTCCTCCGCCCGCAGGGCGGCCTGGCCCACGCGTCCGAGCTCGTTGAATTGGTTGGTTCGGAATTCGATTTCTGTATCGGCGGCGCGTGCTATCCCGAAAAACATATCGAAGCGGTGGATCTCGGCTCAGACCTAAAGTTTCTTGTCGCCAAGGTTCACGCTGGTGCAAAATTTCTCATTACGCAATTGTTCTTCGATAATGAGCAGTATTATCTTTTTGTTGATCGCGCCAGACGAGCTGGTATCAACGTTCCGATCATCCCAGGGATCATGCCTATCACGAACATCGCTCAAGTGGCCAAATTCACGACCTAATGCGGTGCAAGCATGCCAGCAAAACTTCTGGCAGAGCTGGAGGCGCGCAGCGGTCAGCCCGAAGCAGTTTTGGACCTTGGCGTAGCCTACGCGACGCTGCAATGCGTAGATTTATTAAGCGCAGGAGTTCCGGCGATCCACTTTTACACTCTTAACAAATCACCGGCGTCCCGAGCTGTCGTTTCTGCATTGCTAGCCGCTCGTCCATGGGAACGAGGCGCAGGACGACGATACTTAGAGTGTCGGACGCCTTGGGGTGGACTATCACATAGTTCGACCGGCATTATGCCCCACGCTAAGCGCGCTTACCATGCGCCAGGCTAAGGCATGTCGCCAGAGGCGTGCCGCGAGCTCTTTGTATGGGCGCACATCATCGGGCCTGAACGTGAACATCGAGCACACGGACAATCCTGTCTCTCGTCTAAAAAGGAACAGGTTGACAATAAGCGCTGCGGCATAGGAGATTGATGTAGCAAGGGCTCCTCCAACGATCCCAAAATGTTTGATGGTAGCGATCGTGAAGATGGCACAAAGAGCCGTTGACATGAGCGAAATCGTCAAAGTTATGTTCGGCCTACCCATTTGTTGTGTGAAGAATCCGGAAAAGAACGGCGTCATGCTGTACGCGATGATCCCAGGCAGCAAGGCCCGAAGTGCTGGCCCAGCGCCTGCAAAAGCCCGGCCGTAGACCAACGTGATCAGCGGTGGAGCTATAAAAAATATCAAGATGCACCCAGTCGCAACCATCACCAACGAGTGGCGTACGCATTTGGCGGTGACATAGATGGCATCTTCTCTCGAATCCGAGTTGATGCGCTGAAATGCAGATAGACCCAGCGGCCTGTTCACCTGCCACATAAGCTCACCGGCTCCGATTGCAATTGAATAGACGCCCAGGGCCTTAGCGCCTAGCATATATAGAATGATAAAGACATCGATCCTAAAATTCAAAAGCGCAACGACTGCGTTTGCGCTAACCCTGGCGCTAAAGGACAGTTGCTGTTTGATGAGCGCCGCAACATTATCCGTAACCGTGCCAAAGTATGGTAAGACTTTTATACCTGAATAGATAGCAGTTAGGATGATGGCCACCCAGACGATGAGTGTCGCCGCGAGGCCGAGATGAAATATGAAGTAGGCTACGAGCAGGCCGAGCAGCATGCCCATCGACGTGATCGTCGCCTGGATGTTACATGTCCGCAAATCACCGTCAGCGAGGAAGAATCCAAGCGCCGCCTGTGCGAGGAGGCAGAACGGTAGTGCGACCGCGACTGCGATAAGGGGCCGTTGCCCAGGCACGCTCAGGGCGACGATTGCTACGATCCCGCAAGAGGTAAAGAGACGAAAGTCAGGACTCTCAGCGTTGCCCTAAGCACGGCGCCCCCGGGCTGCCGTAGACGACCATACTGCCACGAGATCGCAGACGACTGGCCTGCGTTCAGCGTTTGCAGCACGCTTAGAACGTTGGTGGCATATGTAAAGATGCCTTTGCCATAAGCACCGAGGACACGCGCCATCAGGATGCCTGTTAGAACGCCGGCAGCCTGATTGATGAACCGGATAATAAAGGTCTCGAAGCTCTTCTTTGGTATGTCACTCATAGGACTTGGTGATTGTGCTTAGATTAAGAGGATCGCCGTTGTTGGGAGCCTTTGTTTAAGTCGACGAGCCAGCGTTCGACAATTTGATCCCAAGTGAACTCCCGTTGCACAAATGCACGACCGTTCAGGGCCAGCCTAGAACGAGTAGCACTATCGCTACAGATGAGCCGAACAGCCTGGCGAGCTCGGAAGCGTTGCCCGGAGACGTGACGATTCCCGCATCAGCTTGTCTAACTAATCCGCGCCCTCCCCTTCGCCGGAAAAAATCACAGGGACTATTGCGGCCATTGATGCAAACGTTTTTGCTGCGGCCGAACTTCTCATCGACATTTCGCTGTTAATGAGCGTGGCCACCGATGCCGTAGGATCGAAAAGTACTTCGGAAGATATGCCTAAGGGCACCGGATCTAAGAATAGAACGTCTCCCAGCTTTTCCTGGCTCGCCAGTCTTACGAGATGCTCCTTTGCACTCCCGCCGCCCGCCAAGAGGAAGAGAATAGGTTCTTTCTTCAGTTGTGTAGCCGCTTCAAGAATGGTTTCCATTCCGTGGGCTATTCACGGGTTCCCGCATACAAGATGATCGATTTGCCGCTGGCGGTCAAGGTTGTCACGCAATGAAAGCGTCCGGTGCTTGAGGAGGAAAAAGGTCAACGTCAACGCCATTAGGGAGAAAAAGTACCTTTTCGGCTTGGGATATGCTTAGCGTCCAAGATACGATCATAAACGCCCTTAGTAATCGCATTGATAACGGTTGCCTTTCAGTAAGCCCATCTCTCTAACAGCCGGGCCATTCGCAACAGAAATCTGTTGCGCACGACCCCAAACTCTTCGACTACGTCCGGCCAAAGATCCGAAACATTGAATACTATTGACGATTTCCTCCACGCCGCATACAGCCACCCAGAAATGCTTAAGAAGAGAGGGGGCGACTCGATAAAAACAATATCGGGCCTGATACACTTGGCGAGGGTTGAACAAGCTGGTAATAGTAAAAGAGAGATAGCCGAGCAACCGTTTGATGCCGGTACCCTGGGCCGCATATATCCACGTACGATGAACTCTTATTCCATTATAGTCATCGCGAAGATAGAACCTACCCCGATAGCCCTGAAAAATCTGTCCACTGAGGTGGTGCGGTAGTGCTGTGACAACTTCCACTTCATGCCCCAGGCGATTCAACGTAACGGCTAATGCGGCCAGCCGCGTCTGCGCTGCACCAATCTCGGGATAAAAATATTCTGTTAGTAAGAGAAAACGCAGACCTAGACAGCCCTATGAAACAAGAATTCGGCCGCTGTCTTCAAGACTACGTGAAGTCCAGGAAGACGGACCAATGGCGAATGTAGAAGAGGTCATGGTCCAGAACCTGCCCCACGTCGTCGGGGGGAAAGATTGCGTTTCATGTTCACCTGGGCCCAACCCGTCATACCGGGGAGCGCCAGTCGACGTTCGACATACAGTGGGATCGTTATGGCAAACCTATCCTCGAAGGCCCGCATCTCCGGTCGTGGTCCCACAAGCGACATATTGCCTTTGAGAACGTTCCACAGTTGGGGCAGCTCATCGATGCTCGTTCGCCGCAAGAGCGCCCCGCACACGCGTAATACGCTCGTCTCTGGGCTTCGCCCAGGCTGAATCCGCATCCGTTCGCATCGTTCGGAATTTCACGATTTTGAAGGTGCGCCCAAGCCTACCCACACGCTCTTGTTGAAAGAAGATTGGCATTCCGGATTCAGCCCACACCGCGAGACCTGCGACGACCATCAGTGGCAGGATGAGCAAGCCAAGAATCAACGCAAACGACGATGTCGAAAATACGCTTGATGAGCCGAGATGTTGGGCGGGTTATGGCCGGCCGGAGAGGAACGAGCAGATCCTGGCTGCCTTTGCGCTCAATTTCAAGCCCGAATGCACCAATATGCATGCTTGGCAGCGCTAGTGTGACCTTGATACCGGAGCCCTCGCACAGCATCAGGAATTTGCCTATGTGTTGACTAGCGCGAAGATCGGTCACAATTACTTGATCGCAGTCCCTTTGAACGGCTGCGTCGAACCACAACTTGACGTCATCCTGGGCATTTCTTTCGGGCGGCCGTGGCTCACGAAAGTCGGTATACAGGGTGCACGCTGTGAAATTGTCGCCGTCGTCGCGAGTTAGATCGTCCAGCACAGACCTCACGCGCTCTCCATCTCCGACAATCAGGATACGACTCGGGTAGCGTTTTCGAAACGTGCCCTCAAGAGATGCGTCATAGAGCGCGATGTGCCTACGAAAGCAATCGCGATAAGCGCCGACAAGAGTAGTATCAAGGCGGGATGTCGACAAAGACGGCAAAATCGTGAAGACGACCAGTTGTGGGACCACGCCGAAAAGCAGGGCGATAACGGTAAAATAAAACTCGTCTTTGAACGAGAGGGCAAGTGAGCGCCTATATAACCCCAAGAAGTAGAACATGCAAGTCCAGACCACGATAAAAATGAGCGAGGAGTGCAGCAGTCTTAGTATTGCGCCGTGCAGGCTCCAGTCGTGAGCGACGAGCGAGCCTGCGATGTATGCAGCAAAAACAAACATTGTAAGGTCCGTCACCAGCAAGCCTGTTGTCCAAAAGCTCGAGTAGCGAGCAGGTGCAGTTGCGACGGCAACCCGAGGCGTCAGCTTCTCCTGGGTGCTTGAAACCATGTCGCAAGCAATTTAACTATTCGAGTGCTCCACATATTCCGGCTAAAGGGTTGTCGAAACAGTGCAAAGGACCTAAGGATTTGTCTTTGGCGAGATTAGCGCGTGCGCCGGCTGGCCGCTTTGCCCGTTGAGTATGCTGCATCCCATGCATTCAAGATTCGGCCAAGGCAGCGTGCCCGGTCATACGTTGTTCGTATGAACTCCGCTGCATCCGCCTGTGGGCGTAGAAGGCCATCAGTATGCTGATGAAATAGCTCTCGCACACCCTCGGCAGCCGCTTCAGCAGTCGTCACGAGCCGGGAGAATGGGAACTTTTTCGTCCATAGGACATGTCGGCCGAAACTCAAGGCCTCTAGCACCATGAGAGAAAGCCCATCGCGTGGAGTGAAGCGAAAAAGCGCAGATGACCTTGCATAGATCTCTTCGAGAGAATAACTCCAGCCAACTCGATTCCACCCGAGCGTCAGCGGCGGCATTAACGCTACCTCCACCAACTATCAAGAACTTGATAGGTAACCCCTTGAGATCATCCATCAACAGTTCGAGCTCTCTCCGTCCATAAAAATCAGGCCTAGATCGGGGCAAGTAGGTTAGGAGGGTAAATTCAGCAGGCAACGGCGGGATCCCACCAGAGCATAGAACGCGCGGGGGTAGCGGGGCTATCCGGGCACATATCCCAAGTTTTTGCAGCTCTTCGGCTTCCCAGTCTACCTCCGTAAGATGAGTGATAAGATGACTTTGCATGTTTTTGAGGATAGTCGGATCCCGGCGGGCAATCTCTATATCGGATCCGACCCAGTGCACGACCCGCGGTTTTTGGAAAAGCCTCAGCACGGACCTTGTCGGGCGATTTGGTACTGGCGTTCCGACCGTATATAACACGTCGCTCCTTGCCAAATTGTACATTGATCCGATCGTTTCATATTCTGTTCCAAACTGAAGTACTTCGGCGTTCCAACCTGTCTGGAGTCGGTTGTTGAGATCGGCAACCTGCGTCGCGAAGAGGTCCAGCCCGAATATTGCCACCCGGGTGCCATGAACTCTGTTTGTTTTGGTACCCACTCTCTCGTCCAAGAATTGCAGCACACCTGCGCTGACATGACCTTCTTCATACGCTCGCGCGATGAAGTTAACGCCGTCCTTATTTTGATCCAGGAAACCCGAAGAAACATTTCTACGTAATTCAGAAATATATGCTAACGTATCATCGGGCGTTCGGACCTGACGGACGCCTGGGACCAAATATTTCCACGCAACATACCTCCCTTGGGCAAGCGCCTCGAGAACCATCAGCGACATTCCATCGTGCTCCGGAACGCGTAGCACCATTGTGGAGCGATCGAGCAGGTGGGTAATGTCTGGAAGCCAGCCAAAAAACTCTACATTAGGAGGGGCCTGCGAATCGCGGGGTCCCGCTCCAACAATCAGAAAATTCACATCAGGTGATTTGTTAGCGACCTCGTAAACGTGGGATCTGCCGTAGAAGTCTCGGCGTGGTTCGGGAAGATATGTAAGTACCTCAAACTTGTCATGTGGTATCGGAGTCTCCCTGTTTGGGGTAACCCCAATGATTGGGATGTACTGGGCGTCGATGCCCGCCAGCTTCAGTTCGCCGACCAGCCAGGGCGCGACGGCGAGGTCGGTGAGCTCGTTACGACGTGATGCCGTTAAGGCTTCTGGTCTTTCGAGCAGGCGAGTCACGTCTGTTCCCGCCCAAATAACAAATACCGGAATCCTAGCTGTTCGGGCCGCGGCCAAAAGCATTGCGTGTGGTGCTGGACCGGCAAAACTGATAAGGGCATCGGCGGTTGCAATCCTCAGCAGCGCCCGGAAGATACCGGCTCGGGTGGCTGGATAAGCAAAAAATCGCCAGCTTGCCGCGTGTGCATTCATTTTTCTGCAGAAGACATCGACGTGGTAGCCGAAACCAACAACCGCAGCGGTACGCATCTTTGTTTTTAGCACGATTGCAGTCGGACTTTGCCAATTCCGTTGCCATTTACTTTGGGTGCCAAGACGAAGCTTGCCGGTCAACCCGCGCCGTCACATCCATTTCGGGACCTTAAGCAGCGAAGGTAGAACTTCAGGATGCCGTGGGACTTAAGTCCGAATGTGGCCAACAAATTGAGTTGAAGAGAATTGCGGAATGTGTGGAATTGCCGGCATCGTTCAGTTCGACCGCGCTCCTAACGTAGCCATCGTCAAGGCAATGACAGATGCGCTCACTCACCGCGGACCTGATGGGGAGGGGTTTTTTAGCAGTGATCATGTGGTGTTGGGTCATCGCCGGCTCAAAATCATCGATCTCAGCGAGGCGGCTAGGCAACCCATCGCTGATACACACGGCAACGCCATTGTTACATACAATGGCGAAATCTACAACTATCGCGAGTTGCGTAGGACGCTTAGTGCCCGCGGCCACTATTTCGCAAGCCGTACCGATTCGGAAACTATTCCGGTGGCCTATGCTGAGTGGGGCGACTCCTTCCTAGAGCGCCTGCAAGGGATGTTTGCGTTCGCTCTATATGACACGCGCAAGCGCCGATTGCTCTTGGTCCGCGATCGCATTGGCATCAAACCTCTGTATTTCGTCCGGCAGCCAACATTTATCGCGTTTGCTTCAGAGCCGAAGGCCTTTATTGCCGCTGGTTTGATTCCGCCGCGGCCAAATATCTCGGCAATCGCCAACTATATTCAACACGGATATCACCAGCGTGACCAGAGTTGGTATGAGGGCGTGCAGGAGTTGGAGCCAGGACATTTTGCCACGATTTTTCCAGATGGCGACTTTAAAGTTCAACCTTATTGGCATCTACCCCAGTCCGCCACAGAGCAAGGTGAAGATCCAAAGGATAAGCTCCGAGCGTTGCTTGAGGAAGCCGCGCGCACCCATCTTCAGAGCGACGTCCCTCTCGGTGCACATCTTCGGGCGGGATTGATTCAAGCTCCGTCGTCGCCCTGTTGGCGCGACAGCAAACAGAGAAGCTGCATACCTTTAGTGTGTACTTTCAAGAGGGGGCCTATTACGATGAACGTCCCTTCATTGAGGAAGTCTCACGGCAATACGAAACAGAACATCATTACACGGTTCCTACCTGGCGCGAAGCCCAAGAAGCCTTGCCGAGCATTATTGACGCCGTGGACGGCATAACAGCCGGACCGGCCGTCATAGCCGCATACCTGCTGAGCAAGGATATTCGAGCGCAAGGCGTTGTGGTCACTAACGGCGGGCAGGGTGGAGACGAAATGTTCGCAGGGTATCCTCGCCACCTGCTGCCATATGCCCTCAGCGAGATCGCTTCAGGACCCCGGGGTTGGCGTAATGCTATAGCAGCCATTGCGAGACTCGGCCCTAAGGGTTACTCCGAGACGCGGCCGAGCGCATCTTGACACCAGGAACCCTCATGCTTCATAAGGATTTACGTAGGGAGATTCGCCCTTTCCCGGCACAGCTTGCGGTTTAACGACTTGTTCCGTGAATATCTCACCGGCTATTTACACTGTCTTCTTCATATCGAAGATCGCACAAGCATGGCCTCATCCATTGAGTCCAGGGTACCGCTTCTTGACGATTCTATCGTTGAATTCGCTGCGTCGATGCACTCGCGATGGAAGCTCAGAGGGGGGGTACCTAAGCGGGTGTTAAGAGATGCCGTCCACGATCTTTTGCCGGAAAAAGTACTCCACCGACAAGATAAGCGCGGGCTTCCGACTCCATTCGGGATTTGGATCCGAGGACCGATGAAAGACTACGCCCAAACCATTCTTACCGACCCGATGCTAAGGGCTGAGCCTATTCTTGCGACCTCGCGCATCGAACAGCTCTTCAAATTGCATTGCCAAGGAAAAGCAGATCTCGGTGGGCTCCTTTGGAGACCCATTGCAGTCGGAATCTGGCTTCAAAACCTTCGCTCGCACGCAGCTCCCCCCGTCGGTCCTGTTCGTACTACGTTAGCCACCGTACCCGAATACTTGACGATCCAAAATTAGTCGGAACCAGTGGCGCGTATGGTTAGGCTAAATTGAGAGCGCGTTTGTTGCGGTGGCTTGTATGCCCAATCTGTTCGGGTGAATTAGATATCCTTGTCGAACGATCTGAGCAGTGCGCTATCGACCAGGAAGATCGCCACCTATTGGATAGCGTCGCCCCAATAGTGGACGTTGGGGAGGTGGAAATTAACATAACCTGCGGCGCCCTAACTTGCGCAGTATGTCGACTGTACTATCCCATCTACAATGGCGTACCGAGAATGCTCACTTATGCAAGTGAGGTTTCGCGGGTTCATCAGAGAGAGAACGCGGCGTGGGTCGCTCAACACCTGTCGGGCTTCAACCTTCCATCTCGTCAGGCTCCGCCGGGGGAGGAAGAGGTGCTGCGCAATTTTTCGACAGAATGGACCGAATATAAGTGGTCTGGACAAAGCTACTGGTCGGCTAGCCCAACTATGGTGCTTGATTGGATGCGTTTTGCGCTAGGGACTCGTCAGCGACCCTTGCAAAGCAAACTCGCACTTGAGGTCGGCATTGGCATTGGTGGAATCGCCGATGGACTTTCAAAAACAGAGAACTGCGAGATAGTCGGAATCGATCTGAGCTATGCGGTTGATCAAGCAAGTCGGTACTTCGGGAAAAACCCTAGACTTCATATTGTTCAAGCATCGGTTTTTGCGTTGCCTTTCAGGCGTGCGACATTTGATGTTGTTTATAGCCAGGGGGTGATACACCACACCTACTCCACCAAGATCGCCTTCTCCCATTTGGCGCAACTTCCCAAAGAAAACGGCATGCTCTATATTTGGGTATACTCTCACGCAGACGAGAGCGCGACCCCTTTACGACGAACTTTGATGCTCATCGAGCGGACAGTTCGACCTTTCCTTTCCCGTCTTCCGCGTAGGATTCAAACTCTTGCTCTCACGCCTGCAGTCCTACCCTACATTGTTTATCAGAATCTAATCCGAAGACGAAACCTTGGTCGCGATGCCACCACAACTTATGGATGGTCCGAGGCTATGCACGCTGCGCGCGACCGACTTACACCACCGTTTGCTCATCGGCACAGCTACGAAGAGGTCGCAGAGTGGTTCCGCGGGCAATCCTATGGACACCTTGAATTCTTACGTGATGAAGATCTACCCAAAGGGTTCGATGAGAGCTTTCGTAGGTGCGTTGGAATCCGCGGATTTCTGCAAACATAGCAGAAGTGATTTGCCTAGAGGTGGACACTTCTGATAAGGATGAGGTTCGACTCCTCGATCTCCCACCAGAAATAACCTTTTAAACGCGAGCCTTTGCGGCGATTTTTTGTTCAACGGTCGGCGGCGATGTTGCAGATTGCTGACCAAAGGCCTCGAAGTGCAAAATCCACCTTCGCGGCAGCCTCTAACTGCATTGCGGGTATCACGTGCGAGTACGCGTCCAACGTGATTCGGGTGGAAGTGTGTCCAAGGCGCTCCGCAACGACTTTGGGATGTATACCTTGGCGGAGCATCTCCGTAGCAGCAGTATGTCTCAGGACATGCGGGCCAATGCTTCCCAGGGTGGCACGGCGTGCCAGCTTACGAAAGTCGCTTGAGAGTTCTCCGGAATCCCATGATGTGCCAGCCAAGCCGGGGGAATACAAGGTTGTTATTTTGCCACGCCTCACCGCAACGTAAGCGCTCGTTATCCTGCATGATGCGATGATCACGTAAGAACTGTGCCGTAATCGCCGGCAGGCGAATGATGCGCGAGCGATTCGTTTTGGGTGCCTTTAGCCGCAAGCCCGCGGAGGTGCGCTCAAGCGACCTATGGCGACACTGCCAAGGGGCGGATCGACGTCGGCCCGAAGCACGAACGGTTCACCACGCCGAACTCCTGTAGCGAGTGCGAATAAAAGTCGGTAGCGGCGAGGCCTTGCGCTGAAAGGTTCTGCGAAGGTGTACCCGCGGTAGCGTCGGCCTAGCGTGAAGCAAGAGTACAGTTCATCGGCCTCCGACGCTCGCGACGCTTCCGACGCAATGTACGTATCATCTTATTCTTCTGAATCGTGAGAATACGCGGGCGGCTTTTCTCGTCGAAAGTGACAGTGATCTTCAACCAACGCAGGTTCGAGGCAATTCGTCCACAGTGACAAACAAACCGACGACGATTCCCCCTTTTCAATTGTCAGAGGGCGTTTCGCTCGCCGAACAAGGCAAAGTACGTGTCAAGCCTCTTATAACAGTTCCTACTCTTGTGTTTGACGCTCAGACAGTCGGGGAAATGGCCACGCTAAGGGCCGGGGTGCACGCGGCCATCAAACCTTGGATGCGCCAGTGAACGACGTCGTCCACCTCAAAGGTGCTATTATGTAACCCCGGACCAGCCCGTCGGCGGCAACCTGAAAGGAGCGTCTCATGAGGCTCGTTTTCGGATTCGCCTTTGTCCTCTTAGCCTCAGTTGTGCTGGCACTCAGCATCGTACCGCGATTTGCCAGTTGGCATGCCGCTATGCAATTACCCGACGGATTTTGGTATGCGCGGATGATGCTAGAAGATCGCCGTCAAACAAGGGGAGCTGCCGAGACGATTGATGAGGCGTTCTTCGCGCCTTTGTTGGCGCACAGTCCCGACCCTAATCTCCGTGCCCGATTTGAACCAGCGAAGCCGCGACTTTTCGAGATGGAACGCCACATGTTCTTGGCTCGCCCAGTGTATCCATACCTTGCATCACTCTTATACGGTCACTTTGGCTTCTCTGCGCTTATGATCGTTTCGACGGCGGCTTACATCCTCGGTGCGATTGCGATATATTGGCTCTTAAGTCAGTTCGTGCAACCATCAATCGCCACAGTGGTCGCGGTTGCTGCAATGCTGTCCCCTTGGCAGTTGCGACTCGCGGGGGCGCCGATAACCGACATGTCTGCGCTCACTCTGTATACCATGTTATTGGCCGCGGGCGTCTTGTATGCCCGTGGAAGCTCCATCGGCTGGCTCGCGCTGTTCGGAGTTTTTTGCGCCCTGCTAACTTTCACGAGGCCAGCTATCTATCTTCCTGTGGGCGCAGCAATCGGCGTCCTCGTCTTTGGCATTGCCGTGCGAGATACTTTTCGAATGCGTCGAGGATTGGCCATGCTGGGTCTGACAATCGCCGTTGGCGCAATTTATGCCCTGTACACGGTGTCGATTCATGCGCCTGGGTTGCGGGGGCAAATCGCCTATCTTTGGACGCTTCACATGCAAAGCGGTTCATACCGAGACCTTCCGGAAGCCACATGGTACGTTTTAATAGTGGGACGCACAGTGGCGGAACTGCTAAAGGATGTCATTACGAATCCGCTTATGCTATTGTTGGCGGCGATCGGCGCCTTTGGTCTGTATATGCGCCGCAATGATTCCGGAACCGCCGTGCTCCTCGGTGCATCGGCGGCGCTGGGCGCTGCAATTCTTGCAAATCCCATTTTCGCCGGTCTCATGCGGACAGTCGAGCTCCCTTTGACCCCGACAGTTGCGTGCGGTGTCGCCTGCACTTTCGCCGCCCTCATTGCGGGAACCAAAACAACACCAAGAAAGTTTGCATTGAACACTACAGCCCGTCGCCGTCTAGATATGAATCCATCTAAGTCACACGTCACGGAGGGGAGTGGCCTATGATGAAGTCGCTATCTAGCATCTTTGTAACGCTCCTGACCATTCTTAGCGGTAAGCTTGCCGCTGCTTTTAGCCCTGAACTGGTTCATTCGGCAGGCTCAAACCCTGAGACAAACACCGTTGCAATTGTTGAGACAGCTCCCTACCACATCGCAACTTGGGGTTATGACCAGTTCCGTGCGCAGGGGAGTCGTGCGTCGGCTGCCGATGTGGTCAAATTGTTGACCTATGCTGAAACGGGCCCTCGTAATGAGAAAGCCATGCGTGATTGTCACAGTATCGCCGGCGGCTGCAAAGCAGTTTTGTATTTTGATCCTAACAGGGCATATGATAGTCCGGGATGCCCTTATCCGGAAGATGCCAATCTTCTAGCGCAAATGGACGAGTCGTGGTTTGTTCACCAGACCGGGTACAATGACTCTGCGCATCGCGTGCATGGGACTCATAAGCAAAAGTGTCAAGGAACAGTCACTCGGATCAATGTGTGGTCTATTAACATTTCCTCACCTGCGGTGCAAGCCTATTTCCGCAATTTTCTCCAGCAATCGGGAGATGGCTACGATCTTTACTATATGGATGATATGGGGGCGGATCTCGTCGATCAGTTCTATTTCTCTGGTCGAGGCGGTTGCGATCCGAGCGGGCGTTTGTGCACGTCAACTCAAGAATTCGCTGGGGACAAGGGCTTGCAACAAGCGGCAGCGAGCTTTGTGAACTCGATGACCCACCGGAACGGCGCTCCGATGGATTTTATTTTTAACGGCCTGAGTTTTAACGGCCGCCCCGTGGCCGACACAAGATTACTCGACGCAAGTAAGCATTTCATTGGCGCATCGTGCGAAGGATGCGCAACCTCCGGGACCACGGTGCACCCGGATAATTATGTGCGAATCCTAAATACCATGGCCCAATTCGATAAGCGCTCAGCGATCTTTGTCTTATTGTCTTATGGTAACGCTCCAGCGGGTAGCGCGCAGCAGCTTCAGCAGCGATTTGTCACGACAGCCCTCACCTGGCTAGGCTATCGAGACAACTGCACCGTTGTGTGGCCTGACCTTGAGAGTAATACCACAAACCTCGCAGTGTGGCCCGAGGATTTGATATACCCGTCGTCACCTTTGCAGACAATGAGCGAGGCCGCCAGCGACCTGCAAGTTGCCCCCAAGGTATGGCGGCGAGAGTTTGCGTCTTGTTACCTTAAGGGAACTCCAGTTGGTGGCTGCGCTGCGATCTTGAATGCAAGTGATGTCGACCTGGTAGTACAGAATTCTTGGCTCTCAGCGACCTACAAACACGTCATCTCTGCCAGTGGCGGCGACGTTCTCTCGGCTGGGGTTATTTCGCTTAATGGAAATCCGTTCACAGTTGACCAGACCAAGATCCCCGCTCAAAGCGCGCTGTTGCTTGCACAGTAGGTAGCGACCGCGCCTTGGGGAGCCGACAGCATTAGCTCCGCCGGGAAGACCACTTCGAGCCAAACCGTTTGGTACACTCGTCAATGCAGGTACCGGACCGATTCTGATAACAAAGAACCTAATGGACCAGAGCAGATCTGAAAGGTCGTTCCCCAAGAGGAAACGCCGCTTTCCGTTTTCGTTATAGCGCTGATCTGCGACATTTTTTCCGGCAGGCGCCAGCCGATGGCGCAATTTCGAGGACACGGACGTTACTTTAGACGACCCGCGCGAGTCGTTTATGTAGTAAGTTGGCAAGCGCATGTTGGACTGTACCCTACTTTACAATCAGGGAACCTTAGGGACCTATGCTCATGTACGTCAGATTTTTACCGGTTTCTTCGAGCTTCAAAGACACGGGACCATCAAACTAGGTCTCGTGAGGGATGATTGGAATTCGAAGCGCTCCTCGTCGCGTATCTGGAACACTGAGCGCTCCACCTCGTATCTACTAAGAGCGATCGTAAACGACAAGCACAAGATTATTTATGATATGTCAGACGGAATCCACCTTGACTTTATCAGAGAGGTGGTCGCTCCCAATTGCGACATATTGTTCAAGCGAAGTTATACGCCGAGTTTGGCTGCAGCGCTAGGACCCACGACTACGGTTTTGCCTTTAGGACTAAACTACGAAGTTACAAGCAGACATAATGAGATGGATAAGATCTTCTTTTCGGCAAAAACTAGGCTTAAGTTTTATCTGAAGTCGTCGAAACTTATCGCTGAGCTTTTTAAAGTTGACTACAATGGAAGTTTCTATCTTGAGAATTTTGAATATCTTCCGATAACGCATCCTTCGCCCAAAATCCTGTTTCTCTCTAGATTGTATGATCCGAAAACGACGGTAAAGCGTGATCTTCAGACTGCTATCGAGCAGCTAGATGAAGTTAGGATTAACTGTATTCTAAGGTGCAAAAAAGAATTTAAGGCGCGTTTTTTTGGCGGGGTTTACGATGACCGATTTGCGAGAACTAGATGTCCGGGGCTTGTAGTTCCCAGACACCTCACAACTAAGGCTTCTTTTCTGAAGCAGGTAAAAGAGTCAGAAATCTGCATCGCCACCACGGGGTTGAACGATTCAATTGGCTGGAAATTTGCCGAATACGTTGCCGCATCTCGAGCAATTGTTAGTGAGCCGCTCTTATATGGGCTCCCAGGAGGTTTCAGGAAGGGTCTCAATTATCTAGAGTTCACGTCGCCGGACCAATTAGTTACTGCGATTTACGATCTCTTGGATAATGAAGACCGGCGAGAAGCAATGATGCAGAATAACAATGCTTACTATAATTCACATGTACAACCTGAGCACCTAGTTTTAAACAGTCTAAAGTCTATCGACCATCTGACTGCGGAACGGTACGACTCATACGCGCATGTCTCCGCATAGCTCGTGGGAGTTTTACGATTTCACTTATACCGCCTTCGCCCGGATCCTTTCGCAAAGGGTAAGCTCGCCGTGCTTGGATGCCGCATAGTCGAATCGCCGTAGGGCTTTCCAAAAGATTTTCGCAGGGCGTGGACCGTGCAGTTCAATCGCTAGAGCCTTAACGTTTTCGAGCCAATCGCAATCGTCCGCAAATACAAAGGCTTCAGCGCCCTCGATATCGATTTTTAACAGGTCTATATTGTAGCGCCCGCTGCGCGTCAAGAGTTGAGGCATAGTGACGGATTGCACGGCTCCCACGGCAGATGGCGTCACCCTGATACCCCATTCGTTGCCGAGCTGCTGACTTACAAGTTCGAGTGTCTGCGCTCGCGCCCAGATAGCAGATTGCACTAGCGTCACACGGTCTTCGTACTGCGCTAAATTCTTACTGCAGAGCTCGAAGTTCGCCGGATCCGGTTCGACAGCTATTACCTGAGCGTTGGGATATCGCGACAGAAAGTACAACGATGTGTAGCCAACATTCGCTCCGCAATCGACGATCAGGGGATGATCCGGAAGACACGCCAACGCGCACGCGTATTGTTCTTGGATAAAGATTTGCCAAAACGCGTTCTTGTCCGATGTCCCGTAGCGCATCCACACAGGTTGTTTTCGTTCCTTAATGTACAATGGCAGAAGTCGCCCCGTGCGAAAAGTGCCTCTCGTCGCGAAAAGCCAAGCGAAGGTTCCTCGAAGACCGAGAAGGGCTAGGCCCGCAGTAAGTTTGCGTATCATGTACACTTATGAATCTCTGCTTAGCCCAAATTCGTTAAGGTGCTTTTACTACCTTGAATCATTGTTCGCATGCGAGGACCTGGCAGATTGTGGTTGGTTGGATCGGAGGAGTGAAGTAGTCGCCGTTGCGTTCTAATGCCGCGCTTGTGTTGCAGTCCCATTCGAACTGGCAGTCCGCCCACCGCCGAAAAATCCTCCGCCTTCAGTGCACATTTCGCTTCAAAAGCGACCGTAACCGCATCCGACACGCGTGCAAATGCAACACACAATGCATCGCCAACCGAAAGCAATGCCGGAGCTTTCGCCAAGGCGAATCTTCCCTTTGTATTTGGTGCGTGACACGCGGCCATATATTTTTGGCTGCTATTCCTCGCCTCGAGCCCTCTTCCGCTCCGCCTTTTCCCGTTTGCTTGGGAAGCTGAACCAGATTGCGGATGCAAGGCATAGGGAAGCAGATACAATGACGGCCAAGTGAAAGGTCGCGTTTTGGTCGCCTTGTGGTATAATTAACATAGCGACAACCACAATAATCATGACGATAGACGAGACCGCGAGCACTATGCCGGACCACGAGCGCATCAAACAATTTTCCGATCAGGAGTTCAACCTCCGGGAAATAGAGTAATGACCAGCTCTTATGATATCTCACCAGCCTTTGAGAGCCCTGAGAAAACCAACCGCGGTCAATCGCCCCTTCTCCGTAATCTCATTGCCAGAGAAGCTGTCTTCTAACTAGCACCGAATATGAGGCGGGTCAGCATAACGCTGATGGGCCGCTCGGTGCTCCTTAGCGGCTCATCATGTCGCGCGCTCTCAGATTTAGGTGCATAATCTGGGGTTACACGGGATACGGGCAAAGGAGCAGAAGGCCAGCCATTAGGATATAACCGGGGATAATCGAACGTGGGGATGTCAATTTTGCGCGCTCGCACTTTTGACATTGCTTCGAAAGTAAAATCTAGCAGGGGCCCGCATTGAACTTTCTTATCACAGGCTATCAGGGGTTCTTGGGGCGTTATCTCGCATATGGCCTGCAGCGTCGGTACCCCGACGCGGTTATATATGGGATCGGCCGCTCGCCTCTGCTCACTCATTTCTTTACTCACAACATTCGATTCGACAGTGCCGCGGTTAGTGCGCCCCTGCCTGAAGAGCTCGCTGTATTCTTCGCCGGGAGCGAGCAATGGTATCGTCGAGCGGACCTTTTGGACCGGCAGCGTATACAGGACGTCCTTCAGGAGCTTCGCCCCGATATCATAGTTCATCTCGCGGCCGGTCTGCGAGATGATCCGATAGAGCTACTATTTGCCACTAACGTCTTGGGCACCGTTAGGCTAATCGAAGCAATCCTTCGCGCGAGCCTGAAGCTCAAAAAACTCATCTTGGGATCAACCGGCGCAGTGTATGGATTGTCGTCGCTGCGACAGCTTCCCCTGAGAGAAGAGAGCCAATGCTCTCCTGCAGACGTCTATGCGATAAGCAAGTTGGCAGCAGAACACGTCGCCAGAATATTTTCACTTGCTAATGATTTGCCTGTGGTTTGGGCACGCATGTTTAACCTTGTTGGACCTGGACAAGACGAGCGGCACGTCTGCGGCAAACTGGCGTCACAGATCTCAGCCATAGTCAGAAAGCGTCAAGCTCAGCGAATCGAAGTGGGCGATCTCAAGCCGACGCGAGACTATATTGACGTAAGAGATGCCGCTTCCGCACTCGTCTGCTTAGCGGAACGTGGACTTTCTGGCGAAACGTATAACGTCGCCAGTGGAAATGAAACATCTGTGGAGTCAATCTTAGGCTTGCTTATGGGAGCTGCCAATCTGACAGAACCATTGGACCTTAGCCAAAGCTATGCCCGCCAAAATGACCTACCGCGCTATTACGCCGACGTGGAGCGTCTGTGGAACCTGGGTTTTCGTCCCCGTTATTTGCTCAAGCAAAGTATTCAGGACTTACTTGGCTATTATCTTGAAACGGTGCCGAAATGCCTTCGCGGTGCTAAATCACTCGAAAACGCCAAGAGGTAAAATTCGCCCTTGCAAGTTTTTGGGCGACAAGAGCACTCTATAGCTCTCATAATGGCTGGGGGGCGATCTGAACGCATGCGCGCATCCTACGGTCCCACGCACAAGTCTCTAGTACGCGTTGCCGGCATGACATTGGTCGAGCGCAATCTGTGTGCCCTGATTGCGCAGGGTTTCTTGCGGATTGAGGTAGTTTTCAGTTCGCGAGAACCAGCGATAGGAAATGAGGTTGAGTCCAGGCTCACGGCGCTAGCTAAAAACAACGGGGCTATAGTGCGGCCGCGCGTAGAATCCGAGCCCTTAGGGAACATTGGGATCGTCCAACAGTTTAAGGATTTCCCTGGTGATTTACTTGTAACCTACGCGGATAACATCTCTACGATTGATCTACGGGAGATGTTGAGGCATCATCGCGAGACTGACGCAGCACTCACGATCGCCGTACACGAGCAGCAATTTCAGCCGCCGTTTGGGAAAGTTGTTGTTGAATGCGGCAAACTTCTGCAATACAACGAAAAGCCAAGATATTGGATAACCGCTTCTAGCGGTTTTTTTATTCTGAAGGCCAAAACAGCGTGCCACATTAGGAAGTCCCAACGTATGGACATAGCGGAGTTATTTGCCCTGCTCAAGGAGGCTGGTGAAAAAATCGTTGCGTTTCAGCACAGCTCCTTGTGGGTTGACGTTAACGACTTAACGGCGTTGAGATTTGCGGAGGATCTCATCGAGGAGCATCCAGAGGCATTTGGGGCATATCTTCGCGGGTTACGCCTCGTTGACGCGTGAGCGGAGTTAACCATGAAAATCATGCTCCTTGGTGACCCTGGATCGCCTCATGTGACGCGCTGGATCGAACCATTAGCGAAATCCGGTTATGAAGTCGTCGTCGCGGGTTTTGGAACGTTGCAGAATTCTGATGCGACGTTTCTGCCACTTGGACCGAGAAAGCCTTCGCACTCTAGCTTTCCGTTCGCGCTACCGCGGCTGAAGCGCGCGATCCTTTGCGCAAGACCGGACGTGGTTCACGCATTCTACGTTGCGAGCTACGGAATCATGGCAGCAATCGCCTCCGATAACTTGCCGCTCGTCCTCAGCGCGTGGGGTGACGATATTTTGCAATGTCGGTGCCCGTCGCGCGGAGAGGGGTCTCACCCCGGAGGGTTTGAAGGCAATCGTCCTTGGTGGCATCGGCGCATGATTGCATACGCGCTTAGTCGCGCAAAGGTCGTGACATATGATTCAGACGACGCGCGCGAAGCCATCGCAAAGATCGAACCTCGCGTCCCAACGTGCCGGGTAGTTAACGGTCCCGAGCACACCTGGGCAACCGCTTCTCGCCACGAGGCGCCAATCGTTTTTGGTCCACGCCCACCCATACCATTCTACAACAGTTTGACGATCTTGCTCGCTTTTGCAAAATTGTTCCCACAACATCAAGAATGGCGGCTCGAGATCGCCTGCAGAGATGAGGGCGCGCTCGATCTTCGGCGCGTCGCAAACGATGAAGCTCGGGGAGTTCCTGTGCGCTTTTTACCGTGGCTTGATCGCACACAAATGCAAACGCGCTTTCTCAAAAGTGCTATCTTTTGCTCGGTCCCATCGCATGATGCTACATCTGCGTCGTTGCTAGAGGGAATGGCAGCCGGCGCTTTCCCGATTGTTTCTGACGTTCCCGCGAACCACGAATGGGTGTCCGACGGGTATAACGGGCTAATCGTGCGGGCAGGTAGCGTTTCCGACCTGTGCGCCGCACTTGATCGGGCTATGACCGACCACTCCTTTCGTGCTCGCGCAGGTTGCATAAACAGAGCGCTGGTAGCCGAGAAAGCCTCTTGGGAGAGGGCCCTTGACGCTATGCTTAAGGGATATGAAATCGCACAATTCTTAACAACCGGGCGAGCTCTTAAAGCGCCAGGTGAAATTCTTTTAAATTCCAGTTAGGGCGGCGTTATTATGAAAACAAACTTCGCGCAACGGAAGCTCCACGTGATGTCAGTGACCAACGAACTTTACATCGGCGGTGACGAAAACCGTCTCTTCCAATTTGCAACGACAATCGATCGCAGCCGCTTCGAGCATACCGTCATTTGCCTGAAGGCTGATGATCCTAACTTAGATGCCCGATGGGGGACGCTTCGACCGAGATTCGCTGAGGCTGGGATCGTAGTTGAGGAATTGGAGAGGAAGCGCGCTTCTACAGATTTTAAACCCGGCGTTCGCAGATTCATGGGCAGTGCTTCTATCGTCTGGCGTACGGTCTGGAACCTTAGACGTGTCATACGCGAACGAGACGTTGATATCGTGAGTGCGCATGTCGATCCTGCAGGCCTTGTCAGCGTGCTTGCGGCATCCGCCGCGGGTCGGCCCAGTGTCGTGACAACCTACTATCCGGAACCCATGGGGGCTACCTGGGAACCCAAATGGTTGTGGTGGTCCCGACGTCAACTCGAACTGTCCTTGGCGAATTTAGTCATCACGGATTCAGCAGTCAAGCGGGATGAACTTCGTCGTTGGATGCTCCGTAAGAACGTCGTGATACCTGTTATTCCAAACGGCGCTATACGGCCGGTAGCGCGAAAGGCAGGAACGGAGGTCAGAAGGTTACTGGACATTGCTCCTCATGTGCACGGTCCTGTAATTGGTCAAGTTAGTAGAATAATAAAGCATAAGGGGCAAATGCAGCTGCTACGCGCGATACCACTTGTCTTAAGGCGCCATCCCAATGCGTACTTTCTGATCATCGGCTTCCCGAGCGGTGATCCCGCATACGCTGATAGTTTGCATCAAGAGTCAGTTTCGCTTGGCATAGCGCAAAATGTAAAGATTTGTCCTTACCCCGGCCCTATCGGGGACGTCTGGCAACTTATCGACATTCACGCCCACGCGCCCCTTGATGACTCGCTGCCGAATGCGATCATGGAGGGCATGTCTCTAGCAAAACCAGCAGTTGTAACTTCCGTTGGCGGAATACCCACGATGGTGGAGAACGGCCGAACGGGCATTGTTGTGCCGCCCGATAACACGCAAGCACTCGCAGACGCGCTAGTTAAGCTGCTGGATCAACGAGAATTAGCAGAAAATCTTGGTAAAGCGGCACTGAATCGTTATGAAGAGCGCTATACGCCCGAAATCATGACAAGGCAGCTGGAGAAGACGCTTGTGGAAACGTGTCATAAGCGCCAATAAGCGCGATCAGTGATGCAGCAATGATGCTCCGGGTCTTATGAGCGCAGATCTGGCCAACCAAAACATTCTAGTTGCCGGAGGTGGCGGATTCATCGGGTCGGCTGTTGTGGGTGCTTTGCACGAGCGAGGTGCGGTCGTGCGCACACTTCTCGGGCCGCCCGGCGACAAAGTCATCAAGGCGCCTCGCGGTGTCCGAAGTTACCATGGAGACATCCGGGACTTGTCAGCTATGTGTCACCTTTTGCAGGGTGTCGATGTGATAGTACACGCGGCCGGACCACCCTCGGTTATAGCATCGTTTAAATCCCCGATCCTTTTTGAGAGTGTCCACGTCGGTGGCACGGTCACACTCTTGCAAGCAGCGAGCCAGTCGAGGGTACGACGATTCATCTATATTTCGTCCGCAGAGGTCTACGGGCAGCGCTCTGCTGCAGCCGTATCTGAACTTGATCTCCCAGATCCGCGCTCCCCCTATGGCGCGGCGAAGCTTGCTGCCGAGAATTTCGTGAGAACGTTTTCCTTCAACTCCGGTATTGAAGGTATCATTCTACGCCCTTTTTCTATTTACGGACCCAACGGTTCGGCGCGTTCGTTAGTTGGTACTGTTCTTCGACAAGCGCTTTCTGGAGAGGTCGTTCGAGTCAATGATTTGAGGCCGGTTCGGGACTATTGCTATGTTGATGACTTAGCCCGCGGTGTTATCCGTGCGTGTAAGGTTTCCGCTGTGGATACGGTGGTCTTTAATATCGGCACGGGAATTGGAACAAGTGTTGCCGAGTTGGCGAGAACTGCTGTTGAGATCACAGGTCGAAAGATACCGATCCAAGAAAATTCAAACTGCCGCCGGCAACCCAGGCACGAAATCTTACAATTGATCGCCAATCGAGATCGAGCGCGAGATATGTTGGGGTGGGAACCGGAAGTGGAGCTAATGCGGGGCTTGCGTTTTACAATTGAATCGTTGAGATCGGTGTAAGTCCTTCTAACGAGTCGCTGCGAGCAAAACGTTCACCTGTTGAATCTCTTCGGCCAAGCGGTGCGCTATGCTTCGTGTTTTTACCCAAGGGTGCTTTTCCATTGCAAGCTCCAAGGCTTTATGATCCCGACACAGTATCGCATCGACAGCCTGTCGTTCGTAAGCAATGT
Source organism: uncultured Pseudomonadota bacterium (assembly GCA_963781145.1). Classification (GTDB taxonomy): domain Bacteria; phylum Vulcanimicrobiota; class Vulcanimicrobiia; order Eremiobacterales; family Eremiobacteraceae; genus JAJPHJ01. The sequence continues at coordinate 1,296,026 of CAWADW010000005.1, read as the reverse complement.
ACGATTCGAGTGCCTCAAGGATGCAGTTTGCTGGCGCTGGCGCTGGCTCTGAGCTTATCTTCATAAACTTGCCGTTCTTGACCCGATAGGGAATTTCGGAGAACATCGTCTGCGCGGAAGCGCTGTAAATAGCCATTGTTGAACGTAGTGAGGAAGAAAGTAATACTGTCGCCGCGTCCCATCAGGGATGCAACAAGTGGTCCAATGGCATGCTCGTACCAAGGCGCTGGACGACGAGACAAGGCGTTCATGATCTCGTCAAAATCCCCAAGTGAGTACGCCTTCATAGCTGACAACCGCAAGTCCTCAAGTACTTGGCCTCGAGTTTTGACCCTACGTTCTTGCTCAAGCGTTGCGCTTTTCGCCTGGTAGTGGAGACGAAGATACTTGAGGGGAATCGCGGCACAGGCGTCGATGATTTCACTTGAAGGAAAATCATCATCGTGAGCCCGACATGCAGAGTATTCTGTGACAAGATCTCGCCCTCTCTCGCGCACATGATGAAGCCAGCCAAGATGATTCACGCCTGCGTATCCGAACCGAATATCTCTCACGTTGACGCCGAGTGCTTTACAAGTTGTCTGAAGAGTGGTCCAAGGGAGCTCGCAAACCCCAATCACTTTAAGCTCGCTGAATTGCGTTAGCGCGCACCGCATGAGAATGCCAAGCGGCGCTGATGTCACGACTACCCAAGCGCTGGGACAGGCGGCTTCGACGGCCGCGAGCAACAGGGCGAGGTGGGGCCATGATCGCCAACCTGAGGCGAGGCCCCCAGGACCTAGCCCCTCGTCTCCATAGATTCCGTACTTGACCGGAAAAGTCTCATCGAAGTGTCGTGCCTCATACCCGCCGTAACGGGCCTGAGCAAGGACGACATCGGCACCTGCGAGGGCGTGCCGAAGGGTACCCCCGCTGACGACCGCTCGCTGCTCCGGCTTTACCATGCCGTGGGTCAAGACACGGATGGCACGCCCAACAGCTCGTAAACGAGCCTTGGACTGACCGATCAAAGCGACAGACAGTTCGGATGCTGGAAGTTGCATGTATGGGATGGAGAAAAGGTTGGGTGTACTTTGCGAGCTACCACCCACTATTGCAAGCCTCATTCTCGCGAAGCAACCTCGAGCAGGGCGAATGCGCCTGCACCAAGTAGGCAGGTGTTGTCATCTGCGTCGAGTTGCAGCAGATCCCCGATTGACGGCGGATAGGGGGAGGACATCGAACGCCGTGCCAGCGCCCGTTTTAATATCTCAATGTACTTATCTCCCATGCTGAGTGCAAATCCACCGCATACGACTATCTTTTCAAGACCGATCGCTAGGGTGACCGCCAAAAGGACCTGTGAGAGGGGCTCCACACTTGTGTCGATTACTTTAAGCGCCCAAGCATCTCCGGATAATGCAGCCGGCACTATGTGATGCTCGTTGTTCAGGTTAGGAGCATTGCCTTCGCACAGCCGCGCACATATCGAGCGACCGAATTCCATAGGATTTGCACTCGCCATGCGACGTGCTAGCTTTTCAACACCGCGGCCCGAGGCAATAGCACCCAAATGACCGCGTCCGCCGCAATCGCACATGGGGGCATCCGCGGTTAAATCCACAACCATGTGGCCTATTTCGCCGGAATACGAGTATTCGTCGAGTACGCGTTTGGGATTCCCACGATCGAATATCTTGCTCCCGATACCGCTGCTGACAGTTAGGACCATAAAACGCGACCAACTATGAACTCTACTCAACTGCCATGCTGCCGCAGACATGTCGTTCACCAGTAAACCCGCCGCCCAGTGCGTGTGGACAAGACGTATGCGATATCTGGGATATCCCCCCTATGGCCAAGAACAGTTGGTGCTCGCAGGATCTTCGTTTGGCGGTCGATCGAGCCGGGGAAAGAAAACACAATGGGGCTGACGGGCGTGACTAAGTTTTGAACATACTTTGTGTAGTCCACGATGAAAGACAAGATCGTTTCCCAAACTAAACTGCCTGAAGCAGTACCAGGAGTAGTATCAAGTCTAATGCGGGAGACATTAGCCGCGTTTCCGGCGTCGTCAATTATGCCGCAGCGAAGGAATGTGCCACCTAGATCAACGGCTATTGTTCGTACCAACGCGAGTTAAACCACTAGCCTGCAAACGGCTTCTTAGGGCGACCAGTGCGGCCTCGAGGTCGGCGAGGTCAACGTGTTGGATAAAGGATCCGTGGCCCATGCTCACGGGAACAACCAAGTTTAGGTTGCCACCACGGTGTTGTCGAGCATCCTCAAGCGCTCGCGAAAGGAGTCGGGGTTCGAGCATATCGTGCCAGAGTGGCAGCCCGGCCCTGCGGCACAAGCAAATGAGGCGTTCAAGAATCGATGGGTCGCAAATGCCGAGCTGCTCAGCTATCGCGGTCGAGATGAGCATATCAATGCCAACGGCCTCACCGTGTGCGATCTTGTAGTGGCTTGTCGTCTCAAGCGTCGGACTAAACGTGTGGCCGAAATCAACTAGTCGGCGAAGATCATGTTCGAAGAGATTGGGCTGCAATTCGTCGACCATCGCCTGGGCAGCTCGCAGTACGATATGTTCGGCAGCATTAGGGGGGGTGGCAAAATTTGAAATCATCAGCTCCTCCTCATGCTGCTCGAGAAGGTCAAGGAGCAGCGCATCGCATACGACGCCCATCTTTACGATCTCTGCTACACCGCAAGCTAGTTGGCGCTGCGGCAACGTTTGCAAAAATGAAATGTCATTGATCCCTCCCAGGGGCGGATAGAATGCTCCCAGTACATTTTTCTTCGAGGCAAAATTGATGGCGTGTTTGATTCCCACGCACACGTCGATTAATCCCACGAGCGTCGTCGGAATGCGAATGAAACGAATACCCCGCCTGAAGAGGGAAGCTGCTAACCCGCTGACGTCCATCGCTACGCCACCGCCAACGGCCACAATTACGCCATCACGACCGAGGCCACACCGGATGGCTTCCGTGCACACTTCTGCAACCTGGTCAAACGACTTTCGGGCCTCCGATCCGTCAACAAGCATAACAGATAGACAGTTTAGATGCTTTTTCGCGTATCGCCTAATCGCGGCGCCATAAAGTGAGAAAACGCGCCGGTCAACGACGAATAGGGTTGGTCGCAATCCAACCATTGTCGCGAGAGTATCTTCTTCTACGTCAAATACGTGTCGTGATACCTGGACTACATTGAACGACACTATTTGTGGAGCCGTAATCGTCAAAATATTGGCAGTTGATATTGAATTAGTCAACGCAACTGAGTCCGTCGAATTCATCGGCAACCAGAGAGTACTCCGTCACGCCCGCGAGGTAAGTATATATGCTCGCTATACAAAAGTGAGCGCGCATGACTGTACTTTCTTTCTTAGAAAATTAGTTTGTAAATTAGGGGACAGCCCTGCCTCTTGCCACCTTATCCCTCGGATCAGGGGGAATCAACCTGATTCCTAGATTCGGTAGGCCATCAGACTAGAAACGAGCTCTAAATTTTGGCTTTTGGAGTCCACGACTAACCGCTCATAGATAGCTTTTGCCGACCGTTTCTTCAACCCCAATGCGTCGACGGATTTCCTAGCTGAGTGGTTCAGGGAATGGTCGGACCTCGCGACGCCCGCGAGTTTGTTATTCTTCAGGATATTGGGACCCTTTGCGGGTGATCAGCTTAACTAGGGCGCGGGCCGAAGCTCTTGCATCAAATTCTTCAGCGACCCGTTGTCTCGCCCGTTCTCCGATTTCTCTTCGAAGCGCAGCGTCGGATGCTAGAACCGCGATTGCCTCACTCATCGCATGGGAGTCCCGCTGCTCAAGAAGGATCCCACAGCTGTCATCGATGAGCTCAGCAACGGCCCCGGTGCGCGTTGCAATGCAGGGAATACCCGCGGCCATTGCCTCTATTAGGGAAACTGGAATACCCTCAAGGTCAACGCTTGCAAGCACTACGAGATCATAAGCGCCCGAGTGTAATTGATCGAGTAATGCTTCATGGGGGATCATGCCCTCCATCGAGACAAACTTTTCGAGTCTCAATGCCTTTATCTGTCGGACCAACACCGACCTGAGCGGCCCGTCACCCGCCAAGACACAGTGAAAATCAACGCCGGCGTCTGCCAATCGCCGCAAGGCTTCGAAAAGATACACGTGGCCTTTGCACTCTTCAAAATAGGCAGGGCAAAGGATACGAACGCCGGCCGCAGCCGTTCGTGAATCCAACCTCGTAGTGCGTTTAGAAATGGTAACGCCCACATGAATCACTTCAAGGCGGTCAGCGGTAGCGCTCGCCGATTGGCGGAGAATCTCTCGCTTTGCGACATTCGAAATAACCCTACCAAAGTTGGCAGAGCTCGTCTTTTCGGGGATAAGGTTTTGTTCTAAAAAAATGTCGCCGCTATGCGCCGTGAAACTCCAGCTAATACCTGTTACCTGCGATGCAATCAAAGCGACGGTAGAGGACCCCGTTAGCCAATAGGCATGTATGTGGTCCACTTGACGCTTCGAGAGCTCATCCGCGACTGCGAGTCCTGTTGGAAGGAGCGCAAATTCTTCAATTTGGTCTTGAAGTTACTTCGAGCTTGTAGAATAAGGCTAACTACTCGCATCGAGCCTCGAATATTGCGGCGAAACCCCTTAACTGCTCTGTAAAACGTGCGTGCACCAAGAACCGCTAAGCGCACAACCTCGATGTCAAGGTCATCATGTGTATTCCTTTTGCTTCGCGGAGCTGCGGGAATGACCGTGAGATGGCATCCCAACCCTGTTAATGCGATGAGCTCAGCTCGCAGAAACTCTTCACCAAATCCAAAAGGGAAGGTCGAGGTGATGATTCCAATCGACAATTTCTTTAGGGCGCTGGGGCCTTTGCTTGCTTTTGAATGCCTTGCGACAGAAGCCCGGAAGGTTATCTCTCACTATGAGCGATTTACCTTGGAGGCTCCGACCATAATAGCCTTGGGAAGCCTTTCCTAACGGGTTGGGCCATCTGTATCGTACTATTCTGGCTCTCAAGCACCTAGGCGCCCAGCTGATGCACTGAACCTAGCACAAGAAGCATTAGAATGTATTTATCTAAAGGTGCATCGGTATGAAAAAGGCCCTCGCTGCTACTTTTTCCACCTCGAATGACCACGGGAAGCCTTCGAGCTACCTACTCTGGCGAAGTATTTGCCTCGATTCGACTGGCATGTGACTGTTGTCACCGCCAAGTTTCAAACTGGGCTGCCCACCTGAGTGGGCCGAGGTCATACAGACCGACTATGATGATATTATCCGCCGAGTCAAGAGATACGCCGGCATGCGCTTAGAGGTATCCGCTCACGCTTTTCTAGGGTCAACCTCACCAAAATGGGTTCAAAAATGACGATCAAGCAGCGCCTTGTAGAGCATGCTTATCGCGTTTTGACTTTTCCGGACCCTTATGTGGGCTGGCTTAAGCCTGGTGTTCGCGCCACAAGAAAGCTCTTGAGTTCAGGTAGTTATGATGCGCTCATTACAACGTCGTATCCATATACCGCCCACCTCATCGCGAAGCGGGCACTTGCCGGCAGAACAACCCCCTGGATCGCAGACCTGCGAGACGCGTGGCGAGGTAACCATTATGAAATCTCAAAGATCCGCTCAACGCTTAATGCGTTGGTCGAACGAACGACGTTAAAGAGAGCAACTACTATCACCACGGTCTCGGCCACTTGCTAGGCTAATTGGTACAAATAACCCACGCTACTCCCACAATTGCAGTACCAAATGCATTCGATCCTGACGAGTGGCTTGATGTGACCCATTCTCGGCCTTCCAAATTTACATTAACCTACGCGGGTTCGCTATTGCAGGGCTTTCGCGATCCAAGAGCCGCTCTTCGACGCATTGTTGGACGAATTTCAGGCTGGAGAGATTGAACGCGATCGCATCGAGTTAGTTCTCTACGTGAGACGAGAGAGAGTGGTTGGAGGAGGCCATCATGAGGCGGGGTTTGGGTGACGTCGTTACGGTAAAGGGGTACGTTGACCGCGCTGAAGTCTTGACAGCCGAGCGAGCAACCTCGGTGAACATACTGCTCCTTCGGGATCATCCCGAGGAGGGCGGCGTCTATACCGGCAAGCTCTTCGAATACCTGGGCGCTGGACAACAAATTGTCGCTATCGGAGGGCCTGAGCAATCGGTGGTGCGTGCGCTATTGGACCGCGTCGGTGGTTTTTATGTGCGGACGCGCCACGAGATTCGAGCGATCCTTAGAAATCTTTACCAATCGTACGAGGGCGGTGCCGATTTGAAGCTAGACGGAACTCACCTAGAGGAATTCTCAGCAGTAGGGATGGCTAGACACTTTGCCGCCGTGCTTGAGACTGTCCGTTCAAAGCGCCCCGCCACCGGCGATCAGTTTCAGGCTTAATGGGTTCAATCATTCAGCGACTGAACGCCCTCATCATCGAAGAAGTTAATGCCTTTTCGGCCTTCTGCCGCAGAAAGCGTGGCGGTTTCTACATAGATTGGAATCACGACCTTAAGAATTCAATACTTGTTGCCGGTAGCGGACGTGGCGGCACAACTTGGCTGGCCGAGATTATCAATGCCGATAACAGTTGTCGCGATATTTTTGAGCCGTTCGATCCAACAAAAGTACCCTTTTAAGACACTTCAATTATCGTCAGTATTTAAGATCATTTAACGACGACCCTCGTTATCTTGAACCAGCGCGTGCTGTCTTTTCGGGCAGGCTTCGCAGCGATTGGACGGATCAATATAACCGGCGCATTTTTTGTACAAGGAGGCTCGTGAAGGATATCCGGGCCAATCTGATGCTTAAATGGGTCCGCGACCATTTTCCTGATATGCCAATAGTTTTTTTGCTACGGCATCCCTGTGCCGTCGCGGTTTCTCGCGTCTCTCAACGTTGGAAAGGCTTCAATGCGCTAAAGGACTTCCTTTCGCAGGACCTTCTCATTTCAGACCACCTTAAGCCCTTTATACCCCTTATAAAGTTAGATAGATGTGAGTTCGAACGGCACGTCCTTATCTGGTGCATAGAAAACTACGTACCCCTACGCACACTTCACAAAAGCGATGCGCTTGTCATGTTCTACGAAAACCTATGCACCCAGCCGGAAACCGAGGTCAACCGGTTGATCGAATATTTGAAGCTGAAGCACTATGAGCTCATGATGAAACGGCTAAAAAAGCCGTCATCACAGACCCGGAAAAAGGCAAGCGCAATCGTGCTTGGCGAAGATCCGGTCTCCTCTTGGAGAAGCATGATTGATCACGACATGCTTGAGAAAGCATACAACCTATTAACGGTCTTCGGACTCACACGCCTGTATGCGAGAGATCCTTTGCCGCTGGTTGACTCGGAGAAAGTCTTACCCTAACCTGAGGCTTTCGCGGGCTGTAGATTGGCTCTGCGTAAAGACGGAGATTTGATGCTTGACTAAAGTTCTTCATGTGGTGCAAACACTCAAAGGAGGCGGAGCGGAAACACTCGTGCGCGACATGTTACCGAGGATGAGCGCTAGGGGTTTGGACGTTGCCGTGGCATCAATGTACCCTTCGAATTTAAACGCTCAGGAGAAATTAGCTTTACGATGTCAAATTTACGAGCTTAATCGTAAAAGTAGAACGGACTTTCGGGCGCCTCTTCAACTGTGGCAGCTGATGATGCGGCTTAAGCCCGACATCGTGCACACGCATGTGACGACGGGCAAGTACTGGGGAAGAGCTTGCGCAGTTCTATCCGGCATCCGCACAATTGTTCACACGGAGCACAGTCCAGACCCAAGACTTGGGCTTGGGGAAAAGCCGGCTGCTTTGCTCTTGAATCCTTACACCGACGCCACCGTGACGTTCTCCGAGCGGACCGCCGCGTTTATTCGACGGCGTGAGGGCGTAAAGAGCCTCTATATCATACCAAACGGCATTGAGATTCTCGAACCTCCAGACCGAAAGCAGCGCGAAACCGCGAGAGTGGAGCTAGGAGCTGACCACCTTACCATCATTGGGGTTGTCGCAAGCTTGTACCCCCTGAAAAACCACGCGCTGGCCTTGAAAGCGTTTGGGCTGCTTCCAGAGTCTATACGGGGAGCCGCGCGACTTGATATCTTTGGAGTTGGGCCTCTCGAAGGAGAGCTGAAGGCTCTCGCACGCGAGCTGGGCATTCAAGAGTACGTCATGTTTCGTGGATTTCGTTCCGATATGCAGTCGCTACTGCCCGGTCTTGATCTCTTTCTTTCGGTGGCCCTTGCTGAGGCAGCCCCTATCTCCTTCCTTGAAGCGATGTCCGCTCGTCTGCCGATCATCGCCACGCCATCCATTGGGGCGCTAGATATGGTTGAAGACCACGTCACCGGAATGATCGCTAGATCTTGGAATCCTGAAGACGTCGCTCAACGACTCGAAAAAGCGCTTAGCGACCACCAATGGCGAGCCCTAGCAGGCGTTAACGCCCGAGCCCGCTTGATTCAAAATTACGACATCGAACACACTGTTGATAAGTACGTGGACCTCTATCACCACGTTTCCCGCAGTTAGGAGTCCTCGTAGTCAAAGCTTCGGCGATACTTTGTTGTTGGGCTCCTAATTTGATTCAACTCCGCCGTCAGGTCTAACGCTTGTGGGTTGGGTGATCTCACTCCGACATCAGTTTTTCGAGCCGCTCAGGCATAGGTGCTTGGAACCTGTGACGTGGAGCACTCTCGAACGGCTCAGAGGCATGACGGGAGGTTATTTTGCTTGAAAAGCGCTCGGCTGTGATTGCCCGCACAGACCTAGGCTTACAAACAAATATGATTGAATATGCGGTCTGCCATCCAGTACTTCTTACAGCCATTGGAGTTTCGCTTGGTTCGATTCCTTTCTCGTATTGCAATGATTATAGCGACGTGGGTTTGGATTGGGGCGTCCATCTCCTCGTCAGGCTGCGCCGGCAGCGGTAGCCTATCAAACACGACCTTGGTAGGCCCCACCCCAAGAACCCTAGGCGCTACGGGTCCCTACCATATCGCCACTTGGGCATACGACGACTCATCGGGTCAGGGTACTGCGGTCTCCGCCTCAACCATAAATCAATTGGTAAGCTATGCGCAAGGCGACCAAAAGTCTTTAGCTGACTGCCACAGCATCTCCAACGGCTGCAAAGCCGTCTTCTATTTTGACCCGAACCACCTCTTCGGTGGCACTTCTTGCACATTCCACCCCGATTCGTACGCGATCGCCGCTTCCTCAGAAAGTTGGTTTGTCCACGATACCGGATATACCGATGCGAGTCATCGTGTTCACGGAGTTCGTCACAGCGGATGCTACGTCTGGGAGATGAATCCAAATTCCTCCGACTCACAGTCTTGGTGGCGCAATTATCTGCAACGTGTCGCTGATAACTATGATTTATACGTCGTTGATGATGACTCGATGGACGTCATCGATGCAGGCTACTTCAGCCACACTGGCGGCGGGTGCTTACCGTATCCCTCTTTTTGCCACTCGACGCAAGAAATACCGAACGATGCGGCGGAGGTAGTTGCGCGAGCAAACTTCGTCAATGCAATGAATTATGCCAACGGAAGCCCCATGCACTTCTTCTTCCAGCAAGCCTCCTTTGCGTACGCACTTGATTTGAGTGCTTTCACCGCCAGCAATCGATTTGTAGGTATGACGTGCGAAGGCTGTATCGCAACTACGCTCATACCTATACGACCGAACATGTACAAACCCGTACTCGATGAGATGGCACTTGTTAATGCGACTCCTGCGTCATATCTCCTAATTTCCAGAGGAAGCTTCCCCGCTGGAAGCGCAACTCAGATCCTACAGCGGCTTGTTACACTTGGAATAGTCTGGCTTGCGTACAGCGAAGGCCACACGGTCGTGCAGCCAGATCTCGAATTCAAAGATACTAGCAACCTGGCGATATGGCCTGAAGATTTGATCTATCCGTCGCATCCGACGGAAAGCATGGTTACCAGCTCGAACGATTTGCAAGTATCCCCCGGCGTTTATCGCAGAGAGTTCGCCACTTGCTACCAGCGCGGTGTCGCGTTTGGTCGCTGCGCAGCCGTTGTTAATTCCACTGCATCCACCGTTACAGTTGAATCATCCTGGTTACAACAGACTTACAGGCACGTGATAACTCTCGCCGGAGGCGATGTTCTCTCGGGAGGAACTGCTGACGTTACGGACGCACCGTTCGTCCCAAACTCGACCTCAGTGCAGCCAGGTGGCACAGTTCTGTTGGCTCAATAAGCATCACAACGCGAGGCAACGCAGACGTTTACCAAGTGGAACCCGTACGGCGCTATTGAACGACTAGGAGCGCTTGGTGAGCGGGGACTAGGGTTTGACCCGCTACAAAGGGCGTGCTGTTAAGAGAGACAGAGCCGCCTGATAGCTCGTCGCCGCCCGAGACGGTCATTACATGGTTGTAGTTCGCTGAGATCCAGTTTTGTTGGACAGCCAGATTGTCGTCGCCGGCGTTGAGTATTGCGGCACAGCGCCCGAAAGGGGCTCCCCGAAAATAGCACGTCGCAAATTCTCTGCGCCAAACCTTTGGCGCGACCTGCAAATCCCGCGCAGCCTCGCTCATCGTTTCCACCGGTCCGGATGGGTAAATCATATCTTCGGGCCAGACTGCAAGGTTTGTTGTATTGGATTCGAGATCAGGCCACACAACGGTGTGGTTGTCTTGGTAACCAAGCCAGGTCAAGGCTGTCGTGACAAGCCGCTGTTGGACTTGTGCCGGACTCCCGGCCGGAGCATTGCCGTAGGAGAGCAAGACAAACATCTTCGAACGCAGAGCAAACTGAGCCATCGTATTCAGGATTCTCTCGTAGTTGTTCGGGTGCAGTATCACCCCTGAGGTCGCACATCCTTCGCATGATGCGCCGATAAAATGGCTGCTTGTATCGAGTAGTCTCATGTCGGCTATCGACCTACCGTTAAAGCTAAGACTGTTAAAGACAAAGTCCATCGGCGTGCCATTTTGGTGGGTCATCGAGTTAACAAAACCGGCTGCGGCGCGCTGAAGATCCTGATCCCCGCTATATTCTTGAGTTGACTTGCAGAGGCCACCCAACGAATCGCAGCTGCCTTTACCGAAGAAGTAGAACTGATCGGAAAGACTCGCAGCCATGTCGTCGAGGTAGTACAAATCGTAGCTGTCTCCCGCGCGCTGCAAGAAATTGCGGAAATACGCCTGAACTGCAGGAGATGAAATATTGAGAGCCCAGACATTGATCAACGTCCCCTCGCCGTGGCACATCTGCTTGTAGGTTCCGTGGACGCGATGCGCTTGGTCGTTGGCACCGGGCTGGTGCACAAACCATGTCTCATCCGCCTGGGCCAGCAAGTCAGAGTCCTCTTTGTATGGACACCCTGGGCTATCATACGCCTTATTAGGATCGAAGTATAAAACCGCTTTGCAGCCGTTAGCGCTGCTGTGGCAATCGAGCAACGCCTTCTGGTTCCGAGGGCCTGTTTCTGCGTAGGTCAATAACCTCTGAACATCGGCTGCCGACGCATGGCTGCCCTGCGCCCTGAACTCATCGTAGCCCCACGTTGCGATATGGTAGGGGGCGCTACCCGAGAGTGCGATTGTGTGCGGATTGGACAACGCATATGTTTGATGCGATCTCATCAGAACCCGATCGAGACTCGTCTTGGACGCAAAAGAAGTTAGAAGAATTAAGGCGACACTCAAACTTGCAAACGTTTTCATTGATCCGCCCCTGATTTGCAGTGAGCACAGTACACGGCTAAGTAGGATAACGAAATTCTACCCAGACGAGGTTCCTTCAAAGGCATAACCCTCGCCAGTTTTCCAAGGCATGAGCAAGGACCCTTTCGGGCCCTTGCTTGGGTTTTCTAAGAGATTGGGCTATTCCGCGACGAGAATTGCGCCATAAGCCGGCACAGCTGTTGATCCAGCCCTGAAAGCCGTGCCACCGACGTTGGCGCTGCCTCCGGATAGCACGTCCCCGCCGGATACCTCGATAACGTGGCTGTAGCTTTGTGACAGCCAGCTACCAAGTACCGCTCGCGCTGCGCCATTAGAATTGACGATCGCGGCACAGCGTCCGAATGAGGTGCCCTTTTGATAACATGTTCTAAACTCTCTGCGCCAAACGCCAGGAGCAACCTGAAGATCGCCTGCACCTGAGGTCATGCTTTGAATAGGACTTGATGGGAAAAGCAGATCTTCAGGCCAAACGGCAAGGCTGGAGCTACGATCCTCTAGATCGGGCCAAGCTATGGTATGGCCTGCCTCATAGCCAAGCCACACAAGCCCCACGCTCAACAGGCGCTCGAAGATCTGCGTGCTACTGCCTGCGCCTGCAGAATCAGTCGAATGCAAGACGAAAGCCCCCTGCGTAGCTCTGATGGCAGCCATCGTGTCGAGAATGCGTACATAGTTAGAACTGTAGATTCGCCCATTTGAAACTGCGCAACCCTCGCAGACTCCCGCAATAAATCGGGTGCTCGCTCTAAACAGGTTGACACCACTGCTAACATCGCTTCCATCAAAATTTAGGCTGTTGAAGGCGAATTGCATGGCCTGGCCGTTTCGATGATTGAGTGCGTCTACAAAATGCGCATGTCCCGACACAACGCTGGCGTCGTTCGGTACTTCTTGTGTAGTCGTGCAGTAAGAAGGCCACGGTAGGCAACCGCCACCACTGGTAAAGTAGTACTGGTCAGTTACCGTCGCTTGAGTGTCATCCATGAAGAAGACATCGTAATTGTCAGCGTCGTTCTGAAGCTTCGTTCGCCACCACCCTTGAACGCCAGCAACGGCATCATTCGGCTCGTACACCGGAATTGATATTGTTGAACCCGAGCAGTCCTGCTGGTATTTGCCGTTAACCCTATGCCCCTTGTCGGAATACCCTTTCTGATGTACAAACCATCCTTCCGACGATGCTTGGAGGATTAGTGCGTCAGGCATGAATGGGCACCCCGCACTCGCATACACTTTGCTCGGGTCAAAGTAAAGCACGGACTTACACCCGCCAGATGCGCAATCATCGACCGCCTTCGAATTTCCAAACCCACTTTCGGCGTAGCTAGCGTACTTGGACACGTCGGCGCCAGATGCTTTGCTCCCTTCGCCGCCATAGAGATCGTTCACCCAAACTGAAATATGATAAGACCCACCCCCGCCACCACCACCAGACTGAGCCGATGGTAACGCTGCTTGCGCTAAGCATACCTTTTGAACCGAATTTGCCAACTACCGAAACGTGTGAGTCAACAGCGACATGGCCATTTGTAGGAACGACCATTGACTCTGAGTAGACTACAGGCACCTCTCCGTGGGGCGAACCCGTCTGGTACACGAACTTTCCGCTTGATACGACCGCGGTAACGGTCCCAGCAATGGTTACCTGCGATGCCTGGACTACGGGTTGCTGTGACGCATTCGGGTTCGGCAAACTTGTTAGGCCGCCGGGGCGCGCCACTTGAGGGGGGAGTTAGAGTTTCCGACCCTCGGGAACCACAACCAACTAGAACTAATAACGATACGAAGCAGAGTCCTCTGAAGACCCATTTGCTGACACGGGAAAATTGCACCTTGACCTTCTTTCACACGCCTGCGAGGTTAGCTGACGGGTTCGCGCCGAAAGTAGCGCGTCCGCAATCAATTGCGGATTCACCCCCAGATTAAGATGTGGTTCCCCCGCTCCATTAATCCGATGGACTCGGCGAACAGCTTTGTCCTCACGAAAGAGTCTCCACTTTTCTTTCGAGAAAGTGGACGGATCCGTTGGGACTAAAATTACTCCTTGATAGCCTAGCCGTGACCTTGCTTGACGCAAGTTCACAGCCGACAGTATAGCGAGTCTTTGCCACTTTGTCTAGCTGGTTCGAACACAATGCAAAAGGATTTTCCGCTTCACAACCAAGCGGGCGCCAGCCAAGTCGACGTCTTATTCGGCGAGTAGGAGAGCACCCGTGGCTGGCACTGTCGTAGTGCCCGGCGTGAAGCCTGTCGCACTGACTGTAGTCGCACCGCCGTTTAGGATATCTCCCCCCGAGACGGAAATGACGTGATGGTAGCTCTGCGTAAGCCACGTCGTCTGCACCACCACGGCGTTGCCTGTTGAGTTGACGATCGCAGCGCAACGGCCGAAGGGAACGCTGGCCTGGTAGCAGGTTTTGAATTCCCTCCGCCATACGCCGGAAGCGACCTGTAAATCGTTCGCCCAGAAACCATGGTCTGAACAGGGCTTGAGGGATACAGCAGATCCTCCGGCCATGCGGCGAGATTCGTCGTGGCGTCTTCAAGATCAGGCCACGCTATAGTATGTCCCTCGCTGTAACCCAGCCAAACTAAGCCGGTCGTGACAAGGCGTTCAAAAATCTCGGTGCTACTACCGCTCGGAGCTGAATCCGTTGAATGCAGGATGAAAGCGCCCGGCGTGGTGTTAACCGCGTTCATCGTGTTGAGAACGCGTGAGTAGTTGGAGCTTTGAACTCTCCCGTTCGAAATCGCACACCCTTCACACACACCTGCGACGAAGCGGCTGGTCGCGCTCATCAGCTGAATGCTCGTGCTGATCTGTTTACCGTCGAAGTTAAGGCTGTTATAGGCAAACTTCCAAGGTTGCCCGTTTCGATGATTGATCGCATTGACAAAGTTCACGTGCCCGGCGCGGACCGACGCATCATCCGGCACCTCCTGCGTGGTCCAGCAGTACGAAGGCCACGGTAAGCAACCACCGCCACCTGGATAGAAATATTGATCGACCACCGTCGATTGCGTGTCATCCATGAACCCCATATCGTATCCATCTGCGTTACTTTGCAGTTCATTGATCCACCAGGCCTGGACACTCGACGATCCATCGTTTGCTGTCCATATCGGGACTGAAACGGTGTTCCCGTTGCAGTTCCGGCTCATAACTCCGTTGACCCGATGACCAGCATCGCTGTAGCCTTGCTGGTGAACATACCAATTCTCCGACGCGGCAGCAATGATCGACGAGTCGGGAGCGAATGGGCACGACACGCTATAGTACACATCGCTAGGATCAAAATAATAGACGGATTTGCATGTCCCCGGGTACGCTTTACAATCATCCAGCGCTTTCGAGTTATTCAGACCTGCTTCGGCGTAGCTCACGACTTTGAAACTGACGCGGCGCTTGCCGAACTGCCTTCGCTGAAGTAGAGATCATTGGCCCAGGTCGCGATGTGATATGGACCTGGATCGGAACTGGTACTTATGGTTACCTTCGTTGCAGTCAGTTGGCCGCTCTTAGTGAACGCACCGATGACGCTCACTGTATTACCGACACTGACCAGTTGCCCGCTCGGGACCACCATCGACTGCGAGTAAGTCACGGGTACGAAGCCGTGCGGCGCACCCGTTTGGAAGACAAATTTAGTACCCGACACTATCGCGGTAACGGTTCCCGAAATAGTAACGGTTCCTGTAGTGGAATTGACCGTCACACTCGTCGCTGTCAGATCACCCGATTGATTGAATTGACCGACGACGGTAACATTCAGGCCGTTCGTCAGCGTAGTTCCGCTTGGAACCACCATTGATTGGGCATACGTCACTGGGACTAAGCCATGTGGCGCTCCGGTCTGAAAAACAAACTCGGTGCTCGACGTCACAGATGAGATGACTCCGGTCACAGAGGTAGTACTTTGAGTCTGACTTAGCAGATTGCTCTGTGATCCGCCTGGCGGATTGTCAAGCACCGTTCCCACGCCACGCGAGCCGCACCCGATCACGAGTACGGCAAGGGCGAGCCAAGACGCGCGCACGGCCTGGCTCAGATAAGAAGAACGAAGTGAATTGTGAAATCGCTCGATTGATATAATCATTTATCGCAGCCTTGGGACGATGGGGTTTTTAAGCGGCGAATCTAGCCGATGCGCTTCCGCGCGCCAAATCGCTCAGTTACAACTTACCAGGTGCAGCTCTCACCGGTCTATGCCGCAAATCATACGAATTCAGTACAGAGTCGATGGACGCTCAGGTTGTGCTTCGAGCGCCATCTTGGTAGTGTCGATGATCATTGGGCCAATAGAGAAGCACCGTACGCTGGCACGGTCGAGACTCCCGATCTGAATGACCCACCTGTGATGTTCGCAGTCCCGCCCGATAGCTTGTCGCCTCCAGTGATCAGTATGGTGTGTCCATAGGATTGGGAGAACCAGCTTTGCCGCACAACCACGGCGCTGCCTGTTGAGTTGACGATCGCAGCGCAACGGCCGAAGGGAACGCTGGCCTGATAGCAGGTTTTGAATTCCCTCCGCCACACGCCGGAAGCGACCTGCAAATCGTTCGCTCCAGAAACCATGGTCTGAACAGGGCTTGAGGGATACAGCAGATCCTCCGGCCATGCGGCGAGATTCGTCGTGGCGTCTTCAAGGTCGGGCCACGCTATAGTATGACCCTCGCTGTAACCCAGCCAAACTAAGCCGGTCGTGACAAGGCGTTCAAAAATCTCGGTGCTACTACCGCTTGGAGCTGAATCCGTTGAATGCAGAATGAAAGCGCCCGGCGTGGTGTTAACCGCGTTCATCGTGTTGAGAACGCGCGAGTAGTTGGAGCTTTGAACTCTCCCGTTCGAAATCGCACACCCTTCACAAACACCTGCGACGAAGCGGCTGGTCGCGCTCATCAGCTGAATGCTCGTGCTGATCTGTTTACCGTCGAAGTTAAGGCTGTTATAGGCAAACTTCCAAGGTTGCCCGTTTCGATGATTGATCGCATTGACAAAGTTCACGTGCCCGGCGCGGACCGCCGCATCATCCGGCACCTCCTGTGTGGTCCAGCAGTACGAAGGCCACGGTAAGCAACCACCGCCACCTGGATAGAAATATTGATCAACCACCGTCGATTGCGTGTCATCCATGAACCCCATATCGTATCCATCTGCGTTACTTTGCAGTTCATTGATCCACCAGGCCTGGACACTCGACGATCCATCGTTTGCTGTCCATATCGGGACTGAAACGGTGTTCCCGTTGCAGTTCCGGCTCATAACTCCGTTGACCCGATGACCAGCATCGCTGTAGCCTTGCTGGTGAACATACCAATTCTCCGATGCGGCGGCAATGATTGACGAGTCGGGAGCGAATGGGCACGACACGCTATAGTACACATCGCTAGG
The DNA here is from genome assembly GCA_963781145.1 of uncultured Pseudomonadota bacterium. Classification (GTDB taxonomy): domain Bacteria; phylum Vulcanimicrobiota; class Vulcanimicrobiia; order Eremiobacterales; family Eremiobacteraceae; genus JAJPHJ01. The sequence continues at coordinate 1,278,913 of CAWADW010000005.1, read as the reverse complement.
ATCAAAATAATAGACGGATTTGCATGTCCCCGGGTACGCTTTACAATCATCCAGCGCTTTCGAGTTATTCAGACCTGCTTCGGCGTAGCTCACGTACTTTGAAACTGACGCGGCGCTTGCCGAACTGCCTTGAGTGAAGTAGAGATCATTGGCCCAGGTCGCAATATGATATGGACCCGGGGGTTGCGTCGTCGGCGTTGGCGTAGGTGACGGCGACGGCGACGACTGGGCCGTTCGCGTTGGGGACGGTGAAGGGTGAGGTGTACGGGTCGGCGATGGCGACGGATGCGGTGAACTTCGTGTACCTGAAGGAACTGGGGTTGGGCTTGACGATCCTTCACCAGTCGGATCAGGCGTTGGCGATTGGGTTGGGACTGGAATGGTTCGCTATAATGGGATTCGCGGGAGCTATGGCCCCACCGCCGCCGCAGCCAGACAGCGTCATGCCGGCGATCCATACGGATGCCGCAATGACTACAGGTACCTGAACCTTGTAACGAGCCAAACGCCAATTCTTCCAGTAGCTTGGAAAATACGCAAGCGCGACGGTTCAGCTATCATAATTTGTTTGCAGACGTTTGTACTGTGAGGCGGCTCATATGACGTGGAAATGCGCATCACAAAGAGCCCTCAGCGGGAAGGCCCTAGCCCCGAAGAGTGTCCTAAATCACGCAGTCTCGCGATTAGGGTAGAACGTTATGTGGGCGGAGTCAACGTGAAGCTCTGGCGACGTTCCCCATCGTCTTCGATTGAGCACCGCTTATGCTATCCTTCAACGCTGTCACCACATCTTCGAGCTCACTCTTAGTCATGCCCGGATACAGCGGTAGCGAAAAAATGCCTTTCCAGATTCGCTCCGTAGCGGCCAGGCTGGTCTTCTTCATCTCTCGGTATGCCGAGAACATATGCGTGGGGATGAAGTGAACGCTCGTCCCGATGTTCGCGGCTCTTAGTTCTTCGAGGAGCTGATCGCGAGAAATGCAGGATACTGTTTCGTCGACCGTCACAGCAAAAACACACCAGCTATGTCGATCGGGCACGGCAGCGAAGTTTGCGACGCACTTGAGACCCGGAACGGACTTTAGCTTCTCAATGTAGAGACCAGCAAGAGTATCTCGCTCCGCCTGCAATGCTGATAGCTTCCGCAGTTGTGAGAGCCCGAGCGCGGCAGTCATGTCCGGCAGATTACATTTATAGCCCACCTCAATAACGTCGTAGACCCAAGTGCCACCTTTCATGTAGCGCTTCCAGGCATCGCGATCCATTCCGTGCAAGGAGAGAACGCGCACCTTTTCAGCCAGATTGTCGTCATTGGTCAGGCAGCATACCGCCCTCGGCCGATGTAACGTTCTTCGTTGCGTAGAAACTGTATGCAGCAGCATTCGAGTAGAAGCCTGGCCATCGCCCACCGTCAATTGTGCCGGTGCCGTGCGCAGCATCTTCAAGCACAGCGATGCCTAAGGGTTTGGCAAAAGTAGAAATCTCGCGAACTCCCCCGGGTTGGCCGCCGTAGTGCATTGGGATGATAGCTTTGGTTCGCGGCCCCAATGCGGGCTTGATTGTTTCAGGCGTGATGCAGAGCGTATGCTCGTCAACATCGCAGAATACTGGGTCAGCACCTAACCCCCGAACGCACTCTGCTCCTGCAACGAACGTAAGCGCTGGCATTATGACTTCATCGCCGGGTCCGACCCCGAGAGCCACCAAACCAAGCTGTAGGGCGGCAGTGCAGCTATTTACTGCTATTGTATTGCGTATCCCAGAGATCGAAGCGAATTCCGCCTCAAATTCCTTAACTTTCGGCCCCGTGGTAAGCCAACCTCGCTGCATGGCCTCGGTAACGGAATCTATATCATTTTGATCGATGTACGGCTTATAATACGGCAAATACTCTTTACGCATGCTCCGGCACTTTCGTTTGGACGTTTAAGGTGTCGCGTACGTTAACCGTTGTTAGGACTAAGGGAGGCGAAAGATCTTGGCGTGCCCTCCCTAACGCGAGAGATCGAGCGGCCGCCAAAAGCATGAAGCCCACCCATACATACTTGTCCCCGAGGTCTGACAGAAACATCGAAGCAACAAAGAGCCCGACCATCCCGCTTTCAAGCGATATCCGAAGGTCATACAACGGGTCGGAGGCATTCAAAAAGTTCAAAGTGCGGAACTGAAGGTACCACCCCAGCATCCCTAGGGTCAGACCTCCAATCCCAAGCTCAACCGCCAATGTCAGCGGCATGTTGTGAGCGACCCTGTGCCAATAAGCGTAGATGCTCTCGTAAATAGACATAAAACTCTGATCGTAGGCAAAGGGGAAGTTTCCAACACCTGCGCCGATAAGCCAATGATGCTTAAACGCTTCAAAACCAACTTTCCAGATCGATAGCCTGCCCGAACCGCCGGTCTGGAGCGCATCTTGAAATCTAGCGAACGGATTCGTCAGGACCAGTACCGTCGCGAGCCCCACGACCGAAAAGAAGATAACTTGTGCTCGATAACGGCTCCTCCAGATCAGGTACATCATCAACATGCCGAGCGCTACCAGCGCCCCGCGAGAACCTGTCACGTACACGCCACCGAGGAGCAGCAAAAGCAGCCCGCCGAGGGCGAGCTTCGTCAAAGACCACCTGCGTCGGAGGGTTGACATGAGAACCAATGCGATCGGGAACATGAGCGCGGCCCCGAAATCGTTCGGATCGATTTTGGGCTCACCTTTGCCCTGGGCTGCTTTCATGATTACCCGTGAGGTCAGCTGCCCGCCAAGCTCGGCTTTACTAAGATCCGTACCTGAGTGAAAGAGATAGATGGCGGAAACAGCGGAAACCAATCCTCCAATCACGACAGCGGCCGCGAGGACCCTAAACTCCTTAGGGGTCACGGGAAAGACTGAGAGCACAATATAGAGTAAGATGAGCTCCGCATACGTCACAAGCTGTCTCACTGCCGTCACAGGGTCAATTGCCCAGAAAACGCTCAGGGACATCAAGACGAGCAATGCGAGCCATATAAACATGACCTTGTCGGGGGTGACAATGCGACGGTTGCGGATAAGTGAAAAAATGAGGCTTGCGCCAGCGCAAATCGCAACCAGCTTTGTCACCGTACCATAGCGAGGATCAAGACCCAAGAGATTGTCAAACGGGACCAGCAAAACATATAAGCAAAACGGGAAAACAAATGGCTTTGTTAGGGCGGCGTAAAGCATCAGGGGTACTAAGGCAACGACTAGTGCGGCGACAATTTCTTTCTTACTCTGCGCCATGGCGCCGTTGACGAGTAGATCGCCGACAGCGAAAACAAGGGCCGCTGCCACGACGGCAATGAACAGTACCCCAACCAGACGCAAGCCCCTACCCGATGAATTCTCAAGGACAGTGCGTGGCATTACGCGATAGCCTCATGAAAACGCCGGCCTGTGAGAAGAATCTTTGCAATGCGCTCCGCCGTTTTGCCGTCACCATTTTGCTGTGTCGGGGCTTTCATTGGTTTTGGGCGCAGGGCGTACTGGCGGATAAGGTCGGGATCAGAGCCCGCAAGAACATTCCATCCCTCTTCCAGGGTTTCAACCCACTCCGTTTCACGCCGCAATGTTACGCAAGGGACCTTCAAAGCAAAGGCTTCTTTCTGCATCCCTCCGGAGTCGGTCAAAATTACGCGTGCGTGCGCTTGAAGAGCGATCATGTCGCAATACGAAAGCGGTTCGCAGGCTATAATATTCTTGTTCGCTGAGGCATCTTCGGCTCGCATCAGCGGTAATGTTCGCGGATGAACGGCGAACACGACGGGGAAGTCGAGCCCGCGCAGCCCCTCAAGAATGGCCCTAAATGTTTCGCGATTGTCAGTATTTGCGGCACGGTGTACGGTCGCCACTCCGTATGCGCGTGAAGTGAGGTCGAAGCGCTGCAGGACGCCGGGCCTTGGAGGAAGGGCGGAAACCGTCGCGTTGACCAGATCGACCATAAGATCCCCGACGAGATGGACCTCTTCATTGATTCCTTCGCGCGCGAGATTATCGACTGCGGTCTTGGTTGGGGCAAAATGTTGGGACGCAACGTGGTCAACGACAATCCTATTGATCTCTTCCGGCATTTGACGGTTATAGGATCGCAAGCCCGCTTCGATATGTCCAACCGGAACGTGCATCTTCGCGGCGACCAGCGCGCCTGCGAGAGTGGTATTCGTGTCTCCGTAAACGAGCAAGCAATCTGGTCGCTGAGATTCGATAATCGGCTCGAGCCGAGCGATCATGTTGGCGGTTTGGACAGCATGAGATCCAGAACCAACCTCGAGATAATTGTCGGGATCCCGAAGCTTCAATCCATCAAAGAAAATCCTCGACATATTGTAGTCGTAGTGCTGGCCGCTGTGAACGAGGTACTCCTCGCAGCCGCAGCTCGCCAGTTCCGCGCTGAGGACCGACGCTTTAATAAACTGCGGCCGGGCGCCAACAACCGTCAGAATCTTCATACAGCCGACTCAACCCTGACTGCACGTTTGATGGCGGCGATGACCTGATCTTGAGCTGTAGACGTCAACTCAGGGTACATTGGCAGCGATAAGACTTCGCGCGCAGCTCGTTCCGCGTGCGGGAAGCTTTCCGCTGCTGCGCGTTTGTAAACCGGTTGCAGATGGAGGGGCACCGGATAGTAGACCATTGTCTGCACGCCCTCGGCGGACAGCTTTTGGCGCACGGCATCTCGCTCGGCAACTCGGACGGTGTATTGATGGTACACGTGCGAGCAATTCTTGGGCTCAGCAAGTGTAAGTATTTCATCGTTGCCGGCAAAAGCCTTATTATAGCGAGCGGCTATCTGACGCCTCGCTGCGATCCAGGAATCCAAGTACGGCAGCTTGACTCTCAAGATCGCCGCCTGGATTTCGTCGAGGCGGCTATTGATGCCGAGTTCTTCATGATAGTATTTGCGACGACCGCCGTGCACCCTAAGCGCCTTTATACGCTCCGCAAGCTCGATCGTCATTGGTCGTATCAGTCCTCCGTCGCCGTAGGCTCCCAAATTTTTTGTGGGGAAGAAACTAAAGCATCCGATGTCGCCGATCGTGCCGACCTTTCGGCCGTGTATTTCGGCGCCGATGGCTTGCGCACAGTCCTCGACCACGGCTAAACCGTGCCGCCCAGCAACTTGCTCTATTATAGCATCCAGATCCGCCGGAACGCCATAAAGGTGAATAGGCAGAATCGCGCGCGTGCGCGGTGTTATCGCCGATTCGATAAGCCATGCATCAAGATTGAATGTTGCGGGTCGATATCAACGAATACGGGCGTAGCGCCCACTATGCCGATTGCTTCGGTTGTGGCAACAAACGTGAAAGGGCTTGTGATGACCTCGTCTCCCGGACCGATATTTAGCGCTCGCAGGGCCAGATGAAGGCATCCGTTCCTGAATTGAGAGAAATCGCATGACGCACGCCGAGATAGGATGCAATCTCGTTTTCAAATGCTTCGACGTTTGGACCCATGATAAAAATGCCACTCGCAAAACGCGTGCGATCGCGTCGTCAATTTCTGGTTTGAGCGCCTCGTATTGGGCGGTCAGGTCCAGTATTGGGATCATCGGCGCGCCCTTGCGAATGGAATTCTCCGATCTCGCCCAGGTGCTGCCGCAAGTCGCGCAACGGCTCTCGGACCTGAAAACGCAGTATCGCACCGCATTCGCATGCAAAGCCATGAAACGCGCAGGGTTTCCGTACACTACGGCTCGTGGTTGCACATCTCTTTGTCACGACCGCACCCGCACCCACGAAAGCGAATTCTCGCCGATTGTATGACCGCAAACAATGGTCGCGTTGGCCCCTATCGTCGCGCCCCGCTTAACACTAGGTGGTCAAGTAATCTTCTGGCTTGATTTCTGGGGAAATTCGAGCGAGGTGTGGTCACGTTTGTGAATACCATGCTCGGCCCGCAGAAAACATCGTCCTCGAGAACAACCCCTTCGTAAACGGAGACGTTGTTTTGGATCTTGACATTGTTGCCAATTCGCACGCGGCAGGCGATAAAGACGTTCTGGCCGATGGTGCAGCCCGTTCCTATCGAGGCATGAGCCATCACGTGGCTGAAATGCCAAATCTTGGTCCCCGCACCGATTTCGCACGGCTCGTCGATGCACGCTGTAGGATGAGCAAAATAGGGTAACGTCTCCGTCTTCATGTCAACACCGTTATGTTGTCCGAGCGCTCGTGAGGCCGCATCCGCCATCGACAGAGCTCGCAGGACTGCCACCCCTTGTTGAACCGAAGTTTGGGGCTGCTTCCCCGTACTTATAGCGTCAACGAACGCCAACATCTCTTCTCTCAGTGGTTCGCCGCCGTCGACCTCGATCTCGCGTTGTTCTCCTCGTGCCACCGACCGATGGCCCCGCTCGCTCGTGGAAACAGCGTAGGGACTGACCGTGAGTGCGCTTCCAGCGCGCGCATCTTTCAGCGTGATGACACCATGTGCACCAAACACGTCAAGCCGGGCAGATTTCTCGGGATCGAGCCAGCATACTTCAATATGTGCGGAACGATTTCTTGAAAACTGAAAATCGGCATATGCGACGTCGCTGATCTCTGCGATCATCGAAGCAGTCTGCGCTGAGAGTGACCGAGCGAGGCTCTTCGCCCATAATAGCGAGCATGAGCGCAATATCATGCGGTGCAAAGCTCCACCAGACACTCTCGTGGTTGCGAAGTTTTCCGAGGCTCAACCTGCGGGAGCGAAGGTGCCAAATGGGCCCGATTACGTCTTCAGCCAGGAGCGCGCGCAATTTTCTGACAGCTGGGTGATAAAGCAAGACGTGACCGACAAACACGACTAGGCCGGCTTGTGCAGCGGCTCGACCGATCTGCTCGCCCTCGCCAACGGTTAAGGCCAGTGGCTTCTCAACAAAGACATGCTTGCCAGCCGCGATTGCTTCCAGGCACATGGAGGCATGAATTTGCGCCGGGGTTGCGATGATGACCCCTTGGATTTGGCGGGCAAGGAGTTCTTCAAATCGTGTTGTCGTTGCGACGCCAGGATATGAACGGGCGACGGCGGCCAGTGCGGACTCGTCCAGGTCGCAAACGGAATCGAGTATTCCAAGCTCGGCGCAGTTGCGGATGAGGTTCGGGCCCCAGTATCCAGCGCCAGCTACGCCTAAGTCGAAGATTTTGCATAAGCCGTTATAACAGGATGATCTTGTTTCGACTGTCGGCGACGTTCTTTGTTGCATTGCGCGTATCAATCACGATCTTGGCCTTGCGAACGACGAGGCGCCAATCAGTCTGACCATGATCGGTCGTGATGAGCACACAGTCCGCTTCGCCGAGCGCTTTCTCTGTGAGTGGCACCGAATGCCTCACGCTACCTTGATCGTCTTGAAAACTGGGAACGAAAGGATCGTGATAATCAACGATCGCATCTGACTTGCGTCAAGAGCGCCATGATCTTGACCGCAGGAGATTCACGCCAATCCGGAATGTCCTTTTTATAGGAGATTCCCAAGCATGAGCACTCGGGAGCCCTTAAGCGGGCGACCTCGCTCGTTGAGGGCGCGACCGACCTTTTCGCGCACGAAGTACGGCATTTGGTTATTGATCTCTCCCGCAAGCTCGATGAAACGAGTATGGAAGTCGTACTGGCGCGCTTTCCAATTGAGGTAAAAGGGATCGAGTGGAATGCAATGGCCTCCCACGCCTGGTCCTGGGTCAAAGCGCATCATGCCAAACGGTTTGGTGGATGCCGCATCGATGACTTCCCAAATGTTGATCCCCATTCGGTCGCACAACAGCGCCATTTCGTTGACCAGCGCGATGTTGACGGCGCGAAATGTGTTCTCGAACACCTTCGTCATCTCGGCGACCCTGGGGCTAGCTCAGCGAGAGCACGTCGACGATCGTTTGCTGGTAGAAGGTTGCCGCCACGCTCAAGCATGTTGCGGTCACGCCGCCAACGACCTTGTTGGTGTTCTTGGTCGTGTACCGTTTGTTGCCGGGGTCGACCCGTTCGGGTGAATAGGCGAGGAAATAATCCTTGCCTACCACGAGCCCGGTCGTAGCAAACTGCGGCAGTAGGACCTCTTCAGTTGTCCCCGGGTAAGTCGTGCTTTCGAGGCAAATAAGCTGGCCCGGGCGCAAACGGCGGGCAATTTCATTTCCGACGCTACGAATGTACGAAATATCGGGATCCTTGTTGACCGTGAGAGGCGTCGGCACGCAGATAATAATGACATCGCAGGAATCGAGCGTCGAAAAATCTGTCGTTGCCGTTAGCTTCTCGTTGGCAACCATTCGTGTCAGGTCATCATCTCCAACGTCTCGGATATAGTTGGATCCTTGATTGATCTGCGCAACGCGAATGGCATTTCGATCGTACCCGATAACCCGGTAGCCGACCTTCGCTTTCTCCACCGCGAGCGGCAACCCGACATAGCCTATCCCGACGACTCCTACGACGGCCGAGTGTGTCGTAATTTTTTCACGCAACATCATTTCGTGGCTAAGATCGCTGGGTTCTGAAACCACTCGCATCATAGACATTATGAACCAACTACTCCGGCCGGCTGCGAACCTTCCAGTGCTCGCGGATACTGCGAATCAACGAATTCGACTTCTTCTGGGTGGCCGTTGGTTTCGGCTGCCAGCGCGGCCGTTCCGTGAGGGCGCCAACGACGGCTGCTCGTCTAGCATTTTACCGCTCGCGCCGCTCGTCGAGCACGTGCGGACCCGGCTGATACGACCTGACGAAGTTACGCAGCACGTCGACGACGACTTGCTGATCGCCGGCACGAGCGCCGGCTTCCAGCGCGCGCAATCCCAGAGCGAGCGTCTCGTAGGCAACACGTTCTTGCTGCGCGATGAAAAGGCGCGCGTGGCTCGTCGTTGACATACCCTCATGTATCGTCAAAATTTCTTCGAACAGCTTCTCACCCGGCCTGATCCCCGTCTCGACGATGGCGATATCGCGGTACGGGGTAAGACCCGAAAGCGTGATGAGTGTCTCAGCGAGTCTGAGGATGTTCACGGGCTTGCCCATGTCGAGCACCAGCACCTGACCGTCTCGGCCGATCGCCATGGCTTGCAGCACGAGGGAAACGGCTTCGGGGATGGTCATAAAATAGCGTTGCATGTCTCGGTGCGTGATGGTAAGTGGGCCGCCATTTTCAATTTGCTTCTTGAAGATGGGGATGACGCTGCCGCGGCTCTCGAGCACGTTGCCAAACCGGACCGTGACGAATTCGGTTCCCGTCTGGTTCACAAAAGATTGCGAAATGATCTCGGAGAGTCGTTTCGTCGCCCCCATGACGCTTGTGGGATTTACCGCTTTGTCGGTTGACAGCAGAACGAACTTTGCGGTCCCTGCGGCAGCGGCGGCCAGCGCCACGACATGCGTTCCGAGAACATTGTTCCGCGCCGCCTCGCAAACGTTTGCTTCAACAATTGGAACGTGCTTGTGAGCGGCCGCGTGAAAGACAACGTGCGGACGGTACTGGGAGAAGACGTTGCGAATGCGCGAGGCGTCCGCCACATCGGCGAGAATGATCTTCGTTTTATTGAACCCAAACTTCAGATTGAGTTCTTCGTTAATTGCAAACAGACTGTTCTCGCCGTGACCCAAGAGCAACAAGAGACTAGGGTTGAGACCCACGATTTGGCGGCATAGCTCGCTTCCGATGGAACCCCCGGCCCCGGTCACCAAAATCACTCGATTTTCGACGTGGGGTTGGATCTCCGAAAGCTCAACGTTTACTGGGATCTCTCGGCAGCAAGTCCTCGGGTTGCACCGGACGGATGCGGGAAACCCGCACGCCGTCGTTGAGCAGCTCGAGCACGCCGGGCAAAATCTTCACCGCGGGCGATCCGCCGTTTGGCCCGCACTCGCGCATGCAGTTGCTAATGATCCGTTTCACCAGCTGAGGCGATGCCGACGGAATGGCGATGATGACGCAAGTGACTTCGTGCTCGTCGATAAGGTGCGGCAGGGCGTCGATGTTACCTAAAATAGGTTTGCCACCTACGCGTTCCGCTAGGATCTCATCGTCGACGCAGCCGACTACCGCATAGTTGAAGTTATTGTTTTCTTGAATGAGGCGCACGAGCGAGGCCGCGGCTTTCCCTGAGCCGACAACGATCGTGCGCTGTGTGTTGGGACGACGCTCGCTCCGCATGCGCTCAAGTTCTAGCTGGGCTAGCGGAAAGACGAGGTTGAACAGAACGATCATTAGCGCTGCTACTGACACTGTGCCGGGCTCGAGGCCGACCGATGCTCGGCAGAACGACATGCAGAGCAAAGCTCCTGCCACTGCGCCCTGCGGCGACTGCCGCAGACGACCGCCGCAAGCTCGCGGGTGTCAAGAACCGAGTCCGGTTGACCGGGCGGCCGCCGCCAATACCCAAGAGCCCCAAATAAATACGTCGTTAGGATCAGCGAACCTGCCAGTGCCAGCCGCTTGCTCGGCCCATCAACAATGCAAAGGCGAGTTCGCACGCGACAAAAGCGAGTATGACTTGCGCTCCGGACACCCAATGAGCCCGGTCAGAGCGAGGCTGTTTGCCTACGTCGACGTATACCCACTTTTAGCTCTGTCACGACCGTGTCGTCTACCCCATTCTCGTGGGGCAGGGGCGTTGGGTTGTCACCGTCTCGAGATAGTATGCCGCGTATCCGTTTGTCGGCGTGGCTCGATTCAACACGACGCCGAGCATGTTCACTCCTTGCACCGCACCGAGACGCTGCATTGCCTTTTTGTGTGAGGGCATGTCCGTGCTGTTTGCCGATATGACGAGCACAGTGCCGTCGACCTTTGGCGCCAGGATGGTCGCATCGTACACTGGCAGCAAAGCGGGAGTGTCGAAAACAATTGCCCTGTATTCTTGAGTAACTCGGTGATAAGGTTGTCCAGCTGCGACGGAGTGAATCAGTTTCACGGGATTCGGGACCAGCGTTCCGCCGCTCAAGAGATACAGACCGTCGTATTTTGTAGCTCTGCATCGGCGTCGCTAACCGAGACTTCCCCGACGAGAACGTCCGAAAGCCCAGGACCGGCAGCCAGATCCCAAACGTTCGTGGAGCTTGGGACGGCGCAAGTCTGCATCGACGAGCAATAACTTTTGGTTCGATCTCTGCCATTGCGATCGCAGTGCTCATGGCTACTGTGGTCTTACCATCGCCCTGATGTGGGCTCGTGATTGCAAGCGTTCGCAAGGGCTTATCGGATGAGTACCTCAGCGCTGTCACCAGTTGCAAGAACGACTCGACCGTTAGCGCGCGCAACCATGGCAGTTTCTTGGGCGAATTCGACGCCAGTTGTGGCACGACGTCAACACTGGAAGCGGTAGAGTGCGCTGAACATCGTGTTCATCTTTGAACGTGTTGTCGAAGAATTCCACCATGAATACGCCGCTGACTGGCGAGCACGAGCCCTATCGCGAAGCCAAGAATCAGATTCGAGGATCCAGTTGGTGCTTGACACTTAGCGTGGACGGCGATGCTGGCTGCGTTATCGACACATCGCTCAGCGCAGTCGTGCGCTCTACCGTCGCCTCACTGTACTTCTGCTGCAGTGCCGTGTAGATTTCTTCCGTCATTTTCGCGTCGCGCTCGAGATTAGCTAGCTCAGCGGCCTCGCGCCGGCAGCGAGTCAAGCGCTGCCACTGGATCGGCCCATTTCGCCGTCCAGAGTCTTCATTGCGCCCTGGTCTCCTGCAATCTGCGAGCGCAGCGAGGCGGCCTGCTGGCTCAATTGTTGGTACACGGGATTGGGAACGATGTCGTTAGCGGAAACAATTGTCGGCGGCTGGCTTCGGATCTCACTCTTGCAGTTGCGCCTTCTGTTCCTCTAGCGCTTGAACTGCCGGATATTGCTCGGTGTACTGTTTGCGGGCCGTGTCCAGTTGAACCTCGAACTTGCGCAATTGGTTCTGCAGTTGCGACGTGACCGGGTTTTGCACGATGTTGGACTGGCCGATTGCTCGTGGGGCTCGTGCGCAGCATCTGAGCCGTTACGTTGTCGAGTTGCGCCTGTGCCTGTTCTGTATCGACTTTACTTGCGCGTACCGTTGCTCAGCAGTGGCGACCGCGCTATCTGCGCCCTGCGTGTCAGTTCCAGAGTTGGTGACGGTAGACGTCTGGATGCGCGGTTTGAAACTTGCCCAAGGCACTTTCGGACTTACGCATCGCTGCCTCGGCTAAAGGCATCTGCTGGTTCAAGATAATCGATGGCCGATCCGGCCTGACTAGCGATAAGTTCGCGCTCGCGATTGACAAAAACGTTCGCGAATTCGTTCGCGATGTTGATTGCCGTATGTGGGTCGCCCCACGTCGCCGACAGCTGAATGATCGAAGTGTTTGTCACCGGCTTAACGTTAATATACTTGTTTAGAGCATTGTTGAACGCCGATGTTGAGCTTGAGATTTTGCGATGACTTGCTTGACCACGGGATCTTCCTGGATGAGGTCCACGTAGGTTTCTGCCGTCATCGTACTGCCGGCCGCAAGAGAGCGTTGAGCACGGGCAACGTCGTATTGCCCTCGTGCGGAGCAGGTCCAGAGCTTGAGTTCCCGCTATCAGTTTGGTTGTAGCCGTGTACTGCCTCGGCACCACAGCCGTCCATAAGACGACGAGGGCTAAAGAAACCGAGCAGGATGGCGAAGAAAACTCGCCTGCGTCGCAACAGAGTACCGAAAACCCCAGAAGTCCGTCTGCCCCGACGGCTCGGAAGGAGCCATCGGGTAGCCGGATGGCAGTTGATATTGTTGCGCCGAGCGTAAGGCAGGGCCGAAATACATGGCGTTTAGTGTTCCTTTATCTTTCTTCTACGGCGTTGGCGTGCCCGTGCAACCGGCTTCCCCGCCGGGGCAGGGCGTGGGGATCGTAGCGTCACCGCTGGTCTTGACGGCGGCGAGATCGTTTTTTATTACGGTGCTTGACGTCTGAGTCATATTCCAGGACGGCGCGCCGGGAAACAGCGTCTTATTAGCGGCGCTTCGCGCCGCAATGTCGTTCAGGAGTGTGGTTTCCGCCCCATTTGGCGATGTCTTCAGTGATGTATACCAGGCGGATAGGGCGTTGAAATTCCAGTCATCAAACGCAGTCGTGCCGGAAGGTGAATTATTGAACACATAAAGACTCACGGCCGCCGTGTAAACGTCGCTCACATTTGAGTCGAGGTACTGATTGCGACGTCGGGCTTGTTACCGGCAAATTGCGTTGTCCAGGCTTCAGCGCCACCGGCTGTAGTCGCAACGACGATGTAGTTGCGGCCGGGCACGATTGTGTAGGTTGGATTCGGCGCGCTCGGCGTGGGCGTAGAGTTTGCAACAAGCGTAAACGTTCCGGTGCCGTCAGCTGTGGCAGTTCCGGCTTGGGTCGAGCAACCGCACGAAAACACGATGGTTGCGTTGCCGCAGGGCCGTACGTAAACGAACCAACGGTTCCACCTGTCGCCACCTGCATGTTGCCGGTAAGCCCGGGCTCGGAGTCGGCGTTGGGCTGATAGTAGGCGTTGGGCTGGCTTCGGCGTCGAAGTTGGTGGGGGGTTCAACGCCCCGCCGCCACCACCGCCGCATGCGGCGATTAACGCGGTCACCATCAGCGCGCCGATTGCTGAGATTGTTGTGTTTCGCTTGGTCATGTGTTGTACTGGGTCTCCTATTTCTTTTGATTAGCAGGCCTTACAGGCCAAAAAGCTTTAGCGTTGACAGAAGGTAGTACGCTGACTGACCTAAGAAACCGCCTCCGGCGCCGCCGATCCGGCCTCTCATCGATGGGACGAAAACCAGGTCGCCTTTTTGCATAATTAAATCTTTCGAAATATCTCCGCCCTCCAAAGTCTTGTAGAGGTTGACTCGCATTGGCGTGCTGGTGCCATCCGGCATCGTTCTCGTCACTGTGATGTTGTTAAGATCTGAATTCGCCCCCTGACTGCTTCCAGCCATCGCGATTGCCTGAGATAGACGGTCGCCCTCTCTCAAATCAACCTCTCCTGGATGATCGACGGCGCCCACCACGTGAATACTGATCGTCACCGGGGACGCGAATATATACGATCGATCCATCCTGCAACGGCATGTTGAGAGATGTGTCGCCTTGATGAAGCAGCTTTTCAAGCGAAACTTGAGTCACTTGGCCGCTCGGAGAACCAACTCGAGCGTCGGGGTACTGCCCCTCAATTGGATTCATACCCCCTGCGGCTGCGATGGCATCGGTGAGACTACCCGTTGGCGGGAGTGGATATTTTCCGGGAGTCTTTACGTCGCCAAGCACCATCACATTGACTTGTCCGACTTGTGTTACGGCAACCGTCACATCGGGATGGCGAACGTATTTTTGTAGCGACGTGCGTATAGTGGCAGCCGCTTGTTCGGGCGTTTCGCCTGCCACGCGAACCTTCCCGACAAGGGCCAAGGTTATGCTGCCGTCCGGCAGTACTGTCACAGGGCCGGTGAGCGTTTGCTCACCGTACACGACCACGTTGAGCTGGTCCCCAGCTGTGAATGATGTATGAGGTATCGGCGCGCCCTCCCGCCGATAGACTCAATGTGAGCAAACCGCCCGCAAAGAGCACCATAAGAAACTTCATCACTTGTTTTCTTGCTCTCCTCAATTCTTTTTTGCACCGCCCGCGTTGGACGCGAGCCCAGACCTCCGCGATCCATTTTCTCCATCGCGATGTTTCTGATGACACTCTTGGCAAGCAAGCGCCCTCCAAGGGTCGGGTCTACAAATGCCTGTCCGCGGGCCAAGCTCTCCAGCGCCGCGATCAGCATGTTCAGGGTTGCGGCGGTGCTGACCGCACCTTTGCACCCGCTGCAATGCCTCTCGAGCGCGATCGAGCCGATCGACTGCGACGAGCGCACACAGCGGCAGCTCGGGCACGACGTGGCGGGCCTCGCGGACCGTCGTCATCGGATCATTCGTCTGACCGTCGAGGCACACGAGCATCGCCGACACCGGTGCATCGAGTAGCGTGCGAATGTCTTGGCCTCGGTGCCCACTACTGTGGATCACTGCTATGGATCCGCTCTCCTCTAGCACGCTTGCCAGCGCTTCGCGGAAAAGCAGTTGGTCATCGAAATAGGCAACGCGGACTTTCCCGTCCGAGTTCCCGGAACTCGCCGTCATGTTGCACTCATTGTATCCGAGGTTGACTCACCTCAACTAGACCGTTACCGCCCGCGCGTGCGGGTAAACGGGCCTGAGTCCACCTTAGTGTTTAGGACCTGGGTCCTATAAAACACATTTATGAGAATTAGAGTTCACGAAAAACTACCCAGAATTGGCCGTGATTGCGGCGCTACGGCGAGCGGCCGCAAGGCTTGAAGCTCTCCGAGCAAGTGGCGAAGTTGGGAAAAACTACCTTATATTAGATGGTTTGGATCGGCAGATTGTGACTGTGCTGTTGCAGACTTTGCTCGCCACGGCGAAGTCGCGAGAACCGCACCTTTGATGTGCCGTGCTTAGCGAGATGCATATGACAAAGCATGTGGGTTTTTTGGCATCAGTTGCGGCCGCGTTCGCGTTCGCAGTGCTTCTTTCTTCATGCGGTGGGGGGTCGGCCGTCAATGCACCGATGCTCCCCTCTGGCGGGTCCTCGCCGAGCGCATCGCCCATTCCCGTCGCCTAGCCCAACGATATCGGCAAGCAACCAGATCCTGAACGCGTCGCAGGGTGGAGTTACCGGCGTCGCTGATATGTTCAGTCCGATATCCGGTGACACGGCGAGTGGTGGCAGTGGCGCCGCGGTGGATGGGATCACATGCGACCCGACAATGTCCAACAACTACCACATTCATATCTTTCTTGGGATCTATGTGAATGGCACGCACTACGCGCTGCCCATTGCAATCGGCATGGTTAATCCTGGTGCGCCGGTAAACGGGTTTATTAACTCGGCGCAATGTTTTTATCACATTCACGGTCATGATTCGTCCGGCATCGTCCATGTGGAAGATACCGACCCAAGCGGAGCACCCAGAACGGCCTCGCTCTTCACGCTCAAGAATGTGCTTGATGTTTGGGGAATCACCGTCGACGGATCGCACGTGGGCCAATTCTCCGGCCCAGTCGTTGTGATGACCTCGGGGCAAGTCTACCGTGGAGACCAAAACAACGGGCTGGTCCCGTCGAGTACGTACACATTTTATGGCGGAGATCCCAACCAAATCCCGTTATACTCCCACGAAGTCATTTGGCTAATGGTGGGACCAACGTACCCATCTTCGCTCGACAGCGTCAACTTCTACACCGAATTCTGACAGCGGTCGCATCTCATCCGCTATACTTCACCGGCTTGGACTCGATCTTCTATTTCCGCAGCCGCCTCATCATAGGCTTGACGAAGCGCCAATAGGCCAGCGTGCCGGTGAGCGTCCCGTTCATCGGGCGCGAGATCCGCACCGATATCGCCGGTCTCGAACACGCCATACTTCTTTTCGAGGGCATCCACGAAGGCGTCAATGTCGCTGCGCACCTCGTCAACTTCCTTTATATACCGCTGCAATTCGGATGTGGGAGAATGCTCGACGGCCGCCACTCTGTCGGCATCGTCGGCGACGGTGAATTTCTTCCAGCGGACGACGAGGGGATCGACGCGTTCCCAGGCTTGTTCGGTCATGGTGCCAGATATTGCCTGCGGAGTTGGTCCAAGAGCACGGCAACTAGTATGACTGCACCTAGGACCACATCCTGCGCGTATGACTGGACCCCAAGCAAATTCATCACATTATAGAGCATTCCGATCAGCAGCGCGCCCACGAACGTGCCGCTGATGGACCCGCGGCCCCCCATGAGCGAGGTTCCCCCAACGACGACAGCGGCGATGCATTGCAGCTCGTAACCCTGTCCCGCTTGCGGAATGCCCGAGTTCTCGTGCCCCGCGAGCAGCAGGCTTGCGAGACCGGCGAGCGCCCCTGATATGACATATACCCCCAATTTGACCCCAAAGACGTTCACGCCGGAGAGCCGCGCTGCTTCCTCGTTCCCGCCGATCGCATAGACGTACCGTCCGAAGCGCGTTTGGGTGAGAACGTAGCCGCACACCAGGACGACCGCGAGCATGACTACGACTTGCGTGGGGATTCCCGGGATGCCGAACCAGTGGCCCACGCTTGGGAGGATGAACCCGCTCCCGATGAAGTTGAAGGCCTGATTGTCAATCTCGATCGGCTGGCCATGAGTGTACAGAAACGCAAGACCTCTTGCCATGAGCCTCATCGCGAGCGTCGTGATGAACGGCGGCAATCCGAATTTTACGACCGGCCAACCGTTCACCAGTCCCGCCCCGCCCCCAACAGCGAGGCCTACGAGTATGGCAAGGATGAGACCGCCGTCGCACGGATGGATGTCACTTGCATCGTCCCGGCCATGAGGACGCCGGTGAGGGCGATGAGCGAGCCGACAGAAAGATCGATGCCCGCGGTAATAATGACGAAGGTCTGTCCGGTCGCCAGAATTGCATTCACCGCGATCTGACGCAAGACGTTGAGAATGTTACCCGGCGTCAGAAAATCGCCGTGCGTTGCCGCGTTGAGGATTGTGAGCAAGACGACGAGCCCAACCACGAGGCCGATCGTCCTTAGCAGCGCCATCCGCCGCTTGTGTGCAGCAACTTCTTGCGTCTTGATCTCAACGGCCTGGATGGCTTGCTGATCTTGCGCCATGTTAATGGGCGGCTGCCGGTCGCAAAGCGCGCGACTTCTTCCTGCGTTGCTTCGCCACGATTGAAGATGTGGACGAGGCTGCCGTTACGCATCACGCCGATGCGCATGGACATGCCGAGCACCTCCGGCATGTCCGACGATGCCATCAAAATGCCGGTGCCCGACTTCGCAAGCTCGACCATGAGATCGTAGATCTCAGCCTTCGCCCCCACGTCAATGCCGCGCGTCGGCTCATCAAAACAGATGAACTTTGCTTTCTTGAGCAACCACTTCGCCAAGAACCACTTTTTGTTGGTTGCCACCTGACAGGTTCTTAACCAATTGCTCAAGCGAAGGGTTCGGATGTGCAATTCGGTCGCAAGGTTGGCGACGCTCTTGGTTTCTTCCCCTCGCTCGATGTGGCCGTAGTGCACGAACTCTTCCAAGTGCGGTAGCGTCACATTTTCGCGAACGCTCATCCCCAAAATGAGACCTTGCGTCTTGCGATCTTCTGTGACCAGAGCGATCCCGGCCTCGATCGCATCATGCGGACCGCGCAAATGCAAGATGTCGCCTTCGAGCATGACGGTGCCGGACGCATACGCGATCCGCACCAGCGATGGCACGGAGCAGCGAGGTCCGACCCGATCCCACGAGACCAGCAAGGCCAAAAATCTCGCCCGGATAGACATCGAGTGAGACATCGGAAATGCGACCAGGCGTGCGTGAGATTGCGGACGGAGAGCAGTGTAGTGCTCTCGCGGCGGATCCGGTGGGAGCTCCGGAAAGTGCGCTGCGAGACTGCGCCCAACCATGAGTTTAATCAGATCGTCTGTGGTAAATGCACTCACGGCGTCGGTCTTGACATGCTTGCCGTCGCGAAACACCGTAATGCGGTCGGCGATCTGAAAGACCTCTTCCAAGCGGTGCGAGATGTACACGATGCCGACCCCCTGCGCCTTGAGGGTGCGGATGATCTCGAACAACTTGAGGACTTCGTCTTCGGTGAGCGCGGCCGTGGGTTCGTCCATGACGATCACGCGCGCCTGCGTGGAGAGCGCTTTTGCGATTTCCACCATCTGCTGCTGCGCAACCGAGAGCCGGCGTACTTCCGCGTTGAGAGGCAATTCGACGCCCAGGCGCGCGAGCGCGGCGGCCGCGCGAGCGTTCAGTTCTTTCCAATCAACCGCAATGCCCATGCGTAGGCTCGCGCCCCAGCATGATATTCTCGGCCACCGAAAGGTACGGAACCAAGTTGAACTCTTGGTAGATGACGGCGATCCCCAAGAGTTCGGCTTGGCGGGGGGAGGTAAGCGTGACCGGCTTGCCGTCAAGAAGCATTTGTGCCGGTGTCCGCCCGAACCGCGCCGGCAAGAATTCTGACCAGCGTGGATTTGCCAGCCCCGTTCTCTCCGACGAGCGCGTGAACTTCGCCCGAGCGGATGTCCAACGAAACCCCATCAAGGGCTTGAACGCCCGGGTAGGCCTTCGATATGTCGCGGACTGCGAGAAACGGTTCGGCAGTCGACTGCATCGTATTGGGCGTTTCTTTACCGCTTGTCGTCGCCCAGTCGGTTCAGCTCTTCTTGGCCGTGTACGCGCCCACGGTGACGGGGATGTACTTCGGCGGCGTTTGACCACTGAAGTACGCATGAATCTGGTCGATGGTTAATTTCCCGATTTGATCTGGATGCTGCTCGGGATCCCCCGCCATTTGGCCCGCATCGATCGCCTTTTGCGCTTCTGGTGTTGCGTCGTAACCGACGATCTTCACCTTCCCGAGCTTGCCCGCGGATTTGATTGACTGGAGAGCACCGAGCGCCGAGTCATCGTTGATCCCAAAAACACCGCTGAGGTTTGGATAGGTTTGCAACAAGTTATCCATCACAGTGGATGCTTGGACGCGATCGCCGCCCGCGGTCTGATCGGCGACGATTTTGATCTGCGGATATTTTGCCGCAAGCTCTTCTCGGAAACCCTTGACGCGATCTTGAACCGAGGTCACTTCCGGCTGATCGATGATCGCCACCGTGCCTTGACCGCCGAGCGCGGCGCCGAGGAGATCGGCTGCTACCTTACCACCTTGCACATTGTCTGAAGCGACATGAGAAAGAACGGTACCCACTTTTGACGTGCTGGCGATATCTGCTGTGAAGACGGGTACGTTTACGTTGTTTGCCTCAACAATCGCCGGACCGACGGCTTTGGAGTCAACCGGCGTGAGGACGATCGCGCTAACGTGTTTGCTCAAAAAGTCTTCGACTTGTGCGGTCTGTCTCGCCTGATCCCGATTGGCATCTGTGAAGATGATCGCGTAGCCGTACTTGTTGGCCTCGTCTTTCATGCCTTTCTGCATCGCAACGTAGAATTGGGCTTGCAAATCTTGGATAGAGACGCCGATTGTTTTCGTTGCACTGCTGCTCGCACCCGAGGACCCACTTGAGTTCTGATTCTGACTGCACCCCGCGAGCAGGGCGCAACCCACTGCAATACAAATGGCGGCCTGAAATTTATTCAACGCGAACCTCCTATAAAGCATAGCTTGCGCCGGCCGGAAGAACGTCCGTTCCCCAAATGGAACGGGCTCTATCCACATTAATTCGCCGGAGCGGTGTGGATATGTGGATAGAGTTGTTCCGTTTCGTTAACACGCGGTTAACAGCGAACATTTGGACGATCGCAGCGAACCCTACTGCACGTTGGCATTAGTCCCTAGGGCTTCGCTTCCCAGTCCGCGATTTCTTGTGCCGAACTTAACCACTCGTTCCGAGCACGTGATAGAGCGTTTAATGCTTGCCATCGGTTACTCTGTCGCCCTGCGCGGCATTGAGGCGTATCTCGTGCGAGTTGAGGTGGTCGGAGTGCCAACCACGGACGCGGGCATTCATATCGTTGGCTTAGCAGACCGTGCTATCCAGGAGGCAAAAGAGCGCGTCAACGCAGCGGTTCGTTCGTGCGGCTTTCTTTTTCCAACCTATAAGATCGTGGTCAATCTCGCGCCGGCGAACATCCGCAAGGAGGGCGCTAGCTTTGATGTTTCGCTCGCGCTGACGATCCTCGCGATGGACCAACAGCTCGAAGCAGCGCGGCTGCGAGATATCGTCTGCGTTGGCGAACTCGCGCTCGATGGAGCGGTCAAACCTGTCGGCGGCGTTCTTCCCGCAGCGATCGGCGCAAAAAGTGCTGGATTCTCGAAGCTCTTGTTGCCAGCCGAAAATCTCCCCGAAGCTGCGTTGGTTGAAGGACTCATGTTGTATCCGGTAAGGACCTTGCAGCAAGCCGTGCAGGTGGCGCTCGGGTTGTGCGACCTCGGGCGTGAGGAGCGGCGGCGATGCTACCTCGTTTGAGCCCGAATGTCTTAGCTACGCTGAGGATTTGGAAGACGTGCGCGGTCAGGATCGCGCAAAGCGTGCCATGGAAGTTGCCGCGGCGGGTGGTCACAATCTGCTGATGATTGGCGCGCCTGGCAGCGGCAAGACGATGCTCGCGCGACGCATGCCCTCGATCATGCCGTCGATGACCCGCGCTGAGGCGCTCGAGGTGACCAAACTTTACAGCGTGAGCGGACTCTTGCGCCAGAAATCACGCTTGGTCACCACGCGACCCTTTCGCGCGCCGCACCATACCGTAAGTTCGACCGCACTTGGTCGGTGGTGGCTCCAATCCTCGACCGGGGGAAGTTTCGCTCGCCCATCGTGGCGTTCTCTTTCTCGATGAGCTTCCTGAATTTCCGCGCTCTGCGCTCGAAGTGCTGCGCCAACCGCTTGAAGATTGTTCTGTAACGGTGTGCCGCGCAGCCAGCACGGTGACCTATCCCGCGAGCTTTATGTTGGTTGCAAGCTTAAATCCATGTCCGTGCGGATACAGCGGCGATCGTCTGCGAGGCTGCGTCTGTTCGCCCCATATGATTCGCAAGTATCTCTCAAAACTTTCGGGTCCTTTGCTCGATCGGATTGACATTCATGTGGAAGTGCCGCGCGTGCCCTATGAGGACATCGCGAGGCCGTCGCTTGGGGAGCCCTCCAGCAATGTTCGCCTGCGCGTCGAGCGCGCGCGCACGCTCCAGCGCGAGCGCTCAGGAGGCGAGGGCTGCAACGCCGCGATGCCAGCAAAGAAGTTACGCGATCTCTGCGCACTCGATGACGCTGGGAGATCCCTTTTGGCAGCAGCGGTTTCGAGACTGCATTTGTCGGCGCGAGCGCACGATCGGATTTTGCGCGTTGCTCGCACGATTGCGGATCTCTCGGGCGCGACGCGGGTGGCAAGCGAGCACCTCGCCGAGGCCATCGGTTATCGCAGCATGGATCGCTTCCTGGGACCGTTGTAATGATTCGCAAGCGGACCTAAAGGTCCGTTGCTACATTTGATAGATTCTAGTGTGGTGTTGGGGCAATCGCCAAATCGTTCGTCACCACGTCCGGGGCGTATCTGCCTTTGAGAACGCTGATCACGTCAAACACAACGTACAAGTACGATGCACAACATTGCCAGTTCCCTCACGCGCCATGGAGAGCCGTACACCGTGCTGCCTACGGTGCTTAAGACCAACGTCCACAGGATGAGGAACGTGGCGGTGTAGCTTTTTGCCCTTATCGCGTAGGGTATAGACCATGCCAAATAAGTTGAAGACACCCTGACTGGCAGTGCGCAAAAATTCCAAGCGGCGCTGCGAAAAAAGCGCCCAAAACCCACGGCAACGATGACCGCAACTACCTCGACAGCGACCATCAAATGCAACAGCGCCATACCCAATGGATAGACTTCGTGATCGGTGTCGCTGTTCGCTTGCTGGACCAATATCAAGGAAGTAACTTTTTCCGCCGAACAACCACGATACGAGCAAGCAACACACAACCGCCAGCGCCGAAAAGCAAAAGCCGTTTTTTCAACGCTTGGTTATATGCAAAGGCCAACGCGCTGATAAAAAGAAAACTGATCTTTACCAAACCCGAGCCCGCTGCCAGCACCACTCCGAGGACCGGCCTGCGGGCGATCACCGCCATCGCAGCAACCACGAGGAGCACCGCAAACAGATCGTTGTGACCCATAATGACGTACGAATAGTAAATGGCTGGATTGATCGCAAACAAAACCAGTGACGGCATAATCTTTACGGATGCTCGCCACGCAAAGAATGAGCAACCCCAGAGTTGCGAGATTGAAAATTCGTAACGCCAAGATCGCCTGGCCGAGCGTGCTGCTCCCCATAATGGCGAGCTTGCTCATCACGACCCAGAACGGACCATACACGCAGGGGAGCATAGGGTTCCCCCATTGCGCGTTGATGATCGCGAAATCACCGGCAAAAGGGCGATCGGGCGGCGCATATGCGCTCAGCCCTAGTTTTGCGTATCCAATGTACGCGTAAATGTCTGCGCTGGTAAACTTGGCTTGCAGCGAGACGAAGATCATCGCCACGACGGACAGTGCAAGACTCACTTTGGCGCTCGCGTGCGGCGACTGGTCGGTGAACGTACGGTAGATCAAATATAAACACAGCGTCTGCGCGACGACGAGGGCAAAAATCACCAGCAATTGGTGGGGTGACGCCGCGGTCGCGTTCGCGATTGGGAGGGGAAGATTGGCGATGTAGTGCGGATAGTGCGTCGAGTGCAACTCTGCGAAGCTTGGCCTACTCGCGCGAGTCAAAAGCTCGATGATGCGCATGTGGACTGCAAACAAAAGGACCAGCAACGGCGGCCAAAGCCACCCGAAGAGCCTTGCGGCAGCCGAAAAAATGGAGCCTATGGCACGTCCGTTGGCCAGTGCTGCATGCCCGGAGCGGCGTGCGAGATGCTCGTGACGTGGAAGACACCGTCTGCTCCGCGCTGCCCGTACACCATGACTGGATGGTTGACCGGCAAGACGCCCGTTAGGCCGGCCCGCCTTGCTGGCGCGATATCGACCAAGAGATATTTTCCATCGCGCAGTCTCAAGGTGAGCTTGTTCCCATCGACAGCCATGATCACTCCGGTATAGTAATGATCGAATGCAGCCGCGTTGTAGGCGATTGCGTTGCGTCAGCACGCTGCTTGGCGGACCCCGAGCACTAAGACCAAGCCAAGAGCCGCACAACACATTGCCGATCGAACCAAAGTTTTGAGTTTCATGCTTTCACCTTCAATGGAGCAGGCCGAAAACAGTGACCGTGTTGGTGGCGCCGACAAAGACCCGTCCATTTGCCACCATCGGAGAAACGAATGGATTTTGGTGTTTGTTCGACCATGTGCCGGCGTTACCGGTAAAAAGCGGGTTCGTAATGTTGGTTGCGTCATAGGCTTGCAAGGTAACGGTGGACCCTCGTTGGGCCACCCAGACGATGCCCGTTCCAGTCTGCGACCCATTCGACGAAACTACTGGCGATGAGCCACCAAACCCACCGTTGCCCGTAGCAGTTTGGAAAAGCGACAGTTGCGAACCATTGAACGTGAAGCTTCGCAGCGCATGGTCGTTGCTTTGGTAGTAGACGTATTGCACGCCGCCGGGACCGCTAAAGTACGCGGGTCCACCCCATGTGCCATCCAAATCTTTAAAGATCTGGAGAGCGCCCGAGTCGTTTGACGTCATGCCTCCCAAGCTGGACTGGTTCAGCAAGAAGATACGACCCTCTTTGCCCTTTGAAACTATGTCGTTTGAGCCCGGGATAATCATGACGCCGCCAGCGCCCTGATCCGTATCGTTCGTGTTCAGCGTAGCCCAATCTGCCGGCGTGAACCAGTCAACACCGTGCTGAGATCGGGGGTGAGCTTGACAACGCTTTCGCCGTAGTTCTTGCCGCCGGTATTCGCATCGAATGGTCCGTTCCCAGTCGCGAAAAAGATGTTTCCGCTCGCGTCCGCAACGCTCGCGTATCCTGACATCCAAATGCTCGCAAGGCTTTGGGACGCGGGGTCATCTTCGGTGTTGAACGTGCTAAGCAGATTCAACGAGGTGTCATAGCGGAGCATCCAGCCGGTCACAACGGTGACGCGATCGTCGCAATGCGAGCCGATGCCAACGTATACCCACCCGTTGCTCATGAACAAGCTCGTCCTGTTCATCTGGTGTTGCGCGTCGAAGTGAATCATCGATCCATTGGTCAGCAAGGCACTTGGGTTGATTTCAACTGCCGTTTTCTGGTCCGCGCCGGTGCCGATGTCGACTGCATGCAATTGCGTGTGAAAGACACCCCCCACCTCGGTTGCCGCGACGAAATAAATCGTTCCGCTTCCCGCGCCCGTTCGGTTGATGACGGGCGTGCTCGTGATCCCGTATTCTGGCGTGATATCCCCGCAACCGACGGCAGACCAGTATTGTGACGGACCGTAGTTCACGTGCCAAATTTGTTGCAGGGAGTCGGCATCGAACGCATAGATACTATTGTGCTCGGTTGCGACGATAACGAGATTGTGTGTGCCTTGGCCTGGTACTTGATAGTTGCCGACGAATAACGGCTGGGCCATGACGTTCCCGTCAACCTTTAGCTGGCCCACTTGGCCGAAATTACTCGACGCGACGTTGCTCGTGGTTAATTTCGTTTCTTGCGAATTCCACCCAGTTCGCAGGTTGTTGTTGTGGAACGTTGTCATATCGGCCGAGCTGGAAGTCGGGGATGGCGATGGGCTTGGTGACAGGGCTGGGCGCAGGTGAACCGCCCACCACGAGCCGTGAGAGTGTGCCTACGCCTGCATCATACGAAAAACTCTGCGTGCTCGACGCAAAATTGTGCACGTAAAACTTTACAGCCAGTCTATCCGTCAAACTCGCCGTTTGCGCCGAGCCCGCAAGGATGAAGGTCAGCACACCCGACGTGCTGAGAGATTGGGTCAGATTCGGTAGGTCGGCCACTTGAGCGAGGCCATTGTAGCCCGGTCCCCCACTGCTGTTGACCCGATAGATTTTGACTTGCTGAATCTGCAAAGAGGCGTTGGGTTGCGTAATATTCAGCGAGACCACATAGTTGGTTGCCGGCCAATTCGTCTGGCGTGGCTCGTTCGGCCCGCTCACCCATCCCCAACTACTATTGTTAGGACTGGTCTTATAAGTGAGGGTTTCGTTCGTCAGACCTGCCGATGGGATTGGGATCCATCTGTTGCGAAACGGCTCCGCTCTCTCCCTGCAGCGTGTAGAACAACGGCGTCGGAGCACTTGTCGTTCCCGGTTCATACACGGTTCCGCTCACTGGTGATTGGCTTGGAGTGGGCGACGGCGAGGGCTCGGCGATGGTGAGGGGCTCGGCGGCGGGCTTGCTGACGAACCCACCGACAGACCTGAAACTGCGCCTGCGCCGGCGTCGTACGAAAAACTCTCCGTGCTGGATCCAAGGTTACGTGTGACAAATTTGACGACGAGTCTATCGCTGGCGCTGGCGGTCTGCGCGCTCCCGGCCAACGTGAAGGTCAGCGGGCCCGCCGTACCCAGCGATTGCGTCAGATTCGGCAAGTCGGCCACCAGAGCAAGGCCATTGTAGCCTGGGCCGCCGCTACTGTTGACTCGAAATATTTTTACTTCGACAATCTGCAATGAAGCATTGGGCTGTGTGATATTCAAAGTGACCACATAGTTCGTGGCCGGCCAGCTCGTTAGGTTCGGCTCGTTTGGTCCGCTCACCCAACCCCAACTGCTATTGTTTGGACTCACCTTATACGTGAGAGTTTCGTTCGTGAGACTGCCAATGGGGCTAGGATCCATTTGTTGCGAAACGGCGCCGCTCTCTCCCGGCGATCGTGTAGAACATGGCCGTTGGGCCGGCCATCGTGCCCGGCGTGTACGTTGTGGTCCCAGCTCGAAGCAAGGCGACGCACGGTCGTTGGTAGTGGCTGCTTGGTCCCAAGCTCGTTGCGGAGAAACGACGACGCCAATCAGAGCGGGATTGAACGCTCCATGATGCTGGGTCCCCTCGGGCTGCGGTGTCGGCGGCGGTACGAAAAGATAGCTCGCGATGGGGCGAGCGTGCGGATACGGATGACGCGCGACATACGCGGCGATCCCATTCAATCTTGCTCTGTCGTTAAGGTTAAACGAACTGGTAACAAACAATGCTCCGCCGGCTGCATGCCACGCCTCGAGAGAACGGTTGTAAAACAACTTGATTATAGGTTGCATTCACTGCGAGCGATGAGTGCCGCACCTCGGGCGCTGGCGCTTGATCGGGACCCTCGTAGGCCAACAGCGCAAGATGCCTGGCTTGCGCCAAATCCAAAGTCGCGCCTAAGTTCGTTAGCACAGCATTGGACTGGCGCACTTGGATCAAGCGTCGATAGATCGGTCGCACTGGTGTTGGCAGTGCGGCTCCGCTCGGCTGCGTTACGCGGGCCGCGACAGCGAAAGCATTTGCATATTGCCCCGCTCCTGCATAGGTAAGGATTTGATTATCAAGAGCCGCTTCGGCACTACCCGCTGTCCCGAGCGGCCCGCTCAGGACGCGAGTCACGCGCGCGGAATCGAAGCCGAATACTCGGTTGATAATGGTGAAGGCTTGGGCAGAGCGCAATGAATACCAATCTAATGCGGCTGTCTGGCGATCAGCCGGCGAGTCGAAAGTTAGTTCCAGCCATCTGCGCGTAGGCGTTGTCCGCAGATCCAGCTGCCAGACTTGGTAGCCATACTCAAAAAGCGGATGAAGCCGTGGATCGAGCGTGTTGTGCACCAGTTGGGCAAATTGCTCGATGTAGTAATCTGTTGCACCCATTGGAATCGAAAACCACGGGTCATCGCCAGTTGCGTTTGCCAGCGCTATTTGATACTCTGCGGCAACGCCAGCCGGGCCAGCCTGCGAGAAACGAGAAACGGTCGGACGATTGCCCCATGAAGCTGTGTCCACGAACGTGCCCGTGTTGGTCCAATTATTGAAGCGCAGGACATGGAATTGCTGCATTGCACGGATGAATGCGGGGTTGAATGGGTGATTGACGTAGGTTGTTTCAAAGCCCGACAAAATCAGGCGGATGTTATGCACGTAATTGTTGGGATCGACCTTCGTCAGCAAGATACGGATAGGCTGATTCGGCGGCAGGCTGATGTGCACGCTCATCCGCCCAGGACCAGCGTTTTTGGCCACACCCCCAAGGATTGCAAAACTCCCTGTGCCTTCGTAAAGCAAGGTGTAGTCACCAGAGGGATAATTGCCGACGATCGTGGTCTGCGCTATCTGCCCCGGTGAAAGAGCGGTAATATTTCCATCCAAATCTGTTTGCAGCGCTTGATTGCTAAACCACGGAAGTGCCTGTTTCATCGCATCCACAAAGACCACGGGCGTATCTGCGGCTTAGGACAAACGAGGCAAGGTTCGTGCCAACGCGCGTGTCATTCGACATCGCCGCGGCGATGGGTGCGCCAGACCGGACGGACGGAAATGAACGTTGGATTTGGGAAGGCGAAGCATTTGCTTCGAGCACTGCGCAGACAAATAAAAAGCACAGGGCGATGGCCATAGTGCGGCCCGTGGGGCGCAACGCGCTCATTCGTCCTCCTCTAACGGGACTACGAAATATCGGGCACTTCGGTAGACGCGGTGAACCGAACCGCCGAGTCGGTACCCCCTACTTGGAGATGTGGTTGCATTCTCTTGCTTTTCATTGACCGGTAAGCCCAATTTAGTCCTTAGGAACCAATTTACGAAGAGAGGTCCCGATCGGCGGCGGACCTTTAAGGTCTCGCTTTCTCCTATTGACGACACACATGCCTCGCGTGATACGGGCAAAGGCGTGGTCTGGTTTTTAGCACTTGACGCCGTTCGCTTGAAAAGGGTCCTGCGTGGCCACGCACTTGCTGCGGCTCAAGCCACGATTCCACAGGCCGCTGGAAGGACGGGAGCAATTGTTGTTGACTCATGCGTCATCGCTCATGGGCTCCGTCTTCTCGTGCGAACTTCTTCAAAGAACTCTTTGCGGCAGTTCGAGCGTCGATTGGTCGCCTTGCTTACATTTGCGATCGGGGATGCCGGCGCACGCTGGCGCGCGAGAGCAAGGGTTGCCTCCGTTCATCCAGATCGGTTGCAAGAATGCCGCGAATATCTTGCCCGATGCCGATCGATTGCCGGAGACCAGACGGTGAAACAATCAAGGGGAAATGGAAAGCCGGCGATGCGCCGTGCCACCCGATATTTTCGAGTTGTCGAACGCGCGAATGAAGTTGCACTTGGGTGCGATGAGGTTGCCGCCAGAACGCGCCGTTATGTCGCCGCGCATGAGGCTCCTCACGACGATCGTTCGGCTTTTGCAAAGTTGTGTGCCGTCATCTTTGCGCAAGGTCTCGGATTTGAGGTTGTCGATAAGCATTGGGCGGCCCTCGAATCAGCTTTTGAGAACTTTTCGCCTCCAGCTGTTGCGGCTATAGACGAGCAGCGAATCGGCAGAATGCTGGCCGAACCGGGCATTAGGAATAGGCCGAAGATTGCAGCCTGCATCGAGAATGCAAAACGATGGGTGGCGTTGTCCGCACATGGCACCTACCTTGGACGAGTGGCGGAAATGGCATCCAATGATGACGCCCCGAGCGGCTGGCCCGCTCTGGCTCTGGCGCTCCAGCTAGACTTTCAGCGGCTAAGAGAACCTACCGCTCGACTCACGCTCAAACGCTGGGGTTTCTTCACTGCAAATGCACATCCGGGAGCGCAGCGTTTGCTCGTTCGGTTGAAGGCTCGTCGATGCATCGGATGACGGCCCCGCAGTGCAGCGGTTCGTGGGGTCGCTCGCTCAGAAGCTTGGTAGAGATCCCTACGCGGTCGAAGCGGCTCTTGCGCTGTTCGCCGGAAATGGCCCCTGTCGTGAGACGCCGCGCTGCAGCGAGTGCGTGTTGAACGACCAGTGTGAGAGTGCAGTCTTAATGTAGGGACCGTGGATTTATCCGCTCCGAGTTGAGCGTATGCTGCCTTGATGTTCGGCATCGGGTCGGCGCCATAAATCTTGTCGAGCCCGAATAAGGAGGTAATCTCAAGCGCACGCCGCGCCCTCTGTTCGGTCATGTCCTTTTTCCAGCTCGCAACGACGCTTTGGCCGGTCAGTATTGGCGCACCCGAACGCGTGACGAACGATGGCCGCTTGATGGCAGCGAATACTTCGTCGTCAAATTTCTTGCCGAGGAACGAAAAGAGCCGGACGATTTCCTCTTTGGGGTTTTCGGCAAAGTTCTCGTAAAAAGCCAAGTGAATCTCGCCCTTTGCGAACTGCCTGAGGGGAACATAGTGCTGAATGCACCACGCAAACATACGTTGATCCCACTCATCTCCTGAACTTGCACGTTCAAGTTCGGACTTGAACGGCGCAAGGAAGTCCGCCATCAAGTCGGGCTGATCGAGGTACGGCTTGGAAGTACACCGGGTTGTTGTGCCTGATGCGCGAGCAGACGACGGCGCAAGGATGGCGGAAAAGCAGGACAATCTTCACTTCTGGGAAGTTGGCGTGCAACCACTTGAGCCAAAGATTTGCGCTGACTTCCTTAATGAGACGGCGACTCGCGATGAAACGCTTGTTGTCGACGTCGAGCAACTTGTTGTAGCCCATCCTGCCCGTGAGCAGCCTTCGGGCCACTTTCAACAGTGTCGGATCGCGATCGTCTGGGCGCAGGTAGCGGCCTACGCTGAAACCGGGTGACGCAATTTGCTGAATCGGATTGAAAGGCTCGTATATGTATCGGTAATCGTTCTTGTAATTGATGATGTTGGCGACCCAACCGGAACCGCTTCGACCAGGACTTGCGAGAAAAACGGTGCGCGCAAGATCGGGCGGGAAATCGATGATAGGTGGCCAGCTAACGGCGCGACGCAGCAAATGCTGCGCGTTATCGGACAGGTGATTCTTCAACCAAGATTTCACAGACGACACAATCTACGCTCGATTCGACCCATAGCGTGCCATGATTTCACAGCTCAACCAAATTGCGCTTTAGAAATGTCGCGCCCGCCAATCCTCCACTGCGCTCATATGAAAGATCGCGCTCTGGTTGCCGATACATAGAGAAAGGTTACCCGGTTTCCAGCTGTTCACGCGCCTAATGGAAGAACTGACGCAATAAGAAGCTGGTCGCAAATCTTCGAGGTCAACATCGCACACTAGTTGTCGTGGCATGACCTTCTTACCAAGGTCTTTAGTCGCAAAAGCGTAAAGTTGTAATCGCACGATGCCCATACTAAACGGAACTCGGCCCGCTAATGTTTCGCCCGCCGAAGACCATCCCTCAGAACAACCAGCCGTCCTCGTTGCGAGATGTTGTCAAATCGTTTCCCACTACGTTAAGCCTAGCTTCGTGGATCCGATATCGCGGAGCAGTTCCACGTCGCACCGTCCTCCATAACATTTCGCTTGAGGTCCGGCCGGGGAACTCTTTGGGCTCTTGGGCCCGAACGGCGCCGGCAAAACGACGTTGCTCAAGATGCTTGCGACGTTGTGCGTCGCGGATAGCGGGCAAATCTTTATTTCAGGAATTGACGCGATAAAGCGACCGATGGCGGTGAAGCGGAGAATCGGCCTGTGCACAAGTGAGGAACGCAGTTTCTATTACCGGCTAACGGCGCGCAAGAACCTCCGCTTTTTCGGGGCTCTCGCAGGGTTGTCTGGCGATGCTCTTGACCAGCGTATTGAAGAAGTCGCGTCTATGGTCGACCTCAATTTCGCTTTGGATCGCCGCTTTGATGGGTTCTCATCCGGCATGCGACAGCGGCTTTCGTTGGCCCGGGCGTTGCTTGGAGATCCCGACATCATCTTCTTAGATGAACCAACGCGCGCGGTCGATCCACTCCATGCTCGTGAAATCCGAGCCTTGATTCGCGACGAGTTGGTTACTCGACGAGGCAAGACCGGAGTACTCGCCACCAACTCCTTAGAGGAAGCCTGGGCTATTTGCGACACAGTTGCGGTGGTGAACGAAGGGCGAATTGTCGCCAAGGGTCCACCGCGAGAGCTCGACAACCAGCTTGACCCCGTTCATTCGCTACCACATCGCCATAGATGGCTCTTCTGACAACTTGATTGGCGCGCTGCGGGCAATTGGTGGCGTCCTTCGCGTGAGTTCATCGGACACGCTTAGACGGCGTATCGTTAAGCGTGGAGCTGGACCCGACAGGGGGTCCCGATCAGCGAAATTCTCCGGACATTGGCCACAAGTGGCGTGGGCGTGAAGAGTTTTCGATCGGAAGAGCCCCAGCCACTGGACGTTTTTGTTGGTCTTACGAGGAATCGCGATGAGAACTAGTGCGCTCCCCATGCCCCGTGGGCTGGCTCAGCATGCTGCGCAAGTCCGGCGCGATGTTTCAACGAGATGCTGCGTTGGCGCTTTCGTACGATTTCGCATTTTGGACGAGCCTGGATCGGCATCGGCGTGCAAGTATTCGTCTTTTACTTTATCTCCGAGCCTCATGCGGCCATCCGCGAAAGTTTGGTTTCGGTGGCCATACCTGCGCGGTATTTCGATTTTATTATCGTCAACTTGGCGTTTGTGCGCTTTCAGGCCACTGCGATACAATGCTTTCAAACTGCTATTCGTGATGACCAATTAGCCGGCACGCTGGAAGCGATAATTGCCACTCCCACGAGCCTACCTATCATTATCTTGTCGAGAGGTCTATGGGCTTTCACGTTGACGTTAATGCAGGTCGCGCTCTTCATGGTCATTAGCCGTTGTGCTTGGATTGAACCTCACACATGTCAATATCCTCAGTGCTGTCGTGTTCACGTTGCTCACTATTGCCTGCATGTCTCCGCTCGGAGTGATGAGTGCGGCGGGCATAATGACGTTTAAGCAAGCAACTGGTACCGGGTTTGTCATGGGAGGGCTGACTCAGCTGCTCGGAGGTGTGCTTTTCCCAATTAGCACGTTGCCGCTGCTGATGCAATATGTTTCCTGGATGCTCCCCATCAGGCACGCCCTCGACGGGATCCGAGGCGCCGTTCACGGCGCGACACTTGCGCAACTAGCGCCTGATGCGATTTGGCTGCTTATTGCGGCCGCAGTGCTCTTGCCCATATCGTTATCAAGCTTTGGTCGCGCGGTCCAACGTGCCAAGATGGATGGAACGTTAGGGCAATACTAAATTCGCCGACCCCGCATACTCGCGAATAAATTCGCGAGACTACAGCAGTTTCTTTGGCTGGCCGCGATAGTCGTTCCACGAAATCTGGCCAGAGGCGATGGCGCTGACCACGGATGAGATTTTCGCGTTCGCTGGAGCCTGCATTCCCGTCCTCACCGCATTGAGCGCAACTGCTCCATTGAGCGCCATCACCTCTGTTTGTGG
This sequence comes from uncultured Pseudomonadota bacterium, assembly GCA_963781145.1. Lineage (GTDB taxonomy): Bacteria > Vulcanimicrobiota > Vulcanimicrobiia > Eremiobacterales > Eremiobacteraceae > JAJPHJ01. The sequence goes on along the minus strand of CAWADW010000005.1, from coordinate 1,246,088 downwards.
TCTGCCGGCGCGCAAATCCATGAGCAGGGAAGGCAGTTTCCCGCCGCGCCCACGGACGACGCGACTGCTGAGGGCGGTGCGCAGGATTGACGCCGGCAGCAAGCGCGCAGCACGCACGAGCAGCGCTGCGGGGAAATCGATGAGGTTAACGGGAGCTAAGCTCGAGCTTCTCCATAACGGCAATCGTTTCGCGCAAACATGTCGCGCTCAACCGAAAAGGCGAGCGAGTCGGCGTAAACTTGTTCGGGTAACCAATCCAGCGCCGCGCACACGCCATTGCCCAAAATGTTGATGCACAGCTTGGACCACTTGAGTGCCCGCCAGTTCGATACCGCGCGCAATGGCAGCCCCGAACTCGACATCGTTGCGATCACCCAGTTGTGAGGAGATCGACCAACCGGCGAAATGCACAGGCCACCTTTCTTCGTGGCCGCAATGGTCGTGGCGTCCACTCGGTCGACCGCCACCGTGAGCGCTCCGGCGATAACGCGATCGGCACCGAAAGCCTCTGCGAGTTCTTCTTCGTTCCCAAGCCCGTTTTGCACCGTAAGAATAGACGCTTGGCTGCACGCGGCAATGCCGCTGATCGTCTGCACCGCTTCACCGGTCGAGTACGCTTTGACCGCAACAATGACAAGTTCGAAAGGATCGCGCAGCAGCGCATCGCTCGCCTCGGCGGTCGCGCGAACGGGCCATCGAAAAGATGCATCGTTAACCTGCAGGGCGACACCGTTTGCGTTGATAGCGTCAGCCTGCGCAGACCGCGCCATAATGACGGCCTCTTGGCCGCCTTGCGCGAGGCGAGCGGCCATGTACTGACCGATGGCGCCGCCGCCAATGACCAGCGCGCGCATCCCGCGCTACCCGCGCGTGCCCGTCGAACCGAAACCGCCTGCCGCTCGAACGGTCACGCTGAGCTCGTCGGCGCGATTGAATTCTGCTCGCTCGACCGTGCCGATAATCATCTGCGCGATACGATCGCCGCGCGAAACCACGAACGGCTCATGGCCGAGGTTGATGAGCAACACGCACACCGGGCCACGATAGTCCGCGTCGATAGTCCCCGGCGTGTTCAAACACGTCACGCCGTGCTTGACCGCGAGGCCACTGCGGGGTCGCACTTGCGCTTCGTATCCCGCCGGCAACGCCATGCAAAAGCCCGCGGGAATCAGTGCTCGTTCTCCCGGGTTCAATGTGACTGGTTCATTGATCGCGGCGCGCAAATCGCACCCCGCACTGCCATGAGTCATGTACGTCGGCAACGGCAGGCCTTGGCCTTCCGGCAGGACGCTGATTTCGACCGTCACCGTCGGCTTCATTCGCTTTTTGCCAGCAACTGAGCCAGCTCTTCTTGAAAGGAGTTGAGATCGGTGAACGATCGGTAGACGGATGCAAACCGAATGTACGCTACTTTGTCGAGACGGCGTAGCTCTGCCATAACCAAATCTCCAACGACGGTGGACGGCACCTCGCTTTCCCCGCGCGCGTAGAGCTCGCGTTCGACTCTATCCGCCACTTCTTGGATCGCAGATTCCGAAATCGGCCGCTTCTCCGAGGCTTTGCGCAACCCGCCGAGGATCTTCTCGCGATTGTAAGCCTCGCGACGGCCATCTTTTTTTTCGACGTATAGGCGCGGCGCTTCCGGCCGCTCGAAGGTAGTGAATCGGTTTTTGCAGGATTGGCATTCGCGCCTGCGTCGTACGGCATTCTCATCGTCGCGACTATCGATGACGCGAGTATCGCCCGATCGGCACGCTGGACATAGCACCGCTAAGCGCTCACCGCAGGACGCCAAAGGCTTCGTGCGAAGGACAAACCGTTGGCGATGAAACGAAACATTCAAGCAGTCCTTTTCGACGCGGGTTACACGCTCCTGTGCATGGATCCCGACCAGCCAACGATCTTTCTGCGCGTCTGCGCGCAGCTTGGTATCGAGCTCGATCAGGCGCGCCTCCCTGACGGTGTCAAGCGCGCAAACGCCATGCTTGCACCTCGCCATCCACGCGAAGTGCCCGTGCCATTTTCGCAGGCATCAGTTGACCAGTTTTGGACGGAGTACAATCGAATCTTGCTCTCCATCTGTGCTCGGAGACCCAGCGACGCAGACAAGGCAGAGCGCGTGTACCGTCTCTTCACCTCGTCGATTACGTGGCGCGTCTACGATGAGGTGCACGGCGTGCTCGCAGAACTGCGCTCGCGTCGCCTATGCTTGGGGATTGTTTCTAATTGGAGCGGCGATCTCGAGGACGTGCTCGCGAAAGTTGGTTTGCGAGACCAGTTCGATTTTGTGCTCGATTCCGCGCACCTTGGGCATGAGAAGCCTCACGCACCGATTTTCACTGAGGCGGTGCGCCGGGCCGGTGTCTCCCCCGACGCGGTCATGCATGTAGGAGACTCTCCGGAGCATGACATCGATGGAGCGCTCGCGCTACGGGTTGCACGCGGTCCTGCTCGATCGCCATGGGCGGTATCGTGAATTCGATCGCGCGCCACGCATCGAAAATCTCGACGGCTTGATGCCTCTTTTGAGTTAGAGTAGTTTTGCGCCGGCGAGCACCAAGACGCCGGCAATGGCTGGGCGCAGATAACGGTTTGGCAGCAACGCGCACAGACGACTACCCAAATAGACCCCTGGGAGCGACCCCAGCAGCAAAGCACCGGTCATCGGCAGATTGACGCTGCCCAAGCTAAGATGCCCAAGCGCCGCGACGGGTACGATGATGGCCGCAAAAGCAATATCCGAACCGACGAGCTCCTGAAGCCGCATTCTTGGAAGAATGAGCGCGAGCGCGGTGAGCGTGATCGAACCCGCCCCAATTGAGGTCACGCTGACGAGGAAGCCAACGGTGGCAGCGACGCCCACGATGAGCGGCGCGCGCGGCCGTAGTGCAACCAACGCTGCAGCGCGCTCCTTGGAAAGAAGCTGTACGCCGATGATGACGAGCGCGATGACGATCAGCAACCCTCCCACGAGGTGCTTGATGAGCACGTTCAATTGATCCAGGCTAATATGCGACTTGAGAAAGGATAGGCTCAGAAGACCGACGATGGCCCCAGGGAGTCCTCCGATGCACAACAGCAGCACGAGCTTACCGTTGATCGTCTTTTGCCTGCCATGCACGATGGCGCCCAGGAGTTTTGTCGGCACGCTGTAGGCAAGGTCGGTTCCGACTGCGACTAGCGGCGAAACGTTGAACAACAACACGAGAACCGGCAGCATGAGCGAGCCCCCGCCGACGCCCGACAGCCCGACAAGAATGCCAACGATCAACCCGCCTAAGGCAACGTGATAATCCATGGGCCTCTAGGATATACTATATTGTCCACAAAGAAAAGGGACTTTTGTCTTTCGACTGAGCCCTTGCCTAAGTCAGCTCCGCTAGCATTTCTTACCCGATTTGCCCATGCTCATTAGGGCTTTCCCAATCTTCCGGTATTTACCACTTATTTGATAGATTTTATGGACATGAGACTTCTATTCATTGTGACGATCATCGCGATGTTCATCGCGAACGCGGGACGCGCGCTGGCTCAGGCTCCCCCTGCGGCTCCGCAAGCAACACCCACGCCACTCTTTACGTTTGGCGGGGATGTTCGAGCGTTTTATTTTGGACGCACCAATGGCGATACGTGTTTGACCTGCAAGACCAAGGGTAGCCCCAATGCGACCGCCTTCAATTTCGGCGGGGCGCTGCACGGGCAAATCAACATACCGCACTCACCGTGGTCGCTTGGCGCAACCTACTTCGGCGCCTACCCTTTCGGAGCGAACTGGCCGGGCCCGCTGCACAACATCGGATATAATCCCGAAGTGGACAACACCGTGCCGGGTTACTCGCTCAGCGTGCTCGGTGAAGAATACTTACAGTACAAGAGCCCTGGCACGTTTGGCCAAACAGGCCGAGAAACGCTGACTGCGGTGCAATCGCCATGGGCCAACTCAGCCGACACGCGCATCCTTCCCGCCGCGTACCAAGGAACATTGTTGAGCACGAGCCCCATGAAAGATCTGACGATCGGCGCGATGTACATGGCTCGCTGGAAAAGTCGCGTGACCTCCGCATTCAACTCCAACACGTTGTTGACGAGTTGCAACACCGCATTTTTTACGGGTAAAGGCCCCGTGCAAGGCGCGAGCGGAACCTTCACGGTGCCGGGAGATCTCTGCACGCAGCAACAAACGACCCATGGCTTCGGTCAGGTATCGGCTTCGTATGCATTCGGTGGAAGCGGGCTCGGCGTAAGCGCGTATCAGTATCAAGTGTACGATCTGATCGACATGACGTGGCTAACAGGCCAATACAACTTCAATAGGGCGGCGAAAGCAAACCCGTACGTTGCAGGCCAGTACCTCGCCGAAAACAACGAAGGCGAATCGTTGCTTGGCACGGTCCACAATCACACGATCGGGGGACTAATCGGCGCGACCGTCTACCACAATGTGACGTTCACGGCCGGCTACGATAGCGCTCCGGCAACGCGATATGTTGTTCCCAGCCAGCGATGCAAAGGCACGCTTGCTTCGCCGACGGGTCCAACACCAGGCGTCATCTTTGGCGGCCTCCCGGATACATCCGACAAATCGGCCCCTTCGGGCGACGTCGTCTGTTATGGCGGCGGAATCGCGTCGCCCTATACGGACGGCTACACCTCTGATCCACTCTACACGACCTCGCTCACGCAAGGCATGTCTGAAGTTACCAAGCCAGGCACCGCAGTCAAAGCAACACTGATTTGGCTGAGCAACGATCGCCGGCTTCGGCTCATGGCTTCAGACGCATGGTATAGCTATTCGTTGCCCGGCAGCATCAAGACGCTCGGCAATGGGGACGCCCGCGCGGAGTTTGATTTCGACGTCCAGTACTGGTTGAGCCCGGTGCGTCCGGGTAAGCCCTACAAGGGCTTCTCAATAAGGCAGCGGTACGGCGATCGCACGCAGCCATTTGCACCGTTTGAATTCAAATCGAGCCGCACCCAACTCGAATATGCGTTTTAGGCGAAATGATTTTAGTGAGGACGTCGTGCGCCCGCGCGATGGATTAGTTGCGACACGGGCGCCGGTAGTTTGCCCTTCACGAGGTGGTCGATGGTGACCGCTTCGAGCACGCCGCGCAGATTGACGCGGACGGCTATCCAGACATCCGAAAGCGAAGACGCTGCCCCGCCGTACTTGAGCCGCTCAGGTCGAGTGCCCCGCACGTTTGCCAGCGGACCCTCGACAGCCCGAATGATGTCGGCGAGGGTAATGTCGTCTGCCGGTCTCGCGAGCCAGTAGCCGCCCGAAGGGCCTCGCATAGCGTTGACGATGCCCGCGTGTTTCAGCGTCGTGAGGATGTTCTCAACGAATTTGAGCGGTATCGCCTGAACGCGAGCGATGCGTTCCGCCTTGATATGCTCAGGATCGGCCGCTGCTATTTCTGCGACCGCTCGCAGTGCGTAATCGCCAGTTGCCGTGAGGTGCATAGCCATGCGTTCTGCACGCAGGCAGCGAGCCCCTCACTGCTGCTTCAGCGATGATACGGCTCGCCGCGATTGATCTTCGTGGCTCGATACAGCTGCTCCAAAACGATGAGACGAGCCATTTCATGCAAGAAAGTGAGCTCGGAAAGCGACCACACGAAATCAGCGCGCTTGCGGACGGCGGGCGATAGGCCACTTGCGCCACCGATGGCGAGCACGAGGCGCCTACACCCCGATTGCTCTGCGGCTGACAGTTTGCGGGCGAGCTGGTGCGACGTGATGTTCTGACCGCTCTGATCGAGAGCCCACAAGAGAACGTCGCTATCAACGCGCCGCAGGATCGCTTCGCCCTCTGCAATGATGCCGTCGTCCTTGGCGGATGGGCGCACCTCAGAGACGGAAACCGGCAGCAGCGGTTGGAGCCGCTGTTGGTACAACGCGCATCCATCTCGCAGATACGTCTCGCGCAGTTTGTCGACCGCGATGATCTCGATATTCACCGGACAGACCGTTCGAGTTGAGCGCAGAAAAGGCCGCCTGCCCGCCGCTCCACGATACCCCTCATTTCAAGGAGCGTGAGTTGCGCACTGACAGTGGCGGTATCGAATCCGGTTGCTGCGCAGACTTCGTCCACATCGCTGCCGCCAGGAGCAAGTGCGGCCAAGAGTCGCGAGGCCAGATCGTTCGAGGCCACGTAGTCGCGCGAATTTATTCGCGCGTGTTGTGCTGCGCGTTTCCCAGCCTAAGAACTCCGGCGATGTCGGCTGCACCCGTGGCGAGAGCAACTCCATCCTTGATGAGCGCATTCGTTCCCTCGCTTGTCGTTCGCCCTACATCACCAGGCACGGCAAAAACGGGGCGGCCCAAGTCTCCCGCAAGCCGCGCCGTGATCAGCGCCCCGCTCTTCGAGCCTGCCTCGACGACGACCGTTGCGTCCGCCAGCGCGGCGACAAGTCGATTGCGCATGGGAAAGTGATGCGTGCGCGCCGCCATCTTCGGTGGGAACTCGCTTATGACGGCGCCACCTTTGTGCACGATTTCATTCGCCAGGACAGCATGATAGTTTGGGTATAGAGCGAGCAGACCCGAGCCAATGACGGCAACGGTCGGCACGTCAGCAATCATTGGCAGCCCGGTGAGCTGCTGCATCGATACCCCGGGCGAGACCGGAGATGACCGTTGCGGAAAACTCGGCAAAATCTGCCGCGATTGTGCGGGCCATGGCACGGCCATAAGGAGTCGCTCCGCGACTTCCCACGATAGCAACGACTCGCCCTTCAAGAGAGTCGAGGGTACCGCGGTAATACAGCACGGGCGGCGGATCGCACAGGTGACGCAGGCGTGCCGGATAGTTGTCGTCGGCGCTCGTGACGATGCACTGTTCACCCTCTCGTGCGTCTGAAAGGGCGCGGCGCGCAGCATCGTCATCGATTGCCGCAATGCGCCCAAGTGCCTCAACGCCCAAATGTTCGCAGGGTAATGGCGCGAAACGGCTTGCATCACGTGCATAATCGACCAGCGCTCGAGCCGTTCCGAGTGCGTCAAGCATTGCGACGAGTGGTCGCGGGGTCCACACCGCTGCACCCGCCACCGCAAGGAGATACCCAAGCTCTCGTTCGTCTTGCATGAACGAGAATATCACGCGAATTGGCCGGGCGACGATGGATAAGCGGTGAGATAAGCCAACGTACGCCAAAGATGAGCCAACGCTACCATGAAGTGCTGGCGGCGGTCCAAAGCGAGCTTGAAACTCGTCTCGCCCGTGTTGCCACGACTCTCAACGCAACCAACGGAGCCTCGCTGCCGATCGCGCTGTCCCCAACCCGTGACATTTCGCACGGTGATTTCGCCACATCCGTAGCTCTGGCGGCGGGAAAGGCGTGGAAGCGAAATCCTCTCGAGATTGCGCAAGCGCTCGCCGGGGATGGCGTCAGTAGCCTTCCCCACGTCAATCGCATCGAAGCCGTCAAGCCTGGGTTTGTGAACCTCACCATGGCGCCGACTTTTTGGGGCGATGTCGTGTCAGACGTGCTTCGCCTGGGTGCCGAGTATGGTAAGTCCGAGGATCTGCGGTCGCTTGGGCCCGTCAACGTTGAGTTCGTATCAGCGAACCCGACCGGTCCCCTGGTTGTTGTTCAGGGGCGGTCGAGTGCGCTTGGTGCTTCTCTCGTTGCGATGTTTCGCTTCGCCGGCGCAACGACTTCGTCTGAAACCTACATCAACGACGCTGGCGCTCAACTCGATATTCTCGCAGACTCCCTGTACGCGCGCTATGCGACGCTGCTCGGAAAAGAAACACCTCTCCCCGAGGACGGATACGCGGGCGACTATCTGATCGATCTTGCCCGGACGCTGGCTGCGCGCGATGGTGAGAAGTGGCTCAACGCCCTACCCGAGGAGCGGCGGCGGGTGCTAGGGCGATTCGCTCGAGATCTCATCGTTGACAACAGCGCGCCGATCTCGATCGCTTTCGCGTTCATTTCGACCACTGGACTTCCGAGTCGACGCTGCACGAATCGGGAGCGATTGCTGCAGCCATCGAGGATTTGCGCGCCGGCGGCCATGTCTACGAACAGGACGGTGCGCTGTGGTTGCGTCGACCGATTTTGGAGATGATAAAGATCGCGTGCTCGTGCGCAGTGATGGGCGGCCTACGTATCTCGGCGCCGACGCCGCGTATCACGCCGACAAGTTGCGCCGGGGCAACCGGTATCTCATCGACATTCTTGGACCAGACCATCATGGGTACATCGCGCGGCTTTGCTCGATCGTCGCTGCCTTGGGTCATCCAGGCGCGCTTGAAGTGCTCTTGGCGCAGCACGTCACCTTCAAGCGCGGCGGTCAGACTGTCTCCATGAGCAAGCGAGCCGGCGATCTGGTCACGTTGCGGGAAGTGATGGATCAAGTGGGCGTCGACGCCGCGCGATACTTCTTCATCAATCGCGCGCCGGAGTCGCATTTGGTGTTCGATCTCGAACTAGCAGTCGAGCAATCGACGAAGAACCCGGTGTACTACGTGCAGTACGGTCACGCACGAATTTCGTCGATCCTGCGCAAAGCAGCTGAGAGCCGGCTTGCGGTTTTAGAGCGGGCTCGCAAGGGACTCGATGTCGCGAAGCTGGTCCATCACGCTGAAATCGCCCTTATCCGCCGGCTGGCCGACTTTGGGCGTACAGTCGCGAGTGCGGCGAAAGGGCGAGCGCCCCATCGCGTGGCTGAGTACACGCAAGACGTCGCAACTGATTTTCATTCGTTCTACACAGAGTGCGTGGTGCTCGGCGACGACGACTCGGTGACGAGCGCGCGCTTGTCGCTCTGCTTGGCCACCAAGACCGTGTTGGCGTCGGCCCTCGAATTGATCGGCGTCTCAGCTCCAGACGCCATGTAGTGTCACGAATTTATTCGTGACTACTCTTTGGGCGACTTGACAGTCGCCCGCTACAGGTCCGCTGCTACATTGTGTTCAGGGAGAGTTGATGGCAATTCTTTGCCGGTCAACCACGGGTAAATCCACACAACCCAAAGAGCCTTGAAAAGGGCGGCGGCAGGGATCGCGAGCAGCAGACCCCACAAGCCGAAGAGTTCGCCTCCGGCAAACGCAGCGAAGATTATGCCCATTGGCGACACGCCGACGCTTTCGGACATCACCTTTGGAACGAGGAAGGTATCAGCAACCTTCGTCACCCCAAACATGATAACGGCCGTCCAGATTGCCACCTCCCAGGATTGCAGCAGTCCAAGCAACACGCCGATGAGAATTGCCGCAAACACGCCCAAATAGGGGATGGCATACAAGAGGCCGGTGAGGACCGCGAGCAACAGCGCATATTGTGACTGGATGATCTCAAGTCCTAAGAACGTGAAGATGCCGCAAAACGCGCACAGGATGATCTGTCCGCCGACAAAACCGCCGAAGACGCGTTGCACTTCGTGCACGAATCGCTCTGCTTTGCGTTCCGACCGCTGCGGGAAAAGATCCAAGAATGTTTGGCGAATCGAGTAAGCGTTGACCAAGAGATAATACGAGAGAATGATGGCGGTGACGCCGATGACCACCGCACTGGCCACCGAGACAACGAAGCCTCCCACCGTTGTCAACCCGGCCTGCATCCCGTTGGAGAGCTGATTGAGCACCGCGCTCTCAAGGTTGTTGAACTGCGGCGGAAGCATGTGCGCCCCGAAGTGTTTGTTGATCCACGCCTGCTCGTTATTAATGAAGGTTTGCGTCGCGGAGAGATAGTCGCTGCTGCTGGCAATGAGCGTTTGGACTTGTTCGATCACCGTTGGCACGACAATGGCCGCACCGATGAGCAGGATCAACAAGAAGAGCGCATAGACGATAACGATGGCAACGAGCCTTGGCATCCTTTTCGACAGAAAACGAATGATCGGATTCACGCCGTACGCGATGAGCGTTGCGACGATGAAGACCTCGATGGTCATTGGGATGCGAAGCGCGACGAACACGCACAGAACAAGCGCGAGAATGATCACGACCGGCCGCACAAGGCCCCGCCAGCCGGGAGCGGCCGCCGTACGGTCGCTCATTGAGCTGATCCCTGGTCGAGGCTCTTGGTCATGAGCATGCGCTCGGGCAAAAATCCCTCGCTCTCGTAGAGCAGTCGTGCGGTCGGGTTCTCAGCGCTCACCATGAGACTGACGTGCGGCAGCCTGCGGCGCAGACCCTCTGCAATGGCTGCTTTGATCAAAGCACGTCCAACGCCGCGATCGCGATGCGCTTCGGCCACGGCGACATACGCGATGAACGCTTGCGGTATTTGCGAGATGTCATCGGGCAGGTCCGTGACCAGCATGAGGAATCCCGCCCGCTGGTTGTCCCTCTCGCCCACAAATGTCACGGTGCCAGCGCGGTCGCGGCAAAAAGAGACGAGCCGCTTATAGGCGTGCTCCGCGGCACTGCGAGTCAGCCCGCGTACGGGCGATACGGTATCGAGCGCCGTCTGCAAGCCAAGGGCATCAATAAAGGCCAAGTCGTCATTGCGGGCTAGACGAATGGTGGTCATTCGAGCCGCGGGTTCTTCGAGCGGACGTAAAGGTCCGCTGCTACACTTGTTGATCCTTCTGAGCGGTCCTAGCCGCGGCGTGCTGACGAATGAAGTGGAGAACTTCGGCTAAGTCCCCAAAGTATCTGCGGTGACGGGTGCCTACATGTTCCACGGATCCCCGCCACGAACTCGGGAGGCCGCCTTCTTCGCGCCACACTCGAACGACGAAAGCATGCTCCTGACGGGAGTTCACGCGACCCTCATCCACCGTAACCTCCCCGCAGCCGTTTCATGTGCGCCACCATCGTATCAAGCTGGCGTCCATCGGGCGTCCAGGCAACGCGCTGTTCGAGCTTAGTCTTTGGGCCAACGGCCGCGGGTCAGTGCAGTTTCGATTTCGCGGTTGAACGAGAGTTTGCCGAACCTCTCCGCTATGGCAGGGTCCGCAATCGAATCGAGCGCAGCTCGGTAAAGTGTGGATGTGCGCTCCAGCAACGCAGCCGCTCGTTTGGAATCTCTAGCTTTATGAAAGGTGCGCGCAGCGACCCAGTACAGATAATGCGGCCATAGCGCACCAGTCGCCGACCTTTCCGCCGTACGCAAGAGCTCATCGGTTGTGAGCTTTGCAGCTGCGAGATCGCCTTTGCGCAAGTATGCAAGCGTCAAGTCTGCGAGATCGTTCGCGATGTCGGACGTTCGGTCGAGCGCGCGTTCGAGGGCGAGTCCTTCGCGCATGTGGTCGATCGCAGCTTCGATCTCGCCAAGGTCTCGTTCTGCTGCGCCAAGCGTGGCAAGGGCTTGAGCCTCCATCGCCTTGAGGCCGATGGCACGGGCCTTACTCAGCGCGCGCTGTGCGCCGCTCTTCGCCGCGGTCGCATTACCACCCACCAAGCGGGCGAAGGCGGTGTTTAATTCGCAAACCACCTCGCCGCGAACGTCAAGCATTGCCGAGAAATAGCTGCCGGCAGATTCCAGCAGTTCGCACGCCTTGTCAAGATCGCCCAAGCGCAGCGAAATGACGGCGGCATTAACCTGCGTGGTGGCGAGCCCCTGGCGTTTCCCGATTGCTTCGAAGATGCGTGCCGCAGATTCGTTGGCGCTGAGCGCGTCCTCATATCGTTCCAATCTTGAGAGTGCGCTGGCCTCGCGCGCGGCGGCATCTGCCTCGCCCTCACGATCGCCGACCGCACGATAGAGCTGCGCTGCGTTCTTGCAGAGGTCGATGCAGGCGGCAAATTGATGCCGGGCGAGAGCAGAACCGGCCGCAGTCCAAAAGACGAACGCAGCGAGCTCGGGTCTGCCCACGCTTTCCGCGAGGGCCCGCGCTTGCTGGATGAACGGCTCCGAATCTGCGATGGCCCCTCGGTGCAGCGCGATGTGCGCGAGCAGGCATAGGCATTCGACTTGCTCGGGAATGCAGCTCAGGCGTTTCCAGATGTCGAGCGCACCAAGCGCGAACGTGCGCGCGTCATCATATTGGTCAAGCAGGGCAGCGAGGGTTGCCGCTGCATACTGTGCTTGTGCAGCTTGGCGCAGGTTACCCGTTGTCTGGGCCAATGCTCGCAAGTCGTCCACGAATCGAGACTCTTCCTCGCGCTGACCGAGGACGTTTGCGAGCCGCGACTTGCGGAACAGCACCTCGCCGGCGAGGTCCTCGTCTGAGGTTGCCGCGGCAAGTTGGCTAAGCGTTTCGAGGTCGGCTCGTTGTCCCTCACGATCGCCGAGCCTCGCCTGTACGTTTTCGCGCTGCAAGAGCAAAGCCACGCGCATGCTCCTATCATCCGCTATGTCGACTCCGCGCGTGAGGTGACGCAGTGCGTCGTCGAGCGCGTGCACCGATGCCGCCTGTTGACCCGCCGCAAGGTACCATCGGGCCGCGTTGCCGCCTTCGCCTCCGAGGTCGTAGTGGCGAGCGATATCGCCCGCAAGCGCGCGGTTGGGGTCGGTTTGGCTTTCCTCCATGACGCGCCCGAAGCGCCGGTGGCGATGGACTCGCGCTTCGGTTGGAACACCGTCATACAAGGTCGCCTGAACGAGGTGGTGAGTAAAACCGTACGAGAAACGCTGGCCGGCCGACAGCTCTTTCACGAAATGGCGATCGAGCAGCACCCCGAGCGCATCGAAGAGATCGGCCTCCTCCCAACCGCTGACGCTGCGCACAACATCGACATCGAACGATCGACCGCCGACGGCTGCGACTTCAGCAAGGGTTCGAGCCGCCGCGGGTAGGCGCTCGATACGCTCCGTAAGCGTCGTTCGGATCTCGGCGGGTCCCGAGGGAGAATGGGCGCCAAGTCCGAGTGGCGATTCAACGATGCTTCGGACGATGTGCAGCAAGAGCAACGGGTTGCCTTCGCTTTCCGCGTAGAGCGTTGAGGCGATGTCGTCGCCTGCGCAAGCGGACAGATCGGGGACTTGGTGCACGAGGTCGCTCACTGCAGCGCTCGACAATTGTCCGACTCCCAGTGCAGTGGCTCGATGTTGCTCGAGCAAAGTACGGCGAAGGCTCAACAACGCACGCGGCGGTGTTGCTTCATCGCTTCGATACGTTGCCACGATAAGTAACGATGCGGTGGCGATTCGGTGCGCAACAAATTCGAGAGCGGCAATGGTCGCTGCGCCGGCCCAATGGAGATCTTCCAACACCAACAGCACGGGTCGGGCTCGAGCGAGGCTGGTCAGCGCTCGTTCGAATGCCCCCAAGAGTTTGCTGTGATCGCGATCGGGGTCAAGCACGGGCGAGCTCGGCGTCTCTGCGGATCCCGCGCCCAACGTTGGAACGATCCTGGCCAGAGACGCGAGATGGCTGGCGGGCAAATCGAGCGACATAACCAGCGCATGCGCCGATCGGAGCGCTTCGGCAAATGCTTGGTAAGGATATGCCTCGGGGCTCGAAGTTGTGCCGACAAGTACCCGCGCGCCCTCGCTTTCGGCGATGAGCCGCAGCTCCTCGGTGAGTCGAGTCTTGCCGATACCGGCCTCACCGCTCAGGAATACGGTGGCTCCGAAGTTGCGCGCGGTTCGAGTCCAGATCGTGCGCAATTGTTCCATTTCATGGTTGCGCCCGACGAAGGGCAACGCTGGGCCGCCCGGGCTCATGTACTGCGTTCGCTCTGTGGCTGCAGGTTGTTCGCGGGCCGCCGCGAGCGGAGCGTTGCGCAGAATGCCGTCGCGGACCGCCACCGTTTCAGGCATCGGTTCGACAGCCATCTCGTCGCTTAGCCGGCGCACAAAGTCGGCGTAGATACGAAGCGCGCCCGCCCGGTCGCCCCGCTCGTAATTAACTGCCATCAAATGGCGCACGGCGTCTTCGCGCCAGGGATCAATGGTGAGAAGGCTGTGAAGGTACTTGCCAGCCGCAGCAAAGTTGCGCCGGCTGCGCTGATCGAGCACCAGCGCGTTCAGCGTCTCGACATACTTTGCGCGAAGACGTTCTCGCCAGGACAGAATCCAATCGTCGTAGAGATTCTCCAGCAAATCCCCAGCATAGAGGTTGACGGCTTCAGCCCGACTCTCTGGGAAGTCGGAGAGGCGGATGAATTCAGCAACGTCGACCCAGGCACCCGAGGCGGCATTCCATTCGACGGTTTCGTCCGTTGAGAGAACCCAAGGGGCGCCCCCAAGAGCTGGGAGCGCCTTTTTCAAATGGTTGAGATGGCGGCGCAAGTTTGAGAGCGCGTTCTCCTCATTCTCATCCGGCCAAAGGCAAAAAGCAAGCATCTCGCGCGCAACAGGTCGACCGTTGAGGAGCAGATAAGCGAGTAACGGCAGTGCCTTCGGGGGAGCGCCAAACTTGAATGGCGCATCGCCAAGAGCAAAATGCGGCTGGCCAAAGAGAAAGATGCGGAACGCGAGCTGAGCCTGACTGATTGCCATGGCTTGTTGAGCTTGATTTCGCTGGACGCTGCTTGGACGCCTAGTCCGTATGCTATGAGGCAGATGATGATGATAAACCGCTTCTTTCAAACCGCGATTTTGTTTGTGATGCTCCTCTGTGCAAGTGGGCCCAGGGCTCTTGCGTCCCAGACGTCACTAACGCCCGCGCCGTCAGTTGCGCCCTCTCCGCAATCTTCGCCGCAAGTCTCGCCTAGCGCAACGAAACGGCCTGGGATTGATCCTTGCGCGCTCTTGGACCAATCGGATGTTGCTTCCGCGCTCGGCGTAGGGATCGATCAGGTGCGCGCACCAACCCGGCCGACTTCAAACGAATGCCTGTGGGCCAGTGCTGTGCATACTTCAGGTCCGACACAACAAGTACTGTTGACGGTTGATGCCGCACAGGCGGCCAAGTCCGGTTGCAAGGGATTCCAGTGCTTATCGATAGTCCAATCCGTGACTGGTTACATCCCTGGAATGAACTCGTTCAATCAAGCAGTCGGAACGGCCGAAGATGTGGAGTACATCACCGGTTTAGGCGATAAAGCCGCTTGGAAAAACGGTCAGCTGACTGTGATCAAACAGGGGATCGTCTTCGGCTTGGACGTCACCGCAGCTCACTCGTCGAATGGTCTGGCGACTTCGGAAGAGCTCGCGCGCACCGTCCTCACTCGCATCTAGCCTAACACCGGAATCCTTGGTCCGCTTGGCCCACCTTGGTGGACGCCGCGTGGACGCGCGCGTTGTACAATGGGGCAAAGACTCGATCCTAAGTTGAAAGGCGAACCATGTTTCGATTGCTTTCAAAGCTGCTGCTAGCGTCCATCGGGGTTATTGCATCGTTGGCGGTTGTCTCATGCGCTGCACATCCTTCATCTTCGAACGGCAGTAACCAAAACGGTGAGGCATCGACGCCGGCAGCGGTTACCGATATCACAAATGCTCCCGGTTCAGTCTACCAGGTGACGTTCAAACCGAGTACGGTCTTTGTCGATGAAAAGACCGTTGCCGATTCACTTCTTGCGGTCAGCGATGATGGATCGATCCTGGTCTTCGACGACTCATCGCCGCAGATCCAAGCGCTCGCACCCGGTAAAACGGTGCTCTTCAGGAAGATCGGCCTACGAAAAGTTACCGCCGTTGAGCGGCGCAACAATGTCGTTTTTGTAACGGTAGGTCAAGCGGCGCTGACCGACGCGATTCAAAACGGACACATCGCCTGGAACATCCCTGTGAATTTTGGGACCATGGGTGAGGAAACAATTGCGTACGACCCGGTGGGCGAGTGGTTGCGGAGTCACGGCGAACCTGCCATGGCTCAGGGAGAGGGTGAGTGCGGGGGGAACGGCTCAAATGCGGTCACGCCTATCATCTCAATTGGCAACTGGCACATTTGTGCTGTTCTGGCGCCAAGCCCCAATGCGATGAATATGACCCTCACGCTGAAGCGCGAGAACATTGCGGGGATGGATCTGGAGGTCCAAGGAACGGGTTACGTTGCGAACTTTTCCTCACTGGCAAACATGCAGATCGCCAATGGTCAAGTCGATAATATGGACTACTCAGCGTCAGGGCTGAACGGCCACGTTGACTTCGAGTGGACTGCGCAAAAGTTCACGCCCGGCGTTGGAACGCTAGACCCCGCAGAAAGCGGGATCAAATTAGGGCTTCCCAAAGCAAAATTTCCCTTTCTGATAGGTGAGATTCCGTTTGCTCTCGAGTTCTCGACTGCTGCAATTGTTAAACCGGGTTTTTCAGGCAAAGGAGAATTAGCGCACGGTAGTTTCAGCATAAACTATACGGGCGATGCGGGCTTTTCCGCGAGCGGCCAAAGCGCCAACGGCAAGGAGGACGTTCATGGTGAGGCTTCCATAAATCCTGACACGCACGCCAATATTTCGATTGGTACGTTTGGTATCGTCGTGGCGATGGCGATCCCGAAGATCGAACTCAAGACCAACTTTGAGATCGAGCAAGAAGAGAACAGCGAGTCCGCAAGCCAAAAATCCGAAGGCGAAAGCGCAATCGATGGCTCCGGTCAACAAAGCAAGTTTAGCGCGTTCCTCGGCAAAGCAAAAACCTTCGTCAAAAGTGGCGTGAAGAAGCTGCTGGACAATGAGGCTGGCGTCTACGTCGAATTCATTGTCTCGACTGGACTCTCCAAGGAATCCAATGCCGAGCCGCTCGTTGTCCCGTGCACGATCACGACGCTTGTCTTTGCCTACAAGTATGGGGCTGAGGCGAAGATGCTGGGCATCACCTTTGCGGAGCCGAATTCGGGGGTCAAGAAACTCAAAATTTGGCACATGATCGATCCTCCGGTTCAGCGCTGCAAAGACATAGCGACTGCGGGCGATGGATAACGTCAGGGACCGGGGCAATCGTGATCAAGCCAATGAATAGATTTATACGTCGAGCATGTGGGACGTGGGTATTCGCTGTGTTCGTTGCATCCATCATGTGCGCTTCATGCGGACATGGAGGCAACCAAGAAACGTCGGCGACGCCGACACCCAGCAACGCCGAACCATCGGTGATCGCGATTGCGACGCAAACTCCGCTTGCGTCCACGAGCCCGGTCGCCTCGACCGAGCCATCTGTCAGCACCGAGGGTGCGACGCCAGCGGCGGAGTCTGAGTCCCCGAACGCGGAAGGGTCAACCGGTAACGCGGCCGGGGCCGCCGTGGTGGGGCAAATCGGGCAAGTGTTGCAAGCCCTTTCGACTCCGTCGCCAGCAAGCGGAACAAACGCAGGAGCGCCAACACCGCAGCCCGAGTGGACGCCGAGCGGATCTGGTGTGCAGACATCAATTCCGTTGCAAGTCGGTCTGACGATAGTGACCGCAGGCGAGAGTCCTGATGGAGATTTGGAATCCATCAAGCGCGTCGTGTCAACCGATTCGGGCAACATGACGTTTTCGTTCGACTCCAAGACCAAATATTATACGATCGATACCGTGCGTAAGACTCGCAATGAGGACCTCGACCACTCGCAACAATTCTTTCCGGACTTCTGCAGCGGAGGGCCCCCAAAATATTACGCAAAGGATGAAACGCCCGTGCAGGGCGACCACCCGGGCACGACCACACTCGAGGTGTCGCGTGACGTGCTCGCTACGATAAGCTCGCACAGGACCGCAAGGATGACCTTCTACCCCTCGACGTTCTGCATGGGGATGGCGGATTTGTCGCAAGTTCAGAATGTCGGCGAAGGCGGCGTGCCTATCATTCTCAATGATAAACCAGTTGCGGTTGCCGCGGTTCACCTCCATGGCGGTCAACCAGA
Organism: uncultured Pseudomonadota bacterium; assembly: GCA_963781145.1. Taxonomy (GTDB): domain Bacteria; phylum Vulcanimicrobiota; class Vulcanimicrobiia; order Eremiobacterales; family Eremiobacteraceae; genus JAJPHJ01. The sequence continues at coordinate 1,228,461 of CAWADW010000005.1, read as the reverse complement.
ATGTCTGCAAACTCCCCCGGCCATCCGCTTCGGCTGTTATGACATGTGGATACTTAATGATCCGAACAACCCTCTCGTCTTGCGCTTCACGATTGAAGCGGAGGAAATGCAAGTTATCAAGATCTTGCAAGCTGGCCCGCAGGTGACCAATGCCCTCGCCTCAACGCTCGAAGCCAAAAAACCAGCTGACGTTTACGGGATCTACTTTGACTTCAACCAGGCAACGATTCGGCCACAGTCGGAGCCCACGCTTGCGGCCATCGCGCAACTGCTTTCGCAACACCCACAATGGCGACTTGAGATCGATGGACATACGGACTCAATAGGAACTGCAGCCTACAACCTCACGCTCTCACGCCGCCGGGCTGAATCAGTGAAGGCGGCGCTCGTTTCGAGATATCATATCATTTCCGGCCGTTTGACGACCGGAGGCTTTGGTGCATCACGACCAAAGGCAACCAACGCCACGCTCGAGGGTCGGGCGCTCAATCGACGGGTAGAACTTATCCGTGCGTGAAGATCGGAGTGGAAGAATGAAGGGTCATCAATTGAGAGCCCTTGCAGTTTGCTTCACCTGTGCGTGCGTTCTTTTCGCCTGCACAAGCAAACCGGAGATTGGGAGCAAAACGGGCACTGACGCCGCGACCTCGTCCCCATCGGCCGCGGAGACAGCGGACACTACCGCCCTTGCCGGCCGCCCTTGCGGACTGCTCAGTGACAAGACTGCCTCTGCTGTGTTGAATCAGCCGATGGCTATCTCGCCGGACGAAAACCCTCTTGCGCCGACCCTTTGCGAATGGACGACAGCAGGTCAAGCGGAGTCGCCTCAAGCGATGGACATCTTAGTCGATGCCAGGAAGCCGGGCGATCCGCAGTTCGCATTTTATGGCGGGCAGCTTGCTAAGCCATCAACCATCATCAGTGACCAGCCTCCGGTTGTCGTGGGCGACATTGGGGAGCGAGCCGTGTGGGTGCCGGACGCACACGCTTGTTCTTTACTCCTACGGCGTCACGGGACTATTGTGCGGATTCAAATCATGGACCGATCCTTAAAGCGGCCTGCCATTACCCGCGCCCAAATGGAAATCATTGGCAAGGAAGTCGCTTCCCATCTTTAAACACCGTGTGATATAGCTTCGAACGCACCTTACCCGCTAATAAATTCGCGCGACGTGGGGCGATTTTCCAATCGCCCCCTACATTGAACGGGCTTGGAGGTCCGCTGCTACGTCGCTCGCGGACGATGCGACCGTGCGATTGCGGCCGGCGCGCTTAGCGTCTAGCAAGCGACGATCCGCGACGCCGATGAGCTGCGCCGGCGTGTGAATGCTGTTCTTGAATTGCGCGACGCCCGCGGAGATCGGTGATGGGTATCTCGTTGCCACCGGCGCTTTCATAACCCATTGTTTCCACCGCGACGCGCACGCGTTCGGCCACCATGAACGCATCGCGCTCCGTGGCGCCAGGCAAGATGATCGCAAACTCCTCCCCACCGAAGCGGGTGACCACGTCGATGTCGCGCACCGACGACGAAATCGTGCGCGCAAGCGCCTGCAGCATGCCGGTCGCCTTCCAGGTGGCCGAGTCGGTCGTTGACCGCCTTGAACAGATCGAGATCCATAATGATGACCGAGAGATTGCCGCCGGTGCGATGCGAGCGCTTGACTTCGTCGGCCAAGCGGCGATCGAGATAGCGCCGGTTCAGAACGCCAGTGAGCTCATCGGTCATGCCGAGTGCAACGCTACGGCTGTACAGCGCAGCGTTGGCGAGACTGCGTCCGGCAAGTTCGGCCAACTGGGTGAGCGTGCGCAAATCGTCTCCCGTGAGGCCGCCATCTTCCATATCCGTAATGACGATGCAGCCGTAGCCGCGCTCCGGTGGCCGTGACACCATTGGGATGATAACGCACGCGCCGGCATCGCCATTGGGTTCATTGGCCAGCGTTTCCACACTCGTGACGATCACCTCGCCGCGGTCGACGCACTGTCGCAGACGTGCCCGGTACCGGAACATAAACTGCTCGGCGTCCAATGGCTCCACGCCGTGGCCTGCGTGGAAGATAAAAGCGTCGCCATCCACCAACGCAACGAAGCACTTCTGGATCTTGAAATCGCGATGCGTTAACCACGGCGTTGACGACCGTCTGCCCTAAGGTCGAGAGATCGATCGAGCTTGCGAGCAAAAGACTTGCCTCATTCAGAAACGCTAGCTCGAGATTCTTGCGCTGCATCAGCGCGTTTGCGGCCTCGAGGCTGGCGACGCGTGCGCGCAGCGGATGCATGCGATCTCCTTCGGCCGGGCGCTTCTCCGACGGCGAGTTGTGCCCGCTCCGGCGAGACGGCGATATCCTCGATTTGCTGGTTGAAATAGTTTGACAGCCGTTCGATCACGTCAAGAAATTGATCGGCGACGTGGGAGAGATACACGGGCGGTTCAGTGGGGCTAGGACTCCGGCGATCGAGGACGCCAAGCGCAACGAGGTGATCGAGAATTGGCTGGATGGTGGAGAGCGGAAGCGCGAGATCGCGAACGATGCGGTCTGCGCGCGTCATGCGCAAAGGGTCGGACGTGAAATAGTGAACGACAGCCGCAGCCGAGCGGTCGGGCGCAAGACCACCACCGGCTGGTCGCATTCCTTTCATCGCTGAGAGCATTATATGCCCCAAAGCGGCGCCAGCCAACCATGTGCCAAACGGTAGTGACGGGGCGACACGCGAGTCTGTGAGTTTTTTAAGCGACGGGGGCTGGTTCTGGTTTGTAGCCGAGCCGCGATGAAAGTTTGATTCCGCAGTCGACGACTTCGGGAGTGATGTCCGTGACGGCTCGATCGCTCAAGCGCGTCACGGGACCTGAGATCGACAAGCTTGCAACCACTTGACCGGATTCGTCGCGAACGGGAGCAGCGATGCAGCGGACGCCTTCCTCAGACTCTTGGTCATCGATAGCGTACCCTTGTCGCCGAATGCGCTCGAGCTCGCTGCTGAACTCCTCCACATCCACGATCGTGTGTGGCGTCCGCTCGCGCGAGCGCGTAGCGGCGCAAGATGCCGTCCACCACTTCGGGCGGTGCGAAGGCCAACATGACTTTGCCGCTGCCCGTGGAGTGGGCAGGCAAGCGGTTGCCTATTTGGGTGAACATTCTCAAGATGCGCGACGACTGGGCTTGATCGATGTAGACGACCTCGCCGTCATCGAGGACCGCGAGATTTGCGCTTTCGCCGCAGCTTTGCATCAAGCCGCTGCAAGAATGGACGCGCTTCCAGCCGCAAGCTGAAACGCTGGCGCATGTCACTGCCCATCTGCAGCGCGCGGAATCCGAGCGAGTATTTGCGGTTCTGGCGATTTTGTTTGACGTAGCCGCGCTGAATCAGGGTGCCGAGGAGCCGGTGAACGGTGGCAAGAGGAAGCGACACCGCCTGGCTGATCTCCACCAACCCGACTTCCGAACCGAGCTCGACGAGCGATTCGAGAATGTCCAGCGTGCGCTCGACGGATTGCACGCCGCCGCGCTCGCGTCGCGCGCCGTCGGCTCCGCTTTGGTCGCTCGCTTTTACCATGGGGGGCCTGCTTCCGAGAACTCTTCTATTATGTGGAAAATCCTAGCACCATGGAGCGCATGCGTCAAGCGCGGTGCGCCCTATCGAACGAGATGGGCGAGCCGGGCGGCATCCATTATCCGCTGGTCGCTCGGCGGATGCGTGTAGAAGTACCAGACCACAAGCGGGCTCGGATGCAGCGGGGAGAGGTCGATGGAGGCAAGGCGCGCCTGGGCTCGTACCCCGGCGTCACCGAGATCTGCGTATGCTCGCCCGCAAAGACGTCTGCCGCGTGTTCGATGTTGCGGGAGAGGGCATTGGCAGCTGGCATGGTGATGATTTCAAAACACAGGAGGAGAGCTGCGAGCAGCGGCACGGCCGCCGGATCTGCCAGATCGCGCGAGCGACGCCGGTTCCGGCGCGCGAGTCGTGCCCCTAGCGTTGCGACGAGGGCAAGAGCGGCGAGTACGAAGACCCATGCTTCGAACGTGCCAAGCCACAGATGCCCGAGTTTGTAGTGCCCCATCTCGTGCGCCATGACGTAGAGCACTTCGTCGGCTGGCATGCTCTCAAGCAGCGTGTCGCCCACCGCGATGCGTTCGGTTGCGCCGAGCCCCGAAACGTACGCGTTCGCTTCGCGCGTTTGGATGCTCATGTTGTATTCGTAGACAACCGAGGCATTGATGCCTTGCGATGACGCAAGGTGGAGGATCGCACGCGTCAGCGGCGTTGCGGGCAGTGGCGTAAACGTGTTGAACAGCGGCGCGATAAACACCGGGAAGATAGCGCTGCCAAACACGAGCAGTGCCGCTGCGCCAGCGGCCGCAATGAGCGGCCATGCTCGCCAGCGAGCCACGGTCCGCGGAGCAGCAGAGCGCCGATGATTGAAGCAACTGCAGTGCTGCAGACGCAGACTCACGAGCCAATCGCGCAGCCAGCGCCCGATACCGTTTCGGCAGACAACCCGAATTGGTGCGAGAGGACGAAGCTGCCGAAAAACTCATGGGCAGCATCAAAACCGATAGCCCAGCGAAGCCGATCGCGATGAAAGCAACGGCGCAAAGCAATGGGTTCTTGATCTCTTGTTTCGAGGGCAGTTCGCAACCTCGCTGAGGCACCGCTGAAGTAAAACCACAATAAGAAAGCCAGTTCGATTGCGACATACACGAAATATAAAGGATGGCTGATGCTTGCGAGCTGATCTGCCAGCAGTTGACGCGGTATGGGGTAGACCGAATCAACGATGCGCTGGATGAGGGGCGGGAATGGTGTCATAGAAAGTGTGGGGCGATTTTCCAATCGCCCCCTACATCAGCGCCGCGATTTTCCAATGGGGCCTTACATCTTCCAGTCGATCTGGAAGCTTGTTTGCATCGGAGACTTCACACCGACGAAGCCGGTGTTGTTGTTGTTGAGCCACATGCCGTAGGGATAACGCAATTGGGCGGGCCCCGCCGCGGCCTGTGCGAGCGTGCCGCCAGTGGGCTGGAAGAAGCTCGATGGCAGAGACGAGTACAGGCAGATGTTGGGCGATCCCACGCGTAGCCGCGCTGGTTGCATGAATCGATGATGTTTGACAAGGTTGCAGATGCGCTGAGGTTCGAGCGTGAATTTATAGCCGATCCGACAAGTTGACGGTAATCCGCGACGGCTCTTTGAAATCGCCGAACCTGTCGAACTTGCCGGTATACGGATCCGGAATCATCAAAGGCACGCCGCACGAGGCACTCACGACCGTTCCAACGGGTCAGTGCAATTGGCGCGATGCCTCCCGGAGTCGCACCGTTCGGTTATAGCGCCGGGCCACGACAGCGGAGATCCGTAGTTCGTTCCCGACGTGTAGGCCACGGTCGGGGTGACGTTCCACTTGTCATGCTTGTAGTTGATGATAAGCGATGCCACGCTCGGGACTTCGTATCCGTTTGCCGCGGCGAATGGCACCGGGATGAGGTCGTAGGGCACGTACGAACCGGAGCGATCAAACAGCGGTTGGGCGCGAGGTTGAAGTAGGGATTATCGAGCGCAACGCATTCAGGTTGCCAAACACGCCGCAGGGCGACGTCGGATTGCTCGTCGGCACCGCACTCGCGCAAGCCTTGGTGAACGAGTTGTAGAGCTGGATATATTCGTTCATGTTGTCGATGACATTGCGACCGTTGGAAAAATTGCTGTACTTGATCGGCTGTGGTTGTAGGTATACGCGAGCTGGAATGCCAAGCCGTTGCGAGCAAAGTCACCTTTGTTGAAGGCAAACTCGACGCCCTCGGATGTCAGCCGGCCGGTGTTGAGACCGCCGAACAACCCGCTGAGCGCGTTGACGATGATCTGCTGCTACTGGTGCTGCGTGCTTCGATAGAAGGGCGTCAATTTGAAGCTCGCGTCCGTGCCCGAAAATGGTGCTCGTACGACAAATCAAAATTGGTCGACCTGTCGGGCACCACATCGTGGTTTGGAGTGTTCAGACCGTACGCAACCCAGTTCTGACCGAGGAAGCTCGCCAGATTCTCCTGCCCGGTGTTCCACGAAGCTTCACGTGTGCTGGCTGGCCGCGTGTACAAGACCGGCCGAGAGACCGCACACGTTGTTGGGGTCGAGCTCGTCGCTCAAAGCGAATCTCGGCTCGAAGATCGTATGCGAAAAGCTGCTTGGATTTGTGTTGACCAACGCAACGTTGGTGGTCAATGGGAAGCTCGCTGCGCAGGTTCCTGTCGGGCCCTTATACAGCGGCTGGAAGTAGCCCGGCCCGAAGCAATATTCGCGATTGTACGCGTTGAACCAGAATTGACGCGCCGGAAAACCGCTGACCGTGCTGTCATCGATGCCGATGGTGTAGGTCCTCGATCCGGGCGCCAATATTGAAACTGAGTTTGTCGGTCGGCCGGATAGTTGTCGTTGAGCGAGAAGGCATCGAAAATCGGGCGGACCTTGTTAAAGTTGTCGCTATTGCCGTTCTCCGTCACGCCCAACGTTTGCCGGCCGTGGCGGCGAAGGGTTCCAGATTTGCAATGGTTGTGGGGCCACCGCCGTATGGGGCAAACGTGCCTTGGTTTGGATTGGCAGAAAACGCGGAGACAGCTGGACTTCCAAAGCACGTGACCGGGCCTGCCCCTATCCCACCTGGTCCATAACAATTGCCCGCTGCATCGATGTTGTTCGTTATCCCGTAGCCTGCGGCGAAGGAATATCCCGGCAAGTTAGCTCCTGGAAAGCCGTGGGTCGTTGTGTAGCGCTGAATGTGAATTTGATTGTAAAAGGCGGAGACGGTCAAGAGATTCTTGTCACTTAGCTGATTGGCATAGTCGGCGACGCCGCCGAAGGTGTGCGAAGGCAGTTCGTAGTCCGCGATCTCGCCACCGTAACAACAGAACCCTAACTCTGCCGACACCGGGCCGTGAATGAACCAATTCGAGTAACAGTGAGTAGCCGAACACCCGCAAGATATCGGGTGGACGAGAAATTGCGCTGATATTGCAGTTTCCCAATGTCAACTTCATTGCTGTTTGTCTCGCGAAGACTCGTGGGTATGGCCTGGTTCAATGTGTGGGGCGTGCTGGGATACAGGTAGGGGACAATGTCCGCGGGATTCGGCGCACCAAAAATCGGACCGTTGTAGAGAGACCCGTCGCTGAAGGTCAGCGGCACGCCGACGGTGTTCTTCTGGACGTATGCGGGTCCACCGAGATCGTTGATCGAGCTGTAATACGGCATCAGGATGAACCCCGACATCCAAAGTGCCTGAATGTCGTCCTTGCCCAGACCGTCGTGGTGCGGCAAACCAAAGTGCAAGTTCACGACCGACTCACGATCGATCGTCTCCGCGATCCCATAAGTGTTGCCGGGATCGAATGCGTCGATGGAGTTCCCAAAAAATGTCGTGTTCAAAGGATAGAAGAAACCTGGGCTGCCGGCACCGTTACTATTGTTGATATACCGGTAGTTTGTGTCGGATGCCAACGTGCCGGCATACCACGAAAAATTCTGATCCGCCGTGGCCCCGCCGGCTTCTGCCGAGACCTTGGCGTAATAGGTGGGCGTGCCGATGGCGTAGCTCAGGCTCGCGAAGCCGGGCACAGTCCCCCGCTTCACCACCTGGTTGACGTAACCGGCGATACCGGAGGCGTCAGCGGATGGCAGCGTGCCACCAGTGTAGACTTGCAGCTCCTGCTGACCTAAGCTCGAGAGAAACGTTTGGGGAGCGTTGTCGTACGAGCGATTGACAGGGATGCCGTCAAACTCCCAACCAACTTGATCGAGGTCGCCTCCTCGGATGTAGACTGGCTGATACCAGCCTTGCTGCCCTTGGGGGACATTGACGCCGGGAACCGATGCCATGGCGCTGTACCCGGTGTTGAGGTTTCCCGAACCGGCAAGCGCGGCGGCCACCGACTGCGTTGCTGCGTTCACCGAATACACATCGCTGGTTGTGCCCGGTCTTACCAATTCGTTGGAGGCTCGGACGCTGACTCGACCCAGCGTGGTGATGCTCTTCACAAGCGCAAACGAGACATTCTGCACTTGGTCGGAAAGCACGGTGATGCCGCGCTGCGCCGAGATGTCGTAACCCGCCTTTTCAGCGGTCACCGTATATGTGTCAGGCGCAAGCGAGAGAAACGCGTACGAACCCAGCGCATCCGTCATGATCGTAGCGCTTTGCGACGGAGAAACCGCTGAAATCTTCACGTCCTGGATTGGAGCGCTCGAAACGCTGTCGTAGACTCGGCCTCTGATTGGCTCCGGTCGTGCCAGCGAGAACAGATGCGCTCAAGGACACGAGGGCAAACGCGAGTAAACCCAGCGCTAAAGTCCAGCGGCGATGGGTATGCAACATAAAAACCTCCGGCCTCTTGAGGCTAACTCCCACAACAACGAAATCAAAAACGCTCAACACGTCCGACGGCTAACAGCCAACGGACGACCCATACGTCCGGAGCCCTTCCCCCAAAAAATACTCAGTCCTTCGAGTAATCCATCCGCTGCGCGGAGGTCAGCTACGTTCGCGTTCCCGAAGCCATTTTCATGATTACTCACACCGAATACCTCACGATGACTACCAAGACGCGGTACGAGATTCTTGATATCACCGAAGCGGTTGAGCAGGCGCGCGCCCATGCGGGATTGCGCGACGGCTTCATCCTCGTCAGTGCCATGCACATCACCGCCAGCATCTTCGTCAACGACCACGAAACGGGATTGTGGAGCGACATCATGGCATGGCTGGAAAACCTAGCGCCGGCCAAACCGGATTACCGACACCACCAAACCGGCGAGGACAATGCAGACGCTCATCTCAAGCGCATGCTGCTCGGACATCAAGTGCTCGTGCCGGTTACCGACGGGAAACTCGACCTAGGTCCGTGGGAGCGAATCCACTATGGCGAGTTCGATGGGCGCCGGCCAAAGCGCGTTCTGCTTAAGGCAATGGGCGTTTAGGGTTGCGAATTAATCCGCGAGAGGGGCGATTTTCCAATCGCCCCTACAGCATGAGGTGGAAATTCCAATCGCCCCTTACAACGGCGCGTGGTGGTCAACGCGGTGAGCAACGCGGCGTTCGCGCAACTCGTTGATCAGCTCGACGAGTCCTAACGCCGCTGCAGCAAGCAATCTTTCACCTTTTTCTGCGCTCGCTTTTGTCGGATCACCCATCACGCCGCTGGTAGACAGTGCACTCCAATGCTCCATCATCGCAAGTGGCCCATCACCGGCGACCAAATCAGTCCAATAATTCTTCGTAGGATGGTGACCAAGCTCGCGAGCGGCTTTCGACATGTCAACCAGGTCCGGCCGCAGCGCGAGGTAGATTGACGTCTCGAACTCGCACGCGTGGTTCATGCCTCCAACTTTGTCCGATTCGCGCAGCGCTTCTGCCACCTCGTGCACGCCAGGCGCATTCCAATAATTCACCGCTGCTGCGAGGGCGCCGGTTTCGACAACTGTGAGCCTGGCGATGATGTCGACGAATGGCGTATTGCTGCCGTGGCCATTGACGATGAGAATTCTCTTGAATCCATGAGCGACAAGACTCTTGCACGCATCGAGCACGTATCTAATGAAGATATCCCACCCGATCGTGATGGCGCCCGGAAAATCCATGTGATGAGGACTGTAGCCGTGGATCACCGGCGGTATGAGGATGGCCCTCTCGGGAATCTGAGCCACCGCTCTGTCGCATGCCGCGCAACACAGCCGAACGTCGGTATCGACCGGGAGATGAAGGCCGTGATCTTCGATCGTGGCCACTGGAACTACGGCGACTTTCTGTTGTCCGGCGGCCTCCCTAATCTGCGGCCAGGTCATTTCCCCATAATGGTAATCTTGCGTTTTTGTCATGCGCGCGCGCTTCGTCGCCGCGGAGCCTCCCGCCCTTTACCCCGACCTTTGCTGGCGTGATGCCAAAGCATCGGGAGGGCGTCGCCACTGACTATGCCTTTTTTTGATACGTTATTGACGTAGTACGCTAAATGAGTATAATGGACTTCGGTAGAGAGCGCCCCACGTTCGAGTGGGACTCCGCGAAAAGCGAACGCGCTCTGCGGGATCGAGGCTTCGATTTTCGTTATGCGGCGCGCATCTTTGATGGTAAGATCTATTTGCCCAAAGCGATCACCACACGGAGTGAAATGCGCTACCTCAGTATTGGAAGGGTCGACGACCACGTAATTACCATTGTTTGGACGCCTCGTCGTGGCCGGATCCGAATCATCTCCGCCCGCCCGGCGAGCAGGAAGGAGCGCTCGGCGTATGCGCAAGCTCTCATCGAGAAAAAATAACCGCTACGGACGCGTGAATAGCTCCAAGCTGCGGGCGACGAGTGAGACCGATATTCAGCAGTACATCAAAGAAGATGGCGATCATGAGTTTGATCTGTCGGACGGTCAAGTCATCCGCGGCTCTCCATTGGTGGACGTCAAGTCTATCCGTCGGAAACTTCGGCTCTCTCAGGCTCAATTCGCTGGCCGATATGGGTTAAGCCGTAGAACATTGCAACAGTGGGAACAGGGGCGCGCGGTTCCGGATGGTCCAGCGCGCGCGTTGCTTGAAATTATTTCGCAGTATCCTGAAGCCGCAAGAAGGGCTATTGCAAAGAATGGGGCTTGCAAGATAAAGCCATAGTCGTCTTTGGTGCGCGCCTTGATCCTTGTAGAGGGGTTCGCGACGCTTAGGTTTGCCTCTTCACAAAAGGCCACGCGACCAGGCCTGCAATGACGCCGCCGCAGGCGCCGCAACCAAGATCGAAAATTTCGTCGCTGATCTCTTCTGGGAACTCGAGAATTTCGACGATCGCGGACATCGCAACCGCTGCAACCACGGTCACTAACAGCGTTGCGCCGAGCGAGGTGGGCTTGCGCTTGCGCAAGGCAAGTACAAAAGCGGCGACTATGCCAAAATAAACAACGCTGCCTGATTTTCGCGCGAGCCAGGAACTCGTGGCTCCATAGACCGGTAAGTGCGCAAGGATTTCTCGGAAGATTTTCTTTGCGGGCACTGGCACGATTTGACGTGCCGCCGGAGCGGCCTGATGCAGTGCTTCGCCGGCCCGCTGTTCGAATTTTTCCGTCCAGGCGAGATAGATGCCGGCGACCACGAAAAGGATGGCGAGTAGCCACAGCAGCTGTCGTATGCGTTTTTTCAAGCGGCTTAGCCCATCCCCGCTCTTCTTGTTGCTGTCCTCCTGTGCGTTGGTCAGAGCTGCCAACCATAGGTGGTACCGGGTGGACCGTCCATTGCCCCCACGAGCAGTGTTAAGCGGCATTAAGTTTTCTGGCGCACGGTTTGGAGGCCCGCTTTGTGGGGATGAGCTGAATGTACGGAGACATTCAATATGCGAAGGATCGCTACACTTATCCCTACTGTTGTAGTCGCTCTTGGCATTCTCATGTGCGGTCCCTCCGGTGGTCCTGTCATGTCGACTGATGGGCGCGGTGATTTGACCCCGTGCGGTGGATATCGTTGGCCCTTGAAAATTGGACTCGATCCGGCCGCTCGCTCGCTCGATCTCACGCCGCAAATAACAACCATCGCTGCGCTCGACGGGATCGGCTTGACCCACGTGCAGCTCGGCGTGCGATCAGCCCCCGCGGAGACGACGGTTTATGAACTGCAAAATGTCATTATCGTACGAACGTATACCGAACCTGACCTTGACAACCATATCATTGTGAGGGATAAAACAGGGAAGAGGATCACGCTCGAATCTACAGACCCATCGTGCGCGCGCGGAAGTGCCTTTGCGAGCCAAATCGCTGCCGTCAGAAGCGCATTAGACACGCTCAAGCCCACGACCGGAAACGTCTTGAGCGTCGTCGGGGTAGGGTTTTACGACGTGCCCGGGAGTCAGGGCATGGAACTGCATCCATTGCTCTCGGTGTGTGTTGGCCGCAATTGCCAACCTGAGGTTGCTTTTAGCGCAAGCAAGAACTAGCGGCGGGGAATCGGGCCTTCGCCAGGAAAGCGGATTTTAGTCGGCAGCGCGCGAGTGCGCGAGTAGGCCACACGATTACGGCCAGCCCGCTTCGCGTCGTACATGCGAGCATCTGCTGCTTCTAGCAGCAGGTCAGCAGGCGCATCTGCGGTCGCAGACACATCCACAGGGAAATGCGCTACCCCAATGCTGATCGTGACCGGAATGCGTGGCGAGGGTACACCTTCTGGCGATGCACCGAGATCCGTGCGCTCTATTCGCTCGCGCAATCGCTCTGCAACCTCAATCGCGTCGTCTTTCGTCCGATCGAGCAACGCGATGCAAAACTCATCGCCGCCATTGCGCCCGGCGAACCCGCCGGTGGCCGACACTTCGCGAAACATGTCAGCGAGACGCTTGAGTAACACATCGCCAACGACATGGCCGAAATTATCGTTCCACAACTTGAATCTGTCAGTATCAATAAAGAAAAGGGCGACGTCGGGACGTTCGTTGGAACGGACCTGAAGGTCCGCTGCTCCATGGGCCGCTGCGAGCGGGCGGCGAGCCTCGATCTCCTGACGCAGGCGTTTGCGGAATGCAGAAGCGCTCAACAACTGCGTGAGCTGATCGATTGCCGATTCCCGTTTCACCTCATCGGCGAAGCTCGCACGCTGCAGCGCATCGCCCGCCAGGTGAGCGATCGTCGTGGCAGTCCACAATTCTTCGCGCGTGAACGGGTCATCGTGGCTGCGCTCGGCATAGAGCGCTCCTATAAACGTTGGGCGCAGCTGACGTCCCCTTTGCTGGAGCATTGGAACGCACAGCGCCCAAACGCGGTCGCGGCTGCCGACGAGCGGACCGCCGAGTTGAAGTCCTCGTGAATCGCGCGACAGGTCGACAAGATCAGAGTCCGGGTATAAATGAACCACAGTCGGGCCGACGATGGCTGCCCTCCCCGTTTGCTCCACCCAATCGAGAATCGAATCGCCATCACATGGGTCACCAATGCGAAGAAACCCGGCATAACCCGAATCGGACTTCGCGCCGAGAACGAGCCGACCATCACGCGCGATCAGACACAGCACGGTTTGCGCCCGGACGAGGGCGTTGAAGCGCTCGACGACGCGCTCGCAGGTTACCGGCATCGACTCGGTGGCGGCTTCCGTCAATGCAGGTGCGATTGTGCCGAGCAAGGCGAGTTTGCGCTCGGCTTGTTGGGCCCGTTCGAGCACAAGCGCTAGGCCTCGGCGCTGCCAGACGAAAACCGCCGCTGCGGTGAAGGCGCAGACGGCGGTGATGATCCACGCAAGATTGTGTGCGATCACGTGGGTTCCAGCGTTTGCTTCTTTGGCAACGCTTTCGCCGGATTGCCCGCCACCCGTTCGCCGGCCGGCACGTCGTGTAACACCACCGAGCCTGCCCCCGTCAGCGCGCCATCCCCGATTTCGACGGGAGCGACCAGTGAGGAGTTCGAGCCGATAAAAGCCTTTGCACCGATCTTGGTCTTGTTCTTCTTTTTGCCATCGTAATTGCACGTGATCGTGCCGGCGCCGATGTTAGCCCGTTCGCCAACCTCCGCATCGCCGATATATGACAGATGGCTCGCCTTTGCGCCACGCCCCAGCTTGGTGTTCTTCGTTTCCACGAAATTACCGATGTGCGCGCCCGGCTCGATGAGGCTGTTCCCCCGCAAGTGGGCAAACGGACCAACCGTCGCGCCTTCTCCAACGCTCGAATCTTTGACGATGGATTGGACAATTTCGGCGTGGTCGGCAATCGAACTATTCGCGACAACTGCACTGGGCCCAACGACGCATCCGCCACCAATCGACGAACGACCTGTAAGATGCGTCTGCGGGTGAACGATGGTATCGGCCCCAATCGTTACCATCGTATCGATATATGTACTTGCTGGGTCGACGATGGTCACGCCGGCTAACATGTGTCGTTCCAAAATTCGCTGCTGCATAATCGCGCGGGCAGCGGCCAGCTCGACTCTATTATTGATGCCCATGATGTCCAAGAAATTGGCAGCTTGGACCGTTTCAATTCGCTTGCCGGAGCTTGCAAGAGCAGCGACGCAGTCGGTGAGATAGAGCTCACCCTGCGCATTGTTGGTGGAAAGTCCTGCAATAGTGTGGCGCAGGTCGGCCTGGTCGAAACAATAGATCCCCGCATTGACTTCATCGATCATGAGCTGATCAGGCGTCGCGTCGCGAGCTTCCACGATGCCCACAACCTTACCGCGATCTCGAATGATGCGACCGAATGCCGAAGGCAGCGGCACCCGGGCGGTGCCCAGCACGACGGCAGCTTTTTGTGCGCGCTGTGCCTCGCACGCTGCAAGGAGCAAGTCGCACGGCACGAGCGGCATATCGGCACTGACGATAAGGATGGGTGCAGCATCAGGGGCTAGATCCGCCAACGCTATTTGCACGGCGTGACCCGTGCCCAAGTGCGGCTCTTGCACGACCGCTCGGTGGCCGAGCGCCTCCACGTGCTCGCGCAGTTCCGGACTGACAATGATCCGGATGTCGCCCGAAATGCACGATCGTACCGTGTCAAGCACGTGCGACAAGAGCGACACGCCGCACAATTCGTGGAGCACCTTCGGGCGGCGGCTTTTCATCCGGGTACCCTTGCCCGCGGCAAGAAAGAAGACGTGCACGCGCTCCATCAGTGCACCACCTTCGCGGTGAGATTTGCGCTGCTGAGGAAGCGCACGAGTGCATCGATCCGTTTCAACACGACATCGCGCCCTAAGATTGCACAGACCTCAAAGATTCCTGGACTCACCGATTGGCCAGTCACTGCAACGCGCAACGGGTGAATATACTCCGACGGTTTGATGCCTTTGGCTGCCGCGAGATCTCTGATCGCTCGCTCGACATCTGCTGCGTCAAAACCACTCGCGTGGGCGAGCGCTTCTCGGACTTCATGAAGACGCGCCAGCACCTCGGGGCTGGCACAATATTTTGCGATCGCTTCTTCGGTTGGCTGGATCGGCCCCGCGGTGAAAAAGTACGAACCGAGTTCGAGCACTTCAACGATCGTCTTGACGCGATCGTGGAGCAGCGCAGCAACCTTCTGCAACTGATCTGGGGCGATTTTCCAGTCACCCGCTACGCTCCGCGTACTGATCAAGGCGTCGATACGGGCGGCAAGCTCTGTAGCCGGCATGGCTTTGATGTACTCTTTGTTCAGCCACCCGAGTTTTGCCGTATCGAAAATGGCGGGGTGTTTAACGACGCGGTCGAGATCGAACGCCGCGACCAGCTCGTCGCGGCGGAGAAGTTCTCTGTTTCCACCGGGCGACCAACCGAGCAGCGCCAAGAAATTGACCACCGCATCGGGCAGAAAGCCCATGGCTTGATACTCGTTGAGTGAAGTCGCCCCGTCGCGTTTGCTCAGCTTGCGCCGCTGCGAATTGAGGATAATCGGAATGTGAGCAAATTGCGGAGCCTTCCAGCCCATCGCTTCGTAAAGCAGCTGCTGTTTTGGCGTGTTAGCCAAGTGTTCTTCTCCACGAATCACGTGGGTGATTGCCATGTCATTATCGTCGATGGTTGCGGCCAGATTATAGAGCGCTCGTCCGTCGCCCGTGGCGATGACGAAATCGCCCAGCGTCTCGCCCGGGAAAGTTACCTTTCCGCGGATGAGGTCGTCGACCACGAAGTCGCGACCCGGAGGAACGCGAAAGCGGATTGCCGGCGGTTTGTCTTCGCGGCGCGCCGCGCGTGCTTCGTTTGAAAGGGTCAAGCACGAGCATTGGCTTCGGGCGACTTGCCAGTCGCCCGCTACATTATCTTTGGCGTGCGCCCTGTCGCCCGCTACATTATTTTTGGCGTGCGCCCTGTCGCCCGCTACATTGTCTCGGGCCTGCGGCCGGTCGGTGGCGACGTTAGGATCTCGGGCGATTTTCCAATCGCCCGCTACATTGTCGGGGTCGTCCGTCTCGTTGAGCGCGATTGAGTTCGCGCCGCTGTTGTCACAGAAGCATTCATACGCTAACCCGCGTTCGACGAGTTGACGGGCAATGTGCAGGTGGCGATCGTTTCTCTCGCTCTGCAAGTATGGTCCGTGCGGGCCTCCGCGGTCCGGCCCCTCATCCCATTCGAGCCCGAGCCAATGCAGACCATCGTAGATGGCCTTTGTATACTCGGGCCGATTGCGCGTGACGTCCGTATCCTCGACGCGCAAAACAAAGACACCGCCATGGTGGCGGGCAAAGAGCCAATTGAATAAAGCGGTACGCGCCCCGCCGACATGGAGATAGCCGGTCGGGCTCGGCGCGAAGCGCACTCGCACTTTTGCGCTCAAATTGAACCTACGCTCCAACCCTCTTTCCACACTCGCGTCGCACGAAGTCGACGATCGTGGCCATGGGCGTGCCAGGGGTAAACACTCCGGCGACACCCGCGGCGAGCAGTGGCTTTACGTCTTCGCCCGGGATCGTGCCGCCGCCGAAGAGGACAATATCATCGGCCCCTTCTTTGACCAGAAGTTCTTTGATTCGCGGGAAGAGCGTCATGTGCGCGCCGGACAAAACGGAAAGACCGATACCATCGACGTCCTCTTGCATCGCCGCCTCTACCACTTGCTCCGGGGTTTGATGCAAACCCGTGTAAATGACTTCGAACCCGGCATCGCGCAGCGCGCGAGCAATGACTTTGGCGCCCCGGTCGTGCCCGTCGAGCCCAGCTTTGGCCACGAGGATGCGAATCGGTCGTGCCACGATTAAATCACCGCTGGCTCGCGATAGCGGCCGAAGACCGGCACGAGTGCTTCGGAGATCTCTCCCAGCGTGGCCTTGCTGCGCACGCAGTCGAGGTAGTGCGGCATGAGGTTTTTGTCCGACCTTGCAGCATCTGCCAATTCTGAAAGCGCTCTTTGTGTTGCCTCGCCGTCGCGAGATGCCCGAAAGGCTTGCACCCGCGCGCACTGTTCGAGTTCGGTCGCTCGACCGATTTTGAGCAGCGCAATCTGCTCGGCTTCCTCTTGCACGAAATCGTTCACGCCGACGATGATTCGTTCGCCATTTTCAATTTCGCGCTGGTATCGGTACGACGCGTCCGCGATTTCCTTTTGGAAAAAGCCGGCATGGATGGCGGGAATCACGCCTCCAAACTCTGCGATTCGCTCGAAGTATCTCTCGGCAGCTCTTTCCATTTCACTGGTCAGTTTCTCGACGTAGTACGAGCCACCCAGGGGGTCGACGACGTTCGCCGCGCCTGTTTCGTAGGCGATAATCTGTTGCGTGCGGAGAGCGATCTGCGCGTTCTCTTGCGTTGGCAACGCGAGCACTTCATCCAATGAGTTGGTGTGCAGTGATTGCGTGCCGCCGAGGACCGCGCCCATTGCTTGAAAAGCCACGCGCATGATATTGTTTTGTGCCTGTTGCGCGGTTGCCGAGCAGCCCGCGGTTTGGGTGTGGAAGCGCAGCGTCCACGAGCGCGGGCTTTTTGCTTTGTAGCGCTCTCGCATATGTCGCGCCCAGATACGCCGGGCTGCCCGATACTTGGCAATCTCTTCGAAAAAGTCGGAGTGGGCGTTAAAGAAAAATGAAAGGCGAGGAGCAAACTCGTCGACGTCCATGCCCGCGGCGATGCCCGCCTCCACATACGCGAATCCGTCGGCAAGCGTGAACGCGAGCTCTTGGACTGCGGTCGAACCAGCTTCCCGAATGTGATAACCCGAGATGGAGATCGTGTTCCATTTTGGTACGTGCTTCGCACAATACGCCATCATGTCAGTGATGATGCGCATGGAGGGTTCGGGCGGATAGATCCACTCCTTCTGCGCGATGTATTCCTTGAGCATGTCGGCTTGAAGCGTACCGCTGAGTTTTTCTTGGGGAACGCCCTGCAATTCGGCCGCCACGATATACAGCGCGAGGGCGACAGGCGCTGTGCAGTTGATCGTCATCGAGGTGGAGATGCGACCAAGATCGATCCCAGCCATGAGGTCTTGCATGTCTTGGAGAGTGGCGATGGCAACGCCGCACTTGCCGACTTCACCGAGTGCTCGAGGATGGTCGGAGTCGTACCCCATGAGCGCGGGCATGTCAAAGGCAACCGATAATCCCGTCTGCCCTTGCGCTAGCAAGAAACGGAAACGTTCGTTGGTTTGCTTGGCGGTTCCGAAACCTGCGAACTGACGCATGGTCCACAGCCGGCCGCGGTACATCGTCGGATGGATGCCGCGCGTGTACGGATACTGACCCGGATACGAGAGGTCGCGATCGTAGTCAAGACCGGCTAAGTCTTCGGGGCCGTACATCGGCTTCAGCGGGTGATCGGAAATCGTGCGATCAATCGCGCCGGCCCGCTTGGGAGCGGTCTCGAACTGCTCCTGCCATAGCTCTTTCCCGGCGAGTTTGCCTTTGGTTCCTACGTTTGCCTCGCCGTTGGCTGGCGTGCCATTGGTTTTGCTCTTTTTTACGCTCACGGGCTTTGCCACTTTTCTTCGAACGCGCGCGAATTTCGCGCGACTACGCTCGCGCGAATAAATTCGCGCCTCTATCTTATTCATCGGCTAGAACTCGATCCCGACGCGAGCCGGAATGTTCTTTTGGTAGGGGTGTTTCACATCCGTGACGACATTGACATAGTCGGCCGCGTCCACGATTGCTTGGGGAGCATCACGCCCGGTCAGAATGACTTCAACGTGTGCTGGCTTCTTGCGCAGGAGGTCAACTACTGCGCTCGCGTCGACCAAGCCGAATGACATTGCAACGTTGACTTCGTCAAGAATCACGACATGGTACTCGCCCGACATAATGGCTTCGCTCGCCACTCTAAAGCCTTCGTGTGCCCGCTCGACTTGCTCGGGTTCTGGGTTCTTGGGATCCACGAAACGGTCGAGGCCGTACTGCTCGATCTCGAGCTCCGGCAGGCGCTCGCGGATGAGAATCTCGCCGTAAAAAGGGTCACCCTTCATGAACTGAATCATCTTCACCGTGTGGTGATGGCCGATGGCCCGCAGGGCTACACCGAGCGCGGCTGTCGTCTTGCCCTTGCCTGGGCCGGTATTGACCATCACGAGCCCGATCTTTCGCTCGTCGGATCGCTTTTTTTGCCAAGGATGTGCCGTCTTATAGTCTTCTTTTACCACGGCTGACGTTTTTCGCGCCACCGCTAAGTCCGGCCTTTGCATGCCCGAGCAGCGGCCATGGTTCGACGATCTCCGGGACAGGCACTGATCGTTTGTGATCCGCTCTGCGGCGTCGGGCGATTTGCCAATCGGCCGCTACATACGTGCGTGCCTCGCTTGACCGAGGTAGGGCCTCTTGTTATAATCCCAAGGCAACGACTACCCTTCGCACCGTACGGCATCCATACGATAGTCAGTTCGGTTCGAAAGACGAAGGCAGCGAAACTCGATTCGTGCGTTTCCGTCATGGTGGGCCTGCGTTTGCGGGCCTTTTTGTTTGAAGCGGACCTAAAGGTCCGCTGTTACACGGGAGAAGACTATACCTAAACCGCTAGCAGCCGGAGCGCGCGCTCATTAGCCGGCATTTCCGCGTCAACGAGCAGATTCGTGTGCCTCAAGTTCGCGTTATTGCGGACGACGGCGCGCAACTGGGCATCATGTCAACCTGGGACGCGCTTTCCCTTGCTCGCGATCGGGGCGTTGACCTGATTGAAGTCTCGCCAAACGCAGTTCCGCCAGTGTGCCGCCTTGATGATTATGGACGGCTACGCTACGAGCAGAACAAAAAAGACCGAGAGGCGCGCAAGAAAGCGCATAACATGGAACTCCGCGAGGTTAAGTTGCGCCCCAAGATCGAGGAGCACGACTACCAAGTGAAGTTCCGAACCGCCGAGCGGTTGCTGTTCGACGGCGACAAGGTGAAAGTGACGATCATGTTCCGCGGACGCGAGATCGCCTATGCCCAACAAGGACGCAAAATTCTCGCGCGCGTCGTCGCCGACACGGCGAAGATCGCAAGCGTCGAGCGTGAGCCGCGGCTGGAAGGCCGCAACATGTTTATGATTTTATCGCCCAAGCAGGACGTCATCGCGGCGCTGACCGCGCAGAAGGCTGCCCCGGCGAAGCAGAGCTGAGGAAACGATGCCAAAACTGAAAACACACCGTGGGGCGGCGAAGCGCGTCAAGGTGACCGGTACCGGAAAATTTGTGCGCGAGCGACAGTTTTCAGGTTGCAGCCACATTTTGACCAAGAAATCCCCCAAGCGGATTCGCAAGTTTCGCAAACAGGTCACGGCTGATCCGACTGATGTGCCGCGCCTGAAGCGGCAATTGCCATATGCCTAAGGGCCGGGAGAACACATCATGTCACGCGTTAAACGCGGCGTAATCGCGCTCAAGAAGCGCAATAAAGTTCTCAAAGCCGCAAAGGGTTTTCGCGGTGCGCGTGGGCGCACGTACCGGGCCGCGAACGAAGCGCTGCTCCATTCGCTGATCTACGCTTTTCGCGACCGGCGCAATCGCAAGCGCGACTTCCGTGCGCTGTGGATCACTCGGATCAATGCAGCGGCGCGATCCGAGGGCCTCAATTATAACCGGCTCGTAAGCGGTCTGCGTAAAGAGGGGCTCAACCTCAACCGCAAGATGCTAGCGGATCTTGCAATGAATGACCATGCAGCGTTCACTGCGTTGCTGGAGATCGCAAAGAAGCATCTGCCCGCGAACGCCGCGCGCGCGTAGCGGGTTCGTGGCCGAAGGCGAGCTCGGCTTTCACCACGACACGGTTCGCGCCGCGCGCTTTTTGCAGCAAAAAAAGCACCGCCAAGAGCGACGGTGCTTTCTCATTGAGGGCGTGCAGCTGCTGGGCGACGCGCTCGATGCTCACGCCAGCATTGAACGGGTCTTTGCCCTAAGGGATGAACTTTCAGACGAACTGCTTGCGCGACTGAATCAGGCCCAAGTCCCAATCGACGTTGTCGATCGACGAACGATCGATTCACTTGCGGAGACGCAAGCCCCCCAAGGCATTGTCGCAGTTGCCGGTTTCCTCCATCGTGATATCGCGGAACTTCCGGCCCTTGTCCCCGAGAGCAGCCCCACGACCGTACTCGTCTTGCCTGACCTGTCGGATCCTGGCAACGCCGGCACCCTCATTCGAGCAGCCGAGGCCTTCGGGGCAGCCGCGGTTTGCTTTGGACCTCACACGGTCGAGCCGTACAACGCAAAGGTCGTGAGGGCTTCCATGGGTTCGATCTTTCGGGTTCCTATCGTGGGTTTTGCGAGCTGGGAAATGCTCGCGACCCAAGCCCGAGCGGCGCATCTTGCAATCGTTGGTGGCGGCACCGATGGGGTGGATGTGAGGTCGGTCACATTGCCCGCACGGGTCGCGTTGGTTGTTGGGCAAGAGCGGCGTGGCTTGGCGCAAATTCCACGCCGCGATTTCGAGCTTGTCCTGACTATCCCGCAAACGACTGCCATTGAGTCTTTGAATGCATCGGTTGCGGGGGCGATTCTGCTCTACGAACTCGCTCGCGCGCACGGGCTCGTTGGACCCCAACCGAGCGAGAACGAATGATACGTAAATGTCAAGCCCCCAAGCGACCTTGCTTCCTTTTCGCCTCCTATGATATACTGATGCCCGGTGAACTAGTAGGAACATAAGGAGGTCGGCGACACTGCTACTCTCTCCCGCATTGTTCTGGAAGCTCTTTCTCACAACTGGTTCGATCAAGGCTTATTTGCTTTATAAGCGGATGGCACCCCAAGATTCGCGCTAGCATCCACGCTGGTGCAGGGCGCGCCGACGTATTCATAGGAAGTGGCCGCAGACAACGCGGCCTTCTTCTTTTTTGGGCCGGGAGCGCGTGTGGACGATCAATTAGCGGCGTTGGAAGCCGACGTGGAGCGTAGGGCCGTCGACGTTCGGACGGCGCAAGATCTCGAGGCGCTGCGGACCGATATTTTGGGCCGCAAAGGTGGCCGGCTTTCCCAAATCATGTCTGGAGTCGGCAAGCTCCCAAAGGAAGAGCGGGCCGAGTTTGGCCGGCGTGCCAACGAGACGAAGGCTCGCATCGAGCAGCACTTGGAGCGGCTGATGCTGCGGCTCACTGACGCCGCACTCGATAAGGCGCTCGCCCGGCGCTTTGACGTGACGTTCCCCGGCATCGAACCCAAGCGCGGTTCGCTGCACATCTTGCGCCAAACCCTCGACGACGTCGCGATGTTCTTTCGCAACCGAGGTTTTGCGATCGTCATGGGACCCGAAGTTGAAACAGAACACTACAACTTCGAGGTGATGAACATACCGGCCGATCACCCCGCGCGCGATGCCATGGATACGTTCTATGTATCGTCAGAGGAGTTGCTGCGAACGCACACGTCACCCATGCAGGTGCGAGCGATGCTCGAGTATCCGCCGCCGATCGCTATTTTGGTGCCAGGCCGGGCGTACCGTCGCGATGCGTTGGACGCGAGGCACACGTTCGCTTTTCATCAGTTCGAGGGATTGCAAATCGATCGCGGCATTACGTTTGGTCATCTCAAGGGGTTTGTCAGCGATCTGTGTCGTCATCTGTATGGTCAGTCGCGCCGAACGCGCTTTCGACCGTCGTACTTTCAGTTCACGGAGCCGTCTGCGGAGGTTGACGTTTCGTGTCCTGTCTGCGATGGCGCGGGCTGCCGCACCTGCGGTGGCTCAGGCTGGCTCGAGATGGGCGGCAGCGGCATGGTCCATCCCTACGTGCTCAAAACCGCCGGATACGATCCGGAGATCTACACGGGGTGGGCTTTCGGTCTGGGCATTGAGCGCATCGCGATGGTACGAAACGGCATCGATGACATTCGTCTGTTCACGGATAACGATCCCGGCTTTGTGGAGCAATTTGCCTGATGCGCGTCCCTGTTTCGTGGCTGCGCGATTTCATTGAAACCGACGCGGCGCCCGACGCGTTTGCCAGTGCGCTGACGCAGCGCGGTTTTGCGGTTGACGGAATGGCAGTTCAGCCAACGCCACAGCGGATTGTTGTCGGCAAAATTGAGACGCTCGCGCGGCATCCCAACGCCGATCGACTGCTGGTGAGCACGGTCGACACCGGGAGCGAGAAGCTCCAAATCGTCACCGGTGCAACCAATGTTGCTGTGGGCAATAAAATTCCCATTGCTGTGGTTGGTTCGGTCGTCTACGCTCGAGGGGCGGCGGCGCGCGACCGTGTGCCCACCGAGACCAAACGAATCGAGCGCAGCACGCTGCGGGGTGTCGAGTCAAACGGCATGATGTGCTCGCCCGACGAGCTTGCGCTGCCAGGCGACTACGACGATGGGATTCTGATCATGGAAGATGACGCGCCGGTGGGCCAGGATTTTTGGCGGGTGGCGCGTTTTGGAGACGCCGTTTTGGATGTGGATGTTCCCTCAAACCGCCCAGACGGGCTTTCGATCGTCGGACTCGCTCGGGAAGCGGCAGCGGGACTGCGCGCTCCATTTCGACCGTTGGCTCTCGATCAAGGAGCCGGCGATGCGCCGTGCGCGATTACCGTTGCCATCGAGGATCCAGCCATCTGCCGGCGGTTGCTCGGACAATGCTTTTCGGAGGTCTCCAACCGCCGAGCACCCATGTGGATGGCGTTGCGTCTGGCTGCAGCCGGCGTGCGCAGTTTGAACCTGCTCGTCGACATTTCAAATTTCGTCCAGATCGAGACCGGGCAGCCGCTGCATTTCTACGACGCTGCGAAAATCCGTGGGGGAAAGATCGTGGCGCGCGGCGCGCGGGATGGCGAGAAAGTTGTGACGCTCGATGGCGTGGAGCGGACGCTCCCGGTGGGGACGCCTGTCATTGCTGACGGCGAAGGACCCATCGGCATTGCTGGGATCATGGGCGGAGCGGAGTCTGGCGTCACGATGCAGACGAAAGAGCTCGTCGTGGAATCCCCAAACTTCGTCGGAAAGCGCGTGCGCCGCGCCTCTATCGCGCTCGGCTTGCGCACGGAAGGTGCCCTTCGACATGAAAAAGATCTCCCGCTCGAACTTCCGGAAGTTGGGCGAAAGCGCGCCGCACAATTGCTCATCCACGCCGGTGCAAAGCCCAGCCGTGTCCTCGAAGTAGGCGAGCAACCTGGGCCGCTGCGTCGCGTGCGCGCCCGAGTTGCGCGCGTCAATCGTCTGCTTGGCTCCGACTTTTCGGTGGCGCAAATGAAAGATGCGCTGCGCGCCATCGAACTGGAAGCACAAGGTGATGCGGAACTCGAGGTAACGGTGCCATACTGGCGCCCGGATGTCCGTGAAGAAGTAGATGTCATCGAGGAGGTTGCCAGAGGCATTGGGTACGATGCGATTCCCGCGGTCCGCGCGCTGGCGGCACCGCAGGTCGTTGACGAGGGCCTTTACGACCAGGAATCCGCGCTCTCGAGAAGCGCGGCCGCCCTGGGTTATCGCGAGATCGTCAGCATTCCGCTCCAAGGCGCCAAGATGATTGCCGCTTGGGAACGCTCCGGTCTTTCCTATTGGAGCGACGTGGTAACGGTGAGAAACCCGCTGTCCGAAGACCAACGTTTCTTGCGGCCAAGCTTGCTGCCTGGTCTGCTCGTGGCCGCTGCGAAGTGGTGGCCGAGTGCTGCGGGCGAGCTGCGGCTTTTCGAAATTGGTCATATCTTCCGTCCGCTCGACCCGGGCGAATCACGAGCCGCGAAGCCGCACGCCGGCGTTTACACGGACAACGGCGTGATCGAGTGGCCCTCGCTTGCCGGTCTGATTGCATTCGGAGAGGGCGAGTCGGAGTCTGTGCTGGATCAACGCCTGCTCGAAATGAAAGGCGAGGTCGAAACAATCATACGCTCACTCACACCGGGGGAATTTTCAAGCGAGCAACGCGAGCGCGCGTATTTTCATCCGGGTGCCGCCGGGGTCTTGCGTTCGGGGGATCGCGTCGTCGCCAAGTTCGGACGCGTGCACCCGAAACTTTCGCGCGCATTTGAATTGCCCCAAACAACGTATGCGTTTGCGTTGTATCTTGAAAATATCGCTCAAGACAAGCCTGTCGTTCAGTATCGACCACTGCCGAGATTCCCTGCGACCAAGCGCGACATCGCTGTGGTCGTCGACGCTGGCGTTGCCGCTGGGGATTTAATGAACGCCATACGATCCAGCGGTACGCCTTATTGTGAGAGCGTTCGCCCGTTTGACGAGTACCAAGGGCCGCAGATCGGCGCGGGGAAGAAAAGCATTGCGCTGACGGTGACCTTGAGAAAACCGGATGCAACCATCACTGATGAAGAAGCCAACGCTTCGAAGGATGCAATCGTCGCGATCCTGCGGGATCGCTTTGGCGCCACGCTTCGTGAATAGTCTGTGACCTGGGCCGACGGGCTTGTGATCTTGACTCTGGCGCTCGCGTTTTGGGGAGGCTATCGGGCGGGCCTCATCCGCGAGGCCATTGGCTTGGTATCCATCATCGTGGCGTGGGTCATCGCCGGCGCGCTAGCCGGCACCATGACTCCGAGCCTGCAACACAGCTTTGGCCTTCCTCCAGCGTCCGCGCACCTTGCGGGCTTTTGGCTTCTCTTTTTGTTTGCGTTTGGGTTGACTCGGCTAGCGGGTTGGGCAGCCGAACGAACCATTGCTCGGCCAGTTTTGAAGGCCGCAAGCGGAGTGGGCGGCGGTCTTGTCGCGTGCGCGAAAGCCGTGCTCGCGCTGTGGCTGATCTTGTTTATCGGCCTGTTCTTTCCGATGGCGCCGGACGTTCGGACAACACTCCGTCACTCGCCGACGGTGACGCTCATCGAATCTCTCAACGCCCCGGCCTATGCAATGATCGACGCTTCGCTTCCCAGCCGAGCGCGGCCATGGGAGCGGTGGTTTCTGGAGAGGCACCACCTGTGAGCAGAGCGCGCGCGAATAAATTCGCGCGACTCTTTGGGCGACTTTACAGTCGCCCGCTACTGGTTGTGCTTGTTCTGTTAGTTGCTTGCACACGAGTGGGGCCACACGAGACCGGGGCTGGGTCGGGAGCGAACCCGTGGACCGTGCCCGGGGTGCTTCGGATCGCGGACACGCGCCAGCCAGACAACCTTAATCCGATGCTCTCCTTTGGGCAAGTGGCAACTGACCTCTCCATGTTTTGGGGTGCTTATCTTTTTCGCTGGAACGAGCGCAACGAACTCATCCCCGAATTGGCCATCCGGGTGCCGACACAGCAAGACGGAGGCATTAGCCAAGACGGGTTGACTATCACCTATCATTTACGTCCGGGCGTGCGATGGCAAGATGGCGCGCCGTTTTCGGCGGACGACGTGATCTTCTCGTGGCGAGCGGTGCTCAACCCGCGCAACAACGTCCAAAGCAGAATGGGCTATGACTCGGTGGCGTCGATCGAGAAGCTCGATGACTTCACCATCAGAGTACATTTGAAGAAATCGTTCGCTCCCTTCGTCGAGACCTTCTTTGCGCCAGCCGATGCGACGTATAGTATCTTGCCCAAGCACCTCCTCTCGAGCTACGCAGATCTCAACCAGGTGGCGTTCAACAACTTGCCGATCGGCACGGGCCCCTTTCAAGTGATCGCAAATGAAAAGGATATCGAAATCCGCATGGTTGCGAATACCGCATATTGGCGCGGTCCACCGCGATTGAAGGAGATCATCTTTAAGATTATTCCGAATGACGACACGATCTTGACGCAGTTTCGAACGCACGAAGTTGATTTTCGAATTGCTGCACCGGCGGATCAAGTTGCGGCTCTCATGGGCGCGCCGGGGATCAAGGTCTATCGAATCCCGTTTACGAGCTTCGAGTCGCTGGATTTTAACACCGAGCGAACCGTCGTCAGCGACCCTCGCGTGCGCGAAGCGCTCCACTATGCAACCAACGTTGCACGCATGGGAACTGCCCTCACGCACGGACAGTACCTACCCACAGGGAGCGATCAACCGCCTTTTTTGTGGGCGTTCGATCCCAAGGTTCGGCGCTATCCGTACGATCCGGCTCGCGCCGCGAGATTGCTCGATGATGCCGGCTGGAAACTTGGACCCGATGGCGTGCGTGCAAAGAACGGACAGCCTCTGGAGCTTACGCTCGTGAGCGCCACGGGCGCCGCGTTAGGCTCGGCAGTGGTGGTCCTCGTGCAACACGATTGGAAAAAAGTTGGTGCCCAGGTCGACCTCAAGCAATACCCCACCGATATGCTTGGGGGCCCAGATGGCATTTATCGGACTGGAAAGTTTGACGTTTTTTTTGACTCTTGGTCAAACGGCGTTGACCCCGACGATTCCCAAATCTTCATGTGCAACCAGCGTCCGCCATGGGGCTCCAACTATTTCCGCTTCTGCGACCGACGCCTGGATGCTGCCGAAAATGTGGCGCTAGGCGTGTACGATCGGGCGAAGCGCAAAGCCGCGTACGGTCGCATCCAAGAGATCCTGGCCGAAGCGGACCCCATCATCGTTCTCTGGTTCGATGTGCGGCAAGACGTCGCGAACTCTGACCTTCACGGCTACAAACCCGCGCATGCAGTCACGACCTTTTGGAATCCCTGGGAATGGTCTATCTAATGAGAAAACGCGAGGCCTTGGCCTCGCGTCTCTTTTTTGTAATGGGGCGATTTTCCAATCGCCCCCTACATCTTTGGTGCTAGACTATTTTCCAATCGCCCTGTACATTTAGTTCGGGTTCGGGTTGTGGCTTCCGCCGCCATGCCTCGGCGCCGGTAGCGGCGCGTGGACGTGGGTTGCTGGATGATGGTGCGCCGATGACGTGAATGAGAAATTAGCGGGTGTTAGTGCAATCCCGAGCGTGTCCAGAATCGAGGACGTGAAGAAGAAATTGATCTGCTGGCCCGGCGTTGGAGATCCATTTGTGTTGACGGTGAGGATCATGTCAGTCGGATCGAACGTTGGCGTTCCACCGCCAAGACTCGTCAACGGCTGATTGCTCCCGAGCCCGGTAATATTGTAGTACACTTGGTTTGTGCCCGTGAAGTCAACAGTGCTTGTATCGACGGGCTGATTGAACGTGAAGGTAAAGGTTTCCGTCGGCCGCACGCCGCTCGTTTGCGCACTCGTGACGTCGAACCCGCCAATTGGACTTGGTGACACGACGGGTCCCGTGTTGGCCGCTGCCGCGTTGCCGTGGTGGCCGATCGCGAGGAGCGCTACCCCGGTTGCTACGACCAAACCCCAGATGGTAAACGTGTTCGAAGAGCTCTTCAGGGGCGGATTGAGTGGCGGGAGGGGTTGGAGTCCAATGAGTTGGTCGCCGACCTGCGGGTTGTACCCATTCGCCGGGTTTGTGATTTCGACCGTGGCGGAGTCGTCCTCAATCGTGTTGATCTGCGCTTGGGCCATCTTCTGGCCGTTGCGCATCACATTGAACTGCTGACCGAGTTGGAATCCGTACACGGACCCTAAGTCTGCATGGACACCGTTTTCGAGAGAGTAAATCGTGCCGATTGCGGAGCGGGGCTCGTGCAGCGTATTGAGGTTCGTCACAAAGCCGGCAGTTAACGATGGAGTGGCAAGCGACGACTGCGAAAAAATCTGCGTGCGAATGAACATCAGCGGGGCGACGCGGTAGGCGCTCAGCCGGTACACGACGCTTCCGCCCGACGCACTGACGAGCTCACTGATGACAACTTCCTGGGCGCCGGCTTTGGACGCGGCATCGATAGCGGGGCCAACGATGCTGCCATCCAGTGCCGGTTGCACCGTAAGAGGCCCGCCCCCAACCGCACTATACTTCCCAGACTGATCAACTGACTGGTAGAGGGCCGAGCTCAGAGCGCTCACCGTGCCGGCGGGCGCTCCAGGGCCGTTCGCAAAGACAGTCACGGCGACCGTTGGGCCAGAGCCGAGCACCGGCGGAGCTGAGGCGAGGTCCGCGATCACAAAGATCGCGGCGACGATGGCGAGTCGCCAGAAAATTAGCGAAAAGGAAAGTCCTTTCACGACCCTTTGAACTCCTCACAAAGGGGATGTTAAAGACGACCACTATGTAGATGCGATCCCCTCTTCATTATTATCGGCTTCCCTGTACCTTACTATAGGTCCACATGAGGGGACAAGTCAGCCGTCACACATCACCAGGGCCATCCCCAAAACTCAGGAAAGTCAAGCAGAGTGACAAGGACCGATATTTTTCGGCTCACCCACCTCTCGAGTTGCGCGGGTTGAGCCTCTAAGGCCGACGCGAGCGTGCTCGCGCAGGTGCTGGCCGGATTGCCGCCGATCGACGACCCCAACGTCCTCGTCGGCACGTCCACAGCGGACGATGCTGGAGTGTACCGACTCAACGACCGAACTGCGCTCGTTCTGACGGTTGACTTCTTTACGCCCATTGTCGATGAGCCGAAAACATTTGGTCGGATCGCCGCTGCAAACGCGCTCTCCGATATCTATGCGATGGGTGGCACGCCACTATGCGCGCTTGCGATCGCCTGCTTCCCGGCAGATCGCGATCCTGCAATCCTCGCCGAGATTCTCGCGGGGGGCATCGAGAAAGCGCACGAGGCGGGGATCCATATCATCGGCGGCCACACGGTCAAAGACGCTGAGCCAAAATATGGTTTGGCGGTCACGGGCATCGCGCATCCGCAGCGGATCCTCCGTAATTCGACCGGGCGAACCGGTGACGTGCTTCTTCTGACAAAACCAATCGGAACTGGAATCTTGACGACCGCGCAGCGCAAAGACGCAATTCCTGAAAAAGATTTGGCGCCGGCGATTGCCGCCATGGAAACGCTCAACCGTGGTGCTTCGACCGCCATGGTCGAACTCAATGCCAAACATAGCGATCCCCCGGTGCACGCCGCAACCGACGTGACGGGCTTTGGGCTCGTGGGCCATCTGCTCGAGATGGCTCGTGGAAGCGGTTTGGGCTTCGAGCTTTTGGCTCGCAGCGTTCCCATGTTCGACCTCGTCCTCGATCTCGCCGGTCACGAGGTCGTGCCGGGCGGAACGCGCTCGAACCTCGAAAATGCGCTCGCATCAGGCGTCTCGTTCGAGCCTTCCGTTTCGAATGCACTGCAGCTCACGCTGTGCGATGCCCAAACGTCTGGTGGTCTGCTCATCGCCGTCTCGCAACAATTCGCGGACGAACTGAGCGCGGCATTGAACCGCCATGGCGTTGAAACCGTATCGTCCATCGGTGCCCTGACGGCGCAAGCCACGTTCGCGGTACGAGACAGGTAACAGCGGGTATAACGAGACAAGAACGCCCTCCATAAGGAGTACTATGGCCAAGACTTCACCAGCGCTCGATTCCAAAGCACTCGATCAGTTGTGCATCAATACCATCCGCACGCTGGCCATGGATGCAGTGCAAAAGGCGAACTCAGGTCATCCAGGAACGCCAATGGCGCTCGCGCCGCTGGCCTACGTGTTGTACACGAGGCACCTGCGCTTCAACCCCCACAACACACAGTGGCCCGATCGCGACCGCTTCGTTTTGTCAGCCGGTCACGCGTGCATGTTGCAGTACGCGATTATGTTTTTGACCGGCTACGATCTCACCGTAGATGACCTCAAGCAATTCCGTCAATGGGGAAGCAAGACGCCGGGGCATCCGGAGTACGGCGTCGTGCCAGGCGTCGAAGTGACGACGGGACCGCTTGGCCAGGGCTTTGGGAATGGCGTCGGCTTCGCAATCGCCGAATGCTCGCTGGCCGCTCGCTACAACAAACCAGGCTTCGACGTCGTGAATCATTACACGTACGCAATTTGCAGCGATGGCGATATGATGGAGGGCGTTTCGTCGGAGGCTGCGTCATTCGCAGGTCATCTGCGCCTTGGCCGGCTCATCTATTTTTACGACGACAACCACATCACGATCGAGGGCAATACTGCGCTTACGTTCGACGAGGACGTCTGCGCGCGGTTCGATGCGTACGGTTGGCACACGCAGGCGGTCGAGGATGCCAACGACCTCGAGGCTTTGGACAAAGCGATTATTGCCGCAAAAGCCGATCCGCGGCCATCGCTCATTCGCGTCCGCAGCCACATTGCCTATGGTGCGCCGAACAAACAGGACACTGCAGCGGCGCACGGAGCGCCGCTCGGAGAAGACGAAGTTCGGGCTGCAAAACGCTTTTATGGATGGCCGGAGGACGCGCATTTTCTCGTCCCCGATCAGGTGCTCGAGTACACGCGCGAGGCGATCGGGCGAGGAGAATCATTCGAAGCGGAGTGGCGCGCGCGGTTCGACACCTACGCGGCGAGCTTTCCCGATCTAGCTCGGCAGTTCGCAGCCGAGCAGGGCGACCAGCTCCCGGATGGCTGGGCCGATCGCATTCCGAGCTTCACACCGCAAGACGGCCCGATGGCGACCCGCATCGCTTCCAGCAAGGTCATGAACGCGATCGCCCCCGCGGTCCCAAACTTTCTTGGCGGGGCCGCGGACCTTGCTCCGTCAACCGAAACCAACCTTGCTGGCATGGGTGATTTTGAGCGCGATTCGTATGGAGGACGCAATTTTCACTTCGGCATTCGCGAGCATGCGATGGGCGCTGCGCTCAACGGCATGGTGCTGCATGGCGGATTACGCCCCTTCGGCGCAACGTTCTTCATCTTCTCCGACTACATGCGGCCCGCGATCCGTTTGGCCGCTCTTATGGAAATTCGACCGATCTATGTTTGGACTCACGACAGCGTTGGACTCGGGGAAGACGGCCCGACGCACCAACCGATCGAACAACTCGCGTCGCTGCGCGCCATGCCGCACATGACGATCATGCGCCCCGCAGACGCCAACGAAACGGCAATTTGTTGGCGGCTCGCCATGGAACATGAGGGAGGACCGGTCGGACTGGCGCTGACCCGGCAGAAACTTCCGATTTTCGACGCAGAGGCGACCAAGGGAGCGCGCAACGGCGGCTACATTTTGGTTCGCGAGAGCCGCGCCAACCTAGACCTCATTTTGATTGGGACCGGGTCAGAAGTGTCGCTCTGCGTGGAGGCCGCAAAACTTTTGGAACAGCAAGGTGTCGCCACCCGCGTGGTCAGCTTGCCATGCTGGAGCGTCTTCGAGCGCCAAACGCAAAAATATCGAGATGAAGTGCTGCCACCAGCCGTCACCGCGCGCGTGTCCGTTGAAGCGGCCGCGACCTTTGGGTGGCAACGCTATATCGGCGAGCGGGGCTTGGCCATCGGCATCGACCACTTTGGCGCCTCGGCGCCGGCTGAGGTTATTTTCCGCGAGTTTGGCTTTACTCCGGAGCGCGTTGCCGAGCGCGCGCTGAAGTTGGTAAAAAAGGACCGGACCTAAAGGTCCGCCATGGGGCGATTTACCAATCGCCCCCTACACGGGCAACGAAGGGGTTTTCGATGGCTAATCCACTTGCGCGCTTGATCGACTTCGGTCAAAGCTTCTGGCTCGATAACATTCGACGCGGATTCACTCGGTCGGGCGAGCTGCGCCGGATGGTGGACGACGATGGCTTGCGCGGTGTCACCTCCAATCCCACGATCTTCGAAAAAGCCGTTGCAGAAAGCCACGATTACGATCAAGGCATCAAGGAACTCGTGGACCGCGGCGTGACCTCTGCACGAGAGATGTACGACGTCATCACGATCGAAGATATCCAAGAAGCGTGCGACGTCTTCGCGGATCTGTATCGGGCAAGCGACGGCGGTGACGGCTACGTGTCGATCGAGCTCCCACCCGATCTTGCCAAAGAGACGGGTTCATCGATCGCCGAGGGCAAGCGCCTCTGGAAGGCCGTTGGGCGGCCCAATGTTATGATCAAGGTGCCTGCAACCGACGAGGGCATGCCCGTGATCCGCGCGCTCATCGGAGAAGGCATCAACGTCAACATCACCCTCATGTTCGGCGCGGAGTATTACGAGCGCGTGATCGACGCATTCTATTGCGGCCTCGAGGATCGGTTGGCGCGCAACCAGCCGATCGATCGCATCGCCTCGGTCGCCTCGTGCTTCGTAAGCCGCGTCGATACGGAAGCCGATAAGCGCCTGACCGCCGCAATTGACAAGGCCGATGCATCTGCCCGCCCGGCCCTTGAGGCGCTCCTCGGCAAGACGGCCATCGCCAACGCCAAGCGCTTGTACCGCGTGTACTTAGCGTCGCTTGAAAGTGAACGGTTTCGCAAACTTGAGGCAGCCGGCGCGCGCCGTCAACGCCCACTGTGGGCCAGCACATCGACCAAGAATCCAAAATATCCCGACACGTATTACGTCGAGGCGCTCATCGGTCCCGATACGGTTGATACGATGCCGCCGGCCACTATCGATGCGTTTCGCGACCACGGCAAGCTGGCGCGCACGCTCGATTCGGATTTCGACCGCTGGGACGCAGCGCTTGTGGCGCTTGAAGCGGCGGGGATCTCGCTTCGGGCAATTACCGACAAGCTGCTTGCAGATGGTCTTGTGATCTTTGAGACATCGTATAACCAGCTCTTCGATGTGTTGCGCGAAAAAGTTGAATCGTTGCGGTCGGATGGGGTGGATCGGCGCCAGCTGCACAATTTCGATCAAGCAGCGCACTATCAAACGCTCCA
Source organism: uncultured Pseudomonadota bacterium (assembly GCA_963781145.1). Lineage (GTDB taxonomy): Bacteria > Vulcanimicrobiota > Vulcanimicrobiia > Eremiobacterales > Eremiobacteraceae > JAJPHJ01. The sequence goes on along the minus strand of CAWADW010000005.1, from coordinate 1,195,099 downwards.
ACAGTTCGACTCGGAGCGCTTTGTGCCGCGGGTCTGGCAGCATGACGTAGATCTGTGGAAGAAAGGCGACGCGGCGCACGCGGCCATCATTAGAAACCGCTTGGGTTGGCTGACGGTGGCGCAAACCATGGAGGGCCGGATTGAGGAGCTGCGCGATTTTAGCGAAGGCATCGTGCGCGACGGCTTCACCCACGCCGTGCTCATGGGCATGGGTGGCAGCAGTCTTTGTCCGATCGTGCTCCGCGAAACCTTTGGCGTGCGAGCTGGTCATCCCGAACTCTTGATCTTGGACAGCACGGTACCGGAAGCGATTGCCGCGCTGGAGCGCAAGCTTGATCTGCGCCGCACGCTCTTCGTCGAGGCAAGCAAGTCTGGAACAACCCTTGAAAGCCGCAGCTTTGGGGAGTATTTCTTCGAAAAAGTCAAAGCCGCGGTGGGTGATGACAAGAAGGCTGCGCGTCAGTTTGTGTACATAACCGACGCCGACACAGCATTGGCCAAACTCGGAGCGCAGCGCGGGATTCGACGAGTTTTCGTCAACCCGTCGGATATCGGCGGACGCTATTCTGCCCTCTCGTACTTTGGACTTGTGCCCACCGCCATTGCCGGATTCGATGTTGGCGGTTTGCTCGACCGAGCGCAGCGCATGGTCGAGGCCTGCGCGGCAGGCGTTCCTGCCGCCCAACATCCGGGCGTTTCGCTGGGGGTCGCGCTTGCCCAGGCGGCGTTGCTGCACGGGCGCGATAAGATCACCTTCCACGCCTCGCGCCAAGTTGAAACGATGGGTTTGTGGCTCGAGCAACTGATCGCCGAAAGCACGGGAAAAGAGGGCAAGGGGCTCATCCCCGTCGCGGGCGAGCCGATGGGCGATCCAGGCGTCTATGGAGCGGATCGGGTCTTCGTGTTCTTGATGCTCGACGGCGATGCGGCCTCGATGGCACGGTGCGAGGCGCTCAAGAAGGCCGGTCATCCGGTTGTCCTCGTCACGTTGCGCGACGCGCTTGATGTTGCTGAGGAGTTTTTCTGCTGGGAGTTCGCAACCGCAACGGTGGGCGCGCTCCTTGGCATCGATCCGTTCGATGAACCTAACGTGCAGGAAAGCAAGGACAACACAAAGCGCATCCTCGCAGGAACGGGGAACGGGAAAATTGAGGCGCAAGGAGCGCAGCCAACGGACGAGACGGCGCTCGTAAAGTTGATCGCCAGCGTGAAGCCCGGTGACTACGTGGATTTCGCCGCGTTCATCCAGCAGACGCCGCAGCGCGACGAAGCGCTGCAGGCCATGCGCGTGATCGTGCGCGATGCGACCAAAGCTGCAACGACCCTCGGTTACGGTCCGCGCTTCCTTCATTCCACTGGGCAGTTGCACAAAGGAGGCCCAAACACGGGCGTGTTTGTGCAACTCGTCGGCGGCGATAGGATTGCGCTTGCCATACCCGGGCAGCCGTTTGACTTCGGCACCTTAAAAAATGCCCAGGCGCTGGGGGATTATCAATCGTTGCAAACGCACGGTCGCCGTGTGTTGCGTATTGATGTAGGCGACGACATCGATGCTGGGCTTGCGGCGCTCGCGCGCGCGCTCCGCAAGGTTGCGTCGCAGATTGCAGTTTCCGCTTCGACGAAGGGATAGAAACGATGCAGCTCGGGATGGTGGGGTTGGGCCGGATGGGCGCCAACATGGTGGAGCGTTTGCGCGAGGGCGCTCATGACCTCGCGGCCTTCGATCGCAATGCGCAAGCGGTTGCCGCCGCCGCAGCAACTGGTGCCAAGGGCTGTTCCACCCTTGCCGATCTGGTTCGTGCCCTTGCCCCGCCGCGCAACGTATGGATCATGCTGCCTTCCGGGAATCCAACGAACGGCACGATCGATGAGTTGAGCGGACTGCTGGAGCGTGGCGATGTCATCATCGACGGCGGCAATTCGTATTGGAAAGAAGCGCAACAGCACGCACAAGCGCTGGCGCCCAAGGGGATCTCGTTTGTGGACGCGGGCGTATCGGGCGGTATCTGGGGCCTGAAGGAGGGGTATTGCCTGATGGTAGGCGGCGAGGTGGACGTCTGCAAACGCCTCGAGCCAATTTTTCTGACGCTGGCGCCCAAGGATGGGTACCTACGTGTTGGGCCAGTGGGATCGGGCCACTTCGTCAAGATGGTGCACAACGGCATTGAGTACGTCATGCTGCAAGGGTATGGCGAGGGATTTGAAGTTCTTGAAGCTTCTGAGTTTGGCAACGAACTCGACTTGGAAAAGATCTCGCACCTTTGGAACCAGGGCAGCGTCATTCGCTCGTGGCTGCTCGAGTTGGCCGAGCTTGCCTTTGCGGCGGATCCAAAGCTCGAGAAGATCGCGGGGTATGTGGATGACACGGGCGAGGGCCGCTGGACGGTCATCGATGCGATCGACCTTTCCGTGCCGGTGCCGACGCTCGCGTTGTCGCTCTTCATGCGTTTTCGCTCGCGCCAGACAGATTCGTTTTCCGCAAAAGTTATCGCAGCACTGCGCAACGAGTTTGGCGGCCATGCCGTGAAGGCGGAAGCGCCGGTCCGACGGCAAGCGGAAGAGCTAAGCTCCCCATGGCGACGGCTGCACCGCTGATCAATCCCTTCCGCGAAGGCATGTCGCTCGAAGGCGCCACGCAACCGGTGCAGTTGTGCATTTTCGGGGCCTCCGGCGATCTGACGCAACGCAAGCTGCTCCCTGCCATTTACAACCTGGCGCAGGCAGCGCTTGCTCCCCCGGCGTTCTCGGTGATCGGTTTCGCGCGCCAGCCTATGAGCGATGATGATTTCCGAAAAGTCTTGACCAACGCCGTGGCCGCTTCAGGGGAAGTGCGCGTGCGCGATCCCGCCGTGTTGCAGAGCCTCTGCGAGCGGGTGCACTACGTGGCGGGAGACTTTCACGACGCGGCTGCGTACGCGCAGCTCAAAACAAAACTCGACCTCTACGACAAGCAGTATGCCACAAACGGCAATCGCATTTTCTATACTGCGACACCGGCGAGTCTGTATGGTGATATTGCCGCCAAGCTGGCTGGGGCTGGACTGGTCAAACCAGAAAACCTCCAAAGCTTCGTGCGCATGATCGTGGAGAAACCTTTCGGGCGGGATCTCGCGTCAGCAAAAGCGCTCAACAGCGAACTTCTAACGTATATGAGCGAAGATCAGATCTACCGCATCGATCACTACTTGGGCAAAGAAACCGTTCAGAACATTTTGGTTCTTCGTTTTGCCAACGGCATCTTCGAGCCGATCTGGAACCGGCGCTACGTTGACTCTGTGCAGATTACGGTGGCGGAAAGCTTAGGCATTGAGGGGCGCGGCAATTTCTACGAAGAGACCGGCGTGATGCGTGATGTCATTCAAAACCACGCGCTGCAGTTAATGTCGCTTGTGGCGATGGAGCCGCCGGTGTCCTTTGACGCGCGTGACTTTCGCGACGAAAAGATTCGAGTGGTTGAGGCGATTCATCCGATCGAGATGTCCGAGGTCTCGAAGGTTGCCGTGCGCGGGCAGTATGGACCAGGCAGCGTCGCTGGCGAGCGGGTCGTCGGCTACCGCCAGGAACCGGACGTCAACCCGCAATCGATTACGCCTACGTACGCGGCGCTGCATCTGTGGATCGACAACTGGCGCTGGGCGGGGGTGCCATTTTACATTCGTTCGGGCAAACGACTGCCAAAACGTATTACGGAAATTGCCATGCAGTTCAAGGAGGCGCCGCACTTGCCGTTTCGCAAGGCACAGCTGGAGACGCCCGGGGGCAATGTGTTAGCGCTCCAGATTCAACCGGATGAAGGCATCACGCTAAAGTTTGATGCCAAAGTACCCGGGCCGAGCATGCGGATTCGGGCAGTGGAGATGGACTTTGGCTATGGCGAGACCTTTGGAAGTGAGGATGCGTCACCGTACGAGCGCCTCATTTTGGATTGCATGAAGGGCGATCAAACGCTCTTTGACCGGGCCGATGGTGTTGAGGCAGCTTGGGCGTTGGTCGACCCTGTACTCTCGACCTGGGACGCAGATCGCAACGTTGTCTTTCCCAACTACGACGCCGGCACGTGGGGTCCAGCGCTTGCCGATGAACTGCTGGCAAAAGACGGCCGGAGCTGGCGGCGTCTATGACATCAGGTGATGGGATGGCGCAAGCGCCGACACGGGGTCTCACGCCGGTTCGCGTTGCGCAGATCGGAGACACGATCGCGGAGCGGTGGCGAACCATGGTTGCCAAGCTCGAGCGCCCGCAGTCGCACGCATGCGTGATGACGTTAATCATCTGCGTGGAAGACGAAGGCGACAATCGTTTCGCCCTTGATATCATCGATCAGTTGTCAGGCAAGTATCCGTTTCGAGTAATCTCGGTCGGGCGCAGCGACAAAGAGCGCGATGCGGTGCGTGCCTGGGTCAACACCGCATGCGAGGGTGAGGGAAGTGCAGCAATTTGCAGCGAGGAAATCGTGCTGCAAGGTGGCGCAGATTCGGGCGATCGCTTGGTTTCTGCGGTTCGGGGACTCTTAGTTTCAGATCTACCGGTGATGTTGTGGTGGAGAGGTGGAGCGCCCCAGGGAACGGCACTTTGGACTGGGTTGCTCCCGCTCTGCGATCGGGTCATCGTCGATTCCCACCGCTTCGTAGTTGCTGACGCCGATGCCAATGTAGCGGGCGACTGGAAAGTCGCCCCGGGTGACGCCCGTGGTGACGGCGCCTCCGCGCTCGCAGTGCTCCGCGAGCTGGTGAAGGCCGGCGGGCAGCGAGTGAGCGTGCGCGATCTGAATTGGGAGCGGACTTCGCCGTGGCGTGGCGCGGTCGCCACCTGTTTTGACGACCGAGAGATGCTCTCGCTGTTGTCCGATATCGATCGTTGTTCGATCACATTTGCGGCCACGAGCGAGACCGCGCAGCCCTCGGCGCGGGCACTCCTTATGGCCGGCTGGCTTTCGACTCGTTTGCCGCGCTTGCGCGAACAGAGCACGATTGCGCCAGGCACGGCATGGGCGAACTTGGCGCCAGGCCGCCTTGTTGCGATCACGTTGTGCGCGAGCGCGAACAAGACATCGCTCCTATTGGTCCGACAGAGTTCTCCGACGGGAATTGACGTGCAAGCCCACGACCGCAAGGGTAAAGCGTTTCGCCGCTGGCACTTCGGGGCAGCGACGCTGACCGAAGCGCAGCTCTTGGATGGCTGCCTGCAAACTCTCGGGCGGGACCCACTTTTCGAATCCTCTTTGGGAGTCTAGCGGTGACGAGCGCGCGTAATGTGATCGTGCTGGAAAATACTATGGTCCTCGCCACCCAGGCAGCCATCGAGTTCCAGACTCGCTCCCACGCTGCCATTAAGGATCATGGCCATTTTGCAGTCGCGCTGTGCGGCGGAAACACACCAAAAGCCATGCTCAAGCTTCTCTCTGGAACCGATTTCGCTGAAGATATCAACTGGAGTTCGGTGCATGTCTTTTGGGGCGATGAGCGATGCGTGCCCCCGGACAATGCGAACTCAAACTATGGTATGGCAGCAGCCGCGCTGCTGAGCAAAGTCTCCCTTCCCTCCGAAAATATTCACCGCATGCATGGCGAGTTCGAACCTCACGAAGGGGCCATCGAGTACAACCAACAGTTGCGTGCGTTTTTTGCAGGACCCACGGCTTTCGATGTCACGTTCCTCGGCCTCGGCAATGACGGTCATACCGCATCCTTGTTTCCGCACACCGCCGCGCTCGCGGTTGTCGATGAGCTCTGCACCGAAAATCTTGTTGAAGAGCAGGTTGCGTCACCCTGGCGCTTGACCTTGACGTATCCAGCGCTCAACGCATCGCGGGCGGTATTCTTCCTTGTGGAGGGCCCCTCAAAGGCTAACATCGTGGCCGAAGTCATCGACGGCCCGCAAGATGTGCAGCGTCTGCCATCCCAAGGGATCATGCCGGCAGGCTCGCTCACCTGGCTTTTGGACAAAGCCGCAGCATCGAAACTCCGAAAGTAACCTGGCCGATTGACGTGTAGTCTCGCGAATTTATTCGCGACTATATCTCGCCGTGCTCAATACCACGGGTCGAGGCCTCCGCAATACTTGTTAGGCAAAATATACTTAATGAATTCGTCGGGCTGCCCGTCAACGCATTACTGCTCGACCCAAATGATGAGTGGCAGTTGCAGCGTCGGTACATGCGCCTCGAAGAACCCAAGACCGTTAGCGACAATCAGTTTCACCACCCGCCAGATGTCGCCACTCACCGCGGCTGGGGCACGGTCGCTTTGACTAAGCCGGAAGCCAGTGCGCTACGCCGCAGTAGCCGGTCCGAACCAGGTGGTTAGCGCGTCAGGAAGACCCAGGGAGTGGCGGTCTCCCACCCAGGCGACATATCCGTCGGGCCGGATCAACACGGCAGTAGGAGCGGTGACCGCGCCAAGTGCCGGCAATTCCCACCACGCCGTCGTATTTGGCGTCGATCAGCGGACCCGATCCGCCCACGGAGTGATGTCGAAGCCGCCTGGCTCACCGAGGTTGAGCAGCACCGGCCGGGCATCGTGGAGCAGCGTGAATACCCGCAGCGGGCCTCTGCCGGTGACCAGGTCGAGATCGGGCATGCGCCGTCCGACCAGCGGGTGTCCTTCACCAAGGTTGTAATGAATGTCCAGACCAGACATCATCGCGGCGAATCGTCTGCGAGGCTCGTCCATGCCGAGCAGCTCGGACATTGTATCGCGGAGTGCCTTCGTGCGGTCGTCTGGTCGGCGAAGCGCGACTGCGGCCATCGTGTTGCGCAACACCCGGGCAGCGACCGGGTGGCGCTCGGCGTGGTAGGTATCCAAGAGGCTCTCCGGTGATGTCTGCTTCACCACCTGGGCCAGCTTCCAGCCCAAATTCACCGCATCTTGGACACCGACGTTGAGGCCCTGGCCACCATCCGGGGCGTGCACGTGCGCGGCGTCGCCGGCGATCAGCACGCGCCCCTTGCGGTAGGCCGCGGCCTGGCGAGTCATATCGGTGAACCTGGAAATCCAGACGGGACTATGCATCCCGTAATCGGTCCCGCATACGGCGATAAGCGCTTCGCTGAGATCGCGCAGGGTGGGTTCCGTCGTGGGTCCGACGTGCTGTTCGGTCACCATGACCCCTACCGGCCCACCTTCCCGGTAGACCACCTCGCCGTCGCGGATCTCGTACTCCACCTTGCCGAAGGAATGGATGCCAAAGGCATCGCGGTGGATGCCCAATGGCGGCTCCTCCGCCATCTCGACCTCGGCGATCAGACTGCTGGTCGTCGGATCCCACCCGGCGAACTCGATGCCGGCTGCTTTACGGATCAGACTGCGGCCTCCGTCGCACCCGACGAGATATTTCGTCCGCAACGACTGGCCGTCGCCCAGCTCGACATCAACACCGTTGTCGTCCTGCACGAAACCGGCCACTTCACGTCCGCGATAGATCGGCACCGCCAGCTCGCCGACCCAGTCAGCCAGTATGCGCTCGATGTGCTTCTGCCACAGGCCGAGCCCGTAATTGTGCCGGGTGGGAAAATCGCTGATGTCCAACTTCGTCCCGGCGAACCCTGCGACTTGAGTCACCTGCCCCTCCGAGAGAAACCGATCGGCGATTCCGCGCTGATCGAGAACCTCGATGGTGCGTGAATGCAGGCCGCCGGCGCGCGAGCCAGCGAGGTCTGCGCTGGCGCGCCGTTCGACAATGGCAACGTCGACGCGCGCCAATGCCAACTCGCCGGCCAACATCAGGCCGGTCGGGCCCGCACCCACAATGATCACGTCGGCATCCACTATTGGCTACTCTCCTCACGGTTTTTGTCGCGTCACCGCGCGACCGATAAGTCGTCCGGCCATTATGCGGCACGACTGAGGCTTGCCGCAAGCCCCCCGGCCCAGTGTATAATGAAAGTGTAAGGGCCGGGTAACGCCATTTTGCGCGTTGGCACCGTTCCGATGTCGTCGGCATCTTTCCCAACGATGATGTAATCATTTGGATCGTCGGCGCGCTGCTGCTGGAACAGAACGAAGTGTGGCAGTTGCAACGGTGGTATCAACCTGCGTCGAGAGTCACTCCTGCACCACTCCGCATGACACGATCCGCATGTCGCTTGTTCCCAACGGTGTGGCTGCGGCGAGGTGTCAACACGCGCGAATGAATTCGCGCGACTACGTTAGCGGGCGGCGGCGGGGAGGCGGCCGTTGCGCTTGCCGTTGGTGCTCATGACGGGTGAGATCATCCGCGCACCCAACGTCTCGCGAAGCACTTGCGACAACTCTTCGACGAAAACGAACTTCATTGACTTGCGCACGTCAACGGGAACATCTTCCAGCATGTCGGGCTTGTTGCGCGCCGGGAGAATGACTCGGTTGATGCCAGCGCGGCGAGCCCCGAGCACTTTTTCCTTCACTCCGCCAATCGGTAACACCTGACCCGTCAACGTTATCTCGCCAGTCATGGCCACGTTCGAGTCAACTTTTTTGCCAGTCACCGCTGACACGAGCGAGGTGGCAATGGCAATGCCGGCCGAGGGTCCATCCTTGGGCACGGCGCCCGCGGGAACGTGGACGTGCACGTCATGTTTGTTGAAATAATCGTCCTTGAGTCCGAGTTCACTCGAGCGGCTTCGGACGAACGCGAGGGCGGCCTGTGCTGACTCCTTCATCACATCGCCAAGTTGACCGGTCAAGGTGAGCTTGCCGGTGCCCGGCATGACCTTCGACTCGATAAAGACGATATCGCCGCCGACGGGCGTGACAACCAGTCCGGTCGCGACGCCCTCAGCCGCCGTTCGCAAGGCAACCTCTGCATAGAAGCGCCGTTTGCCCAAGTAGTCTGCAAGATTTGCGGCAGTCACGTGCGCGGTGAAGCTGGCGCGCTCTGCAACCTTACGTGCAACTTTGCGCGCGATCGTTGCTATCTCGCGTTCGAGGTTGCGCACGCCCGCTTCGCGAGTGTAGTTCGCCGCGATCTCGTCGAGTGCGTCTTTGCTGATGGTGAGCTGCTTCGTCGTTAAGCCGTTGGCGGTCAGCTGCTTCGGCACGAGATATTTGCGGGCAATGGCAACTTTCTCGGCCTGCGTGTACCCGGCAAGCGGAATAATCTCCATGCGGTCGCGCAACGCCGGCTGAATGGTGTCGAGCTGATTCGCGGTCGCGATGAACAGCACGCGGCTGAGATCGAATGGCAGGTCGAGGTAGTGATCGCGAAACGAATTGTTCTGCTCTGGATCGAGCACTTCCAAAAGCGCAGACGATGGATCGCCGCGAAAATCAGCGCCCACTTTATCGATCTCGTCGATCATGACAAGCGGGTTGGCCGAACCCACATCGCGGATCGCGCGTATGAACGTGCCCGGCATGGCGCCGATATAGGTGCGGCGGTGGCCGCGGATTTCGGCCTCGTCGCGCACGCCGCCAACCGACAGGCGAATGAACTTGCGGCCCATGGCTCGTGCGATCGACTTGCCTAAAGAGGTCTTGCCCACGCCGGGCGGTCCGACGAAGCACAGAATCGGCCCGGTCAACGTATTGCGCAGCTTGCGCACCGCCAAGTATTCGAGAATGCGGTCTTTGACTTTTTCGAGGTCGTAATGATCCTCATCGAGGATCTTGCGCGCTTTGTCGATGTCGAGCGAATCCTCGGTCGTTACCGACCACGGCAGCGTCACCAGCCAATCCAAGTAGGTGCGGATGACGGAATACTCTGGGCTCGCCGAGGGAATTTTCCCGAGCCGATCCAATTCGCGCAGCGCTGCCTTGTTGGCATCTTCCGGCATTTTGGCCGCTTCGATCTTTTCGCGTAGCTCGTTGACGTCGGCTTGCGCGGGATCGGTCTCGCCGAGTTCTTCTTGGATGGCCTTGAGCTGCTGGCGCAGATAATACTCGCGTTGGCTCTTGTCCATCTCCTTTTGGATGTCAGTCTGGATCTTGTGACCCAGCTCGACCACTTCAAGCTCGCGCGCCATGAATGCCGTGAGCATGCGCAGGCGCGCGTGGGTGTCGCGTTCTTCAAGGATGGCTTGCTTGTCTGGCGTGTCGAGCCGCATGGTTGACGCAATAAAGTACGAGAGCATGTTGGGATCGCTGATGTTATTGACTTCCAACTCAAGCTCGCGCGGCGCGGAGGGCAGGAACGAAAGCAGTTTCGAGTACTGCGACGCGAGGTTGCGCGACATCGCCGTGAGCTCATCGCTCTCAACGGTCAGCTCTTCCAGTTGTTCGACCTTTGCGACAAGGTACGGCTGGGCTTGCGTGAATTCGACGACCTTGAATGGTACGGTTCCCGAGATGATGCAGCGCAGCGTGCCATCTGGCACCTTGATCATCTTCTGAATGATGGCAACAGTGCCGACGGTGTACACGTCATCCGGCGTTGGCGGCGAAGCATCGCGGTCTCGCAACGCAATGACTCCAACCGGGGCGCTCGATCGCAGCGCATCTTCCACCAATTTGATGCCGTGCTGCTTGGTGACCGCCAGCGGCATGACGGTGTTCGGGTACAAGACCGCCTCTTGCAGGGGCAAGATCGCGAGCTGTGCGGGGATGGTGGCAGATCCCGGAGTTTGGGAAGCGATCGTCTTTTCGGCCATCTAGCTTCGGCCTCGGACGACCATGCGAATCTCAGTCCTGTCAACGGGAAGCACCGGCGATCGCTGGGCGACGGGCAATTTCACGGTGAGCATCCCAGAGCTGTATTCAGCGCGGGCATCTTCGACCTCCACCGGGACCGGTAATTGGATCTTCTTAAAAAAGTAACCGCGTTCGATCTCCTTTTGCATCACGGACTCGCAGCCGTGAGCGTCGCTGGCCGCGCACCCCAGCTAGATACAGCGTTCGACCTTCCACGACGAGCCTGATATTATCGCGATCGACACCAGCCAGTTCGATCTGCACGAAGACCATCGAACCTCCATTGGTCACATATACGTCGGCATTCGGGTTAAACGAGCCCCTGCGCGCGTGACTCCCCGCCGGCAGGCTCAGTTCGGCGAACAACCTATCGAATTCGCGGAACAAATCGTCCGGATACATTGTTTCTCGACTCCAAAAACTTGGTGGAATTGGTGTCTTCGTCACAGTGAGCTGGGCCACCCCCCAAAGCACGCGGCGAGCAGCGTCGCTTCCTTCATTACAAATGCCAGTTTCCGATAATGATGATTGCGGAGGCGCGCTCGTTGGCTCAAAGTTTGCGAATTGAAACGCTGGATCGTTCCGGCAGGTGGTACCTCACGCCCGGGTCGCGGTGTATTTACGATCTGCGCGTCAGAAACGACACGAAGAATGCGGCGGATTGTTCGCTCATGGTCGAGGACCCAGCCTCCGGCGTCACCGTTGACCCGCCGACATTTACTCTCCGCGGGCACGAAGTGAGAACTGTCACAGTCCTGTTCTCCGAAAATGCCAATCCGTCGCGTGGGCAACGCGTGCTCATGACGTTGCGCGACGATTCGGGAGCAGAACTGGCCACCTTTGAACATCCGCTGATCGTCACCGGCGGCACCGACTGCAGTATCACGCTTTCGTTTAAGGATGTCATCGTCGAGAAGGGCGAGTTGTGCGGTTTTTCTATGGCCGCCGCGGTTCGCAGTCAAAGCGAAGCGCCCTCCGGGTTCCAGGTTTCGTTTACGTCGCACCCTGCATTTTCGGTTGGCAGTTTGCCTCTGCTGCAGCTCGAGCCGGGTCAGAGCGGCGAAGTCAACATTCCCGTTCGCTGGGATCGCAATATTAAGGATAGTTCAGGTCTGAATCATCCTCGCATGCTTGAAGTCTCTGTTCCGGTTTCAAACGGTAAACGAACGACCCGCATTCGCTGGGATATCATTGACGAGAAGCTGCAGATCGCCGCGCAAAAGCTCGCCGCGACTGTGAAAGCTGCGACCATGGCTCCGCGAACTCCACCGGCGCGGACCGTTGCAGCGAAACCAAAGATTCCGCTTTTGATGCTCAATGGCCACGTCGCGCTGAAGTTCTTGCCGAATCCATTAGCCCCGGTACCGGTGAATGGCGGTGCGATCAACCCAGCGGCGAGCGCCCCAGTTGCACCTTCCGCTTCCGTCGAGACTACTGCCCTACCGCTCTTCCCAGATCTTGCGGCAAGCGTTGCTCAGCCGCTGACACCATCGAGCAACGGGAAGAAAGTCGAGCCCCCTGCGCCCGCAACGTCTGTGGCAGCGCCCCAAGCGCCAGCGGCGGCTCCCGCCACACCGTCAGCACCGACAGAATCAGTGGCTTCAGGGCCGAGACTCACACCATATAGCCCAGCGCGTTTTGATGCAGAAACAAAAACGCCGGCTGCTGTTGTCAAACGCGTGCCGCAGGCTCAAGCGGCGCAAGCTCAAGACGTTTCCATAATCCCGCCAATGACCATCGCAGCGACGGTGCGCAGCCGAAAGGCGGCCACCTCGCAGCCCCGCAAGTGGGGTGCGCCAACAGGCGTCCTAATCGGTGGCGTCGCCGCCGCATCCATCGCCGTCGCCGCAATTCTGTTTAAGCCCGCCAGTCTTTCCACAAAAACGGCTGTAACAACCAATGCTGTGGCAACACCGATGGTGGCGTTGAATCAGACAGCGCCAACGCAAGCGGCGCGACCGCTCGTCACGCACAAGATTCTTGCGGCCCCGCATGCCAAGCCGAAGACGGTGGCCGCGACTCCCGCTGCCCGACCGACGGCGACGGCGCAACCGACGCCCGCCGCAACTGCTCCGCCATCGACCCCTCGGCCTGCAACACCGAACCCTGCAACGCCCAAGCCGATCGCCGCCGCGCCCCCGCAGCATAAGGCGACTTCGTCGGGCGCAGCGATCACTCGGCGCCAGCAACTCTATCAACCGGCAAGCGGCTCCGTAGTCGCCCTTGGCGGTATTGAGGCTTTCTACGGTCCTCGCGGTCACGCGGTGCGAGTGCTATGGAGTGCCGCAGAGCAGGCGTCCGCCAGTGTCGCGCTGATCGACGAACATGGCACCACCGTCAGCTCGACGTTTGTCCGCGGCAGCCGTCAATCCGCACTTTTGTATCTCCCAAGACGGTTCCACGGTTTCCTGACCGTGCAAGTTTCTTCGGTCGGCAGGCTCGGCGAACGAGTTGCGCAGACGACGTCGCTGCCCGCTTTCGGAACGTAAGAGAATGGGCGACTTGACAGTCGCCCGCTACATGGATCGTAAACAAATTAGCGCGAGGGGCGATTTTCCAATCGCCCCCTACAAACGCGTTTGGAACGTGCGAATAAATTCGCGCGACTACATTAGAGCTTAAAATTTACATTGACGAACATGTTGAACGGCGATGTCGAAAACAGATTGCCGTACGGATACTGCACGAGCCGTTGTATCGTGTCACCAGGGTTATAGATGTTGCCGACTGCGGGGATGTGACCTTGAACGACATCGTAACCGCACTGATGCACGCCGATCACCCAGGGCTCATTCGAACCCCCGAAACACGACGAGAAGACGTTTGCGAAGGTCGCTTGAATGGTGGTGCGCGGTGACACGTCATACGACAGCTGGGCGTGGAGACCGATATAGGAAGGTTCGAGAAATGCTCCAATCGCGTCGAACTTGCCCGTTATTTGATCGGGAATCACGATCGTGTTGACGCAGGTTGTCGCATCGTAGGGAAGGCCAGTGCCGCCATGCGGGTAACGCGGATCTCCTGAAACCGAACCTGCCAGCGGTGCGCACGTTGCGGGATCGACGCCGAGCTGCTGCTCGGGTGCGCCGTAGCGGCTCCCGGTGATGTATTGCAGCAGAGGCGTGAACCTCCATTGATTGTGATGATAGGTCAACGCGAGTGTCGCATTGTTCGGAACGCCATAGCTTACCGTTGACAGTTGCGTTCCAGTCGGCACGACATCGTAGGTCGGATACGAACCATTGACATCTATGAGCGCCTGCATCGGGGCGTTGTAGTACGGGTTTGCGACGCCCGACAATGACTCGGTTGCATTTGCATTCGCACCGCCGAAGACTCCACACGGCGCGTTCGGGTTTGTTGAAGGCGCCACTCCTTTACATGCAGCTGTATAGGAGTTGTATAGTTGAATCGCACTGTTGACGGGTGAAAGTAGTGTGGATCCATTCTGCAGCGCGCCATATTTGATGCGACTGTAGGTATACGTGTAGGAGAGCAGAGTGGAGAAGCCATTCTTCTCCTCTGAACCAGATTGTAAGAGGAACTCAACGCCGTAGGCGGTCTGCTTACCCGCGTTCACACCGGAGACCGTACCCGAAGTTGCGTTGATGAAAAACTGTTGCATTTTGTCTTGCGTACTGCGATAGAACGGCGTCAGTTTGAAGCTAGCGTCGGTCCGATGGAAGCGGTGCTCCCACGAAAAGTCGTAGTTGTCCGAAACGGATGGCGTGAGGTCGTGTGCGGGCGTCGTATACCCGATCGAGTAGTACAGGCCGCCGATGTAGTTTGCCAAGTTTTGCTGCAGCGTATTATATTGCTCGTATTGCGCTTGCGGCGGCTGGGCATAACTGCCCAACGAAAGTCGGAGCACGTCATCGACGTCGGCTTGGTAGGTGCCGCCCAGGCGCGGCTCCACGACCGTATGCGCCAGCGAGCTTGGCGACGAGTTGGCGATCGTTGCGCTGTGCCAGCCCGCTCCTAAGAGCGAGCACGGCGTGCCCGGCGGAAGCCCAGGACCACCAAAACTGGTCGGCGTCGTCTCATCAATGGGTACACCTCCATTGACACCCGCGTTGGCGCACATAACCGTGTTCCACTCATTGAACCAAAATGGAGTCATTGGGCCGCCGCTTGTCGACGCCAAGTTGTATTGAAAGCGGTCGACCCGAACGCCAACATTGATATGCACGCGATTGATCGGGCGCCATTGATCTTGGATGGAAAACGCGAGGAACTTCGGGGTCACGGAGTTGGTCACGCCATTTGGGCCACTCTCGACCGCAAGCCACTCGAAGCCTGGAGGTGCTGGATAATACGGACCGCCGAACGTCAAAAACTTTGTGTTGAAGAGGGGCAGCGGTCCTCCCGTCGGCACCGGGGTCGTTGGTTCGCACGATGTTGGCGTTGGCGCCGAGAACGTTACCGGGTCGTAATAATAGCACGTTCCGTTCTTTGGGTTAGCCGAACTCACGAGCGCCGCAAAAACTGATTGTGAGGGCGGAAAAAATGGCACGCCTGGAGTTGAGTTGGTCATCTGTTCGTTGTTAAAGCTGACGTTATTAGAGCTCAAGTACGACGCCGACACGCTCAAGAGATGGGCTGGGTTGATCTGCGCCGCATATTCGCCCGAGACGCCATACGTGTGCGTCCACAACTCCTGATCGCTGTTGGCGACGCGGGCTGTCGGAAAAATCTGATTGGTGAAGTTCGGGTCATGGAAAAATGAACTGGAATACGCGCTGTAGCCGTACACGCGCACGTACTCGTCTGCGCCGAAGTCATGTTGATACTGCACCTTGACGAGCGCTTGGCCGTTCGAGCTCGCGTCGCGTTGATTGATGGGGATCTGTCCATTCACGCCGTACGAGTCTTGGCTTGGAAACAGATACGGTTCCATGCCGGTGATGGGACCAAACGGCGCACCCGCAACTGGTTGTCCGAGCGCACCAGTGTATTGAAAACCAGAGACGAACACCGGAAACGATCCGGGGGCGTGTAACCCCGGGGTTTGCGACTCCGCGGTCGTCCATAGGTTAGCGCCCCCCCAATCGCTATACGAACCATAGACGTACGTGTAGATCTGCGAAACGTCGTACAGCAGCTGGACATCGTCGCTGATGCCTGCTCGCTCGTGTGGAATCGAGTAGTGGAGATTGACAATGTTCTCGCGGTCGGCTTCCGACGCGTTCTGCCCCAACTGATAAGGACCCAAGATGTACCCACCCGGCCCTGCCGGGAGCGAACCAAAGAACGCATGATTCGAGTAGCAGCCGGCGTAGTTTGAGCCGTTGGGAATCGCTGGACAGCCAGGACCCGCGATGGGCAACGGGCTTAAGGGGCCGAAGGCCGCGTTGCCGAGATCGAATGCTTGGCCAAACTGCTGCGAGAGCGCTGCGCCATTGAACTGATCGCCGTAGCGAAAAGCCTGATTGAAACCTGCAACGTTGAAGTAATAGGTGAGTCGGCGATCGGTCGTGGCGCCCCCACCTTCCAAAGAAAACTTGTTGTACAGCGCGGGACTTCCTACACCCCCACTCGCGTCCGCAAATCCCGGTACGGTGCCGGTCTTGATGACTTGATTGATGTAACCGGCCAAGCCGTGCGACTCCGCGTCGGCGGGGGCACCGCCTGTGTAAACCTGCAACTGCTGTTGGCCGAAGGTGGAGAGATTCGTGGTTGGGATGTTGTCGAAGGCGCGGTTGAGCGGGATCCCGTCGAGCTCGTAGCCGATCTCGTTGAAATCGCCGCCGCGCAAAAAGATTGGTTGGTTGAAGCCTGATTGCCATGGCGGAACGAATGCGCCGGGGACTGCTGAGATGGCTGAGTACGCTTGGTTGAGATTGAATCCGCCGCCAAGCGCGGAGAGTTTGCTTGCTGTGTTGGGTGAGATGCTGTAGACGCTTTGTGTCGTGCCTGGGCTCAGCAGACCGAGCACCGACGCGGATACGATGACCTTTGACAGCGTCGTCACCTGCTGTTGCAGTACGAGCTCGAGGTTCTGCGTGTTGTCGGCAACAATCGTAATACCTGGCTGCGCCAACGTTTCATAGCCGTCTTTGGAGGCGGTGACGGTATATGTATCAGGGATCAGGGAAGCAAAGAGAAAATGTCCCGTGCTGTCCGTCTGCGTTTGCGCTGACTGGGATGGAGAGGTAGCAGACACCTTCGCATCTTTCAGCGGGCCGCCGGTGTTTGCGAACACATAGCCACCGAGGGTCCCCGTCGTGCCAGCGAACGTCGCTGACTGCATTGAAATCGCAAGTGTGAAGCCCAGCAGCAAGACAAAAAGAAAACGACATGACGAATGTGTCATGATCTCATGCTCCTCCCGACGGGGACAGTTGCGCGACGAGTTGCCTTGGTACCTGCCGAGCGATCAAGATTGATATTTGTGTTGAATTAACCCGTGCGAATAAATTCGCGCGACTGCATTTGGTGCAGTGCCTCAATCGTTTCGTTGAAAAAATTCGTCTGATACGCGAGCATATCATCGACAAGGGGGAACTGCGGGTGCTTTCGCTGCTCCGTGAGTTTGAACGTAGAGCCCTCGTCCGCAAGTATGCCGAGGCGGCGCATCCCTGCGAGCGCTCGATCGGTCATCGTTTGCGGATCGCGCAACAACTCTGGATCGACGAACGCGTTCTTTGGCAGTAACTGAAGCTGCGCGGCAACCGCGGCCTGCGCACTCTCGGCTTCAAACTCCTTGCGTCCGCCCTCGGTTATCCATGTAGCCAGCAGTTGGCTGACCACGACCGGACGCGCCGCTTTGAGCGACCTTGCAAGGTTGCTCCGATCGGTGAGTTCGAGATAGCGCACGAGCAACGAAAGACGCTTGCCGACGAAGACGTCGTAGGACATCGCCGCCACCCAAACGGTTTCGGCAAATGGTTCGAGACGTTTCAAAATCGCGAGCAAGGGAGAGAGTCGGCCGTTTCGAGTATGGCGGCCTTCGGGGGTCAAAAAAAACGTGTTTCCGGCCAGGGCAATTCGGTCGAATTGTTGGAGGTCTCGTTCGATACGTGCGCGCGTCTGGGCAAAGATTTCGCCGCGATATGGTTCGAGCATGGTCTTGATGGGAACGAGCATCTCCTGAGATGACCCAAACCAGCGCTTTGTGAACAGCGCTTCGGTTGTCAAGCTCTCGGGAACGCCAAGCGTGGCGAGAGTATCGTGACCGAAAATGGCGCCCAGCGTTAGATTGCCATGCCGAGCGTAGACATTCCACGCGAGGCTCATGAGCGAGCGAGTGCGCAGTTCGTTCTCGATTGGAGTGATGCCGAGGGCGCTAAAGAGCCTGGCCGCCGTCACATTTCGCAACAGCGAGCGAGCCCAGGGCAAGCGCATTGCCATGAAGCCGGGTTCGAACATACGACGCGAACCGCTGGAGTAAATTGGTCGGTTCCATGGGCCATCAACTTGCAGCTGGACAGGTCCTGCGATCGTATCGAGGTCATTTTGATGGTTGCAATACACGATCGTCGTGCCGCGGCGCCACGGCAACCTGCCCCACCTACGAATGCGGTGCACGCTCCAGTAATATGGATAGATCGTCCCGAGAGCAACGGTTTGAAAGGAGATACCGAAGCGTCCTTTACCGTAGCCGACCAGGAGAACGACACACGATCCAATCACGAAGCACCAGGCCGCCACAAAAAAAAGGGTCTTATATCCCGCAAGCGGGCTCGCATACTGAGCGAGCAGCCATCCGCCAAAGGCGGGCGCAATGATGCCGGGCAAGCCGCTGGCGAGTCCCCAGATGCCGAGATCGCGCGCGACGTCTCGCAGTTGCGGTACGGAATCCATGGCGAGCGCCCATCCCGTTGACGCAAATGCTCCGTATCCCAAGCCGAAGAGCAGCGCAATGAGGACGAGGTTGTGCATGCCGGGCGCTGTCGCAAAAATAAAGATCGCCAGGGCCATAGGTGCTCCCGCAAGGGCAACCATCAGTTTGCGTGGCACGCGATCGGAGAGTTGCCCCATCCAAAAACTGGTCAGCACCGCGCCCACAAGAGAAAGCGCGCCAAAAATGCTTGTCGTTGACGAGGGATTCGGATCTTTGAGGACGTCGTTAAAAAAATACAGCACGAACGTCATCAGCAGCATCAACCCAAAGTTGATGAACATTCGAGACACAAACGCAATCATGAAGTCGGACCAAGAACCGATATGCGCGTGCTCGCCCTGGTCGACAAACGAACGCTCCGGAGTCAATGCGGCCGCGAACGCGCCGGCCAGCACGATGATCGCGGCCCACATAAAAACGGTCGCGGGATCGAAAAGTCCAGCGAAGGCGAGGCCAAGGACGGTCCCAACCAGTGTAGCGATCCCCTGGTAGCCGGATGCCAATCCCCATTCCGAACGATCCACGGCTTCGGGGATGAGCGGCTGATAAGCAGCTAAACTGATGCTCTGGCCGAGCACCGCAACGAGCAACGCAATGGAGAATTGTTCGATCGACGTCGTTCGGCTCAACCAGAACAATCCGACCACATTGACGACCGCGCCAGCTACGATGAAGGGTCGTCGCAGACCGCCTTTGCGCCGAAAGTGATCGGACATCGCGCCCGCCACCGGCGGCACGAGCATTGAAAGCACCCCAGCAACGCTTATAAGGATGGCGAGAACTGCGGTGTGATGCGCGCCCGCCAGATGGAGAAGCGCAGCCGGCACCGCGATAGTGAGAATCGCGGAGTTTTGAAAGTTGATCGGAATCCAATAGGCGTTGAGGAGCGACTGTTGCTTGATGCTGCGGCTAATCACGTATGAGTCAAGCTAGTGCAGCGACTGGATTCGCGGCTCCTGCCTAGGCGCCGCTATGTGCGCGACGAGAGTTTATCTGCCGCGGGCTTCTTCTTCGACCACGGGATAGAGATCGCTCGTCACCCAGCGCGGTTTTTGGCGCAATCGCTGCGGACTCAAGCGCACGTACACGACAGGGATGAGGATGAGCGTGAGCATCAGCGAGCTGATCAACCCGCCGATGACGACAATGCCCAGCGACTTGCGCGATTGCACCGCGTGATCGAGTCCGAGCGCGAGCGGCAGCATGCCGAAGACCATGGCGGCGGTCGTCATAACGATCGGGCGGAAACGGACGCGGGCGCTTTCTTTGATAGCAGCAAGCCGTTCCATGCCGCGTTCGCGCAGCTGATTCGCGTAGTCGACAAGCAAGATGCCGTTCTTCGTGACGAGGCCGATGAGCAACACCGTGCCGATGAGCGAGAACGCATTGAGCGACGCGCGCGTGAGCGCAAGAGCGCTCAAGGCTCCGACGACTGCCACTGGCACCGAGAACATGATGATGAACGGCGAGCGGTAGCTATTGTAGAGCGCAACCATGAGCAAGAAGACGAGCACCATCCCCATGCCGAGCGCCACCGCCATGCCGCGAACCGTATCGCTGAGGTTTTGCTGCGTGCCGGTGCTGCTCGCGGCAACCGTCACGCTCACCGGGAGGTCGAGATCGTTGAGCTTTGCCGCAAACGCCTTCTCCACTCCGGACAGCGTTGCGCCCGGTGCAACGTTGGCGCTCACGTGCACGACGGTTTGACGGTCGACCCGATCGATCGAGCGCGTGCTCTCCACGAACGTTATTTGCGCAAGATCCCCGATGCGGACGATCTCCCCAGTGTTCGAGCGCACCCGGATATCCTGGAGCTGGCTGACCGTGTGCTGATAAGCGAACGGGAACGTCACCTGCACGTCTTTTAACCCATCTTGCGTGACGAACTGGGTCGCACGCACCCCACCGAAGGCTGCGCGAATGGCTGTGGCCATCACCCCGATGTCAACATTGCGCTTACGTGCTTCATCTTTGTTAAAGGAGACATTCAGCTGCGGCGCCAGACTGGTCGCCGAGCTAAGCACATTTTCCGCACCCGGCGTTTGCTGCAACGCCAAGTACACTTGCTGTGCGTACTGCGTCGGATCGCCTAACGTGTTGCTGACCAAGTAGTCAATTGGCTGCCAGTTGCCGCCGTACGTGTTGGTGGCCGGAATGACCACCGGGTTTGCTGCGGGCGCAAGGCGCGTCGCCAAGCTACGAACGTACTCGACCCAATAGTCGGTCGAATTCCGTCGATCGCTGCGCAAGCGGATGTCAATCTGCCCCACGCCGCCGTCAATAATGTAGCCACCCACTGGCGCTTGCGCGGCACCGACAAGCGACGTCTCAGTGCGCAAATCAGGAATCAGGTTAACTTCGCGCTCGATCGCTCGCACGGCCTGGCGTGTGACGGCAAGTGGCGTACCGCTCGGATAATCGAGCTGGATAAAGATCTCGCCTTCGTCCTGCGGCGGATCAAACTCGAATCCAATGATCCCAAGCGGCCAGATCAAAGCAATGGCGGCAACCAGCGTTCCCGCGGCGATGCCGACGACGGTCCATGGGTGCGCCAGACCCCACGGAAGCGCTCGCTCGGCGTACCAGTCGCGGAAGCGTTCGAACCCTTTTGAAAACTCTTCGACAATACGCAAGGTGCGTTTGCTCGAGAGGAGCGACCAATTGCCGGCGAGCGCGGGGGTAATGGTAAAAGAAACCAGCAGCGATGACAGCGTCGCGACGACGACGACCAGCGCAAACTCACCGAGGAACTTGCCAACCATGCCTGGGAGAAAGGCGATTGGCAAAAAGACGACGACGTCAACCAGCGTGATGACGATGGCTGCCAGGCCGATCTCGAGCCGACCGTTGATCGCGGCGCGCAGCGCGGACTCTCCGGCTTCTCGATGGCGCTCGCTGTTCTCCAAGACGACAATGGAATCGTCGACGAGAATGCCCGTGATGAGGGTCATGGCCAGCAGCGACACCGTGTCGAGCGTGAAGTCGAGCACGCGCATAATAATGAGGGTTGAGAAGAGCGAGGTCGGGATCGCGATGAGCACCGCCGCGGCGTTACGCCACGAGCGCAAGAAGAAAATCATCACGATCGCAACGAGCACGATGCCCTCGATGAGCGTGCGCAGCACGCCGCTGAGCAGCGCTGACGTGCGAGCCGATTGGTCGTCGATGGTGGACAATTGAACGCCGGGGAACCGCTGTTCGAGATCCGGCAGCGCGGTTATCACCGCTCTGGCCGTATCAACTTCGTTGGCACCAATCGACTTTTGAACCGTCAGAAAAAAGTTCGGCTCTCCGTCAACATACGAATAAATGCGCTCGGGCGCGTAACTGTCGAGCACTCGGGCAACGTCGCTGATGCGGACGCCGTTTTTCTGCGGAATCTGAAGAGCCCCGATGGAATCTGGGCCGCTAATGTCGCCGCGGATGTTGATCCCGGTTTCGCGCTCGCTGCCGTAGAGAATGCCGCCAGGCAGCCGAATGTTGTTGACGGCAATAGCGTCAATGATGTCGTTGATCGTGAGATTGTTTGCTTTAAGTTTTTTCGGATCGGCCTCGACTTGCACCGAGGGGGTCACGATCCCATTTGCCTGGACGTAGCCAACCCCGGCGACTTGCTCGAGCGCCGGGATCAGGCGGTTCTGGATGATGGCTGAGAGATCGCCCGCGTTCAACGTACGCGAGGTGACGGCAAGGCTCACGACAGCGGATTCGCCTGGATCGAAGGTTTCGATGCGCGGCGTCGGCAGATCGCCCGGGAGTTGCGATTGGGCCGCTTGCATGCGCCGTTGCACTTCCACAAGATCCTCGGTGCGCGAGGAATTGAGGCTGAACTGCGTGTTGATCGTCGCGAAGCCTTGCTGGATTTGCGATTGAGTGTGGTCTAAGTACGGCGCGCCGGCCAGCTCATCTTCGATTGGCCGCACGATGCTGTCGCGCATCTCAGCGGGCGAAGCGCCCGGGTAAAAAATGATGATGTTGACGACGGGCAGACCGACATTTGGAAGCTCCTGCTCGCGCAAGGTCCAAATGGCGAGCAGGCCGCCGATGGTCAGCGCCGCGATGAGCACGGCCGCAAGCGTGGGCCGCGAAACGAAGAGCTTAGTGAGCATGAACCGAGTCGTCTCATTGAGTTTAAAGCCCTACCATTTGTCATCGGCAGCACATTCCTTTTGTTGCGCCTCGCCTAGGTAGCAGCTTTTAGTATCCCCGAGGAAATGTAGGGGGCGATTGGAGAATCGCCCCCTCGCGAATAAATTCACGACACTACGTCTAGGTTTTTAGGGCTTCTTCGACCGCTTGATCCTCGGTCAAGGCCGCGCCCTCGCCACCAAGCATGCCGATCTCGGCGTCTGTAAGATGCTCGTGCAGCGCTGCCATGAGCTGGTCATAGCTCCACTGTTCGGTGGGTTCTCGCGTAAAGCCTGACTCGAGAAACATCTTGTTGACGTATCCCAGCAGCCGTGCCGCGCCTTTTGGATCGCCTTCCCGCGCCCTGATAACCGTCAAATGTTGGATGATCCACACCAACATGAGCTGGCTTTGGCCTTCGCGTGCCCAACGCGTGGCTTCGCGAGCGAGTGACTTCGCTGTTTCCACCTCGCCTCGAGCAAGATGGTAGGCGGCGAGGTTAGTATATCCGTTCGCGGTGCCGGTCGCATTTTTCGCCTTGAGCCGAAGAGCGAGTGACTCTTCGCCGCTCGCGATCGCCTTGTCTACCTCGCCTTCGGCAAACGAAAGCTCGGCGAGATTGCCCAAAACCGTCGCCATGAGCTGCTCGTCCGCCAGAGTCCGCGCGACCGCAAGCGCTTCGCTGAACCCCTTGCGCGCCTCATCGGACGTGCCGCGAACGAAATGAATGATCGACCACCAGGAAAGCACTCGGGCGAGCTGTTTGGGGTGACCGGTCTTGCGCAGTTGGGGAACCGCCTTTGTATAGACTTCTTGCGCCTCATCGAAGCGCCCGCGCCTGTCGAGAGCAAAACCGTAGCTCGCCAGCGCTAAGGCTATGAGCGACTCGTCTCCAAGCACCTGGGCTTGCTTGAGCGCGCGTTCGCTTGCCTCAAAGGCTGCTTCTCCAAAACCTTCGCTGGTCACGGAAAGCCCTTGCCACAGGCTGGCGGTCGTTGGATTTGGTTCCATGCCTCCCAGCGAGTCGAGCGCCAAGTTGATCCACCGCAAACCCTCCACTCGCGATCCGACGCTAATCCACAAATCCCTCAAAGCGGCGGCGAGCGCGGCTCCCAAAGCAACGTCATGCTTGTTGAGCAGCGCCCAACCCATGGCAGCACGGTAATTGTCCAACTCGGGTTCGAGTCCGGCGATCCATGCGTCGCTTGGCGTCGATTCGTACGCCGCATCGGCGGCCTGAGCAACGCGCAGAAAATATTCTGCGTGCTTGCGATTGAGCTGCTCGTTCTCTTTGGCTTCGGCAAGTTTTTCGCGCGCGTACTGCCATGTGGACTCGAGCAATCGGTATCGCTCGCTTGCACCGCCGACTTCAACGACGACGAGCGACTTGTCAACGAGCGACGAGAGCAAGTCCAAGACTTCCCACGCTTCGATCTGATCATCCGAACAGATTTCGCTTGCAGCTTCGAGCGTCCACCCGCCTGCAAAGACGGCGCTGCGGTTGAGGATTGTCCGCTCCCGCTCGTTCAGCAAGTTGTAGCTCCAGTCAACGAGAGCACGCATGGTCTGTTGCCTTGGCAGCGCGGTTCGATCCCCTCCGGTGAGAATGCGAAAGCGCTCTTTCAGTCGCTCCGCGAGGTGCGCCACCGACATGAGTTTGACACGTGCAGCGGCAAGCTCGATGGCGAACGGAATGCCGTCCAAGACTGCGGCAGATGTCGGCCGACGATTTTCGCGTCGGCATCATTGAGGATGAACCGCGTATTCGACGGCCGTTGCTCTGTCGACGAAGAGCGCGATTGAGCCATAACTAGAGGCGTTTGCTGCCGTAACCTCAGTGCTTGTTTTTGGAATTGCAAGTGAATTGACGCGATAAATCGTCTCGCCCGCGATGCCTAGGCCCTCGCGACTCGTCGTCATCAGACGGACATTCGGCGCTCCTTTGATGATCGCACCCGCGATGTGCGCCGCTGCCGTGATGAGATGTTCGCAATTGTCCAAGATGATGAGCGATTGTTTCGGTTTTAACGCATAGATGATGGAGTCGGAAAGCGAGCGGTCGGCGCCCGACGCGAACGCCGAGAACCGACGCGACCTCACTGACGACCAAGTCGGAGTCTTGCAACCCGGCCAGGTCGACGAGCCATACGCCGTCGGGGTGCTCTTCGAGCATTTCGGCGCTCGACTTGCAAAGCTAAGCGCGTCTTGCCGACGCCACCGCTTCCCGTGAAGGTCAGCAGGCGCGCTTTTTCAAGCAGCTTCTTCACTTCGGCAACATCTTCGTCGCGGCCGATGAAGCTGGTTACTTGCAGAGGAAGATTGTTGGGCAGCGAATCGAGCGAGCGTAGGGGTGGAAAATCGGTCGGCAAGCCCGCGCGCGACCAACTGGAAGACTTGCTCGGGATGGGCCAGATCTTTGAGCCGATGCGCACCAAGAGTCGCGCAGGCTCGCCTGAGCGGGCAGCTCGCCTTGCACGAGATCGCTCGCCGCAGCGGAAACGAGCATCTGGCCACCGTGCCCAATGGAAAGCAAGCGCGATGCTCGATTGACGCTTGGCCCAAAATAATCGTGGTCGCGTTCTTCCGCGTACCCCGTGTGCAGCGCCATGCGAACGCGCAGACCATTGACGGCGGAAAAATCTTCCTTACTCAGTGCTTGCTGAGCCGCGATCGCGGCTCGGACGGCGTCGGGCGCGGTGCGAAAGGCAGCGCAGTACGCGTCGCCCATCTTCTTGAAGATGTATCCACCGTTGGCCGTTATGGCGTTGCCAAGAAGATCGTCGTGCCGAGCGAGCGCAGCCTTCATGGCTTCGCGGTGATGCTCCCAACGCTCCGTCGAACCTTCGATGTCGGTAAACAGAAACGTCACCGTTCCGGTTGGTAGCGGCGTCCGCTCTGCGATGGCCTCAGACACGAAGGGCCTCTTCGACTGCCTGATCCTCTGACAGTGCCGCTCCCTCTGCCAGCAATGCCGTCAGCTCATCCTCGCTCAGTTGCTCGCGAACCGTTGAAATAAGCCTGTCGTACGCGATTTGCTCCGTCGGCTCGCGCTGATTTCCGGTGCCCTTGTATCCTTTGTTTGCGAACCCGACAAGACGGGCGGCCACGCGTGGGTCACCCCGCAGGGCGCTAATGAGACCCAGATGCTGCGTTGCTATGTAGATATGCTGGGTCGATTGGGCTTCCCGTCCGGCCCGCAGTGCAGCGCGAGCATCGGTGCGTGCTTCGTCTACTCGATCGAGCGCAATCCGATAGGCAGCAAGATTGCACAAGGTAACTCCCAGTGGCAGCTTCCGTTTGAGGCGTTCGTCTATCTCTTTGGCCTCCGTTGCGTAGATGATGGCTTGTTCGATGTTGCCGGCTTGAAATTCCAATTCGCCAAGGTTGGCGAGAGTACGGTCCCAACCCGCATCGTCTCCATGCGCCTTATAGAAGGCGAGGGAATCTTTGAAACCCTTGCGGCCGGCCTCGATGTCGCCCTCGAGGAGCGCGAGGGTTGCCTCTCGGTCCAAGGTTCGAGCGAGCCACCACGTGTCACCAAGTTCGCGAAAGGTTGCAATCGCCTCGCGTAAGGGTCGCTTCATCTCTTCGTTGCGCCCCATGCGGAAAAAACCGTTTGCCAAGGCTAGTTGCGACTGTGCCAACCCGCGCCGGTTTCCTAGACTTTTATAGAGAGCACACGCGCGCTCGGCTGCGGCGCACGCCGGCTCCCCCTCATAGCCGCGTATTGCTGAGAGCGTTCGCCAAAGTCGTGCCGCAATGTCTTTGGCTAGCTCACTGTTGTCTGCTGAAAGCGCTTCGCCTACCCAGCGGGCTCCCTCGGCTTCCATGCCTCCTTCGACCCAGAGGCCTTCAAGTGCGCCGGCGAGACCTCCACCGAGAGCACGGTCGTGGTTTTCGCTTAACGTCCAATCGAGAGCCGCGCGGAAGTTGTCTACTTCAACAAGCAGCGGCGGGCATCCACGTGCCGAGCGGCATGGTGTTGAACGTGGCATCAGCCTTCTCGGCAACTTTGGCGAAATATTCTGCATGCTTGCGTGCAATTTTCTGGCGCTCGCCGCTCGCGTCAAGCTTCTCCAAAGCATATTCGCGAGTCGATTCACCAAGTCTGTAGCGCGGTGACGTACCATGAAGTTCTGCGGCAACGAGCGACTTGTCGACAAGCGAGGTCAAAAGGTCGATGACATCCCATGTTTCGATGTTTTCGTCCGAGCAAACGTCCGCGGCGGCGTCGAGCGTCCAACCTCCAGCAAAAATAGCGACGCGCCACAGAAGCCTTTTCTCTGCGTCAGCTAAGAGGTCGTAACTCCAGTCGATGAGCGCCCGCATGGTCTGCTGTCGCTGAAGAGCGGTTCGTTTTCCCCCGGTAAGCAGGCGAAAGCGCTCGTTGAGCCGTTGCGAAAGTTGATCGAGGGTTAACGCCTTGAGGCGAGGTGCAGCGAGTTCGATCGCCAGCGCTATGCCGTCAAGCCGCCGGCAAATCTGAGCGACCGTCTCCGCGTTTTCGTCGGTTAGGGAGAAGTTTTCTACCGCAGCAGCGGCGCGTTCAATGAAGAGCGCAACGGCGCCGTACTGCAACGCGTCGCGGGCGTTCAACCCATCCTGGTCTTCGGGGACGCTGAGGGACGCAACGCGGTGAACCGTTTCTCCATCCATGCCTAAGCCTTGGCGGCTTGCGACCATGAGCCGTACGTGAGGACATCCGCGTAAGATTGCATCGACGATTTTGGCTGCCGCCTCGACAACGTGTTCGCAGTTGTCGAGGATCAGCAACGCATGCTTAGGTTTGAGCCAGTACACGATCGAATCGACGAGCGACCGATTCGCGACTTCAGCAACGCCGAGAACGCCCGCAACGACACTTGGGACGAGGTCTGGGTCGGTGAGCGGCGCGAATTCCACGAGCCATACGCCGTCCTCGTATCGATCGAGTAAGTCCGCACCTACTTGCAAAGCCAGTCTTGTTTTCCCGACACCGCCTGAACCCACGAGCGTCAAGAGTCTCGTTTGTTGGAGACGTTTCTCAATTGTTTGGATTTCTTCGTCGCGACCGACAAAGCTCGTGATTTGCAATGGCAGGTTGTTCGGGAGCGCATCCAGAGAGCGCAGCGGCGGAAACTCTTGCGGCAAGTCCGGAGCGACGAGCTGATACACTTGCTCAGGTTGGGCAAGGTCTTTCAGACGCTGCGCGCCGAGGTCACGGAAAGTAATCCTCGGTGGTAGCTCACCTTGCGCCAAATCGCTCGCGGTGCCTGAAACGAGCACTTGGCCGCCGTGCCCGATGGAGAGCAGCCGTGCCACGCGATTAACCGTTGGACCGAAGTAGTCACCGCTGCGTTCGTATGAGAGGCCGGTGTGCACGGCCATCCGCACGCTTAGCCCGTCAACCGCGGAGAAATCTTCTCTTCGCTAGGGCACGCTGGGCGTCCAGCGCTGCCCCAATTGCGTCCGGGACAGTTCGAAAGGTAGCACAAAACGCATCTCCCACGGTTTTGAAAACATAGCCATCATGTGCGGCAATGGCTGCCTGGATGATCTCCTCGTGCCGGCGCACTGCTTCCTGCATCGCGTCTCGATGGCGCTCCCAGCGCTCGGTCGACCCTTCGATGTCGGTAAAAAGGAAGGTGACGGTTACCGCTTGGCAGCTGCTTGCGGGAGTATCGGCTATGATTTTCAGAAATAAATTTGCGCGAACTACTCCCGATCACATGTAGACTGCGCGATAGGCGATCCCATCTAAATCTTGAGGGCTTCTTCGACCACTTGGTCTTCAGTTAACCCCTCGCCCTCCTTGAGCAATTGCGCAAGCTCATCTCCACCAAGTGCCTCTTGCAGAAGCTCGGTCAGTTTAGCATTCATAGTCTGCTCGGTATATTCAATGGTAAAATTATGCCGTTCGAGCGCTTTGTTTGCATAACCGAGAAGGCGTGCAGCAAGCTTAGGATCACCTTTCGCCGCAGCGACGTGTGCAAGATTCTGTGTGGAAATGGCAACGTGGCCGCTTACCTGAGAATCGCGAGCCAGCCGCAGCGCCTGCCGCGCTGCCGTGCGTCCCTCATCGACTCTGCCAAGATACAGCAGATATGCAGCGATATTGTTGAAAGAAATATATTGATTCGCGCCGCCGAATCGCAGCTCGACGCTTTCGCGACCAAGCTCCAAGGCTCTAACGGCGTCGCCTTGCTGAAACTCCACCTCGCCGAGATTCCCGACAATCGTGCTTCGGAGGCGGTCGTCTCCCTGCGCGCGAGCAATGCCGAGCGCCTCAGCGTAGTAGCGGCGCGCTTCTTCCGTTCTCCCGGCGAAATGAAGATTTCGTGCCATCGCCGATTTTATCGTTCCGACGAGGCGACGATTTTCGATTTTCTGAGCCAGTGCTAGACATTCGTCCAATAGCCTTTTTGCTTCATCGTGCCTAAATTGCCGAATATGTCTCTCTGCGACGCCCGTGAGCGCAACTGCCATGCCCTCCTTATTTCCGAGTTCTCGATTTAATTCAAATGCTCGTTGGGAAATCTCCCCGAGGGCAGTCCAGGCGCCAGCTGCATTACTGATAAGAAGTCTGACTCCCACCCATAGCGCGGCAATCGTTTCCTTTGAGCTGATATCATCGCTTAAGGCCAGCGCCGATTCAATGCGGGCCCTGCCTTCGGCTTCGTAGACCGTGATGCTCCAATATTTTGCCAATCTCGCTGCTAGCGCAGCGCCCAGTTCGATGTCGCGCTTTTCCCCAAGCGCCCAGTCGAGCACAGCCCGCAGGTTATCGTTATCGGGCTCGAGCAGAGCTACCCACGCCCGCGTCGGCGTCGACCAGTATAGTGCATTCGTGCGTGTCGCAAGCTCAAGATACCAAGCAGCGTGACGGATTTGCATCGGTTCGAGTTCGCCGCTTTTTGCCAGCAACTCGTGCGCATATTGTCGCGTTGATTCGAGCAATCGGTAACGTTGCTCCGAACCTGACAGCTTTGCGACCACCATGGACTTGTCGACCAAGGATTGCAGGAGGTCGAGGACGGCCCACTCTTCGAGTTTGTCATCAGCACAGATCGCGCCGGCGGCGTCAAGCGTCCAACTGCCACCAAACACGGCCACTCTACGAAAGAGAGTTTTTTCATCCTCGGTGAGTAATTCGTAGCTCCAATCCACAAGCGCGCGCATTGTTTGCTGGCGCGGTAGGGCTGTGCGGCTGCCGCCCGTGAGAATGCGGAACCGCTCGTTGAGTTTGTTCTCCAGCTGCTCGACGCTGAGCGCCTTAAGCCGCGGAGCAGCCAGTTCGATGGCGAGCGCAATTCCGTCCAAACGCTGGCAGAGACGGGCGACAATCGATGCGTTTTTGTCAGTCAAGCGGAATGAGTCGGTCGCTGCAATCGCTCGCTCGACGAAGAGAGCGACCGCGCCGTGCTGCATCGCTTGCTCGGCAGTAAGCTCCTTTTGCGCCTCCGGAACGGCAAGGGACGCAACCCGATGCACGGCCTCGCCGGCGATGCTGAGGCCTTGCCGGCTCGTGGCAATGATGCGCACATGCGGGCAGTTTCGAAGAATCGCATCAATCAGGCGCGCTGCTGCTTCAACAACGTGTTCGCAGTTGTCGAAGATAATCAGCGTCCGACGCGGCTTGAGCGCATGGAGAAGTGCCTCTGTGACGGTGCGATTTTCGCCCTCGCGAACTTGAAAGATCGATGCGACGGCGCTCGGAACAAGCGGTGGGTCCGAAATTGGCGCGAGCTCGACGAGCCAAACGCCGTCTTCGTAACGATCAAGGAAATCCGCACCGGCCTGCAACGCGAGCCTAGTTTTTCCTACACCGCCGGCGCCCACGAGCGTCACCAACCGATGCTTCCCGAGAGCCTCAGACACGGTCAGAAGCTCAAGCTCCCTTCCGACGAAGCTCGTGATCTGCAACGGCAGGTTGTTGGGCAGGGCTTCGAGGGATCGGAGTGGTGGAAATTCGGGCTGGAGATTGGGAGAAACAAGTTGATACACTTGCTCCGGATGGGTGAGATCTTTTAACCGATGAGCTCCCAAGTCACGGAGCGCTGCCTGCGGAGGAAGTTCTCCTTGAGAAAGATCGGCGCTCGCGCCCGAAACGAGCACTTGGCCGCCGTGACCGATCGCGAGCAAGCGCGCGACACGGTTAACCGCCGGGCCAAAGTAGTCGCCCTGTCGCTCGTCTGTGTGGCCGGTATGAATGGCCATGCGGACCTTCAGACCGCCAACGGCAGTCCAGTCTTCTTTGACTAAGGCGAGTTGGGCCTCGAGCGCTGCGGCGATCGCATCGGCAACGTTGTAGAAGGCAGCGCACAAAGCATCGCCCATCGTCTTGAAGATGTAACCGTTGTGGGCGCGGACAGCGTTGCGAATGAGCTCTTCGTGCTCGCGAACGGCCGCCTTCATCGGCTCGCGATAGCGCTCCCATCGCTCGGTCGAACCTTCGATGTCAGTAAACAGGAAGGTGACGGTGCCGCTCGGGAGCGGCTTACGCTCTGCTATGGCTTCAGACACGCGCGACCTCCTCGATCGCAAGGTTCTCGGTCGACCCTTCGATGGCGCTGAAGAAAAAGGTTACAGTACCGGTTGGTAACGCTCTCGGCGCCTGGCCTACGGCATCCATGGTGTCTTATTTCAATTCACGGAACGAGGCCTAGCTTCCCTTAAGCTTGGTTTTTGTCAGCGTCGAGCCAGATATCTTGTAGCTGCATATGAGGGACCTGTTTTGGATAGATTCCCTTAGGATGTCGCGTGACCCATCGCATCGAGAGGGCCGCAAGGTACTCAAAATTCTGATACTGCACGTCGCCGCGCTGGCGGCGCAAAATGGCGACGGTTGGAGCGAGTATCTTCCAGTATTGATTGATGAGTCTCGCAAACTGATCCAAAAAGACATCAGAGGCAACGATCTCATTCTTTACGAGGGTGCCCATCTCGTTGAACCAGTTGCACACCGTCATTTCCGGATGGACCCGAGCGTCAACGAACCCTATCGCCGCAAGCTCCTCGCGATATTCCTGGTCGTGCATCTTCTGGTCTAAATAGGATTGCACATAGCGCAAAGCTTCCTGGAGCTCTATACTACGAAAATCCTGGAGGATTGCGACGAGCGCCTGCAGTTGCGTCTTGGCCTGAAGGTGGCGCAATTCGTAGACTGCTGCAACAGCCGTTGCCAAAATGACAAAGAACGTGCCGATCGCAGCGGCCGCATTGAAAACTTCAAATGACCAGTGCATGGAGTACGTTCATTGGCGACTCGAGTTGCGCCCCCTTGACCGGCACGCGGGCACCCGTGATAGAATCCGTGTGAGCATACAATGTTTGAGATCAAGGTCCCAGAGGGCAAGCCAGCTTTCGAATGGGTCAACGGACGCACCCTGCAAAAGGTGAGTCCAAAACGCAAACACTCGCTGGCGCAAATAGAGTTCGCTGCCGCGCTTGCCCGTTGGGCACGATCGACCGGAGCCGGTTGTGCGGGTACCGAGTGGCGTTTTCGCGTTCAGCCGCCTGGTGAGGTACGGCGACCACTTGTCGCCGACGTGGCGTTTCTTTCGTACAAGCGCTTGCCCCACAAGGCAATGCAAGCCACAGACGAGCCGCTTGTCGCCCCCGATGCAGTCGTCGAAGTGAAGTCTGCCGGTGACCGCGAGCTGGATCTCGCAGAGAAAGTACGAGTGTACCTCACGGCAGGCACTCGGGTCGTCTTCGTTGTGGATACCAAGGCTCGAACCGTCACCGTGTGCGATGCCACTGGCAAGAGATTGCTGAGCGGCAAGCACGTCATCACGCACCGCGCGCTGCCTCGTTTTCGACTTGCCGTCAAGACGCTCTTCGAGATGCCGCGGCCCAAGTAAGAGTCAAGCGATCAAAGAAAAGGGCGCGAATGAATCGCGCCCTCGAATGTCAGCTCGCGAATAATTCGCGAGACTCCATTACATCATGTCGTAACCGCCCATGCCGCCACCCGGTGGCATTCCGCCGCCGCCGTTCTTTTTCTCTTCTGGCTTGTCGGAGATGAGCGTTTCTGTCGTGAGGAGGAGCGCCGCAATCGATGCCGCGTTCTCAAGAGCCGAACGCGTCACTTTGAGCGGGTCGACGATGCCCTTCTTGAACATGTCGACATACTCGCCGGTCAGGGCGTCGAAGCCATGGTTGACTTCGAGCGTCTTGACCTTTTGAACGACCACGGACCCCTCGGCACCCGCGTTCTCGGCAATCTGCCGGAGAGGCTCCTCGAGGGCGCGGCGTATGATGCTGACGCCGACCTGCTCGTCGCTTGGATGACCGTTACCACGGCTCTCAATCGCCTTGAGTGCGTGCACGAGAGCCGCGCCGCCACCCGGCAGCATGCCCTCTTCAACCGCTGAGCGAGCGGTCGAAACCGCGTCTTCCATGCGGTGCTTTTTCTCTTTGAGTTCGGTCTCGGTGGCTGCGCCGACTTGGATCACGGCGACGCCGCCCGACAACTTGGCAAGACGCTCTTGCAGCTTCTCGCGGTCGAAGTCGGAATCGGTATCTTCAATTTGGCGCTTGATCTGCTCAATGCGCCCCTTGATCTCTTCCTTTTTGCCTGCGCCGTCAACGATCGTGGTTTCTTCCTTCGTGACCTTGACGGTGCGGGCCTTACCGAGCTCGTTGATCGTAACCTTGTCGAGCTTGAGACCAAGCTCTTCGGAAATCACCGTACCCCCAGTGAGGATGGCGATATCCTTGAGCATCTCTTTGCGACGATCGCCGAAGCCCGGCGCTTTCACCGCAACAGTCGTGAACGTGCCGCGCAGTTTGTTGACGACGAGCGTCGCGAGCGCCTCACCCTCGACGTCTTCAGCCACGATTAAGAGCGGCTTTTGGACTTGCACGACCTTCTCGAGCAACGGCAGGATGTCAGCGATAGCCGATATCTTGCGCTCGGTGATGAGGATGTATGGATCGCTGAGGGTTGCCTCCATGCGCTCCGGATCCGTCACCATATACGGCGAGATGTAACCCTTGTCGAACTGCATGCCTTCTTTCAGTTCGAGCTCGGTCTTGGTCGTCTTCGACTCTTCCACCGTGATGACGCCGTCTTTTGTGACCTTGTCCATCGCATCGGCGACGATCTCACCGACCGCGCGATCGTTGGCGGAGATTGAGGCGACCCGGGCAATATCTTCACGCGTCTCAACAGGGTGCTTCATTTTCTTGAGGGCTTCGACGACCTTTTCGACCGCCGACTCGATACCGCGCTTGATGGCAAGCGGATCGGAACCGGCCGCGACATTGCGCAGACCTTCACGGAAAATGGCCTGAGCCAAAACGGTTGCGGTTGTCGTTCCATCGCCGACGATGTCATTGGTCTTTGACGCGACTTCCTTGATCAGCGCCGCGCCCATGTTTTCGAAATGGTTGGGAAGCTCGATCT
This sequence comes from uncultured Pseudomonadota bacterium, assembly GCA_963781145.1. Classification (GTDB taxonomy): domain Bacteria; phylum Vulcanimicrobiota; class Vulcanimicrobiia; order Eremiobacterales; family Eremiobacteraceae; genus JAJPHJ01. The sequence goes on along the minus strand of CAWADW010000005.1, from coordinate 1,161,135 downwards.
CTTTGGCGACGGTGACGCCGTCGTTCGTGATGGTTGGCGATCCGAACTTCTTGTCGAGCACGACGTTGCGGCCTTTGGGGCCGAGCGTCACCTTGACGGCATCGGCGAGAGCGTTGACACCGCGCTCGAGCGCTCGTCGTGCTTGCTCGTCGAATAGTATTTCCTTGGCTGCCATAATAGCTTTGGTGCTCCTTTAGCGTTTCACAACAGCGAGAACGTCTTTCTCGCTGATGATAAGGTACTCGCTGCCATCGAGCTTAATCTCAGAGCCCGAGTACTTGGAATAAATCACTTTGTCACCGACCTTGAGATCGACGGGAATAACTTCGCCCTTATCAGTCTTGCGGCCGGGACCCACTGCAATAATGACGCCTTCTTGCGTCTTTTCTTGGGCAGTGTCGGGGAGAATGATGCCCCCTGCGCTGGTTTTGGCCGGTTCGACTGGCTCGAGAACAACGCGCTCACCGGTCGGTTTCAATTCAACTTTGGTCGCGGTTGAGGCCACGGATGTTGATCCTCCTTGGGAATTGTCTCAGGTCGCGAGAGCCGGGCCAACAGCGCACCCGGTGCCACGCGGCTGCTCGGGGGGACTCGCTGACGGTCTTGGTGGCTCGAAAAACGCCTGAAACGGCTAGGTTTCTGGGACTTAGCAGTCTTAGCACTTGAGTGCTAATTGCATTATAGCCGGGTTACGAGGGTCTGACAAGGCGTTCCTGCGACCCTGGCGACTTGAGGCGGGTAGCACCCCGGCGACCGAGGAAGCCACCCAGGCTGGGCGTACCTTTTGTCGCCAACCTGGCGACCTCCTCAGGGTTAGTGGTGGCAGCCATGCGTCCCAAAAATCCCCTCGTCCTTTGCCTTTTTGTGGCTTTCCTGTTTGCTCGGCCGCTTTGCGTCGCGGCCTCACCCGACAGTTCTCCCACGATCGTCATTGACGGGACCAGGCTGTCCTCAGATGTACCTGCGCTGGTCAGCGGGGACCACGTGTTGGTTCCGCTGCGAGGCGTCTTCGAGCAGTTCGGCGCGCTGGTTTCCTTCGATGAAACCACGGGATGGGCAACAGCGTCGCTCAATGGAACGACGGTCGCTGTCGCAGTCGGTTCTCGCAACGCGCGGATAAACGGCGAACCCAAAGCGATGGACGTGGCCGCCCGCGAGATCGCCGGCCGCGTCATGATTCCATTGCGATTTGTCGCTCAAGCGCTCGGCGTTTCCGTCGACTATGACGCTCAAAGCAGTACCGTGGTCATCGTCAGCGGCTTCAAGCAAGGAAGCTTCGCAGCATATGCCGGTGGCCCCGTCTCCACGGTTGCCTCGCGAGTTGCGCCGTCCGTTGAGAACATGCGGCCCGCATCAGGCGAAATAATTGGCTCGCAGTATCCATCGATCTACGCCCGTTTTAACGGAGGCACGTCAGCGGTCAATCCCTCGACGGTGCAAATGCAAGTCGACGGCATCGATGTCACGGACCAGTCCACGATTTCTTCCGCATATGTTTCATATACGCCGCTCACAGCGCTGCAGTCTGGTCTGCACAACGTGTACGTCACGGGGCAAGCCGAGGATGGGACGCCGTTCACACAAAGTTGGGTATTTCGGGTCGACGCAGGCTCGAGTTCGGACTACACCATTGGCTCGTATGGCGGAGCTGGGTTCGGATCGTCTGACTTGGGCTTTGGCTGGCCTTGGTTTCCCCGCTTCCATTTTTCCCCACCGGGGTTTTCCGTCTTCACCCCTGGACCGCTCTTCTTCGTGTCCGGCGGTGTCATCGAAGTCATTTTCGTGAGCCGTTTTTTCCCATTCGGCAATGGATTCTTTACCATCACCGGCTGCCCTGGGCAATTTGCTCTGACGCCGTGGGTGGGTAATCCCGGATTCTTTTGGGGCTTCATGCAAGTACCGTTTGGTATGTCGGCGCACAACGCGATGATTGCTGCCCATTTTACGATGGCCGACGGGCGCCAAGTGCTCGTTCGAGCGACGGCTCCGGTGGAGATCGAAGGACAGCGCACATCATTGCCATCCTCGCTCCGCTATGCTGTTTTGCCGCGATTGGTCAACCGTCCGCCATCACCCGAGCATTTGGTTGTCTTCGCGCGCACCGAGCCGCGCTCGTTCCAAAACTCGCGCATGCCTGCGCCGTCATCCCTGGAGACGACCTCGATTCGCGCCGGTTTGGTCGAAGGCAGCCAGCTTCCGATTCTTCCGCATATGCCGATGAGCCCGCATTTTCCGGTGATGACGCACCTGCCAGGGTTCACGCGTCCGGCACCGGTCCTTCGCCCTGCGCCGGTCATCCGTCCAGCGCAGGTGATCGTTCCGGCGATTCCGTTCTCGCAGTGGCAAGTGTTTGGTCCGAATCACCCAGCAGTGCCTGCTCCGGTAGCCAAGCCACACTAGGCCGGTTGCGCGCGGTCGAGTTCGCGACGCAACGGAAGTCGCCGCAGAATATTCTCTCTCGTCACGAAGCCGAGCAGCACCCCTGATTCATCCATCACGGGAATCTGACCGAGACCCGTTTGCGAGAGCATGTGCAACACATCGGTGGCTTTCGTTGTCGGCGAGGCTGTCTTGAGATCTTCGACGCGTGTCATCAGTGAGGTAACGTACGCTTCGGCCGGCGCGCGGTCGCCGAGCTTCGCAAAATCGCTCATGCTCAAAATGCCAAGGAGCTGGTCGCCGAGCATGACCGGAAACGCACGATGGCCTGTCTTCATCATCAACTGAAGCGCCGTGTCGGCTTTCGCATCGGCCGGCAACGCCTGCGGAGGCGCCTCGGCGATATCTTTGGCCGTCAGGTCGGCGAGAGCGTGCACGAGTTCGGCGTGCATTCGCTCTGCGCCGCCCGCCTGCAGCAAAAACCATCCGATGAAGATGAGCCATAAGCCAGAGAACGCAGAATTCATGCCGTAGTAAAGCACGATGAATGCGCCGTAGATAACGAAGAGCCACGCAACAATTCGTCCTGTCGTGGCGGCGATCTGGGTTGCCCGATAGCGGCTTTTTGTCCACCGCCACAGCAGCGCGTGGAGCACGCGTCCGCCGTCCAGCGGAAACGCGGGGAGCAGGTTGAAAACGCCCAGGACAAAGTTTGCGAAGGCGAGGTATTCGGTTGCCAGACCGAGCGGAGTCGCTGGTCCCATAAGAAGGCTCAATGCGAAGAAAACAACGCCGATGATGATGCTCGTCAACGGCCCGACAAAGGCAATCCACGCCTCGACGGGTGCGGTGCTTGGTTCGCCTTCCAGGTTCGAGACACCGCCAAACATGAACAGGGTGATCTGCTTTATTGGGATGCCCCGCTTACGGGCGACCAACGAGTGCGCAAGCTCGTGCACGAGGACGCTTGCAAAAAAGAACAACGCCGTGATGATACCGAGGGTGACGCGTTGGAACGGTGCGAGGCTGATGCCACGAAATGGTCCGACGTCAGCGAGTGCCCAAGCGACGAATGCGAAAATGAACAGCCAACTGAGGTTGATGACGATGTCAATGCCGAAGATTTTACCGATGCGCATGGGAAGGCGTCGGTCTTTTTGGGGCTACGCGTGAATACCTGGGCTTTACGTGTATGCGGAGGCGCTCAACCGATCGAGCAGCCACGTGCCACCCGTGCCGGTCACCGCTGCGCCACAAAACGCGCACTTCATTGCGCCGTTGTCAACCGGCGCGCCACAGGAGGGGCAGTGGCTGGGAGCTCCCACCGCCATGCTCTGCGGCGTCGTCGAACCGGCAGGCCGCACAAACGTTGCAAATTCGGTAAATGAATCGGACTGGGCGCTGCCCTCGGTCAGAAGATTGGTCATGTCTTCTTTCGTACAGCGCTTCGCGCTGCCGGTGAACCGAACGGTGATCGCTTCCTGTTCTCCGCCAACAGTTACCTTGAGGGTTGCGGGTGGATCGAGCTTCACGTCGCTGACTGTTCTCGTAAAACCACCCCTACGCCAATGATCGACGCGTTGTTGGAAGGATTGCAAGAACGTTGGCGTGACGAGCGCCGCCATCTGCGAGGCATCCATCGCCCCCTCAGCCGCAAGTGCTGCGCCGTATGTTTTTGACGCCTGCACAAGAAAGTCCGATTCGATGAAGTTAGGATCAGCTTTTTGTAGCGCCTCGATTTGAGTCTTTGCCTGGACCCACATTGGAGGCGACGCGAGGGTGCCCGTTTGACTTGCGGCCTGGTCGGCGAACGCTTCAGGCGGGAGATCCCCTTGATCGGTGAAGACGAACTCGCGCTGGCTGCCACCCAAGACGCCGCCAACGCTTTTGAAAAGTTCTGACCAAAACTCACCTAGCATCTGCCGTTCCACCTCGCGCGTTGGGCAATATGTGGGGCGATTTTCCAATCGCCCCCTACACTATACTTCGGCAGGAGGCGGGGGTGTCAAAGAACGCTGAAGCGACCTGATGAGCGTGACAACGCGCACACGAGCAATCGCTCGATCAAAGCTTCATACGAAATCCCCGCAGCGCGCGCGGCATCCGGGAAGAGGCTCAAGGGCGTGAGCCCCGGGAGCGTATTGCACTCCAATATCGCGTAGGTGCCGGATGGACTCAACATGATATCGACGCGAGAATAATCTCTTGCTCCAAGAGCGCGGTGAAGCGCGCGCGCATCGCGTTGCATGGATTTTGCCAAGGCAGGCTCGAGCGCGGCAGGCACGGTGTGCGTGCTGCCACCTGCGGTATACTTGGCGCGATAGGTGTAAAAGGTGTCGTGCGGCGTGATCTCGACCAGCGGCAGCGCTTCGTCGCCCAAAATCGCCACCGTAAATTCCCGCCCTTCAATATACTCCTCAACGAGAATGTCGGCAGCGCCGATTGAGGCCTGCGCGACCGCTGCGGGCCAGTCGCTCGGCGAGCGCACCAAGGCTACCCCAACCGCCGACCCTTCCGCGTTTGGTTTGACAACGCATGGTAGACCGAACTTCTCCAACACGGGAAACAATGGAGCATCGGCAGCGCGCACTCGTATCCCGCGCGGGCACGGCAAGCCCTCTGCGGCCAAGAGCGCTTTCGTCTGCCACTTGTCCATCGCGACAGCGCACGCGCGCACGCCTGATCCTTGATAACCGATGCCCAGCCAATCAAGCACTGCTTGCACTGTGCCGTCTTCGCCGGCCCCGCCGTGAAGCGCGTTGAACACCGCAGCTGGCTTGGCGCGCTGCAACTCGTCAACGAGGTCGTCGTCGTAGTCAAAGGGTTGTGAAGGATAGTCAAGCGACGCAAGGGCCTTGTGCACCCCGGCACCCGTTTGCAAACTAATCTCGCGTTCTGCGGATTTGCCGCCCATGAGAACAGCGATCGTGGGTTTCGTCATAGGAAGTTAGAGAATTTGAATTTCGGGTTCTAAGTCCACGCCGTGCTTGCGCTTGACCGCTTCGCGAACGCGCGCCATGAGCGCAACGACGTCGGCGCAGGTCGCGCCGCCGCGATTGACGATAAAGTTTGCGTGCTTGGTGGAAACCTCCGCACCCCCGACGCGCAGGCCTTTGCATCCGGTAGTCTCGATAAGCCGGGCCGCAAAGTCGCCCGGCGGATTCCGAAAGATGCTGCCCGAATTTGGCAACTCGAGAGGCTGGGTCGCGTTTCGGCGCTCGATGTAGTCGCGCAGGCGCGCCTGCACGGCCGCCTTGTCGCCCGCGTGAAGTTCCAATTCCGCGAAACACACCACGGCCGCGCGATCGAGGGTCGAGCTGCGGTAGGTAAATTCTGGAAGGGTCAAGGTTTGCACGTTTTCACCGGCCACGACGACCTCGACGCTGCGCACAAGCTCACCGATTTCGACCTTCGTTCCCGCGTTCATGCGAATTGCTCCGCCGACAGTCCCTGGTATCCCCACGAGCGCTTCAGCCCCTTCGAGCCCTGCCTTCGCCGCTTCCCGGCACAGCGAGACCATCGGCGCCGCGCCTCCCGCTCGAATGATGTTTGCATCGACGGTGATTCGCGTGAAGTCGCCGACGAGGCGAATGATGACGCCGGCAAAACCTTGATCGCGCACGACGACGTTGCTGCCAAGACCCAGGACCGTCCAGGCAATTCGCTCCACGCTGCACAGTTGCAGCAGAGCCACGAGGTCTTTCGCGTTCGAAACGCTGGCGAACGCCGCCGCGCTGCCGCCTACCCGCATGGAGGTTTTCGGAGACATCGGTTCGTCGAAGCGGACCGAATCGCCGAGAATGCCTCGCAACTGCTCGCGGTCAGATGCGCGCACCGCCAGACCTGGAACCGAGGATGCGGCGCTCATTCGACTGGCTGCGCTAGAGATTTGCGACGCCGGCATCAGCGGCAGACAGACCCGCCGCAAGTTCGTGCGCAACGCCGCCAATATCGCCTGCTCCAAGCGTCAGGACGAGGTCGCCTGATTTGATCGTCCGTTGCAGGTAGGCCAGGACATCAGCGGGTTTGGGAAGATGAATTGCGCTCTTTTGTTGATCGAGGTCGGCGATGAAATCGACGATGGACTCCGCGCGCACGCCGGGCAGCGGAAGTTCGCCCGCGGGGTAAATATCAGCGACGACGATCTCATCCGCGCGCAACAAGGCGCGGGCGAAATCACGCACGAGGTACGCCGTGCGGCTGTAACGGTGTGGTTGAAAAGCGACAACCAATCGGCCCGGCCAATACGCCCGCGCCGCCGCAATCGTTTCTTGTACGGCGGTCGGGTGATGCGCATAATCGTCGACGATCATGAGCGATCCGCTTTCGTACAGAACTTGGAAGCGCCGCGCTACGCCGCGAAAGCGCGCGAGCGCGCGGGCGATCACATCGAAGCTCACGCCGCATCGCAGTCCCACGGCCACCGCGCACAGTGCGTTCGACACGTTGATAAGGCCCGGCACCCGCAGCACGACCTCGCCCAGCGGCTTGTTCCCCGTGACGACGTTAAAAGACGAACCAAAATCCGCAAGCTCGGGATCGAGGGCGCGCACGTCCGCCGCTGCATCAAAACCCGTGGTGACGATGCTGGGATCACCGAGCAAACTGGGGGCTTGGCGGAATCTGCGCAACAACTCTGCCACGGCCGCGCAGTCGGCGGAGGCAACAATGCAGCCGTCCGGCGGGACCCGATCGATGAAGGCCGTGAACGTCTCGATGAGATGCTCGAGATCGCGATAGTAGCCGAGATGATCGTTCTCGATATTCGTGACGACCGCGCAGGTGGGGCGCAATCGGAGAAACGACGCATCGCTTTCGTCCGCTTCTGCCACGACGATGTCGCCGGACCCCAAACGCGCGTTGGCCCCGAGATCGTTGACTTCCCCGCCGATGAGTACCGTCGGCGCCATGCCTCCGGCATCGAGCACGGAGGCGATCATCGAGGTCGTCGTCGTCTTGCCGTGAGTGCCTGAGACCGCGATGCCCTTTTTATCAGCCATGATTTCAGCCAACATCTCGGCTCGCTGCATGACCGGAATGCCGGCCTTTAAAGCGGCGATGACTTCGGGATTGTCGCTTGGGATGGCCGATGAAATCACCACGGCATCAGCACCCTTGATGTTCTCGGAAGCGTGGCCCAACGTCACCGTTGCCCCCAAGCCGCGGAGTTTCTCGAGCGTTCCGTTCATCTTGAGATCGGAACCGGACACGCCCACACCCAGCGCCAGCAGGACGCGCGCGATCGCGCTCATGCCAATGCCGCCGATGCCAACAAAATGAACGTGCCGGTGCAAACGCATCATGTCGACATCCGATTTTGGCTCATGGGTTGACGAGCCCTCTCTACATCTCTCGCGAATGAATTCGCGAGACGACATTGTGGTTGTCGAGGAGGCGGTTGAGCATGATTTCCACCGCCTGCGGGTGTGCCAGCCGTCGCAGTTTCTCCGTCATCGCGGAAAGCTTCTCAGGATCGGCGACGTCGACGAGCGTCCAGTAGAGCGAATCGGGGCTCAGCGCTCCATCTTGCATGGCGTGAGCAGCTCCTCGGTCGACAAAGTAGTCCGCATTGGCGCGTTGGTGGTTCTCGCTCGAATGTGGGTACGGTATCAGGAGCGCCGGCAGCCCGACCGTGCAGATTTCGGCCAACGTCCCAGCACCGGCGCGGCTGACAGCGAGATCCGCCGCCCAGTACGCGAGCGCCATGTTGTCTAAGTACGGCTTCGCCACGTACCGGTTTTCGTTCGGCTCCGTCTTTCGCTCTGCGAGCATCCACTCATAATCTCGCTCTCCAGTGAGGTGCAAAATCTGCCAATCCCCCGGCAAGCGCCGTCGAGCCACCATGCCGCTGGTCGCAACGTTGATGCTGCGCGCGCCTTGGCTGCCACCGAAGATCAGCACGGTAAAGCGGTTCGGTTCCAAACCGAGGCTCTGGCGCGCTTGCGCTTTGGACATGGGCGTATAGAGATCGGCCCGCACCGGGATGCCGGTGAGCACAAACTTTTCTCGGAATTGCTTGGATGTGTCCGAGTCTGCATAGGCGCCCCATACTTCATTCGCATAGCGAGCCAATCGCCTGTTTGCCAAACCCGGCGTGACGTTGGGCTCCATCAGCATGACTCGCAGATTCGGCAGTTTACCGCTCGACTGTAGCATGGCGCCGGCGAGGATCGCGGGAGCACACGCGTAACCGCCGCTGCCGACGATGACGTTTGGGCGAAAATGCGAAACGATCGGCACTGCCTGCACGAGTGCAGCCGCATTGCCCGCGAGATTCAGCGCTGCCCGCACGTTTGACAGACCTGAGAGTGGCTTGCTGCTCACGGTCTTGTACGGAACGTCGTCGCGCGTGAGCAAGTGTTCGTCCATGTTGCCTTGCGCGCCGACAAAAAGGACCGCATGCAGCGAACCGCTGCCGTTGCCAAGCGGCGCTCCCTCTCTTGGCGTGGGCTTGCAGACCCCTTCGCGCCCGTCGCCCCGCAAGAGCGCTTGCGCGAGCGAGAGCGTGGGATAGAGGTGGCCTCCGGTACCGCCGCCAGAAAAGAGAACCCGCATCGCTACGACACCTTTGCCCGCGACGCCGGCAGCGAGGCCGCGGCTCGGCGTCGCCCTCGCGAAACGCTCGCAAGCAGGCCGACCGAAAAGAGGGTAATCACAAGCGACGTTCCCCCATAACTAATGAAGGGAAGGGGCACTCCCGTGACCGGCCACGAGGCGGTCACCACGGCGATGTTGACGAGCGCCTGAAGCGTGATCGAGGCGGTCAGGCCGACCGCGAGGTAGAATCCAAAACGGTCCTCGGCTCTCATGGCGATGCGAATGCCTCGATACGCAAAAAGCAAGAAGAGCATCAAGACGGCGACAGCCCCAACGAATCCAAGCTCTTCGCCGATGATCGAGAAAATGAAGTCGGTATGTTGTGCTGGCAAGTATCCAAACTTCTGCCGGCTCTGTCCGAGGCCTAATCCAAAGAGTCCGCCGGAACCCAGTGCATACAGCGACTGGATGATATGGTAACCTGTCCCCTGCGGATCTTTCCAAGGATGCAGGAAGGCGAGAAAGCGCGTTCGGCGATACGCGCTCGAATAGATGAAGGCCAGCAATGCCGGCACGGCGATTGCCCCTTCGAGCGCGAGCTGCACGAGGGGCGCCCCAGCGACGAAGAGCATGACGAACGTCGTCAAGAGGTAGAGCGAGGCAGTTCCGAGGTCGGGCTCGCGCATGACGAGTGCAAAGCACAGTCCGACGGCAAAGAGCGCAGGAAACCCTGCACGCGCGAATGATGCTGCGCCATCGGCTCGAGCAGAAAACAAGCCGGCTAAGAAAAGCACAAGAGCGAGCTTGGCAAACTCCGACGGTTCGAACGTGAACAGGCCAAGCGAGAGCCAACGGCGCGCGCCGCCTTCGACAAAACCGAACTTGGGAATCAACACCGCGACGAGCAGCACGATCGCGATCGCAAAAATCCAAGGGGCTGCCGGCCGCAACTTTGCGTAATCAAAGCGCAAGCCCACGACCAGCGCAAGGACGCCGACTGCAGCCCAGAGCAGTTCTCGCTTGAGATAGTAAGCCGCATCGTGAAATTGCATATATGCTACCGCAGACGATGCGGAAAAGACCATGACGATGCCCATGGCAGTCAGCAGACCGGTCACGATCAGCACCAGGGCATCGGGAGCGCGGCGATCGATCACGACGCAGCCACGTTATGATTGCCGTGTTCGCGAGCGAGCTTGGCGAAGTGTTCGCCGCGCTGTTCGGCGCTTTCAAACATATCGAAGGATGAACATGCGGGCGACAGGAGGACGACATCGCCTTTGCGTGCGGCAGCCGCGGCATCGATCACCGCAGTTTGCAAATCGCGTGCATAGCAGACCGGCGGTCCTTCGACAAGCTCGCCAATTTCTTGCGCGGTTTCGCCGATGAGAATAACCCGTTTGGCTTTGCGAGACGCGGCCCCGGCAAACGTTGTGAAATCGGTCTTCTTGCTCTTGCCCCCTGCGATGAGGATGACTGGCGCTTCCATGGCCTCGAGAGCCGCGGTCGCCGACGCGGGGTTGGTGGCCTTGCTGTCGTCAATCCACGTGACCCCAAAAGCGCGATGCACAGGGGTGAGCCTGTGCGGGAGCGGCTCGAAGGTCGATAAGCCTTGGCGCACGGATTCGAGCTTGACCCCAGCGCTCAAAGCAGCCAGCGCTGCCGCCATGGCATTGGCGACATTGTGTTTCCCGCGAATCAAAAGATCGTGCGCGTGAACGACGGGCACCTCACGGCGCTTGTCGCGAAGCACGATCGCGTCGCCTAACATCGTCATTGAAAGGCCGCGATCGGTTGGCTCGATGCCAAACCAGAGGGCACGAGCCGGAATGCTTCTGCCCGCTCCGCTGCGCAGCCACGCACAATATTCGTCATCCGCGTTGCCGATAAAGAAATCTTTCGTTTTTTGATTTGCGAAAATGCGAAACTTTGCTTCCGCGTACTCTTCCATCGAAGGATAGCGGTCGAGGTGATCTGGAGAGATGTTCAGGAGAACGCTGATGCGCGGCGCAAATGTGCGAATGCCCTCAAGCTGGAAACTCGATACCTCTGCGACGACCCAAGCGTCCGCGGGAGCCGAAACAGTTTCGAGCACGAGGGGATTGCCGATGTTGCCGCCGACCCGATTGGCGATCCCGGCAGTCGTGAGGATGTGACCGATGAGCGCGGTCGTCGTGGACTTCCCTTTGCTTCCGGTAACCGCGATGATCGGGCTGGATGCAAGCTGATAGGCAAGCTCGATTTCGGAAATGACCGTCACCCCTGCATCTTGCACCTGCCGCACCGCAGGGTTGGTCTGGGGTACGCCGGGCGAGATCACGGCACAGGTTGCCGTTTTCGCCGCCGCCTCGAGCTCGCCGGCTCCGATGAGCGGAACGCCAATTTTGAGGAGCGCGGCGTTTTCCGAACCGAGTAAGCGAGGCGGCTTATCGTCATACGCGACGACCGACACCCCACGCTTGCGAAGCACGCGCGCGGTCGCAAGTCCGCTGCGCCCGAGACCGATGATGATGATCGAATCGTTCTTGTTGTACATTGTTCTTTTCGACATGTGATTCGCGGGCGAACCAAAAGGTCCGCTGCTACAGCTTGTTACTCGACCACCAGGTGAGCCAGGTCGCAGCAGCGGCGACCACTGCAAACGCGACGAACGTCGAGGTCACTGCCGTTTCGCGCCAACCAGACAGTTCAAAGTGATGATGCAAGGGACTCATCTTGAAAACGCGCCGCCGTGTTGTCTTGTAGCTTGTGACTTGTGCGATCACCGAGAGTGCTTCGAGAACGAAGACGATGCCAAAGAGAGGGAGCAGCAACAGAGCATGGGACTCGATCGCAACGCCGGCGATAAGCGCCCCCAATGCGAGCGAGCCGGTATCGCCCATAAAAATGCGCGCGGGGTGTCGGTTGAACCACAGGAATCCAAGCAATGCGCCAACCACCGCATCTGCCGTGGTCGACCCGCCCGGCAAGCCCAGATACTGTGCGGTGAGTTGGAGTCCGATCAGGGCTGGAATGGTCGCTCCGGCCGCCAAGCCGTCGAGGCCGTCGGTGAGATTCACGGCGTTCGCGGAACCTACGATAGCAAGCACTGCCAAACCGCTCCACAGCCACAGCGGCAGCGAGGCGGCGCCGCCAAACCACGTTTGCTCGGGTCCGCCCAAGCCTGCATTGTATACCCAAAACACATAGGCGATCGCCGCAATCGCGATCAGGGAAAACTTTTCGCGCGCGCGCAAACCGAGCGCGCGCCGGCCCCGCACGATGAGCAGGTCGTCGATGAACCCTATCGCACCGGCAGCGACAACCAGCGCGATGAGCGGCAGCGAACCCTGAAAACCTCCAAGCATCCATCCAACCAACGCCGCCAGAACAAACGCAACCCCACCCATGGTCGGGGTCCCTTGTTTTGGAGCGTGCGTCTTCGGAGCATCATCGTAGACTTGCTGTCCGAGACGTAGGCGTTTCTGAGCGTCAATCAACCACGGGATAACCGCGATCGCGACGATCAAACCCGAGATCACTGCAACCGCACGCATGGGTATGAAGGCGAACAATCCGTCCAGAAGCGACGCCAAGATCACGCCATTTCGAGCAAGGGAGAGCGAGCGGGCGCCCCAGGCTCGGGCCGATACTTCAAAACGACCACGGGCGTCTGCTCATCCGCGTTGCCCGCTGGATTCAACAAAAGACAGCGGCGTACGATCTCGGTGCGGACTCCTGCGCTTGCCCCGAGCACTTCCGCCTTGCCCAAATCGTTTGCGTCGACGACGCAGGCATGAGCAGCGCAGACCTGTGCGATCGTTTGTGCGACGATGTGTGGATTGCGGGGACCTAACACGATGTGGCGTTCGTACGGCGGCATTGTTCCTGTGTAGCCATCGATCTCCGCCACGGCCGAACCCAAAAGGCGATAGAAATCGCCTCGTCGTCCAACGAGTCGCCCGGCAGCACCCGCGGCCGCTGCCGCCAACACCCGCAGCGTCCCTGCACTCTCCAAAACAAGTTGCATCGACTCGGGCTGGCTGACGGTCGCGTACGAACCAGCACGCTGTGCGAGGAGCCGCGCAAGTCGCGAGGGCCTGATCGTCTCGGCGGGGATCGATCGACCCTGCGAGATCGCCACCGCTGTTTCGGAGACGCAGATGACATCGTCGCTTCGAAGCAAGCCACGAAGACACTCGCACAATAAGGCAGGCAGATCATCTCCAGGCTTGACGAGCGGCGTGCGGACCGGCAGCGCGACGATGCGCGGCGGCAAGAGCGGGATGTCGAGCACGAACGAAGTGGGGCTCACGAGGCGAGGACTCCCGATCCGAGCACGCGAGCCAAGATCTCCTCCATCTTTTGCACCCGCGACCCTTTGAGCAGCACGCAATCGCCGGGGCCTAGGGTGCCTCGCAAACGATCAGCGACTTCGTCATTGCTCGCAAAAGCGATCACGTTCTCAGCAGGCATGCCTGCGCGCTTCGCACCGCTTGCCAGCGCTCGCGGCAAATGGCCCGCCGACATACAGGACGCCAACGCCCGCGTCCGCTGCTGCTGCCCCCACAGACTCGTGATGCCGCTCTGCCTGTGCGCCGAGTTCCGCCATGCTCCCGAGCACCGCGATACGCCGCGTCGCCGGCAACTCGGCAAAGGAGCGCAACGCGTGCATCATCGAGCTCGGGCTTGCATTGTACGCATCGTAGACGATCGTCGCCCCCGATGGCATTTGGTGGAGCTCGAAGCGGCCGGGTGGCAAACGCAAGCCTTGCAGTTGCGCAAGCGCGTCTTCAAAAGCGATGCCGGCGAGAATCGCAGCGCCGGCTGCTTGCAAAGCATCGCGCAAGTGATGCTCGCCAACGAGACGCCAGACCGCGAAGGCGTGCGAGGCGCCAAAGGTCACGGCCAATTGACCATCCTTCGGCAATCCTGCCTCGAGCATGATGCCTGACATGACGGGATCGCCGACCAGTCGGACCCACAACGCCCTGCCATCCACTCCTGCTTCCGCTGCCAGCATCCGCGACCATGGGTCAGCGGCATTGCAAACGGCGCGCGCTCCTTTGGAAAAAATAGCAAATTTCGTTCGCGCGAGCTCTGCTTGATCGCTAAAAAACTCAAGATGGGCTTCGGCGACGTTCGTGAGGATGCCAATGTCGGGCGCGGCTATGTCGACAAGTTGCGCGATTTCTCCGGGATGACGAGCGCCAAATTCCACCACCGCAACGTCTGCCTCAGCGTGCAGCTGATAGCAGAGTTTGGCGACGCCAAGTTCGTTGTTTTCATTTTGCGGCGTCGCGAGTACACGCCGGTACGCGCCGATGATGTGGGCGGCAAATTCCTTTGTCGTCGTCTTGCCGTTGCTCCCGGTGATCGCGATGACTTGACCCGCAAACGCTCGGCGGGCAGCAGCCGCGCCAATGAGATATGCTTCCTTGACGTCGCCGACGCGCACGATAGGGACGCGCTCGGGGCGGGATACCTTGTCGTCGTCGTCGATAACGATCGCCGCTGCTCCGCGCGAAACCGCTTGCGCGATATAGTCATGCCCATCGAAGTTGGGACCGCGCAAGCACACGAAGGTTTCCCCCGGCACAAGCGTGCGTGAGTCGGTGCTCGGCCGAAACAAAGTGGGCAGCGAAGCGGCATCCGCGAGTATTCGCCCACCGCTTTTTTCCAGAAAGCGCGCGAAAGAAAGACTCATCGCAGCGCTTCCTTCTTCGCGATCGCGGCGCGGGCTGCGGCGGCATCCGAGAACGGTCGACGTTCGTCACCGAAGATTTGATAGTTCTCGTGGCCCTTGCCCGCGATGATCACCGAATCGCTGGCATGAGCGAGCTCAACCGCGCGGGCGATCGCAGCGGTGCGATCGACGATCACCTCGTGACGGCCGCAACCCACGTCCATCCCCGCCAGAATATCGTCGATGATGGCCTTGGGCTCTTCGTGCCGCGGATTATCGGTGGTCAGTATGACATAGTCAGCAAGCTCTTGCGCGATGCGACCCATGGCGGGCCGCTTCGATGCATCCCGATTCCCCCCACACCCGAAAACGCACACAATCCTTCCCTTCGTGAGCGTGCGAGCGGCGCGTAAGATCTGCTCCATGCCGTCGGGCGTGTGCGCATAGTCAATGTAGACGGCGACCTCGCCCGCAGGAATCGCAATCATCCGGCCGGGCACCTCGTCGAGTGACTCAAGTCCTCCGGCGATTGCTTCGACGTCCATGTCGAGAGCCGTCGCGGTCGCAAGCGCACTGATGGCGTTTGCAACGTTGAATGCACCAGGCAGGCGGATAGTAAAAGGAGCTGGCCGCAGGGCGCGCACCCAAAAGCGCGAGCCAGATGGGTCCAGAGTCACATCGGTCGCATCGATCAACGCGTCTCGGTTGTTGACGCCGTAGGTCAAGCAGCGCGCGTGGCGCTCGGATTGCAAACTGCGGGCGAGCGCACGCCCCTCAGCGTCGTCGAGATTGAGCACGGCGACTGGGCGGCGCCGCCTTTACCCATCGAGGCGGAAAAGAGCTTGCGCTTTGCCGCGCGATAGTCATCGAAGCTGCGATGAAAGTCTAGGTGATCCTGCGTCAGATTGGTGAGAACGGCAACGTCAAACTTGACGTCGTCGACCCGGTGCAATGCCAAAGCATGGCTTGAGACCTCGAGAACTGCGCCCCGCGCGCCGGCATCTCGGAAGCCAGCCAAGAGCCGTTGGACATCATGCGCAAGCGGGGTCGTGTTGGCAAGGTCTTCAACCGGTGCTTGACCCAGCCTCGCGCCCAGCGTCCCAATGACCCCAAAGCTCTCGCCCGCGGCGCGCGCTATCGCTTCAATAAAATACGTTGTCGTCGTCTTCCCGTTCGTTCCCGTGACGCCAACGACGGTCAGGCTAGAACTTGGATCGCCGTAAAACCGCGCAGCAACTTTGGAGAGCGTGGCGAGCGGGTCCGCTACGATGACGCGCGTGGCGCTCGCTGCCGAAAGGTCGTGGTCGGCGACGATGGCGAGAGCGCCGGCCTCGAGCGCAGCTTGCACAAACGCGTGTCCGTCGGCGCGCTCGCCACGCAAGCAAAAAAACAACGCGCCAGGCCGCACCTGGCGCGAATCCGTCGCAAGCGAGGTGACCGTCAGCCTCGCATCTCCCTTGATCGTTACCGGTATCCCCTCGAAGAGGCGTTCGAGGGCTTGTGCTGTGGCAGGCTGCATCAGAGTTGATTTCTCGTCTCGCCTGCTGCCTCTCCCGCCGCCGAACCCGCGGCTCGACTCGGCAGTATGTCGAGCGCCGCTGTCGCGTGCCGTGGCAACACGCCTTCCCGCCACAAAACCTTGCTCGCGAGAGCGCGGAAGGCTGGGCCAGCGACGATGCTGCCATAGTATGCGCCTTGCGGGCGGTCGATCTTTACGAGGATGACGTACTGGGGTTTGTCGGCCGGCACGATGCCGATGAAGGAAGCGGTGTACGCGCCCATGACGTAGTTGCCGTCGATCACCATTTGCGCAGTGCCGGTCTTGCCCGCGATTGCGTACCCAGGAAGCGACACACCTTTGCCCGTGCCGCGCCGCACGACGTCGCGCAGAATGTTCAGCAGGCTCGCGGCGGTTTGCGAAGACATGACGCGCCGCACAACGGTAGGATCGAAGGCTTTGACGATGCGACCATCAGTCGAAACCACGTACCGGACCAACAGTGGACGCATGAGCTCGCCGCCGTTCGCGATGACGGTATACGCGCGCGCAAGCGCGAGCGGCGTCACCGAGACGCCCTGTCCGAAACCAATCGTGGCGAGGCGCGAACCCCACCAGTCATCGGGAGTTCCGACGATGCCGGCGCTCTCACCGGGCAGGTTGATGTCGGTGGCGTCGTCAAAACCGAAGCGCCGAATGTAATCGTACATCGTTTGCTTGCCGATGCGCAGAGCAATTTGCGCCGCGCCGACATTGTGCGAAAACGTCACGATGTCATCGACGGTTTCCGAACTGTGACCGGATGCCATCAAGCCGTCGTCGGCATTGTGGATAATGCGCCCGCCGACGCGTAATTCGTTGAGCGCTGGAAACGTGTCCTCAAGCGAAACTTTTCCTGAGTCCAGCGCTGCGGTTGCTGTAATGAGCTTGAAGGTCGAACCCGGTTCGTACGGATCCGTGACGGCTTGATTTCGCCACGAGGCTTCGGGGGAACGGTCGAAGTGGTTGGGATCAAAATCAGGCGCGTTGGCGAGCGCCAAAATTTCGCCAGTTCGGGCGCGCATAACCACGATCGATCCACCTTGCGCGTGATAGCGGTGCACCGTGGCATGCAAGATCTCGTCGGCGTCAAACTGCAGCGTTCGATCGATCGTCAAGACAACCGTGTCACCGGACTGGGCCTGGTGCACGATGCGTTTCCCAAACGGAATTGGGCGGCCCGCAGCGTCAGTCTCCTCGGTGACGCTTCCCTGGCGCCCGGCAAGTTCGTCGTTGAATTGATACTCAACGCCAGCGAGGCCTTGATCGTCGACCCCTGTGAAACCGATGACCGTTGAACCAACTTCAGCTTGCGGGGCGACGCGGCGACCCATCGGTTCTTCGTCGACACTGACACCTGCAAGGTTGAGCGTTTTTACTTTTGTGGCGACTGCTTTTGGCTCATTGCGGGCAAGATAGACAAACGGTTGCTTGCTGCGCATTGCTTCTTCGATCCCGAGGGGGCTGATGCCAAGGATCAGGGCTAGTTCGGCAGCCTCGGTGTCCGCGTGGGTCAACGCGCTGGGCCGCACAGACACATAATAGGAAGGAAGCGTGGTCGCGAAGACGATGCCAAAGCGGTCCACGATGTCCCCGCGGTGCGGGTTGACCGGGAAGGTCACCTCCTGCTCCTCGCTGGCATTTGCGGCCAGACCTGCGCCTTCTCGAATCTGTACGATGTAAAGACGCGTGACGAGGAGCGCGCTCAACACAAAAAAGACCCAGAAGACGACGAAAGAGCGGATCCCTAAGCGAGAGCGCTCTTGGTCCTTTAACCTCGCGCTGCGCTTGGTGCCACGCGCAGCAATACGGCGCCTACCGGACGCCGAGCCAGCGCGTGACGCCAAGGATTTGAACGAAAAGGGCGAGCCGCCGTGGGATTGGTTGAGCTGCCGCTGGTGAATAAATGAAAGCGATTTTCTGAGGCTCGCTCATATGCAGCTTGCGTGCGGCGGCCTGAAGACTTTCGACAGATTCGAGCTGTGCTTCGCGACTGTGGAGTGCGTTGTTGCGCTCGACCAAGGATGCGTGCAAGCGCTGATCGAGCGCCAGCCGATAGGTCTGCGACGTGAGACTTGCCATCAAGCCAACATAGAGAAGGACCAGCACGAGTGGGATGATACTAACAGGTCAGCGTGCGGGCGAAGCCTGCGGCCTTCACAATGCGCCGGCGGCGTCGACGGGAATCCGAATCTCGCGAATCGATCGTTGGTTCGAGTTGCGGCTTGTAGGCGTATGCTGGGGCACTCATGCGGTGACGCTCCTCGCTCTTGTGGTACCTTCACTTGCAATCGCACGCAGCTTCGCGCTACGGCTGCGCGGATTTGCGGCGATTTCTGCTTCGCTTGGTCGCAACGGCTTGCGGGTCAAGACGCGCGCGAGACCCAACTCTTGGAACGCTTTGAAGCGCCGTTTGACGATGCGATCCTCGCCGGAATGAAAGCTGATGACGACGACCCGCCCGTTCGGGCGCAGCCGGCGGACCGCGCTCTCCAAACTGCGCTCGAGATTGCGATATTCTTGATTCACTGCGATGCGCAGCGCTTGAAAAGTCCGAGTTGCTGGATGAATGCGCTGGTGTGCGCGCTTGGCAGGGAGCGCCCGCACAACAGCGGCGACGAGATCGCTCGTGCGCCATATCTTGACGCGCGGACGACGGCGAACGATAGAGCGGGCAATCGAACGCGCGAACCGCTCGTCTCCGTACTCGCGCAGAATCAACTCCAACTCGCCTTGCGGTAACCGCTCGAGAAGGTCCGCCGCGGTCGGCACATCTGATGAAGGATCGAGACGCATGTCCAAGTGGCTCGTCGCTGCGAAAGGAAAAGCCGCGATCCGGTTGCGCTAACTGCAACGACGAGAGCCCTAGATCGTAGAGAATGCCATCAACTTTGCTCACGCCAGCTGCATCGATAGCTGCGTCGAGCTCGCCGAAATTTGCATGCTCGGCAATGACCCGTCCGGGATACCTGCGGGCGAGGCGTTTCGCTCGATCGACCGCTTTTGGATCTGCGTCAATTGCGACCACCAGGCTCTTCGCAACCGCATCGAGCAGTGCGCTCGCGTGACCACCGGCGCCAAACGTCGCGTCGACAAAAACTTTTTGTTGCGTGCCTTCGCCCGCGGACGTTAACATGGTCAAGCACTCCTCGAGCATGACCGGCTCATGGCTAGTAGAGCCCAAGCTCGGTCATAAGGTCCGCCATGTTTTCCGGTGGCGCCGACATGGAGCGCCAGGTCTCCGCCGCCCAAATTTCAACCCGTGTCAGCGTGCCGATCAGGACCGCGTCTCTTTTGATCGCAGCCATCTCGCGCAAGTTGCTGGGAAGCAGCAGGCGCCCTTGGCTGTCAAGCGAGATCTCCTCGGTATGAGCGAACAGATGCCGCACGAACGCACGATACGCAGCGTCCTTGCGTGGAGCACTTTCAAGCTTGCTGCAGAACTCCGACCAGGTTAGTTCCGGATACATGGCAAGGCAGGCTTCAGGAGGCGCGATGGTTAGCACGAAATGATCGCCCAAGCGCGCTCGAATTCGGGCGGGAATGGTTAACCGGCCCTTGTCGTCTAGGGAATGTTCGAATTGTCCCGTGAACTTGGGAAACGCCGACATCAGTTAGCCACTGTGCCCCACTCAGAACCACTTTGCCCCACTATACCGAACCATCGGTTTATTTGCAAGGAAAATTGAGGTCGAACATACGCTCGACCCCAATGGATTCTGGGCTGCGCGCTGCCAGGAGACCCTGTAGGGGGCGATTGGAAAATCGCCCCGCGCTAACGGCTCTGTAGGGGGCGATTGGAAAATCGCCCCCTGGGGATGCGCTAGGTCGCGCTTATCGTGATAGCCGCCTTCGCGGTGCTTGCATCCAGATGAACCTCCGCCGTGGCAGCACCTGATGCGCTGACGCTCATTCGCCAGGGCCCGTTGGTTTGGCCAAGCGGCGCCACGAGCAGTTCGATTCGCTTTGACCCGCCCGCCGGTAATCCGAAAGATACCTTGTACGGATTGCAGACCGTACTGTAGCAGAATGAAACGAGCCACTTCGGAGGCAAGCCCGTCGCTTTGAGATTGACCGTCTGCGACTGCGATGATGGGTTGCGAACCACCACATACACTTTTGCCGGTGCTGCGTCAGCACCAAGCGCAGTCATCGCTTCAGTTTTTTCTATTGCAATTTGGACCGGCGCCAGTGCTGCGAACTGCTCGCTGGCCTGCTGCTCTACGATCGTTGCCGGAGCAGCTGCTTGCGCCTGGACGAGGAGCGGACGTGCTGCGGCTCGATTGCCGGCAAGCAATTGCGTTCTCGCGGTTTTGAGCCACACGCGGCCCAGCTCATACGCGGCTCCCTTGGACACCGGATTCTTCGCGTACGCTTGCGATGCTAAGGCCAATGCTTTACGTTCCGCGTCAAGCGCCTTGGGGTAGTTCTTGAGCGAGTTCTGCGCCGAAGCGACGGTGAGCCAACTTTCCGGATCGTCCGGCACGAGCAGTGCTTCCGCGTCGGCAATCTGCGCGGCTTTGGCATAGAGCTTTTGCTCGTACGCAGCCAAGTAAGCGCCGTCGTAGCCGCGCGTGTCCTTCGGAGCGAGCTGCACGGCGGTCTCGTATTGGGCGAGCGCTTCCGGGAAGTGCTCCTGGTCGCTTTGCACTTGTCCGCGGAGCAAGGCCGCCTCAACTTGATCTGAAACCGCGGTGGCCGAATTGGCAATGCCGGCGCGCGCCGTATAGGCGTCGGCGAGAACAGAGTTCAGTGCGTCACGCGTCGCGGCTGCATCAAAATAGCCGATCGAATTGCTGTCAGGCGCCGACAGCATGTCATCCAATTTCTTATTTGCGGCGACTCCGGTGGTGACGGCTGACGTCAGCGCTTGGGGATTGGCAGGGGACGCATTGGCGGTTTGTAGGTCGGTTTGAATGGAGGACGTCGCGTCTTTTGCAGTCTGATGGAATTTCTGTGAGGCGACGCTCTCGGGAACCGGCGCGCCGGCAATCACCGCATCGAGAGCGCCCGCGAGGACCGCAGCGCTAAGTTCGTCTACTTGCTCGTAACGAATCACCCCGCGAGCATCTAACACGTAGGTCGTGGGAATCGCTCGCACGTCGTACGTGTGGGCAACGGCGCCGTTGCTATCAAGGACGATCGGAAAGCGTATGCCCTTGTTTTTTGCAAAGACGGAAACGAGTGCGGCGTCTTCCCGGTCATCAACGCCGACGAAGATGACCCCCTTGCTTGCATAGCGCCGCTCGATGGCGACGAGGTCCGGCGTTTCGGCTCTACATGGCGGACACCACGTCGCGAAAAAATTGACGACGACGACGTGACCCCGAACATCGGAAAGCGACCAATGCGGGCCGGCCAGCGAGCGAAGCGCGAAGGTGGGCGCCAGACTCCCCGCAGCTGGCGCCAATGCCGAGGCCTGCAGCCGGCATGCCATGAGGGCGACGAGGACCAACCCGGTGGCGGTCAGCCAGCGGACCGCTGAGAAACGAAAGATAGCCTGTCGAGCGTTCATGTCTGCGCGTTTCGCTTCACCCAAGGCTTCAACCGCCCACCAAGGTTGCTTTTTGAAAGTGAACGTGCTAGATTTTTGGAGAGTTCCTGCGCAAAGTCTACTCTTTGACGCAGGCTCTTGCCGTTTTCCAAATCGTGAAAACTGGGGGCTATTGTGGCGTTTCAAGACAGGACCATCACCTGCCGTGACTGCGGCGCTGAATTCGCCTTTACCGCGGGCGAACAGGAGTTCTATGCTCAAAAGGGCTTCGAGCACGAGCCAACCAGGTGCCCTCAGTGCCGTCGAGCTCGCAAACGAGATCGAAGCGCAGGATCTGGCGAGCGCATGATGTTTGACACAGTGTGCTCGCAATGCGGGGCCGCCACACAGGTACCGTTTTCTCCCAGGCCAGATAAGCCGGTCTACTGCCAAGATTGCTATCGATCGGTCGCAGGCCGCCGGGGGCGCTAAGCTTCACCCAGCGTTCATCTTGAGGCTATGGATTAAGCCTCATCGCGACGAACCACCCACCGGCCGATACATAATGTAGTCTCGCGAGCCTTCGCGAGCATGAGATGGTGGTAGCGCTCAGGTTGAAAATTGGCGCACGCGCAAACAACGTCGCGCGATTACATGTCCTCTTCGTCATCGTGTGCGCCGCAGTCGCTGGTTGCAGCGGCGGCGGCTTGCTTTTTGGCGACGGCCCACACTCGATGGATGCAACGCGACTCAACTCCATCGTGCAGGTGCAGTCTCGGGCGTACAACGTGCCACCCTCGCTCGTTCACGCCGTCATCACGCAAGAATCCGGAGGCGATCCCTCAGCAATTTCTACCGCCGGCGCCATGGGCCTCATGCAGCTGATGCCGGGTACCGCATCGACGTACGGCGTGAGCAATCCCTTCGATCCGAACGAAAATATTGCTGGCGGCGTTTCCTATTTGCATGACTTGCTGCGGCGTTATCACGGCAACGTCGCCCTTGCACTCGCAGCGTACAATGCGGGCAGCGGGGCAGTCTCAAAGTACGGCGGTATTCCACCGTATGCTGAAACTCGCGGCTATGTCCAAAGCGTCACCGCCCTCTATCACGCGGCACAAGTCAAGCACTGAATATGAAGCTTGGGCGACTTTACAGTCGCCCGCTACTCATTTTTTATGGGCGGTTTACCAATCGCCCGCTACAGAGTTCTTGTGGGCGGTATGCCAATCGCCCGCTACACGCGATTCCAGGATAGCCGCGGAAAGCGAAGGAAGTGGCGACGCATGTCGACTTCGAGCGAAGCATCGACGCCCAAGACGCAAGCAGCGCGCGAGCTGACCGAAACGCCGAACGCGTCGGTCGGCGTGCACGCCAGGCGTTTGGATTGGCTCTTAGGTGCTGGCGGCTCAGACGCGCTCAAAACGCGCGAAAAGAAAGCCCACCCCATTGCGATCCTCGATCGCTATGTCATGAGCGAAGTGAGCGCGCCGTTCGCGTTCGGCGCGGCCGCATTCACCATCTTCCTTCTCATTAACAGTTTTTTCTTAGCGGCGGACTATGTCATCAACAAGAGCGTGCCTTTTGGGCTCGTGGCGCGCTATATCGTCTTGCAAATCCCCTCCTTTGTCTACATGATTTTCCCATTTGGAACGATGTTCGGCGTTCTGCAAGGCTTCGGGCGCCTTGCAGGCGATAACGAGATGACCGCCATGCGCACGAGCGGCATCGCGCTCGGTCGCATCGCACGACCGATCTTCGCCCTTGGCATCGCGCTGACGCATCGTCGCTTTTTTGATCAACGATTTTATCGCACCCGAATCGCAGCATAAATCGCAAACGATTTTTCGCGAGATCGCTTATCACTCGAGCCAGCCCATCATCGCGCCCGACCAGTTCGTGCGAACCGAGGACGGACAGCACAGATCTTTGTGGGCTCGATGGATCCGCAGAGCGGGCTCATGCACAACGTGCAGATCTACTCGCTCGGGTCGGGATATTTCCCCGAAACGCTCACCGCAGCCTCCGCGCGGCAGATCAACGGAAAGCTTGTGCTCTACGACGGCGTTCACACGACCTACGGCGCCAATGGCTCGTCGTGACCAAGCAACAGCACTTCGCCACGCTTGACTTTCCGCTAGCCGATGCGTCGTTGCTGTTCGAGGGCCGCAGCGGCCCGTTCGAGATGAGTTCCAGCGAGTTAGCTCGCGAAATCAAAGCACTCAAGGGGAGCGGCGAGGACACTCGGCAATTCGAGATGACGCTTCAGCAGAAGTTCGCCATGCCGGTCGCCTGTCTCGTCAGCATTATGATTGCGCTGCCATTGGGCGTGCGTTATGGTAAGCGCGGCCGCGGCGTCGCGGCAATGCTTTCGTTGATCGTGCTTCTGATGTACTGGTTGATTATGGCCGCAACCAACGCGCTTGGCAAAAATGGCGCCATACCGGCGCCCGTTGCCGCCTGGTTGCCCAATCTCTTCATGGGAGACGTCGGGCATCGCTTTGCTTTGGAAAGAGGGACGTTGAGTCAATGGGCAAGACTCGTGGTCTCTCGCGCATCTGACGCCAAAGGTCTACTAACCTTTGGGACGGCGGGAGCCGTCCTTTTCCTGATTGCCGCCTTCGCTGCACGACCGCTCGCCCATAGTGCGGCGGCAGCAGAGCCGCAGCGTCCCCCTCCGTCTCCCCAGCCGCGTCCGCTTCCGTAGCCCCGATCCCCTCAGCCTCGCCCACGCCTTCGAGTTCTGCGTCCATGCCAAGCACCGCGGCAACGCCGCAGCCCGTCTTTATCACGCCCACGCCCGCAGCTGCATGATTTTCCGCGAGCCAACAGCGGCGTTGCCCCCGTTACCACCGCAACTCCGGCACCGGAAGCAAGCGCAGGTGCCACGGCCACGCCTGCCCCACTGCCGTCGGGCATCGCTCGCGTGACGGCAGACCAGCTCTATGGCAACAATTCGCCGACTGGTGGATTCACTGCGTACGGACACGTGGAACTTGACTACGCTGATGCAACGGTCACCGCGGATCAAGCGGTCTACGATGCTACGACCAAGATCTTGCGTGCCACGGGCCATGTCGTCATGACCCAGTCCGACGGCGATACCGCAACCGCATCAGCGCTCGAGTATCACTCCGACACAGATCAAGTTGAGCTCTTTGACGTAGCAGGTTCCACGGGTTCTATTTACTTTCAAGGCGAGCAAATTCAGGGGCGCCTCTACTACAAGGGCAAAGAAGCAATTCTCGAGCCCAACGGCCACACGATCATCAAGAATGGCTGGGTCACGACCTGCGATCCGAGTCACCCTGCCTACCACATCAGTGGCAAGGAAATCGAGATCCGGCCGCACGACCGGCTTATCGCACACAGCTCGGCCCTGTACCTTGGGAGCGTGCTCGTCGCCGCTCTTGGCGTGCTCGCGTTGCCGCTCACCGAGGAGGCGGCACGGCGCTCAAACGAGTTCGCACCGCGGGTGGGGTATAATTCCGCCTACGGATTCTTCATCCGCGATTTTATCAATTTCTATCGCGGTCCAAATTGGTATGGAACCTACCACGTCGACTTTTATCAAAAAGTTGGCATTGGTCTCGGCGCGGATCTTTATTTCAATCGCGCAGACGGCCGCGGGAATGGCGAGCTCTCTGTCTACAACCTCAATAACAATGCGACCCAGCAGCAGCTGACGGGCACGCGCAACACGACGCAAGCGACGCTCAACGTGCAACGCATGTTTAGCGATCATCTCTCAGGCTCGCTGGCTTTCAACTATTCAGGACAATCGGCCATTTTCACCGCGCTGCCGACTACCACGTCGGCCAACATCTCGATCACGCACACTGGTGCGCGGAGCACGACGAGTTATATCATCACCAATACCGCGACCGGTCCCTCAAAATCGTTTGGCGGAATCTTCCAACATACCATAGCCTTCTCGCCTTTTTTTAGCCAGAGCATTGGGTTGAACTTGCAGGACAGCACCAACCCAGGATCCTTCTCTCGCGCGATTGGGCTGAACACCGACACGCACGTGAGCGCTCGCGCCTTCGATGCAGATCTCGTTGTCTCGACCAATCACGGACTGTCCACGAGCACGGTTGGCACGACGCAAACGACCACGCCTGTGCTCGGCATCCAACGCATACCGGAACTGACGCTTCGCGCACACCCTTTCCAGATTTCATCGCTGCGGTTGCCCATCAGCGTCACGCTCATCGACGGCAACTACGACGACGGGTATGACAATATCGAAACGTCACGCCTCGAGTTCAACGCCCAAGTTGGACCGGGCATCTTCCGGGTTGGCAACAATGCGCTCTTCAACGCCACTGCTACTTTCCGGCAAGACGCGTATGGAACGGGTGACCTCCAGGGAAGCATTAGCTACCAAGCCACGCTCCAGTATTACTTCGACCACCACGCGGACAATACGCTCCTCTATACCGCGCAGAGCGTGCGGGGCTATACCCCGATGCCCTCACTCGACAAACTGACCGGCTCCGACCAGATTGGCGAAGTGCTCAACGTCTACAACGGCAACTGGTATCGTTTCACGGCGTCAACGAGCTATAATTTTCAAGCTAAACTTCTGAGCACCGTCAACTATCAGCTCAACCTGAGTCCAACCCCATATGCCTACGCCAGCCTGGGAACGTCGTATAATCCCGGTGGAGGTTACTCGCCCCTCGTGATCCAGTTGGCGACTCCGCTGTCACGCGCCGATTATCTGGAGTTCAGTGGCGATTATGACTTTACGCAGCATTCGCTGCAAGGGCAAAACTGGTTCATCTCGCATACGGTCGGGAACTGTTACGTCGTGCGCGTCGCCTACCACCAGCCGCTGAAAGAAGTCGACGTCTCACTTGGATTGCTCGCCTTCCCATCGCAAAGCGCCTCATTTGGCATCAACAATAATGGCCCGATCATCGCGCAAGGCTTTGGAGGATGACGGAGGTCCCGTTAGGGCGTGACGATGATTTGGCCACCGATGATGAAGAGATTCTGGTTGCTTGGACCCGTCGCGCTTGAGAAATTGGGGATCTGGGTCGTTGTCGGCGACATCACGTTGGTATTCACGGTCTGCGTGAAGCCAACTGTCCCTAGGCCAAGCGCGCCGAGCTGGTCTTGCGGCGTGCCGGTTGTGTCGGTCGTGATGTAGTTGACGTACAGCAGCGTCGCGGCAGGCGTTGAAATTGTTGGTGGGTTCGAGCTATTGGGATTGCCTCGAACCGAGATTTGAGACAGCGGTACGGTGATGCTCAAGACGTTGCCGCTGCCAGTGCCGACGCTGCCGTTAGGAATCAGTTGAAACTGGTTGCTCGTCAAAATAATCGGGAAGAAGCTCGCTGTCGTCGTCCCCGCACCGCCAGTCAACAGCTTGTACTTGTAATCAAAGCCATTGGCTGCCGCGATGGTCGTCGATCCATATATGAGCTCTTGATCCCAATGTGTGTAGGTGGCCGGAGAACCTTGTGCCTCTTGAGCGGTCGGCTCTCCAGGCGTCTCTCCAAAGGCTGCATTGACATTCGTCGTTGGATTGACGTTTGCGTTGATGGCAATGATGTAGTCGCCTTGGGTGGGGGTTATTGAACCTTGCACCCACAGTTGGAACTGGATTGAGGGCACGGTGGTGATGAGCGGCGGAGGCTCAACGGGACCACGGCCGCACCCAAGAGCCGCAAAGGCAGCCACTATGGACACCAAGCACAACGCCGCCGTACGCCGAATCGTTCGCATGCACATGAGCGCTGTATCCGCCCCGGCAGTCCGATATGTTGTCGCAAGCCCGCCTGCCATCCGTTGGCAACAGGCGCTGGCGGCATCCGTGCTTGGACCGCTCTTGTTGGGTCTTGCGTTTCCAAAACTTGACTGGGGTATTTTTGCGTTCATCGCTCTTGTGCCGCTCTTCTTGCTCTGGTCAAAATCGTCCTGGAAAGAAGCATTCGCTTGGGGCTTGCTTGCAGGCGTCACACTTTTTGGTCTGTTGCTCAATTGGACCACGCATTCGCTCAGCAGTTTCATCGGCGGCTGGTGGGTTTTGGGACTCGTGCTGATCTGCGTGTGGCAAGGACTCAACATCGCGTTCATCGCTGTCGCAACATCGCTCGTGTGTCGCGGAGAATTCCGAACCATCGCAATTTTTGCCGTGCCCGCGGCATGGCTACTCGGTGAAACGTGGCGCACGCGCGGATCCTTGGGCGTGCCGTTCGGAGAGCTTGGTCTTGCGGCAGTCCATCTGCCTTGGTTGCTTCCGCTCGCCGCCTATGGCGGCGTGTATCTCCTCACTGGCGTGATCGCACTGGCCAATGGAGCCATCGCTGGCATCATCGCGGGCACGCCAGGAGCGCGCCGCGTTGGCGGCATCGTGCTCGTCGTGCTCGTTGCGCTCATCGTGTTTTGCGACGTGCGCCGCAGCCATATGGCGATGCCCCCTCCTTCCCTGCGTGTGGGCATCGCTCAAGGGAACATCTCGCAAACCGAAAAGTGGTCGCCCGCCATCTTTAGCCAGAGCATCGCAACGTATGCTGCACTGACGCAAACAGCGTCGACGCGCGGCGCAAAGATCGTGGTCTGGCCCGAGACCGCGGTCACGTCCTGGCCACTGCAGGACCCACTCCTCCTCAGCGCGCTCGAGTCAATTGCGCAGCGGTCCAATGTTTGGCTGATAACGGGCACAATCGACAAGCCACACGCGGACGCCTACTACAATTCAATGCTTGACGTGAGCCCGAAGCGCACGGTGGGAGGCGTCTATCACAAGCGCTGGCTCGTTCCTTTTGCTGAGTACCTCCCCTGGGAACCCGTCCTGCAGCGGATTCCAATCATGGACAACGTGTCGCGCTTTCTTTCCGGGCCCGGACCTCATCTGCTCCCGGCAGCCGGCTTGAAGTGGGGTGTGCTCATTTGTTACGAATCGGCGTTCGCGCCATACGCGCGGGCGACCGCGAACGCGGGCTCGGACGCCATCATCGTTGCGACTGACGACGCATGGTTCGGGGGAACGACAGGCCCGGATCAGCATGCGGACGTAGCGATCCTTGATGCGGTTTCGACTGGCCGTTGGATCGTTCGAGGCGCCGATACCGGAATTTCGATGATCGTCGATCCCAAGGGCAGCGTCGTCGCGCTGCTTCCCATCGATCGACAGGGTGTACTTGTCGCGGACATTGGGCGCGGGGTCGAGACGCCGTATGACCGTTTTGGGATCGCCTGGTTGCTTGGGCTGGCGCTCGTGGTTTTCATAGCGGGGTTCATCAGGATGCGCGTGGGCGCGGTCGGATGGCGCTCGAAGCGGGGCGTTGCATGAAATACCTCGCTCAATCCTTTTCGCAGCGACCCGGTCTTTGGGTTGCCATCATCGCCGTGGCGATCTTCGGCACGGTCATCTATTTCTTGGTGAGCGCCCTCATGACGCCCGACCAACCCACGACGGTCGGCCAGCCGCAAATCCAGATGCATCAGATCGTCGGTCAAGGCGAGCGCGGCACGCAAATCGGCTGGAAGTTCGTTGCGGATAGTTCAGAACTCAGCACCGATGGACAAATGACCACCTATCACAACGTTCGCCGCGGAACCTACTATCTCGGCGGCAAGCCGGCATACGTGCTCACAGCGACTCAAGTGACGCTCGATATGCGCTCGCAAAACTATACGGCAAGCGGTGCGGTGCACATCTGGAGCGTACGGCCGCGCGATCTCTCAGATCTTAGGACCGAAGATGTTCTCTGGAACAATCCGCTGCAGATGCTCACCTGCCCGAGTCAAGTGCACGTGCGCTACAAAGGCTACGACTTCGTCACGTCGCATCTGCAGGCCAACTTCGTCAACGGCACGTCGTCGCTTGGCACAACGTCAATCCATGGCGGCGGTTTGTAAGGGGCGATTGGAAAATCGCCCCGCGGGCGCGAGAATTATTTTGCGAGTTCGGACTTTAGCCAGTCAATGACCCGTACGGGCGTCGGATCCTCACCGTACGCAATCGCGAGATAGTACGACGCGAAATCTCCGACATAGACCAGCGAGAGCATTCGTGAGAGCACGCTTTCGCCGCGAGCCCACACGTCACTCATGGCGATGTTGCGACGGCTGATAATCTCCTTCGTCAGCTCGACGCGCTTGTGGATTTGCGACGGCTCGCGGTCATCGCGCAATATGGTGAGAACGAGAGTGCGTTCAGGATCTCCTTGACCGTGCGAACCGCTCCACCCAACGGTCTCGTTGTGGTTGAGCTCGGGGAACACGTTTGCAACCGCATACGCTTTGGCATTTTCATTGATCTGGGTCTTCCAGCGGTAGGCAACGACGCCGCGCTCTCCCTGCGAGCCGTAGATGACTGGTATTTTTCCAACGTAACTTTGGGCCAGCGCCTTTGCAGGATTGTTCGTCGACACTACCTCGGGATTGCACTCGTTACGCACGGCGCGCAGAACGGCGCTCGCCTCGTCAATGTCGTCGAGCAGCACCTCGGGCAGCAAGCCAAGACGCGCAGATGCGACGATCAGCGGTATGAACGAATACCCAAGCGCTGCGCGCGGCTGCAGCCCACCTGGAAACGACACGAGCGGGACCCCGTCGGCCAAGGCCAGTTCTGCCAAACGGCCGCCGGTCGTAAAAGCAACAATACCCGCTTTTGCTTTTTTCGCCAGTTCGTAGCACGAGAGCGTTTCTTCGGTTTTGCCCGAATTGCTCGCCGCAAAAAAGAGCGTTTCCGAATCCACATATTCTGGCAGATGATAGTCACGGATGACAGTCACCGGCAGGCGCAGAGTCGCCTCATACCCCGCCCGCAAGAAATCGCCACCGATGGCGGAGCCGCCCATCCCAGCAATCACCAGCGAAGAAAACGTTCGCCCGGCGAGCGCGTCAAATGAGACGCCGAGTGCAATACGTTTGGCGTCGTCCACTTGTTCGGGCAAACCCAAAATGGCCCCGAGCATATCTTCGGGGTCGATCGAGCGAAATGATGGAGCGTCGAGGTTGCCCATGTCTGCGCCCTAATGCGCTGCGCGCTTTGCCTCTTCGATCAGTCGTTTTACTTTTTGACCACCTTTGTGACCAATCTCTTCGTAAAACGTCTGACCGTACTTGTCCTTGACTGCGTTGCCGCCTTTTTGCCCTATGCTTTCGAAAAACTCCGGCCCGTGGCGTTGCTTTGTGGATGTTCCCGCCTTTGCGCCCGATTTCTTCATAAAACGTCGGACCGTATTTCGCGCGCACGGCATCTCCACCACGTTTGCCCGCCTCGCGGACGCTCATGTCACCACCCAGCTTGCGGGACCCTCCCCGCGTCATGCGCTTGGACTTTCGTTGCCGACGCGCTTTCGAGCGCTGCCCACCTCGGTGGCCAATTGCTTCGTAAAAGCGACTTCCGTGGCGCCGCTTCGTGCTTTCCCCACCCTTGCGACCAATCTCGGAGTAAAATTGCGGGCCGTATTTGGTCTTCACGATGTCCCCGCCTTTTTTGCCGGCTTCTCGGACGGTCATCCCTGTTCCATCATGGTTCATTGCGATCGAGGTCCTCCAAAAAGAGAGCACGCAGTGTGCTTTAACCTGACGTGCTCTTACCCGTTTGCCTTGCTCGCAAACCACGGGCATGTTCCATTACAGGCATGCACGAGAGGCGGCGACGAAATGGACCCCGATGCTCGACGTTGTGCTTGAAGGTGGTTGCATCTGTGACGGCACCGGCCGGCAGCCTTTTACCACTGATATCGCTATCAAAGAAGAGAGAATCGCACACATCGGCGACTGCGCCGAGAGAGAGGCGGCGACCCGTGTGAACTGTCGCGGCCTCATCGTCGCGCCTGGTTTCATTGACATGCACGGTCACTCAGATGAAATACTGCTTGTCCTGCCTGGCGCCAACAGTAAGATCCTCCAAGGCATCACGACTGAGGTGGGGGGCAACTGTGGCGCATCGCCAGCTCCGTTGACTGGCCTTGCCCTTGCAGAGCGCCGCGAAGAGTTGCGCCGGCACTATGACTTTGAACCAAGCTGGAGCGACGTTGATGGATTCTTTCATCTACTGGAACAAGCTGCGCCCGCGATCAACTTTTGCTGCCTTGCCGGTCTGGGAACGATTCGCAGCGCCCTGGATGCCGTCAGACCCGAACCGTTGGATCGTGATGCCCAAATGCGGGCGCAGCTCCTCGTGCGCGAGGCGTGCGAACACGGCGCGATTGGCGTCTCTTCTGGTCTTATTTATCCACCTGGCAGTTTTGCCGACACGGACGAACTCGTTGCCCTTGCACAGGCAGCGGCGGCCGCCGGCAGCCCGCTGTATGCGTCGCACATTCGCAGCGAAGGCGATCGTCTGATTGAAGCCGTTGACGAAGCAATCGAAGTGGGACGCAGAGCTCAATGCGCAGTGCAGCTTTCGCACCATAAAGCATCGCGAAAACGGAACTGGGGAAAAGTTCACGACACGCTCGCGAACGTCGAGCGGGCCCGTCATTTTGGACTAGACGTCGTTTTGGATCAGTATCCGTATAAGGCCTCATCGACCGGTTTGGACGTCATCCTTCCCGATGACGTCCGCGTGGGCTCGGCCGATGAGATTGCGTCTCGGCTCTCCGATCCACGCTATGCGGCGCTTGTCGCTGCCCGGGTCGAACTCGACTACGGCGGATATTGGCACGAAGTTTTCGTCTCCTCGGTTGGATCGCGAACGAACCGTCACTACGAAGGCATGAGCGTGGCGGACATAGCGCAGGCGATGAGGCGTCCGCCCGTGGCCGCCGCATTGCGCCTCTTAGTGGACGAAAAGCTCGACGTCTCGGCCATCTACTTTACTATGTGCGAAGACGACGTTAAAACGGTGCTTTCGTATCAGCACACTGCCATCGGTAGCGACGCCTCGGTCCGGGCGATCGAGGGAATCACTTCCGCGGGCAAGCCACACCCACGCGCATATGGGACCTTCCCGCGAATTTTCAAACGCTACGTGCGCGACACGGCACTGCTCTCTGTTGACGGAGGCGGTGCGCCGGGCAACCTCCCTCGCTGCGCGCCGGCTCGGCTTGCGAGGGCGAGGCATCCTCGAACCCGAGTACTTTGCAGATCTTGTGGTCTTCGACGCCGAGCAGATTGCCGACACAGCCACCTATGAAGAGCCGCACCGCTACCCTGACGGGGTCGTGCACGTCTTCGTCAACGGTAAGGCGGTCGTCCGCAACGCAGCTGTCACGGGCATTCGATCGGGCCGAGTGTTGCGCCGAGGTAGGGACCTCTAACCCCATGCATTCGCCCGCGGAAGGCCTTGACCGCGGTCGCGCACGCGGTATAATGCTGCCCAGGAGCGTGAAACGAAACGTCGCTGTTTGTCGTTTCTTTACTGCCATGAAGGTCATCCGAATCGCAGCCTACGGAGCTGCCCTTTTTTTGGTTACGGCCGCGCCGTCCCTCGGCGCGCTTCATGGGGCATCCTCCCGCTTCGTGGGTCACCACGCTGAAGGCGCACCGTGGATCGAAGGCGTCACGCCCTCGTTGGAAGATCGCCTTTTCGACGCAACGTACAAGAATTTTGCCATCGCACAACGTGTTGAAAGTCTATGTCTTCGATGCGGCCGGCTACCAGTCAGCCGGCATCCGCTTCTCGGCGCGCGTGCCGCACGAACCGAAAGATCTGCCGGAGCCCGAGCTCGACCACGAAGCTGTAGCACTCATCCGAACGACGTTCGATCGAATTTCCGCAAATCCAGGCACTGGACGTTTGGGCAACCATACCAGTCTGCAAAAGCGCAGGCGACGGAAGTTGAAAGCACCGTCTTTTCCGTGTCGGCCGACCGCAAGACGTACGAGACCCTTCGAGACAATGCCGCGCTGACCGACGAAGACTTTCTGACAGCCTTCGGTCAGGTCTGGACGGCGCCCGAGTTGCCGCAATGAAGCTGCTTGCGGTGGTTGCGCTCACCCTCGCCCTCAGCGCCGCGGCTTTCTTACCGCCCCGCGTGCCACCACGCTTGGTCACGAGCTTGCCACGCGAAGAACCCGCGATCGAGACGAGCACTGCCTCCTACGGACAGTTCGACGAGGTCTGGCGAGTCCACACCCAGCGCAAGGATATCGCGCTCACGTTTGACGATGGCCCGTATCCGTTTTACACGCCTCTGCTGCTCCACGTGTTGGGGCGCTCGCAGGTACATGCGACCTTTTTCCTCGTTGGCCGGTCGGCGCAGCAGTTTCCCGAACTGGTTTCGCGCATTGTCGCTTCGGGGGACGAGCTTGGAAATCACACGTTCAACCATATCGCGCTGACGAAGTTAGCCGACGCGCAGATTCAATATCAAATTTTGGCCGACGGAACGTTCTTGCAGCAGTTCACGAGCCAGCCTATCTCGCTGTTTCGTCCGCCCCACGGGCGCTTCAATCTTCACGTGATGACCATCGCCCACGAGCTTGGTTACCACACGATCTTTTGGAGCGATTCTGCAAACGACGTCAAGGATATCCCGCCAGCGCTGATCGCGAAACGAGTCGTGAGCGAAGCGGGACCAGGGGGCATCATCTTGCTGCACAGCGGGCAATACCGAACTATCGAGGCGCTGCCCGTCATCATCGATCGGCTTCGCGGCCGAGGCTACCGATTCGTTACGGTTTCCCAGCTGCTGGATGATGCACCTGACTCGTCCGATCGTTAATTTTTTCCCAGGCCTTGTCCACTTCGCGTCCAAGCGCAGTCAAGTTCCCATCGTTGCGAACGATGATGTCCGCGCGCCGCTCGTACTCGGTTTCAGGCAGTTGAGCGCGCATGCGCGCCTCGATTTCGGTCCCGGTGAGCCCGTCGCGCTCTGCGATGCGCTGACGTCGTAGGTCGGGTGGCGCGATCACCGCAACCACTCGGTCGCAATTGGATTCAAATTCTGATTCGAAAAGCAGCGGCACGACCACGACGATGACCGTGCTTGGTGATTGCGTGCCGATGGCAGCGAGCACTCGTTTAAGAATTTCTGGGTGCATGAGTTGGTTCAGCCGAAGGCGCTTGTGCTCGTCGGTGAAAATGATGCGCGCCAGAGCCGGTCGATCGATGTGACCCATCGGAGTCGATCACCGCGTCGCCGAACTCGCTGCGGATACCGTCAACGAGTGGGCTCGGCGCCGCAACGACCTCGCGAGCAATGACGTCGGTGTCAATGACAAACGCGCCCTTCTGGGCGAAGAGCGCCGCAACGGTCGTCTTGCCGGAGCCAATGCCACCGGTCAGACCAACGATCATACTCGTCCTATGTAATCGGGCGAAGGTATTTCGCTACGTGGGGTCTGCAGCTACAGGCTCGGTCTCGGTGACCTCGCCCTCGGATTGCGGGGCAGGTGCTTGCGGGTTGAGGGCGTTGATGCTCGCCGTAATGCGCCGAGAGCCGGCGTTGACGGAGAGTATCTTGACCTGCACGGTTGCTCCCGCCTCCGGCGGTGCCGCTGGATCGAATTCCGATTTTGGCACCATGCCGGTCACCCCGGGCAGCAGTTCGACGAGCAGGTAGTTCGCCGTCGCCTTGCTGAGCGAAGCGGGCACGACATCGCCCTCGTGCAGCGTTTCGGGAACGGTCTTCCACGGATCGTCAAGCGAGTGTTTGAGTGAAAGGCTCACCTTTTTGGCTTCGGAGTCAAACTTCATGATCTCGACTTGGACGGTGTCCCCCACCTTGACGACTTCGCTTGGATGCTTGATGCGCCCGAACGAGAGCTCGGTGTTGTGAATGAGACCGTCAATGCCGCCCAAATCCACGAACGCCCCAAAATCCGCGAGCCGCACGACCGTGCCTTCGCGGATTTGACCAGGCTGCAAGCGTTGACAGCAATTCTTGCTTCTTTTGATTGAGCTCTTCGTCGAGCACCACGCGCTGCGAAAGAACCACTCTACGCCGCTTGTGATCGAGATCGATCACCTTGAGACGCAACTGCTTGCCAACCATTTCCTCGAGGTTGCCCACAGGTTGGCGGCGGATCTGCGACGCTGGCACGAAACCGCGCATGCCTAGGTCAACGAGCACTCCACCCTTGACCACTTGGGTCACGGTTGCGTTGATCGCTTCGTTGCGATCGTGCGCTTCGAGCACTTTTTCCCACGTCTTGAGGGCGCGCGCGCGTTTCTCGGAAAGATACATCGTGCCATCGCCATCGCTGTCGATGCGATAGACGAGCACTTCAAGGGTATCGCCGACCCTCAGATCTGAAATATAAATGCCGGGTGAAAGTTCGCGCGCCGTGACAACGCCCTCGGACTTTCCGCCGATGTCAACCAGCAGTTCATCATTCGCCTTGGCAACGATTTTGCCGGTAAGCACTTGGCCTTCGTCGAGAGTTTTAAGACTTTCCTCGTACAGCTTTTGAATAAGGCCAAATTGATCGTCGACAGCTCCCTGCGGTTCGAGGACGTGAGTATCGGACATGAAAAGAGGATCACCTTTACTTGCAATTTGAATATGGAACGCTTGATGCAGGCATGTGTGCTAGCGCTGGCAGACTGGGCAATAAAAGGTGCCCCGCTGCGCCAGCACAATGCGCCGGATTGGCGCGCCGCAGCGCCGGCATGGTAAGCCGGCTCGACCATAAACTTTCAAGTGCTTCTGAAACTCGCCTTGCTTTCCTCCCGCGTCCACGTAGTCGTCAACGCTCGAACCTCGATGCTGTATGGCTTTGCGTAAGACTTGGCGCAGGCTGACCAACAACCGGCGCCGCTGTGCGCTTGAGAGTTTTCCGACGGGCTTTTTGGGACGAATCCCGGCGCGGTAGAGTGACTCGCACGCATAGATGTTGCCCACCCCAGCGAGACGCTTTTGATCGAGCAGCCAAATTTTTACAGGCGTCGTGCGGCCCCGCGCGAGGTCGCCGAGCATGTCGTCGTCGAGTTCGGCCGCCAGAGGATCCACGCCGATACCGAGCGCACTGCGTGGCTCGCCGCGAAAGACGCGCATTCGCCCAAACTTGCGGACATCCGCAAAAACGAGGCGAGTTGCATTATCGAATTCTATGACCGCACGCGTGCGATCGACAGGTCGAGCGTCCTTGCACAAGAGCAGGCTGCCGGTCATCCGCAAATGCACGGCGAGACGAAGATTGTTATCGAGCGTAACGACCAAAAATTTGCCGGCCCGCCCCACATGCTTGATGGTCCGGCCCACGAGCAGCGCCGCGGGCAAGCTGCGCGCGTCGAACACGGGCGGTTTGCGGTCGTGACGCGTTCGTACGATCGTGCGGCCGGTGATCTGCGGCGCAAGATCGCGAGCGATCGTTTCAACCTCGGGAAGCTCGGGCATTGCTACTCGACTATTTCCACTTGCTCCCAGTTTGGGCCGACTTTGAAATCAACGACGATCGGCACGGCGAGCTGCATTGCATTTTCCATGGCCTCGCGGACTATTTCCCGCACGCTCGGCACGTGCGCCGGAGCCACGTCAAAAATCAACTCGTCGTGAACCTGCAGCACGAGCCGAGCATCTGCCTTGCGCTTGGTCACTTCGCGATCCACGTCGACCATGGCAAGCTTGATCAGGTCGGCAGCGCTGCCCTGGGCCGGCGCGTTGATAGCCATGCGCTCGGCAGCTGCACGCAGCGGATACACGCGCGAGCGCACATCTGGCAAGTAGCGGCGGCGGCCAAACAGGGTCGTAACAAAGCCAGTCTCCCGCACGTGCCGCAGCGTGTCGTCGATGTACCCTTTGATCTTTGGAAAGCGCGCCAAATACTCGGCGATGAATTGCTTGGCTTGAGCTCGGCTCATGCCGGCGCTTTGCGCGAGGCCAAAATCGCTGATGCCGTACAGAATGCCAAAATTCACCGCTTTGGCTCGTCGTCGCATTTCGGGAGAGATGGGCTCACTCGGCGGAATACCGAACACGGCTCGCGCTGTAAAAGCATGGATATCATCACCGCGTTGAAATGCTTCGATAAAGTTTTCATCCTGCGATAGGTGCGCGAGAATGCGCAACTCGATTTGCGAGTAGTCCGCCGCCAGGAGCACGTTGCCACGGGTCGCCGGCAAAAAGGCGCGACGGATCTCACGACCGACCGTCGATCGAATGGGTATGTTTTGCAGATTAGGGTTCGAACTCGAGAGTCGCCCGGTCGCCGCCCCCAATTGATGGAACGTTGTGTGCAGGAGGCCGGTCGCTGGGTCAACGAGCGTTGGCAACGCGTCGACGTAGGTCGACTTGAGTTTTGTCACTTCCCGGTATTGCAGCAACTTGGCCGCAATTTCGTACTCGGCGGCTAGCGGCGCGAGCACTTCGGCGCCCGTTGCATAACCGCTTTTCTTCTTCGTTCCAACGGGCAAGCCGAGTCGCTCGAAGAGAATCGTCCCGAGTACCTTGGGAGAGTTGATGTTGAACTCTTCACCGGCAAGACGATAGATATCGCGCGTGGTGTGGTCGATCTGGTGCTCGAGAGAGATGCGGATGCGATCGAGCTCCTCGCGATCCAGCCGAAAACCTGCCGCTTCCATCTTTGCGAGCACCGGCGCGAGCGGTTGCTCGATGTCGAGCAATACTTTTTCCAAGCCTATGTGGCGCACCGCATCGAGCCGAGCCCCAGAGGCACGGAACAAGGCATCGGCGGAAGCGGCCCAGTCGGGAAGGACTGGAGCGCCCGCCTCAAACAGTGTCGCGGAGCTTGGCTTGACATCGGGTTGCGGCGCTCCTTCTCCCGGGGTCCCAACCAGCGATTGCTCGAGCGTCGGCTCGCCGCGCGCTGGATCCATGATCCCAGCAGCCAACATGGCGTCCAGAGCGAGCCCGCCGATCCCTAAACCAAAGCGGGCTAGCCAGCCGGCAAGATTTTTTGCATCGTACACAACCTTCGCCGGCTTTGGGAGACCGACCAATCGCTCGAACAAGTCCCGAAGTTTTGGATGTTCGACCAAGAACTGCGCAGGCATGACGACCGCCTCTTTTGGCCGCCACGAAAGCGCGAGCGCCACGGGCATCTGCGTTCTCCAGCTCCCAAGCGCAGGCACGACAAGCAGCGCCACGCGTTCGGACTCGAGCGCTCTGCTCAGCGCATCGCTGATCGCATCTGCGTGATCCAGCACGCGGTATGCCCCGCGTTCGAAGACCGGCGCTTCGCTTGCCTCGAGAGCGTCTGAAGAACCAGCGATGGCTCCGAATGCGGGCGTTGCAACCTGTGATAGGAGCGATCGAAACTCCAACTCGGAAAAGAGCTGGGCTAGTTGCTCGGCGCTCGGCTCTTTATAGCGCCAAGCTTGCCAGTCAGCAACGATGGGTAAATCGCGCTTGGCCGTCGAGACGGCTCGGCACGCGCGCGCCTTGTCGGCATGCTCGCGCAGCAAATCCCCGATGCGCTTCGGCGTAACCGAGTCAACGTTGGCCAGCAATGTATCGAGCGATCCGAATTGTGCTATCAGTTTGGTTGCGGTTTTTTCGCCGATCCCGGGGACGCCCGGAAGATTGTCAGACGGGTCTCCTTTCAGGCCGCGAAAATCGGGCAATTGCTCTGGCGCAAGGCCGTATCGCTCGCGCACGGCGGCTTCATCATAGCGGACAAGATCGCTGATTCCGCGTTTTGTTACCACGACCGTGCAATGGCGGCTGACGAGCTGCAACAGATCCAAGTCCCCCGAGACAACCATCGTCTCCAATTGCCGCTCGATGGCGAGCGTCACAATCGTTGCAATGCAGTCGTCCGCTTCCTCGCCTTCGATCTCGACAATTGGGATCGCGTAGCCCTCGCAAATCCTGCGAACGATGTCAAATTGCGGCCGCAGCTCCGAAGGCATTTCAGGACGTTGGGCTTTGTACTCAGGCACTGCGGCGAGCCGCTCCGCCGGGATGCCCGCATCGAAGCAAGCGATGACGTGCGAGGGCTTCTCTTCTCTGAGAATGCGCCGCAACATTCGCTGGAAGCCGTAGGCCGCGTTCACCGGCCGTCCGCTTGAAGTGGAAAGCGGCGGCAGCGCAAAAAATGCGCGGTAGACGAGCGAATAGACGTCGATGAGCATCACTTTGTCTTGCTGACTCATGCAGCGAGCCCTAGCGCGCCCGCAGGTCTGCGGGGAGCGTTTCCTCCACGAAGGCCCGCGGCGCGGGCGCGCGGACGGGCAAGGCGAAGGTCAAGCCATAGGCCACGACCGCGACGCCGACGAGCAGCCACAGCGTGAGGGTCAGGCCAAAGGCATCCGCCACTTTTCCCAAGACGCCAACGGCAAGGCCGCCCAGGCCGGTCGAGAGGCCGATGAGGAGCGCCGAGGCGAGACCAACTCGGTTGGGCATGTACTCCATGCCCATGACGACTGTGGTCGATAACGTGCCGATGATGAGAGCACCCGTCAGCCCAAGGGCAATGAATGCAACGACGCCGGACGACCACAGATAAGCCGCCAGCGCCAATGGCGCGAGGCCCAAGCTGATGCTGATCATCTGTTTCGTGCCGTAGCGGTCAGTCATTGGTCCAGCGAGCAAGTTCGCGACGGCCCCTGTCGCCAAAAAAACAAACAGCAGATAGCCATTGTGAGTAGCCGGTTGGTGCAAAACATTCACGGCGTACAGAGGCACGAAGGTCAGCACGCCACCGTAGACGGCAGAGCGTAAGGCGGTCACCGTGACGAGCAGGTTGATCGCTTTGGGCCAAGGGCCGCGCGGCATCGCGCCGACGCGCGCCTCGTGAGCGTCATGCGCCCGGCTGACTGTGGGCACAATAACCGCGACGATGAGCGCCACAATGGTGGCCGGCACGGCCAAGAGCGCCGTTCCATGCAAACCGCGCCACGCGATGAGCGCGATAACGATGAGCGGACCGAGGGCGACGCCGATGTTTCCGCCCACCGCAAAGACCGAATTCGCTGTGGCCGGCAGGTGACCCGACACCGTCCGTGCAGATTTGGCCGCCTCGGGATGATACATTGCAGAACCGATGCCCGCGAGGGCCACGAACGCGATCACGGTGACGTAGGTCGGAGCGACCCCGACTCCCGCGAATCCCGAAAGGGCCAGAAAAACGCCGAGCGGCAACAAGAAGCGCGTCCGAAGGTTATCGCTTGCGACGCCAAAGATGGGTTGCATGATCGATGAGGTGATGCCTGAGATCATCATGAGTGCCGCGAGCCAAAAGTAAGAGAAATCGAACTCTGCTTTCAGGAACGGCAATATCGCCGGCAATCCACCTGCGCCAATGTCAACGGTGAGGTGGCCCAACGACAAGATCCCCAGCACCTTGCGATTCATAAGCGCGCCTTCATTCCCGCCAGGGCTTGCGGGCTCGTGGCCAAAACCGGCGGGGTGATGCCGCACCGGGTCATCTTCACCTTCCTCACGTTGCTGATCCTTATTGCGGCCTTGCCGATCAATTCAGCGCTGACCGGACGACGCATCCGCGCGGTGCCGCTCACGCGGCACGCCAAACTCTTGCGATACGGCCGTACGGTCGTGGTCCTGTGGTCAGTTACCGCTCTCGCATTGTACGCCCTTCGCTTGCACGGCCTCGATGCGGCTTCTGTCGGCATCCGTCCACCGCACGAGCCAGCGCAGCTCCTGCTCGGTCTTGTTTCGCTCCTCGCCCCATTGTTGGCCATGCTCGCTGGTGCGCCGCGCTCGCTTCGTCCCGACTATGTCGTAGCGCTTCGCGCCGTTGTGCCGACGGATCGGGCTCAGTGGTCGTGCTTTTTTGTCGTCGCGGCCAGCGCGAGTCTTTGCGAAGAATTTTTGTATCGTGGGTACGCATTGGTGTTGATCGCCGACCTGACGGGGAGTGTCGTCATGGGTGTTCTCACGTCAACGCTTGCCTTCGGCTTCGCGCATGCATACCAAGGCAAGGCTGGCATCGTGGGCGCAACGGTGAGCGGGCTTTTGTACGCGGCTGTCTTTTTGGTAACCGGCTCTCTCTACCCGTGCATCATCGGACACTTCGTTCAGGACATCGCTGGTGCGGCGGTTCTCTCTCGGCGCATCGCTGCTCCTGACCCTCAAAAAGTCGCTCCGCCCAACGAACACACGGTAGGTTCCTCACAGGAACGACCAGAAAACTAAGGCATGACCTACGTTATCTGCCAGCCATGCATCACCGTGAAGGACAAATCGTGCATCGACGTGTGCCCGGTTGACTGCATCAAAGGCAATGACGAAGACCCCCAGCTCTACATCGATCCCAGTGTCTGCATCGACTGCGGAGCTTGCGTGGCGGCGTGCCCGGTGAACGCGATCTACAACGAAACCGAAGTGCCCGGCGAGTGGAAAGAGTATACCCAAATTAACGCGGATTATTTTAACAAGTAGACGAGCGCGCGAATGAAATTCGCGCGACTACACTTTCTTCTTCGTGGTAAATTCCCACCCAAAACGCCCCTTGATGCACAGGTGACCGTGGGTCACGCTGCTCTCCGAAGGAGAGGTCACACGAACGATCTCTCCCTCTTGCACGCGGACTGTTAGGTTGCACCCAACGCCGCAGTACGGACAAATCGTCTCTCCTTCGGTCTGACGCGACTCATCCCAGGTACCGGCTGCTCGCCGCTCGTGCTCTGTTTTGAACATCAGCGCGCCGGTCGGGCACACGCCGATGCAGTTGCCGCAGTACACGCACGCTGAATCCGGCAGGGGCACCGCATACTCGGTGGAGATCCGTGCGTCGAAGCCGCGCCCGGCAACCGCGATGGCGAACGTGTTTTGTGCGTCCGTGCCGCAGGCTTCCACACACTTGTAACACAGAATGCACTTAGAATAGTCGCGAACGTAGAGGTCGTTGTCCACTTTGACCGGCTGGGCTACTGTCTGCGCAACCATCCCTGATGGCTCACGATGATGACCGGAAACCGCGTCGTCGCGCTTGCCGGCGGGGGAAGGCAGAGCGCGCTGGCCGTAACGATCCGGATTCGCGTCATAGCGTCGCATTTGTTCTTGCATGTCGTCTGCGAGCGACACGTCGACCGTCGACGCCAAAAACTCGAGCACCATGCGTCGGCTCGTTCGCACTCGCTCGCTGTCCGTTTTGACCTTCATTCCGTTCTCGCACGTGCGCGAACACGCGGGAACGAGTGCTCGCGAGCCTTCAAGTTCGACGACGCACACGCGACACACGTTGACCGGAGTCAAAGTTTCCAGGTAGCAGAGCGTAGGCGTATCAATGCCAGCCTTGCGGCAGGCTTGCAAAATCGTCGCGCCGCCTGGCACGGCGATGCTCTTGCCATCGATCTCGATTGCAACGTTTGATTTAGAAGACATCGAATTTCGACAAGGCTGATTCGATGGCACTAGAAGCAGTTTGGCCGAGCCCGCAAATGGAAGCGTCGCGCATGACTTGGCCGATGTCGGCCAAGAGCTTGCGTTCCTGTGCGCCAGTCCCAAACGTCTTGCCAGACTCGAGGCGGCGCAGCAGCTCTTCCTGGCGCACGCGTACCAACACGACAGGGAACGCACTGTCCGCACGACTCGTCGCGGAAGAATGCCGCAATGCGAAGCAAAAGGCCCGCAAGGTCGGCTGTTTCGTCCAACACCATCACCACCCCGGAGCCCAGCGAGGCACCGATCGTGCGCACGCCTTCGAATGACAACGCCACATCAATCTCGCCTGGAGCGACAAACGAGCCCGCG
Organism: uncultured Pseudomonadota bacterium; assembly: GCA_963781145.1. Classification (GTDB taxonomy): domain Bacteria; phylum Vulcanimicrobiota; class Vulcanimicrobiia; order Eremiobacterales; family Eremiobacteraceae; genus JAJPHJ01. Next base: position 1,118,011 of record CAWADW010000005.1, on the reverse strand, counting down.
GCCCCGCCAAGAAGCACAGCCTTGAGCTTGCGGCCATCGCGCACCCCGCCGGCAAGGTCGATGACCTGCCTCAAGCTGGTGCCAAAAGGAACCTCGTAGAGTCCCGGCTGCGCAACGTGTCCGGAGAGGCAAAAGAGCTTCGTGCCAGTGGAATCTGGTGTGCCGATTGCGGCAAATGCTTTGCCTCCCGCAAGAACGATCTCAGGGATATTGGCCAGGGTCTCGACGTTATTGACGATCGTCGGCTTGCCGAAAAGTCCCTTTTGCACGGGAAACGGCGGTTTGTTGCGCGGTTCACCGCGGTATCCTTCGATCGAATTGAAGAGTGCCGTCTCCTCGCCGCAAATATACGCTCCGGCTCCGCGTTGCACTTCGATGTCGAAATGGAAGCCTGTCGCTTGGATATCACGTCCCAACATGCCGCATGAACGTGAGGCGTCGATGGCGTTTTGCATGCGTCGGGTCGCGAGCGGATACTCGCCGCGAACGTAGAGGTAGCCATGCTCGCAGCCACCCGCGATGGCGGCAATCGTCATGGCCTCGACGATGGTGAACGGATCCTCTTCCATGAGGACGCGATCCTTAAACGTGCCCGGTTCCGACTCGTCCGCATTACAGATAAGATAATGAGGCGTCGCCGCTTCGTGCGCGACCGCCTCCCACTTACGCGCCGTGGGAAAGGCAGCGCCTCCCCGGCCCATGAGTTTGGATGCAAGCACTTCTTGCACGACCTGGCTCGGGCCGATCTCGATCGCGCGTCGCAGCGCAGCAAAACCTCCCGCCGCCCGATAGTCAGAGACGTTCTCTGGATCAACCTTACCAACGCGACGCAAAAGCCGCGCTGCGGGCTGGCCAAGGGCGACAGCGGGCTTGAATTCTGATTTGACCCAGGCCCGGCCCGAAAGCCCATCGATGATGCTTTGCGCGCTGACGGGAGCAAACGGCGCACTCGCTGCTTCACCGGACGGTTGCCCGATCCACAGCGCAGCCGGAGCTCGATCGCAAAGGCCAAGGCAGGGACTGCGCGACCAGGTCGTGGCGCCGCTCTGCAACGCCGTTCCTGGTGGTCCAAGAACGCTCTCGAGTTGAGCGCACAGCTCGTCTGCACCCGCGAGCTTGCAGGCGATGTCGTCGCAGACGTGCACGATCGCGGGTGGCCGCGGCACCGTCGAAAAAAGTCCGTAAAAGCTGGCGACGCCATAGGCATCTGCCGGTGGCACCGAAAGTCGCACACACGCATAGTTCAGCGCACCCGCGCTGATCCAACCGATCTTGTCGGACAGTGCATGGAGGACAGGCAGAAGTTTGTGACGCTGCGAGCGCGCCGCAGCGCCACCAACCGAAACGTGGCCATCGAGCTCGGAGCGCTGACCTCCGTGCCAGCTCGAACTTGGCGGTCCTAGGACTGAGTCGATTGCTTCACGCTCGTGCGCCGATGCTTGATCCTGTGTGAAATGAAGGTCCAACGCTAGTCTCCGACGGCGGCCGTGTCGGACACGAACTTTTCGATGCGTACCGCCGAGGCCTTGAATTCGGCCGTGCCCGACTTCGGGTCGTTCGCTTCAATCGTGAGCACGTTCGTCGGGACGTCATAATGAAAGGTCATGAAGGCTAAGCCCGGCCGCAACGTTGAGTCGATGCGCACTGGCACCGTTACCGAACCGCGGCGCGAAGTCACCCGTACTTGGTCACCGTCAGCTACACGGTAGCGATCGGCATCCTCGGGAGAAATATCAAACGACTCGCCACGACGAAGCGGCGAGGTGTACCCGCCGCTTTGCACGCCAGAGTTGAACGAGTCGAGTCTTCGCCCGGTGGTCAGACGAATGGGGTATTCGGGAGTCAAGACGTCAACCGGATCTTCTTGCTCGACCACATTGAAGGGGGCTAAGGGACCTCGCGCTGGGTCCTCCCAGAGGCGAGCGTGCAAGAACAATTCTCCGGGATGCTGCTCATCGTAGCACGGCCATTGCAAGCCACCTAGTTCCTCCAAGCGCTTGTACGACATGCCCGCATGCATTGGACTGAGGCTGCGCAGCTCGTTCCAGAGCTCCTCGGCGGTGGGGTGTCCGAGATCGTGACCCAACCGTCTCGCCAGCTCGCACAGAATGCCAATGTCGTCACGCGCAACGCCTGGCGGTTCCATGAGCTTGCGCACGCGCTGCACGCGACGCTCGCTGTTCGTCACCGTGCCCTCAGACTCACACCACCCTGCTGCAGCTGGAAAAACTACTTCGGCAATTTCCGCGGTCTGCGTCATGACAATGTCTTGGACCACGAGATGTTCGACGCTGTTCAGCAGATGTTCGGCGCGGGTGCGGTCGGCTTCCGAGACAAGTGGATTCTCACCAATCACGTATAGCGATCGAAGTTCGCCGCGCTCGATCGCTTCGAACATCTCGTTGAGACGCCAACCGCGCTGCGCTGGAATCTTGACACCCCAGGCACGCTCAAATTTTCCGCGCAACTCGTCGTCGCTCACGCTTTGGAAGCCGGACAGCCGATCCGGGATCGCGCCCATGTCGCCGCCTCCCTGCACGTTGTTTTGACCGCGCAACGGATTGAGCCCGCAACCGTATCGGCCAACATGACCCGTCAGCAACGCTAGGTTGATGAGCGCAAAAACGTTGTCGACGGCGTTGTGGTGCTCCGTAATGCCAAGTGTCCAGCAAATCATCGCTCGATCGGCTTTGGCATACGCCCGAGCGACTTCGGCGATAACCTCTGCCGGCACACCGGTCATTTTTTCTACCGCTTGTGGGGAGTACGGCGCAAGCGACGCGCGGTAGGCATCGAATCCAGTGGTCGAGTGTTCGATGAACGCGCGATGTTCGAGTCCGGCTTGCACGATCTCGTGAGCCATGCCGTTCGAAAGAGCAATGTCCGTTCCAACATCGAGGCCGAGCCAGGTGTCTGCCCACTGCGCGGTGCCTGTGCGGCGTGGATCGACGACGATCAAGCGAGCCCCGTTGCGGATCCCCTTGAGCACGTGATGGAAGAAGATGGGATGCGTTTCTCGCGCGTTCGAACCCCAAAGAACGATCAGGTCGGTTTCCTCAACCTCCTGATACGAGTTTGTGCCCCCGCCGGCTCCGAAAACCGCCGCCAGACCGGCGACGCTTGGAGCGTGTCAGGTCCGGTTGCAGCTATCGACGTTGTTGCAGCCCATGACGGCGCGAGCGAACTTCTGGGAAAGGTAATTCAGCTCGTTGGTCGTCTTGGAGCAGCTAAACAACCCGAAAGCGTTCGGACCGGCTGCCTGCTTTGCGGAAGCAAACCCTGCGGCAGCTCGATCGAGCGCTTCGTCCCACGAAGCAGCCCGAAGCCGCTGCCCGTCGCGTACCATTGGTTGCTCCAGGCGCGCAAAATGCTTACTCATAGGTGGGTTTTTTGGGATCGCTCAAAACCGACCTTCATATGGCGCCCTTGTAGGGGGCGATTGGAAAATCGCCCCAATCCTCGCGGCTCATATGCGCCTGGGTTGCGCCGATGACACGGATAGGGCATCCTTCTTTAGATGAGCTCTTCTAAGATCAACAATCGTTTTCGCCGTCTGCTCGGATTCGTTACGGGCGATAGTGCTCCGTTGCCTCAAGGCTCGGAACTTGACGTCACTCCGACCGTGCCCGAGTCGGCCGCCGCGCCGGCGCCCGTCGTCGACGAACCTCAATCCGCCTCAAGCGAGGCGGCAGGGGATGACTTCGACCGGCTTCTCAAAGAGGGCCGCATCCGAACCCTCTTCCAACCGATCGTCTCGCTCTCAGACGGCAGCGTCCTTGGATACGAAGCGCTGTCGCGCGGTCCAATCGGCACGAGGCTGGAGAGCGCCGACGCGCTTTTTTCAACAGCAGCCGAACGCGGCGTCGCCGCACAGCTCGAACGTCTTTGCCGCTTTCGCGCCATCGCTAACGCGTCCGGCATTCCGCCCGGGTGCTATCTCTTTTTGAACATCAGCCCACGCGTCTTCGAAGAACGCAACGAAGCCCTCTCTCGCGATGTCGTCGATCAAAATCGGTTGGCGCAAGAGCGCATCGTGCTCGAAATTACGGAGAAGCAGGCGATCGACGACTTCGACCTCTTCAAGCGAACCCTGCAACACTATAACCGCCAGGGTTTTAAGGTCGCTATCGATGATGCAGGAGCGGGGCACAATAGTCTCCGAGCGGTGACCGAGGTGCGCCCGCACTATATCAAACTTGATATGGCGTTGGTGCGCGATATCGACCGCGATCGTGCCAAGAATGCCCTTGTCTCCGCCATCATCATCTTCGCACGGCGCATCGACGCGAAACTGCTCGCCGAAGGCATCGAAACCATCGAAGAGCTGGCCACGCTCATCGAGATCGGCGTTGAATACGGTCAGGGGTATCTGCTAGCGCGACCGTCGTCGGTCTTCGCAGAACCCAAGCCCGAAATTGCCGCGTTCATTCGAGAGCGCGCATCGGCCAGCCGAACGGCACCGACGCCAAAACGCATGACCGTCAGCACGGTGACGAGGCGGGCGCCCGCCCTGTCACCCACCGCGTATACAATGGAAGTCATGGAGATTTTCGATCGCAACCCGGATCTCGACAGCGTGGTCTTAACAGATTCCGGTGCGCCCGTGGGTCTCGTCAGCCGCACGAAACTGTACGAACGGCTCTCGCACCAGTTCGGCTACTCCATTTACGCAAAGCGCCCGGTGCGGCTTGTGATGGACGACTCGTACCTCGCGGTCGATGTGAATGATTCGATCGACGACGTTGCGCGCAAGGTTGTCCACCGCCGGCGTTCTGAGATGTACGACGAGATCGTCGTCTTGGAGAATGGCGCATACTCGGGAGTTGTGTCAGTCCGCGATCTGCTGCACACCATGACGGAGTTCCAGGCCTCGGTCTCGCGCTACTCAAATCCACTCACCGGTCTACCGGGGCGGTTGCTCATCCAGCAAGAAATCGAACGGCGAGCAGCCGGCACTGCCGCCTTTGCCCTATTGCACGTGGACATCAATCATCTGCGCCATTATAACGAACGATACGGATTCGGACGTGGCGATGAAGTCATTAACGTTCTCGCCGAAACTCTCACGACAACCGCCAAAGCGTTCGATGCGTCAGGGACACTCGTCGGTCACTTGGGGGGCGTCAACTTCGTCGTCCTCTCCTCCGAAGGAAAAATCGAAACGATTGCAACCACCATTATCAGCGAGTTCGAGCGCAAAGTAGCCTCGCTGCACGTGAGCCGCGACCTTCCCTTGCTTGATTCTAACGGCACGGGACGGCCGGACGGAGAAGTGACCTTAACCGTCGTTGGCCTGTGTAGTTCGCGGACGCCACTCCCCTCGTATGCCGCAGTCGCATCCAACGTCTCCCGTTACAAGCGAGCGGCACGGACGCTGCGCAGCAGCTCTTTTATCCTGGACGGCAATCTGATAAAGCCGGGCGAGCTGATTCCGCGGCGAATCAGCTAGAAAAACGTCCAGAAAACCTTAGGTTAAAAGCCCTGATCGAGCTGGGCTCCCTTGCGCCATTTCGCCTGCTTGCTTATTATGGGAGAGGGACCGCTCGGGCTTTGCGGTAAGATATACTCAAAACCAACGAGTCGGTCCATACTGGAGCCTACGAGTGCCACTGTTCAGATCGCTACGCAATGCGATGAGTCGGGTGACGCGACAGCCGCGCGCACATCCCAGGGTCATGATCAGCGAGCCGGTGCGCTTGAACACGCCTTGGTCGCACGAGCAGCAAGGCATGCTCGAAGACATTTCCGTCGGGGGCGCGTGCGTGCGAACCCATGTTCGCATGAAGCCGGGCGACACGGTCGCCCTGCTCCTCAGCCTCGGCGTTGGCAGGCGAGTTGATGCTCGCGGGCGCGTGGTGTACGCGAACCCGAGTAGTTCCGGCTACCAGACTCGTTATGGCTTGCGCTTCGTCGGCTTAGCCGACCGCGAGGCTAATGAGATTTCCGATTTCGTCGTCGAGCAAAAATTCGGACGGCAATTTGGCGTGCGCCCGTTTCAGGGTAGCCTCGAGCGAGAACAACCGTAGCAGGGGCGGCGCGCAGCTGCACCGCAGTTGAAGACACACTTTGGAAGGCACAAGCGAAGAGCCCGCTCTGCCATTTCTCGATAGGCGCGCTGCGGGTCTGGCGCTCGCACGAGTTCTCAACGCCCGGGATAACTGCGTCGTTCTTGGCATTGCGAGAGGCGGCGTTATTGTTGCCGGCGCGGTCGCCGAGGTGCTGCATGCGCCGCTCGATGTGATCGTCGTGCGCAAGGTCGGCCACCCCATGCAGCCTGAGCTCGCGATCGGTGCGGTGTCTGCTGACGGGGACGCTGTTGTCACCGAGCATGCGGCCGCATTCCCCCCTGCTGTTGCCAAGTCACTCTTTGCCAAGGCGCGCGAGCAAGCGATGTCGCTCGATCAGCGGCTCCGCGGCGATGCCCAACCGATCCCGCTGGATGACCGGCCGGTCATTATCGTGGATGATGGGATCGCAACGTCAGCCACCATGCTGTGCGCGATCGAGGCCGCCCGCAAACGCAACGCCGGCTTCGTCGCAGCCGCAGTCCCGGTTGCGCCCGCAGATTGCGCGGAGCTCCTCCGATCCCAGTGCGACGAGTTGATCGTGCTGGTCGCGTCGCGCGACCTGCCGTTTGCTGTCGGCCGCTTTTATTTCATGTTTGCAGAAGTATCGGATGCGCGCGTGCGCGAGGAACTCGCACGTGCTCGCGCCCGATCATTGTAACGTTAGCGAATCTTTCGCAGGACCTTCGGTGGCAAGAGCCACACGATCGTTCCGCCGCTCTTCTTCGGCGCATCTAAGTCGATGCGACACAGGGCGCCCTTCTTGAAATCCACCGCAGCCCCACTGCGCAGGCCGACGAGATACGCAACGGTTCTCGAGAGGTGTGGTTCGTGGCCGACAAGCAAGATTCGCTTGGTTGTGCGGTTTGCTTCAAGCAGGGCAAGCACTTCCGCTGGGTCGTGATCGGGTTCGAGCGCCGGCGTGATTTGGATATCACGGCTGTCGATTCGATAGGCGTCGGTGATCACTTCGGCAGTTTGGCGCGCTCGGGTATAGCCGCTATCATAAATGGCGTCGAACTCAACGCCAATTTTCAATAAGCCTCGAACGATTTCGCGCATGCGCTCGAGTCCTTCGATGGTCAGCGGTCGCAAACGATCGTCGGCATACTTTTTTGGGTCGCGTTCTTGGGCGACGCCATGCCGTAAGAGATACACTTCCATGTCCGAGGCAGTTGGCGCAGCGAGTCGCGGGGCCTTCTCAGCGTTTGGGGTCTTGCGGTGCGGGTGTCGGAGGGAACCGCGCAGAATCGGGAACGCCGCTCATGCTGCTCGGACAAACGTTTACGTACGGGCTGGCTCATCGCCAGGATGTCTTGCTGGCGTTGCGCCAGCATGTTGCGTTGAGCGTTGCCGCCCTGCTGATCGCCATCGTTGTGGGCGTTCCCCTGGGCATTTGGACTTCGCGCTCGCCCAGTGGCCAATCGGTGGTGAGCCTTGTAACCGCACTGCGGGTGATCCCGAGTTTGGCGCTTCTCGCCTTCATGCTACCTCTTTTGGGAATAGGTTTTGCTCCCGCGCTGGCCGCCCTTGCGTTGCTCGCGTTTCCACCTATCCTCATCAATACCGACGTTGCCTTTCGCGGCATCTCTCCGTCGATTCGCGAAGCGGCGTTGGGCATGGGCATGCGGCCAGCGCAGTTGCTCCGCCGAATCGAATATCCGCTGGCGACGCCGGTGATGATCGCGGGGTTGCGCACGAGCACCATCGAAGTGATCGCCTCCGCGACGCTCGCGGCATTCATCGGAGCCGGCGGACTCGGCAACTTCATTCTTGACGGTCTTGCCAATAACGACATGCGGCAATTGCTGCTCGGGGGCGCAAGCGTTGCGTTGCTTGCGCTGGCGGCTGAAGGTTTGCTCAGCGCGATGGTGCTTTTGAGTGCTCGACGTCTTGGGTATGCGGCGCGTGCCACCCGTTAGCCTCACCCGTGCCCGCGCGCTTTCGCTGCTCGCCGGCGTTGCCGGGCTGAGTTTTTGTGCGCGCCATGCGACGTCTGGAATTGGGATTGGCTCGAAAAACTTTTCTGAAGAACTGTTGCTGGGCGAAATGTACGCGCGTCTGTTGGAGCATGCGGGTTACTTAGTCGAGCGCAAACTCAATCTAGGTGGCACAAATATCGCGATGGCGTCGATCTTGCGCGGCGAAATTGACCTGTACCCCGAGTACACCGGCACCGCGCTGCTGACGCAATTGAAACTCGCGCCGATGCACGACCGCGCTGCCGTCTTTCGCACGGTGCAAGCGCGTTACCAAACGCAGTATGGCCTCACGTGGCTGCAACCCGCGCCGATGAACGATACCCAAGCGCTCGCGACAACTGCCCAAACATCGCAGCACTTTGGCTTGCGAACCCTTTCGGACTGCGCGCGCTTAGCGCCGCAACTGCGTCTTGGTGCCGTGCCAGAATTCACCGATCGCCCAGATGGCTTGCCTGGCCTGCAAAAAGCTTATGGCGGTTTTCGCTTTGCAACCGTGACACTTATCGATATCGGACTCAAGTACGCAGCGCTGCTTGATGGAAACGTTGACGTTGTCGTTGCCTTTGGAACTGATGGTCAGATTGATGCTGACCACCTGGTCGTGCTCGCGGACGACAAACATTTTTTCCCGCCCTATCAAGTCGCCCCGGTCGTGCGGCGCGACACGCTCGCGCGCTATCCGGGCATTCCTGCCACACTCAACCCGTTGGCACCGCATCTGACCGACGAAGTCATGCGTCGCCTCAACTGGCGCGTCGACGGCGTGCATGAAGAGCCGGCTGACGTCGCCTCGGAGTTCCTCGCCCGCATTGGTTTGGTTCCCAGCGCGTCGTGAGCGCCACCCCAAGCGTTCGATTCGATCGGGTCACCAAAGCATACCAGGACGGCAAACGCGTCGTTGACGAGGTGACGCTTGACGTGCAGCCAGGCATGTTTGTGGTCGTGCTGGGGCCATCAGGTTGTGGCAAGACGACGCTGCTCAAGACCGTCAACCGCCTCGTCGAGCCCACCTCAGGCAGCGTCGCCGTCAATGGGATCGACGTCGAATCACTCGAGCCGACGGCACTGCGTCGCAACATCGGCTACGTGATCCAGCAGATCGGGTTGTTTCCCCACATGACCGTCGAAGAGAACGCGTCGGTCGTGCCCTCGTTGCTCGGGTGGCCTCGCGAAAAAATCAAAGCGCGAGTTCGCGAGATGTTAGAGCTTGTTCGCCTGCCTGCAGACCAGTTCGGTGACCGCGCTCCCGCGCAGCTTTCCGGGGGACAGCAGCAGCGGGTCGGACTAGCACGCGCGCTCGCCGCGGATCCGGCCATTTTGCTGATGGACGAACCGTTTGGCGCGTTGGATGCAATCGAGCGGGCGCGCTTGCAGGGCGAGCTGTGCGGGCTCCAGCAACGCCTGCGCAAGACCGTTCTGTTCGTCACGCACGATGTTGACGAAGCCCTCCGACTTTCGGACTTCATCGTGATCATGCGCGACGGGCGAATCGTGCAAAGCGACCGTCCGGTTGCGATACTCGCGAGACCCAGAGATGGCTTCGTCGCCGAACTCGTCAACTCGGGCGATCTCGTGCGCCGTTTCAGCGTGATGAGGGTGAGCGACGCGGTGTGGGACCCTCCGTCGCAGCCTGATGCACCGGGATCAAACGATGCGACGGTGCGCGTCGACGACGACCTGCGTTCCGCGCTCTCGACGATGCTCGCCACAGGCGACCTTCATGTGCGGGTGCTCGGCGAAACCGGGCAGGTCGTCGGAATCTTAAGCCTCGATCACATGCTCGCGGCGGCTCGCGCCGCAGCGGGATAGTGGGCGGTGTCGTACCTTGCCCGCCACCCGTTGCTGGTGGTCCACTTGACCCTCCAGCATCTTGAACTTGTCGGAGCGTCGCTCTTCATCGCACTGGTTTTTGCAATCCCGATCGGCATCTTCGCGGCACGCCAACGGCGCGCGGCGGGACCGCTGCTCGCATTGTTGAGCATCATCTACACCATACCGAGCTTGGCGCTTTTTGCGCTGCTTATTCCGCTGCTCGGCCTCGGCTTTTGGACGGCTGTGGTCGGCTTGGCAGCCTATGCGCAAATGATTTTGGTTCGCAACACCTCCGCCGCCCTTGTGGGCGTGGATCCGGCGGTTGTCGAAGCGGCGCGCGGCATAGGGATGAGCGACGCGCAAGTGCTGTGGCAGGTGCAGCGACCGCTCGCGATGCCGGTCTTTATTGCCGGCGTTCGAGTCGCCACGGTGTCGCTGATCGGCATTGCCACCATCGCGGCTTGGATTAATGCTGGTGGTCTGGGCGTGCTCGTGCTTGACGGCATCGAACACGATTATGCCGCCAAAGCGGTGGCGGGTGCGCTTGCAGCGGTAGTTCTTGCGTTTGCGGCGGATTACGCGCTGCGCCGTCTCGAGCGGCGCGTGTAGGGGCGATTGGAAAATCGCATCTCCTGCGATGAATGTAGGGGGCGATTGGCAAATCGCCCCTCGCGAATTTATTCGCGCGCGACCAACCCTGAGCAACGCAGCAAGTGGCAGGCAAATCGGTTGCCAGAGTCAGACCAAGAACGCTCGAGGTCAAAGCCCGCGGCGCGGGCGAGCCGCTCGGCGTCTTCCATCGAGAACTTATACGACGACTCCGTGTGGATCGTCTCGCCCGCGCGAAAAACGATATTCACGTCGAGTGCATCGAGCTTGACCATCTGATCGACAAGACTTTCTAGGTGCATCTCAACTCTGCTGGCAGGATCATTGTAGAATGCTCGATGGCGGAACTGCCGGAGCGTGAAGTGTCCACCCAGTTCTCGATTAATGCGCGCCAAGATGTTGAGATTAAACGACGCGGTAACGCCCAGCTCGTCGTCGTAGGCAGCCTGGAGAAGCAGCGGGTCCTTCTTGAGATCTGTGCCTAACAGCAACGCGTCGCCCGGTGCGAGAAGGGCTCGAATTGCTCGCAGGAATCTTTCGGCTTCAGGCGGGTCGAAGTTGCCGATGTTGGAGCCCAAAAAGAGCGCGAGCGTTCGACCATTCGTAGCACTCTCCGCTCGGGCCAAGCGCCGCAGTCCATCGAAGTAATCGCCCTGATAGCTGCGAATCCGCAGCGTGGGATACTCCGATTGGAGCGCCTTCGACGACGACTCGAGCGCCGCAGCCGAGATATCAATTGCACTATATGCGAGCGTCTGGTTCCGGCGCAGCCCCGCCTCGATGAGGTAGCGTGTTTTCACCGCGCTTCCACTGCCAAGCTCGACGAATCTGCGCGCTGCCGCTCGCTCAACGATCTCATCCGCTCGCGACGAAAAGATTTCCATTTCAGCTCGGGTCAGATAGTACTCGGGAAGCGCAGAAATCGCTTCGAACAGCCTGGATCCGAGCTCGTCGTAGAAATACTTCGGGCTCAGGGTCTTTGGGCGCGCAGTGAGCCCCGCAAGGACGTCGTCCCCAAATGGCATCGCCGCTGATTCGCACAGGGCATGGGTTATCGCTCTCTCGAAGCGGGACGCGAAGACATCACGAGGTGAGACTTGGAACGAGAGATTTCGCTCGATGACGGAACGAGCACGACGCTTGAGTCCTGGGGCGAAGCGGGACCGGTCGTTCTCTGCATTCACGGCATTACGAGCTCGCGAAAGTCCTGGGAGCGAACGGCAATGGCTCTTTGCGGTTCGCATCGGGTCTTCGCCTACGATCAACGCGGTCACGGCGACTCTGCAGATGTTCCTGGTCCGATGACGCTCGAGCGAAGCCTCGCCGACTTGCGATCAATCGCGGTTGCAATTGGCGAGCCGGTGGCGATCATCGGGCACTCGTGGGGCGGAGCAGTCGCGCTGCTTGGTGGACGAGAACCCTTTGCAACCAAAGTCGTCGCAATCGATCCGATGGTTCGAGTCCTCCCCGGCACCTGGCGGAAAGAATATCTCGATGACGCGGAACTCGATTTGGCGATGGCGCCCTCCGCCCTTGCAGCGGAGCTGCGCCGACGGCTTACTTCGTGGCACGAGAGCGATGTCGTTGGCAAGCTGCACGCGGTCCAGAACATGCAGGCAGACGCGATCGAGCATCTGGGAAGCGAGAACCGCGTGGACGAGGGTGGCTGGGATGTGCGGCGCGAGGTCGCCGCTTATCCCAAACCGCTTCTGATCTTAGCTGCGGGGCCGAACGAATCGGTCATGTCGCGAGAAGATGTAGGTTTTGTTCGCACGCAAGGCGGCCCGCGCGTCGAGCTGCAAATCTTTGAGAACGAAGGTCATAACCTGCACCGCACCGCTTTCGATCGGTACATCGCTGCTACGAAAGATTTTCTCGCTCGAAACAACACGTAGGGGCGACTGCGAAGTCACCCCCAAATGGATCCAGGCCCGCTATTTTGCCATTGCTTGATGCAGCTCGTGGAGATCCTCGAGCATGTTGAGCGTCACGGCATCCTTGATGTGGTGGTGTGGCACGCCCATATCTTTTCGCATGTGTCCGGCTTTATCGTCGGCGTGATGGTAGCCTAAGACGGCCGCATTGTGCTTTTTGACTGTCTCGGGATCGGTCTTGCCCTTGGTTTGCACCCACTCTTCAAATTCGACATACGTCGGTTTGCGCGTGCGCACGTAGGTCATGACTTCGTCCTTGTTCAGTCCGAGATTGTTGATCGTCAACGAGTCAAAGCCAGGACCGCACTCGTCGTAGCCTTCCGGCAACAAGCCTGCTGCGGCAAGCGTTAGTTTCGTCCAGAGGCGGGGAAGATGGACGACGCCGAGGGGTCCCGCGGTTCCCGAGCTGATAAGTGGGGTGATCTTTGTGTGAGACGCTACCGCCATGTCATTCCTCCTTTAGGGTGAGCGGCCAATAAGGAATCCAGAAAACGCTGAGTTGCTGGTTATGCTGGTGCGTGTTGCCTCGCGTGTCGAGAAGCGAAGGTCAGTTCTGCGATGCCGGATTTGTCTAGTTCGCCAAGTCCTTGCGCCACCATTTTGTCGAATTGAGCCTTTGTGGCCTCTGCCAATGGCAGCTTCAGGCCTGCTTCCTTCGCAAGCGCGACGGCGATCCCGGAATCTTTCGCCGCGTGGGCCGCGGAGAAGTAACAGTCATGCGCACGGTTTTGCATATCCTCGCCGTCGGTAACCAGCACGCGCGATGCTGCCCCTGTTTGCGAAAAGACCTCACGCAACAAGGTTAGATCCAGTCCCAATGCCTCGCCGAGGCCGAGTCCTTCGGCCAAACCCGCAGTGTTAATGTTCATGACCATGTTCACGAGCGCTTTGACCTTGGCGGCTTCGCCGGCCTTGCCGACGTATTTGAGCGACGAACTTATTTTTTCCAAAATAGGCTTGGCCCGCTCGAAGGCGTCCTTGCTACCGCCGATCATCAGGTACAGCGTTCCCTCACGAGCCTGCGGTATCGAACTCGCCATGCAGCCCTCAAGGCTGCGGGCGCCTCGCTCTTGCGCCAATTTCTCGACTTCAACGTGCACGCTCGGTGAGAGCGTCGCGCAATTGATGAAGAGATGACCCTTGCTTCCCGTGAGCAAACTGTCACCGGAGGTTGCGTAAATCGCGCGCATCGCTTTGTCGTCTGTAACGACCGTGATGACGACATCTGCCAGTTCGTTTACGCGCGAGAGAGTGGGAGCGGCTTCGGCGCCGATTTCTTTGGCGAGCGCTTGCGCCGCCTCGGGTCGAACATCATACACCGCCGTGACCGCATACCCTACATCCTTGAGACGGCGAGCGATGTTCGCGCCCATGCGTCCGACGCCGACGACGCCGATTGTCTCCGAAGTTGCCATATGCGGTTCTCCTCAGCCGGACAGCAAAGCGTGCATACGTTCGCTCGTGGGAAAATTGCCGCTGAGCTAGAGTGGGGGAGCGCATTTTCAGTGAGCTAGATTCCTTTCTCCTTCCGAAGGAGGCTCCGGTTGCCTCAAAGAAAGCGAGCTCTAGGATTGATGGTAGATCCGCTTGAGGAGTGACAGCGATGACAGTGTGGGAAAAGCCAAAGTTTACCGTGATCTCCTTGGGCGCCGAGGTGACGGCGTACCTCGGAAGCGACACTGACCCGACCCCCGTTTAAGCGGCCGCGTCGGTCAAAGGCGCATGAGCCACAGCAACGCTGTGGCTCATGCATTTGGTGGGGCGCTACGTGCGAATCAAGGTCTTAGGAACTGCGGCCGGCGGCGGGATTCCTCAATGGAACTGCGACTGCCCTAACTGCGCTGCCGTGCGCTCTTTGCGCCTGCCGAGCAGGCGAGTCGCCTCGCTTGCGGTGACCGGTGACGGCCCGCGCTGGGTTCTCGTGAATGCCGGCTGCGACATCTCGGCTCAACTGGCCGCAACCGCAACGTTATGGCCGACTGAGAAACGAAGCAGCCCGGTTGCAGCGCTCTTGCTGACCGATGCGAACATCGATCACGCTGCGGGATTGCTCGAATTTCGCCAAGCTTCGGCATTTTCAATCTGGTCGACCACGCTCGTCAAAGACATCTTGACCGCCGCGCCGATGTTCGCCCGATTCGCGAACGCCCCGCATTCGTGGCACACCTTCGATGCGAAGCCCGATGGAGGATGCTGCGACCTCCCGGAGATTGACGGTCTGACAATTTCCGCCATCCCAGTGCCTGGTCGTTTGCCCTCCTATGCAGGTGACGCGCAGCACGCGTCCGCTGCCGTTGCCTACCGATTCGAGCACGTGGGAGCAAGCGCTGTGTATGCGCCGATCTTCCTGGACGTCGACGACAACCTCATGCGCGAGGTAGCACGCGCCGATGCGGTGTTCTTGGACGGAACCTGCTGGACGGACGACGAAATGATCCAACGCGGATTGGGCACTCGCACCGCTCGTGATATGGGCCACGCACCGATGATCGGGCCCGGCGGCTCGCTCAACGGCATGCGACGCCTTCGTGCGCGGTATCGCTATTACACCCATGTCAACAATTCCAATCCGATTCTCGATCCGGCGTCGGCGCAGGCAAGCGAACTTGCAGCGGCCGGATTCGCCGTCCCTGATGACGGCTTGGAGATCGTGCTGGATGGCGACCACGCAACCGACGTACACTCAGGCGCAGACAACGTTCGTTGAGCGCTTGCGCGCCGTTGGGACTGCGCGCTATCATGACAAGCACCCGTTTCATCTGGCGTTGCACGAGGGCGTTCTGACGCGCGATCAAATTCGCGGCTGGGTGGCCAATCGTTACTACTACCAAAAGAGCATCCCCGCAAAAGACGCCGCAATTCTTTCGAATCTGCCCAATCGCGACAAGCGCAGGATTTGGATTTCGCGCATCGTCGACCATGACGGTACGTTCGAACGCGGCGGTGGCGGCATCGACTCGTGGCTAGCTCTTGCTCGCGCTGTCGGCTTGAGCGAGGAAGAAGTGAGCGACGAGCGGCACGTGCAGCTCGGCACTCGTTTTGCCGTCGATGCCTACGTGACGTTTGCGCGCACGCAGCCATGGCTCGTGGCGGTTGCGTCGTCCCTCACCGAGCTCTTCGCCCCGGACCTGATGGCCCGGCGCATCACAGTGCTCAGTGAAAAGTATCCGTGGATCGACGAACGAGGCCTTGCCTATTTTCGCAACCGGTTGACCCTCGCGCCGCGCGACGCGCGCGACGCTCTGGGTTGGGTGGTTGACGGCGCGACGACCGAGGACTTGCAAGACGCATGCGTACGCGCCCTCGAGTTCAAATGCGATGTGCTCTGGGCAATTCTCGATGCCACGATGTTGGCATATGGCGCCGGCCGAGCGGGATCGCCGGCGTGAACGCACCGGCACTTGCCCAAGGGGTACGGTTCCACCGCTCAGCCGATGGGCAAGGCTTACTCCTTATTCCCGAAGGAGTCGTGAATCTCAACGACTCGGCCGCCGCGATCATCGAGCTCGTTGACGGCCAGCGGACTGCGGCGGAGATCGCGACACTCCTCGCCACTCGGTACGGCATGGACGTCGCAGCAATCGCAAGCGACATTGAAGACTTGCTCCAACGATTGGCCACAAAAACTTGGCTCGTCCTCCCCGCGACCCAAACTCACTAATGCCGTATCGTCCGCTGTCGCTGCTCGCGGAACTGACGTACCGCTGCAACCTGCAGTGTCCCTACTGTTACAACCCGCTCGATCTTGGCGCGTACCGTGAAGAGCTCGATGCTGACATATGGTGCCGCGTGATCGACGAGGCCGCGGCGCTGGGTGTCGTGCAACTCCATCTTTCGGGCGGTGAACCCACCTTGCGTCCAGACGACTGCTGCGCGATTCTAACGCGTGCGCGAGAAAGGAACATGTATTCCAACCTCATTACGCAAGGAACGTTCCTCAGCGAGGAGTTGCTCGATCGCCTGCTGGCGGCCGGCCTCGATCACGTGCAGATCAGCCTGCAGGCGGCGCATGCCGAATTGGCGGATTCCGTCGCCGGCACCAAGGTTCACCTGCGCAAGCTCGAGGCGCTCGGGCGGGCGGTTGCGCGCAAGGTTGCGGTAACGATCAATTGCGTGCTGCATTCGCGCAATATCGATGAGATTGAGGACGTCATCTCCCTCGCACAAGAGCTCGGCGTCAAGCGGCTCGAGCTTGCGAACACACAATTTTACGGCTGGGGCTTTCGCAACCGCCGCGCGCTCCTTCCCACGCGTACCCAAGTCGAGCGCGCCAGTGCCGTCGTTCGGGCGGCTCGCGAGCGGTTGCGCGGCAGCATGGAGATCACGTATGTCCTCGCGGATTATTACGAAGAATTCCCAAAACCGTGTATGAATGGCTGGGGAAGGCAGTTCTTGACGATTGTCCCCGATGGGCGCGTGTTGCCCTGCCCGGCTGCTGCAGCGATTACAACGCTGCGCTTTGAGAACGTGCGCGACCACTCGCTCTCCAAAATCTGGAACGAATCCGAGGCTTTTTGCGCTTATCGCGGTATTGAATGGATGCCAGAGCCCTGCCGCTCGTGTGATCGGCGGGAGATCGATTTCGGTGGCTGCCGCTGCCAGGCGTTCTTGCTGACGGGCAACGCCGGCCTCACCGACCCTGCCTGCTCGAAGTCACCCAAGCATTTCTTGGTAGAGCAGTTGACGAGCGAACCCCAGGCCGCCCTCATCCCACGGCGTCTGTAGGGGGCGATTTCGTTCGAATCGGAAACACATGAAACAAGCTTCATTCGGCAACTCCACGCTCGCGCTGGTGCAAGGCGACATCACAACGGTGCACGCCGATGCAATCGTCAATGCGGCCAATGCCTCGCTCGCAGGCGGTGGAGGCGTCGACGGTGCGATTCACCGCGTCGGCGGCCCGCAGATAATGCTTGAGTGCAGGGCGATCGGACGCTGCCCCACCGGAGGCGCGATCATGACCTCCGCCGGCAACCTTGCGGCGCGCTTTGTGATTCACGCGGTAGCCCCGCGCTTTCGAGGACATCCTCACGATCCCGATTTGCTCTCGAGCGCCTACTCGGCAAGCCTCAAACTCGCTGATGAGGCCCAAGCTCGATCGATCGCGATCCCTTCGCTTGGCACAGGCTTGTACGGCTACCCGCTGCGCGAAGCGGCCGCCATTGCGTTGTCAACGGTCAGCGGCTACTTGCGCTCCGGCTCGAGCATCAAACTCGTCACCTTTGTGCTCTTTTCCGCGAACGACCTCGCGGTGTATGAATCGGAATTAAGTACGATCGCCGCGCGCGAATAGAATCGAGACTAGGGGCGATTTTCCAATCGCCCCCCTACAATTGTCTAGGGATACACTCCGCGCAAGCTGGTTGCTTCCGCCACGCGCCCAACCGCGACCGCGTAGGCACCGCGCCGCATGTTCACCTTCAACCGTCGGGCCTGCTCGAGCGTATCTCGGAACGCGCGTTCCATGATGCGGCGTAGGCGATCGTTGACCGTCTGCTCTTCCCAGAACAGCTCTTGCAGGTCTTGCACCCACTCAAAGTACGACACGGTCACGCCGCCGGCATTGGCCAAGATGTCGGGCAGCACCATAATGCCGCGATCGTGGAGGATGTCGTCCGCGTCTGGCAGTGTTGGGCCATTGGCTGCCTCGGCAATGATTTTTGCTTTGATGCGCGATGCGTTTTCGGAGGTGATGACTTTTTCGAGAGCTGCGGGAACCAAAACATCGCAGTCGTATTCGAGCACTTCTTTGTTCGTGATTTTTTCGCCGCCTGAGAACCCAACGACGGTGCCGGTCTCACCCTTAAACGCGATGAGCTTGGCCACATCGAGCCCTGCACCGTTGGCAACGCCGCCTCGGCTGTCGGAGACCGCGACGATACGATACCCGGCGGCTCCCATGAGCTCGGCGGCGTGCAATCCGGCGTTTCCGAAGCCTTGAATCGCCACGCGCGCGCCCGCGGGCAGTTTCAGTTCCTTCATCGCCTCGTCGACGACGTAGAGACAGCCGCGAGCCGTTGCTTTGTCGCGGCCGAGCGACCCGCCGATGGCAATCGGTTTGCCCGTCACAACTCCCGGAATTGAATAACCCTTTTGCATGGAGTAGGTGTCCATGATCCACGCCATGATTTGCGGCGTCGTATAGACGTCGGGAGCGGGGATGTCCATCTCGGGGCCGATAATGATGGAGATTTCGCTCGTAAAGCGCCGGGTGAGATTCTCAAGTTCTTGCATCGACATGTTCTTAGGATCGCAGATCACGCCACCCTTGGCACCGCCGAACGGGATGTTGACGAGCGCGCACTTCCATGACATCCACATGGCGAGCGCTTTGACTTCGTCAAGCGTCACATCTGGATGGAAGCGAATGCCACCCTTGGCTGGACCGCGCGACATGTTGTGCTGCACGCGATAGCCTTCGAACACGCGATGCGTCCCAGAGTCCATGCGGACCGGCACCGACACTTGCAAGATGCGTTTTGGTTCGCGCAGATAACCGTGGATGGAAGAATCTAACCCGATGATCTCCGCGATGTTATCCAACTGGCGCTGCGCCATTTGCCAGACGTTGAGCGATGCTTGAACAGCTGAGCGATCGAGCGTCGAAGACATGGAACCTCCACAATTGGGCAAAAACAGCGAGGTCGCGCGCTTCGACCAAAAGCACGTGAATCCTCAAGGACTAATGTCGCATCCATTGCCCTGGAAGGGACTCGAACCCCTAAGGCCTTGCAGCCACTGGTACCTGAAACCAGCGCGTCTACCAATTCCGCCACCAGGGCGTGGCGCGGTCCGATGCTTTCTTCAGATGAGGCGCGGCGTCATGCTAATAGCGCTGCGATCCAGTCGGCACAGGTGATGGAACGTCGACTTCCGGTGAGTTAAACCGCACACCCGCAAGCATATCAGTCCACGCGCGCTGCAGCGAGAGCTGTAAGCTGTCAAGCGAATGCACGCCGCCGCGTTGCTCGTAATAGTGGCAGTCGACGCCGTTGGCGGTGAGATACGCAGCGGCACCTCGAACGTATTCGACTTTGACGAGAGGATCATCGCTGCCGATCACAAGGAAAGCTGGTTTGCCTCGCATGGCTTTGACGAAGCCGTCTTTGTCATCATTTGTGAGCGTGCCGGCAATGCTTAGGACCGCCGTCCAGCGATCCGGATGGAGCGGAGCAAGCATGAAGACATCGAAGGCTCCCAGCGATATGCCGGCGAGATACGTTCGCCGGCCATCAACCTTGTAGTTTGATTCCAAAAGCGTCAGCGCGTCGTACGCATCTTTACCCGTCACGGCGTCGAAGGCGCGATCGCCGCGCATCCAAGGTACGGCGAGGATTGCGCCGCTGTCATCGGCCAATTTGCGGAGCGAGGGTTCCGATAAGAGTTCGGTTTCCGTTTGACCTTGACTATGAAGCATGAGGATGAGGGGTGCCGACTTCTCGGTGTCGTACGCGGATGGCAAGTAGACCGCTAGCGGCTGCAGCGTGCCATCCACGCTCGAGCGAACCAGACGAATTGCAGCGGCTCCTGGGGTTTGCGAGATGGGCGCAGCCGAGTCGTCGACCAGTTGATCCACAAGGCTTTCGTCCAGCGCTACGCGGAAACTCAATTGATCGAACGCAACGTGGTCCTGGGGATCGATCAGCGCGACAGCCGTAAGGTCGGAATCCAAACGCGCGACAATCTGATCCGCGGAGCCGGTATCGGAAGCAATGCGTGAGAAGTGGCCGATCGCAAGCGTTCGCGCATTTTGCAGACCCGAGCGCAGGCTCTGGGGATTGTTGTTCGGAGTTGCCGCAGCTGAGAGCACAAGCAACGCCACGGCGGCAGACGCGACACGGCTCAGCGAGGGTGGCATCAAGCGGGTGAACACTGGCGGAAAGGTTTTATGGAACGTCTAAGCGCGCGCCTGCGTTTCTCAGGCATGAAAGCTTCAATCGCTGCCTGTGCAGCGGTCGTCCAGCTCGGCGCGGCAAGCTTCACGCCCTTCCCCAGAATTCCGCCCTATCTTCCCGTTCCCAAAAATGCAGCGGTGATCATGCAAACGGGTTCTACCAACACGACTGGGTATCGCATCGTCGTAACGCACACAGGCGCTGCTGAGTTTGTTGCGGCTTCAGGTCGCGCGAAAGCTGCGATTGCGACGCCACTTGCCGGGAAACTGTTCGCTGATCTGGCTGCGGCTGCGCCGCTCGATGAAATCCCAAGCCGTGCGTGCATGAAGAGCGCTTCCTTCGGCAGCTCGCTCTTTGTGTACTGGAATCATGCTCGGTCGCCCGACCTGAGCTGTCTGGCCAGTGCGCGCGGTCGCGCCTTGGTCGACGATATCTCAAGCGTCGCGGCGCAGTTGCACCTCAATGGGACGAGAGGAATCATGCGCCCGCTGTTGCCAGGCGAGCTGCACCGACCGCTGCCCACACCAAGTTAATCGGCTTGGGGCGATTTACCAATCGCCCCCTACACTAAAATTCGCGAGGCTTGGGGCGATTTACCAATCGCCCCCTACACTAAAATTCGGTTCCGCTTGAGAAATTGAATCCCTCGATGCGCACGGCCGGCAGCACATGACTCTCAGATCGGACGAGCGCTGACGCGAGGTCGCATCGCCCCAACGCACCGATGATCGATTCGTTGAAGCGCATGTTCTTGAGGCCTTTGGTCAGGCGGCCTCGTTCGATGAGGAAGAGCCCGTCGCGCGTCATGCCGGTGATCATCGTCTGCTTTTGATCGACCAGCCGTATGTACCACGTGCGAGTGACGAGCACGCCATGCTGCACGTCTTTGATCATGTCTTCGAGGGGCGTGCTGCCAGGATCCACAACGATATTCAACGGCATGGGTCCGTCGGAATTGGGCGCCGGGAGCGCGTGGCCCGTGTTGGGGTGTTTGAGTTTGGCCGCATAATACGAATCATACACGACGCTTTTGGCAGTGCCGCGCTCGATGAGCTCGACTTGCTGGCGCGGAACGCCCTCGAAATCAAACGGGATTCCGTTCCCAAGCGGGTGAGAAAAATCATCGCGCATCGTGATGTTCTCTCCCACAATTTTCTCGCCGATGTGTCCGCTCATGAACGAGGACCCTTCCTCGAAGGATTGTGCGCCGAATCCGATCCAGGAAAGATAACCTAAAAATTCACGGAAGCCCGGTGCCTCCATGATGACGGTGTACTTGCCCGGCTCGAGCGCCCGCGGGTTCTTTCCCGCAACCGCTTTCTTTGCGGCGCGCTCGGCGAGCGCGGTTGGATTCAGATCGTCGAAGCGCCGGGAAAAGCCTTCTGCGTAGCCGCTCGAATCTGAACCGATTGCCTTGATGTTGATGGCACTATCAGTGCCGCGGTAGAAGCGCTTCACCCCTTTGGAATTTGCAATGGCGAACGCATCCGTTTGCGTCGACACATAGCCGGCCGCGTAGAGGTCGTACACACGCATGATCTTCGCCACGTCCGCGACAGCGGAGGCACGCAGGTCCGCCGTTGCCTGCGCGGTTGCCGGATCAAAAGCCCCGGGGAGATCGACACCTCCATCTTCGGGCCCTGGCAAGCCGGGAAAATCGGCGTCCTCGGTTGAGAGCTTGGCGATGGCACACGCCCGGTTGACAACCTCGATGATGCCCGCATCATCGAGCTTATTGCTTGCCGCGACGCCCGTGCGATTGCCAATCACGGCTCTCACCGACATTTGGCGGTTGCGCTCGGAGACGCTCTCGTGCGCGAAATTGTGCGTGAAGCGGGTCAGCGAGTTGTCGCTCGCTGCAATCAATGCTTCGGTTTGGTCCGCCTTCGAGACGGAAAGCGCGCGAGCAAGGATTGCCTCGAGCGCGTCGCGATCGCCAAACTCAGCCGCCATATCCGGCCCCTACCGCGACATTGCGAAAGCGGGTTGGCGAGGCTCCTTGGCATGACCGCGCCGTTTGCAGCGGCTCCCCTTTGCCGCAGTTCGGCGTGCCCCACGCAACCCATGATTGGGCGTCGCCGATGGCGTCACAAGAACGCCAAAATGCTGGCGTCATACCGGCATAGGTGGGATTTTTGAGCATTTTACCTTTCTTGCCGTCTTTGATCTCGTAGCCGAGCTGGCAACCGAACTGAAAGTTAAGGCGTTTGTCGTCGATGGACCACGAACGATTGCTCTCCATGTACACGCCTTGCTTGATGTCGTCGAAGAGCCGCTCTGCCGGCACGCTTCCCGCTTCCAGATTCACGTTGCCGATGCGGATCATCGGTAAGCGGCCCCAGTACTCTGCTCGCACGCAGCCTGACAGCCCGACGTTTGCGGTGCTCGCGGTATCGCGGCCCGCCATGTATCCCACGAGAATGCCGTCACGGATAAGGTAGGTTGGCGTCGCCTTCACGCCCTCATCATCGTACCCGTGCGTCGCAAGAGCCAGAGGACACGTCATGTCGATCACCACATTGACTTGCTCGCTTCCGTAACGGAACGAGCCAAGCTTGTCAAGCGTGGCAAACGACGTGCCGGAAAAATTTGCTTCCCAGCCCAAAACCCTATCCAGCTCGAGTGCATGACCAATCGATTCGTGGATCTGCAGCGACACTTGGTCGCCTGAAAGAATGATGTCCATCGCGCCGGAGGGGCACTGATCTGCGCTCAGCAGAGCAACGGCTTCCTCCCCGATTCGCAAGCCGTGGTCAAGCAGATTCGCCTTGCGAATGATCTCGTAGCCGCCCGTTTGGTAGAGTCCACTCGTGCCCGGGAAACAACGGTCTTGCACGTCGTTTGGGCCAACCGCCAACGCATGGACTGCGCTGCCGCATTGGAGCAGGCTTTGATCGATCTTGCTTCCCTCGCTGTTGGCAAAATATTTGTTCGTTCGCCAGATGTCCATCCAGGCGCGCGCGACGGTGACGCCTTTAGCCGCCCGCACTTCCTTTTCAGCGGCGAGCAGGTAGCCGACACGTTCGCCGAGCGCGATGGTGGCCGGATCGATCTCAAATGGCGTTTTGTACGAATCAACGTACGCCTTGCTCGGCACAAGCGATATGCCGTGGCCTTTCACTTTCGCACTCGCTTTGGCAATGCTCACCGCGAGCGCTCCGACGCGATCGAGCTCTGCGTCGCTCATGTCGGCGCTCGATGCAAATCCCCAAGCCCCGTTGACGAGGGCGCGAACTGAGAATCCGGCACTTTCGCCATCCGATAAACTGCTCACGACGCCGTTGCGCACCTCGATGTGTTCGTCGCGAGTTTCGCCGAACCGGACATCGGCATATTCCGCACCGAGTTTGGCAGCGGTGTCCAAGACGCGCTGCGCTTCGGACTCGAACTGCAAGTGGAAACCTCCGCGGGGTCAAAACGGCCCCAAACGTCCTAGTTATGCGTGTCCCAGAGTGCGCCCTTGCCGAAAGAGGCTCGGGAGCGGGCAAGCGCAAATCCGGTCGAATGTTCCCGTCGTCGAACGGACAGCGAGCTGCCTCGCCCGAGAGCAACTCATCCAATGGTGTCCAGAGCGCGAGAGTTCCTGCGGTTCTCAAAGCTTTCAAACTTCTCGACATCATTAGTCGATCCGACAAGCCGCTTGGGGTTTCAGAACTCGCTCGCAGACTGGAGTTGGGCAAAAGCACCGTTCACGGCCTTGTCACCACGCTCGAATCGCTTGGCGTTCTTGAAGCAGTCAACGGCTCGCGCAAGTATAATTTGGGGCCCCGGCTATCGGCGCTGTCGTCGAGAACCTCCATCCAGCCAGACCTGCGCCAGAGCGCACGCGATGCGCTCGAGCGGCTCGCGGAGGCAACCGAGCAGACGAGCTTCCTCGGGGTGCCCGCCGACGGTCAGGTCACTATTTTGGACATCGTGCACGGCAGACCGACGTTGGCGATTTCCGCGCCGGTCGGATCTTCTATCCCATTGCTTGCGGGCGCCGTGGGCAAAGTGGTTCTGGCCTCATGGGACGGGCAAAAACGTCGCGATTTTCTTTCCAAATCCGCGCTGCCGGCGTTCACGGCGGCGAGCATCATCAACCCCGATACGTACGAGCGCTCCATTGATGAGGCGCTTACCCGTGGTGCGGCAATTGACGTCGACGAGTATGTGGATGGCGTGCGGGCTGCCGCTGCCCCGGTGATGGGTCCCGGCCAAAAACTCGTGGCTATTGTCTGGGTTGCAGGCTTTTCGCGGCACATCGATTCGGGGCGTTTGGATTTTATCGCGTCGGCCGTGGCTCGCGAAGCTGCCGAGATCAGCCGGCGAATGAGCGGAAATTGAGAAGCCGGGCGATTTTCAATCGCCTCCTACACACTAAGAGCGTTGGCAAGGTCGGCGATGAGGTCTGCCGACGATTCGATCCCCACCGACAAACGCAACAGCGAATCCAAAACCCCTCGCGCTTCCCGGTCTTCCTTCGGAATAGCGCCATGGGTCATTGATGCGGGATGGCTGATGAGCGATTCGACCCCGCCGAGGCTCTCCGCCAATGAAAAAAGTTTCGTCGCCATCGCTATTGCCCGGGCTCGTTTGGCTCCGCCGCTTGGAACGAACGAGATCATCCCGCCAAAACCACGCATTTGACGCTTTGCCAAGTCATGGTGCGGGTGCGACGCCAGTCCAGGATAATACACCCTCTCGACATCTGGCCGCTCGGCGAGAAAGGCGGCGATCGCTCCAGCATTGCGATCGTGCTCGCGCATGCGCAGTGCCAGCGTCTTGACGCCGCGGAGCGTCAGAAAACAATCAAATGGGCCGGGCACAGCACCCACGGCGTTTTGGTGAAACTTCAAGACTTCATAAAGATCGTCGCGGTTGGTTGCCGCGAAACCGCCGATCGCATCGGAATGCCCGCCGATGTACTTCGTGGTCGAATGCACGACGACGTCCGCCCCCAAGTCGAGCGGATTCTGCAAGAACGGCGTCGCAAACGTGTTGTCGACCACAACCAGGATGCCGCGCGGTTTGCAAAGAGCCGCTGCTGCGCTCAAGTCGACCAGTTTCATGAGCGGATTGGACGGTGATTCTAGCCAGACCATTCGCGTGGATCCAGCGATGGCGCCGGCTATCGCCGAAGCATCGCTCGCATCGACGTACGTGAACGTGAGACCGTAGCGCCTGAGCACTTTATCGAAGAGCCGAAACGTGCCCCCGTAGAGATCGTCGGTGACGACAACGTGATCGCCGGCCGAGAGAAGGTTGAGCGTGGCTGACGTCGCGGCCATGCCGCTTGCAAAACACAGGCCATGCTTGGCATTTTCCAGCGACGCGAGACAGCGTTCGAGCGCCAACCGCGTAGGGTTTGCGCTGCGCGAGTAGTCAAAACCGAGATGCTCGGCCGGGGCGCGCTGCGTGTATGTCGAGGTCTGATAAATGGGCACGATCGTCGCACCAGTCGCGGGATCCGCGTCTTGGCCTACGTGGATGGCTTTGGTTGCAAAGTCCATATGCGCTCTTTACGTCACCGACAGATAGTTGATGATATCCATCTTGGTCAGCACGCCGATCGCCTTTGCTTCGTGACTCACCACGACGGCCGCATGGCCAAGGGAAAGCTCTCGATAAGCGCGGCTGACCTCTTCTTTCTCATCCAGCAACGGGAACGGGCGCCCCATAACGTCCTTGACTTCGGCGTGCACGATGTCCGAGTGATCGAAGATGAGCTGCATCACGGCCACCTCATTGATGCTGCCGACCATGTCGCCGTTCTCCACCACTGGAATCTGCGAAATTTGAAACTCGCGCATCAACTCAACGCCGCGACGGACGGTATCGGAGGGAGACACGGTAATCAACTTAGGGAGCGCTCCCTTCGCGCGCAAAACCTCGCCAACAGTTGCGGCGAGGCCCACTTCCCCCAGAAACCCGTTGGTTCGCATCCACTCGTCGTTGAAGATCTTCGAGAGGTAGCCGCGGCCGTTGTCCGGCAAAAGGACGACGACGATCGCGTCGGGCGGCAACTCGCGGACGACCCGATGCGCCGCCACAAGCGCCGTTCCTGATGAGCCGCCGACGAGTAGCCCCTCTTCGCGGCATGCGCGGCGCGTCATGAGAAATGATTCCTTATCGGAGACTCGCTCGATCCGGTCGATCGCTCGCAAATCAACGGTCGCAGGTAAGAAGTCTTCGCCAATGCCTTCGACCTTGTATGATTTCGCCGTATCTCCCGAATAGATGGAACCTTCCGGATCCGCACCGATCACGGTGATCGCGGCATTTTGCCGTTTGAGATAGTGAGCAACGCCTGAGATGGTGCCGCCGGTTCCGATCCCGCTGACGAAGTGGGTGATCTTGGCAGCCGTCTGCTGCCAAATTTCGGGACCGGTTGTTTCTTCGTGCGCTCGCGGATTGAGCGGATTGGCAAATTGGTTCGGCTGAAACGCACCCGGGAATCTCGCTCGCCAAGCGTGCCGCCACCCCATAGTAGGACTCGGGACTGCTGGCGGGCGCTTTTGTCGGCGTGATAACGACTTCTGCCCCGTACGCGCGCAACAAGCGCACTTTTTCGTCGCTCACTTTGTCCGGCATGACTAGGATGCACCGGTAGCCCTTGATCGCCGCAACCATGGCAAGTCCGGTCCCCGTGTTGCCCGATGTCGCCTCCACGATCGTTCCTGAAGGCCGGAGCAGTCCGCGCTCTTCCGCGTCGCGAATCATCGCGAGCACAGGTCGATCTTTCACCGATCCGCCGGGATTGAAGTACTCGACCTTCGCCAGCACGAGACACGTCGCGCCGTCCATGACGCGGTTAAGCTTAATCAGCGGCGTATGCCCGATCGTCTCAAGAGCATTGTGGTAGTAGTGCATGCCATCCGCACGCAACGGTCCGAGCGCTGGCGTCGTCACGTCCAGCTTCATGACGGCCTCCTAGGGTTTTAAGGCGATCTGCCGGCCAAGAAGTCTTCGGTTCGCGTATCGGTTGGCCGGCTGAAAACAAGCGGTGTTTCGCCGCTCTCGACGACTTCACCGCTGGCGAGATAGCACGTCGTGTCGGAGAGTCGGGCCGCCTGTTCCAAATTATTTGTGGCGATGAGCACGGTGTGGTCGCGCCGCAGTGGTATGAGGACTTCTTCGAAGGCGAGTCCGGCGACGGGATCGAGTGTTGCGGTTGGGTCATCGAACAGCAGCACTTCTGGGTCGAGCGCCATCGCGCGAGCAAGACAGAGGCGTTGGAGCTGCTCGATGGTGAGATCGTTGGGAGCGCGATCGAGCAGCGGGCTGACCGCATCCCAAAGAAGCACCCGCCGCAGCGCACGCTCCACTTTCTCTTCGAGCAGGATGCGATCGCGCAGACCTTTTGCGCGCAAGCCAAACGCGATGTTGTCGAAGATCGATGTCGGGAGTACGGTGGGTGTGGAAAAGACCATTCCGACGCGGCGTCGCAGTGCGGCAACGTCGACCCCTCGTCCTAAAATCTCAGCTCCATCGATTTTAACGCTGCCATGCAGTCGCGCTCGCGGATTGAGATCGTGCAAACGATTGAACGATCGAAGGAGCGTCGTCTTGCCACTTTTGGATGCCCCTATGAAAGCGACGGTTCTGCCCGCGACGACGGAAATATTCGCACCCCGCAGCGCGTGCCTATCGCCAAACCAGACGTGCAATTGCGACGCTTCCAGCTTTGTCTCGACCGTCGATCCGCCTGGCGTGCTCATGTTGTGGTCGCCGATGTTTCAATCTGTCGACGCGAAAAATCTTTCGACAGCGCCGTGCACACCGTCACGACGAGCACGAGAACGAGGCACGATGCGGCCTCGGTCGCGGCGAGGCTCACATTCGAAGCAAAGTGCCAAATCGCCGCAGAGAGTGGTTGCGCTCCGCCGCTCGCGCTCACTGCCAGCGCAACGGCGGAGGTCTCGCCGACCATCTGCGCAGCGAGAGCGCAGAGTACTGCGGCAACCGCCCACGCCGACCTGGGGAGGGTCAACCCAAAAAACGCTGACACAGACGATGCTCCAAGCGCCGCAGCAGCTTCGCGCGCAACGTCGGGGACACCCGAGAATGCTTGCGCTAAACGCGCTGTGGCGTTGGGCAGATTCAGCACGATAAGGGCGATAGCAGCCGAGCCAACAACCGCTGAGTGCACAAAGGCAACCACCGTGAAAAAAACGGCCGCGCCGATGACAACGGGCGGTATGCCCACTGACCACTCCAAGGACTCACGCACCGCTCGAGTCGCAACGCCACCGATGCTGGGGTCGATTGCGGTCACTGCGGCGCACAGGCCGATCGCAAACGTTACCGGTAGGGCGATCGCAAGAACGAGTGCCGAAATGGCAAGTGCGTGACCTGCCCCCTGCGGCACCGCAAGCACCCGTGCGAAGTCTTGCCAACCGAGAGTAACGAGCGCGACCAGCACGGCAACGAACGTCATCGCGCCGGCTGTTCCGGCGATATACGACAGCGCCGTCACAAGCACGTCGCGCGACCGAAACGTGTCCGCCTTCGGCGTGCCGACGCTCAGGAGACCCACTGTAGGCTCCCAATTCGGCGTGCTGCGATGGTCTTGCTCGCTGCGGCAAAGGCCAAAACCAGGAGCGCTGATTGCGCGATGCCCGCATCGATCAATTGCATCGTGTGCGCTTGCGCCAGGATCGAGCTCGGTATCGTAAAGAGCGAAACGGGATATCCGGCCCGCGCGGCGGCCAGGAATACCACCGAAACTCCTGCCGCTTCACCAACTGCTCTGGATAGTGCATCGGCATAGATGCCAAGCAGTTGCCGCTTGCAGGCCGGGATCGTCACGTGTGCTGTCACTCGGCTCGCACCGGCACCCGCGGCGGCGGCAGCTTCACGCACTGAAGGTGCAAGCGCTCCGAGCAAGCGGACCGCGAGGACATTCGATCGCGAAATGACGGCGATGGACACCACGACGCAGGCGGCTGCAAAAACGGCCCCTGGGGTGTGGCCAGAAAGAGCCGGCAAAATCAAGGTCGCGCCGAACCAACCGAGCACCACGGCTGGGAACACCGAAAGACTCGCAGTGGCAAGGCCGATAGTTTGGGCCAGCCTTCCGGTAACGAGCTCCCGGGTCAGCAGGGCCGTGCCAATGCCGATGCTCGCGCCGATGATCGCTCCCACAGCCCCAACGAGCAGCGTCGCAAAAAGTTCGACAACGAGATTGCCTAAAAAGAACAGCGGATCGGGCCGCTGCTGACCCGCGAGCGCGGCAACCATGAGAACCGTAACGATGGAAAATGGCGTGAGGATCACGCACCAAGCAAAAAGCCCAGCCGCCCCAACAAAAAGCCGCTCCCAAGGCCTTGCCATGGGAGCGTGTTCTTTCAGCGGACCTTTAGGTCCGCTCTGTAGGGGGCGACTGTCAAGTCGCCCAGGTGCGATTGGAAAATCGCACCACGCCGTTAGAACTGCATGAACGTATTCAAAAAGAGCGCGCGGTTGTCGTTGTTCATAATGTAAGAGCCCGTTGGTACCCCAGTGCCCGAGAACAGTGGGAGCGGCGTATTCAGACCCCAGTACTGGTAATTGACGCCGACGCGCATGTAGTTGTTCAACCAGTGGTGCAGCCCGAAGTAGGCCATCTTGCGGTCGTTCGCTTGACCGGTGTAGTAGTTTGTATACCACGGCGTGCCGTTGAGGAACGTCTCGGTGTTGAGCACCGAGTGCAGACCAGTTCCGATCCACCCAAGTTCAGCGTAGTTGTTGTTCGTCGCCGCCGTCTGGTGACCGACCAAAATCTGCCCCCAAAATGCCTTATTATCGGTCCATCCCTTTAATGTTGTCGGGTCGTTGCCGAATCGAGTGAGCCCTTGGAGCGCGACGTTGAGAGCAGGACCGAACTGGTAACTCGCGCCGACTGCGCCGACGGATAAGTTGGCTTGCAGCGGTTGATACGCTTGCTTCAACGTCCACCAGAAGTTGTTCTTATAGCCTTGGAGTTCAACCCAGCTTGCGGTGATGAGCGCGCGGCTGTTCGGCGTCACTCCGGCGTGTGCCAACATGATGAACTGCGTGTTCGGCACTGCCGCGGCGCCGGCCGGACCAGTCACATAGGTGAACGGCGACGTACTGCCCAGATCCGGCCCACCCGTCTGTCCGAAACCGAACCATCCGTAAGCCTTCGGGCTCTTGAAGCCGAAGAGGCCGCCATTGTAATAATCGTTGTCATACGCTAGCCCGAGTGGGTCGCTGCGCAACGTGTACTTGCCGGCCTCAAAATAGGCAGGCGAGTGATTGAACTGATACTTGAGGTAGGCATAGTTGATTGAGAAAAGTCCGCCCTTATTGTACAACGTCACGGATGGCGCCGCGGTCGTGGTATCGATGCCGTAGGTGTTGGCCTGCCCGTAAAAGTTCTTGTTCTCGATGCGCACCGCGTAACTCGCCTGCTTGTCGAGATTTCCAGAAAAGATCAGGCGAAAGTCTTGGTAGCCTGTGCCGCGCGAGTTCGTTCCCACAACATAGCTTTGCGCATCGTCCTTGACGACCGTGCCAGGTTTGAGCGGGGTGCCGTTGGGCTGGAACGCGCTCACGGTCTCAGTATAGGTGCCTGGCGCGCGGACGTACGCGAACGCATGGATCTGCATGCGGTCGAGCGTCGTTTCCGCGGTAGTCATGCCGCGTTTCCAGCGCTGCCTCTTTCGTTTGCAGGTCCTTGATCTGCGAGCCGTATTGATCCAGCAGCATGCGGGCATCGGCGATCGCCGCAGCATTCACTCGGACCGCTCCGTTGGGATCGTGGAGCTGGTACTCGAGCTCGTTCACAACGCGGTCGACCATGACCGCCATTTCGTAGCGCGTGAGGTCGCGTTTGCCATGAAACAACCCGTCCGGATACCCTTTGAGATAACCCAAATCGTGAAGCTGCACGATGGCCTTGTAGGCAAACGAGTCCGTCGGAACGTCGGCAAACGGATTGTTGTCCCCGGTGGCGATGGAAACGCCAATTCCGTCTGCACTGCTCGCACCGCTTCCAGGACTGGCGGTCGCGACCGCCCCTGCGTCGGGCACCGCGGACGTTGCGGAAGCGGCCGGAGCCGGCACTGGGTTAGAATCGTCGGCAAGCACCGGAATCGCGAGGGCGAACACAGCGCAGACAACCGCCGACGCAAGAAGCAGCCGGTGTTTTCGCATTGAACGTATCCTTTTCTAAAGAATCAATGATGAGGCGAACAAGAAGAAGGCCCGTCGCTAAGGCACTGCGTGCTTGTAGTCTACGGGCCGAACATTAAGGAACTATCAACTGCGGGTTAAGGCGGCTTAATCAACCCTAAACCTTGTACGTCATCGTGAAGAAATACTGAAGCGGCGGGATACCATATTCTTCGCTGCTCTGATCGAAGGCATTTTGGTCTGCGCCGAATTTGTTCTCGGGTTGAAACACACCAAGTCCGAAATAGCCGTAGCGCTGCGCAGCGGTGTTGAAGATGTTGTTGATGCCCAGCGTTGTTGTAATGCGATTGGCCTGCTGGGAAATGCTTGCATTGGTGAAGATGAAATGCGGACGGTTGTAACTGTTGCCATCTCCAATATAATGCCCGTCGATTTCGACGTCGAGACCGCTTGGAGTATTGTAGTCGAAGCCCAAGTTGGCTTTGTGGAGCGGAATCCCGTAGATCTGCGAGCCGTTAATGATCGTCACATTGGAGGCAAGGATCGCATCGGGAACGCCAAGATAGGTTGACGATTGGACGTCATAATCTGCGTTCGCCGTGAAATGAGGCAGGAGCCCGAAATTGCCCGAAAGCTGAATACCACGATAGCGCGCTGACGCCGCGTTGTACGTCGTGCTCACGGCGAGGTCGGCAACCGTGGGGCTGTTATGGCAAAAATTCTGGATGCGTCTGAGATAGGCAGCGATGAGACTTGGCGGCACCTGCGTGCTCCCCAGTGCTGAGAGCGGCAGATTGCCGCTGAACAGAGCGTTGAACTCCGTCGTATTGTACACGTCCAGTTCGAGGGTATCGAGCAATCCGATTCGACGTCCGTAGGAGACCTCTGCGTCGGTCGCCGTCTCGGGTGAGAGCGTCGGATTGCTGACGCTCCCTATCGCGTTGAGTTGTGCGCCGCACAGTGGATTGATATTGTTGGGGGTGGTATTGTACGACGGCATCGCGTAGAGCAGCGATGGATCTGGCTCGCTGTTGGAGTGACCTGCCGTCAGTCGAACGATGTCCGAACCGGTTGGACGAAATTGGAATGTCAGGCGCGGGTCGAACGAGTTCTTGCCCGTATTGGCCGAGTGATTAAGCCAGAGATTCGCGAAGACCGAGAGCTTCGAATTCGGCGTGTACTCGTCGCGCGCGAAGAAATTATTCTGGTTGAGGTCGAACTCTTGGTTCGCGGCGAGAATATTGAACTGATTGCCGTTCTGATCGAAGAACGGGAACGTGTCGCCAGTGTGCTGCTGGTGCTGATAGTTGTAGCCGAACGCAATGTTGTGGAGCGTGGTCGCGATCTCATCATCGATGAGCATTCCCGTGGTTCGATAGAAATCGGTATGGAAAGACTGGTTGGCGTCGGCACGATTGTAGTCCAATCCGTATTTGTCGATGTACGTGTCGACGTTGACTTGACCTTGCCCTAAGCCTTGCGTGAGCCGCGCGTGATAGTCTTGGTTGCGAATCGCCTGCCAGGGTCCGCCGCCGCCGCCTGAGGGCCCGGAGGTCTCTTGAGAAAACTTGTACGGGTTAAGGCATGAGAACCCGGCGGGCGCATCGCTCAATGCTGCTTGGGTGAAGTTGGAGCAATTGCCGTCGACTTCTTGTGGCGTTCCGCAGTTGCTGAGGCAAACGCTGGATTTCCCACCGTTCGAATTGAGCCCCTTGAACGTGTTGTAAAGGTTCTGTTGATAGCTCAGAAAGTCGTTATCGCCATTTCCGCTCTTGTCATCCCACGTGTTTGCGGAGTACGCACTTATTAAGAGGCTGGTCTTCGGTGAAAACGCGTACGTCAGTTTGCCGACATCATTTCGCAGGACATACGTACCGCTGACTTCGTAGGTGTTCGTTGCAAACGTCGTGGCACGAATGTCCGATCCATTGAGCCCAGATTCAACCATAAGGGATGGCGGAAAAAGCCCGTACGTGCCCTCGACGCCGTGGGAGAAGGCAAATCCGAGTTTGTTTTCCGTTCCGGTCGTCTGTATGCCGGTGAGCGCTTTCCCGTAGGAACCGGCGCCTTGCTCGAAGAGCGCATGGATTTGCGGCGTTGGGTTGATGGTCATGAAGTTGACGGAACCAGCGATTGTCGACGCTCCGTAGACTCCCGTCGCGCCCGAACCGAAGACCGTTTCAATATCTCGGATGCCGAAGAAGGGCGAGTCCTGATAGTCAAAACCGTTGCCGAGGGCGCCAATCGGTCCGATCGGATGGCCATCGAGCAGCGTCGAAGTTTCGGTTGCTTCGAATCCACGAATGCTTACGGATTGGTCGTCACCGAGGGAAGAACTTGTTGCCGTGTTGACCCCCGGAACGGAGATGAGCGCGTCACCCGCCCGCATGTAGTTCTGGGTCTGGAGGATGCTGGGATCGATGTGAGTGTTGATGGTCGAGCTGGTCTGCAGCGTGTTGGAAGCCGCGACGATAACGCGGCCAATCGTGCGTGCAGCGGCCGCGGATGAAATCCGTGTCAAGGCGACGCGGAACTCGACCCGCGCTCCGGCAGCCACCGGAATGTTTGCCGAGCGAGCCAATTGGTAACCCGACGCGGTGACAAGGAGGGTGCACACCCCGGGGGTCACGTCGTTGAAGAAAAATGATCCGTCCCGCGCGGTAGTCGTGTGCTTTCGAAGTGCGCCTTGGCAGTACAAATCGATACCCGCGCTTGGAATGGCTAGCCCGCCGTCCGTGTCGACGATCGAGCCCACGACGCTCGAACCCGAGGCCGTATCGGCTAACGCGGACAGCGGCGACAGCGCATATAGTATTGCCAGCGCGGCAAAAAGAGCAGCACATCGGTCCAGACGCATGTTTCTTTCACTCCCAGCGCGACAACGAGCTCGATAAACCCACCAGGAGCCCGCCGTTTTAGAGTAGCGTCGCTGGATTAACGGTGCATAATGTATGAGTTAAGAATTGCTTAATGTTTTGCATGAGAAGAGGTCGCACCGGCATGTCGATGCGACCTCTATCGGGAGTTGCGCTAGGAGACTTCATTGAGCGTTCTAAGACGGAAGAGATTCCGCCCGGGATCTATTCTACAGAGCCGACGTTAAGGCAACGTTATCTAGCCGAAACGGCCGGTAATATAGTCTTCGGTTCGCTTATCTTTTGGGGTCGTGAAGATCTTTGAGGACACATCAAACTCGATAAGCTGACCGGGTTCATTCTCGCCTGCGAGCAAGAATCCAGTGTAGTCGGAAACGCGCGCCGCTTGCTGCATGTTGTGCGTGACGATGATAAATGTGTACGCGCCTTTGAGCTCACGCATTAAGTCTTCGATCTTGGTCGTTGAAATGGGATCCAGAGCGGATGCTGGCTCGTCCATCAGGAGGACTTCCGGCTCGACGGCGAGCGCCCGCGCGATGCACAGCCGCTGCTGCTGACCACCGGAGAGTGAAGCACCGGGGTTATGCAGCTTATCCTTAACTTCGTTCCAAAGCGCGGCCTTGCGAAGGCTATGCTCGGCAAGCTCGGCGAGGACCGCACGGTTTCTCGTCATATTCGTTAAGCGCACCCCCGCGAGCACGTTCTCGAGAATCGACATCGTTGGAAATGGGTTGGGCCGTTGAAAGACCATGCCGATGCGCTGCCGCATCGCGGTGGGGTTGACCCCTGGCTCGTAGAGATTTTGACCATCCAGGCACACTTCGCCCTCGACCCGTGTGCCAGGAATGATCTCATGCATGCGATTGAGACAGCGGAGCAGCGTCGACTTGCCGCAACCAGACGGACCGATGAGCGCCGTGATTTGACCAGGCCGGAAATCCATGGAGATGCCCCGGACGGCCAGGTGCGAGCCATACCAGGCGCTGAGATTTTTTGTATAGAGAGATCTCTCCATCGTTTCGCTTGCGCTGGTCATCGTGGCAACCGTGCCGGGAAAAGAATCCGAGCGGTAATGTTGAGCACAAACACAAGGAGAATAAGCGTCAACGCGCCACCCCAGGCGGCGAGCTGCCAATCCTTGTACGGCGCGATAGCATATTGAAAGACCAGCAGCGGCAGCGCAGCCGTTGGCCCGTTGGGATTCAAACTCCAGAACTGACTGCCAAAAGCAGTAAACAGCAGTGGTGCTGACTCACCGGCGACGCGCGCGATCCCAAGGAGCGATCCCGTCACGATGCCGGCGCGCGCACAAGGTACGGTGACGAGCACAATCGCTTTCCACGCCTCCATCCCGAGGGCGAGGGCGCCCTCTCGAATCGCCGGGTTCACAAGCCGGACAGCCTCTTCTGTGGTGCGCACGACAATGGGGAGCATAATGACAGAGAGGGCAACCGCGGCGGAGATCGCTGAGAAATGACGCTGGGGTACGACGATGATGGTATAGGCAAACAACCCGATGGCAATTGAGGGTACGCCTGTGAGGACGTCGCTGAGAAATCGCACTGCCTGCGCCAACCACCCGCGACCGAGCAGTGCGAGATAGATGCCAGCCAAAACTCCAATCGGTATCGCGATGACCGATGACATAGCGATGATCATGAGCGATCCAACAACAGCATTGGCGACGCCGCCGCCTGGGATCCCAACCGGGGTCGGCAGATGCGTGAAGAATTGCACGTTGAGCGCGGGTCCACCGCGCTGAAGAACGTAGATCACGATCAACGCGAGCAACGCGGCCGCTATTCCGGCGCATAACCATGCCACGACGAGCATAATCGCGTTCCAACTTTGCCGGACGAACAACGACATCAGGCCCGCTTTCCCTTTGGCCCGCGTACGCCGCGCACCAGCAATCGTGCAAACACATTGACGATCATACTGACGATGAAGAGCATCGACCCGATGCCGATGAGCACGGAAACGTACTCTTGCCCCGTCGCCTCGGTGAATTCATTGGCCAGGACGGAGGCCAGCGTGTACGCGGGAGAAAAAAGTGACATCGAAATTGCCGGCTTGTTGCCGATGACCATCACCACGGCCATCGCCTCGCCCATCGCGCGGCCGAGAGCGAGAACGAGGGCGCCAATAATGCCAGGGCGCGCATACGGGATGACCGCCCGGCTCAGTACTTCCCACTTCGTTGCTCCGAGCGCGTACATGGCTTCGCGTTGGTCGCGCGGCACGGCCTCGAAGATATCGCGAGAGATGGCCGACACTGTTGGCAACACCATGATCGCGAGCAGAATGCCCGCGGTCAGCATGCCGACGCCGTAAAAATAACCTTGGAACAACGGAAGAAAGCCAAGGGTGCGCGCAAGGGCCGGTTCGACCACGGTTCGCATCACAGGCGCGAGCACAAAGAGGCCCCAAATGCCGAAAACGACGCTTGGAACCGCCGCCAACAGTTCGATGAGCATGGCCACGGGCGTCGCTAACCTTCGCGGCGCGATCTCCGCCAAAAGGAGGGCTGCGCCGATGCCGATAGGCCCGGCCAATGCGAGCGCAATTGCAGACGTTACCACGGTGCCATAAATGAAGGAGAGGAGCCCGTATCGGCGGCTTGTTGGATCCCACGTAGCGCTTTGAAAGGCGTGGAGCCCAACCGTCTTGATGCCAGGCCATGCTGCAATCAGCAGCGTGAAAAATAACCAGACGACCATGAGCAGCACGATCCATGCGCTCAGCGAGAAGGCGCCTATCACGATACGGTCGCCGATGGGATTTGAGGACGAACGCAAGCGCGCCGGAGTCATAACCGCTGGTACACGCACAACGTCGGCGCCATTCTGGGTCATCGATCTTGACCGTCCGTAATCTCTCGCACCAAAGGAAGGCGATGCGCTGGTTTGGTAGCCAGGGCCGCACCGCCTTCCGGAACGTTGCGTTCGGAACTACAGGTACTAGTGGATGCTGGCCAGCGCCTTCGTTGCCTCCGCTTGGACGTTCGTCGGCAGACTGACGTAGCGAACTCGGACCGCAAAGGCTTGTCCGTCCGTCACCAACCAGTGGAAGAGACTGACGAGCGTTTGTCCCTTGGCCGCGTCGGACTGATTCTTCCACAGCATCACCCAGGAATAGCCGCAGATTGGATAGCTGTCCGCCCCTGGCATGTTGACGATCGAGAAGTCTTGCGGGCTCACGGTCGGTTTGTGCGCAGCCGCATTCCGGACGGTGTCGACGGTCGGCACGACAAACTGGCCTGCGCTGTTGCGGATCGCCGCGTATGAGATTTGGCTATCGAGTGCATAGGCGAGCTCCACATAACCAATCGCGCCGGGGGTGTTGCGAATTTGCCCAGCGACTCCCTCGTTACCCTTGACACCGACCGACGAGGCAGCCGGCCAGTTGACCACCTTCGCGTTGCCGACCTTGTTTTTCCAGTCGGAGCTTACCTTACTCAAATAGTCGGTGAAAATATAGGTCGTGCCGCTGCCGTCCGCGCGATGGACAACGAGGATAGGAAGGTTTGGAAATGTGACGCCAGGGTTCAAGCGGCTGATGCGTGGGTCGTTCCAATTCGTGATGTTGCCGAGCATGATGTCGGCGAGCACATCGGGGGTTAGCTTCAGAGTGCCAACGTTTGGCACGGAATACGCGACCACCACGCCGCCCAAGGTGACGGGAAACTGGACGACGTCACCATTGGATGCTTGAGCTGCTTTCATCTCGGCTGGTGCGAGCGGCACGTCCGAAGCGCCAAAGTCAACCGTCTTGGCGGTAAACTGTTGGATGCCGCCGCCGGACCCAATACTTTGATAGTTGACCTGCACGCCGCCGTTATTTTTGCTGTACTCGTAAAATGCTCGCTGGAAGAACGGGTTGTCAAACGACGAACCTGCGCCCGTGATTTGCTGATCGGCGGAGGCAATGCCGACCGCCGCGAACATCACCATTCCGAACATTGCGAACCACGATAAGAAACGTTGACGATTCACTGTATGCTCCTGTCGGTGTGACAACGTCGACTAGAGGCGGCCCGAGGGGAGCCATATTCTACGACGCTAACTAGGACAATAGCTGAGGGATGTCAAGCGTAGGTTAAGGACACGTTAAGCAAGGTTAAGACCCCGGGTTGTTTACGGCTGATGATACCGTGAGTCAAGGCCGCGCAGTGCTGCTGGTAGCAGAAAGACACAGATTATAAGAGCACCGATAGTCATCGTTTTTCTTCGGTTAGACTGCGCCTAACCTCCCGCTGGTTGGTCGATTGAACCTGGACTCGACTGCATGATTTCATCGCTGTGGGCGAGCACTTGGTCAAACTCCACAACCGAGCGCTTGAGCTTCCTCGGCACTCCCTCCACCATGTAAACGACGCGTTCGCAGATGTTTGTTGAGTGGTCGGCAATGCGCTCGAGATACAAGGCGACTAAAAGCAGATTGCTGGCCCGGCCGATCGCCTTGGCGTCCTTTGCCATGAATTGGATAAGCTCGGCGAACACTTTGCGATAGAGCCGGTCAACCTCATCGTCCTTTTGCGGCACGGCGTGGGCCATCTCGGCGTCGTGGTGAGAAAACGCATCGAGGGATTCGCGTAGCATTTCGCGGGCCTTCGCCGCCATCAGCGGAATGTCGATGGGTGGCTTGAGCTGCGGTTCGTTCGCAAGGTTCTTGGTGATCTGGGCAATGTCGCAGGCGTGGTCGCCGATCCGCTCGAGATCGATGATAATGTCGAGCATGGCCGCGATGGTGCGCAAGTCGCTCGCCATGGGCTGCTGCAAAGCCAACAGATTCAGGCAGTTCGTCTCGATCAAAACGTTGAGGTCGTCAATGTAATCGTCGGCTCGTAAGATTTCATCAGCAAGCTTGACATCGTTCCGCGACAATGCATCGACCGCTTTGGTGATCGCTTCTTCAACCAAACTACCCATGCGCAGAACGTTTTGCTGCGTTTCGTCTAAGATCCGATGAAAGTTCTCACGACCCAAAGTGGCGGTACCTCACAGTTTGTGTGGGGCGATTTCCAATCGCCCCTTAGAGATTTATATTCCATTGCATTATAGGACCGCTTAGCTTGTTTGTAAACCCACGGGCAGCGTGCAGCGAAAGATTGAGCCCGCCCCCAGTTCGCTTTCCGCTGTAATGGTGCCACCGTGGGCCTCGATGATGTGCTTCACAATCGCAAGACCTAAACCCGTTCCCGAGTGACCGCGGGCCCGAGCCGGGTCGACCACATAAAACCGTTCGAAAATGTGCGGCAATGCGCTCGACGCGATGCCCGAACCGGTATCAGCGACCTCGATTGTGACCTCTCCGTTGCGGGGCGCCACCGTCAAGGTGACGTTGCCCTGCGCCTGGGTGTGGCGCAACGCGTTGTCGAGGAGATTGGTGAGCACTTGGTAGAGCTTGTCTCGGTCCGCTAGGACCATGAGCGGCGTTTGCGGAGCGGAACAGACTAACTTGATCTGCGCTGCCTCAGCACGCGGACGCTGCGCCGCGACCGCCTGTCGGCAGAGCTCGCTCACGTCAACCGTGCCCAGACGCAGCTCGAGCTTACCGCTTTCGAGTCGCGCGAGATCCAGCAAATCCTCGACGAGCGCAATCATGCGCTCTGTTTCAGCGGCCATGTTTGCCAAAAATTGCTCTTGCGCCGGCAGATCGACTCCGCTTTGCAGCGTTTCGACCATGAGTTTGACCGAGGTAAGAGGCGTGCGGAGTTCGTGTGAAACGTTGGACACAAATTCGCGGCGCAGGGCCTCCAACTCGCGCATCCGCGTTTGGTCTGTCACGATAATCAAGACACCTTGCTTGAGGTCGCCGTCGAGGGGACGCGTCATGACTTGCAGGCGGCGCTCAACAGCGCCGACGTGCGTCAGCTCGATCGTCTCAACAGTTCCGTCGCGCAATGTTGCACTGACGCGCCGATCGAGCTCGGAATTGCGGACGATCTCGATGAGGCTGCGTCCGTTGGCTCGATCCGCAGCCACGCCGAACATTTCACCCGCCGCCGCGTTGAACGCGACGATTTTTCCATCTGCGGTGATGGTGATGACGCCTGCGGGCAGCGCGTCGAGGATGTGAGCGAGGCTGGGTCCGATCGGCGGGGCCGCCGCTGCCTCCGATGGATGGTCTGCACGTGGCCGCTGCAAGACCGGAGCTAAAAAGACTGCCAGCACCAGCGCGACCACAAGGGCGACAATGAGGACCGTGTCGCGGAGCGCGGGACCTTGCGACGCCGTCAAAAAGACGGCGACGATGATGGTGATGAGGGCTGCGCCTAGAAAGATTCGCACCGCCAAAACCCACTCGCGGCCTAGTCGCGAAACAGATAGCCCCGGCTGCGCACGGTGATGATGTGCTGGGGGTCGTTTGGATCATCTTCGATTTTTTCGCGCAGCCAGCGGATATGAACGTTGACTGTTTGCTGATCGCCGTAGAAATCAAAGCCCCACACGCGATCGAGCAACACCTGTCGGGTGACCACTCGTCCTTTGTTTTGCAGTAAGACGTGCAACAAACCAAATTCCTTTGGCGCGAGATCGACGGTCTTGCCGGCTTTGGTCACGCGCTGGCGATCGAATTCAAGCTCGAGCGGACCACCGCGCAGCACGGTGCTAGGGGCTTGCGCATTCGGCTGTGCCAGACGCCGCAAGTGCGCTTTGACTCGCGCGAGCAGCTCGTAAATGGAAAACGGTTTGGTGATGTAATCGTCCGCTCCGATTTCCAATCCAAGCACCTTGTCGATCTCTTGATCTTTTGCCGTCAGCATGAGCACGGGCACGCTCGAGCGGCGGCGGATCTCGCGACAAACCTCAATCCCATCCAGCACCGGCAACATAATGTCAAGCAGAACGAGATCGGGCTTTTCGGTCTCGACGACGCTGAGGGCTTGACGGCCGTCACCCGCCGTGCAGACGGCATAGCCGTTGCGCTCCAAATTGAAACGCAAGGTTTGGAGAATCGTCGCCTCATCGTCGACAACGAGGATCTTCGGCAGCCGTGCGGGCCGCAATTCGGTCATGCTTCGCGCGTTCTTCGGGGCGCTGCTCTCACACCTTTCCGACGCTCCTTACATTAAGCAGTCTTAAGGTGATTGGAGCGGCCGACCTCCCGAGTCCGCTCGCGCTTTCCATCACACTAACGAGGTACAACGGTAAAGCCGTGGAGCGCCCATGAATACCATACGCCATATGCGTTGACTGCGATGGAAATCGCAATGAGAGCGAAAGAGAACGTGGTTGGATAGCGCTGCAGGCCTCGCGCCACGAGCGGCAGCGCAAAGGGCATGAAATCCAGACTGTGTCGCATGCCAAACTGCTCGAAGCCATTGACATAGTAGAGCAAGGATGGAAGTGCGGTCAGGATGGTTGCCGCCCACCACACGATGGATTCTTTAGCCTTCGCGCTAGCGAGAAACGCGAGCGCGAGCGCTGGGCTCGTGAAGGTGAGCGCAACCCCCATCGAGGTTGGTTTGAGCCATGGGAAGCCCGTCTCGAATTGAAACGGCATGAGGAAAAAGCTGTAGAGATTAAATGGTAGGTACTCAAGTTTGAAGGGCGGTCCGGTTGGTTCGCCCACTTGGTCTTGGTGATACCAGATCGTGTACCCGATGTCACCTGGCGTCCCCCAACGCATATAATTGTACCCCGCGTACAGCACGAAGAGAGGCAGCAACCCGAGCAAGAACGTGCGAACCACTCTGACGTCATAGTCGTGCTTCGCGAACAGCCAATAGCTGATGGGAATCGCCGACAGGATCATCGGGAATCGCGTCAACGCCGCACACGCGATCAGCAAGCCAACCAGCGCCGGCCGTCCCCGACCGTAACACTCAGCGATTGCGAGCAACGCAAACATCACGGCGATGACATGCGCAAACATCCATACCGCCGCGAATGCCGTTGACCACCAGAGCACCGTGCCGAATCCGCAAAACGCGGTAAGCCACGTGCGCAGCGGATCGCGAATGTCCATCCGTCCGAACAATACGTCCGCGCTAGCAACGGCAATCGCGGCACAGATGGCCGCCACCAAAACCTGGTTGGTCTGCAAACCGAATATGGCAACCAATGGCAGCAAGAGGATGGCGGGCAACGGTCCTTCGATGATGTACCAGTGCTGATTGTAAAAAATCGCATCGATTCCAGGCGGTTGGCTGTCGATCCACACTCGCCCATGCAGAAACGCGTCGGCGAGCAGCACGTGATTGTTGTAGACCGTGTTCTTGAATCCGGTGGACACAAGATAGACAATGAGAGTGAAGGCGAAAACGTAGAGCGTGCGAAGCGGGCGTTGCGGGATGTCGCGCGCTTCGCTCATGGTCCGCCCGTGACGGAATCGCCTGAGCTGGAAGTCGCAGTCCCGGCGGAAAAAACGTCCGATGGGATGACGCTTGGGAATTGGAAGCCGCCGAAACGGATCGATTCTTTGAACACAGGTGGCGGCGACGCGCCCGAGCCAGTCTGCGTACAGACGACAGACACGAAGCTGGGCAGCCAGTAAGCTCCGAAGGCGGTAAAGTCGATCGAGCCGCTGCCTTCGCAATCCTGACCCGCAACCGCAAATGTCTGTCGCATAGGCAACTTTGTCTTCGCGTCAACGTAGAGCGACTTCAACATGAAGTCGGCCGGGGTGTTGCGTGTCAACGCGAAGGCGTAGGTCCTGCGCCCAGCGATAATTGCCATGCCAGCCGGCGTAGCTGCGTAGTCCTCGGCGGTCACTGCGAACTGGCCGGCGTCATATGGCCACACCGTTCGGTGGAGCAGCTGCGATCGCGCGGGGATCACAGGGCTTCCGTTCACCGCGATCGTGTCGTTTCGCTCCTCACCGCTGCTCCTCCAATAGACGCGGTGAAGCTCTGTGACGATGCGATCGGGCCCGCTCCTTGTCACGGTATATTCAAACTCCATGTTCGCAGGGATCTTGCGCGAAGCAATTGCCAATCGATACGAATCCAAGATTGACTTGGGTGTTGCGCCTAGCAACACGAGCACTGCAGCGGCCGCCGCGAGGACAGTGACAGCTCTACCCATGTAAGGCCGCTCGAATCGCGTCGGGCACGGCGCTCAGAGCCGCATCGATGCCGGCTATATTCTTGCCGCCGCCTTGTGCGAGAGAAGCGGAACCGCCGCCCTTTCCATCAACGAAGGGCATCATCGCGTTCAAAATCTGCCGCGCCGATATGCGGCCGACAAGATCCTCGCTGACGGTGACGAGCGCAGAAACCTTCGAGCCGTCTCCCCCCGCAACCGCCACGACGCCGCTGGCGAAGCGCGATCGGATCGCCTCGCTGAGCGAACGAACTTGATTGGCGCCGTCCGCGCGGACAGCCATGTACGAAATGCCGTCAACCGACTTGACCTCGGACAGATACTGCGCAACATTGGCGGCTGCAATGGCCGCCTGTAAGGTTTCGATTTGCTTTTCCAAGTCGCGGCGTTCGCTCGCGAGTCTCATGACCGATTCGCCGAGCTTTTCCGGCGGCACGGTCAGGGTTGCTCCCGCTTGCTCGGCGGCGTCGCGGAGCCGTGTTACCCACGCGTCAGCGGAATCGGAAACCACGCCTTCGACGCGCCGCACACCAGCAGCGATGGCAGTTTCTGACGTAAGCACGAAGTGGCCGATTTCTCCCGTCGATTCGACATGCGTTCCACCGCACAGCTCAACGCTGGGGCCAAACGATACGACGCGGACTTCGTCTCCGTACTGCTCTCCCTTCATATAAATAGCGCCGCGCGCGACAGCCTCGGCAAAGGGCATAACGGCAACATCGCGATGGAAGTCGGCGCGAATCAGCTCATTGACCTGTGTTTGAACCTGACGCTCCTGCTCGCGGCTCAAGGCGCCGCGCGGCGAGTCGAAATCAAAGCGCGTATGGGTTGGGTACACAGCACTCCCTCGCTGCGCCACCGCGTCACCGAGGACGTCCTTGAGCGCGCGCTGCAGCAAATGGGTTACGCTGTGGTGACGCCGAATCTCGCGCCGCCATGCCGGGTCTACCAAAGCATCGACCGTGTCGCCGACTCGCAGTTCGCCGCTCCTCATCTTTCCTTTGTGCAGGATGCGCTTGTGGGTCTTATCTTGGTACTGCGTATCGGTAACTTCAAAGGAAGCGTCTGATTTTGCAAGCACGCCGCGATCGCCGGCCTGGCCGCCGCGTTCGGCGTAAAATGGCGTCTCGTTTAAAAGCACGATCCCTTCTTGACCGGCCGAGAGGGTGGACGCTGCACTGCCGCTTGCATCAAAGAGCCCCGTGACGTTCGCTTTGGCTTCGGTGCTTTCGTATCCAAGGAATTGGGAATCCGGCAGATCGACCGCGCCCGCATTTCCAACCCTTACGTCCGCTCGTTTTGCTTGAGCATCGCGCCGCGCGCGATCGCGCTGCTCTTGCATCGCCGCGCGATAGCCCGTCATGTCGGCGAGCAGACCGTTTTCCCGCGCGATTTCCGCGGTGA
Source organism: uncultured Pseudomonadota bacterium (assembly GCA_963781145.1). GTDB lineage: Bacteria > Vulcanimicrobiota > Vulcanimicrobiia > Eremiobacterales > Eremiobacteraceae > JAJPHJ01. The sequence goes on along the minus strand of CAWADW010000005.1, from coordinate 1,073,266 downwards.
GCTCGGGTGGAAAGCCATAGGTATCGTGAAGTTCGAAGATGTCGTTTCCCGAAATCGCGGATCCTTTGTTCGCTTTGATGCTCGCAACCACCGAAACAAGCCGCGCCTCGCCCCGCTCGAGCGTGCGGTCAAACAAGCGTTCTTCTTCGGCAATGATTTTCTCCGCCACAGGCTGGGCGCCGCGCAGCCCAGGATATCCAGATTCGAGCGAGCTCACCACCGCGCCGACCAAACCGCACAAAAACCCATCGGGCAGCCGCAAGCGTCGACCGCTTCGCAAGGCGCGGCGCATGAGAAAGCGCATCACATAGCCGCGGTCCGTGTTGCTCGGGGTGACCCCATCGGCTGCGAGCACAACCACTGCGCGCGCATGATCGGCGATGATGCGTCGGTGCACCTGTGCCTCGTTGACGTCGCCCGACCCTGGCGGTGGCAGCGCGTCAATAATGCTCGTGTAGAGATCGGTTTCAAAAATTGAGGTCTTGCCGGCGAGTATCATACACAGACGCTCGAACCCCATGCCCGTATCGATCGCTTTGCGCGGCAACGCATGCAGCGTACCATCCGAATCCCGATCGAATTGTTGGAAAACGAGATTCCAAAACTCCACATAGCGATCGCAATGGGGACAGCCAACCGTACAATCCCGGCGGCCGCAGCCGACGCTCGGCCCGAGGTCGTAAAATATCTCGGAGCATGGGCCGCACGGACCGGTTGGACCCATATCCCAGAAGTTGTCCTCGCGAAAACGGAAGATACGGCGTTCGTCCAAACCGATTTCATTGCGCCAGAGATCTGCGGCCTCGTCGTCGTCGATATAGACGCTGGCAAAGAGGCGATCGCGGGCGAGCCCTAGCTCCTTCGTCAGGTATTCCCATGCCCAAAGGATGGCTTCGCGCTTGTAATATTCGCCGAACGAGAAATTACCGAGCATCTCGAGAAACGTGCCGTGGCGCCCGGTGCGACCGACGTTTTCAATGTCGTTCTTCCCTCCGGCGACGCGCAGGCAGCGTTGCACGGTGACCACCCGAGGCGCTGGGGCAGGCTCCTCGCCCAAGAAAACGGGAACGAATTGCTCCATGCCTGCAATGGTGAATAACGTCGTCGACAAAGCGTCAGGCACGAGGCTCGCGCTGGGCAGTTCGACGTGACCTTTGGCAACAAAAAAGTCGACAAAGGACTTGCGAATTTCCTGAGATCTCATTCTCGTGTCAACAAACGTTGGCCGCGCGCGCCTAATCTTCTTTTAACTGCGCCTTGAGCTTGGCAAGCGCGCGCTGCTGCAGTCGCGAGACGTGCATTTGCGACACGCTGAGGCGCTTTGCCACTTCGGCTTGCGGCATGCTTTCGTAAAAACGCAGGTAGAGAACGATGCGCTCGCGCCGATCCAAGGCCGTGAAGGCCCTTTCAAGATTCGCTTTGTCCTCGAGTAAACGTATCGCCGGGTCCATGTGGCCTAGATAATCCTGCAGCGTCGCGGCTTTTGAGTCGCTCGGAGCAGCCAACTCCGTGTCGAGCGAGAGCAAATTGTACATTTGCCCGAGCTCTTGCGCTTCGATAATCTCTTCTTCGCTTGCCTTCAAACGCTCCGCGAGATCGGCGACAGTCGGCGCGCGCCCGAGCTCGAGTGCCGCGCTCTCGAGCGCGCGATTCACGGCAAGATTGAGTTCTTGCAGCCGGCGAGGAACGCGAATCGCCCAGCCCTTGTCTCGAAAGTAACGTTTGATCTCGCCAATGATGGTGGGAGTCGCATAGGTCGTGAACTCCACGCCGCGACCGACGTCAAAGCGGTCGATGGCTTTGATCAGCCCGAGCGTGCCGACCTGGATGAGATCGTCGAGCTGCTCTCCGCGGTTAGCAAAGCGGATGGCGAGATAGCGGGCGAGGTTGAGGTGGGCGACCACAAGCTCGTCGCGCAACTTCGGGTCCCGAGTCTTCGCGAAGGCGCGAAAAAGTTCGCGCGTCGCCTCCCGGTTGAACCGCTCCTCGAGTCCGTCCGGCGAGCTCAGCTTTGAACCGGCCATTGCACGTTACGTGCGCAGAAACTTGGTCATGGTGAGTCTCGTGCCAGACTCCGGATTCAGTTCGTACTCGACGTCGTCCATGAGGGATCGGATGAGAAACACGCCAAGACCTCCGACCTTTGGCTCGCCAAGCCGCTTCGGCTCCAGCGCTCGCGACGACGCGCTCTTGCCCGTATCGGCGACGGTGACGATCAGCTTGTCGCTCTTGATGGAGCATGAGATCGCAATGCTGTCTGAATCTGACGCGTGCTGGATGCAATTTGTGCACGCTTCAGCGACGGCGAGTTTGAGGTCTTCGATGTCTTCGATCGAGAATTGCAGGCGGCTGGCGATGCCCGCAATGGCCAACCTCGCCACGCCCACCCACTCTGCTCGACTCGGAATCTTGAGTTCGACCAAGCCGCCGTCTTCGGTCATGGGTTGCAAGCTCAGAGGTTCTCGCATGCCGTCGCTTCGGTGTCATAGATGCCGAAGATCTTGACGAGGCCCGTAATGTCGAAGATCTTCTTAATCTGCGGATTCGTGCAGACTAAGTTGACCGCACCGGAGTGCTCCCGCACGCGCTTGAGCCCTCCGATGAGAACGCCCAGTCCGGTCGAATCGATGTAGCGAACATTTTCCAGGTTGATCACGAGCGCGTAGTTGCCTGGCGTCGATGAGACCCATGATCGCCTCTTTCACCTTCGGGGAGGTGTAGACGTCGATCTCACCGTTGAGGTCTACGACGCTGCACGGCCGCTGGCCGTCGTGCTCTCGAACGTTGACTTTGATATCCATCCTGGTTACGGTCGCGCTCCTTACTCTGTCTCGAGCTCTTGACGCTTGGCGCGAGCGGCTTTTTTTCCGGTCTCGACAGCGTCGTTGAACTGCGTGCGCACGTTCTCGAAGGTATCCCGGCCACGTTTGCTGAGATCCTCGGCTTGCGAGCGGAGGTCGTCCGCCAGATCTGACGCACGGTCGCGCAGATCCGAGGCCAGATCCATGGCTTTGCCTTTGAACTCGTGTGCCTTGCCGCGAATGAGATCGCGCGTCTCTTCGCCGCTCTGTGGCGCAAGGACGATAGCGACGATAGCGCCGATAAGTCCTCCGATGATGAGCCCCGATGCGAATCCCAACCCTGAACCGTTGCGGTTATCTTGTTCCATGACGATGCTCCTGTGGTGAGTGCGCTCGAAGCGTTCGAGCGGTGAAAAACTTTGCGGCTCGAGTGAACCTCCAGGCCCGCGCTACACTTATTCCCGCGATGCCCCGTTTTGACGCGACCTGAAAAATGTTTGTGCGCCTTTTGAAATGCCGGCGACCACTCCGACCACATTCGCCACGGTGGGTGATACTGCCGTTTGCGCAGCATCCGCGGCTTTGGCCACGCCAGCTGCGGCCTGTTCGAGGGTCTGCGTCAGTTTGTCGATTCGGCCAACCATCGTATCGATGTTGCCTGCCACCCCGCTGACGTGATCGAGCGTTCGGGTTGCAGGAACTTGCATGGCATCGAGCAGCTGTTCGACCTTGCCCATCGTCTCGTCGGTGCGACCGAGCACGCGGGCTAGGCGCGCAAAGACGAAGGCGAGGCTGATGGCGACGATGAGTGCGGCCGCGCCGAAGGCGAGCCACATGATGTCCTGGCTGTTCATTGGTGGACGCCAGGCTTCTTGGAACTGACGGTTTGGGCCTCCCCTTCGACCGTGAGAGCACCCGACAGACTCCGCAGGCGCCCTACGAGCGGCGGGAGGACCTGGAGCACGCGGGTGACGTCGCTCCCTCGTCGTTGTCCGGCCCAATGATATGCGAACGCTGCCGCGCGCGCTGGCGCCTGAAAGCCCAAGCGCAGTCAGCACGTGCGAGGGTTCGAGCGAACCGGAGCTACAGGCGCTGCCGGTCGAGATTTCGATGCCTGCAAGATCAAGGCCGACGACGACCGTGTCGGCTTCTATGGCAATCGAAACGCACGTTGACGTTGTTCGGCAGCCGCGCAATCCGGGAGCCGTTACACACGGCCCCGTCGATGCGCGCAAGAATGCCATCGATCAGCGCGTCTCGCAGCGCCGCAACCCGCGAACGCACAACATCCATTTCCTTGACCGCGAGTTCGAGGGCAATCGAAAGACCAATCACGCCAGGCACGTTCTCGGTGCCGGAGCGGCGGCCACCCTCTTGACCCCCTCCATAGATGAGTGGAGCGAGCGTGAGACCCTTGCGGGCGACAAGCGCGCCAACTCCTTTCGGACCTTCGAATTTGTGACCAGAGAGGGAGAGCGCATCAACGCCAAGCGCGGCGACGTCGACGGGAACATGGCCCACGGTCTGCACGGCGTCAGTGTGAAAGAGGGCGCCACGTTCGTGGGCCAAGGCGGCAAGAGCCGCAATATCTTGCAGAGTTCCGATTTCGTTGTTGCCGTGCATGATGCTCACCACGGCGGGTGCTCCATCGAGTGCAGCCTCTAATGAACGGGGAGAGACGACACCTTGGCGATCAACTGGCAGCACGGTCACCTTATGCCCGCGCGATCGCAACGCATCCCCAGCGTGCAGGACGGCGTGATGTTCGACGGCGCACGTGACGAAGTGCGCCTGCGCATATCGTCCGGTCATCAAGCCGAAGATGGCAAGACTGTCGGCCTCCGAGCCCCCCGACGTAAAGATAATTTCATCGGGCCGCGCGAGCAAGCTCTCGGCGACTCGCCGACGCGCAGCGGTGAGGGCCCGATTGACGCGCTGCCCGCTCTGGTGCACGCTCGACGGGTTGGCGAAGTCGCCCGAGAAGAAAGGAAGCATCGCGTCGAGCGACTTCCGGACGCATCGCTGTGGTTGCGGCGTTATCCAGGTACAGACGCTCCATCGTGGCTCGCTTCTGCGCGGGGTCGTCCGTGCCTGCCCGCAGAAGTCTCACAGTATGACAGGGGACCCTTCACTCTTCGCAGATTGGCAAGGCACGGACGGTGACTTCGCAGCGGATATTCTTCCCGCCGGTGCGCCGCTGGCGGCGCGCATGCGACCGCGCTCCCTCGACGAGTTTGTCGGTCAGGAACATCTGGTCGGCAAAGGTTCAGCCCTTCGCGCCGCGATCGAGCGGCATGCGCCTTCCCTCCATCATCTTGTGGGGGCCGCCCGGGAGCGGCAAGACGACGCTCGCGCGATTGATCGCAGCGGCGACATCCTCGCGCATCGTAGCGCTCTCCGCAGTTGCAGCGCCGGCGTTGCCGATCTGCGCCGCGCGATCGCTGAAGCGAAGCGCGCCGCATCCAGCGGCAAACGCACGATCCTTTTTATTGATGAGATCCATCGCTTCAATCGCGCGCAGCAAGATGCCGTGCTGCCCAACGTCGAGCGTGGTGATATCACGCTCATCGGCGCGACGACTGAGAATCCATCGTTTGAAGTCAACAAGGCTTTACTCTCTCGCTCGCGCGTCTTTGTGCTCAACCAGTTGAGCGACGAAGCGCTCGGCTCCATTATCGAGCGCGCACGCAGTGACGCGACGGTTGGCTCTCGGAGGGCAGCGTCGACCTTCGGTGACGGCGCGCGAGAGACGAAGCTGATTGCGCTGGCGGGCGGTGATGCGCGAAGCGCACTCAACGCGCTCGAGCTTGCAGTGGAGATTGCGGCAGCGCGCGACGGGTCAACACACGATCGAAGCTCGCGACGTGGAAGAGGCGATGCAGCGGCGCGCTCTTCGTTACGATCGGGCCGGTGACGAACACTACGATGTCATCTCCGCTTTTATCAAATCCGTTCGCGACAGTGATCCGGATGCGGCCGTCTACTGGCTGGCGCGCATGCTCGAAGCCGGCGAAGACCCGATGTTCGTAGCCCGACGTCTTGTGATCTTGGCATCCGAAGACGTCGGACTCGCCGATCCCCATGCGCTGCCCCTGGCGGTTGCTGCGCATACCGCCGCGCATACCATCGGCATGCCTGAGGCGCTCCACCCCTTGACGGAAGCAACGATCTACCTGGCGCTTGCACCAAAGAGCAACTCGGGTTTGCGCGCGTATGCTGCGGCGAAGACAGCGGTGGAAGAGCGCGGCGCGTTGCCGGTGCCGCTGCACTTGCGCAACGCCGTCACCGGCCTCATGCGCCGGCTCGGCTATGGCGAGGGCTATCAAGTATGCGCATGATTTTCCGGATGCGCGCGTGCGCCAGCAGCACTTGCCAGATGGATTGGAAGGAAGCGCCTTCTACACGCCCGGCGACGTCTGGTTGGGAAAAGACAAAGCTGATATATTAGACTGTCTGATTTAGGCGCGGCTTGACTTAACGCGCAGATACATTCGCCCCGGACAAATCGCCCGTTAGTCGGCTGCGACGCGCAAAACTTCTTCGAGTGTCGTGACGCCTTGGGCGACCTTGATTAAACCATCCTGATAGAGCGTGCGCAAACCTTGTCTGAGGGCCAATGCCTTGAGATCCGCTGTAGAGGTTCGATCCAAAATCATCCGGCGAATTTCATCGGTCATAACGACAAGCTCGTGAATGCCGGCTCGCCCTTTATAACCGGAACCCGCGCACTCGTCGCAGCCTTCGCCGCGGGCGAGCTGGAGCGACGCGATTGGAATATCGTACTCTTCAAACTTTGCGTGCATTGCTTTGACCGCTTTGATGCTTCGCTTGCACATCCGGCAGACCGTGCGCACCAGCCGCTGAGCCATGATGCCTTGAACGGACGATGCGAGCAAAAACGGCTCAACGCCCATGTCGATGAGGCGCGTGATTGCCGAGACGCGAGTCGTTCGTGTGCAGGGTCGAAAGCACGAGGTGCCCCGTCAAAGCTGATTGGACCGCGATGAGTGCGGTTTCGTGGTCTCGGATTTCACCGACCATCATGACGTCCGGGTCCTGTCGCAAGAACGCGCGTAAGCCGGCGGCAAAGGTCAGCCCCACCTTTCGGATGCACTTGAACCTGATTGATGCCTTGGATGTTGTACTCGACTGGATCTTCGATCGTGACGATCTTGGTATCAGGATCGTTGATGGCGTTGAGCGTGGCATAGAGCGTTGTTGATTTACCGGAACCCGTGGGGCCCGTGACGAGAATAACTCCGTTGGGCATCGTGATCAGTTTCTTCCAGCGCTCTAAGATGTCGACGTGGAATCCCAACTGGTCGAGCTCGACCATGACGCTCTTGCGGTCGAGGATTCGCATGACGACCGATTCACCCCAGAGGCACGGCAAGCAGGCTACACGCAGATCATATCGATCGCGCTTGATATTCACCTGGATGCGGCCGTCTTGCGGCACCCGTTTTTCGGCGATGTTCAGATTCGCCATGATCTTGAAGCGGGAAATCGAGCGCCTGCTGCAATGTTTTGGGCGGACTCATCACCTCGCGCAGCAAGCCATCCACTCGATAGCGGACGACGAGCTGTCTCTCAAACGGCTCGATGTGAATATCGGAAGCTTTCTGCCCAATGGCTTGCGTGATGATGAGGTCTGCCAGACGAACGATTGGGGCGTCGACTAAAACCTCATCGGGCATCTCCTGCTCTTTGACGAGGTCGAGCCACTCGCTCAGTTTCGCTGACGATCTCTTGCCACTTGTTGTCGCCGCTATTGTACGCAGCATCGATGGCCCGTTCGATGTCATCCCAAAACGAGAGCACGGGTTCTGGAACAAGCCCCGTCCTGATGCGAACGTCATCCAGCGCGAGGATGTCCGTTGGATCGGCCATCGCCAGGGTGATCTTGTTTTCAACCCTGCCAATGCACAAGAGATGGTGCCGCCGAGCTGCAGGCTCCGGAATGATCGTGGCGGTGTCGGCGTCGATTTTTCGGTTGGACAGATCGACGTAAATCTTGCCCGAACTCTTCGGCGCGCGCCCACATGATTTCGTCCTTGGGCGCCAACGCGCATATCGACCAGAACTTTTTCGAGCGGCTCGCCTTTCGCCTCGGCGGTTTGAAAAGCCTTATCAAGCTGCTCCTGCGTGAGGCTGCCCTTTTCAATGAGAACGTCGGTAAATTTTCGATCGATAAAGTCGAGCAAGGCGAATGGTCCCCTCGGAAGGAGCGCCAGCTCAACTGGCGCACATGCGACACCTTAATCAGTCATCGGTGCACACATATGAGACATTCATTTGAATGAGAATGCGCGTGACCGGCGTCACACGCGCATACGTACAGCGTTGCCGCTTGTTGACGAGCGTTTAGGTTGGGACAGCGTGTGGAGTGACGCTGGGAATCGGGCTAGATTGCGCAGTTGGAGTGCCTTCGGCGACGCACTCGCGCCAGGCGACGGCGTTGCCGTCGGAGCGAACGCTCCCCTGCGGAACGGAAACGTTGCTTTCACACCCCCGAGTGCCTTGAAGTCCTCGGTCTGAGTATTGTACAGGAGTTCTGCGGCATCAAACGTGCGATCCGGTTTCTCTTCGCCATGCACTCCACCGGTCATGTCCGCAATGTGGGTCGTGTCGTTGAGCCGCAACATCGGCCCGACGAGCGTGCGATCGCCTTGAGCAACTTTGACGTGACCGGTTGCGGTGTAGGTTGCCTGCGGTCTATTGGTGATATCGAGCTTGTCGCACCAAAGAGTTAATGGCTCGCTTGAATTGTTTGCCTTGCCGTAGTTGAAGCGGTGAACGACGACGTTGCCGATCATGGTGAAAGAGCCGGCCTTGTTGTTGCCCACAGCTCGATCAGCCCGAAAATCGGTACCAGGAGAAAAACCGGTCAGCGCGTTCGGCACCAACAACGCGCCGCTCAAGGTATTGTACTGAACCTCATTGGTGTTCACGACGCGATCGTTTTCCTGCGCCAGGACGCTGCCGCGCAAAATACCCTGGTGCGTCGAGTTGTCGAGGCGCAAGTAGTCGCTATGCAATTGGCGGTTGCCTTGGAGCACCACGACCGAGCCGGTGGCCGTATAGATGTCGGTTTTGCCTTCAACGCGGAGTTGATTGCTCGTCAGGGTCATGGGAGGCTGCGGCGGTCCGTGGCTCTGGATCGCGCGCTGATGCATGACGACGTGGCCGACGAGGGTGACGTCCTGACGTTGGTAGTTCCCAAAGGCTCGGTCGGCCTTGAAATCCCCGTCGGGTGAAACGCCGTGCACCGCTCCTGGAATGACAAAATCGCCATTTCGATGGAAGACACCCTCTGCGAAGGTCACGGTGAACTTTCCGATCTTTGCGTCCGCCCGCGCGACATCGTGCGAGGCAACGATCGCAAGGCACGCACACAGCGCGGCGATGTGGCGCGCGGCAGTTCCTGTTTGCGTCATGCCGTGAAAACTTATCAAACCGGCCGCAAAGTTCCTAAGGCTGCGCTAATCGTGCGAGCCGGCACGGCCCCCTCGCGAAGCACGACCACAGTGGCGCCTGTGCAATCGAGGATGGTGCTCTCAACACGCAGAGGCGTGGGACCCGCGAGTACTGCGAGACTAGCATCCGGCATCAGTGCCTCGGTCCCATCCAAACCCAAAAATGCCTGCTCGCCCGAACGGTTCGCAGAGGTCCCCGCTAACGGACCGGCGCTTGCCAGGATTGCTTGACAAAGATCGTGACTCGGACAGCGTAGGGAAATCGTCGGCAAACCGCGCGCGGCTTGCATGCCTCGATCTCGCTTGCGCGGCACGACGATCGCGACCGGCCCGGGCCAAAAGCGTTCGATGGCGCACAGCGCGAGATCGCTCCACTCACTCACGAACTCTCGGGCCTGCGCAAGACCGGTCACATGCAACGCGAGCGGCTTCTCAGCGCGACGAACTTTTGTCGCAAAGATCGCTTCGATCGCAACGCTGTTTTCTGGATCGCACCCTATCCCGTACACAGTCTCGGTTGGAAAGATGATCGTACCGCCTGATTGCACGCAACCTGCGACTTCCGCCACAATCTGGTCGTTGGACCGCTGCGTTGAACGAAGAATGCGCAATTTGGGCCTGTACCTGAAGGACCGCTTAGACTATCTCGGAAAGCGTGCACATAGTGTCACGCATACGGCAGCAAGTATTTCTCGTCGGTCTCATGGTGGCCTTTACGGCATTTTCCTCTGCCATGGCACCTATCGCATTAGGTCAAGGACTCCGTCTTCGTGCGAATGCGCAGCGTCGGCGCATTGTCGGTCGCACTCGCCGCCGGATGGCGCACATGCGCGCATTCGTGAAACGCCGCACGCAGCCCGCGTTCGTCGCTTCTCTCCAGAGTCTAATCGCCCCAATTATTTCCGGATCTTCAAGAGGCGGCGTCCCCAGCCGCAAGGGTAAGCGTTTGGGTCGATGGCTCGCTGACAATCGGGGGAAGCAAGCGAAGCGAAAATTGACCATCACGATCGGTACCGACAAACACAAGCGTCTCGCGATCGTTGGCCAACGCCACCGCAAACGGCGCGTCGCATTCGATGTTGCGGCTGACATCCTCCTTGAGCACGACGCAGTGGCCTCGCGAGGCGCAGGGAATAGACGAGTAGAGCGTGCGACGATAATAAAAGCACGACATGGTCGTTCCCATGATGGGAATGTCGCGCACGCCAATCCACTTCCAATCGGCCGGCAGATGGGGATTCACGTGCAGCCCGTCGGGTGAGGGCTCAAAGCCTAGTGGGCCTTCGTAAGCGAGCCACAGATAGGTGGGTGGCACCCACGGGCTCATCGCCATGCCGCGGCTCTTGAACGTTTCGCCCGAAAGGCGTTCAGGGAAAAGGCCGGGCATGACGTTGTGATACGCCTTTGGATTCTCGACTTCGCTAATTTTCCAAATATTGCGCATGGCCGACACCATCCGTCGCGGCGAATACGATTTGCTGCTGTAAGCAACCCAAGCTGTGAGGTTTGGCCAGATGCCCCCGAGCAGCTGCACTCCATGATCCGGATCGTACTCTTGCTGCTTGCGCCCCACCGTGCGTATCCCAAATGGAGTCCAAAACTCAGACGCGTACAAGCAGTTCCAAAATTCGCCGCTTCCGGTCCTCATCGGCCATGGCAAAGAGTACTGGAAAGATCTGGTCCCCTGTGATGTCGGGTGGGGTTCGCCCTCAGGGTCGATGTTGAGCAGGTAGAGTCCAGTTTTGTCGCTGACCAACTGACGGTTGATAGTTTCTTTTAAGCGTGTCGCCAGCCGCGCGGTACCGGTCGGCTGTTGCCGTGTCGCCGACGATCCGAGCCAGCGAGGAGGCCAATCGCAACGCGCGGGCACACTCCGCGTTGATCTCCGTTACCGCTCCTGAGATTTGGCTCTGCGGAATGATGTTTCGCCATCCCGAGATTCCCCACACGTTCGCTTCCTGTGAATGGGCGATGACCAACCCGTTACGCGATTTGTGAAATGATCCAGTCGCAGGCACCCCGCACCATCGGCCAGAGGCAGTTCAAGCGCCGCGCGGTCGTGGGTGACCGAGTAGTAATGATACGCAGCGCACACGATGAGCGGCGTGTCGTCGTTGATGTTGAGATCGTAGTCGCTCTTGAAGGGCGGGTCGGTGCAGGCCATGATATACTCGGTGACCTTGCCTCCGTGCTCGATACCGTGGCGGGCAATCAGCTCGAACAATCGCCTTGAAAACTCCGGTGTGACATAATCGGACCCCAACGCATACCACGCAGCATCGCGAACCACGACGATGTCTTGCGAAGGGTCGTTGGTGAAGCCGTGATCCGGCCGGAAAACGGTGCTGCACTCGCACGGTGCTGATCTTCGCCCAATCGATGGCTCGGTTGAGGAGTGGATCGGGCGTGCGCAGGTAGCCAGTGCGCAGCAACGCTCGTAAAAATCATCTGTTTCGCCAATCGCAACGCGCGCGTCGCGGAGCTTCCCGCATAGTGCGCAGCGCAGCGGCCTCTCCCGCTCGCTGATCGCCAGCGCGAAAGAAATCCGTGCCGCCTCTCCAGCCGGAACACAAACTGAATAGGTGCGCGAGAACCCTCGGTCGGAAACATAGGTTGACACGACCTCGGCATCACCGCCGAAAACGCGCACCTCACTCGGTCGATCGACGGTCGCGTGATGATCAGTCCATCTTCCTCGCGATTGCGGACGCGTTTGTTGCGCTGGGCATGATCTGGCACCTTGTAGGTACCCTGGCCACACGAATGCTGGGTAGTGCACGTCGCACATGATCGCGGCCTCCATCGGCCTGCTGCGTTGGGTTCTCCAGCTGACGATCGTCGCGCAGCACCGACAGCGGCTCGCACATCGGCAAGAATATCTGCTTCAAAATCCGGAGTGCCCCGCACGTGTACGACGTTGCCTGATATGCTTGCGCGTGGGTTGTATCGAGGGGAACTGCGCGTTCGCCGTTCACTAAACATGTGAGTGACCCAACGTCCGCAGTAGTACTGATTGTCGCGCGCGCTCCACCAGCCGGCGATGTCGCTCTGGGGCGTGAGCTTTAGAAACGTCTCGAGATTGCCGAACGACGCTCCCGTGAGGAGCTTGTCAACCGGATATCGGTACGCGAAAGCTGGCAATGGTCAGAATCGGACGCGCTGGCCCGTGCCGATGGCGACGCACGACATCGGATCCTCGGCCACGATCACGGGGATGCCTGTGACTTCGCTCAAGCAGCGAGTCGAGGCCGCGCAAGCAGCGCGCCGCCGCCGGTCAGGATGATGCCGCGATCGATGATGTCCGCCGCGAGCTCCGGCGGCGTCTTTTCGAGCACGCTCTTCACTGCGTCGATGATCGAGCCCAGCGGCTCGGCCAGCGCCTCACGCACTTCCTCCGACGTGATGTTGACCGTCTTGGGCAGGCCGTTGATGAGATCGCGCCCGCGGATATCCATCGTCAGCTCGGGATCCAGCCGGTATGCCGAGCCGACGTTGATCTTGATGTCCTCCGCGGTGCGCTCGCCGATCATCAGATTGTAGACGCGACGGATGTGGCGCGCGATCGCCTCGTCGCACTTGTTGCCGGCCACGCGGATCGACTGGCTCACGACGATGCCGCCGAGCGAGATCACCGCGACGTCGGTCGTGCCGCCGCCGATGTCGACCACCATGTTGCCGCTCGGTCCGTCGATCGGCAGACCGGCGCCGATGGCGGCCGCCATCGGCTCTTCGATGATGTCGACGCTGCGCGCACCGGCGAGCTTCGCCGCATCTCGCACGGCACGCTCCTCGACCGACGTGATCTCCGCGGGCACGCAGATGGTCACCGCCGGCTTGGGGCGCAAGAACGCGAAGAAGCCGTTGCTGCGCGTCACCTTCTTGATGAAGTAGTTGAGCATGGCCTCGGTGACTTCGAAGTCTGCGATGACGCCGTCGCGCAGCGGGCGGATGGCCTGGATGTTGCTCGGCGTCTTGCCGAGCATTCGGCGCGCTTCCTCGCCGACCGCGAGCGTCCTGCCGTTGCGCGTGTCGCGCGCAACCACCGACGGCTCGCGCAAGACGATGCCCTTGCCCTTCACGTAGACGAGGACGTTTGCGGTACCGAGGTCGATTCCGATATCCAAATTCCGCTCCTATGTCGATTGAATGCGAAACGGCGTCACGATCTTCGGCAGCTTCATCGTGTCGCACGAAGTCCGGCTTCGGCGTCACGGGCGCGACGCCGCTGGCGCGGACCACCGATGCGCCAAGCGACGCGAGTCGCTCTTCGAAGAACTCATAGCCGCGGTCGATGTACTCCAGGCCGCCGATCTCCGTCGTCCCCTCGGCGGCCAGCGCGGCAAGCACGAGCGCACCGCCCGCCCGGATATCCGGCGCTTCGACCACGGCATCCTTGAGCTTGGGAACGCCGCGCACGTAGCGCTTCGACCTGAGACCGTGATGTCCGCTCCCATGCGCGCCAGTTCGCTCACGTAGACGAAGCGAGCGTCGAAGATTGTTTCTTCGACGGTCGACGTTCCTTGTGCCAAACGTCAGATAGGCGACCAATGAGCGGTTGCAGGTCGGTTGGAAAGCCAGGATACGGGAGCGGTGACGATGTCGACCGCCTTCCATGGCCGGGTACCTCCGCACGCGCACGCTTGACGCCCGCGCGCCTCGCATCGTGCGCCGGTAGCGGCGAGCTCGTCGCACAAGCTCGCAAGCATCGCCGGGTCCAGTCCGGTGACCGTCACATCGCCGCGTGTGATGGCCGCCCCGATGAGGTACGTGCCCGCGACGAGGCGGTCTGGGATGATGGTGTATTCGCAGCCGTGCAGCTTGCTGCACGCCCTCGACGATGATGGTCGGGCGTGCCTTGACCGGAGATCTTTGCGCCCATCGCGACTGAGAAAATCCGCAACGTCGACGACCTCGGGCTCGCGCGCTGCGTTCTCGATGGTCGTTGTGCCGTGCGCGCGTGACCGCGGCGAGCATGATGTTCTTGGTCGCGCCGACGCTCGGCTTGGCCAGCGCTGATGGCCGCGCCGATGCAGCCTGCGGCGCGGTCACGACGACCGATCCGTGCTCGAGATCGATTTTCGCGCCGAGCTGTTCGAACCCAGCGAGATGCATGTCGACAGCGCGCGGACCTAAGACGCAGCCGCCCGGTCGCGGAACTTCAGCCTGACCGAAGCGCCCCAAGAGCGCGCCCGTGACGTCGAAAGACGCGTTGAGCCGGCTCACGAGCGCGTATGGCGCAGTGTGCGAGTTGATCGACGAGGCGTCGATGACGAGCGTGCCCCGGCTGCTCGCGCACGCGCGCACCGAGAGCTCTCGAGGATCGCCACCATGACGTCGACGTCGGTGATGCGCGGCACGCGGTGCAGAACGATCTCGCCTTCGCACAGGATCGCCGCCGCCATGATCGGCAACGCCGCGTTCTTTGCGCCCGGCGGTGCGATGCTGCCTTCGAGGCGTCGCCCGCCTTCGACGATCGAGCCTGGTCCGAAGACCCTCGAGTGAATCCATCATCTCTTTTGTTGATATGTCGTTGCGCGAATTTATTGTTACGTATGTAGTCGCGCGAATTTATTCGCGCGGACTTTGCCGCAACGGACGCGTTACGCTCCTAGGCAGGCCGCTGCGTGACCTCCAAGCGCGCCTGCGCCCAAGCCAGGGCACGGCGTTCCTCGCGATCATCCGTGCCATGTTTCTGCGCAAGCGCCTCTTCGGCCCGCCGAATCAGCTCTGGCCTCTTCGGCGTCCACATCACTCGGCCTTGCGCGAGCGCCATCGGTGAGGATGATGACCCGGTCGGCAAGTACCTGCATAAAGCCGCTATCGACGGCGAACCGCACACGTCCGGGTTCGGTTTTTGCGTCGGCGCCCGCGACCGCTTTGCGCTCACTACGCCGGTGCGCAGCGTCGTCAGCATCGGCGCGTGATTGGCGCAGCACGCCAAGATCGCCGGCCGCACCGGGCGCGACCACGATGCTCGACCTCGCCTTCGAACTTGCACCGCGCTTCGGCGTGATGATCGAAGCCGGAATGGGGCGTCGCCACGTCCTACGCCTTCGCCGCCATCGCTTCGGCGTTCGCCTTGGCCTCGTCGATGTTGCCGCACATGTAAAAGGCCTGCTCGGGAAGATCGTCGAGCTTGCCGTCGACGAGCTCCTTGAACCCAGCGATCGTCTCCTTGAGCGGCACGTACTTGCCGGGGCGACCCGTGAACGCTTCGGCAACGAAGAACGGCTGGCTCAAGAAGCGCTGGATGCGACGAGCGCGGCGCACCATGACCTTGTCGTCTTCGGAAAGCTCTTCCACGCCCAAGAATCGCGATGATGTCCTGCAGGTCGCGGTTGCGCTGCAGCATCTCTTGCACGCGGCGAGCGACTTGATAGTGCTCGTCGCCGACGAAGCGCGGCTCGAGCAATCGCGAGTTCGATGCCAGCGGGTCGACCGCCGGATAGATGCCTTTGTCCGAGATCGAGCGCGACAGCACGGTCGTCGCATCGAGGTGGCTGAACGTCGTGGCGACCGCGGGGTCGGTGAGGTCGTCTGCGGGAACGTAGACCGCCTGCACCGAGGTGATCGACCCTTTGCGCGTCGAGGTGATGCGCTCTTCGAGCGCGCCCATCTCCGATGCGAGCGTCGGCTGGTAGCCGACGGCCGACGGCATGCGCCCGAGCAGCGCCGACACTTCGGAACCGGCCTGCACGAAGCGGAAGATGTTATCGATGAAGAGCAGGACGTCTTTGCCTTGCTCGTCGCGGAAGTACTCAGCCATGGTGACGCCGGTTAGGCCGACGCGCAGGCGCACGCCCGGCGGTTCGTCCATCTGGCCGAAGACGAGCGCGGTCTTGTCGATGACGCCGGAGTGCTTCATCTCAAGGTAGAGATCGTTGCCTTCACGCGTGCGCTCGCCGATGCCGGTGAAGACGGAATAGCCGCCGTGCTCGGCGGCGATGTTGCGGATGAGCTCTTGGATGAGCACCGTCTTGCCCACGCCGGCGCCGCCGAAGAGGCCGACTTTGCCGCCGCGCACGTAGGGAGCCATGAGATCGATGACCTTGATGCCGGTCTCGAACATGATCGTCGTCGGATCTTGCTCGTCGACGGGGGGCGCGGGGCGATGGATCGGCATGAGCTTGGGCGTCTGACCGGCTTGTCCGAGTCGATCGGCTTGCCGAGCACGTTGAAGATGCGGCCCAGCGTGGCTTCTCCCACGGGCACCGGATATGGGCGCGCCGGTGTCGCGCACGTCCGCGCCGCGCACCATGCCTTCGGTGCCGCCCATGGCGAGCGTGCGCACCTGATTGTTGCCGAGCTCGCTCTGCACTTCAAGCGTCAGTTCGTGAGCCTTGCCGTCGGCGCCCGACCAGCGTCGTGAGCAGTGCGGTGTTGATGTCCGGCAGCGCTGTCGATCGACGTGAATTCCACGTCGACGACGTTGCCCAGGACTTGCGTGACTTTTCCCGTTCCAGCCATTGCTTGGTTCCTTCTCTTGTCGCGAATAAATTCGCGAGACGACCTTAGCTTCTGAGCGCTTCTGCGCCGCCGACGATCTCCAGGATCTCTTTGGTGATCGCCGCTTGGCGCGTCTTGTTCATCACCAGCGTGAGCTCGTCGATGAGTTTGCCGGCGTTGTCGGTCGCATTGGTCATCGCGATCAAGGCGCGCGGCAAATTCCGATGCTTGCGTTTCCAGCAGCGCCTGGAAGATCGTGAACTCGAGATACTTCGGCAAGCAGCGCCGCTAGCACGGCCATCGGGTCGGGTTCGAACTCGAACGCGTTGCGTCGAGCCCCGCGGAATGCGGTCTCTGCGCGGGCTCCGAGGATCGCGGTGCGATCGGCAACAGCTGGAGTGCTCGTCGGCCGCTGCACGATCGTCGAGACGAACCTGCTAGCGACGAGCGTCACCGCGTCGACTTTGCCGCCGAGGAAATCGTCCGAGACGCGCGGCGCGACGTCCGCGCAAGCGTTCGGCGAATGGCTTGCTTTGCAGCGGCCAGTCCGCCTCGATGGTAATACGCATGCGTGCGCATCTGCACGCGGCCTTTGATGCCGACGAGGTAGAATCGTCGGATTCGGTCGATTCGCGCGAGCCAGTTGCGCTGCCTGCGTTCAGCGCGGCAGAAGTTCGAGTTGAAAGCGCCGCGCAGTCCCTTGTCCGCCGTCATGAGCAAAATGCCGCTCGTTGCGAATCGTCGCGCTTCTCGAGCAGCGGATGCTTGTCGCGCCGCCGGTCGCCGCGAGCTTGTGCAGCATCTCGCCGATCGCGGCCGCATACGGACGCGCCGCGCGCATGGCGAGCTCGGCGCGACGGATGCGCGCGCCCGCGACCATCTTCATCGCGCGCGTGATCTGCTGCGTGTTCTCGCAGCGACCTGACCCGGTCGCGAAGCTGGCGGAGGGTGGCCATCTCTAGAAGCGCTTCTTGAACTCGACGATCGCTGCGTCGAGTGCCGCCTTCGTCTCGGCGCTGCAGCTCCTTGCGCTCGGCGATGAAGTCGCGGGATGTCCGGGATGCGCCGTCTGCAAGAACTCGTAGAACTGCTGGTGGAACTGCGAGATGCGCTCGTTGGGCACGTCCGCCAGATAGTCGTTGACGGCGACGTAGAGCTGGATCACTTCCTGCTCGAGCGAGAGCGGCTCGAACTGCGGCTGCTTGAGCGTTTCCGTGATTTTCTCGCCGCGCGAGAGCTGCGCTTGGGTTGCCTTGTCGAGGTCGGACGAGAGCTTCGAGAAGGCCGCGAGATCGCGGTACTGCGACAGCTCCAGACGCAACTGGCCAGCGACGGACTTCATCGCCTTGGTCTGCGCGGCGCCGCCGACGCGCGACACCGACAAGCCAACGTCGATCGCCGGCCGGATGCCGCTGTAGAACAGACCCGTCTCCAGTAGATCTGACCGTCGGTGATGGAGATCAGATTGGTTGGGATGTATGCCGACACGTCGCCTTGCTGCGTCTCGATCACGGGCAGCGCGGTCATCGAGCCGGCGCCCAGCTCGTCCGAGAGCTTCGCCGCGCGCTCGAGCAAGTCGCGAGTGCAAATAGAAGATGTCGCCCGGATATGCCTCGCGACCCGGCGGACGGCGCAGGATGAGCGAGATCTCGCGATAGGCTTGCGCGTGCTTGGAAAGATCGTCGTAGATGATGAGCACGTCGCGGCCCGCGTACATGAGCTCTTGGCCCATCGCGCAGCCGGCGTACGGAGCGATATAGCGCAAGCTGGCGGGGTCCGCGGAGTTGGCAGCCACGATCGTCGTGTAATCCATGGCGCCAGCGTCGGTCAGGATCTTGTAGGTCTGCGCGACCGTCGACGTCTTCTGTCCGATCGCGACGTAGATGCAGATGACGTTCTTGCCCTTTTGATTGATGATCGCGTCGAGCGCGATCGCCGTCTTGCCGGTCTGCCGGTCGCCGATGATGAGCTCGCGCTGGCCCTTGCCGATCGGGACGAGGCCGTCGATCGCTTTGATGCCCGTCTGGAGTGGCTGGCTGCACGCGGCTGGCGCTGCACGACACTTGGCGCTTGCGTCTCGATCGGGCGCGTGCGCGTCGTGTTGACCGGCCCCTTGTCGTCGAGCGGCTGGCCGAGCGGGTTGATGACGCGGCCGATGACGCCGTCGCCGACCGGCACCGAGACGATACGCCCGGTGCGCCGCACGGTGTCGCCTTCTTTGATCTCGCTGTCCGCACCCATGATGACGACGCCGACGTTGTCCTCTTCGAGGTTGAAGGCGATACCGAACAGCCCGTTGGGGAATTGGACCAGCTCCATCATCTTCACGGCGCTCAGTCCGTAGACGCGGGCGATCGAGTCGCCGACCTCGATGACGGTGCCGACCTCGTCCTGTCGCGTATCGATCCGCGCGCTCGCGATCTGTTGTTTGAGTATTCCGGCGATTTCGTCGGCGTTTAACATGGTTTCGTATTTCCTTTGGTGAGCGGACCTGGGGTCCGCCGCTACAAGCTCTAGGGTTGTCCGTTCGGAGAGGTCGTCGCCCAGTTGTCGGCGCCCTCCAAGAGGTGACGGCGAAGCTCTTCAAGTCTCCCAGCGATGCTGGCGTCAACGTAGCGATCGCCAACTTGCACAACGAGACCGCCGAGCAGTTCTGGCGAGACTTTTGTGTGCGGAACGATTGTCGCGCTATACACGGAGGAAAGGCGTTGCGCAAGTTCGTCGAGTTGACGCGGCTCGAGCGGCATCGGAGTGCCAATCGCCGCAACCTTGCGCCCAGCGTCACGGTCGAGCAATTCGTGCATTTGGCGCGCCACGATGCCAATGAGGCTCTCGCGCCGCTTCCGCACGAGCAAGACAATAAAATTCAGGGTTAGTTCGTGCATCCGCGCCTCGAGCGTCGAGTTGAGAAGTTTGATTTTCTCCTCGCGCTCAATGACCGGGGATCCAAAGAATGCGGCGAGATTTGGGTCGAGCGAAAGTACGGCGACGAAGCCATCAAGTTCGGACGTGACTCGCTCGACAATTCCCTGCTCCTTGGCCAACTCAAAAAGCGCCTCGGAATACCGTTGAGCGATGCTCTCTTTAAGCATGCGCGCGCTCCAAGTAGGTGATCGCTTGTTCGACAAGCGCCTGTTGCCTGGTCGGGTCGATATCGCGCTTTGCAATTTCTTGTGCTGTACGGTGAGCGCGGTCGACGGTCTCTTCGAGCAATTCGCGGCGCACGCGGTAGCGCTCGCGTTCGAGTTCGCCGCTCGCATGAGCGACGATGCGCGCCGCGTGTGCCGTGGCCGCCGCGCGTTCCACTTCGATGAGTCTTTTCGCTTGGGCTTCTCCCACCTCGATCATGCGCTCGCTGTCGAGCTTTGCTTGATCGATAGCGCCGCGAGCTTGCGCAACAGCCACTTCATTTTGCTCGCGATATTTTTTGGCATCTTCGACGACACGATTCTGGGCTTCTTGGTGGGCGACCAACGCCGGCTTGCCATATTTGTTGAAAAGCCAGACGATGGCCGCGACGAAAATCACAAAATTAACGAGCTTTGCGATGAAGACGGCGTCGTTGAAATGCGAGATGAACATGGTCTACGCTGCGGGCTCGAACCCGGATGCGCGTTCCACCATGGTCCGCGCGAGTTCGTTCACAAAAGCCTGTTGTTTTTCTAAGGCGACGGCGCGCTCGCTCGCAACCGTTGCCTGAGCCAGTTGGACGGTGGCCGCCGCCTCTTCAGCCGCTTTGCGCTCAATCGAATGCGTTTCGTCCGAGGCCGAAGCTGCAGCGGCGCGCATCGCCTCCTCGGTGCGACGGCGAGCCGCATTCAAAATTGCGGTTGCTTCCTTTTGGAACGCAGCCGTCTGCGCCGCAAGTTCGTCTCCTTCTCGGTAGAGATTGGACACGTAGCGCTGCCGCTCTTCGATGGCTCGACGCGTCGGTGCGATGAACAGATAGTTCAACAAGATCCAGAAAATGATGAAGTTCAAAATCTGGACGAGGAACGTGCCGTCGAGCGAGAGCAGCATGCGTTTAGTGGCCCAAAAGCGGTTTGAGCGCTTGCATCACGCCAAGGCCGCCAAACCCCAGAACGAGGTAGAAGGCCAGCGCGATGCCGATAATCGGAAACGCTTCCAAAATACCGACGCCCAAGAGATAGAAAAAGAAAATATTCGGCCTAGCTTCGGGCTGACGAGCGATTGACTCGACCGCCTTGCTGCCAATAATACCGTCGCCGATTGCCGAACCGAAGCCCGCAAAACCGACAATGAGCGCGAATCCCAGGATAACTGCGGCTGCAAGAATTGCGTTTTCCACGAAGATGCTCCCTTTAGTGTTCCGTTGAGGTTTGAGTGGGCGTGATCAAGTACGCGATGGTCAACAAAGTAAAGACCATCGCTTGGATGACCCCGATGATCATATTGAATGCAAAGATGAAGAGCGGTCCGATATTTGCGATAGCTGAAATGGCGCCGAGGTGCGCATTGATAACACCGGCCACAACCAAGAGCAGGATTTCGCCCGCAAAAATATTGCCGAAGAGCCGCATTGCCAAGGTGATCGGGCGCGCGATCTCATCAATGATGTTGATGGGCAGCATGAAGATGCCCAAGATCCACGGCTGGACGAAGAGATGCTTGTAGTAACCGAGCCCGTGATTGCGAATTCCAACGATCTGGATAAGCAGGATCGTGGTGATTGCCAGCGCTGCAGTTGTGTTGATGTCGGCCGTTGGCGATCTGCCGATGAGTGGAATCAATCCTATCTCGTTGAGCAGCAGAATGAAGATAAAGAGCGAGATGATGTAGGGTACGAAGGGCGCCCCATTTTTGCCGAGGATGCTCGTGGTGAGCTCGGTCAGGTAGCTCACACCAAGCTCCATGACGCTATACCGCTTTGAAATGACGGTTACAGGGTGTGTCGCAGCGAGCAGACCGACGAGGGCGAGAGCGAGCACCATCGCCAACCACGTGATGACAACGGTATCCACGTGGACCGTGCTGAACGGTCCCGACATAAACGGAAGATGCCACAGCGGATGAATTCCCGGCGTTTCTTGCATCGCTTCTTACCGATCTTACGTTGCTGCGCTCTGTTTGGCAGAGTCGGTTTTGATTTGTTGCGCAATGGTCAGAATGGCCACTGCTAGCGGTGCGACAAATCCAGCAAGATATAAAAAGTAATCGATGGCTGGGCCACGCCCGATGATGACAAAAGGCGCAGCCCCGGCGATGAGCACACGCAACAACGACTCGATCGCCAAGAGCGGCAAGTAGCCCTTCCCGGCTTTCGTCAGCCGGTTAAATGCTGTAGCGATGTGGAAAAGATATGCAAGGCCGATAAGCGTTCCGGCGACAAGCGCGAGCGCGGAAACGCTTCGGTGGCCAAATATCGCAAGGCTCGTGGCCACAATTGCCGACAGCACCAAGCTGCGCAAGGCAACGGCCGCTTGAAACGAGCGGACGTTTTCCATCAAGTTAGTGCCTTCGAGTGGCTTGGAAAACGGACCTGCGCCGCTACATTCGCGTCGAGAGTTGGCGAAACATCGAGACCATGCCCGCGACGAAGCCAAGCACGATCCCAATTGGGATGGCCCAGTCCCAATGCAAAAATTTCGATCCCAACCAGCCAAACGCGAAACCAACGATGATCGTGCCGATGACCGTCATGCCGACGCCACCAAGTTGGCCGAGCGAGGGTGGAGGTTGTTGTCTCATTGGTCCGCTCGTCGCGAATAAATGCGCGACGCTACATTGGTCCTCGTCGCGAGTACATTTGCCACGCTACATTGGTTGGAATTCATCTGGCAACGCACCGTTACGCATAAATGCCCAAAGTGCATCCGCGATGCGTCTGGCGGCTTGGCCGTCGCCATATGGGTTCGCAGCTTTCGCCATCTTTTGATACGCGGTCTTGTCGTCGAGCAACTCCGAAATATGCTTCACGATCTCGTGCTCTTTGACGCCTGCGAGGCGGAGCGTCCCCGTTTGCAATCCTTCCGGCCGTTCTGTAACTCTGCGCAGGACGAGCACGGGCTTGCCTAACGTCGGCGCCTCTTCCTGAAGACCACCTGAGTCAGTCGCGACGATCGTGGCGCGCGCTATGGTCGCAACCAGCCGCCGGTAACTCAGCGGTTGAATCAGATGCACACGAGGCTCCCCGTCCAGAATTCGCCGCACTACTTCTACAATGGGCGGATTGGGGTGCACGGGCCAGACGAGCGAGACATCCGGTCGAGTGGCGAGGACGGTTCGCAGAGCCCTGCAGATTGCTTCCATCGGCGCCCCAAGGTTCTCGCGCCGGTGCGCTTCTGCAAAAATCATCCTCGGCGTACTGACGCTCACCGCGTCGTCAGCGGTGATTTCCGCATGGATTTGCCCAAACGCGTCGATCACGGTATTGCCCGTGACCACAATGGTGGCGGGGTCCTTGCCTTCGCGTAAAAGGTTCTGCTTGGCAAGCGGCGTGGGCGCGAAGTGGTACGTTGCGAGCACGCCGGTCAGCCGCCGATTGATTTCTTCGGGAAATGGTTCGTAGATCGTGGTCGTGCGGAGACCAGCCTCGACGTGGCCAACCGGAATCTGTTGGTAGTATGCGGCCAACGCAGCGGCGGTCGACGTGGTTGTATCGCCATGGACCAAGACAACGTCTGGCCGGACGTCTTGGAGCACGGTACCCACGCGCTCGAGCACCCGCGTCGTGACGTCCGTGAGTGACTGGCCTTCGGTCATGACGGCTAGGTCGTACTCGGCTTTGATCGCAAACAGACTCAGCACCTCATCGAGCATTTCGCGGTGCTGTGCGGTTGCGATAGTGATGCACTGGAACCGAGCATCGTGCGAGAGCGCGGCAATCACGGGCGCCATTTTCACCGCATCCGGACGAGTGCCAAAGACGACGCCCACCCGCAGCGGGCACATCAAAGCACGTGCGGGCCTCCGGGGCGCGACAGCACGATGGCGATGGCACCGAGAATGAAGCACACCAAATAAATGAGGTTGACGACCTGTCGCTGCGACAGGCCAACGTCGAGGAGCCGGTGGTGCATGTGGGTGCGATCGGCATCGAAGAGCGGTGCGCGCTTACCGAGCCGCTGCGCGATCACTCGCGCGGTGTCCAAAATCGGCAGCGCGAGCACGAGCAGTGGAACGAGCAGCGAGATACCGACGGCAACCTTCTCGGTTCCCATCACCGCTGCGCTGGCAAGAACGAAGCCAATAAAAAGCGATCCGCCATCGCCCATAAAGATGCGAGCTGGATTGTAGTTGAATGGCAAAAAACCGGCGGCTGCGCCACCCAGAGCACACATGGTAATGGCCACGAGATATTCGTGGTGCCACCAGGAAACGATGACCATGGTGATCGAGGCAATGAGGGTCACCCCCGTCACAAGACCGTCGAGGCCATCCATGAAATTGATGGCGTTCACCATCCCCAGATACCAAAACAGCGAAAACGGAATGGCGAGCACTCCCAGGGCGATGTACCCGAAGTGTGGCAGCGAAAACCCCAAGATCGTGAACTTATAGAGAGCGATCATGACGATGGCGACTACAAACTGAGCCAGCAACTTGGCCTGTGGCCGCATGCGCATGATATCATCCCACAACCCAATGCCGAGCATGAGCGTGGCGCCGAACAGTAACCCGATGACTTCGGCCAAGTCGCGCGTTCCCAGATAGTGGTGGATCACAAAGTTGTTGTTCAGCGCGACGTTGAGCATAGCGAAGAGCGCCAGCATGAACCCGATGAAGATGGCGACGCCGCCCAAACGCGGCGTCGGTTGCGTGTGCACGCGCCGGTCGTCATCCGGTTCGTCAAAAACGCCGACGGCAAACGCCATACGCCGGACGAGTGGGGTGACGATTGCGCAACTGGCTGCCGCGAGGACGAAAGTCATCGCGCACAACCAATAGATGTTGATGTTGAAGAGTTGCTGATACACGCGGCGCTCTAGCTCACGCCGGCGCCAGACTGCTCGACCGTAACACCTGCTTCGTTCAGCAGTTCGAAAGCCAGTGGATCCGGATACGGTTCTTGGTAGACGATGCGTTTGATGCCAGCGTTGATGAGCAACTTTGTGCAGCCAAGACATGGATTATTGGTGCAATAGAGCGTTGCGCCTTCGATGGAGATCCCATGGCGCGCCGCTTGCACGATAGCATTCTGTTCGGCGTGTGTCGAGCGGGCGCAGTGCCCCCCCAGCAAGTCTTTCCCACCACGATGGTCGCAATGGCGCAAGCCTGCAGGCGCACCATTGTAGCCGGTGGCTAAAATGAGTTTGTTCTTGACGAGAACGGCCCCCACTGCCTTGCGCGAGCAGGTTGCCCGCGTGGCAACAGCACGCGTGATCGCGCTGAAGTACGCATCCCAGGATGGGCGGTCGTATTGGTTGGCTTCGAGGGTGGGAGCTGCGTCGCTCATGGCTTGCGCTCTCTGCGGTGAATGGCGCGCACGGCCGTTTCAGGCACTCGTCCAGCTCCTGCGCCATACAGGCGATCGCCCGCGTCACCGAGGCCGGGGACAATATAACCGTGGTCGTTGAGATGCCGATCCACCGCGCACGTGTAAGCACGCAGTTTCGGATGCTCGGCGAAGAGCGCGCGCAGACCTTCCGGCGCAGCAATCAGCGAGATGTAACGTAGATCCTCGATGTCGGCGCCCCGTTGCACCAAGAGCGTCACGCTGGCAATCGCCGAAGCGCCTGTTGCGAGCATCGGGTCGAGGACGAAGGCGCGCCACCCCGACAGCTGCTCGGGCAGATTCACGTAGTAGGGCACCGCTTCAAGGGTGTCTGGATCGCGATAGATCCCAACGTGCGCCACCGTCGCTTGCGGCATGAGCGCATGGAAGCCTGGCACGAGTCCCAAGCCGGCGCGCAAGATCGGGACCAGCAGAGGTACGCGCGTGATGCTTTTTGCGTTGGCCCAGGCGAGCGGCGTTGCGACCTGGGTGTCGGTCACTTCGAGATCGGCGGTGGCTGGCCACGCAAGCAGCGTCGCAAGCTCAGCGCAAAGTTCGCGAAATTCTTTGTTTGGCGTCGCGGCATCGCGCACCCGGCCCAACTTGTCGGCAACAAGCGGGTGATCGAGAATCGCGAGATTCGGATATTCCGGATGCGTCGTCAGCCCAGATCTCGCCCACACGGAAGTTTCCATCTTCTTGCCTTCGCCTACGGCACGCCAAAGCGTGCGGTGAGCTCGTAGACGCGCGCACGCAGTTGTTCGCGCTGCTCGTTGCGGCCGATGTCGTCCATCGCGGCACCCATGATGTCGGCAATTTGTTCCATGTCCGCTTCGCGCAGACCGCGGGTGGTGACGGCGGGAGTTCCAATGCGCACACCACTCGAAACTGCCGGCGGATTGCGGTCAAACGGAATCATGTTCTTGTTAACGGTGATCCCAATCTGATCAAAATATTCCTCGACCCCTTTGCCTGTCAGGCCTCGGACGGAAACGTCGACCAACATGAGGTGGTTGTCGGTGCCGCCTGCGACGATGCGCAGCCCTTTCGACTCGAGTGCTCGCGCCAACGTCTGTGCATTTTTGACGACTTGCTTCGCATAGTCGACAAAATCTGGTTGCGATGCTTCGTGTAACGCCACCGCCTTGGCTGCGATGACGTGCATGAGCGGGCCGCCCTGGAGACCTGGGAACACGGTTTTCGCAATCATCTTGCCGCGCTCGGCGTCGGTCATGATCGCGCCACCGCGCGGGCCGCGCAGCGTCTTGTGCGTCGTCGTCGTTATGTAGTCCGCATGGCCCACCGGGCTTGGATGAATGCCGGCCGCGATGAGGCCCGCAACGTGCGCGATATCCGCAAAGAGCAGCGCACCAACTTCGTGTGCGATCTCAGCGAAAGCGCCCCAGTCCGGAATGCGGGAGTAAGCACTCCAACCGGCAACGATCATTTTTGGCTTGTGCTGGCGCGCGATGGCTCGGATCTCATCGTAGTCGAATCGTTCGGTCTTTTGGTTGACGCCGTACGTCACGACGCGATAAAGCTTCCCGCTAAAGCTCACCTTGCTGCCGTGCGTGAGGTGCCCGCCGTGGTCGAGCGCCGTGCCCATGATCGTGTCGCCGGGCGCTAAGGCGGAGAAATAGACCGCCATATTCGCCTGTGCGCCGGAGTGTGGTTGCACGTTGGCGTATTCGACTCCAAACAATTTCTTGAGGCGGTCGATTGCGAGCGTTTCGACCATGTCGACGTATTCGCAACCGCCATAGTAACGTTTGCCGGGATACCCTTCGGCGTATTTGTTGGTCATGACGCTGCCGGCGGCTTCGCGAACGGCTGCGCTCACGTAATTCTCCGATGCGATCAATTCGAGGTTTCGGCGTTGGCGCTCTTCCTCCAGCGCGATGGCTCGCGCGACCTGTGGATCCGACTCCGCAAGCGTGGATCGCTCCAACAGACGAGCGTTCACTGGCGCACTTCTTGCGTCATCGCCGGCGCGATTGCCGGATAATCGTCGATTTCTTGCACGCGGCGCTGATGGCGGCCACCCTCCGGCTCGGTCACAAGCCACACCTCGAGGCACTCGCGCACCATTTCCCAGCCGGTGAGGCGCTCGGCAAAACAAATAACGTTGCAATTGTTATGTTGGCGAGACAGCTTTGCCGAGTATGGCTCAGCGATCGACGCCGCGCGAACACCCTTCACTTTGTTCGCCGCCATCGCCACGCCTAAACTCGATCCGCACACGAGCACCCCACGATCGCACTCGCCGTGAGCAACGGCTTCACCAACTTTGAAACCAATGAGGGGATAGTCTACCGGGTCGGTCGAGTACGTTCCAAAATCGACGACCTCGTGTCCAAGGCCGCGTAAATGTTCGGCAATCATTCCTTTGTATCCGAAGCCAGCGTGGTCGGCACCCACGGCGATGCGAAAGGTACTAGTAGCCATACCGCGTCGTTCTCCTCAGGACAATTCGCCGCCTTTGGCTCGATCTTCGCGCCCGGTATTGACGCGCCGTTCGAGCGCCGCGAGGATGGTTGGCATACAGGTTTGCAGCACGTCCCTGACCGCGCGCACCTCTTGCGCGTCGCCCCCGACTGGATCGGGAACATCCCCGTGGTGCGTCAAGTCATCGAAGCTGACCACCTTGGCTTTTGCTTGCGGGAACGCGGTATGCAGCATTTCGCGTTGCGCATCGGTCATCGTCACGACGAGCGTTGCCCGAGCGATGAGATCTGCGTCAGCGGGCTTCGAACGATGATGTTCGAGCGAAAGACCAATCTCGCTTATGGTGGCCTGCGCGATGGACGCGGCGGCGTAGCCGGGCAGCGCGTGCGTCCCTGCGCTTGCAACCGCTAAGGAAAGACCACGGCGGCCAGCTTCATCCGCCGCGATCGCTTCGGCAATCGCGCTTCGGACGGCGTTGTGGGAGCAAATGAAGACCAGCAACGAGGGAGTGGTCACGCTTGCACCCTTCCCTAGCCTGGATTGGGCAACCTTGGGAGCACAGCTTCCACTTGTTCTGCAGTGGGCAGCGACGGAATGGCTCCTTCGCGCATGCAGGCCAGAGCGCCGGCGGCATTCGCATATCGGATTGCTTCTGCGAGAAGCTCGCGCGACACGTCGCCGTGACGTTGCGCTACTCTCCACAAAATAGCCGCCATCGCAGCGTCACCAGCACCCGTCGTATCGACCGGTTCGATAGCCAACGCCGCTGCATCTCCCTTCTCACCTGCACGCGTGAAAAACGCTGCGCCGCGCGCGCCGCGCGTAACGATTACGACTTGAGTCGATTCGTTGAAAAGCGGCTGCACATTGGACGGGTCAAGGTCGAGTTCGATCAAATCATCATCGGAAAGTTTGACGAGCGTCGCGCTCGCGCAACCGGCCAAGGTGATGCGTTTCATTTCTTCGTGTGATTGCCACAGTGCCGGACGCACGTTTGGATCGAAGCTGACCAACACACCCGCGCGACGCGCGCTGGCCGCTGCGGCGAAACACGCCGAGCGCGCCGGCTCGCTCGACAGCAGCACGCCGCCAAAGTGCACGATGCGAGCGCGTGCGAGGTTGTGCACATCGATATCTGCGGCTTCGAGGAGGCTGTCCGCTCCCGGTTTGCGCAGGAAGAGGAAATCCCGCTCGCCTTCTTCGCTGCGAGCGACAAACGCCAAGGTTGTAGGTGCATCAACGATGCGCACGCCGTCGACGTTCACGTTCTCCAGTGCGAGCGTTCGCAACAGATAGCGGCCGAAGGCGTCGCGACTCAGCGCGCCGGCAAAGTGCGCTTCCCCGGCCAACCGCGCGATCCCGACAGCGACGTTTGCGACGGCTCCGCCGGCTGCCCGGCGGAAGGTCTCGCTTGCGCCAATATCGCGCACGTGGGATTGGCCAACAAAATCGATCAACGCCTCGCCGATGCAAAGCACGAAACTCATGAAGCGCCTTTGCGGAAATGGAGCAGCGGTTGCTCCGCAGGGTTGCGCCTCGCACCGCAGAACTGCGGCTCGTTGAAAGCGACGCCGCATTCGCCGTTTCGGCACACGTGCATGAAGATCTGTTGCAACTCGCATTCGTACGATCGAATGCTGTCGGCAGGCGATCTTACACAACTCGAATGGATCGATCTGTGCGCGAGCGAGCTCGGGCTCGACGGCATTGAGTTTGCATTGGCGCATTTTCCCCGTCTTGACTCAGACTACGTCGCCCAGTTGAAAAAACTCTGCACGGATCGCTGCTTGACGGTAGCCGCGTTGCAGCACGACATCGCCATTGAGGCTGCGGCAATCGATGACCACGTCGTCGGCCTGGAACGCTCGCTCGAGCTCGCCACCTGGCTCGGCGCGCCGCTTGTCAGATTTTTCTTGGCCCCGTCGCTCGGGCCGCAAGCCGTCGAGTGGCGAGAAGTGATTCGCGGATTGAAGACGGCGTGCGTGTGCGCGAAGCAGCGCAACGTTACCTTCGCTCTCGAACCCAAAAGCCAGTCCCTTGTCTCCTCGCCGCCGGAAGCCAAGCGCATCATGAAAGAGTGCGATTCCGCGTGGCTGCGCCTGGCGCCCGATACCTCCGTCTTGGCCTCAGCGAATCGCGATGCGTGGGTGGAGGCACTTGAAAGTGCTACTCTTGTCGTGGCTCCGATGGGCTCGTTGGATACTTTCGGCGCCGACGAGTCCATTGACTATATCGCCGCGCTCACGTTCTTGTGGCAGCACCACTATCGAGGCTTCCTTACATTAGAGTACAACGCCGTGGAAGCCGAACGTCCCGCTCTTGTGAGGGCGGTGGCCTGGTTGCGGGGCATGCTTGCAAAAGACGCCTTGAAAGCAGCAGCCACATAACTATGAAACGGCCCGGTCGATCGACCGGGCCGTTTGCGTTCCCCCAAAGTGCCGTTACCCGCCAGGGATTTGAACCCGCAGTTCGCAGGTTGGGTGCTTACCTAAACCCCGGTAGGCTTCCCTCAGCGTGGAGGGCTTGCACAAGTGGGTTCAGAGTCAAGCTCCCTCTCGTGATTGTGTTGGATCAATCACAAGACGAGCTCTCGCACACCCCAGGGAAGTGCGCGATGCATTCGCGCAGTGCAACTAACCTACCATGCACCGTGGAGAAAGACAAGTCTTGACAAACGCAAATTCATTCGTCAACAGTGACACGCATAACGACCGAAAAACTCGACTTGCATTTGCGGCACACCTTTCGAATAAGCCGAGGGTCCGAAGACGTCGCCCAAACGGTTCTCCTCCGACTGCACGCTGACGGCATCGAGGCGCTCGGCGAATCTGCTCCCATTTCACGCTACGATGAAAGTGCCGATCTCGTCGCTGCGCAATTAGAGCGGCTGTCGCTGCGCAATCGCGACCTCTGGCATCTCGACAGCGTGCTCGACCTTCTCGGGAACGGAGCTGGCGCGCGCTGCGCGCTCGATCTTGCGCTGCACGATCTTGCAGGGAAACGCTTAGGCATCCCGCTCTCCAGGTTGTTTGGACTTGATCCAAAGCGGGCTTTGAAGACGTCGTTCACCATTGGCATCGCCGATCTCGAAACCACCATCGAGAAAACGAAACAAGCGCAACATTTCCCGATTCTCAAAGTCAAAGTAGGCAACGAGCACTCCGTCGAGACGATTGAAGCCATTCGATCTTTCTATCGCGGAACGATCCGCGTCGACGCGAACGAAGGTTGGGCACCGCAGACTGCAGTCGCCGAGCTTGCCGAACTTGCGCGCTTTGACATCGAATTTTGCGAGCAGCCCATCGAGGCGGGTCATCCCGAGCAGCTGCGATTTGTGCGGGAACATTCAAAGGTCCCGATTGTCGTGGATGAAGACAGCTTGACGTCCGCGGATCTTCCGCCACTATGGGGATGCGTTGACGGCATCAATATCAAGCTGGTCAAGTGCGGCGGCCTACGCGAAGCGCTGCGCATGATTCACACGGCGCGCGCCATGAAGATGAAGGTCATGATTGGATGCATGATCGAGTCCTCTGTGCTCGCGACCGCTGCAGCTCATCTCACCCCACTCTGCGACTATGCCGACCTCGATGGACCACTGCTCATCACAGACGATCCTTTCACCGGCGTTCGGTACGACGGTGCGCAACTGCACTTGCCGGACGCCCCGGGACTAGGGGTGGCGGCGCGGCAAGCGACGTAACTTTCGCGTATGGCCGAGCACCCCAAACGGCGCTACGTCGCGCTGACCGAAGGCCATCTGCAAGACCCGCATCACGCCAAGACTGCGCACGGTGTGTTGCGGTACTCGTCCGATGACGTGGTAGCCGTTGTTGACAGCGCGCATGCCGGTCGCACGCTGCGCACCGTTCTGCCGGAGTTGGACCGCGATGCGCCGATTGTCTCGACGATTCGCGAGGCGCTCGCTTTCTCGCCCACCTCGCTGCTCGTGGGCGTTGCCGTCTCTGGTGGCGCATTACCGAAGCAATTCCGCGCACATATTCTCGACGCCATCGATGCAAAACTGGAAATCGTCAACGGACTCCATCAGTTCGTCTCTTTGGACGCAGAATTTGTCGCGCGCGCGAAGGCAAGCGGCGCGCGCCTCTGGGACGTGCGCGCGACGCCCGAGACGATTCCGCTGTTTTCAGGTGCTGCGTACCGCGTGCCACAAGTTGTGGTGCTCGCTGTCGGCAGCGACTGCGCGGTCGGTAAGATGTCCGCAATGCTCGAACTCGCGGAGGCCGCTCGTGCTGCGGACGAACGCGCTGAATTTGTCGCCACTGGGCAGACCGGCATCATGATCGCAGGGAAAGGCATCTCGGTCGATCGGGTGATTTCGGATTTTGTTTCGGGCGCTGCCGAGCAGCTCGTGCTCGATGTCACTCGGGATGCCCGATTCACCCTCGTGGAAGGACAGGGGAGCATCCTTCATCCCGCATTTGCGCCGGTCACGTATGGCCTAATGCTCGGTTGCGCTCCCGATGTGCTCGTTTTGTGTCATGAGGTTGGGAGGGACTCGATCGAGGATTTTGACGTACCTATCCCGGACCTCCGCACGCTCGCGAACCTTCACGAATCGGCTTGCGCACCCATCAAAGCCGCGCCCTGCGTTGCCATTGCTCTGAACACCCGCGCGCTCGATGACGCTCAAGCGCAAGCTTTTATTCAAAGAACGCAAGCGGAGACTGGTCTTGTGACAGATGATGCGGTGCGTTTCGGCGGTGCAAGACTTTGGCACGCGGTCCGAGCCGCGGCGCAACGGACGGCGAAATGGACCCAGTCTTCGCAGGCCGCGCGCCGTTGAGGGGATCTCTCGTGCGCGCCGGCACTGTCAGCGTAGTCCTTGTTCTGCTTTTGTGCTCGTGCACGAAATTGTCGTCTTCGCGCAACGCCGTTGCCCAAAAGTCCTGGACCGTCCACGGCATCGTCCGGCTCGCCGTGGCGGAAGAGCCCAACTCGCTCATTCGTATGTTTTCGAATCAGTCGTCTGCCGATGACGTCACCTCGCTGCTCTTCGAGCCCTTCTTTCGCTATGACGACCACGAGCGACCAGTGCCCGCGCTCGCCACGCAGTTTCCCACTCTCGCGAATGGGCTCATTAGTAAGGATGGTTTGCGCATCACGTTTCCGCTGCGGCGCAGCGCTGTCTGGTCAGACGGCCAGCCGGTGAGCGCACAAGATGTTATCTTTACGTGGCATGCAATCGTCGATGGCAGAAATCCCGTCGTGTATACTGCCGGCTACGACAAGATTAAAAGCATGATCGCGGATACCGCGCATCGCGTTACCTTCGTCATGAAGCAACCATTCAGCCCGGCTGTGTATCTTTTTTCTGAAGGCACGTTTCCGCCGTTGCCCGCGCACCTGCTCTCGCGCGAGCGGTCGATCGATAACATACCCTACGACCAAAATCCCATTGGTGACGGTCCGTTCGTTCTGCGGCAGTGGCTTCACGGATCTCGTCTCGTCTTTTTGGCAAACCAGCGCTACTGGCGCGGGCCTCCGCACGTGCACGAGGTTGACATGGAAGTCATCCCAGATTCCACCACCCAACTCAATGAATTGCGCACTCACGAAATCGACTTGGTTGACGGCGTTGCAAAAACTCTGGTGCCGCAACTGTCAGGCGTACCGGGCATCTGGGTCAAGACGCAGTTGCAAGCAAACTATCGCCACCTCGACTTCAACTTGCGCAGTCCGATCTTGCGCGACCCGAATGTTCGGCGAGCACTTGCGCGCGCGATCGACGTGCCGATGATCATTGCAGATGTGTACGGAGGACTTGGGGTGCGCGCTGCAACGGACGTGCCGCCCTTTTCTTGGGCCGCAAATAATCTGCCACCCATCCCCTACCAACCGTCGGAGGCAGCAAGACTCTTGTCCGCAGCCGGTTGGCAGCCGGGCCCGGATCGGATTCGGATGAAGAATGGAAGACGGCTCGAGCTCACTATTTCGACTGCAACCGACAACCGCCCGAACGCAGACGCTGAGGTCCTCGTCGCCGACGAACTCCGGCGCGTCGGCGTCGCGCTGTCGGTCAAGAACTACGCGGGGAGCCTCCTCTTTGCCGAACATGGGCCGCTGTACGGCGGCACCTACGACATGGCGTGGATTGTCAATACTGAGGGCGTCGATCCAGACAATTTGGCGAACTGGGGCTGTGACTGGTTCCCGCCCCACGGGGCGAACACAAACTTCTACTGCAACCACGCCGTGGACGCGTATTTGCGCGATGCGCAAGTATCCTACGATCCTCACCGTCGCCGCCGCGATTACCAGCAGGCGTGGCGAATCATGCTCGACGAGGTTCCCGCGGAAATTATCTATTGGGATAAGATTGTAATCGCCGGCAACAAGGATCTCAAGAACTTCAAACCTTCGCCGGTTATCTCGGACTACTGGAACGCGTGGGAGTGGGAAATCTGAACGTTGCGCTCGTGCTTGCCGTGTCCATAACGGTCTTTCGTTTTGCGGATGGCATCAAGCATGACTTTACGTCAACGGTGCAAGCAGTTGGTAGCGGCTTTACAACCGCGATTGCTTCATACGACGTTCGCACGCCCGATGACTCGTGGATCGAGATCCAGCTGCGCGCTCGCGTCGGCGACCGCTGGACAAACTGGTATGCCATGGGACAGTGGAGTCGCGATCGGGCGGCAGCGCACCGTCATTCAGTCAATGCTCCGGCCGATGCGGACGGCAAGGTCGAGACAGACACGCTCGTGCTCGGCTCTGTGGCCAACGCATGGCAAGTTCGCGTCTTCCTACACTTCGCACCCAACGGATCGGCGCCGAGCCTGTCTCTTGTTGCCGTCACGACGGGAACGGGAGCGCCGGTCGCGGTACCACGCGAAAGCAGGGCCACCGCGTGGGGAATTGACCTTGACGTTCCGCAGCGCACGCAGCGAATGCGCGAATCACCCGATGCTCTCGCCGGCGGCGGCGATGCGTGGTGCAGCCCGACGAGCGTTTCCATGATCATGGCGTACTGGGCCGCGCGATTGCACCATCCGCAGTGGAACGTCGATGTGCCCGCTGCCGCCGAAGGAACGTACGATCCTGTGTATGAGGGCTGCGGAAATTGGCCGTTCAACGTCGCGTTCGCGTCGGAGCACGGCCTGGCGGGATGGGTCGAGCGCTTAACGGGTCTGGCTGACGTGGAGCATTATATTGAGCGCGACATTCCACTGGTGGCAAGCATTCGTGTGGCACCCGGTGAGCTCGACGGCTCTCCATACGGAAAAACCGACGGGCACCTGTTGGTCGTGCGTGGTTTCACGCGTGACGGCGACGTGATCGCGAACGACCCATACGCGCTGCCTGGCCACATTCGCATCGTGTACAAGCGGGTCCAATTCGAGCGTGTGTGGATGCAGGGTTCTGGCGGCATCGTGTATGTGATCGCACCGCCGGAGGTCTTGCGTCAAATACAAACGAGCGAATAGACTCAGCTCAGGCCGCGGCGGGCGATTTCGACGTTAATCATCAATCCGGGCAAGAGACGGACGAAGGTCCCGGTCACGCGTTTAAGCTCTTTGCGCTTGCCTTCATCAATATCGGATCTCTCGAGCAAATCGACGCTCATAAACAAACCATGTGGCAACGATTTTGAAGTCTCATTCGCGGCGCTTGCGATCGCGCGCGTTAGCCGTTCGTAGCGCGGGTCTGACACCTTGGGCTTGCAGTCCTTCCACCACACTTCCAGCCAGTCTGGATACGATGCCATCGCCTTGTATTCTGTTTCGATAAACGGCAGATGCAAGGTGGCTCGCATGTCCTCATAAATAGCACGCACGCGAGGCGGCGCGTCGCGCTCCTCCACGAGAGAAAAACGCACGCCTCGAAATTCCTTGGGCCGTTCCCGCACTTCTTCGCGGTGCGGTCCTTTTGAACCAGCACCGCCAACGGGACGCCCTGCGAGCGCACCGTCGACTGCGCAGGCCAAAATCGCAAGCTTGGGTTTACCTGTGCGAAGAGCTCGATGACTTCCCGCATCCGTGCGATCTCGGCGTCGCTCACCGCTCGCGCACGCAGTTGCGCAGCATGATCGGCCACGGGCCAATCGGCAGTTCCAGTGCGAACGTCGCGTTCGATGCGGGCAGCGAGTTCCCCAAATTCAGCCGTCAGCACGTTCGGGCGCATGCGCCGCCACGTGAGGTCTAAAAAGCGCGGTACCGCCGCCCACGCCTGAAAAATCAGATTGACGATGGGTACGCGCAGCGCGTTCTTGATGTCGCGAAACGCCTCGCGCGCGCGTTCGTCGGTGGCTTCGCTCTCTCGAACTAGCGGAATGGATTGCATCACGAGCGCCCGGCCGCGGTGTCCGTGCGCAAATGCAATTCTCTCAGGATCTCGGGGCCAACCGGCGTGGGCGCGTCGATCATGACGTCCTGGAAGCGCTGATTCTTTGGAAAGGCAATCGTCTCTCGAATCGATTCGCCACCCACCATGAGCAAAATGATTCTATCAACGCCGAGCGCGATGCCGCCATGTGGGGGCGCTCCATACTCGAACGCTTCAAGCAGGAAACCAAAACGACGCTCGGCTTCCTCTCCCGGATACCCTAAGAGGTCGAAAATTTTGCGTTGCATCGCCGGATCGTGAATGCGAATCGAACCCGAGCCCAACTCCATCCCGTTGAGCACAACATCGTAGTGCTGCGCGCGCAACGCTAACGGATCGCCAGCGAGCGACTCGCTGCCGGGAGCTGGCGCGGTAAAGGGATGGTGAGCAGGTGTCAGGCTGCCCGTTTCAGGGTCTCGCTCGAAGAGCGGGAAATCAACAACCCAACAAAACGCGAACTGCTTGGGGTCGCGCAAGCCGCGCAGGTCGGCGATGTGCAGCCGCATCTTGCCCGCAATCGTCTGCGCCGTTGCTTGCTCGTCTGCAACCATGTAGATCGCATCGTTTGCGGTCGCACCAGTCTTCGCTTTGAGGCTCTGGATGAGCACATCGGTCAACGCCGATTTGGGCAGCGATGACTTCAGGCCGTCGGCAGCGAGGGCAATCCACGCAAGCCCTTTGGCTCCAAACTCGGACGCCGCGGCGACGAGGGCATCGAAATCGCGCCGTGACCGGCTCGAGCCGCCGCTTTCCGCGAAGGCAACGATGGCGTTACCCGCCGCGAGCGCTGACGCAAAGATTTTGAATTCCGTGCCGGCAAACGCTCCCCCGACGTCGTGCAGCTTCATGCCAAAACGTAGATCCGGTTTGTCCGAGCCGTACTCCGCCATGGCTTGCGCGTGTCCCAGACGCGCAAACGGTGTCGGCACTGAAACGCCGAGCGCCTCGCGAAACATATGCGCGAGCGTACCCTCCATGACGGACATGACGTCGTCTTGCGTCGGAAAGGTCATTTCAAGGTCGATTTGCGTGAACTCAGGCTGGCGATCGGCTCGGGTGTCTTCGTCGCGAAAGCAGCGTGCTATCTGAAAATATTTCTGGAAACCGGACACCATCAACAACTGTTTGAAGAGCTGCGGCGATTGCGGCAGCGCATAGAACGCGCCGGGATGTAAACGACTCGGCACGATAAAGTCTCGCGCGCCTTCAGGCGTCTGCTTGATGAGCATCGGCGTTTCGATTTCAAGAAAACCCTGCCCATCCAGGTAATCGCGCACCGCTTTGATCGCACGGTGCCGCAGCGCGATGTTGCGCTGCAAGTGAGGCCGTCGCAGATCCAAGTAGCGATAGCGTAGGCGCAAGCTTTCGTCGACGTCGATGTCGCTGTGGATGGGAAACGGCGGCGTCTTGGATCGATTCAAGACCGTGACGCTTTCTACGGCGACCTCGATCTCACCAGTTACAAGCTTAGTGTTCTCCGTGCCCGGCGGACGCCTGCGCACGCGTCCCTGGGCTGTCACGACGTCTTCGGAGCGCAACGATGCCGCCACCGGAATTGCTTTGGGATCGAGCACGAGCTGGGTGATGCCGAAGCGATCGCGCAGGTCGACAAAAATGAGCCCGCCGTGATCGCGGCTGCTGTTCACCCAGCCGGACAATTCGACGCACTCACCCTGCGCCGCGGCTGTGAGCGCGCCGCAATTCTCCCGGCGAAAAAGCTCGCGGCTCACGGCTTGCCCGCGCCTTCCCGCAACGCTCGCTTGATGCCGCTCACGTAGTGGTATTGATACGCAATCTGCCGCGCGACGAAAGGCCAGGTGTTTTTCTTCGGCGCGTCTTCACGCGAGCCCGCGTTTTCCAACGCGCGCCGCAACCCAGGTGCCGCCGCCAGCGCGGAGTGGAGCCATAATGAAACGGGCGTCATGCCAAGGTTTGCCTTCACCGAAAAGTCTGGATGCTTGCGAAAAAAACGAACGGTGGACACGCCGGCCAATTCCATGCGGCCGACTTGCTCCGCGAAGGCGACCGGGTGCCAGTGATAGTTCACCGCTTCGGCGTCGTAGAGAATTTCTACGCCGCTTCGCGACAACCGGTAACCCAATTCCAAGTCTTCGTGTCCGTATCCCGTAAACTGTTCGTCAAAACATCCGACAGCGAGAAGGTCGTCGCGACGCACCGAAGCGTTGCCCGTGAGAAAATACAGCCAGGAGAGATTGCGCCTCGTGCGCGGGTGGAGCGGCTTGCGCGTGCCTGGATCGTCGCGTTGCAGGCGATAGTCGTCGAGCGAGCGCACTTGCAGCTCGCAGCCAACGACGGCGACGCGGCGTCGCCCAGCAGCAGCGTGGGCCTTCGCGTGGCGTTCGAGCAGCGTGCGCGATGCCAGGATGTCAGCGTCGGTGAACAGCACGACCGGTGCCCGGGCTTGCGCTATTCCCGCATTGCGGGCTGCGGCTCGGCCGCTGTATGCTCCCGGCAGATACCGAAGCCGCTCGCCGGCGCTCCTCCGCAATCCCTCCACATATTCCGCGGTGCCATCGTCGCTCTGCGAGTCGGCGACGACGATCTCATAGGCGTCGGTGGCGAGGCTTTGATCGAGCAGCGTCGGTAAGACGGAGCGCAGCGTGCTTGCCCGATTATACGTTGGAATGACGACAGACAACACGAGGTCGTTCATAAGGCGGGGCTCGCGCTCGCAATATCTTCAATAAGCGTTTGCGGATTGGCGCCGCGCGGCGGCTTGACCAGCAAGGCGCTGGGAACGCGCCATGGTCCCCATTCTTGCGAGCATAACCGGAAGTATTCTCGCTCGAACACCACGACCACGGGTTTTTTCAGCGCGGCGGCAACGTGGGTTGCGCCGGTATCCACCGTGATAACGGTCGATGACTGTTCGAGCACCGCCGCCCATCGCAACAGGGGGAGATTTCCAAACCACGCGACGTTTTCGTGAGGCAAGATCTGACGAATATTCTCAGCAAGGTCTTTGGTATCCGGTCCATAGGTCACCACGACATTGCTGGATCGATGGGCGAGGCGCGTGATGAGCAGGCGCACGGCCTCCGCCCCAAAGTTGTGCATGAACCACCTGGGCGCAAGCGCGAGAACGACGCCTCGTTCTGGCGCGTTGGCTTTTGCCCAAGCTGTGTCGTCATCGCCCAAACGGAGCGTCAGCTCTTCGGTGAGCACACCTCCGCCTGCGAGCCTCACGAGCGCCAGCACTTGACGAACCTCGTGCATGATCGGCTTGTCGGGGAAACGGTCTGCCAGCGCTGGATCCGCGTCCGAAAGGCACCAGTCGGTGAGGCACATCCGAGCAAGGGCTCGGCTCAGGTAGCGACGGCGATAGACATAACCGATCCTCGTCGTCGCCCCCGAGACACCGGTCAGGAAGATATCATCTGTGCGCGGCGCCAGTCCGACGGCGAGGCCATTTTTCCGGCCAAGTTTCGCAACGTTTGCAATTGCCTTTGCCGGCTGCGCGTGGGGAAGGAGCACGATCTCATCGATATCGGGATTGTGCCGTAAAATCGGCTCGGTGTAGCCGGTGACAACCGCCGTGATGCGCGCCTGTGGCCACGAGCGCCGAAACGATGTGATCGCCGGCGTTGAAAGGACAAGATCCCCGACTCTATCGGTGCGAATGAGCAAGATGCTTTCGTACGCGGTGCCGTTGTGACCGGCGATTGCCATCAGCCCCTCCGGCCGTTCATGAGTTCATCGTAGTAGGCGCTGCGCGCGAGGCGCTGTGCAGCCCAGCGACGCAGGCCGATCGGCACGGAGGTTTGCGCTTGCCCGGGTCGCGCGACCCTCTCCAACAACGCCGGCCAACCGCTGCGGCGAGCGACGCCGCTCCACCACAGCATCGGCGCGAGCGCGCCTGTGGCGAGTGCGATGCGCCAATGCGGGTGCTTTTCGAGAAACAGTTTTGCCGTGCGTGCCTGCGCCCTCGCCTGGCGAGCAACTCGCGAGAACTGCTCGGGGGCAAGTGGCGGTTTATAATGATACACCACCGCATCGCGAGCCAAGAGCGAAGGAACGTGCATGTGCCGCAAGCGGAAACCAAGCTCGAGATCCTCCCAACCGTACTCACGAAATCGCTCGTCGAAGCGACCCGCTTTATCGATCAGCGAGAGCGGAGCGGAAACGTTCGTCGTCCAAAAATACGCCCCCGAATAGTCGAGCAATGAATACGCTGGGGCAGGCAGGCTCTCAAAGGAGCTCACGTTGATGGCAACGCCCCGACAGATGCTTTCTGGATGGGCGCGGTGGAACTCCAAGTGCGCGCGGAGCAGCGAGGGGGTGGCAAGCACGTCATCGTCCATAAACAAAATAATATCGCCGCGGGCGCGCTCGAGACCGACATTGCGCCCGCGCGCAAGCCCGGCATTGCGCTGGCGCACAACATGAAAGGCGCACGGAGGCGACAGTCGCGCAATCACCTCTTCGTAGGTTCCGTCGTCCGATCCATCGTCCACCAAAATCACTTCGTACGTATCGGGGTCGATATCTTGATGAAACAGCGCATCGAGCACGCGACCCAAGAGCTGACGGCGGTTAAAGGTGCACAGCTGCACGGTAATGAGAGGTCGCGCTGGGCTCATGGTACCGCTGCGATGTGCTCCGGTTGCAGCAAGGTCTGCGCAGCCGAAACGACCTTCTCCGCCGAGAGCGCTGCATAGCACGCAAAAGTCCGGCACGTCTCCTTGCGGCACCTAGGCGGGCATGGATATTGCGGTCCAACAATGGCCACGCGAGCGCCCAACGGCCGCCACCGATCTGGGAAATCAGTTCGAAGCGCAAAGATGCCGACCGTTGGAGCGCCAACCGCAGCAGCAAGGTGCATCGGCCCAGAATCGAGCGCGACCACGACCGCGGCGCGGCGCGCCAGCGCGGCAAAGCCCAGCAGTGTCGTTTGCCCGCACACATTGAAGACAGGCTCGCGCATCGACGCCGCCGTCCTCGCCGCGAGCTGACTTTCTTCGTTGCTGCCGGTCAGCAACACCGTCGCGGACAACGCCGACGCGAGCGCGTCGCCAATCGCCGCAAAGTGTTCGCTTGGCCACTGGGAGGCGCGGGAGGTGATGCCGCGCGCTGCGTGGAGGATGACAAAGGGTCGCTGCCCTACCGTGCGCGCGAGAAGCCCGTCGGCTTCTTGTTGCTCTTGTTCCGTCAGGTGCAGCTCGATGCGATAATCTTCTGGAACCGGTTCCGCGCCAAGCGCGCGAGCATAGTCCATCTGAATATCC
The DNA here is from genome assembly GCA_963781145.1 of uncultured Pseudomonadota bacterium. GTDB lineage: Bacteria > Vulcanimicrobiota > Vulcanimicrobiia > Eremiobacterales > Eremiobacteraceae > JAJPHJ01. The sequence goes on along the minus strand of CAWADW010000005.1, from coordinate 1,032,051 downwards.
GTCCAATGACTGCGCGTGTCTCCTGTTTCGCTTCTGACCGTTACTCGTTTCGTGTAACGAAACGAGTACAGCCGGCGCGCTTGACCGACGCGTTCCGGAATACCAGCCTGCTGGATGGCTTTGGCTATCCTTGGATTCGACCAGAACACGACGGCGTGGGAATAATGCCGGGCGGTCAGTTTTTTGACCAGCTCCGGGAGCGGCTCATCCTCATCTTCAAAAAGAATCTCACCGACGGAGTCCTGGCCCTTGAGGACTTGTGCCGCATAGCGAGTGGTCAAGACGTCGATCGGCACGCAAAAATGGCGATGCAGTGCCACGATCGCGGGCAGGGCCGCAAGCAGGTCTCCAACGCCGCCGCCCGTGCATGCGGCGAGCACTCTTGTGTCTTGCGCCATCAATTGGTTCGAAGCGGCGCGGGCGGACGCGACTCTGGCTCGGCGAACAGAGAGCTCACTTGCGAAGCGATAAAACGTCCGTAGGCCGCGGTATCCCACTCCATGTCAAAAGGTCGCTTCGCGTGGCATCGCCAGCTACCCGCCCAAGGATGCCATTGAGCCTCCAATCGCTCGTAGTCGTCTTCATTGAAGATGTCGACGAGACGGTTGCCAAGCATGCCCGCCACGTGCGCCGCGCCGGTGTCGGGGGTGACCAGCGCGTCGACCGCGTCCAAGACGCCCAACCACTGCGGAAGTGAAAGCGATGTCGCTACCTTGAGCTGTCCGCTGCTCTTTTGTGCAACCGGCACGTGTTCGAAAACGGCGCAGGCCAAACTTTCGTCTGCGGCCGAAGCGATGAGAATGCCGCGCCTGCCGCCCAAGGCGGCGAGCGCCTCAACCACGACCACGGCGAGACCGCTCGGGCCAAGGTCGGACGTGACGAGCTTTGGTGTAATTTGGAAACCAATCGCGCCTTGGGCTGCGCGCGAGACATCTGAGGACTCGACCCGCAGCCAACTTCGCAAACTCTCGGCATCACTCGGCGCTGGTTCGCGCGCGCCAAGCGCAACCGCGAGGCGGTAGATGGTCTGCACCTCGTGCTCGGGCGCCTTGGTCCATGCAGCCGGCCGGTAGACGGGCGCCGTTACTTGTGCTCGTTGCCAAAGTGATTTAAACGGCTTGTGCAAGCGGTGCCAGAAGCCGGCGCGCTGCGGCGCGCCGCTCAAGCGTCCTATTTGATAGCCAGCAACTTCTTCGGTTGCGATCAGCGCTTTTGTGTACTGGCCGCTTCGAATCTCTTCGCGCATGCTTGCAACCGGCCGACCTTTGTCGTACACGTACACGCGATCCACGCGATCGGAAAAAAGCGTTGCGTTGGCCGGCGAACACACCGCGCCGAAGACCGCCTGCGGAAAAGCCCGACGCAGACCTTCAAGCGAGGGGATGCAAAGTGCGGCATCTCCCACGCCGTCGCAGCGGACAAGCAAGATCGCCTCGCGCGCTAGCACCGCGGTTGCCGCAACGCCGACTTGAGGGCATCGACGTATGCCGCGTCGACGAGCGTCTCGGTAGCCCACGCGGCAAGCAACGAGCCAGGCCGGGCGCCGTTTGCCAGTCGCTCGCACAACCGGCGCATCGGCGCCATCGCAAAGACCGCGGCGCGGACGAAATTTGCGCCATAGGCACCCGTAGCCAACTTGACTGGCCAAGACGGAGTCTTGCGAACAAAGCGTGCCGCCATCGTCCCTTTCTCGGTTGCAAGCGCACGTCGCCGCTCGAGCGCGTGCGACTGTAAGGGTTTGACGTGATAGAGGAACGCGGGCCACGCAAAGAGCCGGCGCAATCCCTTCGCGCGCAGCCGAATTCCGAGATCGGTATCCTCCCAACCATAGAGGTTGTACTGCTCGTCAAACCCACCCACGGCAAGAAGCGCTGCCCGGTTGACGCTGACATTGCAGGTGCAAAAAAATGCGCGCGAATAGTGGCGGTGGCTCGGCTCGATGAGATGCGTTTCATCCCGCACGTTGATGATGGGGCCCGACACGACAGAGTTTGGCGCTGCTGCATGCGCCGCAACGTGCGCCGCGACGAACCCTTCCGGTGCCACGGTGTCATCATCGCAAAAGATGATCAGCTCGCCCCGTGCGGCTTCGATGCCGGCGTTGCGAGCACGGGCGCGATTGGGCTGCGCCTCGTACACGTGGCGCACGCTCGCACTTTCGGCAGCAGCTAGCACTGACGGGGTCTCATCGTGCGATCCATTGTCGACGACGACCACCTCAAAAGTACCACGCGCGCGTTGCCGGGAGAGCGCGGCCAAGCACGCGCGGAGTTCGTTCGCGCGGTTGTGCGTCGCGATGATGACGCTGGCGTGCGGCATGGCGTTAAACAGCTACCTGTTGCGTTCTCGCGCGTTCGACAAACGCCAGCACGTCGCCAACCATCCGCGACGCCGCTCCCACGTGAGGGGCGTAGAGCGCGCTCAAATGCTCACCCATGAGACGGAGCTCGTGAGGATTATCGAGCATCGCCGCGGCGCGGGCCGCGACGTCTTGCGGCCGCAGGATGCCGCGCATTTCCGGCGCAACCATCCGGCCCGCGTCAATGTTGGGCTGGGCAAAAAACGCAATTCGCCGTACAACTTGCTTCGCGATCCATCGCTTGACCGGCCGGCCGATGATCGGCACGCGATGGACGTACGCCCAAATGCCGTTCATTGCCACTTCATCAACCCGATTGAAAGGCACGGCAACCAGCAGTGGCCGCCCCAGCACCGCTGCCTCCATGCACTTGGTACCAGGTATGCTGATAACAAGCTGGCTGCGCGCGACCACCCGGTAGTCGGACGAACGATCGACGGCAAAGGTGTTCCCCTCGACGCTGATCGCATGCTGGTGAGCGTCGAAATGCCCCGCAACGCCAAAGTGGTTGGGGTCGCCAGACCATCCGACACCCGCCGCTACTTCGTCATCCGTGTTGAACGGCGACACCGCAAAGGTGACTTTGAGTCCCGGCCGCATTCGGACGAGAGCGCAAGCCACCGCGAGAAAGAACGGCATAAGGAATCGTAGTTCGTACGGACGACTGCCAGGCATAATGCAAACACCCTCGCCCACCCCGGGGGGCGGCGGCGGCATTTCGAGCGACCCCACGACTGCGTCGGCGACGAGATTACCAACGACTCGCACTCGATCGGGTGCTGCGCGCAGCGTCCGCAGCTGCGCGGCGTTCTTTTCATCAAGGGCAAAGAAACGCTCGAACATCTTGGAATACGAACGTCGCGTAAACTTGTACGTCATCGGGCGCAAGCCAAGCCGCCGCGCGATCACCTTTGCGTGGAAAAGATCGCCGCCCAAATATTGCAGCACACCCCGCGTTCTTTCCAAGCCGGCCACCTTGCGCCCTAAGAGAAATCGACCGTAGGCGCGGGGATCGATCACGCGTGCATCCGGGAAGAGCGCACGAAGCGTCTCTGCCTCCCTTCCTGTAGCGTACGCGCACGGGAGAAGCACCACGGTAACGCGAGCGCGCGGCTCGCTCTCGTACAACGCGCGCAAGAAGGGGCGAACCCAGCCCATCACCTCGCCCGGACCGTTCGTCGTCACAAAGAACGTTGGGTCACTCACGGTTTCGCATTCGCTATTCGGTCGAGCAGGGCTGAGGTGGAATGCCCATCCACATGTGGCGCGAACGCGACGACGCCTCCCACCTCGCGGACCGCCGCAGCTTCCGGCAGCTCCATCTTTTCATACGCCGCGTCCTTGACGTGAATGTCGGGCCGGACGACGCGAATGGATTCGTTTGGGCGCATCTCGTTAAAGGTGAAGACATAATCAACGCAGGCGAGGGCCGCGACCAACTCGGCACGATCTGCCTCCGGCACGAGCGGGCGCTGCGAACCTTTGTTGAGCTGGCGAACAGAGTTGTCGGAATTGACGCCCACGACCAGTACCGCACCGAGGCTGCGAGCAAATTCCAGATAGCGGACGTGCCCCACATGAAGCAAGTCAAAGACGCCGCACGTGAAGACGACTTTTCCGCCGACTGCACGGATCGGCCCAAGCCGTCCAGGGATGTCCGAGCGCGCAAGCACTTTATCCGTGGCGCGCACGTTGTTTCTTTCGCGGCAATTCTTGATGCTCGGAAAAGGTGAGAATCTCTTTTGAGCTCGCCGTTGCGGTGCCCAGCTTTTCCACCACGACCCCGGCCGCGAGGTTTGCCAAGGTGACCGCCCTCTCCATGCTTGCGCCCGCCGCGAGTGCGAGCGTTAGCGTGGACATGACGGTGTCGCCCGCACCACTAACGTCGTAGACCTGTCGCGCCATTGCCGGGACCCAAAGCGGCTTTCCTTTCTTCGAAAAGAGCGACATGCCGTACTCTCCCCGAGTCACGAGCACGTGCTTCGCACGCGTTCGCTTCATAAGGATCTTCGCCGCGCGCGCCAGATCGGTATCGCTGTGCACGCGCATGCCGGCAGCTTCCTCCGTTTCGGCGACGTTGGGGGCTATCCAATCAACGCCGACAAACGCATCGAGATTCTGCGGCTTCGGGTCCGCGGTGATGACCGCGCCTTTTTTAAAGTTGCATACCGCCTGGATCAACGGTCTCGTAATAAGGCCTTTCCCATAATCGGAAAGGATCACCCCGTCAAGCGCGCCGTCAAGCCGACCAATGGCGCGCACGAGCCACTGCTGCACTTGTCCGTCCACGGACGAGGTCGCTTCGCGGTCCGCTCGCACGACCTGCTGATTGTGGGCGACAATGCGCATTTTTTGCGTCGTCGGTCTGGAACCAACGCGCGCAACCCCGCTTGCATCGACGCGAAGTTTATGAAAGAGTCCGAGTACGCGATCGCCGGCCTCGTCGTTGCCGATGACGCCAAAAACGCTGACTTTCGCACCAAGGGCGGCTAAGTTGTTGGCGACGTTGCCGGCACCGCCGAGCGTGTACGTGTGGTCGTGCACTTCGACGACGGGAACCGGCGCCTCGGGCGAGATCCGGCGAACGCTGCCCCAATACCACTCGTCGAGCATGAGATCGCCAATGACCGCAATGCTGCGGCCTCGCATGGCAGCGAGCAAGTCGGCAATCCAGGTGAGCCTGTTCATCATGGCGTTGAGAGAATGATACCCGCTGCCTCGAGCAGATTCTTGGCCACAAAGGCGAGATCGCCACGCGGTTGCGCCAAAGCATCTTGATCGAGCAAGATTGCGCGACAACCCGCCGCCAAAGCGGCTTGCACGTCGCGCTCGCTGTCACCCACCGCCCAGGACGACGACAGATCGAGCCCCAAATCGGCGGCCGCTCGAACGAGCATGCCTGGTTTGGGTTTGCGGCAGTCGCATTCATGGGCGTACGCCGCAACCTCGCCTCCCGGCAAGTGCGGGCAACGATACACCGCTTCAATGGAAACGCCGTGGCCGCGCAGCAGCGCGAGTACTCGCTCGTCGACCGAATCCGCTTGAGCGGGGGTGATCATTCCTCGAGCGATGCCCGATTGATTGGAAGCGATCACAAGTGAGTATCCGGCAGCAGCGAGTTTTCTAAGCCCAGCGGCTGCACCCTCGATGAGTCGCACGGAGTCTGGTGAAGAGACGTATCCTGTATCGACGTTGAGCGTTCCATCGCGGTCGAGGAAAACGGCTCGCCTCCCCTCACGAGGCCGCGAGCTCAATCTCCACCAGTTCGCAGATGATGTGGCCAAGCACCAAGTGCACTTCTTGGACTTTCCACGATGGCCCGGGCGGTCCCGTGAGCACTACCTCTGCCTCGCGTGCGGCGGCTCCGCCGCCATTGCCGGAAAAAACGATGGTCGTCGCGCCTTTCGCCCGCGCCGTGCGCAAACCGGCAACCACGTTTGGGGATTCTCCCGACGTGGTGATGCCGCATGCGACGTCGCCCTGCCGCACCAGGCCCTCGAGCTGGCGCGCGAAGACGTGCTCAAAACCGTAGTCGTTGGCGATCGCGGTCAGGCTCGAGGTGTCGACGGACAGAGCCAGACCAGCCCAGGCAGGACGATCCAGAAGGAAACGCCCGGAAAGTTCTGCCGCCAAGTGTTGTGCTTGTGCCGCGCTGCCGCCGTTGCCGAAGAAATACACTCGGCCGCCCGCGCGAAGTGACGAGGTGATGACCTCGACCGCGCGTTGCACCGGACGAGCGAACTCCTCCATCTGCCACATGCCAGCGCGATCGGCGAGGCAATCCGCAAACGTCTTCTGGCGCGGCGTGCTGCTCACGTCTCGATCCAAAACAGCTCCTGATGGAGCGAGACGAGCTGGCCATCCTTCGCGCAAATGCGCGCGATTCGACCGCTATGCTCGCTGACGATTTCATTCATAAGCTTCATGGCTTCGAGGATGCACAAAACGTTGCCCGGTGCGATCTCATCCCCGACCTCGACAAACGGCGCTGCGCCTGGAGCCGGCGCACGGTAGAAAACGCCAACGAGCGGCGCGAGCACGCGGGTAACGCCGGGCGGAGCTTCCGGCGACGCGGGTTGCGGCCGCGACGATGCAGACGAGATGTCCGCCTTGGTCGCCAAGGCGTTGGCTTTTCCGCTTGACTCACCGGTCATTCGCAGATCGAGCGTGACGTCGCCAACCTCGACGCGCATGCGATCCAGTCCATCGCGCTGCATCAGCGCAACGAGTTCGTCAATGGTCTTTTTGTCTACGTCCACGTGCTGCTCCAGTCGCGCGAATTCGTTTGTGCACGCATGGCTCTCATGATTCGAGGCGCCGGGCCAGCTCGCTTTCAAGCTGGTCAAGCCTCACGCGCGATCGCTCGCGCGTTGCAAGGTTTTGAATCGTCGCTTCACCGTTGCGGCGTTCGTCCTCGCCCATGATGACAGCGTAGAGCGCGCCGCTCTCGCCGGCAGCGCGTAATTGCTTGTCGATGCTTCTGCGCGTATAGTCCATGTCTGCGGACACGCCTCGTTGGCGCAGCGCGTGGACGAGCGGTACGAGCGTGCGAGCGGAGTCTTCATCGAGGGCGACAAACGCGAGCTCGAGATGGGGTTTTCCGTCCTGGGACCCGCCCATGCCTGCGCTGCGAGCGAGCATGAGCATCCGGTCCATGCCCATGGCAAGGCCAACGCCGGGAACGTTGGGGCCCCCCATCGATCGAACCAGGCCGTCATAGCGCCCGCCGCCACACACGCTGTTTTGCGCGCCAAGCGCACTCGAGCTGATCTCGAAAACTGTCCGCGTGTAGTAGTCCAACCCTCGCACGATATGGGGGTTATGAAGCGCGCGAATACCCATCGCTTCGAGCAGCGTGCGCAGGACCGCGAAGTGCTCTTGACACGCCTCGCACAGGTAGGCATCCATGGTGGGCGCCTGGGTGAGCACGTCGAGATCCCGCGGATCTTTCGAATCGAGAATGCGCAGTGTATTGCGCTCGAGGCGCTCCTGACTTGTGTCTGAGAGCCGCGACGCGTTGTGCTTGAGGTATTCGATCAGCACGTCGCGGAAGCGCGCGCGGCACGTCTCGCAGCCGAGCGAATTGATTTCGAGGCGATAGTCCGTGATCCCAATGGCACGCATGACGTCGAGCCCGAGCGAAATGACCTCTGCGTCCGCCTCGGGTCCGGGAACTCCAAAACATTCGACGCCCCACTGGTGTGCCTGGCGGTAGCGTCCTTTTTGCGGCCGCTCGTAACGAAAAATCGGACCGCGGTAATAGAGTTTGAGCGGCAGCGTTTGCAACAAGTTGTGTTCCAGCGCGGCACGAACCACCGGCGCTGTCAATTCCGGCCTGAGCGTGAGGCTGCGGCCTCCGCGATCGGTGAACGTGTACATTTCTTTGTCGACGATGTCGGTGCCCTCGCCGATTGGTTTCACGAAGACGTCCGTGCTTTCGAAAATCGGCGTGCGGATTTCGCGATAACCAAAACGGCCGCAGACCTCGTCAACGACCCGCTCCAGGGCTTGCCATTGCGATGACTCAGGGGGAAGAATATCAACCGTGCCGCGGGGTGCGGCAATGTGCTTCACAGCGTTCTCAAAATGGGAAACCCCATCTTAACATGTTTGGTGCAATAGCGCACTCAATTCGGCATCGCTCGCTCCCATACTTGCGGCCTCTTCGCAGCTTGCCGCTCGCGTCGCTGGCCGCCGGCGCAGCGCTCGCACTTGCTGCGGCGCTGTCACCTTCGTTTGTGGTGCCAAAAGCAAGTGCTGCAACAACAATCGGGCTGCGTGCCTGGAACTACTGGTGCTCGATGCTGCTTGGAGCGTCGCCATTGCTCGCGCTTGGGGGTTTGCTTGCCGCTGTTGCATCACGCGTGCCCCAGCGCTGGAAAGGTGCGGTGCTGCTCGCCACATCCATCTGCCTGCCTGGATGCGACTGCACGATCAACGCATACTGCGGCGAACTCGCTCGACTCCCACCCACGCTGGCGGCTTTTGCCGTCGTTTGGGGCGCGTGTTGCAATCCGGTTGCGCTCGTGGCGACCTCGCTCGTGCTGGGTCCTCGCATGGCCTTGGATCGAGCGCTCTGTGGTTTCGTCGCAGCGTGCCTCACTGCGGTTGCATGGCGACGCTTTGCCGCCTTGCCCGCGATGCATTCGAACAATAGCTTGGATCCCTTTTGGGAACGTTGTGCGAACGCGATAGGCGCAGGTCTTGGCTCATTTTCGGTCGCCGCGGTCGTCGCAAGTATCATCCTCATCGTCGGTGACCGCCACGTGGCAAATGCCCCAGCGCTTGTTGCGGCTGCGCTTGGGGCGGTTTTGTCTCCGTGCTCCAGTTCGGACTCGATCCTCGCTCGCGTGCTCTTTGCTCATCCCAAAAGCCAGCTCTCATTCGTGATTGCGGCTCAGTGCTTGGACGTTCGCCAGGTCCTCATGTTGCGCCGACATTTCGGCTTCGCCCGAGCCTTTTTCGCCGTCGGTTCGTCTGCGACGGCCTGCGCGCTCGGCTATGCCGTTGCTTAACGACGACCGGCTCCCTTGCATTCGCGCACCACGGCTCTCTGCCAGCCTCGCCGTGCTCGACGGCGCGATTGTCTGCGCGCTCGCGCGCCACGTGATTCATGCGTGTGTGAGTGCGCCTTCGTGGCTCATGTTTGCTGGGTCGGTCGTCATCAGTTTGGCGCTGCTTTGCTCATGGCATCGCGCGTTGTTCGCTTGTTGGTTCGCGGTAGGCGTGTTGCTTGGGTTCGGGCTCCCAAAAGAGTTGCCGGCTCCCAGCCTCGTGGTGGTGACCCACGCGTCGACTCTGTCCCATGGCGTTGATCTCTTTGACGCGCTCGAAAAGTTAGATGACGATCCGGCGGCTCTCATCGGACGGCGCATCGCAGTCACTGGATTGTGGCGTCCCTCGGTTGACGGGGCTTGCGCTGCCGTGTTTCGCCGCGTCATGGCATGCTGCGCCGCTGATTCGATTGATGTCGGATTTGATGTCGTGCCCGCGCGAACCGTTTCTCTGAGAGCCAATGTTCCCGTGCAAGTCTCAGGCGAGGTCGAGTCCGTCCTCCGAGATGGTGAGGTGAGGTATCGCTTGCGCGACGCTTCAGTCAGCGCCGTCGACCGCTTGCGCGAATGATCTAATGAAGGAAATAGCGCCGCGAGGCAAATGCCAAAACAATGTTCGCTCGGCGCGCGGCTTCCACAACCTCCGCGTCGCGAATGGATCCCGACGGAGCAACCACAGCAGCAATGCCGGCGGCAACGGCAGCCTCTATCCCATCGGCAAACGGAAAGAATCCGTCCGTTGCGAGCACTGCGCCGCGCACCGCGTCGCCTGCCCGCCGGCACGCGAGCTCAACCGCGGCAACCCGGTTGGTTTGGCCTCCACAAATACCAAGCGTCACTTGATTGCGCGCCACGACGGCAGCATTTGATTTCACTTGACGTACCGCGCCGAACGCGAAAAGCATGTCTCGCCACATCCCCGCGTCGGGCTGGCGCTCGGTCATCACTTTCCACTCGTCTTTTGGGGCATCGAGGTCCGGGTGCTCGGCTAAAATCCCACCTAACGCGGAGCGCAGCGTTATGCCTGCCCGCAGTCGCTCCGGAAGTTCCCGATCAAAGACGAGGAGCCGGACGTTTTTCTTGCTCGCCAGCAGCGCAAGAGCATCGTCGTCAAAAGCCGGCGCCGCAACAACTTCCAAGAAGCGAGGTTTGAGGATCTGTGCGCTTGCGCGATCGATGCGGGCGTTGACTGCGACGATGCCGCCGAAGGCTGAGATGGGATCGGCACCCAACGCTGCGCCAAGCGCCTCGGCCGCATTGCGCGCTGCGGCGAGGCCACAAGGGACGGTGTGCTTGACGATGGCGGCTGACACGGGTAAGACTGGTCGCGCGTCCTTGGGAAAGCCGACGGGCTCCTCAATCGGGGCGATGAGCCGCAAGCAAGAATCGACATCGAGTAAGTTATTGTATGACAGCGTTTTTCCACCGCGTTGTTCCGGCAAACCGTTGCTATCGCCATGATAGAAGGCCGCTTGCGACCACGGATTTTCACCGTAGCGCAACGGGCTCTGGAGCGGCAGATTCACGCTGAGCACGTCGGGGAGACCGGCATCGTGTGTTTCGCGGACGAAGTACGACGCGATCGCTGCGTCGTAGTGCGCGACCACACCAAACGCACGAGCCGCCCACGCACGGCGTTCATCGCGTGTCGGGCCGCCGCGCGATAGAGCTGCAATGAATGCCGGGTAGAGCTGTGGCTCTGCCAGAACCGTCACGGCCTCGAAGTTTTTCGCCGCGGCGCGAAGCAGCGCCACTCCGCCGATGTCGATCTGTTCCATCGCCTGGGTGTCGCCCACAGCACGATCGGCGGTCGCTTGCGCAAACTGGTAGAGGTTTACCGCCACAACGGCAATGCGGGGTAGGTCATACCGTGTGAGATCCAGCGCATCGTCGGCGTTCCCCACACGTGCCAATATCCCGCCGAAGATTTTCGGATGCAGCGTCTTGATCCGCCCGCCGAGCAGCGCGGGGTAGTCAGTCAGCGTCTCAATGTCGACACAAGAAACCCCGAACTCTCGCAGTGCTCGCGCAGTCCCTGAGCTTGCAATGATGCGAAAGCCGGCGTTGTCGAGTGCGTGCGCGAGTTCTTCGAGGCCGGCTTTATCGGTGAGCGAGATGAGGGCGACGGGTTTATCCGGCGACACCCGCACTCTCCAGCGATAGCGAAAGAATATTCGAAACGCCCGGCTCGCTCATGGTCACGCCGTACATGCGGTCCACCAGCGTCATCGTTGCCTTGTTATGAGTAATAATGATGATTTGCGAGCGACCGTTTCCGGCCAGCTCGGCAAGCTGCACGCCGAATCTGCCAATGTTGGCTTCATCGAGGGCCGCATCGATTTCGTCGAAAATGTAGAACGGGCTCGGCCTGACTTGCAGCGTTGCGAAGATGAGCGCGACGGCGGTGAGGGCGCGTTCGCCGCCGGAGAGCAAATTCAAATTCTGCATTTTTTTGCCCGGCGGCTGCGCCGAGATCTCGATCCCTGCTTCGGTCGGGTCTTCTGCTTCGCAGACCCACATCTTCGCGCTTCCGCCGTTGAAGAGACGGGTAAACGTCTCCGAGAAGGCGACGGACACTTTGGCAAACGTCTCGTTGAACTGACGAAGTGATTCCGCATCCATCTCAGCGATGCTCGCGACGATGTTCGCGCGAGCTGCCTCAAGATCGCGCAGTTGTGCTCGGAGGAACTCGCAACGCTCGAGTGTCGCTGCCCGGTCTTCGAGCGCATTGAGGTTGACATTTCCTAGCCGCAGCATCTCTTCTCGCAGACGGCGAACCTGCGCGTCAACGTCGCCTTCGAAGTCGGCATAGCGCGTGGCAACATCATCGCACTCCTGCTGCGAAGCCGGATTTTGTGAAAAGGTTTGCTGGAGGAGGGTGAGCTCCGCATCGATCTCGGCCAGGCGGATGCGCTGGCGTTCTAATTCAAGCGACTGCTCGCGCCCGCGCTGCTCTTCTTGTGCATAGGTTTCTTCGAGTTCGCGCGTCCGGTGCAACGCCGCATCGCGGTGCTGGCGAAGCTCGCCCAACCGCAGCGCTACTTGTTCAACTGCTTTTTCAGCGTCCGCTTTGAGGACCACCAGACGCTCGACCTCAGCACGGCTTTGCTCTAATTCATCTCGCATCCGCGCGAGCGAGGTGACCCGCTCTTTGCGTTGCACTTTGGCGCGTTCGATATCTGCGCGTGCCAATTCGACATCATCACCCAGTTGGGCGACGCGTTCGACCAAGGCGGCAGCCTGTGCGGCGGCACTGCGGTGCTTGGCGCGCACGGCAGCCAGGCGCGTGGAGAGCTCGTCCGATGCCGCCAGCGCTTGACTGCGCTGCGATTCGAACGTCTGAAGCTGGCTCGCAAGTTCGCGTGCCGTGTCACGATGGCGAGCGGCGGATTCCTTCACCTTGGCCGACCGATGGATGAGCTCGTCTCGTCCGGTACGCAGCGCAGAGAGCTGCTGCTCGAGCGCCTCTCGCTCGCGTTCTAATTGTTGGCACAATGCCTGTGCATCGTGCTGGCGCAGCGTGAGTTCGACAATGTCTACTTTGATGCGTTCGAACTGGCTGTGCGCCGCCGTCGACGTCTTCGCCGCTCGATCGAGCGCTGCATCCGCCTCGTGCGCCGCCTTTGATTGGATGGCTCGCTCAGACTCGAGGGTTTCCGACGCGGCCTGCGCACTCATCACGCCGGTTCCGCTGCCGCTCGTGATGACGCCACCGTGTATGACGTCTCCCTCGGGCGTCGCAAATGCGGCATGGGGAGCTTCCTTCGCACAATCAAAAGCGTCATCCAAGTTTGCGACAACAAAGGAGTCGCCGAGGATCTGCTCGATAGCGGGCTTGACCGCTGCATCGCAGCGAACGAGCTCCGACGCTCGCCCCACGACCCCGCTCTTGCCCCCAGCTTTTGGCGCCTGTAGCGGGCGATTGGAAAATCGCCCGTCTCGTAGCGTCTCGAGGACGACAATCGTCGCGCGCCCAGCCTGTTTTTCTTTGAGGATCAGCATTGCGGCTTTCGCATCGGCGAGCGTACGCACGATGACGTCATGCGCTCGCGCGCCAAGCAACGCGTCGATTGCAGTGGCATGGCGCTCGTCAACGGTGATTTGGCTTGCCACCGTTCCAATGACGCCAGCCAGGCGGCCGGCTTCCTTTGCATCGAGCACGTGGCGAGTGCCCGCCGGCGCTCCCGAAAGGTCCGCAACGAATTGCGACAACGCGTCGAGTCTTGCGTTTGTGTGCGTGAGGCTCGCCTGTGCGGCTTGCTGCACGCCCCTTTGCTGTTCCACCGCTTCCGTAGCCCGGTTCGCCTCGGAAGCGACCGTCTGCAGCTTCTGGTCGAGCTTGCCCGCGTCTGCGGCAAGCCTTTCAACCTCCGAGTTGGCTCGCTTAGAACGCTCGCCGCAGTTATCCAACGCGGCGTGCGCCGTTTGCAGGTCCGCGTCGAGGTGCGTGAGGGCGTCTGCTAACCGTTCGACCTCCGCCTGGGCGCCAGCCGCAGACGAATTGCTTTCCGTGGATTTGGCGGCAGCGCGCAGACGGGAGTCTTCGACCGCGCGGAGCGCCGCGTAAGCCCGTTCCCAGTGCGCTGTCTGCTCTGCTTCCTCGGCAGCCGCCGATTCCGCAAGGGCGAGGGCTTCATCTCGAAGCTCGCGACTGCGCCGCAGCTCTTCCGTGGCATCGGAAAGCCTGGTATCCGCTTGCGCGACGGCCTGCGCACCGGCATCGGCCTCGCGCTCGAGCGTTTCGGCCGCGCGTGTCAGTTCGATTGCCTTGGCTTGCATGGCGGCGTGGGCCGACGCATGTGCCTGGAGCTCCGAAGCGCTTCTCGCATGCGCAGCGTTTCGATCGTCGAGAGCCAAGGAAGCTTGGTACTCTTCATCGCGTGCCCGGTTGACGGCGGACGCAAGTTCGGCGTGGCTCCGGGCTTCCTTGGCTGCCTCCGCTTCGTCGACTCCCAGGACTTGACCAATTCGCGTGCGCTCCTCACGCCGTTCCTTGGCTTTGTGCACGTAGGAGAAAATCTCGAGGTCGCGGAGCTGTTGCTGCACCTTCTGATAGCGCTTGGCGCGTCGCACTTGCTGCTCGATCGCCGGCAGCTGCTTTTCAAGTTCTGTCAGCAAGTCGTTCACGCGCAATGCGTTCGCTGCGGTCTGCTCGATGCGACGCTGAGCCTCGCGCTTGCGCGCTCGATAGCGAGCGGTACCGGCGACCCCTTCGAAAAGTTCTCGCCGCGCTTCGGGCTTGGCGGAGAGAATAGCGTCGATCTCGCCTTGAGACACAATCGCGGCGAGTTCGGCGGCCAGACCCGTACCCAGGAGCATGTCCGTGATATCCCGCAGTCTCACGGCTGTCTTATTGATGAAGAATTCGCTCTCACCCGTTCGGTAGGCGCGCCGCGTAATCGCAATCTCGCTAAACGGCGCTGACAGCGCTCCGTCGGAGTTGTCGAAGGTTAGCGTGATCTCGGCCATTCCGAGGGGCCGGCGCGAAGCGTTGCCAGCAAAGATGACGTCGTCCATGCGCGCCCCGCGGAGCTGGCGCGCGCTCTGCTCGCCGAGCACCCAGCGCACCGCATCCACAAAATTCGACTTGCCTGAGCCATTGGGACCAACGATGGCAGCGATGCCGGGTGCGAACTCGAGGCGCGTGCGCTCGGCAAACGTCTTGAAACCAAAGAGATCGATACTCTTAAGGTAGATGAGCTAACGCCTCCCGCGCTGCGTCGGTCTGTGCTTGCTTCTTCGTGGTGCCGCTGCCGGTCCCCAAGGTTTGACCGGCGACGTCCACCGCGACCGTAAAGGTCCGCGCGTGGGGCGGCCCACTTTGCGCGGTGACCGCGTAGTGCGGTGCCTTCTTAAACTTTGCTTGGACATATTCTTGCAGTGCGGTTTTGGGGTCGATCGTTTCGCTCGACGTCGCATGCGCGAGGTGGGAGCGCTTCACAAACGTCTGCGCCGCATGCATCCCGCCGATGTGAAAAATCGCCCCCACCAGCGCTTCAAAAGCGTCGGCAAGCACCGAAGGCCGGTGCGCGCCTCCGCTGGCGCTCTCTCCTCGACCGAGCAGCACGAACGCACCAAGATCGAGCGCCTCGGCCGATCGCGCCAAAGCCGCGCGCGACACAAGCGAGGCGCGCATGCGGGAGAGTTGGCCTTCGGAACGCTGCGGGTGCCGCGCGTAAAGCTCGTCCGCAACAACCGCGCCTAGCACCGCGTCACCGAGGAACTCGAGCCGCTCGTTTGACTGCGCCTGCCGCGGATGCTCCGATGCGTAGGAGTCATGCGTCAGGGCCATGTCGAGGACATGAAGGTCAGCACTCGGGGGCAAGCCGACCTTGCGCGCCAAGCCACGCAGTGCCCGCTTGCGAGCCAGCCCCTGCGACACGCGCTAGTTTTCGGAAAACCTGCGGAACACGAGGACGGCGTTGTGACCGCCGAAGCCAAATGAGTTCGAAACCGCGATGTTGAGCTCGTTACGCCTCGCCACGTTGGGGACGCAATCGAGATCGCAGGCGGGATCGACGAATTCGTAGTTGATGGTCGGCGGAACGATGCCCTCGTGCAGGGCGAGCACCGTGCAGATGCCCTCGAGTGCGCCGGAAGCACCCAAGGCGTGACCGAACATCGATTTGTTCGAACTGACCGGAATCGTCTTCGCGTGCTCGCCAAAGACCGCGTGCACGGCTTGCGTCTCCGCCGCATCCCCGAGGTCGGTCGAGGTGGCATGCGCATTGATGTAGTTCACGTCGGTCGGCTTGATCGCCGCATCGCGCAATGCTCTGATCATGGCAAGTTTGACGCCCCGAGCCTGTCGGGTCGGGGGCCACCATGTGATACGCGTCAGAGGATTGACCGTAGCCAAGCAGTTCTGCGTAAATGCGTGCGCCACGGGCGCGCGCATGATTGAGCTCCTCGATGACAAACGCCCCGCCGCCCTCTCCAATGACAAAACCGTCGCGCGTCCGATCGAAAGGCCGGCTGGCAGTCGCGGGGGTGTCGTTTCTTGTGGAGAGCGCCCGCATCGCGCAAAACCCGCCAACGGCCAACGGTGTGATGGGGGCCTCGGAACCGCCGCAGATGATCACGTCAGATTCACCATGTTGAATGATCCGCATTGAGTCGCCGATGGCGTTGTTGGACGAGGCGCAGGCTGACACGGCGGTTTGGGTCGGACCCCGGACGCCGAGCTTCATCGAGATGAGACCTGGTGCGATATTGCTGATGAGCATTGGAATGAAGAAGGGCGACAGCCGATCCGGACCCTGTTCGCTCATCACCTTGGTTTGCTGCTCGATGGTCGTGATGCCACCGATGCCCGATCCCATGATGACGCCTATGGTGTCGCGATTTGCGTCGGTGATTTCCAAGCCCGAATCGGCGACGGCTTCCTGTGCCGCAATCCAAGCGAACTGGGCGAAGCGGTCCATCTTGCGGGCGTCTTTTTTGCCGATGATCGCCGCTGGATCAAAATCGCGGACCTCCGCCGCAAAGCGCGTTGCCAGGTTGGATGCATCAAATAAAGTGATGTGACCGACCCCACTGCGCCCTCGCACCACATTCTTCCAGAACTCAGGCACAGAATTGCCGAGTGGAGTCACGGCGCCCATACCCGTCACCACGACCCGCCGCGTTGTGTTCATGCTGTCGGCGCTTGCTTCGTCAAAACTCGCGTCGCTGCCCTTGTTTGGCGTCGCGCAGTCGTCAACTTCGCGCGGCATTTGCATGCCGTCGAGCGCTTGACGCTCGTTCCGAGAAAAATTATCAGACTGCTTTGCACCTGAAGTTCTTTCCCCCGACTGCCGATGAACAGAGGGGAAGTGCTTACTTAACAGAACTTCCGCGCGAGGAACTCGCACGTGAGTCCCGCACCCTTCGGAACCGCGCGATAACTGCCGAGGCTCCGCAGCGGCAGGTACATGTACCAAGAGGCGTACAGCAACGCTCCGCGCGCACCGAAAGTCCAGGGGGGAGGTGACCAGTACATCGTGGCAAAGAAAAAGGCGAAGAAGGCAAAGAAGAAATAACCGCGAGTTTTTCTCGGGTTAGAACAGATGTCCAAAGGGGGCGTTGCGAAAGAGCAGCACCCCTTCTTTATTTCTCTCGACACATAGAGTCGCGCGAATCCTTCGCGCGCAAATGGAGACCGCGATGACCGCAAAGTCTTTTGCCACTCGCACTGTCCTTGACGCTCGTGCCCGCGCGCCCATCAACGACCCCGCGGTGTTGCCAATTTTCCAGTCAGCGGGCTGGGCATTTCGCTCGCTCGACGAGGTGGACGCGGTGTACGAAGGGCGCGAACCAGGGGCCGTCTACGGCGGTTCTGGCGTGCCAAATCACGAGGCCTTGGAAGCGCTTATTGCCTCGCTGCACGGCGCAGAAACGGCTCTAGCGACTGCTGCGGGAATGTCAGCCTTCACCGCTGCGCTTTTGCAGCTGGCGAGTTCCGGTTCGCGCATCGTCGCAGCGCACGACCTATACGGCAACACGACCTCGCTCTTGAGAGACTTGGCAAAATTCGGCGTGCAGCCGCAGCTCGTTGACATCGCGGACGAGCGCGCGGTCGCGGAGAGCCTCAGACAACCTACGTGTGTGATGATCGTTGAATCGATTTCGAATCCGCGCATTCGGGTTGCACCGATCGCGTCGCTTGCTCGAGCCGTTCACGATCGTGGCGCGCTTCTTCTGGTCGATAACAGCCTCGCATCTCCATATCACTGCCGGCCGCTCGAACTCGGAGCCGATCTGGTCATCGAGAGCGTCACGAAATTCCTCGGTGGCCACTATGACATTATCTTGGGGTGCATCGCAGGGTCACACTCGCTCATCGACCCAATGCGCACCCTCGCCGCACGAGCGGGTCTCGTGGCCTCGGTTTTTGAAACGTGGCTTGCCGTCCGTTCCATCGCGACCCTTGACGTCCGCATGGCCCGTTCGAGCCACAACGCACTGGAAGTTGCTCGCTGGCTTGCAAAGCATCCCAAGGTGCGAGCGATTCACTATCCAGCCATCGGCGACACACAAGCCTCCACTGCCGCACGTACCTTGCGCCATGGGTTCGGTCCGATGCTCTCTTTTGAAGTCGATCCCGACCGCGCTGCCGTGAACCGGCTCTTGGCGAGCCTGACGGACGTTAAGCTCGTCTTGTCGTTTGGCGGAGCGCAGACAACGCTTTCGCATCCCGCCACCTCGTCTCACCGCTCGCTCTCACCGCAGGCGAGACAATCGCTGGGCATCCACGACGGTTTCTTGCGGCTCTCGCTGGGGCTGGAAGATGCAGCCGATATCATCGCCGATCTCGACCACGGTCTCGCCGCAATGTAGTGTCGCGAAATCTATTCGCGACCGAGGCGGCGTTACGCGTGCCGCTTGCGAAACTTGCGGGCTTTTGCGCGGTTGCCACACACGCGCATCGAGCACCAGTTGCTCGAACTATTCTTCGACCGGTCGTAAAACGCCCAACGGCAGCTGTCATCGTGGCACGCTTTCATCCGCTGCCACGAACCGTCGAGCATCGATCGAACCGTGACCGCCAGGAGTTCTCCTAAGGCCGCGTCGACGCCCGACGCCGCGGGCTGCAACTCGGCCGAGCCATCAGGTTTAAAATCGACGAGCAGCTGCGCGCTGCGAGCGGCTCGGCTGAGAGTCTCCACCGCATCCTTGCCGACCCTTTGGCCTTCGTTGGCTGCGAGCAGATCTCGAAGCGCTTCTCGTACCGATGTGGCATGGGCGACGTCTGTTTGGCTCAAATGCCGCCGGTCCCTCAGGAGCTTGTGCTCGGATAGCCAGTGCTCGAGGGCTTTCGGGCTTGAGAGTTCGTCGAACACGAGCACCCCGCGAGCGTTGAGCTCCCGGGTATTGATGAAGGCTTGCACCACTGCCAAGTCCCCGGGGGCCGGCTCTCGAGAGCCTGATTCGGTTTGGTCTGTTTGGGTTGAAGGTGTCATCTGAAAACCATTATAACGATTACAAGGGTTATTATCAAGTAGCGTGTCCCATCTTACTGGTGATTCTACTAACCTCTAAAACTAATTGACAAGTTACCATAACTAGTATACAATGATGGCAGGTTACACGCAATCGCCTGTTTTAGGCGGAAAGTCGAGTCAAAAATGATGTTAGTTGAAAAAGCTGCGATCGTCAGCGAGGGCGAGGGCGAACTGCTCTCCCAGTCTCGAACGACCATCGTGCACATCCCCCGTGGAGTGGCAAGTGAGCTGTTCGGCGGTTGGGGGGTACGCATTTGAATCCGGATCCCGGATGCTGTTACGACCACATTGACTTTCGCGTCCGCGACGTTGCTTCGGTATCACACTTCTACGACGCGTTGATGCCGGTCCTCGGCTTCCGGAAGATCCATCGGGGTGCTCGCAGCCGCTCGTATTATCACGACGACCCGAGCATGCCGTTTTTTTGGATCGTGCAAGCGCGGAGTAGTACGCCCAGTCCCTCGCGCATTGCATTCGGTGCTCCGTCGCGCAAAGAAGTAGACAGGGTTGCCGCGAGGCTGCGGCGAGCGGGTGCAATACGAATCGAAGGTCCACAGATCTGCCGATCGTACCCGCAGCCATACTATGCAGTGTTCTTTGAGGATCCCCAAGGCAATCGATTCGAAGTCTGTTGCAGGCGCTAGACTGTCGCCGACCGTAGTGGGGGATCGATGATTTCGAGGACCTCCGCACTCCGGGCCACCGCTGCTGCGGGGGCTTTTCTTTTTCTCGCGCTTGCGCCGGGCCAAGCCCGCGTGTTGTCGTTGCAGGATCTTCGCCAAGAAGTGAGCCTAGCGGATCCGCAAATCTCCCCTGACGGCTCGCGCGTTGTTCTCCTCGTGGGAGTCAACGACTTCGAGCACAATGCCGTTGCCATCCACGTCGACATGGTCGATGCCGCGACGGGCGCGCGGCGCCCGCTTCCGCTGCCTTTCGATGAGGTGGAAAGCGTGCGCTGGTCGCCGGATGGAAGCGCGCTTGCATTTTTGGCCGCCAAATCCGGCGGGAGCATGCAACTCTACACGAGCTCGCCGGCGGGCGGGGCGCTGCGCAAGCTCACCTCAGGATCGCAAAATGTTGAGTATTACGCTTGGCGGCCGGACGGTAAGGCGATCGCCTTCGTTCGTGCGGATCCGCCACCGCGCGCCAGCGGTGCTGTCAAATATCGGACCAATTTTGTCGTCGGCGACAATGACTATCTGACGACCGCTGCTCCGCTTCCCTCGCACTTGTGGCTTGTGAGCGTTGCAGCGCATCCCCAGTACCAGCGTCTCACCAGCGGGTCTTTTAGCCTCCCCTCGGGGAGCTATGAGTTCTCGCAGCCCTATCTGAACTCGTTTATCGAGCCTCAGCACATGCCCAATAACTTCTTTTGCTGGTACTCAGATGATCGTCACATCGGGTTCACGCAAATGCCCGACGCGTACATGGCTCACGCGGACCAGGCGACCTTAAGCGTCCTCGACCTGTCCGCGCCAACAAATGGCGCCAGTCGGATCGAGAAGGTGACAAGCCACAACGGACTCGAGGCGGGTTGCGATACCTCGCCGGATGGATCCAAGCTTGCCTATTGGTACCCTAGCGCCGGCAACCCCATCAATGCGAGCGCCATCTTCGTTACTGACACTTTGGCGCGCGGCCCAAACGGACTCGATGTGACGCGCAACCTCGACCGCTCACCCTGGGTCGTGCGTTGGATGCCAAACAATCTCTCACTACTCATCCTCGCGCATGATGGAACGCGCGAAGCGATGTGGCAGGTCGGTCTTGATGGAAGCATGCAGCGGATCGACATTGGGGACTTGAGTGCAAGCGGAGCCAGCGTCAGCAAAAACGGTGCGATCGCGTTTCTTGCTTCCGGGCCGCAACGGCCGAGCGAACTCTACGTGTTGAGCTCCGGCCGAGCGCCGCTGCGGCGGCTCACGGACTACAATAGCTTTTTCACTTCGCTTCACCTCGGCGCCGTGCGAGAAGTCACGTGGACTCAAGATGGCTTTCGCGAAAATGGCGTCCTGACGTATCCGCCTGATTTTGTCGCTGGTAAGAAGTACCCCCTGGTCCTTCAGATTCATGGGTGGCCGCAGTACGCATCGCAGGAAGCATTCGACACGGATTACCCTGGACTCACGCAGCTTTTCGCAGCGCACGGTTACCTTGTGTTTGAACCAAACTATCGCGGCAGCGACAATGCGGGCAATGCTTTTGAAACGGCGATTTTCGGAGATACGGTCGCGGGTCCAGGGCGAGACATTCTCGCCGGCATCGCTGCGGTCGAACGGCTTGGCAGCGTCGATCAGGCGAGAATCGGCGTCTCGGGTTGGTCCTATGGCGGGCTCATGACCGCTTGGCTCATCACGCAGGATCACCGCTGGAAGGCGGCCGTAGCGGGCGCCGCGCCGACTGATTTGGTGCCCGACTACGCCATCAGCAACTATAACGTCCTCGATCGCTTCTTTTACGGGGGAGCGATGTGGTCGTCGAAGTCAGCTTATCAAAAGTATGTCGAGCAGTCGCCGCTCACCTATGCGTGGAACATCACGACTCCAACGCTGATCATGGCGAGCATCTATGACACGACGGTTCCCATCACGCATTCGTACGAGCTCTACCATGCGCTGAAAGACCGCGGTGTGCCGGTGCAATTCGTTGCGTATGTAACGAGCGAGCACTTTCCAGGCGATCCAGTGTCCAGCGAAGACGTTTATCGTCGCTGGATTGAGTGGTTCGATCGATACCTGCGCGATCAACCCAAGCAAGGTTAAGAAAACCTAGCCGCGAACTTTCAGCGCTCGAGAGGGCGCCTGGGAGGTAACGCATGCGTAGGAAATTCCATCGCTGTGTTGTGTCAGCGTTCATCAGCATTGGGTTGGTCATGCTTGCAAGCGCGCACGCATTCGCCGGAACGACCGGCGGCATCCAGGGATTTGTCACCGACGAAGCAGGGCATCCTATCGCCGGCGCCGCGGTGGCGGCGGCGGCACCCTCCGGACACGCGACCACGATCACCGGGCCAAACGGTTTTTACGCCGTGAACGGGCTGCCGCTGGACACGTACACGGTTACCTTTTCCAAGGATGGCTTTTTAACGCTGTCTATCCAGGGCGTGACTATCGTGCAGGACCAGACCAGGCGCGTGAATGTTCGGCTCTCGACGACAAGCGTCAAATCGTTGGGACGCGTCACCGTGCGGAGCTCGGTTTCATTGGTCCAGCCAACGGTCACGGCCGACACCTACGTCATCAATCAACAGCGCCTGTCCGATCTCAACGGAACGCCGCAAGATCTCAACGGCTTTGCAGCGTTCAACTCCCTGCCGGGTGTCACGACCGACAACTTTGGCTATCCGGTGATCAGGGCGGGTGCCGAAAACGACGTGGGCTACGAACTCGATGGTGTCGATAATACCGATCCAGTGACGGGTCAGTTTCTCAACGCCGTATCGCTCAACGGAGCGCGCAGCGTCCAGCTCTCCACCGGGGGCTACGACGTCAGCGAAGGCAACACGAATTCCGGAGTGATCAATGAAGTTATTTCTCGGGGTTCGTATCCGGGCGGTGGCGAAGCCACTGCGCGCATGACTGGCCCAACGTACGGCCACGAGCTGTCCTTGGACTACGGCTCTGCCACGCCGAACAACCGCTTTAGCTATTATTTTTCCTATGGCGGGCAGCGCGACGCGTCGGATTACGGGGATCGGCGAACCATCTACCCGCTGCAATTAGCCAACACGGATTTTACGACGCTCAATGACGAAGTGCTCAACCTCTTCTATCACTTTGGCGAAGGCAATCGCAACGAGGTACAGTTCTTGAGCAACCTCAGCGGACAGACGTTTTCGTTCGGGTATCTGGTCGGACAATACAATGCGCCGTATGCCTCGAACAACGGGAACGTCCAAGCCGGCAGCGATCCGTTTGGCCTCGGCCTGCCACCGCCGGGGACGCCGTCGACCTTGCAAAGCGACTATTTTACCTTATACCCGGGTGAGGTCGGCTATCGTCAAAACACCGGCACCTACGACACGCAAACGTTCAATTCGACGATCGACAAATTGAATTTCAAGCGGCAATTGTCGGCGTCAAGCTTCGGCGAAATACGGGTGTTTCGCACGAGCGAGAACCTCATTTTTCGCTATCCCTACGACGTGGGATCGTTCTCGGATTTTTACGAGGACCTACAGACGACCAATCTCGGCGAGGCTTTCGATTATACCAATCAAGTCAGCAGCAAACACGAGTTGAGTTTCGGTTCCGACCTCGAGTACTTCAAGAACCGCTATTCCATTCTCAGCCCGAGTTTCGAGAACACCTACGAGCCCCTGGAAGACTTGGGTTGTGCGCAGATAGGGAATGCGATTACCAATGGTTTGATTCCAGCGGCGAATGAGACGTCCGCGTACATCTCAAACGCTTTCATCGGCGGCTGCTACATCGCGCCCTTCAACAACGCGCTGAATCTCGCGTTTCCCGGCCTCGGGCTGCCAACGGATCCGGCGCACGCGCCGCTGAACACTTACGTGAATAATTCTTCCTACTCGAACGACCCGCTGCACCGCTACGACGTCTACGTGAAAGATCGTTTCCAGCCCTCAGAGCGCATGACGATCACCTTCGGGCTGCGCTACGACAAAGAATCGCTGCCGCTACCCGCCAACGCCGCGCAGTTGAATACGAGCTACTACATCGACGACAGTCTGCCGGTCGGGTGCAGTACCGTTGCAGCACCGCCACCACCCGCGGCCCCACCCTGCACGCTGGTCACCGTTCCCGGCCAACCCCTCGGAAGCGATGTGACGCAGCCGTCCCAACTCAGCCCGCGACTGGCGTTCAGCTACGAGCTTGGCGCGCGCGACGTCATGCGATTCTCTTACGGAAAGAACATCGAGTTTATACCCACGTCGGCCATTGAGAACACCTACCAGCCGCCGGCATCATTGCAGAGCTGCAGCCTTGCAAATGGCTGTTTTGTCAAACTCCCCGGCTTTAGCCCGACCTGCGTCAATGGAGCTGACCCAACACACGGCGATGCCCCATGCAATGATGTCAGGAATCTCTATCAGCAAGTCATGTTGGACTTGACGACCAATTTCTTCGCTCAGTACACGCCCGTGCGACCGCAACGAGCCGTCAACTACGATTTTTCGTACTCGCACGATTTCGGTAACGGAGTTGAGCTGCGCGTGACCCCGTATTATCGCAAAGGAATCGATTACGTCGTTGGCAATCAAAAGCTGCTGTTCGTGCTTCCCAGCGGTACCGCCGTTTTTGGTCCCTCCAAAGAAGAAAACGCAGGCATCAACGAAAACACGGGTGTTGAATTTGCGCTGCAACGCAACGTGCAGTACGGCCTCTCGGGACTTCTCGATGCGACCTATGACAACACGCTGGCCAACTACGATAGCGATTTCTTCCCGACGGTGAACAGCGCGGCACTGGCCGCAAACCACTTCTTCCACGTCACGTACGTGACGCCGCTGGTTGGGACGCTGAACCTCGTCTACACGAACCTGAGCGGTTTCACGGCGGAAACGACGGTTTCGTACGAGTATGGTTACCCGTACGGTGTCGGAAAGAAGACATTCATCTTTGGGCCCAACGGCGCGCCGGAGCAGGTCCTCAACACCGATGTAAATTCAGCCACTGGCGTGGCGGGTGCCTACTATCTTACCGACAGCACCGGAACGAAGATTGTTGCTTCTCGCGGCACGCCGGAGGGAGACGATCCGGGAACGCTGCGCGGTCCACCGATCACGCTCTTCAATTTTACCGTGTCTCACACATTGGGTTCGGGACCCAAGAACAGCAAGGTCGGCCTGCGTGTGGAGAACCTCTTTGGCAACTATGCGCCAACGAGAATTCCCGCGAATCCTTACTATGGGTTTAATGGCTTCGGCAACAATGGGCTTCCGTCAGGCGCCAATCCGAACGCCTGCGCACCCCATGTCACGTTCGCGTGCGAACCATTTCAATACAACTATGGTCCGGGACCGTACGAGATAGAAAATAACGGCACTCCACGCGTCTTTACGCTGTTCTTCAACGCCAAATATTAGGGGTGTGAAGGTCAGGACGCGGTGGCGCGTGCGGTTTTTAAGGCTACGGTCCACCACAGCAGATCGTCGATGAGCATCCCGGCGCGCTCATCCAGCTCGGCCAGTCCGGCGTCGACATCGCCGCCTTGGTAGTGAGCCAACAAGGTGGCGACAGGGATGTGGACCGCTGAGCGAATAGGGGCGAGCTGAAGCTCGATCACCGTTGCGCGGAGCTGCTGGACACCGCGTGCTCCCATGGCGGAGCCGTAGCTCACGAAGCCAACGGCCTTGCGATTCCACTCGGGATAGACCCAGTCGATCGCGTTTTTGAGCACTGCAGATGGGCCGTAGTTGTACTCGGGCGTAACGAAGACGAAGCCGTCTGACTGCGCGATCGCGGCGGTCCATCTCTGCACGACCTCATGCTTGTATGGCGGGCGACCGGGCGTGGCTGGAGTCACGAGCTGATCGAAGAACGGCATCGGAAAGTCGCGAAGATCGAGGAGCAGCGCCTCGACACCCTCGCGCCTCTGCAGGTGCTGCAAAATCCACTTCGCGGGCTTTTCCGAGAAACGACCCTCACGGGTGCTTCCGACAATGACGGAAATGACGATCATGTTTTTCCCCTTCGTGTTGGTCTAAAGATACAAGGCGGCCGCCCAAACTACTGTTTTCTCATCGTTGGCTCATGCCCCCACGGAACCGCTGGCGCCGCGCGTTGCGTTGTCTGCAATGTAGTCACGCGAATTCATTCGCGCGCAACTGTAGCGGCGGACCTTAAGGGCCGCCCAATCAAAGGAGCTTTTATTCTTATGACACGGCGTACTCATATCGCAGGCCTTCTTTCCGGCGCGCTGATGGTGCTCGCCTTCGCCTCCCTGGCCAGCGCTTCACCTTTCGCTTCGTACCAAGTGGGAGTGGCCGGCCGCTTCAGCGACAGCAACATGCGCTGGGCGCGAACGAGAATCGAACAGAATATCGACATGCTGCAGCGCGATCAGCGCGATTACGGCGGCTATCGCGTCAGCGCGATCGCAGCCCTGCAAGATGCCCGCAGCCAGATCTCGCTCGGGCTTGCCTACGACAACGGACGCGAGGACGTTCCTCCGCCTGCCGGTTTTGCGCGTCCGGACGCAGACATGTACTTCGTTCAGCCAGGTGGTCCGAGCGACCTCAACCTCGCCGCCGTGCGCCACAACATCGACAACATCATGGATGTTCTGCAACGCGACAGCGGCGATTACGGTGGACATCGTGTTGACGCGCTGCAGCGGCTCGCGCAGGTAAGAGAGCGGCTCAGCTCAGCGCTGCGCTACGATAACTCACACTAAACCCGGATCTTTCAGTTCCTGGAACGGGCGGTTTTCGGACCGCCCGTTTTTTGTGCTATGATAATGGAAGCAGCTATGGATACGTCCGGTCAATTTGCCCTTGCTTATGCCCTGACAACCACAGCAGGGCTGCGTGGATTTCTCACGCTCTTTGCCGCTTCGGTTGCCGCGCACTATCATTGGATCCATCCTTCAGGCAGCTTTGCCTGGCTTGGCTCGGATACAACGACCGTCGTGCTTGGGATCTTTGCCCTGCTGGAAATTGTTGCCGACAAGATCCCGGCAGTCGACCATGCATTGCATGCAGTTTCGTTTGCGGTGCGGCCGCTGGCCGGCGCCATTTTGGTTGGCGGCACGATTCACGCCGACAACCCAGGCACGCTGTACTCCCTCATGGCGCTGGGAGCGCTCAACACTTTGGTCGTGCATAGCTCCTCGGCGGCCGCGCGCGCCGCGTCCACTGTGGGAACGTTCGGAGCTGCGAATGCGCCAATCAGCGTCGGAGAAGACGCCACGGCAATCGGTGGAATCATCTTGGCTTTCTTGCATCCATACATCGCAGCTGCTCTTGCCGCGGTGTTCGTGCTGGTTCTCTTGTTGCTGGCATTTTTCTGGTTGCGGGCGCTGCGGCGCCGAAGCCCCGCCGGCGCTTCGCCAGGTTCGATGCCGGGTTAATACCAAACCGCGGCCCAGGCCACCGAGCCAACCAAGTCACGCAGTCGTTCGTGGGCGTGATTCGTGTCGTTGCGTAGAGAACCACCGTCACTGTATCGAGTCCGAATCGATAAAACAATTGCTGCGACGAAGCGAACAGCACGATTGCAGCCAGCATCAGGAAGTTGGCCACGATCCCAGCCGCATCAGGGATAAACTAGTGGGCGAAGATTCTGCTGTGCATCAACCAGATCGCAGCCACAAAAGCAAAGCCGGCGAGGAAACCAACGCGGTGGATCGGGTGTTGGGAGATGTCTCCGGCACGAGCGGGCGCCTGCAGGTGAACGCGATTTCCGAGAGACTAAACTTACAGTCTAGGGTTTCCAGTCTTCCGAGCGAACCTTGCTGTTAGCTCAACCTTGCAGGGACATCGGATGCATATGTTTATCAATCGATCGACGTGGCGGCTTTTTATCGTCACGTGTGCGTGCGTGCTCGGCGTTGCCATTGGCTCACCATGGGCGCTCGCTGGCACGACTGGTGGGATACAGGGGTATGTCACCGATGCGTCCGGGCACCCAGTCTCGGCCGTTGCTGTTTCCGCTTCATCGCCATCGGGTCATTTCTCAACAACTGCCGGAGCCAACGGCTTTTATTCGCTGAACGGTTTGCCCCTCGATACCTATTCGGCTGCATTCTCAAAGGACGGCTATCAAACGGCGATCGTTTTTGGCATCACCACGACGCAGGACCAAGTCAACCGCGTCAACGTGCGTCTCCAGACGGGCGTGAAGTTGCTCGGCCACGTCACCGTGCGCAGTTCCATGTCGCTCATCCAGCCGACCGTCACTGCTGACACCTACGTTGTCAACGAGCAGCGTCTTTCCGACATTAACGGCACGCCTCAGGATCTCAACGGCTTTCAGGCATTCAACTCACTGCCGGGAGTCACGACGGATAACGCGGGGTTTCCAACGATTCGCGCTGGCGCGGAGAACGACGTTGGGTACGAGCTCGACGGCGTGGACAACACCGAGATCGGTTCCGGAGAGTTTCTCAACGCGCTAACCCTCAACGGTGCGCGCAGCGTGCAGCTCTCGACCGGCGGCTATGACGTGAGCAATGGCAATACGAACTCAGGAGTCATTAACGAGGTGATCAAGCGGGGCACGTACCCGCCCGCGGGTGAAGCGACGCTGCGCTTAGACGGCCCAACCTACGGGCACGAGCTTTCCTTCGATTACGGCGCTGCGACTCCCAACAACCGATTCAGCTACTATCTCTCGTACGGCGGAGAGCGTGATGCGACCGACTACGGCGATAGGCACACGCTTGTCCCACTGCAGCTCGGGCAAGCGGTCTTCACCGGCCTCAATGATGACATCCTCAACTTGTTTTATCACTTCGGCGCCGAGAACAAGAACGAAGTTCAATTCCTCACAAACGTAAGTGCACAAACGTTCGACTTCAACTATCTGGCGAGTCCAGCGTTTGCACCCTATGCGTCGAACAACGGCAACGTTCAGGCGTCAAGCGACCCGTTCTTGCTCGGACAATTCCCCACGTATCAAAGCAACTACATCACCTTCATTCCCGGTCAGGCCGGCTACCAGCAGAACACAAATCAATTTGACACCCAAACGTTCAACTCGGTCATCGAGAAGCTCAACTTCAAGCGGCAATTGACGCCCTCGAGCTTCGGTGAAGTGCGGGTCTTCAAGAATTATCTGAACTGGATCGACTGGTATGCGTACGACCTCGGCTCGTTCACCGACAGTTTCTTCAACGAACAGACGACTGAGATTGGTGAGGCGTTCGATTACACGAGTCAGTTAACGAGCAAGAATGAGATCAGCCTGGGCGCAGACGGCGGGCAATACACGACCAACTACTGGATAGGCTTTCCAAGTTTTGAACCGTTTGACGAGCCGCTCGAAGACCTCGGTTGCCCCCAAGTAGCACCGACGCTGGTTGCCGACGGAACCACCTCAACGCCCGGTTATGGCGGCTGTTACATCGCGCCGTACAACGCAGCTATCAACAACGCTTTGGCGCTGGGCCTTCCGGTCGACCGCGCTCATGCTCCGCTCAGCACCTACGTCGACAACTCTGGGTATTCTAACGATCCCGTGCACAAATGGGATGTGTGGGTGAAGGATCGCTGGCAGCCCAACGAGCGGGTCACCGTGACCTACGGGTTGCGCTGGGATCAGGAAGTGGTTGGATTCCCAGCGGATGCCGCGCAACAGAACACGACGTACTTCATCAACGACACGCAGCCGGCCGGTTGCACGGTCACCTACGCACCGCCGACGCCCCTGTGCGACGTGGTCACCGTGCCCGGTGCTTCGATTGGAGCAGACGTCAGCCGCCCTCAACAGATCAGCCCGCGTTTGGCCGCAAGTTACGAACTGACGCCGCGCGACACGGTGCGCTTCTCGTATGGCAAGAACATCGAGTTCGTTCCGCTGGCTGCCCTGCAGGACTCGTATAACGTGCCCTTATCGCTGCAAAGCTGCAGCATCGCAAGCGGCTGTTTTCTCCCGCTGCCAGGATTCGGCACGACCAATCACATTTCTAATCTCTATCAACAAGTCCTGATTGACTTAACGACAAACAACTTCGCGCAATACACGCCCGTGCTGCCCCAGACCGCCGTGAACGCTGACTTCTCGTTTGAACATGACTTCGGACAAGGCATCGAGCTGCGCATCACGCCGTACTATCGCAAGGGCTCCAACTACGTCGTTGGTAACCAGCCGCTGCTCTTTACTCTCAAAAGCGGCACGCCTGTGTTCGGCCCGTCCAAAGAAGAAAATGCCGGCATCAATGAAAACACGGGGCTTGAGTTTGCGCTCCAACGAGATGCGGACGTTGGGTTTTCGGGATTGCTCGACGCCACCTACGACAACACTCTTGCCAACTACGACGGCGACTTCTTCCCCATCGTGAACGCTGCTGCGCTCGCCGCCAATCATTTTTTCCACATTACCTACGTGGCGCCGGTGACCGGAACCCTCAACCTCGTGTACAACACGAGCAGTGGTTGGCACGCATCGACGACGATTAACTACGAATCCGGTTATCGCTATGGCGTTGGTACGAAGACGTTCGTCTTTGCTGCGAACGGGCAACCCGAGCAGGTACTCAATACCGACCTGGCAGCGACAACCCCGTCTGAGGCCTACTACTTCACCGATCCAACCAACCCAGGAACGATGGAGCACCCAAATATCGTGGGCTCGCGAGGAACGCCTGAAGGCCCGGATCCTGGAAGTTTGTCAGGGCCCGCGATCGCCACCGTGGATTTGAGCCTCTCGCACACGCTCGGCGCGGCCAAGCACAATTCCGAAGTTGGATTGCGGGTTGAGAATCTGTTAGGGAACTACTCACCGACAACGATTCCCGCCAACTTGTACTACGTGCCGCAGGGTATTGGCTCTTACGGGCCCGGCTCTGGCATCAATACAAATGCTCCCTTCGAACCGTTCATGTACAATCAGAGCGCGTATCCGTACGAGGCCGAACCAGATGGCCCGCCACGGTTGTACACGCTTTTCTACAGCATGAACTATTAGGGCGGCGTCAGCGGGCGCCGCACTGTGCCGTGCGTCCCGATCCAAAGTATTTGGTTGAAAGCGCCGCTATCAACCGCATCCGGTTTGTGAAAATCAAAACCGAGCGTCGCGCGAGTCCACCACACGCCATCGTGGAGCGGCGCAAGCGCTTTGGTTTGGGCCGCAAGCGGATTGTGGCAGTTGGGCACGAGGTTGCTTTTCACGGGCGGCTTGCACAGGATACCCGGTATGACCGGCGTGTACGGCTCCACATCGATGCTGCGAGTAAAAACGTCCGACATTGGAGTGGCATTCGTGTCGTACAGCCCTAAGTGGTCGATGCCTAAGATATCTTCGATCGTGCGCAGCATCGCGACCGTTGTGTAGAACGTCGACACGACCGTGTGGCGCTTCGTGTACGCGGAGATGACGTGGGCGACCGTGCGATGCGAATCGACGTGATCCGGGCCGTCTTGGGCGTCATCTTCCACCACGAAGATGGCCGTATCTGTCCAGTACGGCGATTTGCTGACGGCCTCGACCAGCTCGCCTAGGGCATAGTCGTTGCCCGCGATCTGCGATTCCGGCGTGTTCATGCCGCCGACATTGGTTCGAAAATTGCCGAAGTGATCCGTGGGAAGGTCCACCATTTCGAAACTTGGCAGGTTGTGGTGCTTCACGTATCCGTCGAACTCGCGCTTCCATTCTTCAAAGCGATACTGATCGGGAACGTCAAGATCCCAGCCGCGGTAGTACAGATCGGTTCGACCCCACAGTTCCGGCTGTACCGGGATGGCCTGGACGATGTGGGATGCGAACGGCGTGCGCGAAATCCGCAAATAATAGGGCGCCTTTCGGTTGTAAAAAAGCATACTCGTGTAGACGCCGTAGTGGCGATGGGTAAGCCCGGCTCGCAGCACGGCATCCCAAATGAAGCCGCCTCGGGCAGTGAGCTTCAAGTCACCCGCGCCTTCCGTCGCCCCGATGTCCTTTGTGCCAGGCAAGATGGTCGAGTCGCCGCTCGGATCAAAAAGTGTGGTGATGCGCTCGCCATAGGGCGTCGGCGGTCCGAACAGTGGCAGCGACATATTGATGTTGCGAGGCTCGCCTTGCCATTCATCGGTAAAGCCGCCGTTACCATAGTCGAAGGCAACCGTCTTCGCGTTGTAATCGTTCGCGCGCCCTTGCAGCGTCCAATTCCATCCGTCGCCGCTGACGTCGCCGCTTGCGTAGAAATTGTCGAGCGTGACAAACTCCGATGCAAGCTTATGGTTGTTCGGAGTCAGAAGCCGGCCGAATTGCACAAGGCGCGGGTCACCGTTGCCTGGCGTGAGATCGCCTAAGACTTGATCGTAGGTGCGATTTTCTTTCATGATGTAGATGACGTGCCTAATCTTTTGGTGCAGGAACGCCATGATGTCGGGTTCGCGACGTGGCCGAAAACCATTGTTTGTATCAACCACCGCGGAGAGATGAGCAAGGGTCGCAGCATCCGGAATCGGCAAACTGAGTAAGCCCGCTTTTTCTAAGTTGAAGACATAGCCGTTTATTCCGTTTGGTAGCGCCAACGGATTGTCGGCGTCGTCGACTTTGTAGTGCGTCGGGCCGGAGGGCGATTTTGTGTTGACGACGTACAGCGTGCGGCCATCTTGACTGACGCTGACGCTGCTCGGGTACCAGCCGGTTGGAATGCGTCCAAGCACCTTGGCGCTTGCCGTGTCGATGACGGCGACGGCATTCTCGCCGCCAAGGGTCACATAAAGCCGGTCGCCGCGCGGACTCAGTGCGAGCGCATTTGGGTTTGCTCCCAGATACCGGAAGCCAGGGCGCAGCAAAGAGATCGTCTGCTCCGCGCTATCGGGGAGCGTGTCGATGACATCGACGGCGTCAAGGTCGCCGTTGGCGACGTACAGATGGCGACCATCGGGGGCGAGTACCATCTTGTTTGGTTCGCCGCCGACTTTGATCTCGCGTTGACCGCTCGCGGAGGTCATAATGATCTCGCCGTCGCGCAAACTGCTTGTGTAGATTTTGACCGCGGCGCCGCTGTCATCACTCTTTGTCACGACCCAAAATGGATACTCTCCGCGCGGCGTGCGACTCCCCGGCGTCAAAAAGCGAATCTCACGCAACACCCGGCGACGGGCAATGTCGACAACAGAGACCGAGTCATTTTGCATGTTTGCGATGTAGAGCGTCTTGCCGTCGGCGCTCGTCGTCACGCCCGCGGCGATCGCTGGGAATGGAAGATTTTGCGAGCGGGCGGACGCGCCGCCCGCTCTCGTATTCTTGAGTAGTCCGCCGTCTTGGGTTGAGAGCGGCAAGTCTGCGTGCGAATTGTGACCCAATTCGACGAACGGCGCATCCGCAGCCCATGTTTGTTCGGCGGAGACCAATGGTCCGTGGATTGCTTTGAACACGTAGACGCGATCGTCAGGGCCTCCAGACACGTAAAAGCGGCGGCCGAGCGGATCCCATGCGATGCCGTTGTAGCTCAGTGGAATGTTGATCAGATGCGCTAGGTGCGGCTGCGGCTCTCGTATGTCATAGACAAAAATCCATTGTGCCGCGGGTGTTGTCGTCTTTGATGCAAGCCCCGTGAGTGGATCGAGCACCGCGTGGACAATCGGCTTTCCCGCTTCCGTGAAATAGGTGCTGTCATAGCCTGTCGTGAGGACCAGCATCGCGGTTCCATCGGGACTAATTGCAGACGCTACGGCTCCGTCGGCGTCTGCGCTACCGTCCGCACGCAGCGGCGTTCGTAACCGCATAAACTGCGATCCCGGCGCCGCAGTCGGCGTTAAGAATTGGCCTGTGGGAAGGAGAACATTTTGTGCCTGCACCGATCCGGAGTTGATTGCGAACGCAGCCGCGACGGCGAGCAGCGGCGTGTGAACTCTCATCTAGGTGAAGAGGCTGGGTATCGGCCGCTGCGGAGCCAAAAACCGAGCAGCATCCTTAAAGATTGATGCGCTGTAACCAGTCTTTAACGTACTCGTTGAACCTATTGCCGTTGACACGACGATCGTCAAATCACGCGAGGGGAGATACGCCATGACGACGTCATAACCACTCACTCGTGCGTGTTGCATAATCCAGGTATCCGCGACGATGACTCCAAGGCCATAATAAAGGTTTTTTGTCATTGGCCCGCTGCCGGCGTTGGTTGGAGCGAGTTGCGCAGCGAAGGCAGCCTTCGAGAGGAGCACACCTTTGCCCAGGGCACGCTGAAACACGGCGACGTCGTGGATGTTCGAGGTGATCGTACCAGAAAACGTAGCCCATGAAGGATCGAAATACGTCGATTCTTCGTACACGCCACGATCGCGGGAGAAAGCGTGCTGTACGGGTTGCGGGATCGCCGCGGTTGACGGTATCTGCGTGTCGCGCAGGTGCAGTGGCGCGATAATTCGTTCCTGCATGAGCTGACTGATCGAGCGGCCCGTGATCTTTTGCAGCGCTTCGCCCAGGATCACAAGATTGGTGTGGGCATAATGAAAACCCGTCCCCGGCTTGAACGCCATCGGCTGTGCCATGGCGTACGTGATGAGCTCATCTGGGGTAAACGGTTGAAATGGGTTATCCTCAAAAACTTTGAGAACGCGCTTGTCGGCAAGATAATCACCATAACCGGATCGTGAGTTGGCCAGCATGCCCAGTGTCACTTCGCTGGCGTGGGGAAGCGAGGGAAGCCACTTCGAAATAGGTGAGTTCAGCGAGACTTCACCCCGGTCGACGAGTTGCAAGAGTATGGTGGTCAAAGCTTCGGTCTGCATGATCCCGGCTCGAAAGTGCATCGACGTTGTGGCCGGCACGCCGCTGAAGGAATACCCTAGCGCGGTGGTGAGGATCGGCGTATCCCCCGTCCACGCGCCGAAGATGACCGATTGCACGCCACCGGCGATTTGGTCATGGCAGATGATGTGCGCGAGATGTTGCGCTGTCGCGCTTGAGCTCTTGGCACTCACGCATTGCGCCGACGAGGGTGCACACCACAAGGCCATCAGAACAAGGCAAAGCCCAACGATCAGATACGGCTTGCACGAGCTATGCATGATTCTCGCTAGCGCTTACGAGAGCGGGCTGCCAGCCACCTTCGAAACCGTACGAGCGAAGCGTTCGCCCCAGTTAATGCGCGCGGTTAGTTGCATCACCACAAAGAGCGTGAGGATCGAACCGATCGTAATCGAGAGACCGCTATAACCCTCGTTGAAGAGCGCGAGCGAAAAGAGAATCAAATAGAAGAACTGGGCGAGGCCGGCCTCGACCGCGGCGAAGCGCAGCCCCACAACGATGCGCAAATAGCTGATGGTCAAGAACATCGAAACGACGGAGCAGATACAAAATGCTATCCCAATCGCGATGCGGTCGACGGTGTACGCAAACAGCAAGTGAAACGAAAAGAACGAGGCAGCGAGAAAGAAGAAATTCATCGGATGGAGATTGATGCGCCGGATCACCGTGATAATGAAGAGGACAAAGAAATACAACATCAAGGAAAGCGGCGCCCAAAAGGTCATTCGTTGCGCGAGCGGTCCTGGTTGAAGGCGCTGCGGAAAGACCATACCGATCCCATAACCCGCAACTAAATTTCGGTAGTGCCACGTCAATTGCCAACCGCCAGGGATTGTTTGCTCGTTTGTGGGGGCAAGCGTATCTGGCGGAAAATCGATCGCGTTGAAGTTGGTACGCATGGCTAGGTCAAAGTTGCGAATCGCGTTGATGCCCGAGCCGAATTGGTAGAACCAGCGGCCCAGACCCCGCGAGCTGTACGACACAAAAACGTCGGCCGCTCGACCCGGTCTAACCGACATCGGAGCAACGATCGCGCCGCCCAATGTCGAGTCGGGCACAACGCGACCATTCACGAAGACGCGGACATCGTCGTAGACGCCCTTGTCAGCAGGGAAGCGAAGAGAAAAACTCAGATGATGAGCGCTGCTCGTGTTCACCACCCGATACGTCGCGGAAAATGCAACGCGATACGTATTGTACCAGAGCAATCCCTTGAGGCGTTGATCGAGGGCGAGGTCGACGTTGATTCGGCTCGCATCGAGCGGGATCACGCAAACCGCAGTCTTGGTCACAGAGGTGATCGTTGGGGCGGACTGAGTCTGCTCGGGGCCCCACAGCGAGCCGAGCTGCGAACGTTGGACTTCGTCGGCTTGCTCCGTTCGCGAAAGCAGCGTCAAGCCAAGGATTTCCCACGCGACCGTCGCTCCTAAGAAAATAACAATCACGGCCACGATTCGTACGATCATGTCTTACTTTGCCTCACAAAGTTAGTTACGCCTTTACTTTGTAACACAAAGTAAACATGGATGCAAGTATGAGGTGGTGCTTTATTGTTCCGAGCA
Organism: uncultured Pseudomonadota bacterium; assembly: GCA_963781145.1. GTDB lineage: Bacteria > Vulcanimicrobiota > Vulcanimicrobiia > Eremiobacterales > Eremiobacteraceae > JAJPHJ01. The sequence continues at coordinate 996,225 of CAWADW010000005.1, read as the reverse complement.
GGGGGACGTGGAAGATGGGTGGATTTGACCGGCTTCGCTTGGGTTTGCTATACTACGCAGGCACCATTTTTGGACGATCCGTCCATCCCAGGAGTATTTCATCGTGTCGTTCCTCATTAACTTACAGCGGTTCGCGCACAAGAAGGGCCTTGGCTCATCGCGCAACGGCCGCGATTCGCAAAGCAAGCGCTTGGGCCTCAAGAAGTTTGGCGGCGAGCGCGTCGCCGCCGGCAACATCATCTTGCGCCAGCGCGGGACCCAGTTTTACCCGGGTTCGAACGTCGGCATGGGGAAGGACAACACGCTTTTTGCGCTCACCGACGGTGTTGTCGAGTTCGTGCGACGCGGGCGCGATGGCCAAACCGTGCGAATTGTCGCGGCAGAGCTCGTCGGCGCAGCAAAGTCTTAGAACGCCACGAACGTCGGGAGCAACATCCTGAGTCGGGCCGGCCGCTGCGTCGGTCCGTTTCGTTTTTTCAAGCGCCTGCAGTGTTCATCGATCAGGCGCAGGTAACGGTGCGGGGCGGCAACGGCGGCAACGGCGTTGCCTCGTTCCGGCGAGAAAAGTACGTGCCGCGAGGCGGCCCCGATGGAGGTGACGGCGGCCGGGGTGGTTCTGTCTATCTGTTGGCCGATCCGCAACGGACAACGTTGAGCGAGTTTCGCCACAAGAAACGCTTCATCGCGGCGAATGGCGGCAACGGTGCAGGCAGCAACTGCCACGGAAAAACTGGAGCGGATGTCATCATCCCGGTGCCTTGCGGTACTCTCGTCCGCAAGGACGGAGACCTGGTCGCAGATCTCAATCGCGCGGGCGAACGCGCTTGCGTCGCGCGCGGCGGCCGAGGCGGCTTAGGCAATCAGCACTTTGCCACCGCCACCAACCAGGCTCCCCGCCTCGCGCAGCGTGGCGAGCCCGGTGAGGAATCCAGCCTTGATCTCCAACTCAAATTGCTCGCGGACGCCGGCATCGTCGGAGCACCCAACGCCGGAAAGTCCACCTTGCTCGCTGCGGTTTCCGCCGCTCGGCCGAAAATTGCCGATTATCCGTTTACGACCCTGGAGCCGCAGCTTGGCGTCGTCAACGTTGACGTCGACGCGAGCTTCGTCTTAGTGGACGTCCCTGGACTTATTGAAGGGGCAAGCAAAGGGGCGGGATTGGGCGATCGCTTTCTCTCGCACATCGAGCGCACGCTCGTGCTCGTGCATCTCATTGACGGAAGCGTATCGCCGAGGCAAGCCGTCGCGCAACTCAAGATGATCGAACGGGAGCTTCGCGCCTGGAATCCTCGCGTGGCGCGCTTGCGTCGTCTCGTCGTGGTTTCAAAACAAGATCTGCCAACGGCAAAAAAAGCGCTGGAAGCCGTGCGCAAGGCAGTCGGCGACCGCGTCTTTGGCATTTCGGCCGCAACCGGCGCGGGCACTAAAGAACTCGTTGGCGCAACCTACAACGCCATTGCGAGCGCTCGAGCATCCAAGCAAGAAGTCCAAACTGAAGTCGTGCTTCGCCCGCAAGCGAAGCCGACCACAACCACGGTTACCGTCAAGCGGGAAGGCCGCGCGTTTCGCGTGAGCGGCCGCGCGATCGAGCGCGTCGCGGCGATGACCGATCTTGCAACCGAGGAGGGTCAGGCATATTTCAAGCGCGCGCTCGTTCGCGTTGGGGCAAAGCGGAAACTCGAGCGGGCCGGCGCACAGCCGGGTGACCGGGTGCGCGTGGGCACGCAAGAGATTCTTCTTTCATGAGCGGCCACCGGTTGGGGGTGTTCGGCGGCACCTTCGATCCGATTCACGTTGGCCATCTCTTTGTCGCGAGCGCGGTGATGGCTGAGGCTCGCCTGGAGCGCGTTCTCTTCTTGCCGGTTGGAGATCCGGCGCATCGCCGTGCGCATGCCAGCGCGAGCCACCGCAAGGCAATGGTGCAGTTGGCAATTGCCGGCAACGAGCAATTCGCGCTTGATGAAACTGCGCTCAGGCAACCGGGACCGGTCTATACGGCTGACACCATGCCGCTGCTCAGAGCAGCATTTCCTGATTCCGAGTTCTGTTTCATCGCCGGAGCAGACTCGCTGGTCGATACTCCATGGCGGCGATTGAACGAGGTGGCAGCGGCTCTCCGGCACTTTTACGTGGTCGCCCGCGAGGGGATGCCAAAGGAGCGTTTGGCGCCAACTCTTGCCAGCGTACCCGCCGAACTCGCCGAGCGCTTCGTGTTTTTGAATCTGCCGCTGATCGATGTCTCCTCGACCGTGATTCGAGAGCGGGTTGCAGCGAAAAAGACGATTCGTTATCTGGTTCCAGATGCTGTGGAGCGGTATATTGCGGTGAAGAGCCTGTACGAAATGAGGACGAGCTAGTTTGCGCCGAAGGCGGGGTACGAGAACGTGCCCGTCGCAACGGGGCGAGTCGATCGAGGAATCCCACGGCGACCCGGCAAGCCTAACAGGAGAATGCGAATATTTCCGGCAGCACGAACGAGCCGGCGCAGTCGCGGACCGGAAGAAAGCGCCTCGTGCAGAGCACGAGAGTAAGGATCGTCTGAGCGAAATCCAGGCATAGGAAGCGGCAACGGTATGTTGCCATCCATTACTATAGTTGATTGAGAGATGAAGCACAATGCCGAACGTTCGGTCGATTTCACGAGAGTGATCGCCATCACGCGCCTTCGATGTCAAAAATAAATTCGTCCCCCTTCATCATCATCGTGGTGCTGGCGATGGGATGCTCACTGGCTCCTCCACCTGCCAACAATGCGGCGGCTCTGCACGAGATCGCACAACGCGACAGCGGCGCTGAGCTGGTCGTCGAGGGAACGATCGTGAGCGTCTTGCCAACATCTGCAGGACCCAGCGGCCTTCACGAGCGCTTTATCGTGCAAGTAGCAAGTGGGAACGCAAGCATGCCCCTTTTTGTTGCCGACAATATTTCCGTTGGCTCGGCACCTCCTTTGCACCAAGGCGATCATGTCATCATCAAAGGAGAACTCGCCTTCAACGAACTCGGCCCCGTGCTCCACTGGACACACCGCGACCTGCGGATGCGCCACCAACCTGGCTTCGTCGAGGTCGGCGGGCGTGTGTATGAGTGAGCGTCTGCGAGCAGTTGCTCTCGCTTCGCGATCGCCGCGGCGTAAGGAGCTGCTCGAGAGTCTTGGGCTGGCCGTCGAGGTCGTGCTCAGCACCTACGTCGAGCAAACGCACGCCGACGCAAGCGATCCAGCGGCAACGGCCTTAGGGCACGCGCTGGGCAAGGCGCAAGAGGCGGCTTCGGGCGGCCCACCGATCCTCGTAGCGGCCGATACGATCGTGGTCATCGACGGGGAGCTGCTCGGCAAGCCACGCGATGAAGCCCAAGCGCGCGACATGTTGCACCGGCTGTCGGGGCGCGAGCATCGCGTCTTCACGGGTTTTGCCATCGTTAACCGAGCTGCTGGCAAGAGCGTCAGCGGCGTTGAGTCCACGTCAGTCAGATTCATGCCGCTCAGTGATGCGGACATTGCCAACTACGTTGCGACCCGCGATCCGCTTGACAAGGCGGGTGCGTACGGGATACAAGGCCGTGGTGCGCTGCTGGTCGCGTCCATCAGCGGCGACTTTTACACGGTCATGGGGCTGCCGCTCGCCCGGATCGGTGCTGCGCTGCGCGAACTCGGCTATAATATTCTCGTCCCATGATTCTGTTTGAGCGCCTGTACGCGCAGATTGCTCCGGAAGTGAGCATCGACCTCGGCACCGCGAACACCCCAGTGCACGTCCGGGGTCACGGCGTGCGCTTCGTCGAGCCAACCATGGTCGCCATCGACACCGATACTGGGCAGATCGTAACGGTCGGTGAGGGTGCGAAGCAAATGATTGGCCGAACGCCGCGCACCATCACCGTCATCAGGCCTTTGCGCAACGGCGTGATTTCAAACTACCGTTACACCGAGGCGCTCGTCAGCATGCTGCTCGAACGCGCGTTGCGCGGCAAATCGATCGTGCCGCCGCGCGTGATCGTGGGCGTTCCCGGCTCCGCGACTGAGGTTGAGAAAAAGGCGGTGCGGGAAGCGGCAAAGGGCGCCGGGGCGGGGCGCGTCTATTTCGTCCCCCAGGCAATGGCCGCGGCAATTGGAGCAGGATTGCCGGTGCTCGAGGCACTTGGCAGCATGATCATTGATATTGGCGGCGGCACGACGGAGCTTGCGATTATCTCTCTCGGCGGGATGGTGGCGGCTCGGTCGCTCAAGCTCGGCGGGGACCACCTCGACGATGCCGTCATCTCCTATTTGCGCGCGACGCGCAGCTTTCACATTGGCGAGCGAACCGCCGAGTCACTCAAGATCGCACTCGGTTACTACGGCCGACCACTCGGCCGCCCACCCGTCACCGTCATGGGTCAAGACACGCGCCACCTGCGGCCGGGAACGCTCGAAGTGCGCGAGGAAGATGTTGGAGCCGCGATGGCCGAACCGCTCGGTCAAATCGTAGATGTCGTGCGAGCCATTTTAGAGCAGACGCCGCCCGAAATCGTCCGCGATCTCTCTGAAAACGGCATCGTCCTCGCGGGCGGCGGTGCAGCAATCGCGGGACTAGCAGAAACACTTGCGCTGATCACCGGCATCCCAGTGCGTGCGGCCGATCAGCCGATGCTGTGCGTCGCGGTCGGAGCGGCGCAAATCCTGCGCGATCGCAAGCTTTTTGCAGCCTTGTTTCCGACACCGCAGTCACTGATCGGTAGGTGGTGGCGATCGTTTCGTTTTGGGATGAGAGAAAACTCCTCGTCTTTGTCACGCTGATCATTCTTGCGTCCGCTGCCATGCTGCTCGAAATCAATGCGGCACGGCAAGGACAGCGCAGCTTGAGCGATCAGATCGTCAACACGATCGTCACGCCGCTGCAAAACGCGATCGTGCAAACGGGTTCTGCGATAGCGATCGAATTCGCCAATCTTGCCCATGCTGGCGAAATGGCATCGCGCAATGACGCCCTCCAACGCAAAGTGCAGGAGCTTGCGGCAACCAACGAGCGGCTCCAAGAGCATGCTATCGAGAATGTCGAGTTGCGGCGCATGCTCGGACTTGCCCAATCGCTTCCGCAGCAGACGATTGCAGCAGACGTCGTTGGATACGCGCCTGAGGGATCGCGGCGCGAAATCCAGATCGATCGCGGCTTTCGCGACGGCGTGCGCCGAGACGCCGTGGTGGTCAACGGCGACGGGCTCGTAGGCCATGTCATCGATGCAGGCGCTCACGATGCGCACGTGCTGCTCATCATCGACCCGACGAGCAACGTCCCAGCGTACTTACGAGATGCTCGCAGCTGGGGAATCGCCACCGGGACCTGGCAACACATTCGAATGAAGTACATCGGACAGGACGTCAAGGTGCGCGCCGGTGACGCAGTTATCACGGGGCAAGGGGAGGTGTACCCAAGCGGCATCATCATCGGCACCGTTCGCGAGGTGGACCGCAAGGACAATGCGCTCAATCAATCGGCCGTCGTCTTTCCCGCTGTCGATTTTAACGGACTCGCTCACGTGCTCGTGCTTCGAAAATCATGAGCTCGTTGATCCCGGCGGCAACGCACAGACTTCGCCCGGAGGGTGCGGAGCCTCGCGATCGCGTTCGCCCACAAGATGCCGAAGTGTCGGTGCGCCCGAAGTTTGTTTGGTTGGCCGCGCTTGCTCTGGTCGCTATCGTTGCGCAGTCCACGATCTTGCGCTCGGTCTCTTTGGGTGGAGCGCACCCCAGTCTGCTCACGGTTCTTCTCGTGTGGACTGGTTTGCGTTGCGGCGTGAGCACCGGCGGCATTTTGGGCTTCGTCGCCGGGCTCGTTGAGGACGGTGTGGGAAGTGGTGGAGCAAACGTCCTTGGTGCAACGCTCGTCGGCTTCGGCGCTGGACTGCTCAACACGACGTTTTTTTCTGACTCGCTGCCCGTTTTTGTTTCGGCCGTCGCCGGCGCAACGATCGTGCGCGGCATCGTGACCTACCTGGTCATGGAGATAGGGCTCGGCGAACGCGGCATGTTCCACCGCTACTCGCACGAGTTGCTTTGGCAAGTCATGCTCAACGCGGTTGCGGCCGCGATAACGCTGCTTGCCGTGCGAGCCATCGCGCATGCGCGGAAATAACTAAAGTGGCCTGGTCGATCCTCCATCGCGAAGAGGCGCCCGCGCCGCGCCTTCGCCGCATGGTGGCTTTCGGCGTCGTAACCGCCTTGGCGTTGGCGATTTTGATTGCAGCGCTCGCCCGGCTACAACTAGGGCAGGGCACCTATTACGAACGCCTCGCGAACCTCAATCAGTTGCGCACGATTCCGGTGAGCGCTCCTCGCGGCGTGCTGTACGATCGCAGCGGCGTCGTCATCGCTCGCAACCGGCCTTCGTTCGTCGTGCAAATCGTGCCGATGCAGATCAAAGATCCAAACGCCGAGCTCTCGGCGTTGGCGCAGCTGCTTGGGTTACCGGCCGACGAGCTGTGGCATCGCCTTCTCAATCAGAATGGCGTCAGCTATCCGGACTTCGACGCCCTCACGACCAGCATACCGCTGGGTCCCATCAACATCGCAGAAGATCTCACGCCGACACAGGTCGCCAGGTTTTCCGAACGCGCGGATCGTTTCCCAGGCATGGGAGTCGAGCTCATCCCGGTGCGGCAGTATCCGCACCACACCTTGGGGTCGCATTTTCTCGGATACGTCGGTCAGATTACGGAGGAGGAGTACAAACAGCGCAGATCAGCTGGCTACGGGCCCAATGACGTGGTTGGCGAAGACGGTTTGGAGTATACGTACGATCGCTGGCTACGCGGGCGGGAAGGCGGGCGTCGCATCAAAGTAAACTCGGCGGGCGAAGCGGTGGCTGAAGTCTCAGGCTTCCAGGCGATCCCCGGCAATGATGCAGTGCTCACCATCGATTGGCGACTGCAAGAAGCGGCTGAAAGCGCCATGGCCGCACAGATCCATGCCCTGGCGCTGCGCATCGGTCATCGCACGGGGGGCGCAGCCATCGTCGAAGATCCAAACAGCGGGGCCGTCCTGGCCTTCGTCAGCCAGCCCAACATCGATCCAGATGATTTTGCGGCCGGCATCAGTCAAAGGAAATACGACGCCTATCTCAACGACCCGCTTCATTCGCTCTTTAACCGTGCGATTTCGGGTGCGTACCCCACCGGCTCGACCTTCAAATTGATTACGTCATCGGCCGCACTCGGCAGCGGCATGATGAACGCGAGCTCAACGCGTTTTTGCGGCGGGGCTTTCGATTTGGGCGGATTCATTTTTAACGACGATCGCTTCGGTGGACACGGAACGCTCGACATCCCAACCGCAATCACCCAATCGTGCGACGTCTTCTTCTATCAGGTCGGTCACGAGCTAGGCATCGATCGACTCGACAAATACGCAGCGGACTACGGCATCGGTCACACAACTGGCATCGATCTTCCGGGCGAAACGACCGGCATTTTGCCGACGCCGGCTTGGAAGGCACGCGTGTACAAAGACGAGTGGTATGGCGGCGATACCGTCAACATGGCGATCGGACAAGGGTATCTTGAAGCGTCGCCAATTCAAATGCTTAAGGTTGTGAGCGCCGTCGCAAATGGCGGCACCTTGTACCAGCCGCATCTCGTCAGCCAGATTCGAGATCCGCACGGACGGGTCGTGCAACGTTTTGGACCGCTGACCGAGGGCCGCGTGCCTGTTTCGGATGCCGACCTGGCGCTGATTCGCCGCGGCATGCTCGGCGCCATCGAAAGCGACTATGGCACGGCGCACAACGTCTTTATACCAGGGTTTCACTATGCCGGCAAAACCGGCACCGCCGAGAACGTACCGACGATCGACAATCCCTCGGGTCGCAATCACGCGTGGTTTGTCTGCTTCGCGCCATACGATCATCCCAAGATTGCCGTGGTCGTGTTCATGGATCAGAGCGGCGGCTTCGGTGCGGTGAACGCGGCTCCGGTTGCCCAAGCAATCGTGCAGTCGTATTTCCATATTAGAAGCGCAGGGCCAAACGGAACCGGCATTCGCGACTAAACGCGTGCGCGAACCGCTCCAGGGACGCTTCTTCCGGGGCGCGAAAACCGCAGTATTCCCCGCATTGAGGAGCAGTTTGATGCAGGCAACGACCTTCGCCCTTGCCGATTCCATGCGTCGCCTGGGCACTGAAAGCGCCTTTGTTGTCCTGGCGCGAGCGAAAGCGCTCGAAGCACAGGGCCGCAACATTATTCACTTGGAAATCGGCGAACCAGATTTCGACACGCCTCAGCATATCAAAGATGCAGCGGTCGCGTCTTTGCGCGCGGGGCGCACCCATTACACCCCTGCGGCCGGCATCGCCGAACTGCGCGCGGCCATCGCCGAGTACGTCCATCGCACGCGCGGCGTTACCGTGACACCCGATCAAGTGGTTGTTTCACCCGGCGCTAAACCTATTATTGCGGCGGTGCTCATGGCACTCCTCAACCCGGGTGACGAAGTTATCATCCCCGATCCCGCATATCCCGCGTACCGCTCGATCGTGACGTATGTCGGCGCCCAGCCCGTGTCGCTGCCGTTGCTCGAGTCGCGCGATTTTCGTTTCGAAATGTCTGCCCTTGAATCGGCGATAACGCCAAAGACCAAGATCTTAGTGCTCAACTCGCCGCACAACCCCACGGGCGGGATCCTGACTGCCGAAGATATCGCCGCCATCGCAAAGATTGTTTCAGCACACGACATCCTCGTGATCAGCGATGAAATTTACAGCCGGCACGCCTACGATCGCGACTTTGCGTCATACTACGGCCTTGCTGGCATGCCGGAGCGCACCATTCTCATCGATGGCTTTTCCAAAGCCTGGGCAATGACGGGCTGGCGTCTTGGTTTCGGCGTCATGCCCGTATACATCGCCGAGGCTGTCACCGCGCTCATCCTCAACACCGTTTCGTGTACGGCGACTTTCGTGCAGGATGCGGCAATCGCCGCGCTCGCTGGACCCGACGAACCGGTGCAAGCGATGCACGATGAGTTCTTGCGCCGGCGCAACCTCTTGGTGGAAGGGCTCAACAAGATTCCCGGCCTCAGCGCTCGTACCCCGGGCGGCGCGTTCTATGTTTTTCCAAACGCGTCGAAGATCGAACCCGACGACATCAAGCTCGCCAACTACTTATTGAACGAAGCGGGGGTTGCGGTGCTCGGGGGCTCCACGTTCGGGCCGCAGGGCAAGGGATTCTTGCGTCTCTCGTACGCGAATTCGGAAGAGAACCTGCGCGAAGCGCTCAAACGGATGACGGCCGCGCTCGCGGCATATAAACGCTCTTAAGCCAAGCGCATCGCTACCTTGACGTCGTTGAGCGTCTTTTGGGCCACGGTGCGCGCGCGCTGCGTGCCGTCATACAAGACCTCTTCGATGAGATCCGCGTTCGCTGCGAATTTCTTGCGACGTTCGCGAATCGGCGCTAGCGCCGCGTTGAGGTGCTTGGCCATATCGGCTTTATCTTCAACGCAACCCAGTCTGCCGGTCCGGCAGCGCGACGCGATGTCGTCTGCGGCCGCCCGATTGAACGCGCGCTGAAAGAAAAAGACCGGGCACGTCTCCGGGTGTCCAGGATCCGTTTTGTGTACTTTTTCCGGATCGGTGAACATCGTCTTGATCTTTTCGATCGTCGTGGTTTCGTCGTCGGCGATCAGGATGGCATTCTCGTACGACTTGCTCATCTTCCGGCCGTCGGTACCCGGCACGAGTGGTGTCCGAGAGAGGATCGGCTCGGGTTCGACAAGCACCGCGCCATAGAGATGATTGAAGCGCCGAATGATTTCGCGTGAGAGCTCCAGGTGCGGCACTTGGTCTTGGCCCACGGGCACGCGCTCGCCCCGCATGATCGCGATGTCCACTGTTTGCAAGATGGGATACCCCAAGAACCCATGGGTCGCGATGTCCGCTCCCAGCGCGTTGATTTGATCTTTGTAGGTCGGCACTCGTTCCAACCATGAGACCGGCGTGATCATGGAGAGCAGCACACCCAGTTCGCTGATTTCTGGGATGCGCGATTGAACGTAGATCGTGCATGCTTGCGGGTCGAGACCGGCGGCGAGCCAGTCGATGACCATCTCGCGCACGTCGCCAGCGATCTCAGCGCTGCGATGGAATTTGGTCGTGAGCGCGTGCAGATCGGCGATTTCGTAAAAGCAATCCCCGGTCGCGCTCAGCGCCACAAAATTCTCCAGCGCTCCGAGCAGGTGGCCGACGTGCACTTTTCCGGTGGGGCGCATGCCTGCCATGATTCGACGACGCTTTGCTTGCGGTTCCAAAACCTCTTTGGGTTGGGCGAGCGCCAAAATCAGATCCTCCGTCGCGTTGCGCTCATTTGACCGTTTCTGCCGCGCAAGTCCTGCGTCAAAGGTTCTGGGGCAAGCCGCTCCCCAGAGGCTTTGCGCGACGCAAGGCGCGGCGCACATAGGCGCGGCCCAGCGCGATCGAACGCTGCAGCGACACCCCGCGCGCGAGCGAGGCGGCGATCGCAGCCGCTAAGATTCCTCCCGAACCGCGCATCGTTTGGTTGATGCGCGAGCCGACATATCGATGCACGCTCTTTTGATGGACGAGGATGTCAATGCAGGTCTTATTCGGGAGATGCCCACCGGTCACAAGCACGGCGCATCCGAATTTCGCAAGCGTGCGCCCGGCCGATTCCGCCTGCGACAGTGTCGTTACAGGTTGTAACGCGAGCGTCGCCGCTTCGTGCGCGTTGGGCGTCACAAGGGTTGCAAGTGGTAGGAGCCGTCGCAGCTCGCGCACCTCGCGCTCACCCAAAAACACATGGCCGCTGCTTGACCTGATAACGGGATCGATGACGATAGCCGGTCGTCGCGCGAGCCCGCGCAAGAAGGAGCCTACCGCCCGCATCCCGGCAGCATCGGGCAACAGGCCAATGCAAACTGCCTTGGGTTCAACTTGCTCCCAGACGGCCTCGAGTTGGCGCCGCACAAAACGAGCCGGTAGGCTTTGGAGTTCGAGGACGCGCCGGCTGTTTTGGGCAGTCACCGCTGCGATGACGCTAACCCCGGCTACCCCATAGGTTCGATACACCGCGAGATCCATCGTGATTCCTGCGCCACCGGTCGTATCCACAGAGCCGATGCTGCAGACGACCGCGCCGCGCCAGACTCTACGGGCCTCTAAAGCTCTGTCCACAAGGCCTGTGCATATGTGGAGAACAGCTGTTTGGTCAAGTCGCCGGGGATGGGCTCGTCAAAGGCGATGCGCTTGAACTCGGAGTTGGTTGAGGACTCGGCGCGCGCGTCACAGTCGGCGTCGGCGTGCTCGATGGAGGAGCCATGTTGAGTTTGACGGGAGCGATACTGGTTGGCACCGGTTTGTTCGAGGCACGGTAAATCTGCGCGATGAGCGCACGGAATTGTGCAAGCGTTGCTTCGGTCAAATACCGAGGTTGCGGCAGCATGAGTGTTGCGAACCAGCGACCCGACTCCGCGCGCAGCAACGCGCTGCGTACGGCCGAATTAGAAACTGCGGCGTCGCCCCCAGCTGCTTTGCGCGCATCTGAAAGCGCGTTCCACATACTCATCTGATTTTGGGAACCCATCCACAGATCGAAGCCACCAACGTCGCTTGCCGCCTCATAACCGTACGTATCATCCGTGGGCGGATGTGTCTTCAGAAATTGACGTGGCGTCTGCGCTTTTGATTTAACGCCTGAAAGGGCGGCTGCGAGAAAATCCAGAGCCGATGCTCGATCCGCACGGTGCAAGATCGAGCCCGTCGCCGACAAACACAGGACGACGACCGGGGCGTTCTCGTTTGGCGACACGTCCAACGCCGCTTTGACGACAGACTGCAGACGATCCGCCATTGCGTACGCCGGCGAGGCCAACGGCTGCGCGTCGATCGACGTGCTTGCCGAGTCGCTGCAGAAAAAAATCGGCAATGTCGTCGTCTTGCTCGTTTCCATCAAGTACGCGCGATATGCGGCGCTGCGCGCATCCGCAACCGATGCTGCTGCTGCGCCCACGCTTGCCTTGACCACGCGTTCGGAAAACACGCCGTATTGTGCGCGATGGGATTGCAGCAACGTGGCCGTCTCGTCGTCATAGGCGCCGCTCGGCAACACCAGGCCAGGGTCACCGTGCGTTGGATCGAGCGATCGAACCGCTCGCATGCCTTCGTCAACGGCAGCCGCGGCGTCCGCGCCGCCGTTGAGCGCAACCGTGAACGGCACGCGTTCGTTTCGACCGGCCGCATCGATCACCAGCGGCACGATTGGCTCGTACGCAGGAAGCGCCGCCAACTCAACCGCTCCACTCGCGCTGGCTTTCTTCAATCGTGCCAGCACGTCGTTGCATGCGAGGGCGAATTCGCGGGCGAGCGTCCCTAGATCGTGCACCGTAAGCACGTCCCGGTTGAGGAGCGCGCTTTGACCTGGCGCGTATCCGTTGCCCTGAAGCGAGAGCAGCAGCGCGTTTGCAGCATAATCCGCGTCATCGCCGTGCGAAAATCTGGCGGCACTGTCGCCCATAAGCGCCAGCCGCGACGCCTCGGCATCCGAAACAAAGCGCGTCACCGCCCGCGCGCCCTGCAGATTCGCCGCAGGTACGACCGTCGTGGAAAGCACGGCGAGCATCTCAGCCCCCCGGGGATCATTTGCGCCCAAAGTGCCTGACGCAAGTTCGGCGATTGCGTCTTGACCAGTTGCGGCGCGCTCCAGCGCGTCCACAAACGCAGGGTCCAGCGCAAAGGTCACCTTGGCGGCCGGGTGTCGCGCAAGCGCGCTCAGCTGCGGCGCAAGGAAGTTGACCGCAACGAGACCGGCTTCGACTGCTTGCACGTCCTCGCTTTGCGCCTGAGGTGCGGGCACTCGCCATATCAGGATCACGGACGCGTCTTTTGGCGGCGCGGCCGTCGTAGCGACCGAGGACAGCAAAACTGCGGCGATCGCCCCTGCCATCAGCCAAGTGCGTTTCATCGTACGACCTTTCGCTAGTATTCTTGTGGAGCGACTCGATCGAGGATGCGCGTGAGTTCCCCGTCGTCCGCATACTGGATTTCGATCGTGCCTCCGCCAGCGGCTCGCGGGTGCAGCGCAACGCGCGTCGCCAGGGCGAAGCGCAGCCGGTTTTCGGCTTCGGCTACATCGGGCGCGAGTGACGAATGCCGCACTCTTAAGCCAGCTTTCTTGGTCTCCCGTTCGGCGCTTAGGCGCTCGAGCTCGCGGACGCTCAAAGCTTGACGGACGGCAAGGTTCGCCAGTTCTTGCGCTCGCGCATGCGGCAATGCCGCCAGCGCCCGCGCGTGACCGGCCGACAGTTTGCCATCGCGCACGAGCGCCTGCACCCCATCAGGCAAGGTCAACAGCCGAAGTGCATTCGCGATAGCTGGGCGGCTCTTGCCGATGCGCTGTGCGACGGTCTCCTGCGTAAAGTCGTGTTCATCGATGAGTTGACGATAGCCTGAGGCTTCTTCTATCGGATTGAGATCCGCCCGCTGCACGTTTTCGAGAATCGCGAGTTCGATCGCCTCGTCCGCGCGCGCTTCGCGCACAATCGCCGCAACTGTGCGCAAGCCTGCCAGTCGAGCTGCACGCCAACGTCGCTCGCCCGTAATAATTTCGTAACTCTCTTTGAGGTTAGGATGCTGGCGCACGATAATCGGCGCAAGCAAACCGTGCGCGGTAATCGACTGCGCCAGCGCGGTCAACGATTCTTCGTCGAAGTTTCGGCGCGGCTGCTGGGGGTTCGGCTTGATTCTCTCGATCTCGATCTCGAAGAGCTTGGTTCCCGCAGCGGTCGGGGCGAGCACAGTCGGGGAGGCAACGCCAGGGAACAGAGCACCCAAACCGCGTCCGAGGCCACGTGGTTTATTCACGAGCGAGAACCTCCTCCGCAAGCGCGGCATAGGCTGCGGCACCTTTGCCTTTGGGGTCGAACACCGCGATAGGTGCGCCGTGCGACGGTGCTTCAGAAAGACGAACGCTGCGCGGCACGCGCGTTGCAAACGCCAAGCCCGGAAAATATCGCTCGACTTCTTCAACCACCTCGGTCGCAAGGTTCGTTCGTGCGTCGAACATCGTGATGAGCACGCCTAAGATACGAACGCCCGGATTGAGGTGTTGCTGGACGAGACCGATGACGTGCGTCAACTGCCCGAGACCTTCGAGCGCGAAATACTCGGCCTGAATGGGAACGATGAGACAATCGGCGGCGCTCATGGCGTTGAGGGTTAGCAGACCAAGCGAGGGCGGACAGTCGATAAAGACGTGGTCGTAGCGCTGCAAACTTGACGCGAGCGCGGTGCGCAGCCGCAGCTCCCGCGACATCGCAGAAACGAGTTCGATTTCGGCGCCGGCGAGATTCAAGGTCGACGGCGCGACCCACAAGCCGCTCACTGCGGTTTCCCGCACGACCTCGTGCAGCTTTTTGGATTTGAGGATGACGTCGTACATGCAGCTCTGCACGGACGACTTTTCGATCCCTATTCCTGTTGTCGCGTTGCCTTGGGGATCAATGTCCACAAGGAGCACGCGCTTGCCTCGTCGTGCAAGTTCGGCGCTCAGGTTGATCGCCGTGGTCGTCTTGCCAACGCCGCCCTTCTGGTTCGCCACGGCAACGACCCGGGCGCGGCGCAGGTGGTGCGGAGTATCGAGCTTTGCGCTCGCCGCGACCGCCGTGCCGCCATTTCCGTGTATCATGAGACCTAACTTTCCTTGTGCATGAGAAAATCCCGCGCAATTTGCTGCAGATCTTCGACGGTGTTTTTCTTGGGATTTTCAAGAACGGCATCCAAGCATGCGCGCAACGCGGTCCCAACCCTCGCGTCGCCTCGAAAGTCTTTGCCTGCAAGCCCGAGCTCGCGCATGATGCCGATGACTGCGCCACCGTCGATGGCCAAGTCGTTGATGGTCAAAGCGCTCGGCCCCGACAGCTCCATCTTCACTCGTCCAGCGAATCGATCGAGCTCGGCTGGGTGGCGCTCGGGCAGGCCCGATGCCACGATGTCGGCTCGCCTCAACGCGAAGAGTTGCTCCACCAGGCCGGCGCCGACGCGATGAATAAAACGCCGCACTGCTGCGTCGGTCAGCGCATCGTCGGAGGCAAACATGTGGTGTCTGATGAGCTGCGTGACGGTTTGTACCACGTCCGCAGGAAAACGCAGTCTCGTCAGCATCGTGCGTGCCATATCTTCGCCCACAATCTCATGACGATAAAAATGCGGGCCTGATTTCGTGCGTGGCTTGCCAACATCGTGCAAGAGAGCAGCAAGGCGCACCTCGAGCTCGGGAGGCGCTTCGTCGCACGAGCGCAGCGCGTGATAATAGACGGTATAGCGATGAAACTCGTTTTGCTCCACGCCCCAGCCTTCCAAGAGTTCCGGCATGACTTGCGAAAGCGCGCCGACCGCCCGCAGCAATTCGAAGCCCACGCTTGGTCTTGCGGATTTGGTGAGGAGTTTCACCAGTTCGTCCGCAACACGCTCTGGCGCAATGGTGTTCGTCAAATTTGCGGCGGCGCGCATGGCGGCAAGGGTGCGCGGCGTTGCCTCGAGGTCGAAGCGAGCCGAAAACTGTGCACCGCGTAAGATGCGCAGTGGATCTTCAACGAATGCCTCATCGGAAAGAACGTCCAGTCGTGCGTGGCGCAAATCGTCGGCACCCCCAAAAGGATCGACAAGCTCACCAGTCGCGAGGTTGCGTGCCATCATGTTGACGCGGAAATCGCGGCGGCTCAGATCGTCTTTCAAGGGAATGTCGGGCGAAGACTCGATCAAAAAATCACGGTGGTGGGTGCCGGTCGACCGTTCCCGCCTGGGAAGCGCAACGTCAACCGTTCGGCCATCTCGGGTGAACTTAATGACGCCGAACGACGCGCCAACAAGCTCGGTAGACCCGAGTCCGGATAGTTTATGGACTATTTCGTCATACGGGACGGCGACAACTAGATAGTCGCGATCCTGCGAGGCATCCTGCGCGCGTCCGAGACTCGTCAGAACCTCATCTCTAACGCGGCCACCAACGGAGAACACATGGCCCGGGCCAAGATTTGAGACGATGAGATCGTCCAGGAGGTCGCTAGATTTCACTCCAGACTTCTCGCTTGGGGGGATAGTGAATGTTCTATTTGGAACAGTTTCCCGTGGAACAATTTCCAGATCCCTGGTACGTGACCGGCTTTTGTGAAGCCCAGGCAACATTCACTTTCAGCAGATCTGGCCGCGTGCCGGCGCTCTATTTCGCAGTCAAGCGTGATGCTAACGACCTGCCGGTACTGCGCCGGCTTCAGAGTTTCTTTGGCGGCATCGGGTCGATCTATAATGTCAGACCTCTGTCCCTTGGAAAGGGCAGAAGCAGCGGTTCGTACTTTAGGGTAACCAAAGCGCGTGAACTCGCGAACATTGTTGAACACTTCGATCGCTTTCCAATGGCGGGCAAGAAGGCGTCATGCTTCCACATTTGGCGGGAGATGGTGCTTCTCAAGCAACGTTTTCGCAAGCCACCCATCGACTTACTCGAGCACCTTGCTCTGGCACTCGTCCAGACCAGAAGAGCACACCCTACCGAACAGAGCTCCTCGTCCGTTTAACAAGCCACGCGTGGCGCAACGCAGCAAGACCCGGCACGCGAACTCGTTTCACCAAAATTTCGCCGCCGCCTAGCCTCGCGGCGGTCTTTTTCTGCGCGTTAGTGGGGCGCGAGGACCTGCCTTCATACAGAAGCAGTGTGCCGCCGGGACGCAGCAGCACCAGCCCGAGCTCCAACGCCAATCCTGGCGGAGCAAGCGCGCGTATCAGGACGGTTCCGGACGCGGCGCCAACTGCAGCCGCCTTAGGCCCGCGGGCTGACGACTTTATGGCTTCCACATTGCCGAGTTCTAGACGGTCTATCGCCATTTTTAGGAACGCAATGCGCTTGGCTCGAGGTTCGATCAGGATGAAATCGTGCCCCGGATAGGCGATCGCCGCCGGAATGCCTGGCAAGCCACCACCGCTTCCCAGGTCAACAACTGGATCCTCAAGATGCAACAATGGCAATGGCGCCAAGCTGTCGAGAACGTGATTCGTGATGAAGCTACCTAAAGAGCGCGCTCCACTCAGGTTTGTCCGGGCGTTTTCTTGCAAGAGCAAGCGGCTGTATTCCAGCAATTTGGGGACGATTGCATTTGGCTCTGGGAGCTTGAGCTCTCGAAGACCAGCTCGGAGCAAACTACTTTCATCTTCAATCACGCGCTGCGGCCAGCTGCTCCAGCCTGTTCCCTGCGAGCGTACACAAAGAGCACCGCCACGTCTGATGGGGTGATACCTTGCATCCGGCTCGCTTGCCCGAGCGTTGCCGGCCGTCGCAGCGACAGTTTCTCGCGCGCCTCCCGCGACAGACCGTGACAGCGTTGAAAGTCAAAGTCGTTTGGGATTTTCACATCGTCCGCTTTTGCCAGCCGTTCGATTGCAGCGCTTTGGCGCGCAATATATCCTTCATACTTCACGCATATTGCCACGCGCTCGCCCAAATCGTCCGGAAAACCCTGGGTGTCGGCTACATCTGCGTACGTCACCTCGGGCCTGCGCAAAATCTCCACCAGCGGAGTTCCAGTTTGAACTCCCCAGCGTTGCGCATTCTGGGTGTCGAGTCGCGCCTCGCGAACCCGTCCGAGCTCCGCCCGCATCAACTGTTGACGCCGCTCGAACGCACGATAGGTCTCGTCGTCCACCAGCCCGACGCCGCGGCCGACCGGCGCGAGCCGCTCGTCGGCGTTATCGTGACGGAGTAACAAGCGATGCTCAGCGCGGGAGGTCAGCATCCTATAGGGTTCGATCGTGCCCTTGGTGATGAGGTCGTCGACGAGCGTGCCGATGTACGACGAGGATCGCGAGAGCGTCACGTGCTCTCGCCCGAGGGCGCGTTGCGCGGCGTTGATGCCCGCAACAATTCCCTGGGCAGCCGCCTCTTCGTAACCCGACGTGCCGTTGATCTGCCCAGCATGAAAGAGCCCTGACACCTTCTTTGTTTCCAGAGTTGCCAAGAGCTCCGTTGGGCTGACAAAATCGTACTCCACTGCGTAACCGGAGCGCGTCATCTCCGCGCGCTCCAACCCGGGCAACGTCCGCAGCATCTCGAGTTGCACCTCCTCGGGCAGCGAGGTGGAGAAACCACCGACGTAAACTTCCTTTGTGTGCCAGCCTTCTGGCTCGAGAAAGATTTGATGACTTGGGTTGTGGGAGAACTTCATCACCTTGTCCTCTATAGAGGGACAGTACCTGGGACCCTTTCCTTCAATAAGATGCAGCCCGTACATGGGCGAGCGATGGAGATTAGCACGAATCAGTTCGTGCGTTGCCTCGTTCGTGTTTGTGATGAAGCAAGAAAGTTGCGGACCTGGAAACTGCGGCGCGCTCGAGTAGGAAAACATGAGCGGCACCGGATGCGGCGGCTGCTCCAAGGTCTTTGCATAGTCGATGCTGTCCGCGTGAATGCGCGGCGGCGTGCCAGTTTTGAGCCGGCCCATTTCAAAGCCAAGCTGCTGCAATGCGAGTCCCAAACTCAGGGCGGGCTTTTCCCCCGCGCGCCCACCCGGCATTCCTTTCTCGCCGGCAAACAGTTTGCCGCCTAAGAACGTTCCAGTCGCGATAACGACCTGGCGCGCACGCACGCACGAGCCGGTTGCCAAGCGAACGCCGACAACTTCTTCGGCCTCGACCACAAGATCCGTCACCAGACCCTGACGCACGCAGAGGTCGCGTTGCGACTCGACGGTCTCTTTCATTCGTTGCGCATACGCGCGCTTGTCGGCCTGTGCCCGCAGCGTACGGACGGCTGGCCCTTTGCTTTCGTTCAGCCAGCGCGAGTGGAGATACGTGCGGTCGATGCAGCGCGCCATTTCACCGCCGATCGCGTCGACTTCACGAACGAGCTGCCCTTTCGCCGGTCCACCGATCGAGGGATTGCACGGCATCAGACCGATCGTGTCGAGATTGCCGCTCAGCAAGAGCGTGCGCACGCCGATTCGCCCCGCGGCTAGTGCAGCCTCGCAGCCGGCGTGGCCGCCCCCAATAACGATGACATCAAAGTCCTGCGACACATCGCTTAAGGTTCCGCCCACATGGAGCAGCGGACCTTTAGGACCGCTTCATGCGACAACGGGTGAAGTATGCCCGAGGTTATTTGCCGACGCAAAAGCGCGAGAAGATCCCGTCTAAGACTTCCTCGGTCACGGTGTCCCCCGAGACTTCGCCGTACGCTGCGATCGCCTCACGCAAGTCGGCGCAGACCATGTCGATCGGCTGCGCATGCTCGATCGTGGCTAGGGCGTCGCCAAGTGACGTTTCGCGCGCGCGAGTAAGCGCCTCGATTTGGCGCGCGTTGGCGACGAGTGCCGCGTTCGCATCGATCGCGCCGCCCCAGCCCAGCGCAGCGATCGCCTGGCGGATCTTTTCGATGGCTGCGGGCCACGTCACGCTCCCCGCGATAAAGGCGTTGCCGTTTGCTCCCTGCGCGAGACCGGGAAAGCGGTGCTCTAGCTCGTCGAAACCAGCCGATCCAAGATCGAGTTTGTTGCACAGCACGATCCGCAGGCACATCTTTGGTTTGCTCCAGCGCAATTTCGGCATCGGCGTCGAGCTTCTGCGATCCGTCGATGACCATGATGACAAGTTCTGCCGTGTCGATCGCGCGACTGGCTCGCGTGACGCCTTCCGCTTCAATGCGATCGCTGGTCTCGCGCAACCCCGCAGTATCGAACAACCGCAAGACGACGCCGTCGACGACAATTCGATCCTCGATGACGTCGCGCGTTGTTCCCGGCACGTCCGAAACGATCGCGCGCTCGGCTTGCAACAGCGCATTGAGCAGCGATGACTTGCCGGCGTTGGGCGGACCGGCGATCACGCAGGCGATGCCGTCACGAAGAGTGCGGGCTCCGCGCGAACCGGAAAGCAGTGCGCAGACGCGCTCGAGCTTGCATTGCAAGGGCAGCACCGAGTGCTCAACATCCGGCTGCGCGACCTCATCTGGATAATCGACGTGCGCTTCGATCTCGACCAGCCGCTCGAGCAGCTGCTCGCGCACCCTCGCGCAACCGCGCCCCCACGCTCGCCGGCCAGCCGGTGCGCCGCCGCTTTAGCGGCGCGCTCGGTTTCCGCCGCGATGAGATCCGCGACCGCTTCAGCTTGCGCGAGATCGATGCGCCCGTTGAGAAATGCGCGCTCGGTAAATTCCCCTGGCGCAGCGAGCCGCGCACCCGAGCGCAACACCACCATCAGGCATGAGGACAATCACTCCCGCGCCACCATGCACGTGCAGTTCAACCAGGTCTTCGCCCGTGAACGATCGGGGCGCAAAGAAGTGTGCGGCGAGCGCATCATCGAGACGATCGCGGTGTCGCGGATCGCAAACCCAGCCGCGGCTCAGGCGCGCCGATGGGGCTTCGCGCATGCGAGCGGGGCACAAAACACGCGCGGGCGATGTCATGCGCGCGGGGACCTGAAATGCGGATGATCGCGACGGCGGAAACGCCTGGCGGCGTCGCGACCGCCGCGATCGTGTCCGCGCGTCGTCCACGCAGCGTCGCGCATCTGACCAGCGAAGCTCTTCGTCGTCCTCGTCGGAGGGCGGCAAGCTGCTTCCCCGTCGGCATGATCACGACGCGGCGATCACTGCCCTCGCCCGTGCTTTCGGTTGCGACGTCGCGGTGCGCGGCAAGCGCCAGATGGATGATGCGGCGCTCGGCGGGCGGCATGGGTTCCAGCTCGACCGCGACGCGCTCGTGCACCACTTTGGTCGCGCAGCGCACCGCGATGGAGCGCAGCGTCGCAACGCGTCGCGCGCGGTAACCCTCGACGTCAACCGCAAAAAACAGATTCTCTGGAGTCACCGCGATGCATCACCGCGTTCGTCACAGCGGAGAGTGCATCGAGCGTCGCGCCATGCTTACCGATAAGAATTGCGAGCCCGTCATCGTGCGGACCGTGCTCCCGAAAACGCGGGTCAGCGGGTTTGCGTCAGCGCGTGAATGTCGATCGTGATCTGCCGTCCGTCGCGCGCCGCATCGACGCCCCCAAATCCAAGCCGCGCGGGCAATCCGAGCAGCTGCGATCAGACCGGCCAAAAAATCGCGCGCTTCGACGAACGGCTCGCGCAGCTCCGGCGGGCAGCTTTGCTTGCGCGGCGCGGCGCCGGTCAGCGACCGCCGTTGCCCGCCGGGTCCTCTGCGCTGACGTCGACCGTCGCGCTGCGGCCGCCCAAAACGCTGGCGGCCCTTCTCCGTAACCGTTCATGATTGTTTCTTTTGGCCTCGATCAGATGGTCCTTCGTCACCGCGCCACCGTGCGGGGGCCGGGCGCATTTTGCATTGCGCCGGGCGCCGTTCTCCGACGGCTGGCAGCTTGCGGACCTTTGCGCCGCATGCTTCGCACTTGCTGCCTTTGACGACGACCAATGTGCTTGTTGCAATGCGGGCAGTCATGCGGATAGCCGGCCAGCGTAGCCGGCGTTTCTTGCCGGCGGCTTCGGGATGCGCGAGGGCATGCGCATGACCCAGAAACGCTCCGCCATGCTGATGCACGTTGAAGCTCAGCCAATACAAGATGAACGCGGACGACCAATGCAACCGGCTCGCCAAGAAGAAAATCATCGCGGGCATGATGAAAGCCTGCGTGTTCATCATCTGCCGCTGCTGCTCGTCCATCGAAACGCGTCGGCGTCAGCTTCATCGAGAAGTACATGGACACGGCGTAGAGGATCAGGAGCAATATAATCCGGCTGGAAGAGATTGGTGGCGAGCCACTTCGGGAAATGGTGCGAGAGCGGCGAGCCAATCCACAGCCAGTCGGCGTTTTGAAAGGCGTGTTGTGCAGATAGATGGCCCGATAGACCGCAAGCAGGAATGGATACTGCGCGAGCATGCGGCAGGCAGCCGCCCAGCGGATTGACGCCGTGCTCGCGATAGAGTTTCATCTGCTCCTCGCCGAGCTTTTGCCGGTCGTCTTTGTAGCGCTGTCTGCAGACCGCTTCAGATATGGCGCAAGGGCCTGCGCTTCGGTCATTGACTTCAGCGCTTGCAGCGAGAGCGGGAGCAAGAGCAACGACACGCCAAGCGCGAGCAGCATCATGGACCAGCCGTAGTTGTGCGTCAGCCGATAGAGCGCGTCGAGACCCCAGCGACGCGATCGACCCCAGCTGTTGATGATCTGGGTGAATGGATTGACGAGGCTGGCAAGCGTCAGAAATGGCCGCTGGAAGCGGCGGCGATCAGGGCCAACGATATGGACCAACAGTAGGGGCGTTCCTTTCCTAACTCGCGTTCCTTATGGAACCGGGTCGAAGCCTCCAGGATGCCACGGCATGCATCGCAACAGTCGCAGGCTGGCGAGCTTCAACCCGTGGAGCGCGCCGTGCCGCTGATCGCCTGCACGGCGTACTCGGAACATCTCGGATGAAATCGGCACACCGGCGGCAGCAATTTCGAAATCGTCCGCTGGTAAAGCCGGATCGCGACCACGAGCATGTTCATCGCCGCGTGAGTTCGCGAGGCGGCTGCGCCTTGCCCGCTCGCCGCGAGCTCGCTTGCAGCGCGGCTTTGAGCTGCATCCCGCAGCTGCGCGAACGTCAAGGCCGCCGCGGCCGGCCGGCACATTGGACGACGTACCAGGTGCCGACGCGGCGTGCGCCGCTTTCATCGAGGATTGCTTTGCAGCGGCGGCGCAGACGGTTGCGCACAACCGCATTGCCGACTTTCTTGGTAATCACGATGCCGACTTTCGATTCCACGCTGGTCCCGCGCGGCGCGTAGCGCAAAGACAGACGAGATGCTTCGTCGAAGACGGCGCGGCCGCGGCGAAGCACGAGCGCGAATTCACGCCGGCCGCGCGAGACTGTCGTAGTGCGCATGGCTGCACGCCCTAGTCCGGCGTGAGGCGCTTGCGCCCTTTGCGCCGGCGCGCGGCAAGCACGCGTCGTGCCGCCCTTGCTCGACATGCGCGCATGGAACCCATGCGTGCGCTTGCGGCGGCGGTTGTGCGGCTGATATGTTCGTTTCAAAACACTACGACTCCCAAATTCGTGCGGATTCGTGAGAACAAAAAATGCGCCGCGGCGCAAAAGCAATTGTCAATTATAGAGCTCGCTCTAGTGCGCGCGTCAATACTTTTACGATTTCATGCGGCTTTGCGGGGTTTTTACGACGCTGGCGGCGCGGGGCTTGAGAAAAATGCTCGCGAGCAACTCCCTCCTTGGCCGAGCAAGCGGGCGGCGGCGTCGCGATGCTTTTGACAGCTCGCCAGCGGTGGACAGGCGGTGCATGAACCAAGCACGGCGAAAACAGCGCATTTTCGCTCAAAGCCTTCTATCGCAAGGCTTTGATCGCTTTTCGAGCGCGGCTGAAAAACCGCTATTCACATCTGTGGATAAGCCTGTGAATAGTCCTTTTGCCGGCACAGCCAACGCGCGCTGCCACGCCAGGGCACCACTTTGGGCCAACAAGTTCCAGTTTTCACATGGCCTTGCGCGTTGAGTCGATTCTGCGAACGAACTGCCCCTCGCCCGAATTACAAATTCGCGCCATGCAAGGGCTCGCGCGTTGTCGCGCGCTCGCTATCCACAAACAACGCGCGTGCGCTGTGCATATGTGCATAAAGAAAGTTGCGTAGCGCTGAAGGAATACGCTTTTTTCAGACGCAAACGCGCGAGGCCCTAACGCAATATCCGCCTACATGACGGTTCGAAAAATTATTTTCGTCAAAACTCAGAAGTAGAAGGACTGTCCATGGAAACTGCAACCGCCCTCCAGACAAAAGGCGAGTATTTGTGGCAGAGTTGCCTTGGCGAGCTGGAGAACCGCTTCTCCAAACCTATCTTTGAGATGTGGATCAAACCCATGCGCATCGAGCGCCTGTCCACCGACGAGGTCACGCTGACCGTGCAAAACGCGTTCGCAAAAGACTGGGCGGAGAATCGTCTCAAGAGCACGATCGTCGGGACCCTCGCCGAAATCATCGGCTCGCCGATCTCCGTGCGTTTCGTCATCGATCGAATCCGCCGTGCCGGATGACGCGCCGGGCAGCGCGGCGTTCCAAGCGCCGATCGCCCTCGAAGCGCATGGCGCGTTGCCCCTTGCCCCAGCGGTGCCGCAGCGCACGATGACTTCCGGCATACCGGGCTCAACGAGCGCTACACGTTCGAGCAGTTCGTCGTGGGGGCGACAAACCGGTTTGCCCACGCCGCGGCGCAAGCGGTGGCCGAAGCCCCAGCCCATGCGTATAATCCGCTCTTCATCTATGGTGCGGTCGGACTGGGCAAGACACATCTCATGCACGCCATCGGACATCGCGCGCGTCAGGCCGACCCCCGAGTCGCGAGTCGTCTATGTCTCCTCCGAGACGTTCACGAACGAATTCATCACGGCCATCAAGAACAACCAGACGGTCGAGTTTCGCAACCGTTACCGCACGGTTGACGTGCTGCTCATCGACGACATCCAATTTCTTGAAGGCAAGGAGCAGACCCAAGAAGAGTTCTTCCATACCTTCAACACGCTGCACGAAGCCCAAAAGCAACTCGTCATCTCCAGCGACCGGCCGCCGAAGGACATCCAGACCTTGGAGAATCGACTCCGTTCGAGGTTCGAGTGGGGCCTGCTGACTGACATTCAGTCACCTGACTTGGAGACGCGCGAAGCGATCCTGCGCAAGAAGGCTGAGAGCGATGGGATCGACGTGCCACACGAAGTCACCTCGTACATCGCCAAAATCATCCCGTCGAACATCCGCCAGCTCGAGGGAGCGCTTATCAAGCTGACCGCCTATGCGTCGCTGTACAAACAGCCGCTCACCGTGGAACTGGCAGCCGACGTTTTGCGCAACGAGATCAACGAAATGCCCTTGCGCAAAGTAACGATCTCCCTTATTAAGGACAAAGTGGCCAAGCTTCCACGGCATCACGCAAAAGGAGCTGGAAGGCCAGCGCCGCGACCAGCGCTTGACGGTACCCCGGCAAATCGCGATGTATCTGGCATGCGACCTGACCAACGCGTCCCTGCCCCAGATCGCTCGGGAGTTCGGCAAGAAAGACCACACCACGGTGATGTACGCGCGCGATAAGGTCAAGGGGCAGATGGAGCGAGATCCGGAGTTCCGCAGCAAGCTTCGCTCGGTGCTCTCAACCATTACGCAAGACGGTTGACTGCTGCCATCCCCACGTGGGGTGGACGAACGTGAGGATGACGTGGATGAAAAAGGCCCGCATGCGCGGTATGGTGCACGAGTGTGAAGGACGTGGATAAGCGGACCAGTTCGTGAACACCGCAACCACACCGCAAACCCGTGAGACACGTGTGCTCCGTTGCGTCGTCCACGCTATTCACGGGCCTATGACTATAGACGACGAGTTATTATTTTCTCTCTTTACTAATAAACGGCGCGAGGGGTCTGTGCAGACCGCCAAGGGGTCTGGATGAAATTCACTTGCAACGCGAAGGATATTGCTGGAGCGGTCGCCGTGGCCAGCAAGGTGGTCAACGCACATACGACTGTTCCGATTCTCAACAACGTGCTCGTTGCAGCGCAGCAGCGGGCGCGTCAGCGTGCGCGCCACCGACCTCGAACTGACGCTGGAGAATTCGATCGCTGCCGAAGTGCAGGAGGAAGGCTCGTGCACCGTGCCGGCGCGATTGTTCAGCGGATACCTCGGCAACTTGCCGGCGGCCAAATTGCAAATGCAGGGGACGACGAGTCGCGCGACGCTACGCTGCGAACGCTCGAACTACGAGTTTTTTACGTTACCGGCGCAAGAATTTCCGCCGCTTGCCCGAAGGGCAAAGCAGCGGCATGTTCCGAGTGGAAGCCAAGGCCTTCCGCGAGGCGGTCAACGCCGTGACCTTCGCTGCGAGCAGCGAGGAAGCGCGCGGCGCCGTGCTCATGGGTACGCTTGCTCGAACTCGAGCGGCACGCACGCGACGCTCGTTGCAACCGACGGATACCGCCTGGCGCGCTACCGGCTTGGCGTTCGCCAGAACCGGTCAAGGAACCGATGAAGCTGATCGTGCCGGCGCGAGGACTCGGCGAAGTGGTGCGCACGGCGAACGAAGGGCAGATCGAAGCCACCGTCATTGGCGGCCAAGCTAACCAACTCGCGTTTCACACCGGCGACGCGAAAATCAGCGCGCGGCTGGTCGATGGTCAGTATCCCAACTACCAGCAAGTCATACCCAAAGAGTTCGACAAGAAGGTCGTTGCCAGCACCGCACAACTGCTCGCCAGCTTGCGCCGCGCCGGTGTTGTGGCGGGCGACCGCGCGAGCATGGTCAAGCTTGCCATGGATGGCACGAGCCTCGTCATCACCGCAAGCTCCGACACGACCGGGAATGCATACGAAGAAATCGACGTCGAACGCACTGGGGATCCGCTGACCATCGCGTTCAACGCAAAGTTCCTTGTCGAGATCCTCAACCACATCGAAGCGGAAACCGTCACGCTCGAGTTTGTCGGCGCGCTCAACCCAGCTGCAATTCATCCCGGCGATCAAAAAGCGGCCGAGCGCCAGCTCTACATCCTCATGCCGCTGCGCCAGTAACGCGCGGTGCGCGTGTGCAGCCTCGATCTAGCGAATTTTCGTAATTACGCCGCTCTGCATTTTGAACCGCCGAGCGGCGTGTGCATCTTCATTGGTCGCAATGCGCAAGGCAAGTCCAATATGCTGGAGGCGCTCTCGCTGCTCGCCACCGGCAAATCGTTTCGCGCGGCTCGCGAAACCGACCTCATTCGCACGGGCAGCCCGCTGGCGCGAGTCGCTGCACGAGTGCGCACGCAGAGCCGGCGACGTCACGGCAGCGTGCTTGATCACGCGAGTCGGCGAAGGAGCGCGCAAACGCTTCTTGCGCAACGGGCGCTCCGTGCCGTACGCGCAATTTCTCGGCGGGATCGCCGCGGTCACGTTCATGCCCTTTGATTTGCAGCTGATCTCCGGCGCGCCGGCGTTGCGGCGGCGCTTTCTCAATGCCGCGCTGTCGCAACTGGAGCGGACCTACTACCGCGAGCACGCCAAATACACAAACATCATCGTGCAAAAGAACGCTTTGCTCAAGTCGGCGCAAGGGGTCGATCGCAAGCTGCTTGCGACCTATAACGCCCAGCTTGCCGCGGGGGGAGCACATTTGATTTGTGCTCGCGCGGGGTACGTGCGCCGTTTGGACAGCGAGGCGGCAGACGTTCACGCGCGATGGGTGGGCGCCTCACTCCCCCTTGCGCTGCGCTATCAACCGTCCCCGGCGCTGCCCGAAGGCGACGAATCCCCCGGCGCGGTGCTGGCAAGACTCGAAAGCGCGCTTGACGCGCATGCGACAGCGGAACTCGCACGCAGAACCTCGCTGGTTGGTCCGCATCGCGACGACGTGAGCTTCGTGCTTGGGGATGAGCCGCTCGCTCGCTTTGGTTCGCAAGGCCAGCAGCGCACTGCGGTGCTGGCGACGAAGGCTGCCGAATATGCACTGCTTGCACAAGCAACCGGCGAACCACCGTTGTTGTTGCTCGATGATGTGCTCTCCGAATTAGATCCAGCTCGGCGCCAGGCGTTCATGCGCAGCATCGAGGATTGCGAGCAAGCCTTCGTCACCTCGACCGATGTGCCCGACCTACAAGCGAACACGGCAGCGAGCGTGTACGAAATTGTCGGCGGCCACGTGCAGCACGCAGGCGCGGTCAAGGTAGGATGAAAGGCCCTCGCGCTCTTGGGCTGCTGCTCGGAGGCTGGAACCAAAAGGACGTCCGGAACCGAGCAACCCCAAGCGCCGATGAATCGGCCGGGGCGCTCGCCGCTGCATGGGAGCGAGCGGTTGGCGGTCAGATCGCGTTGCGCAGCCGTCCGACGAAGTTGCATGCAGGCATCCTCACGATCCTAACGGCCAGCAGCGCGTGGAGCGATGAGTTGACGTTCTTGGCTCCTACCATCGTCGAAGCACTGCGGCGCGCCGTTCCTGAGGCAAACCTTCGCCGATTGCGTTTCATGCGTCGCCAGCGGCCGGACCAAACTGCTGCTTGAGGGAGCGCGTTTTCGCGGGCGAACAACATCCCTCAAAGATTCGAACAACGTTCACGCGCGGGTCACACGCGAGCCACACACGGGCGGGGAAGAAGATGCGAGCGCTACCGTTGCGCGCCTCGCCCAATTGCAGCGAACGCTCAACGATTGGCGCGACCGAGCCGGTTGGCGACGCTGCACGGCATGCCAGGGACGTTTTGTGCCGCAATCAGCAACAACTGCGTTGTGCGCACCGTGCGCTGGGGCGCGCCGCACCAAAGAAGAGGCGGCCATCGAACGAGCACTCATGCAAGCTCCTTGGCTCCGCGCGCGAGCACTTCGAGTTTCGCTCCCGAACTTTTGCGCAAATGCGTACGAACGCACTCGGCAGCGCCTCCTGACTCGCTGGCAGTTCGAAATTGCCGCGGCGGAGCGACGGTTGCGGCGCCAAACGCTGACGCCGGAGGACCGCGTGGCGGCGTGGAGCTATCTGATGTTGCTCACCGGGATGCCGCAGCGCGATATCGGTCGCGCTGTCGCGCGAGATGTGCTTGGGCTGCCGTGGACGAGTGCGCTCTTTGACGAGGGTGTTGCACCCAAAGAAGAGGCACGCCGAACGCTACGCGAGAAACATAAATAACACAACGAAATGTCTGTGATTTTGGAGCGGGCGACTGTCAAGTCGCCCAGCTCTTGTAGCGGCCGATTGGAGCATCGCCGAGGAGGAAGACCAAAACCAGTGACCCCACCGAAGGGCGACTACGGCGCCGAACAAATTAAGGTGCTCAAAGGCCTCGAAGGCGTTCGAAAACGCCCAGGCATGTATGTCGGCGACACGACCACACGCGGCCTGCACCAAATTGCCTTTGAAGCCGTCGACAATGCAGTCGACGAAGCACTTGCCGGTTTTTGCCGAAACGTCGACGTGGTCATTTATAAAGATGGCTCGCTGTCGGTTGAGGACGACGGGCGCGGCATTCCGGTTGACGTTATTGCCTCAGAGGGAAAGCCGGCGCTCGAGGTGGTCATGACTGTCTTGCACGCGGGCGGCAAGTTCGATCAACTTGGCTATAAGGTATCCGGCGGTCTGCACGGCGTGGGCATTTCGGTGACCAACGCGCTCTCCGAGTGGATGGTCACCAAAGTGAAGCGCGACGGCAACGTCTACGAACAGCGATTTTCGCGCGGCTTGGCGACTTCCAAGATGAAGATCGTCGGCAAGGCAGATGGCACAGGCACGTTGCAACATTTCAAGCCGGATCCACAGATTTTTTCCGTCCTTGAGTTTTCTGTTGACATTCTCCAGCAGCGCCTACGAGAACTCGCCTTCCTGAACCGCGGATTGCGCATCACGCTCAACGACGAGCGCACCGACAAGAAGCAAACGTTTCAATACGATGGAGGCATCAAGAGTTTCGTCGAGCACCTCAATAAGAATAAAGGCCCACTGCACGATGTTCGCTACGTGGTGGGAGAGCGCGGCAACGTGTCGGTTGAAGTCGCCTTTCAATACAACGAGGGCTACATCGAAAACGTCCTGGCCTATGCCAACAACATTCACACGGTGGATGGCGGAACGCACCTTGCCGCGTTTCGTTCGGCGCTGACCCGCGTGCTCAATACCTATGCAAAAAAGAACGGCATTCTCAAAGAATCCGAAGCAAATCTCTCCGGAGAAGACGTCCGGGAGGGGCTCACCGCGGTCGTTTCGGTAAAACTCCCCAACCCCGAGTTCGAAGGACAAACCAAGGCAAAGCTTGGCAGCGCGGAAGCGCGAGGCGCCGTGGATGAAGTTGTCGCCGAGGCGTTGACCTACTATCTTGAAGAGAACCCCGGTCCGGCGCGCAAGCTCGTCGAGAAGTGCGCGAACGCAGCCCGTGCGCGCGAAGCGGCACGCAAGGCGCGCGACCTCGCGCGGCGAAAAAACGCGCTCGATGGAGGGTCGCTGCCCGGGAAGTTGGCAGATTGTTCGGAGACCGATCCGGCTCGCAGTGAAGTGTTCCTGGTTGAAGGCGAATCTGCCGGCGGGAGCGCAAAGGCCGGACGCGACCGCCACTTTCAGGCGATTCTGCCACTACGCGGCAAAATTCTCAACGTCGAGAAAGCCCGTTTAGACAAGATCGTCGGCCACGAAGAAATCCGCACCCTCATCACCGCTTTGGGCGCCGGT
Organism: uncultured Pseudomonadota bacterium; assembly: GCA_963781145.1. Taxonomy (GTDB): domain Bacteria; phylum Vulcanimicrobiota; class Vulcanimicrobiia; order Eremiobacterales; family Eremiobacteraceae; genus JAJPHJ01. The sequence goes on along the minus strand of CAWADW010000005.1, from coordinate 966,083 downwards.
TTTCAGTCTGATTTCGACATTTCGAAACTGCGCTATCACCGCATCTACATCATGACCGATGCGGACGTGGACGGGGCCCACATTCGCACACTGTTGCTGACGTTTTTCTTCCGCTACATGCCCAAACTCATCGAGGGTGGGTATCTCTTCATTGCGCAACCGCCACTGTATCAGGTGCGCAAGGGCAAGAAGATGATTTATTGTTACAAGGAAGAGGAACGAGACCGCGCGCTCGCCGAGCTCGGTGATGGCGCGACGATTCAGCAGTACAAGGGTCTGGGGGAGATGGATCCCGAGCAACTGTGGGAGACCACCATGGATCCCGACCGCAGAATTGCTCGCAAGGTGTTGCTCGACGATGCTGTCGCCGCTGATGAGATTTTTACGATTCTCATGGGCGAGAAGGTGGAGCCTCGGAAGCAATTTATCGCAGATAACGCTCGCGACGTCGTTAACCTAGACGTGTAGCAAGGGGCGATTTTCCAATCGCCCCCCTACATTAAAATAGGAAAGCCTGGGTTTGGTGCGCCCGGTGGGGAATAAGGGTAACCACATGCACCGGCTCGGAAAAGCAATCCTCATCGCGGGTGCTCTGATCGTCTCGGTTGTCGCCCTCGCGGTGCTGCTGTTCGTCATCCCAGCCACGCGATCGATCGTGCTTGGTCTTGCGTTTCGCCTCCTTGTGTGGGAGCGCGGCTACCACTACGCAAGCGGCGTTGCCACCTTCGCCAATCAAACGCTCACGATAACGAATCTGAGGATTGACGACGATCGCCGAGAAGAATTTTTTGCAGCCAAGAGGCTGGTTGTGGGCATCGAACCCGCCGGGCTCATCGGCCGCAGCGATCGGCTCTTTGGCCTGCATTCGGTCGAGGTCGACGAACCGCGCTTTGCGCTTCGCCACCGCAGCGATGCATCTTGGAACTTTGCAGGGCTCTTGCCGCATGGTGGGGGTGCGCTGAGGCCTGCCGCAAAGCCGCTACGCGTGCACATCGAGGTCATCCATGGCGAGATCGACGTCATCGATCCGCAAGCAGCCAACGAAGCCGGCAAGTCTTTTGCGCTCGCGGGCATTGAGAGCGTCGTCGACTTTGATAAACTTACGCAAAGCCGGGGCGGTCTTTCGGCCCTGCTGGCAACCAAAGTAGGTAAGGCTCCGCTTCGAGCCACGCTGTTCGAAAACGATCGGGTGTCTTTTGCGCGCGCGACCTTGGTTGGCGATGCTGTGCCCATCGCACCGATCTTCGACGCTTTCGTGCCCTCGCCAGCCTTCATTGTCCAAGGCGGCATGGCAACGATTCGCATGCAGGCGTACGCCATCGGTTACGGTCCAGGTGAGGCACAACAATGGCACCTCGCCGCCGACGCTAGGGTGCGCGATGGACAGGTGCACGTCACCCCCCTGATCGTTCCGATTCGCAACCTCGTCTGCGACCTTCATTTCCAAGATGGCTTGCTCTCTCTGGGCCGCGCGCGAGGGTTTACCGCAGGCATACCGTTGCGTGCGCAGGGCGCGGTGCAGTTGTTCGGTGGCACGCGGCTCATGATCGAAGCTCGGCAGCAAGGACGCCTCGAACAAGCCAAACGCTTGCTGGCATTCACAAGCACGAAAGACTTGGAAGGTCCGCTGGACGTAGCGATCAGCGTTGACGGGCCGCTCGCCGATATTGGCGTGTCTGGCGTTGTGCGGTCAGAAAACGCTCGGTACGCCATCGCGCATTTTCCCTCCGTTCGCGGCTCGTTTTATTACAGCCAGGGACATGTGACGGCATCCGCGCTCGACGTTGCTTCAGGGGGTGCCAAGTTTTGGTCGCAAGCGGACTTCGATCTGACTTCTGCGCATGTCAGAACACAAGGCATCGTTGTGGCGGTCGCGCGAGCGGGAACGATTCCCGTCCTTGCAAACGTGATCCAAAATGGTGTCGCGCAAGGGATCGCGTCCTTCGCTGGCCCCGTCACGCAGCTAAGCGGCGATGGCTATGCGCAAGTCATCGGACCAGCGGGGATTTCGATCCGAACGTTCTTCGGTGGAGGACCGCAAAGCGTTTCGCTGGGTCCGCTGCTCTACCAGGCGGACGGCGGCGATGGATTTGTCTGGGCGCAGCGCACGTTTGGTCCGCCAAACGCATGGTCAGGCGTGCTCATCGCATCTCACCTGCCACTCCACATCCGTAACGGACGAACCTCGTTCGCGGATCTCGTCGGGCCGCCGGTTGCCCTTCCCTCATTAGATACAACTCTCGAAGGAGAGGGCTACATCGAGGGGACCTCGGCTGCGGTGGGCCAGCCAAACATCGGAATCAGCGTGCGGGCCCTGCGACTCGTGTATGAGGGCGTCGACCTCGGCCGCGCCGAGCTGGTCGCGGCGGGCAATGGCGGCAACATCCGCATTGCCAGGGCAACGGTGTCTGGTCCGGCCGCGACGGCGAGCGCACGCGGCGTGGTGGTGCTCGAACCGAGCTTCGCGCTGAAGACGGCCGTTCTCGCGGGCGACGCGACGGCGAATTTGTCAGCCGTGGCGTCCGCTTTTCCGAGCCTGCATCCACGCGGCACCACCGCCGGCACCTTTGCCGCAGCGTACGCAGATCACCACTGGATTGGCGGCGCGCACGTGAACAGCGCCGACGCATCGATCGCAAACCTACCCGTGAGAAGTAGCTCAGCTTTCGTCGATGCATCCGGGGCCTCGACCTCAGTGCTCGCCGACGTGGTCGTTCCGGGCGGCGGCGTTTGGGCGTTTGGGAACCTCGTGCGGCTGCCTGGTGCGGAAGTGCCGACAGGTTCCGTCGATGCCGTTGTGCCAAGCCTGGATCTCGCGCAACTTGAATCTTTTGGACTGCGCGGCGCGCGCGGCACCGCGTCGGGTTTTGCAACAATGCGTGGCGACAGTAATGCGCCGCAGGTGAGCGCAGCAGCGGCAGTGCGCGGTTCTTACAACGCGATGGCGTACAATGGAGACCTGGACGTGCGCTATGCTGCGGGTACGCTGCGCTCCAACGCAAGCCGCATTGCTCTCGAAGGCAATCAGCTAACGGTCAATGGCAATGTTTCGGGCGTGAGGCCTGGCTCGTCAACTTCGCGTGCCGTGCTGGCGTTGGACGTTCGGGTTCGCGAAGGCGATCTGCTTGCGCTGAATCGCTTCACGGGAAGCGGTGCGCCGATCACCGGCTCGTACAATGCCGAGGCGCGTATCGGTGGACAGCTGTCGCAACCGACGGTGAACGGCCAGATCGACACGGACATCGGCACGATCCGCGGCGTGGCGTTCGAGGGACTCCATGGCTCGATGCGTATTACGCCCGGAGAGGCGCAACTCTCTTCGGGTACCGTCGCAGTGGGTAGCTCGATCTTTGCTTTGGATGCCGATGAGGCAGCTCGACGTTTTTCCATCGTCGCAAAGAGCCCGCACGTCGATATGAGCGACTTCAATGATTTCTTCGGCGGCGCCGATATTTTTGCGGGGACCGGATCGTTCGGCATTCGGCTGGCCTCGCACGGCAACGGACTCTCCGCAAGCGGAGACGCGCTGCTCGACAACGCGGCGCTGCGCGACTATCCGCTTGGTCACATCCAAACGACCTTCTCGACATCGAGGCGCAATGGACTGCACGCGGTCATCGATCAAAAGGGGCCGGGCGGCACAATGCGCCTGGCCGGAAGCGTTGGCTTCACGAGATATCGGGCAGGCCTGCCTGATTTTGCAACAGCCCGGTACCACGTGCGGGCGCACGTGCGCAATCTTGCTGTGGATGAAGCGTTGCCGCTCTTCCATCAGGAAAATCTTGGCCTTTCGGGTCTCCTCGATGCGGATGGCACGATGCTTGGGACGCTGCATAAGCCCACAGGCAGCGCATCCTTCGCGCTTCACGACGGCTATCTGCGTCGCATTCAAATCGAAGAATTCACAGGCAAGCTTAGCGTCGACGATGCCGCCATGACGCTTCGCGCAGGCACGCTTAAACTTCCCTTTTTGACGGCGCTTGGGTCTGGCAGCTTCGGTTTTGCTGGACAGCGCATCGCTGGAACTGCCTCCATCCAGGCGCCACATCTGGCCAGCCTCGCGACGAGCCTACGTCTGCCTGGGTCGCTCCACGGTCACGCAACCGGACGGGTGACGGTCTCCGGATCGCTCGCGCACCCAAGAGCAGTAGCAGATGTGGATGCAACAACCGGGAGCTTTTACGACGTCGCCTTCGATGAAGCCATCTTGCACGCGCAATACGAGCCCGGTGACGTGAGCATCGGCGACACGTCGATTACTTTTGCAGGCAAAGGCGGGCGCCTAAGCGTGAGGGGGAATTTGCCCGTTCAGCTACGTCCACTGGCGCTGGGCCCCAAGGATCGACGCGTCGACTTCGCCATGTCTGTCGAAGGCATGGACTTGAGCGTGCTCGACCCAGTCACGAAGCGCTTCGCCACCCTCGAAGGCAAGCTCGACGCGCAGGCGACGATTAGCGGCACGGCGGGCAACCCTGTGGGCAAAGGTACGGCTCGCATCAGCGGTGCGTCGGTGCATTCGCCGCTGCAAACCATACCCGTCACGGACGCAAACGCGGACGCGAGTTTCGAGAACGATACCATTACCTTACAACATCTCCACGGCACGGTCGGGTCGGGTTCCATCGACGTGCAAGGCGCAGCCCACATCGTGCCGGCCGTCGGTTTACGCACGTATGCGGGTCTGCAGTTGTGGTCGCGCATGTCACTCCACAACACACAGGTGAACGTCCCCAACTGGATCTCTGGAAATGTTACCGGCCAGTTGAGCCTCACGCGCTCCGGCCCGACCCCGTACGTCGCAGGGACGGTAGGAATTTCAAACGCGACGATCCCATTTTCGGCTATCGACGCACTGGCGCAAGGCGGTGCGGTCAAGGCGCCGGAACCGGCGCAAGCGCCAGGCGTGCCTGCCTTGCGGCCGGGTCACACGATCGTTTACGGCGGAGGTCTGTGGGGTCCACTCAGCCACACGCTCACCACCATCGGTCGGCCAACGCCAGCCCCAACCGGATTTTCCTTGCCTTCCGTAGACATGAACGTTGGCCTCAACGCAAATAACAACGTCCGCATTCGCGGCGGCAGCTCGATCGATCTGACGACGACCGGGGGTATCGTGATTGCGGGGAATTTGCAGGCGCCCACGCTTTCGGGCCAATTCCAAGCAATACGAGGTCAAGTCGGCTACTTTGACACGACGTTCCGGCTGATATCTGGAACCGTCACGTTCGATCCAACATCGGGTCTACTGCCGACGCTCAACGCAACCGCGGTCACCAATGTCAGCGGTGCGCAAATCACGCTCACTGTGTCTGGGCGTGTCGACAATTTGAACACCGATCTCGAATCGAATCCGTCGATGTCGCGCGAGGAGATCATCGCTACGCTGCTCCACGCGCCGACCGTAGCCGCACTGACGAGTTCCACGCCGGGTCAAGCGCAAGCGACGCTCGTCTCGACCGCACAAAGTTACTTCAACGCGCAGCTCACCCGCAGTTTGCTTTATCCCGTTGAGTCGGCGCTCGCGCAGGAACTGAACATCGAGTCAGTTTCGCTCATCTTCAATCAATATGGCGAGCTCGCGCTCGAGTTGCGCACGAGGTTCACGCCATCCGTCTCAGCCGTGTATCAATCGTCGTTCAACGTGCCGGTGACCACAGCGTACGGTGTGTCGTATCGGTTGCAAGATTATCTCGCGCTCGACGTCTTACAGACATCTCGACCGGACTATGCCCTGTACACCACCGTCTTCAATCTTCGCTACACATTCCGCTGAGCGCAGCGGACCTACGGGCAGGAATCGCATGCGAAGCATCGGAACAGAACGTCCCGTTCCCCGGCCACATGATGCAACCCAACTGCTCCCTCGGGCGGGGGTTCCCGGACCGAGGCACTTGAGGAGCAATTCCATCATTGTCTAACCCGTTGCGACTCGCCCTTGCAGCGGTGGTCGTCGCCGTGCTCGCACTCGCATGCGGGCTAACGACCACTGCGGCGCCGCAGCCAGTCGTCACTGCGGTCAACATCCGCGGAAATAGTCACGTCCCGACAGACCGAATTGCCGCGGTCGTCCGCGTGCAGCCGGGTGTGCCGCTCGATAACAAGCAGGTTGCCGCCGACCAACAGGCCATCTTAGGCTTGGGGTACTTTACCGACGTGAAGACAGACATCCACGCCACGCCCGGCGGGGTTGCCGTGTCCTATATCGTGGTTGAAAATCCAGTCGTGAGCAAGCTCGGGTTTTCGGGGAACAAGCAGGTCTCGTCCGACGTCCTCCTCGCCCTCATGGATACAACCATTGGCTCCGTGCTCAACACCAACACCTTGCGTGACGACGTGCAAAAAATCAATTCGTACTATGACAAGCTAGGCTACATTGGCACGCGTCACGTGCAAGACATCAAGATCGATTCTTCGGGCGCCGTGAACATCGCGATCAAGGAAGGCGTCACCGTTACGGCCGTCAACTTCACCGGCAACCACGTGTTTCCAACGCCGCTCCTCCAAAAAGATATGAAAACGCAGCCCGGTACGGTGTTCTCAGGCGATATCTTCAACCAGGACCTGAACAGCATCTCGGACATCTACAAGAATGCCGGCCTCTCCGCAGTGGTCGACGGCGCCCCTGAGGTCGATCATCCCGGCGTCGTCGACGTGACGATTTGCGAAGCGAGAATTGGGGCGATTGAAGTCGCGGGGAACAGCGTCACCAAGGATTACGTCATCCGGCGGCTCTTGCGCATGCGTCCGGGCGATCTCGTCTCAGACTCTGGCCTGCGGCGCGACTACGAAGCGATCTACAACACCCAGTTCTTCAAGTCGGTCGATTTGGCCACCAAGCCGTTTGGAACAAAGTGCGGCTATCTCACGCTTGTGTGGACGGTGACGGAGCAGCGCAACGGCACGGCTGGCGTCAACGTCAGTTATGGCGGCGGCGGACAATTCGGCCAGGGATTCGGCTTCGGTCTCTCTTTTTCGCAGAACAATTTAGGCGGCACCGGGAACAGCGCGTCGATCAATCTCCAAAAGGGCCAGTACTTCAGCAACGTCAATTTTGGCATCGGCATCCCGTACATTCACAAGTTCAAAGCGGACTCGCTGAGCTTTAACGTGTTCAACAATTTGCAAACCAACCAGCCGCGTCCGGTGTACAAGATTCCTGGAAACAACCCGTTCTATTCGCTGACTCCCACGGCACCCTCGATTAACACGTCACTTGGCTCGACCACGTCCACGACCATTAGCGGCGGTCCGTGTCCGTCCAACGGCAGCCCGTGTACCAATCAATTCGCCGATTACACGGCACGAAGCGCCGGTTTGTCAATCAGCTTTGGTCATCCGGTAGCCGACTGGACGCGGTTCAATATCGGGCTCACGTCGACGCGGCTGTTTCAGGATGTCACCTCGTCGGGTTTCCCGCAGGCGTTCCTTGCACTGCAAGGTGCGAATATTCAAGGCACGACGGGAACTACGAACCAGCTGGGCTCAACCTCGCTGCGCAGCGTCACGCCGGCAATCTTCAAAGACAACCGCGATGACGTCACAAATCCACGGCACGGCGGTACCGCCAGCTTCTCAGACGAGATTTCGCTGCACGCATTTGGCTCAGATTACAATTTCGGCAAGGCCGACGTTGACTACTCGCACTTTTGGCCGGTACGACGCCATTCCAGCTTCGCGTTTCATCTCAACTACGGTTTCGCGACCGGTGGACCCAACGCGTTGCCGTACAATGATTTGTTCAGCCTCTCCGACCAACAGCTTCGCGGCACCAAGTTTATCTACTACGGTAACCGCGAGGTGCTAGCGCAAGCCGAATTGCGGATCCCCGTGACGAGCGACAAAAAGTTCGGCATTGCCCTGTTCGCGGACTCGGGCGATGCGCCGTACATTACCCCAGTCCTGGGGCCATCTCCGGCACCGACCCCAATACCACCGGGCGGTCCGCACGCACCGTTCTTCACTCCGGCGCCGCTGGCGGTCAGCTACGTGAACGCTCCGCTTCAATTCCAGACTGACTTCGGCATCGGCATTCGCGTCCAGACGCCACTGCTGCCGCAAGTCATTCGCATCGATTTTGCCGTCGGCAACCAAGGATCGCACACATCGTTCGGCATCGGACAATCGTTCTAACAAGGAAAGGCACCCACATGGTTTGGTTCCATCGCACTCCCGGCGTCGCGGCAATCGTGCTCGCACTGTTCTTGTGTTTCACGCCGCAAGTGCTCGCCACGGACATCTCCGATATCGGCTTCGTCGATCAATCCGCGCTCGGCCAGCTGGGGCCGTTTGTCGCGGCGCAACAAGAGTTCGCGCAATATCAGCGCGGCCTGGCGCAGCAGTTTCAAGCCGCCATCAAAGGCAAGACCCCCGCGCAACAGCAGCAGATCTATCAAACCTTTAACGGCCAAGCGGCGCAAAAGCAACGGGAGCTGTTTGGTCCGCTGCTCGGTCGCGCTCAGGCGGCCATCGCGTCGGTCGCAGCCAATCGCGGGCTCTCGGTTGTCGTCGACAAGACCATCGTCATCTACGGCGGGCTCGACATCACCCAGGACGTGATCTCCATGCTCAACCAGCCGGGCCCGGTGCTGCCGCCCGTCAACTCGCCGCCGCCGTCGGCCGTGGGCTACGTCGATCAAACGCAGCTCGACCAGCAGCCGAAGGTGAAAAAAGCCAACGACGACTTTCTGGCGTTTCGTCAGACGCTCGCCGCACAGCTCGGAGCGCAACTGAAGGGCAAGAGCGCCGACCAGCGCGCGCAGATCACGACGAGCTTCAATGGTCAACTCGACGCCGAGCAAAAGAAGGTGTTGCAACCCGTGATTGACTCGACCAACGCGGCGATTGCGAGCGTGGCAAAGGCCAAGCACTTGCTGCTCGTCATCGACGCCAGCAACCGAGTGTATGGCGGCACCGACGTGACAGCAGATGTCGTGAAAGCGCTGCAGTAGTCTACGAGCATGACAGTGGGCACGGCTTCCCGTGTCGGGCGCGCTGCTGGTTGCAGTGGCGATCGGTCTTTGTGGCTGCGGTCACCGAGCCGGCGGCGAAGGGTTCGGCGGTCTTTTGGGACTCGGTTCGCCGCAAGCCGGAGGGTCGGTTGGTTATGTCGACATTGACGCGGTCGTGGCGGTGCATCCGCTGCATGCGCAGTTGCAAGCGATGCAAGATCAGATTACGCTCCTGCAACAGGAGTCATCGCTTGTGCCGACCGACATGACGTCACAGCAAACCGTCGCCTACAATCAAATGCAAAACGAGCTGTCGGCGGCCGCAACAAAATTTCAGGCCGATCTTTCGGCGCGCCGCGCCTACTACGAGCAAAAAGAAGCGCAAGCCATCAGCCAGTTGCAGGCAACCACGCTTGGGGCAAACCCAGACACGGGTGGGGTGCTGGGCGGATTGCAGCAGCAATTCGGTTCGCAGGCCAAAGCCATGCAACAAGAGGCCTTCTCGACGCTTAACAACTATCGTAACGCGTTGTTCAAGCAGGATGCCGACCATTTGCGCAACGTGCAGCAGTTACTTGCTGCCGATGCGAGAAGCAAACTGGCGCTTCGGGCGTCCCAACTGTCAACCCAAGAGACGCAGTATCAGGTTGGCGTCGTGAAAGCCGATCAGGAACAGAAGCTCAACTTGCAGGCGAAGCTGCAAGATCTGGCGCTGTCCGACAAAGACCGAGCGCAGTACAGCGCGCAATTACAGGCGATCGAACAAAACGAGCAGACCAAGATCGATGCAATGAAGTCGCGAGACAACGCGCAACTCGCTCAGTACACAAAGCTTGTGCAAGCCCAAGCTTCCGCCCGCTATAACGCAGAGCGCAAGGCAACCCAGGACGCGACGCAAGCCAAACTCGCCGCGCGTCAAAAAGACGTGCAAACGCAGATGCAGCCGCAACTGGTCGCTCTCAACGGCAAGTTCCAGCAGCAGTTAAACGCCGTGAATCAAAAACTCGCAAACAACCCGAAGTATCAAGCCCAAGCGCAAACCGTCCACGACCAAATGCAATCCGGCTATGTCGCAGAGGCCAACCGGGCGACGACTGCCTACGAAGCAACGCGAGCGGCCCTCGTCGCAAAGTACAGTTCGATCGCACACGTGCAGTTTCAAGACAATGAAGCCATTTCTGCGCAAGCCGACAAGGTCGCCGCCGAGCGACGGGACCTGTATCAAAAGATCGTCAATCAGATTGCGGCCCAGGTTCAAGACATTGCTCGCAGCGATGGCTTCGCCATCGTGCTCACGAGCGTGCGCGGCGCGGGTTCCGCTATCAACTTGACGGATCGAGTCGCAAAAGCCTTAAGCGCGCTCCAAACCACCACCGCTACACCGCAAGCATCAGGTTCGGGGGGATTATGAAGGTACACACCATTTTTGCCGCCACACTTGGACTCGCGCTCGTCGTGAGCGGCTGCGCACGAGCACACTCAACGGTTGCCGTGGTCAACATTAACAGCATCGAACAACGCTGGCCGAAGTTCATCAACTACTCGCGCCAGCTCCAAGCGAACTACTATGCAATCAATGAGAGCAAAATCGGCGTGGCCGAGAAGCGCAAAGCCTTCCAACAATGGCAACAACAAAGTCAGCGCTGGCAAGACGAAGTGACGGGCGACGTGCGCGACGCGGTCAAGCAGATCGCGAGCGACCGGCACTACCAACTCGTGGTGACGAAACTCGGTGTTGCCTATGGAGGCGACGATATCACGATCGACGTCGAAAAAGCGCTGAAGATCGACACGTCCGGATCGCCCCCGCCGAGTCAGTAACGGTTTTGTGACGAGCGTGAGTCGGCGCCTCGGCGAGCTCGCCGCGCTGACCCGGGGAACGGTTGTCGGCGACGCGGATGCAGCGATCCAACGCGTCGCATCGGTCGACGAAGCGGATGTAGACTCGCTTACGTTTGCAGTCGACGAGCGTTGGCTCGACCGAGCCTTGCGCTCGCGTGCCCGCGCGATCCTGGCGCCGGCTGCGGCAAAGGACGCCGAGCGCAATGGCAAGACGCTCATTGTGGTGCACAACGTGCGAGCAGCGCTGGCAGAGGTTTTGCAATCGTTTGCGCCCGCGCTGCCAAGTGGTGAGTTCACCCATCCCAGTGCGATCGTGGAGTCGGGCGTTACGCGCGGCGCGGGAGTATGGATTGGGCCGAACGTGATCGTGCGAGAGGGGGCAACGCTCGAGCCCGGGTGCCTGCTGCTCAGTGGTTCGTACGTCGGCAAGAACGCGTGCATCGGCGCGGGAACGCTGCTCCACCCTCATGCCGTTGTGCTTGACGACTGCGTGGTTGGCGCCAGCTGCGTGCTCAACGCGAGCTGCGTCGTTGGAGCCGATGGTTTCGGGTTCGTGCGTGTCGGATCGGAGCAAATCAAGGTTCCGCAGATCGGCAACGTTGTGGTTGGCGATCGCGTTGAGCTCGGCGCATGCACGACAATCGATCGAGCTGTTACCGGTTCAACGACGATCGGCGCCGGGACCAAGATCGACAACCTCGTGCAAGTTGCGCACAATGTCCAGATCGGCGAAGACTGCACGATCTGCGCGCAGTGTGGGATCGCAGGCAGCACGAAGTTGGGAAAACGAGTCGTGCTTGCTGGGCAAGTTGGCGTCACCGGGCACATCGAGATCGGCGATGGAAGCATCGTCGGTGCAGGCGCGAAAGTCATCGGTTCGTGGCCGGCCAACTCAAACGTCTCCGGCTACTACGCGAAGCCGCACCGCGAGAACCTCGAGCAGGAGGTCCTAATTCGGAAGTTGCCTAAGCTGTTCGAGCAAGTGCGCGCGCTGATGAAGATGCTCGAAGAGTCGCGCAAAACTCAGTGACGCCCGTTGGTGAAAGTGGAATATCAACACACGCTCGCCCGCGAGGTCTCCCTCTCAGGCGTCGGTCTTCATACCGGCTGTAAAGCCACCGTCACGATAGCTCCAGCGCCGGCGAATGCCGGTTTTTCATTCGTCTTGGCCGACGGATCGCGAATCGCCGCGACGCCTGAGACCGTTCGATCGACTGTGCGCTGCACCACCCTTGGATCCGCGACCGCGGAGGTCAACACCGTCGAGCACATACTCGCGGCGCTCTTGGGCATGGATGTCGACAATGCCCAGATTCTCATCGACGGTGAAGAGATTCCGATCATGGATGGCAGCGCGCTTCCGTTTGCGCGCGCAATCGCCGAGGCTGGCATGCAGGAGCAGCGCGTGCCGCGGCGCGTCTTGACGTTGAGCTCTCCGTTCTGGCACCGCGACGGCGACAAACTGCTCGTCTGCATCCCCGCCGACCGTTTCAAGATCAACTTTTTCGTTGCGTTTCCAGAACCGGTTGGCAATCAATTCCTCGAAACGGGAGCGCTGACGCCCGAGTACTTCTTGCGGGAGATCGCACCCAATCGCACGTTTGGTTTTCGGGCTGAGGTTGAAGCGCTCTACTCCCAAGGACTCGCGCTTGGCGGCTCGCTTGATAACGCCGTCGTCATCGATCGCGACAAGTATTTGGGGCCGCTGCGCTTTCCGGACGAGATTGTGCGGCACAAGGTGCTCGACCTTATCGGCGACTTTGCGTTGCTCGGGCTGTATCCGCGCTGCGAAGTCATCGCGCTCAAATCTGGTCACGCGCTGCACGTCGCGGCAGCACGCGAGTTGCGCGCCCCACTTGCGGCGGCAGCCGGCGCGCGCTAAGCACGTCCCTGAGCACAAGAACGCGGAGAAGACAAAGTGGCTTACGTTGACGTCCGCTCCATTATGGAGATTCTGCCCCACCGCTACCCATTTTTGCTGATCGATCGCATTACCGAACTTATTCCCCAAAAGCGCGCAGTGGGTTATAAAAACGTGACGCTGAACGAGTGGTTCTTTGCGGGGCACTTTCCCAATAATCCGGTGATGCCCGGCGTGCTGATCATCGAAGCGATGGCGCAGCTTGGCGGCACGACCGTCATCGAGCCCAGCAGCGCCAGCACCTCGGTGCCCTATCTGGCGGGGGTCGATAAAGTAAAGTTTCGCAGACCTGTCGTTCCGGGCGATAAGCTCGAAATGGAGGTCAATGTGATGTGGATTCGGATGAACTATGGTCGGCTGAATGCCGAAGCGCGCGTCGACGACCAATTGGTGTGCAGCGCTGAGCTTGCATTCTCTATCGTTTCGGATACGCGTCTCTTTCGGCTGGATGCCTCGGTGCTGCACCTGTAATGAAACCACTCCCCGCGCGCAATTCGGTTCCGACTGGTCCGCGGCTGTCGATCCACTCGTTCGCGGTCGTCCATCCCGACGCGAAGCTTGGGCGGGGCGTTGAAATTGGCCCGTTTTGCGTCGTCGGTCCCGATGTCTCCATTGGCGACGGAACGAAACTTTTATCCAACGTTATCGTCAACGGTCATACGGTGATTGGGCGTGACAATGAGATTCATCCCTTCGCGGTCATCGGCGCCGCGTCGCAGGATAAGAAATATCGGGGTGAAGTTTCGTACGTGCGCATTGGCGACCACAATGTGTTGCGTGAGTACGTCACTATCCATCGCGGAACCGGGGCGCAGACCGAAACCGTCATCGGCAACAACAATCTTTTGCTCGCGTACGTCCACATCGCGCACAATTGCAGGATCGGCGATGGAGTCGTCATGTCAAATGGCGCCCAGCTCGCAGGCCACGTCCTGGTCAGCGACGGCGCCAACATTGGGGGCATGACGGGCGTGCACCAGTTCGTGCGCGTCGGCCGGATGGCGATGATCGGCGGCATGAGTCGGGTTGTGAAGGATATCCCGCCCTTCGTGCTCGTGGAAGGCAACCCCACGGTCGTGTACGGTCTGAACACGGTAGGACTCAAGCGCGTCAACATCTCGCCAGAATCGCTGGCCGATCTCAAAGAAGCGTATCGCGTTCTCTATCGGTCGAACCTCAATCTCTCGAGTGCGCTCGAGCGCTTGCGCGACATCGTGCGCACTGATGAGGGACGCGAACTCCTCGCCTTCTTGCAAGAGCAAACCGATCGTGGCATTCTCAAGCGTTGAAGTACGAACCCGCCGATCTCTTCTTCGTTGCGGGTGAAGCATCGGGGGATTTGCAGGCCTCACTGCTGGCGGGCGCAGCCCGCAAGCTTCGCCCTGGGTTATCGCTAGCGGGCATCGGCGGGGAGCGGCTGCGCCGCGCTGGCGCTAACGTTTTGTTTGACTCGCCCGAGGTGGCAAGCATCGGGCCGCTTTCCATCCTGCCCAGAATTCCAATGGTCTATGGCATCTTGCGCTGGCTCGAAGGCGCGATGCGCCGCCGTCCCCCGCGCTTGTTTGTTCCAGTTGATGCGGGTGCCGTCAACCTGCGGCTCGTGCGCTGGCTGCGGAGAGGCGGCTACGTCGGGCCCATCGTCTACTATTTTCCGCCCGGGGCGTGGCTTGACAACCTCGAGCAAGCTCGTGCGGTCGCGGCGTACACCGTGCCACTGGCTCCTTTCGCGCACCAACGCGACTTTTATGCGCAGCATGGTTTGCGGGTTGAGTACTTCGGACATCCACTCGTCTCCGTGATCCCTCCTCGAACCGCGCAGCCTTCATCGCAAACAACGCTGATCGCGGTCTTGCCTGGGAGCCGTCGCGAAGAAATACAGCGCCACGTGCCGACGCTGGCACGAGCGGCGCGCGAGCTCAGCCGCACCGCGGGCGTTTCCTTTCTCGCCGTTGCAGCGTCGCCGAGCCTTGCAAACCGCATTCAAACGCTCTGGATTCGTAGCGGTGGTCCGGAGAGCGTGACCATCACGCAGACGAGCGTCGTGCAGGCGCTGCAGTCCGCCAAGATCGCGTGGGTGGCTTCGGGCACTGCAGTCCTCGAAGCCGCACTCGTCAGGGTCCCGCAAATTGCGTTCTACGTTCTTTCCACTCTGCAACGACGTATTGCAGGGCGCAGGCTCCCTCCGAACCTTCTGCACAGCGTTGCCTTACCAAACCTCGTCATGCAGCGAGAGATCATTCCGGAACTGCTGCAAGAGCGCTTTACGGCGCCGAACCTCATCGATCTTACGACGTCCTTGCTCGAGCGCGAGGCGTTACGGCGAGAACAATTGGAAGCCTACGACTCGCTTCGCGCCGCTCTTGGCCCAGTGGATGCGCTTGCACGGATCGCCGAATTTGTGGTGGATCAACTCGAGGAACGGGCTGCCTCGTGACCGAGCGCCTCGTGATCTATCACACGTCCGACATTCACGCTTCTGCAGGTTTTGGCGAGCGGCTCGCTGCGATGGTCGAGCCCGGCAGCCTGCTCGTGGATTGCGGCGATGCACTCGCGGGATCATCGGTGTTCTATCGCAACGCCGAGCCGGTCACAAGCGAACTTGCCAAAGCTCCCTATGCAGCCATGGCGGTCGGGAACCGCGAGTTTCACTACCTGCACGGCGCTTTTCTCGCCCGCGCGCGCAAATTACAGATGCCTCTTGTGTGTTCGAATCTCATCGACTTGCGCAGTCGCGAACCTGCGTTCGCGCGTTCCCTGACGCTCGAGCGCAACGGCGTACCGGTTCGGATTCTCGCGTTATTAGCGCCGCAGTATCGAACTGGGAGCGGTTGGGAAAGAGTTTTTGGCTGGCGCTTCTTGAGTCCGACAGCCGCGCTTGAAGAATTTTTGACCAAACCACCGGCAAGAGCGGCGCCCACCATCCTTCTTTCCCATCTCGGGTTGCACGCGGATCGCGAGATCGCGCAGCGTTTCAGTGGTCTCGCGGCGATCCTTGGAGGCCACTCGCACGAAGCACTCTGGCAGCCACAGGTGATCAACGGTATCCCAATCGCGCATCCAGGAGCGTACGCTTCGCATGTCGGCCGACTGGAACTACGCATCGACAACGGCACCCCGAGCATGCTTTCGTATCGCTTGC
The DNA here is from genome assembly GCA_963781145.1 of uncultured Pseudomonadota bacterium. Lineage (GTDB taxonomy): Bacteria > Vulcanimicrobiota > Vulcanimicrobiia > Eremiobacterales > Eremiobacteraceae > JAJPHJ01. The sequence continues at coordinate 950,233 of CAWADW010000005.1, read as the reverse complement.
TTCCGCTCCGGCGGAACGATTCCGAGGAAGCGCGCGAGCGCTTGCGCGCCGGCGTTTCTCCGTGAAGACGGGCACCAATATTTTGCTCGTGAGCAACGGGTATGGTGAAGCTGCAATCGCCGGCTACATCGGGCGCGGTATCGGAAAGCTTGACCCGTCAGCGCTGCTCGAGCACTTTCCTCTGGTTGGCCGCGCGCGCGCGGACGCATGGCTGCAACCTGTTGGGCCACAGCAAGACATGCCTTCGGGAGGCCTCGTCGCAAACATCAATCTGCGAAATCTGGGCTCGGATCTGCGCAGCGGCCTATTGAGACTCTTGATTCGGCAACGGCGTTTTCTGCGAACCCAGCGACAACGAAGCGTCATCATCGCGGTCGGCGACGTTTTCTGCCTCGCCATGAGCTTGGTCGCGGGCCGGCCAACGATCTTTGTTGCGACGGCCAAGTCGGATTACGTGTCTGCGCATTCGGCAATCGAGCGATGGATCGCGCGGAAGGCGAAGCTCACGTTCGCTCGCGACGAACCGACCGCACTTTCGCTGCGGGCAAGCGGGGTTCGCGCCGAATATGCTGGCAATGCGATGATGGATGGCATTGTGAGCGGGCAGGTGGACGTGCGAGCTGACCCGGCAGCCGCGAGATTTGGGGTGTTACCGGGAAGCAGAGCAGACGCGCCGCGCGTCGCGGCTACCATGCTCGGACGACTTGTCGCTATAGCTTCGCAGCTACAAGTGCGATCTCAGGCTACCCAGGCTTTCATAGCTGTTGCTCCAAGCGTTAACGCGCTTGCCTTGGTGGCGGCGCTGCGCTCGGAGGGATTCGCAATGCCCGACCCCGGCGAAGAGGAAGGCATTGTTGCTCGCGCGACGCACGGGTCGCTCGAAGTGGTGCTGGTGCGTAGCGCTTTTGGCGATGTGTTGGCCGCATCGCAAATCGTCCTCGGGCAAGCCGGTACGGCGAACGAGCAGGCGGCTGGCGCCGGGCGCCCGGTGGTCGCAGCGCTCGAGCCAGGCGAGAACCCAAAGAAAATGTTGTGGTACAGGATGCGGCAGAAGCGCCTGCTCGGCGATGCGTTGCTCGTCTTACCATCCGACAAGGACGACTACGCCCGGGGCGTCGTGCGGCTCATCGAGGATCCACAGCAGATGACCTTGATGGGTGAGGTGGGCCGAAGTCGCATGGGTGCTCCGGGAGGCGCCGAAGCGGTTGCGGCGGCCGCGTTAGCCCTAGCTTCGGGGCGATCGTGAACCAGACCGTCGTGCAGGCGAGCCGCAACGTTCCTGCGTGGCCCGTGGCGTTGGCCCCATTTGCGTTCGCCGTCCTTGGTCCGTTCTTGCCTTTACTCATCGTTTTCGCGGGGACGCTGCCCCCGACCGCACCGCATCCGAGCCGGATGCTCGCTCTCTTGTTAGGCTGCGCAGCCGCGGTCGCGACGCTTGTCTCGCTCGTCGGTCTTTTGTTGCGAGGCGTTCGCAACTTTCCCACAGCGCTGTGGCTGCCACTGTGCGGGATCCTGGCGTCGCAACTCATCGCAATTGCGTGGGCGATCCAACCCAAAGTCGGGATCTTCTCGCTTGTGACGACTCTCGGGGGTTGTATCGTCCTGGTCGCAGCCAGCGACGTGCTTGGGGACCGAAGCACGCGCCACGCGTTTCTGGCATGCTATCTTATCTCAGGAGCTATCGCGGCACTCATTGCCTGCGCGCTGTCCGTTATGAAGCTGCCACCTGCGATGTTTGCCTACGAGCACGGCCGCGCGTCTGGAACGTTTCTGCAGCCCAACGAGCTCGCCGGCTATTTGCTTTTCTTGATTCCCATAGCGTTGGCGCAAGTGGCGTTGCCTGGCTGGCTGCGGGTGATTGGCGTTGCGGCTGCTGCCGCCGGGGTGCTCGGCTTGCTCCTTTCCGTCTCGCGCGCGGCCATCATTAGCCTCATGCTCGGACTGGTTTTCTTTGTACAAAAATTCGGACGCCGCGCGTCTCTCGCGTACATCATCGCCGCCGTCGTCGGGCTGGCGCTACTCGCCACGGTGTTCCGAGACGTCGCGCACGACCCAAGCGAGAACGCGTCGCGCCTCGCTGTGTGGGCCGGCGCCCTGCGCATCGCGCAGCGTTTTGCATTGACGGGCGTCGGGCCGTTCGGCTTTCACCTCGTCTACCCGCATTTTCGGCTGCCCGAATACTCGGTCAATGAAGTCCACGCGCACAGCTTGCCCCTCCAGATCATCATTGAGTACGGGGTGCTCGGATTTGCTGCGAGCATATGGTTCACTGTTGTAGCGATCGCCGAGTGCGCGAAAGTCAAGAGGTCGATCGACCCGGCGGATCGCGAGCGCACGTTGTTGTTCGCCGCACTGGTTTGCGGATTTGTTGCCTCCGCAGCGCAGAACGCGATCGACGTCGTGACCACGTTCCTGCTCATCGTTGCGTGGCCCATGCTTGGACTGACGCTCGCGCTTGGCAAAAGTACCGAGCGCGGGCGATGAAAAATGGAGCTGCGGACCTTGCGGTACGCTCACAGACACTGGCTCTGTGGGTTGCGCTCTTGTGCGCAGCATGCGCAAGCAATCACTCCGCGCGCCAATCCCCGTCGCCGGCGAGCGTTAAAACCGGACCCGTCTATCAGATCAGCGCGCAGGGCACGAAGCAGCGTCCCGTCACGATTAGCAATATCACAAATGGTCAGCGAGAGTACACGCTGGAAGCCGCAAGCGTGCTGTACGCCACCAATTTGCAGCAAGGAACATTCCACGATAATACCTTGTACTTCTTTAAAGGAGGCAAGCCGAGGCTAACGGTAACCGCCCCTGTAGCGATTGTGGACGAGGGCAGTCACGACGTCGCCCTCTCGGGTGGTGTGCTGGCCCGCACGACAGCCGGCGATACGCTCGACTCAGACCGCATGACGTACGACGAGAAGACGCGACTTTTGACCGCGGTCGGACACGTCGTCGCGACCGACCCCGGCGGCTACCGGCTGACGGGGACGCGCGCGATCGCCGATTTAGACTTACAGCAGATACAACTTTTCGGAAAAGGACCCGGCGGAGGCGCGAAGCCCTGATCGACAAGATGCAAATGCGGACTATCGACGTTCGATCGCTCACGAAGACCTACGGTCCGCGCACCGTGGTCGACGCCGTGTCTCTTGAGGTGAATTCTGGCGAAGTCGTTGGGTTGCTCGGGCCTAACGGTGCCGGCAAAACAACGACATTCTACATGGTGGTGGGCTTGGTACGGCCCGACGACGGCTCGGTACTCCTCACGTCTGCGGATGGTTCGCAAACCGACATCACGCACCAACCTATCCACATTCGCGCGCGCGAAGGCATCGGCTATCTCGCGCAAGAGTCGTCGGTTTTTCGCCGACTGTCCGTCGCAGATAACGTGCGGCTCATTTGGGAGCAGCGGGGCGTTTCATCACAGGAACAAGAACGGCGTCTGCCGCTCTTGCTTGCCGAGTTCGGCCTCGACTCGCTGGCCAACGCCATGTCCGAGACGTTGTCAGGCGGCGAGCGGCGTCGAGTCGAGATCGCGCGTGCGCTTGCAACCGATCCGACCTTCTTGCTGCTTGACGAACCGTTCACCGGCATCGATCCCATCGCCGTCGCAGACATCCAAGAAATCATCCGCTTGTTGCGCTCCAAAGGCCTCGGCATCCTCATTACCGATCATGCAGTGCGCGAGACGCTCGCCATCGTCGACCGAGCATATATCCTCAACCGCGGAAAGATCCAGGTGTCGGGGACTGCATCCGAGGTTGCCGAGTCCCCTGTAGCTCGGCAGTTTTATTTGGGCGAAAGCTTTCGCCTGTGAAGATCCTCGACCGTTACATGGTGCAGACGCTTGGCGGCCCGTTTCTTTTCGGCTTGGCCGCCTTCACGTTGCTTTTTGTGGCGGGCGAGCTCCTCAATATCGCGCGGCTCGTCTCCGAAGAGCACGCCAGCCTCTTGGCGGCTGGAAAATACTTTGTGTACACGCTGCCCGCAACGCTCGTCTTGACGTTTCCGATGTCGATGTTGCTCGCCGTGTTGCTGGCGATGAGCCGGTTGTCGGGGGACTCTGAGATCACCGCCATGCGCGCCGGCGGCGTCAGTGTGTACCGCATTGCCGCGCCGATGGTGGCGGTCGGACTCGCTGCCTCCCTTGTTGGATTGTGGTTCCAGGAACTGATCGTGCCGACGGCCACCACGAAGGCCGAGGAGATTCTGCGCAGCGAGATTCAATCGGGCGGTACGCAAATCTTGACGGACCAAATTGTCAACACGTCCCTCCCCAACGGCGACCGACAGCTTACCATGGCGCAAGGGTTCGACCCAAAAAAAGACGAGCTGCAGAATACCACGATTGAGGTGTTTCGCGGCTCGACGCCCCTCTCGCTGCTGTTTGCGCCCCGAGGGGCGTATCACGGCAACTCATGGAAATTTTTTGACGCCACAGAATATGTGCTGGACCCGTGTTGTGAGAGAATTGACAATCCACAGCTTTCGATCGACATTGGCGCCGATCCAGGCCAGCTCATCGAGCAAGGCAAACAGCCAGAGGACATGAGTCGTGCGGAAATCCGCACCCTGCTGCAAGGCGACGTCAAAACCAAGGATGCTTCTCGATATGCGCGATTGCTCGTCACCTACCACAGCAAACTCGCGCGCCCATTCGCGTGCCTGGTTTTTGCGCTCTTGGCTATTCCGCTTGGCATTCGGCCGCAACGCTCGTCATCGGGAGCGGGGTTTGGCATCAGCATTGCGATTGTGTTTGCGTTCTATGTCGTGACGACCATCTGCCTCGCGATTGGACAATCCAACCCCTCGACCAGTCTTGTCATGGCGTGGCTCCCGAACGTCGTCTTCTCACTCACCGGGATCTGGCTCTTGCGCCAGGCAGCGAGCGTGTAGATGTTTCTTGCAATTTCGTTTCCAGATCTCGGTGCGTTCTTAACCATCGTCGGCATCGTTGTGGTGGCAGGGGTGATCGCGTATATTGGCGATCGCGTCGGACACTTGGTGGGTCGCCGCCGCATGACGCTCTTTGGGCTGCGTCCGCGCTACACGAGCACGCTGTTCGCCATCGGTTTCGGCATGCTCATCGCACTCTTGGTCGTCGGCGTTCTCTTGCTCGTCTCGCAGGACGCGCGCCAAGCCCTGTTCTCCATCGCAAAGCTGAACGAGCAGATTGCAAACCTCACGAGCGAACGGGATCAACTCTTGCAAGACCCGGTCGTGCTGCGTGCGGGCGAAGCACTCACGCCGGCATTTATCGTGAGGTCGACCGATTCGCTGCCGCAGATCGAAGACAGGCTCTCGCTCCTTTTCCAGGGCGTCGCGAATCTTTCACGTAACTTCCCCGTCCAGGCGTACCGGACGAGCGTCGGCAGCGCGGATGCCAAAGCAAAGATCGAACAAACCGCGGCATATATCAAATCGCTGCAGCCAACGCCGGCGATCGTCATCCCCGTGGCTGGTGAAAACATTTTTCGCGGTGGCCCTTGGAAGTTTTCGCTCCACGTGTATAAAGACGGGTTGATCTACCGCAAGGGCGAGATCATTGCGTTTGTGACGGTCGACGACGGTCGAAATATCAGCGCGGATCAAGGCGCACTGATCAATCTCAATACCGCGATCAGCCGCAGTGCCATCGATCACGGAATGCCGCCCATGCTCGCTGATAATCCCACGACCGATCCGGACGTCTTCAATCGCGCCGTGACAAAATTGGTCGCGAATGCCGGTCCCGCGGTCGTGAAAGCGGTCGCCGCGACCGACATCTACGCCTCCGGGCCGCTCAATGCCGAGCTCACCGTCTCCTCCAAATAGCGCCAGCCCGCCGGACGCGCGAGGAACGTACGTCGGAGTCGATCCGGGTCTGTTGAAGTGCGGCTACGCCGTGCTCTCTTTGGATGGCAAAAGGTTAGCGCTCGAAATCGTTCCGACGGGAAGCCTCGTTTCGCGGCTTGCGCACGACGTGCAAAATGGAAACGTCCGGATGGTCTGTGTTGGCAATGCGACGAAGTCGGAGCTCGTGACGGCAATCATTCACGAGCGCTGGCCCCACCTGCCGGTGACTCTCGTGGATGAACGCAACACGAGCCTCGAAGCACGCCGACGATACTACGAAGACCACCCACCCAAGGGGTTGTGGCAGTTTGTTCCCCGCGGCCTCCTCGTTCCGAAAGAACCGCTTGACGGGTATGCTGCGCTGCTCATCATCGAGCGCTATCGGGCCCGGAAACCCGAGCCAAAAGCCTGATTTCACAAGGCGCAGACCAGCCTGGACCCAAAAGTCGCAGGGGATGCAACTCAGGCCCGCCGAAAAGCGAGAGCGGGCGAACATCAGAGCGGTGAAAAAGGCCAGTCATGATGCACGACCTGTCGCGGCGCGCACAGACGGGTGACCGAACGTTGAAGTATTATGACTCGAGGGGGGTCGCTTTGAAACGCGGGATTCTGTTGGGTGCCATCGCCGTGACCGCGGTGGTTGCCATCGTCTCTTCTGCAGCCCGCGCCGACGATTCGTCGAACGCAGCTGGCCTCTCTATTGGCAGAATTCTCGACACGCCCAACCACGGCGATGTTATTGTCTTCCCTGGTGCCGATCAAAATGCAACGACGCGTTCCGGCTCGGTTTCCGGCTTGCAATTCACCCTCCCGCTCGCAAACAGTTCGACTGCTCCGCAGCTCTTTGGTGAAATTTCAAAACCGTTCGATTCTTCCGCCACGCAACCGTCCTTCGCCGCTGTTGACGCTTCGGTGCTTGGCCTCAAGTTCAAACTGTTCGGCGCAGAAAGTTCGGTCAGCCTCGAACACGCTTCCCCGAGCTTGCCCAATCCCGGAGCTGCGCAGTTTGCATCCCAAGGCCCAGCCGTTTTCGCCTTTTATAATTTTCCGCAAGTAGGATCGGGTTCGACCCTAGCCAACACCTTCGGACTTGCCGGTCAAGCCGGCAGCGCGCTGGCTGCTGAGGCCAATGCCACCGGCCGCCAAGACGCAGACCCTGCGGCAACAAATTTTCTGGCATTTCCACTCGTGAGCTCGCTTTCGGCGCAGGGCCCCTATTGGTATGGTGGCTATACGCCCTCGTCGCAAGGCTCCTCGGTGCAGCTGAGCATCCCCCTGCGATTGGCGAAACTTGGCGTGAAGGTGCGGCTGGGCGAGCAGTCGCTGACGTCGGTGCAACCGACATCGCTCGCAAACCAGATACTCGGTCCCGCCTTTGCGTCGGCCTCGAACTACAATTCGTTCAACGGCGGATTGACGTTGGCGTTGCCGTTGCTCAACCGGAGAGCCACGGTGAGCCTTGACGGATTGTATCAAACGCTGCAGCAAACCAATGGTGCTGCATTCGATCCCAGCGCCTTCAATCAGCCGAGCGGCATGCCGATGACGCAGCCGGCGGCCGGTCCGATCGTCCTGTATCCAAGTTCGACCGATCTGCAACAATACGTAGGTGCAGCCTCAGTCGCGCTACCGGTGACGTCGAGACTGACCGTGAAAGGAAGCTTCTCCGAGCAGCTTGCGGGGAGCGTCGATCTCAATACGCTGACGCAAAGCTTGACTCAGCACACCACGGCATACGCCGGTGGCCTCGTCTACAACATCCCAAAGTCCAACTCATCGATCAACTTGTTCTTCAACCGAAACGTATATACTGACGATGCTGCTCCCTTGTCGAACTGGACTGAGAATCGCCAGAACCTCTACTTCAGCGTCAAATTCTAGCGTCAAGGATTTCCAAGCGAACCGCAACGTGGTTGTGCATTGTCCTACTCGTTGTGGTGGGATTGCTTTTCTGGCGCCCGCTGCGGGCATGGTGGGATGACGATGCGGGCAACCGCGCCTTGCTTGCGGGCAACACGCGCCAAGCGGTCGCGTGGTTTAATGCGGGCCTGCGCGTAGAACCAAACTGGGGGCTCCTCCACGAGGATCGTGGCCGTGCGCTCGTGGATCGCAATCCAAAAGAAGCGCTGGCAGAATTCGAGCGAGCCGCGTGCGGGTTGGCGTGCCTGGCCGAGGAGGGCGACGCGCTGGCGGCTTTGGGTCGCATGGATGAGGCCATCGACCGGTATATTGCAGCGAAGGCCGTCGGCCGAACCGCCGAGGTTGCGATGAGTCTTGCCGGGGAGGGAAACTACGACGCGGGGCTCGCCATCGAAGCCGCACTGATCAAGCGACTGCACAACAATTTTATCGACCGCGCGGATTTTGCGGCTGCGTATGCAACCACGGGAGCGATTCTCACCTCGGCGGCCTCGGCCGCCACCGACCCCGCGCTGGCGCAAACGCGCGGTCGTCTTGCCATCGATGCGTTTGGTAAGGCGTCGAACTTGGCACCGCTCAATGAGGATTACCTCTTGTCCTACGGTTTTGCCCAACTTCGTTTCGGCAATCGGCAGCTGGCGCGAGCAGCGTTCGAACGGCTGCTGCGCATTCATCCGGATCAGCCAGACGCACAAGCCGCGCTGCAGCGCATGCACGGTGACCCCTGACGCGCCATGAAACCCATTCGCGTGGCGCTCGAAACGCAGTTCGCGTTCGCAACCCCGACCGGGCTCGGTACCTACGCTCGCAAGCTCGCCGCTGCGCTGCGCCAACGCACGGACGTTGTCGTGCTGGAACTCTTTCAATCAGGTGTCGATATCTGGCGGTTCGACCGCCGCGTGTGGTGGGATCAGGTGATCGCGCCACAGCTTGCCCGCAAACTGCGGCCAGACGTAACTCACTTTACGGGCGGTACCCTCTCGCTTTGGCCTCCACGCCCCTGCGTCCTCACGCTGCATGACCTCGCCTGGCTGAGCGGCGCAGTGCGCGGGAGGTTCTACAGCCGAGCGTATTTTGCAAACGCGCAGCGCTTTTTGGCGAGCAAGGCGGATCGCATCGCAGCCGACACGGCGACCGTGCGCGACGAGATTGTCGCCCGCTTAAGGATCAAGCCTGAAAAGATCGCGGTCGCTGGCGCGGGTGTCGACGAGGAATGGTTTGCAATCGCTCGCGAGCCAGAGAATCCGCCATTCGCGCTCGCGGTTGGGACCGTCGAGGCGCGAAAGGACTTGGAAACAGCTGTGCGAGCACTTGCTCACGTGCCGGCTCTTGCGCTCGTGAGCGTTGGCGCGCAGACACCATATGCCAAAAGAGTGCAAAGCGTCGCGCAAGAAAAGGGCGTTGCCCATCGGGTTCATCTGCGCGGATACGTTGATGAGCCGACTCTTCGCACGCTCTACGCCAAAGCGAGAATGCTCGTCTTTCCATCGCGCTACGAAGGCTTCGGGCTGCCGCCGCTTCAGGCGCTTGCGGCGCGGCTCCCCGTGGTGGCGTCGGCGATACCCGTGCTCCACGAGGTCTTAGGTGACTGCGCGCTCTTCGCGAAGGCGGGCGACGAAGGGGCTTTTGCTCTTGCTCTCGCGCAAGTACTAGGGGATGAGGTAGCGTTGCGCCCGATGCTTGAGCGCGGCCAGATGCGGGCGCGGGAGTTTACCTGGACCGCCGTCGCGCAGAGGCTGGCTGGACTCTATCGCGAGCTGGCCTAACCCAAAAGAGATCGCGCCCTTCATGCGGCGCGATCTCTTCGGTCAGTCTCGTCAGGCTTAAGGTTGTTCGCGATTTAGAAGCGGAGCACGTCGATCCGGTTGGCATGGAACACGCCGAAACGGTCCCACCACCCAGCGATGTTGACAATCATGCTCGGGGCCAGCGTTGTGCCCAGCGGGTTGATGATCGTCCCATCGTGCAAGAGCACGGGATACTCGCGATCGTGGACGCGCATGGTGAGGTGGTATGGCACAAACGACGTTACCACGCCCTGGACATCGTATGCTCCGGCATAGCGGTCGTCCGCGTCGAAGGCGACGACCGGCTCGGTGATGGGCACGGGCACCGTCACGGGCACTGGCCGGTAGATGTAGAAAACGGCTGCGTCGGCGCGAGCGGTGAAGCTTGCGAGCAAACCGACGAGACCGACGACTGCGAAAACTTTGCGATTCATGGGTCATGCCTTTCCTAGGAGATTTTTTGGGGTCTAACCGTTTGACGCAAGCATTCGCGTTTGGTTTCAGCCAGGCCGGTCCGGCAGTTTAAATGTTGATGAGAGCCACATGACAAAGCGATGACATTTGAACGGGTGTAGGGGGCGATTGGAAAATCGCCCCGAGATCTAATACACCGACGAAGAGATATCCCAGCTGGCATTCGCCGGCGGCTGCGAGGCGAAGAGCACTCTCACGGGATACGACGATCCGCCTTCAGGCATGGTCACGATATTGACGCGCTGATAGCCGCGTGCGGGCACCATAAAACCTCGCACGAGCGCGGGCCGTCCGAATTCGACCGGATGCAGTTGGACGAGCTCGCCGTTGATCAAAAAGGTACCGGTTGCGCGGCCCCCCCGTGGTTCGAACCACATGCCTACCCGCGCGTCGCTTCCGGTTGGATTGAGCAGCGTCAGCGACGCGGATTGCTTCACTCCGTAATCGCCTCCGAGCACTTCGCCTTGCACGAGATTGGGCAGGGGCAGTTTCCCGATGAGGAGCACCGCGGGATCGCTTCCCACGCTGTACGAGAGGTCGTAGTAAAAATCTGGGACTGAATAGACGCCGCGAGCGTGCTTGACCGCGCTCGAGAGCAGCGTGTCCGATATCGGGCCGACGGGAATTTCGGAGGCGTCTTGCACGACGACCGCCACCCGGACGCCGCTTCCGGAAATCACGCGCAGTTGCATCAGGCCGCTGACGAGTGTGCCCGCAGGCAGCAGTTGATCGACGACGTTCACCGTTGCATGCGCAGGAACTTCAAACACTTGTCCTTGGCTTGCGGCTTCGTTGACCAAGAAGCGCTTCGTCGATTCATGGCCCACGGCAAGAATGTTGGCGTTGGGGCCGGCGATGCCCGATATCATCTCGAGCAAGCTCGACTCGATGCCGTTGTTTTGCGCTTTAACCACCACCCTGCGCGATTGCGCGACCGAGTTGGCGTAGTGGTAGTAGAGCAGGCGCGCGGGTTGCTCGAAGGTGACGTCAGAATAAAAGAGAGTGCCGTTCTCAACGATGGTTTCGGGAAAGTCGGACACGAGCAAGTTCTTCGGCCCGATTCCCGGCTGCGCGAGATTCGTCACCAATACCTTGACATCTTGGTGATAGGGAGCATAGCCAAGTCCAGCCATGGATAGCGGAACGGTCACTGACACGGAATTGTCGGGCTGAAGCTCGATGCTCCCGCGCACGTCTTCGGGCAACGCAGTGACGCGCGCGCCTGGCTGCGGATAGGCCACCAATTGTGCGGCTGCGGCGGCTGCCTCTGCCACGTAACTTGCCGAAGCAGGGTCTCCAGTGATCGTCAGCGACGTCGAGGGATAGGCCTTGCCCGCGTAAGCAAGCACCGACACCGCAAGCGTTGCGCTCAGACCGAAACTATCGGTTGCCGTAATGGTCGTCGCCCCCGTATGAAGCGCTGACACGTCGATCGTCCGATCGATCGGATTGAAAATCGCACGCACGATTGTTGGGTCGTACCCTGACAGCATCAAGACGCCGCTGGGTGGCGAGCTCACCGTGACAGACGTGCTCCGACCAAGGATCAAAACAAGCGAAACTTGCTCGAGCTGCACTGGTTGCGGCGACGACGGGATGAGGGTCGGCGCGAGGGTCGGCGACTCGCTCGGCCCAGGAGAGCTTGCTGGCTGCGTTGACTCACCTGGCGTTGGAGCGGGCGAAACAGACGCCGCCGGAAATGGAGAGGCGGACGGAGCTTCGCTCGGTTGAGTGTTTGAGCTCGGACGGGCGGCTTGCCAGCCGCTCCACGTGAGAAGTGCCGCAGCGCCGGCGGCAAGCACAAGCACGCGCAATCGAAAAAGCGCGCCCGACCCCATTAGGCGATTTGCTGTACTTGTCGGGAGACGGCGGTGGCCAGGAGCGTTTTATAGCCGTGGCTTGGAAACAAAACGGTCACCAAATCACGCTCCGCTCGCTCGACCGTACCCTGGCCAAACTTCGGATGATGGACGACGTCGCCGATGCGGAATTCGATGCCTTCCTCAATCAGCGCTACCACCGGTCCTTTCGCCAACGCCGCCAGGCAATTGTCGCACGCGCCGCAGTTCGGCCTATCGAATTCCTCCCCAAAATAGTTGAGGATGAATTTGCGCCGGCAGCTGCGCGTCTCGCAATACTGTAACATCATCGCGAGCTTGCTCTGGTCGTACGATTTCTTCGTTTCGTAACTCGCGAGATTGAGAGAACGCTCGGCGCGCTTTTTGACCTCTGGCGGCAAGCCGTACATGCCCTTCGAGACGTTACGGATGAACCCGCCCTTTTTGAGTAACGCGAGAATCACTTTGAGCTTGGTGAGCGGCAATTGGGAAATCTTCCGCAGATCGGAGAGGGAAACGCCATTATCCTGCTGCTCGAAATACTGCAGCGTGCCGTAGACTTTTTGCACTTCCTCCACGTCCGGGTATTTCCCAGTTAAGAAGTAGTTCTGTACCCGCGTATCGCTTTGGCGATAGAGCAAAAGACACAGCGACTCCTGACCGTCTCGCCCTGCCCGTCCGGCCTCTTGCGTATACGCTTCGACGCTGCCCGGCAGATCGTAGTGAATGACGAAACGGATATTGGGCTTGTCAATGCCCAGGCCGAAGGCATTGGTGGCGACGACCACCTTGACGTCTTCGTTCATAAAATGGTCGTGGACGCGATCTCGTTCCGCTTTCTGAAGCTTGCTATGGTACACGTCCGCGTCGATACCGAGCTCCTCGCGCAAGTACTCGGAGACGGCGTACGTATTTTTGATCGTGGCGGTGTAGATGATCCCAAGCGAGTTGCGCAGCGGCCCTCCGAGCTTGTTGCGCAACACTCGCAGCTTGTCTTCATCGCTCGCGGTCCGCGCCACTTCGTAGACGAGGTTCGGGCGGTCAAAGCCGCGCACGATGGCTTTGGCGTTTTGGATGCCGAGCTGCATGACGATGTCTTCACGAACCGCCGGCGTCGCTGTGGCGGTCAGCGCGAGCACGGTCGGATGCCCGAGGGCGGCAATGACGCGGCCCAAATTCAAATATGCGGGGCGAAAATCATGGCCCCACTGCGAGATGCAGTGCGCCTCATCGACAACGAACAGTGGAATATGCAAACGCTTGACCAGATCGACGAAGCTTTCGTCCTCGAGGCGCTCGGGTGTGACGTAAATGAGCTTCAAATTGCCGCGCGCGATCCGCTCGAGGTGAGCGATTTCCTCGTCCTCGGTCAGCGTGCTGTTGAGGGCGATTGTGCCGCTGATGCCTGCGTCCGCAAGCATGTCCAGCTGATCCTTCATGAGCGCGATGAGCGGCGAGACGACGACCGTCGTTCCCGGGAGCAACAATGCGGGAAGTTGGTAGCAGAGCGATTTGCCTGCACCCGTCGCCAGAATCGCCAGCGTGTCTTTACCCTCGAGCACGCGATGGATGACCTCTTCTTGGCCCGAATAGAAATGGCGGTAACCGAAGTGGCGCCTCAAGGCCTCGTTGAGGTCAATGTCGACAGACATGACGCTTGTGTGGTGAACCTTCCTTATATACTATTTGCGCGCGGGGGAAAAACAAGAGTGCGGCGGCTTTATACGTACCGCAGCCAGTAGTTTGCCAGAAAATCCTTAGCGCTTGCTTCCTGTATACCCCTGATATGTGCTCTTGAAACCTACGGCTTCGCGAGCCCTGGTCCCTCTGTCTAGGAAAGCACATCCGTCCGACAGAAAGCCAAGATTGTGTCATCTTTTGTTCCCGAACGTCTTTCTGTGACGCTTTACCGCAAGTATCGGCCAATGGGATTCGACGAGCTGGTGGGCCAGCCGGCCGTCGTTACTGGCTTGCAGGCTGCAGTCAAGAACTCTAGAGTTGCGCACGCGTACCTTTTCGCTGGACCGCGCGGAACCGGCAAGACCTCGGCGGCGCGCATTCTCGCAAAGTGTCTGAATTGTCAGCGCGGCGGACCGCGCCCGGACCCGTGCGGAGAGTGCGAAGCCTGTCTCTCCATTGCTGCTGGGACCGCGTTCGACGTCGTTGAAATCGATGCCGCCAGTAATCGCGGCATCAACGAGATTCGCGAGCTGCGCGAGCGCGTCAAGTTTGCGCCCTCCCAATTTCGCACGAAAGTATACATCGTCGACGAAGTCCACATGCTGACCGCCGAAGCGTTTAATGCGCTGCTCAAGACGCTGGAAGAGCCGCCGGACAACGTCGTGTTCGTGCTCGCGACGACCGAACCGAATAAAGTGCCCCAGACAATCCTCTCCCGCTGCCAGCGGTATGAATTTCGACGCGTGCAGCCCCAGGATATAGCGCACCGGCTCGCTGAGGTTGCAAAGAAAGAGCATATCGCGGTGACGGCGAGCGCGGTCGAACGCATCTCATTTCTTGCGGACGGAGCGCTTCGCGACGCGCTCGTTCTTTTGGAACAGGCTCTCGGCTTTGCGGGTAACGGCAAAATCGACGATGCCGTCCTCGACGCAGCCTTCGGTGCCCCAGTGTACGACTTGGTGGAGCGCATTGCCGAGGCCGTGGCTGCTTCGGATCCCAAGGCAGTTCTCCAAGCGTTATCTGAGGCGATCGATCGAGGCACGGATCCGGCGTGGCTCTCGAAAGAACTGCTGCGCTGGTTCCGGCTCGCGCTGCTGGCGCAAGTGAGTCCAGAGGTATTAAAAACGGAAGTGCCAGCCGAAACAGCGGAGCGCTTGGCAGCAAAGGCTGCGGGCATCCCGCGCATCCGCATCTTGGCGGTGCTGCGCAATCTTTCCGATGCGATTTCCCAGCGTTACTCGGCGCAACCGCGCATCGATTTAGAGCTCGCGCTCATCCGCGTCGTCCTTCCAACTGACGAGCTCAGTCTGCAAAGCCTCTCCGACCGGCTACGGGCGCTTGAAGAGGGCGCAGGTGCGCCACACGGGAGCCCGGCGGCGCCGACACCGGCACTTCAGACCCCAACCACGCGGCGCGGCAAGACCGTGCTCCCCGCCGCGTCAATACCGAACGTGGGCTCTAGGCTACAGGTCAACGCCGAGGCAAACGGCGCAGGGCCGCTCACGCTTTCAAAACTTCAGGCGCTCTGGCCCCAAGTGAAGAGTGCGGTCAAAGAGCGCTCCAAACCATGTTACGGCCACCTCGAGCATGCGGTTATTGTCGATGCAAGCGCGCAGATGGTCACGCTCGGCGTGCCCAGCCGGTTCAATCGGGACTTGCTCGCCGAGCCCGCGATGGCAGATGTCATTGCTGCCGCCATCGGCGAAGTGTGGGGCCCCGCACCAGGCATCGAATGGATCGTCGTTCCCGAACTGGCGACGGCCAAACGCACGACAGAGCCAGGGGCGTTCTCACTCGCCGAGTCCGTGCTTGGTGCCGACCTGATCTAGGACAAGTACGATGAACCAAAATCTCTTGCGTCAGGCCCGCAAATTGCAAGAACAGCTCGCGAAAATCCAAGAAGATCTCGGGCACGAGACCGTGACTGGTTCTGCTGGTTCGGGCGCGGTCGAGGTCACCCTCAACGGTCACGGCCAGGCGCAGCGCATCAAGATCGCCCCTGGGGCGGTTGATGCAAACGACATCGAGACGCTGGAAGATCTCATCGTGATCGCCTTCAAAGATGCTCAAGCCAAAGTTACCGAGCTTTCAGCATCGCGGATGGGTCCACTGGCCGGTGGTCTCGGAATTCCCGGGCTGTAAGAAACGTTGGATTATCTCGCACCTCCTCTCTCGGCGCTGATTGGCGAACTCGAGAAGCTTCCCACCATCGGCCCGAAGACTGCCGCGCGCCTAGCGTTCTATTTACTGTCGGCTTCGAAGGAAGATGCCGAAGCGCTCAGCCGCGCAATTTTGGACGTTAAAGAGAAGGTGCGATTCTGCAGCCGGTGCTTTCTCGCTCACCGAGGCCGATCCGTGCAGCATCTGCAGCGATGCGCGACGCGATCCAACCCTGCTCTGCGTGGTCGGTGAAGCAAAAGATGTGTATGCGATCGAGCGGACGATGAGCTATCGTGGGCGCTACCACGTGCTTGGCGGCCTCATCTCACCCATCGAGGGCATTGGTGTCGGCCAGCTCAAGATCAAAGAGCTGGTCGATCGAGTCGGCAAAGAAAACACAAGTGAGGTCGATCATCGCGACGAATCCCAATGCGGAAGGGGAATCCACGGCTCTGTACCTCGCGCGCTTGCTCGCGCCGGCCGGGGTGAAGGTCACCCGGCTCGCATACGGCCTCCCCATCGGAGGCGACCTGGATTACGCTGATGAGGTGACCCTCACTCGCGCGCTCGAGGGCCGCCGCTCCCTGTAGGAGGCGATTGGAAAATCGCCCATCCAACCTTACGAGCTTCGCGCATGTAGGGGGCGATTGGAAAATCGCCCCATCCAACCTTACGAGCGCTTACGCTTTGAGCGGGTCGTGAGGCTGCGAGCAAATTCACGCGCGTGGGCGGACGCTTCCCGATAGACAGCGCCAATGGCACCGCGCGACATGTGGAGACCAGTCTCGTAATAATGAGCGGCCACTTGTCCGACCACCAGCGTGCCGGCATACGCAATCGCGGCCTTGATCGGAATGCCGGCAATAGGAATGAACCCCGATGCCTCGCGCGCCAGTGCGCGCCAGCCGTAACCGCCGCCCACAACCGGAACCAGTTCCAAGATGCGCGCAAACTCGGGCTTCTTGCCGTACGCAGCGGCGATGCGCAGCAACATGCGCATCTGCAATGCTGTGATCGCAATGGTATCGCCGGCCGACGCAATGCCACCAGTGAGGAGCCCAAGCACCGGTATGTGATCGGCAACGGCTGATGCCGCGGCAATCTTCAAGCACGTCATGGCACAGTCTGCAGTCAGCTTGGCGGCCACGACCGAGCGAAACGCAGGAATTGCAGAGGCGAGCGCGGTCTCGCGGCCCCGATACAGGCGGACGATGTCTGGCAGCAAGTACTTGCGAAACTGCGCTAGTTCCAGAGCGCTCACGTGATAGAACGAGGCATGACCAAGCGCCGGTCTTTCGCGAGGAGCGGTCGTCGCAAGTCGCGTCTCGTCGAGCCCGCCGGACTCACCCGTGCGAACGACGCAGACTGCAAATGGCAGCGCAGAAATGCGCGCCAAGGCGCCGTTTTGCGATTCTGAGTCAGGGCAATAGACCGCCGCATTGACCGACACTCCGGAGGGAATCTCCGCATCGTCAGGCGTGTCGCAAGCAACGATCGAGCCCGGACGAGCCGGCCCAGCGATCTGTAGTGCCCGCAGAAAGTCCTCGCGCCGAGTACCCGCTACGAGCAGGGCGACCGCCTCACTGGCCTCAGAGTCAACCTGCCTAAGGTTGACGTTGCGACGAAGATGCGAGGCCCAACGCCCCGCGCCGCCCACGATCGATTGCCTCCTCAGCGCCGCATAGTCGCAAAAGGGGCAACCGTCCGGCTGCCCCTTTCGGGATGCGCGCTGCTTAAGGTTTCAATCAAGCGGCTTCTCCGTGTAGCCTTCGTAGATCATACCCAGGATGACTTCGAGCGACTCCTGGGAGAGATTCTTCGCAACGGCCATATCGATGACGCTCTTCCCGGTCGCGCGTTCCTCGTTGATGACGGTGCTCACCGGTACCTTTTCCTCCGCCGCGAGCCACGTCGCTGCGGTGAGGTCGCCTGCGGACAGTCCGAGCCTGACCGTCTCCTCGTAGCTCGGCGGATCGATGCCTAGTCGCCGCGAGATAACGTGGGTCAGCGTCTCGTATCTTGGTTCCGAAACGCCAACGCCAAGCATCGTGATTTGACTGATGAGTTGGCGCGCCTGAGCATTGAAGTAGGACGTCTGAGCTACCTCAGCAGCTGCGGCTGCTGCATCAAGCGCCGTTTCGGCCTTGACCGCGAGCGGTTTGAGATCTTGGGCCGTCCGCGGGGAGATGTCACCGCCAAAATCGAGCTGCGATCGGTCGAGTTCGCGGAAGTAATCGTCCAGTGGCGCAATCGCCTCCCAGCCAAGCGCCAGCGCACCACGAGCCGAGGTGACACCGGAGATCAGCTCGTTTTGCGACCTGTTCATCTGGGTGAGAATATCCGGGTAGTAAGGGAGCAATTCTCGGTCCGTCCCCGTCATTGTCTTGCGGTGGAGTGGCGCCTGCATTTCGTTCAGAACGCTGACGTCATCCTTGAACATGTCGGGCGAGTTCTGCATCAGGGCATACGCCTTGTCTTCAACAATGTTAATGTCTTTGGCCAGGTGGGCGAGGTCGCTCAAGACGCCGTCCAAGCGGCTGCCGGGTTGAATGTCAACCTGGCTGAAGTCTGGGACTTCGTACGACATGTTGTTCAAGCGATCGTTAAATCGGTGCAGGTCGTCCTTGCAAAGCTTGATGTGGTCGTCAAGCGACGCCTGCGTGGCCTTGGTCGAGGCCAGCGAGTCCGAAACTTGCTTCACCAGCGGAGTAATATCTGGGTCGAGCAGCTTGCCACCCGGGGTTTGGGCTTCAGGCAGCAACGCCATCTCGCGCTGCACGGCGGCCTGCGCAGCGGGGGTGAGGCTGGAAGCGTGCCGGACCTTCCCGAGCGCTAATTGCCCTTCGTTATAGTCACCAAGCGCGACGTCCACCTGGCCCAAGTGCAGGAGCGCCAGTTGGTTGGCGGGTTCTTTTGCGAGCACCATGTCGAACTTGTGCTGCGCGTACGCGTAGCGGCCTTCGTCCTCGTCGTGAATGGCTTCCGCCAGCTGCTGCTCGGGTGTCGTCTGCGACAATTCGGGATACCCGCGCAGGTGCGCAACGCGATCCGGTGATTCGGGATGATCTTCAAAGTATTTGTTGAGCAAGTCGTTGCCTTGCGCGGCGCTTTCGTTACCGAGCCGCTCCATGAACGAGACCATCGCATTGGGGTCGTATCCGGCTCGACTCATAAGCAACAGGCCATACTGGTCCGCTTCGAGTTCGTCGACTCGCGACATTTTTTCAACGGAGAGACCATTGATTAGTCCGCCGAAGCGCCACACGAACGGCGAGATAAACGACAACACCCCTAAAATAATATTGAGCACCTGGGCTTTAGCGTTGAGGGTAAGTTGGTTACGGCGCTCGGTGTGACCGATTTCGTGCCCCAACACGCCTGCAAGCTCGTCATCGGAGTTGACAAAGTTGAGCAAGCCGTAGTTGACGTAAATAAACCCACCGGGCAGCGAGAACGAATTGATGTCGTTGGTATCGATGATCTTGAACGTGTAGTTGATATCAGGACGGGCGCGGTACGCCGCGTCGTTGCCGCCAATCGTATTGACCCAGTTGTTCAAGATTGGGTCCGTGAGAATGGGGTTTTCCTGGTCGACCTGTCGAGCGGCCTCCTGACCGATGCGAATCTCGGTGGCCGTAGAGATGGCTCCGGCTGGGAGCGGCGTGCTGGTCACGACGAGGCTGGCGAGCACGGCCAATGCGATGCTGCGTTTGTATATCTGCTTCATGTGGGTCTCCCGCGATGCCCCTTTTAGTGCTCCGACGCCCACGGAGCGGGGATGTAAAGAAGAACTTTGCGACAGGCTGCCTGCGGGTCCCTGCGCCTTTCGTACAGCTGCCATTCAGCTTCGTGCACAGTGTGTCCACAGTGTATTCGCCGCCACGTCCACAAGGGAAAAAGGGGCGGTCCGCAAAGGCCGCAGCAGAGGCGCCCGGTGCAAATCAAAGGTACAAAGTCCGGTCTCTTGCTTCACCTGCATGAGCGACCGCTCACTCCGATTGTGAGCAAGCTGCGCGAGCGGCTCGCAACGCTGCCGAATTTCTATCGCGGCGGCCGGGCCGTGCTTATGCTTGGTGACCAAGCGCTTGATGCTGCTGATCTTGAGGGTATCATTGCTACCTTAGAAGAGTTTGGGATTGGTGCCGACGGCGCAGTCTGCGATGCGGAAGAGGTTGCAGCAGCGGCGCGAGCCGCGGGCCTTCACATCGTGGCCGCCAGTGTGGCTGCCGCACCACGAGTTCGAGACGACCGGACCGAGCCAGCCCACGTGCGCAGGGCCGCTCACGAGCAGGGCGAGGCGGCCGCGCGCGAAGCCGCGCGATCTGGCAATGGGTCGGCCGCACCCCGCATTGCCTCAAGCAGCGCCAGCGCGCAACACTGCTATTATAAAGGAAACCTGCGCTCCGGCCAGAGCTTGAGCGCCTTCGGCAGCATCGTGGTGATGGGCGACGTCAATGCGGGCGCCGAGCTCATCGCGACCGGCGATATCGTCGTGTGGGGCACCTTGCGTGGCGTCGCCCATGCTGGTGCTGAAGGTGACGATCGCGCTGCAGTCTATGCTCTGAGATTGGAGCCGACGCAGCTGCGCATCTCGCGTTCGATCGCATCTGCACCATCCGAGGGAAACGTTGCGAGGCATCCCGCAGTGCCCGAGGTAGCGCGCATCGTTGAGGGAAAGATCACTATTGCTGCTGCGGTTCCCGGGCGTGATAAAGTGAGGTCGCGGTGAAAGGCAACATATTCGTCGTCACCTCCGGAAAGGGCGGCGTCGGCAAAACGACGACCACCGCGAATCTCGGCGTTGCGCTCGCGCGCTTGGGCAAGCAAGTGGCGCTCGTCGATGCCGACATTGGACTGCGCAATCTCGATCTCGTGCTCGGCCTTGAAAAGCGCATCGTCTACGACGTGGTCGATCTTGCCGAAGGCCGCTGCCAGCCGCGGCAAGCGCTCATCAAGGACAAGCGCTTGCCAGGCTTATTCTTGATGCCGGCAGCACAGACCAAGGATAAGGAGTCGGTGACCGAATCGCAGATGGCCCACGTGGTGCACGCTCTCGGAGCAGATTTCGACGTTGTCTTGATCGATTGCCCGGCAGGTATCGAGCATGGCTTTCGCAATGCTGTTGCCGGTGCAGACGAAGCGATTGTGGTAACGATGCCCGAAGTGTCCGCGATCCGCGACGCCGATCGGGTCATCGGGATGCTTGGCGCACGGCGGGCCAGGCTTGTTGTGAACCGCGTCAGGCCGGACATGGTTCGCACTGGTGATATGCTCAGCGTCGAAGATGTTGCCCAAATCTTGAGCCGCGAAGTCCTCGGAGTGGTGCCTGACGACGAAGAAATCATCGATACGACCAATCGCGGCCAGCCGGTATCGCTGGATCCCAGCCGAAGACTCACCGTTATCTACTCGACGATGGCCCGCCGATTGTTAGGTGAAACTATTCCGGCACTCGAGTTGCAAGAAGATGGCTTGTGGAACCGATTGCGCCGCATCGTGGTGGGTCAGCGATGAGCAACGACATACACCAGCCTGAAGAGATCCTCGCGCTGCCCGCACCTGCGCCTGCGACGATTGATGAAGCGCAGACCGTTCCCGAACCTGCTCCACGCAAGCGTCGCAGATCGGCTCCCGCGAGCCAGACGAAGGGGCGAGCAATAGTCATCACGTCCGGAAAGGGCGGTGTGGGCAAGACGACGGTGACGGCGAACTTGGGCGCAGCGCTTGCTGACTCCGGGAAGCGCGTGGTCGTCGTTGACGCGGACGTTGGGTTACGCAATCTCGACGTCGTCATGGGTTTGGAAAACCGAGTGCGCCTGCATTCGCTCGACGTGATCGAGGAGCGCTGCGAGCTCGATGAAGCGCTCGTTCGCGATCGCGTGCGCCGCTCGCTCATGCTTCTGCCGGCCGCGCAAAATCGCGACAAAGATGAAATCGAGCCCGAGGACATGATCGATCTCATCGACGAACTGCGTGATACCTTTGACGTCGTCCTCATCGACTGCCCGGCCGGTATCGAGCAAGGTTTTCGCAACGCAGTCGTGGGCGCTCAAGAAGCGATCGTGGTGACGACCCCAGAGGTTTCGGCGGTTCGAGACGCCGACCGGGTTGCTGGTCTTTTACCAAATGACATGCCGGCGCGGCTCATCATTAATCGGGTGCGCCCACAACTCGTCAAGAAGGGCACCATGATGAGCGTCGACGACGTGCTCGAGATTCTCCGGCTTGAGCTTGTGGGGGTCATCCCGGACGATAAAGAGGTCATCGTCGCAACCAACCGCGGCAATCCGGTGATCGATATGACTGGTTCGCCCACCGGCCAGGCGCTGCGGCGCATCGCCTCGCGCTTGCTTGGGGAGGATGTTCCTATTCCTGATTTGACCGAAAGGAAAGACTGGTTCTCGGGCGTGCTTTCGAAGTTGAACTTCTCGCGATCGAGAGCGGCGAAAGGGTGAGATCATGCTGGATTTTCTAACAAAGTTTTTCCGCCGCGAAGAGTCGAGCAGGACCCAAGCCAAGGAGCGTTTGCGCTTGGTGTTGCTCTCAGACCGTGTGTCGCTCGCGCCGGAAACGTTCGACGCGATGAAAATGGAGATGCTGTCCGTGGTCCAACGATATCTGGACATCGACGAGCACGGCCTCGACTTCCATTTTGAAAGTGCGGAACGGCACTTCATGTTGCTGGCCAACATCCCGGTGGTCAACGTGAAGTCCAGCGAACAGATCGAACACGAACGGCAACGACTGGCAGTTGGAGGCAACGGCCATCGCAGCAACGGAAGCACGGTTCGACGGCGCCGGCGCCGGCGCAGTCGCGTGAAGCCGCAGGAGACCACCCACAATGGCCACTACGGCGCCGAGGGCACGAGTGATGCTGGAAGCAACGGAAACCTTCTGCCAGAGACGGGTCTCGACGAGCCGTCAACCTAGGCATTCGGAGGTGCCGTGCTCGAGCGGCCTTGGTATCTTTGCTTTAACTACCCACTTGCGCTGACGGCGATCGCCCTTGGCATCTTTGGGCTCGTCATCATCAAAAGTGCGACCCTTCATTCTTCAGATGGCTCCGGAGATCTGATTCGTCAAACGGCATACCTCGTTATCGGGGTTGCGGCGATGCTCGGGCTTGCCTTCATCGACTACCACCTATGGCAGCGTTGGGCGTTGCCCGTGTACATCATCAACATTCTCATCCTGGGAGCGGTTGCCGTCGCGGGGCATTCGGCGCTCGGTGCGCAGCGTTGGATAGGCGTTGGCCCGATCGTTTTTCAGCCATCCGAGCCGGCCAAACTCCTGACAATTCTCTCCATCGCTGCTCTGCTTGCAGATCCGAAGCGGAACTACCGACGGTTGCGCGAGCTCCTGGTGCCGGTGGCCGCGATCGTGCCCCCGACGCTGCTCGTGCTCAAACAGCCGGATCTTGGCACCGCCTTGATCTTTGTTGTCATCTTAACAGCGATGCTCTTCTTTGCTTTGCCCAACCTCTGGCACTTCGCCGTCTACGCGGTCGGGCTAGCCGCCGTCGGCGCGTTTGCGATTTTGACGAAATTCGTGCTGAAGGATTATCAACGCGAACGGCTCTTGGCGTTTTTGCATCCGGAGGCCGATCCGCAGGGTGCGGGTTGGAGTCTGATGCAAAGCAAGATTGCCATCGGCTCTGGTCAGCTGACCGGCAAAGGTTTGTATCAGGGCACGCAGACGCAGCTCGGCTTCGTACCCGAACACGCCACGGACTTTATTTTCACTGTGGTGGGTGAAGAACTCGGTTTCGTCGGCGCGACCCTCTTGCTCGTGCTCTATGCGGCGCTGCTGGGGCTTTCGATGCTCTCGGTAGTCGCGGCGCGCGACCGTTATGGGTTGCTCGTGGCTGCCGGCATTGTGTCCATGTTGCTCTTCCAGGTGCTCATCAACGTCGGCATGACGGTCGGCATCATGCCGATCACCGGCATCCCTTTGCCTTTCGTTTCCTACGGAGGGTCGAGCCTTATTACGTGCTTTTTGGCCGTCGGTGTGCTGCTGAACATCCACTTGCAGCGCTACAAAATGCTGTTTGGGGACAACTAAGAACGGATCAGCAGTTACGGCCCGCAGCAGCCAACACAGAGGCGGGACGCACTCCGGTGCCGAAACCACACGGTAGCCTGACAGCTTGGGGTTCGGCAAGTCGCAAAGCGACGCCATTGAAAGTTTTTGAGAACCCGCGACTGTCTGGCCTATTTGCCCTCCGCTCGAGTTCCCGGTGCGCATCGCGCTGCAGGTTGCTCGCGGACCCCGCTCTTTTTAGCGAAGGGATCGAGGCTGAACGTAAATACGAGGAAGCACGGCGGTTCCGCCCGGCGTTTTGCCAGAGGGCGGTATCGTGCATTTCCTCATTCCTCACTAGCAAAGGTGTACGGTATTGAAAACCGAGATTTTGATTTCATGCGACGAGTGGGAGAACCGCGTCGCCGTTCTTGAAGAAGGTTCACTTGCGGAGATCTATTTCGAGCGCGAAGAAAAAGTAATAGGATCCATCTACAAAGGCCGGGTTGAAAACGTTCTCCCCGGCATGGGCGCGTGCTTCGTCAATATCGGGTTAGGTCGCAACGCGTTCCTGTACGTTGATGATATCCTCCGCGATCCCATCAACATCGGCGAAACCGAGATCACTGACCGCCGCAAAGGCCACACTGTCAACGAGCTGCTCAAGGTGGGTGGCGAGGTTTTGGTCCAGGTCGTCAAAGAACCGCGCGGCCTCAAAGGCGCTCGCGTTTCAACCAACATTTCTCTTCCTGGGCGCTACCTGGTCCTGATGCCAACCGGCCGCTACTCAGGTGTCTCGTCTCGCATCGAGGACGCAAACGAGCGAACCCGTCTCAAGCAGATCATGCGGCGCGTTCGCCCGGAAGGCATGGCCACGATCGTGCGCACTGCGGCGCAAGGCGTCAGCGAAGCTGAACTCATCGCCGATCTGGGGGTGCAGCTGCGGCTCTGGCACGGTATCTTGGAGAGTTACAAGCGTTCCAGTGCGCCGGCATTGCTGCACAAAGACTTGAACTTGGTCTTCAAGGCCGTGCGCGATTTTCTCACAAGTGACGTGAGCGCAGTCTATATCGACTCGAAAGAACAGTACGACGAAATTCGCTCAACCATGTCCCTGCTCGGGCCACAATACATCGATCGTTTGAAGCTCGTGGACGGTTCGAACTCGCTCTTCGAACAGCGCGGTATCGATGTCGAGCTTCAAAAACTGCTCAAACCGAAGATCCCGCTGCCATCAGGCGGGCATCTCGTACTCGAACACACGGAAGCGCTCACGGTCATCGACGTCAACACTGGGAAGTTTACCGGTGGTCGAAATCTCGAAGACACGATCGTGAAGACGAACATCGAAGCTGCTGCAGAAATTGCCCGCCAGGTCCGCCTGCGCGATATAGGCGGGATTATCGTGGTCGACTTCATCGATATGACCCACGAGCGTAGCCGGGAGCAGGTCATTACCACGCTCACCGAGGCCCTGCGCAGAGACCGGACGCGCAGCACCATCCAAGTATTTTCCAAACTCGGCCTGCTGGAATTTACCCGCAAGCGCGTGGGCAAGGATCTCGCGGGGCAATTGCGCTCGGACTGCCCGTATTGCAGCGGTTTGGGGAGCGTCATGTCGAGCGAAACCGTCGCCATCGGCGTGCTGCGACAAATTCGCGCGCGACTCGAGCACAACGGCGCAGTGCGCAAGCTCGATGTGGTGGCCGATCCAGGAGTCGTCACGCAACTGCTGGGCTGGTATTACGATGAATTCCAAAAACTCTCGCGAGACCACGATGCCGACGTGGCAGTCTACGTCGACGCGCAGCGTCACCGCGAGCATGTCATCGTTGAAGATGCGCGCCGCATGCGCGCCGCGCCTATGGTGGGGAGCGTGGTCGAGACAGAACTGCTGCCCGTGCGGCTCCCCAATCCGGCGTCAGGCGTCGGGGAAATCAACGGTTATCTCATTGAAGTCAAAGACGCAGCCAACGCAATGGGTCAAACCGTCAAACTCAAAATAGAGAACGTCGAAGGCAATCTCGTGAAAGCGGTTCTGGGCGAACCGCTCGCGGGTGCATCTCGCCGCCGCCGCCGCGACCGCGGACGCGCGAAGGATCTCGCTGCGGGCGAAGCGCCCATTGCGCCGCCGACACCGCTCCCGCGACCGGTCGAAGCTCCCGAAGACGGGCGTCGCAGACCGGCGGAACGGCTCGCCCCAGCCGCACGCCGCAGACCACAAGACGTTGCTTTCTCGATCGCTGACGAAGAAGCTGAACGTTTCCCGCGAGTCACCGTCCAAAGCGGCCGTAGCGCGCGGACGGAAAAGGCCGGCGATACCAAGCGCCGATATGGCGGGCGTCGACGCTCGGGTCCGCCGCGTCGAGGTTCGCAGGAACATCAACCACTCGTTGTCGGCGGCGAGGGCGAGATCGATTACGACGACGGTGATGAAGATTCGATTGTGACCACTCCCGCTGCGAGCGCCGTTTCGCCGCGTCAACCTTTGACCGAAAGCGAATCTGAATCAGAAGCAGGGCGGAGACGCCGCCGGCACCGCGGTCGAGGAAAAGGGCGAGGAGTACAGAGGGTGGACAGGCCAGCCCGCATCGACGCGGACCAAGACGAAGCAGTGTACGACGGGGACGAACTCGTCGTGCGTCGCCCGAGTCCCGCTTTCGAAGGCGATGCCCGGGAGGATGACGAGTTGGACACGATTGTCGATCCAAGACGACCGGTGGAGCGCATGCGCGAGCCGAAACGTTTCGGACCTGTGCGTCAGCTTTACGGACGTCCGGTACAAATGGACGAGTCGCGCTCGCGGGCGGAGCACAGCGGCGTGAAGGAGCCGACTCCACGAGATCGCGGATCGCGCTCGCAACCCAAGCCAAGAGTTCCCGCCAGGCGCGTTGACCAAGACGAGTTGGACGTCGTCATCAAGCCGAAGGCGCCCGCAGTCATTCGCGTGGAAACGCGAAAAGTTGATTTGCCCCCACGCCGCAAAGGGCCCGAAGAGGATCGCGAGCGCGGACCGCAGCGCCCGCGGCGCGACCGTGGCGACCGAGGCGAGCGCGGTGGCCGGGGGTTCGGTCGCAGCGACCGCTCCGCGCCGCCGAAGCCGAAACGCGAGGGACCGGCAGTTCGTCAGGTGTATCCGCCCCCAGACTTCGAACGCGAAGAAGAACCACAAGGCGAACCTGACACCCGAAAAAAGCAGGGGATGGGACGACAGCCACGCGGCCCGCTCATGCGGCCCGCCGATGTCGCCCCGGTGCAAAAGGGAAAGGTTCGTCAACTCTATCCCCCGCCGCCCGACATCCCAGATGAAGTAGCCGGCGCTGGAAAAGACCTCAGTGACGATACTGACATTTACGATCGAGTCGCTTTCGACGAAGCAGGAGACGAGGCCGAGCAATCGGTCTTCGTCAGCGACGCTGAGGAGCTTGAGGATCGCCGCCTTCGTGCGCGCGAACGCGCTGAGGCAAGGCGCCGCGCCCAAGACGAATCCGCTGAGGAACCCGCAGGCAGCGACGCGGGAAAGAATGCGCCGTTTGATGTTCCCCACAGCGAGAACGATGAATGGCCTGTATTCTAACGTACAACGGCAAGACGCCAAAAATCGGCAAAGGGGTTTTCATCGCACCCACGGCGTCAGTCATCGGAGACGTTGAACTCGGCGACGGAGCCAGCGTGTGGTTCGGTGCCGTGTTGCGGGGCGATGAAGCCGCGATTCGGATCGGCGCGAATACGTCAGTGCAGGATAACGCGGTCATTCATGTTTATGAAGGGCATGATACGGTCATCGAAGATAACGTCACGATCGGTCACGGAGCGATCCTTGAAGCGTGTCACGTGCACAGCGGCGCGCTTATCGGTATGAACGCCGTGGTTTTAGATAGGGCGGTTGTGGGAAGTCAGGCGCTTGTGGCTGCCGGCTCGGTCGTGCTCGAGGGTCAGGAGATTCCCGCAGGCATGCTCGCGGCGGGTGCGCCAGCGAAGGTCAAGCGCGCACTCGAGGGCAGTTCGAAGAAATGGCTCGAGGTTGGCGCCTCCGCGTACGTCCGGTTGACAAAAACATATCGCGACCAAGGCATCGGCTGCCCCGAAGATCCACAATTGTAGGGGCGATTGGAAAATCGCCCCAACCCCAACTAGAGAAGCCGTTCGATCTGCTGCAGATCACTCACGCGGTCGACATTCACCGCAACTTCCGGATACGGGCACATCAGACCACGACAGGTGAGACCGGTGAGTTTGTTAGCGTGTTGCTCCAGTTCTTTCACGCTCAGCAGGCCCATCAACAGGCGAACGACCAAGCCAAAGGAAAACAGAGACGCCATCTTGGCCGGCGATTTTCGCGCATCGGTAAATCGACGCAAGGCATCTTGAATCCGTTTGGCTGCGCCAACCCGCAGCACGCTGAAACCGCTGCCGCAAAAGGTACCTTCGCGTAATCGCACCCAGGTGTGTCGCACGCCGGCATACTTGCTATCGTGAATCTTTCGCTCGACGAATCCATATCCCACGTCACACGGTGTCGTGGACGCGAGATCAGCGAAGGCGTCGACCGCGTCGCTCGTGAGGAGCGGCATGTCGGTTGCAGCCACAAGAACACGCTCGTCATTGCGCAGACCGTCAAGCCCTGCGATCACACTACCGATGAGGTCTGCACCCGGAGCAATGACGGCGTCGCACAACTGTTGAATCTGCGGTTGTGATGCTAGCGCCTCCCGTGGCGTGACGCAGCGGATCTCCTTCACGCCGGTCGAGGCTTTGAGCGCCCGCAGCACTCGAGCGATCATGAGTTCACCGCCGATTGGAAGATACGCCTTATTCGGCACAGCATATCCGGCTCGGCGAAAATCGGTTTCGAGCGATCCGCCAGCGAGCGCTACCACTGGGAAGCGTTCGCAAGCTTGGGGGCCAGGGGGCCCGCCGCTAGACATGCGAACTTTTCTGAAAGCGCGTGACCAAAGACCACTCGCCCTCGCCGAGCGGGGTATGTTCGTGGGCGCGCCGCGCAGAATCGACATCTTCAAAGAAGCCAGCAACACACGAGCCACTCCCGCACAAAATCGTTCCAGCGGCGCCCGCGTTCGCGAGACGCTCGCGTGCGGAGGCGACGTCGGGCAACGCTTGCTCGATCGCCGCGCAGAAGTCGTTGTGCAGCAAGGCCAGGAACTGCGAGAAGTCGTGTGATGCAAATGCGTGACACATCGCCCGTGCGCTGTCAAATGCCTGGTCGACAATGGGAGCCATGGAACGCGCTGCATCAAGGAGCGCGTACGCGCGAGCGGTGTCGCTCCCGACGTGTGGCTTGAGGAGGAAGACACCCCAAGCGGGCGGTCTGCATGGATGGGGCATAACCTTTTCGCCGACGCCTGCCACAATCTTCAGGCCAGGAACCAGAGCACTTGGTACGTCGGATCCGAGACGGGTTGCCGCTTCGTGCAGAACGCTTTGAGCAATATCGCGTCCACCGTCACGGAAAAGGCGCGCGATGCCCAGCAACGTTTCAGCCGCATCCGCGCTGCCTCCGCCGAGGCCTGCCTGGAGCGGTATGCTCTTCACGAGCGCAACTGCGATGGGTGGCGGCACCCCAAGTTCGTGCGCTGCGCGCCAGACAAGATTAGTGCGCTCGGGTATGGCAAGGCCATCACACATGACCGTGAAGCCGTCCGGCGCCGGAGAGAATCGAAGCTCGTCTGCAAGCTCGAGCGGAGCAATCACGGACACGAGGGAGTGCAGATCCCCCATGCGCTCGCCGACCTCGAGGCGCAGGTTCAGTTTCGCATGCGCGCGGCGCGTAAACGCGCCGGCGGCCGTTTTCATGGGCATCTCCGGGGGGCCAAGTGCTTGATGGAAATGTCCCGCCAAGGCTGTTCGGGGCACAAGCTCAAGTGCCGATAATCCTAGTAAGGTCCACGTAGCGGGCGACTGTAGGGTCGCCCCTTACGCCTGGCCAGAACATCGGGGCATCAGTTCCCTCCTGAGGAGCACTTTACCCGTGGATACGATGGTCGTTCGCGAACAACAAAAACCGCCGGATCTCGACAGCCTGCTTCGGCAGATGCTGGCGCTTGGCGCTTCCGACTTGCACTTGAAGGCAGCTGCGCCACCCATGGCGCGCGCGCATGGCATTCTCAAACCTCTCTCCGAACGTCCTCTGTCGCTTCCCGAATGCGAAAATCTCATTTTCTCCTCCATGACGCATGCGCAGCAGCAAGAGTTCATGGAGACAAAAGAGCTCGACTATGCATACGGCTTGCACGGTCACGGCCGCTTCCGCGTCAACGCCTACTTCCAACGCGGCACGGTCAGCGCGGCATTCCGCTCGGTGCGACTCGATATCCCCACGTTTGAGGAGCTGCGGCTGCCGACGTCGCTCAAAACCCTTTGCGAGTCATCGCGACGGCATCGTCCTCTTGACCGGCGCAACCGGCACCGGCAAGTCGACGACGCTGGCCTGCATGATCGACTATATCAATTCGACGCCAACGCAGGCACATCGTCACGATCGAAGATCCAATCGAATACATCCACGTCGACAAGCTCTGCATCATCTCGCAGCGCGAAGTGGGCATTGATACCGAATCGTTTACGGTAGCGCTCAAGCAAGCGTTGCGTCAAGACCCTGACGTCATCCTCATCGGTGAGATGCGCGATCCCGAAACGATCATCACCGCGCTCACCGCAGCCGAGACCGGCCACTTGGTCCTCTCGACGCTGCACACGCAGAACACGACCCAAGCACTCGAACGAATCATGGACGCGTTGCCCGAAGCCAACAAGAAAATGTTCATGGTCCAGTTCGCCACAAGTCTGCGCGGCATCGTGTCGCAGCGGCTGCTGACGCGTTTGGATGGATCAGGACTCGTGCCTTCGGTCGAAGTGCTCATCGCGACGCCGACCATCAAGAGTCTCGTCATGGAAGGCAAGTTTAGCGAAATGTATCAGTACATTTCGGGTGGCAGATTCGACGGCATGCAAACCTTTACGCAGTCGCTCATCGATCTCTACCAAAGCGGCCTCGTGACGGAGAAAGAGGCATATTCGAAGGCCGACCGTCCGACAGAATTCCGCTTAGCGATCGAAGGGCACATCACAAGCGGCGCCGACATGCAGGAGATGGGAACGTTCTAATGCCCGCCCGCAAACGGTCGGGCGATTGGTACTCACCTTATTTCGCGCCCTCAACCATCGTCGTTGGCGTCCTGGTCATTGTCGTATCCGTTTCGGCGGGCAGGTACGCCGGCAATCTCATGATCGAGCGCGACATGAGCCGGTATACTCCCCAGGTGAACCTTACCGAACCTGTCCAACACATTGCGCCGACAAAAGTGACACACCACGCACCCTCGCAACACGAAAACAACATGTCACCTTCGGCCAAGGTACAACGCTAGCGCCTGTATCATCCGTCCCGCCGAAATTGGTCGCCGGGGGTACACAGCGCCCGGTGATTTTGCTAGCATGATAAGGCTCCCTAAGCGCAGCAGCGGACCAATGTAGCAGCGGACCTTTAGGTCCGCTCCGCCAATAGAATAGGCGGGCCTTGCGGTGCAAGCAATGTCCGCTCAGAGGTAAGATCGTGAAACAAAAGGGTACGGAGAAAGTCAAGCGCGGACTCGCGCAAATGCTCAAAGCGCGGCGTCATCATGGACGTCACGACTCCCGAGCAAGCCATTATCGCTCAAGAGGCCGGCGCCGTCGCCGTCATGGCGCTCGAGCGCGTGCCGGCCGACATTCGCAAAGAGGGCGGCGTTGCCCGCATGGCGGCAATCGAAATCGTCCAGCGCATCATGGATGCCGTCACCATTCCCGTGATGGCGAAAGCGCGCATCGGCCACTTCGTCGAGGCGCAGGTGCTCGAAGCGTTAGGCATCGACTTCATCGATGAAAGCGAAGTGCTCACCCCGGCCGACGATTCCTATCACATCGACAAACGACCGTTCACCGTGCCGTTCGTCTGTGGCGCGCGCAATCTTGGGGAGGGCTTGCGAAGAATCGCTGAGGGCGCCGCAATGATTCGCACGAAAGGCGAAGCGGGATCTGGAAACATCGTTGAGGCGATTCGCCATCTCCGCCAAGTCAACGATGACATTCGACGGCTCTCCGTCCTGCCGGAGGAAGAACTCGTCAGTGCGGCGCGCGATTTAGGCGCTCCGGTTGAGCTCGTGCGCGAGGTTGCCGAACACGGGCGCCTGCCGGTCGTGATGTTCGTCGCCGGAGGGATTGCCACGCCTGCGGATGCAGCGTTGTGCATGCAGCTTGGATCCGAGGGGGTCTTTGTTGGTTCGGGGATCTTCAAGAGTGCGAATCCAGCGAAGACCGCCAAAGCTATCGTTGAGGCGACGCACTACTTCGACGATCCGAAAGTTGTCTTGGAGGTCAGCAAGGAGCTTGGAGCCCCAATGCCCGGGCTTGAGATCAGCCAGATACCCAAAGAGCAATTGCTCGCCGGCCGCGGCTGGTAGACCATGCCGCCCGCAACCAAAGGCGCGAAAGCGGCGGAATCCGCGGCTAAATCGAACCTGCGCGTTGGCGTCCTTGCCTTACAGGGCGACGTCGAGGAACATCTGGCGGCATTGCACGCCTGCAAGGTTGAAGGCGTCCGGGTTAAGACTGTGGACGAATTGCGCGCGGTTGATGGCCTGATCATTCCGGGCGGTGAGTCGACAACCGTCGCGAACTTGCTCGAACATTTCAAACTTGCCAAGCCGCTTATCGAACGCGCGAAAGCTGGCATGCCCGTGTGGGGCACGTGTATGGGCATGATCGTGATGGCCGAGAAGATTGCCGGTTCCAAACAAGCGACGCTCGGCATGCTGCATATCGAAGTGAAGCGCAACGCTTTTGGCAGGCAGATCGAGAGCGCCGAAGAGCCGCTGGAGATTGAAGGTTTGGAGGGCAAGCCGTTTCCTGGTGTCTTTATTCGCGCGCCATGGATTGAGTCCGCATGGGGCGGCGCTCACATCCTTGCATCCCTGGATGGCAAAGGCGTGATGGTGTGGCAGAATAATCTGTTGGGAACATCATTTCATCCAGAGTTAACCGACGATCTTAGGATTCACAAGTATTTCCTGCAAATGGTGTCCGCCGCGAAACATTAGGCGCCCGCGGGCGCTTGTCACATCGCCCACGCGCATGGCCCAGCAGGGGCATATACCCCCACACGCTTAAGACAAAGCGTGGAGTCTATCACGCAATGCACGGCGAGAAACCTCAACGTGAAGCTGCGGGCGATGTTGCAACCAGCGACATTCCGCCCATGCGCGACCTTGCCTTCAGCATGCTCTCCCTCTTGATCGACGCTGCCGCTGCGCACATGCGCATCGAGATGGCAGGCGCTGCGCCGTCGGCCACGGCGGCAACGCAGGTCACTGCCTCCAGCATGCGCGAGGCGCGCGCAGCAATCGACGGAGCAAATGCCCTCCTTGCAGCCATGCGCGAGATTATGGAACTTGACGCACTGCGTGCGGTTGAGGGCATGCTCACTCAACTTCAGATAGAATTCGTTCGCCGAGCCGGTCGTGTCTCGTGACTGACGTTCTCGTGCTGAACGCCACCTATGAAGCGCTCAACGTCACATCGCTGCAACGCGCGGTCAAACTCGTGTTTGCGGGTAAAGCCGAAATCCTTCACCACAACGAGCGGCTCCTACGCTCGGCCACCATTGCGATGCGGATGCCCTCGATTATTCGCATGCTGTACTATATTCGCCGGCCGCGTCAGAAAGTGGCGCTGACGAAAAAGAACGTGCTGTTGCGCGACGATTACATGTGTCAATATTGCGGCCGAAAAGGGGAGGGCCAGATGACGGTGGATCACGTCATCCCCCGCTCAAACGGTGGGCCTTCAAGCTGGGAGAACCTTGTCTGCGCGTGCCTCATCTGCAACAATCGCAAGAACAACCGAACGCCGCATGACGCGAACATGTCACTGCGCCGTAAACCGCGCACGCCGAAATACATTCCCTGGATTCAGATCAAACGCCACACCGTGCCAGGCGAGTGGTATAAATTCTTATTCCTGTATGACGTCTCTATCGAAGAGCGCATCGAAGTGTAGTGTCGCGAATTCATTCGCGACCCATCTTCGTGAGCGAACGAATCACCCCCGAGCCCGGATACTTCGACATCGCGCCGATGGCGCGTGGCGAACCCGCGGTGCCCAAGGCCTTCGTCTGGCGCAATCAGCGCTTTGACGTCGCTCGCACGCACGGTTCGAAGCGCAGCATGGGTGAGGATCGTGGCGACGCATATATTCGCCGGCACTACTATGACGTCGAAACAAGCGACGCGCTGCGAATGTCTTTGTACTTTGAGCGCAATCCGAGCGACCGAACGAAACGCAAAGCCTGGTGGTTGTACACCGTAACCTTCCCCGAACCGGTGCTCGATACGCCGAGGCTGCTCATGCGCCGCTGGACCTTCGCCGACCGAGACGCATTTCGGCGCATGACCCAAGATCCGGATGTCATGCGCTTCATCCATGAAAACGTACCGCTTTCAGATCAGGAGGCCGACTCCGCTCTCGTCAGTACGATTGAACGATACGAACAGCTTGGCTTCGGTGATTGGGCCATCATTGAGCGCGATTCGGGAGCCATCATTGGCGAGAGTGGGCTCGGGATGCTCGAGGGTACCGACGAAATCGAAATTGGATGGATGCTCTTGCCTAGCCATTGGGGCAAAGGCCTGGCGTTTGAAGCTGCGGCGGCCGTAAAGAAGTATGCGCACGTCGAGCTTCGGTTGGGTCGTCTCATTGCGCTGACGCAGCCCGAGAACGCTCGCTCAATTGAGCTGGCGGGGCGCCTTGGCTTGCAACGGACAGGTCGATTGATCCATCGTGGTCACGAGATGCTAAAATTCGAAATCCTCTTTTCAAACGTATCGCAACCCTAGGAGGTCCGCCTGATGAGAAGTCTGCGCACGCTGGTTTTCGTGCTCATGGCTATTGGGGTTATTGCCGCGCTCGGCAAAGCAGCTTTGGCTAATTGTATCGCGCACCAGCCGCGAAACATGGTTTTCACCCCGCCGGATCTCCCCTTTCAGTGGGACTGTGTGACCGCGGGTCCGCTCTATGAGCACGAGCGCGACTGGTATTTGGTGACATTCAAGGTGACAAATCAAGGGCAGCGGCGTACGGTCGCTCTCAAGATGCAAGCCAACATCACGGATGCGTTTGGCGACGTGCTGCTCTCCGTGCCCATAATTGAAAATGCGAATCTTGGCAGCGGTGATTCCGATGGAGCAGTCTGGGCGTTTCATCCTCCGTTCTCGTACCGTAGCGTCGACCACGTCGGCTTCGAGGTCCTGGCGGTGAAGTTTGCCGACGGCCAGATTTGGAAGAACCCAAAAGAATTGAAGACAGGTCCAGAGCCGGAAGCTCGCGCGCGCCTACAGCGCTTCTCGATGACCGCAATGAACTATGACATGGAGAGCGTGATCGCGCCATCACCGAGCCCACGGCCCACGCGCTCGCATTAAGGGCGATTTCCAATCGCCCCCTACAACACGAGAACGATCTTCCCGACGTTGCGGTTGCGTTCCATCATCTCGTACGCTTCGGCAGCGCGTTCGAGCGGGTAGGTCGCATAAATGACCGGCTTGAGTTGCCCTGCTTCGACAAGCGGCATGAGGTCGTGCGCAAATGACCGCAGCGCCGCAGCTTTCTCCTTAAGCGAGCGATTGCGCAACATCGTGCCAAAGACGCGCAGCCGCTTCCTCATCAAGACAGCTAACGACAAGGCGACATTCGCCCCGCCCATGGTGGAAAGAATCACCAAACGCCCGCACGACGCGAGCACTTTGCAGTTGGACTCGAAATAGGCGCCACCCACCGGATCGAGGATGACGTTGACGCCTTCGCCGTGGGTCACGCTCTCAATGCGCTGTTCAAACTCCTGTGGGCCACACGCGAGATCGATGCCCATCGATCGGACTCGCTCCAGTTTTTCAGGAGTGCGCGACGTCCCGTACACCTCGCAACCAAAGGCCTTGGCGATCTGCAGCGCTGCCAAGCCAACCCCCGAGGCAACGGCATGAACCAACAGTCGCTCGCCTCGCTGCAACGCAGCCTGGGTGCAAAGGGCATCATGCACCGTGACGTATGCTTCCGGAATCGCTGCCGCTTCAATGTCGCTGATACCTTCGGGCACGGCAAGAAGCAGATCTTCACGAATCGCGATATATTCTGCTTGCGCTCCGCCACCGGTCAAACCAAAAACGCGTTGGCCCGGCTGCAAGCGCGTGCTGGCTGGCTCCTCGATCACCCCCGCGAACTCCAGACCAGGGATGTCGGCCGGCGCATCCGGCGGCGCAGGATACTTGCCGCGCCGCTGCGACACATCCGCGCGATTGAGGCCTGCAGCCGAAATTCTTACCAGCGCCTCTTTCGGCTTTAGCTTTGGTTGTGGAACGTCAACGATGGCGAGCTCACCCGCATCGCCAATTCGTAAAGCCTTCATTCCCTGAACCCCCGGGCGAAGGTAACCAGGTTCGCCCGCCAAACTAGCCGTCGTGATGGCTGAAGATCGCTATGTCCATGCAAGTCACAACCTCCTCGCGCCGTGCTCGCGCTTTTGGGAATTCCCTTAAACTCGCCTCCAATGTAGTCGCGCAACCTATTCGCTACATGGGAGATTTTCGTGAGCGGGTTAGATCAGCACAGAACCCCATATTTTGAGGCGTTGCAAGATTACGTTCAATCGGGCACCGTCTCATTTCACACGCCCGGGCACAAGCATGGCGTCGGCATGCACGCACGTTTGCGCGATTTCATTGGCGACAACGTTCTTTCCATCGATCTGACGCAGATTCGGGGGCTGGACGATCTCAACGCACCCGAAGGTCCGATTCGGGAAGCGCATGCGCTTGCTGCGGCGGCTTACGGCGCGGATTACTCCTACTTTCTCGTCAATGGCTCGACGGCTGGCAATCAGGCGATGCTTATGACCGCGCTACGGCCTGGCGACACCGTCCTCTTGCCGCGCAACAGCCATAAATCTGCGACGAGCGCATTGATCATGAGCGGGACCAAGCCTGTGTACATGCAGCCGGAGGTCGACCAGGCGTTGCACATCGATCATTGCGTCACGCCTGCGACCGTCGAAGCAACCCTAGAGCTGTACCCTGATGCCCGCGCGGTCTTCATCACGAGCCCAACCTACTACGGGGCAACGGCTGACCTAATTGCAATCGAACGCATCGTCCATGCGCGTGGCAAGCTGATGCTCGTGGATGAAGCCTGGGGACCTCATTTGCACTTTCACCCCGAGCTTCCGCCGTCTGCGACCTCAGTCGGAGCAGACGCGTGCGTCAACTCTACGCACAAGCTGCTCGGCGGCATGAGCCAGGGATCCATGTTACACACGCGCGGGGAGCGCATCGACCAAGGGCGCTTGCGAAGCACCTTACGACTTTTTCAAAGCACCAGCCCTTCGCTTGTCTTGCTGGCGTCACTTGACGTCGCCCGGATGCAAATGTCAACGCAAGGCGAGGAGCTGCTCGCTCGAACGCTTTCATTAGCACGTGATGCGCGGCGGCGGCTCAACGCAATCCCGGGCGTCTACTGTATGGGCACCGACCAGGTGGGCAAGCCTGGCATCGCCGGTTACGACGAAACCCGCATCGCCATCACCGTGAAGGACCTCGGCTACACCGGCTATGAGGCCGAACAAATCCTCCGTCTGCGCTACAATGTCCAAGTGGAGCTCGCCGATCTGTTCAACGTGGTCGCGCTCGTCACGATTGGCGACCGAAAAAAGAGCGTCGACCAGCTGGTCAAGGCCGTTGCAGAGCTGGCTCGTGAAAAACGGCCAATCGACATCTATGCTCCCACCGGCATTCTCGAGCGACGTTTGAAGCAGGGGACGTACGAACTCCCAAAGATACCCGAGCAAGTTGTGACGCCGCGGGAGGCCTTTCTCGCCGACCACGTCGAAATTCCATTTGGGAAAAGCGCTGGAAAAGTTTGCGCTGAGGTGGTGACGCCGTATCCCCCCGGGATACCGATTCTATGCCCGGGAGAGAGAATAACACCAAACATCATTAACTACGTGCGGCTCGAATTGAAGGCTGGGGTCCACATGCAGGGTCCGGCTGACGCAAAGCTGCGAAGGATTCGCGTGCTCCAATCCTAACGTCCACTGAGGTGACGATTTTTTGAAAGAGGACCTTGCCCAGACTCAATCGAGCGACTGGGAACTAACTGCCCTCCTCGACATCTTCCCGTCAAATATCTGCCAAGCGCTGACGCGGCTTCCCCACCTCGACCAACTTATCGAGGTCATCTTGGACTTGGGCAGGCTACCTGAGGCGAGGTTCCCGCGAGACTTTGGCTACCTGGCAGACGCGCCGGTCACGCCCGAAGACATCGCGCACGTGACCAGCAGGGTCGGCGAGTTTGGCAAAGACAACCGCGCGGGCATTGAAAAAACGCTGCACCGCATCTCGTGCCTGCGCAACCGAGGCGGCAAGATCGTGGGTTTGACCTGCCGGGTTGGTCGAGCCGTGTACGGCACGATTGACATCATCCTTGACGTGGTGCGTTCGGGAAAATCGTTGCTGTTGCTGGGCAAACCCGGCGTCGGCAAGACGACTATGCTGCGCGAAGTTGCGCGCGTTCTGTCAGGAGATCTTCGAAAGCGCGTGGTCGTCGTTGACACGAGCAATGAGATCGCGGGAGACGGCGACGTTCCTCATGCCGGCATCGGCCACGCGCGCCGGTTGCAGGTCGACATTCCGGCGAACCAGCACGCCGTCATGATCGAAGCAGTCGAAAATCACATGCCAGAAGTCGTCGTCATCGACGAGATCGGCACGGAAGCTGAAGCGATAGCGGCGCGGACCATCGCTGAGCGCGGCGTTCAGCTCATCGGCACGGCGCATGGCATCGATCTTGAGAGCCTCCTCATGAACCCAACGTTGTGCGACCTCATTGGCGGCATCGGAGCGGTGACGCTCTCCGATGAAGAAGCGCGCCGTCGCGGCACGCGCAAGACCGTGCTCGAGCGCAAGGCCTCGCCGACATTTGACGTGGTCATCGAAATACAAGACCGCAATCGCCTGGCCATTCACGCGCCCATTGACGAAGTGGTGGATGCCATGCTGCGCGGCCAACAACCTCGGCCTGAAGTGCGAGTCCGCAATGCCTCGGGCGGCGTCGAAGTTTTCCAAGAAGCCGAAAAACAAACCGTGCAAACGCGCTACGCGCCCTCACGTCGCCGGGTCTACGAACGCGAAGCGGCGTTTGCCGACAGCGAGAGCGAGGAGGAGGCGGGCGACATCGTTCGGATTTTTCCGTATGGCGTGAGCCGCGCCAAGATCGAGCGAGCTATCAACAACCTCCGCGTCCCGGCGGCGGTGGCGCGAAAGTGGGATGATGCCGACGTCGTGCTGACCCTGAAGGCGCTCGAGCGCCGCGACAATGGAAAACTGCGAGACATTGCGGCGCAGAACGTTCCCATTTATGCAATCAAGACAAACACGACGGCACAGATCCAGAATTGCCTGAAAGACCTCTACGATATGCCATCCGGCGACGACGAAGAGGTCGCCCTTCGCGAAGCGGAGGAAGCGACCTAT
Organism: uncultured Pseudomonadota bacterium; assembly: GCA_963781145.1. Taxonomy (GTDB): domain Bacteria; phylum Vulcanimicrobiota; class Vulcanimicrobiia; order Eremiobacterales; family Eremiobacteraceae; genus JAJPHJ01. The sequence continues at coordinate 910,951 of CAWADW010000005.1, read as the reverse complement.
CAAGTCATGCTCCACCACAAACCCGTGGAGCTCTCGCCGCAATCGTCCTATATCCGGCGCCTGCAGCATCAACTCGTGGAGAAATACAATTTGCAGTCTCGCTCCACCGGTATTGAACCCAATCGCCGAGTCCGTGTCTTTCAGGAGGCGGCTCGATAAAGGGCGGGCTGTTCGTTACCTTCGAAGGCATCGAAGGTGCGGGCAAGTCGACGCAGGTTCGACTGCTGCACAAAGCGCTGGAAGAAACGACCATTCCGTTTGTGTTCACGCGCGAGCCGGGCGGGACGCCGCTGGGCGAGCGCATTCGCGAGCTCCTTATCGATCCGCTGGGTCAGATGTCAAGGGAAACCGAAGCGTTGTTGCTGTGCGCCTCGCGGGCAGAACTCGTCGACAAGGTGATCGAGCCCGCCTTGCAAGAAGGCCGGCTTGTCGTATGCGATCGCTTTTGGGATGCGACGATCGCCTATCAAGGATACGGCAGAGGTCTCCCAATCGATTCCTTGATGTATCTAACCATGTTTGCGGCGCGGCGCCTGAGTCCTGACGTCACGTTCCTGTTGCACGTTCCCCTTGACGTTTCTCGGCAACGCCTCCGGGGACGCAGCGCCGACCGCCTTGAAGGCGAAGCGAACAATTTCCACGAGCGAGTTGCGCAGGGCTATCGTCAACTCGCAGCCGCCGAGCCGGAGCGCTTTGTCATCGTTGACGGAACGCTGCCCGAGGAGGAACTCGCCGTCAAAATTCGCACTGAGGTGCTCTCGCGCTGGCATGGCTAAAACGAAGGAACCCAAGCTCCAAGAGCCAGCGCGCCCGAAGCCCCTCCCGCCGTTTGTGGGCCAACCGGCGGTGATTGACTATTTCACCCGCGTTGGGCCAAATAATCTCGCCCAAGCATATCTATTTTGGGGTCAACGCGGCGTCGGAAAGCTCACGTTTGCAAAGATGCTTGCCATGACGCTGCATTGCGAACGGCCGCGCAGTTTCCCGCTGGGCTTTTGCGGCGAGTGTGGCCCCTGCCAGCGCGGGCTGGCTGGGTCCTCCGGCGATACAATCGTCATCAGCGAAGAATTTATCCGCGAAGCCGACCGGCTGGCCGGCAAGAGCATCGAACGTAAAACCGACGTCATGGGGATCGAAACGTCTCGCCGCATCATCACGCTCATGCAGATGCACAGTTATGAAGGTGGAAGGATGATCTGCATCATTCCCAATTTCGATTTCGTCACCAACGATGCGGTTTACAACGCGCTGCTCAAAGAGCTCGAAGAGCCAAATCCCGGCAAACTGTTTCTCTTGACCGCCGAACGACCGGACAAAGTCTTGCCGACAATCCGTTCGCGCACGACAAGCTTGCGTTTCAATGCACTGTCAGAGTCAGAGATAGCTGATTCGCTGGTTGCTCAGCATGAAGTCGATCGCGAGCGTGCCCGTTTGCTGGCTCGGAAGGCTCAAGGCAGCCTCGGGGATGCGATCGCTGCGCTCGATGAAGTGGGCGATTCGCTCTACCGGGCTTCGCACGAGTGGGCCTTGGCGTGCCTGCGCACCCCGCGTGCGATATCCGCGATACCTGAGCTCTCAAAGGACAACGCACGAGCCGAAATCGTTGAAGTACTGCGAGGTGCTCGCCTCGCTGTGCGAGACGTCCTCATGGTTGCGCTTGGAACCGAAGATCAGGTCCTTGACAGAGAATCACTTCGCTCGTATCGGACGGCAGCGCAAGCACTGGGCTCCGATGCGCCCAAGCGCCTCATCGTTGCATTGGCTGCGGTGAACGAAGCAGCGCGCATCGCGGACGAGACGAACATTCCGCCGCCAAACGTGCTCGGCTGGCTGCAAGTCCAACTCCGCAGCGTTTAATGTAGGGGGCGATTGGAAAATCGCCCCTCCCCCGCCAATCGGACGTGCTTTTCATATGACGCCCGTCACATGACACACACGCGGCGCCTTCGGGGGGCGTTAGGTGTCAAAGGTCTAAATGGATAGCGTGCGTCAGAGCCGCCATTCACGCAAGCGAGAGCTTGGATTTACCCTCATCGAAACGATGATCGCGATGATCGTCTTGCTTCTCGCTATTTTGGCCATGCTCTCCGTGGTTCCGTTTGGGTTTAACAGCGTCCAGACGAATGCGATCCACGTGCAAGCGGTCGCCGTCGCGCAACAATACCTGGACGTCGAACATGACGCCTTGCTTCAAGCAAATGCAATGCCCTCGGCAACCACGGTTCCTATTGATGCCGGCCAATCATTTATCGCCAACGGGCAAAACAATTCAAACTATGGAAACTTCGCGGTGGCGCCCGATGGGTGTGCAACGAAGCAGTTCACCGGCACCAGCGGTGCTAACGTCTACTTATGCTCTGTTACCGTCTCTTGGACAGAAGTAAATGCACCGCGATCCGTTACCGTGCAAAGCTATGTCACGAAGTAGCACCGCGCAGCGAGGATATACCGTTGCAGAGATGCTGTCGACGATCTTTATCTTAGGATTGATCATGAGCGCGATTGCGTTCATTATCGGTCCGTTGCTGCGCTCCCAAGATCAAACCCAAGCAAAAGTTGACACCGTTCAGGCCGCGGCCATGGCGCTCTACCGCGTACAGCGGGACCTCCGGAATACTGACATTGGTTCCGTTTATGCGTGCACGACCGGTGCCTCGCCAGCATGCGCGACCCCGGGGCCGACGCTCTCCAGTACTGCAGCCATTGTCCTGCCGACTGCCTACTTGTCGGGAACTGGACCATTCCAATTGGATGCAGTGACGGCTAAGCCATATTGGCAAGGCGCAACGGTCTACTGGGTAGATGCCATCGGCAACCTCAACGTTGCGTTTGATCAACCGAGCACGTTTGCCCAGGACCACTTGTTGAACTCAGTAGACGCTCAAAACGCGGTGAGCGATGTAACCGCTCGCGGCGGTATGCAGCTAGCGCGTTTCGTTGAGCGGCTTTCTCTCTCCGCCCCGGCGCCTGGACGCACATTGACTTTTCAGATGCAGGCGCAGAGTACCGTCAACGGAGCCCTGAATGAAACGACCTACCAGACCGATATAGAAACGAGGAATTAAAAGCGATATGCGGATTTCGAACTCGCGCACACACCGTGGCATGTCCATGATCCTCGCCTTGTTCCTCGTCGTCATCCTCTTACTCGTAGCGGTCGCTGTGTTGTCGAATTCTTCGTATTCTGCAAGCGATGCCCTGAGCGTTCAGACCAAGAACCAGACGTTTGACGCGGCTGAAACTGGCGTCAACGTCGCCCAATGGAGTATCGACGGGAATTCGGTTGCGACTTCAGGTAGCGGCGTCGTGAATGGCTACACGTACAATTGGAGTATTTGGTCAAACCAATTGCACGGAACTGGTGCCTCAGGGCTGAATGATCCCGATCCTAAGGTATCAGCAAAAATCAACGTTCCGGCCGGCCAGGCGCTTCTTGCGGGCTGGGCATCGTCGATTTTGGGCGGGAGGACGGTGTATGTTGAGCAGATGGTCATACCCGGCCCTCCAACATATTTGCTCCCTGGCGCGATTACGTGCGGCAAGACGGGCAAGATCAGTCACCAGCAGATAACCGATACTTCAGGCAACCACAGCGCTGATATCCGCTGCGGTACTCTCACTTCCAGCGGCGGGGGCCAGGTGCCGGATGGCAACTCCTATGCGACAGGCACCAGTAATGCCATCGTCGGCTATGACCACGTGGCCCACATCGATGCAACGCCACCAACGTTTCTGACTTCAGCGCAACTTGCGACAATTCAAAGCAGCACATTGCACCAAGCACAAAGCGGCGGAGCAAATTATTACACTTCAGGCAGTGTGACTGGTGGCACGATTGGATCCAATGGCACGAATTGTGTCGCCTATATTAGTGGCAACATCACGCTCATCGGCAATGGCAGCCTTATAAACTATTGCGCGACGACCGTCGTCATGGGCGACGTCAACATCGGCGGCAACGCCGATTATCAGGCTCTACCGGTCAGCCTTACGCACATTGTCTATGTCTTTGGGACGGGCGGAACCGTCCTCCACGGAACGCCAACGACGGTGGGCATCTTTTATGTTGCCAATTCAGACGTGACGATAAACGGGGGTGGGCATGGGAATTTCACGGGCGCGATTTATACTCCCAACAACGTCACGATGAATGGTGGCGGTAACGCAACCTTCGACTATCCCGGCACTCAGACGCCTCCGCCAGTAGCTAATCCCAACGTGGTCCCTGAATCGCAGTGGGAGTACTGAGCTAAGCTCCTCGGCTCGCGCAGCATCGGGATCGTTTTACCTTCCGCCCTGGCCCTCGCCTTGGCCATTATCGTCGTGAGGATTGCCGTGGTGCTTGTCCCAGCCTTTGTGTAAGCCCTCGCCATGCCATTCTTGTTCGTCCTCATAGCGCCACGGATAGCCAACGGCGCGTAAGCTGCAGCGAGCACCGAAGCCATAGAACGCGCACAGGTGGATCCCATCGTTGCTCGCATAGACAATCATGCCGCCAGGATAGATCATGCGCCCGTCGCCATACACGACACCACCATCTCTCGTTCGACCCACGACTGTGTTCGCGCTAACCGCTGCATGTTGGGCGTTCTCGTAGAGAACGATCCCAAGCGTCACCGCCGTTGCAGCCAAGATGATGTTGCGCGTCGAGCGCTGGCCCGCTGAATCGGCGTGCCCGGCTTGCAAAGAAGCAAAAGTCAGCATCACAACAAGCGCGAGTGCAATCATTGCTTTGAGCCAGGTAGGCTTGAGAACTGGAACTGCAAACATGAAACATATCCCCTCTCTAGTTATCGAATGTGCCGGCAGTCGGGGAGAGTTCCAGTAAAGCTTGATCCCGATCACAACCTAGCTCTGGAGGGTCGCGAATTTATTCGCGACCCTTTTGGCTACAATCGCGCGCCTTGTAGAGCAGAGCCGCACGCGCATTCACGTTGTTGCGGCATCCGATCGATCATGGCCAAGATGACTGCCTTCACTTTTTGGTTGTTCGCTTGGAAAACGGCGATAACACCCTCATGCGTGACGGGCTCGATGCCGGCCTGCCCCTCAAGTCCCACGTCGAAGTCGGTGATGAGCGAAATGTTGACGTAACACATCTCGAGCTCGCGCGCCAAATACGCCTCGGGATACTGCGTCATATTGATCACTTCCCAAGCGTGCGATGAATACCAGCGGCTCTCTGCCACGGTGGAAAAGCGCGGGCCCTGAATCGTCACCACCGTGCCGCGATCGTGACAAACAATGCCGGCATCCTTGATGATCTGGACCGCCAGGGGACGCAACTGCGAGCAATACGGGTAAGCGAAAGAAACGTGCGTGGTCACCGGCCCGTCGTAGAAGGTATCTTTGCGGCCATTTGTGCGATCGACAAGCTGATCGCACACGACAAAGTGACCTGGCTTGACGCTCGCCTTGAGCGATCCCGAGGCGCACGGCCCGATGATGCGCTTCACCCCGAGTTCCTTCATCGCCCAGAGATTTGCGCGGTAGTTGATCATGTGAGGTGGCAAAGAGTGCGCTCGCCCATGCCGCGGTACGAAGGCAACGCGTTTGCCAGCGATCTCGCCGAGCGCGAACTCGTCGCTGGGCGATCCATAGGGAGTTTCAACTTTGATGTCGCGCTGATTTTCCAGCAACGAATAGAAGCCCGAGCCTCCAAAGACCCCAATTTCGGCTTGCTCTTTCACGCTTTATCTCCACGCGCAAATGCATTCGCGCGCCAACCGTAGGGGCGATTTTCCAATCGCCCCCCTACATCTCTCTAGGATTCTTTGAAGTCGCTCGGCTTGAGGTTCTCGATATACTTGTGAAAGCGCTGCATTTCTTCTTCCTCCGTCTTCTTGTCGTAGACGGATTCTTCGAGCGCAATCTTATCGGTGACGAAGATAGGAGCGTTGGCGCGCAGCGCAAGCGCGATGCAATCACTTGGCCGGGCGTCGATTTCCTGGTCTTCTCCGCCCGCCTCGACCACGAGCTTGGCATAGAACGTGCTATCCTTGATATCGTGGATGATGATCTTGGTCAGCTTGGCGTTGAGGTTATCCAAAATGGCTTTCATGAGATCGTGCGAAAGCGGGCGCGGCACCGACTGGGCTTCGAGGGCCAACATGATAGCGGTCGCCTCGAAGGGCCCAATGAGGATGGGCAGATAGCGCTTGCCTTCGAGATCCTTGAGAATGACGACAGGATCGTGCGTCAGCAAGTCGATGCCGAGTTTGTCCACCTTCATCTGCCGCATGTAGCTCCCGCCTCACAATGGGATTGACGCCAGGCCTTCGCTTCAAAAAAACCGGTTCCTATCGTGCGAAACGCATATGACAGGACAGCCTCCACATAGGGTGAAAGCGCCCAAGCGTGCAGTTTTTTAGGCTCAACGTTAGCCATGAATGGTTTGCGACGGTCATCGCAATCGTCGTTGCATTCCTCTTGTGGCGCCTTATTGAAGCCGGAATCACAAAATTTTACGCGCGGCGCTTCGCGAGCCGGATCATCCCGCGGGTTTCGACGTACTTCGGCATAACGCGATCCATCAGCAGCGCTCCTCATTTTCTTTTTTCTCATCCTCGAACTGCTCAATATTTGGCGCGTCAACGTGGCGCCGGCGCTCTATTCGGCCGGCGTTATCGGAATCGTCATCGGTGTCGGCGCGCAGTCCATCGTTCGCGACGTGCTCACGGGCGCGTTTTATCTCTTTGAGGATACGTTCGACGTCGGCGATGGAGCTGAATTAACAACCGGGAATGGCGTCATTCACGGCGTCATCGAGACCATAAGCTTGCGACTGGTTCGCTTGGTGGATGACCGCGGTTATTTGGTCTCGGTACCCTACGGGAGCATTGTGTATGTCGCCAATTCGACTCGGCTGCCGCTCCGGCTCAGCATCGATTTCACTGTTCCGTTGCGTGACAGCATTGGGTCGCTGCGAGAACAGCTCACGAGCATCGCAGAAAAGGCCGTCAAGAAGAGCGGTATCGAGGTAGACGGTCTAGCCGTGATGCTGACCGATGTGACACCCGACGGCGCAACCTTTCGAGTCCACTTTCAAGTCAAGCGCAAGCAAGCTCACGTGGCGACCTCATCGCTGCGCGAGCTCATCGCAATGGATCTGCAAGCCCAGGGATTTCTGCCTAAGACTGATCAGGCAGACGCTCGAGCCTTGCCCACCCAAACGTAGTGTCGCTCGCCTGCGGCATCGTTGGCTTGCCCAACGTGGGAAAGTCCACGCTTTTTAACGCCTTGACGCGCAGCAGCATGGTGGCGTCGAACTATCCCTTTGCAACCATCGACCCAAACCTCGGTATCGTGCCGGTGCCAGATCCAAGGCTTGCGGTCCTGGCGGACATTTTCAAGAGCAAGCAAATCGTGCCCGCAACGACGACCTTCATTGATATCGCCGGCTTGGTTCGCGGCGCTTCAAAAGGCGAGGGACTCGGCAACGCTTTTCTTTCGCACATTCGCGAGGTCGACGCGGTCGCCATGGTCGTGCGCTGTTTTGAAGACCGCAACATCATCCACGTCGAAGGTGCTCCCGATCCAATGCGCGACGTGGAGATTCTCCAAACCGAACTCGCGCTCGCTGACCTCACAACCGTTGAACGTCGTCTGGAGAAATCGCGTTCGAGAGCCAAGGCGGATGCGAAGCTTGCAGACGAGGTCAGCGCACTCGAACGCATTGCATCGGTGCTCAACGAAGGCATGCCCGCGCGTACGTTTGGTCCGCAGACGGAGGAAACTTCGCTTGCAAAGGAACTGTCACTGCTCACCGCAAAGCCGCTGCTTTACGTCGCCAATATTGATGAAGTATCGACTGCTTCATCATCCCAGGGTGTAGAACAGCTTCAACACCGCGCGCGCACCGAAGGTTCAGAAGTCATTGCGCTGTCTGCGAAACTTGAAGAGGAGCTTTCGGCGCTACCACCGTCAGAGGCAGATGCGTTCGCGCGCGACCTTGGGATGGAGTCGCGTGGCCTCGATCGGCTCATTGTGACCGGCTACCGGCTGCTGCGACTCATGACGTTTCTCACCGCTGGAGAAAAGGAAACGCGGGCCTGGACGATCACGCAAGGAACTAAAGCACCAGAGGCTGCAGGCAAGATTCACAGCGACATCGAGAGAGGTTTCATTCGCGCAGAAATCGCTTCGTTTGAAGATGTGCAGCGCCTCGGCAACCTCAACGCGGTCAGAGATGCCGGTCTCTTGCGCAGCGAGGGGCGAGACTATGTGATGCGGGAAGGCGACGTCGTCAACTTTCGATTTAATGTTTGAACTGGAGAGACGAGCATGGCAACCGCGAGCGGCGACAGCCCAAAAGGAACCACTTCTGCGGACCCCCACAAGACCGATCACGAGTCGGTCTTCGGCGAGGCGATGGACTATTTCAATGAAGCGGCCGCCAACTTAGATCTCAACCCGAACATCAAGCTCATCCTCACGCACCCAGCGCGACAAGTCATCATTTCGATTCCCTTTCAGCGCGACAACGGCGATTTTGAAGTGTACACCGGGTATCGCGTGCAGTATAGTTTCGCCCGGGGCCCGGCAAAGGGCGGCATTCGTTATCATCCCGATGTCACGCTCGATGAAGTGACGGCACTCGCCTTTTGGATGACCTGGAAGTGTGCCGTGGTCGATCTTCCCTTCGGCGGGGGTAAGGGTGGGGTGACGTGCGATCCATCCAAGCTTTCGCGAGGCGAGCTGGAACGTCTCACGCGTCGCTATGCCGCCGATATCATCGAAGTCATAGGACCAGACAAGGACGTGGCTGCGCCTGACGTGGGGACGAATCCCCAAACGATGGCCTGGATCATGGACACTGTCTCCATGCACAACCGCTCGCATACCCCAGGGGTGGTCACGGGGAAGCCGCTCAACGTCGGGGGATCGCGCGGGCGAGTTGAGGCAACGGGTCGCGGCGTTATGATTACCATTCAGTCCGCGCTCGAGAAAATGGGGAAATCACTCGCCGGACAACGAGTTGTCGTGCAAGGCTTTGGGAACGTCGGCTCGATCACGGCAAAACTTCTGCACGAGCATGGGGCAACGGTCATTGGGCTGAGCGATCAGTTCGGCGGCTTATATAACAAGGCAGGCGTGAACGTGGAAGCCGCCATCGCGTTTGTGAATTCGCCCAACAACCAACGGCGTTCGCTGGAGGGGTTTTCGGGAGAACGAGTGAGCAATACCGAACTGCTCGAGTTGCCATGTGACATTCTCGTTCCCGCAGCAATTGAAAACCAACTCACGGTGGAGAACGCGTCGAAAATCAAAGCACACCTCATCGCGGAAGCTGCAAATGGCCCCACGACACCTGCCGCCGATGGGATGTTCTCACAAGCGGGCGTGACGGTGATCCCCGATATTCTTGCCAACGCTGGCGGCGTTACCGTATCGTATTTCGAGTGGGCCCAAGATCGCATGGGGTTTTATTGGAAAGAAAGCGAGGTCAACGAGCGGCTTCGCGACGTGCTCAAAGAAAACTTTGACACGGTTTGGGATATAGCGGAGGAACGAAAGGTCACGTTGCGGACAGCGGCCTACATGCTCGCCATCCGGCGCGTGGTCGATAGCTTGATGACGCGAGGCATCTACGCGTAGAGACCTATACCAAATATATTCGCGACCCTACGTTGGCTTGCCATAGGTCTTCTCCAAGTACGGAATGATGATGTCGTCATCGTCAAGCACGGTGCTGCCGTCCACAAGCACCGGCACGCTCGGTTGACCGGAAACCGCAATCACCTCGGTGCGCTCGCTGTGCCGGATGGGAACCTCAACCGCTTCGTACGCTAGTCCCAATTCGTCGAGCTTGTCGCGAACGCGCTGGCAATACCAACACCATGACGCATTGTAGAGCTTGATCCGCGGCTTTCCGTTTGAGGGCACGCTGACATGGTTGCGTCGCCAGAGCGTGAGTGCCCTGTCGCGGAATCGAGAACCGCCATGGCATCGACCGACGCGCGACCGGCCTCTGTGAGCAATAAAACGCTCGCAGAAAAAATTGATGAATACGTTCGACCCGCAACCTTTCCCGTTGCTGTAAAATTTCTCCACACCGGTGAGGAACCGCCGCCCAAAACACGCACGCTGCTCGCCGATATGCAACGTGTCACGGTTTGCCAAGGATGGGCGATCGCGCGCCGTTATGGGTGGACGACCGTGTTACGCGCCGAGGACATGAAGTGTCCCAAATATGAGGAGCTGCTTGCCATGCAGCAGGAAGAGCGCGCGAAGCCGTCACCAGGCCAAGAGCAATAAAAGCGGGCAAAGAGGCCACAGGTTCTCCCGTACAGCCACCGAAAATACTAGTATCTTTCGTATCGCTTGGAGGCGAGATGCGCAATCGGGTCCGGCGCGTCGCGGTCTACGGATTTCTCGCATTCGTTGCGGTGTCAGCCGCATTGCATTTCACCGTGGGCTCGACCGTTGCGACCTTGTTCCCGACCTGGCGCTACGCAACACCGCCCGATCAAGCCATTTCGATTATTTCCCTCTCTCGTAACGTACGCGAGGAGCCCACACCAAAGCCCACTCCACCGCCGCCGTCGCCGAAGATCGTGATGCGGACGTCGACGCATCTCGCGCCATTGAAATATCGAGAAATGGCCTTCCAGAACCAAGCGGCCTTGCTAAAATCAATTCACGCGCCCGCGCGGCGCAAGTCTAATCTCATCATCGTCGGGCCTAAACGTCCGAAACCAGGATCGAACGAAGCGCCTGCGGTTTCGAATGAGGCGCAACCAACGCCGTCGCCCGGGGCCGCGGGAGCAAAGGTCGACACCGGTGGCAATAACGATGAAGTGAATGGAGCGACGGTGTGGGGTGACGATAACCCCGTGCGAGTTCTCAAGCTGGCGGATCTGTCGCTTGCCTCGCCACCGCCGCAACCGATTAAGATCGAAGTTGACGTCGGCCCTGACGGAAATATCCTCAACGTACGTTTGCTGCAGTCGAGCGGGGACGCCAATCTCGACGCCATGGCCCTTGACGCGGCGCGGAAAACCGTGTTCGCACCAGCAACCCTCAATGGTCTTCCCGTTCATGGCACGATCATTTTGGAATATCCACCCACCCCCACGACCACATGAACGCCGTGTCGCGAATTCGTTCGCGACCATCTTCTCAAACAAAAGCGCGTGTCGTTTCCCGGGCGAAAGACCTTGGCTTCGATCTCGTTGGGATTGCCTCGGCGCAGCCATTCATCAAAGAAGAGCGCATCTTCAAGGAACGCCGCGATCGCAACTACCTCGAACGCTGGCACTATGACGATCAAACGATAGAAACACATTGCACGCCATCGCTCTCGCTTTGCGATGCGCGTTCCATTGTCTGCACCGCAACGTCGTATTACAGCGACGTGACACCGCACGATCCGCGGGCGGCCGGGCTCAAAGGGGCGATCTCAAATTATGCGTGGGGCCTGGATTATCACAAAGTTATCGGCCGCAGGCTCAACGAACTCGCCGATTTCATTGCCTTGGAATTTCCGGGCGCACGATGTCTTCCGTGTGTGGATACCGGACCGCTCATGGATCGCGCCGCTGCGGTGCGCGCCGGCATCGGCTGGTTCGGCAAGAGTGGCAACGTGTTGACCAAAGAGTTCGGCTCGTACGTCTTCTTGGCCGAACTGATCACCACGCTCGACCTCGAGCCTGATGAGCCCTTGCAAACCAACTGCGGCCAATGCGTCGAGTGCATCGTGGATTGTCCGACGGGAGCGATTGGACCCAATGGCGAGATCGATGCTAGGCGTTGCCTTTCCGACCTCACTCAAGCAAAAGGCCCGATCCCGCGCGAGTATCGCAAGATCATTGGCAACAGATTATGGGGATGCGACACATGCCAAACCGTCTGCCCCGTCAACGACCGCAAAGCAGCGCACCTGCATCCTGAGTTCGCTCCGCAATCTCACATCGGCGCTGCAATGGATTTGCCTTCAGTTCTGCTTATGACCAAAGCGGAATTTCGGCGTTGGTTTGGCTCCACGGCCATGGCTTGGCGCGGCAAGGCAGTCCTGCAGCGCAATGCCGCCGTGGCTTTGGGCAACTCGCGCGACCAAGCCGCGGTGCCTCCGCTCGTTGCGTCCCTGCGTGACCGCAAGCCGCTCGTTCGAGGTCACGCAGCGTGGGCGTTGGGTCAGCTCGGCGGCCAAGAGGCGCACGGCGCCCTCGAGGATCTCCTCCGTGTTGAAACCGATGCGTGGGTGCGAGAGGAAGCAGAACTCGCCCTGGGGTAATCGCACGAACTCATTCGGTCAACACTGGAGGACGTATTCATGAACCTGGGATCCAACGAACTGACGTTCTGCGGGCACGCGACCTTTGCCATCAAGACACAAAGCGGCAAGCACTGGATCATCGATCCATGGCTCGAACAAAATCCGGCATGTCCGACGAGGTTGAAAAATCCCGCCAAGGTCGACACGCTCCTCATCACCCATGCGCACGGCGATCATATCGGTGATGCGCTTCGTTTAGCAACAAAGCACGACGCCACCGCCATCGGCATCTTCGAGACGGTTGCGTGGCTGCAGAAAAAAGGCGTCAAGAAAATCGTCGGGTTCAACAAAGGCGGCACGATCGAGCACGAGGGTGTCAAGGTCACGATGACCCATGCGGTTCATAGTTGCGGCATTTCGGATGGCGACGATATTCTGTACGGCGGCGAAGCCGCCGGCTACGTGGTAGCGCTCGAAAACGGCTTGCGTCTCTATCATGCAGGCGATACCATGGTCTTCTCGGATATGAAGCTCATCGGCGAGCTCTTCAAGCCCGACCTTGCATTACTGCCGATCGGCGATCACTATACGATGGATCCGCTGCAAGGTGCGCATGCAATCAGGCTGTTGGGAACCAAAGTGGTCGTGCCCATGCACTATGGAACGTTTCCCATTCTCACGGGTACGCCCGACCAACTGCGCGAGCTAACAAAAGACATCAGCGGATTGCAGATCATCGATCTCAAGCCCGGCGAAACGCTGACTGGCGAGCTCAAGCGTCTCGTTCCCGCCTGATCGCGCCCGCACGACTTACGTCGCTTTGACCACGATCTTGCCGATCAATCGCCCAATCGACTGGGCGCGATCAGCGCTGTTGCTCAGGTGGCGATACACTTCGCGGAGTTTCAGGATGTACGGAACATCCGAACCGTCGAAGAGCCCCACGAGCGCATTGCGGTAGCAATCTTCCACCAAGTTTTCGGCTTTTTGTGCCTCCAGCGCACACTTCCAAGCCGTTTGGGGAGCGCTGGGCAAGCTGCCGACAGCTTCAGAAATCTGTTCGGCGGCTCCCTTCAAGAGTCGAGCCATCTGTTGAATTTGCGGAGTCGGTTGCACCGCAAAAAGCTTGATCTCTTTAGCCGCGTTGCCGATGTACCTGATCATGTCGTCGATCGCTTCGCCTAAACCGTAGATATCCTGGCGGTCCATGGGCGTGACAAAAGCGTCGCGCAACGCGCTCGTCAGTTGGTTGAGAATCGCCGCTGCGCCGCTTTCGAATTCGTCGACGTTATCGGGCAGCGGGGTTCCAGCGTTGACGTATTCCTCAAATGCGTGAGCAGCGTTTACTAAAATCGAGGTATGCTCTCGGAGCAGCGTGAGAAACCGATCGCTTCGTTTGGGCAAGAAAAAGTCAGCTAACCACATGGTTTGTGTTATCCTCTATGGGTGAATGCGCGAAGGAGTAAGGTTGCGGCAGCACCGGTCGCAAGACCAACAGGCACCGTCAGGAACCAAGCGGCTACGAGTTCGCGCGCGATGCGCCAGTTGAGCGCGCGAGGGTTGGAGGCGGCGCCGACCCCCATGATCGCGCTGGCGGTGCTTTCAGTTGTGCTGAGCGGACCTCCCAGCGACGATGCTGTGATCACCGTCGCTGCGGCAGCAAGTTGGAAACATAAGGCGTGGAGCGGCGTGATACGGAAAAGTTTCCCTCCGATGGTTTTCGCCACTCGCCTACCCCCGATGGCCATACCGAGAGCGAACGAAAACACGGAAACCACAATCGTCCACAAAGGAACCACAAAGTTAGACGTCGTGGTGCCAATCAGCGTCGCCGCGACGATGAGCCCCATCATCTTCTCCGCATCATTGGAGCCATATCCAATTGCTTGCAGGAAGACCGTTAGATACTGAAACTGCATGAGTCGGGTACCGGTCTTGAAACTCACCTTTGAGAAAATGATCCACGCGACGGTGTAGATGAGCGCTCCCGCGACGAAGCCGACCACAATCGAACCACACAAGCTGAGGATGACTTTGTTGACGCCGGACCAAGCTATTTCCTGAACCTTACCCAAGACCCATAGCGAACCGATCGTCGCACTCACGAGCGCGACCGATGCGGATGTCGGCAGCCGCGCGGCATAGGCCAGTAAAATGGCGCCCACGCCACCGAGCATCCCGGCAGCCAACGGCACAAAGCCCACCCGCTCGTAGTTGACGATGCCGTGACCGATCGTTTGGGCGACCGCGGTGCCCGCGACGAGCGGTCCAGCCAGAGCGCCTGCGACGATGATAAAGAACGCGGCGGCCGGCGAGATCGTCCGGCCTGCGGTGGCCGCGGCAAGCAGATTACCCCCGTCGTTGAATCCGGCGACAAGGTTGAATGCTACCGCGAGTGCGATAGCGATGAAGACAATCGATGCGTGCGTGCTGTCGTCGCGCTCCTCTAGCCGCTACAAGATGCTCTTGCCCAGCGCCGAACAGATGAGCTCGTTTGCAAGCTTTGCCGTCACGTTGTGCTCGTCGAGCAAGGGATTCACTTCAGAAAGCTCGAGCGAATGGGCCACGCCACTCTGCCAAAGTGTTTCCATGATGAGGTGAGCCTCTCGATAGGTGATGCCCCCTCGCACGGGCGTGCCGGTTCCTGGCGCGAGCGTTGGGTCAAGGCAATCGATGTCGAAACTGATATGCACGCTGCGCGGTCCTTGACTCGCCCTTTCGATCGCCCGCTCCATCACCTTTGCCATTCCGAGCCGGTCGACGTCGCTCATCGTAAAACACAGAATATCGTGCTCGATGATCGTCCGCTTTTCTTGAGGATCGAGTTCGCGCAAGCCGATGAACACGGTCCGGCGTCGATCGGCAGCGGGCGTGGGGAACTCGGGCGCAGGAAAAATATCCGTCACCTGTCCGAACGCGGCGGCCATCGACATTCCGTGAATGTTGCCAGTTGGGCTGCTTTCGGTGGTGTTTAGGTCGGCGTGCGCGTCAACCCAAATGACACCTTGCGGTCCGTTGACTCGCGCGATCCCCGCGATCACGCCAACCGCCATCGAGTGGTCCCCGCCAATCACAGCCGGATAAGACTCCTCACGCATCGCGGCTTCCACGGCGTTGGCGATTTCGCGATTGGCGTCGCGGACTGCTCGCACGTTTTTTGGGTGACCTGGCCCACCTGAGGCATCGCCGGATTTGCTCATCACTGCGACGTCTCCGAAGTCCGTCACCGCATAGCCAAGGGACTCCAGCTGTTGTGCGAGCCCAGCAGTTCTGAGCGCCTGCGGGCCTAGACGCGCGCCGCGACGACTAGCGCCCAACTCCAGTGGCACGCCGATGATCGTCACGGTGTGTGCACGTTCTACAACTTGCATATTCGATACAGCAGCGGAGTTTAGGTTCGCTTGGACTAAATTCCCTCGTTGCCATCGCCGATACACTAGCGCAAGAGCTCTCTATAAAATGCGCCATTTTGCCTTTCTCATCGTCATCGTCGCAGCTGTCATTGCTGGCAGTGCATCGATCGCTCCAGCCTCTCCGAAACCAGCCCTGATCGCTCTTGCCGATAGAGATACCTTTGGCAACCTTGCCCCCAAACTCGAGCGCCTAGTCGACAACGCCCCGGGGGAGGTTGCGATCTCCGTCGTCGACCTCCACAATGGTTATACGATGTCCATTAATGGCAATGTCAATCTACCCGCAGCCAGTACGATCAAAGTGCCCGTCATGGTTGAGGTGATGCGGCAGATCGCCTTGGGCAAGTTTGGCTTTTACCGCACGGTATCGCTACGCGACGCCGATCGCGATTGCGGTTATGGCTCTTTGTGCGATGCGGCATGGGATTCGAAATACACCGTCTGGGAACTCTTGTGGCGCATGATCACCGTCAGCGACAACACTGCGGCGAATATGCTGATTCGTTTGGTGGGCCGTCAAAATGTGAACCAAACCATGCAGGGCCTCGGGCTGACGCAGACATGGCTTGGCGATAGCATCCATAGCGATGGCGACGTTCGCACGCTACGCACGAGCGCCAACGACATGATGCGCTTAATGGGCATGATCGCCGATCACCGGCTGATTAACGCAAAGGCTTGCGACGCGATGCTGGAGATACTTGCCGGACAGCGGCACAACACGATGATCCCGGCGTGGCTGCCAAAGTCATTGGTTATCGCCCACAAGACCGGCACGCTGCATGACACCCTGAACGACATCGGCATCGTCGAGCTGGACGGCTCGCCCTATGTCATATGCGTTTTCACGACGCATCTGTCGGATCTCGACTTGGGTGAGCGATTCATCCGCCAAGTTTCGCTGCTCACCTTTCGCGCGTTCTCCCAAAGACGCGCCGCGCCCATAAACTAGGGCTTGCGCCCGATCTATTCGAACAGTTGTGCGTGACGCTGCGCACGACCTCGTAGTGTGACGTAATATGCGCATCCTCACATACGTCGCATAGACGATACATTGAGAACGGTAGCGCGAAGCGTTGTACTGGCCGGAAGTGCTGGGGGACACAACGCCCGCAAGGGAAAGGCGTAAGAACTCGTGGCTTTGGCAGGGGACCACGCACAATCAGAGCGGGAGAGCTGGCGCGAAATTGCGACCCAACTTTACGCTTACGGCCTCACCGGAATTCGCTTCTCCTTTTGTATCTCTTCCCGCCTCACTTTGACCTCCGTCTAGCCACGATTCTTCAGGTCGCAATCGTCGCGGTATTCCTAATCTTGATGGAGCGTCCGGTCAAGACCCCCGCTGTGTCAATGGTAGCGCCGCTCACGGCCGTCATCTCGGCCTCCGGGGTGGTTTTTGGATCGTGGACGATCGTCTTGGCGGTGATGACGTGGGCGGTTGTTCGACTACGCATGATGCTACGCGAAGGCGCCGGGTGGAGGGCGATGCTGGCGCCCGCGACCTTTGGCCAAACTGCAAGCGCCATTATCGGGTCGTATGCTTTACTCGGGATGTGGCACCTGGTTGTTCAGGTGCTTGCCATAACACCGAAGTATCTCGTAAGCGTCGTTGATCTGCTGGGATTTGTTGCAGTGGGTTTGGCCTGGCAAACAGCGAGCAATGTCACCGCATACGTCTATTACCTTGATCAATGGTCGACCTTTTGCTCTAACGCAACTGCTTGAACCGGGGTCATCGCTTCCGTCTACGCGTATTTGTTGGTCGCAACGTATCGGTTCGGCGGACTGCTCGCAACGTCAATTTTTTACATCGTCGTGGCACAAATTAGAGTGGTGCAAGATGTCTTAGGGATTACAACTCAGCTGCATAAGCTGGAAAAAGCGCAAGCGCAAGCTCAGGGGCTTGTGCGCGACCTGACTGCACTTCACCGATACCGAAAATGTCGAATTTGCGAGCGAGGTTCAGAATATCTCGCAGATGTTGGGTCGTCGGCTCGGCATGTCGAAGCCGACATCGATCTGCTCGGCTTGGCCGCGGAACTCCACGAAATAGGCAAATCGCACATTCCCGCAAGAATCCGAAATCGCGCTCCCTCAAACGCCCGAAGGAGGCAAGCCAAAAGCGCGACCTATCGCTCGCTGGGGCGGCCTGATGGTCCGTGCGGCAGACGCATCTGTTGCCAAACCAGATCGCAGATTGGATCGAGTTTCACGGTGAACACTTCGATGGCGCTGGATATCCACGTGGCTTGAAAGGAGAAGACATCCCCCTGGCCTCTCGCATCATAACGGTTGCGAGAGACTATGTTCGATATCTGACGGGTTACGATGGCGCAGACGCGATGGAAAAAGAAAAAGCGCTCGCGCTGCTTCGCGAAGGCAGCGGAACGCTTTATGATCCGAGGCTAGTTAGTTTATTGAGTGATGTTGTCGTCTAGAGCCAGCCGACTGTGTCGCCAAGAATATGGAAGAAGTGGGCAGCCGAGGACAACACACCCCCAAAAGTGTGGAACACAGCGAGGACGCCGCCGAGTAGAACTAGCATGAGAAGGCTCCTTCTTCAAGTGCTGAGGTCTCGAGCAGCGTTCCGTCCACACGAGCAGGTGTCTTAGGATTTAAACCGTCGCGTACGGTTATGTCTCACAGTGGCTGCCACCACGACCAAGACATCTATCCTGAGGCGCCTGCTCGAAAAACTTCTCGATCCATCTCACGTGAATGAACCGAGTCGCTCCCCGAGCCTTATATAACAATACCGACGGGTGGAAATGTGACTCCCGTCACACCAATTATAGATGAGGCCATACGACAATGCAAGGCTGAAAGGCCTAAAGTTATCGTCCCTTTAGCTAGGACGTCTGGAGGTTAAGAAGCCGCCGCTTTCGAGCTTTTCACACTCGAGCCACCCGCTACGGGAAAGCAAGACGTCAGCCAACGCTGGTACTGGCTGAGTCGCCCCATTACGACATCCTCATAAAGCTGCACGAGTGCGGCGCTCACTTTCCCGATACCACCCTCGCCGATCTTCCGGTGGTCTACCTCAACCACTGGCGAGACCCCAACGGCCGTGCCGGTAAAAAATACTTCGTCGGCCTGATACAGTTCGGTACGGTCAATGCTTCGCTCGACCACACGCAGACCGAGTTCGGTCGCGGCAAGCTCCATCACGGTAAGCCGCGTGATGCCTTCCAAAATGTTATCCGTGACTGGCGGCGTGATCACCACGCCATCGCGAACGATGAATATGTTCTCTGCGCTGCCTTCGGCAACGTGCCCCTCCGCGGTCATGACGATCGCCTCATCAAATCCGCTCTTGACTGCATCGGTCTTTGCAAGCGCCGAGCCCACGTAGATGCCCGTCAATTTCGCGCGTGCAGGGGCGGTGTTGTCATCGATCCGGTGCCACGACGAAACGCAGGCGCGCAGACCCTTCGATGCATCAAGATATGGCTTGTGCGGCAGAACGACAATGCTGATATCATGTTCGACGCCATGCAAGCGGACGCCGATTTCCTCCGCAGACTTGAACACGATGGGTCGGATATACACGTCCTGGCGCAACTTGTTGCGACGGACCAATTCGACCGTATGCGCGCTGAGCTGCGCGACGGTCTCTTCCAAGGAGACTAGCAAGAGGTTTGAAGATCGACGCAGGCGCTCGAAGTGATCTTGCAGCCGAAAGATATAGAGCTGCTCGAGCGAGCGATTCCAGTAACCCCGTATCCCTTCAAAGCAACCGGTGCCGTAGTTAAGACCGTGCGTGAGGAGCCCGACCTTGGCATCTCCATACCGCACGAACTTTCCGTTGTGGTAGACTTGAAGGTCTTCCAATTCCATCATCTCTCTCGCTTTCAGCTAGAACCATTCCGCGCCTTCGTTACTATACCATCGTCCGGCTAGCCAAAGAATCTGCCACAAGGCCAAGGAATGGCGCTTCCCTTTGGTCCCCAATTCGGGCAAGCGGACCTACAGATCCGCTGCAACATAGAAGATGATGTGCGTTGCAATTTGCCTGACTTTGTGGTACAAAGTAATCGATGGAAGTTGAGCGGGCGCTTGCGGACCTCGCCGAAGTTCGAGACCGCTTGGCGAGCGTGCAGGAATTTCGGGGCTATTCGGGTTCGGCTGCGGCACTCAGCGGAGTAGTGGCAATCGTCGCGGGAATCGTCCAATGGATGGTCGCGCCGTTTCCTCAAACCCCTGCGGACACGCAACGATATCTGATCATATGGTTCGCCTGCCTTGCCGCGGCGCTTGCCATCAACTACGGCGCGTTGCTCGTGTGGTATGTTCGCAATGCGGGGTTGCACGAACGGCGGCAGACACGCAGCGTCGGAATAGCGATCCTTCCAGCCGTTGGGCTGGGCGCTGTGCTGAGTTTAGCGATGATCGCTCACGGGATGGTCTCGCTGTTGCCAGGCATCTGGTACGCTTCGTACGGCATCGGGTTGTTTTCGTCGCGCGCCATGTTGCCGCGAGGCGTGACTTACGTCGCGAGCGCATTCGGCCTCGCCGGAGCGGCGCTCATCTTGATCCCGGATCCCTCGTGGTCACTTTCGTTTTGGGTGATGCCGGCCGGATTTGGTATCGGCCAGACCATCATTGGCTATTTGTTATCTTTGGATAGGAAAGCGCAGTCATCGCCATGACGATGAAGAAAAATGGACGCAAACCGCAGCGGACGCGCACCGACGCACCGTTCGCGTATTCCGGGCTGGAGCGGATCTTTCACGAACGCGGGAGGCTCGCCGTGTGCACGTGCCTCGTCACCCATCCCGAAGGCATGAGCTTCACCGAACTTCAGGAAGCGTGCGGTTTAACCGATGGCAATCTTAGCCGCCATCTGACCGCGTTGGCAGAAATGGACATCGTCTCGATCAACAAGGAGAGCGGGCCTGGTCGCCCGACCACGATATGCCGGATTACGAAGAGCGGCCGAACGCGTTTCCTTGCCTATATCGATGAGTTAGAGTCGGTGGTTCGGGATGTCCACGAGCGCGCTGACAGCTTGGCGCGTCAAGCCGGCCGCTCGGTGCCGAGATTAGCGTTGGTCCGCGAATAGCATGAAAGGTCAAATAGCACAATAATGGTTTTACGAGATGCCCAGCGGCAACCACTTCCCGATCCAACTGGGCCAATCCCCAAGCATGTCGCCGTCATCATGGATGGCAACAGACGCTGGGCACGCGAACGCCATCTGCCAATCATCGAGGGCTATCGCCGCGGCATGACGACGTTGCGCGAAACCACCACGGCCTGTCGCGATTTCGGCGTGCCCATTCTCACGGTCTACGGGTTTTCAGAAGAAAATTGGAAACGTCAACCCAGTGAGATTTCCCTGCTCTTCGAATTGTGTTGTGCGTTTGCGCGCAACGAGCTCGATGGACTGCGCCGCCAAAATGTCCGGGTGCAGGTGCTCGGGAGGATCGAAGCGTTGCCGCAGGCGCCTCGCCAAGCGCTCGAACATCTTGTCCGCGGAACGGCTGGCAACACTGGCACCCTGCTCAACCTCGCTGTGAACTACAGCGCCCGAACCGAGCTCAAAGACGCGATCAAAACGCTCGCAGTTGACGTGCGCTCGGGCGTCTTGAGCGTCGATCAAATCGATGATGCAACGCTTGGTTCCTACCTCTACACTGCTGGCCTTCCCGATCCTGACCTGCTCATACGGCCAGGCGGTGAGTACCGGCTGTCAAATTTCCTGCTCTATCAAGTCGCCTACACCGAGTTATGGGTCACCGATGTCTACTGGCCAGAGTTCACGCGGGCTCATTTCGCGGAAGCTATCATCGAGTTTCAGCGTCGCCATCGCCGCTTCGGTAATTAGCGCCGGCGCATTTGTTCGCTGACTTCCACCTTCACAGCCACTGCAGCGATGGCCGTCTCGATCCGGCGTTGCTGGTAGACTGCGTAGGCGATGCAGGCGTGGAAGTGTTCGCGCTGACGGATCACGACACGACGGCAGGCCATGCTGCTGCACGGCAGCGCGCAAACGAACGCGGGCTAAAGTTTGTGCCAGGCATCGAAATGACGACGTATGCTTATGGGCGCGTTATCCACGTTCTAGGCCTTCGATGCGATGGCAGCGACGACGACCTGCAAGCGGCAAACAAAATTGCGCACGGCGTTTGGGATGCCAATCAAGGCCGCTGGATCGCGGCGCTGGCCCGTGACGGCGCCGACCTAGACCTTGTGCGCGATTTCCCGGACCACCCAGTGCGCCTGCCGGTCCTCATCGAACGATTGAGTCGCCGGGGACTTGATGGTGGCGATCCACTTCGAATCCATGCGCGCTTTCGCGAGTTCTTTGCCGACCTGCCGCAGCAGGCATATGCGCAACTGCCAACGCCAGGAAAGGCGGCGTCGATTATCCGCAGCTGTGGGGGGCTGGCGCTGCTTGCCCATCCGGCCGTGCTGCACGAGGCTGGCCTTGCCGAAACCCTTCTGGCCGAGTGCGATGGTCTTGAAGCAAATTATTTGGCGTACGGCGACGCGGAACAAGCATCGCTGCGTGCCTTGGCCATCAAACATGGCAAGTTCTATTGTGGGGGGAGCGATTACCACGGCTATTTTGAAGCCTCATATCGCCCACCTGGTTTCAACGCTCCGGCACAGCTGCTCGAGCGCTTGGGCCTGTAGGGGGCGATTGGTAAATCGCTCCATGTAGTCGCGCGAATTTAGTCGCGCGATGCCGAACGCTTCTTTCGAACGAACGCGAGCACGTCCGCAAGCGACCGCGCATTGAGCACTCGTTCCTTCGTAATGCCCGCCTTGCGCGCGGTTGCAACTCCGAAGAGCATGTTGTCCATGTCTTCGATATAATGCGCGTCGGTGTCGATCGAGAAGGTGCAGCCCATCTCCCTTGCCTTGCGCGCCAGATCGGCACTCAGATCTAGCCGCGCTGGATTCGCATTGATTTCGAGCGCAGTACCCGTGCGTGCAGCCGCGCGAAACACGGCATCAACGTCAAATTCATACCCTGCTCGCTCCTCGATCAGCGTACCAGTTGGGTGGCCGATGATATTCACGTGCGCGTTGTCGATCGCGCGCAGCAGTCGTTTGGTTTGTTGCTCTTTCGGAGCGCGAAACGAAGAGTGGATCGAAGCCACCACAATGTCAAGTTGAGCCAGCACGTCATCGGCTAAGTCTAAAGAGCCATCGGCTCGAATGTCCACTTCCGAGCTAGCAAGCAAATGGACGCCGAAGCTGTCGGCGACTGATTTGACTTGCCCGATTTGCTCGTGCAGGCGCTCGACCGAAAGACCATTCGCCACCGCTCGCCCCGGCGAATGATCGGAAATCGAGAGATATTCCCGTTTGCGCTGCGCTGCCGCTCGGGCCATTTGTTCGATCGTGCACACGCCATCGCTCCAGTTGGTGTGATCGTGAAGGTCTCCGCGAATATCGCCGAGTTCAACCATCGCCAGGAGGGCATGACGCTTGGCCAGGTCGATCTCGTCGAGACCTAATCGCATCTCTGGCGGAATGAATTGCAAACCGAGCATCTTGTAGACGTCCGCTTCGTCGACGAACCTGGTGACCGTACCCGCCTTGTCTTCGATGCCATACTCGCTGACTTTCAAGCCTTTGCGCAGAGCGTGCTCCCGCAGCCGGACGTTGTGCTCTTTGTTTCCGGTAAAGTGCTGGAGAAGATTGCCGAAACACTCGTGCGCGACTACTCGGAGGTCAACCGCGATCCCTGGCGTCGGCCCAAATCGTCGCCTTGGTCGTGCCTCTGGCACTCACTCGCTCGACCATGGGCAGCGCCACGAACGCCTCGATGACTTTTTCAGGCTGGGCGGTCGTACAGATAATATCCAAGTCGGAGACGCTGCGCTCCATGCGCCGCAGACTGCCCGCAGCCACCACGTTGCGAGCAAAGCTCAGCGCAGCGAGCGCATCGACAATCTCCTGGGCCAGCGGCCAGGCGTCACCCAGGCGCATACGTCTCGTTCGGGTTTCCAACCGCGCCAACTGACTCCTCATGTTCTCAATCGTTTTTGGACCTAAGCGCGGCACGCGTGCGATGCTACCGTCCTCAATCACTCGACGCAAATCGTCGAAAGACCGCCCACTGAAAGCTCCCGGTAGAGCAAGACGGCAGTTTTTGCGCCGATGCCGGGCACGCCCAAGAGCTCCAAAATCGTAGGCGGAAACTTCGCGCGCAGTTCCTCGAGATACTTACACGTACCGGTTCGATTGATGTCTGCAATTTTTTGTGCAATAGCTTTCCCGATGCCGGGCAAAGCTTCGAGCTCACCGCTCTCGAGCAGCACCTCAACCGGGGTCTGGCTGTCTTCAAGGCTTCGCGCCGCCCGTTCGTACGCTTTGATCTTGAAGAACGGCTCGCCGTCAAACTCCATGAGCGCGGCGATTTCATTGAGCCGTTGGGCTATCTGAGCGCTGGTCATGCCGGGCCACGCATCATGGGAGTGACGGATTCGCTGAATCGAAAAGCCCGTAAGGATTGGGCATCCACGCCCAGATGACGATGGCTGTGGCGGCCGGATGGACGAAGGCGAAGTTCAACGTTGCGTTTGGAGGCATGAGTTTGCGTTGGATCAGGAGTGCGGCGGTTGGCTGCTCGTCGCTCTCCCAGGGTTGCTGCACGAAGTAGGCCACACCGTCAACGACAATGTTGTAGTGCACGTGCTTGGGAATCTGATACCAACCAGTAACATCTGGAGTTTTCAAGACGTCAGGGATGTCAGACTTGTTGACAAATTGGTAGCCGCAAGCCACAAGTCTTCCGGCGATGTCATAAATCAAAACGGTTGGATTGGCCAGCTGGTTAGGGTCGAACCGATCGTGATTCGTGTACATCGTGCCAAACGATGGAATGTACTCCGTCGTCTGAATGTACCCGTCGTGTGTCGCCCAAAGGACGAGGCGGTACTGCTCTGTGGCGCTGCGCACAGCTCTCGCCAGATTTGAATCGTAACCGTCGGAGCCATCGCCGAGCGCGGCCATCCGCGTGAAGAAGCAGACACAAACTATGAAGACAGCCAACCGCTTAATCACTGATGCAAAGGGGTTTATGTGCGTTCGCCGTCAAACCTGCCCACGTTCCTGCTGCGAATATCGTCAGGTGCTGGAGGGCCAAAGGTGCGAGTTCTTGCGGCAACAACGACGATAGTCTTGGGTGTGATGCTTGCGTTTGCAGCGGCGTCTCATTCGAGCGCCAGAGCGGCGACCTCCCCATTCGTCGCCGGCGACCAGCTGGTGTACGCGATCACCTCCGAGTTGCAGCAGCACCACGTGCGCGGCGGTTCAAAGAGCCAGGACAATATGGCCGAATCGTCCGCACAAGGAACCGCAACGTTCACTGTCTACTCGATTGGTGCGGATGGAACGGCCTACGCAACCGTCGCTTTCGATTTCAAAGGACTCAACCAAGGCCAACCGGTTGAGTTCCAATCCGTGACTGCGGGCAAAATATTGCCGGACGGGCAATTGCGAACCAAGGCACAAGTTGGACTTGGTATTTCTGATGCGCTTGGAGCTGCAAACACCACCGCCGGGGAGGTCGGTCAAAACGGGCTGCTTGCGGTTGGCAAGACCTGGACTAATGCATCCAAGACGCCGTTCGTTGTCTTGACCGTGACGCGCAGAATTGTTGGGAGAACGAGCTATCAAGGCTTCACTGCATACGCGCTGCAATCCGCAGGGGCGGGAACGCTGCTCAAGACGGCGGATGGGCGGCCCACGTCTGGCACGATCACCGTGAGCGGCACGACGTACTACGATAGCCAAGATCGGCTGCTGATCGGCGAAGCGTTGCGCACGCTCACCGTCGTGCAACAATCGGGCAGCGGGTCGGCACACGACGACTATTCAGCCGATTTCAATGTCGTGCTCAACGCGTGGACTCACGCGTCGCCGGCGCCAGCGCAAAGCCAGGAACCTGAGAGTACGCAAGCCTCTCCGCAAGCTTCAGACGCAGGGAGCGCGCCAACGCCAACGCCATTGATGTACGCGCCCACGCCGTATCCGACGGTCACGCCAAGGTCTGGCCCGTGACGGTAAACCCAAAAGTGAGATTGCCCGCTGTGCTTGTCGTGGCGGTGGTTTTTGCGGTTGTCGCCGCGAGCGTGGCCGATCCAAACAGCCAAGTCACTCCTGCGAAGGCATATTATTCTGTTGCAGGCCACGCCTTTGGCATCGGCGAGGAGCAAGTCTATGTCATTGCGCGCACCTCGACGCTGACGGTTCGCTATCGCGATGGAAGCGCGGCGCCCAAATCGCAGACGTTTAGAGAGAACTCGAGCAGCAGCGTCGCTTGGACGGTCGAAGGCATCGGCTCTGCCGGTGGACCGATTCTTGGCGTCGCGACTGCCGCACCCATATCCACCGCATCGGCGAGTCCCACACCGAGCTCTTCGCCCTCGACAACTCCGTCAGCGTCGGCATCTCCGCTGCCAAGTCCCATGCTCGACGCACAGGGCGCTGGGGCGCCCACTGGTGCTCTCGCCGATCTCGCGTCAGCGTCATTTTTGCTCTCTAGCCTGTCTGCGGATTTGCCAGATATCGGCAAGTGGTGGACGAGCACGGGTGTGGTCTCGCTCCGATATGGAATGCTGACCCTGCACATGCAAAATATCGTGAACCAGCCAACGGGCGATCAAGGCAGCGTCGTGCAAATCTCATCGACCGGAGGCACGGATTTGCGGGCAAAAATTAAGGTTGCTGGGTTTGGTCTTGCCACACTGCGCGGTGGCGGCGGCGCGACCGGTCAAACCTTTGTCGAGTCTGCGAACAAGCTGTTGCTGGGCATGACGCTCAACGCCTTCAGCCACGGCAACGCGAACGTGAAGGACCGCACCGGGAGCTACAACCTCAACGTGAGCACAACGATCAAACTGGTCCGTTACATTCCGGGCATCCCTGTCTACTCGGGTTCGCCAGGTTTTCTCCCTGCGTCAGCTTACCTCGGGAATACGGCTCCGTCTGATACGGCGATCTATTCGACTGCCGTGCCCGATCAAGTGGCCCGGCCGGTCGCAACCAACACTGAGTTTATCCCGCCCGCGATGGCTCCCGTAACACCCTATCCCAGCACGCTGCCTGAAGTGAGTCTGCCGCCGATTCCCATACCCCAAAGTAGCGACCAGCCCATCGCTTCGCCGCCAGCTCCGCCGACGCCAACCCCCACACCCACGCGGTATTATTAACCCGTGCCCCAGACCTCCGACCTTATTTTCGGTCATGGATTCCGCACCGGGATCGTGAGCGTTGAGCCGGATGTCTCTGCTGGGACGGCCACGCTGTACCGCCGTGTTGGCGCGCGAACCGAACGCGAGATCGTTCCGCTTCAAAACTGGCTGCTCGCCCGCAAACCGCAACCGGGCAGCATCGAACTTGCCGGCCAGCACGAGTTGCGCCACTTCATGCTCGGCGCGGACGCGCGGGCAATTCTCGATCGCGCACGCATGCTCGCGCCCGACCAGAGGCTCGCGTATTTCGACCCCATCACCTCCCACTTGGTAGCCACGGGCGACACGTTTTTCAAAGGTCTGCGCTTCTCGCAACTGCGCCGCTTGCAGTTTGACATCGAAACCCTTGACGTCAACCCCGAACGCGATGATGCCGCCATCGTGATTATCGCGCTGCGCGATGACACAGGCTTCGAGCAGGTGCTCTCGTTGGATGATTTTCCAGGAGAAGGAGCTCTCATCGAGGCGTTTGTGCACTCGGTTCGCGAGCGTGACCCCGACATTTTGGAAGGCCACAACGTCTTCAATTTTGATCTCTGGTATCTGGCAAGCCGCGCGAAGCGTCATGGGGTGGAGCTCATCGCTCGGTCGAGACGGACGCACGCACATGTGGTTCGACGACAGCTTCGCCGGACGACGCAAAGCGGCATGCTCGTGAAATACTACCGCATCGAAGGCCGTCAAGTCGTCGACACGTTCATCAGCGCGGTGCGTTGGGATGTCGGACGTAAGCTGCCCAACTACAAACTCAAACACATCGTACGCCACCTCGGCATCGGCGATGAGGAACGAACGCTCGTCGATGCGGCCAACATGCGAGCGCTGTGGTCCAACCCGGACATGCGGGCCAAGCTGAAGGCATATTGTCTCGACGATGCACGCGATACGGACCGGCTCTCCATACTCGTCACGCCAAACGAATTCTATCAGGCGCAGATGGTGCCGGAGACGCTTCAAGGTGTTGCCAGCGTGGGCATCGGCAGCCGCATCGAGCGGCTCATGGTGCGCGCCTATCTGCGGGAGCGCTGGTCGATCCCGCGACCGCGCCCGACCGCGCCCATCGAAGGGGCGTTCAGTGCGGCTTTTCTCACCGGAATCTTTCACGACGTCATGAAATGCGACGTCGAAAGCCTCTACCCGTCGCTCATGCTCGCTCGAGGCATCGCGCCATGGGACGATGATCTGGGGGTGTTCTTGCCCATGCTGGCGGGCCTGCGGGAGATGCGGCTTCGGGCGAAGCGAGAGGTCGAGAGGCGGCGAGTCGAGAAGGCCGACAAGAGGATAAACTCGCCGCCGACGGATTGCAAAACGCGTTCAAGATTCTTGTCAATTCGTTTTTTGGGTTTTTGGGCACGCATGGTTTGCATTTCAACGATCCGGTTGCCGGGGGAAGGGTGACAGAGGCCGGACGCGAGGTCATGGGCAAGATTGTCGACGGCTTGCGCGAGCGTGGGCTGCACGGTCATCGAAGCCGACACCGACGGCGCGTATTTCGTTGCGCCCGACGATGACTCCGAAGCGATCGTTGCGTCTATCGCCCAAGGCTTGGGCGACGAGCTACGTCTCGTCGCCGAAGAGCGCTATCCGGTGATGCTTTCGATCAAGGCCAAAAATTACGTGCTCAAGCGAAGTTCGGGCGAGCTGGTCATGCGTGGCTCGGCCCTGCGCTCTGGCAGAGACGAACCGTTCGGGCAGCGCCCTTGTTGCTTCCATCGCCAAATTGCTCATTGAGGGCGCGCGCAGGAGATAGCGGAGCTTGTGCGCGAGACCGTTCGATGCAATCATCGACCGCAAGCTCGCCCCCGAAGACTTCGCCCGGCGGGAATCCATCACGTCGAAAACCTTTAACGCGCCGGGCAAACCGCCGGCTCGCGCGCGCGCTGACCGAACGAGGCCTGACTGTGGGCGACAAAGTCCGCGTCTATCAGCGCATCGGCGGCGAGCTCGCGCTTGCTGGAGGAGTATGCGGGTGATGAAGATCGCGAGTACTTGGTACGCCGAGTTGCTGATTTCGTTGCCCGCTTTGACGACCTCGTGCCGCCCGAAGCGCGCGCAGCCGCGGGCGAAGATCGCGACCAACTTTCGTTCCTTTAAAATCGCCCCGTGAAATGGACATATCATGAGACAAGACGTTCGGACCCATGCCCACGATCTCAATAGCGCGCTCAGGCGCCATTCTAGCAACCGCCGACCTGTACGCTCGGCGTGATGGCGATAAGAACGCATCGCGCGCCGCATTCGAATCCATTGTGAAAGCAGCACGGAAAGCGGGAGATCTCGTCGAGGATCTCACCGTGCGGCAACGGCCAACGAAGCCGGAACTGGATTCCGCGTACGAGCGCGACCTCGACTACCTCGACCGAATCTGGCTCAACGCCCGATCCGGTCATGGCCAAGCTCGAACAAAGCGGCCGAGCGCGAGGAAATTCCTATCGTCGATCGGGAAACTGGTCGGTTCTTAGCGGTCATGGTCGCCGCAAAGCAAGCGCAAAACATTTTGGAAATCGGCACCGCGTACGGCTATTCGACCGTCTGGATGGCTCGGGCGCTCCCACCGGGGGGCAAAATCCTGACCATCGACCCCGATCGCGGTCGCACCCCCATCGCCCAAAGTTTCTTCAAGCAAGCCGGGGTGGATAGCCGCATTGACATCCGAAACCAACCGGCACTCGAAGTGCTGCCCACCCTGCCAAAGACCACTTTGATGTCGTTTTCATCGACGCGCTCAAGGAAGAATACTGCGACTACCTGCGTTTGAGCGTGCCGCTCCTGAAAAAATCAGGAATGCTGCTGGCGGACAATCTCTTGTGGGCGCACCGGGCCTCGTTACCGCCGAGCGATACCGACGCCGTTGCCGTCAAAGCGATTCGGCGCTTCAATGAAGAATTGCTCGGCCATCCCCAGCTCCTCGCAACCATCATCCCGATTGGTGATGGGGTCGGCGTCGCCTCGAGGATCGGTTAGGAAGGCCACCAATGTTGCGAAACTCTCTCATGCTCGGATGGGCGATTGCTGTCTTCTTAGTGGCGCTTTGCCTCTCGCTCATTAGCTGATACAGCCAGCCTAACGCCGCAAACCCCCATTGTGGTGCCTCGCGCTCCCGGGTTCTTCGATTATATGGAAGTAGACGACAAATATCGCCGCCTGCTCGTCTCCCACAGCGGAAGCCGCACGCTCGATATCATCGATCTGACGACCGAGACGCTGGCTCGACAAGTAGACGTCGGCGAAGCGCATGGCATTGCCCTCGACGTCAAGGATGGCCGCTATTATATCGGGACCGGAAGGCCATCCATGGTCGTCGACATCCAGCGCAAGTTCATGGTGAAGCAGAATCAAATTCCCATGGGAGGAACGATCGACGCAGTTGCCTTCGATTCGAAGTCGGGTGCTCTCTACGCAGACCGTGCCGACAACGGTCAAGTGGTGGTGATGGATGGTCAGACGCAGAAGGATTCTCACCAACATTACCATTGGCGGCGACCTAGAGTTTGTCGTCTACGATCCCGTTTCGGATCGCATTTATCAAAACGTTGTCTCGACCAACGTAGTCGCGGTGATCGATCCCAAGGCCAATGCCGTTGTTGCCTCTTGGCGTGCCGCTCCTGCACAACAGCTTCGCGGTCTCGCGGTTGACGGCTCGACGCATCGTCTGTTTACGGCCGGCGGCAACGGCAAGCTCGCGGTCATGGATACGACTTCAGGGTCAGTGATCGCAGTCGTCGCTATCGCCCCAGGCGTCGACCAGATTGTCTTCGATCCGGGAACCAAAAGGATTTATTGCGCGAGCGGAACCGGTCTACTGTCGGTCGTTCAAGAGACTGATACCGGCGCAGAATCCTTAGGAGACGTGACGGTCCCCCGCCATGCCCACACCGTTGCCGTCGATCCAACCACCCACAACGTTTGGATCTCCTACGGGGCAGCCGACAACGATTACGTTATGAAGCTCGTGCAAGCGTCGCCCTCGCCATCGCCCGCGCCGAGCTCCAGCACCTAGGAGGGGCGATTTTCCAATCGCCCCCTACATCAAAAAGGCGATTTTCCAATCGCCCCTATATTTTCTTCGCCGAGGTAGGCCTTGCGAACGTCGTCGTCTGCGAGCAGCGCTGACGCGGGTCCGCTCTTCACGATCGATCCGGTTTCCATGACGTACCCGCGTGCGGCGACCTGCAACGCCTTGCGAGCATTTTGCTCGATGAGCAAAATCGGCACCCCGCGCTTGTTCACATCGGCGATGACGGAAAATATCGTATCGACCAAAATGGGCGACAGACCCAGGGAGGGCTCGTCAAGCAGCAGTACTTGCGGTCGCGCCATGAGAGCGCGGGCGATAGCGAGCATTTGTTGCTCTCCGCCCGAAAGCGTCCCCCCTTTTTGCTTGAGCCGCTCCTTTAGGCGAGGGAAAAGCGTTAAGACGTTGTCGAAGTCTGCGGCGATGCCACCGTCGCGGCGCGCATATGCGCCCAGACGAAGGTTTTCACTCACGGTGAGTCGTGGAAAAATACGCCGGCCCTCTGGCGACTGAATCACCCCTTTGCGTACGATCGCGTCGGGCACCATCCCAACTAAACTTTCGCCGCGCAAGGTAATCGAACCGCGCAGCGGTTTGCACAGCCCCGAAATCGTCCGCAAGGTCGTCGTCTTGCCCGCGCCATTGGCTCCGATGAGCGCGACGATCTCGTTGGCGTTAACCTCAAGCGACACGCCGCGCAATGCGCAGATGCGGCCATAATAGGTTTCGACCCCCGACAGAGAGAGGACCGGGGCCGTCATGCGCCTTTGCCGAGGTAGGCTTCGATGACCAGCGGATTGTGCCGAACGTGTTCCGGTGTGCCCTGCGCGATCTTCTCGCCGTAGTCGAGCACGTGAACCTCGTCTGAGATTTCCATGACAAGCCGCATGTCGTGCTCGATGAGGAGCACGGTGATGCCGCGAATTCGAATTGCCTGCACGAGTCGCATGAGCGCTTGCTTTTCGGCGGGATTGGTGCCCGCGGCCGGCTCGTCCAGCAGCAACAATCGCGGCTCGCTCGCTAAGGCCCGCGCCATCTCCAAACGGCGCTGCATGCCGTACGGCAAGTTGCGAGCCCACTCCGCAGCATACCGCGTCAAGCCAAAAAACTCGAGCAGCTCCATTGCGGCCTGTTCGACCGTCGTATCCTCGCGCGTCGCTCGCGGCGTGCGCAGCGCGCTGTCGGCAAGGTTCGCGTGCATGCGAGCATTGCGCCCAACCATGACGTTTTCCAGCACCGTCATAAACGAGAACAACCGAATGTTCTGAAACGTTCGTGCGATGCCGGCTGCAGTGACCCGATCGGGTCGGTACCCATTGAGGACCCGATCCTCAAAAACGATCGTCCCCGAGCTGGGTGTATAAATGCCGGTGATGAGGTTGAAGACCGTCGACTTGCCCGCCCCATTGGGCCCGATGAGACTGACAATGCGGCCCGGCTCGACCTCAAGCGACAGATCCTTAACGGCCACGAGCCCGCCAAAGTTCTTGGAGACCGATTGTAGCGTCAAAAGAGGCGAAAGGTGAGTTCCTAGTTCGCTGTGCGCCATCAATAAGCGGCCTCGGGCAGTGCGTCCTCGGGTTGCTCAGCGTGCAACTCCGCACGGCGCACGGCGCTTGGGATCAATCCTTCCGGGCGGAAGAGCATGACAAGCACCAAGATGATCCCGTATAACATGAAGCGGTATTGGTTGAGATCGACCGACTGGAGCGCAGAGAGATGCACGTATTGCCCCAACGCCTGCACGAGGTTGCTGGCTTGTGGCAAGATCAGAAAGTTCAACAGGCCGATGATCGTTGCGCCGACGAGCACGCCGGCCAGATTTCCCATGCCCCCAAGCACGATCGCGGCTAGGATCATCACGGAAGTGTTGAAGTCAAATCCGCTTGGACTGACCGTGCTGAGCTTCGCGGCAAATAACACGCCGGCAACCCCTGCGAGAGCAGCTCCCAGCGAGAACGCAGCCAGTTTGGCTCCGGTGGTATTGATGCCCATGTGGGCGGCCGCGAGTTCGTCTTCTCTGATGGCCATCCAAGCGCGGCCGAGGCGAGAATACCGCAAGTTATTCATGAGCCACAGCGCCAGTAAGATGATTGCCAAGTAGAGATAGTAATATGGGATTGGATTAAATCCAAAGGCGTAGCCAAAGATCTTGGGTTGATCGATGCCCGCGATGCCGTCTGGTCCACCAGTCCACTTATCGAGGTTCTGAAGAACTTGCGGTACGATTTCCCCGAAACCGAGCGTCACGATCGCCAGATAATCGCCGCGCAAGCGGAGCGTTGGTGCGCCGAGCAAGAGACCAAAGAGGGCGGCCACTCCGGCGCTGACCGCGATCATCGGCCAAAAGTTGAGGTGGATTCCGAACTGTGGTGACGCGAGGAATCCGTACGTGTACGCCCCGATAGCGAAAAACGCGGCAAAGCCCAACGCCAAGAGGCCGGTGTAGCCGACGATGATGTTGAGGCCAAAGGCAAGCAACACGAGCATCCCCGTATCCGCGTAGGCGGAAATGTGTGCTGCGTTGCGGTCGATGAGCGGAACGGCAAGCAACGCCAACCCGATGATGATGGGGACCGCTCTTCGCAAAGTGCTCATACCTTCTCCGGCAACTGCTCGCCCAAAAGGCCGCTCGGGCGAAACACGAGGATGAGGATGAGAATGCTAAACACGACAACGGACGTCCACTGGTCGGAGATATACTGCGAGGTCATCGCCTCGACGATGCCGATGAGGAACCCGCCCAGCATGGCGCCCGTGACGTTGCCGATGCCGCCGAGGACCGCCGCAGTGAACGCTTTTAGGCCGGCTTGATACCCGTTGAGGAAAAATGTAGTTCCGTAGTACATGCCCGAGATGAAGCCCGCAACGCCTGCCAGAGCTGCACCGATGAAGAACGTCCAGGCAATTGTCGAGTTGATGTTGATGCCCATCAGTTGCGCGGCGTCTCGGTCTTGCGCGGTTGCGCGCATCGCCGTTCCAAGCTTGGTCCGAAAGACGAGGATGTTCAGGGCCACCATGCAGGCAATACTGACAAAGACGACGAGCAGCGCATGATCGTGGATCTCGATGCCACCGAAACTATGGATGCGGTCCGGCAGAAATTGCGGGAATGGTACCTCAGACGGACCCTTCCAGAGCTGCATGATGTTTTCAAGGATGAGCGAGACCCCAATCGCCGTGATCAACGGCGCCAACCTGGGTGCGTTGCGGAGCCGGCGATACGCAAGCCGCTCGATGAGGACGCCGACGATTCCGCACAAGAGCGCCGCGAGGACGATCACCACAAAGGCGATGAGCCAGAGCTCGTAACCCGCGGTGAATTTGCTGATCGGAATGAGCGCGATGATGCTGAGCGAGAAAAACGTTCCTAGCGTATAGATGTCACCGTGCGCAAAATTGATGAGCTCGATGATCCCGTAGACCATCGTATAGCCAAGCGCTACGAGCGCGTACACGCCCCCCAGCGCGATGCCGTTGATGAGTTGTTGAAAAAACTGATGCTCCGCCAAGAACAGCTTAGCTTACTTGGCGTAGTTTTTTTGAAGCAGGAACACCCATTGACCATTTTGGACGCCGTAGGTCGAGATAACCTTGTTCGTCGTGTCGCCGTTGGCGTCGAACGAAAAATCTCCGATGATGCTTTTATGCACCAAGCCTTGGCGTAGCTGCGCGAGTACGTCGCTTCGTGACGGCACTTTGCCGCCGTTGCTCTTCATGGCAGTGGCGATCGCATCGATAATCGTCATTGCCGCCACATACCCGGCCGCTGAATAAGATCCCACGGCCTGACCGAATTGTGTCTGGTACTCTTTGAGAAAGGCGCGCGCCGCCGGTATCTTGTCGGCATTGACCGAGGCAACGGTCGCGTAGGAGCTATTCGCAGCGGCGCCAGCATCGGTGAGAAATTGATCGTTGCGAATACCGTCCGCGCCGAAGTAGCGGATCGCTCCCAAGCCGGTGTCGGCCATCTGCTTACGGACCAGGCCGCCGCCCGTTGACGTCGTGCCCCCGTAAAAGACAACGTCTGGGTTTTGGCTTGCCGCGCGCGTGAGGAGTGCGTGAAAGTCTTGCTGTCCCTTCGTGATGTGATCGTGGCCAAGGATGGTCCCGCCATCTTTTTGGAACTCGGCCGACCACTGGTCGGCAACGCCCCTGCCGTAGGTTTCGTTGTCATCGAGCACGTACGCGCGGCGAAGCTTCATCACTTGCGCGGCATAGTCGGCACCGGCCGGACCCTGAATGTCATCCGTTGTGCAGACCCGGAAATAGGTGATCGCATTTGGATTGGTGGTGCGCAGTTCTTGCGCCAGCGAGCCTTTGGTGAGATCCGGATTGGTATTCGCCGGGCTGATCAGCGCAATCCCAAGACTGTTGGAAAGGGGGATCTCAGCTTTGGCAACATTGCTATTGAAAGGGCCCACGACGCCGAGCACCGAGTTGTCACTGGCAAACGACTGAATGTTCTTGACCCCTTGGCTTGGTGAATGCACGCCATTGACGGCATCGTCGAGAACATCAGCTTGGAGCGTGTAACCGGGAATCATGTGCAGCCTGTTCGCATCGATGATCGCGAGCTTCACGCCGTTGCCGGTTGGAATGCCGTCGGACGCATCGCCCCCCGAAAGCGGAAGATCGGCACCAATCTTGATGACGTTGTTGCCGCTTTGGGCACCACCGCTGGAACCCGTTTGACCGTTTGGTGCATTCGAGCATGCCGCGAGCAGACAAAAACTCAATGCGACAATAGCAGCGCGAGGATTCTTCATAAAAACGCCTTCGTGAGCGGTATTTGTGGTCCTTTGTGGCGAAACAAGAGAGAGATGCAAACCTCGATTTCTCCCGACATCACAATCCGCGAAGTCGTTGCGAAACACCCCGGCTCCGAGGGAGTGTTCGGCGCGCATGGGTTGCCTTGTGCGGGTTGTCATGTGTCCACGCACGAGACAATCCGCCAAGGTGCCGGCGTGCATCACCTTGACCTCGACGCGTTGCTCGCCGATCTCAATCGGTTCATTGCCGACGGAACAGTGCCGCCTCCGCGCCAGCGCCCAGCGCATCCGACGGCAACCGGACCGCAGCGGCAACAAAAACCCGGAATCGAACACATCGTAGCGATCATGTCGGGCAAGGGTGGGGTTGGAAAATCACTGGTCACCGGGTTGCTCGCCGTTGCGTTGCAACGCCAAGGCCTACGGGTCGGCATCCTCGATGCCGACATCACCGGCCCCAGTATGGCTCGGCTCTTCGGCGTGAGTGCGAGACCATACGAGGGAGAAGACCGCAAGCCGCATCCGCCTGCCACGCCCAGCGGCATTCAGATCATGTCAATGAACTTGCTGACGGACAAGGAAACCGACGCGGTCATCTGGCGTGGCCCAATGGTGTCGCGCGCGATTCAACAATTTTACACCGACCTCGAGTGGGGCAAGCTTGACTATCTCTTCATCGACCTTCCGCCGGGAACGTCCGATGCGCCTCTGACTGTGCTGCAAGCGCTTCCGGTATCCGGCGTCGTGTTAGTGACCACGCCGCAAGGCCTCGCAACGATGATCGTGAGTAAGGCCATCAAGCTCGTGCAACAACTGCACGCGTCGATCATCGGGATCGTAGAAAATATGTCGTACTATGCCGATCCAGAAACCGGCAAGCGCCACGAGTTGTTCGGGCCTTCGAAAGGTGTCGAGCTCGTTGTTGAAAGCGGAGCTCCTTTGCTTGCCCAACTCCCCATCGATACCTCGCTCACAGCGCTGTGCGACAGTGGGCGAATTGAAGAGTATCAATCATCGGACTACGACACCCTCGCGACCAACTTTACGAAGGTGCTCCCCGCGCTCGCGCACACCTAACCCGCCGAACCACGCGTATGCGCTTGTAGGGGCGATTGGAAAATCGCCCCTCGCGAAACCCCAACGAGCTCGAGTGATTACATAACGATGACGACCGTGCGCATGCCGTTCGAGTTGTAGTGAAAGAAGCAACCGAGAACGATCATTCCTGCGCTACCAGAATTGTAGACCAGCGATACCTTGCCGGGGTTGATCGCTCCCGTGCTAAAGCCGGCCGCGCTGATAGACGTTCCCGCAGGCGACGCATTTTGTTGCGCACTCGTGGGTCCGTTCGGCGGGAAGGATGATCCATTCCAGGGGCCGAGAGAGGATGCTGTGTGGGCGCCGAAGAGGCTCCCACTTGGCTCCACGTTCCCGAATTGGACCGCTTGATTGGCCGTGAGATTCACGACGTTTGACCCGCTGGGAGAGCTCGGACTCATGCCATTCGAATAGCCCAGCACCGTGCCATAGGGAGAAACGTTTACCGGATTCTCGCCAGTTAGTAGCAGAGAGACGGGCTGTGCCTGGGGATCAACGGTGGGGGATGGGTTGGGATTGCCCGAGCAGTTGCCGCCCCCACCGCCACCGCCGCCACCACCATAACTCGCGCAGCCGATGCCCGTGCCACCACCATAGCCTCCCCCGCAACCGGCGAAAGCAATAGTTGCGGTTGCAACGAGCACGGCGAAAGCGGTCGTTTGAATTCTGAAAAGAGGCTGAAAATTCACGGCATTGTCCTTCCCGCCGCGAGTAGAACTCGCTGCTCAAAAATTCATGCGGGCGAGGCGACAGGGCGCAACGCCCCACCCGCTCGGATAAGCGTAACGTGTGGCGATGAAACGACGCTGAACGCGATGCTGAAAAAATCCAAAAAAAACGCGCGAATGTATTCGCGCGACTACAGGCGACTTGACAGTCGCCCACTACTCGGACACACGCGTGAATAAATTCGCGCGACTACATCGTCACGGACAGAGGACGCTAATGACCGTTCTCATTTGAGGGAAACCCGGAAATATTGGCAAGTAGTCGTACTTATCGCCGAAGTAGTACGCTCCAGCCACGTTGCCGGTCGAGTACACAAGCGAAAACCAGCCGGTCGTGCCGCCATACGCCGTCATCGAGCCTGAGGAGAATTCTGGATAGTTGATGGGCGTGAGCAGCGGACTTGCAATCGTACCGTTGGTGTTGTTGAAGGTGGCCGGCCAATTCGTTCCATTTGCGGTTCCCAACAGCGACGCAGTGTGCGGCGACGACCGATCGACGTTGTAAAACTCAATATTTTGATTACAGTGCACGGTGACGAGCTGCGAGCTGATGGTCGGTATGGGAGAAGGCGAAGGCGACTGCGCGGGTGGGGTGGCAAGCTGTGCGTAGCCTTGCACCGCACCGTAGGTCGGATCGGTGGTTGGGGGTACGCTTGGATATTCGAGCGCAACGAAGTAATTTGCCGTTGGCGTGGGCGACGGTGTTGGCGTTGGGGAACCTGACGGTGCCACGGTTGGCGATGACGTGGCGGGGGGCGTTGGTGTCGATGAACTACTGCATCCGCCGGTAGCGACGACGGCAATCAAGAAGAGGGCGAAGCAGGCGAGCGCAAAGGCTTTTACCGTTGGCGATGACACGAATGCAAGGATGTTCAACTGCTGCTCCCGTTCGACGCCATTATCCGCCTGCTACCAAGCGTTGCGCCTTGTCGCTCATGATTTGAAAGGTCATTTCGCCATCCACCGCATCTCGGACCACGCCATTTTGATCGATGAAGAAAGAGCTTGGGAGTCCCACGAGGTGGAGCATCGTTCCCAT
Source organism: uncultured Pseudomonadota bacterium (assembly GCA_963781145.1). Lineage (GTDB taxonomy): Bacteria > Vulcanimicrobiota > Vulcanimicrobiia > Eremiobacterales > Eremiobacteraceae > JAJPHJ01. The sequence goes on along the minus strand of CAWADW010000005.1, from coordinate 872,456 downwards.
GCGCTGATCGCGGTCAAGATAAATCGGAAAATCGACGCCAAACTGCTTGACGTAAGCGTTCACCACTCGGGCATCTTCTCCCTGATCGATCGCGATGACTGTTAGGCGCGGCGCCATTTTATGGGCGAGCATGGTCAAAGCCGGCATCTCGCGGCGGCACGGACCACACCAAGTCGCCCACACGTTGATAAGAACCGGTCGCCCAGCTAGAGCACCCGTGTTGAGTTGCGATCCGTGCAAGCCGGGCAGCGTTACCACCGGGAGTCGCGTGCCAACGACCTGCAAGGGTCCACGATCCGGGGCATTCTCATTTGGATACAATGCTGCGACAAGGACGACAACGGCGACCACCACGAGGCCGCCGATTAACCAGCGAAACACGTGCGCTTGTTTGCGAAGCGCGCCAAGCCGCCCTGCCTTGTGGGCCATTCCCATGAAGCGCCGCGACTTTAGTCGCGGCAAATTTCAGGGAAAATCGCGAGGCGATTTTCCAATGCCCCTACATGAGGCTGCGAGTGAGGCCGCCGTCAACGCAGATTGTTTGTCCGGTGATGTAGCTCGCGGGTGCACCGGCGAGAAAGACAACTAACGGAGCGAAATCACTCGGCTCGCCGAGGCGGCCGATTGGGATTTGGGCCGCTGCTTTCGCGATCGCCTCCTCGCTGCCATATAATGCCATAAGGCGCGCGGTGCGGATTCTTCCGGGGCACACATTGTTGATCGTGATCCCGAGTGGCGCAACTTCGCGGGCAAGCGTGCGAGCGAGGCCAATGACCGCAGGCCGCACGCTATTGCTGAGCAGCAAGTTATCAATCGGTTCTTTCACTGACGTGGAGGAAAGATTGACGATCCTCCCGCGGCCGCTCGTCTTCAAATGAGGCAATGCGGCGCGAATCAAGCGCACGACAGAAAATAGCGTCAGCTGCACGGCGCGCTCCCACGCCCCATCGTCAAAATCCGCAAAACCTCCAGCCGGCGGGCCGCCTGCGTTGGTTACGAGCACATCCAAGCCGCCGAACTTGGCGACGCAACGAGCGACGAGCCGTGCCGGCTCTTCTGCGTGCGCAAGATCGCAGGCAAATGCTGCAGTCTCGGATTTGGTGCGCTCGGCAATTTCGTCCGCTGCCGCTTGCGCTTTGTCGATATTTCGACTTGAAACAACGATCCGCGCTCCTTCGGCCGCCAACGCTTCTGCGCACGCGCGACCCAGGCCGCTGCTCGACGCAGCCACGAGCGCCACGCGATTTTTCAAATCTAAGTCCATCCTTCTTGCTCTCCTTGAGATGCAGCTTCGCGCAGGCAAGCGACTCTCCCGTAGTGAAAAAAGTAACTCCCATGACCAGCACGCAACCACAGTCGATCGACGACGTGAGCCGGCTGCTCGCCGAGCATCGGTACATAGCCGATCGAAACCTCGCGGTGTCGATCTTCTTAAGCCTGCAGTTGAGCAAGCCGCTGTTCCTCGAGGGCGAGGCCGGCGTCGGAAAGACCGAAGTGGCCAAGGTGCTCGCGACGGGCATGGGCCGTCGCTTGATACGCCTGCAGTGCTATGAAGGACTAGACGTCAACCACGCAGTCTACGAATGGAACTACGCGCGCCAGATCCTCCACATTCGGTTGGCTGAAGCGCGCGGGACCTTGGCAGCGTCAGATTCGACCGAGCGTGAGATCTTTGGGCCGGAGTTTCTGATCAAGCGGCCACTGCTCCAAGCCATTGACGATTCTGACGAACTCCCGGCCGTGCTTCTCATCGATGAGATCGATCGCGCGGATGAAGAGTTCGAAGCCTATCTGCTGGAACTGCTATCCGACTACTCCATCACGGTTCCAGAAATCGGCACGTTTACGGCGCGACGTCCGCCAATTGCCATTCTCACGAGCAATCGGACGCGCGAAGTGCACGACGCCCTCAAGCGACGATGTCTGTACCACTGGATCGATTATCCAGACCTCGCCCGCGAAGCGCAAATCACCGAAGCGCGCGTTCCGGGCATCAGCCGGACGCTTGCGCGCGAGGCAGCCGCGTTCGTCGCTTCGCTTCGATCGGATTCGCTGTACAAACAACCCGGCATCGCTGAAACGATCGATTGGGCCGCGGCCCTGCTCGCCTTGGGGCAAAAGACGCTCGACGAAGCGGTCGTCGCTCAAACCATCGGCGCCTTGCTCAAATACCAAGAAGACGTCAAAAAGGTCAGACAGCACGACCTCGCCACGCGGGTCGTCGAGGCACGCAAGGCGGCGCTCGCGTGATCGAGTCGGCCATCGCTGCCAACTGCATCGTGTTTGGTCGACTGTTGCGCGCACTCGGGCTTGGTGCTCAGCCAGATCGCATCGTTTTGTTCGCGCGTTCGCTTGGACAAATTGGTTTTGCTTCTCGCGACGACGTGAAGCAAGCCGGTCGTTGCGTGTTCGTACGCAATGCGGAAGAGCAAGGACGCTTCGATGCTGCCTTCGACGCGTTTTGGTCGGGTCTCCCCAAGGCCTTGGAAAAAACAGAGCCCTCCCGGCGCAACGGTGGCGAACCTGCTGCCGGTCGAGAGCCTGACGAACCGAGGCCTCCCGCGAAGGCCGAAAAAACACGCGATTCGCGCGCAACGACAGCGCCACCATTGGCAGCCGGTGACTCAGCCGACGCGCGCCTCCTCCAGCAGGGCGATCGGAGCTTCACCTATAGTTTTGCCGAAGCACTTGGGGAGAAAGACTTTTCGAAATTAAACGACACGGAACTCGAACTGGCGCACGAGCTTGCCAAACACAAGCGCCTGGAATTTGGGATGCGAGCATCGCGGCGAACAGCGCCCGGTCACGGTGGCGCCTTCGATCCACGCCGGACGCTGCGAGCGAGTTTGCGGCACTATGGCGAGACCATGCAGCTGCGCACCCGAACGCCACGCTTGCGGCAGCGAGACGTCGTCTTGTTGTGCGATATCTCTGGTTCGATGGATCGCTACTCCCGCTTGCTGTTGCAATTCATCCACGTGATGCGCCACTCGATCGGCAAAGTCGAAGCCTTCGTCTTTGGCACCCGACTGACGCGCATCACGCGGCAGCTCCGACAACGCGACGTCAACGAAGCGCTCAACCACGTCGCGGCCACCGTCGCGGACTGGGGCGGGGGCACGCGTATCGGCGAGTGCTTACGCGAGTTCAACGTGCGTTGGGCGCGCCGCGTGCTCGCCCGAGGTGCCATCGTCATCATCATCAGCGACGGCTGGGATCGCGGCGACATCGGGCTTTTGGCGCGCGAGATGCAGCGGCTGCAGCGTTCCGCGTTCCGGCTCATCTGGCTGAATCCGTTGCTCGGCGCCACAAACTACCGGCCGCAGACCGTGGGCATGCGCGCAGCGCTCCCCTTCATCGACGACTTCCTGCCCGCGCACAATCTCAAGAGCTTGGTGCAGCTCGTCCTCACGTTGCGCTCAGTCGACAGGCGTCGACCAGTGCGCCGGCAGCTCCCTGCACTCGACGAAGCCGGATGAAACGCCCCACAAGTCGGAGATGCCCATGAACGACATCAGCGACACGATCGAACGTTGGCGCCGGATGGTGAACAGATCGCGCTTGCCACGGTTATCAACGTCGACGGTTCGGCGCCGCGCGACGAGGGTGCGAAGATGGCGATCACCCGCACCGGAAAGATCGTTGGATCTGTCAGCGGCGGTTGCGTCGAGTCCGCAGTCGCGCAGGCGGCCATGGACGTGCTCGAGACCGGGACGCCCAGCATCGAGCGCTATGGGATCAATCGCAATATGATGTGGGATATCGGCTTGTCGTGCGGCGGAGCGATTGACGTGTTCATCGAGCCGCTGCCGCAGCTCCTACCGGATGCTCGGCCACACCGTGCATCAGCGATCTGCACGATCGTCCGCGGACCAAAGAGCATCGGCCAGAGAATTCTTACCTACGGCGATGGTCAGACTCGCGGTAGCTTCGACGACGCCACGTTGCAGTCGCACGTGCTGCAAGCGGCCCAGACGTTCATTGACGCCGGTCAGTCGAAAACTATCACTGCCGGGGCTTACGACGTCTTTGTCGACGTGAATGTGCCGGAAGCGCGGCTGCTCCTCGTGGGTGCCGTCCATATCGCGGTGGCTCTGTGCAAAATGGCAGCGGTGGCGGGCTTCTCCGTGACGGTGATCGATCCGCGCCCGACGCTGTGCAATCCCGAGCGTTTTCCAGATGCGCGGGAACTCATGGTTGAGTGGCCAGAGGACGCGCTGCCCAAGATCGTCCTGGATGAAAACACCTATGTCGCGGTCCTTACCCACGATGAAAAGTTTGACGATCCAACGCTTATCCGGGTGTTACCAACGCGCGCTTGCTACGTTGGCGCGATCGGATCGAAAAAAACGCAAACGCTTCGGCGCGAGCGATTGCGCGATGCCGGCCTTGATCCAGATGTCGTGTCACGATTGCATGGTCCCATCGGACTCGACATTGGCTCTCAATCGCCGGAAGAAATTGCCGTTGCAATTCTCGCGGAAATGATTGCAGCAAAATACAAGCGCTCGGGAATGCCGCTGCGCGATCGCGTCAACGAGCACATTCACACCTGAAGGAATCTTTCAACACGAAGAGCAACTACACGAGACATGCTCATAAAAGTGAGCGACTCACCCCATTACTCCGCAGAATGGAGGTGGTAAATAATGGCAAAGAAGAAGAAGGCAGCGAAGAAGACCAAGAAAAAGAAATAACGCGACGTCACTTCTAGCCAATCAGAAAAGCAAAGAGCGAAGTTGTCCTTCGCTCTTTTTTATTGCTCCGCGACGACGATGATGGCGTGACCGCGATGCTCGTCCAAAAATGCCAGTCCTTCGTTCATCCAGGTCTCAAGGCCCGAGGTGGAGTGCTCGGCCACCTCCCGGAGGACATGCTCGCGGTCGCGCAGCCAGCGCACGTTCACCGGACCCTGGCTGAGCCACAAGACCTCGCCACAGTCCTCGCAGGTCAAGCCCGAACGCACGTGTGACTACGCCCCAACCGTCGTCGCAAACCCTTGCGGCGCCGGGGTTTGCTCGACACCGGTTCCGGTGAGCTCCACCACGAGGAGCGCCAGATCGTCGGCGATTCTGCCGCCGGACGCCCGGGTGACTGCCGCGACAATGAAGTCGGCCATTTCTTGGGGTCGCATCCGGCGCTTCCCGGATGATGCGCATGGCACCCGCGTCGTCGATCATCATCCCAGCCGTGTCGCGCGCCTCCGTAAAGCCATCGGTGGAGAGCACGATAATATCGTGTGGCGCAAGCGTTTCCGTCGCCGAGCCGAATTCGTCTTCGATGCGCAAACCAACGAGCGGCCCGGTAACGGGCAATTGTCGTACGTCGTCACCGCGGCGCACATACACGGGAGAGTGCCCGGCGCTCGCATACTGCAACGTAGACTTCGAGGCATCGAGCACGCCAGCGAAGAGACTGACAAACGACGTGTCATCACGGACCGATCGAAGGAAGGCAGCATTGAACTTTTTCAGGATGTCCGAGGGATCGTGATGCTCAGCCACCAGCGAGCGGAGCGAATACTTGACGAACGCCGTGTCAACCGCAGCGTCAAGACCCTTGCCGCTGACGTCCGCAACGACCAGCAAGCAACGATGATCGTCAATGCTGTGAATGTCGAAGAGGTCGCCCGCCAATGGCAAGATGGCGCGCCGCGGAAACGTAGGCGGTGCCGACTTCGATATATGGACACGAATCCCAACCGCTGAGGAATGCTCGCTGCAGCGTGTCTCCAACCATGCGCTCCCGTTCCAGCGACACTTGGGTGCGCGAGCGAACGATATCAGCGACGATGGCCGTCGCACCGAAGAGCAATATAAGCGCAGCGGTCAACAGCGCAGCGCGCAATAGGAGCGAGCGGACCGCATCTTGGGCGAGGCGAGACTGGCGGTCCAACAAATCGCTCAGCTGGTTGAAATCCAAACGAATGCGGTCGACGATGACCTTTCCGCGCTGCAGCAAGTCCATTTCGCCGGGGGCCGTTGGGTGGCTCAGGAGCGGTTTGGCAACCTGCACCTGCCACAACTCGTGACTATGGCGCACATCGAACACGATTGGGTAGCCGTCGGTCAATTGGGCTTGCTCCAAATCACTTTGCAGCGCATCGAGTGCCTGCCGAAAGCGGGGCTGCGCCGTGGTGTAGGGCTCTAAGAAGACCTTCTGGCCGGACGCAAGATAGCCGCGCAGACCTGTCTCTTCATCCAGCTGGCTGCGGAATAGGGCCTCAAGTTGACCTTTGGCGCTTTCAACCGAGTTCTGCTGCTTATAGGCCGCGTCGACCCGGACGTAGGTGACGGCGGATCCCAGCACCGACACAAAGAGCGCAATGGCCAAGACGGCCGCCGCTGTGAAGGCGGGACCACCCACCGGAGTCGGTCGCGGCGAGTCCGACACTTCGGCTGCACCGCGTCGTCCAAACAGTGTTCGCATGTTGCCTATCAAGAAACGATAAACGACGTGGCCTCAAAGAATGGCCAAGCCCGGGACACGTACTGTTCGAGGAAGCTAGCCGATATCCGCTCGTCTCGTCACGCGCGAGCGTCCGCGAAGGCATCGGCGAGGATGCGTTCGAGCTCGCCATTTTCAACCATTGGACCGAGGATGTCCGTGTCACCGTAAAACTTTCCGTTGATAAAGACCTTGGGCAACGTCGGCCAGTTGGTAATCTCAGTTAAGGCCTGGCGCTTCTCATTGTCCTCGAGCACGTCTTTGACTTCAAACGGAAAGCCCAATTGATTAAAAAAGTCGATGGTTTCAAGGGTGAAGCCGCAGCGCGGCGCCTGCTTCGTCCCTTTTCCATAGACGAGAATCTTGTGCGTGCTGATTTCGTCTTGAATTTGCTTCTTTAGATCTTCGGTCATCGCGTCACTTCCGTCTTCAACTCAACGGCATGGAGCCGCCCATCCTTAAGCGCCCCGGAGAGCGCGTCATACACCATTCGATGTTGGTCCAAGAGAGACTTGCCGGAGAATAACGTCGACGTAACCCTTACATTGTAGTGATCGAGCGTTCCCGTCCGGTCCCGAGTCTCAACGGCGGCGTCGGGCAGCGCTGTGCGAATGAGGGTCTCAAGCTCGGCATGTGTGATCATGGGTCGCCTTTGCCTTTCTGGATTAAGCCTGAGAATCCCATGTCCCGCAGAATCCAGCGGCTACCGTGTACACAGTGTCTGCCGATAATTCTAAGAGATATGGACTGGTCCCAACTGAACAATCCTTGGGAGTTTTCCGAGCAGATCGGTGATGTGATCGACCATCACCGAGCGCTGGCGTATCTCATCATGATCGTCGGCGGTATCTTGAGCAGTCTCAGCCCCTCCAGCGTTCCCCGAATGGTCGCGATCGTCAACTATGCCGGGAGAGAAGCAAAGGGTTTTTGGGCAGCCGTCATCCTTTCCGCGGCCTTCGTTGTGGGCATCTGCACTGTCTACGGAATGGTCGGCGTCACGGCCGGCTCGTTCGGTGCGCTGCTTTCCATGACGGGTTTTCTTTACTATTTCACGGCGGCGCTTTGTCTGGTCATGGGGCTCGCGATGATCAGGCTCATCGAGTTTCATTGGAAAGTGCCGGGCTTCCAGGTTGTTGGCCACGGCGTCATTGGGGCGTTCTTGCTTGGTTTTGGTTTTGCGTTTCTCATTGCACCTGATGCAACACCCTTTATGATCGGCGCCCTTGGCGTGAGTACGTTTCACGGAAAGATCGGCCTCGGAGCCATGCTGATGATCATGTTCGGTATCGGGCACGGCATGCCGGTTCTGTTCGTCGGCTCGCTTGCTCCATGGTACATGCATCATCCCGCAGTCAAGAAATGGCATCTGGCTGCTGAAATGGTCGCAGGCTACGTGCTTGTCTTCCTCGCGCTCTTCTTCACGGTCATCGCATGACGTCCGAGACTGTCGTCACACTCCCCGTGGCTGGCGCTGACCACCGCCCGTATGTCATCCGCACGTACGATCGCTGGATCATCTTAATCCTCGTTGTGGTCATTGGGTGGTTTCTCTTTCGGCCGATTTTTGCGTTCTCAGTGTACTATCGAGGCTTGAGCTTCGAACGTTCGCTGCAAATACCGTCCGCATATCACTACTACATCAAGTCAACGCGCATCTACAAGAAGATCCCGGAGGGCTGGCTTGGCTGGGCGGAATTGGTGATGATGAAGGCACCCACCGATGAAGCGCAGCGGCAACAAGCGCTGTCCATCCTGACGCAGGGTATCTCGTACAACCCCACGTACGCCCCGCTCGAATTCGATCTCGGGCGTACCTATTATATGCACCACGATTACCAGCATGCGGCCGCCGCGTTCTATCGCAGCGCGCAACTCGCGCCGGACACCATGTTCTATTGGGATTTTGCGGCTTGGTCGAGCCTGCACGCGGGCAACGTGCCGCTCGCGCTCAAGTACTGGCGTGAGGTCTTGCGGATCGATCCTGGCAACGCGGTGGCGCATCGCCAAATCGCGCGTTACGGAACCTAGTCCTGTAGGGGGCGATTGGAAAATCGCCCCAACGAATTCCCTGCCAACCACCGCCAGTTGCCTTGTACAATTCAGGCCAGGTTTTGGCTTGACGGAGCGTCGAACAATCGTGAAAGTTGGAGGATGACAGGCGAATTCGACGTGCCGAACCTTACAGATGTTTGGGATTTTTTAGTCGGATTGAAAGAGACGACGGAGTCTGGCTTTGATCGCTTGTCGTCTGAGATGACGAAAGTGTCATCCCAGGTGACCATTCTGTCATCCGCAGTAACGAGGTTAGAATCCGACCTCGTACGGGTCGAGCGACGCGTGGTCCGCATCGAAGCGTGGAACGTTGCTGAGTGGCTTGACGACCACGAGCGCCGCATCGTTCGCATAGAGCAGCAACAATAGGCACTCATGAGCTCTGATGCCCGTCTCGAACTGACGTGGCGTGGGATCGTGCTTGGTGCTGCGATCACGCTCGTCTTCACCGCCGCTAACGTGTATCTTGGCCTCAAAGTTGGCCTGACGTTTGCAACGTCGATTCCCGCGGCCGTGATCTCTATGGCGGTACTGCGTGCGTTTCGCAACGCCACCATTTACGAGAACAATATCGTTCAAACCGTCGCATCAGCGGCCGGCACTCTCTCCGCCATTATTTTCGTGCTCCCAGGTCTTGTCATGGTGGGATGGTGGAGCGGCTTTCCGTACTGGGAATCGTTTGCGGTTTGCGCTATTGGCGGCATTCTTGGCGTGATGTACAGCGTGCCGCTGCGGCGGGCACTCGTCACCCAATCGACGTTGCCGTATCCCGAAGGCGTTGCCGCCGCAGAGGTGTTGAAGGTTGGCGTCGGAGCGCGAGGCGAGACCGCGGAATCGATAGAGGAAAATAGGCGAGGCTTGGTTGCGCTCTCCGTCGGTGCGCTTGCTTCAGCTGCATACGCAGCGATCGTTGCGGCGCGCGTGTTCACGGATACGGTTGCAGGATACTTTCGAATCGGCAACGCCGCCACCGGCTTCGGCGTGGGGATGTCGCTCGCGCTCGTAGGTGCCGGCTATCTGATCGGCATTTCTGTTGGTCTTGCGATTCTTACCGGTCTGGTCATTGCCTGGGGCATTTTGACGCCCGTTCTCACCGCGCTCCACCCTGCTGCGGGTGCACCTATCGATGTCGCCATCAATGTTTGGGCGCACCAAGTGCGTTTCATTGGCGCTGGCACAATCGGGATTGCCGCCATCTGGACGATCGCCAAACTCTTCAAGCCGGTCTACGCGGGCATCGCGTCTTCCCTTGCCGCTTCGCGCTATCGGGCGGCCGAGCGGGGCAGCATCAGTACGCTCCCGCGCACCGAGCGTGACTTGCCCATAGGGACCGTCGCGCTCATTAGTTTGGCATGCTTCATACCGCTGGCGTTCTTATTCGTCGTCTTTCTCCAGGGCAGTGCAATTGCATCATTAACGATTCCATTAGTCATCGCCGGAGTGCTGTACGTTGTCGTTGCGGGTTTCTTCGTCGCGGCTGCGTGCGGTTACATGGCCGGTCTCATCGGTGCATCCAACAGCCCCGTTTCGGGACTCGGCATTTTGAGTATCATTGGCGCAGCGCTGCTCTTGCTCGTCGTTGCCAAAAGCGCCGGAGTAACCGGTGCGCCCGCTCTCGTAGCCTACGCGCTGTTCGTCACCGCCGTGTTGCTCAACGTCGCGACGATCTCGAACGACAATTTGCAGGATCTCAAGACAGGTCAGCTCGTCGATGCCACGCCGTGGCGGCAGCAAGTGTCGCTGATTGCGGGCGTGATCTTTGGCTCGATCGTCATTCCGCCAATTCTCACCCTCCTCAACAAGGCCTACGGCTTCGGCGTTGGAGCGCATGCCCTACCCGCGCCACAGGCGACCTTGATTTCGGCGCTGGCCAAAGGGGTGATCATCGGTCAAATCAATTGGGATCTCATCGGCATCGGCGTTCTCATTGGAATCGCCATGATCGTTATCGATGAAGTGCTGAAAGCAACCACGCGCTTTCAGCTGCCGCCTCTCGCGGTGGGATTGGGAATCTATCTGCCGGCAGCGACCACCTCGGCTGCGGTTCTGGGCGCTGTGGTAGGTTGGTTGTACAATCGCCGAACCGCCAATCGGCCAGGCGCTGACGTTGCAAAACGCATGGGAGTGCTTATTGCGTCGGGCTTGATCGTCGGGGAGAGTCTTTTCGGCGTGCTCCTGGCCGGGGTTATTGTCGCAAGCGGGAACGCGACACCGTTCGCGCTCGTGGGTGACTCGTTTCAGCGCTTGGCAATGCCGCTCGGGGCGATCGTCTTTGCGGTCGCGATCGTTGTGATGTTTCGATGGAGCGCGCTGCTAGGGCGGTCCGGAAGGAACCGCTCCACGTAGCATGGGTTAGCCGTTGCCGCCAAACATGTCGCGCAGCATGGCTCCAGCGACCCCACCCGCCACGCCGCTCTGCACAGTTTGCGCCGAGGTTTCTTTTCCGAGGTAAGGCATGAGCGCGTGCGCGAGGTTAGGCATCGTGAGCGTCTGCAGCCACACTTTGCCCGGACCCGTGAGGCGTGCGATGAACAGGCCATCCTGTCCGAAGAAGATGTTTTTTACGCCACGAAGGAAGGTCAAGTCGAAGTTGACGCTTGCCTCGAACATGCCAACGTGTCCAGGATGCACCTGCAGCCCCTCACCGGGCTTCAAATCGTAGGTAACGATCTCGCCGCCAAGCTCTATCCAAGCGTTACACGTGCCGCCAAGTTTTTGCAGCACAAAACCATTGCCACCGAAGACGCCGGCGCCGAGCGACTGCTGAAACCCAACACCGAGCTGGACACCTTCGGTTGCGCACAAGAAGCCGTGGCGATGGATCATGTACTCGTGACCCGGCTGTACGTCCACCTGCATGATCTGCCCAGGCAGCTTCGAGGCAAAGGCGACAAGACCGGTACCACTTTGTGCGGTGTACTCGGTCATGAAAAGGCCTCCGCCAGAGAGCGCGCGGCCGAGCACCCCTAAGATACCCTTTGCGCCGGCGGTCATCGTTGTCGTATTGAGCACGACGTTTTGCGACATCCACGAAAACTCGCCCGGTTCGGCGACAACCTTGTCGCCGGGTTCGAGTTGGATCTCCAAGACAGGCAGCGTGGTTCCGATGATCTTAGGGTTCATTGCATTACTCCTTGGCGGGTGAGGTCACCATGCGCATGGTGGGGATTCAGGTTTCCGCTGACCAGTCCTTGTAGCGCTCGCGCAGCTCGGATTTGAAAACCTTCCCCGTCGACGTGTGCGGTATCGCGTCGACAAAAATGGGTGTCAGCGTCAAAGGAAAATCCATCATCGTGCCGTCCATCCCGGCCTCCCGATAATCAGGTTTCTGCTACCGCACGGCTTTTGCTCTTTGCAGTCTGACGGCGCAATTTGCCGATAATTATAGAGAGGTTGACATAGATGAAGGCATCGATAAAGTTCAAGGGCGGTGAATTCCGCTTCAAACCGCATTTTAGCCATATCGAATTCGATGTGAGCGGATCTGAAGGGCGAGCGACGGGTAAGCTGACCACAAATGATTGCCTCACTCTTGGCAAGCACCTTATGGATATCTACTATGCCCGCGCCGTGCGCGAGCAAGAAGGTGCTGACGTTGACGCTGAGCCAGCAGAGCAATGATTGGTACTTCATATGAGCCAGTATGGCTATCGCCTCTTATTGCCTGAGCCTTTCGGGCCCAAGCTATCGAGCAACGTTCGGAGTATGACTCACTAAGTCGCCCCCTTAGACGGAGCGATTGAGCGCGATGAGGCGCTCCTCTAAGATACCAAGGAGAAACTCCTCATGTACTCGACCCCAAAAATCATCGCCTCTCTCGATGCCAAAGTAGTCTTAGGTGAAGCGTTAGGCTCCGTAGGCAACTGTAGCGTCGTCGGCGCGTGGTGTGGCAATACCTAATCGGTCAGCTGTAATATTTGGCTGACAAAGGGGAGCCACCGTTGCGACGGGCTCCCCTTTCTCGTTTCTCTGCAAGAGCGATAGGACCGGGCCAATCGGCATCAAACAGTCGGTATACCTACGACGACACAGTTGCACAACTGGATTCAAGCGCTTCGAACCATTATCGGGAGCGTAACATGACCCCTGAAGTGATTGCGCGATACTTTGAGGCGCAGTCCTCGCGCGACTTCGATACACTCGTCAGTCTGTTCGCCGACGATGGAGTTGTTATTGATGAAGGAAAAACGTGGAATGGGCCAACTGGGATTCGAGCGTGGCGAGACAGGGCGGCTTCAGTCTATCAATACACCACTGAGGTTCTCGACGTAAAGCCCTCCGGCCAAAATGAGTTTGTCGCCCGCGTTCATTTGGAGGGCAACTTTCCAGGCGGGATGGTGGATTTAGATTACCGATTCACACTTGATGGCACGCGAATCCGACGACTCGAGGTGGATTAACCATCAGTTTCGGTGGATCGCTCCCATTTTAAACAGCACAACAATAATCGCAGCCAAGACCATGAGACCAACGGCGAACATTATCGAGATCTTTCCGGCGCTGGTTGAAATCTCTTGATCCGTCTCTAAACGTCTGTTGTATCTACTCGGGAGCGACACGCGCTCTTCCACAAGCTTGATAAGAATCGGGCTAGGGCTCGTCAGACAAGCAGCGAAGCCTGTTGCGAATGAAGACTGACCGCGGGGAGCAAGAGCACCCCGTCACCTTGCCTACTGGCACCGTGACGTTTCTTTTTACTGACATCGAAGGCAGCACGGAGCGCTGGGACAGGCATCGCGAAGCGATGCAAGAGGCGCTTAAGCGCCACGACGCTATTTTGCGCTCCGCGATCGAAGAGCATGGCGGTCATGTTTTCAAGACCATCGGGGATGCCTTTTGCGCGGTCTTCCGCACGGCGCCTGATGCCATTTCCGCCGCGCTGAGCGTCCAGCGCGGGATTGCAAACGAAGATTGGTCAGCCGTTGACGATCTGCGTGTGCGCATGGCACTTCATACAGGCAACGCTTATCAACGTGATGGCGATTATTTCGGCCCTGCTCTGAACCGCGTAGCGCGACTGCTTGCCATCGGTCATGGTGGTCAAGTCTTGGTTTCAGGCGTTGCCACAGAGCTGTCGCAAGGACAAATGCCGCCCCAAGCGACGCTGCGTGACTTGGGCGCACATCGGTTGCGGGATCTCTCGCACCGGGAGCAAGTGTATCAGTTAATCGCGCCCGACCTGGCTGTTGATTTTCCGCCCCTTCGTTCTTTGGATGAACTGCCCAATAACTTACCGCTGCAAGTGACAAGTTTCGTTGGGCGTGACAAGGAGGTCGCCGAGATTAAAGGCTTGCTCAACAAGTCGAGGCTGGTCAGCTTAGTAGGTTCGGGTGGTGTCGGCAAAACGCGCATGGCGCTCCAAGTGGGTGCCGATCTCCTAGACGGCTACCCCGATGGTGTCTGGCTGATCGAGCTGGGTTCGCTGAGCGATCCCAGTTTGGTGCCAGGCGCAGTTGCGAGCGCTATGGGGGTAAAGGAGTCCGCGGGCAGACCTCTGTTTGAAACGCTCATCGCGTACTTGCGCTCACGCCGGGCTCTTGTCTTGTTGGATAACTGCGAGCACGTGGTAACCGCCGCGGCGAAGGTGGCCGATGGCCTTATCCACGGGTGTCCGAGCGTTTGCGTCCTAGCCACTGGTCGGGAAGGACTTGGAATAGCTGGCGAGATGGTCGTGCGCCTTCCTTCACTCTCAATCCCTGAAACGCTCCCCGGCATCACAGCACAGCAGGCCCTCACTTTTGGCGCTATTGCCTTGTTCACCGACCGGGCCGGGGCGGTCCTAACCAACTTTGAGCTGACTGACGAGAATGCCCCATTCGTTGCGGAAATCTGTAAGCGCCTGGATGGCATCGCGCTGGCTATTGAATTGGCCGCCGCTCGCGTCCGGGTATTGAACGTAGCCGAGCTCGCGCAGCGCTTGGATCAGCGCTTTCGATTGCTCACCGGAGGCAGCCGAACGGCTCTGCCTCGGCAGCAGACAATGCGCGCGCTCATGGATTGGAGCTACGATCTCCTCACCCCGAAGGAACAAATACTCTTCCGGCGGCTTTCGATCTTTGCCGGGACTTGGACGCTGGAAGCTTGCAGCACGGTGTGCGCTGATGAAACTGTGCAGGCGTTTGAGGTTTTGGACTATCTCTCGACGCTGGTTGACAAGTCACTCGTCGTCGTGGATTTTGATGAACACTCTCAGCGCTACCGGCTGCTTGAGACGACGAGAGAATATGCACTCGAACGGTTGGACGAACGGGGTGAACGCTCTGCCTTGGCTTCCTCCCACGCCAAGTATTTTCTTGAGCTGGCTGAGCGCACGGAGAAAACGTGGGCAACCACGCCAACGCGCGCCTGGAGTGCCTCGTTGCTACCCGAGATCGATAATTTTCGCGCAGCGCTGGGTTGGCTGATCGAGCAACAGCAGGACATCAAACTCGGGTTGCGGTTGACCACAGCCTTGCGCTGGTTTTGGGCTGATCTCGCACCATCGGAGGGAAGGCGTTGGCTTCGCCTGGCTATTCCGTTGGCCGACGAGAAAACTCAACCTGAGATAGCTGCCAAACTCTGGCTGACGAATGCGCTGGTTGAGAGGTCATTTGTTCAGCGCAAGAACGTCGTTGACGCGGGCAAGCATGCCTACGAACTCTATCAACAATTAAACGATAAACGCGGCCTCGCTGAGGCGAAATTCCTCCTCGGACATGGGCTTATCTTCGTAACAGATGGGCGAGAAGGAGCTGATCTCTTAGACGATGCCCTCAAGACATTTCGCGAAATGGAGGAGCCACGTTTGGCCGCTTTGTGCGTACTCGAGCTGGGCAATGCGGCTGACATGATGGGAGATGCGGATCGAGCCCGCGGCCTGCTGCAGGAAGCCCACTCGCTCCTGCAAGCACAAGGTAGCGAGCGCGACGCAGCCATCGCAACCGCGAATCTGGGTGAGAGCGAATTTCAGGCTGGGCACTATGAGGCCGCCTTGGCCGCAAACGCAGCGGCGTTAGCCGCTCAGCGCTCGCTTCGTCACTTCCCGCGCATGAGTATTTCACTTCATAATCGCGCGGTCTATTTGTTCACACTTGGCCGCATCGATGAAGCAGCCGAGGTTGCGCGAGAGGCTCTGATCCTGGCCAGAGACCTTCAGGCAGAAGTTTTTGTAGCGTACACGGTTCAGACGCTGGCTGCAATTCATGCCGCTAGGGGACAAGCAAAGGTTGCGGCAAGTCTCGTCGGTTTTTGCGATTTGCGGCTCGCCCAGCTTGGTGTTGGCCGAGAGTACACGGAACAACAGGAACGTGACAATTTGCTCGTAGCATTGCAAGAAGCCTTATCGCCGCCAGATTTGCAAGCTTGCATTGCGGAAGGCGGCCGTTGGACTGAAGAGCAGGCCGTTACGGAGGCGCTGCGCGCCTGAGTACGCTTAGAGCCACCTCCCGGGAGCATCGCTAGGATCACCTCAAGGAGACACGAACCGCCTGCACAATTCCCAACGGGCGGCGTCTGGCCTTTTCGGTCGTCGCCTGCATCACCTTTGGGTTCGGAGGAACGGCCATGTCTTTGGAGGTTGTGAATTCTGCAGCGGCAATGGGCACATTCATTGTCATCGGCGCGACGGCAATCGCCGCCGTAGTACAGCTTCGCCACTTGCGTGCGAGCAATCAATTGCAAGGCTTGCTTACGGTGCTGGCACGAGTGGAAGATGCGAACTTCAATGAGTGGGTGACTGCGGCACGGCGCGTCATTGCCGAGCGACTGCCTGATCCTGAATATCGCAAAAGCATCGTCGACGGCACCTTTGAAACGATTGACAATCCATGGTTGAATTTAGCCAACTCATATGAATGGGTCGGCAGTTTGGTAAGGCAAGGACTCATATCGGAGGTTGCCTTTATGGATATCTATTCGTCGGTGGTCATTCGAGCATGGGAAATTGTTGAACAGGTCACGGCGCTCCGGCGCCGTGAAAAAGGCCCTGCCATATGGGAAAACTTTGAGTTTATCTACGTGCGCGCCAAGCAGTGGGAGGCTCGATATCCAGACGGCTTGTATCCAAGAACCGTTCAGCGCGCCGCGATAAAGGACATGTGGCTGGTCGCGGACGTTGGACAAACGGCGTTGCGATGAGTGTCGTTTTTATGCTTTGGTTGCCAGCTCGCGCAGCGAGGCGTCGAAACCATCATTGGAACCATACCAGTCGCCTCGGCCGGACGGCATGAGATCAAAAAGATGCCAAACGGGGCAGAGCAAGTCGATCCCGCGCTCGCGGTCCTCGAGCATAGGATGGGCTGTGTAGACGTGGCGCACCTTATCGCCATCCTTTGCGAAGACGACGATCGTCGAATCCGGGTTGCCGTCGGCATCTTCGGCGTCGATCGCACGCGCGAACGCCGGACCATCGTCCGAAAGCAGGCGCAGGCGGTGCCACTCGCGGTGGGCGCCCCAAGCTTGCAATTTATCGACCGGCGCACGCGACGCGATGACGAAGTTTGCCCGCTGCGTCACGTGCGGCGCGATACCGTTAAAGCCGTCGAGCCAGAGCGAGCACATCGGGCAAAAGCTATCGTCTTTCGCCCAGTACATCAGGTGGTAGAGGATTAAGTAGGGTTTGCCGTCTTCGAACAGCTCGGACAAACGAACGCGCTTGCCACCTTTGAGGAACTCGTAGTCGGGGACGATCGGACCTGGCGGCAGGCTGCGCCGCATCGCCGCGACCTCTTCGATCCGGTCGCGCAATTGGATCTCTGCGTTGCGCAGTCGATCGCGCGACTGACGATACGCCTTGTCGGCGCCGGGCATCAGGATACTTGAATCCGCCATATCATTTCCTTTCGAGGGTGCGTCTTAAGGCGGTCAGGCTTGGTTAGCGCGTATGCCATAGACCTCTTCCTTGTGGTATGGTGGAGTTGGGGACTCGAACGGCTGCCAAATCCAAAAACTCAGAGCCCTGAAAGCTGCGACGTGAGCTGGGAGGAAACATCATGTCGAAGAACGGCGGCATCATCGGAGTATCGGATCACGGCGGTTGGGCGGTGCTAGTGACGGTGGCGCGCGATGGGACGCTCCTCGACCGCCGCCGCGTAGAACTTGTGGATGACGACCTGCCGGCGCTTCCCCATCACCACGAAGGCCAGGGGCTCCCGCTGGACGAGGCCGTGGCTTTGGTCGAGCGCGTGCGTGTTTCGGCTGAGAGGCACGCCGTACTTGCGCTGGACACCGTCACGATGGCCGCGCGGTGTATCCTCGGCGTCGCCCTTCGTAACCGCCCACAGCTTCCGCCTACAATTGCCGAACGAATCAAGGACTACCGTGCACGGAACGTCGCCGACTGGGTGATGTACCGCGAGGCCCTGGCTTGCGCTGCCGAGGCGCGCGGTTGGCCAGTCCACTGGTACGACGCGAAGAAGGTGTTGGCTGCGGCGGGCAAGGCGTTGTGCGTCGAGAACTTCGACGCTCACTTTCTCCAGGTGCGGCGGGCCGTCGGGCCGCCATGGAACAAAGATCACAAGCTTGCAATGGCGGCGGCCATAGTCACCGCTAAGGCATTGTAGATTGAGTGGCGGGACGGGCGCAGCAGTTTTCCAAAGAAGTGAGGAGAGCGTGAGAGCGAGATATCCGATGCTGACTACGGTTGTAGCGTTGCTGTTTATGTTTCTCATCGCACCGTTTCAGACTTCGGCAACGACATCCACTGACGTCTCACCGATCGGTCTATGGTTCTATCGTGGAATTTTCCCAACGGGCCAGGGCGGCGTGCTTATCATTTCGCGCACCGGTGCCTATTGGCGCGGAAGCATCGGGAAACAAACTGCAAGCCAAACAACCACGAGTAACGCCGTGCTCCTGTCGTTCTCGGACGGAGGCGCCTTTCGTGGCGTTGTGCGCAATGGCACCTTGCACGGTTTTTGGGTCCGTCGCCCAATGCTTGAAGATCCGCTTTATCCGTTTGGTGAAGCCCTCGCCTACGCTACATCGCTAGCGCTTACCCAAACCGCCGTCGATCGTTGGACGGCAAACGTTCAGCCGCTCCCCGATACGTTCACGCTCTACCTGAAGATATTTCGCGATACTGACGGGGTGCTTAAAGCAGCCTTTCGCAATCCGGAACAAAACTCGCACGGTTCCGCCATGCAATTTATCGTGGTGCAGACCGGTGCTCTCCTCCGATTTACGCGGCCGGCGGACCCAACGCCGCAGGATCCTTCTGAAGCGACCGTGTTGCGAGATCCGACTCGTATCGCGCTGGTTTGGAAGGACCTGAAGAGAATGGTCGAGCTCGAACCTGCATCTCCACAAGAAGCTGCGGCATTTTTCCCACGGGGCCCGAGCCCTGAGCCTTACGTCTATCGAGAACCGGAGGCGGGCAACGACGGTTGGGGTGTCGCGCGCGCGGGTGATCTCGGCATGGATGAAGCCGCACTGGGTCGTGCGGTACAGCGAATTATTGATAGAGATCCTGCTGGCGACCGTCCCTGGCTAATTCACTCCATAACCGTGGCGTACCGCGGCAAGCTCGTCTTAGACGAATACTTCTACGGCCACGATAAAACGGAACAACACGATACACGCTCTGCTAGTAAGACGTTTTCATCGGTAATTCTTGGCGCGTTAATAAAAGAAGGCTCCCAGCTTTCGCCTCAAAGCAAAGTCTACGACGTCCTTGCTTCGCGCGGACCCTTTCTGAACCCGGATCCCCGCAAGGCGAGAATTACGCTGGGTGATTTGCTTACCCATACTGCAGGCTTCGCATGCGATGATAACGCTGATGCCTCGCCGGGTAATGAAGACATGATCGAATCGGATCGATCAAATCCGGACTGGGCTAAGGTTACGCTTGACCTGCCAATGCAGTTTGAGCCGGGCGAACACTATGCGTATTGCTCAATGAACATCAATCTTGCGGGGGCCATGCTCAGTCAGTCAACCGGTGAATGGCTGCCCGAACTATTCGATCGAACTGTCGCTCGGCCACTCGATTTCGGTCCATATTCTTGGAATCTGATGGGGAACGGAGAAGGCTATCTGGGTGGAGGCGTATTCGTGCGACCGCGGGATTTCCTCAAGTTGGGACAAGCCTACCTTGATGGCGGGGTCTGGAACGGGCGCCGGATTGTTAGTGCCGACTGGGTTAAGGATTCACTCTCACCTCACGCTCATATCTCGCCAGCTACGACCGGCTTAACCGGTGATGCTTTCAATCAGGTGTATTACGACGTCGACGAGGGCTGGGCGTGGCATATGATTGACGTCAAGTCAGGTAACAAAGAGTATCCGGCATTCCATGCGAATGGAAATGGCGGCCAGCTTCTGCTCATCGTTCCGACCTTTGACCTTGTCGTGATGTTTACGGCAGGCAACTATGGACAGGGACTGTGGAACCGCGAACGGGATGACATCGTCGGTGGCATGATCATTCCCGCGATCAAAACACTTGGGAATTACCCGCACAATTGACGAGAAATCTGTCGGGAGGCGGGTCAGCGCGACAACCGACTTCTCTAAGATGTGAATCCTTCATCGCACGCAATGGAGTTCTCGATGAGAACACTGCTTGTCGTGGCTGTTTGCATGCTTATCCTAACTGCAAACGCCGCAACGGCGTCATCTAACTACCAAGAACTGGAGCAGGCGGGCACCCTCAGCTACGGTCGGATGGTGCCTGACGGTCCCCATGCGAGGCAGTTTCAAAACTGTGCGACCGGCAAATACATCGTGGTCAACCGGAGCCATAAAGTCACCAACGTCAACGCAACAAAATGTCCCGGTGTACCCCCGCTCGTTGCCTTTAATGGTGCCACCAAGTTTGCTCCCGTTGCGGATGCGGTCTGGGAAATCCCCACCGCAAATGGTTCGAACCGGTCAGACAACTCAGGCGGCGCTTTTGGCACCCTTGAAGGCAGGACCGCAGCGGTGGGGAGCCTAGATGTCCAAAATGGCAAGCCGTTGCAGTACCTGCTGCTTGGCAAACCAGCCGTTGGCAGGATGTTCAACGTGTCGACCAACGCAGGCTCGTTTGTCGTGTTTATTGCGTGCAAGGGCAAGTCTCAGGACCTCACGCAGCTGGTCAACTATGCGTCGGGGTGGCGCAAAGAACCGGAAGTTCCCGTCAAAGTACTGAACTTGACGCTGTGTCCGACGGGAAAAGACTACGATCGGCTCGTTCAGAGGCTCCACAAGACAAACAAGAGCGTCAACACCCCGATACCGACCTAGCGCAGATCCAGTTCGCGAGGGTTAACCTGTAGCGTGGTGGAGATGAGGGGACTCGAACCCCTGGCCTCTTACATGCGAAGCAAGCGCTCTACCAGCTGAGCTACATCCCCACGAGGTCGCGAATAAATTCGCGACACTTCATTATCGTTGCCTGCGCGAGTAAGTTCGCGGAGCGGACGTAAAGGTCCGCTGCTACGGGGCGATTTTCCAATCGCCCCCTGCATTTTGCTCTTACAAGTTGGTTACATTTGTTGGAGTGGTTCGCCAACGACGATCCGGGCGACGTTGATGTAGCGAATTGTGCTCTTGTCATCTTGAACGACGAGGGTCACGAAGCCGGGGCCAACGACCGGCCGCAAATCCACGAGATAGGCAAGCAAGATGAGTTGGCTGTTAAACTCCTTGGTGAATTCCGGGAAGCTAATGGTTGCCGACTGGCCGTTCAATCCTTGAATGTAGACATATTTGCGCATTAGCATCTGGGGGCTAGTAGAAAAGCGCAAGCCGGCTCGGTTAATCACGTCGATGAGTGGCACTCCCGTATACGTGTGAAATCGCAAAGTGAGTGAAGCCGGCCTCATGCCTTCGAGATCTTTGAGCGTCAACGTGAGCGGATTGGCAACATCTCCGACCACCTGAATGTACGAGACGCCAAGAGGCGGAGCAATAGGCAGCGTGAGTGGATTCGGTGTCGCCGTCAGCGGGGCAACGGTTTGCATAGGGAAGGGAGTCTGCGTTGCGCTTGACGTCGCCGGTCCCGGCATCGCAGGGAGGGTCGTCACCGAGACCGTCGGCACCGGGGAACCTTGCGCAGCATTCGCCGCGCTCGACCGATCCAGATTCGACGTCGACCATGCAGCCACCAGCAGCACCAAGACTGCAACGGCTCCAAACGGGACCACGCGTTTTAGAATCGACACGCTCATCTTGCCTCCCAAAGAGTTCATCGCGGTCAGGCGTTCGACCGCTGGGGCGAGAAGCCTCGCGCCCGCAGCCAGCGCACGATGACAAATTTTGCCCGCTCGGCGCAATCGGTGTGGGTTGCGTCGACGACCTCGTACGTCTTGGGCTCGCCCGCCGCATCGAACAGCTGACGCACCGCCGACGGTGCGACGATCGCATCCCTGCTTGCGGCAATCGACGAGCATTGGGCGTGGAGCAACCTCGTTGATGCGCACGGTATACCGGTCCATCGCTTGCGTCAATTCTTCGGGACTTGGTCCATCCACGTAACACGAACGATTGCGCAACCCGCCAAGCATCGTCGGCCCTTGCAGCGATTGGCTGCGACCAAGCGCCGTGCACATCGCGATGACGGCATCGATCTCGCGCGACTCTACGGCGGCACCGATGGACGCGGCTGCGCCCATGCTGTGCCCTGCGCTCACAATGGTTCGAACCTCAGGAATGTTTCGCGCAAACGCGACCGCATCGAGAACGTTGCGGCACAAATCGCTTTCCTGCCGCAGCGGCAACGAGCTGCACCCCAGTTTGTGTCCTTGAAAGTCTAGCGCAAGCGAACGAATGCCCTCGGTCGCCAGATAGAAGGCAAGAGGATCGAGGTTATGCTTGCTCGACGAGTAGCCGTGTGCGAGCACGACGCACGTCGCAGACTGCCCCCCGCTGTATACGAGTCCTCGCACGATCCCCGAAGCGCTCGGAAACTCGACGCGATCGACCCGAACGCTCGACAGGTCGCGAATACGCACCACTAGATGAGCACGCGCAGCGTCAGGGTTGCCGACCGCGTGATGCGCCAACGCCGGTAGACGACGATAATTTTCGAACCGGGGCTTCCATTTAAAAGCTCGCGCGTAAAATCCAACGTCGCGGGCGCGAGTCCGTTGAGTGAAATGATTTCGTCGCCCGGCCTCAGATGAGCGGCATCCGCCGGCGATCCTGGAATGATGTCGCGGACGACGATTACACCGTTTCTCACTACAAGGGAGATTCCGCTTGGGTCATACAGGGCGGGAGACGTCGCGCCCGGAGGTGCGATAAATTCCAAGTTTGAGGACGTCTCATCGATGAAGAGGTTGAGCTTCGAGAGCATGTTCGCGCCCAGCGACCCCGCAAGCTCGGAAGCCGGACGCTGCGCGTTGACGATGGCCACGAGAGGTTGATAGAAAATCACTCCTCCAAGTGCGAGAGCACGTGCACGGACGAGCCGTCCTGTTTCGCCTCCGTTTGCGGTCATCGCGTCGTAAGGAAGCGAAGGCTGACGGACAAGGCGGCCTGCGTGATCTACAGCCGGTTCGAGTTGCACGTCGTCTGCCACTCCAGTCGCAAGCGAAAACCACAATCCGCCATCACCGTCAAGCGACGCTTCAACGGAGGGTCGACCGTCAATGACGCGCATGGGGGCGGCGGTGGCGGACCGTGGCTGCGCAGCAGCAGCGCTACGGCTGTCGCGATAGATGGTCAGCGTCCGGTTTGGGAAGTCAAAGTTCACCGGATAGCGCCCGAGCAAGTCGGCGCCAATGATGCCGTCGGCTGCGACGCCGAGATTTGTCTCCGTGTACGACCGAACTTTTGTGGATTGCACCGCCAAACGCGGGAAACGCAGGTCGGCAATCTGTAAAGAGAGCACCGCATTTTGCGATTGGCCATCGAGAGCATCCGCATCAATCAGCGTCGTCACTGCAGAACTGTCAACCAATAACGTTGCCGGGTGCCCGTTCACAATGACATCGATATACGGTCGTCCGCCATGCAGCGTCATGGGTACGGCAATGGACGTACTGTCGCCGAACCACATGCTGTCGGGCGGACGTGGCCCTGTGCTTAGGTGAGGCGCCGAGAATGGTGGGGTTGTCGCGCGAACCGCTGGTGCGTCTTTGGGAGGCACGATCGGGGAGGGTGATGGTAGTGGCGTCGGCGAGGGTGAGGGTGTCGGCAGTGCGGTCGAGGTTGCGGTAGCAACGGGAGATGGGGCGGGAGAGACGGGCGGCGTCGGCGCTGCCGGCCCGCGGCTACCGACCACGAGAAGAGTCACGACGAAACAAAGAGCGAGATTCACGCCGCATCCAAAAAGTTCAAAACAAGAGAGCTAAAAGCCGTGGGCAGTTCAATATGGGGCAGATGTCCGCAACGCTCCAGCACTTCGATGCGCGGGGCAGGGAGTACCCGCTGCGCGGTCTTCGCGTCTTTGGCCGGCAGCACGGGATCGTTCTTACCCCACACGACTAAGGTCGGAGGCTTTAGGCTTGCCAGCCGTGCGTGAAAGCGATCCAAATGTCGGGAAAAGTGAAGCATCTCGTGGAGCGTTCGACTGCTGACCTGCAGTGCCTCGGAATGCGCAGAGCGCGCGACGATTTCCGTGACTGATTCTTCATCAACGTGACCCGCGTCAAAGAAACCGGCGGCATACCCAGCTCGAATGAGCGCTCTCGATCGAGGCAGTGATAGCCAAAAGACCATGAGCGCGAGCAGCGCGTCGTCAAGCGGTGGGATGGGCCCGCTTGTGAATCCGGCCGGATCGACAAGCACGATCTTGCGAAAGAGATCCGGCCGCTCGAGCGCTGCCAGCAATGAGATGAGACCCCCCAACGAATTGCCGACAACGTCGATGCCGATAAGCTCGAGGCGCTCGAGAAAGTCGATGACGAACTTCGCGAAGTACGGCGGGTCGTAGGGGGCTGCAATGATCGAACTGCGGCCATAGCCCGGAAGGTCGGGCGCAAGCGTTCTGCGGTGCGCGGACAACATGGGCATCGTTCGCAGCCACGCGGTGGATGAATGGCCAAATCCGTGCAGGAGAAGCAGCGGGCTCCCGGCACCGGCTTCTCGATAGAAGATTTCAGCGCTGCCTATCGTCGCCGTCCTCTCATGCAGTTGCACGCAGCCTCCGTTACAAAGCCACGTAGCAGCGCACCTTTTAGGCACAGCGATTTTCCAATCGCCCCCTACAGGCGTAGCGGTTATGGCTGCGCTGGAGCGACTTGCTCGATCGTAATATCGCCACCATTGGACGTGACCGTAATCTCAGGTCCACCGCCGTTGACCGGAATGGACATCGCCTGCTGTGGCGCTGCCACCGGCGGCGCACCAGGGAGCAGGTTGGTTACACTGCCACCGGTGCTTTGAGCGTCCACCTGCGCGGCAACACCCGGCAAGAACTGCAAATGAATGGCGCCTTGCTGCGACGCAAATTTGTACGGACCCGATCCCATGTGGGCGAATCGCCACGTGATAGGCCCGCTGTCGCTTTGGACATCGGCCTTGCCCGCATAGCTCCCAAAAACCGTAATCGCGCCGCCGAGCGTGACAAGGTGAACGTCGCCGCCCACGCCCGCCAGGGTGATGTTGCCGGCCGTCGTGCGGATCAACCCGCGCCCCATCACATTCTTGAGGTGGACGTCGCCGCCGGATGCTTGGATGATAAATGGTCCGCGGAGTTTTTCCACTTCAACATTGCCCTGTTCCGCATTGATGAAGATCGCGCCGACGTGGTTTGGCACGCCGACCGACATGTCGCCTCCAGGATTCTCAAGATGCACGCCTTCGCTCCCATACGACGCCTGTGGTACGGCGAATTGTCGAGCGGGTAAGCGATAGCACCGAAATCTCCGTCCAATGCCCCTGCACACTTGCTGTGCCGGCAGCATCGGCGCATTCGCGAATTGCCCTGGCGTGAAACGCGAAACCCCAATTCTTTGTCCGCCCACCCCTGGTCGGACGTGAACCGCGGATGCATCGGCCGAATAGATGTGAATGGTCCCCCCGGTTGAGTGAATGGTGAGGACGGGAGCGCTTGAGATGGGGACGTCATCGGCGAGCGCAGGCGGATGCGCACCAGGCAGCGGCAGGAGAAGCAGAGTGGCAAAGGCGGCGACGAGAGCGAGTTTGTTTAGCATGCCTGGGGAGCGATTCGGAGGGAGAACAGGGCTTCACCTCATCTTACTCAACCAATCGGCATACCCGCATGAGCAGCCTCTAAGGCCTAGATGAGGATGGAATGAGAAAACGAGGTTCAGGCCGCTTTGGGCGACGGCTGGGAAGGTCTTTCAAGGGGTAAGTCGACGGTGAAAGTCGTGCCGCCACCTGGTTCGCTCGCGACGGCGATGTTGCCGCCGTGCACGCGAACGATGTTGTTGACGACCGCCAAACCCAAGCCGGTACCGTCAACGTTGCGCGATCGCGCAGGATCAGCCCGATAGAATCGCTCGAAGATATGCGGGAGTGCATCGCCTGGAATACCGGCTCCCGTGTCCTTCACCAGCAGTTCCACGTGTCCGTCATCGCGATGCACAGCGAGCGTGACTGCGCCACTGGGGGTAAACTTGATTGCGTTCTCGGTGAGGTTTTGGACGAGCTGCCGCAAGAGGCTCGGTTCGCCGTGGACGTTTGCTTCCGCATCTTCATCGACTTCGACCCGCAAAGACAGTCCCTTCGCGTGGGCGTTGGGTTGCATGGCGATGCCCACTTCGCGCACGATCTGACTAAAGTCGACCCGCTCGAGCGCCAGCGCCTTTGGATCGTCGGTCTTGGCAAGCGTGAGCATAGCGTTGATAACCCTCGCCATGGTGGCACTTTCCATCTCGATCGTCTTGAGCGCCTCAGCCATGATGTCTGGGTTACGAGCGCCCCAGCGGGCCAGCATTTGTGAATTCGCATTGATGACCGTGAGCGGCGTCTTGAGTTCGTGCGAAGCGTCGGCGATAAAGCGCCGCTCGCGGGCGAAAGCCGATTCGAGTCGTTCAAGCATGGCGTCGAAAGTTTGGGCGAGCGCGCCAAGTTCGTCTGGGCGCCCCTTCCAATTGAGTCGCTTTGCCAGATCCTCGCCGCTAATCTCTTGCGCCGCTCGAGCGATCGCGTCGATAGGCCCTAGCGCCGCGCGCGCGAGCGAGGTGCTCGCAAGGGCGATGAACGCAAGCGCCACCAACAGCCCAAGCACGAGGAAACTTCGGAAGCTCCTGAGGATGGCGTCGGTGCTGCTGAGCGACTCGGCGATGTAGACCGTGGCCTCGACCGCGCTGCCCGAACGCATCGTGAGTTTGTTCACAAGCACGCGCCCCGAGTCCATGGTGGCAACGCCCCAATCTTCATTCGTCCCAAAGAATCTCGGCTGGTTGAGTTTGTTCAATTGCGTCGGTAAGTCGCGCGTGCCCAAGTTCGCACTCTTGCCGATCGGCTTCCCATACTGATTGAAGGCTTCGATGAAAAGACCGGTGCCCGAAAACCCATTGAGAAAATCTTGATTCGCGAGGGACGTGCGCACGGGGACTGCCCCGAATGGATTGCTGCTGTTGAGCGCTTGCAGCTCTCGCAGCATCTCTTGGGACACGCCACGCACGCGGTCAGCCGCCGAGGCCAACAAGACACTGCGCGCGCCACCGTAGATGACGCCCACCAAGACGATCATCAAGAGCGCGAGCACGCCTGCGTACGCGAAGGTGATGCGGGAACGGAGGCTCGCGAAGAAGGGTATCTGCTGTGTCTTAGTTGCGGAGTGAATAGCCGACTCCCCGAACTGTTTGAATCAACTTTTCTTCACTGCCGACGTCAACCTTGTTGCGCAGGTACCGGATATAGACGTCGATGAGGTTTGATTCGCCCAAGAAGTCCGATCCCCAAACGCTGTTGAAGATCTCGTCGCGCGAGTGGACTTTGTTCGGGTACATGAGGAGGAATTCAAGCAAGGAGAATTCTTTTGCGGTCAGCGAGATGTGACGACCGCTGCGAGCCACTTCTCGTGTATCGCGATTCAGGGAAAGGTCTTTCGCGCTCAGCACGCGCGGACCAGGCTCGCGCTCGCGCAGCTGGACGCGAATGCGGGCCAGCAGCTCTTCGATGGAAAAGGGCTTGGTCAAATAGTCATTGGCGCCGGTATCTAATCCGGTGATGCGATCTGGCACCGCATCTTTTGCGGTGAGCATGATGATGGGAACCGACGAATGCTTGCGAACGCGCCGGCACACTTCCAGACCGTCAATGCGCGGCAAGAGCACGTCCAAGCACGATGAGGTCTGGTGCTTTGAGGGCGCGCTCGATGGCGCTGGCGCCGTCGCCGCAAACCTCGACTTCAAAGCCCTCGTGCTCGAGTTCCAATTGAAGCACCCGGGCGATGTTCGCATCGTCCTCGACGATCAATATCCGCTGCTTGGATGGCCGAGCAGACACCTGGGGAGCGGCTTCCATACACTAAATCTACTCGGCCATGACGGCACTCTTCATTAACCACCTATGAAAATGAGGCGCGGGACAGGCTCTGGTGTGGTGCGAATCATAGGGCCGAGTGCGCCTGTTTGTCGCGATTGAGCTCAACGATGCCGTTCGCGCCCTCGCGGCTAAGGCGGTGTCTGCCCTCAGGGAAGCCGGCGTGCCGGGCCGGTTTGAGTTTCCTGAGAAACTGCATGTGACCATGGCTTTCTTGGGTCGCGTCCCAGACGATCGGCTACAAGCAGTCGTGGAAACCTTCCGCACGAGCGGACAGCACGAGCCATTTTGGATCGACTTTGACCGGCTAGGAGCATTTCCCAGTGCCCGCCGCCCGCACACCATCTGGATCGGCTCGACGCAGGAGAGCAGCGGTTTTGTTTCGTGCGCACAGAGTGTGCGCGATGGATTCGAACGGCTTGGCTTTCGTTTCGAACATGAGGCGACGCCGCACATCACGATCTGTCGGGTAAAGCACGTTGCGGCACTTATGCTCCCCGAGCTTGTCGATAATGTTCGGCTGCCCGTGCAAGGCTTGACCCTGTTCCAATCGCTGCCGGCAGGTCCGACGACGAGGTACGAAGCAATCGACCGCACGCATTTCACGTCGCCCCTTTAACGTAGGGGCGATTGGAAAATCGCCCCCTTTAGAACGCCAATGTAGGGGGCGATTGGAAAATCGCCCCAAGCTCCAAGGAGGCTCCAATGCCTAAGCTCATCATCGCCGCGGTCGCAACGCTTGCCACGCTGACTCTTGCCGCACAGACTGCAAGCGGTCAAGAGAGGGGGCCGATGCCTCCCACTATTACCGTTTCCGCGAACGGCAGTGTCGACTACGTGCCGGACATCGCTCGCGTGCAGCTTGGCATCCGAGCACAGGCTGCCAGTGCCTCAGCTGCAGCAGCGACGGTAAACCAGACTGCGGCGCAGGTTGTTGCGGCAATTCAGCATCAGGGCATTAGTGCAAGCTCGATCCAAACCTCAGGCTACAACGTGGAATATCGCGAGCCCCAAACGCCGCCGCAGCAAGGGGCGATGGTGAGCACGATGGCGTCCGCGACGGCGGGATCGTACGTGGCATCGGAGATGCTGCAAGTCACGACCCCTGTAAGGTCTGCGGGAGCGGTACTCGATGCGGCCATTACTGCCGGAGCGAACACCTCGTATGGCTTGACGTATCAATCGAGCAATGCCGACGCTCTGTATCGCACAGCGCTAGCCAAGGCCGTACAGTCCGCTCGGTCGACAGCAAATGCGATCGCGAGCGCGGCGCACCTCACGATCGTTGGGGTCGCCTCCATAAGCAACACGCAGGAACAGATGGGCCCCCAACCGATGATGCGCGCTATGGCCTCGGCGGCGGCTCCAATCCTCGCAGGCACAGATACGGTTACGGCGTCGGTCTTTGTTGTCTATTTAGTGAAATAAAAAAGCGGACCACAGAGGGTCCGCTTGAGACTGATGGGGCGATTTTCCAATCGCCCCCTACGCGTGTTAAGCTATTTCAGGACGATCGCGAGCGCCCAGCCGCGCGGTGTTTTCTTGCGCACGAGATAGCCGTCGGCGGTCTGGTCAAAAAACTCGAAGCCCGCAGCGAGTGCGTCGGCCATTGTCTTGAGTACGAGTACGCCTTGCATGATCCACGTGAGCCTTTCACCCATAGAACTACCCAAGGTGGCCAAACGTTACTAAGGACCGTCCCGTCTGGAGCGTCTCATCGAATTCTTATGATCGTGCGCACGTTCGAGGGTGCGCGTCTAACCGGCGCGAAAGTGGGTAGTGGAATGCCGATGAAAGCGCCGCGGTTGTGTACCGCGACTGTCGTAAACCGGGAGTTTAGAGCTCCCGGTTTTTGGTATGTGCGTCTGCGCTGCGAGCACGTGGCGCACAATGCGGGCCCGGCGCAATACGTTGCTCTTGATCTGCCCGGCGGCTTTGCCGTCAGACTTCCCTTAGGAATCTATACGGCGAGCGGCGACGCCTTCGGACTCCTCTTTCAAGAGTGGGGAGAGCGGACGAGCTGCCTCGCGGCGTTGCCCGAGGGTAAGGAGATCTCGTGTATTGGACCACTGGGCAACGAGTTTGCGCTTCCCAAGAGCGGCTCAAAGGCCACGATTGTCGCGGGTGGGTTAGGCGTCGCCGCTTTTTGGATGCTGTCGCGCGACTTGCGAGCAGCCGGCATCGACACAACAATCGTCCTCGGCGCGCGCTCGAAAGATCATCTCGTCGGACGCGAGGAATTGGCCACATTTGGATTCCCCATCGAAGTGTGTACCGATGACGGCAGCTTCGGCTTCCACGGCAACGTGGTGGAGAGGTTGCGCAGCCTTCCCCCAACCGGCATGCTTTACGGCTGTGGGCCGCGCGGGATGCTCCGCGGACTCTGCGCGCATGCCAACGCGGCAAGCATTCCGTGCCAGATATCAATGGAAGAAACATTCGGCTGTTCGATGGGCACTTGTTGGGGCTGCGTCGTCCCCGTACGGCGCGGCTGCTCGCAAGGGACCGGATATCCCAAAGCTCCCGGAGAGCGGCGGGATTTTGACTTTGCGCGCGTGTGCGCCGACGGAACGGTGTTCTCCGCCGCTGATGTGGTTTGGCAAGCGTGAGTAGCGCAGCGCTCGACACCCGAATCAAGCTCGGTAGTGCTGTGTTGAAGAATCCGGTCATCGCGGCAAGCGGCTGCTACAACCGGGGCGAGGAATTTGGGGAGATTGTCGACCTCGCCAAATGGGGTGCCGTCACGCTCAAAAGCGTCACCCGCCATCCAAGGCTCGGCAACGAGATGCCGCGCGTGTTTCCAACGCCGAGCGGGTTGCTCAACGCCATCGGCTTGCAAGGTCCCGGCATCGACTACTTCCTCGAACACGTGGCGCCGACGCTCACTCAAGTGCCGACCGCCGTGATCGCGAGCGTTGCCGGCTTCAGCGTGGCCGAATTCGCCGACGTCGCTGCCGCGATGGACGGCATCCCCAATATCGTGGCGATCGAACTCGATGTCTCCTGCCCCAACGTCGATCGCGAAGGTCAATGCTTCGCCGCAGACCCGACCTCGCTTGCAACGGTTGTTGACGCGGTCAAATCGCGTGTGAAGCTGCCGGTGATTCCGAAACTCATGCCGAACGTTGCGGACCTGCGGCCAATCGCTCATGCAGCGCAAGACGCTGGCGCGGACGCCGTGTCGCTCATCAACGCAGTGCGAGGCATGGTGATCGACGTCGAGCGGGCGCTTCCGATACTCGCCAACGAGTCGGGTGGCTTGACGGGCCCCGCCATCCGTCCGATCGCAGTCCACGCGGTCTGGGAAGTTGCGCAAGCGGTGAACATTCCCATCATTGGCATCGGTGGGCTCGAAACCGGCCGTGACGCTTTGGAGTTCTTGTTCGCTGGTGCAAGCGCAGTGGGCATCGGCACGGCGAACTTCCGCGACCCGCTCGTGCACGTACGCGTGGTTGAAAGCATTGAGGCGGAAATGCGACGGCGTCATTGCCGGTCGGTCGGAGAACTCACGGGCTTGGCTCACGCACACGCGAAAAAGGATGGCTCTCATTGACGCAACTGATGATCGCGCTTGACGAAGCAAAACTCGAAGATGCACAAGATGTTTTCAGACATACCGCTGCTGACGTCTTGTGGTACAAGGTCGGCTATCAAGCCTACTATTCGTTCGGCAACGACATTTTGGCGGAGCTGCGAGAGGCGCGACGTAACATCTTCCTTGACCTCAAGTTGCACGACATCCCCAATACGGTTGCGGGAGCGATTCGCAGCGTCGTGCGTTCCGGAGCCTCATTCGTCACTGTGCATGCTGAGGGTGGGAGAGGCATGATGAACGCCGCCGTGCAAGCGCGTGATGCCATCAACGCGACAGGACGCTCACTGAAAATAGTCGCCGTCACTCTCCTGACGAGCATCTCCAACGAAGACTTGCGCGAGATCGGCGTCGAGCGATCGGTGCACGAGCTGGTGAGCATGCGCGCCGCGCTTGCGCAAGAGTGCGGACTCGATGGCGTCGTCTGTCCGGTGGAAGCGGTGCCGATCGTCCGCGCGCGCACATCGTCTGACTTCACCGTGATCTGTCCGGGCATTCGGCCCTCGGGCGAAGCCAACGGCGATCAAAAACGCACGGCGACGCCGAGTGAGGCCGTGCTCGCCGGCGCCGACTTCATCGTCGTTGGGAGACCTATTACCAAAGCGCCCGATCCACGAGCTGCGGTGCAGAGGATTTGTGCTGAGTTAGCCGCGGCGCACGAGGCGTTGCCTAAATCGCTCGAGCGTTCGTGACGCCACAAGAACTCCTCGACAAACTCGGAGAGCGAAGAGGGCTGCTTACCGGGCACTTCCGGCTATCCAGCGGTTTGCACAGCGACCGTTTCATTCAAAAGTTTCGCATTTTCGAAGACCCACCGCTTGCCGAAGAGGTTGGGGCGGCCCTTGCCCACTTGCTTTCGCCTTACAAACCGGAAGTGGTCGTGTCGGCGGCGGTCGGTGGCATCTTGCCAGGGTACATCGTCGCGAAGAACTTGGGGGTCCGCAACCTTTTCGTTGAGAAAGAAAATGGGATTTCCACGTTGCGCCGGGGATTTGAGCTGCGCTTAGGTGAGCGGGTTGCCGTTATCGAGGACGTGATGACCACCGGGAAGTCGACGATGGAGGTTATTGACCTCGTGAGGGCGTCTGGTGCGCAGGTGAGCGTGGTCGGCACGATCGTCAAGCGGGGTAACCCCTCGCTCCCCTACCCAGTCATTGCGCTGCTCGACTTGCCGCTCGCGGATTATCCTCCAGAAGCATGTCCATTGTGCAAGCAGGGCGTGCCGCTCCATGATCCCGGCAGCCGCCGAAGTTAGATCGTGCGCCGAGCCCCTAATACTTGCCGAGCCTCGCTACGGACGTTCGTGAGCCGAGCCGACTTGGCTGCATACATGGCCGCGTCCGCCCGTTCAATGGCCGCCGCGACGTTTGTGTCCGCATCGAAGGTCGCGATGCCAAAACTCGCTGTGACGGTGCCAATCTGTGACGACAGTTCTCGTGCTTCCCTATCGATCGCCTCACCTAAGCGCTCCATGCGTCGCACGGCAAGGTCGCGTTGCGCGCTGACCATGACGACGACGAATTCGTCGCCGCCCCATCGATAGACGGGGTCATCGGCCCGAACGAGCGAGACGAGCGCTCTTGCAACGGCTTTAATAGCCTGATCGCCGGCGGCATGGCCGCACGTGTCGTTGATGAGTTTGAGATCGTTCACGTCAACCACGACAACCGATCCGCTGACCTTGGACGTCTCGTCGTGATGCCCGAAAGCAAATGAGAACGAATAGCGGTTGAGGGTACCCGTCATGGGATCTTGGTGGAGTGCTTCTTCTGTGCGCTGATGGGCCATCATGAGCCGCGCATTGGCGGTTTCCAACTCTGCGCGCACGGCGTCAACGATCACGACAACCGTACCAAAGCCAAGAACAAAATCCAACATGCCGTCCACGAGCGAGGTGATCGTATAGTAGTAAGCACTCACCGGCAGGTGGGGACTCATCACGAGCAACGCGGTGGGCAAATGCTGCGCGTAGTCCACGGCGAGCAGAGCCAAGCCCACTGCAACGATTCGCACACCAGGGCCTGAACTAGGCCGGCCCAGCGACGGCCACAGTGCCACAAGACAGGCAGTCCAGGCCGCGCCCATGATCGCCCCGTGCACGGCGAAAGGAACAGAGAAGGTCCCCGAAAGCGTGGCGAGGAGAGTGGCGATTGCGGCCGCGGGCACAAGCCACCACCCCACGGCACTGCGCGGTAAGTGATTTCTGCCTATCGAGTAGCACGCGACGAATATGGAAAGCACCGCTCCATATTCGAGGAAGAAATAGGCGAAGTACAGCGGGATGCGAATCGACCCGACGATGTTTGCTACCAAGATCGCCACTAACGCAAAGCAATACGAAATCCACCCAACGCTCCAATAAAACATCAGGCGCCGTTGTACCGACCGAGCAATAACGTAGGACAAAAGCGCGATCAAGGCAGTCGCGGCAATCTGAAAAAGGAGCGATACAAAGCTTGTAACGCTCAGAAGCTGAGAATATGCGGAGTCGGCTGTCATCGGCGTCTGTTTGGTCCCTCATACGAGTATCGACCAATTGCCGCGTCAGTCTAAGGGGCTCACGACGTAAAAGCGGCTGTCATGAGGTATTAATGTCAGGCCAGTTTCGGTTTTGGCGTGAACAGCGGGGCAAAACTTGACCGGAACTGCGAAGCAACAATGATCCACAGCACGGTGACCAAAAGAGCGACCGGTAGTCCAATCGGCATCATCGTGATGTGGTAGACGAGAATATTTGAGATGACGCCTCCGAGCAGCGTGAGTGCCAAAGGCACGTAGCGGGCGCTGAGCAGCCGCGCCCCGGCTGCCAATTCCACGGCGTCCACGAAGACCACCCAGTGCGATCGGAAAAACACGTCTTGGAAAGCACTCGCTAACCCAGGCGGCGCCGGTGGTGGATTGTTGACAAAGAAGAACCCACACAGGCCGGCGGCAAAAAATATGAGACCTAAGAGAATGCGAGCAACGACAGCAGCGGTTTTCATGGATTTGGACCTCCAGCAGATTGAACGCCATACGTGCCCTCATTACTGACGTCGAACACCGCCGTTCGAAATCGACAAAATCATCTAGGAATTATCTCAGGCGCGCGCGCATTTGGCGGCACGGGCAAGCAACAGTTTCCGGTCCCGAACGTTCTGGGCAAGCGCAGCCGCACGCTCGAACTCGCTTTGTGCCTCACTGAATCGCTCAAGCTTTTCCAAGAAGTCTCCGCGCACGCTCGGTAAGAGGTGGTAGGCTTTGAGGGACGGCTCCGAGACGAGTACATCCACGAGTTCGAGTCCCGCCGCTGGACCAAACGCCATACCGATTGCGACCGCGCGGTTGAGCTGGACGACAGGCGATGGCATGAGTTGAGCAAGGGCGTCGTAGAGTGCTGCGATGCGCGTCCAATCGGTTTCGGCCGCGGTACGTGCGCGCGCGTGACAAGCGGCGATAGCCGCTTGAAGCGCGTATGGCCCGAATGCACCATCGAGCTTTTCGGCGCGTGCCAGCGCGGCAAGACCGCGACCTATCAGGAGGTAGTCCCACTTCCCACGGTCTTGCTCAAGCAGGAGGACGGGCTCCCCCAGCGAGTTCACCCGTGCCTTTGATCGCGACGCTTGAAGCTCCATGAGCGCCGCGAGACCGTGAACTTCCGGTTCGCTCGGCGCAAGCTTGGCAAGCACTCGTCCGAGGCGAATGGCGTCTTCGCACAACGCCGGCTGCATCACGTCATCACCGCCCGTCGCCGCATAGCCCTCATTGAAGATGAGGTAGATCACCTCGAGCACCGACGACAGTCGCGCGGTCCGCTCGGCCTTGCTTGGGACCTCGAAAGGGACGTTCGCCTCCGAGAGCGTCCGTTTGGAGCGGACGATGCGTTGAGCGATCGTGGGTTCGGTGACCAGAAAGGCGCGGGCGATCTCCACGGTGGTCAGACCGCCGAGCAGACGCAGCGTGAGGGCGACCCGCGCATCCACGGACAGAACCGGGTGGCACGCCATGAAGATCAAACGGAGGAGATCATCGCCGACCTCGTCATCGAGCGCGCCGAGATCGATTTCTTCATGGCTCTCCAACTCAGTAGCGGACGCAATCTCTTCGTGCTTGCGTTGGAGCACTTTCTCGCGCCGAAAGTAGTCGATCGCACGACGTTTTGCCACTGCCATTAGCCATGCGCCGGCGTTGCGCGGGACGCCCGACTCCGGCCACTGGGCAAGAGCGGCCACAAAGGCATCCTGCGCAAGCTCCTCCGCGATGCCCACGTCGCGAACCATGCGCGTCAGAGCGGCGATGAGCTTTGGCGATTCGATTCGCCAGATCGCATCGACGCTCCGATGCGTGTCGATGGTTTCCACAGTCGAGGTTACGTGCTCCTCAGTTGGGGTGCTGCTTGGCACCGACCTGGGCGCGCAGGCGTTCCTCACGCTGCTGTATCTCGGGGGTACTTACGGGCGCGAAGTCTTCCGCTTCGAAGACCTGGCGGACCTCGATCTCTTCGTTATTGTCGAACGGAGCTCGGGAGAACCATTCGATCGCTTCTTCCTTGGACTTGACCTGTATCAACCAGAAGCCGGCAATCAGTTCTTTGGTCTCCGCGAACGGACCGTCCGTGACCGTGCGTTTCTCTCCCGAGAAGCGAATGCGCGCGCCTTTGGAGCTCGGCTGCAAGCCCTCGCCGGCAAGCATCGCACCGGCTTTCGCCAGTTGCTCGTTGAACTCACCCATCTTGTTCAGCAACTCCGCGCTAGGCAAGACCCCCGCTTCACTTTGCTTGTTGGCCTTGACGATAACCATGAATCGCATTGTTTTACTCCTTTTAAGTGGTGCTGAGGGTTGTTTCTACACTGACGTCGGCTCAGGTCTTTGAAAATCGACACTCCCCAAAAAAATCTTTCGCGAAGGAGGTCCTGACTTCAACAAGCAAGCGAGCCACCCGTCGGTCCCCCGGAGGCGTTTTGGCATGAAGGTATTCGATCGCTTCGATTCCTTGCTTGCTTTCGCAATGGCTGCCGTGGCGATGGCGTCAGCCCAAAGCAGAGTCGCTGCTGCTACAGGCGACATCCATGAAATCAAACACGTCATCATTATCATGCAAGAGAACCGCTCGTTTGATTCCTATTTTGGCACGTATCCCGGGGTGGACGGGATTCCGATGAGCGGCGGCGTTCCGACGGTCTGTGCTCAGGATCCCCAAACCAACCAGTGCGTGAAGCCGTACCACGACACCAACGACCGCAACCTCGGCGGACCGCATTCGGCCCGCGACGCCGTCAACGACATCAACGGGGGCAAGATGGATGGCTTCATCGCAGACGCGGAAACCGCAGGAAAGAACTGTCGGCCACCCCACCCGCGTTGCGGCGGGGGGCGCGACGTCATGGGCTATCACGACCGCAACGACATCCCAAACTACTGGGCATACGCGGACAACTTCGTGCTCCACGACAAGATGTTCGAGCCCAACGCGTCGTGGAGTTTGCCCGCGCATCTTTTCTTAGTGTCTGAGTGGTCGGCGATCTGCACGCGAGCTGGCGATCCCAGCAGCTGCACGAGCGCTCTTCAAAGCCCGGCCCTTCCAATGGATTTTGGCGCCAGTGTTCCACCGGATTATCCGTGGACCGACCTTACCTATCTGCTGCACAAGAACCACGTGAGCTGGGCATACTACATCATGGCGGGCTTAGAACCAGACACTGAAGACGGCTCCATGAATGGACCTCAGAAAAACCAGAACGCGCACACGCCGGGCATTTGGAATCCTCTGCCCCACTTCGACACGGTCAGAGATGACGGCGAACTTGGCAACATTACGCCTCTCAAGAACTTCTTCGCGGCTGCGAAGAACGGTACGCTCCCATCGGTCGTCTGGATTTGCCCGGCGCAGCCGTACAGCGAACACCCGCCGGCGCTGGTCAGCAGAGGACAGGCGTATGTTACTGCTCTCATCAACGCTGTGATGCAAAGCCCTGACTGGAATAGTTCGGCTATCTTCCTGACGTGGGACGACTGGGGAGGATTCTACGACCACATCGTGCCGCCACGCGTGGACGAAAACGGGTACGGCTTGCGCGTACCCTCGCTCGTCATCAGCCCGTATGCCCGAAGGGGTTTTATCGATCACCAAACCTTGAGTTTCGATGCCTTCGCAAAATTCATCGAGGACGACTTTCTGGGCGGCAGCCGTTTGGATCCGCGCACGGACGGCCGGCCCGATCCGCGTCCAGACGTGCGCGAGAACGCACCAATCTTAGGTGACTTGCGCAATGACTTCGACTTCACGCAAGCAGCGCGCGCTCCACTCGTGCTCCCGGGCGGTCACATCTAGATACCTAACGGTCTGCGACGGCAGCGACCGGCTGGTCCGCAACCGCTGTGCGCGTAAGCGGGGCAACCTTTTCTTTGTTCATCAGCAGCCAATACGCGATGAGCCCGCCGAGGATGCCAAAGATCCAACCGCCACGCCATAAGAAATGCAGCGGCGTAACCAGACCGAGCGCCGCCACTCCCCAGCCGAACAACAGGGCAAAGATCGCGCGCAGGTTGATTCCCTTGGAATACGAGTAGGCGCCATCCGGGGTGTACAATTGTTCGAGGTCGAGCTGCTTGCGGCGCACGAGCCAATAATCGGCAATCGCTATCCCATCAAACGGGCCCAACATCGCGCCGTACGTGCCCAACCAGGTAAAAATGTAGTGGCTGTACACCGCCAGCACGTACCACGGTTGCATGAGCAAACTCAAAAGGCCAGTCATCACCGCGCCAAGCGCGAAGTTGATTCGCCGTGGCCATAGGTTTTCAAAGGCGCGAGCCGGTGCCATCACATTGGCTGCGACATTGATGGTGACCGACGACAAGACGATGACGAGCCCCGCGAGCACGATCACCGCCGCTGGAAACTTCAAAATGAGCTCGACCGGGTTCCATAGCGCCGTGCCGTACAACGCCACGGTCGCCGACGTCACCGCGATACCGAGGAACGAAAACAGCGCCATCGTCAGCGGCATGGAAAGCGCCTGCCCAAGCATCTGGCCGCGTTGCGTTTTTGCGTATCTCGTGTAATCTGGGATATTTAACGCAAGCGTTGCCCAAAAAGCGATAACGCCAACCACCGACGGATAGAAGACCGCCCAAAACATGGGACCGTGAATCTGCGCGGGCGTCGCGAGCATCGGTCCGAAACCACCCGCACGTACGAGCGCCCAAACAAAAAGTGCAATCGCGAAGACACCCAGCGTCGGCGCTGCGATGACCGTAAGCCGGCCGATCGCCTGTGGCCCGCGCATCGCGATGGCAACGTTGATGGCCCAAAAGATCGCAAACGCTAGGGGCAGGTGTATGGCTACCGTATTCCAGCCCGATATGGTCTTCCCAAAGATAACGTCGACGGCTTGACCGCCGAACCAGGAATTGATGCCGAACCAGCCGGCCGCAATGACTGCTCGCGCCAGCGATGGGATGTGCGCGCCAAGCGTTCCGAACCACAATCGGGCAAAAACTGGATAGGGAATGCCATATCGCGTACCCGCATGCGAAACCAACAAGATGGGAACGAGCACGATGCAGTTGCCGATCAGAATCGTGAGGACGGACTCCCACCAATTCATTCCAAGGGCAATCATACCGCTGGCCAGCGAGTAGGTTGGCAAGCACAAGCACATGCCAATCCACAATGACGCATATTTGGTTCCGGGCCATGAATGTTCGGCGAGCGTGCACGGGCGCAGATCCTCGTTCCAAAGAGTCCGCTCGCCGCTGACCTTCGCAATAGCTGCATCGGTCAGCACGACAACGTCCCCGACTTGAACTTGCGTCTCGGCAGCCATCAGATCTTCACAAGGCTGTCATACGTCTCGGGCCGGCGGTCGCGGAAGAATTGCCACGTGTTGCGCACCTCTGTGATAAGGTCGCGGTCCATCGTGCCGAGGACCACTTCGTCCTTGTCGCGGCAGCCGATTGCGACGATTTGGCCGCGTGGATCTGCCAAGTAGGCCTGCCCATAGAACTCTCCCATGTTCCATGGCTTTTCCCAACCCACACGATTGATCGCGCCTAAGTAGTAGCCGTTGGCGACGGCGTGCGCTGGTTGTTCGAGTTTCCATAGATATTCTGAAAGGCCAGCGACCGTTGCCGATGGATTGAAGACGATCTCGGCTCCGCCCAGGCCGAGTGCGCGCGCTCCCTCTGGGAAGTGGCGGTCGTAGCAGATGTAGACGCCAACCTTTGCAAAAGCTGTTTCGAAAACCGGGTAGCCCAGATTCCCCGGTCGAAAGTAGAATTTTTCCCAGAATCCGCAGCCTGAAGGCCCCGCGGCAACCTGGGGCAGATGATGCTTTCGATACTTGCCGAGATATTTGCCGTCAGCGTCGATAACGGCCGCCGTGTTGTAATACAAGCCAGAGAATTCTTCTTCGTACATCGGAACAACCAGGACAACGCCCAGCTCTTTTGCGACGTCCTGCATCAGTTTTGTCGTTGGACCTTCGGGAATCCGCTCGGCTACCGCATACCACTTCGGGTTCTGTTCAGTGCAAAAGTACGGCCCGTAGAACAACTCTTGCAAACAGATGATCTGCGCGCCCTTTGACTTGGCCTCGCGAATGAGTCGCTGATGTTTGTCGATTCCTTTTTTTCGGTGTTCTTCCACAGGCGCGCTTCCATCGACGTCGTGATGCGCCTGAATTAACCCGATGATCGCTTTGGAAGGCATGCCCAATCCTCCGGGTGCGCTTTACAATTGTACTGGAAAGAACTTATCGCATTTTTGGAATGTACCGATGCCTGGCGAGCCCGTAAACGTGCCGTCATCGACAATTTTTCGACCGCGCGAAAAAACAAAGCGCGGCCGGCCTTTGACCTTGATGCCCTCAAAGATGTTGTTGTCCGCCTTCATGTGGTGCGACTGTGCGGAGATCGTTCGCTCCGACTTTGGATCCCAGACCAAAATGTCGGCATCGCTCCCGACCGCGATCGTGCCTTTGCGCGGAAACAACCCGAAGAGCCTAGCGGGATTGGTTGACGTCACGGCGACGAACGTGTTGAGGCCCATGATGCCTGAGTTGACGCCGACTTGATAGAGGATAGCCAATCGGTCTTCAATGGTAGGCGCGCCGTTAGGGATCTTGGAAAAATCGTCCTTCCCCAGTTCCTTTTGGCCTTTGTGGTTGAACGAGCATTGGTCGGAACCAAACGCCTGCAGCTCCAGATTCTTGAGTTTGCGCAGCAGCACGCTTTGATTCCATTTGTCGCGCAGCGGAGGCGACATGACGTAGTTGGCACCGGCAAAGTTCGGCCGCTCGTAGTCGGAGGTATCGCACACGAGATACTGGGGACACGTTTCGCCATAGATCGGGAGGCCGCGTTTGCGCCCGTCGCTGATCGCATCGGCCGCCATGGCGCTTGAAACGTGCACCACATAGAGCGGCGCGCCGGCCATCTCCGCCAAGCGAATGCCGCGACTGGTCGCCTCTCCCTCCGCTTCCACCGGCCGCGTCAACGCATGATACTTTGGCTCCTTATGGCCGTTGCGGCGTGCCTCCGCAATCATGACATCGATGACGTCGCCATTCTCCGCGTGAAGTTGGACGAGACCACCGAACGCCGCCGCTGCCTTAAGCGTTTTGAAAATTGTCTCGTCGTCGACTTGCAGAACGCCCTTGTAGGCCATGAACACCTTGAACGAATTGACCCCCTCCTGCTCGATGAGTTCGCGGATTTCGTTCATCGTTTCATCGCGGCCGTCGGCAATCGTTAAATGGAAGGCATAGTCAATAACGGCTTTGTTTTTGGCCTTCGCGTGCCATTTGTTGAGCGCATTGTGAAGGGAATCTCCGCGCTGATGCAAGGCAAAATCAATGATCGTGGTCGTGCCTCCAAGTGCGGCAGCAATCGTGCCCGACTCAAAGTCGTCAGCTGTGACGGTGCCACCAAACGGCATATCGAGATGCGTGTGCGGATCGATGCCACCCGGGAAGACATAGCATCCAGAAGCATCCACGACGTCATGACCAGATTCGTTCACGCGCCTGGCAAGTTGCGAAACTGTCTCGCCTTCAACGAGGATGTCCGCCCGATTGACGTCCGTCGCGGTGACGATGGTGCCGCCGCGGATGAGCGTTCCCATTAGGATGCTGCCTGAGCCGCTTGGCGCTGCTTCCAGGTCTGCGAGGGCAAGCCGGTGTCGACTTCGAGCATCGAAATGCAATCCTCCACGGGGCACACCATGTAGCACAAATTGCAGCCGACACATTCCTTCTCGTCGACGACGAGGTTCGTGACGCCACTGGGTTGCTCGACGCGATCGATGCACTGATGCGCCGCATCCTCGCATGCAACCCAGCACTTGTTGCAGTGGATGCACTTGTCTTGATCGATGCGCGCGATAAGTTTGTACTGCAGGTTGAGGTTTTCCCAGGTGGTCATGCGTCTGGACAGACTTGCCGACGAGATCGCTCACCGACTTGATGTGGCGTCCGTCGAGGTAGTTGTTCAACCCATCGATCATGTCTTCAACGATGCGAAAGCCGTGATGCATCACCGCCGTGCACACCTGCACGGTGGTAGCGCCCATGAGCATGAATTCCACGGCGTCCCGCCAAGTCGCGATGCCGCCAATGCCCGAGACTGGGATGCGAACCTGTGGATCGCGCGCGCACTCTGCGACCATGTTGAGCGCGATTGGTTTAACGGCCGGTCCGCAGTACCCACCGTGGGTACTCATAGCCGTCGACTTGCGGAATCGGTTTCCAGGTATCGAGATCCACGCCGATCAGGCTGTTGATGGTGTTGATCAGGCTAATTGCGTGCGCTCCGCCCTGCGTCGCACCGCGAGCGCAGTAGCGGATGTCGGTGATGTTGGGGGTGAGCTTGACGATCACCGGCACCTTGGATGCTTCGACGACCCACGCGGTGTTTTGCGCGATCAACTCGGGCACTTGACCAACCGCAGATCCCATGCCGCGCTCGGACATGCCATGCGGGCAGCCGAAGTTCAGTTCGAACCCGTCGACGCCTGCGTCTTGAACCTGCTTCACAAGCTCGTGCCACTTCTCGCGCTTGGGCTCTTCCATGAGCGAAGCAATAATGGGGTGTTCGGGAAATCGTTTTTTGACGTCTCTGATTTCACGCAAGTTGTCTTCGAGGGAGCGGTCGGTGATGAGCTCGATGTTGTTCATGCCGATCATGCGCTCGCCTTTCCAATCCAGGCCCGCAAATCGCGAGGTCACGTTGACGATCGGGTCGCCGAGCGTTTTCCACACTGCACCGCCCCAGCCGGCCTCGAAGGCCCGCATCACTTGATACCCGCTGTTCGTCGGCGGTGCAGACGCTAGCCAGAACGGGTTCGGGCTCTTGATGCCCGCCAAGTTTACTGTGAGATTAGCCATGACGTAACTCCAATACACGGTTGACGCTGCGGGCGGCAACTTTGCCTTGCTCCGCAGCTTCGACCACCATAGCCTCGCGGCTGCCTTTGGCAAAGATACAATCGCCGGCGGCAAAGATGCCTGTACGGCTCGTTTGCAGGTCACTGTTAACCTGGACGACGCCGCCCTCGTGTTTGATGCCGAGCGCGTCGAACAGTTTCAAGCGCCGGCTCTGACCGATAGCGCGAATCACAGTGTCCACCTCGGCGACAAACTCAGAGCCCGGCACCTCGGCGGGTGCGGCACGCGAGCTGCCGCTGGCCGCTTGGTGGCGCGTCCGGACGAACTCAACGCCGCTGACTCTTCCGTTGGTGCCGAGAATGCGTCTAGGAGAACAGAGCCAACGAAACTCGATGCCCTCCTGCTTTGCGAATTCGTATTCGAAAGGATAAGCAGTCATCTCGTCCTCGGTGCGCCGGTAATACATTGTCACCCGCTCGATCCCAAGCCGCTTCGCGCACGTAAGCGCATCGATGGCTGTGTTCCCCGCGCCAATCACGGCGATGCGCGACCCTAGCTCCGGCACGGAGCCGCTAATCTTCGCACGCTCGATGACATCCAAAGCGTCCAACACGCCGTGCAGCTCTTCGCCCGGAATGCCGAGCTTGGGAACGCTGCCCATGCCGCAGGCTAAGATGATCGCATCGAAGTTTTTCAAGAGTTCATT
The DNA here is from genome assembly GCA_963781145.1 of uncultured Pseudomonadota bacterium. Taxonomy (GTDB): domain Bacteria; phylum Vulcanimicrobiota; class Vulcanimicrobiia; order Eremiobacterales; family Eremiobacteraceae; genus JAJPHJ01. The sequence continues at coordinate 828,934 of CAWADW010000005.1, read as the reverse complement.
GAGCGCCACATCCGTGCCGACGGTTACGCTGGTTCGCATGTCGACGCCCATGTCGATGATCTGCTGCGCCTCCCACAATGCGACATCCAAGGCTAGCCGGAAGGGCACGATGCCATAGGTGTTGAGGCCGCCTGCGTCCTTTTTGCTCTCATAGATCGTGACGGCGTGACCCATGCGGCGCAGCTCGCGCGCTGCCGAAAGCCCCGCCGGTCCGCCGCCGATGATGGCAACCTTTCTGCCGGTCGGCGTCCCTGGTTCAAAGAGCCGGACGCTCTTCTCGCGCGCCCAATCGGTGGCGTAGCGCTGGAGATCGCCGATTCTAATCGCCACGCTGTCCTTTGTATAGACGCATGCGCCTTCGCACAAATTCTCCGTCGGACAAACGCGAGCGCAGCTTGCACCCATGGGATTGGCGTCCATAATGGTACGCGCGCTTCCAAGCAGGTTGCCGGTGGTAATTTTCTTGATGAACGCTGCGACGTCGATGTGGGTTGGGCACGCTCGCATGCAGGGCGCATCGTAGCAGAAGAGACACCGATTGGCTTCGGCCACCACCTCGAGTCGCGATAATTCTTTGTGGATGGAATCATTGAGGCGGTTCACCAGCGTGTGATCACCACTTTCTGCTGCGTGTAGAATGCCGCGCCATCCTTGCCATGCATGCGCAGGTCGCCGAACAACGAGTCCTTCACGCCGCCGAACGGGAAAAATGCCATTGGTGCAGCCACGCCGACGTTTACGCCAACCATGCCTGCTTCGATTTGCGATGCAAACGTTCGCGCCGCGCCTCCGCTTTGGGTAAAGATCGATGCCGCATTGCCATACGGCGACGAGTTGGCGAGGCGAATAGCGCTCTCGAGGTCCGGTGCTCGGATGATGGACAGAACCGGTCCAAAGATTTCTTCGCGCGCAACGCGCGAATTTGGATCGACCCGATCGAAAATGGTCGGACCCACAAACGTGCCGCCGGCATTCGGGGCGCTTGCCTTTCGGCCGTCGCAAACAACGTCGAAGCCGCTGCTTGCGCCTTCATCTATATAGCCTACGATCCGCGCCCTTGCCTCAGTGCTGATGACTGGCCCCATGCCAGTGCGCTCATCCAGCGCAATCCCAAGCGTAAGCCGGTTGCAGGCGTCGCGCAGCATTGGCACGAGGTTGTCGCCGGCGGTACCGACGGCCACCACAACCGACCCAGCCAAGCAGCGCTCGCCCGCGCCGCCAAACGCGGAGGACATGATCGCGTCGCGTGTGGTCTCACTCACTCCGTCGGGCATGACAATGAGATGGTTTTTCGCACCGCCCAGCGCTTGGACGCGCTTGTGGTGTTCGACCGCGAGCTGCTGGACGTGCCGAGCAACTTTTGACGAGCCGACAAACGATACGGCGCGCACGTCCTTGTGCGTGATGAGTGCGTCAACTGCATCCTTGTCGCCGTGGACGACGTTTAAGGTACCGGTTGGGAAGTCACACTCGTAGAATAGGTCGGCTGCTCGCATGGCAGAGAGCGGCGTCAGTGGCGATGGCTTGAGGATGAACGTGTTGCCCGCGGCGATCGCTAGTGGATACATCCACAGCGGCACCATCGCGGGAAAGTTAAACGGTGTGATGCCGACGCACACGCCGAGGGGCTGACGGATGCTTTGCGAATCGATGCCGCGCGCGACGTCTTCGAGGCTATCGCCCATGAGCAGCGTCGGTGCGCCGCACGCAAATTCAACCAACTCGATCGCACGCCGAACCTCTGCCCGCGCGTCTGCCAGCGACTTGCCGTTCTCCTGACAAACAAGACGCGCAAGTTCTTCTTTGTGCTTGTCGAGTAAGGTTGCGAACGCAAAAAAGCGATGGGCGCGTTCGACAACCGGGAGCGCCGACCACCCGTCATAGGCTGCCCGCGCGCAGTCTACGGCTCGATCGATTTCCGTCACGTGTGGTGCGCGGCACACGAGCAAGAACGTCACCCGTCGAAGGATCCGTGACGTCGACATATTCTCCAGCGGACTCAACAAGCGCATCGCCGAGCCGCAAAGGCACCCGGGAAACATCCAAAGACTTCATCACCAGCATCCTCCAGCGGGCGTCGGAAGTGGCAGGCGCATAGTTTCGACCACACAGCGCAAAGCGCCCTGGCAAAATGAAACCGTATTGGTCTGTCAAACCGCGTACGGCGGGTTCGATTCCCTCCAGCCGGGAGCTCGCTCGGAGGGAATCATGGCGGTAGTATTACATATCGACAGACCAATACGAACACCACCCATTTGCGGGTGGTTTTCTTTGTTCTGAGACGCACGATTCAGAAATTTCCGCCTGAACGGCAATTCTGTCAGCCGAACTCCACCAACCCAGGTCGTGGGAACCGTTTGCCCTCGCCTTGTACGCCAGCCAAGAAAGAGTCATCTGCCTTCAACCAGCGGACGGAAACCGGAGCCGCTCCGCGTCGCTGGCGGACGGCCGCCGCAGCTACGTGCTTTGCACTTGGCCGGCACAAGAAAAACTGCCAGTTTCGGATTGGCAGCGGCTGATCGTTTTCGCCGAGCCTGACCGTGAACCGTTCAGGCGCGTGCGCGATGCCCTTTCCGATGCCCTTGAGATACGCTTCCCTCAATACCCATTGCTTGAAGAATCGCGCGATGCGCAGATGCGCAGGCAGATTTTCCAAACATGCCTGCTCCCGACGAGAAAGAAAATGTCGAGCCACTTGTGCGATGTCGACGAGGCGTGATGTTTCCTCGGCGTCTACCCCCACCTCGCCGGCGCGCGAAACCAAGCAAATGACCAAACCACTCGTGTGCGCCAAATTAAATCGCAGCGATTTGAAGTCTGCCGGTCCAATAATCTTTGGCTTGCCATGCGAACTTGTTCCGAAACGCCAATGGGAGGGGTCGACTCCCGTGTAGCGCGACAGCGTCGCGCGGCGTAGCGCACGCGCCGCCAGATACTCGTGTCGCGACCGTTCCGATCGAAACCTCTCACAATGTGCCTGCTCTTCAATCGAAAGCCAGGAGAAACACCCATTCTGCAGTGCACTGGGAGAGATTTCGTTCAGGCGAAGTTGCCACGCATCCGCCGTGTTCCGAAGCTCATGCCATTCGTGTTTAAGGTTCGATCCCATACCAGGCTGCTTTCACTGAAGTTGAAACGGGACATAGGCGAAGCATAGAAACAATTCGTGCCCGCTGGCATTCCCACCGGCCTTCCCGCAAATTCTCTTTATACAACGTGCTCTTCGTGCAATTCGCCAGCTCAACGTCTCGTGATATCCCTACTGGTTGGGGGGTGAATGTCTACTGCAAGATGTTCGCTGGGATTGAATCTGAAAAAAATTGCGTAACCACTTGTCACAAACCGGATACAGGACCAATGACTGTTTACACCAATTCGTGTGCGCAGTAATATCGTAGCTATCGTCGCAGCCTGGATGGAATCCAAGGAGAGGCTCAGTTCCACGGAGATCCCAAAGATGTCACTATGACATTCCTGAGGTTTTCTTATGGGCTCTCTTGCGGCGCAATCAGCTCATCAAACGGATGACCTCTTTAAAGCTCTGCTGAAGCGACGATCTCGGCCTTACGTCATTGTTCTAGATGCTGATCTCAACGTCGCCTTTGCCGACTCACGTGCTCTAGCACTGTTAAAGACACATTTTCAGGCGTATGACCCGAGGATGCTGCCAGACGCCCTAAGAGACACGGTCGCTGAAATCATTCGACGGCGGGGTGAGAATGCTGCAGCTTTTGAGCAGCCGGTCGGCCCTGTGTCCGGGCTCGTTCTGCGTGTCATCGCGCTCTCGGGAGAGGTCGGCAGCTTCTATGCGCTCCTTTTCGAAAAAGAAGCGCGCCGTGAGGATCTAAAGGAAGCCGTAACACGGTTTTCGCTTACTCCACGTGAAGTAGAGGTGCTTGACTTGATACTCGACGGTATGAGCGCCGCTGAAATCGCGGAGGACCTCCACATTGCAGAAGTGACGGTTTTCGATCATTTCAAGCACATCAACAATAAGACCAACGCCCGCAATCGAGCTGACATGCTGGCAAAGATCTTCAATTGGCAGCCGGCACTCAGGAGCAACGCGTAGAGAAGAGCAAGGTCCGCAATATCCCCGCCGGTAAGGGGTGAATGGGACCCGCATTCATGTTACCATTGAGCCGCTGCAGTACTCGCTGATCGTGCCGACATGATAAGAGTTGCCTTCATTAATCATTATGGCGGAGTGCCAGCCGGGGCGGAGAGAAGCCTCGAGGCCTACTTGCGCCGGATACCAAGCGATATAGATCCCTACGTTTTCCTGTTTGAAGAGGGTGTGTACGCAGACCGCGTGAGGGCCCTCAACATTCCTGTGCATATCGTCCCGGCGTCGCGCCGACTGATGGCCGCGTCGCGCGCGGACATCGATGCGAGCCACGCGTTGGATGGGATCCTGCAAGTATTCCGCCTGCGGAAGCTGTTAAAGTCGGTTGATGTCGACGTTGTCGTAACGAACAGCATGAAGGCACATATCGCGGGAGCGATCGCCGCGCGTTGGTGCGGCATTCCCGTGGTTACATGGTTAAAAGAACTTCCGGACGGTTTCACGCTCAAACTCATTCGTTTCGTTAGCCGAACCTGCGCGACAGAACGAATCGGCTGCTCGCGAGCCGTCGTACGCCACCTTGGGCTCCCGCGCTCGACAGCGTTGGTTCCGCCGCTCGATCTCCCGACCTACGGTCCTGCGCCATCGGCGGAAGCGGCCAAGGCATCGCTCGGCCTTCCGTCCGAGAAGTTGATTTTTTCGATTGTGGGGCGTATTGCTCGAATAAAGGGCCAAGATTGTTTTGTCCGCGCCGCAGCGCGCGCATGCGACAGTCAAATCTCCAACGTCCATTTTGCGATCGTGGGGTCGCCGACGTTTCCACAGGATCGCGATTTTGTACCCGAGCTCGAAAGACTCACCACACAACTTGGCATGAGGGAACGCGTGTCGTTCATCCCGTGGCTTGATGATCCGAGAGTCGCCTATGCGGCAAGCGACCTGCTTTGCAACGCTTCGTCCGCGGAAGGATTCGGGCGAACCTCAGTCGAGGCTGCCCTGTACGGCGTTCCGGTGTTGTGTTTCGATGAGGGTGGGGCAAACGAAGCCGTTTTGCCAGCCGTTACCGGAACTGTCGTCCCGGCCGGAAATATCGACGCCTTTGCGGCGGCAATGGTTGCGTACGCGGCCGATCCAATGGCTTTACGGCGCGCTGGTGCCGCAGCAAGAGTTTACGCTCAGCGGCATGATGCCGATCGGCTGGCAAACGCGTTTTTTGAAATCATTCGGCGCGCTAGCTTGAAACGTACATGGTACAAGGCTGCTGCTCTTCCACCGCGTGCAGCGGTCGCCGAAGCGAGCATACCGGTAGTAGCAGGCCGAACTTAACCTACACTAGCCAGCGTGGGAACATGACGAATACAGCTTGCCTCGCCGGCAATCTCATTGACCGGAGCAGTTTGGCGCGACAACGAAATTCCCACAGTCAGCCAAAACAACACGCCTAGCAAACCGGTATGGGAGTCGATGGAAAAATCCAGCACGATCAGTAACATCTGAACCGCGAGAAGCGCAGCAAAAGCAGCGCATTCGGTATGGTTTCCCGATCGTCTCGCTTGTCTCCACCTCCCGAGCACGAAAGTCAACGCCAGCAGTAAGGTTGCGATGTATCCGATGAATGCGGCGAAGCCCATCTCGGCAAAGCGCGCTTGCAGTCCACCGTCTATCGCATTGATCGATTCCGTAAAGCTTGTGAGCTGCGCTGCCGCACCGATGATCCCCAGGCCTTCTCCCATGGGGTAGGTGATCGCGTCGCTCAATAGATTAGTGGTTGAAGCTACACGAGCGTTTAGCGAAGAATCCCTATCGAGGTGACTAAAGGTGCCAAAGCGTTCGGCGATGCTATTTTCGCCGGCGTGCGAAGCCATCCAAGGAGATGTGAGCCAAAAGAACGCTGCCACGCTGATACCGCAGGCGAGCCCTACGGAGGCCGTGCGCCACGCGCTTGGGCTGAAGAGCAAATACACGGCGACGGCAACCGCCAACGAGACCCAGGCTGAACGTTCCAGCGTTAACATCAGCGTAACGACGCACAACGCAATACCGACGAGCGGAACGACCTGTTTATCTTTCAATCGGTAAAGATTCAGAGCGATTGCTACCGCGAGAAAACTTGCGCACGGTCCGGCGGAAGTGAGTACGCTGAATACGCGCACCTCAAACGGCTGCGACCCTCCATTGGTGACCATGTGACGGATGGTGGCGACGTCCCTCACCCAGGCGGCGTCCCACGGTGGCAAAGCTACAAATTGAAAAATTCCATATATGCTCACGGCGACGGCGATCCATAGAATGAGCGTGGACAACCGTTCGAACGCGTGCGCAAAGGCATATGTGCTGGACGCAAGCCATAGTGCGATGACCACGGGTGCGACAAACTGCAAGAAGTCGTACAACGAGGATGAGCCGTGCCCCAAAAGCAACCCAATCACCCCCGCATAGACGAAGCTGCCTATCCAAATCCACGAAAGCAGAACTATGCGCGCCGATACAACGATGGGTCCACGAAACGTCAGTGCCAACGCAAAGATAGCTATGCCGAGCAACGGCACAATATCCAGGATCTGAGAGGCATGAAACCCAGCGCGCCAATCCAGCAGCCGCCGAATCTCTGGATAAATCACCCAAAAGACCAAAATCGCGCTACAGTACCACCACATGGCGCGTGATTTCAAATTTGTGTGGTTCGTCATCACGTGATTACTTTCGCTCAGTGACGTTGTCTCTTAGCCCGCGCGTGCGCTGCGGTCACATTCATCCAAGAGATTGGTATAGTAGGGGGGTAGAGGCAAAGTAGGAATCTCCATAGGGATAGGAGGAGCTTGGTGCAGTTCGGGTAGCGGAAAAGGTTCTGTCGTTGGCGGCGGAGATGATTCGCACGATCGATTGAAGCTGCGCGATGGCCACAAACGAAACATTCCGAGCGATACATGCCCGGCTTCACCATTACGGGCGTTGACACGGTCGATAAACCAATGCCGTGCAAGAATCGGCGATCGTAACGCGGCCGCAATCCAGGTGGGAGCCCTTAGCATTGATGAAGTTTCGAGATCTTTGTCTCGGGCGACGGTAATGTCGGGAGATTCCGTGGCTCTCTCCGCTGGCGGGCGAACCGCGATGACTCCCAGGAGCGTCGCCGCGACACGTTGCAGCTGCGTCACGGTATTCTCATCATCAGCTGTCACTTTTCGGCCCAGTCGCACCGCAAGCAGCACGCCGTCGGCGATATGACACAAATGCAACGACGCGCTTTCTGTGATTATTGGGGGACTGGCTACCATCACGACTTCGTGTTCCGCTCGCACATCGGCAACGAGGGAATCCAATTCAATGGGTGTGAGTGGAGCCTGAAAAAAGTGACCGGAGAAAGTGCGAAGATCGAGATCGGTCATACAGCGCGAGCGAGCGTCACCAGTACTGTAAAGGCTGATGAGCGCAGTTTTCCGACCCGAATCGCTGAACGCGCGCGCAAGACCACACGCCAACTCTGCTTGGCCATCTTCGCCACAGGCGGAAGAGACGACGACCATAGCCGTATTGGGCAATTTGGCATCGAGCACGACGCGCAGCGATTGGAAGGACTGATCAGTATTGGCCATGATGAGTACTCCTTACCCAACGACTCCGAGAACTGAAGAGCCATAGACGCTTTCAATAGTTGCAGGCGTACGGAATCGGCGATCGAGCGCGTCGAGAACGAAGGCAAGCGTGATGGCAATCCAGAGCGCTACCATCATCACCGCTGTTGTTATCACCGCAGGTTGGGTATAGGGCGAGCGCCCCGCATACGATGCGCGATCGAAGACCATCAGCGAGCCTGTTGAGGCGGCGGCTGCACGGTCGGCGAGCGCCGTAATCAAGCGCGTCGAAAGGAGCTGATATGCGCTTTCGGCCGATGCACGCTGGCGGCGTAAGGCTTCCACTTCCGTGCCGCGCGATGATGCTTTCCCAAGCTGGGCCTGCAATGCGATAATCGTACTCTGAAGCTGTTGAAGCTTCGCTCGATCATTTGCGACCAGGGAGTGAGCATGGTTTTGTTCCGCCAGTGCCTCGGCATACGGCTGAGTTCCTGAAAGCGGCTGTGCTGCAAGTCTGTGCTCATCGCCGGAAAGCCTCGCCTGCTCACGGCTGACGATGTCCTGAAGTTCGGCGAGTCCGGGATAGTTGGACGAAAATCGTGTCTGATCGAGACGAAGCTGTGTCGCGTCTCTGCCGTACTGCTCCCGTACATTTCGATACATTGGATCATCATCGGCCGCTTGTTGACGTGCAAGTGGAGCGACCTCGCTCGTGCGCTGATCCGTGACGTCAGCTTGAGCGGCATCACCGGACAACGTTGCCAACAGCTCATCGCGTTCGGCCAGCAAATGGATAAGGCGCGCATTCATCGATGTGGCGTCGCTCGAACCAGCTCCGTCCTCAATATACGGGTATGCTGCCGTCGACTTCTTCAGCGCTGCATCGATGGTTTGCAGCTCCTGCTGGCGCCCTGCGATTTGCTGTTTGATATCCGCGGCGAGCGAATCGAAACGACTTGTCGCTATCTCGCGATAGTAGTGCACCACCTCGTCGGCGACCGAGTTGGCTCCCATCACCGCTTGCTGCGCGCTCGCATCCGCAAACCGGATTGTCATGACGTTCGAGTTTTGATAAACATCCGTCCGAATACGGCGATACAGGGCTTCCGGGCCGACGGAACTCCCCATGTCACGCGACACTCGATCAAGGACGGTGTTGGTTTGTGCAAGCATTGGAAGATCGTCAGAGAGCAACGGCTTTGTCGTCGTCGTTGGAGCGCCGTCGCTTTCATTGGTACCCGGCACCATCAGCACCGAAGCAGTCGCCGTGTACGAGGGCTGCACGCGCATGTCGGCAGCCAACGCAACAGCGACACCAGCTGCAAGCACCATCGCAAGGGCCGACCGCTGGTTCCAAAGTGTCTGCAAAACTGATCTGATTTCCATAGGAATTGTCCTCGCCTCGTTTTACACGCCAGCTCGAGCGGCAAGAGGAGCATTCGGAAATTGCCAATAAAACGCGGACTGTTCGTGCGCGGAATACACAATGCTCTCGAACGCCTGCATGAAGGAGCTCTTGCTAAACCTTTCGGCGTGTCGCCGGATAGCGTGCGGATCGAAGTTCATGAGCTCAAAACGCTCGAGCGCGTCCGCAAACGCATCGACGCTTTGCTCCTTAACCAGAACCCCGGTTGTTCCATCAATGACCGTTTCCACAGCGCCGCCGCGCGCTAAGGAAATGACAGGTCGTCCGCATGCATTGGCCTCGAGAAGGGCCATCCCGAAGTCCTCATGTTGGGGAGCAATCATCGCGCGAGCACCACGAATAAGTTCCACGAGACGCTGATCCGAAACATGGCCGAGAAACTGAACGCATCCATCATCTGCCGCGTGGTCTGGCTTTTGACCGCCTACGACGACCAATCTTCGACGAAGTTTTCTGGCAGCGCCGACCGCGATGTCAATGCGCTTGTATGGGACCGGTCGCGACGCCACGATATAATAGGTTCCTGGGTTTCCTGCCCTTCCCATCGGTTTGAATTTCTCCACATCGATGGGTGGGTTGACGACTGTGCTTTCACGACCATAATGTTTTGCGATGCGATTGCGCGTTTCGAAGCTGTTCGCGATGAAGCGGTCCACGCGCGACGCGGCGATGTAATCCCACTGGCGCATGCGAGAGAGCAGAATGTCGGCCCCAAGACGCATCGGTGAGGGCAGCGTGTTAACTTCCTCGTGCGTTCGTTCCCACAACGCCCGCATTGGCGAATGGCAGTAGCAGATGTGGGTCTGGCATCCGCTGCGCAGGACCCCTTTGGCGGCGCAGTGGTGCGAAGAGATAATGATATCGTAGCCGCTGAGGTCGAAGCTCTCAACGGCAAGGGGAAACAACGGAAAGTACCAACGGTGGTGCCGTCGAGCTCCAGGGAGCGCATTCAAAAACGAGGGGCGTACGCGCGACTGCAGCGACCGCGGTCCCGTCTGTGCGGAATAAAGAATGGGAAAAATCGGCGCATCGGGGAACAGCTCTGCGAGCACCTCTACGACTCTCTCTGCACCGCCGCGCTGTGTCATCGCGTCGCTCACAATCGCGATTCGGGGCTTGCTTGCTCTCATTAATACGCACCCCGAGCTTTCAGAACCGCAGGCACGGTTGCGGCAATAATCTGCAGGTCCAGAAAAGGCGACCAGGTGTCGATGTAGCGGTTATCGAGGTCAATCCACTGATCAAAAGAAAGATCTGAGCGGCCCGAGATCTGCCAAAGACACGTGACACCTGGCTTCAATGTCAACCGGCGGAATGCGCGAACGTCGTAATTTGCAACTTCGCTTGGCAAGGGCGGTCGTGGCCCAACGAGCGACATTTCGCCAAGCAAGACATTCCATAGATTCGGTAGTTCGTCAAGGCTATAGCGGCGGAGGAACGAGCCGATGGGAATGACCCGTGGGTCATTTTTTATTTTCAAGACCGGGCCGTTCACACTATTGAGCGTACGCATTTTGTCGTGCAGTAGATGTGCGCCGTTCACCATAGTCCGCAACTTATACATTTTGAAAATTCGGCCGTCCTTACCGACTCGCGCTTGTGAAAAGATAGGTGATCCCTTCGACACAAGGACTATCGCGATGGCAGCGGCGATCATGGCGGGTGCGGCGAGGATAAGCAGCACGAGCGCTATGCTGACATCGGTGATACGTTTGTAAACGTGCCACGCCCTCGGAACCGACGGTATGGCGACGCGCGACGGCAGCAGGCCGTAGATCAAGTGCCCTTCCCCGGCATCGATCATCCGAAGTGCAGAGGACCCTTCCACAACGAGCATTGCGGTATCAGAGGCGGATCATAGCTGCGAGGGCTTGCCAAACCATGCCGAAATCAATTTTGTGTCCCTCGGGAACGAACACCGTGTCTCCATCTTCTAAGCTCGGGTTATTTTGCACCGCCCCATGCGTCAACGCCGTAATATCGTACGAGCTCTGCACCCCCGCATGGGAAACCAGTATCCGAGAAATGTTTGCGTATTTCAGCGGTCCGCCAGCGTCGTACAGGGCACTCAATAGCGAAGTATCGCCAGTGAGGACAACGTCCCCAGGGTGCAGCACAGCGCCCAGGACACCAATGTGTGGCGCGCGAGGGATCGTGAGAACATCGCCAGTCTGCGCCGGTTCCGAAAGCTCTGGTCCGCCTGCGGTCACATATTGTTGCCGATCTCCTCGCTGCAGCAAGAAATTTGACGATGCGGACGTCGGCAGGTAGCCACCGACTTGTAGCACCGCATCACTGAGCGGCTCATCGGCATCCAAATAGGCAACCCCGGGTTCGCGCACCTCGCCGCGAACGTCTACCCGAATGGTCTTGTCCATGAGCCGGACCGTGTCTCCGGCTAAGAGTGCGGGACCTGAGCCGCCGTTTGCCTCAAGCACCGGCATATCGAAAGGCCCCAGGACGCGCTCGTCGCGCAGGATAGTCACCCGGTGCAAATCGACGCGGCCATGCAAGAGGTCGTGAGTCGCTAGATTTGCCGGCGTCGTGGAGGTCGTGTTCGGAACGGATCCCTGCGGTGATTGTAATTGCGCGAGCGCCCCGGTGAGTGTTTCCCCCGGCGTGTATGGCAGCACGCCGCCCGGGCCTCCTGAAACGAAAATGGCTTGATTGCGAGAGACTATCTGTACCCCCACCGCGACCTTAGGGATATAGCGCAACAGGGCCGTGCGAACTCGCCTCGCGAGTTCCTCCGGTTCGGCGTTGCGCGCATCGATACTACCAGCAAGAGGCAACGAAATATATCCTGAGCCGTCGATGGCGACTTGCGCGGATAAGTCGGGATGGTTGTAAACGGTGATCGCGACAGTATCGCCGGGATGAAGCTGCGCCAATGCGGGCAACGCACACAAGCAGAGGGCAACTATGAGCGCCGGCATGCCCACGGCAAACAGTCTACGAACCACCAGTGTTCGAATATCTACGAGAAATTGCATTTCACAACCGCCATCCGTGCGTATTTTGCGAATACATACTACCATCGAGATGATTTTGTAATCATCCCTAGCCGCCGGGATTTATCGGTCAAAGCGTAACGCTGTAGGCATTCGTATGCTCTCGGTCCCTAGCGCTAGGGATGGGAGCTTGGCACAATCGCGCTACAATAAAACGCGCATGCAGACACTCTCCGCGGCGACGATTGACCAAGCTGCGACTCTGTCAACTCTTCAAATTGGGTTAGAGTGGTTCCCCGATGGCATCGGAGGAGGCTCCGGCCGTTTCTTCTCGACGCTCATCGATCATTTCAAGTTCGAGCGCGTTACCGTTCACGGCATCGTGACCGGCCGAAACGCCGTAGCGGAACCACGCTTCGACGGGATCCACATCATCTGCGCATATGATGCGCCGCTCAAGCAACGCCTACGCGCGGCGCGTCTGACAGTTGGCGAAATCCTTGCAAGAAATCGAGTGGATATCGTAGCATCGCATTTCCCGCTTTTTACTTTTGCCTGTCTCAATCTGCTCAACCATCTCCCTTTAATCGTTCATTTCCAAGGGCCATGGGCTGCGGAATCTCGACTCGAGGGCGGATCCCCACTTGTTACGTCGAGTCAATTTGTTATTGAAAAATTGGTGTACGCGCGTGCCGAAAGGGCCATCGTCCTCACGCGTGCGTTCGGAGATATTCTACATCAAGCTTATCGCGTTCCGCTGGAAAAGATCAGGGTGATTCCAGGCGGCGTGGATGTGGAGAGGTTCAATGTCTCGCCTTCGCGGCCCGACGCGCGCCTGCGCCTTGGTTTGCCGCTGGATCGTCCGGTCATCGTGGCTGTAAGGCGACTTGCCAAACGCATGGGTCTGGAAAACCTCATTGCGAGTTTTGCTCAGGTCAGGCAAGCCAATGCCGGAGCCGTTTTGGTCATCGTCGGTAGCGGGCATCTCAGCGATGCGCTCAAACGACAAGCACAGGAGTGCGAGCTCGCTAACGCCATCATTTTTGCAGGCAGGGTACCCGAAGCAGAGCTTCCACTGTACTATCGCGCCGCCGATATTTCGGTCGTTCCAAGCATGGCGCTTGAAGGATTCGGCTTAGTCGTTGCTGAGTCGCTTGCATGCGGCACGCCTGCGCTCGTCACACCGATCGGCGGTCTTCCAGAAGTCGTCTCCGGGCTCTCCCGGGATCTCATTTTCGAAGACGCTAGCTCAGCAGCGATCGCTCGGGGCTTGCGCGAGGCCCTAGCGGGTACCTTACCGCTGCCTTCGGCTGATGCGTGCGCAGCCTATGCCCGCGAGCATTTCAGCTGGCCGATCATTGCGAAGCAAGTGAAGTCCGTGTACGGAGAAGTCTTGTGAAACTCACGGTGCTCGTACCCACATATCGGCGGCCTGCATACATGGCAGGATGTCTTCGCGCATTGGAGCGGCAAACGCGTGGCGCAGACCAAGTGCTCGTCGTTGTGCGAGAATCCGACGTGGAAACGCAAGAACTCTTCACGCATTTTTCTTTTCGGTTACCCTTGGAGGTTGTGACAGTCACCGTGCCAGGGCAGGTTGCCGCACTAAACGCAGGACTCGGTCGCGTGGACGGTGAGGTCGTCGCTATAACTGATGACGATGCGGCACCACATCACGATTGGCTGCAGCGTATCGAGCAGCATTTCGTGGCCGCCCCAAAGTGTGCGGGCGTTGGTGGACGCGACTGTCTTCAAAATGGCCACGTCTATCGCGATAGTTCGGTTGTTGGCAAAATCCAGTGGTTCGGGCGGCGCATCGGCAATCACCATCGCGGCGTCGGACCAGCCCGTTACGTCGATGTGCTTAAAGGGGCCAACATGAGTTATCGGGTGAGCGCCATAGGATCTCTTCGGTTCGACAGCCGGCTTCTTGGCGTTGGTGCGCAAGTGCACAATGATATGTGTTTTTCTCTTCGACTCCGGCGCAGTGGTTGGCGAATACTGTACGATCCCGCCGTTGCTGTGGACCATTTCAGCGCAGAACGCTTCGACGACGACGCGCGCTTGGACAGGTCACTTGAAGCCGTGAAAAATGAAGCGCATAACGAAACGGTTGGTATTTTGGAATATCTGCCGCGGTCGCGATGGGCCGTTTTCCTTGTTTGGTCTGTCCTTATCGGCCACAGAGGTTTGCCGGGTGCCGCTCAGTGCGTGAGACTAGCGGCAATGGGTCAGTCAGCATGGGCGGCATTGAAGCCTGTTATTATCGGCCGATACTTGGGCGTAAGAACGGTGCTTACCCCAGCTATGAGTAAAGCGATCGTTAGACCCGCGTCATTTGAAGCTCGGATGACTGCCAGCCAAGCGCAAAAACCCTAATACATTGGGATGCATATTGGGCGCTCCACGTGTACGATACAATGCATGTCTCACTGGTCATCTCGCGGCCTGGTTTCCTCGCGCCGAGGCGGTATGCTGTTCTTGCTGGACGGCGACGGTAGAGTTTTTGCTAGCCAGCGTGAATCGAATGACTGTCGGTGTTGCCGCAGTTTACCTTTCGGTCTTAGAAGTGTAGTGGATAGTATCATCGCCCAGTCACAGGCTATCTTTGCAGCTGGAGAAGCAGACTTCGTCATCGATCTTCCGCTCGCTGTTCGAATCTTCTCAATCAAGCATAAGTCCCGCCCGACTATTGCCCTGTACATAGAACGGGCATATCGACACACCGACTAATTCGTGCGAATCAACGCTCTGTTACCAATCTTCCGAATCCTGCCAACCGGCAGCCGCCGCATGGCGATCGCGCAGGTGACGATGCTGCGCTCGGTGTCGATCGCTGTGAATATCTGTACCGGCCTCCTTACGGCGGCATTGCTCGGACCGCAAGGGCGCGGAGAGCTAGCGGCACTCATCGTGGCGCCCCAAATCCTCGCAGGACTGGCGACGCTTGGGCTTCACGGTTCCCTAATCTACAATGTCAAAGCGGACCCCGAGCACGAGCGGGAATACATCTCGATAAATCTTCTCCTAACCTTCTGCGCCGGCTTGGTCGCTATGGTCGCCGGGTGGTTCCTTGAGCCTCTGTGGTTGACAAAATATAGCAGCAACATCATCGAGCTTGGACGGGCTTTCCTTGTCGTCACGCCGCTGATCAGCGCATCCTCAACGTTCACAGCGGTTCTTGAGGCGCGGGCGCGTTTCGTGGCGGCAAATCAATCTGCATATCTGCAGAGCGTCTGCACCTTGGTTGTGTTAGGCCTCTTGATCGCCCTGAAGCACCTTACTCCTGCGACCGCGGCTGCTGCCTACCTGGGCCCCTCCGTGCTCGTCTTTGCGTATCTTGCTGTCCTGGTTGGGTATCGGACCACTGCATGGGTGAACCTTCAGGCGCAGCAATTCATCCGACTGCTCCACTACGGTGTACGCATCTATGGGGACGATGTACTGGCAACCCTTTCACCATATCTCGATCAAATTGTCATTGCGGCGATGATGCCGCCTGCTGCGTTGGGAATCTACGTTGTCGGGCTGAGCCTGTCGCGGCTACTCAATGTGCTGCCGGCATCGGCGACGACGGTGCTCTTTCCGTCACTTGCGGCCCGTCCAACGCAGGCTATCACCGAGACCGTCGCCGCGGCCGTGAGGGTACTTGGCACGATCAATGCTGCGGCAGCTCTTTGCATTGGTTTGCTCGGGCCGCATCTGCTTTCGCTTCTCTATGGTGCGAAGTTCGCCGGTGCGAGCGGCCCGCTGAGTATTCTGCTTATCGCCGGTGTCTGTTCCAATGTCGTCCAACTGCTCTACCAACTGTACGTGGGGAGCGGGCGGCCAGGTATGGTAACCCTCATCCAGACCCTTGGATTTGGAGTTTCACTAGGGTCGATGCTGCTGCTCGTTCCCGCTTATGGAACAATTGGAGCCGCCCTCTCGTTGCTGATTGCTGCGCTGGTACGCTTGGGTTGCGTTTTACTGGCGATGCCGCTGACGCTCGGAGTCCGTGTGCCCCGGCTCATCATCTCGCTCTCGGATCTCGCTTGGATGAAGGGCCGCTAGCTATGCATGCTCTCCGAAGCCCTAAACCGGCGCCGCGGATTTGTTTCAAAGGCGTCGAGCCGGCCTCACCATTTGGCGGTCTCCTTGGTTCGTCGGTTTCGGCGCTAGCCACAGTATCCAGTCACGGTCGAGTCTTGTTGGCGCCTCAGCGGTGGATGGCCACTGTATTGGGCAGCAGCCTCCAGTGGTGGGGAGCCAAGGGATCCGCCAGTGCCTCGACTTGGAATCAGGACGCAGCGGATATTGCTATCGATTTCTTCGGCTGTGACACAGTTGGAGTCTCCGCCGGCCGTTTTTGGCGAGTGGTGGATGACAGCGGCGAGCCGATACTCAATCCGTTTTGCTACTTAGAGCGATGCCACCGCGCTCCGTTTGTCGCATCCATTTTCTTGGTTGAACGTGCAGCCGACGGCCGCGGTTGGACGGTCATTGGAGAAGCGCATATTTCAAATTGCCGGCGGTACAGGGATCTGTTGAATCGAGTCGGTCACGTTGCGGCGCATCTCATAGCATCTGCTCTCGGCGAGAACGGATATGCGAGGGCAAAACGTTGGAACATCGTTCCGAGAATTCCGACCCGTTCGAGAACGCACGTGTCAGTCGGACTGCTCAGAGCGCGCTTTGCGAAGGCCATCATGACCGTGCGGCACGCGGCCTGCAACGAGCGCTGGGCGATCGGCGTGCTCAATGCTCGCACTGATTCATTGACTCGTTCTCAAATTCTGCGCGCAGATTTATGGATTGTGTCGCCATCGCGCGACGCATATCTTGCCGATCCTTTTCCTTGGCCCGGACAATCGAATCTGTTTCTCTGCGAGCGGTACGACTACCGCACGCACCTGGGCACGCTGCGCGCGATCACCTTTGACCGGGGGAAAGTAGCCAATGAGGAAGCGGTAGATTTGAACGTTGACGGTGCGCATTTGTCATATCCTTTTATTTACCGGGAGCATGGACGCACGTTCTTGTTGCCAGAAATGGCCGCATTCCGAGAATTGATCCTTTTTGAACTCCTTTCCGAAACCAAAGCGCGCGCCGTCTGCGTCATAAACACAGGCACGCGGATCGCCGATCCCACGCTGTTCAAGCATGATGGGTTCTATTGGCTTGCGTACACGGATCTTGCCATCGGAACCGATGACAATCTTTGCCTGTTCTATTCGTCGCAACTCGAGGGACCGTGGGTCCCTCATCCCCTCAATCCCGTCAAGATCGACATACGATCCTCGCGACCAGGAGGCACCCCGTTTTTATGCGGCGGGAACCTGTATCGGCCGGCGCAAGATTGCTCCTCTACATATGGTGCGGCGTTAGCGCTGAACCTAGTCCGTGTCTGCACGCCGCGTTATTACAAAGAAGAAACCGTTGCTGTGCTCAGGCCGGATCCGAGTGGTCCCTTCCCGCATGGTTTGCACACGCTCTCTGTTGACGGGCCTAGAATTTTCTTCGACGGAAAGAAGCTCTTTTTTGATCTCCATCGATTTTCCAAGTGGATGAAAGAACAGTTCTTGCGATCCGGACGGGCTGGGTAGTCCAAGACCATGCGCATATTGATGTCCATTCATCAAGATCTGGATCCACGGACCGGCACTGGGGGTGTTACTCGCCAGCTGGCGGACGCACTCCGCCGGCGGGGGCACGCTGTCGACATACTGTCGTTTGAACGAGTGTCCGCTCCAGACCGGTTCAAAGCCTATTTGTACCCGTGGTTGGTTGCGTCGTTCATTGCCACACATCCGCAGTATGACGTTTTGGATTTATCGTCGCGTGATGGTTGGGTTTTGAGCGCGCTTCAGAAAGTGTTGCCGCGCACGTCGCAGGTTGTCATCGCGCGCAGCCATGGCCTCGAGCACCTCCTACACGAAGCCCGCGTAGACGCAAGCAGGTCCGGGGCTCTGAAGCTCTCTTGGACGTATCCCATCTACAAGGGCGGATTTCGGTTATGGGAATGCCGGATGTCGCTTTCACTTGCGAACGCGGCGCTATTTCTTAACGATGTCGAGCTCCAATATGCAGTTGAGCGCCTTGGTGTTGATCCCAGCCGTGCCGTTCGCGTAAGAAACGGCATTGGGGATTGCTTTGTCCAGAGTGCGAAGTCGCTACTGAATCAAAAACTTCCCATCGACTCGCCAAAGAACGTTGCCTTCATTGGGCGCTATAGCGACTTAAAGGGGGCGCACTATCTGCGCGTCGCGATGCGCTGCGTGTTGAGCAAGAATTCCCATTCGACGTTAGGATTATTCGGAACGATGGTGGATCGGGAAAGCGTGCTCGCCGAATATCCGAGCGAGATCCGAAACCGCATCCACGTGATGCCGGCGTATGAAAACGACCAGCTACCAAATCTTCTCGCGGGTTACCACATCTTAGCCTTTCCATCATTGTTTGAAGGCTTTGCAGTGGCGCCGCTCGAGGCGATGGCGTGCGGGGTGGTACCGGTCGTGGCGGCGACGCCTGGTCCAATGTCTTATATCGAAAGCGGGCGCAACGGCATCCTCGTGCCGGTCGGTGACACCCGAGCTTTGGAAGAAGAGATAACAAGGCTGATGGGTGATTCACCTCGCTGGAACGCTTTACGACACGGGGGCTTAGCGACTGCAATTGAGTATTCATGGGACCATGTTGCGTCTGAGACAGAGAGAATCTATGCGCAATTTACCGCAGGAAATGCGAGCGACTCTAAATCCCTAGCGTTTGGGATGGACCCTTGCACATGGTCTCGGTAAGCTCGTTGCATACGGTGTCGGAGTCGTGTCGTGAATTGGCAGAAGTTCGTGTGACCTCATTCCGCCGCGGTGAGAATTATTTTTGTTTTTCTAGAGGCCGAGGGTAACATCCATGGCGTCATTCGTTCTGCAAAGCGACACCGTGCAGGGAAGAGACAATTCCGTAATCGCCAATCTCGCCGATTCAATTCCCGCTCGGATCGCTCGCCGCGCCACGATCGCGCCAAACCACATTGCTATCGTGGATGGGAAAGCTCAACTGACGTACGGGGAGATCGAGCGTCAGTCCGACCTTTTGGCGGCGCGACTGCAAGAAGCTGGCGCGGGCCAGGAGCACTGCATCGGACTGTTTCTGGAACGCTCGGCCCAGTTTATCGTCGCCGCGTTGGCGGTGATGAAAAGCGGCGCTGCGTACGTACCGTTGGACTCGTCCAACCCCGCGGATCGAGTTGGCGCTATTCTCGCCGACGCTGGGGCTCTCGTGCTGCTTACCGATTCGCACAAGGTACAGAGTTTGCCGGCAGGCCCATGGCGCGTGATAGAAGTTGACATCCCGGACAAGCCCGGTTCGATCGCTTTCACAAAATTCGAAACCGATCCGAAAAGTCTGGCCTACGTTATCTATACGTCGGGTTCGACAGGGCATCCCAAGGGGGTCGAGATAACCCACGCGAGTCTGAGCAATCTCATTGATTGGCATCAGATGGCTTTTAAGGTGACGGCAACTGATCGCGCCAGCCAGGTTGCCGGTCTTGGATTTGACGCGGCGGTTTGGGAAATTTGGCCGTACCTGACGGCTGGCGCGAGCCTGCACATTGCTGATGAATTCACACGCCGTTCGTCGCAAGCGCTTCGCGACTGGATCGTCGCGGAAAAGATAACCATCAGTTTCGTCCCGACCACCATCGCCGAGCAATTGCTTCGGGCAAGCTGGCCCGCAGATACGGCTCTTCGCACGCTGCTGACCGGGGGCGATACCCTTCACCGCCGGCCCGTGGCTGAGTTGCCATTTCTTGTGGTCAACAACTACGGCCCGACCGAGTGCGCGGTGGTGGCGACATCGGGCATCGTGTCGCCGGATGGGGATGCCTGCGCCCCGCCATCCATTGGCCGGCCAATTGCGAATGCGACAGCACTGATCCTCGACGATGCGCTCCGAGCGGTGGCACCCGGCGAAGAGGGAGAACTGTGCATTGGCGGTGCGCTGGTTGGTCGCGGATATCGCAACCTTCCGGAGCTCACCGCAAACCGATTTGTCACGTACTTATCTGCATCCGGAGAGCTTGCGCGCATCTATCGCACGGGTGATCGCGCCCGCCTTTTGGAAAATGGGGACATCGCATTTCGTGGTCGCCTGGACGATCAGGTCAAGATCCGCGGGTTTCGCATCGAACTCGGTGAGATCGTTACTTCCCTCAACCGCTTCGATGGAATCGAGGCCAGCGCCGTATCCGTGCGGGATATCGGCGATGCCGGACCCACTTTGGTCGCCTATATCGTTCCTGACCGCGATGCACAACCGACGGCCAAACAGCTCCACGAATTTCTTGCAGCTCGCCTACCCGATTACATGATCCCTGCGTTCTTTGTATCAATCCTCGAGTTGCCGATGACAGCGAACGGAAAGGTTGATTCCTCGGCCCTTCCCCCACCCTGCGTCGATAATCTCTTGCCAGACCACGTGGCTGCGAACGAAGCCCCAAGAGAGCGCAACGGTTTGCAGCAGCAGATCTCCGCATTGGTCGCGTCGCTGCTGGGGCGGCCATCCATCGATGCTGACGACAACTTCTTCATGCTGGGCGGTCATTCGATGCTGGGCGTACAGCTCGTGGCGCGCATTCGCGATGATTTCGGTGTGAAGTTGACGCTTCGGCAGCTCTTCACCGCACCAACGGTCGCCGACTTGTCGACCGAAGTCGCGCGGCTGACCAAGTCTCAGTAAGGAAGATCAACTCTATGGCGGATGCGGCGGTCCAAGTCCCGCTGAGTCTTTACCATCTTCTGGATCCGGAGGTGCTTGCGAATCCCTATCCGCTCTATCGCCGCCTCCGCACGGAGGACCCCGTTCATTGGGATCCCTATCTCCATGCCTGGATCGTGACGCGATATGCGGATGTGATCACCGTCCTCACGCGCTTTTCCGCCGATCGTGCACCATCACCCGATTTCTTTGAGGTTTTGGGCGCGCCGGAAGTGAGCCCGATCGCCAAGGTGATGGTCAAGCAGATGCTTTTTCTCGACCCGCCGGCACACACGCGCTTGCGCAAATTGGCCGCACCGGCTTTCATGCCCGAGCGTGTTCGCCTCCTACGCAATCACATCGAGGAAATCGCGACAAAGCTCATCGACGAGATCATCGCACGCGGTTCGGGGCGCATGGACCTGCTCGCCGACTTCGCCGCGCCGCTTCCGGCAATCGTGACAGCTGAAATGCTGGGCGTGCCGGTGGAAGATCACAAAAAACTAAAAGATTGGTCTGCCACGTTTGCTGAGATGCTCGGCAATTTTCAACACAACCCCGACCGGCTCGGCGGCGTGCAGCGCGCGCTCGAAAATCTGACCGCTTACTTTGAAAATGCTATCCGCGAGCAGCGGAAAAATCCCCGCGAGGGGTTGGTTCATGCGCTGATGTCCAGCGAAGTGGATGGGGATCGCCTGACCGACGAAGAGGTCGCTGCAAACTGCATCGTGACCATGGTTGGCGGCCAGGAGACTACGACCAACTTGATCGCCAACGGCATCCTTTCGCTGTTGCGTAATCCGGACCACATGGCGCGTCTCAGGAGCGACAATCAGATCATGGCTGCGGCTGTCGAAGAACTGCTGCGGTATGAAAGCCCCAGTCAGCATACAGCGCGCTTAGCACCGGACGACGTCGTGCTCGGCGGAAAGCAAATCCGCAAGAGGGAGGCGGTGATTGCGGTGATGGCCGCCGGGAACCGGGACCCCGAGCGATTTCCCGATCCGGATCGGCTCGACTTCGATCGGCCGGACAACCGGCATCTCGCATTCGGATGGGCGGCCCATTTTTGTTTCGGTGCGCCACTGGCGCGCATCGAAGGACAAATCGCCTTCGAAATGCTCTTGCGCCGATTCCCCGTGCTTGGATTCACCGGCGAGAAGCTCGTGTGGCGCGAAAATCTGGGCTTGCGCGGTCTGAAATCACTGCCGCTCTTGTATGAGACCAACGCATGAGCAATGCTGTTGAAACATCTCCACGCGCGCAATCGCCTACGGCGTTTAGCTACGCGACTTCCGCTCCGAAGCTACGCCTTCTCCGATTTGACGATTACGAAAAAACTACCGAGTTCTTATCGACGAGCGCTTTCAGGTCCCTCCCGTACGAGGACTGGCGCGGAATATGGGCCGATAACCCGCTTTGGTCTCGGACGGGCAAAGCTTTTCCGATCGGCTGGGTGCTCGAGGTGATATCCGGGGAAATAGTTGGAATTCTAGGATCGGTGCCGATACTGTACAAATTCCGCGGCGACGATCTCGTCTCAGCGGTTGGGCGCACGTGGCTCGTCGCAACGCCATATCGTGGATTTGCACTTCAACTGATGGATGAGTATTTTAGTCAGCCCGCTGATCTATTCATCAACACGACGGTCAGCCCGGACGCAAGCGAGACGTTTGACCTGCTTTCGTCTCGAATTCCGTTGGGGGATTGGCAGGCTGTTTCGTATTGGGTCACCTCATACCGCGAATTTGCAGAGAAGGCATTACGAAGGCGGCGCCTGCCATTCGCAGCGCCCCTGGCGGGCTCCGCTGGCGCAGCACTCCGATTCAAGGAAGCCCTGTGCAACAAACGGGTTCCGCGCCTGCCAGGCTCATTTGCGATCGAGAACGTGAACCGATTCGACTCCCGCTTCGATCTACTCTGGAGCGAATTGCTCCGAGAAGGCCATGACAAGTTGATGGCGCAGCGGGATAGCAAAACGCTTTCATGGCATTTTGCCATACCAATGCGCAGAGGCCGATTGTGGATATTTACTGCGTCGCGAAACCGTCAGCTTCGGGCGTATTGCGTGCTCACGCAGCAAGACCACACGTTCGAGTTGCCTAACGGCGACCCGAAGACGTTTCGGGGCATGCGCTTAGCCGATTATCAGAGCATCGAAGCGGACGTCGATCTGCTGCCCGGTCTGTTGACGGCCGCGCTTGCGCGATGCACCATCGAGCATGTTGCTTTCCTAGAAAATTTGGGACGCGGAGTGCCGAAGATGCGCGTCTTCGACGAGTGCGCGCCCTACAGTTCGAAGCTCGACAACTGGAAGTTCGTTTACCGCGCGTCCGATCCGGCCTTAGATGAGGAACTATGCCGGCCGAAATGCTGGGATCCATCCGCCTACGATGGGGATGCGAGTTTTGAATAAACATCCGACGATCGAATGCGGGGCGTAGCGGTGAGCACAACAATCGAAAACCTTTCGCCGATGAGCCCTGCGGCGCTTGTGGCTCCACGATTACGGCTTGCGTGCTTGGATGACTACGAAAAAATTCGACAGCTCGCGTTGGCGCATGCCTCGGACCTTCCAGCGAGGGAAGACTGGCGCCGCCTCTGGCTTGACAATCCGCTACGGACTCGCTTCGCGAACGATTTTCCGATTGGCTGGGTGCTCGAAAGCCGGAACGGTGAGATGGTCGGTACTATGGGGACGGTTTGGGCGCTTTACAAGTTTCGGGGCAACGACCTCGTCTCAGCCGCCGGACGCTTTTGGTTCGTCACGCCGCCATACCGCGGATTTGCGCTTCAGCTGATGGACGAGTATTTCAGTCAGCCCGTTGATTTGTTTGTCAACAACACGGTCAGCCGTGACGCACATGCTCCGTTTAGTCAGCTTTCGTCTCGCATTCCATTGGGTGACTGGGACAGCATGGCATATCTGGTCACTGGATACCGGGGATTCACGCAACGAGCCTTGGAGAGGCTACGACTTCCGTTTACGCGGTCGCTATCGTATCCGGCCAGCGCAGCCTTGTGGTTAAGAGATACTCTATCCAACCGCACGCTCCCAAAAAATGCAGGTTCGTTCACCATAGAAACCACGGATCGATTCGACGCACGATTTGATGCCTTTTGGGACGAGCTCGTTCGGCGAAACCCAGAGAAGCTGCTCGCGGAGCGCACCAGCCGCGCCCTTTCGTGGCACTTTGGCGCGCCAATGCGCAAAGGACGATTGTGGGTATTCACCGCGTGCCGAAATAACAAGTTGCATGCGTATTGCACGCTCACTCGTCAGGACAACGCTTTTCGGCTTCCCGCTCTGCCACATAATGATACGCAGGGCATTCGCGCCATGCGTCTAGTCGATTATCAGTGCATTGAACCCGAACCGGATCTGTTGCCCGCACTGCTTGCGGCTGCGCTGCAACGATGTGCCAAAGAGGACGTGTATATCCTAGAAAATCTCGGTCGCGGGGTGCCCAAGATGCGGACCTTTGACGACTGCGCGCCCTACCGTAGAAAACTCTCGAACTGGAAGTTCTATTACTATGCTGCTGATCCGAGCTTGCACACAGAGTTACATGCCGCGAGCTTTTGGGATCCGTCCGCCTACGATGGCGACGCCAGTTTCGAATAACTCAGGTGGCGCCTGTAAGTTTGGTGCGCACGCGTTGGTCGGAGTACGTGAAGTGAGTCTCGCGGAAATTGGTAACAGCATCCATGTGGAAGGGGAGACCGCAGCACGGGGCGGCTCTCTCGTCGAGAGGCTTTTTCTCGTGATGCTCGCCATCCTAACTGCGTTTATCCTTGTTGGGCACTTGCGCGCCTACGCGACAACTGCTTTTGTTCCGGAGGACCTCGGGGCTTTTTACTGTGCCGGCCAGGTCGTCTTGCATCGTCAAGATCCGTATCGCGTCGGGCCGCTGCTCGGCTGCGAACGCCAGCTTGCAAGCATCGATCCCCGCTGGAACACCGAACTGCAACAAGGAGTCAATGCCGCACCGCTGCCCAGCTATGACTTTATCCCCCTGGCTGCGCTCGCTACATTACCCGTGCGGGTCGCAGTAACGATCTTTGGGTTTCTTCTGCTGTGCGCGACGGGGGTAATCGGGTATTGCCTGGCCCGCATGTCCGCGCTGCCGCTGATCGCAGCCTTCGCGGTCGCTTTTGTGGGAGTCACCTACGGATCGGCACCATATGGACAGTTGGCGCCGCTCGCCATTGCAGCTGTGGCGGCGGCGGCACTCCTCTTACGACTTGGCAAGCAACGACGGGCGGCGCTCGCGGCCTCGGTGGCCCTCATTCAACCGCAGTTCGGCCTCCCGATCGTGATCGCAACATTCCTCTTTGTTCCGCGCGCTCGGTTCATGCTTGCCATGATCGTCGTGGCTCTGGCGTTGTGTGGCGTCGGAGCAGTTGGATGGCACGGCATGATTGAGTACCTTTCTGTCCTGCAGATCCAAGCGCGCGCGGAACTCAACGCTCCGTTTCAATACAGTCTCACATGGCTGCTTCATGCGTTGGGCGCAAGCGCGACGATCGCACTCGTGGCGGGAAGCGTCTCCTACGTCGTCTTACTCGCCCTCTGTTTATTCGTTCTCGCCCGATCCGGGGAACGCGCGCTTGCAAGCGGTGCGGTTATCTTGCTTCCCGCAGCGTTCGCGGTATTCGGCGGCACGTATGTTCACATGAACCAGGTTAGTGTGGCGCTGTTAGCCGCTATCGTGTTGGCATCCCGAACTCGCATCGTGCTTGCTCCTCTGCTCGCCGCCGCATTGCTTACGGTACCTTTTCCCTCCATAAAGCTTGCTGGCCTAACAGCTCTCTCCTCAATGCTCCTCATGCTCACAGCCGCTTGGTGCGTGGTTTTCTTTCCCGCGCGCATATCGGGGATCCGAACAGCGGCAACAAGCGCGGTCATCGTTACCACGCTGATCGCTTTGCTCATAGCGCTATCGCTCGCTTTTCGTCCTGCCGATGAGGCAGCACGCCTCGCAAACATCGACGTTGTTCACCATGCCAACGCTATTGCTTCGCTCGAAGCTGAAGAGGTGAACAATACCGCAGCAACACGTGACCGCACTCCGGTCTCCTACTACCTGTTGCGCAAACTGCCGACGTGGTGCGGCGTCGCCATGACGCTGTGGTTTAGCTGCAGCTTGCTCTTGAGCGGGGTACAGCCTGTTCGGAAACCGCGCTGGTCCACGACTGTTGAGCGAGCATCCCCCTCTAGGTCCGCATAGGTTTGTTTGTCAACAGACTTGAGCGACGCCGCCTGTAACGCCGGAGTCTCCCACAGCCCGGGAATCGAAGAGATGGCAGTCTAACTTACGGATTGCTGAAATCTGGTGTTCACGGTCGTGGTTTCCGTGACCATCATCGATGCACGTCTGAGGTTTAATGCGGCGTGTTTCGTGATACAGTTGCCGATGCTCGCTTGCGACTGCCTCAAGTACGAGTGAGCGTGCTCACAGCCAACCTGCACATAGCCGTATACGATGCGTAGGTAGCCATTCGATAAGAACGGCTTCATTGCGTAATAGCAGGGCTCGCTGGAGAAGTCGGTCTGCATACCTCTAGAGCAAGTATAAGCGTGTGCGCTGCACTCATGAGTTTGATCGCCGCCTTCTTGTGCGGCTGCGGTGGTTCTTCCGCAGTTTCTGCTGTTCCAACGCCGTTGCGCACGATTGCTCCTCACGGCACTCCAATACCGTCACCGTTGCCGACATCGACGGCAACAGATCCGCCTACGCCCAAGCCTTCGCAGAGTCCAACAGCGCGGCCGACCTCAACGCCAACGCGCTCACCCGCGCCCACGTCAACTCCAACGTCTGATCCGACCCCAACGCCGACACCCGCACCAACAGCGACACCGACGCCAGATCCAACGCCGACGACCGCGCCTTCGGGGGTGACGCCACTGGCGGCCACGGCATTCAACGACGCTGTCGGTGTGAACCTACATTTAGAATATCACAATACCGTCTGGGACACCGACTACGCCCGCTGGTCCCCCGTGCTCATCAATTCGCCTATCATCCACCTGCGCTTCGGCTTTTGCAACTACGGCACAGCCGAACCTTGGTGCACCGGAAACTATGCCGCCCGATTCAATCAGTTAGCGGCGGCGGGAAAAAAGATGGACATCCTCACGAACCCTTGGATGGGCTGGACGACCGGCACGAGTGGTTGTAATGGGGGTGCGGGCGGTTGCACGTCGGGCTATCCGGCCAATGTCGGCCTGGCCGCCAGCGCGATTGATGCCTATGAAGGGCCGAACGAATGCAACGATGGCGGTGGGAATTGCACCATCTATGGGACGTCCGGAGGGAATTATCCGTGGGCGCCGGGTGTGCTGAATGTTTGGACGCCGGAAATCTTCACCTTGCGATCCGCGGGAGTCGATGTCTATGGTCCGGCCGCTGCCTTTGCAAACTATTCGGGGTTCCCCGACGATTCGGCCTACATCACTAAGGGCGCACTCCATGACTACGCAACGCCAAACAATCCTGAGAACGGGGACACGCAATCCGGTATGTCGAGCGAGCGAATGGTGGGCGGCGGGGCGCCGATTGTCACAACGGAGACCGGCTATACTACGGGGCCACCGTATACGGAGTACGCTGGCGAATCACGGCTCGCTCAAGAACGGTACATCGGGCGGCAGATTCTCTTCCGCCTCAATCCAAGAATCAATATCTCGCGCGTCTATTTCTACGAGCTCTTCGACTACCCGATCTCGCAATGCGATGGTGTCACGACGGCGCTGGAGTGTTACGGCCTGCTCGATGCGAGCTACAACCCCAAGCCTGCATGGACGCGCCTTATGCAGCTCATGTCGTGTTTCGCCGACACAGGGATCTCACCGGAGACTCCGCTCGCCTACACGTTGACCGGCGACACGACGGGGAAGCTTTGGCAAGACCTTTTTCAGAAGTCCAACGGAACGTACATCCTGGTTCCTTGGCTCGGAACGCTACAGTGGGACTGGACAACGAATACAGATTTAGCTCCAACAACGGAAACGTTGACCCTAACGTTGCCGTCGTCCGTTGCGAGCATCACCGTGACTCAATTCGGGGACAACGGCGCCGAAACCGTGACGACACTGTCGGGTAGCAACGGAAGGTTCTCGCTGCCGGTGAGCAGCCTGGTCGAAACCGTCAGCTTTCACACCTAGCGCTACGAGGGCTCAACGCAACGCCGGGATGCGCTGTCCGCGGCATTTGCTTCCCTCTTCGGCTCTTGATTTTTTCTCATTTTGCGTGACGGTCCTATCGAGGACCGTATAGTGAACCGAAAGCTGACTCTCGCTGCGTACTTGGAAGCGTGGGTTGAACGTATCCGCAAGACGCGTCGCCACAAGACGTACCAACTGTATGAAGGGCTCGTCCGCAAGCATATCATCCCTCTCATTGGTGGCCTTGACATACGACTCGTCAAGCGCAGACACGTGCGAGAAGTGCTGGATGGACTTGGCGAGGACGTCGGCTCGCGCACTCGTCAGCTGATCTTTCGGGTGTTGCGTCAGGTGTTTGCTGAAGCCATCGAAGATGAGCTCATCACCGTCAACCCATGTTTTCGAAAAGACAAGCCGCGCCATGAAACCCGAGAGCGGCGAGTTCTCGACCTGCAAGAAGTAAGACGCCTCCTGGAAGCGGCGAAACGCGGCGATTACTACGTCCTCTTCTTCCTGGCGCTCGCTACAGGCATGCGTCAAGGTGAGATATTCGGCTTGTGCTGGGATGCGATCGATTTCGAGACGTCTTCTCTTTATGTCCGAGTTTCGCTTGGGCGAGACGGGTTAGGGAGAGTGGTTTTGCTACCCCCGAAGACTTCCCGAAAACGACGCATCGACATCGGCGAAGTGCTCTGCAAGATGCTGCTGCAACAGAAGCATCGCCAGCCAAAGGGTCCATGGGTCTTTGTCGATTGCGATGGCGAGCCGCTCGAAAAAGATCGCTTTGTGCGCAGTGTTTTCCAACCACTCTTAAAAGAAGCTGGTATCGGGCGTATCCGGTTTCACGACCTTAGGCACACCTCGGCCACCCTCGCTCTTTCGAGTGGCATCAACGTGAAAGTGGTATCGGAGCGGCTCGGCCACTCCAGCGCTCAGATGACGCTCGATGTCTACACCCGCGCTCTCCCAACCCTTCAGCGAGAGGCAGCATCACAAATGGAATCACTGATCAAAGGATAGCGCGCTTAAATACTCTCAGCCGCGCCTGCCTTCGTGGCAGGCGCGAAACCCTGACGCAAGAAGGGATGTCATGTACTCGTCGTCGACTTGACAATTGTCTCTATTCATGGGACAATTGTCTGCGACATGACCAATGCATCCGTCGCGCGCGTTCTCGGAGTTGTCAGCCAGGAACCCGACCTCATCGACGTCACCCGCAAAGGGCTGCCGGCGGCCTCAGCGCTGCGCCTGGCGGAAGCTGGCGGACTGAACCATCAACAGCTGGCGGCCGCGCTCGGCGTGTCGAGCCGCACGCTCGCGCGCAAACGTGGCCGAGGCAAGCTGAATGCAGTGGAATCCGATCGAGCAGTGCGCCTCGCGCGCGTCCTCACGCTCGCGCTCGAAGTCTTTCAGAACCGGCGCAATGCCGTCATCGCCTGGTTGCACGATCCCATCGTCGCGCTCGGCGGGAAGGCGCCAGTCGAATTCTTGGATACCGACTCGGGCTTGCGTCGGGTGGAGCAAGTGCTCACTCGCCTCGACTATGGTGGCATCAGTTAGTGCGGGTCTGGCGACTTGTCAGACGAAGGCGCCTGCCTGACGCCTTCACGGGCGAGGGCGCTCGTCTTGCCGGCGGACGCTGGAACAGTTCCGGCGTCCGCGTCGTCTATACGAGCGGCACGCTGGCCCTGGCAACCCTCGAATATCTCGTTCACACCAGCTTGCTGTATGCGCCTCGGGAGATCATGTCCATTTGGGCGGATGTTCCTGACGGTCTTGCCAGCGAGACGGTCGCCCTCACCCGCCTACCGAAACACTGGCAGCGTTACGATCCGCCAGTGGAAGTCTTGCGCGAATTTGGCGACGATTGGATTAAACGAGGGAAGACGGCCATCCTCAAGGTTCCGTCTGCCATCGTACCCTTGGAACTCAACTATCTGCTCAATCCCGAGCACGGCGCTTTTCGCAGTATCAGAGTCGGCCGGCCTCAGCCGGTGACGATTGACCAGCGCCTCTTCAAATAGGGGAGTTCACGTCTTAGCACTCTATCGCTCGGCGTCGAGCGCTATGAACGCTCACCCGGCCACACGGCATCCACAAAGCGTCGAGGATCCAAGACTGCTACTCCATATCCGTCCAATAGCCTGACGATTTTCTCATCCTGAGTTAGGTCAGGGTCGCCAGTGACAATCGCCTGAGCCATGCCGATAATCGCGGTCTCGACAACCATTTCATCGTCAGGATCGGTACACCCGAATGTCCGCCCCCTTATGACAACCAAGCTGGCTCGCTCGCCGATTAACTCAACGTATGAATCGACGTCCTGCTCAGTGACTCGATACTTCTGAGTAAACCGGGGGCGCAGCAAGACGACTCGGAGCTCGTTGAGTAGAGGTTCAGAAACAACGACGTCTATCTCTTCTGCGAGATACGCCCTCAAAATACGAGCCGGCGCTCCCATCGCGTTGAGGAGCGCCGATATCCATACGTTGGTGTCCACGACAAGTCGTGGTCTATCCAAGCTTGCGACGCGCTCTCTTGCGCGATTCCTCAGCCACGTCCGCTTCAATTTCTTCGAATGTGATGCTCTTCGGGATCCTTGTCTGCACGCTATCTATTAAATAGCTAAAGCGCTTGGCCCAGGTCTTGTTGCGGCGAACTCGGGGGATCCAAAAACCATTTATCGCTTCACGCACAAGTTCTGCAACGGGCCGTTTCTGATCCACAGCAAGATGTTTGAGTAACCTTTGTTGGTCTTCGTCTAGGTAGATGTTTGTGCGGTTCCTTCTCATTTATATCCTAATATACACCATGATGTATATGAACGCAAGACTTTCTTTTCCCTGTCAACCCAGGATTTAAGAACGAGCCCAGAGGGGCTACTCCCGTGGCGCGGGTTGCCTGACATTTACAATCGAAGGTGCATACAATATCTTGGCACGTTGGCTGCACCTGGAGGTTAGTGTAGTGAGGTCCTTCACGAGCACGTTTCCGATCGAGGCAATCCGCGCGGAGTTTCCTTCGCTTGCTGTGGGCGATAATGGCCAGGCACGAATCTATCTCGATAATCCGGCTGGCACGCAAGTGCCGCGCCGGGTGGTCGAGGCGATCGACCACTTCTTTCGCGTAAACAATGCAAATCTTGGCGGCTTTTTCGCATCGAGCCTCGCAGCCGACGAAATGTTTTACGGCGCGTATCGCGCGCTCGCTGACTTCCTCGGCGCAGGAAGCGAACGTGAAATCGTCGTTGGCCCAAGCATGACGAGTCTAACCTACACGTTTTCGCGCAGTCTCGGTCGCACGTTTCGGCGCGGCGACGAGGTGATCTTGACGCGCATGGATCACGAGGGCAACATCGGTCCCTGGCTCGCGATGGCCGAGGAACGCGGCATGGTGGTGCGCTGGCTGCCGTTTGACCACGGCACGTGGCGAATAGAGCCGGAGGCACTCGACGCGGTCCTCTCGGAGCGCACCCGCATTCTCGCGCTCAACTACGCGAGCAATCTCACCGGGATCGATCAATGACGTTCGGGCACTTGCGGCCAAAGCCAGGGCGGTTGGAGCGTTGGTGTACGTCGATGCGGTCCAACTAGCACCGCACCGATTGATCGACGTGCCAACTCTTGGTTGCGATTTTCTGGCATGCTCTGCCTACAAGTTTTACGGTCCGCACCTAGGGGTGCTGTGGGGTCGCGAAGACTTGTTGCGCGATATGTATGCCTACAAGGTCCGCCCCGTTCCCGACAAACTTCCCGATCGCTTCGAGGTTGGCACACCCCAACTGGAATTGATGGCGGCCGCGATTGCAACGGTTGAACACTTTGAGTGGCTTGGGAATCTCTTCCAGCCCGCACAAAATAGGCGAGCACGCATCGTGAATGCGTTCGAGCAAATTACGACTTGGGAACGGGAGTTGACAAGCCGGCTTATTGACGGTGTCATGGCTTTACCGGGTATCACCGTCCAAGGTATCACCGAGCCGCATCACATGGAGCATCGCGTTCCAACCGTCTCGGTAACCCACTCGTCGCGCCGGTCTGCCGACATTGCGCGCGAACTTGCCAAACGCGGCATCTTTGTTTGGTCTGGCCACAACTTTGCGCTGGAAGTGGCACGCAGTCTTGGGCTCGACGAAGAGGATGGCGTCGTGCGGATCGGCTTGGCGCAATACAACTCGATCGAGGAAGTCGACGCGACGGTGCGCGCCCTCAAGTCCGTGCTTACCAGCTAGCGCCGCTACCTTACGGCACGCGAACGACGAGTTTGCCGCGCGTGTGTTTTGTGGGATCTATTAGGTCCGCCAAAGCCTGCGCCGCTTGCGAAAGGTCGTAGGTCTGCCCAATCTCCACGCGGAGTGTGCCATCTGCGGCGCGTCTCGCAAGTTCCTCCAGATCGCCATCCTGTGCCGTTTGCGTAATATAGCGAACTGTCACGCCCGCGGGGAAAGCGTCTTGGCTTGGGCCACCGAGCGACGACACGATAGTCCCGCCTGCGCGAAGAACCTCGGCGTCGCGAACAACTGCGTCGCCGGTACTGATCACATCAAGCACGACGTCGACGCCATCGGGATATCGCGAAAGCGTTTGGGCGATGGCATCGCCAGATTTGTAGTCGATAGTATCATGCGCGCCGAGATGTCGCAGGTAATCAGCATCGGCAGCGATGCCTGTCGCGATCACAAGAGCGCCCTCCGCCTTTGCCAACTGTGTCGCGAAGAGTCCAAGACCGCCGCTCGCACCCACAATCAAAACTTTTTGCCCCTTTTGTATGTCGGCGGCCCGCACCATCGTCTTCGCCGTTAGCCCCGCCTCGGGAATGGCGGCAGCATGCTCGAAGTCCACTGCGTCGGGCTTCCTTGCTAACTTCTTATCCTTAGCAGAAATCAGTGCATATTGTGCAAACGTCCCATGGGGAAATTGTGCGAGCAGCGCATCGCCACTGCGCCAACCTTGCACACCGGCGCCCACGTCAGCAACGATGCCGGCTCCGTCCATACCAGGAATGTACGGAAAGGTGAGAGGCATCCAATCCTTGGCCATTCCGGTGATTAACTTATAATCAAACGGATTGACGCCCGCAGCGTGTATCCGCACGAGCAATTGACCATCTTTCGCCTTTGGCATTTCGACCTCGGCGATGCGGGCATTCTGTGGATCGCCATAGCTATCGACCACAAGAGCGTTCATCATTGAAACGGTCATTTGTTTCATCTCAACCTCCTCTGTCCTGAGGTATTAGGCTGCTCGGTTGGTTCCGAATCGCTGAGCTGCACGTTTTTTGGCTTTCAGCGCTTCTACTCGTCGATTTCGCGCCGGAGCGTTGGTCTGCAGCTTCACGAGGAAGCGAGCAGATGCAGCGGTTATCTCATCGACTGCCCTCGTGAACGCAGCCTCATTTGCTTTTGAGGGTTTTGAAAAGCCGCTGATCTTGCGAACAAATTGTTCCGAAGCCGCGTGAATTTCATCGCGCGTTGCTGCCGGTTTAAAATTAAAGAGAGTTTTGATGTTTCTGCACACGATTTTTCCTTTCGAAATCCCTTGCCGTCGTTCTCCACCACGGCTGCTCCATCGTGGAATCCCCAGCGTTCCAACGTTCGCTGTCTACTCCCTGGTTGGCGAGGAAGAGCCCCATTGCGCGTTATCCCCACCCGCACCAACGAGGAGCGCCCAGCAGAGGGGTGAACGCCTCTGTAGATTCTCGGGAGAAACCTTGTTAGGTGGGCTTCACTTTGAGCTAACCGTTTGCATTTCGGCGGCGTCTGTTCGGACTGTTCATCTCAAAGTAGCCCGTTGGGCGGCTTACTAGACGCTGCTGGTCAGGTGCAATTTCGTCTAGATTCAAAAGATAGTGCTGCATATATACAAAAGTGTAGCGGCATAGCTACATATGTGTTATAATACCTTTTTAAATGGATAAGTTATTTGGATCCCAGTTACGAACAGACAGCCTGGTTGCGATTGGTCGGCTGGGAACAACGTATCCGGCTGAGCTAGCGCGCCTTCTCGGTCGCCGGCCCATAGAAATACAGCGCGCGATAGCAGCGCTCGAGATGGCCGGTGCGGTTCAGACTCGGCGGCTCGGTAATGTTCGCACGGTGGAGCTCAATCGACGTTTCCCTGAATATGATCAGCTCGCCAGCTTGCTGTTGCGGATGAGCGAGCGCCCGCTGTACGAGCAGCGCTGGAAGAAACTCCGCCGTCGGCCCAGAGCAATGGGTAAAGGGCTGTGAGCTTTCGTCGCGGGTCCCTTCTCGAAACTGCCGCACAAGCAAGCACGTACCTTGAACGCGCTGGCATCAAAGTCGCGGTTGTCGGCGGAAGCGCTATTACTGCGTATGCGCCCAAGATCTACACATCGAAGGATATTGACTTCGCGGCTATCAATGGAACGACGCGACGCAAGTTTGGTCTTGCAGTGGGCGAGCTCGGCTTTAAGCTACATGGTCGTGACTTTGTCCATCCCAACTCAGTCTTTTCCCTCGACCTTGTTGCGGATACGCCGTACATCGATCAGCGACCAATTACCGACTTTGCAACTCTTGAGACTCGCTTCGGACCGGTTCGGGTTTATCAATTTGAAGATGCAATCGCTGACAGAATTGCAGCTTTCTTACATTGGGGTGACTCTCAATCTCTAGATGTAGCGGAACGTGTCATCCAAGCTAGGGCAGATCTGACCAACTGGGCGCGACTTCGGCGGAGGCTCGGAAAACTCGATGTGAGCTATCCCGAAGCTGCCCGGCGTTTTGATGTTGCGGCTTCTCGTTTGAGGGCAGTCTATGACGTCGGCCGTAAAAAGCGAGTGTCCCCCCGGCGTAATCAAAGCCGCAGTTTGCGAAAGCTCGCATATCGCGGGCCTTGATATGTTTGTTACTGCTGTGTTATTTCGACATGCGAGGGTTAAGCGTGCAACGCTAGACGGGCTACCAAATTTCAAATCTAATGTCCATGTAATCAGAGATGATTTCAAACTCGGCGCGGTTACGCGTAATCAGTCTGCCACCGACAGTTCGCGCAGTAAGCGCGATCAGCACATCGAAATGAAGATCTCGCAACTTGTTGGGTGCAAAACCCCTGTCGGCGTAAATGCGCGCCAAAGCCTGACCGGCTTCTAGCCAGTGGTTTGTAGTCGGTGTCAGGATGGGATGGTTTTTCTGGAGGGCGCGTATGAAGTCACGTTCTTGTGGCTTGGTTGCACCGCGCCAAAGCTCGGACAAGACGACTGAAGATGTCCGGATTAGCCCGGTTACGGATTCGAGTAGCTGCTGCTGACGCCCGGTGCGTAGATAGTCAATGAAGACTGACGTGTCAAAAATGACAACGTTATTCACCGTGCGCTGCGAAGCGGAGCTTGCCGCGGTACTTGGTCATCAACCGCTTGAACCTTTTTAGTGCCACGATCTCCCTGAGTGCGACATGGACGGCCTCGGTCCGAGACTTGACTCCAAGGATCTTTTTGGCTTCGTCAGCCAAGTCGGTGTCCAGCCTGATCGAGGTCATTGTGGCTCCCATGTGTCAAAGCTCCCTTTTAAAAAAACTAGTGTATATACATTGTAAGGCACCTGTATACACGCGTCAAGGAGCAATAATAGCGGCTTGGCATGCGATGCCTGCCTTGATGGTAGACGAATGCTGCAAAGATTGCAAATGCTCTTGCAAAACCTAACATGATAGGTTATACTCATAAGGAAATGCCCACTGTCGCGCGAGAGGACGGTTATCATGTCGTGGTATACACCGACAATCACCCGCCGCCTCACGTGCATGTCCGTAAGGATGGCGCCGACATCAAGATCCTGCTCTTACCCGACAGCGTGACGTTGCATAGCGTTAAAGGAAATTTGTCAGATGCAAAGATCAGGACTGCTGGCCGCATATGTGCCCGCTTGCTGAATCAGTGCTGGACTACTTGGAGAAAATTCTATGGTTAAAATCAAGGGCTTTGACGAGAAAGGAATTGCAAAGGCTCGCCAACGCGGTAAGCTCCTCCACCCTAATGATGCGGTCATCATAAGCTTTCTTCCAGTAAGCGATCAAATACAGCTGAGATTGCGAAATAGCACAGAGCTCAAGATTCCTGTGAAGTCGATTGTTAACTTGCGCGGCATTGCAAGGGCTGACCTTGAAAGACTGAGGTTATCGAAGGTCGGCGATGCCATTGAGCTCCCCGAGCAAGACCTCCACATATCGGTTGCAGGGCTAGTGAGGCGTGCGGTAATCGGCGAAGATCCATACGCCAAGGCTGGCGGCTCGCGAAGCAAGGCCAAAGCAGCCGCAGCGAGAGCCAACGGAAAAAAGGGCGGGCGTCCAAAACGCCGCACGTCAATCGCCGTTTAGATCTCGAATCCAATCCTCGCTGCGTCC
The DNA here is from genome assembly GCA_963781145.1 of uncultured Pseudomonadota bacterium. Taxonomy (GTDB): domain Bacteria; phylum Vulcanimicrobiota; class Vulcanimicrobiia; order Eremiobacterales; family Eremiobacteraceae; genus JAJPHJ01. The sequence goes on along the minus strand of CAWADW010000005.1, from coordinate 792,646 downwards.
AGATAGCCCGCTGATCGTTCAATCGCGATTGATGTCCGGGGTCGTCTTGCCCGCGGCGAATGTATTAGCGGAAACCTGCCCCGAGCGGCGTAGTTCTTCCCATGAAACTGAGCGGACACACCATGCTCCTGACAGGCGGCGCGAGCGGAATCGGCTTTGCATTTGCCAAGCGTTTCCTCGCCGAAGGCAACGATGTCATTATCTGCGGCAGGCGCGAGGACAAGCTCCGTGAGGCGCACGAGGCTTATCCTACACTGCACACCCGTGTGTGCGATGTCGCAGATCCCGAGCAGCGCAAACAGCTTGCGTCCTGGACGATCAACGCCTTCCCAAAACTCGACATTCTCGTCAATAACGCCGGTATTCAACAGTGGCTGTCATTGAATGATGACATCGATTGGTCGTTATGCCACAATGAGATTGCGATCAACTTAGAAGCACCGATTCACCTGAGCATGCTCTTTCTGCCGCACCTCCGCAAACAGCGGGAACCTGCGATCATCAACATCTCTTCTGGGCTGGCTTACGTGCCGCTCGCCGCAACACCGGTGTACAGCGCAACCAAGGCTGCGATCGGTTCGTTTACGCGTTCCTTGCGTCGACAGCTCGCCGCAACGCCCATCGAGGTCATCGAGATCGCACCGCCCGCAGTCAACACGGATCTTGGCGGTCCAGGCCTCCACACATGGGCCATGCCCCTCGACGAATTTGCGGACGCCGCGTTTGCGCAACTCCGCTCCGGAAGTATCGAGGTGTCGTATGGTTTTTCCGAAGAAGCCCTCCACGGGTCGTACGAAGAACGCAGCCGGATCTTCGACCGCATGAACAATCGGTAGTCCCGCGCCGACGGCTAGCTGCTCGTTAGTTTTTCAGGTACACCTCAAGCCACGCGAAAGCGCGTTCCCATTGCGCCCACCCTTTAGGCAGGCACGACCTTCTGGCCACCGACTTCTGAAGTAGATGGCTACCGCTAAGCTATTGTGGCATCGTACCTCAATGTCCAGAAACGGTGACTGCGGTCAATCTCCGTTGTGATTGGATGGGCCTATAATTCAAGGATGAGGCTGCAAACCTCTACGTTCATCATTGTGCTCTTGATCTGTGCCAGCACGGTACTCTTTGCTCAGCCGGCCAATGCTGGCTGCAAAAACTTGACTGCTGACGCCAACGCGATCAGCGCAAAGGCGAAGGACGTCCAAAGTTACGAGGGTTCGAGCAACGACTACTCGGCGAAGGTTTCGTGGAACACGATGAACCACGACGCGCTGGAGGGCGCACAAGAGTTCAAGTCGTGCGGTGACAGTGCGCCTCGGCTGCTCTATTCGGTGTCCTTTGCGGACGCGACTGCAGTCGGCATGCATTACAGATTCTTACCGTGGTCTGAAGGGGCAGGCGATATCGGCGCGACGCTGCAGATCATCGACTCGCTGCCGCACACGGCAGCGGTCGCGAGAGAATGGGACCTCGTTGACCGCCTCTACCTCCAAGTCTGCAGCATGCACGGTGCGTCCTGTACGCGGAGAACGTACTAGAAATTAATGTTCGCTCGACGGCTCCTTGGGAATTGGGACCGCCTGCCCTCGTGGACTGCGTGAATCCATCTTGCCCGACGCCTGCGCACATGCTATAATCGCTCGCGAGAGACTGCCACTAGCGCCCACCCGTTTGCGGGTGGTTTTCTTTTTTTGAGCTTGGCCGGCAAGCATCGACGCAGTAGAATTATTGGTGACAGGTCCGCGTTGGAATGACTTAGGGATGTCAGCAGGCGCATTCGCGACTGGTTTATGGGTTGACCCATCGAATTTTGAGCGCGTCGGCCGCCTTGCCCAATTTCTTATCACAGGTCATTAGTCTTAACCCACGCTTCAACGCTAAATCCAGATAAGCCGCATCATAAACGCTCAATCCCATGCGTCGTGCGGTGTGAACTTCCGTGCCGAACGTGATGGTTGGTCCGATTGGTTCAACTTCGATGGGCAGCGCCAACACTTGATGTTGCACATTAGCGACGTCTTCAGATGTAATTCGTTTCGCTCGCTCAGCCATCAGAAGAGCGTTCTGCACTTCCCAATACCAGATGGCGGGGACGATCGCGCCTTCTTCCAAGACGGCTTGTGCGCCGGCGCGCGCAAAGGCATCGCGTTCATCCTTAAAAGTCCAAGCAAGTATCATTGAAGCGTCGAGGACCAGCGTCACTAGTACCGCCGTCCATCCTCAATAAGCTTTCGAACAGAAACGCCGCCGAGGCGGAAGTTCATCGCTAAGAGGTTTTTCATCGCATCTTCGGGCTTAGTACGCAAAGCCTTCGCCTTCACTGGCCCGATCTGAGCAACAGGCCTCCCCTTCTTAGTCACAACGATGGTCTCGCCTCGCTCCGCCTCGTCGATGAGCGCCGAAAAGCGAGTTTTTGCTTCAAAAGCACCCACTGTTTTCATGTTTTGAATTTTAGCAGACTAGTTGACTAGTTGCAAGTGTTTCCAAACAGCCTTTGATAGGAGTCCGGCGTTACGAAGTTAGCGGGAAAATGAACGCCTCGTGTTAGGGGCCTGCTGAATAGCCGATGCTTTTGCAGTTCACCCCAAGCCCTTCGTGCCTCGCACCTGCCTTCTAGGCAGGCTCTGAGTAAAATCGCCACTAAGACAGAAATCAGACGACTGGTTGTTAGGTCAGTCGTTTCACCTCCGACGCACCTAACGTAGACCCCGCGGGCCGGTTCGCCATAAAGTGTGAGTGAAGTTGGTCAATGTTTTTCGAGTGACCGCATATCTTTCACAGCTACCTCACCTTGATGAAAGGCATCGTTAATTGCTGGCTGATTATTGAGTATTCCAGGACGCCTAGCGTCAAAGCAGCTGATGGACGAATAACCTGAATTTTGACATTCGGATCTGTTTTCACAAGCTCCATGTCAAGCTGGAGTAATCGCTGCTGCATGACAGTGAGTGAGGCAACTCCTATTTCAAGAAGGTTTGCGGCTGAGTAAAGCGCAGTTGAGGCTTGCTGGGGCTCAAGCAACACTACGACTATCTCTGTGGCACCAGCTTGAGCCGCGAGCCTAGTCGGCGTGTTATTAGCTACTCCGCCGTCAACGTATCTTTTGTTTCCCTGAGTTCCGAGATTCATGGAAACTGGTCGAATGCCCCCGGGATTGACGCAGATGAACGCACCGCCAACTCAAAATTGTCGCGTGAGAGGGCATGAGCGTTATTCTGAATCCCCTCAGGAAAAGGATTGTTGTGCCGCCTCACTATTGGGTCCGAGAAACGCATAGAACACGTCAGATGAGGCGGACGTCAAATTCGTTGCTGTCACAATCAGCGAACGCGCAGACCTTTCGAAATCTAAGTTCGCCGGCCAGAATCTCGCTAATAACGTTTGGCTTTACGAAGCCAGTCGCGCAATTAGCGCCTTCTTAGAGCCGATCTGGGCCCACCTCTTTTATCGCCGGCCGCAGGGTTACGCCGAAGGGGTTCCAATGTATTTATTAGCTTTTCGATTTCATCCAATAAATCGATACCGTATTGAATCTTGGTTTACATAGCTAATCAAAGGAGGTTGCAGGGTGGCGATCCCTAGCCACAGAGCCGTCAGCTCGTCGATCTTGTCCTGCGCCGCGAAAGATGCATTGATTGCCCCAATTGACGTCCCACAGATTAAGTCGAACTCACTACCACCATCGTGCAACGCCTTGATGGCGCCTGCCTCAAACGCGCCGAGCGCACCTCCCCCACTTAGAACTAATGCCTTCATGGTGCCCTCACTCTGGCGGCGAGCGGGTCGTGCCGCATTATCAAGATCGTTCGCCCTCTAGCAGGGAATCTAATTCCTACGTTAGTGCTACGATGTAACGTTGGCGTATCACCCACCCATTTTGGTATTCTGCCGCTGCACTACGTGCGCCTACGCAAGGTAGCTAGGGTCAGATAAGGTCAAGGCCAAACTATACAAGATGCCGCACATACCAGCCTCACATTGATGACGAGCTTTTCATTTCTGGTAGCCGCCGCGTCGTTGCTCATGGTGGCTGTGTTAGGCAAGGAGCGTCGGCCAGCCATATATGGCTTTATTCTTTTTTGGCTTTGGCTCGCGGTCGAGCAGATACTCGCTTATTTCTTGCGCGGCACCACGCAAATTCAAACCCTCACCTGGGTGACGGATTTGCTCATGGTTTTTGTCATTGTATTAGTTGTTCTGTCCCTCAAGAGGCCGAGTGACTTAAGCAATCTCTTTTTACCGAAAACTCGGGAAACGATAACCAAAACCACAGGTAAGTTCTTGGAAGGAAATCAATTTGACCAAGCGCTTAAAAAAGTACACTTGGAAAGAACTTATAACCGACCTTGTTCTTAAACTACCTGCTCGATTTACACTAGATGATGTGTACCGGGACGAACGTCAGCTAAGCAAGCACTACCCAAAAAATCATTTCGTTAGGGAAAAGATTCGACAAGTGCTACAGCAGCTGCGAGATTCTGGACTCCTCAATTTTGAGGGCGCGGGATCGTACATCCGGCTGAAACGCCCTTGATGAGTTGCTGCGTCTGCATTGTAGGCAGGCGCGGCCTTGAACCGGCTTGATTAGGACTTCTGACCTCGATGAAGGCTCCGATTCGCAACAATCTAAGCCAGCGCACCCAATTCACAGGTGCACTATTGCGTGCTGACTGTCAATGTTAGAAGCGCTACCTCTGCTGAATGAAAGCGGTAGTACTCACACGGCCCTTTCTAGCTAAGCGTACTTTGAGTATAGCCCGGGTGCGGTGAGCGCTGTCCTGTGGTCAAGGTAGCAATACAGAGATCCCACAGTAATCCGACTGCCGGGAACAGAGGAACATAGCTGAACCCCCCCCACTCAGAGTCCCAAAACTTACGCCTGGGTTAGGCAGCCCACTCGGTTGAGAACGCTTCCGCCTGTTCCAGCACGGTTTTCGTTGCCTTCTCCTGTTTGTCCGGTGGATAGCCATACTTACGTAGAACGCGTTTGACTAGCACGCGGAGGTGAGCCTGTACATCTTCGCGCTGTGTCCAATCAATCGTGATGTTCCTGCGCACGGCGTCCACCACCTCTATTGCTATAGTCTTGAGAGTCGCTTCACCAAGAATCTTTACCGCGCTATCGTTCGTTTCAAGCGCATCGTAAAAAGCTAGCTCCTCTTCGCTTAGTCCGAGCTCCTCGCCGCGCGCGCCCGCGTCGCGAATGTGCCGCGCCAGGGTAATAAGTTCTTCGAGGATCTGCGAGGCCTCGACGGTGCGGTTTTGATAACGTGTTAGGGCCGCTTGCAGCATCTCGCCGAAGGAGCGGGCTTGAACTACGTTCTTCTGACGGCGGCTACGGATCTCGCCGGAAAGAAGTTTTCGAAGTAGCTCGATAGCCAGGTTCTTCTGCGGCATGTCGCGGACATCGGCCAAAAACTCCTCGGATAGAATCGATATATCAGGCTTCTTGAGGCCGGCGGCGGTGAAAATGTCGACAACGCCTTCAGGCGCAACCGCCCGCGAGACTATCTGTTGAACTGCTTGATCTAACTCTGCGTCGGTCTTTGCTTCGCCCGGAGCCCGCTTGGCCAGACTAGCTCGCACTGCTTGAAAAAAGGCGACGTCATCATGGATTCTCAGAGCGTCTTCATGCGGTACGGAAAGCGCGAATGCTTGAGACAGCTCCTGAACTATGCGAAGGAGTCGATCCTTACCGTCTGATTGTCCGAGGATATGTTCCTGCGCGGTGGGGAGAAGCGAAAGCCGTTCTTGCGCCGTTCCACCCACCCATTTCGACCAATTGAAACCATCGAAGAGCGCACAGCATACCTCGTACTTTTCCAGCATGAGGGCAACGGCCTCAGATTGATCGATTGCTGTTTTTCCGGTCCCACCGCTCTCGGTGTAGGTCCTCAACGCTTGCTTGAGTTCGTGAGCCAAACCAAGGTAGTCGACAACGAGGCCCCCTGGCTTGTCCTTGAAGACGCGATTAACCCGTGCAATCGCCTGCATCAGTCCGTGGCCACGCATAGGCTTGTCGACGTACATAGTGTGTAGGCTGGGTGCATCAAAACCTGTTAGCCACATGTCGCGCACGATCACTAGTTTAAATGGGTCTCTGGGATCGCGGAAGCGATTAGCGAGAACTTCGCGCTTCGGTTTGTTACGAATGTGAGGTTGCCACGCTGGATCATCGCTGGCCGAGCCAGTCATGACGACCTTTATTAGCCCTTTATCGTCATCCTCGTTATGCCAGCTAGGCCGCAAGCGCACGATCTGCTTGTAAAGGTCGACGCAAATACGCCGGCTCATGCAAACAATTAACCCCTTACCCTCCAGGGCTTCGAGCCGACGCTCGAAATGCTCCACGATGTCGCGAGCTACGAGCGCGATGCGTTTCCTAGAACCAACGATGGCCTCTAGTTGCGCCCATTTGCTCTTGAGTTTCTCTTTACGCTCGACTTCTTCGCCCTCCGTTAACTCTTCGAATTGCGGATCGATTTTCGGGCGTTCCTTCTCGTCGAGCGAGAGCTTTGCAAGGCGGCTTTCGTAATAGATTGGCACGGTTGCTCCGTCGCTCACTGCACGTTGGATGTCGTAGACGGAGATGTAGTCGCCGAACACTCTCCGCGTATCGACATCGGCTGTCTCAATAGGCGTCCCGGTGAACCCGATAAAGGATGCATGTGGGAGCGCGGTCCGCATATGCTTGGCGAATCCATCAATGAAGTCGTACTGACTTCGGTGCGCTTCATCTGCGATCACAACGATGTTGCGACGTTCAGACAAAACTGGATGCGCATCGGAGGTTCCGTCAGGGAGAAATTTTTGAATGGTCGTGAAAATAACACCGCCGGCTTCCACCGAAAGCTTTGACCGCAAGTCGCTTCGACTTTCTGCCTGCACGGGCGGCTGGCGTAAGAGGTCTCGGCATCGCGAGAATGTGCCGAAGAGCTGATCATCTAGGTCGTTGCGGTCGGTCAGAAGGATAAGTGTTGGGTTTTCCATTGAGGGCTCACGAATAATACGCCCCGCGTAGAAGGCCATGGTCAGGCTCTTGCCCGAGCCCTGCGTGTGCCAGACCACGCCGATTTGTCGATCGCCCGGGAGGCCAGCGGATCGAAGCGTTACTTCGTAGCGACCGGGCTCGCTGAGTTGGGCTAGTTTGCCTCGTATTCAGCGGCCCTGAGAGTCTCTCTGACGGCGGTCTGGACAGCGTAAAATTGGTGGTAGCTTGCCATCTTCTTATCTAACTCGCCATCGCCCATGTCTTCGAAAACGATAAAGTCCCGTACGAGGTCAAGGAAACGACTAGGAGCGAGGATTCCCTCGATGACAATCTGCAGCTCAGGCAGATGCGGATCGGCTAGACGCTTGCCTGAAATCGTACGCCAGGTCTTAAACCATTCTCGACCGCCTGTAATGGTCCCGACACGCGCCTCAACACCATCAGAGATCACGACCAACTCGTTTGTCGAAAAGAGCAAAGGAATTTCGGCCTTATAGGTCTGGATTTGTTGCCAAGCTGTCCAGATCGTAGCATTTTCATCGGCGGCATTCTTTAGCTCTACCACCGCTAGGGGCAACCCATTCACGACCAGCACTATGTCGGGTCGACGTGTGTGCTTATTCTCCACGACAGTAAACTGGTTGACCGCTAACCAGTCATTGTTATCCGGGCGCTCGAAGTCCAACACGCGCACCTGCGCACCACGAATCTCGCCCTCTCCCGTGCGATACTCAACGGTCACCCCGTCGGCAAGCAGTCGATGCATTAAGCGGTTGCTTGCTTCCAGTATTGGGCCTTCGGGACGTGTGATCCGGCGAAAGGCATCTTGCAGCGCTTCAGCAGGGAGCGTCGGATTGAGCCGCGCGAGCGCGTCACGCAGACGCAGCTCCAACACTACATGCCCGTAATCTGTGCGTTCTGCCGCTAGAGTGTCTGGTGCTATACCCGGGCCGCTTTGAACTATCCAGCCTAGGCTCTCTAGCCAAGCAAGGGCGGCTTCTTCAACGACGGATTCACTAACGCCAATATTGGTCACGCCATGCACCCTGCTGGTTTCTCTGCATCCTCGTCGTTCTTGATGTCCTGACCTTCCGCTATGAATTCGGCGAGATAAACACGGTAAGTTTCGGGTTCCATTTCAGAACAGAACTCACTTAGGGCGAAACTCGGCATCAAAAATGCGGATCATACCGTGGGTTTCGTCAACGGACTCGTTGAAGGCGGGGCTGGCCTCGTACACCATATGTGGGTATGTTTGGCCTGAGTGTTCCTGAAGGTGGATACGATAGATGAAACCGACAATCGTGTCCGCCGCTTCTGCAGCTAGTAGCGCTTGCCCAGACTCGATCACTGGTCGCGGACTAGCCGAGCCGTGCGAGGCGAAACCACATCGGTTGCGAAGCTCACAGATTCCCTGAATGGCCGAGTTTAATCCGCTGAGAGTTTGCGCGAGGCTCTTTCGAACCTCCGCCTCGCCACTCGCGGTGGGGGGCAGGAATGGAAGGCTTCGGGAAGCGACCTTGAACAACTTGGGTAAATCGTCATCTTCACTGCAAAATACAGCGCGATCTCTGAGCACAGCGCGGCAGACGCTCTCGACAAGGGTCTTGGCGAGATCGAACGTCAAACCAGGATTTTCGACCACAGCTTGCTCGATGCTGTTCACTTGCTGCTCAACATGCGTGAGGCCAGCCGCTATTGCGCGCCGGGCGCCAAACATCACGAATGGTCCATTGAAAACATCAGCCATCAAACTTCTCCGCATGGTTCACCCGCAACTCGCCAGAGAACAGCTTGGGGAGAAGCGCATCCCGCATTAACCTTAGGGTTCGGGATTGTAACGATGACTCTAACATCCGGTTGAAAACCGGCGCTAGGAACGTATCACTCGCTTCCATTAATGGGTTATCGGGCACAAGCACTTTCGCATCGGTAAGGTGATGGCGTTGGATGTGACCCATGGTCGTGGCCTTGCCAGCGGCTATATGCCGAAAATCCGCTAAGTGATGATAAATCCACGAGAAGTAAAACCACTTTGGATATGCTGGGGACGTAACCTTGAAAAGGTGTTGATTCAATGCCCCAGGACCGCCAGACCACACAACGCATTCAAGGGAACCGGACCAAGAAAAAATCACATCGCCATCATGAACGATGTATTCGGGGGGTATCGACGAGCTTGCCTTGTCCGCTCCTGTGGTGTCGCCGGACCGTAACTGAGCGATTTTAATAACTGGAAGATACGTGCCACCAACAGGTGGGAATCGTTGCAATGCTAAACCATTTAAGAAATCGGCGATGGCGTCGAGCGATTTGACTTTCCAACCCACTGGAATAGAACCGACCTCTGAATCTTCCATACAATCGGGGAAGAGCTCGGCGAGATGCGGTAGTAAGCCCACGCCTCTTCCTTGCATCTTATCGTGCACGGGGTCAAAGTCAATGAACCACGACTTGAAGATCGTGCGCACCGTAGCTTCCAGTGTTTGGCACATCCGTCGGTTAAGTTCGATCTTGTCATCTAGCGCGCCAAGGATTTGGGCGACGCTATGCTGCTCAGCTATTAAAGGGCAAGGAACTCGAACCGTCTTTAAATCGCGAAGGTTGATGACCTGTTGCACAGAACCGCTTGAGTGTGCACCCAGAGCAGCTTGGCCCTGAGTAGACCCCAGAAAGTATTTCACAAATCTTGCATCGACGTCATCGCGTAACCGTACTAAACCCACTTGCCGTGCGATGTTTGCGCCGGCTAAGCTGCTTGGCACCACCGCGACTTGGCCGGGGTTACCAACAAGTGAGACAACTATCTCACCACCTTTTAGTAGCGTCCGTCTATATTGCTCCGAGACTTCTCTTGTGATCGTTCGAAGTTGGTCCGTAAGTATTCGACCATCCGCTATATCCCCGCCGCGAATAAACAATACACCCTTTGAATCTTCTGGGCCGGGCTTCACCACACCGTAAGTGATCGGCGTATCTTCGACCGTGAGTTCAGAGAGAGGAAACTCAGCCCAACCCATTGGTGAAGCCTAATTGCTTGAGATTGCGTCGAATAGCGTCGTCAAGCGTCCTAGAATCCGACATCTGCTCTATAAGGGTCGAGGAGAGCCCGTTCATTCTCGATTCAAAAGGTACGATATCCTCAACCGCTGTCGCTGCACCGACGTATCGACCCGGCGTGAGTACATACTCGTGCTTGCGAACATCCTCGAGCGTCGCGCTCTTGCAAAGGCCGGGTAGGTCGGAATACTCTCCCGCTTCGCTCTCACCACGCCACGCATGATAAATGCGAGAAATGCGTGCGATCTCCGCGCCCGTCAAGTCGCGATGCGTTCGGTCCACCATTTGGCCCATCTCGCGTGCGTCGATAAAAAGCGTGCTTCCCGTACGGTCTCGGAACCTGCCGTTCTTTTTGTTGCGCGCTAGGAACCACAGACACGCAGAAATCTGGGTAGAATAGAAAAGCTGGCCTGGCAGCGCTATCATGCAGTCAACGAGGTCAGCCTCAATGATCCCTCTACGGATCTCTCCCTCGCCAGATTGATTCGCCGACATCGACCCATTGGCTAGAACGAAGCCTGCGATCCCACTTGGGGCTAGGTGAAGATGATCTGTGCACCCAAGCGAAGTTCGCATTGCCGACGGGTGGCGCTCCGAACTTCCAGCGTTTGTCATCTCGCAAGCGGTCACCGCCCCAGTCGCTAACATTAAAAGGAGGGTTCGCGAGGATAAAGTCGGCCTTGAGATCGGGGAACCGATCGTTATGGAAGGTGTCGCCATGTGCGATCTGCCCCTCAATGCCGCGAATCGCGAGGTTCATCTTGGCGAGCCGCCAGGTAGTGTAGTTAGACTCCTGGCCGAAAATTGAGATGTCAGCCCTTGCCTTGCCGCCGTTACCATTACCGTTGGCATGCGCGCGGATAAATTCAATCGATTGTACGAACATACCTGAGGAGCCGCAGCACGGGTCTAGACGCGGCCCTTATAGGGCTCGAGCATCTCAACCAAAAGCTTAACCACGCAGCGGGGGGTATAGAATTCGCCGCCCTTCTTACCCTCAGCGCTGGCGAACTGCGACAGAAAGTACTCATAAACTCGCCCTAGTACATCCCGTGCTCGACTCGCTTTGTCACCGACTCGGATGTTGCTGACGAGGTCAATGAGCTGACCGAGACGCTGCTTGTCGAGTGCCGGTCGCGCATAGTCCTTGGGGAGGACCCCTTTGAGTGCCGGATTGTCGCGCTCGATGCCGGCCATAGCATCGTCTACAAGCTGCCCTACAGTCGACTGCTTGGCCTGGGCTCTAAGGTGGGCCCAGCGCGCCTCGGGTGGCACCCAAAAGATGTGTTGCGCGCGTACTCGTCCGGATCTTCCGGGTCCGCACCCTGGTCCCGCTCCGTTTGGAGCCGGGCGTGCTGCTCCTCAAACGCGTCGGAGTGTACTTCAAGAAGATCAGACCGAGCACGACATGCTTGTATTCAGCCGCGTCCATGCTCCCGCGTAACGCATCAGCCATTTGCCAGAGCTGGGCTTCGTAACCCAGGTTCACGGCGGTGGTCTCAACTGAATCTTGCTGCACTTCTGGCACGATCACACTCCTAAAGCGGAAACCTAACTATCCACTCTTAACACATCAAGCTTGTTCCAAGTTCTTATCAGGTGACGCGACCTGAGTGCCTTCCCAAACATCATCAAGTGTCTTTGCCTTCAGTCGTTGGCTCCGAGTCGTGTATCGCGGAGCTTGTGGAGCGGCCACTCGACCACCCTGCGCCTGTGGGACTAGCTTTATTGGTCCGATTGCGCTTGCCGGCTCAGAGAAATTTACAACTGCCTTCGCCGTGTTCTGGTAAGGCTCAATCGACTTGACCGGTGCGACGTAGGTTATGGCTTGCATTGGAGAAACCTGATATGCCGCGATGTACTTGATTTGCGGGCGCATTATTCCACTGATCCGGATCGCGAACCAACGATTCTCCCCCAGGAACACGCGTTCGAAACCTTCGAGGCGCGAATCGTCGCATATTTCTCACATCTTCTCCTTAGCGTCTCGATTGTGCAACTCGTTCAGCGCATCAAACAGGATGCGCTTGACGGCCCAGCGGTCCTCCTCGACGAGATTGAAAACTGTAGGAATTGAACTGCTATGTGACGCAGGACATCGTGATTTGCTGGTTCGTTTTCTACGACAAATAAGAGCGGCCTTGGGCCATTTAAGTCGATAGATAACCATTATTGGTATGTTTTGTTGCTTACCCTTTGTACCGATCCGCTTCTTTACATCTAAGTAAATTCTATTGGTGCCAAATAGTGTTGTACTCGTTTCCCGAATTGCCGCTTCGAGCTCGGCTTCAGAGGCATATGCCTTACGCCGATAAACCTCGTCTTGATTCCACAATAGGCTCAACTTATCCATCTCCCTATATTATCGCTAAAGGCATAGACGTTGTCCATTAGGTGAGTCATTTCAGCGAGCTGAGCAAGATACAAGGTGAGTACGGTGGTGGGCGTATTCTAGGTGGCTTTGGCGTGGAATTCGGCTCCATTCTTAGGCGGACCTAGCCCACTTCATTCATTATGTCGGACCTGGCAATAATGCGCGGTTGTTTGGCCCTGGGTATCAGTGAATGGTACGCCTTCCTGTTGAGATAGCGAGCCTTGAGAGGCCGAACACAAACCACGTTATAGTGAGTAGGGCGAAGCTTGATGACTATGCCTTAATGACCAAGTGTTTCCCACATTTTTCGCAGCTAGCTTTTTTCTTAGCCGGGTCGAAACTAAACCTCTTTCCACCGCACGCCGTGTCCGCACACACGAAGAATCCCTTAAACTTCTTGAAATCAATCCAGAAGCTCTTGTCGTCGCCTGCTGAACCCTTGCGATAAGGATTATCGTGAGCATGAGAGCCCTCATTCTCGATTACGGCGGCTTTCAACTCACTCACAAAATGCGAAAGCCAGGAGTTTGTCTCCATCGCCTTTTCTAGACCCATAGGTTTGGCGGCCTCAATGACAGCCTCCACTAACTCACGATGGTTATAATCGTACGGCTTCTCAACCGGACGCATTGGATAAGCGGCTCCAACTCCACGGGAAACCTGAATTAACCAGTCTTCAACATGCTGGCGAATTGCATTCCCTGCGAGCTCGCCTTGAACTAAATATTGGTCAACCTCTGATTCTGGCGTGCGCGCATCGCTATACGTAGGGCCCGATTTCATGGCATACTTAAGAATGCGATGCGAGCGCCAGCGCGCCGAATCTGCGTCAGTAAGTCGGCTCTTCACTAGCTGGAAAAACTGGTCGTCGTGAGTGAGAACAAGCAGTTGCATTTCACCAAAGTCTTCGGTTAGCACGGTGGCAACTTGCCGTCGGTAATCGGCATCGTAGGATGTAACCACGTCATCCAAGACGATAAATGGAACCTCTTTATTAAAGCGACGGATTATGGCTATCTGCATACCTAAAGCGAGGGTGTGTATCTGAGAATCACTTAAAATCGCCTGCGGCTTCTCATCTGGCGCGTTCGGAAAAAGCGTTAGAATTTCGACACCACGTGCGTCTTCGTTTTCGAAATCCATTAGTTCGGCCTTAACGCTAACCGTGACCTGAGCACCTTGCTTAACTTTGTTGTAAAACCAAACGGTTGACTGAGAGATTGCTTGTACTACATCTTCGAAGAATTCGTATACTCGTTTGTCTATCAAACCCCGTGCGATTTGGACTTGCTCGCCCATAGCCTCACAAAGTTTTCGTCGCGACTCAGCATCGGAATGGCGTTTTTCCAGAGCACGCAGCTTCTTAACAGTTTCGAGTAGAGGTGTATAGATACGCGGTGCGCCTGGCTCCATTGACGCAAGCCTGCTATTAAGGTTTTCTAGCAGAGCTTTCAAAGCTTTGGTGAACCCGGGCAGCTCTGAATCATTATCCAATAAGAGAGCGCTGTGAGCTTTTTTCCAGTGGGCAGCCACCGGCTCGCCATCGACCCCTAGTGCTGCAGTCGCCAAACTGAGCACGCCATTCACCTCACCGAACTGCACCTGTAGTCTTGTCTCTGCCAATGTGGCAACCTTACTAGCGGCCTCAACGTCCTTCAAACTCTGTTGTAGCGATTTCAGTCGTTCTAGTACGGCTTTTAACGTATGATAGGGTGAGTGAACGAAGGGAGTCTCGCAAACAGGGCAGGTTGAAAGGTCCGCGTGCTCGGACAGCAACAGGATGGCTTGGTCAATAACTTTCTTACTTTCGGCTCCGGCTGTTTCGGTGGTTAATTTGGTCAGTTTCGTGCGTGCTTCTCTAATGGCGTCAAGTGGTTGGTGAAGCGGTATCAAGGAACCAGTTGGTAGCAGTGATTCCATCGACTTCTTGGCTTTTTCAATAGGGTCGCGTTGGATGGTTGCAACTTCATTTGTAGCCTTTTCTGCTAAGCTTGAAAGGGAGGCGTCGGTTTCCGCTAGTGATTTTGCTTCATTTAAGCCAACGATTTTTAGTTTCGCGTTAACCCAAGCTACAACATCATCGGCTTGCCATTTTTTAACGTCAGTCTTGGTCAACGACTTTACGTCGGTGTCTACTTGGCCAAACTCTTTTTTATCGGAAGCGGCCTTCCTAAGCGATGTTTGCAGACTCCGAATGCGGCTTTGTAGGTCTGTAAGGTTCTCTGCGCGCAGTGATTTTGCCAAGAACTCATAGTGTTTATGCGGGGTAAAGTCTTTAACGTAGCTCCGCAGATCTGAGCCACGGATGACAAAGCTAACCGGGCAGAGTTTTTCTAAATATTGAAGTTCTGCCGAAAGCGGTTCTGCTGAATCTAATTCAACGTTGCGAGTGGCATCATATTTCTCGGTCTCGTCATCAAAAACGAGGCGAACGTACGCTTTCTCGGTTGCCGCCGCCTGGGCGTTACGCAATGGGCCTCTACCTGACTTTACCTCTCCACGTTTCACGCCCAGCCGTTCTAGCGTTCCCTCTGGACTCAAAAGAGAACTCTAGCGCGTCTGTAAGCGACGTTTTGCCAAAACCATTCCGTGCGAAGATAAGAACCGAACCGCCGCTGACTTGCGGAAAGTTATTGACCGCTTAACCGGATATCCACGGAAGTCCTGTAGCTCCTCCAGCTGGCGTATAATCCGAATCATTCGGCTGTCAAAGGTAGGGTGAGCAACGTTTTGGGATGCCTGCTCTACGGCTGAATCGCTGTCAGGTTCTAAGAAGATAGTTTCCCGGAGAATTGTTGCAACGTCAGGTCGAACACCGCTTGCCTCAAGACCGGCAGCAATCGCATCAAATACTTCGTTGGAGCTTTCCTCGCCTGATGCGTTGGAATCGCTATTGTAGTTGTTACTATTTTTACTCACGGCATTGGGGTCTCAGAAGACACGCATGCGTGAACCGCTCCCTTCGTCAAACAGTCCTTTGACGGGCATTGTCTCGTCTAGGTAGGGCTGAATGGCTTTCGTTAGTCTTTCGCCAACAGAGCACTCCGCGTCCCCTACATCCAGCCCGAATTTTCGGCGACCCTAACGCTTGCGGTGTTGTGGACGAGTCGCTACGGCTCGCGATTTTAGAATCGTTCTTAGGACACTTAGACCGGTTTAGCCCCTGATTGCTGACTGCTTTCTGCGGTCCCTCACTTTTCTGTGGAGCAAGAGTATAGCAGAGTAAAGGGCTATCCGCTGTGCGAGCGGCAACGCAAAAATAACGTCCGAGAAATTTCTCACCCAAGCAATTTCATTGCGGTCGCGGGAGGTCGTATGCGCCTGCCGATGAGGTGGATGGGTGGCGTTGCTGGACCTGGGAGGATAAGACTAAGCATCTCGGGACTGGACCACCCTTCGCTCGGTATTCGACCATCGTCCGATTCGATATGCCAGGACACCTGGTAGACCCCAGGCGGAGCCTCGATGAACAGCGTTGCGACCCACAGGCCAGGGTCGGCGTCTGTAAATTGGCCCCGCTATGAAACCCGCAGTTGCCCAGGCGTACCGCCAATTATGTCTTGCCCAAACGACGGCTTGTGGTTTGTCTGAGTTAGTTGTGGAAGTACTCTACAAGGTGGCGAAAATGCGAAGGTCACCCGAAAATCGGTGAGGCTCTTGTCGCCCTAGTGTTTTCGACACGTTACACCCAATGCCAAATACGTTTGGACGTTTGGGGACAATACGCGGAAAGGTCGCCCGAAGTGATGCTTTTGGCTCACTAACGACCTGAGGGCTGACTTGAGGAAAATCGAACACAGCGAGCCTACGACGCTCAAGATGCTTTGAGATCTCGACGTCACCGGCCAGTGAATCAAACGTTAGTTCAACGTCGGCGTACACATCGCGCGTAGGCCGGATATATGCTCCCATGCGAACCGTTGATTCGCATCGGTTAGCTTTGCCTCAAAGACTAGAGTCTTTCCATCACGGGCGGAACCTTTATACCGGACTTAATCGTGGGGTCACACCAGGGCTGCGACAGCCACAGACGCATCGAAGAATATTTCAGGGTAAGCAAAAACTCGGAGTAATTCTGCACTGTTAGAATAACGCTAACGCTGCTATCGGACCGAAATGGCGAGCCTGGTGCTGGCAGATTAGCCAGGACGAGTACGTCGCCGCTGACGTCTAGGCGAATCAACCGCCCTATTTCTTCGGCTGACGGGGCGGGTGGCGCAACCTGAGGTGTTTCGGGCAATCGTGATTTCGGCGCTAGATATTTTATGCTTTGCGCGCCAGTCCATAACAAACGTAAGAAGGGCGAGCACCGCCGTAACCGCCGCCGACAGGTTGTTACCTTCCGGACCATGTGTGATGATGTAGGTTACGAGTGCATGTAAAAAAGGCGGTACGTACGCGCGGCTTGCTGAGAGGGCAATGCTTCCGAGGTATATGACAAGAGCGGTAATAAGCCCATAAGCTAACTGTTTGGGAAGTTCCCTGAAAGAACGTCTTCATCTCGGTTGGGGCGCGGTTTGACATACCTCTTGCCCGTCCGGCAAGCGCTCAATTTGACGACCTAACTCGCAAAAAAGAGCGAAGATGATTTCTCGGCTGGCGGTTGGTCTACTAATTATAAACCTAGTCTTGCTGGCACTTTCGCTGCCAAACTAGTTCCGTGGAGGTCGATTTCGTTCAACAACGGCCGGGTATAAAAATGGAGCGCCGCTAGATTTCATCGGCATCTCCCTTGAACTTTCCACCTAGACTGTTATCAGCCCGGCTCACAATTGTGCGGTGCCCCTAAGCCTTTGAGTCATCAATTGGCAGACCTGCGGCACGATACTCCCTTGCAAGGAGTAGTTTCCACTCATTATGTGAAGCGTCAAAGGGTATGTATGCAACACCGTCAACATCGCTGGGATTCTCCGTATTAGGCTTAGTAGCGTCAACGACCGCAGCAACGCATTGCCGACCAAGACTGCCAATAAAATATCCTAACTCTAGGACGGCGTTCTGTCGGGGCCGCGGCCTCTCTTTTTCTGGTGGGTCTTTCGCCGCGCGTCCAACATCATCGGGCGACAATAATACAACGGCGTAGTCTACAGTGCCGTGTTCCTCAAACTTCTCAATCAGAGTTCTCCCACGATTTGCCTCTTCGCTGAGAACTATTGGTTCGAGGCCTAGTCGTCGCGTGTATGCTTCAATGGCAGCTAGCATCGCTTTGTCGTGTCCGTGTACAATGAACACTCGGTTTGACGGTATGACATTCATGACATTTGGGTTGGCCACGATGGATTCACTCGTCATTTTGACTGCGTGTTCGATTCCCTCAATAACTGCAACCATGGCTGTCCTTCCATCAACCCACGCTTGCTGCTTTGCCGCGCTAGCCGAGCTATAGAGAGAGTGAAAAGTGACTCGCCGCACCTCGAACATAAAGCGCTCTGCGTCGTCGTCAAGAGCTTGCCGCGTTACAGTCTCCAGCTCCATCAGTAGGCGCGTCTTGTTTGCGCTGTCTCCATAAGGAAGTTCTGCAAACCTCGTCTTAAGGCGCTCCAACTCGTCAATCGTATTCACAAAGCCTCCGAAGCTGTCAAAAACGGCAACAGTCCCATGTGACGCAATAGAGTTGAATTATGACGGATTTTGGCGAACGCTGGCGGATTCAAAAGAAAACGCCCAATCCCTTACGGAATGGGCGGTTGCCTTGTGTTATCTAGGTTTTGTGACCTTCGCAAAGCTACGGGTTTTACGCCCCACAGATGGGCGCGAAAATCGACCTTCGCTATCGTTGGTGTGGCCAGGCCTCATTTTGAATCCCTGATGAATCTGCTCTTCGAGGTCTAGGGCGAGGTACAGGTTCACTACAGGTTGCGGGGCGAAAAAACGCGCTGTTTGACGGTCCCTGGTGAAAAATGGAAGACCCGCTTCTCCCAACTATTATGTATGTTCTTCGGGTTGATGGGGACACCACAACGTTACGCTTTCACAGCTTGATGATGAGACCTTAGGGCAATGCCATATCCTCTGGCATGGCACGCAGTCACGTTCGTCATTCAATGCTTAAGCTTTCTTGCGCCTGCCACCGACGCAGGCGTGATCCTCAAACGACGACCTTCAGGCACATACAGCTGGGTCCGCCCGATTGGAGTATAGTACGAAAGCGCTAGATATTACCCAGTGATATTACCAGTCCTAAGGGTGGGCCTATCCGGCAGGCAGCATATTAAAGATGTGAAAGCTTAGTGACCAACTTCCTTCGCCAACGCAGCAACAACCACTTGATTCAGGCTAACTCCCTCTACTTCTGCCCGCTTTGCCATATCTCGGTGCATGGTGCGTGGGACGCGGACTACGAACTTACCGCTAAACGCGCGTGACCCCAATGGCTCAGGTATTGCCTCTCCATCCTCGAGCGCAACTTCGAGCCACCCCCTCATCGCATCACCGAGATTCTTAAGTGCCTCTTTCTCTGTCTTGCCTTCAGA
The DNA here is from genome assembly GCA_963781145.1 of uncultured Pseudomonadota bacterium. Taxonomy (GTDB): domain Bacteria; phylum Vulcanimicrobiota; class Vulcanimicrobiia; order Eremiobacterales; family Eremiobacteraceae; genus JAJPHJ01. The sequence continues at coordinate 773,754 of CAWADW010000005.1, read as the reverse complement.
CATACAACCCTGGAGTTCCAGAACTCGTGCGAACCAAGTACCGTCTTCATTTCTGATCAGCTCGCGAGTATAAGGCTTCGAAAGGTATTCATTCAACTTGTTCCGTTTTCACAGTTGCAGCTGTCATATTCTATTCATTTCTCCGCCGCAGGGATTCAGGTTTCAGAAATCATGGAAAGTGCCTCGTCCACATAATGCTCCTTAACAGGTCTCCGCTTAGGCACGCTCAGTATCTTCGGACCGCGTTTGAAAATCATGTGCGATCCACTCGTCTTTCGCAGCGCAAACCCAGCGCAAGCAGCAGGCGCTCGAGGTCTTCGTAGCGACAGTTCTTGCGGTTCTGCGGCACCTGCTCAAATAGCCGCTGAATCCGCTTTTCCACTTCCTATAGTATCATAATTTTGGGGGATTTTTGCAATACTATATACAGTACTACACAAAAGCGACGTTCACCGATTCTAAAGTTGCGGAGGTGATTTTAAAGAATTTTGCTATTTTCTTTAAAATAGAAGCGACATATTCAAGTCTGGTAGAAACAGCGGCTTAGAGCTCGAGCGCGACCTCGCTCTCGCCCGCAAGGAGAACACACCTGTGACGATTACGTGCTTCATCCGCTATCAGATCGATCCGTCTCAGCGCGACGACTTCAAGAAATACGCCGAAAACTGGGGTCGCATTATTCCTCGCTGCGGCGGCCATCTGGTTGGCTATTTTCTTCCTCACGAGGGAACGAACGACATAGCTTGGGGGTTGATTGCCTTTGATAACCTCGCGTCCTATGAGCGCTACCGCCAGCGGTTGAAGTCCGATCCGGAGGCTCGCGATAATTTTACGATGGCCCAGACCAAACGGCTCATCCTGCGTGAGGAACGGACCTTCACCGAAGTCGTCGACGGAACGTTTGAGCTTCCGTCGAAGCTCAAAGAATCTGGATGATCTACTTGGCATATAACGCTTTACATTATATGTTATATATGCTACGATAGGGCGTGATCCGAAGCTTTCGTGACTCAGAGACCGAGGCGCTCTGGAATCAAGAACCTGTTCGCAAATTCCAGTCTATCGAACGGTCGGCACGCCGAAAGCTTGAAATGCTCAATCAGGCGACAACGCTTCAGGAATTTAACACCTCAGGCAGCAGAGTCGAAAAGCTCAAGGGAGATCGCGCAGGACAGTTCAGCATTCGCATCAATGCCCAATGGCGCATTTGCTTCCTGTGGGATGCACCTGACGCATATCAAGTTGAAATTACCGACTACCACTAAGAAAATCAAAGAGGCATGAGCAAAAAGCGAAAATTGGCGGCCATCCATCCGGGTGAAATTCTGTACGAAGAGTACATGGTCCCAAATGGGTTGAACGCTCGCAAGTTGGCCATTGCACTGCATACCGATGCGCCACGCATCAACGACATCATCCGAGGTCGACGTGGAATTACAGCGGATACGGCGCTTCGGTTATCGGCCTTTTTTGCGGGGACGACACCCGCGTTCTGGCTTGGCCTGCAGGCGAGTTACGATGTCCGCGTTACGCGCGATAAAATAGCGAATAGGACAAGGCAAATTCGCGCTATCGCCAGTTAAACTGGGGGCGGGCTAGCGACAACGTGCTCTATTTTGTTCGCAAGTCGGTCTGAGCTTCAGAACGTATCGTCGGACCGTGTTGAAAACCAATCGAAACCTAATCTGCGCCTGCCAAGTGGGCAGGTTCAACAAGCAATACAGCGGATGTATCTGGTCTTGCCGAGCGTATTCAAGAATAGCTTTGTCGCGTGTCATGAGATGCGCGGCGTAAGCAGCGGCGGTAGCGATGAGAATGCGGTCTGCAGGATCCCGGTGAAAGTCTCCGGGTAGTGTTGTCGCCGCCAGTGCGATTTCTGGCGTTAGCGGGGCCGTCAGAATCCCAAGCTGTTGAAATATCGCTCGGACATAATCTTCCACGGGAACCGTGAGAGATAGACGGCCTCGGCTGGTGAGCATTCCAATTTCCCAAGCACTAATCGGGGAAAGCATCACCTCGTGTCTCTTTGTCGCCAAGTCGATCTCCTTGGCAACCGCCGGTTTCAAGCTGTCTTCGAACAACCACACAGCTGCATGGGTATCAAGCAAAATTGGATTCGTCGGCATCCCAATCCACGTCTATCGGACTGATGAGGTCGCCTGCCTTTCGGACCATTCCTTTGAGGGCACCGCGAAGCGTGGCCGTTACAGGGCGCACGGGAACAAGCCGAGCGACCGGTTTGCGATGTTTGGTAATAACAATCTCCTTCCCAGATCGCTCAACCTCGTCCATGAGCTCCAGACATCGTGCCTTAAACTGAGCCGCGCCAATTGCGCGCGACTTAAGCATTAGGAGCGATATTGACGGCTGCGCGTGCTTGGAGCGCGGCTTTGAACTTCTGGTCATATTTTATGACCTATATTATAAAACATCTTGGCCAGGATGGCAAGGATGCTGAAGGCGGACCTGGCCAGACACCTCTTGAATCCATAGATGGGCAATCAAGGCTCTGGCCGTAAGGAGAACACGCCTGTGACGATTACGTGTTTCATACGCTATCAGATCGATCCGTTTCAGCGCGACGAATTTAAAAAGTACGCCGAAAACTGGGGCCGTATTATTCCTCGCTGCGGCGGCCATCTGGTTGGCTATTTTCTTCCTCACGAGGGAACGAATGATATAGCTTGGGGGTTGATCGCCTTTGACAGTCTCGCGTCCTATGAGCGCTACCGCCAGCGGCTGAAGTCCGATCCGGAGGCTCGCGACAATTTCACGATGGCCCAGACCAAACGGCTCATCCTACGTGAGGAACGGACCTTCACGGAAGTCGTCGACGGAACGTTCGGGCTTCCGTCGAAGCTCAAAGAATCTGGATGACCAAATCCCGGACTCGCAAGCCGCACGTCAGAGCCGCGCGTCGCCAGCCTCAGCTCGCCAGCAAAACGGAACCTCCGCGGTGAGCGAAATACGTGACATTCCGGGCACTGCGGCTGCTCCGCAATCTGAGTTTAGTACGAATTCGCGAAATCTAACCCCGTGGAAATACCAGTCGTAACCTCAGCCCGCAAAGCGGCCGGACCAAGAGACTATTTCTACCTTTCAATACCGGCCAGACCGCGCGGCCCACGAGCGCATCGCTGAGATTGAGAGCCTGACTGTGGAGCTCACCGGCACGGATTTGCGTCGCCGCGGCAAAGATCGCGCACCCAGCAGCGAAATCCGACATCCCTGGGTCATTGATGGGGCGGGGATGCCATATGGTCCCCTTGCCTTCGAGCACAACCTTCCACGCGTCGAAGAGACCAACGCCCAAGACCTCAGCGGTTTGCATGACCGCGAGCGGAACCCCGTAAAGATTTTGGCGTATCACGTCCAGGTGCGTGTCGAGATTCTCTGGCATCGGCTTCATGCAAAAGGTCCCTCCGTAGCAGATCGCGGGGGATGTATCGCTTCAACAATACGGTGTGTAGACCGGCCAGTCACTAGGGAAAACACTAGGCATAGCACGTTAAGGCAAAGCGAAACGTGCCGCTCCCAAATGCGCTAGGTAGCTGCCCACAGGTCCAGGAGCGCTCCTCGCAAAAAGGTAGTGGTTATAGTTTCTTTCTAGATACCTACTAGGTGCCTAGAGGACGATTACTTTGGGTCGTTTGGAGTATCGTCTTGAGTTGAGCGCGTGACGCCCTGGGAGTGACGTCTGCGGCTGCGCAAACATTGAGCCAGCGGCGCTGCAAGCCGTCAAGGTCAGCAGCGCGAATACAATGATGGGCATGAGCAATCTGCGCGCGTTAGCCATTCTACACCTCGCTTACAAAGGAAGACGGGACCATAACTATGCCGACTCCTAACGTAAGCGAAGAAGCCCTCGCACTCACTAGTGGAATCCCCAGTCCTAAGCGCAGCCCCGGGTGGATATCCTCGGCCGCCTTGGTTGGGAGAGATGCCGTGCTCGCGGCGCTCGGGGAGACGGAGCGCATTTGCACGGTTATCTTTGGCGAACCCGGGATCGGCAAGACCCGCCTGCTCGCTGAAGCTCGTCGTCGCGACCTCGCCGATATTTATAACGTCGCCTGCGTCCCCACCAGTACACCCATCCCCTTTGACCCGCTTATCGCACTCTTGCACTCGTTGCACCGCGCGGCCCGCGTGCCTAGGACACACCTTGAGGCGCTACTTGGATCTTCAGAGTCGGACTGGCTTTTGTATTTTCGCGAGGCGTTGGGAGTTGCGGCCGCAGACGCTCCACTGACTATTCAAATTGACGACGTTCACCTGGCAGACGAAAAAACTCTTGAGGCGATCCGCTACTGCGCGACGCGTTTGTGCGATCTGCCCATTCACTGGCAACTCGCGTCGCGACGTAGCAATGCGTCTGTCATCGATCTTGCGTCAACCCTTGAGCGCTCTGAACTTGCCCGGGTCATCAACCTTGGAGGGCTCGGACCAGACGATCTCAAGCTACTCGTTGCACGGCTACGTCCTGACACCGATTTTAGCGATGCGAGCGTCGCCGCATTGTGCCGGCAGACAGGCGGCAATCCCCTTTATGCCGAGCTGCTCGTCGTTGCGCCGATACTTGGGAACGGTTCTGCGTCAAGCGATCTGCGACAAGTGCTCGCGCAGCGGATTGCAAGTTTGTCCCCGGACGCGCTCACGGTTGCCAGTTGGTTGTCAGTCAACGTCGAGCCACTTTCGAAGACTGAGCTCGCCATTGTGAGCGGGCGCTCGCAGGGACAGATCATCCATGCAGTCGCGGAGCTGGTGAATGAATCAATCATTGAGGAAGTGGGTGGGCGAACCCAGTTTCGACATGATCTGCTACGTGAGGCGTGTTACTCGATGCTCGAGGAGAACGAGCGCGTTAGGATGCACTCGGTGCTCGCCGATCGGTGCCAAAATGATTGGAAACGTGCGGCCCACCTCGAGGGTGCCTGCTGCTTTGATGAGGCATCTGCTCTTTTCAATAAGATCGGTTGGGAGAGCCTTGAACGACAGGCACCGCATCGAAGCGCTCACCGCTTTTGAGAGCGCGTTGGAACGAGCCGAACCAACGAGTGAGATTTATGTTGAAGCAAACGGTGGGAGAGGCTCGGCACTTCTGGTCGTAGGTCGCGCATCCGAGGCGAAGGCGAGCGATCGCGTCATTCGAAGCATGTGCAACGACGTTGTCCTCGCGCACGCGCGTCAGAGTGCGAACAGCTTACGCCCATGCAGCCTGGGATGAAACAGACGACGATGTTGCAGCATTTCCATTTATTCACGACGCCTTGGCCGAGGCTCCGAACAGTGCACCCGAGTACCTACCCCGGTTACACTACCTCCTGGGTTCCATCGAAGAACGGCGCGGCAACCTGGAAAAAGCCAAACAAATCTTGGAGCAAGGCGTTACGCTGTGTCAGCTGCCTCGAGATCGTTGCGATCGAATTCGACTGAGCGGTTGGCTAGGCGTTGTGATGGCTCGCTTGGGGCAAGTGGCGGAGAGTCTTGAGAGCCTTGAGGCCATAGCGGCAACCGCGATGGCATCAAATCTGCCGATGAGCTCGCCCGATTGTGCACGATACTCTGTTATGTAAGCCACATGGCGGGCGACAAAGAAAGGCACGAACGCTGGTGTCGGGTTGGTTTAAGTGCAAGCGGTCCCAAGTCAAAGGCAATAGAGGCTGTCCTTGCGTTCCAATTTAGCGAGCGTGGCGATCGATCGGGGTAATCTCAGAGACGCGTTAGGGCTGGCTCTCACCGCAGAAAGCTCGGTCGTAGCGAGCAAGCTGACGCTGCGACGTCGCCTCTTGTGCCTGCAGGTTCAGTGTTATGCAATGCTGGGTGATTTCGAGTCGGTCGATCGTGTGCTGCAGGATGTCAGACAATTTGATTGGCCTTCCGGCAGCGCGCCAAGCAATCGCCTTTACTGCGGGTTTTGCAGCCGAGCTTCGCGAGCACTATGGAGAAGCGCTTGACTTCTATGAAGAGACTATCTCAGGGCTCGCAGCTGCGGATTTTTGATGAAGTGTATCACGTACGCGCACTGAGTGGTATTGTTCGGCTCGCGGCGCAGCGTGGTGAGTACGAGCGAGCAGAACTCGGCCTTGAAAAGCTTCGGGTGATCGCGGCCCGAGGTTGGCCGATAGCGCAACGCTCGTTGCTCGAAGCAGAGGGGCGTTTGGCACTCGCTCGAGGAGATTCTCGCGGCGGAGACCAGCTTTTGCAAGCCGCTCGCGATTCCGAATATCCATTTTGGCGTGCGCATCTGGAATTGATCGTGGCGCAGGCGACGGGCGACCGTCAGCTGTTCTTAGATGCCATCGAGACCTTTGATGCCATGGGTGCTGAATTTGCTGCGGATCGAGCGCGTGCACTTGCGCGCGCCCATGGACTTCGGCCGGGGCGCAAGCGTGAAGCCCACGGTGCGCTTTCGTCGCGCGAGGCATCGGTTGCGTTCTTGATCGCGAGCGGTAAGACGAATGCAGAGATTGGCGGGATTTTGCATATCAGCAGCCGCACGGTGGAGTACCACGTTGGGAATATCTTGGGCAAGTGCGGACTGCGTTCGCGCGTAGAGATCGCCGCTACCCTCGCTGCTGGCCGACCTTTGGGCGCGCAGGCCGAGTCGCTCACTAGTTGAGATGACGCCTCGTCAGAGTATCTAGTGTCTGTGTCTATGCGACTTCGGGCCATGTGATATCAATCTTGCACCTTGGCACGCCTTTGGGGTAGGTACCCTGCGGATGTTGCGCGTTCCACTGGCGCGCTCGAACGACAAGGTATTCAAAATTCTCCCAGACGGCAGCACCCGCACGCCCGCGCACCAAGGGCACTATGCCCTCGATGATATCCCACGCTTGAGTGACCCTAAAGGAGTAAACATCTAGCAACGACTCCTCGGGGATGAGCTTGTGTTTGACGAGGCTGCCAACCCAGTCGTACGAGTTCGCGAGGTTTAGCCAAGGGTTTTCTTTGCGGTCAAAAGTCCCATCCGTGATCGTGCGCCGGTAGGCGGGGTCGGGCATGCGTGTTCTTATCACTTCTCTCGCCGCATCCACCCACTCGTTGAATTGCGGATCCTCCACTCGCGCCAATACCGTGAGCAAGCCAGTGAGCTGATTCTGTGCCCGCAAGTGGCGCAGTTGCACGACGGCTGCGAGAGCAGTCGCGGCGATGACGATGAAGGTGCCGATGGCGGCAGCGGTGCTTAAGGTCTCTTGAGTCATGAAGTTACCTCCCATTGCTTGCGCACAGGTTTGGGGCGACTGGCATTCGGCGCCTGCCCGATAGGCAGGCTCTATGGTCTAAGCCTTTGACTGGTAGGTGCTTGGCTAATTTCTGCTTGTCCACGATTCCAAAGCTAAGGTATACTATGCTACATGGAGCATACTACACGAACCGCGATGGGTCGGCGGATTAAGACCACCCGACGGGCCAAGGGCCTCACAGCGGCCGAGCTTGCGCGCAAGACGGGTGTTACCGAGAACGCTATCAGAAAGCTCGAGTCGGGAGATTCCAAAGAGCCTCGATTTACCACTGCCATGCGTATTGCTGATGCCCTCGGGGTTGCCCCCAACTTTATCAGCGGCCACGCGCACGCAACTCGACGAATGGGATCAGCGCCCGATCTTGCTTTGGTGATTAAACAGATTCGGCAGCGTCGGCAGGCCTTAACCGAACGAGGCGTGGCGCACGTTCGGGTTTTCGGTTCAGTTGCTCGTGGCGACGCGGGACCCAAAAGCGACATCGATGTCATCATCGAGCCGGCGCAAAGCGCTCGGTTCACTCTTTTCGATCTCGAAGCAACGCGGCGGATTCTCACGGATGCCCTTGATCGCCAGGTGGATGTCGTTACGGATCGTACCGTTCGGCGCTCACGTTTTGCAGAGACGACCGAGCTAGAGGCAGTCAGTGCCTTCTAACAAATGGTCGGGAAAGAGCATCGCAATGCGCGCGGCTGATATCCGCGCCGCAATTGCACGCCTTCATGAATATGTCGCCGGACTGAATCAAGAACAATTTTTCAACGATCAAAAAGACGCAAAGCGCGGTCGAACGAGAATTGCTAACGATTTCAGAAGCCTGCAGCAAGATCGCTGAGCTTGAAAGTGCACAAGACGTTGCGCCCAAGCATCGTCTGGCGACACGCTTCCCAGCGGTCCCCTGGTCGGAAATACGAGGGATCGGCAATATTCTCCGACATGAGTATGGGCGGGTCGACCCCGAGATAATCTGGAGCACTATTACCGGTGACGATCTCGAAAATCTCAGGATCGCGCTCGCGCAAGCATTTCCAGAGTCCTAGCCGAACGGTTAATATCACGCTGGATACATTTGTCTGGGCTCCGTTAGTTTCAGGAGGTTTCAACACCATGAATCCGAGTCGATTATTCCTTACCACGCTTGTGGCTCTTTTTATTTTCAGCTCGTCCGCGGTGCTCGCGGACGACAGCGCAGCCTCAAGCGTGACATTCAGTGATGGAGCGGTCGCAACTTCATTTGACCATTGTGGCGACACCGATCTGTGCGCAACCATCAAGTATGCCAATGGCGACGTACTCTCGATTTATTCAGAAGGGGCGGCGTATTGCCAGCCCTACCAGATTGATTTTGTCCGCGTGAATGGAACTGCGACGATTTACGAATATACGAGAGTCATGAATCACGACGCGCCTAGGCCGACTGCGTTCGGAGTTGGGTGTGGCCATTCACAAACGACGCAGATGGTCATGGACCATGGGCTTGTTCACCTTACGGTGAGCGAGGATACCGATGGCACTTTGAAGCTCGTCTTTTCCAAGTAACCCTTCGATGTCTTTACACACGCGTCGGGATTTGCTGCGCATCCTCGGAGTCGCTGGAGTTACGTCACTCCTCGGGGGGCAAACTTTCGCTGCCTCAAGCCCATCGTACCGAGCTCGCGTGCTCGCAAAAGGCCCGGTTGGTTACTGGCGCCTCGAAGAGAAAGCGGGTCTCGTTGCGCACGATTCGACAAGCGGCCACCACGATGGAGCCTACAAAGGCGGAATCACGTTTGGGGAGCGCGGTGCGATTCAGAGCGAGGTTGACGTGGCGATCGGGCTCAACGGCATCGATGCTTTTGTTGAGATTCCGGACAGCCCAGTTTTCAGCCAACCGACAAGCGGTGAGGGCTTGACCGTGGAGGCGTGGATGCGTCCCGACATGCTGACGTTTGCAGGTCAGACCGATCAGCACTACATCCATTGGCTGGGGAAAGGGGAAAGCGGCGCCTTCGAGTGGGGATTCCGCTTCTATAGTAAGGACTCTCCGACTCGACCAAATCGCATCTCCGCATATATCTGGAATGCAACCAGCCCACCCCACACTTCTAATGAAGGCGCAGGAGCGTATTTTCAGGATGACTTAACGCCCGGTGCCTGGATACACGTGGTTGCGTGTTACGATCCGGGGGATGCAAGCGACCCCAGTGCCGGCGTCTCCATTTATAAGAACGGCGTGCTGCGCGCAAGTCCGCTAAAATCGCGCGGCGCTCGCTATGCTTCGTACGACATCCACGCGACGCACGGCACCGCACCAGTTCGGCTCGGCACGCGCGACCGCGGCAGTTTTCTCGCTGGAGGCTTGGATGAAGTGGCGATCTATCCGCGAGTGCTCAGCGCCGATGAAATATTGGACAATTACACCGGCGCGAATTTGTAAAGATATCTCTTTATGCGACCGCGCTGGCCATGCGAGCAATCGCCTCGGCGACAATTGCACTTGAAGTGGCAAAGTTGAGACGTGCGAATCCTCGTCCAGCTTCCCCGAATTCCAGGCCGCGCGAAAGTGCGACACGAGCGCGTTCGATGAACGCTTGCGCGGGATCGTCTCCGAAGGGTAACGCGCGACAATCAAGCCACGCCAAGTAGGTTGCCTCAGGCTGGCGGTAACCGATTTGCGGTAGATGCTTGGCCAACAATGTGGCAACCAACCGCCGGTTCGTCTCCAGCAGCGCGAGCGTTTCGCGCAACCACGGTTGCCCATGCTCGTACGCCGCCGCGGTGGCAATAACACCGAGATGGCCGATACGATCGGTCACGTCAACGGGAAGCTGCTTGAACTGCACATGCACCCGTTCGCTGCTGGCTATCATCTGCGCGCATTTGAGACCGGCAATGTTCCAACCCTTGGACGCTGACATCAGCGTGACGGTATCGAGGCCGAGCGGGTCGGCCACTGCGGCGAATGGCACGTGCGTTGCACCGGAATAGACAAGCGGAGCGTGGATCTCATCGGAAATGACAAGAACGCCGTACTGCTGCGCAAGCTGCGCGAGTCGCTCCAACTCGGTGCGCGTGAAGACACGACCCACAGGATTGTGCGGATGGCACATCAACAAGCAGCGAGCGTCTCGCGAGAATGCCATTTCAAGTGCATTCCAGTCGATCGCGTAACGATCGCCAGAGAGCAAGGGCACTTCAACAATACGCCGTTGCGCCAATGCCACGATCTCAAAAAATGGCGGGTAGACCGGCGGCATAATCACCACGCCGTCATCTGCATGCGTTAACGTTCGCAGCGATTCGCTCACGCCTCCCATAACGTCATTCACAATTACCACGCGCTCGGGCGACACCGTCCAATCGAAACTTTTTCTTGCATAAGAGAAAACGTCTCTCGCAGTTCGTGTGGCCACGCGTACCCGGTGTCGGAGCGATCGATTGCGTCGTGAAGAGCCTGGGCGATCGGCGGTGCGAGAGCATAATCCATCTCGGCGACAAAGACCGGCAAGACATCCTCGGGATATTGTCTCCACTTCTGGCTCGTGCGCTCCCGCAATCCTGAGAGGTCGAGCATGTCTTGCCTCATCACGTCTCCTAGTGGCCTTTGAGTTCGAGCGTCCGCATCGCTGCGGCCCACCGATTCACACCGTCAGTGATCGTGGCCGCAAGCTTGTCTTGGAAGGACGGGCTGATAAGATCCATTTCCTCTGGCGGCCACATAATGAACGCTGACTCCGTTAGGACGGCTGGTTCGTCGGTTGGTCGAGTGAGCGCAAGATTGTCATAGAACAAGCCATAATCTGGAAGTGGTGTATCGCTGCGATATGCGTCGTGAATCGCGCGAGCAAGGCTGAGGCTCTGCGGTTGATAATAGTAGACCGAAAAGCCGTGATGGGTGAAGGGGTCGACCCCATCGGGCAGAGCGTTATTGTGGACGCTGATGAGAATGTCGGCACCGACACGCGCCGCAAGATCCGTTCGAGCGTAGAGACCGACCGGAACGTTGGCAGTGCGGGTGAGAACCACTCGAGCCCCCACCTTTTCTAAGTGCACGGCGAGCCGTTTGGCGATTGCAAGATTCACGTCTCGCTCTTGCGTGCCCAAAGGACCGATGGAGCCGCTATCGGGTGAGTGCCCCGGATCGATCACCACCAGCAGCCCGCTGAGTGCAGAGGCGGGTGCCGGTTTGAAATGCGGTGGCTTCTTGATGACCAGTACGAGATCATTGCCGTTCCACTGCGCGTGGTATCCCCACATCGTGCGTTGGCGAAGTTTGATCTCGAGGGTCGCGACTTCACCCTCCAAGTTGATCCCAACGCACTTCAGCAATGTTGCCGCGGTCCGCTCCATAGCGGACGAAGTCGCCGCCCGCGGCAGCTCCGAAGAGCCGGATGCGTAAACCAGGTGTGTCGACGGATTCGCTCACCCAATAGGGCACGCGGCCACTTAAATGTACAATCATGGTGCCGGCTCTGGTTCCGTCTTGGACGACGACTCCTTGAACAGATGCATGCGGTCGCGGTGTGCCAGGTGTCTCAAGCTCGAGCGATTTCTTTTCTAACCAACCTTGTTGGTTCGCGCCGAGTGCGACTCGGTAATAGTCGCCGTCGCTGCCGGTGACTTCAAATGGCGTGTGGGCCGGCGGAAAAAAGAGCCAGCCGCCATCTGGCTGCGATTCGACAACCCCGTAAGGCCGCGCGTCAATGTCCTTCGTGCGATCGGCGAGCACGATATGGCCAACGCGAAACGAACCCAGCGGTGAGACGGTGATGATGCCCTTCGCGCGCGCTCTGGCCACGGATCCATCCGGTGCCGTCACGGTATAGTCCACGGACAGCGTGCCTGGTGCATTCGGTACGCGAAACTCGCCTTCGTACAGACCCCAAACCTGTTCGCCACTAGGGACCACATCGCCGAGGATTCGCTCCCGTTCTGTAGGGTTCGAGCTTGGCACATGAGTCTCGACCATGGGCACGTTGGTCACTCCACCATCAAACGATACAGTCACGTGCGCGCTCGTGCTCGCCTTAACGAACAGGTCAACCGTGTCGCCGGGATATAGCGTAACGTTCTCGTCAGGTGTGGGATGAACGACTGCATCAACCCGGGCTGGCGATGTGGGGAGCGTGGAAAGTGGCGAGGCCACATTCACGACTCGATCCAGCGACGCGATTGCACCGCCAACTCGCGCTACGACATGCAGACGAAAGTCCCCGGGCGCAAAGGGCACGTACGCGATCCAACCACCGGATGGTGCAACCAACGCCGACGCACCATTCACACTGACGGTGGCGCCGGGCGCCGTTGAGCCGAAGATGAAAGACTCCTTCACATACGGGAGCTTGTCACTTTCGCCCGGATAGACGATGCTGAGCGGAATGGATGAAGCAAACGCGGGAAGCGCACGCTGCGACAGGTGCTCGAGCGCAACGACCACGATGACAAGAAACAAAATCGATTTACGAATGGATGATCACCCCGGAGAAGGAAGCTTTGTATTTTTGCTGTTGCTCGCGAGGAATCCCCGATTGCTCAGCGGCCCAGCGGCGGCACCACGTCAGGATACCACTCGGCGAAGGAGCGTCGTCGTCCGGCCGACTTCGGCATTGGTCCGTTGTCGAAGATGGCCAGCTCTTCACCTAGCCAAAAATCTGGTCCAGCCTCAGCGGCAGACCTTGATGCGATTCCCCGCTCTCGGGCGGAGTGTGCCTGACGAGCAACAGGCCAGCATTGGCCATGGCTCACCCCCTCGGGGTAGGTCGCCGGGAGGGCTGCTGCGATGATGCCTTCGTTCGTCACGACGTCCACATACTGCGCTTCGGTAACCGCGAAAGATTGGAGCTGTGGTCGGAGAGCCGTCCGCAAAGAGAAGAGGGGGATCGCTCGTCCGACGTGATGCGTGCGCGCAACGGCGGCCGCCACTTCAATCGTTGCGCACAAGTAGAGCGCCCCGAATTCTTCCGGCGGCGTCCAGCGCCCGCCGAAGCGTTTGGCGTACGAGGTGTCCGAACAGTCAGCCCAGTCGGGTTTGCACACGCGATAATACGTGCCGTGCCTGCGGGTGTGGCGCAGACCCATTAGCTGCCGCGATAGGTGAACAACCGGTGAAGGTAAGCGTAAACTCGATCGACGCCATCGTGGGCAATGGCTTGAAGGATTGATTTGTTGTCGAGCCAGGCGTCCTTGCGCCGCACGATCTCGGGGATATGAGAAGGGATGAGCTCGGTGCGCAAGACCTTGGCTAAGCCGCTAATGTGCTCGAGCGTTGCAATGCGCTGCGCCGGCACGCCGTACTCGCGCCATTCGGCAACCGATTGACGTCGAACGCCAAGGAGATCTGCAAGTTCGCTCTCAGTGAGCCCGAAGGTGGAACGGATTTGATCTAAGAGGCGCTCGGCGCCTCGCTGGCGGGTGGCGACGGCTGGCATGGTTTAATTCTAGCATGGATCTATCGCGTCCCGCAAGTGCCTGCCAGGTGCCTGCAGCCTACCCAGCCCTTTATTAACAAACCAGATCGCTCAGCTTGCCCACGACCCTTTCGAGTATCAAATTGGAAACACGGGCGATCCGCGTGGCTTTCCTCGCCTGCCAATCGATGCTCGCGACATGATCTGCAAGGACAGTGCCAGCTAGGGTGGCTGATTTAGCGAGGTCGACTTCAAACGGATAACCCTTCGCTTTGGATGTGATAGGGCAGCATACGCACAATCCGACTTTTCCATTGTATTCGCTGGGTGACAAAACGAGGGCGGGTCGTCGGCCCGCCTGTTCTCGTCCCGATTGGGGAGAAAAATCCACGCTGATAATGTCACCGCGCTCCGGTACGTACCCAGAGGGCGATTTTACCACCGCTCGCGACCAACCGATTTGCCAAAGGGTTCCTTCTCGTCCGGCAGATTTTCGCGCGAGATACGTTTTAACGCCTTTTGAAGGCGCTTGTTGCGGCCACTCACAGGTGTGATGACCAACGAGCCATCGTCGATGAGCATGCTAATGGCTGCATTCTCTACAATGCCAAGATCTTCGCAAACCGTTTTAGGTATGCGAACAGCCAAACTATTACCCCATTTGCGGGCTGTGCCTTTGAGAGCCAAGTTTGCCTCAAAAAAACGACGGAAATGTATATACAATGAGGATACCTATAAAGCTCGAAAAAGTCAAGACATGCAGACTTGTGAAAAGCAAGTACTACACAAAATAGCAAGTTAGTGCTAGAATTGGACCGTGGCGACCCGGGTCTACGGACAATACTGCGGCTTTGCGCGCGCCCTTGAAATTGTCGGCGAGCGCTGGGCCCTGCTTGTTATTCGCGATTTGCTGATGGCACCCAAGCGCTTCGGCGATTTGCAGCGAGGCCTCCCAAAAATCCCGAGCAACGTCCTTACCGCACGGTTGAAGGAACTCGAAGAGTCGGGCCTCGTGCGTCGGCGCGCCCGGGCTCGTCCGTCGGGAGGTGGCGTCGTCTATGAACTCACCGAGGATGGACGAGGTCTCGAAGAAGGCGTCATGGCACTTGGACGGTGGGGCGCAAAGCATCTTGGCGATCCGCGGCCTAATGAAATCCTCACCGTGGATTCCATCGCGCTGGCGCTGCGAGCGCTCTTTCGGCCGGACGCCGCTGCCCACGATGATATCGGCTTTGAGTTACGCCTTGGCGAAGTCGTCGTCAACGCCCAGGTCCGAAACCGTACGGTCACCGTCGGAAAAGGAGCCCTGCCAGCCGCCGACCTCGTGATCGAAGCGAGTCCGGCTATCCGGGCGCTCTGGGCGGGAGAAATGACTCCAAAGGAAGCCTTGAAAAACGGTTCGGTGCGCATCCGGGGTCAACGCGCATTGCTCGATCGTTTCGTCCAGCTCTTTCGGATCTAGTTCGTCAAAACGACGTGCGAGGTGACCTGCGTACCCAGATGCTGTGCGGTCAGTAATTCGACGATCGTGGCGTGGGCAATAGTGAGGTCGAGTAGTTGCGCCGCATCGACGCCCGAGCGAACGCTTAAAGCCGCTGCAGCTAATAGTTTCGATTGATCGGGTGCGAGCGTGCCCGTTTCCGCGAGCGCCAGCGCTTCCGATGAAGTCAATTCTTCGATCACGCTTTGGTCCTCGCTGCGAATGCCCCCGGATCCACTCGGGTACAGGAGCCTCTTCGCGTGCATGGCGGCCGCCAGTTCGCGTGCCGCATCTGCGGCGTCCAGCGGTTCCGATGCGCCGGAGATTGTGGCGCCTTGAGCGCTGAACACAGGAATGTACCCTTGCTCGAGCAGCAGGCACAACAAGCCCGCGTTCACGCTGCGAATCGAACTTCGGCCGTGGGCGTCGCGGGCAACAACGAGGGTGCTCGCCGAAGTGCCGTCGAGCGCAACGGCGTCGCCACCAATACGATTGATAAGCGCAACCAAGCGAGAACTCGCCGAGCGCTGCAAGGAATCGAGCACGACTACGGGTCGGACGCCGAGCTGTCGCATGAACACCAGGTCGGAGACGAGCGTGGAGGCCTGCGCCGTTATTTCGTCGAGTCGCATAACCAGTGTGCGGCCCATGAATTCCTTCGCGGCCAGTGCGTTCTCCGGGTTTGCCTCTCTGAAGCTGTCCATCTCTCTACGTAACGTTACCTTGCATTCATTTGTCGCGAATAAATTCGCGACAAACTACATTAGTTATCGACGCCGCAAGAACAGATTCAGCGCAAGCGTCAGCAAGAGGGACAGCAAAATTGAGGTTCCCAGCGGCAGCCAGACTTGCCAGCCGCGGCCCGACCAGTGCAGATCGCCAGGCAGCGAACCCAAGCGAAGAGTTCGCATATAACTTAGTAACAGGCCAAGCACGATCAGCACCGCTCCGGCTGCGATGAGCAACCGCCCGAAAGGCTCTGGAGTAGTTGGCGCACTCACTCGGTTTGAAGCTCGGCGTCATCCGATGCGCCCGGTAATCCCCCACCGAACGCGTTGATCTCTGCAATCGCAGCATCAACTCCGTCGGTTAAGAAGCGTTCGACGCCCGCAGCCGCTCGCTCCACAATCTCGGGCAGCGCGGCTTCCTCAGTCTTGCTGAACTTGCCGATGACGTGATCGATCGGGTCGCCCTGCGCTCGGCCAATCCCAATGCGTAAACGCGGAAAATCCTGACTGGAGAGCGAGGCGATGATCGACTTCAAGCCGTTGTGGCCGCCGTCGCTTCCGCTGCGCCGCATACGCAACCGGGCAAAGGGCAAATTCAGATCATCGCAGACAACTAAAGTGCGCGGCGATGGGATGTGAAAGAAGGCAGCACATGGGGCCACGCTCTCGCCCGAATCATTCATATAGGTTTGCGGAAGCAAGAACACGACACCAAAAGACGCCGCTTCGGCCAACCGACCCGAAAACTTCGAGCGCCACGATGTGGCCCCGTGGCGCTGTGCAACCAACTCGACCACTCGAAAACCAAGATTGTGCCGCGTCCGCGAATACCGCGAGCCCGGGTTCCCGAGACCCACGACGAGCGTCTTGGAGAGGGGCGCGTCGTTGGCCAGGTCGAGCTACTCCGTTTCCTCGGCTTCTTCCGGCGCCGCTTTCTTCTCGCCGATGAGTTCGGGTTCGACCGGTATCTCGGCTGCTGCGGCGACCGGCGCTTCCTCGACCTTCGACGGCGGCAGGATGGTCACGACGATCTCATCCGCATTCTCTGTAATCTTCACGCCTGCCGGCGCGACGAGATCGCGCGCATGAATCGTGTCGAACATGTTAAGCGCGCTAACGTCGACCTCGATTTGGTCGGGGATGTCGGTGGGCAACGATTCGATCGTGACCTCACGGACGACGAAATCCAAGATGCCGCCTTCTTTGACGCCCGGCGGCGTACCGACCAAGACGAGCGGCACGTGGGCTTCAACCACTTCGTCAAGGCTGATGGCGTGCAAATCGACGTGAATCAGCCGTTTTGTGATGACATCGAGCTGGCGTTCTTGCACGATCGCCGTCGTCTGGCCGCGACCTTCGATTTCTAGATTCAAGACGGCGCTGCCACCGTGCCCGGTCAAGGCGGCGCGCAAATCTTTGGCGTCTACCAAGACGGGAAGCGGCGGGCCGAAGTCTTTTCCATAGACAACCCCCGGAATGCCGCCGGTGGCGCGAACTTTCTTGACGGCTCGACGGCCTGCGGCCTCGCGCAGCGTCGCTTTGACTGTGGTCTGTTGCATTGGTTTCCTTTACCTAACGGTTTCGGCGGTTTTTTCTTCTTCTGAGTGCCCACCTATGGTGAACAGCGGCCCTCCGGCCCCTGATTGGGAGCGCGCGAGTTCCTCTTCCTGTTCTTCGTAGATTTCGGACACGGAACGATTCATTGAGATGCGTTTGATGGCGTCCGCTAAGAGCTTGCCCACGGACAACACTTTGATCTTATCGCCGCAGATCTCTGGGGGCACAGGGATCGTGTTCGTCACGATGACTTCGTTGATGCAGGAGTCGATTAATTTCTGCGCCGCGTCCGCTGCGAAGATACCGTGCGTGGCGCACGTGACGATCGATGTCGCACCGCGTTCGAGCAGCGCTTCTGCAGCTTTCACGAGCGTGCCGCCGGTGGAGATCATGTCATCGATAATGATGGCGGTCTTGCCGTCGAGCTCGCCAACCACTTCGCTCACTTCATTGACGTCCGGCCTTGGCCTACGTTTGAAGACGATGGCGACCGAGGTCTGCAACTTCTTCGCGAAGGTTTCCGCTCGCGCCACGCCGCCGGCATCCGGCGAGACAACGACGCACGAGGATCCATGCAGCTTACGATTGTTGATCAAGTAGTTTGCGAGAATAAATCCTGCGGTTAGATTATCAACGGGTTCGTCAAAGAAGCCTTGAATCTGCGCCGCATGCAAGTCCACGGTGAGCACGCGCTGCACCCCAGCGGTCGAGAGCAAGTTGGCGACAAGCTTGGCCGAGATGGGCTCGCGACCTTTCGTCTTTTTGTCTTGCTTCGCGTAGCCATAGTACGGAATGACGGCCGTGACGCGATAGGCAGAGGCACGCCTCAAGGCATCGATCATCAGCAGCATCTCCATCAACGAGTCGTTGACGGAGTGCTTCGGATCGGCTTTACAGATGGATTGAACGACGAACGCATCGGCGCCGCGAACGTTCTCGCGGATTTCGACGCGGCCTTCTTCATTTGCAAACGTGGTGACGAGCGCCTTGCCGACGTGCGTACCCATCCGGTGTGCGATCTCTTCGGCAAGCGCGCGATTGGAGTTGCCCGCGAAGAGGACCGGTTTTGCCGTAGCCATAACAGCGGCCTCCCGTTGCTTTCTCGAGCCTGCTTATGCGCAGGCCTCTGACCGAGTTCTCCGAACTGTTACGGACAGCCCTTTTGCGCCGCTGCTTTACTATGCCAAAATTCGAAGTCATATCGCCATTTCAGCCTGCTGGGAGCCAGCCCGAAGCCATCGCACGCCTTTCCGAAGGCATTCTGCGGGGCGATCGCGCGCAGACGCTGCTTGGCGTTACCGGCAGCGGCAAGACCGCGACGATGGCCTGGACCATCGAGCAGGTGCAAAAACCAACGCTCGTTTTATGCCACAACAAGACCCTTGCGGCTCAACTGTGCAGCGAATTCAAAGAGTTTTTCCCGAAGAACGCGGTCGAGTATTTCGTTTCGTACTTTGACTACTATCAACCCGAAGCATACATTCCATCCAGCGACACGTATATCGAAAAAGACTCCTCGATCAATGAAGAAATCGAACGCCTGAGGCACTCGGCGACCCAGTCGCTGCTCACTCGCCGCGACACGCTCATCGTGGCATCGGTCTCGTGCATTTTCGGTTTAGGTTCGCCCTCCGATTATATGGAAATGTCACTCTCGCTGCGTCGCGGTCAGGAGTACGACCGCGATAAACTCTTGCGCAAGCTCGTGGACATGCAATACACGCGCAACGACATTGCGCTTATTCGCGGCACCTTTCGAGTTCGTGGCGACGTGCTCGAATACGTCGCAGTGGACGACGAGATCATCACGCGGCTCGATTTCTTTGGCGATCAGATCGAAAATATCACGCGAGTGAATCAGATCACCGGCGAATTAATTGAAGACATGGATGAGGTGATGATTTTCCCAGCCAAGCACTTCATCACGCCGGAAGAGAAGCTGCGACGCGCGATTGCGAGCATCGAGGCCGAACTTGAAGAGCGCCTGGCGTACTTCCGCGCAAATGGAAAACTGCTTGAGGCACAGCGCCTGGAAATGCGTACGCGCAACGACCTGGAGATGTTACGTGAGTTTGGCTATTGCAACGGTATTGAAAATTATTCACGCCATCTCACGGGTCGCGCGCCCGGTCAGACCCCGTTTTGCTTGCTCGATTTTTTCCCAGAAGATTGGTTTGTGTTTGTGGATGAGTCCCACGTGACGCTGCCACAAGTCCACGGCATGTATCAGGGCGACCGCTCGCGCAAGGAAGTGCTCGTCGAATTCGGGTTCCGTCTGCCGTCGGCCATCGACAATCGACCCCTGACGTTCGTCGAGTTCGATAAACACGTCAAACAGATCGCGTATGTATCGGCGACGCCGGGATCGTACGAGCGCAACCACTCGGCGCAAATCGTCGAGCAGATCATCCGACCTACGGGCTTAGTCGATCCGCAAGTTGTCGTCCGACCAACCAAAGGCCAAGTTGACGACCTCATGGAGGAGATCCGGCTTCGAGCAGCCGCGCACGAGCGCGTCCTCGTGACCACCTTGACGAAGAAGATGGCCGAGGACCTTACGGATTACCTCATCGAGATGGACGTGCGCGCGAAGTATCTGCATTCCGAGATTGAGACGCTCGAGCGGATTGCGATTCTGCGCGACTTGCGGCTAGGAAAGTTCGATTGCCTGGTGGGCATCAATCTGTTGCGGGAAGGGTTGGACTTGCCCGAAGTCTCGCTCGTTGCCATTTTGGATGCCGACAAGGAAGGGTATCTGCGCTCTGAAACGTCGCTCGTCCAAACCATTGGACGGGCTGCGCGCCACGTCAGCGGCATGGTCTTGATGTACGCCGACAACGTGACGCAGTCGATGGAGCGCGCGATCAACGAGACCGAACGGCGCCGCACAATGCAGCTCGCATACAATGCCGAGCACAATATCGATCCGCAAAGCATTCGCAAATCGGTGAGAGACATTCTTGCCGATGCAACCGCCGCGGCGGAACAGAAGAGCAAGAAAGCCCTCAAGGAAGTGCCGCGCGACGTCCTCGTGGCGACGATTCGAGAACTCGAGAAAGAGATGAAGGAAGCCGCCTCGCGACTGGAGTTCGAAAAAGCGGCCGCATTGCGCGATGAACTGTGGGAGTTGCGTAGGCAGTTGCCCGACGCCGGTGACCCGTCGCTCTCCCGCAAAGCCCCCAAAGTTTTCGGCCAGGCGCTACGCGAAGCCGCCCTCTTCTAGCTGCCCATCTTCAATGTAGGGGGCGATTGGAAAATCGCCCTAGCTCTGTTGGCAAAACGTTCTCCGTAACGCTTCCGGTTTGGAGCATGACGGTCGTAACGCTCCAGTAAACGTCGCCGATTAGCCGATAATTGAGTCAGGATGAAAGTAGTCATCTTGGCCGGCGGCATGGGGACTAGAATCAGCGAGGAGACGCTCCTACGCCCAAAACCGATGGTGGAGATCGGCGGCAAACCCGTGCTCTGGCACATCATGAAGACCTATTCCGCGTACGGTCTCAATGATTTTATTATTTGCTGCGGTTACCGCGGCTACATGATCAAAGAGTATTTCGCAAATTACGCGCTCCACATGTCAGACGTTACCTTCGACGTGCGCAACGGCACGGTCCAAACCCACAACAACTTGGCCGAACCATGGACGGTCACGATCGTGGACACTGGACTCGAGACTGGGACTGGCGGCCGGCTCAAGCGGATCAAGAAATTTTTGGACGGCGAGCATTTCTGTTTCACCTACGGCGACGGTGTCAGCAATGTGAACGTCAAGGATTTGATCGAACATCATCGGCGGCTCGGCCTGCCGGCAACGGTCACCGTGACCAAACCACCGGGGCGGTTCGGAGTTCTGACCATGTCACGCGACCGAGTGACTGACTTTAAAGAAAAGCCCACTGAAGAAGGCGGCTGGATCAATGGCGGGTACTTCGTTCTCTCGCCGTCAGTGATCGACTACATCGATGACGACCGGACCTCGTGGGAGCGCGAGCCGATGGAACGTTTGGCTCGCGAAGGGAAGCTCGGCGCTTTTCCGCACCAAGGTTTTTGGCAGCCGCTGGACACGCTGCGCGACAAGATCTTGCTGAACGATCTCTGGGAGCAAGGGAAAGCCCCGTGGAAAGTTTGGGGCTGACCGCGGGTTTTTGGCGAGGCAAGCGGGTCTTCGTTACCGGCCACACGGGCTTCAAGGGGAGCTGGCTGTCGCTGTGGTTGCATAAGCTCGGCGCGAACGTCGTCGGCTACGCCCTCGACCCCCAAAGTCAGCCTAATCTCTTTTCGCTCGCGCGCGTTGCCGATGTGCTCAAAGATGAACGCGGCGACATCACCGACGTCGCAAAGATGTCAGCGCTCATGCACGATCACCGATCCGAAATCGTAGTGCACCTCGCGGCGCAGGCGCTGGTGCGACGTTCCTACGAGGCGCCAATCGAGACGTTTCGCACAAATGTTTTCGGGACCGCCGCGCTGCTCGATGCAATCCGCGCTACCCCATCGGTCCGCGCAGCCGTCATCGTCACGAGCGACAAGTGTTACGACTTGTACGCCGGCAACGAGCGTCACCGAGAAGCCGATCCGCTCGGCGGTCAAGACCCTTACTCAGCGAGCAAGGCCGCAGCAGAACACATTGTCGCCGGATATCGCGCCTCGTTTTGGAGCATTGGCGGCGGCGCTGCGCGAGCCGTTGCGACCGCGCGCTCGGGGAACGTGATTGGCGGCGGCGATTGGTCAAGGGACCGATTGCTTCCCGACCTCTTTGCCGCGTTCGGGGCGGGCGTCCCGGCCCTCATAAGAAATCCGAACGCGGTGCGTCCATGGCAGCACGTTTTGGATCCGCTGCATGGTTATCTCGTCTTGGCCCAACGCCTGGACGGAGCTGATGGTGCTCGTTTCGCGCGTGCTTGGAACTTCGGACCGCCCGCCGATCACGAATGGACGGTTGGCGCGATCGCAGACGAAGCAGCGAGACTCTATGGACCGCCGGCATCGTGGAAGATCGACGCGTCCGACCATCCGCGCGAAGCACCCGCCCTGCGGCTCGACAGCACAAATGCGAAGTCGGAGCTGAGCTGGCAAGTTCGGGTGCCGCTGCCCAAAGGTCTTGCGCGAACGATCGCTTGGCACAAACGTTTCGCCGCGGGTGCAGATGCGCGGACGCTCGTGCTTTCCGACATCGAAGATTTTACGCCGGATGCAGTTGGTTCGTGAGCCAGTTGCAATGCCGGTTCTGTCGCGCACCGTTGACCCACATCGTGGTCGATTTAGGCATGTCGCCGCCATCCAATCGCTTGATAGCGCCCGGGGATGACCCTCGCTCTGAGCCCTCTTTCCCGCTGACGGTGTATTTTTGCGATCGCTGTCATCTGGTGCAGCTGCCACAATACCAAGCCCCGGCTGAAATCTTTTCCGACTATCCATACTTGTCGTCGTATTCAACGTCTTGGCTCGAGCATGTTAGCTCGTTTGCGAGCATGGCGTGCCGTCGTTTCGACCTTGGGCCGCAAAGTCTGGTGGTGGAGCTTGCGAGCAACGATGGTTCGTTGCTCCGCAACTTTCAAAAGGTTTCGGTGCCGGTGCTAGGCATCGAGCCCGCGGGCAATGTGGCGGACATCGCAAACACGTCTGGCGTGCCAACGCTCGCAAAATTCTTCGGAAGGGAAGCAGCGCTCGAGCTTGTCGCTGCAGGAAACAACGCGGACCTCATCGTGGCCAACAACGTGCTTGCCCACGTGCCGGACATTAATGACTTCGTGGCAGGCATTCGAGAACTGCTCAAGCCCAGTGGCGTGGTAACGTTGGAGTTTCCGCATCTGCTTCGCTTGATCGAGCGCACCGAATTTGACACGATATATCACGAACATTTTTCCTATTTCTCACTTGAGTGCGCGACCGAAATCTTGCGCGCTCATAGCCTTAACGTCTTCGATGTCGAGGAGCTGGTGACGCATGGCGGTTCGCTTCGCGTCTTTGCCGCAAGGTCAGATGCCCAGCCCGCGCCGAGTGCCGCCTGCCTACAGGTCCTCACCACCGAGCGAGAGGCCCATCTAGATACGCATGAGGGTTTTGCCGAGTTCGAGCGACGCGTTAAGAACGCCAAAGAAGCCTTCGTCGGGTTTCTTTCGGATTGCGCTGCAAACGGAAAAAGCGTAGCGGGCTACGGCGCTCCAGCCAAAGCGACGACGCTGCTCAACTACTGCGAGGTCGGAACGGACCTTCTCCCTTACACGGTAGATAAGAATCCCCACAAGCAGGGCAAGCTTATTCCTGGTGTCAGAGTCCCGATCTTCGCGCCCGAGCGAATTTTTGAGACCAGGCCGGACTACGTTGTGATCTTTCCTTGGAATATCAAAGACGAGATCGCCCGCGAAATGACCGGCATTGCGCAGTGGGGTGGCAAGTTTGTCGTACCCATACCAAAAATGTCGACATTACCCTAAGCTAACGGACGGGTTGGGAGCGCTAGCCGACGAGCTCCAAATCAGCGTTCGCCTCAAGCAGTAAGCGACGGTTTTCTTCCTTGTAATTGGGATTCATAAGCACCGCGCTTGCAATGCCCCGTTCGACGAGTTCCATCACGCCCACAACGGGGTGGCCCGTGCCGCCGACGAAACGATGCTGCTTCCGTGGATCGACGTCGATGGCACAGTCGACGAGAGTGGCCGAAGGGTCAGCGACGTTCAAAAATGTGACCCCCTTGGCACCGGCGCCCCACACGGCAACTTTCCCACGCTCGCGGAGGCGAGCTGCACGTACCTTCCACGCTTCAACGAGTTGAGGTTCGGCTTCCCCGAACTCGGCCGCCAAGGCGGGCACGCTGCCACTTTGCTTCGTCACGGCGAGATCGCTTTGGTCAGGCGTCGCCTCGAGCCACAAGTATTGACCTCCAAAAACGTGCTCCAATCGTTGGACGCTGAAGCCCGCACGATTGAATGCGGTTTGCAGCGACGATGAGCTGAAATACGAACAATGTTCGTAGAAAAAATCCCAAATGACTTGGTTGCGCAGGATCCATTCGACGCATGGCGTTTCAAGAAAAACCCGCGGCGCTTGGGAGGATCGTAATGCTTGACGAATAGACGCAAGCAGTGCAACGGGATCCGCAACGTGTTCGATGACGTGCCGGCACACGACGACGTCCGCCTGCAGCGTCGCATCTTCCGCGCCGAAGTAGCGACCGAAGTAGCGGATGCGTCCGTTACTCGACTTTTGGGGGCCTCGATAAGCAGGGTCGAATCCAAATCCCCTGCTTTTGGGCGCGGCCTCGATGAGATGCTCAAGAAACCAACCGTTGCCGCAGCCTACCTCGACGATCGTGCTATCGGGTTCGGCGAGGGCGTCGGTAATTCGCCGAATGTGCCCCGCTAAATAGGCGCTGAACTCGGGAGAGCAGGTTTGGTTGTTATCGTATTGCTCGCCGTAGCGCGCTGCAGTCGGATCAAAAGCGGCATTGAAGACAAAGCCGCACTGAGTGCACACGAGGAGGCGCAAGTCGCCGCGCTCAACATTGAGAGCATCCGTCCGATACTTGAAAAGGACATTCTGAAAAACTGGAACGTCCTTTCGCTCCAGAAACAATTGCACGTCAGACCCAAGGCAGACCGGGCATGTAGCGCGGTTGGAGACCATGAATCGGGATTTCGCCCCTAAGAGGCAGTTCACTGCCGCCGATCAGCACCTCGCCGACATCGCAGACGAATTCATGATCAGCAGCTGCGAGCGACGGTATTCGTATAATTTTACGTGGCTCGGCAGACCCGTGATCCAATACCCGCAAGATCTAATTGCTCTCCAGGAAATCATCTGGTCAGAACGCCCGCAGCTGATTGTCGAGACCGGCGTTGCGCACGGGGGCGCAACAATTTTCTACGCATCAATGTTGGAATTGCTTGGGGGTGATGGAAAAGTTGTGGGCGTGGACATCGACATCAGAGCCGACAACCGTGTCGCCATCGAATCACATCCCCTGTCGCGGCGGATTGCCCTGCTCGAAGGATCATCGGTTGATGACTCGATCGTGCGCCGGGTGAAGGAGCGAGCGAAGGGATGCGACCGCGTGTTGGTGGTGCTCGATTCAAATCACTCGCACGCGCACGTCCTACGAGAACTGGAATTGTATTCACCTCTCGTGAGGGAAGGGAGCCACCTCGTCGTCCTGGACACGATCGTAGACCGCTTATCTCCAACCGCGTTGGGCGACCGGGAGTGGGGGCCGGGCAATAGCCCGTTAACCGCTGTTCAGGAATTTCTGAAGCGCACAGATCGCTTTGTGGTTGACGAGCAATTGGAGAGAACGCTTCTGATCAGCGTCGCTCCGTCGGGCTACCTGCGCTGCGTTAAGGATTGAACGCCTCGATCACCACGATTATCCCAACCCACCGCAGGCCTCGAATGCTGCGCCGCGCTATTTTGAGCGTGCTGGCGCAAACCCATCGCGACCTGCAGGTGAAGGTGTATGATAACGCGTCCGGCGATGAAACGCCGTCCGTTGTTGCGCAGATCGCTGCACAAGATCCGAGAGTCACGTACTACCGTCACATTGTTCAGGTCACTGCGGCCGAGAATTTTCTCTTTGGAATGCGGCGCGTGGACACACCATATTTCTCGTTCCTCTCGGACGACGACGTGCTCTTTCCAAACTTTTATGCCTCCGCGATCTCAAGATTGCGGTCAGATGAAAAGACACTTTTTGCGGCCGGTTCGGCGATCGAATTCGATCAAAATGGATCGGTTCGGTATGCGCCGCTGTGCTTGTGGCGTCGCGAGGGCCGCTACGCACCTCCAGAAGGCTTCTTCGCAATGCTGGGAAACAAGCACCCGACTTGGACCGCAATACTCTTCCGCCGCGAGGTCGTGGAGAAGGTGGGTGTGCTCGATGACAGCGTCGGACCAATCGACCTTGACTACGAGCTCCGCGTTGCGGCTCGCTTTCCGTACCTCGTGTTCTTTGAGCCAAGTGCCGCCTACGTCCACCATCAAGACCGGGTCTCGACGACGGAAGACACCGGTGTCATAGCCGGGTTTGCTCGCATTGCGGACAAACTGAGCGCCGATCCCGATATCGATCCTGCGCTTCGCGCGCGTATCCCGTCCCTGCTCGCACGGCAAATGCGCTTTAAGCTCTACGAAATCGCCGTCAAATCCGTCGTGATGCAAAAATATGACAATGCCGAGGCAGCGGCGACCGCTTTGCGCGAGCGGTTTGCACGGCCCGTCACCGGCTGGGGTATCAAGATGGTTGTCGCCGCCTGCCGCCGCTGGCCTGCGCTGGGCAGCAGCATCGCTTGGTTGGAGTCAGTGCGCCTGCGCCAACGCTCCGCACGAACGCGTCGCCGACTGCGCGCAACCGTTGGCCAAGATGGCTCGACGTTTGCGAGGTTCCTCAAGATCGATGCTATGACAGTAAGCCAATGAAGGTTTTCGTTCTTGGAGCGCAAGGCCAGATGGGTTCGGCTGCCGTTGCGTCTGCTCAAGCCAAAGGATTATCAGTCACAGCCTTAGGTCACCGAGACGCCGACGTGACCGATGAGGCATCGTTGCATCAGGCCCTGTTGCCTGCACAACCGGGCGACGTCATCATCAACGCGGCCGCGTTACTTGGTACTCGCGAAGCGGAAACAGACCCGCTGGCGCAGTTGGAAGTCAATGTGCACGGCGCGATCCGCGTGGCTTTGGCTGCGCGCAAACGCAATGCAGCGATTGTTCACTTCAGCACGGATTACGTCTTCGACGGAGCCAAAGAAGCAGCGTACGTTGAAAGCGATCGGCCCAATCCTCTCAACATGTATGGCAGCCTGAAGCTTGCAAGCGAGCTTCTTGTGCGGACCGCTCATCCAGAGCACTACATTTTGAGAGTTTCAAGTCTCTTTGGTGGCACAAACGCTAAGCTCAAGAGCCGCAACTTCGTTGAAAGGATGTTACAGGCGGGCAGCGCCGCGAAAACGGTCGAGGCTCGAGCTGACCTTATCATGTCCCCAACCTACTCGCACGACGCGGCGGATCTGGCGCTTGAACTCGTACGCCTGCGCGCTTCGTATGGTCTCTATCACGGGTCCAATATGGGTGCGTGTTCGTGGCTAGAATTTACCCAGGCAATCTTCGACCTCAGCGGCCTAGACAGCCGAGCGGTGCCGCTCAACGTACAGGATGACCCTGTGGTACGGCCGCGCAACTCAGCGCTGAGGAGCGAGAAACTCGAGGCCCTTGGAATGAAGACTCGCCCTTGGCGCGAGGCGCTGGCAGCCTATCTTATGGACCGAGAATCGAGGCGACGCGCCTAGTGTGCGATCGTTTTTCCGGACTCGGGCGGGACGAGTACCTTGGTTGTCAAGACTGGCTCCCACACCTTGTAGCTCTGACGTTTCTCTTGCGAACGGTAAATCGACTGGCTCTTGAAACGGCAATAGAGTTCGAGTGCCGCTGCGCTCACCGTCCAATGGAGCCGGCGCCAATTCCGTAGCACGTGGGGTAGTGCGGCGCGGATCACGGGCATCGACCGCATGGTCGAAACTGGTACGTTATGATCGCGCATGATCTGCAAGTTGCCCACGATACAATGCGTTCGCTGCGATATGAAATCGCGCAGGTTCTCCGCGCCTTTGTTGTAGACACGTGCGTCAGGCGCATACATAAGCTTGTAACCAGCTGAGCGGATCAACTGGTGCGCTGCTAGTTCGTCACAAATAATGTTCGGATCCAACCGCCTGAAAACGTTGCGAAACGCGATCAGCTCACCCATCTTCGGGTCGCGCATAGAAATATCGTGGTGCAGCGACCACATGAGGTTAACGGCATAACCGAAGAAGTTGTCGGGGGCATCGACCGGGGTGGGATGGGCACCAACCATGCCCACGTCCGGATCGTCGAACGGTTCCAACATGAGTTTTACCACATTGGGATCAAAAACCAAGTCGGCGCCGGTAACGAAAAGGATCTCCTCCTGCGCGTTAAAGAGAAACTGATTGATGGCCGCTACCTTACCGCCGCGGCTGGGCTCAGCAATCAGCGAGATGCGCGGATCCCGCCTGCGGTACTGCTCGACAATTTCGCAGGTGCCATCCGTGCAGCCGCTCGCCACGACCACGATCTTGACAATCCGGTCGGAAGCCGTTTGGTCGAGAACGCTATCGAGCAGGCGCGCGATATTTCGTTCTTCATTATAGGCCATGACGCCGATGGCGGCGGCTTCAGGTACTGCTTGTGGACGCATTGCTTCCGTTACTAGTCATCGGCGTGGAATGCGGCAAACCTGAAGCAGGGTCGTTCGGCCTTGCCCGAAACCGCCGATACACCGGACATGGTGACACAACCCACGGCAGGTGGGCAAAAGACTGGCTCTTGGGCACTCCTCGTTGTGGCAGCACTGGCCTTCGCGGTGCGAACCTTCGATGCGCTGCGGCGGCCGTTGCACACCGACGAACGCATTTCGTTACAGTGGAGCGCGCTTTCCGTGAAGGACATGCTCCAAATCTTGCGGGCCGTCGACGTCCACCCACCGCTCTTTTTTTGGTTGCTCCACGTTTCCGGTCTCGCGCACGCTCCGCTGTGGATGCCTCGCATGTTGATGGTAGCACTTGGCACCGCGTCCGTCGTGCTGCTCTATTTCATCGTGCGCCTATGGGCGGGTCAACTAGCAGCGTCCATCGCGGCCCTCTGTGCTGCGTTTATGCCGATCCTCGTCTTTTACGATACATGGATACGAATGTACGCTCTTTGCGACGCGCTCGCGCTGGTTGAGTTCCTCCTCCTTTCCATCATTCTCACGCGCACCGATCTGACGTCCACTCAACGTTGGTCGCTTTGGGCTTTGTGGAGCATCGCTGCCGTCCTCGCTGGCTACACGTTGTACTTGGCTTGGTTTGCGGCACTCGCGCAAATTCTGTACGTGCTTTGTTTGCGCCGCGATCGATTGATGGAGGCGAGCGTCGCGTTTGCCGGGGCAATCCTTCTTTGGACTCCACAGGTACCCGCCTTGCTCCATCAACTCGGCATCGGAGGACAAACCTTTGCAGCTTATCGCGGACATGAAGTCGCTGGAGTGCTCTCGCTCGCTGGTCAGGCGACAGTCGTGCCCGAGCTCGAGGGCGCGTTTGCAAACGTTGCTGCAGCGTTGGCGTGGTTGTGGATTGGCGCGGCGTTTTGGGCAACGATCGTCTACGCGAGGCGGTCGCTGCTGCCTTGGCTCGGAATGTCAGCGCTCCTCACGTTTTTTTATGGGGTAGCAACGCACAAGCTCCTCTATCTGGATCGCTACTACATCTTTCTCGCCTATGCGCTCGCTGCGTGGACAGGATGCCTGTTTGCTCTCGCGATTGAAAAACGGCTGTGGGCGGTAGCGCTTGTCACTGCCTCATTCGTTGCGGGTAGCATCGTCCTCGGTGCTGCGTATGCGGTAGATCCCTCCTTTTATACAGCCGACTGGCCTGGCGTTGCACAAGTGCTTTCCCAAGAGGAGCACCCGGGCGATCTCGTTCTCGCAGAACAGGGGATGCCATTTTGGACGCTTCCAGGCGATAAGGACATCCTTTCGCATCCACACTTGTTCATATTCTATGCGAATCAAGTTCCAAAGGCTCTTCATGCCGCGAAGCAATACTCACGCGTGTGGGTCATCGCCTACGAGCCGCGAGGCATCGACCCAAACCTCGTCCTCCTCAGTGTACTCGGTAAGGAGTATCGCCTGGCCAGCGTTCACCCATTCAATCGTTATTTGCCGGCTGAAAACGTTGTCGTGCTCCGCTTCGAGCGCTGAAATCTCCGATAGGTAACCTAGATGGCGCCGCATGTGCTGGACCTCGCTGCGTTTTGGCCTCGGCTCCTGGGAGGAGGGGCTGCCGCGGCGCTCACGTGGATGGTCGCTGCGGATTACGGCGTGGCGCTGGTTTCCCGTTGGGCTAACTTCGATCGCAGCGAGCTGCGACTTGGAGTTGGTGCAGCGACGGGTTATGCGCTTTTGGGAAGCGCCGTCGCGGTACTCGGTCTTTTTGGGGGAATCCGTCCGCTTGCGCTGTGGCTGCTGATCTTGGCGGCAATTGTCGTGCGGGTGCCAGTTCACCGAAGGCGCTTTCGCGAGCTACCCCGATTTTTTCAAAGCGTTCTCGCGCGTTGGCGCGATTTGAAGGTCGCAGATCGAGCTGCTTGCTGCGTGATCGTGGCTGCGATCCTGACCGGCATCGTCGCGGCAGCGTTGCCCGCCGTCTGGTGGGACCCAATCGCGTACCATCTGCCGCTCGTCGCCTCCGCGCTTGCGCATGGAAGCTTTGTTTTTTCACCGCAGATGGTTCAAACGGGCTTCCCGCAGCTCGGGGAAGCGGCAGCGCTGCCTGCATATGCGATCGCAGGCTCCGCCGGTGCAGCCATGGCGACCTTGGGCGCGGGGCTTTGCCTCGGCCTTCTCACGTATGCAGTTGCTTCGACAATCGCGCCAGGCAGCGGCATCGTTGCGGCGATGCTGGTAGCGTCGAGCGAGTTATGGCTGTGGCTTGCCCCTACATTTTATGTGGACGTGCCGTTCGCGATGTTCGTCGTGGCAAGCATCGCGACGATTCTTGCCTCGCACCATCCTGCAATCGCAGGTAAAGGTAGTGTCGCGAATTTATTTGCGACTTTCGTTCTGGCCGGATTTCTTTGTGGCGCCGCCGCAGCGGTGAAGTATTCTGGCCTTGGCGCTTGCGCCATTATTTTGATACTAGTTGCGGTGCGCACGGCGGCACGATGGGAAGCTATCGGTGGATTTCTGCTCGGCGTCGTGTTGAGCGCTGCTGGCTGGTATGCTCGCACGTTTGCAGTCACCGGAGATCCAATCTATCCATTCCTCTCCTTGCAGCTGGCCCAGGCGAGCGCTGTGCGAGGCTTCGGGTTGCGCTACGTAGAGATGACGCGGCACTGGTGTGGCGGGGGCACGTCCATCAGCGACCTTCTCCTGTTGCCATATCGACTGCTCGTTACTCCGAGAACGTTCTGCGGCGATCCAGGTCTTGCGCTGCGCGCGGGCATCGTGTTTGCAATTGCGAGTCTGATCGTCACACGGTCGGCGCTTGTCCTTGGGGTCCTGACCCTCGCGCTTACCGTGGCGTGGTTTTTTGCAAGCCAACAATGGAGATTTGCGCTGGCGCCGCTTTCGCTGTACGCAGCACTTGTGGCGGCCGGTACGTCTACGGTTGGCCCACGCTTGCGTTCGCTGAGCGTTGTCGCTCTCACCGTGCTGTGCGCCTACTCGGTTCTCGTGAACTGGCTGCCATCCACCCGAGTTGAGGCAGCGCAAAGCATCGTTCCATCAATAAGGTACATTCAGGGAGAAGAGAGCGCCGCGCAGTACTTAGACGCGCGGCTTGAAACGTTTGCGGCGGCCCAGTGGCTCGCGCAGCGCGGCATCGCCGGCGCACAAGTATTAGCTCTCGATGACGTGCGCGACTATTATTTTCCCGAGGGTACTCGTTGGGGCAACCCCTATTATCAGCAGGCGCTGGCCATTGATTGGCAAGAGCCTTCTCAGGTGCGCTACGCCGCGCTGCGCTCGCTTGGGGTTCGCTACCTCGTGGTCAATGCAAACGATGCGTACACACACCGAACGCCGACTGGCATCGATTGGACGGTGCTAGCCGCAGACGAACACTCCTGCTTGCGCGCAGCGTTTCGAACCAATGGGGTCACAGTCTACGATCTCGGTGGAAGGTCAGCGCGCTCGCCGGAATAATTCTAGCAGCATGGGTATCACAGCGATCCTTCAGGCGAGGCGCCATTTTTGGTTGCCCGCAAGCTTAGCGCTGCTCGTGGCGCTGTCCTCAGCACTGCTGCCGTCCGCCGCGGACACAAACTCGTCGGCGGCGATCGTCGGATTTCCAAGTACCTTGGCCGCTCGCGAACTCGAGGCTGAACGCATTGCCAACGCGTCGCCAAACGCGCACGCTGCAATGCACGATGAGCTCGTTCTGGCCGGCCACGTGCACCGCATGGGCCAGCCGGCCGATTACCAAACGGCGGTGTACGTGCGCAACCGTCTGGCCGCCGATGGTTTCGACGCAGCCATCGTTACCTATGATGTTGCCAACGTTTGGCCAACCGAGCAACATTTGGATATCACTGCGCCGTTCCAGCAGTCTGTCAATCTGTACGAGCCCGCGATCGCAAGCGACCCGTACTCGAAAAATCACGAGGAGATCGGCAAACCGTACTCTGGATTCAGCAACGACGGAGATGCCGAAGGCCCCCTGATCTACGCAAATTACGGGCGCGCCGAAGATTTCGCGTTGCTCAAGAGCATGCACGTCAATTTGACCGGCGCAATCGTCATTGCAAAGATGGGTCACGGAAGCGCGGACTCCAAAGGGCGACGGGTCGTCAGTTACGGCGGCAAGGCGTTGCTCATCTATCCAGAGCCGGGCTGGGATCCTTACTTACCCCCAAAGCCAGGGACGAAGCCATACCCAAATGGGCCTGCGCGTCCGCTTGGGGCTGCGCTGCGCAACACGATGCTCATTGAATACAACGCCGGTGATCCCACCGCCATCGGCATTCCGGTGCCTGGTGCAAAGCACACGTCGTTTTCGACCTTGCGAGTTCCCCCAATTCCGGTGAGCGCCATTACCGCGCTCGTCGCGCAACAGTTGGAGGCGAACCTCGGCGGACCGCTCGCGCCGCGCGCCTGGGCGACAAAAACCTCAGCCAACGTCCGCATCGGGGGCGTCGAACGCGTGCATTACGTGCTCAAGAGCCGTCGCTTCATCGGACCGATTTGGGATGTTATCGCAACGATGAAAGGCACGGACGCGCCGAGCGAAAGCGTGATCATTGGTGGTCACCGCGACGCGTGGACGTACGGAGCAGTGGATCCGATCAGCGGCACCGTCGCGATGCTGCAGCTTGGAGATGCAGTGCGCGACCTGCGCAAGACCGGCTGGCGCCCCTTTCGAACGTCTCGTTATCGGTTCGTGGGATGGAGAGGAGCTCAACGATTTCGGGAGCGCTGCGTGGGTGCAGCAAAACGCTGCCGAACTCCGCCGGTCTTGTTGGGCATATGTGAACACGGACGAAGTTGCCATGGGGCCGACATTTTTCGCCTACGCGACCGACGACTTGATCGGTCTCGCCCGGTTGGTTGCCGACGCTGCCATCGCGCCCGATGGGAGCCCCGCGAAGGCGTATTGGAAAAAGCAAGACGCAACGCTCGCTGTGAGTCCACCAGGTCTGGGGAGCGATCACGAGCCCTTCACGTATCACCTGGGGATTCCATCAAGCGGTATCGCCTATGCGGGCACCTTTGGCACCTACCATTCAGCCTATGACGATCCCGCCAGCTTACGAGTGCTCGATCCTGGCATGCGCTACGCAGACGCGGCGGCACGCTTTTACACCATTGAAATGTTAAGACTTGCGGATGCTCCGTATCCAGATATTCGGTTGAGCGATCTGGCGCTGGCAGTGCAACGTCGCCTCAACGTGTTTGCCAACGGCACGGGCCAAGAGAGCCGGCGCGCGGCGGTCGTGCAAACCTTGGAGCCACAAATCGTAAGGTTCAGTCAACTCGCAGCAAGCATCGACAGCTCGGTCGACGAGTCAGTGGCAACAGCGAATCTTGACGAATTGGAGAAGCTGCGCACGCTCGCATTCCAGATTCGAACAGCGTTTTACGCTCCTGCCGGCATCCCGGGCCAACCCTGGCAGGGAAGCGTTATGTACAACTACGACGATGTGATCTCTACCTTACCATCACTGGAAACGACGTTGGATCCAAAACAGGGCGACGCGGTGCTACAACAGCTCGTGGCCAGTTTCCAGAACTTGCCGCGACTGTTTTTTATCTAACCGTGCACGTCAAGGCGATTTTTTTCGATCTCGACGATACACTGCTCGACGACACGATCTCAAGCGAGCGCAGCGCCGCCCTCGCGGCATCCGAACTGGCCGCGGATCGCGGTGTCTCCGCTGAAAAGCTCGCGGTCGCTTATATGAACGCAGCGATGAGCTTTTGGGAGACCTTGGAGCCCAAAGCTCCCAAGCCGCCGAGTGGCGCAATTCGTCCGAGATTGTGGCTGGCTGCCTTGCGCGCGCATGGCATCGATGACGCCGACCTCGCCCGCAGGCTTGCGGCTCGCTACGACGCAATTCGCATCGAACGTGTTGAATTATTTCCCGAAACGGTACCCGTCTTGCACCAGCTGCACGGCCACTATAAGATGGCGATCATTACCAATGGTTTCGCGGAAACCCACGAAGCCAAGATCGCCCGCCTCGAACTGGCCCGTTTCTTCGACGCGGTCGTGCTCGCCGGCGAAATGGAGCTTGCCAAACCGGATCCAGCCATTTTTGCGCACGCGATGAGCGAGCTTGCGGTAACGGCGGAGGAGAGCGTCATGGTTGGGGACCGCTTCGACCGCGACATTTCCGGCGCCCATGCTGCGGGCATGCGCGCGATCTGGGTGAATAGCCGGAACGAAAAGCTTCCTGCAGGTGCACGCCCTCCCGAAGCGGAGATTCCTTCAATCGCCGACCTCCCCGCCGCCCTCGCCAAGCTGTAGGGGGCGATTGGAAAATCGCCCTCGAAATAGTCTTTTCTATGCAAAAATCCTCGAATGGCCCGAGGGAGGATCCTTACGCAGCTCCCGTGCTGGCGATTGCGCCGCGGCATGGGCTCGAGCATATTCTGGTCAAGGGCGCGCGCGAGCACAATCTCAAGAACATCGATCTGACGTTGCCGCGCAACCAGCTCATCGTCATCACGGGCCTCTCGGGTTCCGGCAAGAGCTCGCTTGCCTTCGACACCATCTACGCTGAGGGTCAACGCCGCTACGTGGAGTCACTCTCCTCGTATGCGCGGCAGTTTCTCGGTCAGATGGAAAAGCCGGATGTCGATTACATCGAGGGTTTGTCGCCCGCTATTTCGATCGATCAGAAATCGACCAGTCGTAACCCACGCTCGACCGTCGGCACCGTCACGGAGATTTACGACTATCTCCGTTTGCTGTATGCGCGCATCGGCCATCCGCATTGCCCCAACTGCGGCCGTCCGATAACTCCGCAAACCGCAGAGCAAATCGTCGACCAAATCCTCGAATTGCCCGAAGGCACAAAGATTCAATTGCTTGCGCCGATGGTGCGCGGGCGCAAAGGTGAGTATCAGAAGCTCTTCGAGCAGGCGATCAAAGATGGCTACGCTCGCGCGCGAGTCGATGGAAACATTCGCGATCTTCGCGAGAAGATCTCGATCGACAAGAAGCGCAAGCACACGGTTGAAATCGTCGTGGACCGTCTTGTCATCAAGCCGGACGTGCGCAAACGACTGACCGATTCTGTCGAAACAGCGCTGAAGCTCACGCAAGGCCTGCTTGGCGTGCTGGTGCAGAAGCCGGGTGGCAAGGAAGAAGAACAAAGCTTTTCTGAAAAGTTTGCGTGCATAGAGTGCGGCCTCTCCTTTGAGGAGCTGGCGCCGCGGATGTTCTCCTTCAACTCACCCTACGGGGCGTGCCCCGAGTGCACCGGCTTGGGCGCGCGTATCGAAATCGATCCCCGTCTCGTCATTCCAGATCGCAACAAATCTTTCCGCGAAGGCGCGATCGTGCCGTGGACCAAGAACCTTTCAGCGGGCATGAATCCATTTTACGTGCAGCAAGTAGAGACGCTGCTCAAAGACGAGGGTTTCAGTCTCGACACGCCGATCAAGAAACTCCCCAAAGACCTGCTCGACGTCATCTTATACGGCGAGGACGAAAAGCGCGAATTTCGCTTCCGCACCAAATCGGGCAAGCACTGGGATTACGAGTCGCAATACAAAGGCATCCTTCCCAACTTGCAGCGGCGCTACGAAGAGTCATCATCGGACTACGTCAAGGAAGAAATCGAGAAACTGATGACGTCGGTGCGGTGCCCAGCCTGCAAGGGCGCGCGCCTGAAGCCCGAATCGCTTGCAGTCACGATCGCGAACCTCAACATCGCAAAGCTCACGGCGTTGCCGGTCGACCGAGCGCTGGAATTTTTCGAAGCATTGAAACTGACCAGCCGCGAAGAGCAAATCGCGCGCCAGATCGTCAAGGAATTGCGCGCGCGTTTGGGTTTTCTCATCAACGTCGGCCTCGAGTATCTCACCCTCGATCGCAGTGCAACGACCCTCTCCGGCGGCGAGGCGCAGCGCATTCGGCTCGCCACGCAGATCGGATCCTCGCTCGTCGGGGTCCTGTATATTTTAGACGAACCCTCGATTGGCTTACACCAGCGCGACAACGCTCGTTTGCTTGCGACGCTCAAAACCTTGCGCGATTTGGGCAACACGCTCATCGTGGTGGAGCACGATGAAGAGACGATGCGTGAAGCAGATTACATCGTGGACATCGGGCCAGGTGCGGGCAAGAGTGGTGGTCATGTAGTCGCCGCCGGAACGATTGACGACATTTGCGCCGCCCCGGCGTCGGCCACTGGCCGCTTTCTCTCCGGCGAAACGGTCATCCCCATTCCGCCCAGGCGTCGCCAACCCAAAGGCACCCTCAGCATTAAAGGCGCGCGGGCGAACAACCTCAAGAACATCGACGTCGATTTTCCGCTCGGGGTTTTCTGCGCGATCACCGGCGTTTCGGGTTCGGGAAAATCCACCCTCGTTGACATGGTGCTCTATCGCGCGTTGGCTCACTATCTGCACGGGCAACCACCCGAAGAGACCTATGGGAAGGTGCGCGGGCTCGAGCAGCTCGACAAGGTCATCGTCATTGACCAGTCGCCCATTGGCCGTACGCCACGCAGCAATCCGGCGACCTACACCGGCGCGTTCGATCCGATTCGCGAGCTTTTTTCGCTGACCCCCGACGCGCGCGTGCGCGGCTACGGCCCCGGACGGTTTTCCTTCAACGTCAAAGGCGGGCGGTGCGAGGCGTGCGCCGGCGACGGCATTATCAAAATCGAGATGCACTTCTTGCCGGACGTGTACGTGCCGTGCGAAGTATGCAAAGGCAAGCGCTACAATCAGCAGACGCTCGAGGTAAAGTACAAAGGCAAGTCGATCGCTGAAGTCTTGGAGATGCGCGTGGACGAGGCAGCGGAGTTTTTTGCGAACATTCCGCGCGTTCACAACAAACTGCAGACGATCTGCGACGTGGGCCTGGGCTATATTCAGATGGGTCAGCCGGCCACGACGCTTTCCGGCGGCGAGGCACAGCGCGTGAAACTTGCCACCGAACTCTCGCGGCGCAGCACCGGTCGAACGTTTTACATTCTTGACGAACCGACAACCGGACTGCACTTTGCCGACATCGCGCAATTGCTGTTGGTGTTGCGTCGACTTGTCGAGAGCGGAAATACCGTGTTGGTCATCGAGCACAATCTCGATGTCATCAAAACTGCGGACTACATCATCGACCTTGGGCCCGAGGGCGGCGACAAGGGTGGCAGGGTTGTTGCGATGGGTCCGCCCGAGGCAGTCGCGAGAATGCCTCACTCGTATACGGGCCGCTATCTGCGGCGGGTGCTGACGGACCCGCGCGCACATATCGCCATTACGAGCGAGCACGGGGCAATTGAGGAGTACGAGCGCGCAAACAGAGAACTCCTCAAGACCCTTGAAAACACGGGCTCCCGCCCGCAACAGCCGGCCGAACCCGTGGCGCGGTCCTGAAGTCCAGGCTTAAGATGGCCGATGACTAGTATGCTTGGCAGCCTCTTTCGGGACTGTCCGGCGACCGTAGTCATATATTAAGAGGATCTATGCCCGACGCGATTGGTACCGGCGAACTCCCCGCTGCGTTGCCTCTTCCGATCGATATCACGGTGCGAAACGCCGAACTCGGCGTGAACTTGACCGGCAAAGCGGCTCGCCTAGACGCACACGGCCTTATAGCGACGTTCCCGAGCGAAGTGAGGGAGAACACTATTCTCTTCACGACCCTCGACATGCGCAGCATCAAGGCCACGGCTCGCGGCCTTATCAAAGTCCGAACGCAGCAGAGCCTCGGCGAGGGAGCGGGATACGAAGTTGCTGCTGATTTCCTGGAGCTCAGCGACGACGCGAAGCAAAAGATCGATCGCCTCTTGGGGCGTCATACTGAAGATAATGCCGCAGCAGCGCCACCGCCAGTCCAAACCTTTGCGCCGCAGCCAACATTTCGCGCGGCGAACTCTGCCTCGTATTTGCCGCCAGTCGATTATCAAGCCGTCAAAGAGCAGACCGAACGCCGTCAGTATTTTGAGCCGGCGCCGCTGCGAGGAACATCGAGGGCATCGAACTCAACCAAGTTTTGGAATTCGCTTGGCGTCTCGTTCTACGTGGTGGTCATCCTCATCGTGGTCGCGATCTTCCCACAAGGCCGGGCCGCGGAGCTCTATCTGTGGAATCACGTAGCGTGGGGCGTGAGTCGCATGTGGTATTGGGCGAACCACATTGGCGACGTCAAGCTTTGGGGTAACAGCCCGGACAATTAGCTTCGCTCTGTCGCAAACGAGGGCGTGTCATGCACAACGGAAGTGACGGCCAAACGATTGAGCGGCGCAAGCATGCGCGCATTCAAAAGATTCTGCCCGTGCATATCCGGCGAGAGCGTACAGATGAGCGCTACCCAGCCGAAATCGTCAACATTGGCGGCGGCGGTGTGCTCCTTCGGACCAACGCCGACGTAGACACAAACGACCTGCTGACCAT
The DNA here is from genome assembly GCA_963781145.1 of uncultured Pseudomonadota bacterium. GTDB lineage: Bacteria > Vulcanimicrobiota > Vulcanimicrobiia > Eremiobacterales > Eremiobacteraceae > JAJPHJ01. Next base: position 734,746 of record CAWADW010000005.1, on the reverse strand, counting down.
TGAGCTGGATCTTATCGGTGAAGCCAAGCCAATTTCTGTCTACGGCACGGTTATCCGCAATGACGCGCGCGGTATCGGCATCTCTTTCGTCCGTATCAGCGAGATCACGTCCGACCTGATCGCGTATCTCGTTCGCAAGTGGGAACGCGAAGGCGCCCACCCCGCCTAAGCTGATTCTCTAACACACCTGTAGGGGGCGATTGGAAAATCGCCCCACGTACTCAGGGCTACTCGGCCCTGACGTCGAAATCGTTCTCGCCAGCATGACACAGTCATCACCTGCCAAACGGGTGGCCGAACTCCGCGAGCTGCTCGATCGGTACAACTATGAGTATTACGTCCTCGACACGCCTTCCGTGAGCGACGCGGAATGGGATACATTGTTTCGGCAACTCCAAGAGCTGGAACGGGAACATCCCGAGCTTCAAACGCCCGAGAGCCCAACCCAGCGCATTGGCGCGGCGCCATCGGCCGCCTTTGCCAAGTATCGTCACGCGATCCCGATGCTGTCGCTCGGCAACGCATTTGGGCAGGAAGAGCTGCGCGCGTGGCACCAGCGCGTCGCCAAATTGCTGGACGCGGAACCCGGCGCTTATGTAGCTGAACTAAAAATTGACGGGCTTGCGATCGCGCTGCGCTACGAGCACGGGTCGCTCGTTTCTGGAGGCACGCGCGGCGACGGCAGCATGGGTGAAGAGGTCACGCCAAATCTGCGCACGATCCGTTCTATTCCTTTACGGTTACATGGGCGCGCTCCTGACGTGCTCGAGGTGCGTGGCGAGGTCTACATGCGCCGCAGCGACTTCGACCGCATGAACGAAAAGCGCATTGCCGCGGGAGAGCCAGCCTTTGCCAATCCGCGCAACGCGTCAGCAGGCGCGGTGCGCCAGCTCGACCCGCGAATCACCGCATCCAGGCCGTTGCGCTTCTTTGCCTATGGACTCGGTGAGGTGAAACCTGCGCTCGCGGCAGACACCCAATGGCATCTCTTGGAGACACTCAAGGGTTATGGGCTGCCGGTCAATGGCGAGGCGCGCAGATTCGAAGACTTCGAGAAACTGGTAAAATTCTGTGAAGCATGGGAACACAAGCGCGATTCGATCGACTTTGGCATCGATGGCGTCGTCGTCAAAGTAGATGAGCTCAAGCAGCAGCGCGAGCTCGGGTTTGTTGGGCGCGATCCGCGTTGGGCGATCGCGTTTAAGTACGCGCCCGAAGAAGCTCAGACCAAGCTGCTCTCAATTCGAGTCAACGTCGGCCGCACCGGGAGCGTGAACCCATTTGCCGTGCTCGAGCCGGTGAGAGTCGGGGGCGTTACCGTTTCCACGGTCACGTTGCACAACGAAGACTATGTGAAAGAAAAAGACATTCGTGAAGGCGACGTGGTGGTCGTTCGGCGCGCGGGCGAGGTCATTCCAGAAATCGTTCGACCGGTTCTCGAAGCTCGCAAGGGCAAGCATCTTCGCGTCTACGAGCTGCCGAAGCGTTGCCCGGCATGCGGTGCTGAAGTCTTTCGACCCGAGGGCGAGGCGATGGCTTACTGCACGAACAGCTCGTGCCCGGCCCAATTTCGAGAACAGCTTTATCACTTCGCCCAGTTTATGGATATCGAAGGCTTAGGCTACGCACTCGCCGATTCGCTGGCGGAAAGCAAAACGATCAACGATGTTGGCGACCTGTACTCGCTGACAGAGGCGGACTTGTTGAACCTGCCCCGCATGGGCGAGAAGTCCGCTGCCAATGTGCTGCGCAACATCGAGGCGAGCAAGCACCGACCCTTCTGGCGAGCGATCGTCGGATTAGGCATTCGCTTTGTCGGAAGTCAAAATGCGCAAATTCTCGCGGCGGCCTTTCCAAGCATCGCCGAATTGGCCGGGGCCTCGGTGGAAGCGCTCCAAGCGACGGAGCAAATCGGACCGAAGATCGCGCAAAGCATCGCGCATTTCTTCGAACAACCGCAAAATCGCGCAGTCATTGATAAGTTGAGCCAGGCGGGTGTGAACCTCAAAGAAACAACTCGTGTCAGCCAAGGGAGCAATGGTCCGCTGCTAGGCAAAACGTTTGTCCTCACCGGCTCGTTGCCGAACCTCTCGAGAGAAGAAGCAACTGCGCTGATCGCCCAGGCGGGTGGGAAAGTGGTTGGATCCGTGAGCAAAAAGACGGACTATGTCGTGGCGGGCGACGCGCCGGGGAGCAAGCTTGCAAAAGCCGAGCAACTTGGAGTGAAGATTATCGACGAATCGGAGTTGCGGAAGCTCGCAAACTCAATGAATAGATTACCCGTAGGAAATACACGGTTCGACCTCTTTGTCCATTGCATGTTTACAAATAATACATATTGTAGTAGTATGTAGCTTATGTGCAAATCCGCGAACCGCTCTACTGGGATACCGAGAATGTCGCGCATTTGTGGCAAGCCCACCAGGTAACGCCTGATGAGATTGAAGAGGCGATCTTTGGCGTTGAAGGCGAGGAAGGTACCTACCGCATCGAGCGAGATGGCGATTACTACGTCGTCTACGGCGAAACTGGAAGTGGTAGGCTGCTAAAAATGGTTGGTGAGAGGTTAGGCAACGGTCAGTTTCGGATATTCGCTGCCGTTGATATGAGCGCCAATGAGAAGCGGAAATTCAGGAAAGGCTAGGATTGCATTGTCTACAGTCGCACGGAAGACCAGACGGCAAATGATCAACGAATTGGAGCGCGACAGGTCAAACGAGATCGGCCGTGCCACGATTGTAAGAAAGGCCCTGACCCAGCCCGTCGCCTTTCGCGCATCGGCGCCCTTGTTGGAGGCGCTCGATCGCGCAGCGCAAGCCGAGCACCGTACTCGGGGCAATCTCATCCAACACGTGCTTTGGCAATATATTCACGCTCGGAAGGACCCGAAGCGGTAGAGTCCACGTTTACACGACGCGGGTGAGGTAGCCGTCGTCTTCCTCTTCGCGTTCGTCTAGCCAATGCAATGCGTCTTGCAAATTTTTCGCGACGTCTCCGGCGACGATGCTTTGCTTATGTTGACTGGCAAGATATTCCGCAGTCACTCCATGCCAGTACGCGCCGATTGCTGCGGATTGACGCGGGCTGCAGCCGGCAGCCAGCACTGCACCGATGATGCCGGAGAGAACGTCACCAGATCCCGCGGTGGCAAGCAGCTCGTTGCCGGTGATATTCACATACGATGCTTCCTTCGTCGCGACAATCGAGCGCGGACCCTTGAGCAAAAGCGTGATATCAAGCGCCGATGCAAAATCATCTGCCGCCTTCATGCGATTCACGATCGCGGCGTCGGCATTTTCGCCGAGCAGTCGTGCGAACTCGCCGTCGTGCGGGGTCAGCACGGCTTTCTTGCCGGTGATCAGCGAGGTATGGTCCGAGAGGGCGAAGAGCGCGTCTGCATCAACGACCAGCGGCCGCGTGCTCTGGCTGAGAAAGCGGCGTACGATCTCTTGCGTTTGCGTATCCCTGCCCAAACCGGGTCCAATCGCGACTGCTCCCGCGTGACGCGTCGAGTCCAAAAGCGCGTTCACGATTGTGCCAACGTCATCGGACTCCGGCCACGGGGCAACAATCTGCTCGAGCGCGTGATTCGAGATTGCCTGTGCCGCCGCCAGGTGGACAGGCAATGGTCACGTATCCGGCGCCCGCGTGCAGAGCGCCAAGCGCGCACAACAGCGGAGCGCCGATGTATTGCCGGCTGCCGCCGATCACCACAACCTCCCCGGCGCTTCGCTTGTCGGCTTGGCGACTGCGCCTGGGCAACCAAAAGAAGAACTGTTGCTTGGTCATCACGTGATAGCGGCCGCCGACATCTGCCAAAATGGCGGGCGGGATGCCGATTTGGGCGACCCAGAGCTCCCCAACGTAGGACGCGGCTGGATACAGAAGCATCCCAACCTTAGGCGCTGCCATCGTGACCGTCGCCGTCGCCGTCACCGCGGGCCCGGGCACCATGCCCGAGCTTGGGTCGATCCCCGTTGGAATGTCGACGGCAATGACCTCACGACTCGCGATATTGATCTCGTTCACCCAGGTGCGATAGGGCTCGTTCAGCGTGCCGGAAGATCCAGTGCCGAGCAAACCGTCGACGATGAGGCTTGCCGCTCGAAGGCCCGACCGAAAGAATTCGGGAGACTGCTCGCGCAGGAAGCTCACCGAAGCTCCCAACCCTTGCATCATCTCCAATTGCGCGCGGCACAATTCGTTGCAGTCGGCGCCTTTGGCAGCCATGTAAATATCCGGTTCGTAACCGAGCTGCATGAGGTAGCGGGCGGCAACGAGCGCATCCGCTCCGTTGTTCCCAGAGCCTGCGACGATAGCGACGCGAATCGGATCTCCTTCGAGATCGGTCAGAAAATCACGCGCCAGATCGGCCACCGCTCGGCCGGCAGTTTCCATGAGCACGATGGGAGGGATACCGACGTCTTCGATCGTGCGCATGTCGGCCGTGCGCATCTCGGCAGCGGTCAGAGCGTTCATCGAGCTGCAGCTTCCTCAAAGTCCACGGACAAACCAGCCGCGGGATCGTCCGCTTCTAAGATGACCGTCGCAACGGCATTCTGACGGCTGTGAGAAATGGTGACGTGCATCCGCCGCACGCCACGCGCGGCAATCAGGCCCGCTGCCCGCCCGCTCAATTCCACGTACGGCTTTCCGCTGCGCTCGTGACGCACCCCGATGAGGCGCCACGGAATGGCGTGACCAAAGGCCTTCCGGGTTGCTTCTTTCGCGGCGAATGCCCCCGCCAGCCGTTCGTGAGGATAGCGGTGCTTGCGTGCGTGCGTTACTTCCTCAGCCGTGAAAACTTTGCTGGAAAACTTTTCAAACTGCGACGGCGTGAATCGAAAGCGATCCACTTCTGCGACGTCGGTGCCGAGACCAATGATCATCGTTCATCTCCTCTCGGACGTGCGTCACCATCGGAGGACTTGCATCGAGCAAGTTGAAGGGTGATGTATCGGAGCATGGAAAAAATAACTCTCGTCCCCATCAACGGCGTCGGACCAGATCTTTGCGAACGACTTGCTCCTTGCTTGGAAGAGCGATTCTTCCATAAATTCGCAGTCGAAAAGCCGCTCACCCTCTCACCCACACAAGCAAACTCTATCCGCCGGCAGTTCTTTCTCAATACGGTCTTCAACCGGCTGCTCGCAGCTTACCCTGCGCGCGATGGACTGTTGCTTGGCATGATGGGGAGCGACCTCTACAAGACCTCCCACAATTTTATCTTCAGCGATGCAAGCGAGACCGATCGAGTAGCCGTGGTCTCAACCTTTCGGCTTAAACCTGAATTCTATGGCGAAGCTGCCAACGACGGCGCGCTCTTCAATCGAACGCTCAAGGAGTGCGTGCACGCGCTCGGGCACTCTTTTGGATTGAAACACTGCTATAATTCTCGCTGCGCGATGTATTACAGTCATTCGATCTACGACACGGACGCCAAGCTCACATATTTTTGTGAGACGTGCGATAAGCGAGTCCGCGCCAACCGCTAGTGTCATCGCGCGAATTTTATTCGCGCATTCTTGCCCACGCCAATGCAATTTGCGTCTTCGCATCCGGCAACTCGTCTGCCGTGGCCAGCCGCCACGCCTCCGCGACCTCAAAAGTTCTCACTTCGATCGACTCGTCTTCCTCCAGACTCTGGGTGCCCGGCGCGAGCCCCTCAGCGACAAACAAATGCATGAGCTCGGTGCAAAAGCCCGGTGCGGTAAAAAAGCTCCACAGTTTGCGCAGTCGCGACGCGCGATAGCCGGTCTCCTCGAGTAACTCGCGCGTTGCGCAGTGCAAGGGATCCTCGCCGGCTTCGATTTTCCCCGCGGGAACCTCCCACATCTCGCGGCCGATTGCCGGCCGGTATTGGCGAACCAGCACGATCGTGTCCACGGAAGGCTGCGCGATGATTGCGACTCCACCCCGATGCTCTGCAACTTCGATCTGCGAGCGGTGACCATTGTCGTAGCGCACGTCGTCGACGCGCAGGTTGAGAACGCGGCCCTCGTAGACGCGGCGGGTGCTCAGAACTGTAACCACGAAATTGTCCTCACATCATGAGAGAAGTAGTCATCGTCGCCGCGGCGCGAACGCCCATCGGCAAGTATGCTGGTGCCTTGCGCTCCGTGCGGCCGGACGACCTGTCGGCAGTCGTGCTCAAAGCGTTGGTCGAGCGCGCGAAGCTCGACCCCGCGGACATTGAAGACGTCATGTGGGGATGCACCAATCAAGCGGGTGAGGACAACCGCAATGTCGCCCGCATGGCGCTGCTGGCTGCAGATTTCCCAGAATCAGTCGCCGGCGCGACGCTCAACCGTTTGTGCGGTTCTGGATTGCAAGCAATCAATAGCGCATCCCACGCGATCGCCAGCAACTGCGGCGACATCTTCATTGCGGGTGGCGTTGAAAGCATGACCCGGTCTCCCTACGTCATCCCCAAGCCGGAAACAGAATTCGCGCGTGCGCCTCAGATTTTCGATACGACGCTCGGCGCGCGCATGTACAATCCCAAGCTCACCGCGCGTGGCTATCCGCCACTCAGTATGGGCGAAACTGCAGAAAACGTAGCCGAGCGCTACCGTATCACGCGCAAAGAACAAGACGAATTTGCCTACGCCAGCCAGCACAAGACAGGTTCCGCGCAACAATCCGGCGCTTTCGATCGGGAGCTCATCGGCGTGACGGTACCGGGCAATGGCAAAGCGACCGCATCGCAGGTCTTCATTAAAGACGAACCTCCACGGCCCGATGTCACCATGGAGCAACTGGCAAAACTCAAACCCGCCTTCCGCGAGGGCGGTACGGTGACCGCTGGCAATTCCAGCGGCATCAACGATGGCGCGGCCGGCATCGTACTCATGTCTGCGGAAGAGGCCAAACGGCGAGGCCTCAGAATTATGGCGCGCATCCTCACGTCGGCGGTTGCCGGCGTTGACCCCAATTACATGGGGTTAGGACCAATCCCAGCGACGCTCAAGGCACTCGATCGCGCCGGCCTGCGCATCGACGACATCGATGTCATCGAACTCAACGAGGCTTTCGCCGCGCAATCGCTGGCCTGCATTCGAGATCTCGAGATTTCGCTTGCGCGTACTAATGTCAACGGCGGCGCAATTGCGCTTGGTCACCCGCTCGGATGCAGCGGTGCGCGGATCATGGTAACGCTGCTGCACGCCATGGAGTCGCGCGGCGCTAAGCGTGGTCTCGCGACCATGTGTATCGGCGTGGGCCAAGGAATCTCCACTATCGTCGAACGTCCATAAAGGAATCTCATGACCACCGCAACCGCAAAACAAACCTACGAGCTCTTCATCAACGGCGAACCAACCAAGCCAGCCTCAGGTGAATACACGGACGTTCTCAACCCAGCGACCAATGAGGTCATTGCATCGGTTGCCGCAGCTGGCATTCACGACGCAGACCTCGCCGTTGAGGCTGCGCGCCAAGCGCTGCAGGGCAAGTGGGCGACGCTGACGCCGGCGCGCCGAGCGCGCGTGTTGCAAAAGATGGCCTCGCTCATTGCCGAGCGGATCGATTCGCTGGCCGAACTCGAAACGCGCAATAGCGGTAAGACGATATCTGGTTCGAAAGCCGAGATCAACCAAGTCGTGGAGGACTTTGAGTTCTACGCCGGCGCCGTCACAAAAATCATGGGCAACACGATTCCAGCGCCGCCGAATTTTTTTAACTACACGCTCAAAGAGCCGGTAGGCGTTTGCGCGCAAATCATCCCATGGAACTACCCGCTGTTGATGGCGGCTTGGAAAGTGGCACCGGCGCTTGCGGCTGGATGCACGGTTGTCCTCAAACCTGCCTCACCGACGCCGCTCACGGCGCTGGCGCTCGGGCAGATCGCGATGGAAGCGGGATGCCCGCCTGGCGTTCTCAACGTTCTGCCTGGACCGGGAGCGGTTATCGGCGCACATCTTGCCGGCCATTCGGGCGTTGACAAAATCGCCTTCACTGGCGAAACGGCGACAGGCCGCACGATCATGGAAATCGCAGCATCGACCATCAAGCGCGTCACGCTCGAGCTCGGCGGAAAATCACCGAACATCGTCTTCGAAGACGCGGATCTTGAAGCAGCCGCGGCGGGCGCGGTGCATGCGATCTTTTACAACGCGGGGCAGTCGTGCGACGCACGCTCCCGCATCCTCGTGCACGAATCGGTGCGTGATGAATTCGTGTCGAAGTTTGTGCACAAGACGAAGGCGCTCAAAGTCGGCGACCCGTTAGATCCAGCGCAGCACGTCGGCGCGATCATTTCCAAGCGCCAGCTCGAGAAGATCGAGGGCTACATTGGGATCGGTCAGCAAGAAGGCGCGAAACTCTCTTGCGGCGGCACTCGACCTGACGGCCCGCTCGCAAAAGGCAACTTCCTCACGCCGGCCGTGCTCGACCGAGTCGACAACTCGATGCGCGTCGCCCAGGAAGAAATCTTTGGACCAGTCGCCGTCGTCACGACCTTCAAGGATGAAAAAGAGGCGGTGGCGATCGCCAACGATTCGATCTATGGGTTGGCAGCATCAGTGTGGACGAAAGATGGGTCGCGAGCGCAGCGGGTTGCCGCTTCGCTTCGGTCCGGCGGCGTGGGCATCAATACCCCGATCTCTATTTTCCCCGGTGTGCCTTTCGGCGGCTACAAGCAATCGGGTTTTGGTCGGGAACTGGCGATGCAGACGCTCGATCTCTACACCGAGACGAAGGGTGTTGTGATGTACACGGGCGCGAAATCGATCAATCTTTTCGGCGTGTAGGCATGGCGAAGTGACCGCTGAGGCAATCGGCGCGTTCTCATCTGTCGCGACATTTGTGGTCATCGGGGTCACGGCGATCGCGGCGCTCGTTCAACTGCGCCACATCCGCACCGCCAACCAGCTCACCGGCTTACTCCACTACATCTCCCGCTGGGAGAGCGACGCGGTCCAATCGGCGACCAGTTTTGTTGAGAGCCAACTCAAAGCGAAGCTGAAAGATCCAAATTATCGAGCAAGTTTGTGGCATCACAACCCCGATCGCAGAGAGCACCCGGAGCTACGAGTCGCCGACTGGTGTGAACAAATGGGGTCGTATATCAAGTACGGGATGATCGCTGAGGGGCAATACCTCGACCTGGGCGGCTGGTATATCCTTTCGATGTGGGAGCAGTTGCAAGACGTCGTCGCAATCCGCAGAGCGGTGAGCGGGAGCGCCATGTATGAGAACTTCGAATTCTTGGCAGCGCGATCGAAAGCTTTTGCTGATGCACACCCCGACGGCAACTATCCACGCGGTGTGCCGCGGCTCATGCCGGATGAGGTCTGGAAAAAGCTTGTTAACCCAGTCGGCCGAGAATAGCGCGGAGCCTATTTCCCCTCGCTTATGAAGACGGTTACACCGACATCCGCGTCGGATGCCCAATAGAAATAATATTCGCCGGATGACGCAAACGTATAGGAAAATGTTCCGCCGGGCTTGATGGTTACCTCACCGAAGGGCGGCGGCGAGGCAGATGCAGCGGCGTCGGGCGAACCGTAGCTGAATGCGATCAAGTACGCGCGGTTGACGGCCTTTCCAGGGTCTGCTGGCGGAAAAGTCTTCTCCCGAGCGGACTTCAGCACAGCGTCGTCGATTGCGTGCGAGCCCGACGACTGCGCGATACGCGCATCCTGCACCTGACCTTGCGCATCGACAAAGACCCGAACGATGGCAGAGCCGGCATCGCTGCGCGGCAACATGATGAGATCCTGCGTATCGTCATTTTCCCAGATGATCTTTGACCCCACGAGCACGTGCACGGAAGACGGATGGAAACCACGATGCGTCATGTTGATAGTGACGGGATTGGGCGAAATTGGCGGTGGGCTTTGATCGTCGGCGGCCGCCGGGGTGCCTGCCGCACCGAGCGCAATCCATAATAGAGGAAGCACGAGCGCTCCAAAGGTTTTGCGAAGCACGCATGACGCTTCAAGAATCGCGCGTGCTCTCCTAGGAACGTATATGGCAGCCCTAAAGGTCTGCCGCTACCTAGTGTAGTGTCGCGAATTCATTCGCGACCAATGCGCGTTACGCGGTCGCTGTGAGATCGGTGACGATGCGATCGCTCAGATGCTCGATCACTGCTGCTTCGTCGCGCGCCCGATCCATCGCTGCCTCGAGCGTCGGGGAGCCACTTCCGGCGGCGCTGACGATCATGACGTAAAACTTATCAGGCTGAGCGAAGAGCGGCTCGATGTGCACGTCGCGCTGTCCACCGTCCGGTGTCCTGAAAATAAAGCGAAGTCCCGCGAAGGTACATCCACCGGCGATCGAGTTCCATTCCTCTCGCGGATGAGCGCGTTGCAGTAACACTTGCGTCGGGTTCAAACCTTCCAGCGCTTGAATCGTGCCAGCGCCGTCAACGCGAAGATGAAAGGGCGGGGCGTACTGCACGACGGGGATTGATTTTGCGAAGATGCCACGCATGCGGTCGATCGATTCGAAGGGAGAGTTTGGATTGTTTTCAACCGTCTCCACTTTGGTTTGATCGATGAGCAGCATTCGGCCGCGTGGCGGATCGGAAAAGAGCACGCCGCCGGGAATTTGCTGCAGCGACGGATACTCTGCGTGCAGCTCCCGCAGCAATTCTGCCTGCGCATTCGCCGAAAGCGGTGCAACCGGCGCAGGCCGGTACAGACCGACAGAGAGCTTCATGAACGAGAAAGGACCGAGTTTAATCCTGCAATACCCCCGTGCGGACTCGATTCTCCCACCGAGTGAAAGAATCCATCCAGCAGACAGACAGTAGCGCAACCAAAGGTAATGCCCGAAAATCGTAAGAACCGATAACTTGACTATTCAGCGTTTCTCGGAGGCATACATGGACATCAGGCCGTTCACCGTCGAGCCAATCCGGGTGCTCGCGCCAGACGGATCGCCAGTTGAGAACGTCGACAAGCTCGGCCTCTCAAAAGATGATTTTCTCAAGATGTATCGTTGGCTCGTGTTTGTCCGCGGCGTGGACGATCGCGGCTACATTCTCGTGCGACAAGGCCGCGCGGGGTTCTACGCGCAAGTCGCAGGGCAAGAGGCGGCGCAGGTTGGCAGCGCACTGCCGCTGCTCAAAGACGATTGGATGTATCCGGACCACCGCTCGCAGGGCAGCATGCTCGTCAAAGGACTCACGGCGACGGAGTGGTTCGGTCACGTGCTCGGGCGCATGGCAGACCCGACGCAAGGGCGCCTCATGCCGCATGGTCCTGGGCGCCGCGATATTCATATCGTGCCACCCGCCTCAACCGTGGGCAACAAAATCACCGAAGCTGTCGGTACCGCCATGGCGCAGCGCATCAAGAAGCGCAAAGAGGTCACCATTTGCTACATGGGCGACGGTGCGACCAGTGAAGGCGACTTTCACGTCGGCATGAATTTTGCGGCGGTCTATCAGGCGCCGGCGTTGATGTTCGTGCAGAACAACCAATACGCCATCTCGATGCGCACCGACCAGCAAATGCATACGAAGACGATCGCTGAAAAGGCGCGAGCTTACGGCATGGATGGTTTCTTGGTGGACGGCAACGACATTCTCGCCGTCTATAGCGTGACCAAGCATTGCGCCGATAAGGCGCGCTCGGGCAACGGTCCGAGCCTCATTGAAGCGTACACCTACCGCTACGGTCCGCACTCGTCAGCCGATGACGATACCCGCTATCGGCCGAAGGGTGAACTCGAAATGTGGCGCACGCAGCGCGATCCCGTCACGCGCATGCGCAAGTTCTTGGAATCTCGCGGGCTGTGGTCCGAAGAGCAAGAACAAAAATTGCAGACGGAAGTCAAAGCGCAGCTTGCCACGGCCATGGAGGAGGCGGAAAAGAGTCCAGTCCCCGACCCGCTTTCGGTGCTTGACTACGAATACGAGAAGCTCACGCCCCATCTCGAGTGGGAGCGCAAAGAGCTTGCCGCCGAGCTCGGCGTTTAAGGCCGGAGGAATTGATGGCAACTGTGCAAGCAGCCAAGAAAACCCAGTCCACCATGGTGCAAGCGCTCCAATCCGCGCTGGTGGAGGAAATGGAGCGCGACCAAGATGTGGTCATCTTGGGCGAGGATATCGGCGTTCGGGGCGGAGTCTTTCTCATCACCGAAGGACTCGTCGACAAGTTCGGATCTGACCGCGTCATCGACACGCCACTTGCGGAAGCCGGCATCATTGGTGCTGCGGTCGGCATGGCGCTCTACGGGCTCAAGCCAGTCGCTGAAATCCAATTCATCGACTTTATCTTTCCGGGCTTTGACTTGCTCGTAACCGAAGCTGCCAAGATTCGCTATCGTTCGGCGAGTCAGTTCAGCGTTCCGATGGTCATCCGATCGCCGTATGGCGGCGGCGTGCGAGGCGGCAGCTATCACTCGCAATCGCCGGAGTCGTATTTCGTGGCGACTCCCGGTCTCAAGGTTGTCGTGCCGAGCAACCCCTACGACGCGAAGGGATTGCTCATCGCGTCGATTCGCGACCCAGACCCGGTCGTGTTCATGGAACCCAAAAAGATCTACCGTTCGGTGAAGAGCGACGTTCCGGCAGGCCCGTACGAAGTACCGCTCGGGAAGGCGGCGCTCGCGCGCGAAGGCAAACACGTTTCCGTCATCACCTACGGCGCCATGGTTCCGGTTGCGATCGAAGCAGCTGACGCCATGAGCAAAGAGGGCGTGGAAGTTGAGATCCTCGATCTACGGACGCTGCAGCCATACGATACGGAAGCGATCCTGCAAACCGTGAGCAAGACCGGCCACGTCGTGCTCTTGCAAGAGGCTCCGCGCATCGGTGGTTATAGCGGTGAAATCGCCGCGTTCATCGCGGAAAATGCGATCGAGTACCTGGAGGGGCCGATTGTCCGGGTCGCGGGTTGGGATACCGCGTTCCCTTACGCGCTCGAGAAGGCGTATATGCCCAACGCGCAACGCGTGATCCGCGCGATCAAGAAAACGATTAAGTTCTAATGTAGGGGGCGATTGGAAAATCGCCCCAACGTAGAGGGCGATTGGAAATCGCCCCAACACTCATAGGGAGACCCGATGGCAGTCGAACTCGAAATGCCCGAACTTGCAGAATCCGTCATCGAAGGCGAGATCGTCAAGTGGCTCGTCAAAGAAGGCGAACACGTGAAACAAGATCAGCCGTTAGTCGAGGTAATGACGGACAAGGTGACGGTGGAGATTCCCTCGCCGTACGAAGGCGTGCTGCTCAAACAGGTTGCGCCCGAAGGCGCCGTCGTTCCCATCGGCAAGCCGATCGCCATCTTCGGTAAGGAAGGCGAGACCGTTGCCGACGTGCACGAGCACGTGCAAGCACCGGCAAAGGAGGCGACCACGGGGGCGACTTCACAGTCGCCCGCTACGACACCGCCCACCACGCCGGCGCCCACGACGCAGGCGCCCAGCACGGCGTCGCCCACTAAGGGTAATGGGCAGCCGCGCCGCACGGCGTCAGAAGCCGAAACCGCCGAGCTGAGTCCTTTTGGCCGACCTCTCGCTGCGCCGGCAGTGCGCAGGCTCGCCCGCGAGTTGGGGGTCGATCTTGCCAACGTCCGTGGCTCCGGCGAAGGCGGCCGCATCGGTCGCGAGGACGTGCAGCGGGTAGCAAATCTTGGACCTGCCGCCGCGCGGCCGGCGGCGAAGCAAACTGCCGCCAGCCAAGAATCCGAACGCATTCCCTTGCGCGGGCTGCGGCGCGTCATTGCCGATCACATGGTGCACAGCAAGCACACTGCAGCGCACACGCTGCATGTGGACGAAGCCGATCTGACTGAGTTAGTCTCCATGCGCGAACGCGCGAAAGAAAAAGCAGCGGCCGCTGGCATCAAGCTTACCTATCTGCCGTTCTTTGTCAAAGCCGTGACGGGCGCGCTGAAGCGCCATCCATACGTGAACGCCTCTCTCGATGACGAAAAGCACGAAATCGTTCTCAAAAAGTACTACAATATCGGCATCGCTGCCAACACGGACGAAGGGCTCGTCGTTCCCGTCATCCATCACGCGGATGACAAGACGATTTTCGAACTTGCCACCGAGATCGCTGCGCTTGCAGACAAGGCGCGGCATGGGAAGCTAAGCCACGATGAGATCACGGACGGCACGTTCACGATCACCAATGTCGGGTCGGTTGGTGGTCTCTTTACCTTTCCCATCATAAACTATCCCGAGGTCGCGATTCTTGGTACGCACTCGATCCAGCAGCGGCCGGTCGTCCGCGACGGCCAGATCGTTATCCGCAACATGATGTATCTTTCAATCTCCTTCGACCATCGTGTGGTCGACGGCGCCGTTGCTGCGCTCTTCCTCAAAGATGTCGTGGCGTCACTCGCGAATCCTGACGTCATGCTCATGGAAGGCGGTTAGAACGTGGCTTCTTCCTACGACGCGATCATCATCGGCGGCGGTCCAGGCGGCTATACCGCCGCCATACGTTTGGGACAGCTCGGCAAACGCGGGCTCTGCATCGAACAAGAAAGACTGGGAGGCGTCTGCCTCAATTGGGGCTGCATGCCGACCAAGGCGCTTGCTGCATATCGGCGAAGTGATGAATGCCGCGCACGAGATCAAAGAGATGGGCGTCGAATTCGGCGCGCCCAAAGTCAACCTGGGTGCTCTCAATAAATGGAAGGGCAAGATGGTTGACGACCTCGTCAACGGTGTCGCCACGCTGATGAAAGCAAACAAAGCAGAGTTGCTTACCGGCGCCGCCGAGTTGATCGACGCCACCAGCGTCCGCGTGAAGAAAGCAGACGGCAGCACCGAAACTATCTCTGCGAAAGACATCATCATCGCCACCGGTTCGGAGCCTGTCAGCCCCCCGGGCATGGAGCGTAATGGCAAGACTATTTTGAATTCGGATGATTCGGTGGCCCTTACAGATATCCCAAAGAGCATTTTGATCCTGGGCGCGGGCGTCGTGGGCCTGGAATTTGCGACCATTTACAAACGTCTGGGCGCGGACGTGACGGTGGTCGAGTTGCTGGAGAGCGCGCTGGGCGACACTGATTTGGAAATCTCCAACCTGCTGCTTCGCATCCTTAAGAAGCAAGGCATCAACATTCACTTGAAGACCAAGGCTTCATCCCTCGCCGTCAAAGGCAACAGGGTGAGTGCGACGCTCGAGGGCGAGGTCAATGAAACGCGCGAGTATGACAAGGTGCTAGTGGCAGTCGGGCGCCGCCCGCGAACGGCAAACCTTGGTCTCGAGAAAGTCGGCGTGAAGCTCGAGCGCGGATTTGTTAAAGTTGACGCTCAACGCCGAACCAGCGTTGCGAATATTTTCGCTATCGGGGATTGCGCGGGCGCTCCGTTGCTTGCGCACAAAGCGATGAAGGAAGGCATCGTTGCGGCTGAGGTCATCGCAGGCCTTGCGGCGGCGTACGATCCGATGGCCGTGCCGAACTGCGTTTATACCGATCCGCAAGTGGCGACCGCCGGGCTTTCAGAAGAGCAAGCTAAAGCTGCCGGTTACGAGGTAGCGATTGGCAGGTTTCGACTTGCTGCTCTCGGTCGCGCTCGAACCGTTGGCACCTCAGACGGCATGACAAAGATTGTGGGCGACAAGAAGACCGATCTGGTTTTGGGCATTCACATCGTCTCACCCACCGCCGAGTCGATGATTGGCGAAGCGGTGCTGGCCATTGAGATGGGCTCGACGGTTGACGACATCGGCCTGACCATGCACCCACATCCGACATTTTCCGAATCGGTCATGGAAGCGGCAGAAGCACTCCACGGACATGCCATTCATATCGTCAATCAGCCGGCGCCGCCAACCGCAGCGGTTCGCTGACGGCGAACTGGGAGCAGGCGCGTGAGAGTCGCATTTCACGATCTCGGCCGCATCCCGTACGGTACGGCTTGGTCGCTGCAAAAGAGGCTGCATGCGGCCCGCGTCGCCGATGAAATACCCGACACGCTGCTCTTTTGCGAACACATGCCGGTGATCACGATGGGTAAGTCCGGCAAGGCTCACAACTTGCTCGTTGCCAGGGACGAGTTGCGCCGTCGCGGTGTCGAGTACTTCGAAGTTGAGCGCGGCGGCGACCTCACCTATCACGGTCCGGGCCAGTTGGTTGGCTATCCCATTTTTAAGCTGCCAAGATTGCGCGAAGTGCAAGGCTTTGTGCGCAAGATGGAAGAGGCAATCATCCGAGGACTTGCAGCCTTCGAGCTTGTCGGCGAGCAGCGCTCGGATCACGCTGGCGTCTTCGTGCGCGGCGCCAAGATTGCATCGATTGGTGCGGCCGTTCGCGGCGGCGTGACGTTTCACGGATTTGCCCTCGACGTTGGCACGGACCTCGCCATGTTCGATCTCATCAATCCCTGCGGAATGCCAGCGACTCCAGTGACCTCTATCGCCTTAGAGTGCAGTCGTCGGGTGTCGTTGGCAGAGGCGAAGCCTCCCATGCGCGAAGCACTACAAGCTGTGTACCACATCGAACTCGCAGACGAACCGCTCCCGCTCGCGCTTTCCGAGAAAATCGCATGATCGCGCGCAAGCCTGACTGGCTCAAAGTCAAGCTCCCAGCCGGCGAGAACTATCTCAAGCTGCGCTCAATTGTCAAGGAACGCAGTCTCCATACCGTCTGCCAGGAAGCGATGTGCCCGAACATCGCCGAGTGCTGGGGCGTCGGCACCGCGACCTTCATGATCCTGGGTGACACGTGCACGCGCGGCTGCCGTTTCTGCAACGTTAAGACCGGTCATCCGAACCCGATCGATCCACTCGAGGCTGCCAAGCTAGCTCGCAGCATCGAGGAGCTCGGGCTCAACTACGCGGTCATTACGTGCGTCGACCGCGACGACTTACCGGACGGCGGCGCGGCCCAGATGGCCGAAGCGATTCGCGCCATCAAGCATCGAACGCCGCAGGTCAAAGTCGAAGTGCTGACCTCGGACTATCGTGGCGACCAAGCGGCGATTCTCACGGTCGTCGACGCCAATCCCGACGTCTATGCGCACAATATCGAGACGACCCGCGCGCTCACGCGAACAGTGCGCGATCGTCGCTGCGGGTACGACCAAACGCTCGGCGTGCTTGCGCTTTGTCAAAAACGTGCGTCCTGATATGCTGACCAAGTCGAGCATCATGCTCGGGCTCGGCGAAACCGATGATGACGTGCTGCAAGCGGCGCGAGATCTACGCGCCGTTGGCGTAGACGTTATTACCTTCGGTCAATATTTGCAGCCCACAAAAAAGCATCTTCCAGTCATCGAGTTCGTCACGCCGGAAAAGTTCGCATGGTTTGCCCGTGAAGTGAAACCATTGGGTTTCCGCCAAATTGTGTCTGGTCCGCTCGTGCGTTCGTCGTATCACGCGGAACAAGCGTTCACCACAAAAATTTAAATATTGTAGGGGGCGATTGGAAAATCGCCCCTCGCGAATTTATTCAGATTGGGAATGTAGTCGCGCGAATTTATTCGCGCGCCGCCAACAGGTTTCGGATTTCTCGTCGCCAAAACCCCGACAATGAAGCGCGTCATCGTATTGTGCTTTGTCGCTGTCATCTGCGCAACGATGGCCGCATTTAGCGCGCCATCGCCCACTCCGTCGGCCCAGACGGTGATCCTTAACCCAACCGACTTTCAATCTGCGCTCAACCAACGGGTCGCAGACCAGCCGGGTGTTGGAATCATCGTAGGAATTATCGATCACGGCCGTCTTTCCGTGTATAAGGCAGGTTCGACGGGAACGTCTCGTCCGCTCGACGCGCACACGCTCTTTGAAATCGGTTCGGTTACCAAGACCTTCACCGCGACAATTCTGGCGAGCATGGTGCTCGACGGCAGCGTTGCGCTTGACGATCCCGTGGCAAAATACTTGCCCAAAAGCGTCGCGGTGCCATCGCGCGATGGCAAACAAATCACCCTGCTCAATCTGGCCACGCAGCATTCCGGGTTGCCTCGCTTGCCAGACAATTTGAGACCCTCCGATCCCCAGGATCCTTACGCCAACTATTCGCTCAACGATCTCTATGCGTTTCTGAAATCGTATGCGCTGACGCGAGATCCCGGTGAAACTTTTGAATACTCAAATCTCGGTGTCGCATTACTCGGCGACGCGTTGGCAAACAGGGCAGGCGTGCCGTACGGCCTGCTGCTGCGAGATCGTATCCTGAGGCCGCTGCAGATGAGCGAAACCCTCATAACGGTGGCACCGGCGCTGCAGCCACAGCTTGCGGCAGGCCATGACGCCGATGGCAGCCCTACGGAGCCTTGGACCTTCCAAGCAATCGCGCCCGCGGGGGCCATTCGCTCTTCGCTTGCGGACATGCTCAAATATCTTCGATGCAACATGGGAGAAGGGCCACTGGCCGACACGTGCCTCTTTGCCCAGCAACCGCGTGATTCGTTTACCGGAAACCAAATCGGACTTGTTTGGTGGACCGACGACGCAACCCACATCATCAATCATGGTGGCGATACAGGGGGGTACCACGCATGGGTAGCTGTTTCACCAGATCGCGCAATGGGTGCGGTCGTGTTGACGAACGGCGGCTTGCCCGTTCAAGATGTTGCCTTGCACGCGATTGACCCGAGCGTGCCGCTGAGCGCGCCCCAAAGAGTTGCCCACCTCGCCACCTCGACGCTGGATGAATATGTTGGAATATACCAGGCGAAACAAGAAAATCTAACCTTCACCGTCAGCCGTCTGGGCGACCGGCTACAAGCGCAGTTAGCCGGCCAACCGTTCGCCAGCATCTACCCATCATCCAAGGATCACTTTTTCTATCGGGTTGTCGACGCGCAAATTGATTTCACAAGGGGCGCCAACGGCAAGGTCAACGCCATGGTTTTGCACCAAAATGGCGCCACGATTGTGGCAGTTCGGCCCGGCATGCGCGCGCCGGCACTGCAGCAACCGACGTTTCCGCCTATCATTCCGCTTGATTCTCAAACCCTCGCCAGTTACGTGGGGACCTACACGGCGGGTGAAGGACTTCAGTTTGTCGTCACGTTACAGGGCAATCAGTTGATGGTGCAATTGACTGGCCAGCCATCCTTCCCGGTGTATCTCGTCAGCGAAAGACAAATTTTACTACAAGATCGTCAATGCACAGATCGACTTTGAGCGAGATGCGAACGGCAGCGTCACCGATCTTATCTTGCACCAAAATGGTCAAGACATCAAAGCGCTGAGAGGTCAAGCATCGTCGTAATGTCGTCGCGCGAATTTAATCGCGCGCCATTGCGTCCACGTCGCCAAGAGTAATCCGTTGAAGCCCGGCGTCTGTTTGCAAGAGGAGCGCGCCATCAGAAGCGATCGCTTGCACCACTCCCGCGTGGAGCTGGCTTCCATCAGGTGCCTTGACTGACGACCCGTCTGCCGGCGAGATTCGCAACCAAAGCCCAGTCCGCGATGACCTTCGCGGGTTCGTTCAGGAGGCGATCGAAGTCGCGTTCGTAGATCGATAAGAGGGTTGCCAAGATCGCAGACCGGTCGAATTCTTCGCCGCCTGCCTCCGACAACCAAACAGCGTCTCGCTCGATCCGCGGGGCGACCTGTTCGGGCCGATTGACGTTGATGCCAACCCCCACAACAACTCTAGAAGCCTGGCCGTTCGAGCGCCCTTGCGAAAGGATGCCGACGCATTTGCGCCCGTCCCAGAGCAGATCGTTGGGCCACTTGAGATCCAATCGCTACCCCGGTCTCCCTCAGGCAAGCCTCGCGGACGGCTAAAGAAGCCCAAAAACCAACACCCGGCAAAGCTCCAGAGGGCAATTCGGCCGGCAAGATGGTGGACACGTAAACCCCTGATCCGGCGGGGGATTCCCAGGTTCGTCCCACCCGACCGCGACCTTTGGTCTGGGACTCCGTAACAAATGATATGCCAAAGGCGTCATTAGTGTAGAGCCGGTCGACGGCTACGGCGTTCGTAGACTCAACGCTGGCAAAATACGAAACCTTACCAAATCGCGGCAACGCGGACACGAGACTTGTGAGCGTCGCTAGATCCAGTAGCCGCATCGAGGAGATTCAAAGGCTAGATGACACTGCACAGCCTCGCCGAGGAAAAGCACGATTCTGACCATCATTGGGCATCCCGTAAAGTCACGATCAAGGAATTAGCCAGCAAGCTCGGAGTTTCGGTCCCAACGCTTCGCAAGTACGGCGAATGCGGCCTGTTGGGCGTGGACTCCGTCTCCGGACGAACCAACCTCTTTGACGAAGCCGCGGCACTTTCGCGAGTCGAAGAAATCAATCGGCTCAAGAGTCGCGGATACTCGCTGGCGCTGATTCGAGAAAAGCTTGAAGATCGGCCGGCCGGATTCATGCCGCTCGACCTTGGCTTGGACGGCGCGTCATTCTCGCGCGGTCGACACGCACTGGTGATCATGGCCGACATGGACGAGTATGCATCGTTCGCTCGCAAATTTATCGGCAACGCTCTCCGCGCGAATCAAGCGGTCATGCTCGTAGCCGATCCAGCACATCGCGCGCTCTACGAAACGATCCTTCGCGAAGAGGGCTTCGATCTCGACGTCGTCATGAAGCGGCGCCAGGTGTGCTTCGCCTGGTTCGAGGGAAAAGAACATCTCGATCATCACCGCCAGATCGAACAGTACGACGCGCTCGTGCAGATGATTCGCAATGCCGGCTGGCAGAATGTTCGCATTCTCGGACAACCAGAGCGCGAAGGGCTCTGCTTCGACGACTCGAGCGTCGAGCGCTATGAAGAGCGCCTCACGCTATGGGCGAGAGCACTACCCGTTATCGTGGTCTGCGCCTGGGTGGCACCTAACACCGCAGCGCGAGAACTGCTGCACTCACAGCGCGTCCATCGCGAATTTGTGGTGGGCGGCAACGTCTTCATGCAACCATAGTCCTCATCAATCTAACGGCAAGCGTAGCGGGCGACTGAAAGGTCGTCCGTCGCATTTTCCTCCGGATCTACTTCTTTCATAGGACTCCCAAAGCTGGTCGCACAAACACGTGGTATGGAGCGAACTCTCATCCTGGTAAAGCCGGATGCCGTTCAACGTGGCCTTGTCGGCGAAATCATCTCGCGCCTGGAGCGGCGGGGGCTTCAAATTGTGGCGCTCAAGCTCACGAGCGTGAGCACGTCTTTGGCACAAGAGCACTATAAGGAACACGCCGGTAAACCGTTCTTCAAGGGCTTGGTCGAGTACATCACCAGCTGCCCCATCGTAGCGATGGTCGTCGAGGGTCCAAATGCCATCGAGATCGCGCGCACGACGATTGGCGCCACCAATCCTGCGGCGGCCGCGCCTGGCTCGATCCGCGGCGATCTCGCCGTCTCGATCGGCCGAAACCTCGTGCACGGCTCCGACAGTGCCGCAAGCGCGCAGCGCGAGGTAGCACTCTTCTTTAACAAGGATGAGCTGCTGGACTACGACCGCACGAGCGACCCGTGGATCTTAGAATCGTGAGCGAAAAGACGGTCTCACCAACCATCGCGGATGTTCATGCGCGCGAAATTCTCGACTCACGCGGCAATCCGACCATCGCCGTCACTTTGACCACATCCACAGGCGTTGCGGGCGAAGCTTCAGTTCCTTCGGGCGCCTCAACCGGAGTGCACGAAGCCGTGGAGTTGCGCGACGGCGATACGAAGCGCTACGGCGGCAAAGGCGTCTTGGGTGCGGTTGGAAATGTCAACGGGCCGATACGCCAGGCAATCCTTCGCATGCGAGTTGACGAGCAACGCAAACTCGACGATTGCCTCATCGAGCTCGATGGCACGAAGAACAAATCCAAACTGGGCGCGAATGCAATTTTGGGAGTGTCGCTCGCAAATGCGCACGCGGCCGCGAATGCGCAGGGCCTGCAGCTGTATCGGTATCTGGGTGGCGCCCACGCGGTGACGCTCCCTGTGCCCATGATGAACATTATCAACGGCGGCAAGCACGCCGAGGGCGCGTTGCAGATTCAAGAATGCATGATCGTGCCGCTCGGCGCGCCGACGTTTCGCGAAGCCGTGCGTTACGGGTCCGAAGTTTTCCACGAGCTCGCCAAAGTGTTAAAGAAAAAGGGCTATCCGACAACCGTAGGAGACGAAGGTGGATATGCCCCGCCGTTGCGCCACATCGAAGAGGCGCTGGAACTGATGAACGACGCAATCGAAAACGCCGGCTACAAACCGGGTTCGGATATCGCGTTTGCGCTGGATCCGGCGGCAAGTGAATTCCGCGAAAGTGGGAGATACAACGCCATCGCAGACGAACCGGCCTTGTCGCCATCGGGATTGATCGATCTCTACGAGCGCCTCATTGAGCAGTACCCCATCGTCAGCATTGAGGACGGTCTTGGCGAGGATGATTGGAGCGGTTGGAAAGAACTCACTGAGCGCTTGGGAGACCGCGTGCAACTCGTGGGTGACGATCTGTTCGTCACCAACGTTGCGTTCTTGCAGCGCGGCATCGATGAAGGCGTTGCCAACGCAATTTTGGTGAAAGTCAATCAAATCGGAACGCTCTCCGAAACGATCGCGACGGTGAAGCTGGCGCAGTCGGCCAAATACAACGCAGTGATTTCGCATCGCTCGGGCGAAACGGGCGACACGACCATTGCAGACATCGCCGTCGCCCTTAATGCGGGTCAGATCAAGACCGGTTCGCTGTCGCGCAGCGATCGGGTAGAAAAATATAACCGCTTGATGGCGATCGAAGAGATGCTCGGCGCGGACGCGAAGTATCCAGGGGCAGCTGTATTTCGGGCCTGTAGCTCAGTGGTTAGAGCGGCCGGCTCATAACCGGTTGGTCGCAGGTTCAAGTCCTGCCGGGCCCACGTCAACGTGGTGTTGTGCCCCCATCGTCTAGAGGCCTAGGATACCGCCCTTTCAAGGCGGGGACAGGGATTCGAATTCCCTTGGGGGTAGGCTTTATTCAACGGGATTCCGACCCTTAAATCACCGCATTCTTAGTCAAAACTGCTGCCTCTGATTTGTCGCACATTGTCGCAGGGTTTCGCACGTTGTTGCAACCGTTAGGGTATCCTTAAGGTATCCTCGCCGGATTCTGAGCACCCCTAAACATCCCCCCGGAGGATGCCCCCTGGCTGAAACCACCCCAGAACGCGCGAGAACGCAAAGGACGAGCTTTCCACATACCGCTATCAGGAAGACTGAGGCTCATTCGGCTCTGTTTTTGCGACAAACTCTCTGACCCGTTTCTTGGTTTCTTCAAGTTGTAGTTTGAATTTTTCCCGGTATTCACCGCTCCGCTTTAACAGGGCGTTAAAGTCCTTTTGAGCGTCAACGCCCAGGGCAATAAAAACGATAACAACAGTCAGAACGAAGCCAACCGCCCTGTGAAGCACTAGCGTTGCATCGTCCTCGACATTGATTGCAGTCCGCAGATCGTCGCCAGCCGCTCGAAGTCTGGTAACCGCTTCAGCCATTGCTGTTACGTCGCCGTGAGCCCACTTACTCCATCGGGCGCGCTCATACGGGGTCATGATGTGATCGAGACTGTCGTCGGCACCAAAGTCTGCCTGAAGCTTCCGCTCAATCTGTTCCATGGTCTCGCCCGTAATATCAGCAAAGAACTGATCAGCCAATTCCCTAAATTCGTGACCGGCTTCAACCTTTTGTGCTAGTTGCTTTCGAGTCGCGTCCAGAGATGCGTATACCTTTGATGCTATGTCGGGACGTCGATAGAAGATATTCACGCGCCTGGCGTCGTCACCGAGTGCCCGAGCGTGAATTCTTGCCGGTCCGATGAGATCCAGCGATGTCAAGGTCACAAGTGCCTCGGCTTCGGTCGCAGCTAAACATGCGGTTGCGATCACAACCTCTCGCATTGCGGCCTTCTCAGGATCGGTGGTTGCCGGAAGACCTCTAGCCGCCCCAACTGAGCCGTATAGAACCTTCATCGCATCACTGAGGAGTGCAACCATACCAGCATCTACATGAGCGCATGGACCTATTGCGACTTTGCCCTTTATTGCATGAGGACCGTTGGGATCGTTTCCTAGTTTTGCTTCGCTCGACACGAAATTCACCGCCTTATACCTTATAAATTCCAACCCACAACCAACCCCACCCGCAAGGGCGGGAATACGACCGTACCTAACGACTTCTGGTAGGCGGTGGCAGACGTTATGTCTCTACGCAGATTCGTGCCTTGGATCGTCAGCCTTGCAGTCTTGGCTTGGGAGATTCATTCGCTGATCGCACTAGCGCCATCTCCCGCTGCGGCCGCGGGATTGAGCTTCTACCCGGAAACAACCGTCACTCAATCGACATCCCCTGTGAGCATCAGGACTTGCCAAGTCGCACCGGTTTATCAAAAAGATGGCACTAAAACAGAGCAGGCTTGGATAGCGTTCACCAATACAGGGACGCAAGTCGCCACTTCCATTCGCTTCCGCTTTGACTTCGATGATGCTTATGGAAGCAGTGTTGGATCGTCCTATGGAGACGTGACGGGCATGTTTTCTCCCGGTGTGCTCATTTCCAAATTAAAAGACGCCCAGTGGGCATGGGTAATGCCAGGGAATCCCGGGCAGGTCGCATGCAGCGTCACGGCTGTGCGTTTCGCCGACGGCACCGTCTGGCGAGACCCTAGCCCACAACCGACATTTCTTTGGCCTCCCGTCGCGGGAGCCGCAACCTAGGTCGAAGCTATTGCAAACATACGTTCGATTTGGTAAAATTGTGGCCCGTCACGGGCAAATCTGTTCTAGCGAGGCGCAAAATGGCGTACAAAAACTATCCACATGATTCGCTGTCCGACGAAGCCATTAAAGAACTCACGGAAGATTGCGAGACAATGTCTTTAGACTTCGATGACCCGGCAATGCCTGACTTGCGGATCGAAACGTTTGTGCAGGGGCCCGGTGATTTCGAGCGCGACATGTTCAGGATTGTTTTTAGTAACCCAGACTATCGCGTGTCCGTCGCAGCGCATCATTCAGAGTTCGAAGACCGTCAGTATGGACAGATCAGAGCGATACTGCGGGCCAAGTTGGCGAACAAGGAACAGTATCGAAGAAAACCACAAAGAGAAAGGCTGGAGATGAAATGACAATTGAAGCTACCCTCGAAAACGCCGCTTGCAACCAGTATTTGACTACGCGAACGGTAAGCGTAGGGCCGAACCCTATGAAGCTTACCGGCGAGAGATTTTATCAAACCCGAAAGTTAGTGATCGTCAAAAACAATGGCGGGGTCGATGTAGCAATCGGCTCTAAGGAACACGGACTAAACGCCGACACAGGCTATCGCTTGAAACCGGGCGATGAGATTCGGCTACCGATCGGACCCGAACTCGATGTGTTCGGCATTGCCCTATCCCAGATGATGGGCTCCGCAGTCTCCGTGATGGAACTGGGCTAAGCTGCCGTGGCTAATATCGAACGAATTCACATGTCGGTCGCAGGTTGGAGTAACTTCCTGATCGCGGATCACGATGCCGGACGCTGGTCAGTTGACCCTGGGGCTCCCATGCCACCATCAGGTGCGTTTCCTATTCGTGGACCCGGACTTAAGGCAAGAGGTGGTGAGCCAGAGAAGGTCTATGTCTTCAATGCGGACGGAACATTTAGGATTGTCCCTGCGCGCTAAGATGGCGAATTGGATAGCTTCACCCGATGATTTTGTCCGCCACGTAGAGGAGCGATTACGGCGCGACCATTCCACTATCAGTGTAATGGAGCCGGAATCAGGATATTACATTCTGAGAGCTATCGGAATGGGTGGTATAGCACAGCTACTCATCCACCCAGGGCAACCTGTAAAGGTAAGCTTCATAAAATCATCTCCAGACAGTACGCACGAGAAGGTTGCGGAGGAGTTCGCCTATACTGAGGCTTCTCTCGATCCAATTGCACGGACGATAGCTGATTGGTTCACAGAACGTACTAAGGAACTTGTGCGAATTGAATGACACGGAGCAGTGATGATCTTCAAGCCTGCTGATACTGTGCCTCGCGAGCAGGGATACCTTTGCTCAGAATGTGGTAAACAGTTCAACTGGTTGGAAGGAGGGGCAAAATTCCCGGCTGCTCATTGCCCAAACAGTGGCTGGACCGAACAAACACGAACCAGAACGTCACCCGATCCAGTTCCAAAGAAGGGGACCCGGGCCCGACCTCACCCATATCGGAAGCGATGAGGAGACGAGCGACGAACTTTGGACGCTGGTACCTGGACGGATGCGACTAGACTCGAAGCGCTCTCTGGCGACAATAGCCCTGTTCGCATTTCTAGGATGCCTCGCATGCTTTTATTTAGCCATTTATCTTCACGGCGCAGTTATCGCAGTAGTCTTGCGGGCGGCTACCCTCGCTTTATTTTTGGTTGCGGTAGGCGCGCTCGGACTAACGCTTCCTCTTATAGCAAAGAGGCCACTTGCAGCACCCATGCCGCGGTGGAAGATGATACTCGCCGCTCTGCTGATTATCGCGCCAATCCTCGCCCTTCTTTGGTGGTGGAACTACATCTAGACCAGCGGGCATTCCATCCCTCAGGTTCTCCCGTATCCGACTCGGGATCAAGGTCAGCACCGGATGAAGCAAATATATCGGGCTCGTTCGCGTTCGGATTCGGTAATCTTCGAAGATTGCGATAAGGAGTGCAGCCTGGGACAGGAGCGAGACGAGCCCACACAACAAGCGCGGCTAGACCAGCAGCGATGAAAGCGAGCGCAATAAACACTAGTACCGCCGCGTTCGCCCGAGTGCAAACCCGACTCCAGGCAAAATCATTCGTCTTTCTTGGACGCGTCGATGTGGCGCTGTTTATACTCAAACATGGTGTACTTCGCGCCGTAATCATCCTCCGTCCTTTGCATGACACGCTGGGCAATAATAGCAGTAGCAATCAACCACACACCCACATATAGCCAAGCAGGGTGCAAGAGCCGCAGCCACAAGAGCACCGGTGAGGTGAACAGTAGCACAACTAACCAAGCATTTATGAAGGAAGGTTGGCGCTGTGGGACTCCGTACACTTACGTCCTCCGCATCCTCTTGTACGAATCCTTCGATCCCTTGGGTCTGCCTAACTTTTTCGGGGCCGCGAACATTCCTAAGCCGAGGATCGAAGCCAACCCGAGTGAACGATTCACCGCTCTGGCGACGCTGGTCTTGCGCCTAGGAAAGCCGTTCTTGAAATCATTCCGGGGCCACTGGACCGCCTCTACCGGGCCATTATATAATGGGGGTGTCCCCGATAGGGCGGACGCAGAAAGGTCCCACGATGGTACAGCGGAGACAGACATTCAGAGCCTTTTTCGTCATGGCGTGCGCTGTCGTAGCCGCCTCGCTTACACTTACCGCGTGCAACAATGGAGCCCAGTCGTTCCCACCGCTTTCTATTACCTCAGGCCGTCCACCCAATGGTACTGTAGCGACAGCCTATAACTTCAACCTCGCCGCTACAGGCGGTGGAGAGGGCTATGCCTGGGCTTGGCATGCAGCGCCAGGTTCGACTCTTCCACCTGGTCTTAGCGTAAGTATGTGTGAAGTTCTTACTCCGCCTGGGGTGGGTTGTAGCCAGCCTCAGGCGATCGCGGGCATGCCAACTAACGCTGGAACCTATAAGGTTGTCGTAACGGTAAGCGCCAGCGTCCTAACGGGCGATATTTATTCAACTCCGCAACGCGCAAGCGCCACATACACGATCACAATTGCACCGTGACGATTAAGTGAAGAACAAGTACCCCAACGATAAGATAGGTAGCTTCCTCCTTAGCGGGCCCGTGCTACGGATAGTGGGTGCGGTCTTCTTTTTGGCCTGTCTTTATGCAGTCTTGAATGCTTTTGGAGCCTTGAATGCTCTTCGATTTCACCACTAAAGCGCTATCGGACGAGAACCGCCTCGTTCACTTATACGAATCCCCTCCCAAGCGCTGACTATCAGCGCATATTTGTCATCTCTATCACCACAGTCGTCGCAATTTTGATTATCCGGAAATTAGCACGTGGAGGCCGCAGATGAAACTACTTTTCCGCACTGTAATGGTGTGCTGCTTATTCGCAAGCAGTCCTACGATTGCGCAGGCGGCTAATCCATGCGCTGATGTTAAGGCCATGCGACACTTCACCCAAGGCCTGCCTCTAGTGACCATCGGGGAGTATTATTATGCTTGCGCTGTTATCCTACAGCCGAATAATCCGCACTCCTTTGATATGTACCTAAACGCTGCCGACGAGTACTCGGTTGCTGCGCACGCCCAAGAATCGAACGAAAACATAGCCTATGCCTTCCTATTGTACACAAAGTCCTACGATGCTTATGTTAGAGCCTTATCGCTGGACGACAAATATATTCACGATCAAAACTCAGTTCAAGCAAAGAAAAAAGACGTAGCGCAAGCTATAAGGCGAATCGCTCCGAACGCCTTACCCCTTCTTAAGTAATGTGGGGTCTGACATGTCGCGGGAATTCGGACAGGCGGTAACTGTGGGATAACAGGTGTGAGTGAAGCAACGATGATCTGTTTAAAGCAGCCTCACGTAATCACCCTAGATGATGTCAAAAATTAAGCGGCTTTTGCTAATCCCAGCGGCCATATCCCTCTTAACATGTTCGCACGCGAAAATACCCTAATTGGGTACCAATCACGCCCGATCAGGTTGGTTTTCTTATGAATTGGATAGTGCAGTCAAACTTCACGTGCTGTGAGCGTCTTCGCCCGCGTTTCCGTGTCGCTTTGTTTGCGGTGTTGTTGTTGACCCTGGTTGAAGCATCGGCGGACGCCAGTATCGCGAATCCGTTAGAGACCGACTATCCTGTTAAGATCGATCAAGTTGGAATTAGATTTCAACGGTCTCGTAGTAACCAAATTACTAACACGTATCTGGTAATGAGTTTCGTGGTTAAGAATACTTCGGCAAATCCAATTTGTGAAATCATGGGGACGGCTTGGGTTCAAGCACCGAGCCAGCAGCGGAGTCAATTAGGCGGTTATTTTGAACCGTTGCAACCAGGCAAAAGCCACGGGTTTGATGTTTCATTGTTTCTCGACGAAAAGGATGACCCTGACGTGGTGCTACTGCATACGAAGCCGAGCCAGATACACCTGCACTGGAATACTGAACTGGTAAAGCTATGTAATGGACTCGTTTACGGGATGGGCAGGCGGTAGTCAATGTCGCCGGGGATGATGAGCTAGTCTCGACGCGCTTTCGCACCATGCCTGCGCAGAATGTCCGCCAGATCGCGCCACTTCTCTCGGACCCTAAAGCCTATGCACGCGCTTTGCGCTGGCGATGATGTCATCTGCCTCCTTAGCTAAATCGGTCGGGATATTCTCATAGAAGAAGTGGATGTAGTTGAATGAGGACCCTACTTGAACAAGCACCTCGCGGGTCGCTCCCTTTAGCGTGGGTTCGTACTCGATATCGGTGACATTCAGGCCATCCACAACTCGATGGTTGACAGAAGCAATCCTATGGGCTGAGAGCATGTGAAAGTCAGGCGCGTGTCCGACATAGGCTGAAAGCAAATTCTGGGACTTGCGGTCAAAGTCATACACGTCAAAGTCCGGAAGATTCTTGCGCGATGTCACTGCAACTCCACTCGGGACCATCACGGCGACGTTGCTATGTTTGAATGTGAAGAGATGCGCCACCGTCATCTTTGGCTGAGTATCAGTGGCTCTCGTGCAAGCGCAGAGTAAGACGGCAACCGTGAGGCATGAGGCGACAACAAACTTGCCCACTATGCGCTAATTGGATGGGGACCCAGCGTTTGCTTTCCTGGCAGAAGTACATTTCGGCGGATCCGACCACAGAATCCCTACCTGCTTGAATTCGAATCGTCCAGAAACTTAGTTCTGGTTCATTGGACTTTGGACGATAACCATACTGTTAGATCGCTCTAGAAATTGGAGTCCCTAAACAACAGGCGACGCGTCCATTCTTCGCATCGGATTCGGTCGAATAGGTTTGGAAAACGGAGTAACCTAAATGTTTGTATCTCGTAGGCTCGGCGCGTTAGTTGCATTCCTCCTCGCGGTGATGATCTTAGCGTTTGCGCAGCAGGGCATACCGGCGATTCAAAAGATCAATAGGCAGTCAGATTGCATTGACGCGATTTTCCAATCGCATCCACAACCCAACGCGTTTTCGGAATGGCCTCCCAAAGACGAAGCCCGCTACTACGGAGATGCGGCCCGGAAGTCTGTTGATTTGTTAGATAACGTTGACCTGCGATGGGGATAGCCGACTGCGTACGCTGCCGTACGAGTGGATAAGTCACGTGGTTTACGGGAAGCCATGACCAGACTATCGCGATTCGAAAATCGCGGTGCGTTCAATGGCGCGAAGCAAAACGGCGGCGGACCACAGGTAGCGCCCCACGCGCCTGCCAATAAAATTGCTTCGAGGAGTAAATTTCATGAAGATGATCGTCCTCGCTTTAAGTCTTATCGCGACGACTTTGCTCATGGCCAACCGCGTTGAGGCGAAAGTCTCGGGTGCGACCGTCTTCGCGTTTCCTTTGAATTATTCAGGCCAATGCCCGACAACGGTAACCTTCACCGCAACGATTCTGGGCGATCCTGGCACGATTCTCGGGTATCAGTTCGTCGGCGATGGTGCTCCTGCAACGAAACAGCTATATGGATACATAGAACCGTCGGGTGATCTTACCGTCACGAGCGAGTTGAAAGTTGATTCTGCGCACGCGGGGTCGTTCTTTCGGCAGGTGAAGATCACGTGGTACGTCCGCAGCGTTGGAGATACTTCGGTAGCGCAAGGCACGTTTGATTCGGACAAGGAGGTGTATAGTGTTACTTGCACTGGCCCGGCTCCAAGTCCGAGCGCATCAGGTACCGGTCAGTTCCGATATATCCGAGTCACTAGGATGCCGATCGCGTTCGCAGGCGTTTCCACCTATCGAAGGCATGTGATTGCGCTCAGCAGGTCTGCGCGATAGACTGACTGGAAGTGCATCTTGTGCTGGTCAACGTTTTTGCCTGGTTTGCAAATTCGCTTCCTGCTCGACGATATGCACTCGTTATCTCCCTGCCGTTGGTTGTGGTTCTAATCGCCTGCTCACGAGCACCAACTGCGTACTCGTCAAAAACATGGGATGTCACACCTTGCCATGTTGTCGGTTCCGGTGAATATAGCCCAGGTTCTCTCAACCTGCCAGGGTCGCTCACGTTGGACAGCAATAATAATCTCTACGTGGGCGGCTATTCTTGGGGGGCAAAAGCGTTCAACAGACGCGCTAGAGTTGACTTCTACGACGCACGTGCCGTCGAAGCGACCCACCCCTCAAAGTCGGTCCTTGGCTTCGTTGATAAAACGACTCATACAAAGACACCCCAACGGTTCATTGATTTGTATCGGGCGGGTCATTACAACGGTCCTTTCCCACTCGCATTCGATGCGAATCAAAATTTATACGTTGGTGACGTGCGAGATGCGGCTGTTCTGGTTTTTGACCCCGATGCGACCGGCACGGTTAAACCCTTGCGAACAATTCGGGGCCAGCGCACCCTGCTGAAGTATCCAATGGGATTAGCATTTGACAAATCAGGAAATTTGTATGTGGTTAACAACAACGGCGAGTACCAGACTAACAGTTCAGTACTCGTCTTTCCGCCCGGTGCTGATGGAAACGTTGCACCTGTTCGCCAACTTGAGGGGCCCAAGACGCAATTACTAAATGCTCACGCGATAGCGCTTGGACCCGATGGGTCCATATACGTTAGCGGCGGCGGACCCTTCGTCTGGCCTCTTCCCTATTTCATCAATGTTTACTCGGCCGACGCATCTGGCGACGTCGCACCCGAACGGCGCATCATGGGCAACCTGCGGAATACAAATGACTTGGTTCCTTCACAAAGTTGGTTGAGCCAGCATGAGCACGATCCCGCCGTCATGGACCCACAGGGTACCCAGTATGAGCCTCGCAATAACCCGGGCTTGAATGGGCCCGTTCAGATGGCATTTGATTCGACCGGCAATCTTTGGGTTGCTAACGTATACGGGTATCGCATCACCGAGTATCCCCCGGGAGTTTCGGGTGATGTCAAGCCAATTGGCATCATCGAAGGCGGCAAGGCCGGTCTGGACGAGCCTTCTGGTGTCGCGATAGATAGCAACAACAACATCTATGTATCAAATTTTGCAGCAAATTCCGCAAACGTATACTGTTTGGGAAAGTGACCACGTATGCTGGCCGCGACGGTCGAGCGAACCATCCCAATCCAAATTGAATGAGGACCGCCGCTAAATACACATTGATCGCTGGACCACTGGTTTTGCTCATTGGCATTATTCTCTCGCGCTCAGTTGCGGATCCGACGCCGTCACCAACAGCAACCGTCACCCCCACTCCGACAAGCACACCGTGGGTATATTGGGGAAAGAATCCAGACGCCCTGTCAATCACCCTCAGCACTGACAAGTCGAAATACAAGTTGGGTGACGACGTTTTGGTGAAGATTCAAGAAACAAACACCTCAAACGACGCGATTCAGTTCTTCCGTCCTGGGGCGGTTTTTGACTATGACCTATACATATCGCATGGAACGTCCGTGATGAAACCTTTGCCCGGTGGACTTCGGAATGGATGTTCTCGTTTTGAGTTGCGCGGAGTCATATTAACGCCACAAGCAACAAATATCGAATGCGGTACGAGGGGAGACTATACTCCCATCAGCGGTTGGGGGTTGAAGATCACTGAGCCAGGTACTTATTACCTGACAGCGATTTCAGTTGCAATAGAGCAAACGCATGACCCGAAACAACTCTCAAACACGGTAGAAATGTCGAATATTGTGGAAATTACGGTAACGCGCTGACTCTGACTCTGCGCCCCAAACCGCTAGTATAACGGCATCGGGCCTACCTACTTCAAGAGGCCATCTAGGGGAGGCGAAGATGAAATCAGCCGCCATAGTCATCATAATTCTCGTAACCTCTATCTTCATGCCAGAGAGCGTAGGTGCGGATGCAAACTACGCGACTGTTAAGGTCGAGAAGTTTGACCCACCTGCTGCGATTGACCAATACAATGATTTGATCGAGGTGGTTACCGTTACGAATCTACCGGGAGCACCAGGGCTTGTAATGCACATACCTTGCCTGAGAAGTAGTCTCTCGACCAAAAACAGGATGTTGGCCATGGGCCGCCTGGTTGCCCCAGGAGTGGTCGAAGGATGTACCGCGCAGAAAATACCAAGAGGTTCAGCGGCTGGAGAACTTGTGAAAGAAGATGGTTTGATTTTCGCGCCTCCGCCTCATTAAGGACTTGGAGCCATTCTCTTGTCAAGAAGTAATATTCTCTGGTTGCAAACAAGAGTTGTCGTATGCAAGGTCGGCGTGACAATTTGCACACTTGCGATCGCTACGCTCTTCGCGACCGTTACCCGGGCCGATCAGTTTGACAGCCACCCGAGCGCAGCACTAGTTTTTGGTCCGACTGAGAACGAATTGGCATTATCAGTAAGCCTCGCGCACCAAACTCTCAGCCCCGGTGACCCAATTGAAGTAACCTTTGTAATCAAGAACAACGGTCCGCCCATATCAATCTTCCGATATGGGTACATCCAAGAGTACGGCTTAACGGGTGTTGGTCCCGATGGGACAGCGATAAGACGGCTCGGCCCGTCCCCTCCATTTAACGGCAGCATTCGCTCAGGCTGGCACCTAGAAACGGGCGAAGCATATGAGCACACCACTTCAGACATAAGATGGGCGTACGATTTTCGCGCTCCCGGAAAATACACATTTGCATTCACAAGCGTTGTCACTTTGCGCTTAGGCGGCCAGCCGTATGCTACACTCACGTCAAATACTGTCGAACTTACCTTGCAACCCCGAAAGTTTCTCAGCGCCATCCCCGCAGACTCGATCCCGAACAGTCTTATCGACGCGCATATCCCGCCCAACACCGATCCAGCCGACCGTAAGATCGTGCGGGAGGTAATGGCGGCGCTGCCGCCCGCAAAGCGCCAGTACATTGTCTGGCTCCACGTGCCACCAGGAAAATATGGCTATCAAGAGTTGCCAAACCACGGGCTGGTAGTAATGGAGTACGACAACCCGGACGTTCATATAAGCGACGCTGACAATCTTCCTGGACTCTATGTTTTATATTTCGATGGCAAGGTTCAACTTGACGCAAATGTTATTTATGATTCAATTTTGGACAGTTACCTACAGGTCGTCCCTCGCGGGATTTAGTTGGTATCACCCATGAGGTTTCGCGACTTCAACGCTAACCCCGTTCTCCTTCTGCTTTTCTTGGTTGTCGTTTGCCTCGCGGCTGTCTCCATCGCTTTGCGCAATCAAGCACCCGCTCAGAAGCGGCAGACAAACGTCAACCACGTTGGAGAGCACGTTAGGGTCAAGGGAGTGGTGAGGTTTGCCCCCTATGTCTCCACGGGCGGAAGACCTTACGAAGCATTTTTTCTCTGCAACCCTGCCTGCACGCTGATTTTCACGCACGGACATCCTCATATCCAAGTGGGCGAGTGGCTTGATGTGAGCGGAACGGTCGCGCCCTATGATGGAAAAGGAGCCACTCAAATAGTTGCAGACAATGGGTCGCTTTGATAAACTGCGCTGCGCGCGAACTCAAGGGCTGCATTCTGTCAGCCGGTTGGGCGCGATGCGATCGGCTTATTTTTCCGACCAGTCTCGCCGTCTTTAGCGCCGTGGCGGCGCAGCAGATCAAAATCAGATGGAGATTCGGCTGAGAAAAGTTTGGACGGAGATCATCTGGGGATCGAACCGGTCGGCGCGTAGTTCGAATGAGCGGCCACCAATGCGGCGATTAACTCACTCGATCCGAAATTGCCCTTATACGTGGGATACTAATGGCACGTCAAGGTCAATAAAAAGCGCCGCGGGATCGCCATGGTATCCAACATAAAACGCCAAAGCAATGCCTGTGAAGAATAGGCACTTTTTACTCGTCGCCACGGTCAGCACGGACAGCCCCGACCTTATCCGCCCGGTGCTTAAGACGCTGATTGGCAACACACAGTTCAAGGAGGTGGGCGGGAGCGAGTTCCGCATCGAAACAGAGAAGGAAGGGCTGAGCGCGAGGGAACTGAATCGCGAATTACTTTCTGCATTGCGCAAGGTCGAACGGAAAACAAGGCTTCGCGCTGAGTGGACGTCTGGTGGCACGATAGAGCGCTATTTTGACTACGTGCTGAAAAAGAGAGCGAAGTCCATTCCCTAACCCCGACCATCACGGCGCCCTCGGTGACCTAACCCCAGAAGAATTCGCCCTCGCGGCGATTAACTCACTCGATCCGAAATTGCCCTTATGCGTGGGATACTAATGGGTGGCGCGTCAGAAGCGGAATAGTCATATATGCGCTTATGCTCACGCCAGAAAGCACAAGCGCGATAGGAATCGTTGAGTCGGATGTAACTCTAGAAACAATTAGCACAAATGCAATAAATAGGCGAAGCAAGCCCACCCACGCCCAGGTTCTGTTCAGTGAAGGTTTCCCCGACAAGAACGATCACGCTTGTACGAATCCTTCGCTCCCCTCGGTCTGCCTCTCTTTTCGGGGCCGCGAACATTCCTAAGCCGAGGATCGAAGCCAACCCGAGAACGATTCACCGCTCTGGCGACGCTGGTCTTGCGCCTAGGAAAGCCGTTCTTGAAATCATTCCGGGGCCACTGGACCGCCTCTACCGGGCCATTATATAATGGGGGTGTCCCCGATAGGGCGGACGCAGAAAGGTCCCACGATGGTACAGCGGAGACAGACATTCAGAGCCTTTTTCGTCATGGCGTGCGCTGTCGTAGCCGCCTCGCTTACACTTACCGCGTGCAACAATGGAGCCCAGTCGTTCCCACCGCTTTCTATTACCTCAGGCCGTCCACCCAATGGTACTGTAGCGACAGCCTATAACTTCAACCTCGCCGCTACAGGCGGTGGAGAGGGCTATGCCTGGGCTTGGCATGCAGCGCCAGGTTCGACTCTTCCACCTGGTCTTAGCGTAAGTATGTGTGAAGTTCTTACTCCGCCTGGGGTGGGTTGTAGCCAGCCTCAGGCGATCGCGGGCATGCCAACTAACGCTGGAACCTATAAGGTTGTCGTAACGGTAAGCGCCAGCGTCCTAACTGGCGATACTTATTCAACTCCACAACAGGCAAGCGCCACATACACGATCACAATTGCACCGTGACGATCTACGCCGCGTTCGCTCGTACCTATCCTTCGATCCCTTCGGCCTCCCACGCTTTTTCGGGCACTCTACATAAAAGGCGATCTCCAAGAATTACAAATAAGGAAAATGCACGCCGTGATTACGGAAGCGGTGTTCCGAGTGGTGCTAGTGGCCGCGAATTGCCTCCAGACCACTGCGGCAAACCGGCTTGTAAAACTTTGTCCACGAAAGCCGCGTCGGTGTTGTGCGCCCATAGTCCGTTTTGTCCTCTGACGAAAATGAACCCGCGAGTCACTGTTTCGTTGAGAATGCCCTCCTTCGAAGTCTGTACTAGGACATTTACAATAAAGATTCTATAGGGCGTGGAGTTTAGACGTGGCACAACCAGAGCATACGCGTCATCGATTGCCGCATGAACATCGTCACTCGTCGATGACTTAGGCTCGATCCATGCGATGAACACATAGTCGTGAAGAGAAGGAACGTAACCCTTCCAAAGTCCCATCAAAAACGGCGGGCCAGGTGATGCGGATGCTGGTGAACTGCTTGCGGATGGTGTGGGCGTCGTTCCTGACCCAGCCAGAACGGAGCTAGAGCACCAGATCGCAAAAAGGACTGCCAGGACGATACCAAGGATTCGTTGCACTAACACTTGCGAACTTGTCGATCCTCCCGCACTGGTCCGATTACCGAGTTCCAATATAGGTAGCGGCGATTCTGGCCCGAACATTAGCCGTCGTGTTATTTTTCGCCGACTGCAAGATGGGGCCGTTTGGATCCCAACGCCGTGGTGCATCATTATTTGGACCGTTTTAATCGTTATTCTCATGGGCCGGGGCAACTGTAATCATCCGCGCGGTGTTTCCGAGCCTGATGAGGGTCGATTTGTTCAAGGTGTGGCGCAAACGGAGGTGATCCAGATGGTCACCGAGTTCGTTCTGTGTCATCAACGCTTTGCTCGTCTGTCCAGGCTCAGACTCGACCTAAAACCTATCCAAATTATAGGTTGAAATAAGATTCAGGACTACTAGGTTTACAACGCCAGCGCCAGCCGAAAGCCATATCGTTAACTTAACTCCCCGTCCCTTGAACGCAAACCTTCTCAAGAGCACGATTCCTACGAGCGGGCCAACACAAACTGCAAGGAACGCCAAATAAAACGGCAGATTTCTTGATAGCCTAGTCAAGCTGATGACCGCATCGACACTCAGCCCAAGAACCGCAAACCAAAACGCAATCTCAGTTGCAATTGGTAAGCGTTTGTGACTGTCTCTCATCCCTTCACAATCTGCCAAAAGTAGAAAGTGAACAAGTAAACACCTGTCAGCACAAACAGAGCGCCCCACAATCGCGTCACCAATGGCTTAGAGTACTTCCACGCATAATGATTTGTATTGAGATATAGATAGTCTGAGCCGACATAGACCAAAAGCGCCCCAGCTAGACCCGTGACAAAGAGGGGCAGGTTGCCTGAAAGAATAGTCATAGACTCTCAAATCCTCCGTTTACGAGGAACTCGATCCTTCGATCCCTTCGGTCTGCCTCTTTTTTCGGGGTAGAAACTCATAGTCGCTATCCCGTTGTCCGAGCGTTGCCTTGGGGCTAGATTGAGGGAAAGGATCTCTAAGCATCAAACTCTTGAAGCGCAAGTTTATACGGAGGAACGGTCATGCGTAAATTGTCAATTCACATTGCCATCGCGATAGTCTTGTTTGGAGTGTCTCTGCTAACATTGTCGTTGATCCAAGTGTCCGACGCTGATAAAGCAGGCGGTCGCCGAACAATCCGGTAGATATATTCAAACTGTCCTCGACAAATTTATGAGCGATCCCCCGGAATATCGGGAGTACATAACAGCGGCAGCACGTCGCGCTTTTGCAAAGTTAGAGGTGGCGCGAAAAACTCTCGGGGATGCCTCAACGCTAACGAAGCCTGTCGATCCCAGGGACACCCACAACTGGCAACCGGGAACGCCTATTCGGCCCAATCCAACGTAAAAAATCCAGGAACCCAGGTTTCCGGGGCGAATTCCGAGAGCATGTCAAAACAAGAAATCGTCAAGGCTACTTTTGAGATTCCTTTGGGTACCAAGCTCAAACTGGCTCAATTCAAGATAGAACTCCGTCGCGCCGGAATACCGGCGACAGAATCGGAGTTGGTCCGACTACTTATAGATAACGCTACAGTTGCGAGCCTCCAAAAGCTTCGCAAGAAATGAGAACCCTACAAACTAAAAACTTTCTAGACCGCCCAACCATGGGCGCGTTCGACACCCCCGCAATATGCGCTTGGGGTGACTGGACAGCGAGACTCCAATCGTGGACTCCTCGCTTGTCTAGAAAAGATCAGAACAGAAAAATAGTGTTACATCCCAAAACTTTGCCTCGGCATTATGCTGGGGACGTTGACCTGTTTTCGGACGGCTTCATGTCTGCGGAACAGGCTGCCGAACATCTACAAGTGCACAAAGCAACTCTCTATCGCGCCATGCAGCGCGGGGAACTACCATTTTACAAGTTGGGCAAGAGTAGACGCATTCCGATCATAGCTCTTCGAATCTGGACGGAGAAGTATTGACATGGCGAACAAAATGAAGAAACAACGCCGGGGGAGAGATGAAGGCGCTCTGTGGGAAGATAAGAAGCGCAAGCGCTGGACTACATGGGTGCTTCTCGATGGCAAGCGTTACACGGGCCATGCGAAGACCAAGGACCTTGCGAGACTAAAACTTCTTGATTTACAGTTGAAAGCTCACCAAGGTTTGCTCAATGGTAAGCCCCAGCCTGGAACCGTTACCGTGGAACAAGTCGTTCGTGACTACGTCGACTATCGGACCAAAGAGGGAAAGATCGGCCCCAGCACCGCTCAGCGCTATGAGGAACTTATTAAGGGGAAGATCGTTCCCGCCTTTGGTTCATTGCCAGTTGTAGAGTTGACCCGCGAGCACGTTAGAGAACTGTATCCCAAAGAGTACGAAACGACTACTCCTGCCTCGGTACTCAAGCTGCACAACCTACTGAGTGCATCGCTGAAGGAGGCAATCGAAAAGAAAATCATCTCAGTGAACGTTTGCAGTAAGGCACTGCGCCCTAAAGTGGAAACTGAGGAGGAGCAGCACTTTCAGGATAACGAGGTAGAAAAGCTATTTACCTATGCCAAGCAAACAAATCACAGAGACACAAACCTGGTAATCGTGGGAATTCGAACCGGACTTCGATCAGGGGAACTGTTAGGATTGCAGTGGGCCGATGTGGACCTCAAGAAGAGAACTCT
This sequence comes from uncultured Pseudomonadota bacterium, assembly GCA_963781145.1. Taxonomy (GTDB): domain Bacteria; phylum Vulcanimicrobiota; class Vulcanimicrobiia; order Eremiobacterales; family Eremiobacteraceae; genus JAJPHJ01. Next base: position 695,433 of record CAWADW010000005.1, on the reverse strand, counting down.
AACGGTTCGACATAGTCTGCAAAATTTCGGCCCTGCGCGGACCCTGGGGAAGACAAAGAACAGGAAGTTGCGGACAGTTCCACTCTCTATCGAAGCATTCTCTGCTCTAAAGGCACAGCAGGAACTCTTGCTCTGTGAGGGTCACCCGCGCCCGTGGGTGTTCCCCGACGCGAAGGGTAACACTGCAGACAGGCACTCCCTGTTCCGTCGATTCCAGGCTCTATGCGACGATGCCGAGGTCCCCGTTCTAAAGGTGCATTCCATGCGCCACACCTTTGCGAGCACGTTACTCGGGGCTGGAGTTGCCCTCACAACCGTGTCGCGACTTATGGGCCACTCGTCGATAGTAGTCACAGCCAATACATACGGACATTTGGCGAAGGATGACAAGCATAATGCCATTGAGCAAATGGACAGGCACCTTACCGATCAGTCCCGAGCAGCCGCCGTATCGATGAAGGGACTAGAGGTATCCTCTTAAGGTATCCTAGTGGTTTCGGGCCCTTGATTATCAGCGTTCGTTCAACCCTTTCAAGGCGGGGACAGGGATTCGAATTCCCTTGGGGGTAGGCTTTATTCAACGGGATTCCGAGCCAAGCGTTGGTCCGCCAAGTACTCTCGCTTCGAAGCCTAGACGTATGTCCAAAACGATTTCAGACGGCACGGTGCACAAGTCGCCGACAGACTTGCGGAAAGCTCTATCTTCTGATGCCAAAGCATTGGCAGCTTGGGAAGATATTACGCCACTTTCCCGCAACGAATGGATTTGCTGGACTATCTCCGTTAAAACTCCAGAGAAGAGAGAGGAGCACGTCGACAGGGTCGTCTCGGAACTTAAGGAAGGGATGCGTCGTCCTTGCTGTTGGTACGGCTGCGTTCACCGGAAGGATAAGGCATTAAGCCCTTCGCAGAAGTTTATACTCAATAGAAGATCTGGAAAATAAAGTAAATCCACGCCTTTTCTCCTCAGTCAAGAATCCCACACGGCTACGCGCCTTGCCGCTGTTAAGTGTTTTCTCGATTCGCGAACTCGCAAGAGCGCTTGAGATTGACCCTGCAACGCCTACACGCATCGAGACTCGCATCACCGAACCGTTACGGTGCGTGGTCCGAGTTGTGGTATAAGACGGTTACTTTCGGTCGCTAGAAGGGTAAGCTAATCGAAGAGAGGTGACCGTACTCATGCAAACGATCCCACAGTCAGCGAAAACTAGCTATGAATTCCAATTCGTTTCCGTACTGGCGAACCACGCCGACGCTGAATCGGGCAGCAGCTCCAACCCAGACGACCTTCAAGAGCTGCTTCACTTGGGAATACAGGGATGGCAAGTACGTGGAATGACGCCTGATCCGCGCTTACCAGCAGCTAGACTTTTGCTCGTGCTCCAGCGCGAGATCCAAGGTTAGCACGGTAAGCAGAAAAATGTTGGACGCCATGACCCGCAGACAAATTAATTATACGGCTCACGGAAGTCAAGGGAAAGGTCGAAGGTCCACACTTGTTCAGGTGGAAGACGGACCGAGATGGCAGATCACACCGTTGAAACATCGCCGTTAGTTTATGCGCGAGTCGGCGGTTGGCTTTATCTCTACATCATAGTCGTCGGTACTCTTGCAGAGATTTTTGCTCGAGACAGACTCATTGTTTCAGGAGATCCCGCGGCAACTGCCGACCACATTATGGCTGCCGAGTCGCTGTGGCGCATCAGTGTCGCCATCGAACTTACCTGGCTCGTGTGTGCTATCGCGGTAACGGTGATCTTGTATGTATTGCTCAGACCAGTAAGCAGCAGTCTTGCTTTGCTTGCGACGTTTTTTAACCTGGTAAGCATCGCAGTTGAGAGCGTTAGCACGATATGTCTGTTCGCGGCATTGTTCTTCTTGGGGGGAGCCGGCTACCTCAAGGCCTTTGAACCAAATCAGCTCCACACGCTATCGTATCTGTCTCTCAAATTGTACGATTACGGCTTTGGCGTGTGCCTCGTCTTTTTTGGCTGTTGCCTTTTTGTGTATGGATATTTGATTTTTAAATCGGGTTATTTCCCCAAGACAATTGGCGTTCTGCTGATACTTGCCGCGCTGAGCTATCTAATAAATAGTTTTGTGTTGTTTCTTGCCCCCGCATTCGCAGACACGATCTTCCCCATTCTAGTGCTCGCTTTCATTGGGGAAGGGTCACTTTGCTTGTGGCTCATCGTGAAGGGCGTGAACGTTGCAAACTGGCAAGAGAAGGCACAGCGAGTTTAACCTTCCGTGAAGACGTCGCGCCTATCGTCAGAGATTAGCTTGTAGCCAATGACAGCAAGCAGTGCCCCAGTAATCGGTGCGATCACGTACACCCACTGACTCTGCCACATTCCGGCGACGAGCGCTGGCCCTAAAGAGCGCGCTGGATTCATCGATGCTCCCGAGATCGGGCCACCAAATAGTGCGTCAAGCGCGATGGTGCTTCCAATAGCAATACCGGCAAAATTTTTCGTGGCACGGCCATGCACCGCGGAACCCAGGATCACAAAAACAAGCAAGAACGTCATCAACAGTTCCAACCAAAATGACGTGCTCACCGATCCGTTTGGCAGTGTGACACCGAGAGAAGCCATATGACCAAGCATCATTCGCAGGATGGAGCTTGCGGCTATAGCACCCAAAATCTGCGCCACGACATACCCGGGAACACGAGCGCCCGGAAACTCGCCCGCCGTCCAGAACCCGATGGTCACAGCCGGATTGAAATGAGCTCCAGAAATATGTGCCAGGGCGTAGACCAATGATGCCACGACGAGTCCAAAGGTGAGGCTCACTCCAACGTGAGTGACTGCGTGGGTCATGGCATCAACGACAATCGCCCCTGTTCCCGCGAACACAAGGAAGAACGTACCGATGAACTCGGCAATCAAAGCCTGGCGAAGATACATTTATGACGGTTGCTTTGCGGAGAGGTCCACGATCATTCGGTCAACCCGCCGCGCGATGTCATCCCGAATCCTGCGAACCGTTGCCAAATCCTTGCCTGCAGGGTCTGCGACATCCCAGTCTTCATATCGCTTGCCAGGATAAACGGGGCACGCATCGCCACAACCCATGGTAATCACTACATCAGCCGCGCGCACAACATCATCGGTCATAGGCTTGGGAAACTCTTTGCTCAGATCGAGCCCAATTTCAGACATAGCTTCGATGACGACCTTATTGATGGTGCCAGATGGTGCACTCCCAGCCGAGCGCACGTGAATCTTCCCCTCGCTTCTTACGTCAAGCAACGCGGCTGCTATCTGACTGCGGCCTGCGTTGTGAACGCAGACGAAGAGCACTTCGGGCATGGTCTTTGCCATACTCCCGGCGACTTGGGCCGCTGCTGTCAGGCGCTCCCGAGCGAACCGGTAGGCGAAGATCGGTAGGTAATCGGTGACCTGGGAGCCTTTCAGGGAAGTTATGCTTTCCTCGAGGACATGCCGAACGGTTTCCTCTGAAAAGATGCCTTTGAACTCGGCTTGCAGATTCGAAGTGCCGCTAAGAGCAAGGTTGACAAGACTGTCGTCAGAGTTCACGTTGTCCCTAACTGGACCGAGCGAGCTAACAACACGACGCGATGTCTCCTTGTGAAGTTTGACAGCAGGTCATGTTCTCATCATTGCGTGTTTCAGTCTCGGAGATGACGTAGTACGTTTCCCATCTGCGACCGTCTGGGTCAGTTGCCCAGACCTTGTTCTGGTTGGCATAACAGCAGATCTGTTCGGTCTCAATATCCATTGGAAGGCCCGCACCCTTCAAACGTTCGATTGCGTCACCCACCAGGTCCGGAGTCTCCACGGCGATGCCGTAGTGGACGTCCTCTGAACTTTTTGCACGAGGATCGAACGACAGCGCTAGCTCAAGACCAGGATCCTCGGTCAAGAAAAGGGCGTAGTCCTCATACTGCTTGGCAGGTTGCGAATTCAGTAGCGTGCGATAGAAAGCCATGCTCGCCTCGAGGTCACGAGTGGCGAGGTTTAGATGAGTCTTCATGCAGCGATCCTTTTCCGTTGAGAGAAGATGCTGTCAAGGGCGGATGCAATCCGTTCGTCGAGATGGTCTGCTAAGCGATAATAGACCCAAGTTCCCCGGCGTTCGCACCTAACCAGGCCCGCATCCCGCAAGACCCCGAGATGATGAGAAACGGCGGGCTGATTCAGTGGGAACGCATCAGTAAAATCGCAGACGCAGACTTCGTGCTTTGATCGGCTCAGGGTCGCAAGAATGCGGACGCGGTAAGGGTCACCCAGAGCCTTGAAGAGAGCAGCCTCATCGGCTCGCTCGTGCTTGTCAACCGTAGCAGGCGGGCAACATCTTTGTATTGACATTTTTCGATACTAGCATATTATATCAAGAAATGTCAATATAGGAAAACAACCTCACGACGCTATGGCGGCGGTGTCCCTGTAACAACGCAATCAATCCTCGTCGCAGGATTGTTGAAGTTGTGATCTTCCTCCATGACTCCCTTGCCCCTCGCGTAGCCGTAGCCGTCCGCTGCCGATCTCACAGTATGCGAACCATCATAATATTCGGCGATGGTAAAGACTCCAAAGATGGTTTCATTTGTCGGCCCGTTGCAGCAGAAAACGCGGCTCACCGTTCCGCCGCCTTCCGCTGGATAATCGAAGGGAGCATTGCTTGGGCCCGGACTCGCCGCGACGATGATCGTGGGCGTCACGATGGTTGGTGGCGCAGTCGGGTTCGCCATATATCCATAGAGGATTATATTCTGATGTGCGTCGTTGGCCAAAAGCTGAATTTGCGTGGTGCTGAGCGTTGGAGAGCTTGGAATCCGCTCGGCATATTCATACGTCAACCTACCACCGATCGTCGTCGAACCGATGACTTGATTCGTCTTGGGGAACGTCGAAGCGCCAGGCGTTGGTGTGCCGAGGTAGCAAGCGTACGTCCACGTATTGCCGACCGCGGTAAGAACGGTAGCGGGCTCGGCGATGGTCCCGGAGTAGACGTCGATCCAGGCAGCGAGCCGCCTCCACCCCCACCACACGCCGCAAGCCATAAGACACCTGCTGCCAGCGCGAACCGCGCGGATAAACTCCATGAGCGAGCCATCATTGAGCTAGCATACCAGGTGAGCTCCAGAAACGTCTCAAAGCTTTGCTCAACAATGTCTCAAGAAGTGATCAAGCACGCGCCAAAGATGACGCCGTTGCGCGGCTTCGAGTACCAATTTGGCGCCTACCGTGTGTGCGGGGACGAGTTGACGTTGAAGTACCGCAACGCCGTCGTGCCGCTCGCTCCCAAAGTTGTGAAGACCTTGATCGTGCTGCTCGAGAACGCCGGTCGCTTCGTTTCAAAGGATGAGTTGCTTGAATCGGTGTGGGACGGGCCTGTCGTTGAAGAAGCCAATCTTTCTCAAAACGTCTACACGCTGCGACGCCAGTTCGAAACAACCTCAAACGAAACGTTCATCGAGACGCTCCCAAAGCGCGGGTACCGCTTCACCCAGCCAGTGACAAAGCGCGACCTGGGAGCGATTCGGACCGCTGCGCGGATGTCTACTCCCGCGCTCATTGCCATTGCGCTCGCAGCTGGCATTTTGCTAGCAATGGTGATTCGGTTCAACAAGGTCGATACGCGCGCTGCCTTGTCCCCCGCCCCTTTAGCGCCGGCGGCGGAAAAAGCAAACGCGCTCGGTTGGTACTACTGGCGAGGCACAACCGAAGCAGATTTGAAGCAGAGTGTCCATTTTTTTCGTCTGGTCGTGAACGCGGCGCCGCAAAGTCCAACCGGTTACGCGGGCGAGGCGATAGCGTACGCGAAGCTTGCTGACATTTGGGAAGGCAGCCCCTCAGGTCTCGTGGCTAGCTTGGCTGCCGAGAAGCTTTCTCAGCACGCAGTTTCGCTCGACCGCACGTCAGCCATCGCTCACGCTGCCAAGGGCTTCGTGGAGTTCGACCTGGATGGGAACATCCGGGCCGCAGCGGACGATCTCAAGCAAGCTGTCGGAGACGAGCCTGACCTGGCCGTCGCGCATCTTTGGTACGGTGCTATCCTATTGTGGCAGGGTGATCTTGGGCGTGCGCGTGTCGAGCTCCAGCGTGCGTCCAATCTCGATGTAACCTTACCGAGCATCGATTATCTTCTTGCATTGGACTACTACATGAGCCGCGATTACGAAAACGCGATTGCGTATGCCAAGCTTGACAAGGATGATTTCTTTTCTTCGGAGGCCGCTCCGTTGCTGATTGCAGCGGCGCACGAAGAAGCGAGGCAATATCCGCTGGCATTGCACGACATCCAGCAGTTGACCGGGGACCCATCTACCGCGCTTGCAGCGCGTGGTACGCGAGCGTATGTGTACGCATCGATGGGTGAGCGAATGCGCGCCGACCACGAGTTACAAGCGGTCGAGCGGCTCACCGAAAAAGATCAAGATCATCCTTTGCTCGTCGCCCTCGCGTATTCAGCCAACGGCCGGTCAGACGAAGCCTTCGCGTGGTTGGCTCGCATGCCGCTTTCCGATCGTGCACTCTTTGCACTGGACCCGCGCTTAGATCTGCTTCGTCACGATCGCCGCTTTGTCCAATGGCTCCACGGTTGATGTTTTATCACGAGCATCAGCGGTATCTCCAAGACCGATTTGACACCCGACGGCTCGCCGACCGTTTAGAAGAGCGAATCGTCACCTCCACGATCGACGAGGAAGACAAACAGTTCATCGAGTCTCGCGACATGTTTTTCCTTGCAACCGTCGACAGCCGTGGTTTTCCTAATTGCTCCTACAAGGGTGGGGACCCGGGATTCGTTCGAGTCATCGACGAGCGAACAATTGCATTCCCCAATTACGATGGGAACGGCATGTACGTTTCCATGGGCAACGTGCGCCAGACTCACCAGGTGGGTATGCTGTTCATCGATTGGGAACATCCTTCACGCCTGCGGCTCAACGGAGAAGCCTCACTCGATGAAAACGATTCGCTCATTGCAAGCTTCCCCGAGGCCCAATTCATTGTGCGCGTGAAGGTTCGAGAAGTCTTTGCCAACTGTCCGCGCTACATTCACCGGCAAAAATTGATCGAAAGATCGAAATTCGTGCCAAAGGCAAACGCAACTACGCCAGTGCCCGATTGGAAACGACAGGAGTTTGTGGCAGACGTCTTACCCGAGCACGACCCGGCGCGCACCTCTTAACTACAGGCTAGAGGGACCGGCTATTCGGTCCCCTTTTTCCAAGAGTTCACACTACCGGCAAACTCATCCAACGTTTGGTTATGTCTTCGTGCAGGTTGTGTTGTATTGCGTCTTCCAGGTGCCGTGGTTGGACTGATATTCACCCAAATCCGTGTACTTCGTCGAGCTAAGTATCACATACGTGTCTCGGGCTTGCATCGTCTTGCCCATAGTGGCAAAGAACTGCGGACCGGTCCACACGGTCGTCTTGCCGGTCTGGGTTGTCGATTCGCTGCCGTAACTGCCGTCCGCCAACGCAAAGGGACCCAACCACGTCTTCGTCTTCGCCACATATACGTTATAGGCGACTACATCGAGATTCTTGCCGGTGGTGTGAAACATTATGGCGCCGCCGTTGGTCCGCGTAACGGTGAGCGTCTGACTGGCCGGGCCGCCCATTGGCGACGGCATGCTATTGGTGCATGACCAGTTCCCGATTTGCCAGTCGTAGCCATGCGCACCAACGCCAGCCATCGACGAGGACCATGCGGTCGATTGGGCTTGTGCGGCGCTCGTTGCGACGGCCAGCACCATGAGTGTGACTAACCAATAAAACCTTTTCATCATCGTTCCTCCAAACGTTCTTCTATGCATTCGTTTTGCGATTACGGGCTGCGCGAACTGGCGACGCATTGTAGCGTCGCCTCAAGCTCTGCGAACCACGATAGCACGTACCATGCTCAATCGTCAATCGATTGTCATTAGCACTCGGTGGAATCTGCTCCCACCGATACAAGCATGTCCGATCCGCGCCCACAGCAAGTCACACGACGGCAGCAATGCAGGACACCGTGGTGTGTGCATTGGATGCTCCGCACGAAAAGATAAACAGTCAGATAAGCAGTCAAAACGCGCAGAGCCTTATGGGCGAATAGCTCAGTTGGTAGAGCACCTCCTTTACACGGAGGGGGTCACAGGTTCGAGCCCTGTTTCGCCCACTCGCGCTTACGTTGTAGGAGTTTGCTGAGCTTCGCCGCGCACTAATCGTGCCGTTTGGTCACGGGATTTTCGCCCACCGCGATATACAGGTGAAATACAAGTACATCGCATGACGGCGACCCGGCTGAAACTTTGAGTGCTACTTGGATAGCCTCATGGCTCAGAAAACGGAACGGGGAGGGGGCGATCCGGGAAGTACGTGGTTGATTAGAAAAGTCGTGGTGAAAACGTGCGCTGCCGGATCAGCACAGGTGAATAGCCAAACTTTCGGGGAAATGCGGTTTGCTTTTCCTAAGATAACGGTGCGCAAGATCGGAGGATTGCTACGAAATTACGCTTCCTCGTCGCGGTAAACGTTTTCATACTGCTGTCTGCCAGCGCCGCAACCATCCAGGCACAGAATGTCCCAACGAACATCGCCTCATCACTGAATATCCAAGTGGTCGGGCAGAACTCATTGTTTGGCCGAGGCATGAATGCGGCGCTCGCCATCTATGATCACTTTGTGTACATAGGCAACCGCACGGACAGCTCTTCAACGTGTGTGGGCCCCACAGGGCCTCCGGCCGGAAATAAGTGTCCGCATTCCCATCCCGGAATTTTGATTGTCGATATTGCGGATCCCCAGAATCCAACAGTTATTGGCGAAATTGGACAGCCCTTTGCAAGCAAGGTCGGCATTACTACCCGAGAACTGCGCGCCTGGCCCCAGAAAAAACTGCTCATCGTCATGAACTTTCGGTGCAGTGTAGAGCTTCATGCCTGCGCGCGCGGCACCGACGCGCAGTTCCCATTCGATCTCACATTCTTTGACCTCAGCAATCCGATAACGCCAAAATTTATCTCGCGCTATGTTCCGACGTCGGCTGCTGGCCTTGCCGTGAAGCCCCATGAAATGTTCCTGTGGGTCGATCCGAAGAATCGCGATCGGGCGTTACTCTACCTATCCACCCCGACCACGTCCATCAATCCCGCTATACCCAACCTGATGGTGGTCGATATTAGCCGAGTTCCGCAAGGCGACGGAGTGGTCGAAGTTGCCGAGGGAAACTGGAACAGGCTTTACCCAGGGACGAACCAAGCGAACTACCCAGTGGACCGCGCTGCAAAGAAATGTGGTCCCTATGACTGCAACCTCTTCGTCCACTCGATGGGAGTGTCGGTTGATGGCACGCGCACTTTTCTAGCGATGGAGGCCGGTCAGTTTCTTGTCCTGGATACTAGTTCCGTTGCCAACGGGTCAAACGCAGGTGGCGTGCAGTCTCTCAATGGCAACTTGATCACATCTCCTATCAACAGACCTGTCTGGCAGCAGACTCCGGCTCAACCGGCTGCAATTCCTCAAAACTGCCTGACCGATTGTCCGAACGGCCACTCGGCTGTGAAAGTCCCCGGGCGTCCCCTCGTGCTTACAACCGATGAGGTCTACGGAACGTATGCGGACTCACAATTTGGCTGTCCATGGGGTTGGGAACGCTTGATTGACATCTCGAATGTTGCGCATCCGATGATTGTGGGCGAATACAAGATTGCCCCGAACTTCAAATTGTTCTGCGGCAGTGCCCAAGACGACCCACTCACCGAGCAGTATACAAGCCTGTCCTCGCACAACCCCACCGTGGTGCGCGATCTCGCGATTGTCGCCTGGCATTCAGGAGGCTTGCAGGTGAGCGACATCAGCGATGCTGCGCATCCCGTACAGGCTGGTTTCTATATCCCCACTCCACTCACGTCGGTCACCATCGAGGACCCAGCGCTGACCCGAGGACCCAGCAAAGTTGCTTTCTGGAGCTATCCGATTATCAAGGATGGGCTCATCTACGTGGTCGACGTCCGAAACGGGTTGTTCATTCTTCGTTATACGGGGCCTCACGCAAACGAGATTAACGCAGTGAAATTCTTGGAAGGCAACTCTAATCTCGGCGACGCTCCTGCTCTTGATCCGGCGCAGTAGTTTCGTTCACCACGCAGTAAGAGCAGATGGTAAAAACGCACGGCCCAATCTAAAGCTTGAGCGCTTCTTCGACCGCCTGATCTTCCGACCACGCCGCACCTTCGGCCGCAAGTTTTTCTATCTCGGTTTCGCTCAGATGCTCGCGCAGTGCGGCCATGAGTTTCTCATAGCTCCACCTCTCGGTATACTCACGTGTGTTCCCGAGATCCATATATTGGGCGTTGACGTAGCCAATAAGATGCGCCGCGCTGCGAACTTCTCGGCGAAGGGCCAAGAGCAAGGCAATATGCTGCAAGGCGACCGCGACATTAAATGCATCCTGTGCTTGCCGCGCCCAGCGGAGCCCCGCGCGGGCAGTCTCATGTGCTCCATCCACGTCTCCCAAGGCGATGCGATAGGCGGAGCTATTGTTGTGGACGACCGCCAAGCGATGCGCGTTTTTCCCAAGCGCCTCCATTTCCAGGGTCTCGCTTACCGAGCGAAGCGCCTCTTCGGCATTCCCTTCTTTGAACTCCAGCTCTGCGAGATTTAACAGCACTCGGCCTATCCCCAACTCGTCTCCGAGCGCTTTGTATGCCGCAAGCGCCTCCGCAAACAACGCGCGCCCCGCGGCGAAATCGCCGCGATCCGACTGGATAAACGCCTGCACGTTTAGGCAGTTGGCCACTTCAGGTTTGTCTCCTAACTCACGCATCGCCGCAAGCGCGTGTGTGTTTATCCCAAGTGCCTCCTCGAGGCGGCCCATTTGGTCAAGACCGAACGCAAGATCTATGTGCGCCCGGGCGGCCCCACGCCCGTCGCTAGCCAGCTGGTACAGCGAGAGGGCGCGTTTAGCGCAGTCGTACTTGCGCTTGCCGGAGAAAAAACCACTAAGCGAGAGCCACATGCGAGCTGCCGCCTCCGGGTGCGTTGACTCATCGAGGGTCGCTTGCGCGAGGCCGATCCAATATCGCCCCTCCAGCGCTAGTCCGCCGTCAACCCAAAGCCGCTGAAGCGCTCCAGCAGCGGCAGCACCCAGTGCCACATCGTGTCCATCCTTGAGCGCCCACTCCAGGAGGGCCCGGTAGTTGTCCAGTTCCATTTCTACGGTCGCCAGCCAGGCCGCCGTTGAGCCTATACCATGGCGTTCGTCGGCCTGTTGTGCTTGGTCGCGAAAATACTCGGCGTGGCGGCGAGCCAGCCGTTCGCGTTCGCCTGCTGCCGCCAGCTTCTCCAGAGCATAGGCGCGAGTGGATTCAAGCAGATGGTAGCGTTCTTGCTCTCCTGTGGTATTGGCCACGACCAACGACTTGTCAGTCAGTGATGAGAGCAAGTCCAAGATGTCGATCTCATCAAGGCCCTCACCAGGGCAGACTGCAGTCGCGGCATCCAGGCTGAACCCACCTGCAAAGACCGCCGTCCTCGCGAACATCGTTTGCTCTTGTGGAGTGAGCAGGTCGTAGCTCCAGTCGATAAGCGCGCTCAGCGTCTTCTGGCGAGGGAGCGAACTGCGGCTGCCGCCAGTGAGAATCTTGAAACGTTCGTTGAGCCGTTGCGCAAGATTAGGGATACTTAGTACCTTGACGCGAGCAGCCGCGAGTTCGATGGCCAGAGGTATGCCATCAAGGCGACGACATATCTCCGCCACGATAGGGGCTGTGTCGTCGGTCAGGCTGAATGACCTATCGATTAACTGCGCCCTATCAACAAAGAGTGCGACCGCACCAAATTCCATGACCGCAGCAGGTGTCAGGTCAGCGATCTTGTGCGGCACGTCGAGCGACGGAAGCCGCATCACCTGCTCGCCGCTCACCCCGAGCGCTTGACGTGACGTAGCCAGGATACGCACACGCGGGCAGTTGCGATGAATGGCATCGGCCAAGATCGCGACGACTCCCAATAGATGCTCACAATTGTCCAGGATCAGCAATACGGTCTTCCGTTTGAGCCATTGCGGAATTGACTCATCAACCCGATGGCCCTCGACCTGGCTCATGCCTACCACCTTGGCGATCACGCTTGAGACAAGTTCGGGGTCGGTGATCGACGCCAAGTCGCCAGTCCACACGCCGTCGGAGAATTGTTCGAGCACGTCTGCGCCAACTTGCATTGCCAGCCGTGTCTTGCCGATTCCGCCCGCTCCAACAAGTGTTAACAATCGGTGCTCCGCGAGAAGCTTCTTCACTTCTTCGAGGTCGTGCTCGCGACCGCGAAAGCTCGTGACCTGCATCGGCAGATTGTTGGGTAGCGTATCAAGCGACTTAAGTGGAGGGAATTCTGCGGGAAGACCTTCGATGGTTAGTTGCCATACTTGTTCCGGCTCGGTGAGGTCTTTGAGCCGGTGCGAACCGAGATCAACCAGTGTTGCGCCGCTGGGAAGATCGCTGTGAGCGAGCTCCCGAGTGGAAGCTGATAACAGCACCTGACCTCCGTGGCCGACGGACATGAGCCGCGCCACGCGGTTCACCGCCGGCCCGAAGTAATCGGCGTTGCGCTCCTCTGGATAGCCCGTATGTAGGCCCACGCGCACGCGCAAGCCATTAACGCTTGCAAAATCCTCTTTGGCCAGTGCAAGCTGTGCATCAAGAGCTGCGTGGACCGCATCAGGTGCGGTCGGAAACGCAGCGCAGAACGCATCGCCAATGATTTTGAAGACATAACCGCGGTGTTGCTTGATGGCCGCGCTCATGAGCTGTTCGTGACGCGCGACGGCAGCCTTCATCGCTTCGCGATGCGTCTCCCAACGCTGTGTACTTCCTTCGATATCGCTAAAGAGAAACGTCACCGTGCCAGTAGGCAACGACACAGAGGAGTTAAACGCTTGGGCTGCTCCTTCTGGGGTGGACATTGGCCTTCTGTATTCTGCCGTCGCCCTGTTTGCGCCTATGCGAGCTGGATTCGGCTAGCATTGTGTGCCAGCCATTGTTCGAAAGACCGCAACGAGGGATTGAGCGACCGCGACAGAGCGACGTCGCGCGACGCGAGCAGCACCGGCTCGAAGTCGGCGTAGAACTGGAACATATTACCCAGGTCCTCGGCTCCCGGGAACCCCAACTCGCGGTAGACTTGCGGCGGCACCGCATTGTAGTGGATCTGTTTGCCCAGGGCCTTGCCCATTGCAGACGCCATCTGGGCTCCCGTCAGCGCTTCACCAGCGAGCCCGACGCGCTTGCCGAGAAACTCTGCGGGCCGTCGAAAGATCCCAAATGCACACTTGCCAATGTCCTCGGCCGCGATGCCCGCCAGTTTCTTGTCGCCGATCGGCAGGTTCAGCGCGAGGACGCCATCCGCACCTTTCTTTGGGCCCATGCGGGCGACGAAATTATCCCAATAAAATGACGCGTGGGAAAACGTGACCGGCAGCCCGAGGTCGCTAAAATAGGCGTCGGCCTCAGCTTTGGCGTCGAAATGCGGCACTTTGTATCGGCCCATCAGAGTCGGCATGCGGCTATCATCGAGCGGCACGAAGGTGCGTGTGTCCTCCAATGTCGACCAGATGACGTGTTGTAGTCCGGCGCTTTTGGCCGCCTCGGCCATTGCCTTAGCGTTGGCTTTCTCGCGGTCGGGAGAGTGATGCGCCCAAAAGAACGTGACGCAATAGGCACCGTAAGCGCCCGCAAAGGCACGTCTTAGGCTCTCTACATCGTCCACATCGGCAGCCGTGACCTCAGCGCCGAGCCGCGCAAGCTCTTGTGACTTTTCCGAGTTGACATCTCTGGTTAGAGCGCGCGCTGTGAAGTCGCCGCTCGCGTCCCTTTGAATGGCGCGAACCAAGCCGCCGCCTTGAGAGCCGGTGCTGCCGACCACCGCAATAATCTTCTTGGCCACAAAGCCTCCGCGTCACATTGTCAAAAGATGTGACGACTCGTTTTCTTACGGCATTGGTGCGGGCATATCCGGCGTTGACTGCGCGAAGGTGTAGCCGGTTGCGGGGCACTTCACGTCAGGATTGGTCGGGACGAACATTCCAGCTGGATTGGTTTTCCACAACCACACGTGCAGATCGTAGTGCACGAGCTCCTTGGGCATGACGGGGTAATGACCCATCATCGGCCCGTAGAACTGGTGGCCGAAAAGCTGGGGAGGCTTCATCCCTGTCTTGTACGGCATGAACCATTCTGCAGCCGCGAGCTTCAGCGTGCCATCAGCCATCGGTTCGTAGATGAGCACCTGTGGTTTAGTGGGATCAAGCGTGGGTCCGACAAGCGAGAAATTGATGAAATGCACGCCCATGGCACCGACGGGATAGGGCATGCCATTCATCGTGCTGGCCGTCGTAAACGCGACGCATCCAACCGACGAGAGATAACCTTCACGGATCGCCGTGAACGGATCTTGATATTTGTCAAGCGCAGCACGAGCGGCAGCGAGATCGGGTGAAAGCTCATCTGCATTGGCTGGACCCGTGGACGACCCCAGCAGCGCTACCGCTGCAACGACTGCAAAAAGCGCAAGCAAACACGAACTAAGACTTGGTCTCATTATAACCGCCATTCTTTTGAGACTTGGTGAGCGACTCTGTGCGAATCTTAGCAACCCTCTTTTACGCTGTGGCTGAACCGGTCCTCCCCATTCCGCAGGTTGTCGTCGCTGCATGAGATCGTCGATGGTCGGACGATTAGCCCTCCGCTACTGTGACCGGTTGTGGTTCCGGAAGTGGCAGCACGACGTCGTCCTCACGCGACGTGACGCGCCACGCGATCGCGAGCGCCGCGACGAGGATGGTGGCTGCCACATAGAATGGCGCGCCGAAGAATCCGAACGCCCGCCAAGGGCCAGTGACCTGAGCAAATGTCCAGGCGAAGATAACCGGCCCGATCATCATCGCGATGCCGCGCAGCGACGACATCGCCCCTTGCAGTTCACCCTGCTCCTTGGGGCCGACGTGCTTGGACATGAGCGATTGCACGGGTGAGTTGTAGATCGAGAGGCAGAGCACGATGATACCTGCCACGAACGCGTAGACACTGTTTATCCCAATGAGTGCGTTGCCGAGCATGAAGGTCGTGAGGCCTATCAGTAGAGTGCGCCGCTCGCCGAACCGCCTAACGACCGGCCCGACCAGCGTCGCAGCGGTTATCGCAGAACAGAGGCCGACCAGCGCGAGTGACAAGCCGATCGCTCGCTCGTTCCATCCGAACTGCGCGATCAGGTAGAGCACCCACAGCACTGGCAATGCTTCGTGTGCCACCAGCGTGATGAAAGTGACTCCGGCAAGCCCGTAGAGTTCCCGATGACGGCGCAGCAATCGCAATGAGCCAAGCGGATTGGCGCGTTTCCAATCGATCGTCGTCGCGCGCTGTTCGCGCGCCAGCGATTCGGGAAGCACGATGAGACCATAGAGCGTGTTGATCAGGCTGAACGCTGCGGCGATCCAAAACGGCAAGCGGGGATTGACATTACCGGCGAGACCGCCGATCGCCGGGCCGATGATGAAGCCCAACCCGAACGCAGCGCTCAGCAGGCCGTATGCCTGTGCGCGCTTGTCGTGCGACGTAACGTCGGCTACATAGGCGTACGCGGCAGTGATGTTGGCCGTTGCCATGCCGGAAAGCACTCGGCCGGCGAAAAGCCACCATAGATTCGGCGCCACAGCCATGATGACGAAGTCGATGGCCGTCACCGCGCACGAGATCAGGATTACGGGGCGGCGCCCGACGCGATCGGAAAGCATCCCGAGCAGCGGCGAGAAGAAGAACTGCATCGCCGCCCAGACCGTCGCGAAGATGCCGGTGATCTCGGCCGCATGCGACAGGTCGCCGTTCAAAAAGTTCGCGATAAGTTTGGGTAGCACCGGCGCGATGATGCCGAGCGCGATCATGTCGATCGCAACCGTGATAAAGATGAAGACAAGCGCCCCGTTACGTGGTGGAGTTTTAGGCTGTTGCGTCATTGCGAGCTTCCTCTGAGGAGGCATAATCGAGTAGGGTGAGCCAAAGATCGACTGCACGGTCGATGCGCGAGCGATCGTGCGTCGCGCACAGATCCAGGAGAAACCCACGGAACCCGGCGATCATCATGGTTGCAAAAGCACGCGCTTGTTCGCGAGTGTATCCGGGCCTCGTCGAGCACGCTTCGAGGGCGGCGAGCCACTCCTCGACAGCGCCCTCCACAAATCCCGGAAAACGCGAGCGATCCTGTAACGCGAGCGCGTAGACTTCGAAAAAGAGGCGCATTAGTGGCTCCCATTGCGGCTTGCTATAATGGCGCCACAGGATTCGCGTGATTTCGCGAGGAGGCAGGTCGGACGTCAGCTTCAGATTCGCCATGGTCTGTTGCTGTCGCGCTCTTCCTTGCCGAATGATCTCCACGATGAGGTCATCCTTCGAACCGAAGTAGTGCAGCAGAACGCGGGGGCTCGATCCGATCGCTTTGGCGAGCGGTCGAAGGGAGAGACCCGCAAGACCATGCCTGAGGACGTAGTCGACGGCCTTCCTTAAGAGCTCTGCCTTCCGTGCATCGTCCGGCGTTCTGGACATAGACGGTAGTGTAGCATACATGAAACACTCGTTTCAAGTATGTTTTGGCAATTTAACCGCAAAAAGTCGGAAGGCTTATGCGGTTGTTTGGTCGGTGGGGGTGAGATAAAATAGGGCTGTGGGACGGTCCAAGCTACATCAAGCCGCTGTATCTGTCTTCGTCACGATCGTTCTGCTGAGCGCAGGCTGCGGCAGCATTCTTTACGTGAGAGTGAACGACGCGAAAACAGGATACCCAATGTCCCACGTAATCGTGAATCTCGAGAATAACTCGCAGCACTACAGTTGCGAAACTGAAGATGATGGAACTACGGTGTTTCGAGTCGCGCCTGGGACCTACACGCTAACGGCTTCGTTGCCTGGATGGAAAGCCTCAAACCCGCAAAAGACCTATGTAATGACCAAGGACGATTTCGAGATTGCTGACCTGCTCTTAACTCCAACCAACAACCATATGGTGAAGGCCAACCGAACTGACAGTCAGTCAATACCGGCATATTGCGTTTAATACGGTGCCGGATGCGAGGCTAAGAATGACGTTGAAATCGTGATCAATACGTCGTATGGGGGTAAATCGGACGCCAGGGCTGCGGCGAAATGGCAATCGCATCGTTCGCATACGTGCGTATATATTGAAATGACACAAAACCGTACCCGGCGTTACCGAAACTCGTTCCCATGCTGTTGCGAAAGACGAAGTACCCTCCTCCAGGGAACGCCTTAGACTCGCGGAAGCCGACGAGATCGATGGAGTGGCCGTCAAACATCGGATTGAGCGATGGATTTGAATTTGAGTTCGCGCTCCGCGGGTAGTCTTTGAGGAGTGGCACGCCCTGAACGTTCACGGTCGCGAAGTTGTTGAGCCACCAGATTCCAGTAGCCACCGGTCGCCCAGAACGCAAAGTGGCGAGCACATGTTGTAATTCTCCTTTTGTCATCCCCTTGCTATCATCCCAAACTTTAAGAATCGTAATGGGATACTTTTGGGGAAACATCGCTTGTGCCGCTGCAATGGCTGCTTTGCTCGGGGTATCGGGGTGTGTGGCATTGTAAGTTGCTCGGTAGCGCATGTCCTTGGCAGGCGCAATGCCCCACGCATGATACCCGCTGATGAACTTCGTAAAAAATCCGCCGTCGCTATTTTCACCGGTCGCTTTGTTGCCAGCCCAATTGAGATACTCTTCAGAAAGCAAAGGGCCGCCGGTCGAACCGACCATTCCGGCCTTCTGATATTCGATCAGAAATGTCGTGGCGAAGACGGTGCAGGTACCGCGATTGCCCTGGTTGCGAATAGAAATGTGGCGCTGCTTAATTTGAGGTCGGAGATCGACCTCCGGCTCTAGGCCGGAAGCGAAACGCTCAATGAAGGTGACACGGACAGGTAGGGCTGGGCGCCACTGGGCAGCGCCCGCGATCCCGGAGCCAAAGGCAAGCCAAAGAGCAATCAGTGCGAGTCCGAATCTGCAAACAGTTCCCGATAGGCTACCAATGCGGAAAGCCTTCATCTCAAATTCTCCATCGCTTGGCGAGCGAGAGCTTGAATCAGTTTTTGGTGTTCGCCCACAAAGCTCGTCACCCATTTGTCGCGCGAGGCCGCGAGCATCCGCGATATTATACGTTGTTTCTGAACCCGATTCGTCGTCGGATCGCTCGGGCATCCTCGCGCATCCGCTCCAAAAGCACACCGACGAATGGATCATCGTGCAAGGACTTGAACATCGGATCGATGAGCGACCACGACGCATACAGACGCCAGCCACGGTCCACGGCGGTCTGCATGGCCGCGATAGCCGCACGGCGCTCTCCGCGCATCGCTCGGATCGCCGCCCGCTCCCGGTACAACTGATAGGTGCTCTCGCCCGCTCGTTCGCGTTCACCCAGCCATCCGAGCACTTCGTCGAATACCTCGTTCGCGCGAACTGTTTCTCCCAGCTCTAACAACGCCCAGCCGTACAGCGTCAACATCGAACGGCCGCCATATGCTCTCGCGCGTCTATGTGCTTTGAGTCGCCGATCCATGAGCTTCAGTGCGCGCCCCATCTCGCCGGCCGGAATCAATACCTGAGCTAACCCGCTTACGGCAAAGTCGTTTTCGGGAGCCACATCGTGGGCTTTCTCCATATGCAGCAGTGCCTGCGAACGCTCACCGCGAGCCTCAGCGAGGAACCCAAGCTCCCCGTGACCTTCAACGAACAATGGATCGACCGCGATGGCGCGCTGGAAAGTCTCCGAGGCCATCTCAAGCTCGACGAGGTATCCGTAGGTGACTCCTACATCGAAGAGCAGGTCAAGCGATTGTGGATCACGCTGAAGCGCGCGCCGTCCCCAAGTGTAGGCATCGTCGAATCTTGCCGCTCGCCAGAACGACCCAAGCGCTCGCTTGACAAGAGTTAGATCATCTGGTTCAAGGGCAAGCGCAGCGGCGTAATGCTCCGCAGCCTCTTGGTACCGTCGCGCCGCCGCGAGCGAATCGCCATTAGCGATGAGCCGCGCAGCGTTCGGTCGCTCAGGTTGTGGAGACAGCTCGCGACCGTCCATCCTCTTTGGGCTACAAGCTTTTTATGGCGAGCTCCTTGCCCACTGGCGACCCGGGCGGCAATTGCGGCCGACACAAATTGAGAGTAACGGGTGCAACTCCATGCCCCCACTTCCAAGCGCATCATAAAAACCTACCCCGGTGACGTTCAAGACGCTTCCGACCGGGGGCTTGAGCGTATCCAACCTGTGCCTGACAGCGGCGATTTGTTTTGCGAAGGCACTCCGGCCGGGGCACGTTGGATCCGGAGATTCGAGCGTGATCCTCTTCCCAGTCTTATCTCTCACGATAAGATGATAGTCAAGGTCGGGTTGAGTCAACGTTTCGAGGAGAATGACATTTTGCAACTCGTAGACTGTCGTTTCCGCAGGGGCAGATCGGGAGTCGAGCGGCAAATGGGTTAAGCCAATCCCGTCGAGTGCGGCAATCGTTGTCATCTTCGGTGCGAGATTGATCGATTTCGCATCGCGATCGATTCCGATTTTAACGGGCCAACGATAGCCAGCGCACGGCGTCAGATCAAGGCTCGACTTGGTTGATACCAAGCGGCCACAAGAAACAACGCACATAACCATACCAAGAAGAATTGGGATGACCAAAGCGATCCGTCGCAAATGTATATCTCCCCGTTGCTTTTCCCCACTAGTCGCCCGTTGTAACCTCGCGGACCCCGTGGAGGCGGGTGGGACTTAGCGTGGCCTTCGGCGTAGGGCGCAGCCCGGAGGGAAAGAGCTGTGACGACCGCGCTTGTCGTCGTTTTTGTCGCGATTATCGTCCTGGTTACGATCGCGAATCGGATCAACGTAGCTTATCCGATCGTCCTGGTGCTGGGCGGCATGGCCATCGGTTTTATCCCTCACGTGCCCACATTTCCGCTCGAACCTGGCCTCGTGCTCGTTGTGTTCTTGCCGCCACTGTTGTACTGGGAAAGCGTCACCGCTCCAACGAGTGAGTTTCGCTCGAGCGCGTTGTGGATTTTCCAAATGGCGTTTGGCTTGGTTGTGGTCACGACAGTCGTGGTCGCAGTCGTTGCGCACGCAATCATACCTGGCATGAGTTGGGGGGTGGCATTTGTGCTGGGCGCCATCGTGTCGTCCACCGATGAAGTCGCGTTCGCAGCGATCGCCGATCGGTTCAGCATCCCGCGGCACGTGATCGGAACGATCGAGGGCGAAAGTTTGGTCAACGACGCCACATCGCTCATTCTGTATGGCGTCGGCATTGCGGCGGTGGTTGGTGCATCCTTCTCACTCATGCATGCGCTCGGAGCCCTGGCGCTCTCGGTGGTCGTGGCCCTAGCTATCGGGTTGGCTGCGGGCGGTCTTGCGGTGTTGGCGTGGCACGTTCTCAAAGATGATACCCTTCAAGGGATGATCTCAGTTTTTATCCCGTTTCTCGCCTATCTGCCAGCATATTATGTCGGGGCTTCGGGCGTCTTGGCCACCGTGACGGCCGGAATTTTCGTCACCCGCTTCACGCCGACCGTCATGCAGCCACGGGCGCGTGAATTGCTGACCGGCTTCTGGGTCACAATCGTCTTCCTGCTGAACGCGTTTATTTTTGTTGAGGTGGGCATCCGCTTTCATCAGATCGTGCTGGGGCTGCACGAATATTCAGCCGGCCAGCTCATCTGGTGGGGAGGCGCGGTCGCTGCGGTGTGTATTCTGGTCCGATTGTTATGGACGTTTGCCCAAGGGCTGCTGCCGGCGACCAACGAGCCAGAGCATGTGGAAGGAAAGGCGGACTGGTCGCACGTCGCCATTCTGGCCTGGTGTGGGATGCGTGGGGGTGTCTCCCTGGCGGCGGCGCTTGCGATTCCCTTCGAGACGATTGCCGGACCTTTCCCGTTTCGCGATTTGTTGATCTTTATCACGTTTGTCGTCTTACTCGCAACGTTGGTTGGACAAGGGGGAACGCTGCCGTACGTCATTAGGAAGCTGCGGGTCAAGGACGATGGAGCGGATGAGAAAGAAGAACGAATAGCGCTTGCAGCGACGGCGCAAGCCGCGCTTGAGCACATCGACGAACTCGAACGGCAGGGCACGGTTCCGCAAGCAATTTTGGAATTGCTTCGGGAGCGATTTCAGGCGAGATGGGCTGAGTTCGGCACTGGTGGCCGCGAACAGGTGGCGGCGCGCCTTACTGCGTCGTATCGGCGAACTGTAGTAGAGTTGTTGGACGTTCAAAGAAAAAAGCTTATTGGGCTGCGCGAAAAAGGCAAAATCGACAACACGGTCTTGCGGCGCATTCAACGGCTGCTCGATTTAGAGACGATCGAGATCCAGCTGCTTGGCACAACGGGGCATTCGAATATTGAGGAGTAGTGTATGAGTACCATCGATCGACGCGCCTTTCTTGCTCGCAGCGCAGCGGCGGCAACCCTCGCTGCCCTCAAACCTTGCGCCATTTTGGCGCAGCCCGTTCGCGGTCAAATGGATCCGTCCGGACGCTTTGGATCGCTCCTAAATCGCGAGGAGTTTGACCGCGCACCCCACGCACTCAAGCCGGCGATTTTGGCACTGTTCGCCTCGCAGACCGTCATGCGCTCGATCGTTCGAACCGGTCCGGATCATCAGCACGTTCTCACCGGACTACCACCGATCATCATGCAAGGAACGAATAAGTCTCTAGGATTTCCGGGAAGCTGCGAGGCCTGTTCCTTCGGATACGGCTTAGGCACCTATACCGCTGCGCGAGGTTATCCCGGATTCGATCCAACCGAACGCGCCAACCGCATTAGCGCCGCGTGGCTTTTCTCATGGGCGCAAAGGCGTGCTGGCTTTGCGCAGTATCCAACTGAGAACGGTCATGTTACTGCGGACGAAGGTGAGGGCGCAGTCGGAACTACCGGTTCAACCAGCACCGTCAATATGGCGGGGCAGAAACACAAATGCCAAGGCTCAAAGGCGCTGCCCTACCTCGGGTTGCTCATCGCGCTGGGAGCTCCAAGCGCGCTGCAGGTCCCCTATAAACCAGAATGCGCCTACATCGATGGAATCACCACCAGCATCGACAGTTACCCCGGCATCGGCAAATTCAAAATCGGAAGCTATAAGACGCTTCCGAACTTCCTCAACGGACAGTCAACGTACCTTACCCTCATGAAGCAGTACGTCAATGCAGGCCATGCCATTGCATTTTCTGGTCTCGTCGCTCAAGGATACGACAATCCGGCCACCGCGATGGTCAATGGCGCGTTCGCACCCGCAGCCGCAAGCTTCAAGAAGGGATCTGGACACGGGCAAATGATCGTCGGCTACGACGACTCGCTTGGCCACACCGGCGCATTTTTGATCCAAAACAGCTTCGGGAAGGACTGGCCCTATATGGGTGCCACCGATTCGCTCATGCAAGGTCGACTCTGGTGGGCGTACGAGTCTTTTTATTCCTCGCAAGGATTCGGCGCTCTTGCCTACCCGATTCCGCCATCTTTTGCTTATCCCGGCACGGTGACGCTCAGTTCCCCGAATCCGGGAGCGCCGGCAGCGAGAATCATCGAAGCTGTTCGGGCCGATGATAATGGCGAAGCTTTCGCAGCCATTGAAATTGACTTCGCGCAACCGGTGCAACTCAATACCCTGCGCCTGACGCCGCAGCGGGCGGATTCCCCCGTGGAAGGCGGCTACAACGCTCCAATCACGTACGGATTCGTGCACGTTACACGGCGCAAACCTTTCCCCGCTGGCCGCTACGCGGTCGAACTCGATGCGCACACGCTATCGTCTGATCTGACGCAGCAGCTACCGATCACCTATCGAGGACACGTCACCATCAGCTAACGCTCATCACCGTGGCTCGCGCACGCGTTCGATGTAGGGGCGATTGGAAAATCGCCCCGATGGCTCTGTATGCAGCAACGCCGCCCTGATAGGCGGCGTTGCTTATGTGGTCGGCTGGGTTATTGACCCATGATGCGTTGGTTGGCGTTGTTCATAAGATAGATTTTGTCGGCGTGGCGCATTCCTAGCGCCTTTTGATCGTAGATAACGCCAACATACTGGCCCGCGTGGATTGCCTTCATTTGATATGTCGTCTTCCCATCCGCCGAGAAGACCTGGTCGAATTTCGGGAGGATCTCGAAGCTCAGGGTCTGATGGGACTGTGGGTTCTGGACCTTGATGTTGTTGACTGAAACATGTGTTGTAATGCCATAGAACGTTGATGCAGCGAAAGCCGTGTTTGGAACGAGCATGCCGACAGCAGCGATAATTGGCATCATTGCGACGCGAATGAACTTCATGTGGACTCCTTATGTGAGGATGATATACGGCGACCGCCGTGATTTGATAACGAAAGGTCAAGCCGAATCATTACGGGGGCGGCGAACTCTCCCACACCGAGGCGGGGATTGGCTGGTTGATTGCATAGTCACCATAGTGCGCAACCGCATGGCCCGCGTACGACGGGAAGACGATGTCTAACGTTTCGGTCTTGGGAAGCAAATATCCGTTGCTAGCCAGGGCGTTCTCGATCGCCATGTCGATTGTGGCCCCATTGCGGTAAAACCAACGGGCTCGCACCGGCACGGCCGAATCTCGAGCAACGTCGATCAAAATGTACGCGACGTTGCCGCCGTTTTTTGGAATACCCTTGAGTTCGTATATCGTTGCGCTCGCGCTTCGGTCGGGAGCAACAAGACTGAGGTCGTACCGCTGCGGCCATGTTTCCGCTGTGCCGAGTCCTTCATACGTCCGCTGAAAGGCTTGAGCGACGACGGGCACCGACTGCATAACGAGCGCCTCCTTGTCCGGGCGCTCGAAGTAACGAACACCATCAAGTGGCAGAGCCACGCTAATTGGCTTTTGGATCCCGATATCGAAATGGACGGGCACCGAATAGGAATTGAGATCTTTGCGGGCCGCAACCATGCGCCCGAGAATATCATCGACCGTTGGCGCTGGAGCCACCGTCGCACTCACGTTTGCCGTTGCTCCAAGCGACGCGAAGATGAGCAGCCCAGCGGCAAGCGCCGTCGCACGAGTCCGCATATGAATTAGTTGAATTCCTGTTGCTGAGCGATGCGCTGAGGATCCTCAAACAGTCGCGCTGCAACAGCCCCGAAGATAAATCCGCCAACGTGAGCCAAGTACGCCACTCCGCCTGCTTGCGCGGGTGTAATCGAGCCAATACTCAAAAGCTGAAGGACAAACCATATAGCGATCAAGAGCGCGGCTGAGATGTATGTCATCCGCACAAACACGAAGAGGAACAACAGCGTGCGAATCTGATCGCGCGGGTACGTCACCAAAAACCCACCCATCACAGCGGCAATCGCGCCGCTCGCGCCGAGGTTGGGAACCGTGGAATGCGGATCGAATGCGACTTGCGCCAGCATTGCGATGACGCCGCCAACGAGATAGAAGACCGAATAGCGCCACGGGCCCATCGCGTCTTCGATCTCTGGGCCAAAGGCCCACAAGAACACCATGTTCCCTATGATGTGGGACCAGCTGGCATGCATGAACATCGCCGTGAGAATCGTGATCAAGTGATGGCCCGCAGAAACATCAGCCGGCACCAATGACCACGCAGTCACAAAAGCATCACCGTTCGTCAGCTCAAGAATGAAGACGATGACGTTGATCATGATAATCGAGAGGGTGATGATGGGGAAATCTGTGGGGCGTCGTGAGACATCGCCGAGTGGAATCATACGCGGGCAGGTCCCTACATTAAGGCCTTAGGCACAAAAAAAGCTCTGTTTTGTTCGAGATTTTCGTGGTTGTCCGGGTACATTATAGAGGAAGCCATGGGAAAACCTATGACAGACGAGCTCAGCACAGGCCAACTCGGGGTCCACTTACTCACCTTGGGGCACGGCACGCTCACGATTGAAGCATTTGTCGCGCTCGCCCGCCAGGCAAATATCGAGCATATCGTTGATGTCCGTACGGTTCCAAAGAGCGGGCATAATCCTCAATTCGCGCGCGAAGCCATGCAAGATTGGATCCCCGCGGCCGGGCTGTCCTACCGCTGGGAGCAAAGACTGGGAGGCTTTCGGCGCCCGCGGCCTGACTCAAAGAACATCGCGCTGCGCCATCCGGCGTTTCGCGGCTACGCCGACTACATGCAAACGCCGCCGTTTTGGCACGCATTCGATGAGCTCCTCGACGAAGCGGCAGTAGCTCGAACGGCAATCATGTGTTCGGAAACCCTGTGGTGGCGTTGCCACCGCCGCCTGATCGCTGATGCTGCCGTGCTCACGCGTGGCGTGGCCGTGCAGGACCTCTTCCACGATGACAAACTCGCGGCGCACCGAGTGACCGAAGGCGCACGGGTACACGGGGGTTTGGTTGTCTATGACGTGCTCAGCGAACCAAGTTTGCTCGAGCATCTGTGAGGCCGGCAGGCCAAACGCGTCGCGGGCTGCGAATCATCGCGTACTCACGTTGACGAAAGGTATTCACATGCGTCGATCGTTCGTGCAAACCGCCTTGTGTCGCAATGCAAGCGTCGTCGGCTTGCTAGCCATTCTTGTGCTTATGACTTGCCTTTCGAGTCAAAGCTCAGCCACGCCGGCGATCGTTGCCGACGCCAGCGTTCCACCGGTGACGATCAATAGTTGCGGCCCAATTCTGGATAAGAACTCTCAAACGACCATTGCGGGCATCCCCATTCCGGCGGCTGCCAGCACTGGGATCGCGATTGAGTTCGTGAACGAATCCAATAAGCCGGCGACGCTGGTGAATTTCGATGTTCAATCAGCGGGCGATCAATTTGTCATTCGAGATGTTGGGACGTTCTCACCCGGTGTTTCCATAAAGCACCAATACCGAAATGGTCAAGGGCAAGCGTTCTTGCTGCCCCAGTTTATCGCACCCAAGGTTTCCTGCGATGTCGCTTCGGTGACGTTTGCGGATGGCACGATCTGGCGCAAGGGTCAGCCCGCGTCCGCGCAGCCAGCAGCTGCGGCCGCGCAAGCTTCCACTCCATTATCTGCCACCCCAGCGAGCTTGAGTATTGACAGTGCGACGAGTTCCGCGCTCTTTCTCGTCACCAGCCCCGCGCGCGTTGCTGCGTTCAAAGAAACCGACGACTGCACCAAAGTCGCTTCAGTCTTTGTGGCCGCAACCAGCGATGCGTCTGCGACCTTTTCTGTCAAACCGCTGACGGTTGGTTCCTGTACGGCACATGTTACCGACGAGGCGGGCAATACAATCGCGGTGCCCATCGTCATTCAATAACCAGGCCGCTCACCGTTTCACTTTAGTTGCGAGCCGGTCTGAGCACGCGGCCGGACAAGAAGCACTCCGCGACATGGTCGTTGACCAGGCCGCACGCCTGCATGAACGAGTAGCAGATGCCCGGGCCAACAAAGCTAAAGCCGTGCTGCCGCAGATCCCGGCTGAGGGCTTCCGATTCGGGCGTGAATGGCGGTAGGTCACTGAGCTTGCGAAAACGATTGATCCTGGGTTTGCCCCCGATGAATCGCCATACATATCGCTCAAAGCTGCCATACTCTTCGGCGATGCGAAGGAAGGCACGAGCGTTGTCGACCGTCGATTGCACCTTCAAGCGGTTGCGGACTATTCCGGAATTGCGCAGAAGCGAGTTGACCATTTTTGAGCTGAAACGCGCGACTTTGTGCGGATCGAAACCCGCAAATGCCTCGCGATAATTTTCGCGCTTGCGCAGGATCGTCAGCCAGGAAAGTCCAGCTTGGGCTCCCTCGAGAGTGAGGAACTCGAAGAGCCGCCGGTCATCATGCGATGGGCGCCCCCACTCTCGATCGTGATAGGCGATATAGGCTGGATCGCCTTCGGCCCAACTGCAGCGGCGAAGTGTGTGCTTCCCGCCCTTCGCACCCCGCTTCAGGGCTACACCGAAACGGTCTCTTCCTGGAGCAGCTTTTGAATTTCTACGCGCAACTCTGGGGTGTCTTTGTGCCCATGCACGGAAACGGCGTGCTCGGCCGCCGCACGAACCACTTCAGATTCGCGTCCTGAAATCACAAGCGTGCATCCGCTCTCGCTGGGAAAACGGCGGCAATCCGCGACGTAGCGTTTATCAGCCATGACAGATCCTTTCTTGGGAGGGTTGCTTTTAGGGAACGCGCAGTTCGACAGCCTAGGGCGTCCCCTCATCCTTCCAAGCGACAAGATGCCAGCCATCGGGGCTCACGACCGGCGACCCGGGTGGCGGGCAGGTCGAGAACCGAGGATCTGCGAGGAAGTCCTTTGCCCACCCGCTCATTTGGGTGTTGCCCTGCCAGGTATAAGTTTCGCCGTAGATGTTTTCCGCCAGACTGCCGTACAGCGTCACCTTTCCGTACAGCGGCAAGTTCGCGGCGTTGTCTCGGGTGGTGAACGTGCCATCGTTCGCCGCACTGGCAACTTCGGATGCGTTACCGGTAACGAGCGCCGCTTGGAGCGTGAGATTGTAGGGTATCGACTTGCTCTTGTCGTCAATATAAATGTCGTTGGCATACAAGCCAAACTCGTCGGTGCTTGTCGCATTCGTCTGGGGATTATCGTGCGCCGTGATGCTGTTTGCCACATAGATGGCGTCGTCAGTGGTCCCATCATCGGGAACTGCGAGCGTGTACGAGCCATTGTACGTGCCTGAAACGTCTCGAACATTACCGTCGTCGAAAACGATTCCACTGTTTGAGTTGGCACTCGCGGTTTGCGAGGGAACTCCCGTGTAGGTCGTGCTCTTCTTGGCTGTTGTGTCGGTGATGGTCGTCGAATTCGTGGTATAGTTAACGGCGACCGTAACGGGGTCGGCAATGCTGTTTGCATCACCCGACACTGGAGTGAATGACCACGTCATCGTCGAGGGTGACGAACCGACGGTAGATGAGGACATAGTAAGGTTGGAATCGCCTTGGACATAGATGCCTGACGTCAAATTGCCGCCTGTGCCGCCCGCTGGCTGCTGGTTCATGTAGACCGTCTTGCCTTGCTTTGGCGCCGGGTATGCCGTTCCAGTCGGCGTGCCGTAGGCATCGTTCGCAAGCTGGAGGCTTTGCTGCGAACCGGGATACCCTTCCGTTTGTCCGCCCACCGTGACCTTGGCGTAACCACCTGCGTCGATTGCGGCCCACGCGCCCGCATTGGTCTGCGCTGGCTGGCTTGTTGATTTGCTATTGTCGAACCAATTGACGCTGTTCGTCCCCGCAAACGTCACTTGATCGTCAAAGATTGGCGCATCCCCGACAATGTAGTTGACCAACTGCGGATCGGAGGCGCCGCCACCGAGGTAGACAGCTCCATCGTAGTGCGAGTAGCCGCTAACCAGGTAGACGCCGCCCGGATTGTTGTTAACCCACAGGCCGTAATCAGAAAGGGTTGTCTGCACCACGACCGCAGCGACTTCGCGCTGATCGCCGGCCGGTGACGTACCGATCGACTGAATGAGATTCTGCTGCACTCCGCATGCAGACGCGGTCGCAAGGATGGTTGCGTTGTACGTCGACGCGCTGCCATCTGGAGCGACCAGCGATCCGACGCCAAGACTCGCATCGTTGAGCTGGAGGCCCTGCGTGAGGGCTTCAATGCCTGCATCGGCCGCGTAGAGTGCGCGGTTGTCGTAGCCGGTGAACGCAACCTCGCGGAGTTCGGCTGGAATAACGGTCAGCAGCGCACCGATGAGGATCACGAGGATGACCATGATAAACAGCACCGTGATGAGGGCAACGCCGCGCCGGCTTCGCAAGGCCTTCATTAAGGAGCATCTCCCGGACTGCTGTTGGTCTTGTAATAACTAATGAATATGCTCGAAACAACGCTAAATGGTGGAGAAGAAACCTCAGCGCGATGCGTTGGCGCCACGGTGAGGTTGATTTGATACTCGTCAAAATTCAAGGGGAGGACCGAGAACGCGGTGACGTCGTGCTCGAGCACCTGGGGAGGTCCGCCATTCACCGTTCTGGTGATCGTCCTTTGAGGGACGTTCCAGCTGATCGTCACTGTATCAAACGGAGGGTTTGTGAAATTGGCTGCGCTCAGTGAGTCAACCTCAGTGAACGTGACCGAGGGTTGCGGCGTTGCCGTTCCGTTGGTTGGTGCAACCGGCGATATGACCGGGAGTCCCGCCGCCCCGGCTGCGGGCATTGCTTGCCGTAGGTCATTAGCAACCTTCGTCATGGCGATGCGAGCTTGGCTTTCGGCGCTCAGGTCGGTGATCGTTTTCTCGCTGTGACGAACGGTTTGAACGAACATCGCGCTAGTGAGCGTCAAGATGAGGCTAATAATGCCGACGGTGATGAGCCCTTCAATAATCGTGGTGCCGCGCCGCAGCGCGCGTTGCGACATGCTCATGTCTTTCGGGCCATTCCCATGACGGTGTAGCGTTCGGTTTGATGATTGCCGCCTTTGTAAAAAACAACCACCGCGAGGTGAGCGAGATTGCTTGATTTGGCATCAGCCAGTGCGAGCCAGTTAAAGGAGCAATTGGGTGAAGCGCCGATAACGATCGCAGAGCAGGGTTGGGGGGCGGTGACGCCCACCGTGTCATTGTAGGTCGCGGGCCAGCAATGCGGGCATGATCCTGCAACGTACTCACCAGGAGAGTTCCAAAAACCCGGATCGCGCCGCATCCATTCGAGGATCTGGTTTGCCGTCGCAATCGCCTGCGTGTGCGTCGCTGCTTTGTTCTCGCCGTCAGTTGCGATGATCATACCGCTGCCCCACGCAAGAAACAGGAGCAGCAAGATAACGATAGCCAGGAGCGCTTCGGTAAGCGAGAAGCCGCGTTGCAGTCGAGGCTGCGAATGTAGTGTGAGTCGAATCACGACTCGTTTCTTTTCGGGCTGCTAAAAATTGCTCCTCACTCGCAGGCTGGGTCTTTCGACGGACGGCGATGCGGCAAACAACTCGCGAGGTACTATGCAATCATATGGGTGCTAGTTGGCAACTCAAAAAAGCGTTGCCCGCCAAGAAGATACCAAACCAATACACGACCTCTAAAAAAGAAAGAGACCCGCTGTTGACCCCCTGCGCACGGAGGCCGATCAATCGGGTCGTCTGCCGTTATCGTAGCAGCGTATGGACCGGCTGGAATTGATCGAGCGCACACGCGAGGGCGGGAAAGCGCCCCAAAAGCGGTGGTACTTTGGGCCCAGGGTTCGGTCGCGAATACATTCGCGACACTACATGGCTATCTAGAGCGGTGGCGAGAGAGAAGCCGTCTGAACGACCCGTTCTCCGTTGTAACCGAACGCCGTAACGTTAACGGATACCGGCCCGTGATACCCTCTTGGCAGTCGCAACATTGCTGAAGTGCCGCCTCCACGGACCAAGCTACTTGCAATAACCTTACCGTCAAAATCGACGAGTTGCACAAGCGCACTTGCTTGTGCCGTGCCGGACCAGCCCACACTAACCGCGCGCCCTCCTTGAGCATACTGCGCCGCGACCCCCGAGAGCCCAACAACTTGGCTGCGATCGATTGTCGGCAGTGGGGCGGGTTTGGTCTTGGGTGCGGCCGCTACGCTTTTCCGAGAGGTTTGTTGCGCGCTAGCGTTCGATGAGCTGACGGGATTTGATTGGATCACTTTGTTTGCGCCCACCGGAGCTGAAGTGCCAACCTTCGCCGCGGTTGCAGATCCAGTCGTAGACTTCGCGCTGGGGTGCACCGCCGGCACAGGGCTGAGTTTCAAAGGCGAAACCGAAATTGGCCCGTTGGTAGCCTGTTTCTCCGGCGGCCGCAAGAAGAAAAAGCCCGCAAGAACCAGCGCCACCAGCGCAAAGGCGATCGTAACAAAAGGTGCGAGGGGAAAGCGTCGTGACAACGGCTTTGCCGAAGCATCGAGTTCATCGATGGGTTTCGCTGCGCGGCCCGGTGTTGAACTCACAACGCTCTGCTCGAGGCGCTTGAGCTCGATGAGCTCTTCGTATTTGAGTTGCCCCGGCGTTTTTTCCATAAAACTTGCACGCCGTTGGTCAAGTGGTTGCGCAGGAATCAGTTTGGGTTGCTGATCGTCACTCGTCAAATAAGGAGCAAGTCGCTGCTCGACTTGTTCCCAAGAGAGGATAGCCGTTCGACGCCCATCACTGACCGGAACGAATGCTTCAACAACGCGCGGGTGGTTCCAACCCGCAACGTCGCGGATCGAGCGATTCCACTGCACCAGCGCCTCGAACGCGGTTGATTCACCCGGCGCGAGTGTGACGGTCTTGCGCTCGGGAAATTGCAGCGCAGGATGAGAGGCAAAATCAATTTCGAACCGACGCGGCGTTGCGCTGCGGCTTGCAACCGTGCACCACAGCTTCATCGCGATGATCGCTTTGTCGACCAACACATCATCTTTGAGCTCGAGTGAAAGGCTGCAGTCCGAGCTGTCTGCGGCGACAATTTCCTGCGAGAAGGAAGCGAGTTGGTTGCCTTGTCCGTCTCGTAGGGAAATGGTCGCACGGCGATCCTGCGCCGGCGACCAGTTCGCGAGAAAAATGATATCAGCGATTCTCGAATGACGCGGCTGGATGGTCATCGTCGCGGGAGATGCGGAACCCGCGCTCGGCTCCTCAACCTGCACGTGGATCTCGATTGGCGCGTCCGTCTCGTTGCGAATCTCTATCTGGCGCGTGGAAGCTACCCCCGGCACCAGAATCCAACGCTGGGAGCGATCGCAGGCAAATGTCGTAAGCGGCGCTGTCATACGCTTAGCCTCTAGTATAGCGAACTCTAGAACTAAGTAAAAGGGGCCTTCTACGCACTCTGACAAAAACGAGGTCACATCTGATAGAGAGGGACGGTGGGGTACATAATGATGGGGCGCTCGCTGCGATACGGTTTCCTCATGCTCATCACACTTCTGACGGTTGTTGCAAGGCCGTCGGCGTTATTCGCAGACAACTCCGATCAGCAAGTGTTCCTTGCAAATCTCCGGGCGCACATTCACCATGTCTTCATCATTTATCAGGAAAACCGGTCGTTTGACTCATACTTCGGTACCTTTCCTGGGGCAGACAATCTGGCGACGGACGAAGCGCGCGCGCACGGCTTTAAACAATACGATCCTATTGGCAATCAATGGATTAGCCCATTTCGCCTAAGCGATCCGGATCTGGCAGACGCTGACCATTCGCGGCCGGCATTGTACGCAAAAGCTGATGGCGGCAAGATGGACTTATACGTGGCGGCCGAGGAGGGGCGCATGCTGCGTCTCGGAGCCACGCTCCAAGACGCTCAGCGCGTTGGCATTCTCACCATGGCGCACGAAGACTGCGACACCATTCCCTTCCTTTGGAAATATGCCCACACGTTTGCGCTCTACGATCACGTCTTTCAAGCAATGTACGGTCCTTCAACTCCAGGGAACATCGATCTCGTGGCGGCACAAACTGGACAGACACAGTGGGCGCGCCACCCCTCGGAGGCAGTCGCAGATTCGGACGCTGGACCTGGCGTGCCGGTGGTAGACGATCTCTATCCAGCGTTCGGTCCCTATCACAAGGGCGAGCCGAAAGCAAAACAGATCGACCTCACCTTTGCCAATCTCTTCCTTACCTTAAGTGGTACGTCTGCGACCTCCGCCGTCATCGATAACGGTGATATCAAAGAAGACATCGCCTCGCTCGCCGGATCTGGCACAGCGCCGGTTCCCTGGGGTTGGTATCAGGAAGGTTTCAAGGACGACGGCAGCGGCACGTACCCCGCGTACGTGACACACCACAATGCCGCGCAATTCTTTGGCTACGTCCGACAGAATGCGCCACTGTGGAGCAAC
The DNA here is from genome assembly GCA_963781145.1 of uncultured Pseudomonadota bacterium. Taxonomy (GTDB): domain Bacteria; phylum Vulcanimicrobiota; class Vulcanimicrobiia; order Eremiobacterales; family Eremiobacteraceae; genus JAJPHJ01. The sequence goes on along the minus strand of CAWADW010000005.1, from coordinate 662,665 downwards.
GTGCACGATCTCACGGAGCTGCTACCCGCAATCCAGTCCGGTACGCTTCCCGATCGCGGAGTCGTCTTCATCAAAGGTGGTTACCAAAACCCGTTTGGGTGGCAGGCGGCAAACCCCGATGCGCAGGTGCGCCAGGCTTTTCGCGGGGACGACGACCACCCGGGGTATTCTGACTCTCAAATCTCAGAAGCGATGGCGGCAACCTACATCAACGCCATTGCGCGCAGCAAGTATTGGAAAGATTCAGTCATCATTATCTTGTGGGACGACTCAGAAGGATACTACGACCACGTGCCGCCGCCGGCGTTCGAGACCTGTCCGGATGCTCGCCCATGCGGCGATGGTCCACGCGTTCCGCTTCTTCTTGATCTCGCCGTACGCGAGGTCCGGCGCAATCGTTTCGGATCCGGGCGACCACGCGTCTTTTGCAAAGCTCGTGAGCATTGTGTTTGACTTGCCGCCGCTTGCCTCGTTGCCCGACGAGAAGCCGTACCTGCCGAAGGGACCGCGCGACACAAACCCGGCGATCACCGATTTGCTCGGCGGCTTCGATCCCGCACGCTTGGCCGGAACGTCGCCGCCGATTGCGGCCGAACAAGCCCAGATTCCAGACAAGACGGTCGGCACGTTTCCGCCGCCGATGAATTGCCAGAGCCTGGGGATAACGCCAGTGACAGTGCCCGATGCAATGGCAATGCCACCCGCCGGCTTTGCGACGAGGACGAGTCGGTCGTACTAAATTAGGCTGCTGCTCGCTTTGGCCAGCCGCCGACGATCGCACCAACGAGGGCAAAGCCAATGAGCGCCCAACCGATTTCCAGCAGCCACCACGAAACTGGCGTGCCGCCAAAAAGCGTTTGCGTTAACCTCGGGCCTGCGTAGAAAATAACTCCCATAAAAAGCCCGAACGAAATGCCGTGAGACGCGGTGTGGTTTTGGCTGTCTGCCAAAGCGATCGCCGTGCCGTACGCCAACACGAGCGCCATAAGAAAACCAACAATATATGGCACGGGGCTCGTCGGTGACACAGCGTTCATTTGGGACATCATTGCTGTCACCTGGCTCTTGAATAGAACGCTCCACCACACGTAGCCCCACAAAAAGAAAACAATTGCACTCACCCAAACGGCGAGATGGTTGATGCCCTTACTCGGCATAAGACCTCCTCAGAGCTGCTGTCATAGGAAAATTCGCACGAATGAAATTTTCATAGGTCGTGCGAAGGTTCGGTGGTGAGTGTTCGCGGCCAACCACGCACAAGGCCTTTCCAAATGCGGGCATCCGGAGAGCCGCTTGTATCGTATTGCTCATCGTGAAGACATCTAAGACACGGATCTACCGGCACCCGCTCGCTGTGCGCGTCACCCATTGGCTGAGTGCGCTCGCCCTGATCGTACTCGCCATGAGCGGCATGCAGATTTTCAATGCCCATCCCGCACTCTATGCGTCGGATGCCTCGCATTTCAACCGCCCGGCCCTCAGCATTCGGTCGGAACTCGCTCCCGACGCAAGCGAAATCGGTTACGTGCAGATCGGCTCGTGGCGCGTCAATACCACGGGTTTCCTTGGCTTTGGGCCAGACGGAATGGGCGGCATGACGGAGCGAGCCTTCCCTTCGTGGGCGACAATTCCCGACTATCAAGATCTGGCGGATGGACGGCGCTGGCACATCTTTTTTGCGTGGATCTTTGTCTTGTGCGCGGCGGTGTATGCACGCTTCGCGCTGAACCTCGTGCCGACGCGCGCTGACCTGCGGGCGTTGCCAAACACGTTGCGCGAACATCTCATTCCCTGGAGGGTGGCTGCATCGGCGCACCTGAACGCGTTGCAGAAGCTCAGCTACTTTGGCATCGTGTTCGTCGTGGCACCAATCATGATTCTGTCGGGTCTAGCACTGTCGCCCGCGATTGACGCGCATGCACATTGGCTGCCACAGATGTTCGGCGGGCGGCAGTTCGCGCGGCTGTGGCACTTTGCGGGCATGATCGTCCTCATGCTGTTCTTTGTCGTGCACATCCTCATGGTCGTGTTGACCGGATTGGTCAACAACCTGCGTTCCATGATCAGTGGATGGCTAGAGGTCCCGGGGGCTCAAGCACCGTGAAACTTAAGCGCCGAAACTTTCTTGGGATCATTGCGGCAACTTCTCTGAGTGGTTGTGCGCGACTCGCGACCTCGCTCAACGACAACCAAGGCTTCCACAATTTTCTGCTGACGCCAGAGCGGTTGGATCTTGCGATCCTGGGTGCGGGCCAGCCGCTCGCGCGCGAGTACACGCTTGATGATGTGTCGCCGGACTTCCGAGCCAATGGTTTCGATCCGCCGGGCTCGGACCAATACGCGCGTTGGAGCAAGAGTGGCTGGAAAGGTTACGAGCTGCGCATCGATGGCTTGGTCGACCAGCCGCGGTCGTACGATCTAGCAGCGCTGCGCCAAAAGTTCGCCATGCGCTCGCAGATCACGCGTCACGATTGCGTCGAGGGCTGGAGCGTTATCGGCAAGTGGAGCGGCGTGCGCGTCTCCGACCTGCTTGCGGACTGCGGAGTGAAGCCGCTGGCGAAGTACGTTGTTTTTCATTGCATGGACACGGACATGATGGGCACGTATTACTACGAGTCGCTCTCCGTTTCGCAAGCCGCCCATCCGCAAGCATTGCTTGCGTACGACCTCAACGACAAGCCGATTCCAATCAAAAACGGCGCGCCGGTGCGGCTCAAAGTTCCGACGCAGCTTGGGTATAAGAGCGCGAAGTACGTGCAGCGCATCGAACTGGTTGCGTCGCTCGGCGGCAGTCTGGGCAGCGGCGGTTATTGGGAAGACCAGGGCTACGAATGGTACGCCGGCATCTGACGCATGGCATGTAGGGGGCGATTGGAAAATCGCCCCCAAATGTAGTCGCGCGAATTTATTCGCGCGGGATCTAAACCGGCTTCGCCGAGGCGGTAGCCCGGGCCAAAAGCATTTCCCGTGTGAGGCCATGCACGGGATAGGTGGCGATCCCAACCGTGGCGTGGCGGCAAGCACGCATTAATACCTTGTCGCTCTTTGAGCTTTTCAAAGCCCTTCGTATTCTGTTACCGATTCTGCTTGCTACGAGAGAGGTTTGTTTCTCGTCGGCTTCCGGCACGATGACGAGGAGGCTATCGCTGCCCTGAGTGATCGCATCGCTCGAGCGGACGACACCACCGACGTATTCGCGCAACGAGTCGAGCGATCGTTCGGTACTCGACGTCGCACTCGCGGTCTTGGCTCGGACGATCACGAGGACGAGGCCAAAGCCACTCGCGCTCGCGCTTGCCCAGGATATTTCATCCTCGAGCATTGCCATGGAGTCCAGCCGCAGGTCTTTACCAAAACCAGCCTCGCCCAAGTTCCGCTGCGCGCGGGCAGCCAGGCTCTTGAGCCGCCGGCGCGCAGAACCAAATTGCTCTACCGGGATGGCGGATTCAGGTATCGCGTGCGTCGCTTCCACGCCGTTCTCAAGCTCCGCCTGAGTACGGTTGCTCGATCGGACCTTGTCAATCCAATCTGTGGGAAACGGTTGAGCCTGCCAATCAGCAGCCGCGATAACGGTAAATCCCTCGGGCACAGCAGTGCCGGATAGCCCACCGGGCTCGACGACAAGCGCGACCCGAGTCTTTACGAGCAATGCGAAGGCTGCATCCAAGATGGACCGTTCGTGGCTGCCAAGTGGAAGAACGCAAGCTTCGAATCCATAGCCTCCCACCGCTGCGGCCCGCAAAGCGTCGTAGCGCGATGTTTGCGTAATGGAATGGCCGGCGGTTCGCAGCGAGCGAGCTATGGCACGGCAGGATGCGCAGGGCCCCCCTGGCGCACACTTCATGCAAGTAAGATTCACCGAAGCCATACGTACGTGTCGGCAAACCCCACTCCCAGCCCTGCTTCTGGAGAGAAACGTGTATACTTCGCAAGAGGCCACATCGGCACTCAATGATTACCTCGACCGGGTGCATCGCGCCATCCCGCTCTCGCCGTCACAGCGCACGCCGCTCGTCGACAAACTGTACCGGCAGATCACGAGCAACTGCGAGGCAAAAGCGCGCGAGCAAAACCGTCTTGAAATCGGCGTCGATCTCATCGAGGCCGAACTTCTTGCCCTCGGCGCGCCTGAAGAGCTCGCTCGGCACCTTGCCGCCGAACAACAGCGCTGGTCCCCGGAGGCTTTCGGATTTGACCGGGCGCAATTTGGCGAGCGCGCATCAGCGTTTGCGAAAGCGGCCACCGAACGTGGCGAGCACGTCTTTGCCATGTCGATCGAAACGGCCGCCAACGCGCTCGAGCTCGCGGCGCAGAAGCTGCGCGAAGCGCTCGACAAGTTCAAGACGAAAACGTAAGCCGCAACGAATTCGCGGGCAGCGCCGAAGGCAAGCCCCGGGCTAACCTCAAAGGCAACGCCAATGCAGACTTCGCTTGTGCGCCGGCTTGCGCTTGTCGCTATCATTGCCGGGACGCTTGCCGCATTGCTCGTCGCTGGCGACCGTTATCGATTCGAAGCACGCAACCGAAGCGTCGAAATCACCATGGATCAGCAGGATCTGGCAGATTTCGCGCATGCTTTTGGTTACGACGCAGACGAGCTGCTGCGCGAGATGCGCCGAGCTGGACTGACGTCGGTCGCCGTCTACGAGGAGCAAGGCCAGCGCGTCGACAGTTCAAGCCATGCTCTCGCGCTCTCCGGTCAGCAGCTCATCGATAGCGCCCGCGTCTCCCCGCTCGGTGATCCGCTTCTTGCCGCCATGTCGTCGGCGCATCAGATCGACCCCAACAGTGTGTACCTCATCGTGTACGATCGTCCCACCGTCGCGCGATACCTGACCGTCCTGCGCAACCAACTCGAAGCCCGCAATGTCCGCCTCATCAGAGCTCGGCTGCCCGCGATCATTGCGGTGAAAACGCAGATCGATTTTTTCAACAGCCTTGGCCTCGGCATCCCCGATGACATTGCGTTGCAAGTGCGCCGCGCCGGGTTGCTGGTGGACCCGCGCGTGCAGAACAACGAGCGGATGGGGCCCGATCGCATTGCCGCGACGTTTGCGCAAATGCTCGCAGGCGGACGAATCGGCACCGTCATTTTCTTTGGCCAGCGCAACGAGGTGCTGGGCTACCCTTTCAACCTGGACGCTACGGCTGACTCGTTTCGCGCGACCGGCGTGAATTTTGGCGACGTTGAGGCGTACAGCGAAGATCAGATTCAAAAAGGCAGCATTACGCTTGCGCGCAAGATCGTCAATCAGACCGTTCGCGTGCAGGCCATCTCCAAGGTCGAACTTGACAAGCTCGATCTCGACACCGTTATTGCGCGCTATTTACTCGGGGTGCGAGAGCGCAACATTCGGGTTATTTATTTGCGGCCATTTCCGCATGTGATCCAGACCAAACTTGCCGACGGCACGCTCGTCACGGAATCAGCGGAAGCGACAAACCTTGACATGCTGCGCCGCCTACGCGATGGACTTGCAGCGAACGGGTTTTCCGTTGGACGAGCCGCTGGCTTCGTCAATTTCAAGAGCCTGACGCTCGAGATTCTCTACTGTCTCGTAGCGCTTGGCGTTGCTGGCGCCTTCTTGTTACTGCTCGATCTGTATGGATGGGCGCGCCTGTGGATGGCGTGGACGTTTTTTGGACTCACCGTCGTGGCCTTTGTGGTGAGCGCGCTCCTCTCGCACGACTACATCGTGCGCCAATTGTGGGCGCTGGGCGGCGCGCTGACCTTCGCATTGCTCGCCGGCACGGTGCTCGCACCTTATTTTTCCCGTCCGGCACCGCGCCCGCAAACTTCGTTTTCGCTGGACCTTCGGGATGGCGCATCATGCCTGCTCAAGACCGTCGGCGTGGCAGCGCTCGGTGGCTTGTTCGTCGCCGGCTTGCTCTCGCAAGCGACCTTCATGATCGAAGTCCAACAGTTTATTGGCACCAAAATGCTCCTGGTGGCCCCTCCGCTGATCCTGATTTGCCTCTACGCGTTTTCCGCGCTCTTTGGAGCGCAGCGCAGGCCGTCGGACGTGGGGAACGCTCCGCTTCGCACCTGGCAGTTTGCTGCAATCCTCGTCCTGGGCACCGGCGCTGCCCTGCTGCTCATGCGCTCCGGAAATCAGCCGGACGTGGGCGTCTCCGGATTCGAGTCGCATCTTCGCGGCGTGCTCACCACGCTGGTCGGCGCCCGGCCGCGCTTCAAAGAATTCTTGATTGGATTTCCGGCGCTCATGTTGTTACCCGCACTGTCCAGCGCGCATCGGCGCGCGATCGGGTGGCTTATCGTCCTCGCTGCCGGTGTCGCTCTGGCTGACGTCATCGATACGTTTAGCCACATCCACACGCCGCTGCTGGTTACGGTCCTGCGCATCACGAACGGTCTCATCTTTGGGTTCGTGATTGGGGTCGTCGTGCAGCTGATCTACCGCAAACTGTTTGCGAGGCGAACCGCCGGCGCATGAGCGGCGCTCGCGCGCGGCTGCTTCTTTCCGGCTACTACGGCTTTGACAACTTCGGCGACGAGGCGATTCTTCAAATGTTCGTCGAGCAGTGGCGGCGCAGGCGGCCGAACGATGTGTTGCGCGTTCTTTCGGCCACGCCTGCGCAAACGGCCGCGACGTTTGGCGTCGAGGCGGTGCCCCGTATGGCCCACGCTGCGATCGCGCAAGCCTTAAGCGACACCGACTCGTTCGTCAGCGGCGGCGGCGGCCTGCTGCAGTCAAGTACGAGTCTGCGCAGTTTGCTCTACTACACGGGGTTGATTCACGAGGCGAAGAGAGCCGGGCGTGCAGCCGTAATCTTCGCACAGGGTATTGGACCGCTCGGATTCACGGCCAAGCACATCGTTCGTCGCGGCTGTGCGCACGTGGATCTCGCAATCGTGCGTGACGCTGCCAGCGCAACGCTGCTCCAAGCATTATTGCCGAAGGTTGACGTCCGCGTGGGGGCCGACCCGGTATTCTTGGCGACCGACGAGGTCAGTGACGAAGCCTCACGCGCGCTGACTGCAGAAGGCATCACGGGATTGGGCCAGCTCGTCGCGGTCGTAGTCAGGCCATCTCGAGTTCTCGATCGAATTGGAGCGGGAATCGCTCGTGCGGTCGATCTGCTTGCCAACCGTTACGGTGCCCAAGTTGTCTTCGTTCCTTTTCAGCGACCCAATGACGTTGAAGCGGCTGTATCCATCATTCGACGCTGTCGCACGTCCCCGGTGCTGCTGGGAGGCGGTTACGATCTCGCGACCATGACGGCGCTGTTTGCGCGCTGCACCGCGCTGATTGGCATGCGCCTCCATTCGCTCATTCTTGCGGCTCGTCTTGGCGTGCCCTTTCTGTCCGTTCCCTACGACCCAAAAATCACTGCGCTCAGCGACAGTCTGCACTATCCGCTGCCGCCGTTGCAACCCGGCAACGCCGACGAAGTTGTCGATTCGTTATGGTCGTCACGATCTTCGCTTTCGGCGAAAATCAAAGAAGGTGCGGCAGCCCAAGCGGTGCTCGCGTCCAGGGCGTTCGACTGGCTGCAGACGTTCGTGGAAGGTACCGTCTCGTGACGGCGGAAACAAGATAGCACATGCGTTTTCGTGGGACGTGGAACGTTTGCCGCATTGCCGGCATCGGGATCGGCATTCATCCGAGCTGGCTTGCCATCTACGCGCTCTTCGCTTGGTCGGCAACCGTTGCGGCGAGATATTTTTCACCCGAGCTCAACGGAACGAGTAGCCTCATTTTAGGCCTGGTCGCGTCGTTTGTGTTGTTCGCGAGCGTCGTGGCGCATGAATTTGCGCACGCTCTCGTTGCTCGCAGGCTGGGCATCCCAATCGGCGGCATCACGCTGTTTTTGTTTGGTGGGGTCGCAACCATTATGCGCGAGCCCGATCTGCCCGTCGACGAACTCAAAATGGCCATTGCGGGTCCCGCGCTGAGCGTCGTACTGGCGCTTGGTTTTTACCTGCTTTCCATTGGAGCCGCAGCATTACACTGGCTGTGGGGCTGGACGTTTTGTTTTTTCTTGGCGTGGGCCAACGGGCTCCTTGCGGCGTTCAACTTGTTGCCGGCGTTTCCGAGCGACGGAGGCCGCGTGCTGCGCTCGCTCCTGTGGATGGCGCAATCGAGTCAGGCGCGAGCAACGATCTGGGCGAGCAGCATCAGTTTAGTGGTGGCGGCCGGGCTTATCCTCGCCGGGTTGTACTTCACGTTTGCCTTGCGCGAGCTGCGAGGTTTGTGGTGGGTGCTGATCGGCGCCTTTCTCGCGCAGGCGGCGCTCACGATGGGTCGACAAGCGCGAATCGATCTCACCTTGGAGCGCATGCGCGTGCGCGACTGCATGATGAAGACGCTCGTTCCCGTGCCTGCAAGCACGACGGTCGCAGCATTTATCGGCGAAGTTGCCGGCAAACCGCAAACGGGTTATCCTGTGGTCGACCAGGGTACGCTCGTCGGCTTGGCCGACGTTCGTCACACCTCAGGCATTCCGTTGCCGCTGTGGGATCAGACGCCGGTGAGTACCATCATGACGCCAATTGCACGCACCATCGCGCTGACGGGTACTGAGTCTGCGCGCGATGTGCTCAACCGTCTGCACGAGCGCAACCTCAGCGAGCTCCCCGTCTACGACTCGGGCGAACTGGTCGGCATCGTCACCCAAGAGTCGATCTTTCGCGCCCTGCATGCAGCGCGCGCAGCCAGCGCATGAAACAACCGGCCGCTCAGTTTCCAGCCATGTCCGAGCGCTCCGATCCTGTCGCGCGCGAACAATCGGTGCTGAATTTTTGGCGCACACATAAGATATTTGAGCGGACCCTCGAGCAGACGAGCAGCGGCCCGCGCTACACATTTTACGAGGGCCCCCCGACCGCGAACGGCAAGCCGGGCGTTCACCACGTGCTTGCGCGTGCGTTCAAAGATCTCTACCCGCGTTTTTGGACGATGCGCGGATATTTCGTGCGCCGCAAAGGCGGCTGGGATACGCACGGCCTCCCGGTGGAGCACGAGATCGAGAAAGAACTTGGAATTCTCGACAAGAGCAGGATCGAGAGTGAAGTCGGGGTGGTTGAATTTACCCGGCGCTGTCGCGAAAGCGTGTATCGCTACGTCGGAGATTGGAATCGTCTCACCGAGCGCATGGGCTACTGGGTTGATCTTGACGACGCATACTTCACGCTGACCAATGACTACATCGAAACTGTTTGGTGGCTCTTCAAACAGTTGTGGGATCGCAAACTGGTCGTGCAAGATTACAAATCCGTTCCGTACGATCCGCGGATTGGTGCGACGCTCTCCGATCACGAAGTTGCGCAAGGGTATCGCGAGGTCGACGATCCGTCGGTCTACGTCCGATTCCGTTTGCGTGACGATCCCGGCACCTCGCTTCTGGCTTGGACCACGACCCCGTGGACGTTGCCCGCAAACATGGCGCTCGCTGTGCATCCCGAGGTGGAGTATTGCGTGGTGGAACGCCAAAACGAGAAACTCATCGTCGCGGAGCCTCTGCTCGCACGGGTTTTTCGCGACGAGCAGATCGTGGTGCTCGAAAAAAAGCGCGGCGCTGCCTTCGCTGGCGTGCGCTATCAGCCGCTCTTCGACTACTGCAAGGCTCCCGAGGACCGCTACGTCGTCATTCCTGCGACGTTCGTCACGACGGAAGACGGCACGGGCGTCGTTCACGTCGCCCCTGCGTATGGTCCTGACGACTTAGCCCTCGGGAAAGAACACAAGCTTCCGATTTACTATAGCGTCGACTTCACCGGTCACGTGGTGCCCGAAGTCACCGTCGCCGCAGGTTTGTTCTTCAAGGATGCAGACAAGCCGATAACCGACGACTTGAAACGCCGTGGCCTGCTTTTTCGGGCCGAAACCTACCGCCACAATTATCCCTTTGGGTGGCGCACGGACGATCCGCTCCTGTTCATCGCCAAAACGGCATGGTTCATTCGCACGACCGCTTTCAAGCAGCAGCTGCTGGCGAACAACGACAAGATCAATTGGGTCCCCGAAACGATCAAGTATGGCCGCTTTGGCAACTGGTTGGAGAATAATGTTGACTGGGCCGTGTCGCGCGAGCGGTTCTGGGGAACCCCAATGCCCTTGTGGACCGACGGTGAAGAGTATTTTTGCTTCGGGTCGGTCGCCGAGCTCGCGCAGCGGGTGGGGCGAGATCTCTCTCGCCTCGACCTACACCGGCCGGCCATCGACGAGGTAACGTTCCAGCACGAAGGGCGCGAATTCCGGCGGGTGCCGGAGGTGTTGGATGCTTGGTTCGATTCGGGCTCCATGCCGTACGCGCAGTACCACTACCCGTTCGAAAATGACGCGCTTTTCAAAGAGAGCTTTCCCGCTGACTTTATCGCCGAGGCAGTTGACCAGACGCGAGGGTGGTTCTACAGCCTGCATGCCATCGCGACGATGCTGTTCGATAGCCCGGCATACAAGAACGTCATTTGTCTCGGCCACGTGGTTGACGCGGCGGGCGAAAAGATGAGCAAGAGCCGCGGCAACGTCATCGATCCAGCTGTCATCTTCGATGCGCTGGGCGCTGACGCGCTGCGCTGGTATTTCTTTACGGGCAGTCCGCCGGGCGAGGCAAAGCGCGTGTCGGTGGATTTAGTCGAGGAGGGTTCCCACAAACTCTTCAACACGCTTTGGAACAGCGCAAAATTCTTCACGATGTATGCAAATGCGGATGGGATCGGCGTGCCGGACATGGTGCCGCTCGCGCAGCGTCCGGATTTAGACCGCTGGGTTATCGCTAGTCTCGAGCGCTTGACGGGGGAGGTTACCCAAATGCTCGAGCGCTATGACGCGCAAGCGGCCGGCCGTGCCATCGAACACTTCGTTGACGACCTATCCAATTGGTACGTACGCCTCTCCCGCGATCGTTTCTGGGGAGCCGCCCTGACGCCCGACAAAAGCGCGGCCTTTCGGACGCTGTACGAAAGCTTGAGCCGTGTCACCGTGCTACTCGCGCCGTTCGTTCCTTTCTTGGCGGAATCGCTCTATCAGCAGCTCATCCGGCCAGTGGATCCCCAAGCGAAAGAAAGCGTGCACTTGAGCTCGTGGCCCTCGCCGAATGGCGACGCAATCGACGAAGAACTGCTCCAAGCGATGGGCATTGCAAAACAAACGGTCGATCTTGGCCGCCAAGCACGCGCGAGTGCGAAGGTCAAGACACGCCAGCCGCTTGCGGTCGCGCACGTTCGCGTTCGAACGGCTGCAGATGAAGCCGCGTTGCAGCGCTTTCGCGCGCTCGTGCTCGACGAGCTCAACGTCAAAGATCTTCGAGTCGTCGGCCTTGAGGCCCGATTCATCGAGTATGCCTTGCGCCCCAATCTGCCACGCCTGGGTCCGCGCTACGGAAAGCAGATGCAAGCCGTTCGCGCAGCGCTGGCTTCGGCAGATGCGCGAGCCGTCGCGGCTGCGGTTGCGGCTGGAAAATCATTCGACATTGCAGCGAACGGGCAGACGTTCACGCTCGAGCCCGACGACGTGCTCGTCGACAGCAAATCCGCGCAAGGCTTCGCCTTCGCCGAAAGTGACGGGATGCTGGTTGCTCTGGACACGCGGGTCGACCGCGACCTGTTGCTCGAGGGCCTGGCTCGCGAGGTTGTCCGCGCGGTTCAGGACGCACGCAAGCAAGCGAACCTCCAAATCAGCGACCGCATCCACCTGCGCCTGAATGCGGCTGAGGACTACGCCCAGGCGATCGAGCGCTGGCGCGACTACATCATGGGTGAAACACTGGCGGTTGACCTTAACGGTCCCGCTTTTGAGCCTTCATTTGCAACTCAATCGGCGGATGGCTTGACGCTAGCGCTCGCGCGAGCGTAAGCCCTCGTCGAAGGCACAGCTTACGGCGCAACCGAATGCTCGCCTCACTTGTGCTCTTTACCACTGAGCGGGATGGCAGTATATGCGATTCTTTAAATTGAGTTTCGGCGCAGTTACGGTATTCTTTGTAACCGGTGCGCTGTGCGCGACGTTGTTTGCCTGCAGTAAGGCGACCCAACAAAACGCAAACGCATTGTTCGATCGTGGCCGCGCCGCACAGCAGCATGGCGATTACAAGACCGCCATCGCGGACTACACCCAAGCGGAGTCAGTCGCACATATGGCTCCCATGAGCTACGATCGCGGGCTTGCCTACTATAACCTCAAACAGTACGCGAATGCAGACAACGATCTTACCGAAGCATTGCAACTGGCAAAAAATGGCGACACCCGCTTGCTCCCAAAATTCGTCCGCGCCGCATACTACTACCGCGGGCTCAGCAGAATCCAAGAAGGCAAGTGGGCGGGCGCCAAAGACGACTTGCGTCTCGCGGTCGGATGGTATCCGAAGAGCTGGTTAACGTGGGATAGCTTGGGGTATGCGCGCGCGCAATTGGGCGACTACAAAGGCGCGATTCCTGACTACAACCGTGGGCTTGGGCTGTATGCAAACGACGCCATCGATCGAAATAATCGAGGCTTGGCATACTTCCATACGGGTCAACTCCGATTGGCAGTGGCGGACTACACGAAAGCCATCCACCTTTCGCCGCGTTGGGGGTTGCCGTATCAAAACCGCGGTCAAGTCTATTTTGCGGCAGCCGACTATCGAGACGCGGATAGCGATTTTAGCCACGCGATCAAGTTGATACCGAAGGCATGGTCATGGGGCTACCGATGCGAGACGCGAGAGAACCTCGGACGGGTTCGCGACGCCCTGTACGACTGCAACCGCGCACTCGCGTACTATCCGACGTGGTCGAATGTGTATGTCGATCGGGCCTGGGCCAAAGCGGCGCTCGGCGCAAACAAGAGCGCGCTGGCGGATGCTAACAATGCCGTCAAACTCGATCCCCATAGCGCCATTGCGTACGCCTACCGCGGGTGGATCCGCCAGCGGCTCATGCAGTATCGCGGGGCGTTTATCGATTACGATAAGGCCTTGCACATCAGCCCTCACTATTCACTGGCCATGCAGGATCGAGCGCAACTTGGGAACTTCATCGTGGCCGCGCAACAAGCCGGCGTGAAGACCTATGGCATCGGATCGCTCAACGTCTCGCAAATGGAAAACGCACAGGAGCCAACGCAAAGCGAGTATCAGCAGCGTACCTCAGCATGCGGCGGCTACTTCTCGGAGTCTGACAGTTACTTCGACGATTGCGTGCAAAATGGAGTCGACCAGGCAAAAAATGACGAGTCAGCCGACCAAGAAGCGTCCGACCAGGCAGCTTCGGACGCCTACAACGCCCAGCAGCAAATCCAAGAACAAATCAACTACGACCAACAGGCACAGCAAGACGCTGCGGCACAGGCGCAAGAGAACCAAGACTACGCGAATAGCCAGAGTGACAGCAGCGACAACGGTGGATCAAGCGATAACAGCGGCTACTCTGAAGAGCAACCGGCAGATAGCGGCGGAGGCTACCAAGAGTCTGCACCTGTGGAATCCGAGCCTGCCGCCCCAGCCGAAGAAGAAGGCGGCGGCGGTTAATTATAGGGGGCGATTGGAAAATCGCCCCAAGACCCATGTAGGGGGCGATTGGAAAATCGCCCCAAAATCCGTGTAGGGGGCGATTGGAAAATCGCCCCAAGATTCTATTCGCGCGCGCGCGCCTCCAAGCATCGCTCGGGAATCCACCCCTGCTCGCCGTTGAAGTTGCAAAACGCCCACCCCCCGCATCGCTCGAGCACCGTGACTGCGTCGCCTGGAGCAACTACCAGCTCTCGAGACGAGTAGTCGCGCTGCATCGTCCCCACGTTCGCCTCAATCGTCATGTAGGCGTTTGGGATCCACGCCTCGCCCTTGGCGCATGAGCACCACAAGAATGTGGGCCATTTGTCATCGCGACCACCCACCTTCACGACTTCGCCGGCTCGAAGATATAAGGACGCACGGTCCGCAGGTTGATGCGCTGTGATTAGCGTTGTCACAATGCCGCGTGGACGGGCTCTGTGCTCGTCTGGCGGAGAAAATCGATCAGGTAGTTTTTCCACGCTGCCGCATGCGTGTGCGTGCCATGACCGTAGGTCAAATTGCTGATTGGTAAAAGAACAAATCTGCCGTGGGGCACGAGCTTGATGAGCTGCTCTGCAATCCCCAGCTCCGGGGGATTGATCTGGTCGTCTGCTGAGTTGATCGCAAGCACCGGCGCTGAAATCTTGGAAAGGGCCGGTTGCGGATCGTAGTCGCTCGATGCGGAGACCTGGTAATAGGTGTCGTTGGCATCTTGTCCTGCGACATACGCAGCCACAAGTTTGTCAAAATACGCATCGGCTGCCGCCAGCGTCGGCGCGGCTTGTTGATAGCGCAGCGGACTGCTGCCGACCATCATAAAGATGTAGTTCGCATCAACGAGTCCGCGCGGCTGGGTGGTATATTCCCCGTTGTCGAATTGCGGGTCTTTGGTGATCGCATCCATCACCATGCGCCGCCACATACGGTTGCGTCCGGAGATTTGGTGTGGCAAGCACGCCATCGGCATGTACCCGTCGGCGAACGTGTCGTAATCTTCGGCCCACAGCCAAGCGTGCATGCAGCCCATCGACGTTCCAAAGATAAGCCGCAAGTGATTGACGTGAAGGCCATCGACGACCAAGCGGTGCTCGAGATCGACCATGTCGCGGTAACCATAGTGCGGGAACCGCATGTGCAAGCCGTCGCTGGGCTTGCTTGACTGCCCATGCCCGATGTCATCTGGAAGGATGACGTAGTACTTGGTCACGTCGAGGGGTTGTCCGGGTCCGAAGAGCTGTCCAGCAAAAATGTCGTTTAAGAACTGATCGCCGGAACCGCCCGTGCCATGCAAAATGAGCACGGCGTTGCGAACGATACCTTGTGAATCTCGAATCGGCGTGCCCAGCGTGCGGTAGTGGATGCGAACGCTCGGCAGACTCTCTCCGTCAGTGAAATGGTAGTTGCTGACGGTGAAGCTCCCTTCCGTCGGAGCGGGGTAGGTCGCGCCGCACAAACCACATGCGAGGGCGACCAAGAGACCAGCAAGAACAATGCGTTGCATACAATCCTCCAGAGGTTTGGGCGACTTGACGTCGCCCACGACGTGGGGCGATTTTCCAATCGCCCCCTACAACGTGGGGCGATTTTCCAATCGCCCCCTACAACGTGGGACGATTTTCCAATCGCCCCCTACATTGGTTTTATCGTTCGACCGGATGCGCTCGTGCGCGGCGGCGCAATCGGCGCTTGTTGTACCCGCCACATCATGACGAGGCCAACGATCAGCATGGCGAGCGTCAGATATTGTGCACCGGTGAGTCCGAGGACGATAATGCCCGGCTCGCGATAGAACTCCACAATCGTGCGCACGAGCCCATAGCCCGCGATAAAAGCCCAGAGCAAAAGCCCGTCGCGCCGCTTGCCCGAGCCGTGCAAGATCCACAACACGGGAAGCACAAACGCAAGCATGCCGATGGCTTCAAAGATCTGCGATGGGTAGCGATAGCCGTCGCAGCATGGAAAAAGAATGCCCACGGGCGAGTCCGTTTTTCGGCCGGGCAATTCATCGTTGATGAAGTTGACGATGCGCGTTGCCGCAATGGCGACCGGTATCCACAGCGCGATTTCGTCTGTCACGCGATAGAAACTGAATTTTGTGCGACGAAGGAAGAGCCAAATACCAATAAGCGCGCCGATGAAACCTCCATGAAAGGCCATGCCGCCGTGCCAAATTGCAATGATCTCCAACGGATTCGCAGCGTAATATGACAGCGAGTGGCCACCCGCGCTCGCCGGCGTGAGCATGTCAGCAATCAAGAAGAAGAGCCGGCCGCCCACGATGACGCCGATCATGGCATAGACCACGAGCTCCTGCGCTTGGTCAATCGTCAAACCTGTGCGTTCTCGACTGCGACGGCTCTGCAACTGGAGGTAGACGAGAATTGCGCCGAAAAGGTAACTAAGGCCATACCAACGGATGGGAAGCGGTCCCACATGAAACGCCACTGGGTTAATGTTTGGATACGAAAACCAATGAGCGCCCGTAGCTAGCGACGCGAGCAATCCGTTACCCTCCGAAAGTCAAAGCACAGCACAAAGGACAAGTCTTACATGTCGACCAGGCGCAACGTCATTCTTCACTCGCTGATTTTTATCGCCGGCTTTACCCTTGTGTTCATCGTGGCCGGCGCAACGGCCAGTGCGCTTGGACAGGTTTTTGCGGAATACCGCGTCTTCATCACGCGGGTCTTCGGTGTCGTGGTCATCGTTCTTGGGCTCAATATGCTGGGCCTGTTTCGCCTGCCATTTCTCGCCATGGACAAACGGCTGCAGTTTCGCAACACGAATGCGACCTACATTGGATCGTTCCTCGTCGGCATCGGTTTCGCGGCAGGCTGGTCTCCGTGCATCGGTCCCATTCTCGCCGCGGTCCTCGCCTATGCGAGCGAAACAAAAACCGTCGGTCAGGGCACGTTTCTTCTTTTTATCTATTCACTTGGCTTGTCGTTGCCGCTGCTTGGGACTGCGATCGCCTTGCAATACGTGCTACCCTTGCTGAATCGGATCAAACGGTTCTTGCCGGCCATTGAAATCGTTGCCGGGTTGATCGTGATCGGCATGGGGCTGGTGCTCGTCACCGACTCGTTCTTGCGTTTTACGGGGTGGCTCTACGAAACATTCCCTGCCCTAGCCAACGTCGGCACCGGCCCGGAGGCTTCGGGCAGCGTCGTCTCCATGGGAGCTGTGTTTATCGCCGGCCTCGTCTCATTTATTTCTCCATGCGTGCTTCCACTTGTGCCGGTGTACATAAGCTACCTCACGGGTCAAAGCATTGAAAGCCTCATTGCCTCCTATGAGGGACATGGTGAAACCCCCTCGCCGGCGTGATTGACACACTCAAGAGCCTGCACGAGTTGCGCCAAGTGTTGCTGCGGCTGGGCGCCCAGCGGGTAGCACGCTACTGGTCGAATGATTCAGCCGTGTTTGCGAGCAACTTTGTTGGGGGTGCCGCGGCCGGAGCGGCCGCCTTCATCGTCGCAGCCGTGTTGCTGGGCCTCGACATTCATCGCGGCGAGAATTCAATGATCGTCCATGCTCTGCGCGCGCTGCAAACCATCGTCATGACGCTCCGCTCGATGGTGGAGCAAGAACTGCAATAATGTACGCGCCGAAGTCAGATGACGCCCATCGCAAAGACGCCCCCGCCGATGCGCACGATCAAGCGGAGCAAGTCCGAGCCATCACCCGAGAGATCGATCGCATCGCAAAAATTGTCGAGCGGATGAATTTAGGCGACTATATCGGCTTGCTGCAGCGCCCGGCGCGGCTGCTTTGGCTCAACTTCTTGGCTGGGTTAGCCCGCGGGCTCGGTACCATCTTGGGAGCGACGCTGCTCGTCTCTCTCATCATCGCCATCGCAAACCGGATCATTCAATCCAACTTGCCCGGCGTCAGCCAATTCGTTCAGGATTTTGTCCACCTCTTGCAGCAATCCGGAAAAGGCCACTAGATGCGGACGCTGGTCTTAGCGATCCTTGCGCTCGCGGTGATCGTGTTCGATCATACGACGAAGGTGTGGCTCGCCGCGAGCTTTCTGCCCGGCGAGAGTCGCATCGTCATACCGCACGTCCTGTATCTCACGTACGTGCAGAACTATCACGGCGCATTCGGATTATTCGGTACGCATCCGCTGCTCTTAACCGCTGCCGCATCGCTCGTTTTGATTAGTTTTTATCTTTGGTATCGAAGGGAGGGGGCCTCGACCTCCGTGCACATCGCCTTCGCCTTGATCTTCGGCGGCGCCGTGGGAAACATCATCGACCGTTTGCACTTTGGCTACGTCCATGATTTCATCGACTTTCGCGTGTGGCCGGTCTTCAACGTCGCCGACTCGGCCATCACCATTGGCGTTTGTCTCTTGCTCGTGCAGATGCTCGTGCACGAGAAGCGAGTGCCGGCGCAAGGAGCGACGCAGACGCTACCCCCGATTGGCGATGCCGCTGCGGCGGACGAATGACCCAAGAGCTCGCCTTCGTTACGAGCGCCGCCGACGCAGGGCGTAGACTCGATGTCGTCTTAGCCAAGCTGCTCAACCGCTCGCGCTCCTCGTGCGCCGAGCTCATTCGTGACGGACACGTACGAATCAACTCGCACGCTGCGAAGCCTTCGCAAATCGTCGAAGCAGGTACCCAGATTCTTGTGAGCACTCCACAGGCGCGAGAGCCTGGAGCGATTCCGCAGGAATTGCCGCTCTGCATTGTCCACGATGATGAGGACTTCTGCGTGGTTGATAAGCCTGCAGGGATGGCGACGCATCCTGGGCGAGGGAATCTGGAAGGGACGCTTTTGAACGGCTTGCTCGCGCGCTTTCCTTCACTGCCTGCCATCAACGGAGTCCGGCGGCCCGGCATCGTGCACCGACTCGACAAAGAGACCTCAGGCTTGCTGGTCGTCGCAAAGACCGAGCGCGCGATGACCGCGCTCACCCGTGCTATGGCGCAGCGGCGAATCAAGCGTTCATACGATGCGGTCGTTTGGGGGATTCCCCCCAATGCGCGCGGCGTCATCGATGCGCCACTGGGCCGCGATCCGCGCGCCCGTACGAAATTCACCGTGCGCGACGACGGCCGCCGAGCGGTGACGCACTATCGCGTCGTGGAGACTTTCTCCAAGGTTCCGTCCATCGCCACGGACGCACCCGAATCTGCTTCCTTGCTGCGCCTGGAACTTGAAACTGGGAGAACGCATCAGATTCGCGTGCATGCAGCCGCCATCGGTCATCCAATCATTGGGGATCAGACCTATGGACCGAGCCTGCCTGGCCTCCAGATGAAGCGGCAAGCACTCCACGCGGCAGAGCTGTCTTTCGAACATCCGGTCACGGAAAAGATGCTGCGTTTTTCGTCGCCCTGGCCCGACGATTTTCGCGCGCTCGTGCAACGGCTACGAGCAGGTGGAGCGCCGTGAGCTGCTTCACCGTGCACGCCAGCGATGGCCAAGCGCGCGCGGGAACGCTGCATACCGCGCACGGTGCCGTCCACACGCCTGCGTTCATGCCGGTCGGGACTCAGGCGTCGGTAAAAGGCGTGACGCCGAGCGAACTGTCGGCGAGCGGTGTCGAGATGCTCTTGGCAAACGCGTATCATTTGTACCTGCGCCCAGGCCTGGGGGTCATCGAGCGTGCGGGCGGCCTGCACAAGTTCATGTCATGGGATGGTTCGATCCTCACCGATAGCGGCGGCTTTCAAATCTTTTCCCTCGCGCGGCTCTCTCACGTTAACGATGAAGGGTATCACTTTGCCTCCCATTTGGACGGCTCGCGCCACGTCTTCACCCCCGAAACCGTCGTGGCGCTGCAAGAGAAATTGGGCAGCGACGTGGCGATGGTGTTGGACGAACTTGTGCCAGCGGGCGTCGATGAAGAGGTGGCCCGCGGCGCAGCCGATCGAACCTTGCGTTGGGCCGAGCGCGCAAAGAACGCACTCCGCCGCCCAGACCAATTAACGTTTGCGATCGTGCAAGGCTCGACATACAAAAGGTTGCGCAGACAGCACGCGCAGGCGCTCGCCGCACTCGACTTTCCCGGGTATGCCATAGGGGGGTTGTGGGTTGGGGAGGAGCGATCGCTCGGTCTTGAGATCGTTTCCGTTACCGCGCAGGAGTTGCCTGAATCCAAGCCTCGCTACCTCATGGGGGTTGGCACGCCGGAGGACATCATCGATGCGATCGCCCGCGGGGTTGACCTCTTCGACTGCGTCTACCCTACACGCTGTGCGCGCCACGCGCTGGCGCTGACGTCACGAGGGCGCCTCAACTTGCGCAATGCGGCCTTTACCAACGATTTTGCTCCGCTTGACGATGCGTGCTCGTGCAGCACGTGTGCGTCCTTTACTCGTTCGTATCTCGCGCACTGCTTCCGAGCGGGCGAGATGCTGGCTGCGCGCTTAGTAAGCGTTCATAATATTGCGATGCTGGTCGCGATCGCGCGAGCGGCGCGCGAGGCAGTCATCGGCGGCACGTTCGCGGCCTGGCGCGATCGCCGCTTGGGGATGCTACGCGAATCGGTGGCCTCCGCGTGATGGCCGAAACCCAGATCGCCGATGCCCTCGCCTCGGTGCGCGCGAGAATTCAAGCGGGCGCTCGCAAACCGGCGGATGTGACGCTTGTGGCCGTCACCAAGGGTTTTGGAGCAGCGGCAATCGAGTCAGCTTTGGCCGCTGGGTTGCGCGATATCGGCGAGAACTATTATAAGGAAGCTGCAGAAAAGTTCCAGCGGATCTCGTGGCCCGCGGGTATCAAACGCCATTTTATTGGCCACGTCCAGCGCAACAAAGCCCGCCGGATAGCGGCCCTTTTCGACATGGTGCAAACCGTTGATGACCTCGAGGTCGTCGGGGCGCTCGACCGAGGGGCAGCGAGCGCGGGCAAGGTGCTGGATGTGCTCGTGCAAGTCAATGTTGCAAGCGATCAGCGCCAGGGCATCCCGCCTGACTTGCTCGGAGATTTTGTGCGAGCGCTGGCGCAGCACCGACATCTTCGCCTGCGCGGCTTGATGGCGATGGGGCCAAATAACCGCGCCGCTGCCGCGGAGGCTTTCGCGCGCGCCGCTGCGTGCTACGAACGAGTGCGTGCCGATCTGCCGAGCGCATCGATTCTCTCGATGGGAATGAGTGACGACATGGATGTTGCGCTGGCACATGGCTCGACGATGCTCCGTCTCGGTACCGTCCTCTTTGGTCCGCGTCCGGGCGTTTCTATGATAGGCTTCCGCACAGTCCCAGACGAACATCAAAGCCCAGGAGGAAGGTAGAGCACTATGGGCATGTGGTCGAAAGTCAGAGACTTCTTCGCCGGCACCGATGCCGACGACGATTACGATGACGTCGTACCGAGCGACGAGCCGCGCCGTAACGTCGTGCTTTTTCCCGAGAGCAAATCCGGCCGTTGCCGAGGCGTGTCGATTTTTCATCCGAGACGCTTCGACGAGGTGACTGAGATTGCAGATAACCTTCGCAGTGGGCGCCACGTCGTGGTGAACCTTGTGGGCGCAGACCGGACGCTCAGTCAAAGAATCGTGGATTTTCTCAGCGGGGTTGTGTACACGGTCGACGGGAAGATGCAGCGCCTGGGCGAGAGCATCTACTTGTTCGTGCCTGCCAACGTTCCAGTGACGGCGCACGACAACGAATTGGCCGCAGCGGCGGGTTACGAGGGATATTGAGGGACACGCAGTGCCTGGCAAGATAACGCCTGTCGACGTTCAGCACAGAGAGTTCAAGAAGTCGATTCAGGGTTATGCGCGCGAAGAGGTTGACCAGTTTCTCGATGACGTTATCGAGCAGCTGGAGGCCGATGTCGAGGAGCGCACGCGTCTCGAGGCACTCGTGAGCGAACTGCAGGATAAAGTTTCGCATTTCAAAGCGATGGAGGAGAGTCTGCGCAGCACCCTCGTGCTTGCGCAGCGCACCGCCGACGAGCTCAAGGCTTCGGCGCACAAGGAAGTCGACCTGATCAAAGCGCGAGCGAAGCTGGATATTGAAGACGATCTCAAGGCGGTTCGGCAACAGATTGCGGAAGGAAAGGCAGAACTCCAACGGGTCAACGATAAAACGGTAGCCGCAAAACACGACCTGCGCAACTTCCTCTCGCGGCAACTGGAACTGATCGATGACATGCATCCCAGCGCCAAGAGCGCCGTGTTGACTTAGCCTCATTACCGCCCCCAGAGAGCTAGCTGCGCCTTCGTCCTCGTCGATCTCTGAGTTTTTCGCCCAACTTCCCAGAGCAATCCCAGCGCAATCTCAGGAAAGGCCGCTAAGATTTAGCCAATGAAACACGCATTCTTGGTAGCCTTCGCGATTGCCATTATGATCACACCTCTTGGCGCAGTCGCAGATCCTAGTCTGAATCAGCCTCCGCCGCCTCAGATGAACGCTGGGTTCCAGTACATGCAGCAGGCGCACGCGAAAGTGCAGCAACTGCAAGCGCAAGCACGATTAGCGGCGCTCAACGCGTTGAGTACGGCGCACCGCAACCTGCTCGCGCAGATCGCGGGGCAACTAACGGTCTCGGCAAATCCCGACGTCAATGCGGCCGCTCGTACGATTGACAACGCGCTGACCCAATCAGAAGGACGAAACATCTTGAGCATTTCCTCCGCGCTGCAGACACAATCGCAACAGATAATGGAAGCGGCTCATCAACAAATGATGGCTGCCAATCCACAGGCGATGTCGCAAGGTGGTCCGGTGGCGCGCCCCGCGAATGTGATGTACCATGGCAGCGAAACGACCGACCCGGGAATGCTCCTGTTGCAGATGTCGATGGGTGTTGTCCAACCCTCTATGGGCACGTTTATGGTTCGATTCGCTGGTCCCGCGCCACACTCGGGACCCTAGACAGAGCGAACCATCAGAACGCGCGACCCTTAGCGGACCGCTCGATATACCCCAAACGCAAGTCGAATCGCCCGACCGCCGCCCACAGCGACGGTTTTTGTTATGAGGTCCATTCCCGCGATCACAAAGGCTCGAACCAGCAGACCAGCCCTCACGATTGCCAGCGCCTCGGCGCTTGCTATGATAACGTCACCGCACAGCGAGCCTCCCAAAACGACGCCACTCACCGTTTGCAGCTCCGCTGCAGACGGGGTGCCGGCGGGCGCGGGCGCGGTGAGCGCAGCAGTGCCAGGCGCGCGGACGGTCATGCGTCGAGATGCTGTGCGACTAAGATCGTGCGCAAGCTCTCAAGAGCCCGTCCGTGGATCTGGGAGACGCGTTGCTTGCTGATGCCCAACCGCCCGCCGATGGCGCGAAACGTCGATCCACCCGAATAAAAAGATGCAATGATGAGTCGCTCGCGCGTGCCAAGAGACTGCACTGCCCTGCCAACCGCATCGGCGATCGCTCGATCCGCGATCGTTCGGCCAGGGTCATCGTTCTGAGAAGCCAGCCGGTCGCCGAGCACGGAGTTTTGGTCGAATGCCTGCGGTGGCGGCGCATCCAGCGATGCGGGCACCGCTCGGCGCAAAGCGAGCAGCACCGCATTGAGTTTTCTTGCGTTCAAGCCGGCGCGCGCTGCCGCCGCCGAATCAGTTGGTGCCGTGCCCTGATGTTGCGCGAGACGCCAGCGCGCACGGTCGAGGTTGCGCGCATCGCGGCGCACGCGTTCGGGGATGAGATCCATCGTGCGCAAGCCGTTGAGGATGGCCCCGCGCACAAGCCGCGCCGCCCAAACTTCAAAACGCATGCCGCGCTCCGGGTCGAAGCGATTGATTGCCCGCAGCAAGCCGACGCAACCGTCTCCGATAAGGTCGTCGGGCGTGAAATGCGCCGGCAGGCGCCGGAGGATGCTCATGGCCATGCGCCTCACGAGTGGCATGGCCGCCTCGCAGAGGCGTTCGCGCGCGCTCGTTGAGCGAGTCGCAAGAAATGCGCGTGCAGCCGTTTCGAGCTCCTCGTCGTGCGATGCGATCACTTCGGCTCTCGCAGATCGTGAAGGAACTCAGTTCGAAGTCCGATGCCGCCGGCGCGCTCGAGTGCGGCAGCGAAAACTTGCGGGAAGAGGTCTGCGGCCAAATCCGACCCGAGCGATGGCTCGCTCTCGCTTTCGCTCTCAATCCCAGGGCTGAAAAGAGAGCGCGGCACGAGCGAGGTGAGCATAACTTGCTCGAAAGCGTCGCAGGCTTCTCGAAGGTGCGCCTGCATCAGCTGCGCTCGAGGTTGTTTGCCAGGCGAAGCATCTCGTCGGCCGCTTGCACGACCTTGGCATTTGCCTCGTATGCCCGCTGGGCGGCGAGCACTGCCATCATCGCGGCCACGACGGTCACGTTGGCCCGCTCCAAACAGCGCTGCTTGATCTTGCCCAGCGGTGCGCCGCCAGGCTCGCTTCGCGCGCGTCCAGCCGCGGGAGTTTGATAGAATAACCCATCGGGACCAAGACGCAGTCCGCCATTGTCTGCAAAGGTCGCGAGCGCGATGTGCCCCGCTCCCACGTCCCCTGGGCGGCCGGCTACTTGCGCCAGCACTTTTCCGCGCTCGTCTACCGTGAAAGTTACCGAACCGGAAGGAAGTCGAACACCCTCGAGAACCGCCCCATTCGGAAGGCGCAGCCGACCCATAGCGTCCGGCAAAAAGTTGCCGGCGCGCGTAAAGCCTCGTTGGCTGGTCGCGGTGATAACGGGAAAAAAGCCCTCGCCGTCAATGGCAAGATCGTGCGGATTGTCAGTCGGATCTAGATGGCCTTGCGTGAACAAGCGTCGCGCGTCACCGGATTCCGGTGCCATGACGCGGCCGTCTGCATTCATAAAAGCGGAAAAATCGGTGCGGGTCACTCTATACCCGGGCACATCGACGTTGGCCAGATTTGCGGCGATGCTATCGAGCACGGCTTGCTGGGTGGCCATGCCCGCGGCAGCAACCGCGAGTGTCTTGTTCATGGCCGCACCAGAGGAACTTCGGTGACTAACCTGCGGAGCGATTCGTCGGTGCGCTGAATGGTTTTTTGATTTGCTTCGAACGCGCGTTCCGCGGAAATCAGCGAGGTCATCTCTGCGACAGCATCAACTCCGGAATCCTCAAGATATCCAGCGCGCACGCGTGCGGACGATCGCTTTGGCACGGATCGGACAGGCGCGGCAAAAAGGTTTGCATCGAGCGCCGGACACGGCGAATCAAAGGTTACGATGCGTAGACGGTCGACGATCGCGCCGTGAGCAACGATGCGCCCATCTTCGAGAACGCGCGCGTCCTGTGGGAAGCGCGCCGGCCCTAACGACCCAAGCACCGGATTGCCCGCAGCGTCGCGCAAGGAACCCCGCGGGTCTGGGCTCAGACGGCCATCGCGCGTATACCGCACGCCTTGTGGAGTTGCGACCGCGAAGTATCCTGATCCAACAAGCGCGAGATCTGTTGCAACACCGGTGTGGCGCAAAGGCCCTTGCGCTTGGCTTGTGCCAGGGCGCGATACAAGATCCTCACCGAATTGCGAAAATGCTTCGGTGCGCGAGCGATATCCCACGGTTGAAGCGTTGGCAAGGTTGAGAGCGACGGTGTCGAGCTCGGCGGCCTGCGTGCGCATGCCGGTAGCAGCCGACGTCAGCGCATCCGGAGTATTCATCAAGGAAAGCCTCCGTAAGATTCGTGGAGGCTTACCTTAGAGGCGATGTTTGACCGTGCCACTGCTCAAGATATGGCCAAATTGTGAACAAGCGCCACCTGCGTCGTCGGATCCGTAGTGGGCGACTGTCAAGTCGCCCGATGTAGCAGCGGACCTTTAGGTGCGCCAACGCGCCCTACGCCCTCAAGTGATCGGGGCAGCCATTGTCAAACACGAAAAGCGTATGGCGGACCTACAAGCGTTAGATTTAGAGTTACGCCGATTGGTCTACGACAAACTCATCGGCGGCGGTACGGTGCCGTCGATTTCGGCGCTCGTCTCAGCAACGAAAGCGTCGGATAAAAATGTCCGCGATGCGTTGAGCCGGCTGAGCGACGCGCACATGTTCGTCCTGCAGCGCAACGGCGAGATCCTCATGGCGAATCCATTCTCCGCAGTACCCACGCCGTTTCTCGTGAGCATTGGCCAATCGTCGTGGTATGGCAACTGCATCTGGGATGCGATGGGGGTCGCAGCGATGCTCCACGGCAAAGCACGCATTGAAACGTCATGCGGCTGCTGTGGCACGGCTATGACGTTGCTCGCGCCGGACGATTGCACTGATGACGACGAACGCGTTGTCCATTTCGCTCTTCCTGCGGTGCGGTGGTGGGACGACATCGTCTTTAACTGAAAGACCATGCTCCTCTTCCGGTCGGAAGAGCACGTCACAAAATGGTGCCAGGATTGGCGCTTCGAACGCGGTGCTGTGCTATCGCTCCGCCAATGCTGGCGACTTGCCGACGCTTGGTATAGCAGCGACCGGCGCGACCCGAACTGGCGGCGCTTCACGATGCAAGAAACGCGGTCGAGATTCGCGGAGCTGGGGCTCGGCGGAAATTTTTGGCGGTTGTGAGCCGCTAGATAAGCAACGAGTGACCGGTCATCACGGCCGGCTGCGGCAAGTCTAAGAGCTGACAGATGCTTGGCGCGACGTCGGCAAGTTTGCCGCCGCTCTTCAGCCCGCCAAGTTTTGGGTCACTGACGGCAATGAGCGGCACGTCATTGCAGGTGTGGGCGGTGAGCTCCTCGCCGGTGGAAAGGTCGATCTTTTCCTCCGCGTTGCCGTGGTCTGCGGTGAGGAGCATGATGGCCCCGGTTTCGATGACGGCGGCGTCGAGCCGCGTCAGACATTCATCAACGACCTCAAGCCCGGTGATAATCGCATCCCAGTTGCCTGTGTGACCCACCATGTCCGGATTGGCGTAGTTCATAACAATCAGCGGATAGCGTTTCGAGCGGATCGCTTCCACCGCCCTATCGGTAATTTCGCGAGCGCGCATTTGGGGAAGATGATCGTAGGTGCCGACGTCGCGGGCTGACGGCACCAAAATTCGGTCTTCCAGGTCAAACGGTTCCTCGCGGCCGCCAGAAAAAAAGTAGGTCACGTGCGCATACTTCTCCGTTTCCGCCAATCGAAGTTGTGGCAAACCTGCTTCACTGACAACTTCACCCAGCGTCCAGTTCTCGAAAATTTTGCCAAACATTACCGGATTGGTAAAAGCTTGGTCATACAAGGTCATGATCGCGAAAACAAAATCGCGAAACTGCGTGATGGGGAATTCGCCAAAATCCGGCTGCGAGAAAGCGCGCGTGAGCTGGCGCGCTCGATCCGGCCTGAAGTTAAAAAAGAAGCACGCATCGCCGTCAGTGACAATGGGCGCTGCGCTGCCAATGATAGTTGGTTGGACAAACTCGTCGCTTTCGCCGCGGGCATACGCTTCGTCAATTGCCGCTTGCACCGAGTCTGCCACGAAGGCTTTCGCGTAGACGAGCGCATCGTACGCAATCTTCGTGCGCTCCCAACGCTTGTCGCGGTCCATTGCGAAGTAGCGCCCGCACACCATGGAAAGAGAAGCATTCCCGAGCTGCACGGCTTTGCGCTGAACCTCGTTCAAGTACGAGCTGGCGCTGCGTGGCGGTGTGTCGCGTCCATCGAGAAAGGCAGCAATTTTCACTGGCACGCTGGCGCGCGCCGCCGCTTCCATGAGCGCAAAAAGGTGCTTCATCGATGAGTGCACGCCACCCGGAGACACCAAGCCCAAAAGATGCAACGTGCCGCCCGTGCGCTTCACATGCGCGAGACATTGCTGCAGGACGGGATTGGCAAAGAAGGTTCCGTCCTCGATAGCGCGGTCAATGCGCGTGACGCTTTGCAAAACCACCCGGCCGGCACCCAAATTGAGATGACCAACTTCGCTATTGCCTTGCTGGCCGTGCGGTAAGCCGACGGCTTCTTGCGCAGCCCCGATTTCGGTGTAAGGATAGGTCGCGGCGAGACGCCGATACGTCGGCAGCTTTGCGGCGGCGATGGCATTGCCGCGCGTTTCGTTGGAAATGCCAAATCCGTCGAGCACGCAAAGAATGACGCGAGGATCAGAAAGGGTCATGTATCTCCTCGAGCGTGGGGCGATTTTCCAATCGCCCCCTACATGTTCTTCAGGCCGTTCATGATGAGCGTTAGAAACGCTCGCGGATCGAGACTTGCCCCGCCGATCAGTCCGCCATCGATTTCCGGCTGAGCGCAAAACGCGCCGGCATTTTCCGCATTCATCGATCCGCCGTACAGGATGCGGGCGTTTGACAAGCCGCCGGCACAACCGCGTATGGCAGCGATGGTTTCGTTTGCCGCCACTGGATCGTCGAACAAGCCTGTGCCAATTGCCCAAATCGGCTCGTAAGCAATGGCGAGTCCGGCGCGTTGCTGGTCGGACAGGTGGCCCAATCCCGCTTCAACTTGTCCGGACACCCGCCGCGCGGTCACACCCTGCTGCTTTTCCTCAAGCGTCTCGCCAACGCATACGATAGGTGTTATCTCGAGCGCCAAGAGCGCCGTCACCTTGCGGGCGACGTCCTCGTCGGTCTCGCCGAACAAACGACGTCGCTCCGAGTGGCCAACGATGCAATAGGTGGCGCCGCTCTCTTTCAGCATGGCAGCGCTGATCTCACCGGTGTACGCGCCAGCTTGTTCCCAATAGCAGTCTTGAGCCCCAATCCGCACTCGCGAGGGCGCGAGATCGATGCGCAAAGGTTCCAAATCCACGAAGGGCGCGCAGAGCACGATGTCCGCGCGAGGAGCCAGTGCCTCCGCGGCTGCCCAGAATAAGGCGACAAAATCACGGGCCTGCGCCGGCCCCTTGTTCATTTTCCAGTTGGCGGCGAACAGTGGTCGCCTGCTCACGCGCTGGTCTTGCTCCGCAACGCAGCGATGCCGGGCAGTTCTTTGCCCTCAAGGTATTCCAGGGTTGCCCCACCGCCGGTAGAGATGTGCGTCAGCTTCTCTGCAAATCCGTACTTGTGCGCGGCTGCTGCAGTATCTCCGCCGCCAACGATGGAAATAGCGCCGGAGTCGACGATCGCCTGCCCCACGGCTTCGGTGCCAGCGCCAAACGCGTCCATTTCGAACACGCCCATCGGACCGTTCCAAAGCACCGTCTTGGCTTCTAAAATCACCCCGCGAAAATCCATCGCCGTCCCAGGACCGATGTCTAAGATCATTTCATCCGGAGCGATCTGATCGATATCCGCATCGCGCGTCTGCGCATCGGGCGCGAGCTCTTTGGCAACGACCGCGTCTGACGGAAGGTGAACGTCGACCCGAGCGGCATCGTGTTCGATCGTGTGGATGAGAACTTTTGCCGGCTCGAGGTCGCGGTCGCGCAACGATTTGCCGACGTCGAAACCCTGTGCCGCTAAGAGCGTGTTGGCCATTCCGCCGCCGATGACGACGGCGTCGCATATCCGCAGCAAGCGATCGATCACGCCAATTTTGTCAGACACCTTGGCGCCACCCAGCACCGCGACAAACGGTCGCTCCGGATGTTGCAAAACGCGGTCCAAAATTTCGATTTCCCGGGCCATGAGCGGCCCCATGTACGAGGGCAAATACTTGGTAATGCCCACCGTCGAAGCGTGCGCGCGATGCGCGGTCCCAAACGCATCGTTGACGTACAGGTCCCCTAGCGACGCCAAATCTCGTGCAAATGTTGGATCGTTTGCTTCCTCGCCTGGATGGAAACGCAGATTTTCTAAGAGCACGACTTCGCCGTCGCGCATAGCATCGACCGCCTGGCGGGCAAGCTCGCCGACGCAATCAGACGCAGCGGTCACAGGGCTTCCGAGGGCTTCGCTCAATGCCGCGGCAACCGGCGTCATGCGGAGGCCTTCGACCACCTTGCCATCGGGGCGGCCTAGATGCGACATGACGATAACCTTGGCTTTGCGCTCGCGAAGCTCGCACAGCGTCGGAACCACGGCATCAATGCGGGTTGTGTCGGTAATTCGGCCGTCTTCGAGGGGTACGTTGAGATCCTCGCGGACCAAGACGCGCTTGCCGGCAAGATCGAGATTTTCCAAAGGGTTGTGGACCAACTACTTTTCCTTCCCCAGCACGAATGCCGCAAGATCGGCGAGCCGGTTGGAATAACCCCACTCGTTGTCATACCATGCAACGACTTTGACGAGGGTGTCGCTGATTACCATGGTCGAGAGCGCATCGACGATCGCTGAACGAGGATCGCCCTTGTAATCTGTTGAGACGAGCGGCTCGTCGCTGACGCCGAGAATGCCTTTCATCCGGCCGTTGGCGTACGTGCGATACAGATTGTTCAACGCGTCTTTTGTGGTTGGCTTGTTCGTTTCGGCAACCAGATCGACGATGGAAACGGTCGGCGTCGGCACGCGCAAGGAGAAGCCGTCTAACTTACCTTTGACTTCGGGCACCACCAGATGGAGCGCCTTGGCCGCTCCGGTCGTCGTCGGAATGATGTTGATGGCGGCAGCGCGAGCCCGGCGAAGGTCCTCATGAGGAAAATCCAAGATGCGTTGATCGTTGGTATAGGAGTGCACGGTGGTCATCGCGCCTTTGACGATGCCGAGCTCGTCAACGAGTACCTTGACAATGGGCGCCAGACAGTTCGTCGTGCACGAGGCGTTCGAAATAATTTTGTGTTTGGCAGGGTCGTAGTCGCCCTCGTTGACGCCCAACACGATCGTGACGTCTTCGTTCTTCGCCGGAGCGGAGATGATAACGCGCTTGGCTCCCGCGTCTAGATGTGCTTTGGCCTTCGTTCCATCCGTGAAGAAACCGGTTGATTCCAAAACGACGTCAACCCCCAGATCCTTCCAGGGCAAACTCCCCGGGTTGCGCTCGGCGAGCAGCTTGATTGAACGGCCGTCGACGATCAACGAGCCCTCGTCGCTCGTCACCGTGCCGGGATAGCTTCCATAGTTTGAATCGTGTTTGAAAAGGTGTGCGGCCGTTTTTGCGTCGACAAGATCGTTGAGAGCGACGACCTCGAGGTTGCGATGTTGCTCGAGCAAGACTCGGAACACCTGACGACCGATGCGGCCGAAGCCGTTGATCGCGATGCGGGTTGGCATGAATGTGCCTCCAAAGATCGGAGCGCGGACACGGGGCGATTTTCCGATCGCCCCCTACAAGGGTGATTTTTCCAATCGCCCCCTACAAGGGCGCCTGACAGTCGCCCACCACATCGTGGTCCGCCGCTCCATCGCGGGTTACCTCTTGGAGATGCGCTCCAAAAGTCGCATCCTATTTGCCATCGCGGCCTTCGTAATCGGCGGCCTTGCGGCTTCCGCAAGCTCGGCGAGCGTCCGCGTGGGGTGCGCGATGCGCAGCTGCGCAGCTTCACGCACGCCCCGCGACATCGTCGCCGCGTTGACGCTCGCCATGATGCGCCGCGCTGCTTCGCGTTGGCGCGCGGCAGACACCGCGGCGCGCGCCGCATTGGCCGCCTCACTGTTGACCGTGCGGTGGATTAAGTTCTTCGTCTGTCGTCGTGCGCGTTGCTCTTCCAGCCGAAAAACAGCTCTCGTTGCGCCTAAATAGGCAAGCAGCACAGACACCGTCTGCGCGTCCTTCACGTACGCGAGTGGGCGGCCGCGACGCCGCGTTATGCCCGCGTCTCCTCCAAAGCTCGCGATGAGATCGCACACAAGACGAGCCGCATCATCATCTCGGCAAAAGAATTCTAGGTGGTAACCCCGCGCGGGATCGCTGACAGAACCGCAGGCCAAAAACGCCGCGCGCAGCAGCGCGCGCCGGCAACACTTGCGCCGTGGAAGCCTGCCAGAGACGCTGCCCAAAGCGCTCGAGGAATTGCCGAGCGAGATTTCAACCAACCAGCGCCCGCGGGCGCCGGCATGCGGTGCGCGGCGTGCGTGTGCCGCAATAGCGGCATTGTGTGCTGCCGCGATGATCGCGCGCGCGACGGCCGCTCGCTCGCTCGATATCACAAGCGTTCGCGCCCCATCGCGCCTACGGAGGTGTCCAAAGATGCGCAGCGCACGGACGAAGGAGCCGGTACAGCAGGCTCGGTGTTCGCGATAACTCGCGATCTCGTCTTTGGCGTCTTGTGAGAACAAGGAAGTTACGAGCCGGCGACGACCGCGTTGCGCCGCGCGCGCAGATAAAGTCCCTCAAGCCGTTGCGCGAGGGCATCAACGCCAAAGGGCGCCGCGGCATGCCGCGCCGCTTCGCCGCGCGCAGCGCGTCGCTGAGCCGACTCGCTCAGAAATTCAGCGAGTGCGGCTGCGAAGGCGCCCGCGTCCGCCTGCGTCAGCAGCCCAGCGTCGCCGACGATGATTTCGCGAGAAACCGGACAGTCGACAGCCACAACTGGAAGTCCGTGCGCGAGTGCTTCGACGATCACCAGTCCCTGGGTCTCAGTGACCGACGTGAAGACAAAAAGATCTGCGTTGCGGTAATACGGACCAAGTTCGCGCTGCTCGAGCGCACCGAGGAATGCCACTCGATCGCCGATCCCAAGGGTGCCCGCGCGCTGCTCGAGTTCGGCTCGGTGTGGACCGTCCCCCACGATGAGGAGCCGCGCGTGCGGCCAGCGATCGCCAAGTTTCGCGAAGGCGTCGAGCAGAAGATCCAAATTTTTTTCTTTGCCCAAACGTCCGACGGAGAGCAGCACGGGGCCGTCTCCGCTGTTGGCAATCGCATCGGGCACGACGTCGCTGGGCCCAAAGCTCTCCAGGTCAACGCCTCCAGGCAACAGGGAGAAGGGCGCGGTGACGCCATAGGAGCGAAGCAGCTCAGCCGTGCCGTTTGACGGCGCGATAACGAGATCGCACCGGTTGGAGAACTCGCGTGACAGCCACACCGCTTGTGGGCGCGTGATGCGCTGGTGAACTGGAAGATAGTGCGTGTAATCTTCAAAGCGCGTGTGGTAGGTAAAGAAGAGCGGCATACGTCGCATGTGGGCCAGATACGCGCCCAAGCAGCCGATAAAGAAAAACGTGTGCGCGTGAATGACGTCAAACGGAACGTTGGGCAACCCCGCCACAAGTTTGGCAGGCAGCGGAAACGCTAGTCGGAACCCGGGGTAAAACGGAAACGACGTTGAGCGCAAGTGGAAGACGTCCGGATGCTCTTCATCGCCGTGCGGATGCGCGGGGCCGACAATGATCACGCGATGGCCGCGGCGGCGCAGCGCTCGAACGGTTGAGACGATCGAGGTCACGACCCCGTTGGTCTCGGGGACATAGGTGTCGCTAAACATCCCGATGGTCAGTTGGGGTCCTGGGATCGCGTCCATGTTGTCCTTAGATCTTATGCCGGCTTGTCTTCAAGCACGGTGTACAGTGATCCGGCGTCGTGCTTCGGCAGCATCTTCTCAGGCACCGCTTCGATGCGAACTCGAAGGGTGCGGCTCGCGTAGTGAATGACCAGCTCATCGCCGGGCTTGACCGCATGCGAAGCCTTAACGGCTCGACCGCCAGACTCGATTCGGCCGGCAGCCAAAGCCTCTTTTGCCTCGGTGCGACGCTTGGCGAGTCTCGCGACCTTAAGAAACTTGTCCAGCCTCAAGTGCTTTTGCCTGCTGCCAAAGTGCGTCGAGGTCGCCCAAGGTGCGATTGGCGAGTGCCGTCGCGCCGCCACCCGCCATCTGCTCCATTGTTGCAAAGCGGCGTCGAAACTTTTTGTTGGCCGCTCGCAGCGCCGCCTCGGCGTCGATGCCGCTGCGTCGAGCCAAATTGACGACGGTGAAGAGCAGGTCCCCAACCTCGTCGCGCATGCCAGGTTGGTCGTCATCCGCGATGGCGCGCCGCAGCTCGTCAAGCTCTTCCTCGAGTTTGCCCATGATGTCGCGCGCCTGTGGCCAGTCGAACCCAATCGTGCCGGCTTTCTCTTGGATACGCTGCGCGTGGAGCAGCGAGGGAAGCGACTTGGGCACGCCATCGAGCAGCGATTCGCGGTGACGAATCGACGCTTCTTGCGTTTTGATCAGCTCCCACGACTTCATCTGCTCTTGCGACGTTGAAATGCTTGCGTCGCCAAAAACGTGAGGATGGCGCCGAATCATCTTATTGGCGAGCGCGTCGATGACGTCGGCAACCGCGAATTGTCCGCGCTCGCACGCAATCTGCGAATGAAAAATAATTTGAAGAAGCAGATCGCCGAGCTCTTCGCATAATTTTTTTGCGTCCTGTTCGTCAACGGCTTCGACAACCTCGTGCGCTTCTTCCACGAGGTAAGGGAGCAAGGAGGCATGGGTTTGCTCTCGGTCCCACGGGCAACAGGCGCGCAGCCGGGCCATGATCTCGACGAGTTCATCCCACGTGTGGTGGACAGCGACCGGCGGCAGAGGTACGAGTGGTGACATAGCCGCGGCAGAGAGGGCCGATCGTGGTACGCCCGGGATGATGGTTGCACTCACGTCGCGTTCCGAGAGCGCGCGCAACAAATGAGGCAGCCCGGGGAAGTCGAGCAGCGGATGTCCGGGGACGCCCAACGCGCCATCACCCTCGGCGAACAGAATGCTCGCCGCTTCGGCCGCGCTCGCAACGCCGCGCAGCAATGCTCCGGCATCGAAGGGAGCGTTTTCAACATTGACGCCGGCTTCGCGCAAGTACTGGAGGGTTGCGGGCGAGGCATTGCAGGTAAAAACTCTGGGAGCGGCACGCAAGCAATCGAGCGCGCCAATGGTCAAAAGTCGAGCGTCGCTCGGACCCAGACCAACAATTGACACTTCGGGCATGGAAGAAAAGGTTTGGCGCGGGTCGTGCCCGCGCCTGTGCGTTTGTTACTTGCCGGAGGGAGCCGCTGACGGGGTCATGCCAGGGGTCTGAGGCGGTGGGAAGAGCGGGTTGAACCGATCGTCGTAGATTTGAATGTTCGCCTTATTCCGTAATTGTTCGATGAAGGGAGCGCCCGCCGACGCCTCCTGTTGCTGCACGAGCGAGTCATGGATCTTGGGCGTCGCCTCGGCGAGGGTCGACTGGTGGGCCGGACGTTTGCCTTCGAGCTGGATAATGTGCCAGCCGAACGGTGTGTTCACCGGCTGGCTGATCTGCCCGACGCTCAGAGCAAAAGCCGCGTCTGAAAACGGCTTGACCATTTGGGTCGCCGAGAACCACCCGAGTTCGCCGCCTTGATCTTTGCTGCCCGGATCGATGGAGTCTTTCTTAGCGAGCGCTGCAAAATTGGCACCGCTCTTGAGTTGGGCTTCGATCGCGTCGGCTTGGGGCTTGGTCTTCACGAGAATGTGGCGCGCGCGCGCCTGCGCGGGGGTGCTATACATGGCGGTATTCTTATTGTAGAAGTCGGCGATTTGGGCGTCACTTACACTGATCTGCTTGTCGACAGCCTGCTTGATGATCAGCTGGACCTTTTCGATCGTCTTGACATCGTCCATCGTCAGCCCTTGCTGTTTCAAGATCGTGTCAAACTGGCCGGGCGGGAAACGCTGTTCGAGCTGGTTCACTTGGTCTTGAATCTGGGCATCTGTCGGGTTGATGCCCGCTTGTTTGCCGTACTGCAGCACGATTGCTGTATCAACCATTTGCTGCAACGTGGTCTTGCCGGCCTGGCCCTCGAGGCGGTTGTCGAGCGACGACTTCGTAATTTTCTCGCCGTTGACCGAGACGATGGTCTTATCTCCGGTGTTCGCGCAGCCTGCCAGCGCCGGCACGAGCCCGAGCGCGACGACCGCGAATGCAACGGCAAACCTGTTCAACGTCATTCTTGCTCCTTACGGGGCGATTTTCCGATCGCCCGCTACAGAGGGCGACTTGACAGTCGCCCACTACCTCATGCGTCACAGCGCGGATACGACATCGCGCACGAACGCCAACCGGCCACCTGCGTTCGAGTCGGGAAGACCCACCACGACCGCGTCCTTTGTGAACCGGAAATTTCCCTCGCTGATAGATGTTAGCTTTGGAAGGGCCTCTTCGGACAATGAAAACTTCGGCCCCATTTCGAGGGTTAGTCGGCGCTGTTCGAGTGCAACTTTTTGTACTCCTTTAGCGGTTGCGAGAACGCGCAACTTGGTCAAGTCGAGAAGCGCAACCACTTCAGCCGGCAACGGACCAAAACGGTCTCGCAGCTCTTCAGCGAGGCGATCGACCTCTTCGATCGATTGCGCTGCTCCGATTCTTTGGTAGAACGAAATCTTCTGGCTTGCGCCCTTCATATATTCACTTGGAATAAACGCGCTCACCCGCACATCGAGCACCGGTGGCGGCACGTCCTGGACGATCGGCTGGCCGCGGCGTTGCGCCACGGCTTCTTGCAGAATCTCGCAGTACGTCTCGAAACCAACGGCGGCAATGAATCCACTCTGCTCGCGGCCCAGCAAATTTCCCGCGCCCCGGATTTCGAGGTCGCGCATGGCTAGCTGCAGGCCCGAGCCCAAATGCGAAAACTCACGGATGGCTTCCAGTCTCGATTGCGCTACCTCCGAGAGCGATCGGTGCGGCTGATACAAGAAATACGCAAATGCTTGGTGCGCGCTGCGACCCACGCGACCGCGAAGTTGATAGAGCTGCGCTAAACCGAAGTGATCTGCATTGTTGACGATGATCGTGTTGACGTTTGGAATATCGAGCCCGTTTTCGATGATGGTGGTGGAAACCAAGATATCGATCTCACCGTTTACGAACGAGAGCATGATGTCTTCGAGCTCGTGCGCATGCATCTGTCCGTGACCGACGCCGATGCGCGCGCGCGGAGCCAGCGCTCCAAGCGCCGCCGCCACGCCGTAGATCGTATCGATGCGGTTGTGGACGAAATAGATTTGGCCGCCGCGGTCGAGTTCTTGCGTCAGCGCGCTCGAAATGAGCGCATCGCTGCTTGGCGTGACCACCGTTTTGATCGACACGCGATTGGCCGGGGGCGTCTGAATGAGCGAGAGATCGCGAACACCGGCCATAGCCATATGCAGCGTGCGTGGGATGGGTGTGGCGGAAAGCGTCATCACGTCGACCGATTGACGCATCTCCTTGAGACGCTCTTTGTGCATGACGCCGAAGCGCTGCTCTTCGTCGACGATCAGCAAGCCGAGCTGTTTAAACCCCACGTCTCGTTGCAGCAGCCGGTGCGTGCCGATGACAAGATCCATGCTTCCATCAGCCAGGCCGGCGAGCGCTACTTTCTGTTCGGCCTTGGAACGAAAGCGGGAGAGCAACGCGATGGTAACTGGATACGCCGCGAAACGCTCGCTAAACGTGCGGAAGTGCTGCGCCGCGAGCACGGTCGTTGGCGCAAGCAATGCCACCTGCTTGCGATCCATAATAGCTTTGAACGCGGCGCGAACGGCGACTTCGGTCTTCCCGTATCCGACGTCGCCGCACACGAGCCTGTCCATTGGCCGCGGACGCTCCATGTCGTCTTTGACGACGCGAATCGTTTCGGCTTGATCCGGTGTTTCGTCGTAAGGAAACGACTCTTCGAGTTCGGCTTGCCATGGTGTGTCAGGGGCAAAGGCGTGGCCGACAGCAAGTTCTCTCGCCGCATACAGCCGCACCAACCCTTCGGCGATTCGCTCGACAGCTTCGCGGACGCGGGAGCGGGTGCGCACCCAGTCGCTTCCGCCCATCTTGGAAAGCCGGGGAGCAGCACCATCGGCGACTGCGTATTTGCGGACGAGGTGCATCTGATCGACCGGCACGTAGAGCCGGTCGCCTCCCGCGTAGGCGAGTCGCATGAAGTCGCGACCCACGTCTTCCACGATGATGTGTTCCAAGCCAAGATACTGCCCAATGCCATGATGGGCGTGCACCAAGTAGTCCTCAGGATTGAGATCAGCGACGCTGACCGGCACGCCTTCCTTGGCGGGTCTGCGCTTATGCCGTCGAGCGGGGTGGCCATACAGTTCGTTGTCTCCGACGACCGCGAGGCCAAGCGACGGGATGACAAAGCCCGCATCGATCATCCCCTCGCCGCACATGACGCCACCGCGTTCGGGTGGCAACTTCAAGCGCTTGGGCACGGACGTCGCGGAGACGTCGTGCTCTTCGAGGACTTCCGCGATACGACGATAGCCGACGGACGCGATGGCCAAGGTTGTCTTCGACGCCATCGCGGTGCGCGCGTACTCGACGAAGCGTTCGATGCTGCGACCGAAGGCCGGAGCCGGTTGAGTGCTTGCGTCAATCTTGTTTTTGCTCTGCGGACCTAGGTGCGCTGCGACTGCACTTGTGTAGAAGCTGCACGTCGCTCGCCCACCGATTGTCGCCTGCAACGCTTCGAGGGTGTAGTCGCGAGAATTTATTCTCGAGGTTTGCAGTGTCGCGACCTCATTCGCAACCTCGTGTGGTGTGTGTAGTGTCGCGAATTCATTCGCGACCTTGTCGTCAACGAAGTCAGCCGCCGCGACGGTTGCTTGATCTCGAGCCGCCTGAAGTCCATGGTCGATTGCGACGATCGTGTCGGGATCGTCGACGACCAGAACGGCCCCGGGCGCATAGCGACCAAATCGCTGCTTGCTTGTCGCCAAAAATATCTTCGGACCAAGGGGTGATGCGGACAGCTTCGAGCTCATCGAGCGAGCGCTGCGTGACGATCGCAAAGGTTCGGATTTGTTCGACGCGATCTCCAAAGAACTCGAGCCGCACCGGAAACTCGGCCGTGGCTGGAAAGACGTCGATGATGCCGCCTCGCACGGCATATTCACCCACCGCGCTGACGACTTCGACTCGCTCGTAGCCGAGCGCAGCTAGGTCGCGCAGCGTTTCTTCCCACTTGTATTCGCGTCCGGTTTGCAACCGGCGTGCTGCGCTGGCAAACGTTTTGGCTTCGGGCAAGGGTTGGCGAGCGGCGGCATGCGAGATGCAATAGATACCGGGTTCCCCAGACGCGAGAGAATCTAAGAAGGCGATCCGGTCGGCGCGCTCAGTTGGGTTGACGAGCGCATTCGGCTGGTCGTCGCGCGGGCGCAGCGTGTGCACGACCGGCCCATACTCGCTCGTATAGAAGGAACAGTCATTCGCAAATCGGTCAGCGCTATCTTGACTTGCCGACCACACGAGCAACTGACCGCTAAGCTCGGTCCACAGCGCAGAGGCAAGGGCTGGCCGAGATGCTGCAGCCGTGCCGACGATGTCGAGCGCCGTGCGCAACCGAAGCTGCGCAGCCGCCTCGCCGATTTTGTCCCAACCCCGCAGCCCGCGTACGATCGCCGCGCCGATCTCTTGTGCCAATGAATTCTCCAAAGCGCCGTGGCCGGGTCGCGCGCGACCCGGCCTGCTAGCTGTGATTTGTTTCATTCTATTTTATCTGCACGGGCCCTACAGCGAAGCGATCAAGCCAGATTCGACGAGTCGGGCACGACCCTTTGGCCTCGCGCAGACAAGGTTGGTAAAATCTTTAGGACCGGAAAGACGCGCTAACAGGTCGCCGGCCTGAACCTGCTCGAGCTTGCCATTAGCTTGAAATTCCCACATCGAGAATCCCATCTCGCTCAGGGCTCGGCAAAACCCCTCAGCACTCTCCTTCATGTTTTCCATTCCCCGGGGCCAAAACTCAGTAAGAATAACGACGCCTTCGTTTCGAGCTAAGGTCTCGAGCATGCCGCGCAAGATTAACGGCTCGTATCCCTGCGCGTCCATCTTGATGATGTCTACTCGATCCCAATCGCGTGCGCATTCATCGATCGTCACGACTCTTACGACGACAGAGTCACGTTCCGCACTACCCCGAAAGGGCGAATCTTCACGAGTACGATGCATTCGGTTGTCGCCCGCGTTATAGTCCGCCGAACGCCCCAGCGTTCCCTCACCCGAGGCCTCGCCGGCTGCTGCCTCCACCACCGTAACCACCCCGAGCACCTTATTGAGATCTAAGTTCTTTCGAAGCAGTGCCGCGCTCTCCGGATCTGGCTCAACTGCCAAGACCCGACCGCCGTCGCCAACGAGTAAAGCAAGAAGAACGGTAAAGTAACCAATGTTTGCTCCGATATCGATCACCCGATCACCGTTTCGGGTGAGCTTGCGAAACGCAATCGTTTCGTCAGGCTCGAGGCGTCCGGTGATGAACAACTTCGCCCCTTGAATGATATCGCGCGTGGAGATAATGAGGAAATACGTATCGGCGCGGACTTTTGCGAAGTCGCCGTAAAACAAGCGCACAAGGCGCATCAAACCGGCCATGAGACCGTAGCGCCAAGACGGCGGGACAAACGATCGTAGTGGCCTTCTCTTTGGCATAACGCGCGCCTCTCTTACTTCGCCCGCAGTGCCACGCGCGCGACCTGGCCTATCATAGTTACAGAAGTGTATGGCCAGCCATAGTCTCTGTCAAGCACGAGGTGAAACAGCCTGCGAGGCAGGAGTTGCTTTTATGGCGTGAGCAACGCGCGATAACCCGCTGCGCCCTCGTTGTCAAGGCTGGAGGATTCTTGTCCAAGATTGGAGCGCTGTTCTTTGCCTGGGTCTTTCTCGGAGCTACAATTGCCGCAGCGACGCAAGCGCTAGGGAAGCACCCCGAGCTTCCCCCAGGGGTGCCCTACGCTGCGCCGCTAGATCCCGTGCGCATAGCCTCCATCAAGCTGTCAGCCTACAATGTGCGAAGTGGCGACACAGTTTCTGCGCGGGTCATTACGACGAGCAATGCAGCCGCTCTCACCGCTCGCATTGGGGACTACCAGGTGAATGTACCAAAGGTAGCGCCGGGGACATTCGCCTTGCGCATTCAGGTGCCACGCGTTGCCGTCCCGGGCCACCGTGTGGACATTATGGTGACCGCTATTCGCAGTGACGGCGCTTCGACGCAGCGCGCGGTGACCGTCTTCGTGTACTACTTCTAATGAGAGACGCCGCCCGAGCGGTTGTCCTCGTCATTGACGGCGGCGGCGTGGGTGCCAGCGATGATGCCCCTGAGTATGGCGACCTCGTAACCGACAACTCCATTGCAAATACCGCAGCGGTGGCCGGCAGTTTGCATCTGCCAAATCTGGAGCGCCTGGGACTGGGTTGGTTGACGGACATCAAGGGTGTGCCGCGTCGAGATCAGCCGCTTGCTCGGTGCGCCCGCCTTCGGGAGGCGAGTAACGGTAAGGACAGCGTGACGGGCCACTGGGAGATGATGGGTATCACGATTCGGCACGCCTTTCCAACCTATCCGAACGGCTTCCCGCAGGAAGTGGTCAAAGCGTTCGAGGGCCTCATCGGCAAGAAGATTCTGGGCAACGTCGTTGCCTCCGGAACTGAGATCATCGAACGCCTCGGCCGCCAACACATGGAGACTGGATTCCCCATCGTTTATACATCCGCAGATTCAGTTTTTCAGGTTGCCGCGCACGAAGAGGTCGTCCCGGTCACAGTTCTGTGGGATTGGTGCGCTAAAGCCCGCGACATGCTCGTGCCGCCCAATCGAGTCAATCGCGTCATCGCAAGACCGTTCATTGGTCGCCCGGGTGCATTTGTTCGCACCGCCAGCCGCCGAGACTTCGCTGTGCCTCCACCCTCGCCGAGCATGCTCGAAGTGCTCGAGCGCGCCGGCGTCGAGACGCAAGGTCTCGGGAAAATTCAGGACATCTATTGTGGCCAGGGCATCACCCACGGAAGCCGAACCGCAGACAACGTTGAAGGCCTCCGCAAGACGGTCGAATGGTTGAAGCGAGGACACAGGGGGTTTTGCTTTACCAACCTCAACGACTTCGATTCCAAGTACGGCCATCGCAGAGATCCGGATGGTTTTGCTCGGGCGCTCATGACCCTCGACACGGAGCTCACCGCCTTGCTTAACGAGTTACGGCCAGGCGATCGGCTTCTCATCACCGCCGATCACGGTTGCGACCCAACAGCTCCTGGCACAGATCACACGCGCGAATTCGTTCCGTTTTTGGACTATCGGCCGGGCGCTAGCGGCCAGGTGCTCGGCGAGCTCAATTCATTCTCGCACGTTGGCAGGAGCGTGCTCGAAGCGTTCGGGTTGCCAGCGCCGCCTGAGCTTGTCGTATGATCTCTCCCGCGTTCGCCGCGTCAACGATCCGCGAGGTATCTGTCGGCGATTGCAGGCGTCGACGGATGACGGCCCGACCGGTGCCTTGGACCTGGAAAGTGGCGAAACGAACGGTCGATGTTGTGCTCGGCGCACTCTTGCTGCTCGCTGCGACGCCCTTGTGTTTGCTGGTCATCATTGTCATCATGCTTGTCTCGCCCGGCCCAGCCTTGTTTGTGCAAGATCGCGTGGGCAAGGGCGGAAAGCACTTTCGTCTCTACAAGTTTCGAACGATGGTTGACGGCGCCCATCTCTTGCATCATGACGTTGCGCATCTCAACGAAGCCGATGGCCCAGCACTCAAGATA
Organism: uncultured Pseudomonadota bacterium; assembly: GCA_963781145.1. Classification (GTDB taxonomy): domain Bacteria; phylum Vulcanimicrobiota; class Vulcanimicrobiia; order Eremiobacterales; family Eremiobacteraceae; genus JAJPHJ01. The sequence goes on along the minus strand of CAWADW010000005.1, from coordinate 621,010 downwards.
TCCAACGATCCACGCCTGCACGTCATCGGCGCCTTCTTGCGCCGCAGCAGTATGGACGAGCTGCCGCAATTGTGGAACGTCGTGCGAGGCGACATGAGCCTGGTTGGGCCGCGGCCCGCGCTCCCATGCGAAGTTGCAAGGTACATTCCGCACTACTACCAGCGCCTCACCGTTCACCCCGGGATGACGGGGCTCTGGCAAGTCAGCGGCCGTGCGAACGTGCCATTCCGGCGCTGGATGGCGATGGACGTGTGGTACGCCGAACACTGGTCTCCGCTTGTAGACCTTTGGATCTTGTTGCGCACTATCGGCGCTGTAGTACGGCGGGAAGGTGCCTGGTGATCGCAGCATTTCCTCCGCTGCCGCCGGTCATCGATCAAACCATCCAAACGACTCCACTCACTGCCGCGGGCGCGTTGTGCTTTGTGGCCATTACCGTTGTGGCCGCCTATGTCGCCTGGCGACGCTCGGCATGGATCGCGTCGGCGCTGGCCTTTTTCGTTCCGTTTGCTGCCTACCGCGACGTTTGGCACACGACGATCACGATAGAGAAATGCCTCGTGTTCGGTGCCGTTCTCGGATTGCTTGTGGGAGGAGCGCCGCTCGTTCCCCAGTCGCGAGGCGCGCGGCGAATTCTTTGGGTCGCTGTTGCAATGCTCGTAGCGATCTCGCTCTCAACGCTCAACGCCGTCTATCACGGCAACGCCGCGCGCGAATTTTTCAAGCAGACCGAATACCTGATGCTGTTTTGGTGTGCAGCAACATTTGTTGAACGCATACCGCGAGCGCCGCTGCATTTTATTTATGGGGCGGCGCTTTCTGCGTGCATCGTGTCGACGCTGGCCGTTTCCGAGGCAATTCTTGGCGGTGCGCCATCCGGAATTTGGGTGAACGGTCATCCCGTTCCGCGCGTGACAGGCCCGCCGAGGGCCCAAACCAGCTGGCAGGTTACCTCGAGCAGCTCTTCCGATCCTATGGATCTTTCCGCTCGCGAGCTCTGCGTTTGGACCGCTCCGTTCCGACGCAACGGGGGCTTCTGCCGCAGCGATGGTCCTGACGCTGTCGCGGGCCGGCCTGCTTGTCGCGGGTCTCTCTTATGCCGCGTTATGGCGATTGCGGCGTGGCGCTGCGCGGGTTGCGGCGTGGCCGATGGCGATTGGCACGGTTTTGGGATTTGCCGTTAGCACGGCGTGGTTTGTTCTCTGGGCGCACTCTGGTGCGCTCGGTATGCGCCGCGTGCTCATGTTGCTTCTCTTTGAACCCGGTCCCGCAGGGGGTGTCGGGACTCGGGTCCAGCTTTGGCCTGCGGCCCTCCAGCTGTTCTCACGGCACCCTGTGCTTGGCGTCGGCGCGGGCAACTATGAGATGCTGCTCCCCACGGTCGGTTTGCATGGCATACAAACCCACGCTGGCAGCTTGTGGCTGACGACTTTAGCGGAACAGGGGCTGGTCGGGGTTGCCGTCTTAATCCTTTTCGCGGTTGTTTCATTGCGAGAAACGTTTGCTCGTAGGGATGATCCGCTTGGACTGGCCGCGTTTCTCGCGATTACCAGTCTGCTCGTCCATCAGCTCTTTGATGATCTTTTCTTCTTTCCAAAAGTCGCGGCCCTCGCTTGGCTCATGATCGGCGCAGGCACGGCCCGCGCGCTGACAGCGCAAGCGCCATGGCATGGTAATGGACGGGTTGAGTCACAAGATGACGCAGCACAACAAAAGACGATCGAGTCCAGTCAAGTTATCCACAGAACGGCGCCGATCGCTGATTCAACGTAACGCTCAGGTTGCAAACCGAGTCCAGCAGATTGCAAATTCAATGCAAGGGTAACGTGCGGCACCAGAAGTGTCGCTCGCGTTATTCGTCGTGTGCTCCCTGCAGGCAGCAGACGCTTCTTCCCATAAAGTCTGCTCGAGCAAGTCGGCGCTTCGACTAGAAAGCAGCCGTAGCGCAAATTGTTTTTTTGTCGCGCCAGCTGGCGCTTGCATGCTAAAGGAGCAACCATGACCAAACGTTTATCAAACCGGTTGGTTCCGGTGTTAGCGCTCGGAGTTGTTATCGCAGCTCTGGCCGCCGCGGTGTTTGTTCCCACATCGGCCGGCGCCGCGCATCTCTATAGCCACCTTCACCCAATGGTGGTGTTCACCGGCAACGGGGCCGGCCCGGTTTTGCAGGCGATCAACAACGGTTCGGGTTATGGGGTCGAAGGTGATGGCACGTCCAGTGCGGGCGTCATCGGCACATCGGGTTCGGGTACTGGCCTCGTCGGTATCTCAACGAACTTGTATGGTATTTCAGGAAGCTCGACAAATAACATCGGTCTCAACGGCGATTCGACGAACGGCCCTGGCGTCGGCGGCTCGACCCAGTCGACGTATCCGAACGCCGGCGTTGCTGGAGATTCCGTTTCGAATTCCACGACGTTCTCACCGGTGGGCGTGTACGGTTTCGTGCAACAAACTGGGTTCGGCGTCGTAGGAGACTGCGTCAATTCTAACGTGGGCATGCCTACAAGCCAAACTACTTGTCACGGCGTCATTGGGGAATCTCTTGCCACGCAAGGCGTGGGCCTCGAAGCCTTCACGAACAACAACGCACCTGCTGTAAACTACACGCCAGCGCCAGTGCTTGAGGTCGACAATTTTAACGGCGCCCCGCTGATCAACGCCTTTGGGAATGGAGGCACGGAAGTGTTGACACTGGATGGAGGCGGCAGTCTCGCGGTGACAAGTCCAGGTAGCGAGGCCGGGGTGGTTGGTTCAAGCAATAGTTACCTAGGTGTATTAGGCGTCGGGACAAATGACATCGGATTGGTCGGTGAAGGCACTACCGCCGGTGCCGCAGCGTTCGCCACTGAATCGACTGCTGGCGGTTTGCAAATGCGGTCCTTTAGTGTACTAAACGGATTCGATGTTATGTCACTCGACGACAACGGCAACATGATCCTCTCCGGCACGCTTACTCAGAGCGGCTCACCGCTCATCACCCGGCGCCATCCGGCTAAGGACGGATATGCAACAGCGACCTACGCGTCGACCGGCACGTCACCCACGATCGAAGACTACGGGCAGGCGCAGGTCGTGGGCGGCATCGCGCGCGTTGCACTGGATGCGAAGTTCGCCCAGACGATCGACTCGCGATCGCCATATCTGGTTTTCTTAACCCCAGAAGGTGACAGCAACGGCTTCTACGTGCAAGGCAAGACCCTCGCGGGCTTTACCATCGCGGAGAACCGGGGCGGCCACTCGAGTTTGCTGGTCGATTACCGAATCGTGGCCCGGCCCATCGGCGAGACCGGCTCTCGGCTCGCGCAGATAAGGGTTCCACTCCAAGGCTCAGGGCTCCATCCGCCGGTCCAACCGGGTATGATGATGGCCCAACTTGCGCGCATGCACGCGGCGCGCCCGACGATATCACGTCATGGTTTGGGCACACCGACACAATGGCGTCCTCTCTCTGCGAAGCGTCCGAAGTTCTAGTTCATCGGTTCTTGACCAAACAACTATCGGCGCCGCATTGGCGGCGCCGATAGTATTCGCGGCCTAGGCGTTTGTCGCGCTAGGAAAAGTCAAGTTCGAGCCCGTGGGAACCATGAGCTCATGGCGAAGCGGAAGAAGTCAGCGTCACACGAGGTGAGGAAATCATTGACCTCGCGACCAGGAAAGATTGATTGATCCCGCTCATCGATTTGCAACGCCAGTATCGCTCGATCGCACACGAGATTGACGGAGCGATCCGCTGCGTTGTCGATCATGCCCAGTTCGTTCAAGGTCCGGAACTTGACGAGTTCGAGCACGAATTCGCATCGTATCTCGGCGCGCGGCATTGCGTTGGCGTTGGAACCGGTGCCGCCGCGCTCAAGCTTGCGCTTCAAGCCGTGGGCATAAAGCGCGGCGATGAAGTGATCCTCCCTGCCAACACGTTCATCGCAACTGCCTTTGCCGTCACAGCATGCGAGGCAATCCCCGTCTTCGTCGATGTGGACCCTGAAACTCTGCTTATTACGGCCGAGCACGTCGCGGCGGCAATCACGAGAAGAACCACAGCCGTCATCCCGGTGCATCTGTTTGGCCAGATGGTTGACATGGATCCACTGCTCGCTTTGGCGCGCTCGGCAAACATCGCTGTGATTGAAGATGCAGCGCAGGCGCACGGAGCGCGCTACCGAGAGCGCAAGGCCGGCACGCTCGGCGATGCGGGTTGCTTCAGTTTCGATCCCACAAGACCTCGGAGCCTTCGGCAGCGGCGGCGCCGTCGTAACTGGTCGCCAAGACATTACGCGTAGCGTTCGCCTCGGTAGGTGGCTCGGTCAGGATCGCGCGCGGCGTTACGTCCACGAAACGGTGGGAGATAACAGCGTTCCGACACGCTGCAAGCTGCCGTATTGCGAGTGAAGCTGCGGCACTTGGACGAGTGGAACGATCGCCGACGCGTGTCACGCCTCTATCGACAGCTCTTGGACGGAGCAGCAAACGTCGAGCTTGTCACGGAGCGATCGCCCGAATCACACGTGTATCACCTGTTCGTTGCGCTCGTCGAGGAACGAGACGCAGTTGTCGAGCGGCTTGCTTCGGTAGGCATTGGCACTGGCATCCACTATCCGCGACCGTTGCACTTGCAGCCCGCCTTTAACAGCTTGGCTCTGCGTGCCGGCTCTTTCCCAGTGAGCGAGCGCGCCGCTGAACGCATGATCTCTCTTCCCATGTTCGCCGAGTTGAGCGTCGATGAGGTAACAACCGTCGCGGCCACACTGCGCGCAGCAGCGGCGCGCGGATTGGAACATTCGCGCAGTTGACCGCCGTGCGGTGGGCATCGCTGGGGTCGGTTATTCGCCTCACGGCGTGGTCAGGCGGCGCGATGCTGGTGCTTGTGCCCGCGCTTGCCGGCGGGTGGATTCCAATGCGCTTAGCGGATTCGCTTGCCGGCTGGGGCGCGGTCGTCTTGCTTACAGCTCTAGCGTTTTCACCGCGCGCCGGCACACTGCGCGACGCAGAAATCGCGCGCGCGCCCATCGGTGGCCTGCTGCTGATCGGCGCGCTTGCAGCGGTCTTTGCATTCGGCCCTGGCTCGGCCACGGCATACCAGGATTCGCGCATGACTGGAAGTGGCCGCTGACGTCACCGCAACTAGCGGCCTGGCCGACGACGCTTGCCTCTCTTTGGCTCCCATGGGGATCCGGTAGTCCGAATGTTCAGGCGCTCGCAGGTTATCCGCTCGTGCTCGCCGCCTGGCTGCTCGGTCACGCTTTCAGCCCGGCCACGGCGATGGATATCACGCTGATTGCAATCCTCGCCGGGGCGGGAATCGCGTGTGCACGACTGGCGGCGGCGATGCAACTCTCGCCAGGGTGGCAATACCTCGCGGCTGCGGCCTACCCGCTCATGCCTTCCGTCTTCAATAGGCTGGCGTCGGGTCACCTCAACTGGTTACTCGCCTACGCACTCGTGCCCGCCGGTGCCAGCATCGCTCTGCAATGGCCGGCTTCGTGGCGACGCGCGGGGGCGATTGGACTGCTCTGGGGGATCGCAGCTTGCCAGATCCAGTTCCTTTTATTTTTCGGCATCGCGCTTTTGGTTGCGGGTCGGCGCATATTGTGTTGGGACCTTGCGGTTGCGGCGGTCTTGGCCGGTGCGTTGCAAGCGCCCATGCTTGTCGCGCTTTTCGTCAGTCATCCGCTCGTCGCGTTTGCGAGTGCGCATGCCAATGCAGCGTGGCAACTCCAACAAAGCGGTGCGCCGGTGCTCGCCCTCGCCGGAGCGGCATACCATCTCGCTACTTCGACGCCATCGAACCGCGCGCAACATCGTTGCTCGCGCCATTTCTGGCTGCTATGATTGCCGGCGCAGCGATGGGCTCGACCTTCCGCGCTGCAGCTGCTATTTGGTTCTGCGTCCATCTGGAGCATGGGGCTCCGTGGTCCGCTCGCCTTGCCATTAGGCGTGCTCTTCCGAGATGCGCTGCCGGCAACAATGTTTCGAGAGTTCAGTCACGCACAGGCGCTGGTAGCGCCGCTAGGGCTTTGCCTTGCAATGCTTGGATGCGCGCGAGTTGCACGTTTGAGTCCGCAGGTCACTGCACTCGGCCTCTGCACGTTGATCCTGCTGCCTGTGGTACTCCCCGCGGCTGGCGGTGCAGTGGCCGTGCTCGATCCCGCGCTGCGCGTGCCCGGCGAGTGGTCGGATGCAGCCAACCTGCTTGCACATGCACCCGGCTCGGACAAATACTCTGGCTCCCCGAACCGCAACCGCTGACCTTCGCCGGGACACGCGGCGGGGTAGACCCGCTCGCGCAGCCAGACGGACAGCACGACCCGTTTGTCGAGTACATTCCGACGACGGAACTCGTATGGGCACTTCGGGCTCTTGCGACGAGCAGTCCAAGCACGTGCGGGCTGCTTGGCAACTTGGACGTGCAATACGTCGTGGCCCGTGCAGCCGTGAAGTCGATCGCGGATCTCTCCGACATCAGCATTGCGCGAGCACCCTCGAGAGAGCAATTACGTGCCGCCGGTCTCGTCGAACTCGCGAATACACAGGGTCGTCAATCTGGAGCGTGCCCTGTTATCGCGGCCGCTCACGTGGGCCCCAGTGTCCGAGCTTTACGGTTCGTGGTACGACGTCGACCGAATGGCGCGAAGTGGAGCGACTGATGAAATCACATTGCCTCCCGAGCCATCGCGCAACACGGTTGCTCAGCCACCGCCTCCCCAGGGTATCTCGATACCGACCCCGCGGACGGATGGGACACGATCGCGATCGGCCGGACTTCTTGGCGAGATTCGGCAGCGCATTTGGCGACGTCGTCGTAACATCGCGTGCTGATGCCAGCCTCCCGGGCGCGTACGCGCTCATGAGCGATGGGCGAAGCCCGTATGCTCGGAAGACAACTGGGCTCGCGCGACAGGCACTTGCGCGTGGAACGATCGCAGTGTGGCAAATCGCTAAGACCGGTGTAAGGCCGAGCGCAATCTCTTACCCACTCGTCGCGAGCCAGCCGCAAATCTCACGTCCGCTCGCCGACACGTTCTCAGCTGCATTTTTTGCGCGCGCGCCACAGCCAGGAAGCATTGTCGTGCTGCACCAACGTTCAACGGCTGGCTGAACGGCGGCTGTCGGCACGAGAGAGCTCGTTGCGGTTCCCGCCGATGGGTTCGCCCAGGGCTGGCTCGTCGACGGCACTGGTACGATGACGGTGCACTATGACGCGCCGCCAATTGCATTTCTTTGGGCCATTGTCGGCGTCGCCTTCGCGCTTGCGCTGATCTTGCTTAAGATTCCGTTTGGTCGGTCATCTTCATGAATTCGTGCTCGATGCTCTGCGCCGACACTGGCCGTGATCGTCCCCGTGGGTTTCGAGTGCGCGCTGTTTCAGGCGTGGCTGCACCCAGGCCTCGTTATTGGATCGGATTGGGCGCGTCGAAATCACGCGGAACTTCTTAGTTGGTTCCCGTGGCCGCACTTGTGGAACGCTGCGCAACAAGTCGGCGAAAAAACGAAGTTTTTATGTCCTTTTTCCCGGTCTTTGCCGTCTGCGGGTTGCTGGCGCATTGCTTCGATTGGCCCTTTATCGAGCGCGTTTGCTTTCTTTGGCCATTCTCGTGGTCGCGCCTTGGGGCTTGTCGCGCTCGGCTATCGGCTGACCCAGTGCCGGTCGTGGCGGCGATCGGATCGTTCGTTTTTATCGTCAGTTCGTGGACGGTAGTGTTGGTGGAGCGGGCGGCATCCCATCGATCGTGGCCGCTTGCGGGCTTCCCTTCGTCGCAATCGCAGCGATGATATTTATCCAGCGTCCGACGCCCCGGCGGGCGCTGGCCTTCGCCGGAACGTTCATGCCGGAGCATCCAGATGGTCTACGCACTGGCATTACCATTACATCGTGGTTGTGCTGTGCGTCATTCTCGCCATCGATGCGCTCGTCGAGAACGTTCCAACCCGCCGGTCTGCGCGTTCGCGGTCGAGGCTTGTAGTTCTGAGTGGCTGCTCTTCTTGATTGTTTCAAACCTCGATATTTGGATTGTGCTGCAGCTCTCGTGTCGCGCGCCCGAACCCACGTGCAATCAATGGAACGTCATTCCATTAATGATGCAACGTCGGCATATACGACTTCAGCCAGCTTGCTGGCGCTTGACAAATACACACCACCATTGGGCTGCCGATAATGCCATTTTTGACTATTTAATCCACCTTAATCTTTGTATTGCCCGTGCTTGGCGCTGGCCTGCCTTGCTGTTTGCAATGGGAAGGCCTTGCCCCACGAGGACGATTGCGGCCATTGCGGCGCTGGGCGTACTTTGCTCGACGCAGGACTGAGTCCTCCGCTGGCCGCTTGAGATGGTGGATCTACGCGGCACGTCCGGCAATGACGTTTTTCGCGACGTCACCAAGTGGATGTTGCTGCACAGCCTCGCTGACGATGTGGCCATTGCTCGGGTGTCGCTTCTCGATCGCCGGCTTCGGCTCTCTGTCGGTCCGATCATCGCCTGGCGAGTGACATTGGCTCCTCGCTCGTGCTCTTTGTGAGTTCTGTATGCCGTCCTCTTCGTGATGCTTTCAACCCGGTTCGGCATCGGAATCCCCCGGCGTCGGGCAAGCAACTCTCCTCGTCGGAGCATGTCGTCGCGCTCTAGCGAAGTTCTTGCAAGAGCAGGCCGCATTTTAGCTCACGTCTGCTCTTCCATGTATGTCGAACCTATGCCAGCGATGAACGCGCTGTGCAAGATCGAAGCGCAAGGCTGCAAAATGGGCGAATCATATACGTATGGTTATTGTGATGATCTCCCCATGGTCTGAAATCTTCTGGTCTGAACCTCGCAACCGTTTGCTCTGGGATCTCCTTCGCGTACTCGCTGTGTGCTACGTGGTCGTTCTGTACGCGTTCGGTTGCATTGTTCAGATAAGCCAGAGGTTCAAACACTGAGTTTGATGAGGCGCAGGACTTTTGTCGTCCTCACCTTGGAGACGTTTCGACCGCCGGCCCGTCGCCGGAATGCGGCGGTTCCAAAGTATCCGGGCGCGGTCCGCGCGCCCAACCGCGGCTCTATTGCCCCTATCCGGTGGTCGTTGACGGTACAGGAGAGACCATTCCCCACTCGCGGGCTCCCGCGTTCCTGCCACCGCGCTCGGACTGCGCTCGTGTATGAGCAACTGGAATCAAATATTTTTCCGCCGCCGCAACGCCAATGTCGTCGTCGGGCCGCAGGTTCCCACGCCCTTGGAGTACACGCGGCCCCATTTTCATAGGTGGCTGATTTTGCTTGACTGATCGCTACTGAACGCTGTAGGGCATAGCCCTTGAGCCTTCGGGGGCTTTGCCGCGACAACGTTTTTGGGCACATGAATCAAGCACAAAACCTGAACCCGCGCCGATTCCAAGTCCGTCCAATGCTTCCTTCACGTCACCTGTGAGCGCAACAAGGCGTGAAAGGAACTGGACTCTTCGTAGCGGTCGTGATATCCGGCGAGATTGCGGCGACGGATCTTCGCTGCTTCGGCGCGGCCACTGTGTGTCATCGAAGACGAACCTGGACCAGCATTCTTCGTATCTACAACGAGCGGCGCGCAGTCCCCCTTGTTGTGTAGTTTCTCACCGCAGCTGCACAGTCGCGGTTTGGTGCTCGAATCCACCGTACGCCAGGGGAGTGGGCACTGCCATGGCCTTGCTGGAAGCGGCATCAGCATCGGCCTCCGCCATGACTGCGCCGGTGCCGATGCGGGACGGTCTCACGCTCCCAGCGCTGTGTTGTCTGGCCGAACATTTCGTCCTCCTGATTGACAACACCCCAACGGGTGTGGAGCTACGACTACCGTTCCGCGAAGGCCAAGATCGGCGGCGGCTCGGCGGCGGGTTGCTGGTCACTTGCATGACGAGGCATCGGTATCTGGAAAACAACAACCTGCCAAGTAGCGATCGTTCAGTCAGTGACGGCTCCGCTGCCCCCTCAAGACTGTTAGACCGATCGACGGCTACGTGGTGATGCTGAAGTTGGCGCGTCGGCCCGTGCTCGTAGAAATCTTATTCCTGCTACGTCGCTGCCATCGCAAAGCCTCGACATCGGCCAATGGTTCCACCGGGTCGCCAACGCTGTAGCGAAGTCGGCGTCGGCCGAGGAGCGCCCTCCACTGGCATTCGCTTCGGGCATCGATCTTCCGCTACATGCTCGCTGTTCTTGCATGTTGACGACGAACTGCGCCGGCGCGAACGGGAAGTCACCCCAGGTCGAGCTCGAGCTGCGCCGAAGGCGCGACGGAGCACGGTTTCGGTTCGTGGGAACTCCGCGCCTTCTTCGACACGATGATTCTTGTACGTGCGGACGTGGTCGAGAAGCGGCGGCTCCACGCCACCTTTGCGGTGCGCACGTCGAACTTCACGCAGGTAACACCACATGGTAGTGGGTCGTACTGCTGGCGGATGAGGGTGACGGTTCGGGCTGCCTTCGAGATGACCGTGGGTGGCACCTCGCGGTGGTTAAGCCACGGGCTCAGAAGGTGGCGGCGCGGCCGGGGAACGCGACGCCGGCCGCGTTGGTTCTGCCGCCTCGCTTGGAAAGCCGATGGCGGGAATTTCTTCGGACGTATATATCGTTGCAAATCGGGCTCGCCCTCTGACAGCCCAGAAAGGCGCGAGCAGCGTCCGTCGGTGACGGGCTTTACTCTTGATCAGGCGATGTGATTCTCAGTCGCACTCACGGCGACCCTGGCGCTTTGCTGACCTCCCGCGGCTCGTCGATCCGTCGGCCTGGTCTCAAGGACGCGCGCGTCGCGCTCGCGCGCTTGTTGACGGTTCGAAAAATCCAAGGCGTCGTGCGCACTGAATCGCCTAGCCGTCTCACCGTCGATCTGTTGGACGGAGGCGAGATCCGGCGTCACGAAGTCGTCGATCGTGCGCGTCCTTTCAGCTGACCGATTCGTCACGCAGCGGGCGGTTCTCACACTGCCACTTTCAACGCCGCCGGATGCTCATATTCTCCGACTTTTTGTGGCGCGGCCGCGCGAGCTTGAGACACGCATCCTGCTGGGCTTTCGCGGAGCGAAGGCTCACCTCCGCAAGAATGGGTGTTTCCAGGGCGCGAACCCAATTACTGGTGTGCTGGAAGAGCAAATTCCGGTGGATTGGGAGCTACGGGCTGTCTCCCCGTTTAATGCGCCTCCCATAGAACTCGGCGCTCCGCGTGATTTCGCCCAAGGGCAGCAAGACACTGGCTGGTTTGAGCACGACATCCGATCTCCAGCAAGTGAAGGGCTACAGATTGGACGGCGATCCGCGTGCGGCACTTTCTGCCGTGCCGGTCAGATTTCCGTCCGTTTACTGGACTGCCAACGGAGCGCGCGCAAAGCGCGCGCATCGCGGTCGCCGAGGTTGCGGCAATCAACCGCGACGCCCCTGATGCTTCTCCTAGCAGCTTCCTTGGGATGCCGGCGCTGGTGATCGACGGCCAACCGCGGGTCGCACGGCGCACTCGAGAACGCCATCGGCAAGCATGAGTACGCGGCTTTAGCTGCGAGCATCGACCTTTCGCGAGGGCCGCATCAAATTGCGTCGGTATCCGCATCGCCTTGGCGTGTCGATGGCGTGCTGATATCGCAAGGGCAGCCGCGCAAGTTTTTTTCATCAACTCTGTCGTCGGTGCGCGATCTGAGCCCGACCGAGTACGAAGGATCTCTACGTTCGCGCGGTGGTTTGCTCGTTCTTAGCGAGGCGTACGATCCAGGTTGGCGTGCATACTTACTGGGACCGGGCACCCAGGCCACGGGCTTTGCGCTTTTCGATGTTTTGCACGGCGCCGGGAGTGCGGTTGCAGCGCAAGATCATTACGTTGCAAACGACATGCTCGACGCATGGTGGGTGCCGTCTGGTTCGTACGACGTGCTGTTTGTTTTTGCGCCGCAAGCGTTTGCGGAACTGGGCATCATCCTGACGCTTATCTTGGGCGCTCTCTTGGGGTTCGTTGCGGTCCGATGGCTCAGATAACGAGCTCTCCGTCGCGCACTCGCCGCCGCTGGCTCACTGTTGGCACCGCCGCGTGTGTGGGAATCGGCTTTGTCGCGTTCGCGTTTACGTGGGTTGCGCAAAGCGCGGCGGTCCCCAGCATCGGATTGATCGCACTGTCGTTGCCCGCCTTATGGCTGGTGCGCCCAGGCCTGCGCCGGCCATATTTCTTCCTGTTGTGCGCACTAGCCTACTCGCTACTCGCCGGTGCGCTGACCACCAGTGCAAACGTGAATGCCGACGTTGCGGTCATCGGGTTCTCCGTAGTCGCGTTGATCCTGCTCCTTGGAGCGATTGCAGTCTGGCGAGTCGGCGCCACCCGAGACTGGTATCAGGTGCGCACGTCGCGCGTGCTTGGCGCCGCGGGCTGGTCCGATGTTAAGCTGCAGCGCAGCGCGATCGGGCTTGCGGTGTTACTCTGGGCGATTGCCGTTGCTGGTGCAGTTGTTGCGATCGGTCCTGGCAAAGTATGGGGTGCTCGTTCGCTCGGTCAGCTCGCGACGTTGATCGCTCATCCCGGATTGGCTGCTTGGTGGGGAGCGCTCGTCGGGGCCGACGGGCTTGCGGGGGCTGCGTGCGTCGCATGGTTCGGCCGTCGCCTTGGCCTCTCGTGGTTTGCCAGCGCGATCGCAGCGGTCCTGTGGGCAACTTGTCCGGCTCGCGTTTGGCCGTCGGCCATGCACCTTGCACCGACATTTCTCGCCCCGCTTGCCGCCGCCGCAGCACTCCTGGCCCTGCGTGACCGCTCGAGCGCTCTTGGTATCGTGGTCGCCATAGCGTTTGTTGTTGCCGCAATAACTTCTCCAATCATAGCGGTGGTCATCGGAATCGAGGTCGTCGTCGCCGTTGCGTTATCGTGGCGCGCGTTCGGCAGCGGAGCCCGCGCCATAGGAGCTGCCATCGTGGCGCTTGTCATCGCGATTGTGGACGCGGGGCTGCGACCGATCGGCGTATGGTCGCTGTTTGGCGCTGTCGAGCCAATGCGAGCGCTCGGGGCCGATGGAGCACTGCCTTGGGAATCACTCGCGCCACCCACCTTGCTGCCGCAATTGTTCGGCATCGAGCAGCACGCTGGCAGCGCGTTTTGGTCTATGCGTAGCACCAGGCTGGGCTCTGATCGCAAGCGCGATCGCAGCATCGGTTCTCGTGCCACGCGCGGCCCAGTTGCCGCTGCGTCAGTGGATTGGATGGACAACTGGCGCCGGGCTGTACGCTGCGCTGCCTTCACATATCTTTGGCGTCGGCTTACCCTCGCTGGCAAATCTGCTCGCGTCTTTCGGGAGCCGGTTTGCAGGTGCCGCCAGTTTTGGTCTGTGTGCCTCTGTCGCATGTGCGCTCGCTGCAGCGCCGGCGCTGGACGCCATTTTGGCTCGCCGTCTATCGATCGGGCGGATGCTCGTGGCGGCGGTGCTTGCGCTTCTCAGCGCTATGGGCGGTGCTGCCGGCCGGGCCACACTCCGATTTGCTGCGCTCCGATGGTCAGATCGACGCAGCTTTTCAAGCGGTCGACGATGCGGGCCGCGGGCGTATCGCCTACTATCCTCTCGTCGACGCAGACTCACCGCGCGGGCTTGCCTTGCGCTACGTCGAAACGGTGACGCACAAGCAGTTTGCAGAACTTCATTTGGTCAGCCCGAGATCGTTCGATGCGCGCGGATATCGCGGAACCGCGCACAACAGGCGGTCTGCGCCGCCTCGGCGTTCGGTTTATCCTCTTCGACGAAGACGCGTACGCACGACCGCTTATGCAGGGTGCGCTCGCGCCCTGGGCGTGGCTTCCTCGCGACCTCGATTCGTCGCCGGTCCCGCCGCCAATACCGCCGTCTGATCTTGTTCCGGTGGCAGCATACTTCGGCGGCCACATTACGCTCTATCGGTTGTGATCGAGCGCATGACTGCGATCGAGCATCGTCCTCCTGAGACCCAGCCGCGCTTCACGTTCATCGTTCCGGTGCGCAACGAGCGCGCCCGCATCGATTCATGCCTTCAGTCGATCCGGGCGCAGCGCTATGCCGCGGATCGGATCGAAATCATCGTGCCGGATCAGTCGTCCGACGATGACACGCGCGAGCGCGCTCGAGCTTACGGTGCAACGGTAATCCAGAACCCGCAGCAGCGCGCCATCTTTAGTATGCCAGAAGCATTCCGTCGCGCCAGCGGCGATCTCATCGCCGTGATGGCCGCGGACAATCGAGTGGAACCCGAATTCTGCGAGCGCATGGCGGAACCGTTTGAGGTTGCCGCAGTTGGTTTGGCCTTCCCATGGGTGACAACCGATCGACCGGATTACGCGCTCGCCGTGCGCTACTTCAACCGGTTCACCGATCCCATGAACCATTTCATCTACGGTGAAGCTTCGAATCCCCGTGACTTGCCTCGCGCCATTCCTCCAGTCGAAACAACCCCCCGCTACGATGTGTACCGATTCGCCCCCAACCGGCCGCCGCTCTTGGCCATTGCCCAAGGCGCCGTCGTGCGCGCGCCGTTTCTTATGAAGGAAGGGTACGCGGACGATCTCGGTGTGGTCTTCGACATGATCGAAGACGGAGGGCTCGTGGCCTGCGTCAAGGCGGCGCTCGTTGACCACTATACCGCCGACGGCCTCGCGGATCTCTTACGCAAATTTCGGCCGCGCATTGCAAAGAACTTGCGGCCCAATTCCAGCCTGCGCTGGCGCGACCGGTATCTGCCGGCCGATCGCATTCGGCGACGTTCGCTGTGGCCAGTGTACGCGGCCAGCATTGTCGCCGCCACGCTGGTCGGAGTATCTCGCGCGGTGCTCCAACGCGAACCGCTCTGGCTCTATCACCCGATCATGAATGCGTCTTTCGCATGGGTGACGCTCTTGGCTGCGCTCGCAGATTTACCAAACGCGCTCTCGCTGCTTTTTGGCCGCTCCAGTCCTCCCGCGTCTGCATCAAAAGAATAGGTTGGGGGGTTTGCGCATCCTCGTGCTCAATTGGCGGGATCCTGCTCACCCGAAAGCCGGAGGCGCTGAATACTTTACGCACGGGATAGCGAAGCGACTTGTTGAGCGCGGTCATGCCGTCACCTGGATAGCTGGAGCGTTCGATGGCGGTCAAGCGGACACCATGCTGGATGGCATCCGAGTCAGGCGCGCCGGCAACGCGTTGTCGGTCCGCACACATGCGGCGCGGCTGTACGGGAGCCTCGGGCCGTTCGACATCGTGATCGATGAAATCAACACGCTGCCTTTTTTCGCGCCGCTCTACGCGCGCACAAAAGTCGTAGCGCTGATCAATCAACTGGCGCGCGAAATCTGGTTTTACGAGGCGCCATTGCCGGCGGCGATGGTCGGTTATGCGATCGAGCCGCTCTACCTTCGAAGTCTATCGGCGCGTACCGATTCTCACCATTTCTCAATCCTCCGCCGACAGCTTACGAGGTATCGGGCTTCGCGGACCAGTTGGAAATCCTTCCGGTAGCGATTGAGCAATATCCGCCGCACGATCCGCTCGCGCTGGCGGAGCGCGTACGACGCAATCGTTTGTCTGGGTCGGGTGACGCGCTCCAAGCGCATCGATCACGCGATGCGCGCGCTCGCGCTTGCTGCTCCAGGACCGCTGCGCTCAACGCGTCTGGTTATCGCCGGCGGGGGTGACGACCGCGAACGTCGCCGGCTAGAACGACTTGCTCAAGTTCTTGGTATCGCCGCGCGCATCGAATGGAAGGGGTACGTTACCGAAGAGCAAAAGCGCAGCCTGTCACGCCGAGCGCGCGTTCTCCTCATGACATCTCCGCGCGAGGGATGGGGCCTTGCAGTCAGCGAGGCCGAACTTGGCGGGAAACGCCTGCGGTGGTTTACGATGTTCCGGGGATTCCGCGATGCCGTGCGGCACGGGCAAACGGGACTTCGGAGTGCGCCCACTCCGGGGGCGCTTTCTCAAGTGCTCGCGGAACTGCTGACCGATCCGGCGCGCTATGCGCGCGTCGCAAGAGCTGCTCAGCATTTCGCGCGCACATTGACCTGGGACGCGACAATGGCGGTTGCCGAGCGCGCGCTCCGCTCGTGGAGCGGGAAATGATCAGCAAGTCTACGATAAACGTTGCGATCGTTGGGTACGGATAACTGGGGTCCAAACCTCGTTAGAAATTTTGACGCCAACGAGCGCTGCAAAGTCGTGGCGATCTGCGATCTGCAGCTGCGTCGTTTGGATCAGGCGGCCCGCCAAGCGCCGCATGCGCTGCGCACCGAGTCAATTATAAGAAGCGTTGCTGGAGACCGACGCGCACCTCGTCGCTCTAGCCGTACCACTTGCCGATCATTTTGAAATGGCAAAAGCTGCATTGCTCGCCGGCAAACACGTGCTGGTCGAAAAGCCGCTATGTCGAACGGCGAGCGAGGCTGACGAGCTTGAGCAGTTGGCGCGCCGGCTCGGCTTGCAGATGTTCGTTGACCATACATTCGTTTTTACGCCGGCCGTCAGACGAATCGCACTGGAAGTCTGGGCCGGGGAGTTGGGATCGCTTCTGTACTACGACTCGGTCCGTGTCAATCTAGGACTATTTTCGTCCGACACGTCGGTGACGTGGGATCTGGCGCCACACGATCTCTCGATCCTGCCGATTTACCTCCTGCGTGGAAAGCTGCCCGTTCGCGTTCAGTGCGTGGAGGCCTCGCACGTTGTCGGCCATCCAGCTAATCTCGCCTACTTGACCCTTGTGTACCCGGAGAATTTCATTGCACACGTCCATGTCAGTTGGCTCGCGCCGGTCAAGATCCGTCAGATTCTCATCGGCGGCGACCGCCGCATGCTCGTGTTCGACGACACCAACCCCGTGGAGAAGATTCGCATTTACGACAAGGGGATTTCGTTGCCTATGCGAGATGAGGCCGTTCCACCAGGCGCTCGTGCAATACCGCATCGGTGACATGCGCGCTCCATTTGTGCCCAATGACGAAGCGCTGGCTTGCGAAGTCGAGAACATCGCCGCAACGTTGCTCGACGGTGCAGCGCCTGAAGCCGGCTTAGATGCTCGCCGACGGGTCGTACGCGTTCTCGAAGCCGCTGCTATCTCGGTCCTGCACGACGGTGCACCGATCGCTCTCGATCCCGCGCCACAAAAAACTGTCGCCTAGCAGATCAGCGCGAGAAGACAGATCATCTTCCTCGGATTCGACGGCGCGGACGACGCAACGTTGGGCGATGCAATGCGAGCTGGCCGAATGCCCAACCTCGCGCGCCGAGTGCGTAGTGGTACGATCGCTCCCTTGCGTTCGACCCCATTTCCGATCACACCAAGCGCTTGGGCCGCCGCGTACACTGGCCTCAATCCAGGTCGCACCGGAATCGCTGGATTCGAGCGGCCCGCGGATGGATACTCGACGCGTCTCGTCAGTGCGCGCGATCTGAGTTCGTATCCAGTTCATCTGCGTGCGGCGCGAGTGGGAAAACGTGTTTGTGCGATCGGATTTCCGCTCACGGCCCCCGCCCCGGCCGGCGCGGGTATTGTGGTAGCCGGATGGGACGTTCCCCCCGGGGCGCACATGTGCAACGAGCCTGAGTGGGAGCGTCGGCTCGCTTCCTTTGAATATCGTCCGGAAGACGAATTTGCGTCGGACGAGAAGACGCTCGCCAACGCTGTTCGTGCGCGGGTCGCGTTGGCTGACGGGATGCTCCGCGAGGAGCATCCTCATTGTCTCATGCTCTATCTCGGATTCATCGACAGTCTTGGCCACCGGCTTGGGTACGGCAACTCACTGACCGGGCGATTACTCGAGGTTGCGGATCAGGCGATGGGGCCCATGCTCCTCGCCGCCGGCGAGGCCGACGTCCTGGCTTGTTCGGATCACGGTTTCGGCGAATTTCGACGCGCATTCTCGCTCGTGCAATGGCTCGAATCAGAGGGCTACCTCACGCTGCGGAGCCGGCATTTGCGCAGCAGTGCGACCGGTGGCATACCAGGGATAGAATTGATGGAGTTGGACGACGGCGTCATCGATTGGAACGAGACGAGCGCATTTTGCCCAGATGCGGTCGGACCGGTGGCGGGAATCCGGCTTAACACGGTCGACTCGTATCCGTGCGGCACCATTGGTCAGCAAGACGTACCGGCACTGTGCGACGAGATCGCGGTGCGACTCTTGGCGGCTAGCGACCCGGTTGACGGTTCCAAGCTGGTGCGCGCCGTCTGGCGTCGCGAGCAGCTTTTCTCGGGCTCGCATCTGCACGAGTTGCCGGAGCTTGTCGTGCAAACGACCGACGACACCGTCGCCTATGTCGCGAAGCGTCGAATTTCTGACGGTGGTTTCGAGCTGGAAGACGGCTACGCGCACGCAGGCAAATTCGGCGGCCATCGGATGGACGGCATCTGGGCCTCATCATTCGACGCGGGCGTGGAACCGCTTGCCATCGCGGATGTCGGCGCCACGCTCATGGGGCTCCTGGAATTGGACGTGTCGGGCCTCGATGGCATCTGCCGCGTCCCTATCAGCACGCCAAAAGCCGCGAACGTCGAGGGCACGAGTTCGACAACTCAAGAGGCGCCCGACGGTGAGCAAAATGCATATACGCCGGAAGAAGAAGCGATGGTTCGCCGTCGGCTTGAGGCACTGGGCTACCTGTGACTGAGGATCCCGACGCGTCGACGGACCGCGCCAGGGCCTTTGAGCCTCTGATCGAGTTCTTCAACCGGCTGCTGGTGAGCGAAGGATTTTCTGCGCGGGCCGTTGCTTGGCGAGACGAAGACTTTCAACGATTCCGATTTGCATCGGTGGCCCCGGTCTTTGAGCACGAGCGCGGAGGCTTTTCGGTTTACGATGTTGGCTGCGGGCTCGGCCACATGTACGAGTTCCTGGCTGAGCACTATCCGCTGGCTTCGTACACTGGTTGCGACATCAACCCGCGCATGGTCGCCGGGGCTAAAGCACGGAACCAGGCGCTGGCAACGCGCGTGGAACAGCGTGATATCGTCGCTTCACCGCCTTCCGCCACGGCCGACTACGTCGTGGCGTCGGGCAGTTTCAACTTGCGCATGACGTCGTCGGACGCAGACTGGTGG
This sequence comes from uncultured Pseudomonadota bacterium, assembly GCA_963781145.1. GTDB lineage: Bacteria > Vulcanimicrobiota > Vulcanimicrobiia > Eremiobacterales > Eremiobacteraceae > JAJPHJ01. Next base: position 602,007 of record CAWADW010000005.1, on the reverse strand, counting down.
CAGATCGTGCGCAGCGTGCTCCGGGCGATGTATGCAATCGCGCGCAAAGGCATCGCTGCGAACTTCCTGACCACGCTCGTGGATTGGCAGCGGCCCGTGGCATATCATCAAGATCCAGCTCGAGCCCTTGAGTTCGCGCAAGCAGAACTCTCGCGGTACGCCGAGATTCGTCACTCATACTATCCGTGGGAGTTTGCGCTGCTGGTCTACCGCGAGGCCAAGCCGCTTCGGTACGCGCCTTAAAGCTGCCGCTGTCTGCTAAGCGGCAGTTGCGACGCCGGCCGAACCGAGGAGGCGAGCGCGAATGTGTAACAGATGTTCGCCGTCCACCCGCCCATCTCCAACACCATCTGATCGGGATTCGATATAGAGACCGTCTTCTGCGTGATTGGCATCGTCCGGTCCGGTGTCATTTTCGAACGTGTGGATCGCGCCATACCCTACCGAGCCCACCGATCGCCACCGCAAATCATCGAAGTAGACGAGCAGGTCAGGCGGAATGCCGCGTATCGCGCGATAAATCGCCGCGGGGCGAAACACTTTCGTTTCCATGGGCCTGCCGTGCTCGTCGCCGATCGCGCAAAGCTTGCGCTCCAGTTCGCGGGCGAGCGTCTCGACTTCGCCAGGCAAGACGGTGCCCTTCGGCTCGCGCCCGGCGATGTTGAAGAACACACGGCCGTAGTATCCACCTTCACCCCAAGCTGCCGTGTGCGACCAATCGATCTCGAGTTTTGAAAACGGCGTCGGCCGATCCGGCGTAGCGCGCAACCGCAGATACCCCTCGCGCACGAGCCATTCATTGAGGCAGACGCCGCCATCCATGCGTTTTGCCCCGTGATCCGAGAGCACGTAGACGTGCGTGGCGTCGAGGTCGATCCGTTGGAGAAGACGGCTGAGCATAAAATCTAAGTCTTCGTGGTATTGGCGAATCGTGTTCTCGAACTTATTTCCAGGAACGTAGCCGCGGTGTTTGGGATCGAAGAATTTCCAGAAGCCGTGATGGAGACGATCGGAGCCTATCTCGACGAACATAAAGAAATCCCACGGCTTGCGTTCGATCCAGTTTTCGAGAAGGGCAAACCGACGCTCGGTCATGTCGTAGAGCTGGCGAAGTAAGCCGGCCTTGTCCTCTGTGCGGAAGTTCGGGCAGTCAACGAGGTACTCGTCGCTCACAATGTTGGCAATCTTCATCTTTGGCCTGCGCCGGATCAAGTATAATTGCTCTGGACTGACGGTGTCAGAAAGCAGCCAACCTGGATTCCGCGCACCGGCTTTGGCGGATACGAGGGTGGCACGCCCACGACGACGACCTGCTTTCCCGCATTCCCAAGATCATCCCAAACGCACGGTTCGCGCACGGAAAGCGACGTCGACGAATTGCAGGCCTTGGTACCAAAATTGCTGCGGTTGCGAAAGCCATAGATGCCAAGCTCACCCGGGTCGCGGCCAGTCATCATGCACGCCCACGCTGGGACCGTGATGGCGGGGGTAATAGTGCGCAGCGTGCCATACGTGCCGCGCGCTGCAAGTCCGCGTAGCGTCGGCAGCCGCCAGTCAAGGCGATCGAAGACGAGTTGCGGTGTCGCGCAGTCTAAACCAATAACGAGTACCCGAGGCGTGGTCACGAGTGCGCCCGCGTTCGCGCCGGTTGCGGGAAAGCCCTGGATTGCGGCGGAAACGCGCTGCGATGAGGGTTGCGGAAGTGCGCCTCGAGCACGTGTCTCCAAATGACGCACGCTGGCTTGCGGTGCTTGACCGCTACCCGACGACGCTCTTTCAGTCGCCGTCTTGGTCACGAGTTATTGAAGCGACCTATGGCTTTGCGTCGCGCGTCGCCCTTGCCGTCGTTGGTAACGACGTCCTTGGGGGACTCCCGTATGCGCTCGTTGAGGATTTTCACGGAAAACGCCGCATCGCGTCTCCTTTGCCGACGCATGCGAGCCGATCGGCGATCGTGTCTGGGAAGCTCTCGAGCAAGGTTTGACGGCGGAGGGAGTGCCGTGGCAAATTCGGTCGCGAGTCATGCCCAACGGCGACCTTGCGACGAGCGCAAACATGATCGGCGTGCACCAGCAGCTACGCTTGCCACTCACGATCGCGCAAGCCGAAGCAAATCTCCACCCAAAGACTTCGGCCAACATTCGCCAGGCACAGCAGAGAGGACTGATCGCTGCGCGGCTTGGCGCGGAAGGGATGGGCGATTTTTACGAACTGCATTCGCTCGTCCGCGTGCGAAAGCATCGCCTGCTGCCACAGCCCCGCATGTTCTTCGATGCACTCGTTCGCGAGTATTTTCCGGAGCGGGGCTTCATCGCGTTGGCAAAGTCCGGCGCGCAGCCTGTCTCGGCGATGTGTTTCCTCGCGCATCACCGAACATTATATTACAAATTCAGCGCTTCTGATCTCGACGCGCTCTCGCTCCGCCCAAACCATTTTCTCTTGTGGCAGGCCATTTGCTGGGCTATTGATTCCGGTTTCGAAGCAATCGATCTCGGCATTTCGGAAGACGAAGGGCTCATCCGCTTCAAACAGCGCTTCGAGCGCCACGACCAGGTCCCCGGTCTATGCGGCGCGTTACTGCCAACCGGACAAAGCGCTGCTCGCGCACTGCACGCGATCTGGACAACGTGCTCGCGCGCGTCACAAATGTGTTGACGCAAGCCGATGTTCCCGTATGCGCGGCGCGGGAGGCCGGCCGACGTGTTATACCGATTTTTTGTCTAAGTGACCGTGTCGGCGTCCGCGGGTTTCGTTCACTGGGCTGAGATTTGCAGTCCGAAGCGCGGCGACCATAGCTGATTTCCCCAATTGAAGAAATAGGCGCGGCTTATGTCGGCAAAGAGCGTGCGCGACAAGCGAAAGCGCACGTCCGCGCTTGCTTGATAGCGGGGCGGGCCGAGTCCAAATGGAACTTGGACCGGACTGTACGTGTTTTGCGCAAATGAAAGCGCTGCTTGCATGCTCGCGCTAGGTTGCCAAGAGATGAGCACGCCGTACGCGCGATTTGTGGCGCCAAGTTGGCCGGGATAGATACCGACGCCGCCCACGGTCGGGGTATCCGTCATTTGAGTCGGGCTGAGGTGTCAGGCCCGTCGAGCGATTGGGGCTCACGATCGTGTTCGTCAAGCTGTCGGTGTGAACGGAGGCCACGACCGCCGAACCGACCATGTACAGCGATGGGGAAAGGCGACGGCTGACGGTTCCGATGAGCGTTTGCTGATCGACCACATTCGGAAACGACAACCACGTACGACGCAGGTCGAGCGTGCCGCTCAGACTCGTGTGCAAGGGGCCAGGTACCGCTGGAGAACCGAGGAGGACCTCAAGGTAGTGCGACCACGCGTTTTTTGCCGCACTGCTTCGGCTAACTCCAAGTGAGTCGTAGTCGAATCCAAGCCCCGACGAGAGCCGGTAAGTAAAGCCTCCCTTGCCGAGCGGCTGATCGAAGCCGGACCATGAAAAGCCCCCAGGTCCACGGATGATTGGGTGTATACGTATGCGCCGGGCTGCCGTAATAGCCGAGCGAGTTAGGTGCAAGAAGGTTTCCGTATTGGGGCGTCGTCTCAAAGCGTACCGATGACTCGCGCAGCGCGTGCACGAATTGCACGTCAGCGAACCCGTTGGCGGAGAGCGGCTGCGAAAGGCCCGACTGGTATGTAAAGAGTTGAGTCTCGATCGTCAGCGCGGAGTTGGGATCGAACTGACGATAGCCGAGGACGTTCCATTGCTTCGCCGGCTGCGTTGCGGGGTTCAAGCTAAAGACGAGGTAATCTGTTGCGTTGAACACCGAATGATGCTCGAACGCTCCGTACGTGCCGAGCTGCGTATCGTACCGGAAGTGGATGACATCAAGTGAATGCGCTGAGCCGGCGAAATTGTATGGAGCGTCGAAAGACGTGCCGGACAGACTGTTGACCCCGAAATTCGGGTTCGCGCTGAAGTTGTCGACGTACGAGGGCAATGGAGGGGTCTAAATTGAGCCTCCCAGCAGAACGAACCTCAGCGCGCCGTAGCGCGCATACGACGACGCATCGATGTCCACGCGTCTAGCGATGACAAATGGCCGCTCTTCGGATAGATCCGGGCAGGAAAAAAACGTCCCCGGGCATGATGCGTCCCTTTTCCGGGTGCGCAAAGTCGCCGTTGAGGAATGTCCAGCGATCGGCGCTTGGTTCAAGCGGAACGAAGTAGTTCGGCGGAACGGAAGAAAGTCGGCGAGCCCCGGCGCCGGCGATGCGGCCAGCCGGAGTCTGCAGCACCACATGACCGACCACAACAAATCTTTCAAGCCGAAGGTCCATCGCAAAGGCGTCACCGGTCACGACCAAACCATCTGGTGCGCTAATGCGCACGTCCCCGCGCGCGGAGATAATCGCACGATTGCTGAAGTACTCGACCCGTCGGGCGTTGACCGTGATCAGGGAATGGTCGATCGGCTGCGGTGCCTGGGCAGCGCGCGCTGACGAAGCAAAAAGCAAGGCAGCACAGGCGAGCGCGGCCCGCCAAAGTGCGGCGCGGGCCAGCAAGCTAGCTATCACTGCCCATTTGGCGTGAAGCAGTAGAAACTGGTCCCATCAAATTCGCCCACAAGCACGCCACCCGTGACGACTGTCGGCCCTGCGTAGATCGCATGCTAGGTGACCCAGCGCCAGAGCACTTGGCCGGTGTTCGCATCGAGCGCCGAGATTCCAAAGCACATGCCGTTGCTGCAGTCCGCCTGTTTGTAGGCGACGAACACCAAGCCTTGCGAAACAGCAGGAGCCGAGAGAACGCCAAAACCATTGTAGTCAATTTGACGACGTTGAAGTTTGGCGCAGACCGAACCGTCAAGCCCTAAAGCCACAACCGCACCACCGGTGGCGCCATCGACGTAGGGCACAAAAATGTGCGTCCCATCGAGTCGCGAGAGAGCCAATGATGACGCCATCGGAGACTCCCGGCCGCCGTTTTCCAGAGCGATCGGCCTGAAGCGGCGTCCATTGCGTACACGTTACCGTCTTTGGCTCCGTCGACGATCATGCTGTTAACAAAAACAGGGGTTGCGCCAAAGTCTAGATCGTGAGCATCGGGCGGCCCGTGGGTAGACCACATCACTTCCATCTCGGCGGATCAAGCCCCTCACGATTGAATCCGCGTACAGGCTTCGACGCTCGAACATGAATTGCCCGTTGCGAGATACATATATCCGCCGAGGTCAAGGACCGGCGACGACCACACACTGGCGCCAGAACTCCCCCGCGGTGTGAGCGTCAGCGTGGAAAGCACACCCGCGCTCGACGGGTTGTCAGCCAAGAGTTGATCGCGTCTGATGCAGTGCGCGGCGTTCTCAATGAAGTCTGTCTGACCTTCGAAGACCGCCTGGCCCTCCGCCACCAACGGCGATCCTTGAAAAGAGCCGTTTGGATTTGTCACCGGATATTCCCACAGTTGTTGCCCGGTGGCCGCGTTGACGGCGTAGAACCTGCCGGAGACGGTTCCATCGTATAGCATTCCATTTGCGAAGGCGGGGGTGGCGATAAAAGCGTTCGAAGCACCGAGCGCGTAGGTCCACTGGAGCCCTCCGTTTGACTCGTTGAGCGAAAAAATGCGGCCGCCAAGGTCGGCGACATACACGTTGCCTTCGACGACCACTGCGCTGGCAAAGACACCGCCGGTTGCGAAGATCCATTTGGGCGCGAGCGACGCTACGTTCGCTCTGGTGATGGCCTGTTGCAGTGGGTTGTTGCCGGTTCTCTGATCGTCGTGTCGAAACTCAGGCCAATCGCCAGCGGTGATCGCGGGGGGCTGATAAATGGGATTGCTGAATGGCGGAGCAACGGTTGCAGTGCTTATCGGAGCCGGAGCCGGCAGCCCCTCGCTCGCTCAGAGGAACAACCCGCACATGCCAATACACAAGCGCACGCCAACACAAACCCGGGTCGCCACCAAAACGTGGCGCACGATGCCCGACGACGAACGAACACGACGACGCCCACCTCCCTGACGCGAGAGCGCCTCTCCTGCAAGAACACCACGGTGGCGACTCTCAGGTTTGTTAGCAATTCGTTGCACGCTTTGTCGGTTGCTGGTTTCCAGGAGGGTCGCCGGCCGACAGCCGGGCAATACGCGGGGAATGAAGTCCGTCGACGAAACAATGGCCGAACGGGCTAAAGTCTTCGGCATCGGACGGGCGCCCGTGCGATCTCGCTCGGTGTTCAACGTGCGTGTGTTTGCAAGCGAGGCGTCACTCGTCGTTGGTGCCGCAGTGCTGGCAAATATCTTCAGTTATCTTTTCCACTTCACAGTGTCACGTCAGCTTGGCCCCGAGGAATACGGCACTTTGGCAACAGTGCTCGCGATTGGGGCAATGTGGGGAGTTCTCGGCAACGCGGCAGGCACCGTTGCGCTGCAGCAAACAGCACGACTCTGGGCTTCGCATTGTGAGGACCGCATCGCGGCGTTCGTGGTCCGCGTTGGGCGTGGAGTCCTCACCGCCGGGGTCATCCTCGCGGTCATTGTCGCGCTGACCGGGATCGGCTTCGGTCAGTACGTTCACGTTCGGGATTTCGCAATTTGGGGTGCTCTCGGGGTTTGGGTTGCGATCGGGCTGCTCGCAACGTTCGTGAGGGGCGCCGCCCGTGGTGCGCATCGGTTTGGGGTCTTCTCCGCATCGCTTGTCGTCGAAGGTGTCTTCAAACTTGCTTTAACTGTGCTCCTGGTGGCTCTGGGTCTCCACGTTTTCGGGGCGGTGTGCGGCCTGCTTGGCGCTACGATCGCCGGCGTCATAGTCGCATCGTACCGATATCGCGCGGCGCTCGGGTAGTTCCCGCAGCTCGCGACGACGTTCCACCGGCTGACCAGAGATTCAATCGGCGTGCTGTTTGGGAGCGCTGCCATTTGGCGTTGCTGTCCATGGATCTCGTCTTCGCGAAACATCACCTTCCGGCGAGAGCAGCCGGATACTATGGCGCCGCCGGTACGATTGCTCGCATCATCCCGTATGGAGTCGGGCTCATCAGCCTCGTGCTCATGCCCAAAGCGGCCGCCGCCTCCCATGCGGGCCGCGAAGTGCTGGCGCGCCTTCTAGCAACCGCCGGCGGACTTGTTGTGATTGGGTGTGTGATAGGATTCTTAGTGACGCTCGTTGGGGCACGGCTGCTCATCGGTGTGACCTATGGGCCGATTTTTTCGCCGGCCGCGCAGTTCTTGCCGTGGTATGGTCTTGACATGGCACTTTTTGCGCTGGTCAGTGCAGCAGGCAATTACTTGCTTGCCGTGCGCTCCTATAGATTTGTCTTCGCGCTGGTCTTCGTCGGAGTCGTTCAGGCCCTCGCAATGGCTTTTTGGGGCACAACCCCGCTCCGGCTCATTACCATAGCCGCAATCGCGAACGCGAGTCTGCTGCCGTCGGCCGCATGGTGGATAGCTAGGTCGCTTGGTGATCGGGCGACGACCGCGGCATTCGCATCGGGCGTCCCCGAATGAGGCTAAGATCATCGCCGGATGGTCGGCTTCGCTTTGTGACGATCGCGCAGGCCAATGCGATGTTCTTCGTGGCCATCGTGGTGGGGGTCGCACAAGGCGTCTTCGCCCCCGTTAATGTTGCGGTCGCGGCGCCGACGCCTATCCCCCACCCCTCGCAGACCGTGCCGCCGGACCTGGCCGCACCGTCGCCGACGCCTCTCCCGCTGCTGGTCAGTGGTCAGTTGATCGACTTGGAACGTGGTTTTGTGGTTTTTGCCTCCGGGGACGCGTTCGCGCTCTCGCCGACTGTTGCGATCGTCGACAATGACACATCGCAACCCCCGGCATACGCAGTGCAACCTGGCGTGTTTGCGCTCGTTGCGCTTGATCCGAATACGGCGCTTGTGACGTCGATTCGCACCGCCCTCGTCCCAATACCCGGGGGTACGCCCGTAGCCGAAGTACCGCACCGATATGTTGCCGAGGCTTCATCGCCACTGCCCAACCCAGATATCGTGCCAAACCGCTCGGCGCACGTGTCGAAACTCTCAAGCACGATCCAGGTCGACATTGTTGTCGAGGTGCCGGCAAGCACGTCGTACACCGATGACGTGTACATGGCGACCGACACAAGCGGTTGGAATCCCCGAGCGATCAGGATGCAGCGCATAGATGGGCGGCATTTTCGTATTTCGCTTGAGTTGCCGTTCAACACAGACTTCCATTATATGTTCACTCGCGGGTCTTGGACCACGGTGGAGCGCGACCGGGCGGGGTTGCAGCGCCAACCGCGCGAATTGGCAGCGGGTGGCGCCGAAGAATTGCTGATCAACGCGACCGTCTTCCGTTGGGCAGACGATTCATGACCGCCATGGGGCATGTGATGCGCGATATTCACCTTTCGGTAGTCATGCCTGCTTTCAACGAGGCAGGCTTCATCGAGCGAACCCTGCGCGAAACCGTCGCGGCGCTACGTTGCGTTGGAGAGCTGGAAATCGTCGTCGTGGACGATGGGAGCGTCGATGGCACGGCGGACATCGCCGAAGAATTTGCACAGAGTTCGCCGGTGCGGATGTGGGTGATGCGGCTCCCTGGAAATCGAGGAAAGGGCCATGCGTTGAATGCCGGCGTGCGGCTCACCCGTGGCGATCTCGTAGCGTTCCTGGATGCGGACCTCGATCTACACCCACGACAGCTGCTCGACCTTATTGACGTCATGAATCGTTCCGGTGCTGACGTTGTGATCGGAAGCAAGTTACACCCAGGTTCAAAGGTGAAGTGCCCGCCGCTACGCCGATTCCTTAGCGTGGGTTACTTTTGGATCGTGCGGGTCTTGTTCGGACTTCCAATCCACGATACGCAGACTGGCATTAAGCTCTTTCGCGCTCACGTGCTTGACGTCGTCGTGCCCCGATTGCTTGTGAAGCGGTTGGCTTTCGATCTCGAAATGCTTGCGGTGGCCAACAGATTCGGTTTCGTTATAGCCGAAGCACCCGTCGAGCTCGACTTCCAGCGCAGCGTCGGACGAATCAACCTGCGCGATGCGGCCCGAGTATTCGTGGACACGCTCGCGGTCTTCTATCGCCTCAAGCTGCGAAAATGGTACGATTCGCCCCATCCATCGAGCCCCGACATCGCGTCAGTCAGCGGTCCCTTCTTTCGTGCTCGCGGTTCAGATACGCCGACGCAGTCGCCCGCGCTTACGGCTGGGGCGCGAGCGGAAGGACCGCCTCCCGCGTCGACGGCGCGTGGTTGAGTCGGCCGTGAGCCCTAAAGCGCAACTGAAGCAAAGTGTTGCGGGCTCGACCGTCGCCGTCATGCTTGCCATGTTGCTCAGTATGGTGCTCGGCTTTGCGCGGGAAGTCGTCAACGCCAAATATTTCGGCGAGCGCTGGGAGCTCGACGCATTTTTGGTCGCCGCAATCTTGCCCACCCTCGTTTTTGGCGTGTTCAATGGTGCGCTCGTCAGTGCGCTCGTGCCGATCTTCAGCGGCTACTTCGCAGAAGGCAAAGACGAAGAGGCGTGGCGCTTTTCTAGCACGGTCATCAATGGCCTGATCATTGTGCTCTCGGTGCTCGCCGCGATCGCGTGGCTGGCTGCGCCATGGCTCGTCCACCTCGTCGCGAAGGGCTTCCCCGGGCCGGAAACCGGCGTGACCGTGCGTATGACGCGCATCCTCATGCCGACGATCGTGGCGACATCGATTGCCGGCGTGGTCCAAGCGCTGCTCAATGCGCAGCGCAGCTTCCGCGCTGCTTCGTTGCAAGGCGCTGCGCTGAACCTTGTCACGATCGCGGGAGTGCTGCTGCTGTACGAAGCTTACGGCATTTACGCGTTGGTGTTCGGCACGGCGGTTGGCCTCTTTGCCCAGCTCGCCGTCCAATTACCAAATTACTTCAAGCGCTGCAAGTATCGGTTCGTCCTCGACCTCCACCACCCAGGTCTGCGCACCTTGGCATTCATAGTCGGTCCGATCATCGTGGGCTCGGCGGTTGGTCAAATCAACTTGTTGTTCGACAAGTATTTTGCATCGACGCTCTTGCCTGGGAATATCGCGGCAATGCAGTATGCAACCAAAGTGGTTGGGTTTCCTCAACAACTCTTCGCTGTTGCAATTGCGACTGTGATGTTCCCAATTCTCTCGGCCCATTTTGCCAAGAGCGAGCGTGAGTCGCTGCGGTCCACGGCGTTCTCTGGTCTGCGCATCACCGCGCTCATTACCATCCCCTCCGCGTTTGCGCTCATCGCGCTGGCACGACCGATTATCAGCGTCCTGTTCGAACGCGGCGAATTTACGTCTGGTGATGTTGTCCGCACTGCGGGTGCCATGCAGTTCTATGCCATTGGGCTCTTGGGCATTGCCGCCAGCATCGTGCTGACGCGATGTTTCTTTGCCATGCACGATTCGAAGACGCCGGTCATCGTGGCAAGTGGGGTCGTCTTGCTCAACGTTGTGTGTTCGGCCCTAACGGTTCGGCAGTTTGGCATCAATGGCTTGGCGGCGTCGAATTCCTTGGCGTCGCTTGTCGAAGCAGCCTTGCTCGGGTATCTTTTGATTCAGCGAATCGGCATCGCGGACGGCGAGTTTGCCGGGATCTCGTTTGCTTCGACGGCGGTTGCGTCGGCGGCGATGGCGGTGATTTCGTCATCCGTTGCAACCGCGCTCTGGCATGTGTCGGCGCCGTTCTGGCAGCACGGAGCTGTCCTGGCCCTTGCGATCCTCGCCGGTGCAGTGACGTTTATCTTGGTCGGTGCTGCGCTGCGCATTCGAGAGCTTTCCGAATTGTGGGCGGTCATCACATCGCGCGCACATCCAAGCGCGACCTCCGCATAGAAAGCACGTTTGTCTAGCCTCGGACTTGCCCTAACCAAGAATTTTCTCGCCAAGCAGACGAAACTTCGTCCGAAATTCGCGATCGTGCTGGGTTCTGGATTTGGCGACGCTGTCGATTGGCTCAAGGTCGAAAAAACGCTCGACTATGCGAACATTCCTAATTTTCCGCACAGTTCGGTCGCCGGCCATCACGGTCAACTGGTGTTTGGGCATTCGCAAGGCGGAGTAGCCGTGGTGGTCTTTCGGGGTCGCGCGCACTATTACGAAGGTCTCACGATGCACGATGCTGCGTATCCCGCCTACGTTGCACACGCACTTGGCGCGTCAATTCTTATCGTGACCAATGCGGCAGGCGGTCTGAACCCTGACTTCGCCGCGGGCGATCTCATGCTCATACGCGACCACCTCAACCTCATGGGGGATAACCCGCTTCGCGGCGCTGAACTACCCGTTGGGGCGCAACGGTTCGTCGCAATGCGCGATGCGTACGACCTCGAGCTTTTCGAACGTGCTCTTTTGCTTGCTCGACGCCGGCGGCATGAAACTGCAGCAAGGCGTGTATGCGGCAATGAGCGGACCATCGTACGAAACCGAAGCAGAACTGCGCATGCTCTATACGCTCGGGGCGGATGCGGTCGGCATGTCGACCGTGCCTGAAGTTATGGCAGCGCGACAGATGGGACTGCGGGTTTTGGGGCTGTCCGTTATTGCCAACGATGCGTTTCCTCGACGCCGCCACCAGGCGCCCGACGTCACCCACGAAGAGGTGCTACACGCGGTCGAGCAATCGCTCGCTGGCGTGCGGACGATCGTCGAGGGCCTCGTCGAGAGCAACCCCGATTGACCAAGCACGCCGCTGATGTTCGCGGGCTTGCGGAACGCAAGCGAGCGGGTGCGCAACATTCGCGCGAGGAGATCGACGCGCTCGTCAACGGTTACTCTCAAGGCCGCATCGATGACGAAACCTTCGCCTTTTGGCTGCACGCGGTCGTGGCGGCCGGCATGACGATAGACGAAACTGCCTGGCTCACCGACGCCATGGCGCATTCGGGAGCCACCATCAGCTGGGCCCGCGCGATCGGAACGATCGTCGACAAACACTCCACCGGAGGGGTCGGTGATGCAGTGAGCCTGATCGCCGTGCCGCTTGCTGCTGCCTGCGGCGTGAAGGTCGCAAAGCTTTCAGGCCGGGGGCTTGGGCATACAGGAGGCACGCTCGACAAACTCGAGTCCATTCCGGGATTGAAGACCTCACTTTCCATCGAGGCTTTCAAAGCGCAGGTTGCCGAGGTCGGCTGCGCGATCGTCTGCGCAAGCGAAAGCCTTGCACCAGCGGACAAGAAGATGTACGAGTTGCGGCACCGTACGAAAACGGTCGCAAGCGTTCCGTTGATAGCCGCGAGTATCTTGAGCAAAAAGATCGCAGGCGGCGCTCCGTATCTTGTCATCGACGTCAAAGCGGGCCGCTGTGCGTTCATGCAGACGATGGAGGCGGCGCGCGAGCTTGCTGACGTCATCTTGCACGTTGGCGCCAAGCTGGGTCGAACGATGACCGTGTTAGTGACGGACATGGATTCGCCGCTGGCGTCGTCTGTGGGCGACGCGGTAGAGTTGGATGAAGCATTGCGCGTGCTCCAAGGTCATGACGAAGGACGCCTGTGCGAAGCGGCGCTTGCTGTTGCGGAGGCGATGCTTGCGATTCGGCATGCCGAGCAACCTGAGCTTGAATCACGATACGTTGCCGTTTTGCGCCATGCGCTCCGCGATGGCACCGCTTACGAGCGATTCGCCGCGATGGTGCAGGCGCAAGGCGGCAATTTGGCGGCATTCGAGCGGCCGGCGGATCCGGATATCGCGATCGAGGCACCCGAGAGTGGCGTCGTGACCTCGGTCGATGGTCGAGCTATCGCCGAGGCAGTCGTCGCCGCTCAGAGCATGGACAAGAGCGCTCGTGTGGGCATTAGATTGTACAAGCGGGAGGGTGAGCAAGTCAAACAGGGCGAGATGCTGGTGGGAGTTTTTACGGGCAGCGGAGCGCAGCTGCTGGGAGAACGTGTCCGGTCGGCCGTGCGCATTGGCGAGACAGCACCGAAAGCGCGACCCGTGGTTCTCGCCCGCCTCCATGCAGACGCAATGTAGTCGCGCGAATTTATTCGCGCGTCCCTCCCGAATGAATTGGCGACACTACATTACGAGCACGGCGGACCGGTAGCGGGCGACTGTCAACTCGCCCATTGTAGGGGCAATTGGAAAATCGCCCGTTTAGGAGCACAATGCGCATAGCGGTGATCGGTTCGAATGGGCAAATCGGCAGTGAGGTCGTGCGAACGCGCACAGGCCGCCGGCGTAGAGACGCTCGAACTCGAGCATGCCGATATCGAAGTTACCGATCAGGCGAGCGTCGAACGCGCCTTATCATCTGTGCGGGAGGGCGACGTCGTCGTGAACACAGCGGCATTTCACCGCACCGACGAGTGCGAGGACAAACCCGATCGTGCGCTGTCGGTTAACGCTATCGCTGCACACCGCGTTAGCGTCGAAGCATGTCGTCGCAACGCTACAGTTGTCTACATAAGTACCGATTTCGTTTTTGATGGTGCTCAAAGCAAGCCGTATGTCGAGAGCGACGCGGCGCATCCTCTGAACGTCTACGGGATGACCAAACAAGCGGGCGAGATGTTGGTGCGGATGGCAAACCCTCATCATTATATAACGAGGATGTCTGCAGTATTCGGCGTCGCCGGCAGTAGCGGGAAGGGCGGCAATTTTGTCGAGACGATGGTGACGAAAGCACGCGCCGGAGAATCCCCTCGAGTGGTCGATGACATCGTTATGGCTCCGACCTCGGCGAGCGATGCGGCTATTTTGCTCGTAAACATCGTGCAGACGCGCGCACCGTTTGGCGTCTACCACCTCGCAAACGGCGGTGAATGCACGTGGTGTGAATTCGCGAACGCGATCTTCGAACTTACAGGTTCACCCGTGCGAGCCACACCGGTGCACGCCGAGGAAGTTGGAGGCAAGGCCCCGCGCCCGCCCTACTCGGTGCTCGCCAGCGAAAAACTTGCAAAGCTCGGTTTGAAAGCGCGTCCTTGGAGGGAAGCTCTGTCGGAATATCTTGTCCAGAAGGGATATCGGACGCGCGAATAAATTCGCGCGACTACACTACACTCAATGTAGTGTCGCGAATTCATTCGCGACGGTGGGGAGTATCGAGCGGAGCAGATAATTGTCTGGGCGATTTGCCAATCGCCCGCTACAGAGGGACCTTGTGGTCGGCGGACCAGATGGAGTCGAATCCCGAGAGCGAGCGTTGCACTTCCTCCAGCAGCGTCATCCACGCAATGTTGTAGTAACGTGGATGCGCGAGCTCGGTTGGATTGTCGACTGGAAGATGGCGCAAGATCCCCTCGATCGACTCGAGCACCGTCACGCGCGGCACGAAGCCGATGCGATCCTGAAGCTTGCGATTGGTGCAGCGGTAGTTGCGATTGATCGATGGCAGTGGCGCATCTTCCAAGGCAATGGTTCGCCCGCGCAGCGAGAGCGAGCCCGCGACGAGCATCGCAAGTTGGCGAATTTGAAAATTTTCATGGACGACGTTGAACACCTCGCCGCCAAGACTCCCGGCGGGCGCCTCGATGCAGCGCAAATGCGCCTCCGCGACGTCGCCAACGTCCACCAACGGCCGCCACATCCACCCACCGCCGTGCAAGAATAGTTTACCGCGCAACAATGCATCTTTGATAAACGTATTCACGACCAGATCCAGGCGCATGCGCGGACTGTGTCCGTACACCGTGCCCTGGCGCAAAATAACTGGCGCAAACGAATCATCCGCCGCGTCGAGCAGCGCATTTTCTGCCGCAAATTTCGATTGCGAATATGCACCGCGCGGTTTCACGTGGGTGTTCTCGTCGAACAACCCGTCGCCAAGCCCGTCGTAGACAGACGCACTCGAACCGAACGTGAAGCGCCGGATGCGGAGCGCGCGACAGGATGCAGCAAGCTTGGCCGTCGCGGTGGCGTTCATTTCCCAGTTCGCTTCTTTATTGTATTCAGCGGTGGGATCGTTCGAAAGCCCCGCCAGGTGCACGACCGCCTCGATGCCGGCCAACACGTCCGGGTCGAACGAGCGCACGTCGGCTTGCACCAGTTCGATGCGTTCGATAAGATGCGCAAGCGGCTTGCGTCCCCAATAAAGACGATCCAGCACGCGCACCTCGTGGCCAGCCGCCAAGAAGCGTTCGCAGAGCACGGCGCCGATGTAGCCTCCGCCACCTGTGACCAGCACTCTCATGGCAAAATCTGCAACCCCAGCACCCCGAAACGCTGCCCGTCAAATCCAAAGAAATAGCTACGGCTCAGGTCGAGCGACAGCGACGAGGTCACCCGAAATCTCACGTCTCCGGAAAGCGTCCACGGATAAGCAAACGGCGGAGATGGATTGTTGCTCGCCACAGTTCCTCGCGACACGTCGAGTGAAAGCTTGAACGGATCGCCATGATCGTACGTAAAGAGTAGACTTTGCAGATTCACCCGGCTATGGAAAATCGTATTGACGGACGGATACGAATCAAAAACCGGCGCAACGCTGTCAGAATAATTCGTCGACACGTTGTTATTCCAGCGCGTGTACAGAGTTAGCGTATACACTTGTGAAACCTGTCGATGCGGCAACGAGTCTGTCTCATCGCGCAGGTCGGCGCTGCCAAAAAGACTGACGTTGGGACCAAGATTCCACGTCTGCGAACCAAGGTAGCCTTCGAATGCATTGTGCCAAACCGTTCTGGGCAAGATTGCATCGGGCGGGAATGGTGCAAACGAAAATTGATCGGGCACGTGCGTGTAACCAAATTCGCTGCGCAAGTGAAAGAACGGACGACTGCCTCCGGAGCTGCCAAAAGGCTGATCGAAGCTTTGCCACGCAAAGGTGGCCTCATGCGCGCCCAAGCCTTGGCCGGCGGTGAGCTCCAAATACGATCGATGAATGCTGTTGCGCAGATCGTAGAAGTCGTTCGTGCCAACGCCGGTGACGGTCGTCGACTCAAAGGTCTGGCTTGCGCGATCGTTGATGTGTTCTTGCCAAGTGAAATTGAACGCTTTAGTCGGCCCAAAGATCGGCGCCGCCGCAACCAAAATGTAGGCCTTGTCGCCGTAGACAAAGTGGCTGTCCAAGCCGATCGCCACTTTGGTCACCGAGTTGTACGAAAAGTGAATGCCTTGAATGGAATTCGGCGTGCTGCCAAAATAAATGGGCACGTCCTCGCCGCTCGTGCTGAGGTTGCTCGTTGAATATCCAGGATCGTTCGAAAAGGTGTAAACGTAGGACGGTAACCCGACGCTCTCGCCGCCGGGAACAATGATGTGCGCATTCGCCATGCGTACGTCCGCACCCAGATGCGCCACCGCTCTCGTGGCTCGGATGTACGGCTGCTCGAACCCCACATCTGGAAGCGCCAGTGGTTCGTCGCCAGCGCCGATTGGTGCGGGACCCCCGACCACAGCGCCATCGACCAATTCGCTTGACGGCTGACTCGCCGTGTCTACCAGCACTCCACGGTGGCGTGCCAAGGTCGACGCCCAGCGCATCGCCGTGCGCAACCGTCAGTCCTTGCACGGTGACCGAACCCGCTGCGATGTAGCGATTGGAACGCAAGTCGACGATAATACGGTCGGCATGGACGCGCAACATGCCGTCGTCGAACGTCGCGTCGCCTCTGCCGTCGAGCACCAAATGACCGGCGTAGAAAGCGACGTACTGCGCTTGCAGCGACACCGTGGGATGCATTGGGGCTGCCTGCGCTGCATATCTGCCCGCGAACACGATTGCAAGCGAAAGCGCCGATGCGGCCGCCAAGCGCCGCGTTCGGCACGGCGGCAACGCTAGCGCGCTCCAGTCATGTATGCCTTCGTCGCATCGCCGAGCCGTTTGATGCCCTCCACGATCATCTCGTCAGATGCGTTGCTGAAGTTCAAGCGCATGGTATTCTTGACGACGCGGTTGACCCAGAACGGGGCACCTGGTACGAAGGCAACTTTACTGCGGGATGCAAGACCAAGAAGTTCTTCCGTATCGACCTCTTCAGGAACTCGTGCCCACAGAAAGAGGCCGCCATCGGGATGCGTCCACGAGGTTCCGGCAGGCATGAAACGCTCGAGCGATTGGAGCATGAGGTCGCGCCGCCGCGCATATACCGGGAGCATCTCTGCGATGTGCGCCTCGAAGATTTCGGTCCTGCTCGCATAGGCATAGACCGCTCGTTGCGTAAAGCTCGACGTATGGAGATCCGCGGCTTGCTTGGCCGGAACGACCCGTTCGAAGACTTCACGCTCGGGAATCACAAGCCACGCAACCCGCATTCCGGGCGCGATCGTCTTGCTCACCGTGCTCATGTAGATGCAGTTGCGCGACTTTGCGATCGCCATGAGCGATGGTAAGTGCTCGCCTGAATACCGCAGCCGGCCATACGGGTCGTCCTCATAAATAGGAATGCCGTATTCGGCTGCTATGGAGACCACATCTTTGCGCCGTTGCAAGGAGAGCGTGTTGCCGCTTGGGTTTTGAAAGTTGGGCACGAGATACAGCAGCTTGGGTTTACGTTTGGCTTCGCGCAGCACCCGCACGAGGTCATTTGTGATCACACCCTGATCGTCGGTTGCGACGTTGATGTATTGGGCCTCGTAGGCATCAAAGGCCTGAATCGCACCTAGATAAGCGGGATTCTCGATGATGACGCTGTCGCCGGGATCCAGCAAGGTCTTGCCGATAAGGTCCAAGCCTTGCTGCGATCCGCTGATGATGAGCACTTGATCCGCCGTACACTCGATCTGGTTGACGCGTGCAAGGTACTCGCATACCCATTGACGCAGCGGCGGATAGCCTTCAGTAACGCTGTACTGCATTGCCGCGGGCCCGTCGGTTGAGAGCACGTCCTGGCACGCTTGCGCGAACTGAGCGACCGGAAAGAGTTCTGGGGCTGGCAGGCCGCCGGCGAATGAAATGACGTCCGGCATCGCAGTGACTTTGAGAATTTCGCGTATAGCGCTAGCTTTGAGTCTGCCCATCCGCGCGGCGAAGCGAAAGACGTGGCTATCAAATGAAGGTTCGGATGCAGCCAGAGACATGTGACCTCGATCGGCGGGGTACGAATTCGCGGCACGTCCGTTCTCCACAGCCGTGCGGTATCCCCGTATGGACCTTTCGGCGGGTTGCTCTGCGCGTCGTAGAGAATGTGAGCCAGGCCATCGCGCGACGTGTATGAAGATCGCATATTTCGATTGCTTTGCCGGAGCCAGCGGCAACATGATCCTGGGAAGCCTGGTTGATGCAGGGTTGCCGCTCGAGCGTCTGGTGCAGGAGCTGCGGCGCTTACCTGTCTCCGGCTGGGACCTTCGCGCCAAGCGAGTCAACAAATGCGGGCTCGCTGCATTGTACGTTGATGCAAACGTGGCCTTCGAGGACGAGCGCGCTATCGCGTCTTCCTCCGGCGGCGACCACCACCACGAGGGCATTGCCCATCGCAAGCTTGGCGACGTGCTTGACATACTGCGAGCCGGTCGTTTCCCGCACGGCGTAGAGCACATGGCAACGAACATCTATAAGCGGCTAGCAGCCGCCGAAGCGGTCGTGCATGGATCGACCGCGGACGACGTCGTGTTCCATGAAGTTGGACAAATCGACGCGATCGTCGACATCACTGGAGCGGCACTTGGACTGCATCTCCTTGGTGTCGAGGCAGTCTATTGCTCTGCGTTGCCCTGCGGAAGGGGCCGCGTTCGAAGCGCGCACGGCGAAAGCCCTTCGCCCGCACCAGCGACCATGGAGATGCTGCGCGGCAACCCGACCTACACCATCGATCTCGATGCGGAATTCGTGACCCCTACCGGTGCGGCGATCCTTACCTCCGTGGCATCGTTCGAACCAAGACCGGCGATGACGATTCAGAGCATTGGCTATGGCAGCGGAAGTTCGGATTTCCCGTTTCCCAACGTGCTGCGCGTGTTGGTTGGCGAGGTTGTCGAGACCACGGTTCGGCCAAGCGGCGATGACGCCATGATTCAAATAGAAACCAATATTGACGACATGAACCCGCAGCTTTACGAGCATGCCGTCGAACAGCTTTTTGCGGCGGGTGCAGTGGATGTGTGGACGTGCGCCGCGAGTATGAAGAAGGGTCGCCCTGGGATCGTGCTGTGCGCGCTCTCGCCACCCGAGCGCGAAAGTGCT
The DNA here is from genome assembly GCA_963781145.1 of uncultured Pseudomonadota bacterium. Taxonomy (GTDB): domain Bacteria; phylum Vulcanimicrobiota; class Vulcanimicrobiia; order Eremiobacterales; family Eremiobacteraceae; genus JAJPHJ01. The sequence continues at coordinate 582,999 of CAWADW010000005.1, read as the reverse complement.
GTTGCGCTCGCGATGTTGGCCGAAACCACCACCATCGGCGTGCGCTCCTGGCCCGTCAAGCGAACGACGTTATCGCGGCGCAGCGCGGTGGTCGCGACGTCCCTTGGTTCCGTGCGGGTGAAGATCACCGAAGCACCAACCGGTATGCGAGCCCGGCCAGAATACGAAGATTGCCGCGCACTTGCGCATCAAAGCGGCAAACCATTGCCGGAAGTAATGCTGCTCGTCGAGAGCGATATCGCCCGCTGGCTGAGTGAGGGCGTATAGGTTGGACGGTCTCGAGGTCGCAGACGCTACGGTAAGTGCTCAAACTCTCGAGGCGCCACTTCGGGGATCTTTTAACTTGCGGCACTTCTCGCGCGATGCTGCCCTGGTCATGGGTGCGGCGGTGGTCGCGAACGTCTTCTCGTATGCATTCCATTTTGTACTTTCGAGAAAGCTCGGACCCGACGCATACGGTACGCTCGTCACCCTCATGACCATCGCGGCCATGCTCGGCGTGCTAGGCGCATCCGTGGGCACGGTGGCCATGCAAGAGACGGCAAAGATGTGGTCGGCGGGTCACGATGCGAGTATAGCCCCATTCTTGCGCCGCACCGGTGCTCTCGTTTTGGGTCTCGCATGCGTTGTTGCGGTAGGGCTTTTCGTCGCGAGCATTCCGCTGCGCAGCTACCTGCACATAACTCAGCAGGTCTTGTGGTTGTTGCTCGCGCTGTTTGTCGTGCTGGGGTTTTTTAGCGGATTCGTCCGAGGTGCTGCGCAGGGCGCGCACCGTTTCGGCATTTTCGCGACCTCGCTCGTCGGTGAAGGCCTTGCAAAACTTGTGGTCGCGTTGGGTCTTGTTGCGCTCGGATTCGGCGTCGCCGGGACGCTGGGTGGAGTCGCCGCGGGCTCTGCCATCGGGATCGCCGTAATTGTCGCGACAACGATGTTTGGCGGTGAACAGCGACGGTGGACGCGCGGCGAGCACTTGCACCTTGGGGGTGCTGCGCTCAAAGTGTTGGCGGTGACGTCAGCGACGAGCGCGTTGTTCTATGTCGACATGCTGTTTGCAAAGCATCACTTCACCGGTACGGCAAGTGGATTCTTCGGCGCAGCGGGTACGGTCGCGCGCACCATTCCATACGGAACGGGCCTCGTTGCTTTGATCCTCATGCCCAAAGCCGCCGCGGCCATACATTCCAGCAGAGAATCAGTTGCGCGTCTCCTCGCTCTCGCGGCTGGGATTGCCGTCGCGGTTATTTGCGGAGCCCTCCTCGTGATCTGCCTCTTTCCGAACCGCCTCATCGGATTGACCTACGGGCCGCTGTTTGCCGGAGCAGCCGGAATACTACGCTTGTATGCAGCCAATGAAGCGCTCTTCGCGTTGTGGGCGATCGCGGTCAGTTACCTGATCGCGGTTGCGCGCTATGAAGTGTTTGGATATCTCCTCGCCGGCGCAGTCTTGGAAGCCGTGGCCATGGCTGCATTCGGATCGACACCGGTGCGACTCTTGTCGATTGCAATCGGTGCGAATGCGCTTCTCGTACCTATCGTCTGGACGTTGGCGGTGCGCACACTGCGCACCGCAGCGCAGGCAAGCGGCCCCCCGCGCGCCGAAACGCTTGCATAGCGGGGCGATTTTCCAATCGCCCCCTACAATGGGCGACTTGACAGTCGCCCGCTACATCTTGAGATTACGAAAGCGCTACCATGCCCAAAGCGGATGCGAGCTCGGTTTTTTATCGCAAGCTGAATCACAGCTTGCCCAAAATCGTTCGCGGCCAAGGCATCTATTTGTATGATGACTCTGGTAAGCGCTACCTTGACGCATGTGGCGGCGCGATGGTGGCAAGCGTCGGTCACGGGGTCAAGGAGATCGCCGACGCTATCGGAGCTCAGGCGGCGGCGCTCGGCTATGTCAACGGCACGATGTTTACGAGCCAGCCGGTCGAGGATTTGGCCAACGAACTGACTGATCTGGCCCCGCCTGGTATCGAACGAGCTTATTTTCTTTCGAGCGGTTCGGAGGCCGTCGAAGCTGCGCTGAAGCTCGCGCGCCAGTTTCACGTCGAGCGCGGCGAGGCCGGTCGACGCATCATCATCGCGCGCACGCCAGGGTATCACGGCAATACGCTCCTTGCGCTGTCGACCTCGGCTCGCCAGCACTACCGCGACCTGTATCAGCCTTGGCTTATCGAAGTACGCATGATCGAGGCGCCGTATCCGTATCGAGCGGGGGAACTGGGCGAACGCTCTAAGGCGATGACCGGCGAGGCGCTCGAGGACGCCATTGTGAGTGCGGGGCTCGAGAACGTCGCGGCTTTCATCGCGGAGCCGATCGGCGGGAGTTCGACTGGAGCCTCGGTGCCGCCAGCCGGTTACTATGCTCGCATCCGCGAGATCTGCGATCGGTACGGCGTTCTCTTCGTCGCTGACGAGGTGCTGTGCGGAGTGGGGCGCACCGGAAAGTTTTTTGGCCTCGAACATTACAAAGACGCCGACGGAAAAGCGATAGTGCCCGACATTATTACGCTCGGTAAGGGTCTCAACGGCGGTTACGTGCCGCTGTCAGCGGTGCTGACGACTTCAGGTATTTTTGAGGTCATGGAGAAGAGCCGGCGCGGCGGCTTCGTGCATGCGCAAACCTATTCGCACCACCCGGTTGCAGCGGCCGCGGGCCTCGCGACATTGCGTTATATCCGTCAGCATGGGCTGGTAGCTCGGGCGGCGACCATCGGCACCGTCCTGCAGTCCCGCCTGAAGTCGCTCCTGCACGAAGGCGACGGCGCGCCGCTCGTCGGCGACGTGCGCGGGATCGGTATGCTTGCGGGCGTCGAGCTCGTGGCAGATCGCGCAACCAAACGGCCGTTCTCGCGCGATCTCAAAGTAGCCGAGCATCTGGTCGCAGCGGGCTTGCGGCACGGCATCGTGCTCTGGCCGAACACTGGCCATGCAGACGGCCAGAATGGAGATTTGGTCCTCATTGCACCACCCTTAACGATTGCGGAACCTGAAATCGACCAGCTCGTCGCGCTGCTGCGTGCAAGCCTCGCCGATGTCTTCCGCGAAGTAACCACAAAGACGTCAACACGAGACTAGTTCCAATGTAGGGGGCGATTGGCAAATCGCATCAAGTGTAGGGGGCGATTGGAAAATCGCCCCAAGACAGAAGGGAAACCCATGAGCACGCAAGCGCCAGTAAAACAGCCGAAGATCACCTACTCTGCGGTCGGCGGCAACATGGACGAGATCCATGCCTCGTTCGACGCCGCGCTCGCGGATCTCCGCGGCCGCCTGGGGCAGCGCCATCACCTCTTCATCGCGGGAGAGCGTGTGGAGGGCAAAGGGTCCGTGTTGGAAACCCGCACGCCGATCGATCGCGACGTTGTCGTTGGCGAGTTCTCGACGGCAAGCATCGCACAGATCGACGCTGCGGTCAGCGCGGCCAAACGGGCGCAAAAAGTTTGGGGAGCGATGCCGTGGCAAAAGCGCTTGGAGATCATGCGGCGCGCTGCGGAGACTATTCGCAACTGGCGTTACGAACTCGCGGCGGTCATGAGCATCGAAGTGGGCAAGAATCGGATGGAGTCGCTGGGCGATGCAGAAGAATCTGCCGATCTGATCGACTACTACGCCGATCAAGTTGAAGCCGCAAACGGCTACATCCGGCCACTCGGGCAGCTTTCACCGAACGAGCGCACGCAAGACGTCTTGCGACCATACGGAGTTTTTGTCGTCATCGCGCCCTTCAATTTCCCCCTCGCGCTCTCCACCGGGATGTCGAGCGCAGCGCTCCTCGCAGGGAATGCTGTCGTTTACAAGCCATCGATCCAAGCACCCCTTACGGGTTCCAAACTCGCGCAAGTTTATGAAGAAGCCGGCCTACCGACAGGCGTGTTCAATCTGCTTTTCGGTTCGGGCGAGCGCGTCGGCGAGCCGCTCATTCAACATCCCGGCGTGGACGGGGTCGCTTTTACCGGTTCGAAAGACGTCGGCATGCGTTTGATGCGCGAATTCGCCGCCGGCGGTCGATACCCAAAGCCCTGCCTGGGTGAACTCGGAGGTAAGAACGCGGCGATCGTCAGCGCGAACGCGGACTTGGAAATGGCTTCGGACGGCGTCATGCGCTCCGCTTTCGGATTGCAAGGTCAAAAATGCAGTGCGTGCTCCCGAGCCTACGTCGACCAGCGCGTCGCTGCCAAATTCCTCGAGTTGCTCGTCACGAAGACAAAGGCTCTCGTTATAGGCGACCCGACGAAGCGGGAAGTCTACCTTGGTCCCGTGATCAGCGAGCATTCGGTGAAGAAATACGAAGAAGCTGTGGCGGCCGTTCGGGCGACCGGCAAGCTGTTGATCGGCGGCGAACGGCTCACTGTTTCGCCGCTCGATCGCGGCTACTACGTCTCGCCGGCCATCGCCCAACTACCGCTCGATCACGAGCTTTTCGCGCGCGAGTTGTTCCTGCCGCTTCTGGCGGTTGGCGTTACCAAGTCTTTTGAAGAGTCGCTGGCCGAATCAAATCGATCCGACCTAGGCCTCACTGGCGGCTTGTTCTCAAGCGACGAGCATGAGATCGAGACGTTCTTCAATGAAATGGAAGCTGGCGTGCTCTACGTCAATCGCCGGACGGGAGCTACAACCGGCGCGTGGCCCGGCGTGAACTCGTTCTGCGGATGGAAGGGTTCCGGCATCACCGGAAAGGGCGGCTGCGGACCATACTATGTCGCGCAATTCATGCGCGAGCAATCTCGCACGCGCATGATGTAAAAAGCGCCTAATAAACATGCGGATCGGTCGACTTTACTCGGCGCTATAACCGCAAACCTTTCGGTTCGCTCGCAAGGCGAGCCCATCTGGCAGCGAGAAAGAAGAAATACCGCCACGTGCGCTCGTCGGCGAGATTTTCTGGCGACTTTACAGTCGCCCACTACACTCGCGAATAGATTCGTGACATACAGGGGTCCTATGGCAAAGAATTATCCGCACATTGTCACCGCACCGCCGGGTCCAAAAGCCCGACGCATCATCGAGCAAGATGAGCGCTACGCGTCGCCTTCCTACATCAAAGAATACCCACTCGTCGTCGAGCGCGGTCAAGGCCCCATGATCGAGGACGTCGACGGCAATCGCTACCTCGACTTCATGGCCGGTATCGCAGTTGCTTCAACGGGCCACAGCCATCCAAAAGTGGTCGCAGCCATCAACGAGGCGGCGGCCAAGTTCTTACACATCTGCGCGACCGACTTCTATTACGAAGCGTTTGCCAAGCTGTGCGAGCGTTTGGCAAAACTGGCACCGGGACCCGAGCCCAAACGAGTTTTTCTCACAAATTCAGGTACCGAAGCGGTGGAAGGCGCGATCAAGCTCGTTCGCAGCCATACGAAGCGCCAGAATATCATCGCGTTTCGCGGAGCGTTCCACGGAAGAACGATGGGGGCGATTTCGCTCGACGCGAGTAGAGTGCGTTATCGTCGCAACTTCGGCCCGCTGCTCCCTGGCGTGTATCATCTTCCTTTTGTGGACCCATATCAGTGCCGAGTTTGTGCCAAACCTGCAACCTGTACCGATCCCCTCACGTGCGCGCTGACCGCCGCCGAGGCGCTCTTCCACGAACGAGTTGCACCCGATGAAGTTGCCGCGGTGTTCATGGAACCGATTCTTGGCGAGGGCGGCTACGTCGTTCCGCCGCGAGAGTTCCTCCAGTATTGGCGGGATTTCTGTGATGAGCACGGCGCAGTGCTCGTCTTCGATGAAGTGCAATCCGGCATCGGTCGTACCGGTCGGATGTTTGCCTCGGAGTTCTTCGACGTCGTCCCAGACGTCACGCTTCTCGCAAAAGGTCTTGCCTCTGGCATGCCGCTCGGCGCCATCGTCGCCAAAGAGTCAGTCATGACCTGGGGTCATGGCACGCACGGCAGCACGTTTGGCGGCAACCCGGTCTGTTGTGCTGCCGCGCTCGCAACTCTTGATCTCGTCGAGGGCTCGCTCGTGATGAACGCACAACGCGTTGGCAAGCTCTTGCTCCAGGGCGCGCGTGAGTTGCAGCGCAAACATGACGTGATCGGTGACGTTCGTGGCACTGGGTTGATGATCGGCATAAAGTTCGTCCGTGACCGAGCGACCAAGGAGCCCTATCACGGTCTGGTACCCGAGCTCGAGCGAGCTGCACTGGCCAAAGGTTTGTTGCTTTTGGGTTGCGGTCGAAGTACGTTACGGCTTGCGCCGCCGCTCGTCATCGACGAGGAAGACGTGGCTATTGGATTGCGGATTCTTGACGAAGTAATCTCGCAGGTACGCGTGCCCGCATGACCCTCGCCTGTAGGGGGCGACTGAAAAGTCGCCCCAAGACCTGTAGGGGGCGATTGGAAAATCACGCCGAGGCATGTAGGGGGCGATTGGAAAATCGCCCCGAGACCTGTAGGGGGCGATTGGAAAATCGCCCCACCGGATGAGCGATCAGACCAAAGTCATGTCTATGCGCGAAGCGGTTTCACGCTTCGTGCACGATGGCGACTCGCTCGTCATCGAAGGTTTTACCCACCTCATTTGTTTTGCCGCGGCGCATGAAATTATCCGCCAGAAACGGCGCGAACTGACCATCTGTCGTCTCACCCCGGACCTCATTTACGATCAACTCATCGCAGCAGGTTGCGCGCGCAAGCTCGTCTTTTCATGGGCGGGCAATCCCGGCGTCGGATCGCTGCACGCCCTGCGCCGCGCGGTCGAGAAGAGCCAGCCTCGGCCACTCGAGTTGGAAGAATACTCGCACTTTGGTTTGGTCGCGCGGCTGTGTGCGGGGGCAGCGAAATTGCCATTCTGGCCGCTGCGCGACTACGCTGGCAGCGACTTGCCGGCAGTCAACCCGCTCATCCGCTCGGTCACGTGCCCGTACACCGGCGTCAATCTGGCGACAGTGCCCGCACTCAATCCGGACGTCACGATCGTGCACGCGCAGCGAGCGGACGTTAGCGGCAACGTGCAAATCTGGGGTCTTTACGGCGTGCAAAAAGAAGCTGCATTCGCAGCCAACCGTGTGATTGCCGTCGTCGAGGAGCTCGTGGATGAACGGGTCATTCGAGGAGATCCGAATCGCACCGTGATCCCAAACATCGTTGTGGATGCCGTCGTGTGCGAGCCGTGGGGCGCGCATCCTTCGTATGCGCAAGGCTATTACGACCGCGACAACCAGTTTTATGTCGAATGGGAAGACATCTCAAAGGATGAAGCGGTGTTGGCGCGCTGGTTAGATGACTTCGTGTTTGGCGTGGAAGATCGCGCGGGCTACCTGCGACGCCTCGGGTCGCAACGACAAGCGAGCCTCGCGGCCAAGCCGCTCATCTCCCAAGGAGTGAACTACGGTTTCTAGCGCCCAAACGTATAGCCCAAGCGAACTCATGGCCGTTCGTGCGGCTCGCGAATTGCGCGACGGCGAAGTCGTTTTTGTTGGGATCGGCTTGCCGAATCTCGCCTGCAACCTGGCCCGCGCGACGCATGCGCCGCATCTGGTTCTCATTTATGAATCTGGGGCAGTCGGCGCGGTGCCCGAGCGCCTTCCGGTTTCAATCGGCGATCCGGCGCTCGTGACGGGGTCGCTCGCCGTTGCAACGATGGCAGACATTTTTCAGTTTTATCTCCAAGGAGGGCGGATCGGCGTGGGCTTCCTGGGCGGCGCACAGATCGATCGATACGGGAACATCAACTCCACGGTCATCGGTCCCTACGATCACCCTAAAGTTCGACTTCCGGGCAGCGGCGGCGCCTGCGAAATCGCTATCCACGCGCAACGGGTGATCGTGGTTGCGCCGCTGTCGCCTCGAACCTTTCCGGCGGCTTGCGATTTTATCACCTCGCCAGGCCAAAATGGAAAGTATGGTAGTCGCAAGGAGCTCGGGCTTCCCGGCGCGGGGCCAGTCCGCGTCGTCACCGACATGGGCATACTCGAACCCGCACCCCGCGACGGAGAGCTAGAATTGGTTGGCATTTATCCAGGTGTGGATCCAAAGGAGGCCTGCAGCAAAGCAGGATGGCCGCTGCGTTGCGCGCCAAACCTGGAGGTTCTGCCACCGCCCACGGAGCGCGAGCTCCAGCTTTTACGCGATGTTTTGGATCCCCATCATCTTTACATAGGAAAGAGAGACGCATGAAGTCCACCCTGCTCGCATTTTTTCTTACGGCCGTCGCCACATTGTCGCTTGCGTCCGCAGCCGCTCTGGCTGCGACCCCGACGCTGCCCGCGGATACCGGTCTCAACTTTACTCTCACGCCCGCGCAGCTCTCGCAAACGTGCGATGCCGCTATCGCATCGGCCAAGCAGGCTATTGAAAAAATCTTAGCAGCTCCGCCGCAAACCGCGACCTTTGCAACTCTGCAGGCCATCGAGACCGCAGAGGCGGACTTCAACGACGCCACCGTCGTCCAAGCCGGTGCGTTCAATTTGGCGCCAGACAAAGCTGTGCGCGACGCGTCTCTCGTGTGCAACCAAAGCGTCTCCAATTATCAAGTTCAGTTGTCTTCGGATCCTCGAATCTATGCTGTCGCGACCCGCGTGGCGACTTTGGGAGACGCAAAGACGGCAGCCGATCAGAAGCTCGACGAATATTACGTTGACGGCGGTAAGCGATCGGGGGCCGGCCTCTCCGACGCGGCACGCAAACAAGTCACTGCGCTCTTCGATCACCTCAACGACTTGGAGCGCGATTTTCAGTCCGCACTTGACGAAGACAAGACGAGCATACCCATAACGAAGACAGAGGCAAAGAGTTTGCCACAATCATTTGTCGCGACGCTTGCCAAAACGGCGACCGGCTATGTGGTGCCCGTCAACGAGAGCACGTACGACGCATTCATGATCTCAGAGGTCAGCGGCGATGCGCGCAAGCGCTATTCAATTGCGTACTCCAATCGGGGCGGCCTCGCCAACGTCAAGCGCTTGCAAGACGCAGTCGCCGTGCGCGACCAGCTTGCCCATATGTTAGGCTTCTCGTCGTGGGCGGCATACCAGCTCGACGCCAAGATGGCAAAGACGCCGAGCCGCGTCGAAAGTTTGCTCAACACGGTGAGCAGCAAGCTCCTCCCCAAAGCCGATCAAGAAATCGCGACGCTTGGGGCGCTCAAGCGCAAGCAGGGCGACACAAAACCATTTGCAAGTTGGGATTATTTTTACTACGAGAACCAATTGATCAAATCGCAATATCAAGTTGACCAACAGATGGTCCGCCAGTATTTCCCCATCGAACACGTCGTCTCGAGCGTACTCGACATCTACCAAAATCTGCTCGGCGTGACGTTCGCGGAGATCGTCGCCCGCGGACGCGTGGGCACCGGGTGTCCGCGAGTTCTCCATCACGGACACAGCGAGCGGCAAGCCGATCGGGTGGTTCTTCTTAGATCTGTTCCCTCGCCCCGGCAAGTTCGAACACTTCGCCAACTTCCCGATTCGTCCAGGCAGAGTGCTTCCCGACGGCTCATATCAAAAGCCGATATCATCCATCGTCGGCAACTGGCCGGTCGCTGCTCCCGGTCAGCCCGCGCTGCTGAGTCACGAAGACGTGATCACGTTCTTCCATGAATTCGGGCATCTCATGCACAGCACGCTCTCGACGGCACCCTACGAGACGCTCTACGGCACGGCGGTGCGGCCCGACTTTGTCGAAGCCCCATCGCAAATGCTCGAGAACTTCATGTGGCAGCCATCCGTGCTCAAGCAGGTCTCAAGCAATTACAAAACAGGTCAACCGCTGCCCGACGATCTGATCGCAAAGATGATCGCGCTCAAGCACGTTGGTGACGGATACACGTGGTCAACGCAAGCTTTTTACGCGCAATACGACATGACGATCCATAGTTCAGGACCGAACGTTAACGTGGACACGACCTGGTTCGATCTCAAGAAAAAGATGACGCCGTTCCCGGCCACTCCCAACACGCATCCCGAAGCGGGGTTTGGGCATCTCATGGGCGGCTACGACGCGGGCTACTACGGCTATCTATGGTCGAAAGTCTATGCTCAAGACATCTTCACGCGTTTCCAGAAAGAAGGCCTCGAAAATCCTGAAGTGGGGATGGCTTACCGTAAAGATATTCTCGAGCCTGGCGCTACCGTGGAGCCTGACGTGCTCGTGCAAAACTTCCTTGGTCGGCCGGTGAACCCCGATGCGTTTTACGAGGACCTCGGTATCCGCCCGTAGAGTAGTCGCGCGAATTTATTCGCGACCCGTAGCGGGCGACTGTCAAGTCGCCCACGATCCGTGTAGGGGGCGATTGGAAATCGCCCCACGCTTCTATTGCGGCGCCGGCGGACTCATGTGCGCCGGATCGACCGGCGGCGAGAACGTGGGTGGACGCCGGTGGGGTTATGGTTGGCTGAGCGCGACGCGGCGCGATGGTGCGTACCAGCGGTAACGTGGCGCCGATGGCAAGTGCCGCGAGGCAGAAGTACAGCACGACCCCGATCCAATCGGTGAGCGCGCACAGCAAGAACATGAGCGCGGCGCCAACCAGGACGGATAAGAGCGGCGTGGCGTTTGTCTTGGTGGTACTGAAGATCCGCTCGCCGAGGAATTCGGCGATGGCAGCTTTCCCTACCAAGTAACCAACGATCGTCACGATGACCGCCAGCGGTATCAAGGGGATGCCGATGATCGTGATGGCAAGCGCGATGATCACGAGCACGAAGATGATGGGTGAGAAAAAGCCCAAGACCCCCGCAATGACGGGATTGTCGATGAGGCTTGCCCGGGCGTTTCGCGTCAACACCGGGAAGAGCAGAAACGCGACAATGGTGAGCAGGGCGTCAATGAGATAGAACCACGTCCAACCCCAATCGAACGTTGGTTGTGGTGCCTCCGGGACTGGTATTGGCGCCGGCGTCGGGATTACCGGTACCGGTTGTGCAGGCCCGCGACCAGGCGTCGTGTTTGACTCGTTGTCGATGACTCCGCCAACATTCACCAAGCTGCCGGAGACGTGACCCTGAGGCGCGATGTAGATCCTTCCACCAATCGCCGCCGCATCCCCATCGACCTTGCCGTACACGTCAGCGCTGCCGCCGACCACAACCAAATCGCCGTGAACTTCTTGGTTCGGCTTGACGACTTGGTGCTGGTCGCCAATTACCACCATGTCATCGCTGGAATTGCTCGGAAGCAGATGCCGGCGCTCCAACAAGCAGGCATCCCGTAAGAAAGAGCAGCGCTGCCAAGAGTGATGGCCAGGCTCGCAATGTTGTGAGGTTGGGTCTCATGTTGTTTGCGCTCCGAAGAAGTCCGACTGTACCGAGGCCAGATATCGCCGCCCTGCATACAAAAGGAACAAGAGGACGCACCCCTCGACCAGACCGCCGACAAGTGCAATCGTTGTAAGATGGAAGTGGTCCGCAACTCGATAGAGTGTGTCAGCTGAGACGGCGAACTTGCCGAGCATGAGACCGCCATCCGCAGCCAACACTTTCCAGCGCAAGATGCCGGTGGCTGCCAGAGCGATCATGACCGCCCAGGCGAGCAGGTCGTAGACGCCGAGCCACACGATGCGCGAACGCCGCGGCGCTGGGGCTGGCATCGTCGCAACTCGCGCTCATTACGAGACGCGTAAAGTCAACCCGAGGTTCGAGTTCGGGCAGGCGCGACAAATGGTGTTCGACCACCATCATTTCTTCGGCGAAGGTGCGGCACCCAAGGCACGTGTCTAAGTGCGTTTGAATTTGCATTGCAACGCTCGCAGGGAGCGCTTCATCTTGGAATGCGCCAAGGTGGTTCCTACACGCAGAGCACTTCACGGTGGCTTACCTCCGCAACAGATTGCGCGCTTGCCGGTGCAAGCGTGCCATGCGATCCAACCTCGCGCGCAAGCGCGGCCTTGCCGCGATGGATCAATGTCTTGACATTACCCAGCGACACGCTCATCGCGTCGGCAATTTCTTGATACTCCAAATGACGAAAATATCGCAGCACGAGTGCGGCTCTCATTTTTTCGGGGATGCGCTGCAAGGCGGCGCGAAGTGTGCGCTCGTCATCGCTTTGCAGCAAGCGCGTCTCGGGTGCCGCCGAGGGCCGCTGATCGGGTAGTTTTTGTTCAAGCGTTTCGTCCTCATATAAATCTTCGGTAGGCGGCCGGCGCCGCTCTTTCATCAAATGGGTTCTCGCGGTATTGCGAGCGATTTGGTACAACCAGGTTGAGAATTTCGCAAGTTTTGGGTTGAACGTTTTTAAGTGCGCGTACACTCGCAAGAATGTCTCCTGGCTGATATCGTCAGCTTCTTCCGGCGAGCGGACCAGGGCGTAGACGAAGTTGAGTATGCCCCGTTTGTGCCGCTCGACGAGCGGTGCGAAAGCGTTCTGGTCTCCTCTCAGGACGAGCACGACGAGTTCCTCGTCCGTCACCTGCCCTATAATCGCGCAACCTCCGTCACGTGAAGATACCCAAAACGGCCTTGAAAAGTTTCGGTCGAAAGCGCGACTGTGATGGGTAAAAGTCGCGTCAAATCTAGGTTTTTCGGCACCTACCGGGTTTCGCATTCGTCCCCGCGAAGGCCCGCCCATGCAAGAACGCCAGCCCCTGGAGCGGCCAGGGAAGTCAGTTTCCGCCTCGGCCGTGGAGCTCGCAACCCTCGTCGAGGTGGCCGATACCAACCCGATGGGCAATATCCATGGCGGTGTGATCATGAAGCTGGCGGACCAGGCGGGTGCCGCGGCCGCCATTCGGCACTCGGGCAGAATTTGTGTGACCGCAAGCATCGACCAACTCGATTTTCGGAGCGCGGTTCACCTGGGCGACATGGTCGTTTTGAAGGCGTCGCTCCACTACGCGCATCGGAGCTCGATGGAAGTCGGCGTCCGGATCGAGGCCGAGAAACTGCAGACCGGCGAGCGCAAGCACGTGGCTTCTGCGACGATGATCTTCGTTGCGCTGGATGATAATTGCAAACCCGTCTCGGTGCCAAAAATCATTCCCCAAACTGCGGAAGAAGAGCGCCGATATGCACGCGCTGAAGAACGGCATCGGATCCGGGCGGCGAAGCGCGAGCGGGAGAAGGCCGCGGGTACGACGCCCCGCTCTTGAGCGATCGCCCCAAGAGAGTCTTGACGGATGATGCCAATGTAGTCTCGCGAATTCATTCGCGAGCACCTCTGCGCGAGGCATACATTCGTTACGCCTTCCTCGCGCTCGGTATCGTCGGCCTCTCAATGGCGGGCGTTCTTTACAAACTTGCCACGGCACCGGTCCTAGCCATCGTCGCCTATCGTATGCTTTTCGCGGTGATGATCATCGCTCCGCTGACGTATGCTGCGCGCTTCACGCGCAACTCGCAGCGGCTCGCGCCGGTCGCGCGTTCAGACGTCATTGCCGCCGGTCTTTCGGGCACCTTGTTCGCGCTCGACATAACGTTGTGGGCGGCGAGCCTGCAGTTTACTAGTGTCTCGAGTGCTGCGCTGCTCGTCAGCATGGATCCAGTGTTCGTAGCGATTTTCGCGGCGCTGTTCTTTCGCGAGCGGCCGACGTGGCCGATGGCGGTTGGCATGGCGATCGCCGTGTTTGGGGCATCGATCATCACGATTGGTGACTTTAGAATTTCTGGCCGAGCGCTGATGGGTGATGCGCTCGCCTTATCAGCGGCGCTTGCAGAAACCGGCTATCTCTTGCTTGGCCGCCACGTTCGTCGCCGCGTGGACACACTACGCTACGTCAGCATCGTGTACAGCGCGTGCGCCGTGTGCATTTGGGTAGCCCTCATAGCACTTGGGGTCTCTGCACGAATGAGCGCTCACGATCTTGGCGTCAGCCTCGCGCTCGCGCTGAGCGCGACCGTCATCGGGCACACCCTCGTGTCCAAGTCTTTGGGTCACATGCCTGCTGCCGTCGTGGCAATCTCGTTTCTTTCGCAGCCGATCGTCACTGCGGCACTTGCCTATCTCGTCTTGCATCAACTGGTCGCTCCGCTGACTGCCATCGGCGGATCGATTGCGCTCGCTGGTATCGCCGTGGTCGTTTTCGCGAACGAGCGCTACGTGGCAGCAGCCCCGCCTCAAACCGTCTAATCGCCCAATTCGAACCTGTAGGGGGCGATTGGTAAATCGCCCCAACCATTGCGTCCCTAGAGGGCGCCGCTTGGCAGAGCACCAAAGCACGCGCATGCCCAAGCGCGCCCTCATCACCGGTATCACCGGTCAAGATGGATCGTATCTCGCTGAGTTGCTGCTGGAGAAAGGCTACGAAGTCTTCGGCATGACCCGGCGATCGAGCACGAACTCGTTCGACCGCATTGCCCACATTATCGACCGCGTGATATTGCTCTCGGGAGACTTGCTCGACGAGCATTCGCTGGCCACAGCAATTCGGGAGTCACGACCCGATGAAATCTACAACTTGGCTGCGCAGAGCTTCGTCCCGACATCATGGTCGCAGCCGGTCCTCACCGCAGAATTTACGGCCGTCGGTGTCGGGCGGCTGCTTGAGGCAATGCGAGCGGTGAAATCGGATGCGCGTTTTTATCAGGCATCGAGCAGCGAGATGTTCGGCAAGGTTGTGGAAACGCCACAGGCAGAGAAGACACCGTTTTATCCGCGCAGTCCCTATGGCGTGGCAAAAGTTTTCGGCCACTGGATCACGGTCAACTATCGCGAGTCCTACGGCTTGTTTGCGTGCTCCGGAATCCTGTTTAACCACGAAAGCATCCCAGGCCGTACACCCGTCATCATTCGACGGCGCGGCCTCATCGATGTCGTTTCCATCGACGAAGTTCTTCATGCTCGCCCGAAAGGACCCGCCTACCAGCGCTTTGACGTGGAAGATCTCGAAGTGTGGGATGGCGAGCGATTTGTTGACGTGCTGCAGGGAACTGCCTACCATCATGCTCCTTTGAAACGCAATAAGGGGGTCACAAGAATCGAAGCCCGTTGTGGAACGATCACCACAACGGCGGATCATGTCGTGTTCCTGGCGCAAGACGAGCGCCCGGCGGCGCTGGTTGCCCCTGGCGATCGTGTCCTGCAAGCCTCCCTGCCGTGCTCCCCAAACGTCACCAAAATCAGACCTGAACTCGCATGGCTTCTCGGCGCGTTTGTTGGTGATGGCTCTGCTTATATGTCCGGCGGGCGCGTGGCGGCCAGATTTACCAACAACGACGTCGCCCTCCGCCGGCGGTTCGAGGAAGTATGGCGTCAGGTCGCTTGTGGTTGGGCTACCGAAAGTGCCACCGCCTCAGGATTTCATATCGGCGCAACCGTTGGGGCGCTGGCGCTCAACGGCAACGCCGCTTTTACGTCGTGGCTGCACGAGATGTGCTACACGCACAGCGGTCACAAACGGGTGCCCACCATAGTTTTGAATGGCGACGAGCAAACATGGGTTCACTTCCTCGAAGGATACAACGCGACCGATGGCCTCAAGGCTGGCAGCCCACGGTATCCTTTTAAGAATTTCAAAACGAATTCTCCCGTTCTTGCCATGGGGCTTTGGTGGCTCGCAAGCAAAGCACTCGGCCAAGAGCCAGTCCTCAACCTCGATATAGGCCCGCGGGAAAGACCGGGTCCCTTTTATTCCATCAACCTTCGGACGCCGATGATCACAGGCAAGGGCGCGCATCTTCGGCGCGACCGCGCTGAGGTCAAAAAGGTTGTTCCGCTCCCTGATTATGATGGATGGCTCTACGATCTCACCACCACCTCTGGGCGATTTCATGCCGGCGTGGGCGAGTGGGTCATTCACAATTCACCGCGGCGAGGTTTGGAGTTTGTGACTCGCAAGATCACCGATGCGGCTGCGCGCATCAAGCTCGGCAAAGCCAAGGACGTACACATGGGCAACCTCGACGCGCGACGCGATTGGGGCTATGCGCCCGACTATGTGCGGGCCATGTGGCTTATGCTGCAGCAAGAGCGGCCGGACGACTACGTGATCGCCACAGGTGTGACGCGCACCGTGCGCGAGCTTGTCGAAGTCGCTTTTCAATGCGTGGGCCTCGATTGGCGCACACACGTCGTGCCGGATCCGAAGTTCATTCGCCCAGCCGAGGTTGACGTGCTCGTCGGCGACGCTTCGAAGGCGAAGCACAAACTTGGTTGGGCGCCAACCGTCGGTTTTGAGGACATGATAGGAAAGATGGTCGAGGCCGACCTCGAGCGACATCGACGAAACACTGCCTAATGCATGCGCTTGTCACTGGTGCCGACGGCTTTGTCGGGCAGTGGCTGCTCCGTAGACTGCTGCGCGACAATGCGCAGGTCACAGGCTTAATTCGCGCTCCCAAACCTGCGCTGGTGACGCTTGACGCAACGCTCGCGCAGCGCGTCGTATGGCGCACGTGTGACATCGCCGATGCACATGGGCTGCGATCGCTCGCGCGCTCGTGCGCACCGGATGTTGTCTTTCACTTGGCCGCGCAATCCTTCGTGCCGGCCAGTCAGGATCACCCACTCTCGACTATCGAAACGAATGTCATGGGGACGACGTTCTTACTCGAAGCCGTTCGCGCCGAAGCTTCCAAGGCGACCGTGCTCGTCGTGGGCTCGTCCGACACGTACGGCGCGGTAAGCGTCGACCAACTGCCGTTGCGCGAAGATGCTCCGATCTCTCCCCGAAACCCGTATGCCGCGTCGAAGGCCGCGGCCGAGGTCATTGCGCTGCAGTACGCGCGCGCCGGTTGGTGTCGCGTCATGGCAACAAGATCTTTCAATCACACAGGCCCGGGTCAAAGTTCGGCCTTTGCCGTCCCCGCGTTTGCGAGCCAGATTGCGGCCATCAAGGCGAAGCAGAAAGAACCCGTGCTCGACGTTGGCGATCTCACGCCACGACGCGATTTTTCCGATGTCCGCGATGTTGTCGATGCATATCTGCGGCTAGTGCAAGCTGGTGAAACCGGCTGCGTCTATAACGTGTGCAGCGGCAAGGATCGGAGCATGGAGGAGATCGTCCGCGAGTTGATGCGCATCGCCTGCGTCAAAGCTGAGGTTCGGCGCAAGCCCGAGCTCGTGAGGCCCGTAGAAACGCCCGTGCTACGCGGCGACCCCTCATTAATAGAGCGACAGGTGGGCTGGAGGGCCGTCACGCCAATTGAACGCACTTTGGCAGATATGCTCGAGTATTTTTCTCATGCCGCGGCTTAACGCACCGCCTCCCAGCGAGTGGCAAACCTGGGTTTTCAAAAATCGCGGCCTACTGCTTGTTCCCGTGGCACTGGTTCTCGTGCTACTCGGCTCGCCTTCGCTGCGGAGCGCGGTCGTCGGTATTGCCGTTGCGGGTCTCGGCGAGCTTATCCGAATCTGGGCGGTCGGATATTCAGGAGTCACCACCCGCTCGGACGTCGTCACGGCTCCGAAACTCGTGACTGGCGGACCATACGCGTTCGTGCGCAACCCACTCTACGTTGGAAATGCGATCATCGCTCTTGGTTTTTGGCTTGCGTTCTCGGGCAACGTGCCGATGGCGACGTCGCTCCTCATGTTTGCTGTTGTTGCTGTCTTGATCGTAGGCGTGTACGCCACCATCATCCCGCTGGAAGAATCGTATCTCGCTCAAACTTTCGGCGGCGAGTTTGAAAGTTATCGCCAAGCGGTCGCGCGAATCGTGCCGCTTTCCGCTCCACTGCCTCGAGACGAGCGCCAAGGGGGATGGAACAGGCGGGTTATCGCCCGTGCCGAGGTCATTACCCTCGCCTATTTTGCCCTAATGGTCGTGGCGGTGATCGTTAAACTTCGGGCCGCCAGGTAGGACAAAGCCTGAGACCAAGGCTCCATTCTTGGCGTTGGCTCCAAAAATTCCACGGCTAGGGACGAGACCATAAGGGTAGCCGAACACTCGTTGCCTTGAAGGGTCAAGCGGCCGGATGCTATTCTTCAAAGGCGGTTTGCCGTCGACGCATAGGTGGCCGGTTCTGCGGAGATCCGGCGAGCGCCGCCGCCGGGATGACCGGCTCGCAACCTTTCAATATGGCCGCGAGCAAGGCGTCAATCAGCAATATCGACGAGCATCCGTGACGAGGCCGCTCCCAATCGGGCGGCCTTTTTTTTGTGCGGGACCACCACAGTGCATGCGTGAACAAAAGATATCTTATGCGCGTTTTGGTCATAGGCGCCGGCCAAATGGGCAGCGGCATCGCTTTTGTTTGTGCGGCGGCCGGCCATACGGTGCTTCTCAACGACGTTGACGCCGCGGCGATCGAGCGAGGAAAAGCGTCCATCGGGCGCACTCTCGAGAGGCAGCTAGAGAAAAAGCGACTCAGCGAGCCGCAAGCTCGCGCGATCGAGGCGCACATCGGCGCACAACCGCTGATTTCCAAAGGGATCGAGGTTGACATAGCGATCGAAGCCGCAAGTGAAGACACCGGCCTGAAACAACGCTTGTTCGCAGACCTGGATGCCGCGCTCCCCGCCCCCGCCATTCTTGCAAGCAACACCTCATCGATCTCGATCACGCTTCTCGGTGCCGCGACCCGGCGGGCAGATCGAGTCATCGGCATGCATTTCATGAACCCCGTGCCGGTTATGAAGCTGGTGGAAGTGATTCGTGGACTGGCCACATCAGATCACACTTTCGATGCCACCAAGCGTTTCGTCAAAGAGCTCGATAAAATACCGGTGGAAGTCAATGACTACCCGGGGTTTGTAAGCAATCGCATTCTCATGCCGATGCTGAACGAAGCATTTTTCGCATACATGGAAGGTGTCGCCAGCGCGGAAGCCATCGACACGGTGATGAAACTCGGCATGAACCACCCAATGGGGCCCCTGGAGCTGGCCGATTTTATCGGCTTGGATACGTGTTTGGCCATCATGGAAGTCTTGCACGATGGGTTGGGCGATTCGAAGTATCGCCCGTGCCCGCTGCTTCGCAAGATGGTTGCCGCTGGATATCTCGGCAAGAAGACCGGGCGCGGGTTCTTTAGCTACTCATGAACTTTGAGCTCACCAACGATCAAAAGGCCGTCCGCGAGATGGTTGCTGCTTTCGCCAAGGCAGAGATCGCACCGCACGCTGCCCGGTGGGATCGCGATCGCGAGTTTCCATTGGACGTCTTTCGCAAACTCGGCGACCTCGGGATCATGGGAATGTTTACCTCCGACGAATATGGAGGCGCGGCGCTCGACACGGTCAGCACGGTACTCGCGATCGAAGAGTTGAGCCGCGCAGATGCGGGGGTCGGGGTGACGGTGTCGGTGCAGGGCCTTGCATCGCGCATCATCGAGGCATTTGCGTCGAATGACCTCAAGCGCACCTACTTGCCTCCAATGTGCGCGGGGAAGTGGTTGGGCGCTTTCGCTCTGACCGAAGCCGAGTCTGGCTCGGACGCGTCGAGTTTGCGGACGCGAGCAGAAAAGCGCGGTAACGAATATGTGCTCAACGGTACCAAGCAATGGGTCACAAACGGCGGATACGCTACTGCGCTTATCGTTTTCGGCAGAACGGGAGCAGAGGGGCCCAAGGGCCTTTCCGCATTTCTCGTGGACAAGCAGACCGCTGGCTTGAGCATAGGGCGCGTTGCCGACAAGTTGGGCATTCACTCGTCGAACACGGTCGATCTCGTGCTCTCGGACGCCCGGGTCGAGTCAGCTCGGTTACTGGCAGAAGAGGGAGCGGGATACAAAATCGCGCTTTCCAACTTGGGCGCTGGCCGGCTTGGGATCGCCGCGCAGGCCGTGGGGATCCTCGCCGCTTGCCTCGAAACGTCGCAGCGCTACGCGCTCGAGCGTTTTCAATTCGGTCGACCGATTGGCGCATTTCAGGCGGTCTCGTTTAAGATTGCCGACATGGCCGTCGACCTCGATGCGGCGCGACTTTTGCTGTATCGCGCGGCGTGGTTGCGCGATCGAGGCAAACCTTCAATCGATGCGTCGTCCAAGGCAAAACTTTTTGCCTCAACTGCGGCACGCAGGCATGCAAACGAGTGCGTCCAGATTCTGGGCGGCTACGGGTACACAACCGAGTTTCCAGCCGAGCGGTACTATCGCGACGCGAAGATCACGGAGATTTACGAAGGAACGTCTGAGGTGCAGCGCATCGTCATCGCTCGAGAACTGCTCGGGCGGCTGGACGAACGGACCGGCCACGATCGCCCGCCACGCTCTCCGCGCAGAAGCGGCAACGGCGCCCGCACGACTCGCGACCCCGCAGAAAAGGATTGACCGCACCAACAGATATGTAGAGGGCGATTGGAAAATCGCCCGCACAGCGCCCATCAACCGGAGAGCGTCATGCGTCTACTTGAATACCAAGGGAAAGAACTATTTGCCAAAGCGGGCATTCCCGTGCCGCGTGGTCGCGTCGCGTCTTCGGTAGAGGAAGCCGTGCAGATCATGCGTGAGAATCCGGCGCCCTCCGTGGTGAAAGCGCAAGTGCTCGTCGGCGGACGAGGCAAGGCAGGCGGGATCAAGTTCTGCACGAGCGCGGACGACGTCCGCGAACCGGCTCAAGCCATCCTCGGCATGAATATCAAGGGCGAGGTTGCCAAACGCATCCTGATTGAGCAGCGAATGGACATTGAACGCGAGCTGTACCTATCCATAACGGTCGATCGCGCGAGCAAGCGCCCCATTATCATCGCCTCGGCCATGGGAGGCATGGACATCGAGGAAGTCGCCGCCACGAATCCCTCTGCGATCGCGAAGTACTGCATCAATCCTGCGGGTGGGTATTGGCCGTTCATCGGGCGGCGCGTCGCTCGAGAAGCCCGCATCCCAGCCGAGATCGCCAACCAATTCGTCGGGATTCTCGGTAAGCTGTACGCGCTGTTCTTTGACATCGGCGCGATGCTGCTCGAAATCAATCCGCTCGCCATCACCAAAGACGGGAAGCTCGTCGCCTCGGATGCGAAGGTCGACATTGACGACAACGGTTTGATTCGTCACCCGGAACTCGAGGCATGGCGAACCGACTTGCCAGACCACGTGCTCGAACAGCGCGCTCGGCAGACCAATCTCAACTACGCTTACCTAAGCGGCAAAGGGAACGAAAGCGTTGGCGTGATCGGAAACGGGGCCGGACTTGTCATGGGGACGATGGACGCGGTGCGAGCTGCGGGCGGCGAAGCGACCGATTTCTGCGACATTGGTGGCGGCGCAAAGGCCGATGTCGTTCGGAACGCAGTGGATATTGTGACCTCTGATCCGCGAGTGAAGGCTTTGTTCATCAACATTTTTGGCGGCATTACGCGCGGTGATGAAGTGGCACGCGGTTTGATTGCCGCCCTTGACGGTGGCAAATGGAAAAAGGATCGACTGGTCGTGCGGCTCACAGGCACCAATGAAAAGGAAGGGCGAGCCGTCTTGGAAGCCGCCGGCATTGCGGCAGTTGAAACGATGAACGACGGCGCTGCGCGCGCAGTCGCCATCGCCAAAACGTAGTCGCGCGAATTTATTCGCGCGTACCCGATAGGAGGAAGCAGTTGTCCATCTATCTCGACCGTACAGGCGTCGTCCTCGTTCAAGGCATCACCGGTCGCGAGGGCTTGCACAACGCCAACCGCATGCGCGCTTACGGCACGAACATAGCCGGCGGCGTCACGCCCGGCAAAGGCGGCCAAACCGTAGAAGGCTTCGATGTCTTTAACACCGTGAGCGAGGCGGTTGCCAAAACCGGTGCGACGGTAAGCATCATATTCGTTCCACCACCGTTCGCCGCCGATGCAATTTTAGAGGCAGCCGATGCGGGGATCAAGCTGATCGTTTGCATCACAGAAGGCATTCCAGTGCACGACATGCTCAAAGCAGTTGCTGTCATACCCCCAGACGCTCGACTCATCGGACCTAATTGTCCTGGCCTTGTCACGCCCGGCCAGTCGCTCGTGGGTATTATGCCGGGCCATGTGTTCTCCGCGGGCAACGTCGGGCTCGTATCGCGCAGTGGCACGCTAACGTACGAGATCGTCGATCAGTTGACGCGCGCGGGCATCGGCCAGAGCACGTGCGTGGGTATCGGCGGCGATCCAATCATCGGCACCGTCTTCACTGACTGCTTGCAGGCTTTCCAGGAAGATC
Source organism: uncultured Pseudomonadota bacterium (assembly GCA_963781145.1). Classification (GTDB taxonomy): domain Bacteria; phylum Vulcanimicrobiota; class Vulcanimicrobiia; order Eremiobacterales; family Eremiobacteraceae; genus JAJPHJ01. The sequence continues at coordinate 561,053 of CAWADW010000005.1, read as the reverse complement.
CTGAGACTCACGCCGTGGTTGTCGTCGGCGAAATCGGTGGTACCGACGAAGAAGATGCCGCCGCGATGATTGCACGTCGAGAATTCACAAAACCAGCGGTGGCGTTCATCGGTGGACGTTCTGCACCCGAAGGCAAGCGCATGGGTCACGCGGGGGCAATCGTCAGTGGCAGCAGCGGCACGGCGCAAGCAAAAGTTCAAGCGTTTGAAAAAGTTAATGTACCAGTCGCCGAGAGTCCGGCGCACATTCCGGATCTCGTGCGATTGATTCTCCGCCAACCACGCCCGCCACTGAAAAATACACCCGCTAACGCAATGTAGCAGCGGACCTTTAGGTCCGCTGTCGCCCTTATCCGTCCCGCAAGACGCGCTGCGAGCAGGTGTGCGAAGTCACCGTTCGAACCTTAAACTCACCTTAATCGGGACGACGGCGCGTGCATCGGCTCGGCCGACCGCAGTGGCTGGTTCGTCGGTTAAGCATTCTCACTCACTTAAGGAGGAAACCCTTGATGACCACTAAGGGCCTACTCCGCACCGCGCTTCTGACGGTCGCGGTTTTGCTCGTCCAGGGAACATGGGCACTGGCCGGCACGACTGGCAACATTCAGGGCAAGGTGACGGATCAAAATGGCAACCCACTAACTGGCACTAAGGTGACGGCTTCGTCACCCAGCCAATCGCAAAGTTCAACGACCGGGTCGAATGGTTTCTATTCGATCCTCAACCTCTCTCCGGACACCTACAGCATAACTGGGAGCAAAGACGGTTACGACACCGCAACCATCTACGGCATCACAGTTACGGCTGACCAAACAGCCTCCGCAGATATCCACATGCGGCAATCCATCAAGACCATCGGCCACGTTACGACCACTGCAACTGCGAGCGTCGTGAGTAAGACGGTGACGGGCGACCTCTATGCCGTCAACTCGCGCGCCATCGCCAACTTGCAAGGTTCGCAAGGCGGCTCAGAGACGATGTATAGCCAAAACGGCGTTGTCGGCTCGATGCCGGGCGTTGTGCGGCAAGTTGGATCGGGCGGTGGCTACGCAGGCCAGGGTTCGCTCTCCATGCGCGGCGGTTCGTTCGACCAAATCGGATTCGAACTTGAAGGCATTCCGCTTAACCGCGGATTTGACTTTTACAATTCCACAGCAGGTTTGACGAATGGCCTTTCGAGCTTGGAAGTCTACACCGGCGGCGCTCCGGCAGATGCGGGTCGCGCCATGTCCGGCTATGTCAACGAAGTCGTTTCGCGTGGAAAATATCCAGGCGGTGCTGACTTTACGGGCATCGTCGGCTCACCGCTCTTCAACCACTCAGTCCAAGCGGACATCTACGGTGGCACACCGGACAATCGGTTTACCTACTACGTCTCGACGTTGGCTTTGAACGCCGACTACAACTTCGGCGACCGGAGCAACCTGGCGGGAACCGCGATCAGTGTTCCGGCGAACGATCCTGGTTGCGGCGCCTGGAATTCTCACGACGTCTTTGGTTCTACGATTCCAGGGTTAACGCCAGGCGGCGGTTTCCTCAACTGCTCGGTGGCCAACTCCCTGATGCAGCCGCAGTCATTGGCCGCGTATTCGGACATTCCGTGGACCGCACAACGCGACACCGTGACGAATCTGCACTGGACGCTCCAGCACAATGGTCTGAGCGACGACCTGCAAGCACTGTATGTGGTCGGTTCGACCCAGTCGGCTCCGTATGCCCCAGAAGGCACATTCAATTCGGACCCAACCGTGTCGACCTTCACGAGCAACACCGGTTTCAATCGGCGACGAATCTCACGTGGCCGACGGGTCTGTTCTACAAAGGCAACGCTGGGCAACCATACAACCCAGCGCTGCTCACGCCGCTCACCTGGCCAACGTCCGGTGGCAGCCTTGGCGGCCCGATCCCGCCAACATTCCAAGACAGCCAAAATACGCAGTACTCGATTACAAAGCTGTCCTACACTCGAGCTCTGAACGACAATTCGTTCTTGCGCCTGTACGAGTACAACTTGTTTTCGGGTTGGAGCCTCGACCAGCCAATCAACGGCTGGGTCGGTTTCACATTCTACCAACTGCACGACAACGCGACAGGGGTCACGCTCAACTACCAAAACCAGCTCAACGCGCAGAACCTTCTGAAGATCGACACCGACTGGACGCGCGACTTGACGCTGCGCTACAATTACCAGCCGGCATTCAACTTTTGGGGAACGCACCCCAATTGCGGAGGTGTGGGCATGGCATGCACGGCGGGACAGCCCCGTCACCTACGTAGGCTCGCCGTTCGGATATTGGTCGAGCACGACGCCTATAACCTACGATGGTGTCATCGACGACCAGTTCAAACCCAGCGACAAGCTGTTGTTCGACTTCGGAGCGCGTTGGGATGAGTTCCGTTTCGTGCTGATGCCCGATATGCAGATCACCGGTCTCAACGGTCTAGCATACATGGCTGAAGAACAAAACGGGCAGTGCCTGCATGGTTTCGCATACTCGCCAGGCGATCCGAGTATCCCCGGCTATCCAGCGGGAACGAACTGCTTCTCGATCCTCACCAACGGGAGCACGCCAAACAGTCCCCCGGGGACTGATCCTGGCGGCGTGGGTTTGAGCGCAAAAGATGCACCGGGAGCAGGGGGGTGGAGCAATCCGCCGACCTCCATCTCGTATGAGGCGATAAGCCCACGATTCGGCTTCACGTACACGTTTGATCCAACCAACATCCTTCGGTTCTCAGTTGGACGCTACGTTCAGCCTCCGGACTCTGCGTTCGTAGAGTACCGGGAAGCCCCGTTCTGGGGACCGGGCGACACGGTTCAACTGCTGAATCGATTCTACGATGGCCTGGGGTTCTTGACGGTTCACAACGTGCAACCCGAAAACAGCACGAACTACGACTTATCGGTCGAGCACGACTTTTCAGCTGGCTTGTCCATGAAGATCACGCCGTTCTATAGAGATACGCAAAACCAGATCCTTAACTTGCCCGTGAATCCCGCATCGCCGAGCTTCGTTACCGGATACAACTTCGGCAATGCGCGCGTTTCGGGAGCCGAGTTCTTACTGAGCAAGAATGTGTCCAGTGAGAACGGCATTGGGGGCGTGATAGCCGCGACCTACACCAATTCCAAGATCAGGTTCTGGAAGGGTCCGAGCGGAGCATCGTACATCGACACAATTAATAGCCAGATCTCCGCCTACAACAACTACTACGGCACACACTTCGCGACGCTCGATCCGAACGCGTACTACTCGCCATCTTACGATCAGGCGGTGCCAGCATCGCCGTCGTACGATGTGCGATTCGTGACTCAACGTGGGGCTCGATGTGCGGGAGCATGGATTTGATATTCTACCGACGTTGAACTATCAATCCGGCAACCCGTACGGAGACCCGCAACTCTTCTCAGACGCGCACTGCTTTGCTGCTGGCCCGCCCGGGGTTGGGGGCAATGCACCCGGCTGCACTCCGTTGCCCGCTACCTGCGAGCACGGCACGATCAGTCCTTGCACAGCCCCATTGCCGGGTGCGCTGGGGCCAGATCCATACACAAGCCAATTCGATGCCCCAGGCGCCTTCAAAGGGCCGTCGTGGTGGGCGCTCAACTTGGGCATCTCTCACGACATCGGCCACAACCTGAAAGCATCGATCCTAGGAACGAACCTCCTCTGGGGTGTTCACAATCAAGGCTATGCTTGGGAGCAGCCGGCGAGTCAGGGTATCATCTCCTACGCAGACAATCCGTTCTACGCATTGTCGCCGCTTGGGATGGGCGCTTTCGCTGCGAAATCGGCTAACCCAGCGAACGCCTACTACGGCGATGACTACTTCCCGTACGTCGGCGCCTCTGCTGCACTAGCTGGTGGTGGAGCGATTCCGGTACGCACGTACGTGTTCAGTTTGTCCACAAAACTGTAAGCGCGAACTGAACATTCAATGGAGAAGGCTGCTGGGAAACCGGCAGCCTTCGACTTGCCAACCAGAGAATGGGGCAGGGCGCGCGACTAAACCAGCGAAGAGGCGGGCCTAGTTCTCTCTTAAATAGTATGGCTGCCGCTTTCTCAAGCGCGCCTTTCCCTAATCGAGGAGAACCCAAACCCCGATGAATCCCAAACTGGGAATCTGCTTTACTCTGGCGTGCATCATTGTCGCCTCAGGTGGCTACGGTTGCCATAGCACTGCAAGCACGTCCCCATCTCCCACGCCGACCCCAACCGGAACCGGTCCGGACACGCTCTACGTTCAAACCGTGCAGCAGATACGCGTGTACACGCATGCTTCCACCGCCAACGGATTCATCGCGGCTGCGGTGGTTCTGCCAACGAGCGACCTCAGCAACCCGGATGTCGTCTTCTCGCCGCTTTACAACGTGCTGTGGTATCCCACCGCCTATCCTACAATGGGAGGCGGCGGGAACTTTTCCACCCCGATTAGGGTTTGGAACAACCCCGGGGCGGAGGGCGGCATGAACCCGAACTCGCTCGTCCCCTACATGAACGGTCAAGGGACGGCCGCATACGATGTCAACCACGATCTCCTCTATGTTTCCAACGTTAATGGCTCGACGATCCAAGTGTTTGCAAATGCGCACTCGATGACCGGCAGTTCGGTGCCAGCGGCGAACATCACCCTAACGATCACCGATTCGAGCATCGCCGGCACGCCGCGCGCAGTCGAAATGATCTATGATCCGGTGAACGACCGGCTGTTTGTCAGCGATTTCGGTGCGGTCGTTGCTTCGTTTGACAATTTCGGTGCGGCGGCCCAAACAGCTGTTACTTCCATGACGAACCCCACCATAGCAGCAAGCCGCGAGGTGAGCGCCCTGTTCTTCCCCCAAGGCATGGCGTACAGCGCTGCGAACGACAAATTATTCGTGGCTGAGAATCGTGAAGGTGGGAGGCAACATTGTCGGGCAAATCGACGTCGTCCATAAGCCGAGTACCGCGAGCGGCCCCAACGCTCACGGCCAAGTTATCAACGGCTTTTCGAGCGGCCCGTCAGGAATGGCCTACGATTCGGTCCGCGATCTGCTCTTCGTCTACGACGGATCGGTCATCCACGTCATCCCCGGACCTGAGGTTGCAAGCGGCCCCGTGACGTCGATACTCAATCATCGGGAGATAGGCGATTCGAGCGTGGGTCTCGCCGGGTTCGGGATTGCAGTCGACACGACCCACTAGCCGCTAAATCGGAGTAGAATGAACGCGCGAATAAATTCGCGCGACTACATCACGACAGACCGAGTTGGCGCGCGATCACCATGCGCTGCACTTCGTTTGTGCCCTCGCCGATCTCGTTGATCTTGCAGTCGCGCCAGTAACGCGACACGGGATACTCGTCCATAAACCCGTAACCGCCGTGAATCTGCACCGCGGCATTCGCGCAGCGCCGAGAGACCTCGCCCGAAAAAAGCTTCGCCATTGCCGCCGCGGTGGCGAAATCACGCCCTTGGTCTTTGAGCCACGCTGCTTTGAGCACGGCAGAGCGCGCGAGTTCGATTTCCACCGCCATGTCGACGAGTTGAAACTGCACGGCCTGGAACTTCGCAATGGGTTGGCCGAATTGATGGCGCTCTTTCGCGTACTTCGCAGCAGCCTCATAACAGGCTTGCGCGAGACCCACGGAAAGTGCACCGACGCTGATCCGTCCACCGTCGAGAATCTCGAGAAACTGCTTAAGGCCTCGTCCGCGCTCGCCTAAGCAGGTTTTCCTCCGGCACCTCTGCGTTGTCGAAGTGACAGTTCGCGCGTATCCGATGCGCGCCAACCCATCTTCTTATACGGAGCCGCCTGCGTGTACCCAGGGATGTCTTGAGGGACGATGATGTTGCTGATTTCCGAACGGCCGTTACCGCGCCCCGTCACGGCGGTGATCGTCACGCCTCCGGTCATCGGCGTACCCGCATTGGTGATGAAACACTTTGATCCGTTGATCGTCCAGCGTCCATCGTGCACTTGAGCCGTCGTCTGCGTCGCACCCGCGTCAGAACCGGCCTGTGCTTCGGTAAGTCCGAATGCCCACAAGCGTTCTCCTCGCGCCAGCGGCACGAGATATTTTTGTTTTTGCGCCTCGCTGCCAAATGCAAAGAAGGGCTGTGATCCAAGCGACACATGCGCTGCCATAGTGATGCCCACAGAAGCGTCGGCTTTTCCGATTTCCATGACGGCTAGTGCGTACGAAACGGTGTCCGCATCCGGCTCCGCCATATTTCTCAGGAAAGGGCAAACCCAAAAATCCGAGCTCACCCATCTTGCGCACGGTGGCAAGCGGAAATTCTGCTTTTGCATCCCATTCTTGGGCGTGGGGCGCGATTTCGCCCTCGGCGAATTCGCGACATAGATTCGCGACGTCTTGCTGTTCGGTCGAGAGGTCGAAGTCCATAGCAACCCTTTTGCCATTCCAAGCGCTGGTTCCCCACTCCGCGAGGGCCGCGTCCCCAGGCGGCGAATAAATCGTTACAGATGGCCATTTCTCACGCTGTGGGCATACAAGGCGCGGCATGATCGTTTTTCGAGACGTCAGCCTCGTCTACCCGAACGGCGTTCACGCGCTGACCGAGATTTCGCTCACGGTCGCCCGCGGCGAGTTCATGTTCCTGGTCGGCAGCACGGGGCAGGGTAAGTCGAGCCTGCTTTCGTGCATTATCCGCGAGGTGCGGCCCACCGAAGGCGACCGTCGAGGTCGATGGTCAGAGTCTCACGACGCTGCGCCCCGGGGACGTTCCGTTCTTGCGGCGCAAGGTTGGCGTCGTCTTTCAAGATTTCAAACTGCTTTATCAAAAGACGGTGTGGGAAAATGTTGCTTACGCTTTGCAAGTGACGGGGGCGAGCTCTCGCGAAGTGCTGCGGCGCGTTCCTCGCATGCTGGAGCTCGTCGGCATCGCGCACAAAGCCAAGATGTTTCCCCAAGAGCTCTCCGGCGGAGAGCAGCAGCGCGTAGCCATCGCGCGCTCGCTCGTCAACAATCCCCTCATTCTCTTGTGCGACGAACCCACCGGCAACCTCGACCCCGAGACCTCGAGCGAAATCATGGCGCTGCTCTCGCGCATCAACGCCAAGGGCACGACGACGATCGTCGCCACCCACAATCAAGCCATCGTCGACCGCATGCGGCGCCGGGTCGTGCGCTTGGTCAATGGCCGCATCGCGCGCGACGAAGAGCGCGGACGTTATCATGTTGGACTGGGGTAAGGTTCGTTTTTTTTGGGCTGAGGTGGCCCAAAACTTCACGCGGAACATCACGATGGCACTCACCGCCATCGGCACGATCGCTATCTCCATCATCTTGCTTGGCGTTTTCTTGTTCCTGCGAACGTCGTTCGACATCGTGATGAAGAACATCGTCGGTCAAGTCGCAATCGCGATCTATCTTCGGGATGACGCGAAGGGTCCGGACGTCGATGCGCTCATCCGGTCGCTGCAAGCAGACCCGCGGGTGGACACAGTTCGCTATGTGAGCAAGAAGCGCGCCATGATCAATCTGCGTCAGTCGCTGCGCGGCCAATTTAATTTGGGACTTCTCAATACTAATCCGTTGCCAAACACCATTGTCGTCCACACGTATGCGCCGACGGACGTTCCCCCGCTTGCCGGGGAAATGGGCCACAAACCTGGGGTGGCCAATATTAACTACGGCAGCAGCGTGACCCAGAAGCTGCTCCGAGCCGAGGCGCTCTTTAGCGCGGCAGGGCTTGGCGTCGTGGCACTGCTGCTCTTGGCTACGGCGCTGATCATGTACAATACGATTCGCCTCACGGTGTTCGCGCGGCAGCGCGAGATTGGCATTATGCAACTGGTCGGCGCAACCGGCTGGGCTGTGCGCTGGCCGTTCGTGTTCGAAGGCATTCTCTCAGGACTCTTCGGGGCAACCATCGGATTGCTGGTCTTGGACGCGGGCTATCGCTCGCTGGCTCCCAAATTCATTCTCAATCTGCCGTTTATTCCGTTCAATCCGGCAAGCGTACCGCTGCCGCACCTCGCGCTCGAACTGGTTTTGGTCGGCGTCCTTGTTGGGATGCTTTCGAGCATGCTCTCTATCGGACGATACCTGAAGACCGCTTGAACATCCAGCGCGCACGCGCGAATAAATTCGCGCGACTACGTCTTGTTGTCCTCGCGGTTGTCATCCTTAGTGTCCAGCCATTTGCAAGCGCATTCGCACCGGTCGCGCTGGCCGCGACCCCGGTGCCGATCAGCGAAAAGATTCAAGAAAAGAAAGCGCTGCTCGAGGCAACGCAGCGTAAGCTGCACGAGAGCCGTCTCAAACTCCACGTCGCGCGCTTCAAAGAGCAGACGATCTCGCAACAACTCGAATCCGTGCAGTACAGCATTATTCGGGTGCGCGGCGATTTGGGTGCGCTTGGCAGCGCCATTACACAGACGCAACTGCGCTTGGCTATTCGCAAACGCCAACTTGCAGCCGCGCAAGCCAGTCTCGACCGCCATCGCGATGCGCTCAATCACCGGATTGTTGACGTGTATGAATACGGGAGCGCAACATCGTACCTCGACGTGCTTTTGAGTGCGACCTCATTCGTCGACTTTATCGAACGCTGGGATTTCATCCGCGCTATTTTGCGTTCCGACTCGCGGCTCATCGCGACGGTGAACTCCGAGCAAGCGCGTTACGAAACGATCGTGCTCGGCTTGGAGAGCACGCAAGCAGCGTTGGTGCGAGAGCAAGAAGACGAGCTTGCACGCAAGCAGGAGCTTGGCCAACTCGCCGACCAGCGACGCTCCTTGCTTGCTATTGCGTCAAGTCAGCGCTCGATCATCGCCCAACAGGTGTACGAGCTTGAAGGGTTGAGCGCTGCGGAGGAGGCCCGGCTCCAGGCGTTGATCCAAGAAAAACAGCGCGAGGACGAGGCGGTCACGCTGCGCGCCCGATACGAGGCTTGCCAAGCTCGTCGGATGGCTGCGATGGCGGCGGGTCTGGCTCCGCCCGTCTGTTCGGAATTCGGTCCGGTCGTCTTTGCGTGGCCTGTGCGAGGTCCGATCACCTCGCCTTTCGGCATGCGGGTGGATCCAATTACCGGGCGCTACGCGCTCCATTCGGGCATCGATATCGGTGCCGACTATGGCACGCCGATTCAAGCAGCCGCCGACGGCGTCGTCCTGTACGCAAGTTGGTACGGCGGATACGGCAATGCCATCATTCTAGACCACGGATCGGGACTATCGACGCTTTATGCTCACTGCTCGGCAATGTACGTATCGGTCAATCAGCATATTCAGCGGGGCCAGGTTATCGGGGCCGTCGGGGCCACGGGCTACGCTACGGGACCACACTTACATTTTGAAATTCGGGTGAACGGCGTACCGGTGAACCCCCTCACTCGCTTGTAACAAGCGGGCTGCCGATTCGTTATGATAGGGAGGCGGATTGCGGGCATGATGACCCCAGCCGCCGAAGAAATAAATAGCAGAATTGAAAGGAAACTGTCCCGCCCGTGGTTCGTAAAGCCCTCCTTCTCTTCACCCTTGCGGCCGCGCTGGTCGTAGCCACCCTTGCGCTTCAGCACGCCGCGCCGCTGCGCGAGCGGTTGGGTGAACGGCGCGCAGTTTTGGCCTGGGATCTCGGCAACATAGCTTTTGACGGCAGCGAGGGCGCAGGAAATGACGAGCAAAAAGACCTCGATATGCTCGACATGTCGCTGGATAAGGTCCGCGACGTGTACTACAAGCCCATTGATGAATCGCAGCTCCTCAGTGGCGAGCGAAAAGGCTTGCTCGAGTTCCTCAAGACCAAGCACATCAACGGAACCTTGAGCCTGCCGGCAATCACCGCCTCGGCATCTGGGGCTCAAGTTGACGCAGACGCCAACACCCTGCTCTCCACGGCGTTGCACAACTATGGCAAGCAAGCCGGCTCCCAAGATTTGACGTACGTTGCGATCGAGGGCGCGCTCGATTCGCTGCGCGATCCGTACACGGTGTTCTTGAGCCCGCGCGACAAGACGTCACTCTCGGAATTCATTCAAGGGGGCGATTTCGGCGGCATTGGCGTGTACATCGGCAAAGATCCAAAGACGCACGAAGTCAACGTCATCCAACCCATTGACGGCACCCCGGCTGCTCGCGCAGGGTTAAAGCGGGGCGACGTGATCGTGTCGGTCGACGGCAAAGCAACAAAGGGCATCGACCTCGATCTCGTGATGAACCTGATCCGTGGCAAAGCGGGATCAACGGTGCACATGACGATTCTCCGCGGCAAGAATGACGTTCGCGACTATGCGATCGAGCGCGAAGTGATCGAAGTGCCGTCCATGACGTCACACATGATTGACGGGAACGTCGGATACATTCAACTCTACGATTTCGGTGAACACTCGGCGCAAGAAGTGACCGACGCGCTCGATCGGCTACTGAAGCAAGGCGCCAAAGCCTTTGTCTTGGATCTGCGCGACAACGGCGGAGGACTACTTGATGCCGCGGTGGACATCTCGTCGAAATTCATCGCGGATGGACCAATTGTTTCGCGGATCGACCGCGACGGGCATGTGGAAACGGATGACGCCAACCAAGATGCGATTCCGCCACACCCGCTGGTCGTTCTCGTGAATCAATACTCGGCCAGCGCTTCTGAGATCACTGCCGGCGCGATCCAGGATTCAAAGATTGGGATTCTCGTGGGTGTCAAGACCTTTGGCAAGGGAGTCGTGCAGACGATCTATGACTTGCCGGGGGGCAGCGCAATCAAAGTCACGACCCAGCGGTACGTGACGCCGGACGGCCGCGACATCAATAAAAAGGGCATCGAGCCTAACATCGTAGTGCCGATGGACTACAGAGACGTCGGCGTCACTGGCAAAGATACTCAGCTGCAAGCAGCCCTGCGCTACCTGAAGCGCCAGATCGCCCTCACAAATCCCAGCGTCTAACGTAGAAAACTCGCCCCATAAAAAGAGAGGAACAGCATGACCCAACCCATTCGTAGAATCGCCGCAAGGCTCGTCGCTGCGGCGTTCGCATTCAGCCTGACCTTCGGTGTGTTCGCGAGTCCCTCGCGTGCGTCGTCCGATGAAGTCGGGCGGTCCATGCTGGACTACTCCTTCGAGCAAGCAATTTCTGAGTTTTACAAGTCGACCACCGATCAAACGCTCCTCAGCGGCGCCATCACGGGCTTGCGCGACTACATCAAGAGCCACGGCGGCGATCCGAACAAAATCCCGACCGCGCACGGTTCGGGCAGCGACGAGTCAGACATTGCCGTGCTGAACAACACGCTCGCCCTTGCCGACCAAAAGTTTGGCTCGACCTTGGGCAACCGCAACCTCGCCTACGCAGCTATCGCCGGCATGATGGACTCGCTCCACGATCGGTGGACCGTCTTCATGTCACCCAAGGATTTTCGCAGCCTCAATGAAGGCTTGGACGGCGGAAACTTCGCTGGCGTCGGGATCGTGCTCGATGTTGATCCGATTTCGAAATCGCTCCTCGTCGTGCAAACGATCGACGGCGGCCCGGCGGACAAGGCCGGACTTCAGGCAGGCGATGTGATTCTCAACGTCGATGCCAAGTCGACCGCGGGCCTCTCCATCGAACAAGACAGTTCGCTGATTCGCGGCAAAGCAGGCACGACGGTGCAACTGACCGTGCAGCGCAAAGACGAACCCAAGCCGATGACCTTCATGATCACTCGCGAAACCATTCATGCGCCAAGCGTGCGCGAGCGGGTTATCGATAACGACATCGGGTATGTTCAGGTGCTCGTCTTCGGTCTCACGACCGGCCAAGAGCTCGCCAGCGCGATTGAGAAGCTGGACAAGCAAGGCGTCAAAGGCGTGATCTTGGATCTGCGCAACAACGGTGGTGGTTACCTCAACGCGGCCATCGATGTGTCTTCGCTCTTCATCCCGGAAGGGCCGATCGTGTCCATCGATGCGCGCACGAAACCCTTGACTACCTACGATGCGGAGAACATCGCAGCTCCCCAACTCCCGCTTGCGGTGCTCGTCAATGAATACACAGCCAGCGCTTCTGAGATTACGTCAGGCGCGATTCAAGACTCAGGGGCTGGCGTGCTCATCGGAACGCGAACGTTTGGCAAAGGGGTCGTGCAGACCATCTATCCGTTGCCGGACGGTAGCGCCATTAAGATCACCACAGCTCGGTATCTCACGCCAAGCGGCCGCGATATCAACTCTGTTGGCATCGCGCCGGACATTGCGGTCGACGATGTGAAACCTGCGGATTTTGGTAGACCAGAAACCGATACGCAGCTGCAGCGAGCAATGTCGTACATTGCGGACCGGATTGCAGCCGCCACGGTGCACGATGGCACGGTGCCGCCGACCACCACTGGCACAGGCAACACGGCTGGCGCAACAGGCTCGAGCAGCCCCGCACCGCAGACGCAGGGAACCACCCCTCAGTAGATAAGCGCGGCGCATGGCGATCCGCAACGACGTCGGCGCCGCATTCACTTGGGAGCCGACCTCCCAGACAAAAGAAAACGCCAACATCACGCAGTTCATGCGCGAGGCTGGCGTTGCTTCGTTAGACGAGCTCTGGGAGCTTGCGCACCGCGATATCGCCTCGTTTTACGATCGGCTTGTTTTGCATCTGCAGCTCGCGTGGCTGACCCCTTATCGCCAAGCGTTGGATCTCTCGCGCGGAACGCCGTTCGCACGCTGGTTTGTGGGCGGGCGATACAACGCATCGTATAACTGCATCGATCGCCACATTGAAGAGGGCCGAGCGCACGCGCCGGCGATCATCTCGGAATCTGAAAACGGCGCCACCCGCACGCTGACGTTCGAGCAATTGCTTGTGCAGGTTTCAAAGCTGTGTGGAGCGTTGAGCGATCTCGGGGTTCGCCGGGGCGAGACCGTGGGCATGTTCATGCCGCTCATTCCAGAGACCGCGATTGCGCTGCTTGCCATTGGGCGCATGGGGGCGATCGCCGTACCGGCCTTCTCAGGATATGGGGCTCAAGCGCTCGCGACGCGCTTGGATGATGCGAAAGCGAAAGTCTTGCTCACGGTGGACGGCGCGCTTCGGCGGGGCAAATTTGTGAACATGAAGAGCGTTGCCGACGCTGCGTGCGATATGGTCGCGAGCATCAAACACGCGGTGGTGCTGCGCCACAACGACGCACCGATCGACTGGCACGAGCATCGCGACGTGGATTGGCACCAGTCGACGTGGTCGCAGCCAAACTATTTCGCTCCCGAACCAACGGACGCGAACGACCCCTACCTTCTGCTCTATACATCAGGCTCCACGGGTAAGCCCAAGGGAGCCGTTCACGGACACGCCGGCTTCCCAGTGAAGGTGATCATCGATCAATATTTGTGCTTTGACGTCAAGCCGAATGATCGAATGCTTTGGTTCACGGATATGGGCTGGATGATGGGGCCGTTTTTGGTGCTTGGGGCGCTGGGCCTTGGCGCAACCGCAGTGCTCTATGACGGTACGCCTGATTTCCCGCACCCTGGCCGGCTTTGGGAAGTGTGTGGACGTCACAAGGTAACGCATCTTGGCATCGCCCCGACAGCCATTCGCTCTCTGATGGTGCACGGCGATGAGGTGCCGCGCAAACACGACCTGTCGGCGCTGCGCATCTTGGGATCGACCGGTGAAGCGTGGAATCCCGAGCCGTACCGGTGGTTCTCGATCAACGTGGGCAACGGGAAGCTGCCGATCATCAACTACTCCGGCGGCACCGAAATCAGCGGTGGCATTCTTGGGTGTTTCCCGATCCGTCCGCTGGTACCGTGTGCCTTCCACGGACCGGTGCCGGGCATGGATGCCGACGTCGTTGACGAGCAGGGCAACAGTGTGCGCGGACAGGTGGGAGAGCTCGTTGTCCGGCAACCGTGGCCAGGCATGACGCTCGGCTTTTGGCACGACGACGAGCGCTATGTGCAGACCTACTGGTCGAAGTTTGAAAATGTTTGGGTGCACGGCGACTGGGCCAGCATCTCTGATGACAATTTCTGGTTCATCCATGGGCGCTCGGACGACACAATCAACGTTGCAGGCAAGCGAGTTGGGCCAGCGGAGTATGAGAGCGCACTCGTTGGCCACGGGTCGGTCCGCGAAGCGGCGGCCATCGCCGTTCCCGACCAAATCAAAGGTGATGCCGTTGTCTGCCTCGCGGTCTTGCGCCCAGGTTGGCAAGGCAGTGACGAGCTTCGCTTTGCGTTGATGGACGCGGTCGTCGCGGCGATGGGGAAGGCGCTCGCGCCTAAGGCCATTCTCTTTGTGACCGATCTGCCCCGAACGCGCAACGCAAAACTGATGCGCCGGGTAGCGCGAGCGCGCTACCTCAAGCTCGATTTAGGCGACTTGACTGCTTTGGAAAATCCCGCGTCGCTCGAAGCGATCGACAACGCCCTGTAGGGGGCGATTGGAAAATCGCCCCACGATCATGTAGGGGGCGATTGGAAAATCGCCCCACGCGCGAATTTTATTCGCGCGTGACCTGCTAGCCGCCAAGCGCATTCGCGTGATATAATCTGAGTGCCATGTTTGAGATCGTTTTGCCGGAAACCAAGCCCGCGACAGAATGGGTCAACGGACGCGCACTGCAAAAGGTGAGTCCGCAGCGCAAGCACGCGCTGGCGCAAAGCGTTTTTGTCAGCAGGCTTCTCGACTGGGCGAACCGACAAGGTTCGGGTCGAGTCGGCACCGAGTGGGAATTTCGCATCCAACCACCGGGCCAAGCGCGCCGTCCGCTCGTCCCGGACGTTGCATACCTTTCCTACGGGCGAATACCGTATGAGAATGCGACAGACGCCGACATTCCTCGCGTTGCGCCCGATGTGGTCGTCGAAATCCTATCATCTGGGGACGCGGTTAAAGACATTGAGGAGAAGGTCCGCGCCTATCTGGCTGCTGGAACGACCGTCGTGTTTCTCGTCGACACAGATTTGCAAACGGTGACTGCGCGGCGGAAAAACGGCGGGCAAACGTTTGCCCGCGGCGACGAAATTCGAGATCCGGCCTTGCCCGGTTTTACGTTTCAGGCGAGAATGCTCTTCGAGGAGCCCCGCCCGCGACCTTAAACCGCCGCAACTTTTCCGCGCATGCGCTTCGCCGCGGCGACCATGTTGCGCAAGGCAGGCAAAACCTCTTCCCAGCGCCGCGTCTTCAAACCACAATCCGGATTGACCCAGAGTTGATCGGGCGAAAGGAAGTTTGCGGCCTTCTCTAAGAGAGCGTGCATTTCTTCGGAGCTCGGGATGCGCGGCGAGTGGATGTCGTATACGCCTGGACCAATTTCGTTTGGATAACGAAACTTCTTGAATGCGTCGAGCAACTCCATGCCGCTGCGCGACGATTCGATCGTAATGACGTCGGCGTCAAGCAGTGCCAAAACCTCGAAGACATCGTTAAACTCCGAGTAGCACATATGGGTGTGGATCTGAGTAGCGTCGTCCACCGGCGAGGAGGCAATCCGAAACACGCGCGATGCCCATTCGATGTACGATTTCCAGTCTTTGCGTTTGAGCGGCAAGCCTTCACGAAACGCGGGCTCGTCGATTTGAATGATGCGGATGCCGGCGTGCTCGAGATCGCGAACCTCGTCCCGGATGGCCAGAGCGATTTGCGTGGCGGTTTCCGAACGGGGCTGATCGTCGCGCACAAAAGACCACTGCAAAATAGTCACAGGTCCAGTGAGCATCCCCTTCATCGGCTTGTCGGTCAGGGATTGGGCGTACTCGATCCAGCGAACGGTCATCGGCGTCGGTCGTTCGACATCCCCGTAGATGATCGGCGGCTTGACATAGCGCGAACCATAGCTTTGCACCCAGCCGTGTTGCGTGAAGGCAAAGCCTGACAGCTGCTCTCCGAAGTACTCTACCATGTCGTTGCGTTCAGCTTCGCCGTGAACGAGGACGTCAATGCCAAGTTTTTCCTGCTCGCGAATCGCGTGCTCGATCTCCGCTTGCATCGCCTTCTCGTAGGCTTTCTCGTCAAGTTCGGTTTTCTTGAACTTGGCTCGCGCTTCGCGAATTGCCGGCGTCTGTGGGAAGCTTCCGATAGTGGTCGTGGGAAAAGCAGGCAGGTTGAGCTGTTCGCGCTGCCGCCGCTGCCGAGTCCGAAAATCGCTCGCGTCGCCGCTCGTCGTCTTGGGTCAGATGCGCGACCCGCTCGGCGACAGCTTTGTTGTGAATAAGTTTGGATTGTTCGCGGCTGCGTTGCACGATATCCGATAGTTGCAGCTCGTCTTCGATCGCTTCGCTGCCGTGCTCGACGCCGCGTTTGAGGATCGCGAGCTCGTGCAGCTTTTGCACAGCGAAGGCAAGCCAAGAACGCAGTTCGACATCGAGTTTCGACTCGAGGGTAAGATCGACCGGGGCGTGCATAAGGCTGCAGGACGGTCCAACCCAAACATCGTCGACAACGTCGTGTGCGCGTTCGAGCAGCGTGAGCGCGCGCCGAAGATCGGTGCGCCAGACATTGCGTCCATCAACAACGCCGAGCGAGAGGGACCTGCCCGGCCGCCAGCTTCCGAGCACAGCATCGAGTTGTTCGGGTGAACGCACGAGATCCAGATGGATGCCCGCCACCGGCAGCGACCCAAGTAAAGTGATGTGCTCGTCAACGGCACCGAAGTACGTGGCGAGCAAGATGTCTACCGAAGCTGCACCAAGCACCTCGTACGCGCTCTGATACGCTTGTTGCCAGGGAGCGGGCAAGTCCGCGACCAGCGCAGGCTCGTCCATCTGAACCAAGCGAACGCCAAGGCCTTTCAACTGCCGCAGCACTTCTTGGTACACGGGGAGCAGGCGCTCGAGAAGCGACAAGCGCGAGAATGGCTTGCCATTTGTCGCGCGCTCTTTGCCAAGCCACAGATAGGTAACTGGACCGATGAGCACGGGCTTGGGGACAAAGCCGGCGTCGATCGCCTCGCGCGTTTGGGCGATCATCTTTGCGCTGCGGAGCGCGAAGGACATCTCTGGGGTAAACTCGGGAACGATATAGTGGTAGTTCGTATCGAACCATTTGGTCATTTCCATGGCAGGCGATGCGGCTGAGCCACGTGCCATCGCAAAATATGTATCGAAATCGACGGTTTCGCCGGAGAAACCGTAACGCGCGGGGATCGCGCCGACCATGGCGCTCGTGTCGAGCATCTGGTCGTAAAACGAAAAATCACCGACAGCAACGTTGTCCAAGCCGGCATCACGCTGCAGCTGCCAATGGCGGCTACGGAGCTGGCGCCCCACCGCTTTGAGATCGTCTGCGCCGATGTCGCCTTTCCAATAAGATTCGAGAGCGCGCTTGAGCTCTCGCTTGTGGCCTATGCGGGGAAATCCAAGAGTATGTGCGATTGCCAAGATGCTTTCGACCCCTTATTTACCGAGAATCTTGCGAGCAATGACGATTCGCTGGATCTGTTGCGTGCCCTCGTAGATCTGCGTGATCTTTGCGTCGCGCATCATGCGTTCTACTGGATACTCGGTCATGTATCCGTATCCGCCGAGCAACTGCACAGCGTCGGTCGTCACGCGCATGGCCACGTCGCCACACTTGAGTTTGCACAGCGCACCCCAGTAGGTGACATCTTCGGCGCCGATATCGCATCGGTGTGCTGACTCGTAGAGCAGCAGGCGCGCCGCTTGCGTCTCGAGGTCCATGTCCGCAATCATCCATTGCAGGCCTTGCTGCTTCGCGAGTGGTTTGCCGAAGGCAACTCGCTCTTGAAGATAGCGCCCCGCAAAATCGAGCGCACCTTGTGCCAACCCGAGCGCTTGCGCTGCGATGCCTGGTCGCGACTTATCCAAGGTTGCCATGGCAATCTTGAACCCTTCGCCTTCGCTTCCGAGCAAGCGGTCGGCGGGTATGCGACAACCCTCGAGCACGACCTCGTTGGTCGGCGATCCCCGTATACCCATTTTGTGCTCGACCTTGCCCAAACGAAAGCCCGGATCGTCGGTGTGGCAGATGAACGCAGAAATGCCCTTCGGTCCAGCCGACGGATCGGTAGCGGCAAAAACGATGCAAAGATCGGCGACCGCTACATTGGTGATGAACACTTTGGTCCCGTTCAACACGTACGAATCGCCATCGCGCACCGCAGTCGTTCGCATGTTGGCGGCATCCGATCCTGACGTCGATTCACTCAACGCGTACGACGTCATTATTTCGCCGCTAGCGAGTTTCGGGAGATATTTCGTTTTTTGTTCGGCGCTTCCAGCAATCATGATCGGGAGGGCGCCCAACTCTTGCACTGCGATGATGAGCGCGCTGGTGGCGCAGGCCTTTGAAACTTCCTCAACGACTTTGACGTAGGTGAGGAAGCTGCCCAGGCCTCCATACTCCTCAGGAAAGGGGATGCCCAGCAGGTCGTTCTTGGCGAACAACTCTCGGATGTCGCGTGGATACTCGCCTGTTGCATCGATCGCTGCAGCCCGCGGGGCAACTTTTTCCTGCACGAGCTGCCGCACGGTGTCCAGGACCATTTTCTCGGCTTCGATGACTTCGGGACTGCGCTCTGGTGCGAGCATGTTATAATGCTCCCTCCTGATGTTCATCGCTAAGGTTCGTTTCTGTTTCGGGCGCGCCCTTGAGCTATGATTTGTTGAGGTCGGCGAGTTCGCGGAAAAGTTCGCGCTCGCGCTCGCTGAGGCTTGTGGGCACCTGGGCGACGAGCGTCACGTACAAGTCGCCGTGACCGGTCCCCCGCAGCTTCGGCATCCCTTTGCCGGGAATGCGCAGCTTGCGCCCGTTTTGCGAACCGGCTGGAACTTTGACCTTGATTCGACCCGTCACGGTCGGCACCGTCACCTCGCCACCGAGCACCAGCGTGTACACGCTAGTGGGTTGCTCGACGTACAAATCGTCACCCTCACGCCGAAACGTTGCATCCGGGGCGATCCGTACGACAAGAAACAGGTCGCCATTTGGGCCGCCGCCGGAACCTGGCTCGCCTTGCCCCGCAAGCCTTATGCGCTGTCCGTCTCGAACGCCGGCCGGTATTTGGACTTCGAGCGATTTCCCGTTCGGTAAACTCAAATGACGCTTGCCACCCGAGTATGCATCGCGAAGAGCGAGTTCGATCTCGCTCTCTAGGTCGGAGCCGCGACTGCGGCGCGCACGTGCGGTGAAGCCACCGCCCTGACGGCCCATCCCTCCAAAGATGCTTTGAAAGAATTCCGAAAATCCGCCTTCGCCGAGATCGCCAAAATCGAATTGAACGCCGCCGTCACCAGGCGGTGCGCCATAACGGACGCCGCCGCCCTGGAAGTCTCTCGCGCGCTGTTGCCAGTCGCTGCCGAGCGAATCGTAGGTCTTGCGCTTTTGGGCGTCGCTTAGAACTTCGTAGGCCTCAGAGATCTCTTTGAATTTCTCCTCGGCCTCTTTCTTTTTGGTTGGATTGACATCCGGATGCCATTGACGCGCTAGCTTGCGATACGCCGACTTGATCTCTTTCGTCGACGCAGTCTTAGGGACGCCAAGCGTCTTGTAGTAGTCCTTATATTGTACGGGCATAGTGGCGGCCCGTCATTCGGATGCCGTCGAGACAATAACCTGCGCGGGGCGAAGCAAGTCGTCCCCGATCGTATAACCCTTGCGCGCTTCATCGAGCACGATATTCGCGGGCTTACCGGGTTGCGAACGCGTGCCCACTGCTTCTGAAATGGTTGGGTTAAAAGGTTTGCCCGCAACCTCGATTGGCCGCACGCCTTCGGCGTCGAGCAACGACCCCAGTTGCTTGACCGTCGCGAGGACGCCATCCACCAGTTGATCGGGAGGCGTTCCGGCCTGTCGATAGGACGCGGCGCGCTCGAAGTTATCCAAGACGTCAAGCACGCGCAGCAGCAGTTTGCGCCGAGCGCTATCGGATCGCGCGAGGCTCTCTCGCTCTGTTCTTCGCTTGAAGTTTTCGAAGTCGGCAAGAGCGCGCAAGTACAGGTTGCGCTGTTCTTCCACCTCTGCTTTGGCCCGGTCGAGCTGCGCGCGCAGCGAGCTCGCCGGATCGACAGGCGCCTGGCCATCGGCCGGCGCCTCATCGATTCCGGGAACTGCTGCGCTCGAGAGCGAGTCGAACTCGTCGCTACCAGCCATGCGTCAGTCTCGCGCCTTTATGTTTCTTTATACTCAGCGTCGATGACATCGCCTTGCGGACCCGAGCCACCGGAGCTGGTCGCGCCGCTCGGCGCTCCTTGCGGCTCGCCGGCAGCGCCATTGGGCTGCCCGTCACCGGCCGACTGCCCCGTGCTTTGATAGACGTTTTGCGCGAGCTTATACGAGAGTTCTTGCAGGCGATCGGCAGCACGCTTGAGTTCGTCCGAGCTGCCGCTCTTGAGCAGCGCGCGGACGTTATCGAGCGCTTTCTCGACGTCAGCTTTGTCAGACGCCGGCACTTTGTCGCCGAGATCTTTGAGCGTCCTTTCGACCGAATACTCGAGGGTTTGCGCCTGGTTGCGGATCTCTGCTTCAGCACGCTTGCGCTTGTCCTCATCAGCATGGGATTGCGCGTCTTTGACCATGCGATCGACCTCATCTTTGTTGAGGTTGCTTGATGCCGTGATGGTGATGCGCTGCTCTTTGCCGGTTCCGAGATCTTTCGCGGCAACGTGCGTGATGCCGTTCGCGTCGATATCGAACGTCACTTCGACTTGCGGTACGCCGCGCGGTGCCGGGGGAATGCCCTCGAGTCTGAACCGACCCGAGCGTCTTATTGTCGGCCGCCATGTCGCGCTCGCCCTGGAGCACGTGGATATCGACCGAGGTTTGACCGTCATCCGCCGTGGTAAAGGTCTGCGACTTGCGCGTTGGGATCGTCGTATTGCGCTCGATGAGCGGCGTGCGAACGCCGCCGAGGGTCTCAAGTCCGAGCGTGAGCGGCGTAACGTCGAGCAGGACAACGTCTTTGACTTCGCCTGCGAGTACGCCGGCCTGAATGGCAGCACCCACCGCCACCACTTCGTCGGGATTGACGCTTTGGTTTGGATCTTTCTTGGTGAGGCGCTTGACCAGTTCCACAACCACGGGCATGCGCGTTGCACCGCCGACCAAGACGACCTCTTTTATGTCCTCGACTGACAGTTTGGCATCGCGAATCGCGTTTTCGAAAGGTTTGATGCAGCGCTCCGTGAGATCCGCCGTCAATTGTTCGAATTTAGCGCGCGTCAGCGTATAGTCCAGATGCTTCGGTCCATTCTGATCTGCCGTGATGAAGGGCAAATTGATGGAGGTCTGCACCATAGACGAGAGTTCGATTTTTGCTTTCTCAGCGGCTTCGGTAAGGCGCTGCAACGCTTGGCGATCGTTGGCAAGATCGATAGCTTGATCTTTCTTGAATTCGGTCACGAGCCAATCGACGATGCGCTTGTCATAGTCGTCACCACCGAGATGCGTGTCGCCGTTGGTGGATTTAACTTCGAAAACACCGTCGCCAACTTCCAGGATGGAAACGTCGAAGGTTCCGCCGCCGAGATCCCAGACCAAAATCGTTTCATTGCCCTTTTTGTCCAGGCCGTACGCGAGCGCGGCAGCCGTCGGCTCGTTGATGATGCGCAGGACGTCGAGGCCTGCGATGCGGCCGGCATCCTTCGTGGCTTGGCGCTGCGCATCATTGAAGTACGCGGGCACCGTGATCACGGCTCGTGTGACTTTTTCACCAAGGTAGGTACTCGCATCTGCGGCGAGCTTCTGGAGAATCATCGCAGAAATTTCTTGCGGCGTGTAGGCTTTGCCGTCGATTGTCACCTTGTGGTCGGTCCCCATATAGCGCTTGATCGACGAAATCGTGCGATCGGGATTGGTGATCGCTTGCCGCTTCGCGAGTTGGCCAACGAGCCGCTCGCCGCTCTTCGTGAACGCAACAACGGATGGGGTGAGCCGGCTTCCCTCTGCGTTCGTGATGACCGTTGGCGTCGCGCCTTCCATGTAGGCGACAACCGAATTGGTCGTCCCGAGGTCAATGCCGACAACTTTAGCCATTTTTGTTTACTCCTCTGATGACCAGGCCGGGCATATCGTGTATCCCGGCCTGATGTGCTTCTATTGGCAGTGGCCGGGACCCCCGGGCCACCTGTTTGTAGGGGGCGATTGGAAAATCGCCCCTTGGCGGGATCGTCTTAGCCTTGGACTGTCTCGGGCCGGTCACCCAGGGTGACGTTGACGGGCTGCAGGCTGCCATTTCTCCAGACCAGCAAGGTGATTTTGTCTCCCACCTTCATCTTGGCAATGGCATTGCGGATTTGATCCGCGCTTGCGACCTTTTGGTGATTGAGTTCCAAAATGATGTCGCTGGCTTGCAGGCCGGCTTTGTCGGCCGGGCTCTGCGCGACGACGTCCGTGACGACGACGCCCTGCGCTCCATTGTAACCTAGGTAGTTGGCGATCTGCGTATTGAGTGCGCGCATCTGAATGCCGATGAACGGGTGCTGCACGTGAATGCCATGTCCGGTCGTTTCGATTTCCGCCAGCACCGGCGCGGCAGCGTTGATCGGAATCGAGAACCCGATCGCCTGCGCCTCTTCGGCGACGACTGCATTAATGCCGACCACTTGGCCGCCGGTTGTGATGAGCGGTCCACCGGAGTTGCCCGGGTTAATCGGCGTCGTAATTTGGATCATGTCGCTGTAGTGGAACGTCGGGAAGCCCGCACCACCGCCGGCGTCGATGCCGCTGCGGTGGATCGCAGAAACGATTCCCAAACTCACCGAGTTCTGAAATGATTCCGGTTCACCAATCGCGAGCACGAATTGGCCCTGCTGCAAAGCGCTGGAATTACCAAGCGGCAGCGCGGATGGTAAGTTCGAACCGCGAATCTTCAAAATCGCGAGGTCCGCGTCATCGTCCGATCCCACGACCTCGGCGTCGACTTGGCGCCCGGTTGAGAGCAAGACTTGGACTTTGTCCGCATGATAAACGACGTGGGCATTGGTCGCCACGTACGCTGTGTCGCCTTCGCGCTTGATCACGAACCCAGACCCAGACGCTTGGACGGTAAATGATTGGCTTTGGGGGCCTTGGTCGCCAAAAAACTGGCGGAAGAACGGATCATTTTGGAAGGGGTTGTAAATTTGCTGGACCCCGTGCACGGTGGTCTTGATCAACACGACCGAGGGCTCGCTCTGCTTGACGACTTTAATGATGCGCTGTTCGAGATTGTCCGTACCGATGGGCGCAAGGGGCTCTGCCGACGCGACATTCGAGCTGAGCGACGCCTGTTGCGCGGGCCAGAATTTGGGGGCGAGAAGGGTGATCACGACTGCACCGATGAGCACGCCGAGCACTCCTATAAGAAGGAAGCCGAGCGACGTGCGGGTTTGCGAACTCATCTTGTTTACTCTACTCCTATGAACTTGCTTAAAGGCGCGGAAGTCCCGCACGAGGGCCATGGCGAGAACGACCGCCTAAAATTTCTACCTGATCGATAGACGGAATTGTTGCCGGGGCTGGCCTGGCCGCCCCTATGTCCCGAGATGCGGTCGGGAACCGAAATCCATGCTACCTTAGCACTATAGCATCGAGAGTGCTAACGCGTCAACCTGCAGAACCAATGTAGCGGCCATACCCTTGACCCCGATGGGCTATTTTGTTAGCTTGGATGAGCACGTCTTCGATGGGCACGGAAACCGCGTGCAAGACGTACGTATTGGGATCGTACCATTCGTCGAAACTGACTCGCCCGCCGATCGAGAGGGACACGTCATTTGAGGGCAGGCCAGCCGGTCGCGGGCCAGCGGTTGCCCGCTCACGCGGCCGGTGAGGCGGGCAACCTCACTCGGCATGACTTGGAGGAATTGGTTCGCCCTGCTCGCGTGGAGCTGGGCTGGGAGCATGAGAAAACCCGTCATGATTGACGACTCGAGGACGTACGCATTCTTGTTGCCTGCCGGGAAAGCGAAAAATTCGTTGCCTGCAACGCCATCAAAAGTGACGGTCGCACCCGTGTCGGTCAAACGCAACGCGCGCGGTTTGCGATCCGGTCCCCTTGGTATAGGTTGCGACGTATGTTTTTGGATTCAGCGTATTTGTATCGAGTGTTTCGTCTACGACGTAGCTCAACTGTCCGAGCGTCTCGGTTTCGTGGAGCGAGATATTGTCAGGACTTCTCTTGATCGTGACTGTGCTCGTTCCGATCGGGCGCCGGCTTGCGTGATCGAATAATTGTACGTGCCATCGGGCGGAGTACCCGGCCTCCGGAAGACCCTGCAGCGCTCACAGCGGCGCAACAACGACTGCAACAAGAAACATTTACGACCCTCCAGTAGTGGATGAGGTGTTAGCTGCGCCGGCGTCAGCCCCGCCTGGGGCGCTCGCGCCGGACAGGGGTGAAGCGATGCCTTGCGCCGTCCCCAGCGAAGCTAATCCAGTGATCGTGCCTAGCCCCATTGTTTCGACCGCCGTACTCGGCACGATGATCATCGCTCCTCTTTCCTTGAGTCCTTCGTAGAGCATGTTCATGGCGCGCAGATGAAGCGCGACTGGATTCCCGGCGTATGACTTCGCGGCCTCGAGGAAGGATTCCGCGATTTGCCGCTCGGCATCGCCCAAAATCGACGCGAGCCTGGCGCTCGCGCTCCGCCTGGGCCTGGCGCGACATCGCGTCTTGCAAGTTCTCAGGAATCTTGATGTCGCGAATCTCAACCGACTGTACCGTTATGCCCCATGGAGTCGTGCGGCCATCGATTGCTTGTTGAAGGTTGCTGTCAATTGCCTGGCGATTGGAGAGCAAGTCGGCGAGAAACGTGGTGCCGATAATGTCGCGCAGCGCTGTTTGGGAGGCCCAACCGATTGCATCGCGATACGATGCCACTTCCAAGGCGGCTTTCTTGGCGTCCCAAACGACCCAGAAAAGCACGGCGTCGACGTCCACCGGAACGGTATCTTTGGTCAGCGTTTGCTCGGCGACGAAGGTGCTCGTCTGCACGCGTTGATCGATCCACGACGCAACGGCGTCGAACGCCGGAATGATGAAGAAGATGCCTGGGCCGGCGAGGCGATGGAATCGACCGAGCCGCAGCACGATTGCCTTCTCCCACGCTTTGGCGACTTGAATCGACGCGAGCGAAAGCAAGGCCAAAATGATCCCAACAATGGCATAAATAATCGATCCCGTTGACGCCAAGAGCCAGACGCCGGCGATGAAGAGCAGGAACGCGAGCAGCCACGAGATCGCATTGCCGAAGTGAACGGACTGACCGCCGGCGATGACGGCGCCAGAGGGTCCACTCGGTGGGGTTTGCGATCGGTGACAGTCGGCATGGGTTTGTCAGACCTCCTTTAAGCGTTTTATTGCGCTGAGCAAATCGTCCGTCGTGAACCCGAACATCCGGCACTCGGCCAGCGCGCGCCGCCCGATGTCCACGAGCCGGTCTCGCTTTGGCGCACTGCTGGCAGTGGGCTCTGCGATAAAGGTGCCCTTTCCTCGACGACTGGTCAGGGTGCCGTCGCGCTCGAGCTCCGCGTACGCCCGATTCACGGTGTTGGGATTAATGGACAGGTCAATGGCTACTTCGCGAACCGTCGGCAGCTGGTCGCCCGGATGCAGTAGGCCGCTTGAGATGGCGTGCAAGATTTGCTCCCTTAACTGCAGGTAGACCGGTATGCCGCTTGAGTCGTTGAGGTGAAATCGTGTGGCCGTTGGTTGTTGTCCTATTGTCTTAATGTTTTAAGACAATTATACTGAGGCTCTGACCGTCTGTCAAGCCGCCCTTGACTCCACAAGCTGATGCGGGATAGAGGCCTTGATGCCTTTGGTGATTCTTCCGCTTCTCGCCGCCCTTGCGTTTCCATCACCTCAAAAAGTCTGCGACGGTATTTCCGGCGCGCCGGGATTCGCAGAGAACACCCAGGCCGCTCCCACTCCGTCCCTGCCTGGCTACAAGAGAAAGCGGCGAAAGGTGGGTCGGCGCAACTCAAGCGCGGCTATCTCTCGGTGCATTCGCTACGCGGTGCTGCAGCGCCGCGAAGCGTTGCTCCACGACTTTCTCGTTCGGGCGCGAACGGAAACTCCGGAGTTTGTCGATGCGCGTGCCTACCCGTTGGGCGTGGGCGTCACGATCGGGCCAGTCGTCGTCACAAAGGATTTCGTGGGAAGTCCCATCATCCGCGCAAAGGTCAGCAACCAAAGGGGCGTCGAGGTTTCGTTCTTGCTTTCGGCGAGCATCGCGTCGGACCGCGGCGCGCAAAGTGGTGCGAGCACGGTCGTGCTCTTGCACGCATTTGAAACGCGGACGATCGAACTGTTATGCCCAGAGAGCATTACGCCTCGAGCGCTCACATGGAGTACGCTGCCGCTCTAATACGCTCTGTAGGGGGCGATTGGAAAATCGCCCCCTACGACCCGTAGCGGGCGAGTGTCAAGTCGCCCATGGACACGTAAGCAGCAGGCCAAATGCGGGGGCCGCCTAAATGCATCGTGCATGCTGCACGAATTTTTCCCAGCCTCCCAACAGGGGGCAAGTCTAGAGCCGCTCGTCGATCCAAAAACGACCGTTTCTCCGAGTCATCCCGCTTGGCGGCTGCGGGGAAATCGGGCGCAACACGACCGTCTATGAGACTGCCGACGATATCGTGATCGTCGATGCCGGCGTCCAATTTCCAGAAGAAGAGATGCTGGGCGTCGACCTCGTCATCAACGATATCTCATACCTTATCGAGCGGCGCAACAAAGTTCGAGGCCTCGTGCTGACCCATGCGCACGAGGATCATATTGGCGGCGTGCCATTTTTCTTGGCTCAACTCAACGTGCCTGTGTATGGCACCGACGTCACCCTCGCCTTACTGCGCGGCAAGCTGAAAGAGCACAAATTGCTGGAGCGCGCGGATCTCCGTATTGTCGACCCAGGCGAACGGGTGATGCTTGGCGCTTTCGATGTTGGCTTCATCGCCGTCACCCATAGCGTGTCGGGCTCGTGCTGCATCTCGCTTCGCACCCCACTGGGGACGGTGATTCACACGGGTGACTTCAAGTTCGATCAAACGCCAATCGACGGCCAGCCAACAGACATGGCCACGCTTGCGGCTCATGGACGCGAAGGCGTGCTGCTGCTCGCGTCGGACTCGACCAATGCCGAATTGCCCGGGCACACGCTCTCCGAGCGAGTCGTAGGGGAGACCTTCAACGACATCTTTGCGCAATGTGCGGGCCGCATCATTATCACGATGTTTGCCTCGAACGTGCCGCGGCTGCAGCAAACGGTTGATGCGGCAAGCCGCTACGGCCGCAAAGTGTGTTTTGTAGGGCGCAGCATGCAAAACGTCAGCTCGATTGCCCTAGAGCACGGGTATCTGGAGATTGCTCCTGGCGTACAAATTCGCGATCACGAACTGGAAAACTACCGTGACGATCAACTTGTCATCTGCACGACCGGCTCGCAAGGCGAGCCCATGTCTGCGCTCGTGCGCATGGCGTCCAACGACTACAAGCGAGTGAAGCTCAAACGCGGCGACACGGTGATCATTTCGGCGACGCCGATCCCCGGCAACGAGCGGAGCGTCGGCCGAACGATCAACAACCTCTTCAAGCTCGGGATCAACGTTATCTACGGGCAGCAGCGCCTGGCGCACGTTTCAGGTCACGGTCGCCAAGAAGAACTGCTCCTCATGCTCAATCTAACGCGTCCGAAATATTTCTTGCCAGTCCACGGTGAGTATCGCATGCTCGTGCAGCACGCGCGTTTAGCCGAGCGTATCGGCATCTCTCCGAAAAATATATTTGTGAGCGAAAACGGCGACGCGCTTGAAATCACAAGTTCCGGTGCGCGATTTGGCGGGAGGATCTCAGGCGCGCCCGTGTACGTCGATGGTCTGGGCGTGGGCGATGTTGGCAACGTCGTATTACGGGATCGGCGACATCTATCGGGCGATGGCATGATCGTGGTAACCGTTACCGTCGATAGCGAGGACGGCAAAGTATTAGCCGGTCCGGATATTACCTCACGCGGATTCACGTATGGATCGTCGGACGGAGACGGGGTCTTAGAGGAAGTGCGGCGTGAAGCAGTTAGCATCATGGAGCGCGGCGCCAAGGAAGGACTCACCGAATGGACCACCATTCGCGAGCACGTGCATAAAGAATTGCAAAAATTCATTTACGATCGGACGAAGCGGCGCCCCATGATCGTGCCCGTGGTGATGGAAGTCTAATGCTAGATTTTCAGGCCGTCGACAAAAACAACCCAATCCGTTTTTGCGGAGACCGCCCGAATCTTGCGCGGGAGACTGTAGTCCTCCGATTCGTAAAACTGTTTCGCCGCATCGAGCGAAGGAAATTCTACGATTGCTAAGTCAAGCGGGGCGTCACTGCCCTCCATAACAGTGACGGGCCCGAAAGCAAGATATTTTCCACCAAATAACTTCAGCGTGTTCTGCACAAGCTTCAGGTAACGTTCAGGACCTTGCATCTCGGTCCACTTCATTTTAGCCACTGCGTACGCTGCCATGATCAGTTACCTCCTTGACGATAGCTCCAGGCCTTGGTGATATTGTACCAGGCGACGTGATCTTATGGACCAGTGGTTTCCCCAGTGCTAGTTGGGGATCATAGTGGCACTATGAAAAAGGTTGATCCCCCGCACCCGGAATTTCCGGGCTAACCGGTGAACCAGCGGCGATGCCCGAGCCTACGGCTGCAAGTCCCTTCCTTATAGACAGCGTGGCGGTTTCCGACGTTACGGCTATCGGACCCTACGCTTCGGTCGGCGCGAGAGCCTGGCGCAGTTTCCGCCGCAGTCCATCTGCAGTGATCGGGATGGTGATCATTGCAGTGCTTGGCGTCGCGGCGATCTTTGCGCCGATCGTCTCCGGACACACTGACCCGCTGTTCACAAATCTTGGAACGACCGTCTTGCCTCCCTCTTTTGAACACTTGGCTGGCACCGATAAACTCGGTCGCGATATCTTTACGCGTTTGCTCTTTGGAGCGCGACTGTCGCTCGAGATCGGATTCGTTTCGGTAGGTATCGCACTCGCCATTGGCACCCTGATCGGCATTGTCTCCGGATTCTGGGGCGGCTCGCTTGACGTTGCCCTGATGGGGCTGGTGGACGTCATGCTCGCCTTCCCCACCATCATTTTGGCCATCGCGATTTCAGCAATTCTCGACCAGCGAGTGAGCGACGTCGTCAAACTTTTTTTTGCGATTGGTATCGTTGCGATACCCATCTACGCGCGCATCGCGAGATCGTCGGTACTCGCTGTCAAGGAACAAGAGTTCGTCGAATCCGCAAGGGCGGTCGGCAACAACACCCTCAGCCTGCTCTCGAAACATATCTTGCCGAATATTCTCGCGCCCCTCATCGTGCAAGCGACTCTCGGCATCGGCACTGCCGAACTCGATTCCGCTGGCCTTTCCTATCTGGGCTTGGGAATCCAACCGCCAACGCCCGAATGGGGCTCGATGCTCAACGATGCAAGAGATTATTGGTTGAACGCACCTTGGGCGCTGCTCTTCCCCGGACTTGCCATCTCCATCACCGTTTTGGGATTCAACTTATTGGGTGATGGATTGCGCGATGCGCTCGACCCAAAATCCATTCACTAGCGCAGCGGTCTAAAGGTCCGTTGCTACACTTGCATCGAACGCTTGTACGCTAAGACATGAAACAAACGAAGGCGGCGCGTTCCCGGCGAGTCGATCCACTCCCCGGGTTAACGCTCAACTTAGAAATCGTGGGCGTCGCCCTGCTGTCTCTCGCGGTGTTGCTCGCGCTTGCTCTCGTATTGCCAGCCGGTCGCACGGGCTCGCTCGGCCCGATTGTCGCCGATATGCTCCGTGGTGGATTTGGGGCAGCCGCCTGGCTTGCCATCGCGCTCCTCGCGGCAGTGGCGGCGATTGTTTTTCTCGAGCTGCACGCGATGCGAAGGCTGGCACTTTTTGCGCTGTGCGCCGTGGGGGAATTTCTTGTCGTCGCCGGCTGGCTTGGACTCAGCCAGCACGGTGGCTACATTGGCAACGCCATTGGGCATGGTTGCGTCTGGCTTCTTGGACCTGCCGGCGCCCGCGTCGTCTTCGCGTTTGGTGCATTGGCGTTTATTGTTGCCCCGACAAGAATATCACTCAAGTCGCTCGTCGCCACCATCAGCGGCTTCGCGGTGAATGTTTGGAATCGCGTTGCGGCTATGCTCGCTCCGTGGTCGAGGTCAACGTTTGTCCGGCGCACGCCGAGTGCTTCGGAGGTACAACAGGCCCTCGAACCGACGCAAGCTCCCACACTCTTTGTGCCACCAACGGTTGCAAGCGACGTCGCGATCACAGATCCAATGCTTGCGCAACCGCAGGTTGAAGCATCGTTTCGATCGCCAGTTCAAGAAGGCCCAAAGGTTGTCGGCCCGCAGCCGGAGCGTCACCGCGAGCCAAGACGAATCACCGCGACTCCGTCTGAACAACGCGCACTCGGTTCCGCGGAATACCGATTGCCTGACTACGCCTTATTTAATCCGCCCGAGAAACGCGTCCAAGACCAGGCGAGCGCTGCGCTGATTTTGGAGGAAACACTTGCGTCGTTCGGCGTCATAGCCAAGGTCACGCATATCGAGCGCGGACCCAGCGTCACGCGGTACGAAATCACGCCGGCCAAGGGCGTCAAGGTCAGCGCCATCAAATCGCTCGCGGACAATATTCAACTCACGCTTGCAGCACAGAGCGTTCGTATTGAGGCACCCATTCCCGGAAAAGCCGCCGTTGGCATTGAGGTGCCGAACAGCGCGGTTGCGAACGTGAGCGTTCGGGAGATTTTGGATTATTTGCCTCGCGGCGAGGGCAAGCTCTTTTTTGCGCTTGGTAAAGATATTACCGGACGCCCGATCATCGGCGACCTCACGCGCATGCCGCATTTACTCGTTGCGGGCGCAACCGGTGCGGGCAAGAGCGTGTGTCTCAACGTAATTATCACGTCGCTGCTGGCCACCTGCACGCCCGATCAAATGCAGTTGATGCTCATCGACCCAAAACGGGTTGAGCTGACCTCATACAACGGCATACCGCACCTTATCCGTGAATGCATCACCGACCCCAAGCTTGCTGCGGGGGCACTGTTCGAACTCACGAGAGAGATGGATGCGCGCTATGAAGTGTTTGCCAAAGCCGGCGTGCGCAAGATCGAAGAATACAACGCGAATTATCGCGAGGAGCCGTTGCCCTATATCGTCGTCGTCATCGACGAGCTCGCCGATCTCATGCTGGTGGCGCCCACGCGCGTTGAGACCAGCATTTGCCGCATCGCGCAACTCGCCCGGGCGACCGGCATCCACTTAGTCGTCGCCACGCAGCGACCGTCCGTTGACGTGATCACCGGGTTGATCAAAGCCAACATTCCCTCACGCATTGCCTTCGCCGTCTCATCGCAAGTCGATTCGCGAACGATCATCGACATGGCGGGGGCGGAGCGCTTGCTTGGGCGCGGCGACATGCTGTTTCTCCCGATCGACGCGCCCAAACCTATTCGCGTGCAGGGGGCGCTGGTGACCGGTGACGAGCTCGAGCGCCTGTGCGAGTTCTGGCGTGATCAAGAAGATCCGGCCAACCGCATCGAGATGACGCTCAGTGAAGTGGAAGAGGATGGCCGTGCTCCGCAAGACGAGCTTGCCTTTGAGGCTGCGCGGATCATCATCGAGCGACAGATGGCATCGGTTGCGCTGCTGCAAGCCGAGTTGAAAGTCGGCCATCCCCGCGCCGTGCGCCTCATGAAGATTCTCGAGGAATATCGCGTCGTGGGACCCACCGAGGGAACGAAGCCGCGCAAGATTCTTGTTGGCGTCGCCGATATCGATCAGTTAGCCGACATGCTCGCGCCATCTGACGGAACGACGGATATGTAGACGGGCTGCTACATAAGTACGACTGGTACAGGCCGGCCTCAAATGCCTGACGAACCCGCGCACATCATGAGCGCCCAGACCCGGTTCGACGCGATTGCGGAAAAGGTGGATGCCGGCGTTCCTTTGACCCTCCCCGACGGTGTTTTTCTTTATACCGAAGCCCCGTTTCACGCCGTGGGCAAACTCGCGCAGGGCCTGCGAACCAAAAAGAACGGCAAGCGCGCATATTACGTCGTCAAGCGCTACCTAAACACCACCAACGTCTGCTACGCAGGCTGCAAATTTTGTTCGTTCGCTGCGCACGAGAAGGAGCCGCGATCGTACCGGATGTCGCTCGAGACGATCTTGGAGAAGGCGTGCGCCGAGCCCAATGACTACGACGAGCTCCACATCGTTGGTGGTCACGACCCCAAGCAGACGAGCCTCGAGTTTTGGATTCCCGCCATTGCGGAGCTGCACGAGCGCATCCCCCACGTCCAACTCGCCCTCTTCACAGCGGCCGAAATTGACTACATGTGCAAGCGAGCGCGCTGCACGTACGAAGAAGGTCTGCGCCAGCTGCGCGACGCCGGTCTCACTTCCCTCAACGGCGGCGGCGCGGAAATTCTCGTCAAGCGTGTTCGCGACATTCTCTGCCCTCACAAAGCCAACGTTGAAGAGTGGCTCGCCGTGCACCGCGTGGCCCACGGGCTTGGCATCCGAACCAATTGCACCATGCTCTACGGTCACATCGAAACGATCCAAGAGCGGGTGGAGCATCTGATCCTTTTGCGCGCCCTGCAAGCGGAAACAGGCGGCTTCAAATGTTTCGTTCCGCTTGCTTTTCATCCTGATGGCAACGAGTTGGAAGCGTGCGGCTGGACGGGCGGCATCGACGACCTCAAAACCATCGCGGTCTCGCGCCTCATGCTCGACAACATCGACCACATCAAAGCGTATTGGATATCGTACGGCATCAAGATGGCGCAGCTTGGGCTGCATTACGGTGCCGACGACATCGACGGCACGGTGCACAACGAGCAACAGATTTATCGCGACGCGGGCAGCACGACCGATCAAAGTACGCCAATCGTCGAACTCAAACGCGCGATCGCGGAGGCAGGCTTCGAGCCCACACGCCGCAACTTACTTTACAAAGTTCTCGAACCGGTCTAAAGAGCATGTCATTCGCCCCCCCGCGCTGCGGTCGAATTTCGTACACAAACGATCTTCCAGTCTACGCGGCGATCGACGACGACGTATTGGCCTTTCCCGGCACGCTCGTGGCAGATGTGCCGTCCGAATTGAACCGCGCGCTGCTCGAAGGCCAGCTCGACATCAGCCCGATCTCATCCGCGCTGTACGCCGCGCACGCGGATGAGCTGTTGCTCTTACCCGACATCTGCGTCGGCGCACGCGATGCGGTGCGCAGTATCTACTGCATTTCCGCGCGCGAACCCGCAACGCTCGCCGGCACGACCATTGCGGTGACCAAGGAATCGCTCACGGCGCGGACGCTCCTGCGAGTGATTTGTCGGACATGGTACGGTTTTGATCCGGTCATGACGGAAAGCGACGATCCGCTGGCATCGTATCTCAAAGACGGTTCGCCCTGTCTTCTGATCGGAGACAAGGCCGTCGACGCATCTGAGATGCTGCCAGAGGCAAGCCTCTTCGATCTCGGCACGCTGTGGCGCGCCCTGTCTGGGAGTGGCATGGTGTTTGCCGTTTGGGCGGTCCGCGCCGAGTACGCCCGTACGGCGCCGGACGCGACTCGTGCAGTCGCAAGCGCGCTCGCCGCATCCCTGGCGTGGGGCTTGGAGAACATCGAACACGTCATTCGCAAGGCCCAAAGGGTTCATCCGCGCCGCGCTGGCTTCTACGCTGAGTACTATCGCGCGCTCAACTTCCGCCTCGACGAGGAAGCTCTCGCCGCACTCGCGACTTTTTTTGCCAGCGCAAAGGAAGCGGGCGTGTTGCGTGAGGCACCTCCGATGCGCTTCTTTGAGAAGGTGCCCCAGCGTGTTTGACGTCGACGAACTTCTCGAGCGCGCCGCGCGCGGCGAGCGTCTCAGGTATGACGAAGGGCTCGCTGTGTATCGCGAAGCCTCGCTGCACGACTTGGGAGCTGCGGCCCACCGCCGACGCTGTGCCATGCATCCCGGGCGCGAAGTTTCCTACGTCATCGATACCACGATCAACTATACGAACATTTGCAACGTCCACTGCTCGTTTTGCGCGTTTTTCCGTCCCGAGGGTCACGCCGAAGGCTACACGATGACCCATGACGAGGTGCTCGCTCGGGTGAAGTGGGCGGTCGATCAAGGCGCAACGCAAATCATGGTTCAGGGTGGCGTAAATCCAGATCTCGCGATCCAATATTACGTGGAGCTGTTCCAGCGGATCGGCGAGCAATTTCCCGGGGTCGACATCCATTCGCTTTCGACAAGCGAGATCTGCGGCATCGCCAAACGCGAGAACATGAGCGTTGAAGATGTGCTTTCTACCTTGCGCGCGGCGGGCCTCAAATCGTTGCCCGGGGCGGGTGCCGAAATTTTGGTGGAGCGCGTGCGCAAGAGAATTTCGGCACGGAAGATCAACGACGACCGCTGGCTCGAGGTCATGCGTGTCGCGCAACGACTTGGCATGCCTACGACGGCAACGATGATGTTCGGGTCGGTGGAAACCGAAGCCGAACGAATCACTCATCTGGAAGTTTTGCGAGAACTGCAGGACGAAACCAATGGGTTCTTGGCCTTCATCCCTTGGTATTACGTGCCGCACAAGACCCCGCTGCGGGGGCGCGAGGCTTCAGGAATTGACTACTTGAGGGTCATCGCGATCAGCCGGCTCTACCTCGATAATTTCCCGCACGTTCAGTCCTCGTGGCTAACGCCCGGACTCAAACTCGGGCAACTCGCCCTCCTCCACGGAGCCGACGATATGGGCGGCACGATCTTAGAGGAGCGTGTCGTCACCCTGGCCGGCAGCACCAACCACGCAACGCGCGCGGATCTCGAGCGCGCTATTCGGCAAGCTGGTTACGTTCCGGTTGTCCGCGACACGTATTTCCAGCGCCGCGATTACCCGCTCGCAACCTCGGCGTAACGTTAGCGCGCGACGATACGGAAGAACTCAAGCAGACTTTCGAGCGGAGGCGGCAGCGGCGAACTCTGGAGGATCGCCGTAAAGAAACCGTCGCGAACGGCATCTGGGGAGAATTGAGCGAGCCGGCGCACGAACTCGCGCAAGTTGATTTCAGTCGAGTAGGTTGCATCGGCACCGAGCGCCTTGCGAAAATTAAACGAACTGGCATTGAGGTACCACAGCTCGGGCAGCTTCTCAATACGCATGGCAATCGCGTAATACAGATCTTCGCGCACCACCTCCGTGCCGGTTCGGTGACTCGGGTCAAGCGCGGCCTGCGGCAAGTGACCTGTCGCTTTCAATGCAGTTGAACTCAAGGCGATGCCTTGAGATTTCGGCGGCACGCGCGACACTGAGACATGCCGGATGCGGGCGCCATAGAGCGAGCGCAGGTCGTGGGCTGCGATAACTCTCTCCTCCCCGCCATCTGCTAATTGCACGTGCACCGTGCGCGATGGCTTTTCGAAGACCAAGGTGCCGATACGGGCGTTCGGCGGCATGGTGACGCCGAAATCCTCATCTGACTGCTGGTGAAGCGGTTCGTCGGTCATTCGTCAGCGTCCGATCTGCCAAGTATTTGAAACAAAGTTGTCAACGTGCACGTCAGGGTAGAGTCCGGCGATTCTGGCCTTCGTGAAGGCGTCGATGAGGATCATCCCGGCGTGGTTTGCGAGGGTCACTTGGGCGACATTAAAAGGTGCCAGCGGGTCGTTCGCGTTGGCGGCGGTCAATTCGATCATCAGGTGGTCCGTATCGTCGTAAATGTCTTTCGTGCGAGTATCGCTTTGGCGTCCGATCGCGTCGTACAACTCGATATGGCCGGCGTGGTGGGCATGATGAGCGAGCGCCGAGCGAAGATCATCTTCGGACATGCCGATTTTGATCCCAAACGGTCCGACAAACGCAGGGTCGTTGTTCACGGAGACAGCCACAACGATGCCATCTTCCACCAACACCTGTCCAAACTGATACGTCATCGCCTCCGCCGCCAGATTCGTGCCCGGCATGGAGAAAGGCTGTGAATCTTGCGGCTTACCTAGAATCTCGATGCAGCGCGCACGCGTGATGCCTGGCACGGCTTCTGGTTTGTAGCCGAACGATGGCACGACATGTGGCGCGCACGCGCCGAGGACAAGCAGAATGGCAATCAGCGGAGCAAGCTTCATGCTAACCTTCCCATCCTCGCTAGAAGTCATCGGCTTGTTCGTCGCGGGCCTCAAGCCGGAAATCCCTCGCAATGCGTGATCTATCTTGCACACGTCATGACTCGATGATGCCCGACGCAAGCACTTCGCAGTCGTCTGGATCGTACAGCACGAGAAGCTGCCCGGGTGTCAGCATCGGCACCGGCTCATCGAAATCAACCACAAGATCGCCACGAGACGTGGTGCGCGCGAGCGCAGGGATGCCGCGGCTTCTGTAGCGGGCAACCGCGACGCCACGCACGGGTTCGCGCTCGAAGAAGTCGGGGCGAAGAATATTTGTCGTACTGCATGACGCGGAATGTTTGGCAAGCTCGTCACGATGACCAATCACCACGGCGTTGGCCGAGCGGTCGATGCCCACGACGTACCAGGGCCCGTCGAGGAGATCCGCGGGCAATCCTCGCCGCTGACCGACCGTGTACCCGAGCAATCCATCGTGCGTGCCGACGATGTGCCCGTCCAGCGTGAGAACCGGACCGGGCGTCGCGCTGTCGGGAAAACGCTCCGCGATGAACGAGCGATAATCGCCGTCGACAAAACATAAATCCACCGAGTCAGGCTTGTCCGCAACGCTCAAGCCAAGTTCGCGCGCGGCAGTTCGCGTGTGCTCCTTCGTGTACGTGCCGAGTGGCATGATGATGGAGGTGAGTTGATCGCGTCGCAGTCCTGCGAGCATGTACGATTGATCCTTGGAACGATCGTCCGCCCGATACAAGTGAGGGCCGTCGTCGTCAACGATCACCTTCGCGTAGTGCCCGGTGACCAGAGTCACGATCCCGAGCGCTCGCGCGAAATCAAGGAGCGCTCCGAACTTGACGAAATTGTTGCAGGCCACGCACGGATTGGGCGTGCGCCCGGCTAGATATTCTGCGCAAAAGTACTCGATGACGGCGCGGCTGAACGCCGCTTCAAAATTGACGATATAGTGAGGTATGCCGGCTACTTCAGCGGCGCTCTTTGCGTCCTCATAAGCGGTCGGTCCGCAGCATTGGCGAACCTTTTCGCTCAACAAACCGGGCCCGGGGCTCCACAAACGCATGGTCATGCCCAGCAGATTTTCGCCGTCACGAGCAAGCAGGGCGGCCGCCACCGAGCTGTCGACGCCCCCGCTCATGGCGGCGAGGCAGGCCGCGGCGCGCCCCGAGGGACGATTGTGGGGTCTGGCCCTTAGTCGGTTGTCCGTTATCACAGGCTGCACAGCTTTGGTTGGGGCAAACGGTCCAGGAAAGGACTGTGTGCGAACATTCCCAATTCCTTTCATGAGTACCCCGTTCATCCTATTGGGAGCCGGCCGCGCGCACCGTGCGCGGGCCCAGTTTCCCTTCCCTTCTTTTAGACTTCGAAGAGCGAATTGGCCATGGAAGCTCTAGGCGAACAACTCACAACTGCACGCAAACAACTCGGGCTCACCGCTGGTGAGGCGGCAGCACGCCTGCGCATCCGCACTATGTTCGTCGAAGCAATGGAACGCGAGGATTGGTCGGCGGTGGGCGAACCCGTGTATGTCCGCGGCTTCCTGCGCAACTACGCGCGATTGTTGGGCCTCGATCCTGTTGCACTCGTCGCACAGCTTCCCGAAGACACTCCGGCGCCGACGCAGTCGGATGACGCGTTTGTCGGCAACAGCATTTTTCTTACGCGCTCCGATCGAATGCTACGATCGGCACCCTGGTATCCATGGTTGCTCGGAGCGCTTACCGTCATTGCGGGAATTTTAGTCATCAACGTTGCGGTTGGTTTGTTCGGCGTTTTGCACCCGCCGTCAAATCAAAATGCGCAAATGAACGTCGCGCAAGCTCCCCACATTTTCTCCGCGGGAGGGCCGGGCACTTCGAATACGCTGCAAGCGGCGGCGGATGCGCAAAGTCAGGGTGGCGTCAACTTGCGTCTGCAATTGACCGAGCCGAGTTGGCTCTCTATCACGGTTGACGGCAAACGCGTCGTGTATGAAACATTGCCCGCAGGCACGGTCCGCGAGTTCCATGGTGCGCGCGAAATCTCGATGCGCGCGGGCAATGCAGGGGGTGTCGTCGCAAATTTCGACGGCAAGGACCTCGGCAGGCTCGGGACGGCCGGCCAAGTGGAAGATCGTGTCTTTGCAGCGAAGACTTCTTCCAGCCAGCTGACCGGCCCGCATGAGTGATTTCTCGTTCGATATCGTCTCACGCATCGATCGACAAAATCTTGCGGACGCAGTCAATCAAGCGCAGCGAGAAATTGCCACGCGCTTTGATTTGAAGAACTCTAAATCGTCGATCGAACTCGCCGATTTGACGATCACGATCGTCGCTGACGACGATCTCAAGCTGCGCAACGTCGTTGACATTTTGCAGAGCCGGTGCGTCAAGCGCCAAGTTGCCCTCAAAGCCCTGCGATTCGAAAAAGCGGAACCGGCTGCGGGCGGCACGCTGCGACAAACGGTAACCGCTGCGCAGGGCATCGACCGCGACCGGGCCAAGAAAATCACCGAGGCGCTAAAGAATTCTAAGCTAAAGGTCGCGAGCCAAGTCCAGGACGAGCAAGTCAGGGTGTCCAGCAGATCGAAGGACGAACTGCAAAAAGCCATTACGATTGTGAAGGAAATGCCCCTAGACTTTCCAGTACAGTTCGTTAATTACCGATAGCCGCCGATAAACGACCGATAAATTCATGTAGTGGGCGGTCAAGTCGCCCTCCAACCACCGAGAGGTTACATCCGTTGGCTGATCTCGATTACACCGGCAATGCCCCAAAGACAGCAGCGCAGCCAGGACCGGGCCAGCCGCCCACCCTGCCGCCCACACCGGGATGGGGCCGGCGCTTTGTGTTTATCGCGGCAATTCTTTTCATCGCCCTGATTGCAGCAACCGGCTATGTCAAGTATAAGGGGGGCGTCGGTAGCGCGCTCGCTCCGTTCCTGCCTGCGCCGGATCTTGTGCAAGTGTTCGGCAAACCAAACTTGCGCGTGCTCGTCATGGGTCTTGACGAAAACTGGACTGACAGCGATGTCGCCTACACGGCCGGAGCGCGAACCGACACGCTGATCGGGGTCAACATCGACCTTGCGACCAAGCAGATCAGCGTCCTCTCGATCCCCCGCGACCTCTGGGTCTACATTCCAAAAAGTGGTTACGGCAAGATCAACGAGGCGTATGGGGACGGCGGGCCCGAGCGGACGGAAACAACGGTTCAAAAAAATCTCGGTGTGCCTCCCTTCGATTATTATGTGGTCTTGCGGCTTGACGCGACCAAAAACATTATCAATGCGATTGGTGGTCTGGATGTGAGCGTCGAGAAAGACATGGACTACGATGACACGTGGGGTCAACTGCATATTCATCTGCGCAAAGGCATGCAGCATCTGAATGGCGACCAGGTTGTTGGCTACATTCGTTTCCGCCACGATCCCGAAGGGGACTTCGGACGGATGCGACGACAGCGCCAGGTCGTACAAATTCTCGCCAAGCGCTTCCGCGATCCAAACATCGCGCTTCATCTCCCGGCGCTGCTGGCGGTCGTGAAAGATAACATTCGCAGCGACATGACCTTCGGCAAACTCTACGATTTAGCACTCGGCATGCGCGGCGTCTCGCCGCAATCGGTGCACAGTTCGGTGCTCCCGGTAGAAATCGGCTGGACGAACGGCGAGTCCGTCCTCTTCGCGTCAAGCGATGCCAGCAAGACCGTGCATCAGTATCTCGTTGTGGGCTTCGGCTCGAAGTTCGACCCGTCGAATGTCCACGTGCGCATTGAG
Source organism: uncultured Pseudomonadota bacterium (assembly GCA_963781145.1). Taxonomy (GTDB): domain Bacteria; phylum Vulcanimicrobiota; class Vulcanimicrobiia; order Eremiobacterales; family Eremiobacteraceae; genus JAJPHJ01. Next base: position 521,248 of record CAWADW010000005.1, on the reverse strand, counting down.
AATGGTTCGGGTACGCCCGGTGCAGCGTCGGCGATGGCCGATTTCCTGCGACAGCGCGGCTTCGACGTCGTCGACACCAGCAACGCCGCAAGCTTCGGCTATCAAACGACGACCATCGAAACCTCGGACCAGAAAGTTGCGGGCGAAGTTGCAAAGGCGCTGCCGGTCAAGAATCCGCACATCAATGTCGCGCCCGTGGATGGCGTCGACGTCGTCATTGTCGTCGGCCGCGATTACCGCATTTAAGCAAACGTGAAGGTCCCTTGGTGGAAGCGCCCGCTCTCGTGGGCGCTTCTTGTCCTCTTGGTGCTAGGCGTCATTGGCATGCGCCGCTGGATCCACCATGCGCAGCTCGAATTAGTACCGGTGATCGTTCCCCCGGACGTCGCCGCGGCCCAGGTCATTGCGCCGTCGGCAGTACAGATCGCGCAGCGCATGCTGCTCGAGGCAAACGAAAGCGTGCGTCCTCCACAACGGCCGCGGCTCGCCGTTCTCACGTTCGACGATGGACCCTTCCCCGTGCTGACGCCGCTGTTGCTGGCGCAACTCCAGGCGCTCAAGGTTCCGGCCGTGTTCTTCCTTATCGGTCGCGACGCAACGATGCAGCCGGCGATCACTATACGCGCCCGCGCAGCAGGCATCGAAATTGGCAACCATACGAATACGCATCCCGAGTTGTCGACGCTGAGCATGGCAGGGCAGCGCCAAGAGATCGCAGCGGGAGCGGGGGCAATTGAGGCGTTGACCGGCGAGCATCCTCGATTCTTTCGCCCGCCTCATGGCAACTATGATGAGGCGACCATCGACGCTGCTCGCGCGGAAGGCGCCATCACGGTGCTCTGGGATGTGGACCCAGGAGACTGGCGCACGATCAGCGCCGACGAGATCGTCGCCCTTGTCACGAGCCGCGCTCGCTCGCCGGCCGTCATTTTGCTGCATAACGGAAAGGAATCGACCATCGAAGCGCTTCCGCGCATCGTTCGTGCGTATCGCGACGCAGGCTTCGAGTTTGTCACGCTCACGCAATTAACGCAGCGCTTGCCGCTCGCGAGCATCAACGATCCAATTCGCGTTGCGATTGCGAGCCCACCCTAAAATGGGGAAGAGCATGCAGCCGCCCAAACGGCAGATTATCAAGACTCGATCGCAACGACCGTACATCGTCGCGCGCATTGTGCTTGTGATCATCGCGCTGGTCGCACTTTTGGTTGCGATGCTCTTGCTCGTGAAGCCGCATGCGGCCCATGGCGCGCCGCTGTCGACTTTACCGGTCCAGGTGCAGGAGGCTCCTCCCGCCGCACGAACAGCGCCAATCCTAACATTAACGGAGCATCGGGCTCATGAATATCTACATCAAAGGCCGCAACCTAAAGGTCACCTCCGCACTGCGGGGCTACGTTGAAGAAAAAGTCGGCCACCTCACCCACTACCTCGATCAGATTTTGGACGCGCACGTTACGTTGCGAACGGAGCGCTCGGTTCAGATCGTGGATGTCGTGCTGAACCTCAAGCACCACGTCATCAAGGCTGAAGAACGCTCGCCGGACATGCATGCTTCAATCGATCTCGTGCGCGACCGCTTGGAGCAGCAAATCCGCAAGTTCAAGACCAAGCACTGGGCGCACCATTTAAAGACCAACGGCAAGCTGAAACCCCCCGCCCGCCAGACACGGCAAGCGCGAGAGCTGGCGCCCGATTCGGACGGCTCTGACAAAGAGCTGCATATCGTTCGCCAAAAGCGTATCGAGATCAGGAAAATGGACCCGCAGGAGGCCGTGCTGCAAATGGACCTGCTCGGGCACGACTTCTTCCTGTTTGTCAACAACCTTACTGGGGCGGTCAACGTTCTTTATAAGAGGCGCGGAGGTCAGCTCGGCCTTATCGAAACAATCTCGCAATAAAGGAAAACAATAACCCTTGTCCCTGATTCAGAACATACGCTCGTGGGTTGACGGGAACGACCGCGAGGTCGCCCGCCTGCGCAAGATCGCAGTACAGATCAACGAGCTCGAGCCCAGCATGATCGCACTGAGCGACGAGGCGCTCGCAGCGAAGACGGTGCTCTTCCGCGAGCGGATTGCCGCCGGCGCAAGCCTCGATGATTTGCTTGTCGAGGCGTTTGCCGTTTGTCGTGAAGCCGCGCGCCGCACGCTTTCGATGCGCCACTTTGACGTGCAGCTGATCGGTGGCATGGTGCTGCACGATGGCAAAGTTGCCGAGATGCGCACGGGCGAGGGCAAAACGCTCGTTGCGACGCTGCCTGTGTACCTCAATGCACTCCTGGGGAAAGGCGTGCATCTGGTCACCGTCAACGACTATCTAGCGAAACGAGACGCCGACTGGATGGGCCCCATCTACCGATTCCTTGGCCTATCGGTGGGCGTCATTCAGCACTTCATGCCACCCCCCGAGCGCCGGGCGGCGTACGCAAGCGACGTCACTTACGTGACGAACAACGAGGCAGGCTTCGACTACTTGCGCGACAACATGGCGCCGCATCTTTCCTACTGCGTGCAGCGCGAGCTCAACTATGCGATCGTTGACGAAGTAGACTCGATTCTGATTGATGAGGCGCGCACTCCGCTCATCATCAGCGGTTCGCCCGAGGCCGTCCTTGGGCCGAATTACAAGGACGCTTCGCACCTATACGAACACTTTGCACGAAACGTCATGCCGCAATTGCGCAAAGAACAAGATTACACAGTCGACGAGAAAATGCACGCGGTACCGATCACCGAAGCTGGCGTGGCCAAGGTCGAGAAAATCCTCGGCGTTCAAAATCTGTACGATCAGTCAAACCTTGAACTCACGCACCAATTGCAAGCCGCGCTCAAGGCCAAAGAGCTGTTCCGCAAAGACGAGCAGTACGTGGTCAAAGACGGCGAGATCATCATCGTCGACGAGTTCACGGGGCGCTTGATGTATGGGCGCCGCTACTCGGATGGTATTCACCAAGCCATCGAGGCAAAAGAAGGCATCAAAGTCAAGAGCGAAGACCAAACGCTCGCGACGATCACCTTCCAAAACTACTTTCGCCTCTACAAGAAGCTCGCGGGCATGACCGGCACCGCGAAGACCGAAGAGCGCGAATTCCGCGATATCTATGGGTTGGACGTTATTGCGATTCCCACCAACGTGGGAGTGCGGCGCACCGACAACGACGACGTCGTGTACAAAAATGAAGAAGGCAAGTTTCGGGCAGTCATCAACGAGATCGTCGAGAGGCATAACGCCGGTCAACCGGTGCTCGTCGGAACGCGCTCGATCGAGAAATCAGAGCGTCTCTCGGGGCTGCTCTCCAAGCGTGGGATCGAGCACAACGTCCTCAACGCGAAGTATCACGAAAAAGAAGCCGAGATCATCAAAGACGCTGGACTTCGCGGCAAGGTAACGATCGCCACGAATATGGCCGGCCGGGGCGTCGACATCAAGCTTGGTGAGGGCGTCACGACGCTCGGTGGTTTGCATATCCTAGGTACCGAGCGCCACGAGTCACGCCGCATCGACAATCAACTGCGCGGGCGTTCGGGCCGACAAGGAGACCCAGGTTCGTCGCGTTTCTACGTTGCCCTCGATGACGAGCTCATGCGCATTTTTGGTGGGGAGCGAATTCGCTCGACGATGGAGCTGTTCAAACTCGACGACGATACGCCGATCGAGGCCGGTATTCTCACGAAGAGCATCGAGAACGCGCAAAAGAAAGTCGAAGCGCACAATTACGAGCAGCGCAAGCACGTCCTCGAGTACGATGACGTCATGAATAAGCAGCGCGCAGTGATCTATGCGGAACGCAGACGCGTTTTGGAAGGGCACAACCTGCGACCAAGCTTGACGGAGATCTTGCGCGAAAAAGCTCAACAAGCCGTGGATGCTAATTGCGCCGACAACGTGCATCCCCACGAATGGGATCGCGCGCAGATTCTTGTGGACTTGGAAGCAACCATCAGGGGCATTAGCAAGCGGGTGACCGCCGAGCAACTAGAGCCGCTGTCGAAAGAAGAGGCAGTGGACTTGTTGGCACGCGAAGCCGACGCAATGTATACGGCAAAAGAAGAGCGCATGATTGCGCGATACACCGAACTCGATTCGGAGGGCCTACGCGAGGCACTCCGCAACCTCGAACGCGCAACGATGCTGCAGATCATCGATCGTTTGTGGATCGATCATCTCTACACGATGGATAGCCTGCGCCAGGGAATCGGCCTGCGCGGCTGGGGGCAAAAAGACCCGCGCGTCGAGTACGAAAAAGAAGCGTTTGAGCTCTTCGAAGATCTCAAGGTTGCGATTCAGGAAGAATTTCTTGCGGGCATGTTCCAAGGCGATGACTTTCACATCGTCGTGCAGCAGCCGCCACCGCCGCAACAGTCATTACCGGGTGACGGGCAACCAGCGCCCACGCCGAGCTCTACCATGCCCCAGCCAGATTCGGCAGCACTGCGCCGCTTCGACCGGCTGCGCTCCAATCGCGATGAATCATCGGGGCCGCAACAACCGGTGCGCCACGCGGACAAGAAGGTTGGACGAAACGACCCCTGCCCGTGCGGTTCTGGCAAGAAATACAAGAAGTGCCACGGTCTCGCGACCGTGTAAAAAAGACTTCCGACGTGCTTTTTGAAAGCGATTTTGACCGCGGCGCTGAAAACTTCCCGCGTCGCCTGGACATCATCTTTGCATTCAACACAACGACGCTATCACGGCGCCGCTTGACCGGCTAGTGGTGCTCCCTACGGAGGTTTCCCGATGAACCGGAAGGATGCCGCTGTTCGCTTCTCTCTGTTATTATCTGAAGTTCTAACCCTATGCTTGCTTTTTCAACTGTCGGCATGTGGTGGCGGCGGATCAGAAAGTTCAGCACCGCCTCCCGTAAAGGATTGCACAAAGAATTGTACTGTAGAACCATTCAAAGTCACAAACAACTTTGCTCTCCTTGAAACCCAGCCCCCTTATCCAGCCGTATATTCAACGGGCGCTGAAGCTGATTGGAATGTCTTATCGTGGGGTCAGCAGCCCGGAGTAAATTGGGAACCCTTTACTATCACAAATCCTTCGACGACTGAGGAACTAAACACCTCATCCACTTTAGCAACGGCCTATGATCCAATGTCAGTGTCTTTTCAAAGCAATCCCGCTACAGGAGCATGGACTTCAACCACCTTAGGTCAAACCGCAACAACTTACTGCGGCTCAAGCCCCCAAGAGTTTGATTTCTTTCTTCAGCCAAACGATCAAACAAATTTCGTCCGGACAAACCCAAGTGGTATTTTGTCGGCAAGCGGCTATCCTACGGGAAGCATTCCTACTTTAGAAAAGATTACAGCCCTTAACTTCCAAGGAACCGTGACAGTGGTGACAGCATCCCAACCCACGTCGGGCGTTGAATGCGGGGTCAATCAAAGTCAGGTCATAGCGTCTCTCATTCTCAGCTCGTATCGAACAGGCCAAACCATTTTTTACCAACTGGAACTCGGTTTAGAATGCTACCCAGGCACTGACACGGGAGCAGGCTGTTACAATGGCACTCGTGGTGAATACTTTAGCAACGGCTCAAATCCGTACGATATTGGCGACCCCATCACCAGCTATGGATATAGTCTCCTCAATCCAGGGGACTCGATCACGATGGATGGCATTAACATCGCCCCTCGCCTAAGAGCTCTCATCAGTGGGGGCTCTCCCGATGGGAAGATGGATACACACCCTTCAGACTGGCAAATCACAGACATGTATGTCGGACAGAGCGCCTGGGGTCAAGCTAACCTTGAAACCAAATGGAGCGGAGAGTTCTTGGTTCAGTTGACATACTAGTGGGGCTTGTGGTCGAACGCTCGCGACCGTGTAAAAAAGCACCACGCACGGATACCCTTGAGCGCGTGCGCGAGATAGGGCGCGCTGCCTACTTCGGGATGATAAGCGTGCCTGCGTAAAGTCGATATTCAATTTTACTGTAATACTGCGCCATCGCCTGGGCCACGCTGCCACTAACGTATTTGAGTTGCGGCGTGAACCTGCCGTTGAGTGCATAACCCGCATGATATGCTGGAAACTCACCGATGTCGCCGTTGTCAAAGCGGTAAGGGTAGATAGTTCCGTCGGATGTCGAATAGGGTGTTAGCCATGTGGGCTTGCCCAGAATCTTTTTGTAAGGGTGTCCCCCCGCCGACTTCGATGGCGGCAGCGGTTCCCGGTTCGGATCGGCAGCGGTCGTATTGTTAGTGGGCTGCGCATCCTGTGGTGGGCTTTCGCCCGGGCGTGGTACGTAGTACGGTCCCCAGGCTGGGTTGTCGGGTCTATTTTGAGCGATTTGTGGTTTGTTGGAGCACTTGTCGGCTTGGTTGAGAAATTCGGCAGCCTTTTTCGCGGTCTCGTTGGCGCCGGCGTAGTCGTGGGCGAGAAACTCAGCGTTGAGCTCGGGAATGAGATTGTGCGAAGAATTGTAGTAGGTGTAGCACGGCGGCTCGTATTTCGCGACCGTCGGCGATGACCGTTTCCAAATGTCTTCGGCGCCGGAGGTGATGCGCTCGGCCTCGATCTCGATCGCGAGACCGTGATGCAAGTCGGCCGCGGCTTGCGAGATCTCAAGCTTGAACGTTTGGCTATTCTGATTTTGACCGGACCCGCTATTGTAGATGTCGCCCGGTTGCGCGAGCGCGGGCAGCGACGAGACCAACAACAGGCTGGTGATCGCGAGAGATTTCCAACCACGAGTGCGCATGGCGCCTCCGTCGGGCACGGTCAGTGCCAGTCTTCGTTGAACTCGGGACGCGCGTCTGGATCGGGTCGCGCCCACTCGTCGCCGAACTTCTCCGCGAGCGCTACCTGCTTGTCCGCCAAGTACTTCCAGTTGTACGATATGCCGGGTTTCTGAGCGATCTCGATAAAGGGGTTGGTTCCGGCGGAGACCGCCGTGACGGTCGCCTTACCGCCGCAAAAATCGTCCTTGCCGCGCCCCAGGTACAGCTGCGTGTCGACGTAGATGACGTCAGCGACCTGAGGAACGACTGTCTGTTTTTCCATTCTCGCCGGGTTCGCTCTTGAGTGCGGCGCAAGCGACGGGCTAAAGCCGACGCCGTAGAAGTAGCTATGCACCGGGGGACTTGTTTGCGCGGTTTGGGCTACGTTCCCCTATTTCACACGGTCGCCAGACGTTCTTGCGGCACGAAAGTCCCGACACAACGGGCGAGTTGGCAGGACAGGTTCGCAGCCGCACGAGTCACACCGCTCGCTGCCCGTTCGTTACAAGGACGATGCGCACGCGGCCACCAAGGCTGCGGCAAGACCGCCGGCATGCACCGTCTTGCCGGCGCGTGAGGGGTTTTGATGCGTTGGGCGTTACGGATCGTGCTAGCGCTGGTCATTATCGTTGGCGTCAGTATTGGCGGGTTGTATCTGATCGGCACGATGAAGCTGAACCAGAAGTACACCATTGCCACGCCTGCGCTGGTGATTCCGAGTGACCCGGCAAGCATCGCCCGCGGCGAACACCTGGCGTTTTCGATCACCAAGTGTCTCGAGTGCCATGGCCAAGGGCTCAACGGAAAGGTCTTCCTTGATGTGCCGCCATTCCGGCTCGTCGCACCGAATCTGACGCGCGGCAGGGGCGGTGTTGGCTCGACGTTCAGCGACGCTGATTACGCGCGTGCGATCCGTGATGGTGTTGCACCTGACGGCCACGCACTGCTTGTAATGCCGTCGGCAGCTTTCACCTACCTCTCTAATGCCGATCTGTCTGACATCATCGCCTACATCAAGAGCCTCCCGCCCGTAGACAGCCACTTGCCGGGGAACGATCTCCGCCCATTAGGTCGCATCCTTCTGGCGCTAGGTCAGCTACCGATGCCAGATGCGGCATCCATCGACCACTCGATGACGCGAGTCGCAGCGATGCCCCCCGCCGACACGGTAGATTACGGCCACTACATGGCCCAGGTTGGGGGATGCATCGGCTGTCATGGCGCCGGGCTTTCCGGAGGGCCCCTGCCAGGCGTACCACCGGACTTCCCGTCTCCCCAGAACATAACGCCGACGGGCATCGGCCAATGGAGCGACGCGGACATCGTGCGGGCCCTTCGTGTGGGCAAGCGGCCCGGCGGCACGACGATCAACAAATTCATGCCGTGGGAGTATACAGCCACAATGACGGACACCGAGATGGCCGCGCTGATCAAATATCTGCGATCCGTTCCCCCGCGAACTACCGGCACGCGATAGGCTCGCCTCACCCACGTCACCGCGGCGCACGCCGGCGATCTGCGTCCAGCATCCAATATGCCAAAAAATGCTTTTCGCGTACTTGATCGCTTAAATATCATTTCTGCGTTCGTTCCCTTGGCCCGTGGCTCTCGGCGGAACCGCGTAAAAAGCACACAAATTGATACACCTTATCGCGCGATCCACTTCAACAATTAACAGGTATGGGATCGAGGCGTACGTGAATAAACGCCGGACGTTTCCAATTTCGCACCGGACGTTTTCGAATCGCGCTTTAGGGCCGCAGGTCAGAGTTCAGTGGTATGCGCTGAAGCATGGAGTTGACATTGAAGCGGATATTTTTGCTGATCGGCCTTCTCCTCATAGGCTACACCTTAACTCCAGCATTCGCCAACAATAGCGATGCAGTTTCACAACCGGAGAGGTTAGCGAAGGCCTCCGCCCCGCTTCCTCAGGTTGCCGATGCGGTCACCCATCACGCACTGGTGCTCGACGGTAAGACCCTTGCGTATACTGCGCTCGCGGGAACCATTACGATAAAGACCGAGACGGGTGAACCCACCGCAAGGATGTTTTACACCGCCTATACGCTCGATAATGCGGATGCATCGACACGACCCGTAACGTTCTTTTACAACGGGGGACCGGGCAGTTCGACCGTATGGCTGCGCATGGGTTCGTTTGGCCCCGTGCGCGTGATAACGAGTGACGCACAGGTCACTCCGCCGGCGCCCTATCGCTACGGGGACAACCAATTCTCGTTGCTCGACAAGACAGACGAAGTCTTTGTCGACGCTCCGGCCACGGGCTTTAGCCGCATCATCGGCGTCGGGAAGCCGAAGGACTTCTTTGGTGTCGATGGAGACATCGCAGCCTTCGGACAATTTATTCAGACCTATATCACGCAAAACCAGCGCTGGAATTCACCAAAATTCCTCTTCGGCGAGAGTTATGGCACGACTCGTTCGGCGGCGCTGGTCGACTATTTGCAAGACAAGGGCATTGGCTTCAACGGCGTCGTGCTGCTGTCCACCATCCTCAATTTTAATCTCGACTGGCAGATCGAAGATGCGCCCGAGTCGATTGGCGGAGGAGACTGGGCATATCCATTATATCTGCCTACTGAAGCGGCCACTGCCTGGTATCACCATCAGGTTGCAACGCGCGATCTTGCTAGCTTTCTCCCCGAGGTCGAGCACTTCGCAATGGGTGAATATCTCGATGCACTTACTAAAGGCGCGATGCTCGGCAGCGCCGAGCGCAACGACGTCATCCGAAAATTGCACGCGTACACTGGGCTCTCCGAGCAGTATATTAGTGAATCGAACCTTCGCATTCCATACGATCGCTTCCAGGCCGAGCTCTTGCGCACGAGTGGGAAGATCATCGGTAGACTTGACAGCCGCTACTATTCGTACAGCCTGGATATTGTGAGCGAGTCGCCGAATTGGGACCCAGCCGATGTCGCGATTGGAGATGCATACACCGCAACCTTCAATCAATATATCAGCGCGGATCTGCACTACAATGCCGGGATTCCCTACTTACCAACGAACTACAGCGCGACGAGGCCGTGGGACTGGAAGCACAATGGAGTGGAACCAACCAATGTCGCCCCCGATCTCGCGGATGCGATGACGAAGAACCCGTACCTGCGAGTGTTCTCGGCCAACGGTTACTTCGATTTTGCTACACCATATTTTGCCACTGTGTACACACTCAACCACCTAAACTTGCCGTCGGCGTTGCAGTCGCACATCACGTACGGATTCTACCAATCGGGCCACATGGTCTACGCGCACGCAGAGGCGCTTGCCGTTTTCCGAAGTGACCTCGAACGGTGGTACGACTCCGTTCTCACTCGGGTGCCGACAAAAAGTTAGCGGGCGCTTGCTCAAGTCGTCAGAAGGATGCGGCGTTGCATAGGTCAGAAACCAGCGAGACCTCATATATCATCCGCGGCGGAGCTGCAGGAAGAGAAAGGCTGCGCGTCCTCGCCGGCATCCACCAGCTTTCGACGTTGAACCTGCTCCGACGTGCTGGCATTAGGCCCGGGATGATATGCTTAGACGTTGGTTGTGGAGGCGGCGATGTATCAGTCGAGCTCGCGCGCCTCGTGGCGCCGAACGGAAGGGTCGTCGCAATCGATCTCGACGAAGTCAAGATCGACATCGCGCGCGACGAAGCCGCAACTCAGCACGTCTCAAACGTGGATTTTCGAGTCGCTAACCTCGAGAATTGCGTACTCGGTGAGGAATTCGACGTCGCCCACGCGAGGTTTGTTCTCACGCATCTGCGGAACCCAAAAGAAGCGCTGACAAAGATCCGAGGGGCCCTCAAGCCCGGTGGAATCGTCGTTGTTGCCGACACAAACTTTCACGGACTATTTTCTCACCCCGAAAGCCCGGCTGTCCAGCGCTACGTCAAGCTCTACACGGAAACGCTTAAGCGACGAAACGGCGACGCTGACATAGGTCTGCGCTTGGCGGAACTACTGTCCGAGGCAGGCTTCGAGAACATCCACCTGAGCGTCGTTCAGCACGCGGGAATGAGCGGCGACACAAAGCTGATCAGCCCAATCACGCTGGAGAACATAGCGGAGGCGGTGATCGCTGAAGGCGTCGCGTCGCGCGCCGACGTCGAGGGGATCCTGGTCGAGTTGTACGATTTTGCTCGCGATCCAAATACAGTGCTAAGCGGGCCCCGTATCATCGAAACATGGGCGCGCCGGCCAGCTCTCTGATAATCATAGAAGCGAATCACCTTCAGTAACTGGCTGGCGCGCGATTCGTCTGGGATCCTCAAATAGGCGACAAGTCACAGCTCCGAATATGAAGCCGCCAACATGAGCCAAGTACGCGACGCCGCCCGTCTGCGCCGGGGCCGTCGTGATGGAGCCGATGCTGAAGAGCTGAAGAAGGAACCAAACTCGCCGGCAATACCAGTTGCGGACGCGGCAATTGCAAGTATGCCAACTAGAAAAGAATGCGCGCCTAGCACAAGCACCAACGTGAGAAGCGCCGAGCTGGGGTGTAAGAACGCGATGACCGCGAAGCCGATGGCCAACAAGCCACGTAGCAAGAACAGCCACCACTTACGAGAGATTGCTTCAATCACGACACATCCTCAAATGGACGAGGAGGTCGCTCTTATGTCTTTATCGCGACGTCGTCGTCGCGGCGACTAAGTGACGCAAGAATGATTGTTGCCGGACCGTTCCCACCAATCAGAGAGCGCTGCTGGGTGGATAATTCACCTTTGAGTGCGCGAACAGTAGATTCTCAATCGAACCGCACACACCAGTTCGAAATCTCGCAGCGCGAGCGTCCGCCTAATGAAATCATTCGGTTTTGACACCTGAACCCTAAACCTGGCGCGCAATCATCACATTGACGTTCGTCTTGACGGCTCCCGGCGCAGGGCGTATTATTCTATTCTCCCAGGCTTTCAAAGGTGTGGCTGGGATAGCTAAGACCCACGTACACGATCCGTATCAGCTCCGATTCAAGCAGGAAAATGGGCGTGCGCGAACATCCTCGCGCAGTAGCGCAGACTGGAGTTAGCAATGGACAAGATCAACAACATCGTCCTGGTCCACGGCGGGTTTGTAGACGGTTCCGGCTGGCTCGGCGTCTACAAAATACTGAAACAAAGTGGCTACAACGTAAGCGTCGTACAGAATCCTACGATTTCCCTTGCAGGCGACGTCGACGCAACAAATATTGTGCTCGATGAGCAGCCGGGTCCTGTGGTACTGGTCGGTCACTCCTACGGAGGCGCGATCATCACCCAAGTGGGCACCCATCCGAAGGTCGATGCTCTCGTCTACATAACGGCATTCGCGCCGGACAAAGGTGAGTCGGTGAACACGCTGATTGCAAATCCGCCGCCCGGCGCACCAGTGCCGCCGCTCTTGCCGCCCGAGAACGGATTTCTTTTCCTCGACAAGAGCAAATTCGCCGCTTCGTTCGCAGGCGATGTAGATCCAGAGCTCGCCAACTTCATGGCCAATTCGCAGGTCCCGTGGGGTGTGGACGCGCTCAGCGCTGAGATCACCGACCCGGCCTGGAAGCACAAACCAAGTTGGTACCTGCTCGTCTCAGACGACAAAATGATCCCGCTGCCCGCGCAACAATTTATGTGCACACGCGCGGGCTCGACGTCGACTCAAGTCGGCGGGAACCACGCGATCTACGTATCCAATCCGCGCGCGGTGGCAAACCTCATCGAAACGGCGGCGAAGTCTCCGAAGGTCGCAGCCGCGACACGCTAGCACTGTTTTTTGCGCCCACGCATGGTATGATTACGATCTCAACAACGGAAAAACGGTGCCTCAAACGTCCGCTGATGTTGATCACCTGTTTTTATGGTGGCTAAGAGAGACGGACCAATTTAGCTTTTATGAACGACCTCGATATCGTGGCCGTCGGGATCGAACACCCACGTCGCATAATAGCCAGGATAGTATTCGGGCCGAGCTTGAGGTGATTCTTTGCTCTTGCCTCCGGCGTTCACAGCCGCTTTGTAGAATGCATCTACCTCAGCATGGTCTTTCGCCACAAATCCAACATGCACCGCTTGGGGATCGGGCTTTCCTTCTTTGAGCCAGAAAAAAGCTCTTTTGCCGTCACCAAAACCCTTCAAATCTGGGTGTCCGTCTTGGCCTTCGTAATCTATAAAGTTTGTGATCCCAAGTGGCTTCAGGGCCATGGCGTAAAAAGCGACTGAACGCTCGAAATCAGTGACTGTGAGAATAACGTGGTCTATCATAGCGGAGCGCCTCCGAACCCGATCTCGTTTCCGTCGGGATCGCGGTACGTGGTTTTGCGCGCGCTGTTCGAGTAAGTTTCCCGCTTCACAGAGTCGAGTTCCCGATCGGCTATCAGCGCGGCGACCGCGTCGAGGTCATCGACGAAGATCGTGTGCATGGCGTGGCCGGCGTGCTCCGGCTGCTGCACAATGTACACATACCGATGCTCTGCAAGCTCCCACACTGCCTCTGTGTCGCGTCGAAAGAATGTGGGTGGGGAGCCCAGCAGCCGTTCGAACCACTTCAGCGCGGCCGCGTAGTCGGTGAGTGGGATTCCTGCGAACAGGTCGAGCTTCGTAGTATGAATCATTCTTATTGGTCCTCTTGGAAATTGCACAAACGCACGGTTCCTAAAGCAGCGGTGCTTACCGCTATTGCAAACTTCTTGTTGTTACAACACAGGTCCGTGTGCAGACGGTCCATAAGCACGACACATTTCATGTTAAAACACTGGCCGAAATTATGGATCGCTCGAATAGCCTTGGCGGCGATCGCCATCACGGCCCTGTGCGCGGCTGCAAATCCGCCCGCCGCCGGCGTTGCAGCACTGCAAGCGCAGCTCTCCGCCGCGCGCGCGCGCGCCTTGTCAAACTTTGCCCGCATTGCGTCGCAAACGGGTTTTGCGGATCAGATCGTCGCGCGACTGGATTCCGATCAGGCGGAAGTGACGCAGGCCGATCGTTCAGATGCGGCCGAAATGGAGCGGCTCGACGTCCGAGTTGCGCTGGACACTAACCTCGTCGACCAGCTGATTAGCACGAAAGCGCTACAAGCGTTTCAACAGGCCGGCAGCGCTGGATTGGATTTGGTGGGTTCAAGCTCCGATAAAACGCTACAACCGCTCGCAATCTATTTGCCGCCCAGCTACGCTTTTGAGAAATCAGCCCCATTGATCGTCATGCTTCACGGTTTACAGCAAACGGAGACGGAGTTGCTTTCTCAGCCCGTGCTTCGAAAGCTTGCGGATGCGAGCGGCGTGGTTATTGTAGCGCCCTGGCTGCGCGGCGACTCGCCCGTCAACTCTCTCAGCACGAGCGATCTGGCCGATGCGCTCGCATTCGCACAAGCAAACTATCGAATCGATCGTCGCCATACGTACCTTGGCGGGGTTTCGATGGGAGCGTTCAACGCCTTCGCGTTTGCGCCATCAAACTCGCAGGCGTGGGCCGCGGTGCTCAGCGTGGCCGGGTCGCTCAGAAATGACGATAAAGACGCATATGTCCGAGCTATGCAAATGAAGCCTGCATTCCTCGTGATCGGGAGCGACGATCCGCTGGTCAACGCCCAGTATGTCCAAGGCACAGTGTCGTACTTAAACTCGAGTGGTGTCGAGGCACACTATTACGAACAGCGCGGCGGGGTACACTCTCTTGATAGTCTCGAGCCCGCGCTTGCGCGAGCATGGAACGACATGCTTGCCGGCGTGCAGATGCATGTAAAAGAAATCCAAAGTCCTTCTCCGGTTGGTTCACCTACTGTTCACCCGTAGCATGGCGCACGACTTCGAACACCGAAGCGCAGCTCGCTCGAGTTCAGCAACCATATTACGCGTGATTTGTCTTAACAAATACTGAGAGATGATCGGACCGAGATTTCACGCCTCGCATGAATAAGGGTGTTTCGATGTCGCTTACGCAGAGTCAGATCGAGAAGAAGCTCAGCAATGAGAATCTCGACGAGTTGTTGGACCTGTGGCGGACCGAGCAAGGCGCCGAGAAGCGCCGTGACCTCGACCTCATGGCCGCGGCGATTCCCTTTTCCAAAGACGCGACTCTTCGTGTTCTGGATTTGTGTTGCGGTCCTGGGGACGTCGGGCGAGCCGTTCACGCGCGCTATCCTAAGTCACGGATCGATTGCGTCGATCGCGACGTGTTCCTGATCTCGATATGCATAGCGACGAATCGGCGCGAAGGCGTTTCAGGTCAGAGTTTCGTACGCGACTTGTGGGACGCTGATTGGTGCAGCGGCTTGCAACGTGACTACGATGTGGTCGCTACGGCGAACGCATTTCATTGGCTCGACGCGCGACGCGTTTGTGAAGTATTCGAAGATGTGTTCCGACTGCTCCGCCCCGGCGGTGTGTTTTTGTTCGTCGAGCCTACCAGCAGCGAGCCGACGTTCGCCGCCGGATTCGCCGAGTGGAAGTCGCGGCAGCCGAGCCGTTACAGCCGAGAGAACTGGGAACGGTTCTGGAGCCGGGCGAACGAAATTCTTGGTTACGATCACACGAAGCTCTTGGGCTCGCGAGATTCGCATTTGATAGACGATGAGATGCCGGTATCGGGTTGGGTCCGGGTTTTGAGAAATGCCGGTTTTGAGTCCATTGACGTGCTTCTCCGAGACGCCGACGAGGTGATGCTTGCTGCTGCCAAACCATAAGAACAAGGGCGGCGGTCCATTAGTCTTTCGCTTCAAGGCCCGGCTCGTTCGACATTCCAGAGCGGCGAAGACGGATTCCTGGGGTCTACTCAACGTCCCGAAAGTGGTCAGTAAGAAACTGCGCGGCCTGACCAAGGTCGAAGGCACCATAAATGGTCATCCTTTTCGATCGGCACTCGAATCCAACACGCTCGGAGGCCACTCACTGCGTGTGAACAACGCCATGCGCTACGGCGCTGACGCCGACGCGGGCGACACGGTGAAACTGGCTATTTTGGGGCCAGAGCCTGCACCGACAGTCCCCGCCGATCTTCGGGTCGCCCTGACCGCTTCCCACGAGGCGAAGACGTTGTGGCAGGACCTCACGCCCATGGGTCGTCGGGATTTCATCCGCTGGATCGATTCGGCAAAGACGCCGCAGACAAGAGCCCGCCGGGTCAGACGGACCGTCGAACAGCTTTCCTCGGGAAAGCGGCGCCCTTGCTGTCTGAATGTCTACGAATTTATGCTGGGTCGCGTTCAAAAATAGGACCGACCAAAGAGCCTTTGTGCCGTGGGAACAACGAGCAACGCTTTTGTGAGTTCAAACACAAAACACTGAGGCGATAATCACCCGATAATGTTGAAACAGGGATCGGGTGAGAATCGTGCTTTATCGCAGTTGTGGAAACGTGCTCCATCGGCACCGTATCGTCTGCATGCTTTGGCTCGCTGCATTGCTCTCGGCGACCGCGGTCGCGTGCGGCGGAGGCGGTGGGAGCGGGGCAGCAATGCCGGCGCCGCCGCAGGGCGCGCAAGCATCGCCGACGCCCACACAGACACCGACAGTAGCTCCGTCACCTTCGCCAGCCGCCTGCTCAGCCGCGCGGCACAGCGCGACATTCTTGGGTGCCGCGCTGGTGCGCGCGGTGGCTCGCATCCCCGCACGCATCGGGAACGGCCCTGCAGCACGCGTATGCCCAAGTTTGGCAACCGGTCGAATGCGCTGCATGGCTTGGATCCGCACTGACATTGCACGGCCGTTGATCTCCGGTCCCGCGGGTTATGCTCCGGCGGACCTGCAGTCGGCCTACAATCTGACTTCGGCTGCAAGCGCAAACGGCGGCTCGCAAACCGTGGCCGTTGTCGACGCCTTCGATGATCCCAAAGCAGAGAGCGACTTAAGTGTCTACCGAACAACCTTCGCGCTACCGGCTTGCACGACCGCCAACGGCTGCTTCTTGAAGATCAATGAATCTGGGAGTATATCACCCTTGCCGGGTACCGACGCAACGGGAGGCTGGGAGGCAGAGGAATCACTCGATCTCGACATGGTGTCGGCAATTTGTCCCAACTGTCACGTCGTGTTGCTAGAAGCCGCGAGCGAGAGCAGCACCGATTTGTACACCGCTGAAGACACGGCGGTGACGTTGTGCCATGCAAACGTTATCTCCAACAGTTGGAACGGAAACGAGTATCCCACTGAGACGTCCGACGAGAGTTATTTCAACCATCCGGGGGTGATGATTACCGTCGCCAGCGGAGATAGCGGGTACACCTCGACGGACGCCGGGTTCCCTTCGTCATCGCGGTACGTGACCGCTGTTGGCGGAACGTCGCTCTCCATCGTGCCATCGCGATCTGAAACCGTTTGGAGCGGAACGGGAAGCGGTTGCAGCCGTTACGTCGCCCAACCCGCGTGGCAGGCGAGCCTCGGCAAAGCATACAGCAGCATTTGTTCCAACCGAATCGACAATGACGTTGCGGCAGTTGCCGATCCAAATACCGGAGTTGCCGTCTTCGATTCTTTCGGCGGTAGCAAAGGCTGTTCGGCCTGGTGCGTGTTTGGAGGCACAAGTGCATCCACGCCAATCATTGCCGCAGTTTACGCGCTCGCCGGCAACGGCGCGTCAGCTGCATACGGGTCATACTCCTACAGTCACACAAGCGCGCTCTTCGACATCACCAGTGGATCGAACGGAGCCTGCGCCGGCAACACATACTTGTGCAATGCGATGACCGGATTCGATGGGCCGACCGGCAGTGGCACTCCGAACGGCACGGGCGCATTTTAGGCAACGCGCACCGAATGGACCGGCCCTCCAAAGAGAGAACCCACATGCCTATGAACGAGCAACTTCGCACAGAATTAGCGCGCGTCACGGACCGTTTGCAAACATTGCAGGTGCGGCTTTGACTACGTAGGCAAACTCCGCAAGATCAACGATCTCGACAAACAAACTCACGATCCATCATTCTGGAACGATTCGACCGCCGCGCAAGCGAACATGAAAGAGCTTGCATCGCTCCGGCTTGAGATCGATCAGCTCAAAGCGCTGAGCGACAAAGCTCGCGAGCTTGGTGAGTTCATCGCACTTGGGGAGTCCGATGACACGCTCGAAACCGAAATTGCGGGAGAGCTCGAGAAGCTGCGAGCGGGCGTTGACGAAGCGGAGATGACCGCCGTTCTTGATGGCGAGTTCGACCGACACGATGCGATTGTGACGATACACGCAGGCGCCGGAGGCACCGAAGCAATGGACTGGACCTCTATGCTGCTGCGCATGTACATTCGCTGGGCCGAGCGGCACGGCTACCGCACGCAATTGCTTGATTCCCTTGAGGGCGAAGAAGCCGGCCTCAAGAGCGCTACGCTGCTCGTGCAAGGTCCCAATGCCTATGGCTACCTTGAAAGCGAGCGGGGCGTCCACCGCCTAGTGCGGATCTCACCTTTTGACGCAAATAAGCGCAGGCACACCTCGTTCGCCTCGGTTGACGTCGTCCCCGATGTGGAAGAGGGCGAAGAAATCGAGATCAAACCCGACGAGATCGACATCGAAACGTACAAGAGCGGCGGAGCCGGTGGTCAATACGTCAATAAAACTGAAAGCGCCGTGCGCATCATTCACAAGCCGTCGGGCATTATCGTCGCGTGTCAAAACGAGCGCTCCCAGCTGGCAAATCGCAACCGTGCCATGAAGATGCTCGCCGCGAAGCTCCTGGCGCGAGATCGCGAAGAGCGCGCTGCAAAGCTTGCGGCTCTTGGCGGAGAAAAGAGCGCGATTGAATGGGGCAGTCAGATCCGTTCCTATACCCTCCAGCCATATACCATGGTGAACGATCACCGGACTGAGGTCAAGGTGCCAAACGCGCAAGCGGTGCTCGATGGAGATCTTGACCAATTCATGTGGGCGTATCTGCAGCAACGCCGCCGCACCACGGCTGCATAACATGCCGCCTACCGTGAGCGAGAAATCAGAGCAACTGCGCGCACTCCATCGGACTGGACATCCGCTCGTCTTGGTGAATGCGTGGGATGTGGCGAGCGCACGTATCGTTGAAGAGCTTGGCTTTCCGGCGATTGCGACCACGAGCGCGGGGGTGGCCTGGGTGGAAGGCTACGCAGACGGTCAACGCATTTCTCGAGACCATATGCTGACTCGGGTGGAGCGGATCGTGCGTGCCGTCAGGGTTCCTGTCACGGCGGACCTCGAGGGTGGTTACGGCTCGACGGTGCAGAACGCTATGCAAACGGCAAGTGGAGCCATTCGTGCTGGCGCCGCAGGACTGAACTTTGAAGATAGCCAGGCAGAAGGCGATGCGCTCATCGATATGGATCGACAGGTGGAGCGCATCGGAGCGATGCGCAGCGTGGGGGCTGAGCACGGCGTGAACCTCGTGATCAATGCGCGAACTGATGTATTCTTAGCGAACGTCGGCAGTTCCGATGCGTGGCGGCTCGAAGAGACGATTCGGAGGGGCAGCCGCTATCTCCAAGCTGGCGCCGATTGCATTTTTGTTCCAGGGGTGAGCGATGAGGCAACGATCGCCGCGCTGGTTTCCGCGATCCACGGGCCCCTCAACATTCTGGCTTCCGCAAAAACGCCATCGATCGATCGGCTGCGCGCTCTCGGTGTCGCCCGGGTGAGCGTTGGATCGGGAGCCATCGGATACGCGCTTGCAAAATTTCGCGACGCCGCCTCAAAGCTACGGGATGGTGGAAACTTTGACTTCCTCGGCGAGCGCATGTCGCATGCCGATCTGAATGCCCTCTTCCCATCTGACTAGGTCTTTTTGCGGTGCAGGTTTGGTCCGGAAACGGCCGAATACTATAGGTGTATCGAGCCTGCGGTTGCCGCTAAACAACGAGACAAAAAGGCGGCACACGACGGGAAAGGGGGGTGGTCGCCGTCACTACAGACAGTAAGTTATTTCACCAAGATCTGACAGTCGGCGAAGCCTTTGCTCTCCACCCCGGTGCGAGAGCAGTCTTCGCCAACTTTCACCTAGGAGGGTGTGCCCACTGCGCGATCTCCGAATTCGAAACGATCGAGCAAGTGAGCGAAGGTTACGGAATCCCACTGGACATGATCCTTGATGCGCTGAACACTTTGCCGGCGCTTGAGGAGGTCAAGAAGGCTTCGTAACCGGGAGGGACGATTTTCCAATCGTCCCCAATACAGGGAGAGCACGAGATCACCCCCGAGCGCCAAAAATGGCGCTCGTTTTTTTTAGCGAAACGAAGGTGGTGCCGCGCGTTTCGGTCATCGTCGTCAGTTACAACGCCGCCGAGGAGCTCGAGGCGGCGCTGCGTTCAATTGCAACACTTCCCGAAGTGACCGCAGATCCAAGTTTCGCCGACGTTATTGTTTCGGATAACGGTTCGCGCGACGACAGCGTCGCCCGCGCCCGCGCCGTGGTGCCGACAGCTCGCATCATTGAGAATGGCGCGAACCTGGGCTTTGCAAAGGCCTGCAATATTGGAGCGCGCTTCGCAACTGCTCCACTCCTTTTCTTCTTCAACCCTGATGCGCGAGCCCACGATGGGCTACTGCGCAATGCTGTGACCTACTTCGACGCGCACCCAGACGTCGCCATGGCTGGGGCTAAGCTTCAAAATGAGGACGGCACGACCGCGGAGTCCTGCGGGGAATTTGACACATGGTGGCAGGCGTTCTTGCGCAGCTCGGCCTGGGGCGACCTGCCGTGGTTTCGCGCGCAGTCAAACGGTTACGTGCTGCGCCAATGGGACTACGCGAACGAGCGCGACGTGGACCTTGTCGTCGGCGCTGCGATGTTCATTCGCGCAAACATCTTCAAGGAACTCGGCGGGTTTGATGAACGATTCTTCCTCTATCATGAGGAGATTGACTTCGCCCACCGGCTGCGCGATCGCGGGCTCCGCGTCGTATATTTGCCTCAATGCGAGGTGACGCATGCGGGTGAAGCGGGGGGTTCCAAAAAGACATGGGGAAAGAGTGGTGTGCTTGGGTGGCGGCAGCGCAGCCGGCGGCTCTATTGGATCAAACGCCACGGCGTACTCTGGTACTGGTCGTTGAGCGCGGCCTTAGCCCTGCGCTATCTCCTCTACGTCGGCGCCGCCGTTGCGTTGTTCTTGCTCGCGCGGCGGGCAGTGCTCTTGGGGCATTAATGTGGATCTATCATTAGAAGAGCGGCAGGAACGGCTCGCGCAAGTTCGCCTGGAAGCAGACGCATGCCGTCGCTGCGAGATTGGCTATAGCCGCACGAAGATCGTGTGCGGGGTCGGCAATCCTCTCTCCCCGCTGGTGATCGTCGGCGAGGGGCCAGGGGAAAACGAAGACTTGCAGGGAGAGCCGTTTGTCGGGCGCGCCGGTGAACTGCTCAACAAGATGCTGGCGGCCATAGACTTGCGCCGGGAGGACGTGTTCATCACGAACACCATTAAATGCCGTGCGACGAGCGACGAAACTGGAAGGCTAGCCAATCGCGCGCCATCGCCTGAAGAGATGGCGAATTGTCGGGAGTATTTGGATAGGGAACTGACCATTATTGCGCCGCGGGTTATTCTCGCCTTGGGCGCGCCCGCAGCCAAATCGTTCTTGGGCCGCGACTTCTCCATTACGAGACAGCGCGGCATTTGGTACGCGGGTCCCTTCGGTACGGACTTGATTGTCACGTTCCATCCCGCATATATCTTGCGTCAGACTGGCGGTAACATCAACGCGGTGAAGAAACTTGTCTGGTCGGACTTGCTTGCCGTTAAGGCAAAGCTCGACCAGATTGCGCATGGGGCTTTTGACGCAGCGCAAGCGGAGGGGACGGAAGCTGCGCCCGCTGCGCTCCAATTTGATTTTCAATGAGCAAGACAGCCCCAGTGGTTGCCGCACCGGCAGCACCAAATCGAGACGCCAAGATGATTTGGTGGGCCGCTCAGGCTAAGGAGCGCGGCTTGGACGGGGCCGGCAGTCTTCAACATTCTCTCGGTTTACCTGCGTACCGATTGAGTCAAATCTACCGCGCCGCAACCAAAGAGCTGCACACCGATCCCAAAGCCGTCAGCGTCTTACCACTGGACTTGCGCACTCGCTTGGCCAGCGATCTTTCATTCGCAAGCATCTCGTTGTGTGCCGAAGCGACGTCGGGTGATGCTCAAACATCGAAATTTCTTTTCGATCTACGTGGCGGCAATCAGGTGGAGGCGGTGCTCATGCGGCATCGCGGCGGGCGCACGACCGCGTGCATTTCCTCGCAGGCGGGATGCGCGCTGCGCTGCGATTTTTGCGCAACCGGCCAAGGCGGCTTCTTTCGCAACCTCTCAGCTTTGGAAATCTTCGACCAGGTCATCTTCGTCGCGCGGCGCGCGCGCGATGAAGGCAAGGCGCTCACAAACTTGGTGTTCATGGGCATGGGCGAGCCATTCCTCAATTATGACGCGGTGATGGATTCGGTCGCGCTCATCAACGATCCGAATGGGTTTGGCCTAGGTGCGCGACGCATGACCATATCAACCGCGGGTGTCGTGCCGGGTATCGAGCGCTTTACGGCAGAAAACGTCCAGGTCAACCTCGCCATCTCGTTGCATGCCGCCGATGACGAGCTGCGCACTCGCCTGATGCCCATCAACAAGAAGTGGCCGATCAGAAAGTTGCTCGCGGCTGCCTACCAATACGTGCAACGCACCCGGCGCAAAATTTTCTACGAATATTTGATGCTTTCGCAAGTGAACGATCGCCTCGACGATGCTCGTCGCTTGGCGGACTTGCTTGGTGGCCCGCTGCACCACGTCAATCTCATCCCTTACAACGCAACCGATGCTTCGTACGAGCGCAGTCAGATCGCGCGGATCCAGCGCTTTCGAGATCTCTTGCAAGAGCGAGGAGTTCCGACAACGATCCGACATACCATGGGCGACGACATCGCGGCAGCCTGCGGTCAGTTGCGCATCGACAAAGCAGCCGAAGCAGGGCCGGTTCGAGAGCGGACCTAAGGGTCGTGGGAGAGTATGCTCGAAGTCAACCACGTTTCCAAGACCTTCGGTCAGGTTCGCGCGGTCAGCGACCTTTCGTTTTCAGCGCGCGAGGGAGCTGTCTTCGGTTTGCTTGGTCCAAACGGTGCGGGCAAGACCACGACGCTTCGCATGATCTTGGATATCCTGACGCCTGACGGCGGCGTGGTGCGCTGGAACGGCCAGCGGGTCGATGCTCGGCTCCGCCACTCCTTCGGCTATCTTCCTGAAGAGCGCGGTCTGTATCCCAAAATGAAGATTCCTGACCAGCTGCTTTTCTTCGGGCGATTGCACGGCATGGACACAGCGGACGCGCGCAAACGCATCGCCGAGCTCTTTGATTCCTTCGGTCTTGGCGACAAACTCAAAGCCACGCCGAGCGAACTGTCCAAAGGCAACCAGCAAAAAGTTCAGTTCATTGCGGCAATTTTGCATCGACCGCCGCTGCTCGTGCTAGATGAGCCATTCTCTGGTTTTGATCCAATCAACGTCGAGGTGGTCAAAGACACCGTTCGTCAACTGGTCGACGAAGGTACGGTTGTGTTGCTCTCGAGCCACCGAATGGAGCAGGTAGAAGAATTGTGCGAAGACATTTGCATCATCGATCGATCCCAGAGCGTCGTCAGCGGCAACCTTCGCGAGATAAAGCACGACTGGCCCGATCGCTTTATCCGGATGACCCGTCTTGCAAATATGAGCTTTCTCGAGAACTTTTCAGGAGCGATTGCTCGGCCGAGTTCTGATGGCATTGCCGATGTGAAGCTTCCCCAGGGTACAAGCCCAGCCGACGTCCTGCGCGCTGCCGTTGCGTCGGGACCGGTAGATCATTTTGAGGTCGTGGAGCCAAGCCTCAACGATATTTACCTTCACTACGTCAAACCCGAGGACTCCCGCACGTGAGCACGGTCGGCATCCTCGCCGCGCGCGAGTACCTCACCCGCCTGCGCAGCCGCGGGTTCATTGTCGGCACGATTCTTGGCGTCATAGGCATCGTTTCGCTTTCGTTTATCTCGGTGATCGGGAACGCTCTGGGCGACGCGTTCACAACTTCGATTGCACTGGTGGGACCCGATGCAGCAGTCACCACGTCGCTGGAAAAAGCCCTCTCGCAGGATTACAAAATAACCGTGGAGCCCTACCGCAGCCACGGCCCCGAGCTCCCCAAAGCCCTCAAAGAACAGGTGATGCTCAAGAAGTACGATGCGGCGCTCGTGGCCTATCGCGAAAAAAGCAAAACGCTGGCGTTTGCATATTATCCAGTCAAATCGGCGAGCTTAGAAGATCAACAAAACCTGCGCCGTCAGCTGCTCCAAACGGTGGTCGCCTCCGATTTCAGCGGCGCAAGCGCCGCGTTCGCGGAGCGAACTGTCAATTTCCCATTCACGACAACTGATCTCAACCCTCGCTACAAGTCCGCCGCAGAAGCCGGTCTGGCGCAAGGTCTTGTGTATTTCTTGCTCCTCTTGCTCTACATTTCAGTGATCATGTATGGCGTGTACGTGGCTCAGGGCGTTATCGAGGAAAAATCCAATCGCGTCATGGAGATTATGATCGCTGCGGTACGGCCGGGCCAGCTGCTTGCGGGCAAGATCGGCGGTATCGGCGCGCTCGCGCTCACTCAAATGCTCATGTTCGCGGTGGCTGCAGCTGCGATGCTCGTCGCTGTTGCATTGAGCCAAGCTTCGAAGGCGCAATCGCTGAGCGCGGCTGCGTCCGCGCAAGGACAGCAAGCCATGACTGCCATTGCCACCGTGCCGCCCTCAACCATCGTGTATTTGCTGGTGTTCTTCCTCCTCGGATTCTTCACGTACGCAACGTTGTTTGCCGGCGTGGGCGCGCTCGCGAGCAAAGCAGAGGACGTGCAGCAAAGCAATGGTATTCTGATAAGTCCAATCATTCTCGCGTACGTGCTCGTCGATTATCGCGTTGCAAGATCCGGACAAACCGTTTTTGGTTTGGGCTTCGCTCGTCCCACTCATCAGTCCGATGTTGATGTTCACTCGCGTCGCGACGTCGAGCGTGCCATTTTGGCAGATCGCGATTTCGATCGTCGCGTCGCTGCTGGCGATCTGGTTGTTCACCCTGCTCGCAGCGAAGTTGTATCGTGTCGGCGTGCTCATGTATGGCAAGCCGCTCGCGCCCAAAGAGATCTGGCGGGCGCTTCGTTCACCGTCATAGAATCGACGCATGATGGCAGCATCGCGACCGAAGCCCACGATGGAGGAGATCACGGCGCTCGCAAAGCGCCGCGGTTTTATTTTCCAATCAAGCGAGATCTATGGCGGCATCAACGGCGCATGGGATTATGGGCCAGTCGGCGTCGAGCTCAAGCGCAACGTGCGCGAAGCGTGGTGGCGCGACATCGTCGAGCTCCGCGATGACGTCGTCGGCATCGACACCGTCGATCTTCATGTCCCCAGAGGTATGGCGCGCATCCGGCCATCTGGAGCATTTTCACGACCTGATGGTTGACTGCCGCACCTGCAAAAAGCGTTTCCGCGCCGATCAGATCAAAGGCGATCGCTGCCCGTCATGCGGCAATGCAGACGCTCACACAGCCGCGCGAGTTCCACATGATGTTCAAGACGTCCATCGGCGCAATGGAAGATGCGACCTCGACTGCGTATCTGCGGCCAGAAACGGCGCAGGGCATTTTTGTCGATTTCAAGCTCGTCTATCAAACCGCGCGCAAGAAGCCGCCCTTCGGCGTGGCGCAGATCGGCAAGGCGTTTCGCAACGAAATCACGCCGGGCAACTTCATCTTCCGCTCGCGCGAGTTCGAGCAGATGGAGCTGGAGTATTTCGTGCCGGCCGAGCCCGAAGTCGGAAGGCTTGCGCTGGTTCACGTACTGGGTGGAGGAGCGCTTCAACTGGTTCGTGCGGCTCGGCGTGCAGGCGGAGCGCTTGCGCAAGCGCGAGTACAGTGGCGCCGATCTCGCGCACTACAGCAAGGCGACGACCGACATCGAGTACGACTTTCCGTTCGGCTGGGGCGAGCTCGAGGGCATCGCGCATCGCGGCACCTTCGATCTCGAGCAGCACGTTCGCGGCAGCGGCAAAGACCTCGCGTTCTTCGACGAAGAATCAAAGGAAAAGTTCTTGCCCGCGGTCATCGAGCCGTCGCTCGGCGTCGATCGCGCGCTGCTCGTCTTCTTGTTCGATGCCTACGAGCGAGGAGACCGATCGCACGGTGCTCCATCTGCACCCGCGCCTCGCACCGTACAAAGTCGGCGGTGTTCCCGCTCGTGCGCAACAAGCCCGACATCGTTGCGCTTGGCGTCGAACATCGAGCGTTCGACCTGCGCCCCGCACTCCGCACGGTGTTTGATGATTCCGGTAACGTTGGCAAGCGCTACTATCGCCAAGACGAGATCGGCACGCCGTTTTGCGTCACGGTGGATTACGAAAGTCTCGCGCAACACGGACGTCACCGTGCGCGATCGCGATAGCAAACGTCAAGAACGCATCGGCGTCGACCGCTTAGCAGAATATCTCAAAGAAAGAACTGGTCAGGGGTAGGGGCTCTTCTGTCCCGCATGGAAGTACCATATGGCATCTATGGGGGAAGAATGAAGGCAAAATCGCGATCAGCTAAGACTTTGAAGCCGCCGGCGCGCAAGCCGGCAGTCAAGAAAGCGGCCGCCAAAAGTGCGGCCGTAAAATCGTCACGGCCTCTGCGGTCGATCAAGAACGATGGTCGGGTCAAGCCGGCCATTGCAAAAGCGCCGGCCGGCGCGAAGACGCAGGCCGCAAAAACACAAGCCACGCCAAGCAAAGAGCCGCAATTCGTCATGGCGCCTGTGGACGGCAAGCCCAGCCGCCTCCAGATCCAGACGCGGGAATGATGGCAGGCGTCAAGATGGCCACGATCCCGGTCATAGGCGACATCGAGCGCAAGCCGATGCCCCCGATTCCCGGGCCCAAAAAGGCGGTCAGCCGCAAGCTCGAGCCGCCCACCAAATCCACGCTCGGCAAGATGACCTACTCCTTCGAGGAGGGCAGCGCCGCGATGCGCGAGCTGCTCGGCGGCAAAGGTGCCGGGCTCTCGGAGATGACGCAGCATCGGCCTGCCAGTGCCACCCGGCTTCACGATCACGACTGAAGTCTGCCGGCGTTATCTCGAACTTGGGCGGCAATTCCCATCGGGTCTTGATGAAGAGATTCACAAGCGCATCGCCGAGCTCGAGCGCAAGACCGGCAAGGAGTTCGGCGGCGAGACCAACCCGCTGCTCGTCTCCGTGCGCTCGGGAGCGCGCGTCAGCATGCCCGGCATGATGGACACGGTTTTAAACCTCGGGCTGAACAACCGCACGTGCAATGCGCTCGATCGTGCTGACCAAAAACGACAAGTTCGCATGGGATGCCTATCGTCGCTTCGTGCAGATGTTCGCGACCGTCGTGCTCGGCATGCGTCGCGATCCATTCGATGAGGTCGTCAAGCGCTACGTCGCTAAAGCGCGCGTCCCGTCGGAATCCGATCTCACCGCGCTCGCGTTTCGCAATATGACCAGCGAGTTCAAAGCGCTCGTCCGGCATCATACGAAGAAAGATTTTCCCGAAGACGTCTTCATCCAGCTGCGCATGGCGGTCGAGGCGGTCTTCAACTCGTGGAACAGCAAGCGCGCCATCGAGTACCGCCGCTACGAGCGCATTCCCGATTGGTGGGGCACGGCCGTCAACGTCGTGACCATGGTGTTCGGGAACATGGGCGAAGACTCGGGCACCGGCGTCGCTTTCACGCGCAATCCGTCCACCGGCGAGAAGACGCTCTACGGCGAGTTTCTCCAAAACGCGCAGGGCGAAGACGTCGTCTCCGGCAGCCGCACGCCGGTGAAGATCTCGGTGCTCGAAAAGCAGCAGCCCGAAGATTTACAAACAGTTCCTCGATATCGCGTCAAAGCTCGAGAAGCACTATCGCGACATGCAAGACATCGAGTTCACGGTCGAGCGCGGCAAGCTTTACGTGCTGCAGTGCCGATCGGGCAAGCGCAGCGCGGCGGCAGCGGTACAAATCGCGGCCGACATGGTCAAAGAACATCTCATCAGCCGTGAAGAAGCGTTGATGCGCATCGAGCCTGCGTCGCTGCAAGCGTTGCTGCACGCGCAGATCGATGAGAAGGCGTCAAGTCTGCAGTCATCGCGAAAGGTCTTAACGCTGCGCCCGGAGCGGCGGCCGGCATTGTCGTTTTCGATCCCGATGTCGCGGTCGAAATGCATCGCCAGGGTAAGCACGTGCATGCTCGTCCGTCCGATGACGACGCCTGACGACGTGCATGGCATGGTCGCAGCGCGAAGGCATCCTCACGTCGCAAGGCGGCGCGACGTCGCATGCCGCGGTCGTGGCGCGCGGCATGGGCAAGCCCGCCGTCGTCGGGTGCGAGTCGATGCTCATCGATCTGCGCGCGCGCCAGTTCACCGTCAAAGGACGAAGTCGTGTCAACGAGGGCGATCCGATCACGATCGACGGCACGACCGGCAATGTCTATCGTGGCGAGCTGAAGATGCAGGCGGCGAAGGCTCTCGCCGCAATTCGGCCATGTTCTCAAGTGGGCCGATGAATTCAAGCGCCTGGGCGTGTATGCAAACGCCGACACGCCCGAAGACGCAGCAGAAGGCGCGGGATTTCGGCGCCGAGGGCATCGGCTTGTGCCGCACCGAGCACATGTTCATGCAGACCGAGCGGCTGCCAGTCGTCCAAGAGATGATCATGGCCGAAACGCCGGATTCGCGGCGCAAGTGCCTCGAGCAGCTGCTTGCCCATGCAGCGCGAAGATTTCCAAAACATCTTTCGCGCGATGAAGGGCCTGCCCGTCACGGTGCGGCTGCTCGATCCGCCGCTGCACGAGTTCTTGCCGAGCCTCGAAGATCTGCTCGTCGAAACGACCGAGCTGCGCCTGACCAAGGGCGATCCGACGGTGCTGTCGCAAAAGGAGCGGCTGCTGCGCCGCGTGCGCGCGCTGCACGAGAGCAATCCCATGCTCGGCCTGCGCGTCTGCCGGCTTGGGCATCGTCTACCCTGAGATCTATCAGATGCAGGTGCGCGCCATCATGGAAGCCGCCGTCGAAGTGAAAAAGGAGAAGATCGACGTGCGCCCGCTCATCATGATCCCCGGCGTCGGTACGGTCACCGAGATGAAGGCGCTGCGCGATCTGGTTAGCAACGAGGCCGAGCGCATCATCAAGGCGAGCGGCGTGAAGGTGCCGCTATCAAGTCGGCACGATGATCGAACTGCCGCGCGCGTGTATCGTGGCGCACCGCATCGCCGAGCATGCCGAGTTCTTCTCGTTCGGCACGAACGACCTCACGCAGACGGTATTCGGCTACTCGCGTGACGACGCCGAAGGCATCGTTCATCCCGGTGTATCTCGACCGCAAGATCCTGCGCGAAGATCCGTTCCAAGTCATCGATCAAGACGGCGTCGGCGAGATGATGAAGATGGCGCTGCGAGCGCGGCCACATGACGCGCCCGGATATGAAGGTCGGCATCTGCGGCGAGCACGGCGGCGATCCAACGTCCGTGCACTTCTGCCACGACATCGGGCTCGACTACGTCTCGTGCTCGCCGTTCCGCGTGCCCATCGCGCGGCTCGCGGCGGCGCAGATCGTGCTGCGCGAGAGGGAAAAAGAGCGCCGGTTCGGGCGCGAAGCCTGACCAGGACTGACGAGTGCCGCCGAAGCGGGTACTATTCGCGGCGCGCAAGCGCGTGATAGTGACCGCTATGGCGAAACTTAGGCTCGATCCGCGAAGAGCTCGAAGCGCGCGAAGCCGCGACGCTCTCGCCGTATGCGGCGCTGGCGCGCAATTCGCGAGGCCGGCGAACGCCCGAGCCCGAGGATCCGATCCGCACGTGCTTCCAGCGCGACCGCGATCGCATCGTTCACAGCAAAGCGTTCCGGCGGCTCATGCACAAGACGCAAGTTTTCCTTTCGCCGCTCGGCGATCACTATCGCACGCGGCTCACGCACACGCATCGAGGTCATGCAGCTGTCGCGCTCCATCGCGCGCAGGCTGCAGTCTCAACGAAGATCTCGCCGAAGGCGATCGCGCTCGGTCACGATCTCGGGCATTCGCCCTTCGGACACGCGGGCGAAGCGGCGCTCACCGAGATCTGGGCGCGTACGAACCCGGCGCGCGGTTCATCCATTCGCAGCAAAGTCTGCGAGTCGTCATGTGTCTGGAGCGCCGCGGCGACAAGGTCGGCCTTAACCTGACCGAAGAAGTGCTCGACGGCATCGCCAAGCACAGCAAGCACGGCGGCGCGCTCGCCGGTTACGCGGACGTGCCGCTCACGCTCGAGGGACAGATCGTCCGCTATTGCGATCGGCTTGCCTACATCAACCACGATATCGATGACGCGATTCGCGCCGGCATCATCGCGCAAGAGGACCTGCCGCGCCAGGCCATCGAGACGCTTGGGCCACAGCGGCCGCTCCGCATCGAGACCGTCGTCGCAAGACGTCATCGCTGCATGCCGCGGCGACGAACGAGATCAAGCTCTCGCGAGCCCGTGCTCGACGCGGTCGAGACGATCAAGGAATTCATGTTCGAGCGCGTGTACCTCAACGACGCAGCCAAGACCGAGGAGCCCAAAGCGCAAAACGTCGTCGAAGAAGCTTTTCACCTACTACATGGAGCATCCGCAGCGAGCTGCCGACCGAGTTCGTTGCAGGCACCGCTGGCGGCGACTCGCTGGCGCGCCGCGTCTGCGATTACATCGCCGGCTTCACGGACCGCTTCGCGATCAAGAAATTTAAGGAGCTCTTCCTCGATCCGCTGCGAGTCGCAAATTCCCCGCGAATGGGACGCCTAACTGTCGCAGCGCATCTGTAGCGGGCGACTGTCAAGTCGCCCACGCAGCGGACCTTTAGGTCCGCTCCCAGAAACGTGCCCTTTGCCATCGCACGGTAGTCTGATCGCAGAGATCCAAGCGCAAGGTCGATTTGCTGGCGTACGTCAGCCAATACGTCACGCTGCGTAAGCGCGGACGCGAGTACGTCGGACTGTGCCCTTTTCACGCGGAGAAGACCCCGTCGTTCTCTCTGAATGCCGAAAAGCAAGTCTGGCACTGCTATGGCTGCGATGCAGGCGGCGACCTCATCAGTTTCGTCAAGCGCTATGAGAACGTCGAGTTCCCTGACGCGCTTGCGCATGCTGGCGGCGCGGGCTGGCGTCGAGCTGCGTGAATCGTCGGATCTGCGGCGCCGGCGCAGCGAGCGGGAAGCCATCTACGAAGCTAACGCGGCGGCGCAAGAATTTCTTCGCCGATGCACTGCGCAAGAGCAGCGAGGCGAGAGACTACGTCAAACAGCGCGGCTTGGACGAGACGACGTGCGAAACGTTCGGCATCGGATATGCGCCTGATGCATGGGATGGCCTGACGGGTGCGCTCGACCCGGGCGCACGTCGACCTCGGACTCGCAACCGCGCGCGGGTCTCGATCTCAATTCGTCAAAACGAGAGCGGCTACATCGATTTCTTCCGCCGCCGCCTCATGTTCCCCATCTTCAATCTCACGGGCGAGGTCATCGCGTTCGGCGGCCGCAGCGCTCGGCGACGACCAGCCAAAGTATCTCAACACGAAGAACACGCCCGTGTACACCAAAGGTCACCACGTGTACGGCGCTGCAGCTCGCCCGCCGCGCAGCCGCAGCTCAAGAAGCGCTTATCGTCGTCGAAGGCTACCTCGACGCTTCGCGCTGCATCAAGCGGGCTTTGGCAATGCGGTCGCGTCGCCTCGGGACCGCATTCACCCCAGAACAAGCGCGCGAATTGCGCCGCGTCGCAGTCGAACCTGTATCTGTGCTTCGACGGCGACGCCGCCGGCCAAGCCGCGACCGCGCGCAGCATCGACATGCTTGTCGACGAAGGCTCTGCAGGTTCGCGTCGTCAGCTCCCGCCCGGCACGCGACCCGGATGATATCATGCTCGAGGACGGCGCGGAGGCGTTTGCCAAGCTTGCTCGCGGCCTCACAGCGCTGGATCGACTTCAAAATCGAGCTGGCATGCAAGCAGCATCGCAAGCGCAGTTCTCGAACAAAAGCGATATCGCCCGCGCAGGCGATGACGCGTCATCGCGACCGTGCGCGATCCGATCGAACGCGACCAGTACATCAAGACGATGGCGCGCAAGCTCGACGTCGAGCGAAGCAGCGCTTCGCGCGCTGCGTACGACGCGCCCGCTCGCCGGCGACACCGCAAGCGGCGCCGGCCGCAGATGACGCGTTCGCCGGCGCACGCCGCACGCGCCGCACGGACTCTCCGTGGAACGCGAGCTCGTGCAGCTCGTCATCGTGCAGCCGAGGCTGCTTGCGTGATGCGGCTGCACCGCGTGTGAGCGCCGCAGACTTTGAGGACGAGGAGCTCGGTCGCACGTATCGAGCATGCTGCAGCAGCCGCGATGCGACTGGTCGAGCGAGGCCTCAACCCGCTCACGCGTCTTCGCCGATGACGAGAACATCGCGGAACTCACGCGTCTCGCGCTCTCGTCACCGCCGCTGCGCGCCGAGGAGGAAGAGCAACGGCTCGAGCGCATCGTCGGAACGCTTCGAGCGTCAGCATCTCGAGCGGAGGCTTTACGAGCGTCGACGCGGAAATGAACAGGCTCCTCACCGAAGGGAAGTCCGTGCCAGAGCCGTTGCGCGATGAATACAATTCCCTCGCGGCCACGCTGCGAGGAGCAGCCGCCGACAAGAGAGAGGGAAGAACACTAGTGCCAGCGCGCAAACCGCGCACTCCGAAGTCGAAGGCACGCCATCACGAAGCCCGTCGCAGAAAACGGCCAGCCGCCGCGCCCGCGATTCCGCGCGAAGCCGCCGTCAAAGCGCTCATCGAGAAGCGGCAAAAAGCGCGGCTCGCTGACGTATGACGAGATCGCCGCGATCTCGGCGGCCTACGACGAAGACGATCCCGAAAAGGGCAACGAGCTCGTCGAAGAGATCATGGGCGCAAGGCATCGAGATCACCGAGATGCCCGACGCTCGCCGACGCCGAAAAAGACGAGCCCGACCCGGTCGAGGAGTGCCCGGAAGATCTCAGCGTCTCGTGCCGGGCTGTCGCCCTCGACGACCCCGTGCGCATGTATCTCAAGGAGATCGGCCGGGTGCCGCTCCTGGGCATGGCGCAAGAACAAGAGCTCGCAAAGACCATCGAGCTCGCAGAAGAAGAGCTCGAGCGCGCCAAGCACGAGGGCGCGCAAGCCCAAACCAAGCGATCGTCGAGGCCGGCGATGCGCGCCAAACGCGATCTCACCGAAGCGAACTTGCGCCTGGTGGTGAGCATCGCGAAGAAGTATGTCGGCCGCGGCATGCAGTTCTTAGACCTCATCCAAGAAGGCAATCTCGGTCTGATCCGCGCGGTCGAGAAATTCGAGTACCGAAAGGCTACAAGTTCTCCACCTACGCGACGTGGTGGATCCGTCAAGCCATCACGCGCGCGCTCGCCGATCAAGCGCGCACGATCCGCATCCCGGTGCACATGGTCGAGACGATCAACCGGCTCGTCAAGATCTCGCGCCAGTTGCTGCAAGAGCTCGGCCGCGATCCATCGGTCGAAGAGATCGCGAAAGAGATGGAACTCTCGCCCGACAAAGTGCGAGAGGTCATGAAGATCGCGCAGGAGCCGATCTCGCTCGAGACGCCGATCGGCGAAGAAGAAGACAGCCACCTCGGGGATTTCATCGAAGATCCGGAAGCCGTCGCGCCTGCCGAAGCGGCTTCGGTGACCATGCTCAAGCAGAAGATGGGCGACGTGCTGAACAACCTCACCGAGCGCGAGCGCAAAGTGCTGGTGCTGCGCTTCGGGTTAGAAGACGGACATCAGCGCACGCTCGAGGAGGTCGGCCAAGAGTTCGGCGTGACGCGCGAGCGCATCCGCCAGATCGAAGCCAAGGCGTTGCGCAAGCTGCGCCATCCCAGCCGCGGCAAAGCGCTCAAGGATTACTGGTCGGCAGACTGATGACCGTTGCAGTACGGTTCTCGGTCGCTCTTCTTTTGGCAAGCTTCGTAGCAATCGGCTTCTGCCGTTATTTGTTGCGCCCATCGTTGCACTCGGCGCTACGCCCGCCCCACTTGCGCCGCCCACACCGAGCGCACCCAGCGCGAGCGCACTTGGCGCCGATCGGCTCGCTCGAACGCGATCGCAAGACGGATCCGTCGACCCTGCTCGATACGTCAACGATCGAGATGCGGTTGTTGCAGCGCGTGCCGTCCTCGCGATTGGCCGCCTCAACAATCCGGCGGGCAATCAAACACTCCTCACTGTGCTCTCCGATTCGAAGTCGGCCTGATTCCGTGCGCGCGACGGCCGCGTTCGCGCTTGGTCTCATCGGATCCCAAAGCTCCATCGACCCGCTCGCTTCAGAGCGACAAGAAGTGACACCCCGGCCGTTGCCGCCATGGCGGCCAACGCGCTTGGCCGCATCGGTGGTCCACTGGCCGTCGATGCTCTCTGGCCGCTCTTGAACAATGCCGATGTCGGAGTCCGAGAAGAGGCAGCCGTCTCACTCGGGGAATGCCGGGATAGCCGGCGCGCCTGCCCTGGACTACGCGCACCGCAAGGTAGCCGCTGACACGCTTGCTTCGAATGTTTTCACCGAGCGCGAACAAGAGGTACGGTGGCGTGAAGCGTGGGCGCTGGCACGGGGTTACTATCAAAACGAAGCGCCCTCGCTGCGCCGCCTGCTCGCGGACAGCGAGGAACTCGTTCGCATGTATGCGCGTGGCGGGTCTGGGTAGGCTCAAAGACGTACCTACGCATTGCCCATCCGGCTCGGAGCGAATGATCCCTCCTGGCGCGTGCGCGTGGCAGTCCGCGATGCGCTCATGGGACTTCGCGATCCGACCAAGGTGAACGTCAAACCGCCAAAGGTACCGCAGTCCGATTTCGCGCAGCCGCAACCTGTCCCAAGTGGCGCGCCATTTGGCGCGCATCCGCAGGTGGCGATCGTCACAGGCAAGGGCGTCATTGTCCTTGAGCTCTTTCCGGATGTGGCACCGTACAGCGTGGACAACTTCTTGTCGCTCGTCGATCGCGGATTCTACAACAATCTCACCTACTTCCGGGTCATCGCAAACTTCGTTGTTCAAGGTGGCGATCCGAAAAACACCGGCAATGGCGGTCCGGGTTACAGCATTCCGGCAGAACTCAATCCGGTTCCACAGTTGACCGGCATCATTTCATACGGACTCGATTACGACCCAAAAGCAATGGTGCCGCTTGTCGACAGCGCGGGCAGTCAATATTACATCACGCAATCCCCACAGCTGCATCTCGATCGAGGATTCACCGTCTTCGGCAGAGTGGTGAAGGGGATGGCGGTGGTTGATGCCATTGCACCACAACCAAACAGCAGCGAACCGGGGATGTGGCCAAGCAAGTCTACCGCTGCCAGCCGGTCACGCCGCAGACCGATGACGTCGAGAGCAAGCTGCGCTCCGTAGAAATCGGCTACGACGCCCAGTGAGTAAAAGGCACTAATGTGCGCTGCGTCGGGAGGCCGGGCGACCCACACGTGCGAAGGCGCAAATGATGTACCGCAGCATCTCCATCCGATGCTGTCCTGGGAGTGTCGTTAATGGCTAATCGTCGGCAGCATATTATCGAGCTGGCTGCCGAAGTCGTTTACCGCCAGGGCTTCAAAGGTACAAGTGTCGAGAACGTTCTTGAAATTGCCGGTGTCGGTAAAGGCAATTTCTATCATTATTTTCGCAGCAAAGACGAGCTCGGCGTCGCGATCATCGGCGAGATCGAGCGATGGTTCGCAAGCCCTGAAGCCGATGAAATTTTCTCGCACTCAAAATCACCTCAGCAGCGGCTCGCAGACTACCTCGGGCACATCGCGGCGCAACGCCATCGCGACAACCACGGCGACCAGCTCGGCAACCTCCTCTCCGAATTGGGCGACGTCGAACCGTTTGCAAAGCCTTTACGCAAAGCGCTGACTGCGCTGGTTGACCGATTGGAATCGGTCGTCTCGGAGTACGCGTTGGAGCGCGCTCAAGGCGTCGACGCGCGTTCGATCGCCCGCGCGCTGGCGGCCCAAATCCATGGTTTGAGCTCGATCTACAAGGTCGACCGCGACGCAGCAGCGTTCGATGACGGGCTGCGCAGAGTCGAAGGCATGCTTGCAACCTCGGTCGCTCCTCCGGTGGGCACGCCGTCAAGTCCGGCTCCCCTCACGCGCACCGAATAACACCCCTTCGATTCATCTTTGATACTGTAGCGGGCGACTGTCAAATCGCCTCTGTGTAAGCGCAATAATGTAGGGGGCGATTGGCAAATCGCCCCTCCTTGTGCGCGGCGCACAGCGATTTCACTACGCAGATGGCGTAGCCAAAGCGTATGCTTGCTCTTCTTTTCATTGCACAAACAGTACTCACCGTCTTCGCCGCGGCTTCGCTGCACAATGCATTACCCGCTTTGGGAAAACAATTTGAGGCAGCGCACCCTGGCGTCACTCTTCGCTTCAGTTTTAACGGCAGTCAGATTCTCGAGGCGCAGCTCGAAAGCGGCGCGCAAGCGGATGTGTTTGCCAGCGCAGACAAGCGATGGATGGACAAAGCAGTCAGTGCTGTCGCGGTGGCAAATCCCGTAGCGTTTGCAAGCAACCAACTTGTGCTCGTTGTTGCGCAGCAATCAAGCATTGCAAGCCCGCTTGACCTTACCAAGTCCGGAACGAAGCTCGTGCTCTGCGCGCAGGCGGTCCCGTGCGGCGCCTATGCGCGCAGACTCCTCGCAGGCATGGATGCCGATCCTGCCTATGGCCCCAAGTATTCAGACGCTGTGTTGCAGAACGTCGTCTCGAACGAACTCGACGTCGAATCGGTATTAAGCAAGGTGACGCTGGGTGAAGCGGATGCAGGGATCGTGTATCGCACGGATTCCTTGGGCCAAACGAGCGTGCGCACGATTGCGCTGCCCGCGCTGCCAGGCACGCCAATTGCCTACTACATTGGAACGGTCCGCTCGAGCACAGCGCCGAGCGACGCAACGGCTTTCGTCAATTTCGTTCGTTCCTCGGACGGTCAAAAGATTCTCGCCGGATTCGGTTTCACAGCCGCGCCGCAGTAGACGCTGCGACCACACCAAATGATTAAGCGCTCGCCCGCATCGGCCGCGCGAGACGTCACGCTCACCGCAACAGCGCTCGTTCTCGCGGCACTGTTCGTGCTCTTTGGCGCGATCGCGCTCATCGCGCTCATCCTACGAATAACGCCGTCGGGCATGAGCGAAGCGTTGCGCGATCCCGTCGTCGCGCAAGCGCTCTGGCTCTCGGTGCGCACAAGCTTGCTCTCAAGCCTCATCATTGTCGTGTTCGGCACGCCGCTTGCGGCTTTGCTGTCCACACCGTTTCGCGGACGAGCGGCGCTGGAGACGCTCGTGATGTTGCCGGTCGTGTTGCCGCCGGTAGTTGGTGGTCTGGCGTTGTTGCTCGCCTTCGGGCGCGCTGGCCTCTTGGGCCGCGAGTTGAACCTTTTGGGATTGCATCTTCCCTTCACGACGGCTGCCGTCGTGATTGCGCAGACGTTTGTGGCGGCGCCTCTGTATATCGCCGTCGCGAAAGGCATCTTTAGCCGTGTCGATCCGCAGCTTCTCGATGCGGCATCGACTCTGCACGCTTCTCGCGCGTATACTTTCATTCGTGTCGTCTTGCCGCCCGCAATGCCCGCTCTCGCGGGCGGTCTCACGCTGGCGTGGGCTCGCGCGCTGGGCGAGTTTGGCGCAACCATTACATTCGCGGGCAACTTGCCGGGCGTCACGCAGACCATGCCAATTGCGGTCTACATGGCGGCGCAAACAGATCTGCAAGCCGCAATTGCTATTGCCCTGATTTTGATGGTGCTCTCGTATGGCGCTTTGCTTGCTGTTCGGCACGTTGCCGGAGACAGCGGTCTTGGACTGTGATCCTGCAGGCTAAGCTCGATGCTGCAGGTTGATATCCAGAGCGCTCTCGGCCGTTTTGCACTAGCGTGCGACCTGCAGCTGGGACCCGGTCAAGTGGTCGCTCTGGTCGGCGCCAGCGGCGCAGGCAAGACGTCCACCCTTCGCGCGATTGCGGGTCTCTTGCAGCCGCAACGCGGCCGCATTTCGCACGATGACGAATGTTGGTTCGACTCGGAGTGTCACATCTTCGTGCCGCCGCAAGGTCGCAGCTGCGGCTTCGTGTTCGCCGAGTATGCTCTGTTCAGCCATCTCAGTGCGCTGGAAAATGTCGCTTTTGGATTGCGTGCATGCGGCAGCGCGCGCTCGTTTGCGCACCGACGCGCTCGCGAGCTCATGGAGCGTTTCGGGATTCTGTCACTTGCTGATCGCAAAGCGGTGTCTCTGTCGAGCGGCGAAATGCAACGGGTTGCCCTGGCGCGAGCGCTCGCCACGTCGCCGGCGGTGCTCCTGCTCGATGAGCCACTTTCCGCGATTGACGTGGAACGCCGGACGCCCGTGCGCGAAGCACTGCTCGATCATATCGCGCAGTCGGGCACTGAGGCCGTTGTCGTCACACACGACCCCGTCGAAGCGATGCTCTTCGCAGATCAGTTGATCGTGCTCGAGCGAGGAACCGTGGTGCAGCGGGGAAGCGCGTCGCACTTACGGGAGCGGCCACGTTCAAGCTATGTTGCAGCCTTCTCGGGGGTGAATCTCTTTACGGGTACAGCGCACCCCGAGGCTGACGGAGTCAGCGTCGTGCAGATCAATGGCACGCCTCTGACCGTTCTCGGTAACTGGACCGGCCACGTTGCTGTGGTCATCGATCCTGATTCGGTCGTGCTCTCCAAGACACGGCCGGATTCCTCAGCGCGAAATTGCTTGATTGGCCCAGTCATGCACGCGTTTCCGGATGGGGGCGCGGTCCGCGTTAGCATTGCGAGTTCACCTCCTATCGTCGCGCGCATCACGAGTCAGTCCGCGGCAGACCTCGATATCAAGCCGGGTGCCGACGTGGTGGCAACGTTCAAGGCAAGCGAGCTGCGGGTCCACTAAACGCGATTTTGTCGTCGCATGGACCCAACTTGGACAACACGCCTCAGTATTATGGCCATTCCGTGCGAGGTGGCTGATGATATTTCAGGATGTTGCGCGCGTTTCAGATGGTTCATTCCTGTATTCGGGTTGCTATGACGCACGCGGAGGCTTGAGCGTCGCCCAACGCGCCGCGTGGGGTCTCCACGTTCGTTGCGGACAATCTTCAGATCAGCAGCTTTGCAAAAGTGTCGTGACCGCTCTTCACCACCCTCCGTGCGTTGGCGAGAACGTTTTCACCATTCGGGTAAAATCGAAGCCGCGCGGCACGGCGGCACGAGCCGTCATCAAGTGCGAAAACGATGGCCGCCACCGTTTCACGTGTTTGCCTCCGAGCGCCGAAAAACAGCGTCGCTTTGTGCCTCGGTCGCGACAGCTTCCCGGGCGTGGCGCGTGCCCCGTGGTGCCGTATCGGCGGCTATGTGTCATCGCTTCGGGCCAGCAGCTCATTTGCACTGTGTTTCGCGGTCGCGCGTATGTCGCTTCCGTGTTTGCGCTCGAGGGGCGCCTCGCATGATCGATCCACTTTACAGCGAGGCAACCGGGAGTCCGCAGAGCGAGATGAACGAACTCATCGCGCAGAATCAATCCTGGCTCAGTGCACTCGCGCAAGCATCGGACCGCTCGCAAGACCCAGATAAAAGCGCAGTCGGTCATTTTGGTGCAAAGAACGGTTTTTTTGTAGTGCGAAGCAACGGCGGCTTTGCGTACGTCAAGGATGCGCACTTTCACATGGCATCTGAAGGACGCTTGCTCGACGAGCATAACCGCTCGGTCTTAGGCTTCTCTGCCAATGAGGGAAGCGTGGAGCCAGCGCCGTTGAGCGTTCCACAAAACGAGATCGCGGCTCACCATTTTGCTAGCTACGACATCGACGAGCGAGGCGTTCTTTTTGGGATCCTCCCGAAAACCGATCAGGTAACCCAGCCGGATCGCGTTGAACTCGGACGGCTTTGTGTCGCGATTTTCCCCGCCGCTCAAGAGCTTGGACAGCGCGGTTCGTCCGACTTTGTCGCCACAGGACAATCAGGCTCGCCGAGACTCTTTCCCGCCGATGCTGTGCACCTCAGTATAGAGCGGCAACCGGCTTCGCTTGCATTCCAACAAGTGCGCGACAATGCGCGCAAGGTGTGGAGTCGCAGCGCGCGAGCCGAACTCGATGTTGCGCTTGCCGATAGTGAGGACGCGCTTGTGCGGATCGCTTTGAACGTCGTCAAATGAACGCGAACGGACAAGCAACGCGTTCACGCCTGCAACGATGGAGCGTGCCGAAACAATCCCCAAAGCCGCCCGTTGGGGAAATTGACGAGGTTGGCCAAACGTTGTCTCGGCTTGCCCGCAGCATCCTCGATACGGCGCCGCATGTCCTCAGAGAGGTCACCTCCGCTTCACAAACTGCGATACGGCGCCATGCGTACGTCGATCTTCCGGGTGCCGAAGACCGAGCTTGGCGAGTTGCATATGATGGCATCGAGGCATTTTGTGTTGTCGATGCGTCATGCGAGCGCGAGCTGCTCAGTTTGATCGTGGGTGGTGCGATCCGGCATAGGCTCAGCGAAATCGAGCGGCGCATCGTGGGTGAAGCGATCAGCCGGCTTTTTGCGGGATCATCGTCGGGTGCTCCGAGCGTTCGCGAAGAATTGCGCATCAGACCGCTTCCGCCAACCTGGCACTGCGCGATAGAATTGTTTGGTCCCCACAAGCAGGCGTCAAAGGTGTCGCTCTTTGCTGCCTGTATGCCGCCCCCACCACCCTCGATCGTGCGACCGAATCTGCAGGCCGTTTCGCTACCACTTCGAGCAACCATACCCGCGAACTCATGCGATCTCGCCACAATTTCGCAGTGGCAAAACGGCTCGTTGCTCCATTTGCGGCGGAGTTGCGACGGACCGTACGCGCTCATTTATGCGGGGAGCCGGAGAATAGCGCGCGCACAACTGGGATCGTTATTCGGACAACGGGCGGTCATGCTCACGGAGCTGCTCCTAAGCGGCAGATGACCCTCAACATGGAAACGCTCGCGGATGTGCGGGTTACCATCACGGTGATGCTCGGGCGGGCCACGGCGCCAATTGCAGAAGTGCTCAAGTACGTGCCCGGCACAGTCGTGCCGCTTGATGTTCCAGCCAACGCGCCGGCCCCGCTCTTAGTCAATGGGGTCGCGGTCGCCACTGGGGAGCTCGTCTCAACCGACGACGGCGCACTCGCCATCGAGATTCACGACATACTCTCCGATGCGATTCGGCCGACAAAATGACTGAGGCTGCGTCTCACGTCCTAGCCCAGCCGCGGTTGGGCTCGCCAGCTGATCTGCTTGCGGCCCTTCTCGTGGTCGGCTTGGTGCCAGTGCTTGCAATCTCCGTGACGTCTTTTACGCGTATCATCGTCGTGCTGGGATTGCTGCGAGCGTCATTCGGCACGGCGGCCTTGCCTCCCAATAGCGTCCTCATCGCCCTCGCGATCATGCTGACCGCCGCTATCATGGGACCGACGCTTCAAACCATCAACCGCGAGGCGGTGATTCCTTATGAGGCACATAGGTTGACGGCCTCTGCGGCCCTTGCGCGCGCCGAACGCCCGTTGCGGTCGTTCATGGCCAAGCAAACTCGCTCTGCGGACATCGTTGCTTTCGCTCGCATCGCTCGAGCGAGGCAGGCGACCAAAGAGGAGGTTCCGTTTTTTGTGCTGGCGCCGGCATTCTTGGTGAGCGAGCTTCGAACCGCCTTTGCAATGGGATTCGCCCTCGCACTCCCGTTTGCGATCATCGACATCGTCGTCGGGGTCATCCTTATGTCGCTCGGCATGTTCATGGTCTCACCCGCATCCATCTCGCTGCCAATCAAGCTGCTGCTGTTTGTGGCTGCCGATGGATGGACACTTGTCGCGGGCGCGCTGGCTGCGTCATACCGGTAGTTGCATGAGTCAGGCCGTGATCGATCTCTACACCCGAGCTCTTGAAACCGCAGCGCTGCTTGCATTGCCGGTCATTGCGGTCATCGGGGTCATCGGAGTGATCGTTGGACTAGCGCAGACGATCACCGGCATTCAGGACCAAAATCTCTCCTTCGGACCCAAGATTGCTGTAGTTATGCTCCTGGCCGTTATCAATGGACCCTTTGCACTCGCGCTGCTCGGCGACTTGTTACGGGCGTCGATCCAAGCTCTTCCTCACCTCGTGCGTTGAGCGCTCTGTGGCCGAACGGCGCAAGCGGAGCGCTGGCTGCATCGGTAGCCCAAGCCTGCACGTTCGCGGCGACCCTACCCCTCGCCGCAGGTGGCAGCACGATGCGGGTCGTGCGAGCCGGGCTCGCCCTCGCCCTGATCCCCATCCTTCTTGCCGCCCATGAACCTCGGCTCCCGGCACCACTCTTCGAAGCGGTTGCAAGCGGAGCATTGATCGGCGCAGCTTTTGGGTTAAGCGCAACCGTTGTGAGCGGGGCAGTGAGTGCAGCCGGATCGCTCATCGACGCGGGTCTCATGTGGGCCCCCTTTTCGGATCGCGCTGGAGCCGGTGGCCCGCTTGCCTATCTGTATCAAGTTGTCTTTACGCTGCTTTTGTTGCAAACGGGGGGCTTCAACGCGATCGTCAAGATTTTCGCGCGAGCAACCTCGCAGCTGCCCTTGCACGTGGCAACGCTCTCTGGGATTCTCAGTCTCGGGGA
This sequence comes from uncultured Pseudomonadota bacterium, assembly GCA_963781145.1. Lineage (GTDB taxonomy): Bacteria > Vulcanimicrobiota > Vulcanimicrobiia > Eremiobacterales > Eremiobacteraceae > JAJPHJ01. The sequence goes on along the minus strand of CAWADW010000005.1, from coordinate 478,926 downwards.
AGCAGCGTTGAAGGAGAGTCTCGTTTTGGCTGCACCTGCTCTTCTGGCACAAACGTTGGCCTCGCTTCTGGCTGGTGTTTTGGCGAGGGCAGCGCCTCACGTCAACGGGATGTTCGTGAGCGCTCCCATCATCTGTGCGGGCGTCGGTCTTGCCTTGGTCGCGGGCAGCAGCGTTCTCTTCATACATCTTTCCGAAATCGTTCGCGAGCTTTTGGTGATGCTCGCGCTGAGGTAGGGTGTGGCTTCCGCTCACGAGCGCACCGAAGAAGCAACTCCAAAACATCGAGCCAAAGTCCGTGCGCGCGGCGGGATGGCGCGAAGCCAGCTCGCGGCGCCAGCTCTCTCGCTTGTGGTCGCTGCACCTCTTGTCTTCGCCTTGGCTGCGCATGCGGGCTCGTGGCGGCAAGCGTTTGTTGCCGCAACCGAGGCGTGCAAAATCCACGGAACTAGTCTCGACGTCATGATGCCGATCGTGTGGGCTCACACCATCGGCAGCGTGGCAAGACCATGGCATCTCGTCGCAGTGTGCTGGCTGCTCGCATCGTTTGTAGGCGTTCTCGCCTCACTGGCGTGTGGCTCGCTTGGCTTTGCGCCGGGCGCAAGTGCTCCGAGGTTCGCTCGCCTCACGGCATCGATGGGCCTGAGGCGCCTCGCAAGCCTCGAGAACGTCTGGCACGCCTGCAGTTCAGGGTTGGTTCTCGCGTTGATCGCTTGGCTTGCGCTGCCGCCAATGATCTCGAATATTCAAACGGCCGCGCGAATGGGTGATTTGGCGCGCTCTGTCACCGCTATGGAACGAGGTGCCGCAACCGCATGGGGGCGCGCAAGTGCGGTCCTATTGGTGTTTGCGGCGATCGACGTCATGGTGACTCGCAAACGCTTCGCGGCAAGCCTGCGCATGACGCCGCGCGAACTTCGCGACGAGCGCGCCGAATCCGAAACGCGTCCAGAAGTGAAGCAGCGGCGGAAAACAGTAGGAGCTCGGCGCTCGCGTGGTTTACGCGTTGCAGCTATAAAGAAGGCGACGGCGATCATCACGAATCCAACGCACCTCGCGATTGCGTTGCGGTACGCGCCGCCGGAGATCGACGTGCCAATCGTGGTTGCCCGTGGCGCCGATTTGACCGCCGAGATCGTGCGCGCAGCCGCGCACGAGTTTGAGGTGCCGATCGTCGAGTCCGCCGACCTTGCGCGCACGCTCTATGCGATGGTCGAGGTTGACGAGCCAATACCGGAAGAATGTTACGCAGCCGTAGCTGCGATCTTTGCCTGGATCGTGCGAACGCGCGGCTCGCTGCGCGGGCGCGACCCACAACCGGAGTGATGCAAACGAGAGATCTCGTTGGTAGCGCGCTCAGCGGCGCGGTACTCGCCAGCATTGCGATGCTCATCATTCCACTGCCCCCGCCGCTGCTGGACGTGCTCCTTGCTTTTGACATCATGTTTGCCACCGCGGTCCTCGTCATCGCCCTGTCGATCCAGAACCCGCTCGAACTGGCAGCGTTTCCATCTCTGCTGCTCGTGACCACGCTCTTTCGTCTGAGCTTGGATGTTTCAGCGACGCGCCTCATTCTCACCCAAGGAGATCAGCCTGGAGGCGTTGGCAGCGTGATCCCCGCGTTCGGTGAGTTCGTCATGCGAGGCAACCTCGCGGTGGGGGCGCTCATGATCATCATCCTCATTGTCGTTCAGCTCGTGGTGGTCACCAATGGTGCGCAGCGCGTGGCGGAAGTCGCCGCGCGCTTTACCCTCGATGCGATGCCTGGCAAGCAAATGGCGATCGATGCCGACCTCCACACGGGTCTCATCGATGCGGCGCAGGCAAGGCTGCGGCGCAAAGCTGTGCAGGCCGAAGCGGACTTCTATGGTGCGATGGACGGCGCGGGCAAATTCGTTCGCGGCGACGCCATCGCCGCGGTCGTGATTGTTTTGGTGAACGTTGTGGCTGGGATGGCGATCGGCATCGTCGGCAAACACCTCGATGTCGCGACGGCAGCCCGAACCTATCCGTTGCTCTCCATAGGAAACGCGCTCGCGACCACGCTTCCCGCCTTCTTGTTGTCGACTGCGATGGGCATCATGGTGACGCGCGCAGCATCGGAGGCGACGCTCGGCGTGGAACTCGTGCGCCAAATGCTGGCTCACCCCGCCGCCTTGCGAGCCGTCGGTTTTGCAATGCTGGCCTTTGCCCTCGTGCCTGGCTTGCCGCATGCAGCATTCGGATTATTAGGAGCGGGCACAGTCTGTGCGTCGGCGCTCTCGGCGCGCGCGCTGCGCCGTCAAGAGCTCGCCCGCAGCGCGCACGAGGCGCAAACCTTGCGGGCCGAAACCCAAAAGCCCGAACATGCAGTCACGCTGCTCGGGGTCGATGCCCTGTCGATTCATTTGGGCGAGCGCCTGCTCCCACTACTCGAGGTGCCGGCTTGCGATGCGCTCCTCAATCGCATTGCCGTGCTGCGACGGCGCGTTGCGTTAGAACTTGGCATTGTTATGCCCGGCGTTGCCGTGCAAGACAACTTGCGCCTTCCTCCTCGAGGCTATGCCATTTGCCTGCGCGACCGAGCGGTGGCACACGGGCTCCTTCATCCGGATCGTCCGCTTGCGCTTGGCGATCCAAAGGCTCTCTCACAGCTGCCAGGCGAAGCTGTTTTGGAACCTGCCGCTGGGCTTGCGGGCATTTGGCTTGCGCCGCAGGATCGTCAGCCAAACCGCCACGATTCCACATCCGCGACGATCGTCGTCGACCCACTCACGGTGTTGACGAGCGCGCTGGACGATGTGGTGCGCTCGCATGCGGCGACACTGCTTGGGCGGCAAGAAGTGCAGCTCTTGCTCGACAACCTCAAAGCGGCGCAACCAGCGGCTGTCAAGGGGGTTGTGCCAGAAATGGCCTCACTAGGTCTCGTCCAACGTGTTCTGCAACACTTAGTTCGAGAGCGGGTTTCTGTACGCGATATGGCGACCATTGTGGAGACTATCGCTGATGAAGCCGAAAACACAAGAGATGTCTCGACAATCGGAGAAGCAGTACGCCGCAGGTTGGCGGCGAGCATCTGTTCGTCGCTCGCAAACGCGGACAATGTCATACGAGCCGCGGCCCTCTCCATGAACCTAGAATCACAGCTAGCCGCCGCTACCGTCGCGAGCGAGCGGGCCCCAGTTTTGGGATTGGAACCGGACTCAGCTGCGCGACTGGCCGACTGGCTTCGGGCCTACCAAGAGCGAGCCTCTGCCGGCGCAACCATTGTGTGCTCGCAGTCACTGCGGTTGCCGTTAGCCCGTTTTGTCGAAGCGTTCGGCGGAGAGCTTGCCGTACTCGGGCTCGCCGAGGTCGTTCCTGGGTATACTCTTAATGTCGTTGAAACCATCGGCGACGAAAATTCCTGAAAGACAGACTCATGCAAACAAACGTAACTCCCCTTCGGAGTTCGCTCTTCGAGCAACTCCGCCACGATACTGAAATATTGGCGCTCATCGACCGGGCGGACGAGGTGCTCGGCGCGCTCGGATACACAGACCACGGTCGGCGACACGCGACGCTCGTTGGGATCCATGCATCCCGACTCTTGGCGTCCCTTGGATATGACGCTCACTATTGCGATCTTGCGGCGGTCGCCGGCTTAACGCACGACCTTGGCAACTGTGCGGGCCGCCCAAGCCATGCAGCCGCTGGCGCAGTCTTCGTCTACACGCTGCTTGTGAAGCGTGGCGTGAAGGTAGAAGACGCCGCCACGATCATGACCGCCGTCGGCAACCACGACGAAAACGAACAGGGTGCGGCCGTTGACGCCGTGAGTGCAGCTCTCATCATCGCGGACAAGGCCGATATCCATCGCTCGAGAGTGCGCACGCGAAGACCAGAGGACTTCGACCTTCACGACCGGGTCAACTACGCGGTGACTCACGCGGAGCTCGAGGTTGTCGGCGCGAGCAAGCAGATCGCACTGCGGCTGACCGCAGACACAAACTTCGCTACGGCCGCGGATATCTTAGATCTCTTCAACGCGCGCTTTGCGATGAGCAAGAGCGCGGCAGCCGTGCTCGATTGCTCGTACAGCGTGCTCGTCAACGGCGACACGATCCTGTAGGAAATGTAGCAGCGCAACCGTGTAGCGACCTATGCGAAGTCGCCCATGAGCAGCGGACCTGAAGGTCCGCTGCTCCATATAAGGGTTGGAGCGCCCGCAGCGCGAAAGTGCCGCCTTCATGTTTTGGTTTCGCTGGAAGCATCTTATCAAGCTCACAGCTATTGTTGTGCTGTGTGTCTTATGCGCGATTGCCTTTACGCCCCTGAAGAGTACGATCCATTTGGGGCTGGATTTGCAAGGCGGCTTGCGAGCGCTCGTCGAGCTCGAGCCCACGCCGGACAATCCCACGATCACCGCCGGCCTTCAAGACGAAGAGCTACAGGTGCTTCAAACGAGGCTCAACGGTTTGGGCGTCAGCGAGCTCTCGTTTTCCAAAGTGGGGACCGACCGCATCAACATCGAGGTGCCCGGGCTCAAAGATCCCGAACAAGCCATCGCGCTGATTCGTGAAGCCGCCGTTCTCGAGATGCGCCCATTGAGCAAAGCGCAGGTAGCGCGGGCACAAAGCGATCCTAAATTCGACGCATACAAAGCCTCGGGTCCACCGGTCATTACTGGATCGGACATGTCGAGCGCAACCGCAGGAACGGACTCAGCCGGTCAGCCCGCCGTGCACTTCACCCTCAACTCAGCGGGCTCGAAAAAATTCTACGACTGGACGAGCAAAAATATCGGCAATCCCTTGCCGATCTTTCTTGATAAGAAACTCATCGAATCCCCGATCATCGAAGGTGCGATCAGCAGCCAAGGCGAGATTCACGGCAATTTCACAACCGATACAGCCGTGCGGCTGGCCAACGAGCTTTCCGCAGGTTCGTTGAAGGTACCGACCAAGATTATCGAGATAGAAAACGTCGGGCCAACGCTCGGCGCGATCGATCTTCAGAAATCACTGGTCGCATCGCTGGTCGGACTCGCCATCGTCTTGCTGTTCATGCTGGCGGTGTATCGGGTCCCTGGTTTCCTAGCTGACGTCGCGTTAGTGGTGTACTGCTTCCTGATGCTCGCTTACGTCGCGCTCTTCGGTGTCGCGCTGACGCTGCCCGGTATTGCCGGTTTCGTGCTGTCGATCGGTATGGCCGTCGACGCAAACGTGCTTATTTTCGAACGGATCAAAGAAGAGCTGTGGGCTGGGCGCACGACCCGGGCTGCTGTGGGTGTGGGCTTCAAGCGAGCATTTTGGACCGTTTTTGATTCGCACGTCACAACGATCGTGGGCGCCCTCGTCCTCTACTGGCTCGGTACGGGGACGGTCAAAGGATTTGCCTTGACGCTGCTCGTGGGCACGGTCTTCTCACTGCTCACCGCGGTCAACGTCACCAGAGCCTTCGTCGATGCGGTTGTCGACAACGACGTTGTCACCCAGCCCGCGTGGTACGGAGCATAGGCCGCCGTGTTTTTCCGTAAACTCAAGTGGAACATCATCGCGCAGCGCAACTACTGGTTCGCGCTGTCGGCGGCAGTGATCATTGCGGGTGTCGTCGCGCTCGTTTTGCACCATGGTTTAGCTCTGGGTCTTTCCTTTACCGGCGGCTCGACCATCGATGTCAAGTTTAGTCGAAGCGTCACCGAAACGGAAGTTCGCGACGCCTTGCGTTCGCTCGACCTCTCCTCAATTGGCGCGGAGTTCCGCTCGCAGTATGCGCCCTTGCAAACCGGTCAGGAGAACATTCAGCTTGCCTCGAAAGCCGGCGACGTCGCGCCCAACGACCGCGTCCTCATCTCAACGCAAAGCGCAATCAACGATCCTGGCCCCGTCTACACCGCGCTCGATAAAGCCGGACTGCAAGCGGACCGAGGTCAGAGCCAGATCACCTCTGTTGGTCCGAGCCTGAGCAAAGAATACCTCAGCCGGTCGCTGTGGGCGCTGGTCATTGCCCTCGCGCTGCAGCTCATCTACATCGCGTTCCGCTTTGGCAACCAATTGCGCTACGGCATCATCGCCGATATCGCGCTCGTGCACGACGTGCTCGTCATGGTGGGTATCTACGCGATCGCAAACCGGAAGGCGGACGACGCCTTTCTCGCCGCATTGCTCACCGTGATCGGCTATTCCGTCATGGATTCGATCGTTATTTTCGACCGAATCCGAGAAAACACGCGGTTGATGCCCGATCTCCCCTACGATCAGATGGTGAACACTTCGCTGCTGCAAACGATGACCCGATCGGTCAACACGCTCGCGACCGTGCTCATTACATTGCTCGCCTTGTTTTTCTTCGGCGGCGATACGCTGAAGAATTTCGCCTTTGCCTTGCTGGTTGGCGTGACAAGCGGTGCGTACTCCTCCATCTTCATCGCGAGCCCACTGCTCGTTCTGTGGAAGAACTGGGAGAACCGCAAACGCGCGTCGGTGCGGGCGGCCGCCACCACGCGCGAACTCCGCACCGCGAACGCGGGAGTGGGCCCGTCGATGGCGGCGAGTGGCGGATCGCAAGGTTTCAAGAGGATTCCACCCAAGCGCAAAGCTTCGCAAACGCAGCCGGCCCGCTATCGCAAGAAGCGGCCGACGGCGGCAGATGCCCCGACGCAGGAGCAAAAACCCGGCGGAATCATCGGTTTATTGGCTGAACTAAAAGAAGAAAATGGCGGCGACAGCTCCCAAGAGCAGCTCCCAGGGGACCCGCAACCATAACGAGGCGCTTCGCCTGACTGGTGCGGCGCGCGTTCGCGCGCTGCGCGCTCCTCTCATTTCCAACGCGCTGCTCGTCGTTGTCAAGCTGGGAGTCTGGCTGCTCTCCGGCTCGGTCAGCGTGCTGTCGGAAGCGCTGCACTCGGGCGCCGACCTGTTTGTCACGACGTTCCAGCTGATCTCCGTTAGCCTCGCGACGCGCCCTGCCGACGCCGACCATGCGTACGGTCATGGGAAGTTCGAAAACCTTGGCGCCGCCCTTGAGGCCTTGTTCATTCTTGCGACGGCCGCCGGGGTGGTCGTGGAGGCAATCAAGCACATCCGTCTTCCCGCGGCGATCACCCATCTCGATCTCGGGATTGCGGTTATGCTCTTGTCGGCGGCCGTGAATCTTGTCGTGTCACGAGTCTTAGCGCGCACAGCTCGAGCCGAGCAATCTCCAGCCCTGCAGGCGGAAGCCGCGCAACTTGGCGCTGACGTCTGGACGGCAGGTGGTGTCGCCCTCGGTCTGATCGCGATTCGCATTACAGGAGTAACGCTCATCGATGCAATCATCTCGCTCATGATTGCTGGCCTGATCGTGAAAGCGGCTTACGACGTTAGCGCTCGCGCGTTTGTGGATCTTACGGACGGCAGGCTCCCTCCCGAGCAGGAAACCCTCATTCGGCAGATCATCGAACGGCATAGCAATATCATTGCCGGCTACCACAAGCTGCGCACGCGCCGCTCAGGGGGTGGGGAATTCATCGACTTCCACCTGCAGATGGCGGGAGACATGCCCCTCCAGCGCGCGCACGATCTCTCTGATGTCATCGTTGCCAGCATCAAAGAAGCGCTGCCTCGGGCGCACGTGCTCATTCACCTCGAACCCAATGCATAGGGGCTAGGCAGCAGCAGCCCCAGCTGCATCCTCAACCGCATTGTAGGCGCCGATGGCCCGGGCGAAGTCTCGGCCATGCACGGCATCATAAAAGTCGTTGTGCGTCTCAACGACACCTTGGTCCGCCCACGAGTCGTACAGCGCTTTCGTGATCGGCAAATGTGCGGTCGGTCCCACGGCATCCGCGTAGGACGAATGGAACGGACCAAAGTTGCCGGACTCCTTGTGCGCGAGTACGAGTCCGGCCACGGCGTCAGCTGCAGCCTTCGCCGCCTCTTTGAGCGCTTCAGGCAACCGAACGTCCTCAGCAATGGATTCATACGAGGCGATGCCAGGCCGGTCTGCGTGCCACGGCATTTGCGCAGAATGATCGAATCGCACCATGCCTCGTATCGAACGAAGGTCGCTGCGGATGTCATGGATCCAGTCAATTCCCTTTTCGGACTTGGGCAGCTCTGCGACTTGCCGGTTGAAGTCGCCGACGCTCGAGCGCACCGCTGCAACTTTGTTTGCGTCCAGATCCAAAACATCAAAGGCTGCAGCCGGATGATATGCATCGTTGTCCGTGCCATATCGAGCGCGCATGGTGACGTCAACCGCATTTTGAGCCCACTTCGGTCCCGACGTGAGCGCGTTGGCGAATGCGGCTGAGGGAACGCCTGGTGCGAGCATCGTTTCGGGCGAAGCAGCCAGGTAACGCACTCCGCTGTGCGAGAGAGTATCGCAAAAACCAATGGTCGCCATAAGGCACTGGTTCGCGAGCACCCCAGTGACCGAATCGTCCGCCCCTGGAAACTTCTTGTGGAATGCTGCTCGGCCGTCGCTGATTGCACCGGCAATATCTTGCAATGGCATGAACCCGCCTGTGCTGTCGGCCTGTAGGCCGCCGCCGTCACCACCACCGTGGTCAACGAGATCGAGCCAGACGTCTGCAGCACGAAACTTTGGATCGGCGGCGCGCGCCTCGAGCGTTTGCTCGACAAACGTCGCGAGCGACTTGCGATCTGCCATGTTGGCTGGCGCGGTGATGCGCGTGATACGTTGAGTCCCGTCTTGCACGGTCGACCACTCCGTGCGCAGTTGACCGCGTACGAAAGGCGCATGCGGAACTCTGGTTGTGTCTTCCGCAACCACTTTGAGCGATGAATTCGTCGCAGTGGTCTTGATGAAATCCGTAATATTGCGTTCTTGCACAGCATCCAGATTGTTATCGCCGTCTCGGTACACTCCGAAAACGACGTTGGGGTTTCCAAGACGATCGATGGCCATCTGTTCCACGCTGCAACCTCCTGCTGGCGAGCAATTTCCCACCGATCGACACCGCGTCAAGCCCAGAGCAGGGCAAGGACTCATAGGTAACAGGGTAAAAACGAAGCCTCATGCCGTGGGGCCAGATTACCGTTTTGTGGTTGCACGTCTTTTTTGCGATCAGCTGGTTTGGCGGAACGCTCTTCCTGCTCGCTGTTGTGAGCCCGGCGCTGCAATCGTGTGACCCATCTGTGGCCGTGCAGGCGGGGGAGCAAATCGGCAAGAGAACGCAGCGCGTTCTCGCTCCCGCGGGTGCTCTGACGATCGTTTTCGGCCTCCTCAGCGCCACAGTCTTCGGACCGGTAAGGAGCTGGAGTTTCTTTGGTGGCTCCGCCTATGGCGCGACGCTGCTCACTGCAATTGTTCTCGCCGTCATCATAGCAGTGCTTGGCGCAATCACCGGGCGCGTCGGTGCCTCCATCGGTCGCGCTCCACTGGAGGATCGGGTCAAGCTCCTGCGGCGCATCACGCTCTTGTCGGGGCTCTCTGTCGTAGGGTTCATTTTTGCACTGACCTGCATGGTGCTGATGCGTTACGGGTTGTGATTGGAGAGCGGGCTGCGGCAGGGCACACGTCGGCGCTAACCTAAGCGGAGGAACGTGAAGCGCGCCGATCTGCAGGCCCTCATCAGGTCCGTCCCAGACTTCCCAAAACCTGGAATCCTGTTTCGCGACATCACGCCGCTGCTCAAGGATGCCCGCGGGTTTGCGTCAGCCGTTGACCTGCTGGCAGATGAATTCATCGGCGACGATATTGATTACGTGGTCGCGATCGAAGCGAGAGGATATGTGATCGGCGCTCCCCTCGCGTACAAGCTCGGGGCCGGCCTGATTCCCGTTCGCAAACCCGGGAAGCTCCCGTATACGACCCTAAGAGCGGACTATGCCCTTGAGTATGGCACCAATTCGCTCGAAATTCACAGCGATGCTCTCGCCAAGGGCCATCGCGTCATCATCGTCGACGATCTGCTGGCTACCGGCGGAACAGCTTTGGCAACGAAGACGCTCATCGAGCGCTTGGGAGCCGAAGTGGTCGGCGCCGGGTTCCTCATCGAACTCGCGGATCTCGCCGGGAGAGCAAAACTCGGGTCGACTCCGGTTCGGACTCTGCTCACCTATTAAATGTAGGGGCGATTTGGAAAATCGCCCGCAACGAACAGCACCTCAAAGTGCGTTGCTCCATTGTCCGTGTGCTCTTCTGTGGCGCACAGGTCCTAAAAGAGTTGGCGGGAACGCTTGTGGCATCGGGCGTAGAACCCTTACAATAGCATCAAGAGGGCTGGACGCGGGACACCGCGTCACGTGGGACGATGGCAAACAACTTCAGCGAGCTGCTCGAAAAGGTACGGAGCTATCAGCCGGCGGTCGATCCCGCCTGGCTGGAAAGCGTCTATACGTTTGCCGAGCACGCCCACGATGGACAAACCCGCGCCTCGGGTGACAGCTTCATCTCCCATCCTCTCGCAGTCGCATCCATCCTCGCCGAGCTCGAGCTGGATACCGACAGCATTGCTGCGAGCCTGCTCCACGACGTCGTCGAAGACACGACCGTTCCAATCGAGGAGATCGGGCGACGCTTCGGCAGCCCAATCGCCTCGCTCGTCGACGCGCTCACCAAACTCACCAAAATTCCCTACCAAAGCAAAGAAGACGTGCAAGTGGAGAACTTGCGCAAGATGTTCCTTGCGATGGCCAAAGACATTCGCGTTATCATTATCAAGCTTGCCGATCGCCTCCACAACATGCGAACGCTTCAAAGCTTGGCGCCGTCCAAGCAGAAAAACATCGCGCAGGAAACCCTCGAGATCTACGCGCCGCTCGCCCACCGCCTCGGCATTTACAAGATGAAGTGGGATCTCGAAGATTTGGCCTTGCGCTACATTGACCCGCAAGCCTATCGCGATATTACTGACAAAGTTGCCAAGCGACGCGCCGACCGGGAGAAAACGGTCCAAGTCATCATCGACGAAGTGCAAAAGCGCTTTGCAGGCGCGAACATCCGAGCCGATGTCTCCGGCCGGCCAAAACACTTCTTCTCAATCTACCAAAAACTCCAACACGGCAAAGATTTTTCCGAGATCTACGACTTGAGCGCCATTCGCGTGATCGTGGACTCGGTAAAGGATTGCTATGGCGCCGTGGGTATCATCCACAGTCTTTGGACCCCGTTGCCTGGACGATTCAAAGATTACATCGCCATGCCGAAGACCAACGGTTACCAATCGCTGCACACCACGGTGATTGGGCCGGGTGGCGATCCAATCGAAATTCAAATTCGAACGCTCGACATGCATAGGACAAGCGAGTATGGCATCGCAGCGCACTGGCGATACAAGGAAGGCGGCGCGAGCGACGACTTCGATCAAAAACTCGCGTGGGTACGTTCTTTGCTCGAGTGGCAAGAAGACATGCGCGATAGCCGCGAGTTCATGGAGAGCCTCAAGCTCGACCTCTTCGACAGTCAAGTGTTTGTCTTCACCCCCAAGGGCGACGTCATGGGTTTCCCTACCGGGTCGACGCCGCTCGATTTTGCGTATCACGTGCACACCTCGATCGGGCACCATTGCATCGGCGCAAAGATCAACGGAAAGATCGTACCGCTCGATTATCAACTGCACAACGGAGACATTTGCGAGGCGCTGGTCAACAAGAGCAGCCCCGGACCCTCACTCGACTGGTTGACCATCTGCAAGACCTCGAGCGCCAAGCACAAGATCAAGCAGTGGTTTCGCAAGAATCGCCGTGAAGAAAACGTCGCTTCGGGCCGCGAGGTCTTCGAGCGTGAACTTTCACGCAATCAGCTGGGCGGCGTCGCGACGCCGCAATTCCTTGCCAAGCTCGCGGCACGTTTTAACTGCGCCTCCATCGACGATCTGTATGCCGGCATCGGTTTTGGCGACGTGTCCGTCGCGTCGCTGGTCAACCGTTTGCGCGAAGAGGCCAAGCGCGAAAAAGTTGTGCCCTTGCCGCTCGAACGCCAAACGGCAACCGTGCGCAAGTCGGCGCAACGCGCCGCTTCCGGCATCCGCGTGCGCGGTGCCGACAACGTGCCGATTCGGTTCGCGCGATGTTGCACGCCGGTGCCTGGCGACGCGATCGTCGGCTTCATTTCTCAAGGTAAGGGCATTTCGGTCCACCGCGTCAATTGCCCGAATGTCGCCGGCTTGAGCGTCCAGCCAGAACGTCTCATTCACGTCAGCTGGGATACATCGCCGACCGATTCGCACGTAGTCGACGTCGAGATCGAGGCACTCGATCGGCCCGGACTCCTGCAGGACATCATGAGCGTGCTCTCTGAGCAAAAGACGAACGCCACCTCGGTGACGGCGCGCGTGAAGCGCGATCGAACCGCCACGATCGCCTGCAGTCTGCAGATTCGAGACCTCAACCATCTGAGCGCAATTTTAGGCAAGGTAAACCGCGTGCGCGACGTGCGCACCGCCTATCGCGTGACGAAGCGCGAAGCCCGCGCCGGCGGCTAGAGAGACGCACCAGGGAATGTTTGGGAGCATCATCGTTCCGGTTGATGGCTCGGAGCCTTCGAATGCTGCCATTGACTTGGCCGTGGCCCTTTCCAAGGCGTGCGGCGCATCGATCACCCTTTGCCATGTCATAGCCGTACCACGCCCAGCCCACGATGCGGGAGGTTTTGCACGCGAGCAAATGATGGGAGAAGAAGTGAAAACCGGTCACGCTATCCTGGATGCAGCCGCACAGCGGGCGTCATCCGCGGGGGTCGCCGTAGGAAAAGTGCTCCAGACAGGTTCTCCAGTCGACGGGATTTTGGATGAGGCCCGTGACCGTCACTGCGATGCCATCGTCATGGGAAGTCGCGGGCGGGGCGCTGTGGCACGCGCCCTTCTTGGGAGCGTTGTCTGCGACGTCATCAACCGCGCGACCATACCGGTCATTGTCGCGCCGCACGCGCACTAGGTATCGTGCGCGCAGTCGTCCAGCGAGTCAGCAACGCCTCGGTCGAAGTCGAGGGGAAGGTCAGCGGCGCCATCGGGGCTGGCATTGTGGCGCTTGTGGGCGTCGCCCGCGATGACGGCGAGGCCGATGCCGCAGTCATGGCTGCTAAGATCGCAGGTCTGCGGATTTTCAACGATGACGCCGGCGCGATGAATCATTCGCTTGCGGATGTCGGCGGGGCGGTGCTCGCCATTTCGCAGTTTACACTGTATGGCGACGCTCGCAAAGGACGTCGCCCAAGTTTTGTTGATGCAGCAGCCGGCTCGGCGGCAGAGCCGCTCTTCAATCGTGTGATTGAACTCATGCGCAGAGAAGGACTGCGGGTGGAAACGGGAATCTTTGGGGCGAGTATGAGGGTCAGTCTGGTCAATGAAGGTCCGGTAACCATTTTGCTGGATTCGAGGAAAACGTTTTGAGGCCGTCGCTGCACGTGAAGCTCGATGCGATCCGCCACAACGTGCAAACCTGGCGTGCGTTCTTAAATGACCGCCCACTCTGGGCAGTTGTCAAATGCGACGCGTACCGGATGGGTATGGTGCAGATAGCGCGCGCGGCCATTGAGGCAGGTGCGCAACGGCTCTGCGTCGTCGAAATTTTTGAGGCGAGCGAGTTGCGCGCGGCTGGCGTCCACGTGCCGATCGTCCACGTCGCAGCAACCCCAAGCGATGACTTTGAAACCGCCCTCAAGGCGGGCGTTGCAGTTTCGGTCGGAGACCCCAAGCGCGCCAGCGAACTTTCCAAGCTCGCGAAAAAGTTGGGCGTACGAGCTTGCGTCCACGTTGCCATTGAAACGGGCACCGGCTGGTGGGGGATTCCATCTGCCGATGCGGCAGCTTTTGCAAAAGCCGTCGCTGGCCTGGACAACATCGAGTGGGAAGGCGCTTGGACGCACATCGCTGGGCGAGATTCAATGGCCGCGCAAATGGAGCATTTCAGGTCTGCCATTGCAGCGCTGCGCGCGTCCGGGCTCGCCGTTCCGGTCGTGCATGCCGCGAGCACGGGTCCTTCGTTGTGGGGTTGCCGCGAGGGTGCCGTGCGAATCGGCATCGGGTTGTACGGATCGTGGCTAGGCAACGATGGTGCGCCCGAAGGTTTACAGACTGCCTGCGAGGTGCGCGCACCCGTGTATGCCGTGCGCACGTTTACCGAGCCAACGCCGCTCGGATATGGCGGGACCTATGTTGCCATGCCGGGTCAGACGATCGCCACGCTGCGAATCGGCTATGGCGAAGGCCTTCCAAAGACGCTGGCGGGCCGAGGGTTTGCGATCCTGGCAGGTTCGCGCTGTCCGATCGTTGGTGCCATCGGCATGAACTTCACGATGGTCGCGGTTCCTCCCAATGTCGACGTTGACTCGCGTGAGGAGGCCCTGCTCGTCGGCGAGGTCCCCGGAGTGAGGCTCGACGAGGTTGCCGCAGCAGCGCAGTCGATTCCACACAACGTGCTGACGATGGTTGGTTCGGGCATGCCGAGAGTCTACGAGCATGCCAGTGCCTCATCTGTGGCATCGGGGGCGCGCGAATAAATTCGCGCGATTATATCGGACGCTGGGAGAGATGGGCGAGCCCGGTTTGAACGAGCTGCTTCATTTGAGGTAGCGTGAGTGGTCCAGCAACATCACCCCACACACGTCCTCGGTCATCCACGACAAACGTGGCCGGAATGTAGTGAACGCCAAGAACGGCTTCAGTTTGATGCTGGTGGTCGATCACCATGGGAAAATTGAGGCTGTAGGTGCGCGCGAACTGAAGTACCGCCGTGGGATTCTCATCCTGATCGATCCCAACGATGTCAACCGGCTTGCCCGCGCAGGCATCCCTAAGCTTCGACAGGGCGGGTGCTTCCTTGATGCAATCGGGGCACCAGGTCGCAAAAACATTGAGCACGAGCAGGTGGTGCGGCTGCGCTTGGACCGTGGTGCGCGCTCCAAGCAGATCGACGAAGGTAATTGGCGGAACGGAATCGCCGAGGCTCACGTGTGCCCTGCCCGAAGCTTGCTGACCGAAGACGAGCGTATGCGCGAATTGCTTGACCCCGTAACGATGAGAAAACGCCACGATCATGAGGGCGAAGCCGAAGAGAGCGAAGACCAGCCAGGAGGAACGCCACGCGCGCATAGATGGTGAGTATTCTCCTTTAAGAGCATTCCTTCATGCTCACCGCTATTCACAACTCAACCACATGCAGCACACATACTTATGCACAATGGCGGCCTTGTCACCCGAATTCTCCGTGTGATATACTGACCGGGCTTGCCGGGCATCAATGCCCGATTTCCTTCCTGCTCGTTCCGCCGTGGCTTCATGGCAGTGAACAAGCCTTACGCCCAGAGGGAGGCAGCGCACTGCGCATGTCACAGTACGAAATAACGTATATCATTCGGCCGTCCTTTGAAGACCCACAAGTGGATGAGCTCGCCACGCATTTCGCAGATGTTGCAAAGAGCAATGGTAGCGAAAACGTCGAACTCGAACGGATGGGCCGCAAACGCCTTGCCTTCGAAATCAAAAAGGTTCGCGAAGGCCACTACATTTGCATGAAATTTGCCGGCAGCCCAGATGCCGCAAAGGAAGTCATCCGCCAAATGCGTCTGCACGATGATGTCCTGCGCGCACTGCTCATAAGACTGTAGGGGGCGATTGGAAAATCGCCCCATCTAGCGGGCGACCGTCAAGTCGCCATTCCGTAAAGCGAGGGTTCACCGTGGCTGGTTCGTATAATCATATCGTGCTCGTCGGTCGGCTCGTAGCCGACCCAGAACTCCGGCAAACTCAAAGTGGGGTTCCCGTGACGTCATTTCGCATCGCGGTCGATCGGCCAAAAAGCCGCGACGGGGAGCGTCAAACGGATTTCTTCGGTGTCAGCATTTGGCGCCAGCGCGCCGAGCGCGCCGCTGAATTCCTGACCAAAGGCCGGCTCGTGCTCATTTCGGGCCGCGTGCAAATTCGCGAGTACACCGATCGCGAGAACAACAAGCGCACGGCCGTCGACGTGGTGGCCGATGATTTTCAAATGCTCGACGCACGGCCGTCAGGGGAAGGAGCAGCGCCACGGAGCGCAAGCAACGCCGGCGGCACGGCTGCCGCCCCCTCCGATCTGCCGGAGTACGAATACAACCCAGCCGATGAAGAAGTCCCCTTCTAGGCGATAAGGAACCACATGTCACCCAAGAAAACCGCACGACCCAAGCGCAAAGTCACCAAGGATCGCAAGCCAAAGCGCAAATCCTGTAGCATGTGCTTCGAAAAACTGACGGCGCTCGATTACAAAGACACGGCGCGCCTACGAAAATACGTGACCGAGCGGGGAAAAATCGTGCCACGGCGGATCTCGGGCAACTGCGCCAAGCACCAGCGTTGGCTCACCGAGGCGGTCAAGCGCGCACGAGTCATTGCCTTGCTCCCATTCACCGCGGAGTAAGGGGTGAAAGTCATCCTGCGCGCCGATCTCAAGGGCGTCGGCAAGGCGGGCATGATCACCGACGTTTCGGATGGGTACGCACGTAACTATCTCTTGCCGCGAGGACTAGCGCAGGAAGCAACTCAGGGAAACCTTCAACAGGCCGCAGCGCGCAAAGCCGCGGAGACACGCCGCGATGAAAAGCTCGTGGCGGAGGCGCAAGAACTTGCGGCTCGGCTGACGAGCAACCCTGCTATCGTCAAAGCGAAGGCAGGGGAGCGGGGAAAGATCTTTGGCGCCGTAACCAATGCGCAGATTGCCGACGCGCTTCGGACGACCTTGGGTGTCGACATCGATCGCCACAAGATTGAACTGAGCGAGCCAATCAAAACGACCGGCGACCACCTTTGCGTGGTTCGGCTGGCGCAAGGGGTCACGGCAAAAATTACGGTCCGAGTGACCGCAGAATAGGGCAAGAAACGGAGGCGCGTTCACCCGTCATGTTGATGACAGCTGCAATCGACCGCATCCCTCCACAAAACCTTGAGGCCGAGCAGGCCATCTTGGGTTCCCTCATGGTGGATCGGGACTTGGTGCCGATCGTCAGCGAGATCGTCCAAAAATCGGACTTCTATGCGCCTCACCACGCCACGGTCTACGACGCGATCACCTCGCTCTACGAGCGCGGCGAGCCGGTGGACAAAGTTTCGGTGTCTGAAGAGTTGCGGCGGCGCAAGTTGTTGGAAGATGTGGGCGGTGGAGATTTTATCGGCCAGCTGCTCAACACCGTGCCAACTGCTGCTTCTGCAGAATACTACGCGAAAGTTGTAGCAGAAAAATCCGTGCTGCGATCGCTCATCACGGCAGGCGGTCGCATCTCCAACATCGCCTTCGAGCAGCCCGAAAACGTCGACGAAGCTGTCGACCACTGCGAGCAGATGATTTTCGAAATCGGCCGGCGCTCGTCAGGCGGGTTCACCCTCGTGCGCGACTTGCTTAAGCCGGCGTTCGAACGCATCGACACGCTTTATCACCAGCGGGGCACGGTGACGGGCGTTCCATCGGGTTTCAACCGGCTCGATCAGTTCACGACCGGCTTCCAGCCCGGCGAGCTCATCATTATTGCGGCGCGCCCTTCGATGGGCAAGACCTCGTTGTGCTTGAATATCGCGATGAACGCAGCCAAAGGTGCGTCCAAGCACGTGGCGCTCTTTTCTTTGGAAATGAGCAATGACCAGCTTGTACAGCGATTCTTAAGCATGGAAGCGCATATCGACGCCCAGAGTCTGCGCTCGGGTAACATCAAGGACAAGGAATGGGGCGAGATCACGCGCGCCATGGGCGTGCTGGCAGAAGTGCCCATTTTTGTCGACGATTCCGCTGCGCTCACTGTCAGCGAAGTTCGCTCGCGCTCACGCCGGCTGGCCGCGACCACGGGTCTCGACCTGATCATTATCGATTATCTGCAATTGCTGCGATCCACCAACGCGCGCATCACCAATCGGGTGGAGATCATCGATGAGATCTGCCGCAATCTCAAAGCACTCGCAAAAGAACTCAAAGTCCCCGTCATGGCGCTGGCCCAATTGAACCGCTCGCCTGAGTCGCGCAACGACAAACGACCAATGCTGTCTGACTTGCGCGAGTCCGGCGGGATCGAGCAAGAAGCTGATGTAGTCGCGTTCATCTATCGCGACGAATACTACAATCCGCCGACACCGGAAAACGAGAACATCGCTGAGATCAACATTGCCAAGCAGCGAAACGGTCCCACGGGGTTAGTGCAACTGCGCTTTGACAAACGCTTCACGTCATTCTCCGATCTGGATACAGAACACACAGAATTCTAACCCGGGTATACGGGAGGTATGGCATAGCCGACCGCGACGAACGGACGACCCATCGCCTTGAAGCTTTCTCTGACATCGTCATAGGCTTCTGTATGGCCGAGCTCGGGTTTAGCCTAGCGATCCCTAACAATATAGCCGGGCTTGCGTCCTCGTGGGCGAATCTCAATGTGTTTGCGCTTTCGTTTGTGCTGATCGCGCTGATTTGGTGGTGGCATCACAAGCTCTTCCTCACGTATTTTCACATGAACTCCGCCACAATCGTGATGAACTTTGTCTTGCTGGGGTCGCTCGTCTATTGCATCTACTTTCAGCAAGTCACCGTCCATTTCGCAGCCACGGGAATCCACTCGGCCCTGCCACTACGGCTCTGGTTGGCTTTCATGGCGTTGAACTTTGCGCTACTCGCCGGAATGTATGCTATTGGCATTTGGGAAGGACGGCATGAACTTGACAACAGAGCGATGCGCTGGGGCGTAGGCCTAACATACGAAACGACCCTCTCTTGCCTCGGGCTCGCGGTTGTAGGTGCGATCATACCCAACCATCAGACGGGCGCCGTCGTGATTATCCTCATCGTCGTGCTCTTTGCGTCGTTTCGGAACACGGTCGCGTCTCGCCTCACGCGGTTACTGCATCCGGCGCACTGAGTTGCAGCAGGCGCTGGCAGGCGCGTCGTAAGGACCGTGAGAAACCCGTCGGGTAGCTATATGGCGACACTCACCCCATCGAACCGAACGGCTTTACGCACGTTGGTCGTGCTCTTCTTGGGCGCGCTGGTTCTGGCGTTTTCCTTGCCCGATATCCGTCGCGTCTGGCAACCTGCCGGAGACTTCGGCTACTGGCGTGATGATAACGACGTCATCACAGCTGTCTACCCAGACTCTCCGGCTTCCCACGCAGGGCTGAAGATCGGCGATCGGATCGATATCGCATCGATGAACCCTGCAGATCGTGAGCTAGCCGCAAGTGGGGGGACACCCTTGCCTGGACAGCGCGTTGTTCTGGCACTGAGAAACGGCACGACCGCGCGCTCCGTGACGATGGTGTCCGAACCCGAAACGATGGGTGTCGCCAAGATAACTCTTATCTTGGTGCGGGAATTCGCGCTCTTTCTTTTTGTCGGTATTGGCGCCGCGCTGGTGCTCCTGCGTCCGTCAATAACGACGTGGGCGTTTTATGCCTTTTGTCTCGGATTTAACGGGGCGCCTGCCAGCTTGAAATCGTATGTGCTTGGTCCACCCTGGGGCGTGCTCTCCGATATTGTCTCCGTCTATCTGATCGCCGCTGGAGCTATCGGCATCGCGGTATTCGCCGCCGCTTTCCTGCGGGAAGGACATGGCGGTTGGCGTTGGCTGATCTGTCGCTGGTCACCGTTTGCGGTGCTAGTTCTTTGGGGACTTGGCACCTATAGGCTTCTGGGTAGTGAGTGGTTCGGCTGGCCGGCTCAGAATGCCCTGAGGTTAATCTATTTCTTAGCGGGCACCATCTTGCTGCTGGCGCTGTTCGCACTCGTTGATACGTACATTCGCTCTGAGGGAACTGACAGGCAGCGCATTCGTTGGGTTGTGCTGGGCTTTGGGATTGTCTTTGTGGCTCGGATGCTGCTCATCTTCACCAATTTCAATCTGCCATATTGGTTCTACGCAAGCCTGAGTCTCGTCAGCATCGTTGTGCCGCTCACGGTCGCCTATTCGGTGATAAAGCATCGCGTCATCGATGTGAGCTTTGTCGTGAGCCGTGCTCTCGTGTACGGTATACTCACCACGGCGCTCGTCGGCCTATTCTCAGTCATTGACTGGTTCTTCATCGACAAGCTCAAGCTCGCACGCTTAGGAACCATAGCAGAGGTTGGGGCGGCTATCGGCATCGGCTTTTGGTTCAATAGCCTGCACAGGCGCGTAGATTCATTTATCGATGCAACGTTCTTCCGTCAGCGGCGTAAAGCCGAAGTTCAGCTTGCCAGAAATGCAGCGGCGTTGCCATCCGCCACAACAACGCGAGCCGTCGCCCAGGCATTGGTGAAGGAGCCGGTACGAACGCTGTCGCTTGCATCCGGGGCGTTATTCCGGCGCGGCCAGAGCGCCGAGTTCTTTCGTGAGGAGTCCGAGGGCTGGATGACAACTGACCTTTCGAGTCTTGACGATAGAGACTCGCATTTGTTGATGTTGCTTCAGGCCGAGAACGGGCCTCTCTCCCTTTACGATCACCCCTGGCGCACACACGATGTGCCATCCGGTCCGGCGCAACCAGTTTTGGCGCTACCCATCATCGTTCGCCGTGAACTCGCAGCGATTGTTTTCTATGGAGCTCACACGCATGGGGAGGCTCTTGACCCAGATGAGATCAAGGCGATAGCTAGTCTCGCACCCGGCGCAGCCGCGGCTTATGACCACCTCGAAGCAGAGAAATTACGAAATGACAACGAGTCAGTTAGACGGGAATGTGAATCGTTGCGGGCTCGGCTGGCAGAAGCACAGGTACAATCTGCATAGAAACCTCAGAGATGAGCACAAATCGCGCAATTTACTCTCAGGTCGCGTCCTCGTTGCGACTGGCGATCGATTTGACCGCGCGAGCGCGAAAACTCTGACCGCCGGAGCATTCATCGTGATTCCACCAAGCGTGCGCCACGCGCTCTGGGCGGAGGAAGACGTCATTCTGCAAATTTACGGGCCTGGCCCCTCGCGTCACCAACTTTGACGACGATCCAACCTGAGAGCGCCCTCGTCAAAACGACGAGGAAATAACCTGCGGTTTGATCGTCGCTTAGCATCTGCTGAAGACACAGCTGGGTGTGCTCCAGCAAGCGCTGGCAGGCGCGTCGTAAAGACTGTGAGAACCAATTTTTTAGGTTGCCTTGGAGTCGTTCGGATCAATAACGCGAATCAATTCGAGATAAGCCTTCGCCGAAAATACGCCGACGTAGCTCAGTGGTAGAGCAGCGGTTTCGTAAACCGCGGGTCGTCAGTTCAACTCTGACCGTCGGCTTACGATCTTGGCCTTATGTTAGACTTTGAGCGCTTCTTCGACTGCCTGATCTTCCGACCACGCTGCACCTTCGGCGGCAAGGTTCGCGATCTCGTCCCGGCTGAGGTGCTCACGAAGCGTCGCGACGAGCTTGTCGTAGCTCCACTGTTCCGTGTATTCTCGTTGATATCCGAGAACTTCAAATTGAGCGTTGACAAACCCCGACATACGAGCCGACCGTTTCACGTCGCCGCTCAACGCGGAGGCGAGGGCCAAATGCTGAAGGGCAATCGCAGCGTAGAGCGCACTCTGCGCTTCGCGCGCGAACCGTAACCCTTCGTGAGCTGATTGAACTGCCCCAACCGGGTCCCCCAGCGCGATCCGATACCCCGCGATGTTCGCGTCGGAGAGAGCGATGTTAAACTTGTCTTTGCTCCATTCCATTTCTCGCACTTCACTGGCCATGCGCAATGCTTCATCCGGATGGCCGACGCTGAACTCTAGCTCAGCGAGATTGCTCAGCGACACTGCGACACCGAACTCGTTCCCTAACGCTTTATGGCCGGCCACTGCCTCCGCGTACAGGCGCCGCGCCATGATCAAATCACCTTGCATCAGCGTGATACTCGCCTGGGTATTGAGAGCGTCGCTCACGGCCCACCTGTCGTTCAGTTCGCGCAGGCTGGCAAGCGCTTGAGTAATCATCTGTTGTGCTTCGTCAATGACGCCTGTTTGGTACAGGGTATACGCAAGCATCGCCTTCGTACGACCCGCCCCCCGGGCATCTCCCAACGACTCATACAACTGAAGGGCATGGCGAGCCGCATCAACCGAAACCTTGCCCGAGGAAAGGTATGCGCGCGCATACCATAAACGCGCAACGACTGATGGATACTCCGCTTCGTTTACACGATCTTGAGCAAGCCCTAACCAGTAACGGCCCTCGGCGGAGAGACCTGCTCTTCTCCACAATCTCTCCAGGCTGCTTGCGATTACGCCGCCGACTACCGCATCATTTGCTTGCGTGATACTCCACTCCAACGCGGCGCGATAATTATCGAGGTCTCGTTCGAGTTCGTCCAGCCATGCGACCGTAGAACCAACCCCATAGCGCTCGCTCGCATCCTGTGCACGATCGCGGAAATACTCCGCATAACGTCGCGCCAAACGCTCTCGCTCACCTTTGGCAGTAAGCTTATCGACAGCGTACGCGCGCGTCGATTCGAGCAGGTGGTACCTCTCTCGCGCTGCACTCGTGTCAGCGACCACCAGCGATTTATCTGTCAACGACGTGATGAGGTCCAAGCATTCCATCTCCTCTAAGCCGCCGCATACCGCCACAGCAGTGTCGAGGCCGAACTCGCCCGCGAAGATGCCCAATCTGATGAACAACAGCTGTTCTTCGTCAGTGAGGAGTCCATAACTCCAGTCGATGAGGGCGCTAAGAGTCTTCTGGCGAGGGAGTGCCGTGCGACTTCCTCCCGTGAGAAGCTTGAATCGTTCGTTGAGACGCTGCGCCAAGTTTGGAATGGAAAGCACTTTCACCCGCGCGGCAGCGAGTTCGATTGCAAGCGGTATGCCATCTAAGCGGCGACAGATCTCTGCGACAATTGGTGCAGTCTCTTCGGTTAGAACAAAGCGATTATCGACGAGCCTTGCTCGATCGACAAACACGGCGATAGCGCCATACTGCATTGCCTCGTCTGCATTCGGCATCGAGCCGGCTTCGGGCAGAGCCAGTGAGGGAAGCCGGTGCGCAGCTTCACCGGACAGCCCCAAGGCCTGGCGAGATGTCGCCACGATACGCACATCCGGCGCGCTGCGACGGATTGCATCGACGAGGACGGCAACCGCGTCCAAGAGATGCTCGCAGTTATCGATGATCAACACAAGCTTTTTGCGCTTTAGCCACTCTGGGATCAGCTCGTCGACTCGTTTGCCTTGGATCTGCGTGATGCCAAGTGCATTGGCGACGACGCTTGAAAGGAGTTCCGGGTCAGTAATGGGTGAGATGTCTGCAAACCACACTCCATCCGGATAACGATCGATCAGATCCGCTCCTAGTTGCAAGGCAACTCGCGTCTTGCCGACGCCCCCCGAACCCGTGATCGTTACAAGCCCGTGTTTTCCAATGAGCGCCTTGACGTCATCAAGATCCCCTTCTCTGCCGATAAGCTCGGTGACTTGCACCGGCAGGTTGTTGGGTCGTGCGTCCAACGAATTAAGTGGTGGAAACTGTGATGGCAGGCCTGCGATGGTTAGTTGCCACACGTGTTCCGGCTGGGTGAGATCCTTGAGGCGTCGCAATCCGAGATCGACAAGCGATGTGCCATCAACCAGCGCGTCCTCTATTCGCTCCAGCACGCCGCTTGAAATGAGCACCTGACCGCCGTGGCCGATGGACATCAACCGGGCGACGCGATTCACTTCAGGCCCGTAGTAGTCTCCGTTGCGCTCCTCTGCGTCGCCGGTATGCACGCCGATGCGAACGCGCAAACCATCTACAGAAGAGAAATCTTCTTGGGCGAGGGAGCGCTGTGCATCGACTGCCGCGAGGACGGCATCAGGCGCCGTGGGGAACGCGGCACAGAATGCATCGCCCACCATCTTGAAGATGTAACCGCCTTGCTGCTTGATCGCGGTGCTCATGAGCTGTTCGTGACGCGCAACAGCGGCCTTCATCGCTTCGCCGTGCTGCTCCCAACGTTGCGTGCTGCCCTCGACGTCGGAAAATAGAAATGTCACCGTACCCGTAGGCAAAGTGACGAGGGCTTTAGGCTCCGCCCCGCTCTCGGGTGGCATGAGGTAACTAGTGTTCGTTCCTCGTGTGACGTAACCTAGTTCGTAGGGTCCTACGCAGGCTGTATCTGTGCTTGGCAGCTGAGCTTAGACTCTAAGCACAGAACCGCGAACAAATAACCTGGTAAAAGGAGATCGTATGGACGAGCAATCGCGAGGTCCCGAGACGAGCGATAATCTTGCGGTTTTGAAGAACGGATCCGAGCTTGAGTGGACCGAGGTTTCTGGCAGCGATCCACAAACGGTTTTGTTCGGGAATCCGTCTGCGCCTGGCGTGTACTCATTTCGGCTCAAGTTGAGAGCGTCTCTGGAACGAGGACGAGGACGACCGCACTGGCATCCCGAGTACGAATTCGGAATCGTTCTCTCGGGTCGCCTCCTCGTCGCGACCAATGATCGACTTGATCGCGCGAGCGCGAAAACTCTGACCGCTGGTGCGTTCATCGTGATTCCGCCGCGTGTACGTCACGCGATCTGGGCGGAGGAAGACGTCATCCTGCAAATTTATGGGCCTGGCCCTCGCGTAACCAACTTTGACGACGAGCCACAATCCTAAAATGCTGGAGGACCGAACGGCCGCTACGGGGTTCGGCTTTTTTGTCCACCATAACACATCCGTGTTTGTGAGCCCACTCATCGTAGGTAACGTGGCTTGGTAACCCAAATTCCCGCGCCACGTAGCCCCGGCTTCGCCCTTGGGGCCGCCATCATTGTTGTTGGAGGTCGTCATGTCGCTCGAACTCATTAATACTTTGGGTACTGTCACAACGGTTGTCATCGTGGCAGCAGTGGCAATCGCCGCGCTGGTGCAACTGCGGCACATGCGCGCGGGAAATCAGATCAACGCAATTCTCAACGTCGGCGAGTTTATCAACGGGCGAGCATTTGGCGAGGCGATGAATTTGATAGGCACAACGCTCGCGGTAGCTGTCGAGGATCCCATTTTTCGCAAGTATTGGCTTGCGACCGTACGGAGAGAGACACTACCCGCGGTGGATCCCATGTACGTGGAACTTCGGGGAGCAGTGTTGACCACTGCAAATATGTACGAGCAACTAGGCGTTCTAGTACGAAACAGAATAATCGATCAGACGATTTTTGTCGAAGCGTTCTGCGCTCCCATCATCGCCTTGTGGCAGCGGCTCGCAACTCTAACAGCTTTCTTGCGTGAAGGTGAACACGACCAAGCACTGTGGGAGAACTTTGAGTATCTTGCGGTGCTATCAGAGGATTGGTTGCAGCAGCATACGACAACCTACCCGCATGAGATGCGCCGGCTTAAGGTGCACAACCCGTGGCCCATTCCGCCCCAGCCCGCGACTATGTGATGCCCGGAAGTTCTTGCCGGGCCAGTGGGTAAGGAGCATTGCCGCTGGTGTGATCGTCATCTCAGTTTTGCTGTTGGCGCGTCCCATTGAGCCAAAACAACGCGTTTTTGCTGCTCAATTTTTGGCCGACAAGCGACGATAGTCACAAAGTAGCGACTCACCAATCAAAGGCTGGGTCTTCTAAGCGTGAGGCTGTTCTCACGCTGACGCGGCAAAGGAAAATTCCGCGACATGAAGAGTTTGGCAAGGATTTGCTAATGAAGTCTACACTGAGAGTCTTTTTTATGACTTCTCTGTCAATAGATTTGGCAGTGCGCCTGGCTGCAATCTGTACGCTAAGCGGCTTCTTGACCGCGTGCGCCCTCAGCGGTGGTGTTGCGGGCTCGTCATTGCAGCAGCAAGGTACAATAAAGAGAGCAAAGGTGCTGTTTACCATGCATTGGGCATCGCCGTCGTCATTGATTATGAAGCGTCATCGAGATTATGTTCCCGCCACGGCGCGCAGTGTTAGCGTAAGTGTCAATGGGGGTCGGGCGGAATATCTCAACGCGCCAGCCACTACCCTTGCCGTCGACGCGGCAGTTGGGACTGACGTGTTTGCTTTTACCACTTACGATGAACAAAATGGCCAAGGTAACCAACTAAGTCGCGCGAGCGTCACCCAATACATCATTGCCGGAATTGCGAATACGGTTAACGCCGTGCTGAACGGTGTGATAGCATCGCTGTCGATTTCCATCGCGAATCCAAACCCTCCAGCCGGATCGGCTGCGAGCGAGGTACTCTCCATCACCGCATTCGACGCGGATGGAAACGTCATCGTCGGACCTGATGATTATAGCACCGCCATCAAGCTCAGCATTGGCGATCCAGCAAACAGCGGAACATTGTCGCTGTCAACGACGGCCATCTCAACACCAGGTGTGCCGGCCACCTTGTCCTACAATGGCGGCACGCTGATGACCGCTTCGGTGACTGTTGCGGCTACGGGTGTGGCTTCGCAATCAGCAACTTTTGCTCCGCGTCCGACTGTATACGAGTACAGCCTCCCAACAGCCGGCAACTTGCCGCAGTGGATCGCTGCCGGGCCCGACGGGAACATGTGGTTTACTGAAAATCCCGGCAATGCGATCGCGAACATTACACCGACGGGCGTAGTAACCCAATTTAGCGTGCCCACCGCCGGCGCTAACCCACAGGGGATCATCGCGGGCTCGAATGGACAATTGTGGTTCACCGAATTCAACACAAGCAAGATAGGTGAAGTTTCAACCGGCGGAGCCTTCCAGGAGTTCAAAACGTCTTTTGGAGCGGATGGGCCACTGTTGCTTGTTGATCGAGGCGACGGAAACGCCTGGTTTACAGGTTTCGGTGGTAATCACGTGAGCTTTCAAAGCGAAAGTAGTGCGGCCGCGGCCGGGATAGCGGTCCCAACTGCTAATTCCAAGCCTTATGGCATCGCGACCGCTCCCGATAACAACATTTATTTCAGCGAATCGGCGACCGATAAAATTGGTCGCCTCGCAAATGTCTCGGGGCCGATCACCGAAAAAGCACTCATCGTTGGTTCCACTCCCGAAGGTATGGTAAGGGGTCCGGATGGCAACGTTTGGTTTACCGAAGCAGGCACAAGTAAGATCGCAAAGCTCGTGCCCAGCAGTTTCACAGTGACCGCCGAATACCCAACGCTTGTTCCCAACGCCCAGCCTGTCGGAATTACGATCGGCGCGGACGGCGCGCTGTGGTTTACTGAGGCCGGTGCAGATAGGATCGGACGTGTGACGACCGCCGGCGTCGTGAGCGAGTATCCAACTCCCACGACCGGCCTAGGGCTGAAAGGCATCGCAGCTGGACCTGATGGTTCGATTTGGTTTTGCGAATCTCTTGCGGGCAGGATCGGGAGGCTAGTGTACTAATGCGAAGTTCGTCGAGCATGACTTGGAAGATTCTGGTGCTACTTAGCGCGCTTGCGGTCGTGGCATGTTCTCAGGGTGCCGAGAGCCCGATCACAAATATTTTGCCGACCAATCCGCCCTCAACCGCGACTCCTACTCCTTCGCCGACACCACAAGCTGCCCTTACGGTGCAGTCGACCGGCGGCCCATCATCCAGCATTGTTATTAATTTCACCACCGCCGGTGCGGCGATGGTATTCACAGCTTCCGAGTCGGGCTACACCAACACATTCTCAATCGTGAACGGTTGCAGCAGTGGAAAGATCGCCACGCTCACACCAACATCAGCGAGTGGACCGACCGCACTTTTTACGCTGACGTCGCAAAATGCCGGGACCTGTTCCATCGTGATAGGCGATGCGTTCGGGCAAACCACGAACGTTTCTGTCATAGTAACAACGACCTCAGGAACGATTCAGTAGGTTCCAAGTCCCCCGCAACGATCATGATCTCAACCGCACCGGAGAGCCGCTCCACCGTGTCGAACGGTTGCACCTAGGGGTCGATTGGCTGAACAAGTACTTGACGCCCCGACTTGCGAGCGCTTGCTGCTTGCGGAAGTACTGCAATGACCCTACCATCATCATCGCCATGGGAGTTTCGTGTCCGCGCCTGGATTGCGTTCGCAATATATTTCTTTGGATTTTTTGTCGGTTACCTGATCGATCGCGCCCTGGGAGGCACGGGCACGCCTAGCTACGTTTTGATCGGCAGACACTGGGGCGATGCGGGAGTTCGCGGTGCAGCCACTATTGCCGCCGCCATCACCTTTTTAGGGTTCCTCCTGCGGTGGTGGGGTTCGAGCTACCATCGGGTCGGCGTGGTCTACAGCGGCCGCATCGAAACGGGCTCGCTCACGGCAGCGGGCCCCTACCGCTATATGCGCAACCCACTATACCTCGGCAACCTTTTACAAGCCATCGGCATTAGTTCGCTTGGTCCGCCGGCGGCAATGATCATTATCTTCATCTTACTGCTTGCCTTCATCTATCGCTTGATCTTTCTTGAGGAAGGGTATCTTCGCGCTGCACAAGGTGAAGCATACGCTCGGTACTGTGCGGCCGTACCAAGACTCCTACCCCGTCTGCGCGCCGCGAAGCTTCCGACAAGCACACAACGCCCAAACATTGCCTTTGGCTTGGTCACCGAACTTGGCACTCTTGGCTTTGCGCTGTGGATTGCCTATATCCCAATCGCGAATCCGCCGGCTCCGAACGCCACGTTCGTTGCGCTCTTCTACGGCGCGATAGTGTTGTTTATCATTGGCGGGATCCTCAATCGCCGCATGAGCCGAGCGCTGGAAACCCGAAAAGGAACGCCATGAGACGAGCATTTTGTATAGGACTTATCGTTGCGATTGCCGCGATGGCGGCGTCGTGCACCAAGGTTGGCACGAGCACGGGCCTCGGACATGGAAATCCCTGGACCATCCCCGGCGTGCTTCGTATCGCTGGCGTATCGAACCCGGATAATCTCAATCCATTGCTGGGCGAGCAGCAAGTCGAAACCGACCTCTCGATGTTCTGGGCAGGGTATCTCTTCAATTGGAGCGATCAAAACGAATTTGTGCCGGAGTTGGCGACCGAAGTGCCAACGGTTAAGAACGGCGGCATCAGTCCGGATGGGCTTTCGATCACCTACCATCTGCGCAAAGGCGTCAAGTGGCAAGATGGTGCCCCATTCTCAGCAGACGACGTCATCTTCACGTGGCAAGCGGTGATGAACCCGCGAAACAACGTTCAGACTCGCACCGGCTACGATCTCATTACTCGCATCGACAAGAAAGATGACAGCACGATTGTCATCCATCTTAAGAAGCGCTGGGCACCGTTTGTCGCCACGTTCTTCACAATGTCCTCGACATCATATCCGATCATCCCCAAGCATTTGCTCGCGCAATATCCGGATATCAATCACGCAGGATACAACATCAAGCCGATTGGCACTGGTCCGTTCATCGTGCAGGAGTGGCAAAATGGAGTCATCCTGAAGATGACGGCGAATCCAAACTATTGGCGTGGCCCACCGAAGCTTAAGGAAGTGGATTATTACGTCATCCCGGACGAGACGACAATCCTCACGCAGCTCCGCACGCATGAGAAGGACATGGAGTATAACGCGCCTGCGTCGCAGGCTCCGAGTTACAGTCTCATCTCGGGCGTCCGCATCTATCGCACGCCGTTCACCCAGTACCGCCAGATCGGACTCAACCTGACCAATCCGATTCTGAGCGACGTCCGCGTCCGCCAGGCGCTCGCGTATGCGACCGATCAACAAGAGCTCATCGATACGGTCAGCCATGGTACCTATATGAAAGGCGACTCCGATCAGCCACCATTCCTTTGGGCGCACGCCGACAACCTCAAACAATACGCCCACGACCCCGCGATGGCGGGCAAGTTGCTCGATGAGGCCGGCTGGAAGCTTGGGCCGGATGGCTATCGGTACAAAAACGGCCAGCGCTTAACGCTGGGCATGAGCGGCACGACGGGATCGGCGGAGACAGCCGACGTCGAGCTCGTCGTGCAACGCGAGTGGCACGAAGTCGGCGTTGAGGGAGTCGTCAAGAACTATCAATCGAACATTCTGTTTGAAAGTTATGCCGCCGGGGGCATCTTCCAAACGGGCAAGTACGATGCTGGATTCTACTCGTGGCTCAATGGAGTCGATCCCGATGACTCCACGCTGTTTATGTGCAGTCAAGTGCCACCGAACGGCCAAAATACGTATCGTTTTTGCAACCACAATCTTGACGCGGCTGAGAACATCGCGATGACGGAATACGACCAGGACAAGCGTAAGGCCGCCTACGACAAAATCCAGCGGATACTCAACGAACAAGTACCGTTCATCATTATCTGGTACGTGCGCCGGCAAGATATCGTCAACACCGACCTCAAAAACTATAAACCAGCTCATGCCGTGACGACGTTTTGGAACACATGGGAGTGGGAGATCTAAAGGCTGCAGCACGTGGGACGTCCCGCCCCACCCAAGGATTTTGCGAGCCCACCACAGGACGTTCTCCGGCACCTACTGCTTGATAGACCGCTCACTGCGGTCAGAGGAGTAAATACATGAGTTGGATTGCGTGGATCGTCGTCGGCATTATCGCTGGGTTCCTCGCCAAGCTTGTGGTGAAAGGTGAAGGTCCTGGCGGTATTCTCGGAGACATGATTATCGGCATCATAGGCGCCATTCTCGGCGGTTGGCTTTGGAATTTCTTTGGTCATGTCGGAGCCACGGGCATCAACTTCCCAAGTCTTCTCGTCGCATTTGTTGGCGCCGTCATTTTGCTACTCATATTGCGGGCGATCGGCGGCCCAAGGAAATAAAATCCTCTCGAGACAGGCAACAGGGGCGCGAGCCCCTGTTCCATTTACGACGCTGAGTCGGACCTTTGTGCCTAAAGGTCCGCCGCTAGATTAGCGGAAGCGGCGCGCGTGCAAACACTGTACGTCAATGCGGACATTCTCACGCTCGATTCGAACCTGCCGCGGGCGCGTTGCTTGCTGGTGCGCGACGAGGTGGTTGAACGCGTGACGCCTGAACGGCCGACCGGGCTCTCAAGCGAGGTGAAGGTGGTGGACTGCGCCGGCGGATCGATTGTGCCTGGCTTCCACGACTGCCACGTTCACCTGACGGCGACCGGCCTGCTTCGCGGCGATCGCGATCTCGGAATCTGCAACGACATACCATCGCTGCTTGCGAGAGTTGCCAAACTCGCCGCTGCCGAGCCTTTCGTCTACGCGGGCAACTTCGAGGAGAACAATCTCGCGGAAAGCAGGTTGCCCACTCGCACGGAATTGGATGCTGTGTCGAATGGCAAGCCGACGCTGCTGAGCAGGGTCGATGGCCATTCGTGTGTCGCCAACTCCGCCGCACTCGAGCTGTTCAACATCGATCTCACCAAACCGGAAGTTGAAGTGGATGTGCTCGGCGAGCCAACAGGCAAACTCATGGGGTTTGTCAGCTACGCCGCGCAGCACGACTTCGTACGCCGCTTGCCGATCGCGGCTCTGCGGCGCGCGGATCGCGCGGCTGCTGGGGCTGCGCTCGCCGCGGGCATCACTACCGTACACAACGTCATCGAAGGCGATGCATCGTACGAAGAGCTCGCTGAAATCTACATTGACAATGCCGTTTTGCCTTTGCGCGTGATCTCGAAGTCGTGCACCACAAGCGTTGCGAAGGCAAAGCGCCTTGGCGGCCGCTTGTTCGGCGGTGACATTTTCATTGACGGGTCCATCGGCTCGAGAACCGCCGCTCTGGCAGACGACTATCAAGATGCGCGCGGTCGCGGATTTCTCTATCTCGAGCGCACGCAGCTCATCGATTTGTTCACCGAGGCTGCGGAAAGCGGACTCTCTCTTGGCGTTCACGCTATCGGCGACGAGGCCATCGAGCAAGCAATCGCTGCTTGGGAAACGGTCGCCGGCCACCGTGGATCGCTCGCTGGGTTGCGACCGTCCATCGACCATTTTGAAGTCGCGAGAGCCGATCATCTCGAACGCGCCGCACGCCTGGGCATTTTGCTTTCGATGCAGCCTGCTTTCGACTATCTGTGGGGCGGTGATGGTGCTATGTACGAGCAACGGCTCGGGGCCACGCGCGCACGCACGATGAATCGGCTAGGTTCAGCACGTCGTGGCGGCTGTACCGTGTGCGCCGGTTCTGACAGTCCGGTAACGCCGTTCTCCGCACTGTTCGGCATTCATAGCGGCGTCAGCCACCACGTTGCGGACGAACGTTTGAGCGCCGAGGAAATGTTGCGTTGCTATACCTGCGATGCAGCCAGGCTGGCATTCATGGAACATCGCTGCGGAACGCTTGCGCCCGGTATGTTGGCAGACTTCACGCTGCTCGAGCGCCCGCTGGACCGTGTCCCCGCGGCGTCGATTAAGGATATCCGAGTCATCATGACCGTTGTTGACGGCGATGTTCGCTACTCTGCTCTCTAAGGAAGTTCCCATGCAAGCTCTGCAAGCCGTTCGCCCGATCGAACTTGCCGAAATACAAGCCGCAAGAGAACGCATTGCAGGCACGATCGTGCGGACGCCACTCGTTCGTCTGGAGCTTGGCCCCAACTACCCTGATATAAGGCTCAAGCTGGAAAATCTCCAACCGATCAACGCGTACAAGTTGCGGGGCGCAGCCAACGCAGTTGCCTTGCTCAGCTCGGAGGATCGCAAGCGGGGAGTCTGGACGATCAGCGCCGGCAACGCGGGTCAAGGTGTAGCGTACGCGGCACGGCAAGCGTCGGTGCCGTGTACGGTTGTTGCCATCGAAACCGCGCCGATTGCGAAGCTCGAGCGCATGGAAGCGCTTGGCGCTAAAGTTGTCCGGGCTAGTTACGATGCGTGCTGGAAAGCGCTTGAAGACCGCTCGTTCCCCGGAGTGGAAGGCACCTTCATTCACCCATTTGACGACCACAACTTCATCGCCGGCCACGCGACGATGGGCCTCGAAATCCTCGAAGATGCGCCCGACGCGGTCGCAGTGCTGGCTGCGATCGGGGGCGGTGGACTTATTGCAGGCGTCGGGAGCGCGCTCAAAGCAATCAAGCCCAACATCATGGTGTATGGCGTGGAACCGGATACGGCCGCACCCGCGGCGTTGAGCGCCGCCCGTGGAATTGCCCAGGTCTTCAGCGATTGGAAGGCTTCCTTTGTGGACGGTGCGGGTGGCAAGAGCATGTTCCCGCGCATGTGGGATCGGATCGCAGCCGCTGGTTGACGGGTACTTTACCGTGACGCTCGACCAGACCAAAGATGCGATCAAGGTGCTGGCACAAAAGGCGCGCGTTGTCGCCGAGGGTGCCGGAGCGCTGTCGGTCGCCGCCGCGCTTGCCGGGAAAGCTGGGCAGGGACCGGTGGTCGCGATCGTTTCCGGTGGCAACATCGACCTCACCACGTACTGCGAACTTATTTCTGGGCTGAGCAACCTAAATGATCGAGCGCGGTGTAAATGGATGCGACCTGGCTTTGCGCTCGCACGCGCCGCTCCCGAACTTGACGTAAGACGTGCTTGGTTGGGACGAGCACCGTGTCCACCTGTTCTGTCGCCTCGGGCGCGGCGTGTCCCTCGGGCTTTGCCTCGTGCGCGATGAAAAGGGTGAAGCGCCCGGTTGAACTTGTCGGATCGGTCTCAAACTCCGCGATGCGTTCGAAATCGCGTGCAATGTAGCCGGTTTCTTCTTCGAGCTCCCGCCGTGCGCACGCAAGCGCGTCCTCACCCGGTTCGAGCATGCCCGCCGGAAGTTCGAGAACAAAATCTCCGATGCCGTGTTTGTATTGTTGGGTAAAAACGACGCGCTCGTCTGGTGTGATGGC
Organism: uncultured Pseudomonadota bacterium; assembly: GCA_963781145.1. Lineage (GTDB taxonomy): Bacteria > Vulcanimicrobiota > Vulcanimicrobiia > Eremiobacterales > Eremiobacteraceae > JAJPHJ01. The sequence goes on along the minus strand of CAWADW010000005.1, from coordinate 445,417 downwards.
AAACGTGACCGAAAATCCCGCGTGCTCGCGAACGTAGTAGGATTCGACGACCGACCCATCCGGCAAGCGACACGCATCACGCCGCAAGCGGTACCAGGGTGACTCCAGGACGTATTCAGAGGAGAGAATCTCCCATTTGCGCTTGGCCATCGTCTCATTCTTCGCGTTCGCCGGCCGCGCCACATCCAGACTGACGTCCGCCCTACGGTGCCGCTCGTTTTTACGCCGATACTCTAAAGAAGACTCATGGCCGCCGTTCTCATCGAAACTGAATAGCTCACCAAGCGCTTCGGCTCAACCGTCGCGGTGAACAATGTCTCGTTCACCATCAACGCGGGAGAGATCTTTGGCTTTCTAGGTCCCAACGGTGCAGGCAAGACCACCACCATCAAGCTGCTTACCGGCCTTGTGCGACCAACTTCTGGGAGAGCACGGCTTGGCGGCTTTGACGTGGTTCGCCAAGCGATGCAGGCAAAGCGCATCTTCGGCTACGTGCCAGACGAGCCAAACCTGTATCCGAAACTCACGGCGTTTGAGTTTCTCAACTTTGTCGGCGACGTGTATGGCATGAGCGCCCAGCAGAAAACACAACGGATCGAGCCATTGCTGGATCTGTTCGACTTGAGCGACGATGCCGATGGCTTGCTCGGCGGCTTCTCCCACGGCATGAAGCAGAAGATCTTGCTCTGCTCCGCGCTGCTGCACGAACCGAAGATTTACTTCCTCGATGAGCCAACGGTTGGCCTCGATCCGCGCAGCGCCAAAATGCTAAAAAACATTCTCCGCGACATTGCGGCGGCGGATGGCGCGATCTTTATGTCGACCCACATCATGGAGATTGCGCAGGCACTGTGCGATCGCATCGCAATCATCGATCATGGCCACATCATCGCGATGGGGACATTCGAGGAGCTGCGCCGCCTGCGTGGACATCAAACGCTCGAGGAAATTTTCTTAGGCTTGACCGGAACACCGCAAGAGCGGCGCCTGGCGGAGATCATGTGATCGGCAAACCCGGCATCTCTTTGCAAGGACGCACGCCGGTCGCCGAGATGCTGTTCTTGGCCGGCAACGTCATTGGACAGAGAGCGCTTGCCGCTCGACGCGACTGGTCGGGGCGTACTGTGTACGTGGTCGCGAGTGCCGCGGGCCTGTTGCTCTTTGTCATGATTTTCGGTGGTTCGTACGCCGGCGCGCGCACGCTCGTGGATGCGCGCGCGTTTGCCTTGCTGTGGAGCATTCCAGCATGGGCGTTTCTAATCTATCTGTTCACCGACATCTTTATCGCCTTCGGCCAAGCGCTGGGTGATCTCTATTTGGCGGCTGACATGCCTCTGCTCATTACTATGCCCTTGCGCATGTCGAGCATCGTGGTTGCGAAGTTCGTCGGCGGTGTGGTGCAAAACGAAATCTACGTTGCCACCTTTTTAGTTCCGTTTGTTTTGGGATTCTTTCTCGGCACTGGTGCCCCGCTGTGGGCGTATCCGGTGGCGCTCGTTGGCGATGGCGGTGTTCCCCGCGATGCTCTACGCAATCCTCGCCGCCATCACGATCTTCGCGCTACGCTACATCCCGGCGAACCAAGCGAAAGAATCGTTGTGGCTCTTCGGTGCGATTGTGCCGACCGCGTTTTGGGTAGCGAGCTTCTCGGGAATCGCGCGCGCCGGCGGCGACCTGACGACCCTGCGCCTGCCCACGCCGCCGGCGTGGCTGCCCGAGTACATGGGCGGGCAATCTGATATCGTTGCTCGCCATGCGACAGCCGGTCGAGGCGTTGGCTTGGTTTGCCTTCTTGCTCTTTGCAACGCTCGTGCTCTGCCCCGCGGCCCTTGCCTTCATTTCGGGAAATTTTGCGCAAGGATGGAGCCAATCCATCATCGTTGCGCAAAGCTTGCGCGCGCGGCGCCACAGGTACGTCGAGCGCGCCGCTGCCTGGATAGCGCTCTTCCGCAAAGATGCGTGGACGCTCGTTCGCACGCCGCAATTATGGTTTAGTCATATCACCTCGCTGGGTTTTGTGGCCTACTTGCTGGTCGGCCACCGGGTGCAGAGCCCGCTCTTGCCGTTGACGATCCAGCTTGCGATGGTGCAAATTGGGTTTGTGGCCATCCTCGCTGGGTTGAATCCTGGAATGACCGCTCTCTCGCTCGAGCACGCATCGGTTTGGATCTTGCGCGCCATGCCGTTTGAGCCGCGCGATATTCTGCGCGACAAGTTCGCCATCGCGTGGGGCCAAACGGCCATCGTTATTTCTTTCGGTTCGGCTGGGCTGGCGTACGGGTATGGATTCGGCATCGGGCGCACTGTCGCGCTGGTTTTGTTTGCCATATTGATGTCGGTCGTATCCGTTTGCTGCGGGCTCGCGTTCGACGCAAGCTTTCCTTCATTTTCTTGGGATAATCCAAATTCTATCAATCGCGGCGTTCGCATGGTTATGCCATTTGTCTCGGGTGTCGCGATCCTCTTGTTGTGCGGCGGGATTCTGGGAGCAACCCGAGTCCTGTTGCATGGCACTGCGGCGGTCATCGTCGGTTTGGGGTGTTGCGCACTCGTCGTCGGCTGGATGGCCGCGAGCACGTTGCAAACGTCGCTGCGCAAGATCGCCGCACTCGAGGTGTAGGGGGCGATTGGAAAATCGCCCCAAATTCGAAAGCGGGAATCCAACCTCGCGACGCGCTAAATAAGCATAACAATGATGGCCGGCTCCCCTTGGTATATTCTTCATTCGATGAACTTGAGCGGCGAACAGAAGCCGCCCAAGCGCATCGACTGGCGCCGCATTGCGGTCTATTTCTTACCGTACTGGCGCCAAGAGGCCCTGATCATCGTAGCCATCTTGGTGACCAGCTCGCTTGGGCAGTTGCCGCCGCTCTTTACCAAATATATTATTGACGGCGCAATCGCCGGAAAGAACGTCCATCTCCTCGAGCTGCTGGTGGTTGGCATGGTCGTGGCGGCGCTCGTGGCAAGCGCGATTGGTGCGTGGCAAGGCTACCTGAATTCATTTGTGGGCGAGGGCATCATGCGCGACATGCGCGACGCACTCGTCCAACATCTTCATGGCATGTCGCTGTCGTTCTTTACGTCGACGAAGACGGGCGAAATCATGAATCGTGTGTCGAGTGACGTTGACGCAATCGACAACGTCGTCACCGGTACCTTTGTCACGATCGTCACCAACATCGCCATCATTGTCACAACACTCATCGCAATCTTTTTGCTGGACTGGCGGCTCGCGCTGCTCTCCTTAGTCGTGGTGCCACTTATGGTCATCCCGCTCGGGCCCGTCGGCAAAGCGATGTACAACGTGCGTAAGCGGACGCGGGAGCAGCGGGATCGCATCGAGAGCCTGCTGCAGGAGACGCTCTCGTTGTCGGGCGTGACGCTTATGAAGTCGTTCGTGCGCGAGCGCCAAGAAGCCGCGCGCTTCCACGAGGCTGGCACTGACCTGATGCATTTGGAAATTCGGTTAGCGCTCGTTGGGCGTTGGTTCATCGCGCTGATCGGAGCCCTGGTGGTGGTCGGGCCCGCTATCGTTTGGCTCTTTGGCGGCTGGCTTGCCATTACTCAGGGTCTCGGCGTGGGGACCATCGTCGCGTTTGTAGCGTATCTGGCGCGCTTGTATGGACCGGCGTCTGCCCTGGTCGGAGTGCAGATCCAATTGGTCAGCGCATTTGCCATTTTCGAGCGCATCTTTGACTATCTCGATATGCAACCCGAGGCGCCGCAGCGGCCCGACGCCATCGTGCTCACCTCGGCCCGGGGCGATATCGTTTTTGATAACGTGCGGTTTGGTTACGTTGCGGATCGACCGGTCCTCAATGGCATTTCATTTCACGCGCGGCCGGGGGAGCTCGTCGCCTTCGTTGGTCCAAGTGGCGCCGGGAAGACGACCATCATGCAGCTCTTGCCCCGTTTCTACGACCCTCAAGAAGGGCGGGTGCTCGTCGACGGTTACGATATCCGCGATCTCACCCTCGAATCGCTGCGGCGCAACATCGGCATCGTGACGCAGGAGACGTATCTCTTCCATGCTTCGATCGCGGAGAATCTGCGGTATGGCAACCCCAATGCCACGGACGAGCAGCTCCTGCAAGCCTGTAAAGCCGCGAACATGTACGACGTGGTCGCAAACCTTCCGGAGGGACTGAAGACGGTTGTCGGCGAGCGGGGGCATAAACTCTCTGGCGGCGAGCGCCAACGCATGGCGCTTGCGCGCGTGTTGCTCAAGGATCCGCGGATTCTCATTCTCGACGAGGCAACGAGCTCTTTGGACTCAACGTCGGAACGGCTCATCAAGGAAGCGCTGGTGCCGCTCATGCGCGGACGCACAAGCCTCGTTGTTGCGCATCGCCTCTCGACGGTACTTCGCGCCGACGTTATCAACGTGGTGGATGCAGGCAGGATTGTTGAGTCGGGCAAACACAGCGAGCTGTTGGCGCGTGGAGGCCTCTACGCTTCGTTGTACACCGCACAGTTCTTCACAACCGAGGAGCAGCCCGAACTCGTGTAATGAAGAGGCGGCCGGCATTTTCACGCCGACCGCCAGCTCTCGGGTTCGAGCGAGTGCCCGACATCGAGCAATGCGTAACCCACCGCTCGAAGCGCGCGAGCCACTCGAATTCGAGCGGGTACGCGCGGCTGCGAACGTCGCACCGAAGCGACGATTCGAGCTTCAACCGCGTCGGCCAGCAACTCTTTCTGCCGCTGGTGTGCGGCGTCGCCCAAAGACCAGCGCTGCATTGGAATTCACCTCCCTTTTCAAATTTTAACTCCGCGATTGTATCGCGAATGGATCGTTGGTGCTCTCCGATTGACGCCGCGCAATTGCTATAGCGCGTTGCGGAGGCGCGAAAATGATTGAGGCCTCCGCTGTTGGCGGAGGCCTCGCTTTCCTGAAAACTCGTGCGGCGTCCTAACGCCTACCCGGCTCCCACAGAGCGAAACCTCCGGCCTCGACGCCACGCGAATGAATTCGCGTTCCCTCGAGAATGAACGGAGAAGCCATAACATTCTTGCACGTGGCGTTGTTCATTGGGGCCTCTCCTTTCTTTTTCTCATGGCCGGCGCGGCCGAACGACGAGAGAAACAAACTGAGCGCAATCTTATCACGACCAGATGAGAAGTGTCAACCACGGGGGTGCGACGGAGCGTTCGCAGAAAGCCTCAGCATGGCTAATGAACCCCCCACCACCCAAGAAACGCTCAACCTAACGAGCCAAGCGAAGACCTCGCAGGCTCGCATCGTCACCGACCGCGGGGAGATGATCTTCACGTTTTTTCCAAGTGACGCGCCAAATACGGTGGCGTCTTTCATCAAACTCACGCGCAATGGGTTTTATGATGGCTTGACGTTCCATCGAGTCGTACCGGGATTTGTCATTCAAGGAGGCTGCCCAGAGGGAACGGGCACCGGGGGGCCGGGCTATCGACTCAAAGCCGAATTCAATGATAACCTCCATAACGCTGGTGCCGTGGCGATGGCCCGATCGCAATCACCGGACTCGGCCGGATCACAGTTCTACGTCTGTCTCGAAGATGCACATTTCCTCGATCATCAATATACGGTCTTCGGGCATCTGACGTCTGGCCTAGATGTTGCTCGGGCGGTAAAAGTCGGTGACGTGATACGCAAGGTCGTGATCGAGCCAACGAAGCCGTAGAGCCACGACAAACGGCACAGCAGTTCGCAGGGCTTGCTAAAACGGCGTCTAAGCGCGCTCGAAACGCTCGAGGACATCCGTCCTCGCGTCACCCACAGGTAAGAGATACCAAGCATGATTTTGGATCATGATGTGGTCGTGCTCGGAGCGGGGCTCGCCGGCATGCGGGCTGCGCTCGAAGCGGTGCGCGATGGCGTCAACGTCGCCGTTGTCTCGAAAGTCCATCCGGTTCGCAGCCATTCGGGAGCCGCGCAGGGCGGCATCAACGCAGCCCTCGGCGCCGGGGACTCCTGGGAAATCCACGCTTTCGACACGATCAAGGGCAGCGACTATCTCGCAGACCAAGATGCCGTCGAAATCATGACGAGCGAAGCGCCGCAAGACATCATTGAGCTCGAGCACATGGGCGTCATTTTTTATCGAGACGACGAAGGCAAGCTGGGGACGCGAGCGTTTGGGGGCGCTTCCAAAGCTCGAACGTATTTTGTCGGTGACATTACGGGCCAAGCACTTCTCTACACGCTGTACGATCAAATCCTCAAAGCTGGCGTCAAGGTGTACGAAGAGTGGTTCGCAACAGCACTGTACACCGTTGATGGAGTGTGCCGAGGCGTCTCCACGATCGACATGCTCACCGGCGAGTTACATCTGCTGCGCGCGAAAGCCGTGATCGTGGCGAGCGGCGGCATGGGACGGGTTTACGAACCCAGCACGAATGCCTTGATCTGCACGGGCGATGGCATCGCGTTGGCATACCGGATCGGCGCGCCGTTGATGGACATGGAGATGGTGCAGTATCACCCGACCACGCTCAAAGGGTCTGGCTTTTTGATGACTGAGGCTGCGCGTGGCGAGGGCGCATATCTGTTGAATAAAGATGGCGAGCGTTTTATGCAGCGCTACGCCCCGAAGATGATGGAACTGGCTTCGCGCGATGTCGTGTCGCGAGCGGAGACGATCGAGATCGCAGAAGGTCGCGGCATCGACGGCAATGTTCTTCTCGACTTGCGGCATCTGGGCCGCGACCTCATCATGAGCAAGCTGCCTCAGATCCACGAGATTGCTTTGGACTTCCTGGACATTGACATGGTGACGGATCCCGTTCCAGTACGCCCCGGTATGCACTACATCATGGGTGGCGTAAAAACCGACGTCAACGGTGCCACAAGCGTCCCCGGCCTATACGCTGCGGGAGAATGTGCTTGCGTGAGCGTTCACGGTGGCAATCGGCTCGGCGCCAATTCGCTCCTCGACACGCTCGTCTTTGGGCGACGGTCTGGTGGCGCATCGTCAGCGTACGTCAAGAACGTAGGTGAGATCGGCTCGGGCGACGAGTTTCTGGCAGGCGAGCAACGCCGGATCGCCGCGCTCATGACGCGGCCGTATTCGGGAGAGACGCACGCTCGGCTGCGGTTGGAGCTAGGAACGCTCATGGATGAAAAAGTTGGCGTGTATCGCGACGAAGCCGGCCTAAACGAGGCGCTCGCAGGGGTGCAAGAACTCAAGCGCCGGTTTCAATCTGTTGCCGTTGGTGACAAGAGCCGCATCTACAATCAGGCGCTCACGTTTGTCCTCGAACTCGGGTTCATGCTCGACTGCGCCGAGGCCACGGTCTACAGTGCGTTGACACGAAAAGAGAGCCGGGGAGCGCAGTCGCGGACAGACTACCCGCAACGCAACGATGCGGAGTGGCTCAAACACGTTGTCCTTCATTACGCAAGCGGTGCGCCACCAACCATTGACTTCCAGCCAGTCACAATCACGAAGTGGCCACCCCAAGAACGGACGTACTAGCGATGAAATGGACTATCGAAGTCGGACGGTACGATCGAGCGCAGGCACGCGCCGGCGCGACGCGGGCATATCCACCGCCATACGACAAGGCGCCGGCAAAGCGCTACCAGCCTTTTGAGGTTGAGCTCGGCGACCACGCTATGGTGCTCGACGCGCTCATCGCCATCCGCGAATATCAAGATGAAAGCCTCGCGGTGCGATGCGCTTGTCGCAGTGCCATCTGCGGCTCGTGCGGGATGTGGATCAATGGTCACGCGCGACTCGCGTGCGTCACCAAGCTACGCGACGTTGCGGTCGATGGGAAGGTGACGGTCGAATCGCCGCCATCCATGCCGGTGATTCGAGATCTTGTCGCCGACATGACGCCATTTTGGGAGAAGAACCGGAAAGTGAAACCATGGCTTGAGAATAAGCAGCCGGTCCCCAAGGGTGAAGAATACCGCGTTCCAAACGCCGCGATGGAGAATCTGATTCAAGAAGTCAGCTGCATCTCGTGCGGCTTATGCCTGATGGATTGCGAGTCGTACGCGGTCAATCAAAACTTCCTCGGTCCAGCGGCGTTGGCGAAGGCCTATCGCTACACCGCAGATCCCCGCGATGATCAGACCAAGCAGCGCCTTGGAGAGTACAGCGAACCCGATGGTATTTGGGACTGCACGCATTGCTACGAGTGCGTGCACGTCTGCCCCAAGGGGGTGGCGCCGCTCGATCAGATCCTTAAGATTCGCAAATTGGCGGTCGAAGCGGGCTTTACGAACAATGCTGGCACTCGTCACGCAGTCGCCTTCGCCGAGTCGGTGCGGGATAGCGGACGTCTCAATGAGTTGACGCTCATGCCGAAATCATTTGGCCTGTTCAACATCCGCGCCCAGCTCCAGTCGCTGCCGGCCGCGTTCAACATGGCCCGGGCAGGCAAGCTGCCTCCGATCATCCACCATAAGATTCCGCACCTCGAGCGCATCAAGGCAATATTCAAGCGCGTCGGCGGCCTCTTCAAATAATGTAGGGGGCGATTGGAAAATTGCCCCAACCCATGGAGAAAAATATGAAGGTTGCATTCTGGCCCGGTTGCGTTTCGAAGGGCGCCTGCCCCGAGCTGTATGTTTCTATGCAGAAAATCGCTCCGACGCTTGGGCTCGAGCTCATGGAGTTGTACGAAGCTCCCTGTACCGGTGCTGGCGTGCTGACAGAACAAAATCCCGATCTCGCGTATTCTCTCAACGCGTTGACCTTAGCCATGGCCGAGCAGCAAGGCGCGGCACTCATGACTATCTGCAGCACGTGCCAGGGCGTGCTCAGCGGCGCGCAATATCATCTCTCCCACGATGCGGGGTTGCTCGAGCGGGTCAACGGAACTCTGCAGGGGAGCGGTTTTCAATATAATGCAACGACGCAAGTAAAACATCTCTTGTGGATGCTCGTCGAGGACATCGGACTCGACAGCATTCGCCCTCTCATTAAGCGCCGGCTGACCGGGTTAAACGTGGCGCCGTTTTACGGATGTTACATCCTTCGTCCGGAGGAGCACCTCGGGCTGCGAGAGCGCCCCGAGCGCTCTACCTATTTGGAGCAAATCATCGAACTCATTGGTGCGACGCCGGTCGAATACCACGGCAAGAGCAAATGCTGCGGATTCCCGATGCTGACATTCAATCGGGACGCATCCCTCAAGATGGCGGGCAAGCACCTGGTGGAGGCAAAGTCAAAGGGTGCAGATGTGCTGGTGACGCCGTGCCCGCTCTGCCATCTCAATCTCGATGGCCAGCAGCCAGACGCCGAGGGAGTGATTAAAGAGCAGATCGGGACCCCGATCTTTCACTTGCCGCAGCTTCTCGGCCTTGCGTTTGGGTTCGAACCAGATGAGTTGCGACTCAACCGTCACGTGGTGAACACGAAGCTCGCGCTTGAAAAGGTCGAACTCAAGGTGTAGTCTCGCGAATTTCAGGTCCCCTCTCTTTACGTCCGTTCTCTCTGGACATCCACGGCTTTCAAGGGGCGATTTACCAATCGGCCCCTACAATTCACGTACCCGTAGTGCTATAATCATACTGCCTATTGAACGGCTGTTCATTCAGATGAACGAATGGAGCCCAAAGCTTTGAGCGTCGCGCCACCAAGAACTCTTCTGCATCTGATGGTCAATGGAGAGACTGTCGAATGCGCGAGCCATCCAAATAAGACTTTGCTCGAGGTGCTGCGTGAAGACCTCGGCTTGACCGGCACGAAACACGGCTGCGAAATGGGGCACTGCGGCGCTTGCACCGTGCTCATCGACGATGAGCCCATCTTGAGTTGTCTCGCGCTTGCGGTTGAGGCCGAGGGGCACAACGTGCGCACGGTCGAGGGGTTGGCGAAAGGACCCAAGCTTCACGCGATCCAGCGGGCCTTCGCCGAGTGCGGCGCAGCGCAATGCGGGTACTGCACGCCTGGGTTTCTTATGACGGCCGCGGCGCTCGTCGAACGCAAGCAAGTGCTAAGCGAATCCGAAATTCGCGAGGCGATTTCGGGGAACTTATGTCGCTGCACGGGCTACAGCAAGATCGTCGAAGCAGTTGCGCTCGCAGCTTCGCGCATGAGCAAGGATGACGCCAGTGTCTGAAGCAGATCTCCGCGCGGTTTCAACTGCAACCAATCCTGATGGTGACGCTCGGCCGCTGACGACAGGCACAGACAATCCCTCCATCCTGGCTCGGGCGCCGCAAACACCGGCTGACAAGCCTGAAGGCTTTCATGTTGTCGGCAAAGCTATGGCGAAAGTCGATAGTTTTACGCGCGTCACCGGGCAAGATAAGTTTGCCGACGACATTTTTCTCCCAAACATGCTCCACGGCAAGATGTTGCGCAGCACGCAGGCCCACGCTCGACTCAAGCGAGTCGATGCTCGCAAGGCGCTCGCGCTTCCCGGCGTCGTCGCCGTTGCGACCGGTGCCGATTTACCCGTGCGTTATGGCATCCTCCCCTCGAGTCCTGATGAGACGGTCATGGCGATCGATACCGTGCGCTATGTGGGCGATCCCATTGCGTGCGTCGTGGCCGATGACGAGCTCACGGCCGAAGAGGCCGTTGCGCTGATCGAGGTGGAGTACGAACCGCTACCCGCAATCATGTCAATCGACGATGCGCTGCGAACGGATCTGCCGCAAATCCATCCCAATCCGCGCCGGACAAATAACGTGCACAAGGAAGTGCATCTTGAATTCGGCGAGGTGGAGAAAGGCTTTGCAGCGGCGGATCGCATTTTTGAGGATGAATATTTCTTCGAAGGCAACACGCACGCGCCGATCGAGCAACATGCCGTCGTTGCGCAGCACAGCGCCGACGGCAAGCTAACATTTTGGTGCTCGACGCAAACCCCGCACTACCTCCACCGCATCGCGGCTGCGGTTTTGCATCTCCCGGGGAGCTACGTGCGAGTGATCGCACCCCCGGTCGGCGGCGGCTTCGGCGGTAAAACAGAGCCTTTCGCCCACGAGTTGGCGGCGGGGTTCCTCGCCATGAAGACCGGTCGTCCGGTGAAGATCTCACTGACGCGTCAAGAAGTGTTCTACGCGCATCGCGGCCGACATCCGGTACGCTTCAAACTCAAGACGGGCGTTCGCAACGACGGCACGATCACCGCCATTCATCTTCAGACATGGCTTGACGGTGGGGCGTACGGCTCCTATGGTGTTGCCACAACCTATTACACGGGAGCACTGACAACCGTTACCTACAAAGTGCCCGCTTACAAGTTCGACGGCTGTCGCGTCTTCACGAACAAACCGCCTTGCGGGCCGAAGCGTGGACACGGCACGACGCAACCACGCTTTGCGCTCGAAAATCAACTAGACAAAATCGCCGACACTCTCGGGCTGGATGCCGCGGAGTATCGTAAGCGAATCGCCGTCGAACCAAATTCAGTCACGGTCAATGGCTTGCGCGTCACATCCTGCGGTCTGCGCGAGTGCATCGACGCCGCCGTCGAGCGGACAAACTACCGGGCGAAGCGGGGGAAGATGCAGCGCGGAAAAGGGATCGGCATCGCGGCGAGCGCTTATCTCTGCGGAGCGGGCTTGCCAATATACTGGAACGCAATGCCGCAGTCAGGAGCCATCGTCAAAGTGGATCGCGGTGGCGGCGTGACGATCCTTTCCGGTATCAGCGAGTGCGGTCAAGGGTCGATTCACATGCTGGCGGCGATCGTGGCTGAGACGCTTGGCGTGGACGTCACGGACGTTCACGTCTGTTACGGCGACACCAATCTCACGCCGGTCGACCTCGGATCGTATTCCAGTCGCGTTACCTTCATGGCTGGCAACGCTGCCCGCGATGCGGCGAGCAAAGCACGCACGATGATTGCAGACGCGGCGGCTGAAAAACTGGGCTGCCCAGCAAACCGCATCGGTTTGGCCAAACGTCGAGTTTTCAATCTCGACGATCGAACCAAGCAGATGACCTTCATCGAGGCTGCGCAGCTCGCTGAAGCCAAGTTCGGCACGATCGCCTGCGCGGGATCCTACACGCCTCCGAAGTTGGCCGCGGAGTACAAGGGTGCGGGTGTCGGGCCGTCGCCCGCATACTCGTACAGTGTCGCCGTCGCGGAAGTGGACGTCGACCTCGAAACCGGAGAGATCAAAGTCGAAAAAATGACGCTGGCGCACGACGTGGGTCGGTGCATCAACGCTGACTCCGTCGAAGGCCAAATCGAGGGCGGCGTTTACATGGGCTTGTCGGAAGCGCTCATGGAAGAGTGGCCGTTTCGCGCCGGCGAGCACAAGATGCCAAACTTGCTTGACTACAAAACGCCGACCAGCCTCGATACGCCGGAGATCGAGGCAATCATCATCGAGACTGATGACAAAGAAGGCCCTTACGGCGCAAAAGAGGCCGGTCAGGGACCGCTTAACCCGGTTATTCCCGCAATCGCCAATGCGGTCGCCGACGCCATCAAAGCACGCGTGCATTCGACGCCCATCACTGCAGAGAAGGTGCTCAAGGCACTGGACGCGGCAAGTGGCGCACCACTTCGCCTGAAAGTAGTCAAGCCCAAACCGAAAGCTCCCATCCCAGTATGAAAGTGTAGGGGGCGATTGGAAAATCGCCCCAACGTCGCCCAATGTAGTGGGCGACTGTCAAGTCGCCCAGGGGTAAATAATGAAGGTTAATCTGAATCACGCTGTGCTCAAAGTTCGGGAGTTGGATCGCTCGGTGGCGTTCTATCGTGATGTGTTTGGGTTTGAAGAAATCGCCCGAGCCGGAAAGCAGATGGCGTTCATGCGTGCGCCTGGCTCAAGCAACCACCACGATTTAGGCTTTTTAGCGCTTGGCCCTCGCGCGACGTCATCACCGCAAAGCGCAGTCGGCCTTTTTCACCTCGCTTGGCAAGTACCAACCATCGAAGATCTCGCCGCAACGCGCGAGAAGCTCCTTCGAATCGGAGCGGTGACGGGCGAGAGCGACCATGGTGCCACAAAATCGATCTACGGCCTCGATCCTGATGGCAACGAATTTGAGGTCATGTGGCTCGTACCCAAAGAGTCGTGGGGAGAGTACGCGTCGCAGGCGCCGACCGGCCCGCTCGACCTCGAGGCTGAACTCAAACGTTTTGGTTCGCATGCAAAGACTTGACCGGTGCGTGAGAGGATAACGAGTGCTTCGACTCCCGCCATTCCAGTACGAACCGGCACGCAGCGCGCACGCGGCGATCGCCTTGCTCGCGAAGCACGGCCCCGACGCGCTGGTCGTTTCCGGCGGAACGGATCTGTACGCGAATATGAAGCAGCGACTCTTCACGCCGAAGGTCCTCGTTGGCCTGAGGCATGCTTGCGAACTGCGCTTTATCCGTTTTGACGAGCAGCGCGGCTTGGAAGTTGGCGCTCTTGCAACGCTGACCGACATCGCGGACCATGCTGCCGTACAGCAGCGCTACCCCGCACTCGCGGAAGCGGCGTCTGTCATCTCGACACCCCAACTGCGTAACATGGGCACTATCGGCGGCAACATCTGTCTCGATACGCGCTGCAACTACTACAATCAAAATCTTGATTGGCGTCAAGCGCTCGGCTACTGCATGAAGAAAGACGGCGATATCTGTCGAGTGGCTCCCAAGAGCCCAATCTGCGTTGCCGTCAATTCCTCCGACACCGCGCCGGTCCTCATGGCATATAACGCGACGCTGCATCTCGCCGGTCAGGGTGGCTCGCGCGACGTGCCCATCGCCGATTTCTTTCGCAACGACGGCATGCGCGCGTGGGCCAAGCAACCGGGGGAGATCCTCACGTCGATCACACTCCCTCTGCCCAAATTGGGCACACGAAGCGTCTATCGCAAACTTCGCTTGCGTCATTCGTTCGATTTCCCGATCTTGGGCGTTGCCGCGGTCATCGAAATGACCGACGGTGTTTGCGCGTCCGCTCGGGTGGTGCTCAATGCCGTCGCGCCAAAACCCATAGAAGCGCCCATGGCTGCCGCCGCGCTTGTGGGAACAAACCTCAACGCGCAGGCTCTCGACGCCGCCGCTGAAGCCGCCTACGCCATCGGCAAGCCGCTCGACAACACGAGCGGGTCGATCCCGTACCGCAAGCGCATGTTGCGCGTCTTTGCGCGTCGAGCGTTTGAAGCGTGCGCAGACAGCCAGATCGCGTAGCCGAGAGTTCGTCGAGCGCGCGAAGGTCGGTTGTGTGATGTTGGAGCTTGCGATCCCGGCCGGTGAGGTCGAACTCACCGCCGTTTTTGAGCTGGCACCCAAGTCTTTGGGCATTGTCGTTTTTGCCCACGGCAGTGGCAGCGGCCGATTTTCCTCGCGCAACCAGTACGTCGCCAAAACGTTGGTTCACGCTGGATTGGCCACGCTGCTCCTCGATCTTCTGACGCCACAAGAAGAAGAGTACGATCGTCGGACTGCCGCCCTGCGTTTTGATATCGACCTTTTAGCCGGGCGCGTGGAAGCGGCGATCGATTGGTGTCACGAGCGTGCGGACACCAAGGCCTTGCCCATCGGTCTCTTCGGCGCAAGCACCGGCGCTGCGGCGGCATTGGTCGCGGCGGCGCATTGCGCAGATCGAATTCGCGCGGTTGTGTCGCGAGGCGGCCGTCCGGATCTAGCGAGTGCGGCCCTCGGGGATGTCCGGGCACCGACACTGCTCATCGTGGGCGGCAACGATACCCAGGTGCTTGAATTTAATCGCGCCGCGGCCACCAAACTCATCGTCAAACACGAAACCGTGATCGTCGCACAGGCGACGCATCTCTTCGAAGAGCCTGGAGCACTCGAGCAGGTAGCTGAGTTAGCACGCGCTTGGTTTTGCCGCTACTTAGGCATGTAGGCGCGCGTATTCATTCGCGCGTAACAGGGTCGCGAATAAATTCGCGACACTACATCAGCAGATTCTTCTCGATCTTACCAGCCTTGATCACGAGCACGACGCGCGATGGGTCGTCAAGAAGCTCGGGTTCGCTCAAAGGATCGCCTTTCACGGCGATGACGTCGGCAAGTTTACCGGCTTCGATACTTCCCAGGCGTTCTTCTTGATGCATGATGCGTGCGTTACCCATCGTGGCGCACTGAATTGCGCGCATCGGGGAGAGGAGCTTTGCTTTGAGCGCAACCTCGAGTCCACGCCGGTTTTGTTTGCGTCCGAGTAGATCTGATCCCGAGCCCAACAGCACCCCAGCTTTCTCGGCCATGACGATCGATTTGCCCATCGCCGTCTCGCAGCCGGCAATACGTGGAACGACGCTCTCCGGCAAGCCCCATTGTTTCCATTCCGAGGCCATAAGATGGCAGACAGCGAGCGTCGGATCGAGCGCCGCACCGGCTTTGGCCATCGCATGCGCTGTCGCTTCGTCGAGCATGGTTCCGTGTTCAAAGCATTCTAACCCAGCCTCCAAGCCGTTGCGGATAGAGCGGACATTGTGTGCGTGTCCAGAGACATAGGTATCGCGTGCTTTGGCTTCTTCCACCGCCGCACGCAACTCCTCGACCGTCAATTGGGTGTCTTCCAGCCGGTCAGTCGTCGAGACGACCCCGCCACTCACAAATGCCTTGAGCTGCGTTGCACCGCGGCGGAAGTTCAGCCGCGCTTGCGCGCGAACCGCATCCGGTCCGTCACAAATGGCAATCATTTGTACGAGCCCGGGCAACGCGAAGAAGTGATTCGCTTCGCAAAATGGTCCCGAGATGTTGCCGTGGCCGCCGGTTTGCACGATTGCTGCCGCGGATGGGAAGACCCGAGGGCCCCGCACCGCGCCAGACTCGATAGCCCGAACGAGTCCGCCATCGACGCCGCACATGTCGCGAACAGTCGTGAAGCCTGCATCGAGACACAAGCCGCAGTTCTCAAAGGTCCAACCCGCAATTTGCGCTGCCGAGACGGACCCAGGGTCTCCCTCAGCCGAGAAATCATAGACGAGCCCGAGGTGCGCGTGCGCGTCGATGAGCCCAGGCAGGAGGG
This sequence comes from uncultured Pseudomonadota bacterium, assembly GCA_963781145.1. Classification (GTDB taxonomy): domain Bacteria; phylum Vulcanimicrobiota; class Vulcanimicrobiia; order Eremiobacterales; family Eremiobacteraceae; genus JAJPHJ01. Next base: position 429,528 of record CAWADW010000005.1, on the reverse strand, counting down.
TCAATCCGGAGAGATCGATGATCTGTGCATCGTCTCTGCGCACGGAACTTGCGCCGGAAATCTCGGCCACCAGGTCACGCTCGATGACAACGGATATTTTCGGTCGCGCTTGCGGCCCAACACCATCAATCAGCGAAGCATCGCGTAGGACGATCGTCATACAACAGCCCTCCGACGCCCCCCTTCAGACGGGTCCTGGGCGCTCCCTTTTCTCGTTCGAATAATTAGTGCAGAAGGAACGCCCCGCGCGGTGGCTGGGAGAAGTCAAAATCAGAGAGCAAGTCACCGAGGATTGAAACGTTCTCGCGCACATCGGGTCGCGGATCCGGTCTCCCGTCAGTCCTTGGATCGATGCGGGCGCTGCCAAGAAAATCGTCCTCGATAAACTTGACATATGCATCAAAACTGAGCGTTTGATGGTCGATGTAGCCCTGACGGGCGTACGGGCTGATGACCATAGCGGGGACGCGCAAGCCGTAGCCGTTTTCGTCGACGCTCGGCGGCTTCACGTGATCGTAAAATCCTCCCCAGTCGTCCCAGGCAAGGAAGATTGCCGTACTATTCCAGTCAGGGCCCTGTGCGATGGCGTTGATCAGTCCGGTGACATAGGCTTGGCCCGCGGCAATGCTCGCCGGCGGATGTTCGCTGTGGACGCTATCCGGACAGATCCACGAGACAGCCGGCAGCGTACCAGCGCGAGCCGCCCGATAAAATTTTGAAATATCCTGAACGTTCTGCAGCTCGCCATCGTTGCGCACGGTATCAAAAAACGGTAGAGGATTCCAAATGCCCGGTGTCTTCGCGTTGAGCCGGTGCTGCGGCCCGTTCATGGTATCGTCTTCGGTGTCAGGCTCAAGGCCTGCAAACACGTAATAGGCCCAACTCACGTGATGCCGATGCAGAACATAGGTCAGATCGGTCCACGCGTAATCCGGTGGAACCGTACCTGCAAGCCGAGGCCGAAAAAGTTGTTTGCGACGCACTGGTGGCCGGGCCGGACTGTTGAGCGCATTGACACAGCTCATCGGGTTACCGGCCTTCGAACACAGCGCGGACCATTCGGAAACCATGAACAAGTGGGCCGGGAGGCTCCACGACGCGTTTGGCTCAAACATGTGGTCCTGCAGAACAAAATTCCGCGCATAGTCCCAGTAGTTAGGTATTTCCCGTGCATCGTGATACCCCATCACGTCCGGATGCGCGTGCCCGGCGCAGCGGGGATCGGTCGAAAACTCCGCACAGTTTCTCCCTCCTCGCTCCGCCTGGCCGATGAAGCCGTTCATGGCGCCGCCGCTGATGTCGACCACCGCGCTTTGCTGATCGTGCGGGCCTCCTCGGTTGATATCGTTTGCATCGTGATAGGGACGCTGGCAGCCGCCATTGCCTGGATCGGGGACGCAGGCGGTCGGGACGCCGTTGCTCAGCGGGATGCCATCCGCTCCAGGATACGTTCCGAAGTAGCTATCGAACGAACGATTTTCTTGCATGATGATGACGATGTGCTTGATTTTTGAAATGCCGTTAGCTCCGGTCGGGGCGAGCGCGAGCGCCACCACATGAGTGCCTTCACCGGCAAGACACAGCACGGCAGCCGCAGTCCCGGCTGCCAGCAGCATGAGCGGGTTGCGTTGCGACCGGTTACCTTTCACGGGTGGCGATCCTCATAAGAAGCTCGTCATCGGAGAGTTGGGCAAGCGTCGGATCGAGTTTTGGCCGCAAGACCGATGCAATTTTAGCGGCAGTATCTCGAGATGCTTGCGGGCTGAGCGAGGTCTTGCGTGACGCATACAGGTCGACCATTGCAAGCTCGCCGGCGCTCAGCGTTGACAACGCGCCGTTTCTCTCAAAGCCGGAGTCTACCGTCTCGTCACGCAGCCATGACTTCGGATCGCGAACTTCCATGCCGCGATCGCGCACCACGATCGTGCCGGCGGCGTAATCACCGAGCCGCTTGTTTTCAGACGAAAGTAACATGCTGATCGCCGAGAGGAAGTAAAAACCTATGGTGGATTCGAGCACGCGAATGAGATTGCGAATGACTGAATCCATGAGCTCGACGGGATATCCCCCGTCTCGAACCACCCGAATCCCGAGGAGTTTTTTGCCAGGAGTCTGCCCGTTCCATACCTTTTCGAAAAACACGAAGTACCCATAAAAGATCACAAAGACCAGCATCAGCGTCACTGCAAAAACCGTCGATGCAAAGGCCTTTGAACCGATGTGAATAGCATCGGCGACCAGGTGAGCACGCGCAGCGCCGAGACCGCCTATGACGAGGATTGCCGCGAACAGAAGACCCTGGATGATCGTGTCGATAAGAAGCGCGAGAAAACGACTGCCAAGGCCCGCCAATTCATAATAAAAGGCAATCGCCTCTGGGGTTCGGACGGTCACGGAGCGTTCCAAGGCGGCTCCTTCAAAGCGTGGGGCGATTTTCCAATCGCCCCCTACACGAATTATCGACCGGAGGTGAGCGCATACCGTGTGAGAAGTCGACGGCGTGCGGCAAGCTACCTTCGTCGAGCGACGCCAAGCAGGTTGGCAACGGTTGGAGCAGCTTTTGCAATTCGCGGAACGACGCGGGCTGCGCCGGCTCGATCCAGAGGAAGTATCCGAACTGGGAACGCTCTACCGCTGGGTTACCTCCGATCTTGCATTTGCAACCGCCCGAGCGTATGATCCCAGTCTGCAAGCCTATCTCAACCGGCTTACCGCTCGGGCTCATGCGGCGGTCTACGGAGGAGGATCGGAAGGTGGCCTCAAGCGCGTGCTGCGATTTTACGCTCGCACCTTTCCAGCCGAAGTAAAGAATTCGCGCTGGCCCATCCTGTTGAGCGTCGTCATCTTCCTTGGTTCCGCGGCGCTCGCGTACTACCTGATTCACCAGCAGCCTCTGAACGCGTACATACTCTTGCCAGCGCAACTGATCGCTCCAATTCACAAGGGGCTGCACGCGTCTAATTTTGTACCGATGGAAAAGGCAATTGGTTCTCCGACGATGTCCGCTTTCATCATGCAAAACAACATCAGGCTCGCATTCCTGGCTTTTGCCGGGGGTATTACGCTTGGTATCGTGACGCTGTATGTCTTACTCTTCAACGGGCTCATGCTCGGTGGAACCGCCGCGTTGTACGTTGATGCCGGCTTCGGCCGCGATTTTTGGGCGACAATCGCGCCGCACGGGATTATCGAACTCACTGCGGTCCAGATCGCTGCGGGGGCGGGTCTGCTCCTCGCGGCCGGTGTCCTCGCCCCGGGGCGACTCCGCCGCCGCGATGCGTTGAAGCGCAATGCCAAACGCGCCGGCATCCTCATCATCGGCGTCGCTTCCATGCTTGTTGTCGCAGCCATGATCGAGGGATTTTTCTCGCCGCAGAACTACTCTGAATCAATGCGGCTGCTCTTTGGAGGAGCGACCGCCGTTGCGATGATTCTCTACTTTACCGCGGGCAGTCGCGCACCGCGCTAGAGTAAACTCTGCGCCTTAATCTCAATGTACGCGTTGATGAGCGACACGGTGAGTTGTTTCGCTGGCACGTCGATGACAATGATGCCGCGCTGTCGCAAGATGGCCGTCGCCCTCTGACGGGCTGCCAGCAGTTCCGCGGCGACGCTCGCGGTATATGCCTGCTGCGCATTTGTTGGTACGCTGCCGAGCGCGCGCTCTACCGCCTCATCGTTCATTAACACGCACACAGCCAAATGGCGCGGCGTCAACAGAGCCAGATTCCCTAACGTTGCTGCAGATGCAACCGGATCGAACATGTCAGTGAAGAAGATGACGAGGCTGCGTTTTGGCTGGCGGCGGCGCAAATACGTGAAAGCGCCCGCATAGTCGGCCTCTTCGAAGCGAGGCTGCAGGTCGTAGACTCGAGACGTCAAGCCGCTTGTGTGCGCCGAGCCGGAGCGCGGAGCGACGTGTTCGAGAACCTGGCCGGCAAATGCCATGAGACCAACTTTATCGTCTGCGAGCGCCGCGATATACGCCACGGAGAGCGCGGCAGTGATGGCATAGTCAAACTTTTGTTGCATGCCAAGACGTGGCGTCATGAGCCGCCCTGCGTCGAGAACGAGCATGACCGTTTGGCTGCGCTCGATGTCGAATTGCTCGACCATGAGCTTGCCGCGCCGTGCGGTTGCCTTCCAATTGATGGATCGAAATTCGTCATCCGGTGCCCACTCGCGCAGTGAATCAAACTCGCCGCCACGGCCGCGCAGCCGCAGCTTGCGAAAGCCCGCTTCGATCAGCCTGCCCCGCCGCGCGAGCTCGCCGTAGCGCTCGACCGCCGAAAGATCTGGATAAATCCGGATTTCTGTCTGGTCGCGAAGCCTAAAGCGTCTTGCAACAAATCCAATTGGATTGCACGCGATGACATACAACGTGCCGAGCTGCGCCGCACCGCGTCTCCGCGGCACGACGGAAAGTTCAACTGATTTTTGTTTGCCTGCCCCAACCTGCCCGCCCGCTGCTTCCTCTGGAAACTCAAACGAGTCGATCGGGGTGTCGAGAATGACAAAGCGCAGTGGCGTTTGCGAGCGGTTCGAAACCGTGTAGCGCAGACGCGCCAGAGAGCGTAAGGCCAGGTGGTCCACCGGTTCCCGCTTCACGTCGACGTCGGCTCGGCGCGGCCCGAGGGCAAGATCGGCGACGAGCAGCGCCGCCGTCAGCGCGCCAGCGCCCACGGCCACTAAAGTCATCACCGGAAAAAAAGCACCAGCGGCGACGAGGCCAGCAACGATCAGAATCGCCACGACAAAGCGGGGCGTTATCCAAGGAAAGACGGGCGAGAGCCCTCTGAACGGCACGACTTACGCGCTCGGGCCGTCCGTTGCATTGCCCGCGGCCGAGGGCGCCGCATCCTTTGGCACAGGAACCGAGTCAAGGATGCGGAGCAAGACCGTCTTGGCGCTGACTCCTTCAACTTCTGCTTCGGGCCGGACGATAAGGCGATGGACCAACACAAGGGGCGCCACTTCTTTCACATCGTCAGGAGTAGCAAAATCGCGCCCATCCATTGCAGCGCTCGCCTGTGCGGCGATGAGAAGATGAAGAGCGGCACGCGGGCTCGCGCCGAGGCTCAACTCACCCGCGCTGCGAGTTCGCGCAACGATATCGTAGACGTACCGTTGCAATGAGGGAGAAACGTGAGTCGCACGAACTTGCCGTCGCGCGGCTGCAATATCGTCGGCGCTTACTACTTGACCGATCCCCATGCGCTCTAGAAAGCGAGCATCAAAACCCGCCGCTCCGCGGGCGAGCAACTCAAGCTCTTGCTCGGCCGTTGGATAACCCGTGTCGGACTTGACCATGAAGCGATCGATCTGTGCCTCCGGCAACGGATACGTTCCTTCGTATTCGATCGGATTTTGTGTGGCGCACACCATAAACAGTGGTGGCAAGGGGAAAGAAACACCGTCGATCGTGACCTGACGCTCCTCCATGCCCTCGAGAAGGGCTGCCTGCGTCTTCGGAGGCGTGCGATTGATCTCGTCGGCAAGTAGAAGATTCGTAAAGATCGGCCCCTTGCGCGTGGTAAACTCGCTGCTCTGCGGATTAAAGATGGTGGTTCCCACCACGTCTGAGGGCATGAGATCGGGGGTGAATTGAATGCGGCGGAAGTCAGCCCCAAGCAAAAGCGCGAGTGCGCGCACGAGCAGCGTCTTGGCAGTGCCGGGCACGCCTTCGATGAGCACGTGACCTTCGCCGAACAGTCCCAACGAGAGGGCGAAGATGGCATCCTCTTGGCCGACGACGACCTTATGCAGACCGTCGTTGAGTCGAGTGGCGAGGTTCGATGCGCTGGAATCCATCGAGGGAGAATTCCTTTCGTAACGAGAGAGCAAGTTGAGCCGCTTCAACGAGTTCGGCGGAGGATGGGTTTTCGTATCCGGCGAGGCGTTCGAGCATCACGACGTCGTCCGCTCGACGTTCACCGGCATTAGTACCGCGCAAGCGCTCGGCGATGGCCGAAGCTGTCGCCGCATCAGGCAGGCCGACAGATCGTGCGGACGCATGGAGCGCGAGATGGGCTAGATCTCTGACTGCCTTGCGCGCAGCCCTACCCCGCTCCAGCAGACCGGCCATCGATGTGAGATATTCAAACGATGTGCGCTCGTTGTTTTCTGGCAGCGGCACTGCTGGGCCGAAACGCCACGTCGCTCCAAAGAGCAACAGCAGCAGGGCGATGCCCGCAATCCCAAACGCAACGCGAAATGGCTGCGGCAAGATAGCCCACCACGTATCGCCAGATTGATACCCATGCGACCATTCCTCGAACGCAACGGTTTGCCCAGGTTGCAAGGCATACGTGGCCAGGTTGTAACCAAGCCGTGCGTTGTCAGCTTGCGCGAGCTTGCCGTTCTCAAATAATGTTTCGTCCGTGACGACAATAACGGACCCTTTGCCAAGTGGGTACCAGCCCACTACGATCCCCGAACGATCCGCCACGAGCGGTGAAAGAGAAAAATTCTTATCGAACGGTACGCGCAAGCCGCTACTCCCCGACACCGCCTTCACGCCTTGAGTGAACGGTGATGGGGCAATCGCAAGTGCTGCATCCTTTTCGCTCCCGACATTTGCTACGACCGGTAGGTGCAGCGGATCCTGACTCACGAGGTCGATCGCCGAGCGCAAGGAGCCTTTTGCAGTGGAGGGCGCAAGCGACGTGGCTTCATCGACAAGCCAGACAAGACGTCCGCCCCTTTTTACCCACTGCGCGAGTGCAAGAAGATCCGCGTCGCTGTAAACGCCGGATGGTTGGCCAAATTCTTGACGCAGCTCTGCGTCGAAAGCGTTATTCGCAAGCACAAGAGTGGCAACGGAATCGCTGAGATAGGCTGGGCGCCGCTCGTACCGCGCTAGGCGAATACCCTCATCGCGGAGCATTTCGAACCAGGCCCGGTAACCCCCGTGCTGGTAGTCGAAGCTGGAGAAGCTGTCGTAGGTGGCGGCCTGACGGCGCTGATTCGAGTAGTCGAGCCAACCGACGGCGACAAAGCAGATGAGAACGGCAAGGGCGATAACGAGCTCGGGTGCTCGGCCGCGCAAATTCCTCACGACGTGGCCGCCGCGCGCAACTTGAGGTAGGCTGCATCGACCGCCGACCAGTCTTGCTTCGACAAAGGGATTTCTGCAAATGCCGCCATGATGAAAGCGTGCGCGATGGTATCGAAATCGAAGCTTGCGGCAGCCGCCTTCCGTTTGACCGCCCGGCGATATTCGCCCGGCGTGCGTGAAGGGTCGAATGCGACCGTGCCCTGGCGATCGAAATTGGCCAAGCTTGCTTGAAAGAGCATCGCAATCGCTTGGGCGTAGTGGCCGGTGCTGGCAGCGAGGAGCCCGCGCCGATAAAGCTCGTCGGGATCAATAGCTTGCGGAATGGGCGAACCGTCGTCTCCTTGCGCAGAAGGGCGACTCTTGGAAAGAGCATCGAACAGGCGGAAGACCAGGTAGCTGAGCGCGGCGACCAAGAGCAACACGATGACGACTGCGAAGATTTGACCAAGGATCGGAGTCGAAGCGGTCGCGCGGAAAATGCCCGACAGAATTCTCCCGAGCAGCTTGGCGATAAAACCCAGGAATTTCTCCCAGAGCGTTTCGTGAGGCGGTGGCGCTGGCCCGGCGCCGCCGACCTGATACGCGCGCGCAGAGAGCACCTTTTGGGCGATCGCAGTTGGGTCCGACTCGGGGGTTCGCATGCCCGAAGGGTATGCGAGGCGCCGCAGCGATGCTGCCAGTTCGCCGAGCTCTCGTGCCTGCACCGCGGCAGATTTTTCGCGTCTGATCGGGGTGAGCGCGGCTTGCAGCCACCGATCGATGGACGGGGCGCTTGCTGCAGGTCTTGCAGTCGACGGCGCGACGCCCAGCGATGGTATGTGGATCGCAACGTGTCGGTGACGCGCGATGGCCGCCGCGGCATCGAGTTGATCGGCCACCTGCGTCAAACGCTGCCCAAAGCCCGCATTGGCTGCCTGCGTGGCAAACGCGCTCTGGTGCGCCGTGAAGAAGAAGATATGCGTGGTGATGACCGCTCCGGCAACGGTGCGGCGTAGGCTCATGCGATGGAGGTGCCTGAAGCGGGTGGACTCGCAAACTTGTCGATGAGCATTTGCAGATCGTATCCTTCGCGGCGGATGCGAATATCGTAGTAATACACAGCAGCGGCGACGACCGCAAAGGGCACAAAGAACATCTGCATCATCCCCGCAAAGATGACATACATCGCCGGGGCCTTGAGGAGAAACGCGAGCACTGCGCCTCCGCCGCCAATGACGATCGACCCTCCAAAATAAATCCCTGTCAGGGCGATCGCAAGAACGAAACCTCTCCAGAACTGACCGCCGCCGAAAACCCGGGCAAACGCTTCGCCCAGCGCACGAATCGGGTCGATTTTTTCAAGCACAACAGCGATGAATGAAATCGCTGAGGTCAGGTAGATCATGATGATAACGCCGATGAGGGCGAGCATCAGCGCGATAAGAACCACAGCAAAGAAGAAACCGACGATCGGACTACCCAGCAGGCCGGCGATCACAGCACCAACAGCCCCAAAAATGCCCCCGACGATGACAAAGGCGACGAACAAAATAACGGCGAGCACAATCCAGAGCAACATCAATATCATGACCGGGAGCCAACGTCTCAGCGCCTGCCGGTAACAATCGACGAACGTGACGGGCAGGCCGACATATGCCCGCGATACTCCAACGACCACCGCGCCGTACGACATCGGGATCAGAAAAAACCCAATGAGGAGCTGGACTCCAGTCCAAAAATCCGAGGGCGCGAGTGAGTTCAGCGCAGAAAGGTCGGGGGTCGAATGGGGGTTGCTTATCTGGTGCTGGATGGTCGAAATGTACCACCCAAAAATGCCGCGAGTCTGGAAGTATGTAACGAGCAGGCTGGGGATCAACACGATCGCCAGCAGCGCCGAAAACGTGATGATGTTGCGGAAATAGATGCTAAAAGCGCGGTCAAGCAACTCGCCGAGCGGCAGCGGTCGAAGATTGAGCGCCGCCGTACGCTGGGGCTCGGGAGGCGGCGACGACCCGTTAGGCGTCACGAAAGAATACCCGGACGATAATAAAGTGTCGCGAATTTCTTCGCGAGCAATTCTTGGGGGTTTGCGGCGCTTCCTGGAAGAAGCGCGCAGTCGTGACGGAGGAAATGCAATCGTTTGACTGCGGCGCTCGTGCCGCAGTTGTCGTTACACGCGCCGAACTTGTTGAGAGCGAGCACTTCGTATGCTATGCGGTTGTCGACCGCCACGCGCGCGTTGTTGAATCAAATGGGGATATCGATCGGCCCGTCTACATGCGCTCGAGTGCCAAGCCACTGATTGCAACAGCGATGGTTGCGAGCGGGGCAGCCGATCGGTTTGGTTTTTCTGATGAGGAAATCGCCATTGCGGCCGGCTCGCACAGCGGTGAGCCAAAACATGTCGCTGCCGTGCGCAGCATGCTGCGCAAGACGGGCCTGGACGAGAGCGCGTTGCGCTGCGGCGCTCATGCGCCAACCCACGGTCCGAGCGCAGACGCGTTGTGCCTAAGCGGAGAACTCCCGAAGCCGATTCATAATAATTGCTCCGGCAAGCATGCCGGCATCCTCGCGCTTGCCGTGCAGCTGGGCGCCGCGCCAGATGGCTACCTCTTGGTAGACCATCCTGCCGAGCGCGAAATCTTGCGCGTGTGTTCCGAGTTGCTGGGCGTGCCGCTCGCGGATCTCAGAATCGGCGTGGATGGATGTGGCATTCCGGTTATCGCGGTCCCTTTGAAGACCGCGGCCTACTTCTACGCAAGACTCGGTGAACCGGGGCAATTTCCGGTGCAACTGGCGCCAGCGCTGATGCGCGTGCGCGATGCAATGATCGCGCACCCGGAATACGTTGCTGGTACGAACAGATTCGATACGGATCTGATAACTGCAGCTCGGCCCAACATCCTGGCGAAGGGCGGCGCAGAAGGATATCACGGCAGTGCTGCGCTCGAACAGGGCTTGGGAATGACCGTAAAAATCGCTGACGGAAACTACCGCGCCGTGGCGCCTTTTGTCTTTGCGAGACTCTCGCGCCTTGGAATTTTGGACGCGGCGCAGCGCATGATGCTCGACGCCTACCGGGCCCCAAAAATCAGAAACCACGCAGGCACGGTTGTCGGCGAAATCCGCACCCTCGACCCGCTGACTTAATTATTCGCGTAGGCCAGTCGGCCGTCGATGAAAACGTGCGTGATTTGATTGCGCGAATTCCATACCGCAAGGTCGGCGATCGATCCCGGCGCTAGCAAGCCAATCTCATTTTCTGCTCCGATCGCGCGTGCCGGCGCCCACGTCGCACATTCCACAGCTTCGGCGAGGGTAATCCCCGTGACCGCCATGAGATTGCGCACGGCCTGATCGAGCGCGAGCCTGCTGCCGGCGATCACTCCGTCTTTCGTGCGGGCGACACCACCTTCTTCGACGAGGCCGTCGACCAGCGGCATGGCGTCGGTCGTCAAGACGAGATTGACGCCTTTGAGGCGATACAACAGCGCCAGATGCTCCACCGAAACGTGCACTCCGTCGGCGATGACTTCGCAGAATGCCGAGGGGTCGAGCAGGTAGGCCGTGGCGATGGATGACGCGCGATGGTGGAGGGGAGGCATCGCATTAAAGGTGTGGGTGAGGATGGAATATCCGGCTTCGATCGCCGAGTTGCCGAGTGCGTAGGTTGCACCTGTGTGGCCAGCCGCGAGCGTCACGTTGTGGCGCCGCAACTCTGCCGCAGCTCGAGGCGCTTCGTCGATCTCGGGGGCCATCGTGATCCGAAGCTTCCCCGCCTTCCACGTTTCAAGTAATGCCTCGATACGCGAGGGAGTGGGTGTCAACAGGAACTCGCGAGGATGCGCGCGGCGGTAGTCGACGCTGAGAAATGGTCCTTCGAGATGAACGCCCAGTGCACGCGCGCCATCAACCGGTAACCTCAGCCGTTCCGAAATCGTCGCAGCGGCCCGGAGCATTTGCCCCCACGAGCTTGTCATGATCGATGGCAAGAAGGAGGTCACGCCATGTGTGGGCGCGTCAGAATTCATCGCCGCAAGCGTTTCGATGGGATCGCGGTTGAACCACAAGCGTCCTGTGCCGTTGACGTGAAGGTCGATGAGCCCGGGCGTTATAGTGCTGCCCGGCGGCAGAACATGATCCGGGCGTGCAGAGCGATCCAACAGCTCGGCGATCTTGCCGTGCTCGATGCGGACGCAGCCCGGCTGAGCCGTTCCATCCCCGACGGCCAGAAGGGCGGGCCCCACGATTTGGGCGCTCATCGATCAGCTCCGAATCAGGGACAGAACCTCATCGCGTTTTTGCGCCAGCAGTTGCGGACTGTCCGCCTCAACGTTGAGCCGCAACAACGGTTCGGTATTCGAGGGTCGGATGTTGCACCACCACTGCTGGAATTGGATCGTCACCCCATCGAGGTGGTCAATATCTTGTGCGCCGGCGTAATGCAGCTCGATGTCCTTGAGTTTTGTTGCGATATCCGCGACGCGGCTATTAATTTCTCCCGAACGGTAGCGCCGATCCAGGGGCCGCAAGAGCTCGCTCACCGGTTTGCCTTCTTGGCAAATGAGTTCCAGCACGACAAGCAGGGCGATCAGTCCCGAGTCTGCATAGTAATGATCGCGAAAGTAAAAATGACCCGAATGCTCGCCGCCAAAAACGGCGTTGTGTTCGCGCATGATCTTTTTAATGATTGAATGGCCAACGCGCGTGCGGACCGCGCGTCCTCCTCCAGCTTCAATCAGCTCGGGAACACTGCGCGAGCAGATGAGGTTGTAGAGGATGGTCGATCCAGGATACTTGTGCAGCAGCATCTTCGCAACGAGCGCTGTAACCATGTCGCCGCCGACAATTTCGCCGCGCTCGTCTGTGATGAAAACCCGATCCGCATCGCCGTCAAACGCTGCCCCGAGATGAGCGTTGTGCCGGCGCACGGCCGCTTGAAGATCGGCCATGTTTTCTGGTTCGAGCGGACTGGCCGGATGATTTGGAAAGTTTCCGTCAAGTTCGAAAAAAAGCGGAATTACGTCTACGGGTAAACGCGAAAAAACCGCCGGTACGATCAGACCACCCATGCCGTTGCCGGCATCGACCACGATCCGAAGCGGCTTGATGTTCTTTTGATCGATGAAGGACAAGCAATGTTCGACGAAGTCGGGCAGGACATCACACTTTGTCACGCGGCCGGGCTTCGCAGCGTCAAGGAACTGATCGCGAACGACGAGATCGCGGATGGCGAACACCCCAGTTTCGGCAGACAACGCGATGGCTTGCTCGCGGCACAGTTTGAATCCGTTGTATTCTTTTGGGTTGTGGGATGCCGTGATCATCGCCCCAGCCGGATACCCGAAATGGCCCACCGAAAAATAAAGTTCATCCGTGGACGTGAGGCCCAGATCAATGACGTCTGCGCCTTGAAGCGTCGCTCCGTGGGCAAATGCGCGAAACAACGGCTCGGAACTCGTGCGCATATCGCGCCCGACGGCCACCACGTTGGCTCCAACGAAATCGACAAAGGCGCGGCCGATCTCTCAGCGACGGCCTCGTTCAGTTCGTCGGGGTAGATGCCCCGAATATCATAACTTTTGAAGATTTCTGATAGCGTGGCGGGCATGAATCTCTAATGCGCGTGAAGCGCTGCGTAGCGTTCGAGCCAAACGATGGTGGCAATAACTGCACCGAGCATGACCAAAAGCCGCCACAGTTGCGGGGGCTGCGGCGCTTGTTGCCACTTGCCGAAGGCCATTTCGAGGTGTTCGTCCAGCCTGTAGCGGCGGACCTTCAGGCCCGCTCGAAGCGACCCGGCGAGCGCACCTAAAGGTGCCGCTGCCCCATCACCGCCAGCGATCACAGATCGTGATAGAGATAAAACTCGTAGGGATGCGGACGAATCTTCACCTCTTGCAGCTCTTTCGTCCGCTTGTACGTCATCCACGTCTCAATGAAGTCGCGCGTGAAGACTCCGCCTTCGAGCAAATACGCGTGATCTTTCTCGAGCGCCGCGAGCGACTCGTCTAAGCTGCCCGGCACGGACTTGATTTTCTTGGCCTCGCGCTTCGGGCAGTTCGTAGATGTTCTTATCGAGCGGGACCGAAGCCGGCCTTCGTCGGATCGATTTTGCGCTTGATGCCGTCGAGGCCCGGCCATGAGCATCGCGGAGAACGCGAGGTACGGGTTCGCCGCGGGATCTGGCGGACGGAACTCGATGCGCTTGGACTTGGCAAATTTTGGCCCCGTGAAGAAGATCGGAATGCGCACGGCTGCCGATCGGTTGCCCTTTGAAAACGCGACGTTAACCGGCGCCTCGTAATGCGGCACCAAGCCGCTTGTACGAATTCGTCGTGGGCGCGCAAAAGGCGAGCAGCGAGTCGATGTGCGTGAGGAGTCCGCCGATGTAGTACAGGCCGAGCTGCGAGAGCTCGGCATAGCCGCTCGACGAGTAGAAGAGGTTCTTGCCGCCTTTCCACAGGCTCTGGTGCACGTGCATGCCCGAACCGTTGTCGCCGAAGAGTGGCTTGGGCATGAAGGTGACGACCTTGCCGTGGCGGCGCGCGACGTTGCGCGTGACGTATTTGTAGATCATCACGTTGTCGGCTTGCTGCAGCAAGGTCGCGTAGCGGATGTCGATCTCGGTCTGGCCTGCCGTCGCGACCTCGTGGTGATGCATCTCGACGCCGACGCCCCACTCTTTGAGTGCGAGCACCATCTCGGAGCGGATGTCCGTGTGCTTGTCCGACGGCTGGACTGGAAAATAACCTTCCTTAGGGCGCAGCGAGTAGGCGAGATTCGGATTTTCGGTGTCGCCCGAGTTCCAGTGCGCCTCTTCAGAGTCGAGTCGCGTAGCCCGTGAGTAGGGCGCGTTGTCAAAGCTGATGTGATCGAAGATGTAGAACTCGAGCTCCGGCCCGAAGTATGCTGCGTCGGCGATCCCGCTCTCTTTGAGATGAGCCTGAGCGCGCTGAGCGATGTTGCGCGGATCGCGCCCGTACCAGGCCTGCTCGCGCGGGTCGAAGACGCTGCAGATGAACGAGGCGGTCGGGATGTTGAGGAAGTGTCCAGCTCGCACCGACGTCGGGATCGGGGACCAGCACCATGTCGCTTTCTTGGATCTCTTGGAATCCGCGAATGCTCGAACCGTCAAAGCCGATGCCGTTCTCGAACGTACTCGCGTCGATCTGATCGACCGGCACCGAGGTGTGCTGCCACATTCCGGGCATATCGATGAACTTGAAATCGACGATCTTGATGCCGTGCTTTTTCAAAAAGTCTAGCGCGGCTTTTTCAGGCTGAGGCAGTTGGCACGTGGCTCCCCTCCCTTTTTTGTCGCGAACAAACTCGAGTTTTCATCGCGAATAAATTCGCGAGATTACGTGCAGGCTTCCCAAATTTGCCTCAATGCCTTTTAGCCCGCTGACTGACGTTTGCGAGAGGAGGTTGGCCACTTGTCGTTGTGGATAACTGGCAGGCCCTTATTTTTGGCAGTTGCGGCAAAAGAAGGTGCTTTCGCCGCCGGCGTGCACCGAGGAGATGCGGTGGCCGCAGCGGGGACAGACTGCCTTGCCCTTGCCATGGATCTTCATGAACGTCCCGACCTGCTTATGCAGAGGGTGTTTGCCCGACGCATGCTGACGTTGCGACGGTCGCCACCGATGCCGCCAGTACTTCGCCGCATCGCATCGTACAACTGGCGGCGCTCCTGCTCACTCAGCGTCGACGCGCGCCGCAAGGGCGAAGCTGGGCTTCGAAGAGGATCTCGTCCGCATACGCATTGCCGATCCCCGCGAGGAAAGCCTGATTGCGCAAAACGTTCTTGAGCTCACCGCGATGGCGTCGCAAGCGAGCGGCGAAGGCGGCAAAATCCAGATGCGGGGTCGAGCGCATCGGGCCCGAGCTCGGCGAATGCCGGTATCTCGCGTGCGGGATCGCTTGTGAGATAGACGCGCGCCATCATTGTATTGTCCAGGAAGCGGATGTCCTCTGCACCGGAGAGTTGAAGCGTGAAGCAGGTTGCAGGCAAGCTACGGGGCGGCTCGGCTGCAATAGGCGAACCGCCCGCTGAGCATGGGTTCATGATGAGCTGCGGCCCAGTATCTTTGAAGCGAAATATGAGGAATTTCCCGCGGCGGTCTACGCTTTGGATCGTCCGCCCCGTCAAGTCGCGAGCGAAATCCAGAGGCGGATAGCGGATGACGAACGCGCGTGATGGGTCTGGGACGACGGCGAGGATTTTCTTGCCGGCCGCATAGCTCGTCAGCGCGTTTCGCAGCAGTTCGAGCTCGGGAAGCTCGGGCAATGATGAGGATGGTTAGCCCGGGCGTCATCGACGGTGATCGTGACGGAATTGTTGCTGCACTTCGCGACGAGGTTGGGAATTGTTTCGTGCCGCTGAGACCAGGGGCATCGCACAATGCTGGGACGTTTGTCCCGATCGGGACATTTGGGACGATGGTCTGTCCTCTCGAATTGGTTGATGGTCCGGTGCTCCCGGAGATTGTTGCAATTGCTCCGGCGACCGGCTGGTTGTTGCTCGCTTGCAAGCAGGTCACTTGGACGATGCCAAAGGTCTGGACGCCAATATAGTTCGGGTTTGGGCATCCCCAAAGGACAAGCAGGCAACCCCAAGCCCGGGTCACGCCCAAAACGGTCGCTTTTTTCATATTCCGCCGGATTCTGCGCTGTGTTGCAGATTGCATTTCTGCCGGCCGACGGCGCCCAGTTTCAGCAATCGGACCAGCACGCCTAAACCCAATTGCACCAGCCGCAAGTCCGCGCTATACTCAAGGGACACATGGATGTCCGTAAAGGCCTAATCGTGACGATGATGGCCGCCCTGGTCTTCTCCTCGGCTGGTCTGGCGGTCGCTCTGGCCCATCCCGCTCCCGCAGCGAGCCCAGCAACTGCGTCGCAATTACTTGCTCAGGCTCAATCAGAAGCCGCCCTCGGCCACAATGATACTGCCAAACAAATCCTCATTCAGGCAGCCACGTTGTATCCCGAAGACATGGGGATCCAAAAGTTGCTGGGCGATGTGCAGTATCGCCTCGAGAACTACACAGCCGCGGCCACCGCATATCAGACGGTGCTGGCCCGCAATCCGAACGACAAAGAGGTGCACAATCGTCTCGGCGGCGTGTACGCGGCATTGGATAGATACGATGACGCGATCGCCGAGTTTCGCAAGAGTCTTCCTCTTCCAGTGGGCTTTCTTAACCTCGTCGCAGGCCTACGACGACGAAGGAAGGCTGGGCAGCTCGAGGATGAGTGCAACGCAGACCTGAGCCGCGATCCAAATAATCCGGTCTACCATCTGAACCTCGGCCTCATTTTTGCCTACGAGAAGAAGCTCAACCGTGCTCAAGACGAATTTCAGGCCGCGCTCGATTTGAATCCTTCCTTCAACGACGCCCGCAACGGTCTCGGTACCGTATACGGGGATATGGGCCGCTCGCAGGACGCCATATCGCAGTACCGGATTGTGATAAACTCCGATCCAAAATATACGTACGCGTGGATGAATTGGGGAGTCGAACTCATCGAACAGGGCAAGTACGATGAAGCAACCGACAAAATCAATCAGGCTCTTGTGCTCGACCCGAACTTTGCCCAGTCGTACAACAACTTAGGCGTCGTCTACGATTACCGCAGTCAATTCACGCAAGCCGTCGAGATGTACGAAAAAGCTCTGCACATCGATCCCCGGCTGCGCGAAGCATATGAAAACTTAGGGAACATCTATTTTACCCACAACCTCTTGAACTTGGCCGAGGCCGCCTTTATCAAAGGACTTGCCGTGGCACCGCGCTATGCGGATTTGCATTTTGACCTCGGCGTGGTCTACGAGCAACAGCAAAAGTATGACCTGGCTGCCGAGCAATATAAGGCGGCTCTTGCAAATCAGCCCAACCTCAGCGTCGCGCGCGATATGTTGGCTGGAGTGCAGGCAAAAATAGGCCAGCACGAATAACGAGGGGCGATTTTCCAATCGCCCCCTACGTTTTGCTAGGCTTGCGCGATGAGGTCTACTTCGATCAGCGCACCCTGAGGAAGCGCGCCGGCCTGGATCGTCGTGCGCGCTGGTCGGTGCGCCCCAACATATCGTTCGTAAATGGCGTTTACGAGAGCAAAGTGGGTTAGGTCCGCGAGATAGATACTCACCTTGACCACCCGGTCGAAGCGCGAGCCGGCTGCTTCGAGGATTGCCGTCAGGTTGCGGAAGACTTGCTCCGCCTGCGCTTCCAGGCCGGTTTCCAGTTTGCCGGTCTGCGGGTTGAGCCCCAACTGACCCGCAGTAAAGACGAACCCGTTGGCCTCGACCGCTTGGCTGTATGCTGCGACGGGTTTCGGCGCAGCTGTTGATGAAATGATACGCATGATCGGGAGCGTCCACCGCGCTAGGCGCGGCCACCTTCCGACGGCGGGGACACATGCCTGAGACCCTGATCTACACAAAGCCCGGTTGCCCCTACTGTGCTGCAGCCTTGGCTGACTTCCAGCAGCGCAAGGTGCCGTTCCGTCAAATTGACGTGCAACACGATTTGACGGCTCGCGAAGAAATGCGCAAGCTCTCGGGCGGCTTGAAGGTCCCAACGATCGTGCAGCCCGACGGCAAGGTGGTCGTCGGTTTTGACGGGGCCTGAACGGTTCATTAGCGCGGGCGTGCCCCGCGATTACGACCGGCCGGACCGTTTGCCGATAACTTAATGCGACGCCCTCATGTGGGCGCCCATCTCAACATGACAGATTTTACCTTCCGCCGCTCGGTCGAAGAGGCGCGCTGGATCGAGAGCAGCATCCTCAAATCTCGGCTCGTCTCGATTGGCGTTGCCGCGATTATGTTTGTGGTGCTGCCATGGCACTACTCGCGATGGCTGCAAGTCGCAATTATTGTCACGTGGTTGGCTCAGGGAATCATCGCGGCCAACGTCGTCAGTCGCGCGACGCGCGTCGATCAAATCCGAGTGGCCGGTGTGAGCTTGTTGGCCCTCGACATGCTCGTGTTGATAGTCCCTGTCGTCTTGTATCTGCCCACCTTGCCAGAAGTATGGATCGCCGTTCTTGTCCCACTCATGTGGGGTGGCGTTCGAGAACAAATCGCCGGCGCCGCCGGCGTCGCAATCGTTGGCACACTTCTGCTCGCTGCGGCATTCGCGTTTCACTTGATGGCGCCGGCGGGCGAACCGCAACTTGGGCGCTTTGTTTTTGACGTCGGGATCATTTGGTTGACCGTGCTTGCGGTGCGCCATTTTGTTTGGGGTGTCACACGTCGCAGTGAGGCGCTTGCAACGCAGCAAGAGAAGCTCGAAAAGGCGCTACGCGCTCAAGAAGAAATGCGCACGCGAGCCGATGTGCAGGCCTCGACGTTGAAGAAGGTCACTGAGCTTGCCGTGAGCCTGCTGCGCGAGCGCCAACTCAACGCGCTCCTCGATCGCATGCTGGACGTGACCATGCAATCGTTCGGTTTCCGCGCGGGAGCGATCCTCATTGCCGAACGAGAGCGCGAATCCTACGTCTATAGCGCCGTTCGCGGCTATCCATCGCAGACAGAAGCAGAGCTTCGGCAGCGACGAGTGCCCTTTGCTTTGAGCGACCTAAAAATGGACAAGCGCTTTGCCATTCGTCCTTCCGTCTACTACGCACCGGTCGAACGGCAGACATGGTATACGGAGCCCGGGTATTGTTACAGCCCCGATCTTGTGAACCAGCGGCGCTTGGCAGCGGGCGCCTGGCACGAGGCCGATACGCTCATCTTTGCGTTGCGTAGTTCGTCGGGTGAAGTGATCGGTTTGCTTATCCCCGATGCGCCCGCGGATGGGAAAGTTCCCTCCGACGAAATCATCGATAACATCGCGCTGTTCGCCAGATTGGCTGCAGCGGCGATCGAGAACGTGCACATCGTGGCGACCGAAAAAAGTCGAGCGAACACACTCTCCGAACAAAACATCGAAATCAAGCGTCTGTATTCAAATGTCGAGGCGTTGGCCGAAGAGCGAAGGCTGCAGGCTGATCGGCTCGCTCGCATCCTGGATCTGACCGCCGCCATCTTCCGCGAGCGCAGTCTCAAAACGATGCTTCGGCGCATTCTCCAAGTCGCCACCGAAACGTTCGGTTTCTCTGCTGGAACGATTCTCTTGCGCGACCCGCATCGCAATGTCTACGTGCGCCATGCTGCGGTCGGGTATCCGGATGGCGTGGAGGGCGTTGAACTCTCCCCCGAAGAGGTTCAGCGCGACATGACCCCGGCGACGAAAGTGCGGGGTACCTTCTACTACGTGCCGATGGAGTTGCATCATGAAGGAGGCGTGACGCGGCACCCGGATCGACTCGAGCTCCCGCGCATTCAACCCGGCGACTGGCACGAAAACGATTTGTTGCTCTTCCCTATTTTCGATTCAGCCGGTATGATGATTGGCTTGCTCTCGCCTGACGATCCGAAGGATCATCGCGTGCCGAGAGACGAGACGATCAGAACGATTGAAGTATTCGCCCAGCTCGCCGGCATTGCCGTGGAGAGCGCGCGGTTGCGTGCAGCAGCAGACATCCCCGCCTAAGATGTAGGGGGCGATTGGAAAATCGCCCCAACGTCAAAGGCTCAGATACGCATCGAGCTCCCACGGATGTACTTGCGTCCGATAGGTTTCCCACTCGGCCAGTTTTGCTTCCCGCAGACGGTGATAGCTGTGATCTCCGAGAGCGGCGCGAACCACGGGATCCTCTCCCAGCGCGTAGACTGCCTCCTGTAAAGACACTGGCAGCTGGCCGATGCCCAGGTTCGTGCGCTCGTCATCGCTGAGTTGCGAGGCGATTGATTCCACGGGATCTCCCGGCACCAGCTTGCGCCGGACGCCATCGATGCCGGCCTTGAGCGCGCAGGCAAGCGCGAGGTACGGATTGCATGACGGATCGGGAGAGCGCAATTCCACCATCACCTCACCTGTGGTGTTCTCGGGGACACGGATGAGCGCGCTCTTAGCGCGTTGCGACCACTGAATGTACGAGGGTGCATCGTAGCCGGGCACCAACCGCTTGTACGAATTCACGGTTGGATTCGTTACGAGCGTGAAGCCGCGAGCGTGCTCGAGCAACCCGCCGACATACGATAGCCCAGTTTCGCTCAGACCCGCGGGGCCGCGATTGTCGCGATCGAAAAACGCATTGGCGTCGTCGCGAACGAGAAATTGCGCAAAATGGAGCCCGCTGCCATCTTGATTGACGAGCGGCTTCGGCATGAATGTGGCGTGCAGGTTATGCCGGGCAGCAACGGTTTTCACCACCACTCGAGCGGTCGCGATTGCATCCGCGAGGGTCAACGCATCCGAGAACCCCAAATCGATCTCGTGCTGACCGTGCGAGACTTCGTGGTGCGTCGCCTCAACGCGGACTCCCATTTCCTCGAGCGCGAGCGCCATATCGCAACGCGCCATGTCGCCGCGGTCGATGGGACTTAGATCGAAGTAGGAGCCGCGGTCGCTCGTCGCAGTCGCTTGTCGACCCTCAGGTGCTCGCTCGAAGAGAAAGAACTCGAGCTCGGCTGAGACGCGTGGCGTGTACCCTTCCTTTTTTACTTCCTCGAGCACTCGGCGTAACGTGCTGCGCGTGCAGCCCTCGAAGGGAGTGCCATCGGGATTGTGCACGTCGCACAGCAGGCGAGCTTCCAGCGGCGCGCCAGGCAGCGTCGGCAACAGCGCAAACGTCTCAGGATCGGGGGCCAGATTCATATCGAGCTCTTCGAAGCGGACGAATCCCTCAATGCACGAGCCGTCGAAAGCGACCTTGCCCTCGAGCGCAGCGTCCAATTCGCCAATCGGGATGGCGACGTTCTTCGTTACGCCGTGAATGTCGCTAAACTGCAAGCGCACGAGCCGAACGCCGGCGTCTTTGGCCCGTTTGACCAGCTCTCGTTTAGTCATGCATCTCCTCGGGGGTATTCATCTGTTTGATCGCGAGCGCCGCCCGCAGCGAAAGCTGGCCCTTTGGAGTCCGCAGATCGATCTTGAGGATTTGTGCAATTTGGTTGAGGCGGTAGAAGATCGTGTGCCGATGGACCGAGAGGCGCTCCGCTGCTTCTTTCACGTTTTCGCCCACGTCGAAATACAGCTGCAGCGTTGCGAGCAAATCGGTTTTGTGTTTGCGGTCGTAGGCTTGGAGCGGCTCGATGATCGATTGTGCGAATGCGACGAAGTCGTCGCGATCGGTACCGGCGTGAAGGAGCGCATAGATGCCTAAGTCCGGGTAGACCGCCATGCTGCCGCGGCCGAAGAGCCGGCGTCCCAGGGTCAGCGACTCACGCGCTTCGCGCAGACCAAGCGGCACCTCCAGCAAATCCGCATGAAACGCGCCGATGCCGCAGTTCACCGATTTGGCTGCGCCCTGCTCTGGCAGGTCGCGGACCGCATTCGCTGCGGCTTGGCGCGCACGCGCTACGTCGACTTGGTGGCGGACGGGGAAAAGCGCGATGACCTGCGTCCCGGTTCCGCTCAGCGGGCACACCGCGTCGGCGGGTGCGAGCGCCTGGACAACGACATCGCGACAGGTTTGCGGCGAAGCCCCTTCGAGATCAAAGACGCTCACCAGATACGAGGGCGCGAGCGCGACGCCAAGCGCCTGTGCTTGCGCCCTGACGTCGACCGCATCGGTCATGTCACCGCTCAAAAAATGCTCCCAGAAGGCCAGCTTGCCTTGCCCGCGGCCGGCGCCGCGGCGCGCGTACTCCACGCCCGCTGCACTGGCTGCTATTCGAAGGGCTGGAACCGCATCCGCGCGACTCTTCCCGCGGATGAACAACGTCACGTACCCTGGACCTGACTCCGCGTCCCCTGCACCGGGCATTTGCACGCAGAGCGCATGCAGCGATTGTGAGATTGCTGCACGCACGACCGTGCCATTTCTGTCAGCCTGCCGAGCTTTACGATAAAATGGGGCAAACGAGGGGGGCAACGATCCAACGCCGCCGCGTGATTCGGCAAGAGCGAGGTGGCGCCACTGATCGTCCTCGATCAGGACTGCGCCCAGCGTCTCATCCGCCAACATTTGTGCCAGCGCGCGAAGACCGCCGCCGCCCGCAATGAGGCGCGCAGCCTTTTCACTCAGAGACGCAAGTTCATCTGCGGTCATGATCCTATTTCAACCGGCCGGAGCTGCTGCTGTTAGCGGCCCACGGCCTTTTTACCCGCCGCCGCGACGACGCACAGGTTGACTCAAGCTTGCAAGCCGCGGTAAAATGTGTGAAAACAAACCTCGTTAGGTGAGGCGTCGACACGCAGAAAGGCCGCTACCCGGAAAGGTCGAGAGACCCCAATGGGTGACCAGGCATCGCCGAAGTAAGGCGATATCTAAGACGGCTAAGTCCCGAGACTTTATGGCGCGTCGTGCCAAAACTCAACGCATGAGGTGCCGGACCGGCTGATTGCGGCAGTTTTCATGACCGTTGAGTGCGAGGAGCATTGGCGGTCATCGTATTTTATGGCAACGTTGCAGACAGCCACCAAGCGAATTGCGGCGCAAAGACCAAACATCTGGCGCTCCGCTCTCATGTTTCTTTCCGTCATCGGGCCGGGCATCATCACAGCCAATGCTGACAACGACGTGGGTGGCGTGACGACGTACTCGCTTGCTGGGGCGCAGTTTGGCTACTCGCTCTTGTGGCTTTTGATACCGGTCACCCTGGCCTTGGTTGTCGTCCAAGAAATGTGCGCGCGCATGGGAGCGGTGACGGGCAAAGGTCTTGCCGACCTTATCCGTGAGAACTTCGGGGTGAGGTTGACCTTTTGGGTGATGCTCGCTTTCGTTCTTGGCGATATTGGCAATACGGCGTCGGAGTTTGCAGGGGTCGCCACCGCCGCGCCCATCTTTCAGACGTCGATCCCATGGCTTTCCAAGTATGTGCTCGTCCCTGCTGCGGCGGTCTTCGTGTTTGTTATCGTCACGCGCGGCAACTATCGGTTTGTGGAAAAGATTTTCTTTTTCTTTTGCTTCGTCTACATCTCGTACGTGATCAGTGGTTTTATTGTTGCGCCCGACTGGCACGATGTCATGAAGCAGTTCGTCCTCCCCCACTTCACGCCGACCAACGCATATATTCTCATGGCGATTGGCGTCATCGGTACCACGATTTCCCCCTGGATGCAGTTCTACATCCAATCCGCCATCGTTGAGAAAGGCGTGAAGATCCAGGAATACAAATATTCGCGCATCGACGTCATCACGGGCGCGATCTTTACGGACATCATTGCCTTCTTTATCATTGTGGCAAGCGCGGCGACGATCTTCGTTCACAACCAATATGCAGGGCCACATGCGCAAATAGTCATCACCGATGCGGGCCAGCTCGCGGCAGCCCTAGAGCCGCTCGCAGGAAAGTTTGCGGCCGTGCTGTTTGCGATCGGCCTCTTGAACGCCGCAGTTTTTACCGCTTCGATTCTGCCGCTTTCCACGGCCTACTACGTGTGTGAGGCCTTCGGGTTCGCGTCGGGAGTTGAGAGGCGCTTTCGAGAAGCACCTATTTTCTATGGACTCTACGCAACGCTTATCATCATTGGTGGGGTTGTCGTTTTGATCCCCGGCGCACCGCTCTTGGCGATTATCTTTTACTCACAGGTCGTCAACGGTGCGTTGCTCCCGGTTGTACTCATTCTCATGCTGCTGCTCATCAACAACAGAGCGTTGATGGGCGCGTATACAAACTCGCTCGTGTTTAACCTGATTGCTTGGGCAACGGTCGTCATCGTGGGTTTGTTGACCATCGTCTCCACGTTGCAGCTCATTTTTCCGTCGCTGGGTTCTTAGCCGGCCGAGCTTTTGGTGGTTGGCAGGTGGGCCTTGGAGCGTGACTTGCCGACGCGCGGTAGCATTTTGCGCAGTTTTTCCGGCAGGAGCACGTCGACGACGTCGTCGACCGTCACGATGCCACGCATGATCCCTTCTTTGTCGACAACCGGCAAAGCGACGAAGTCATAGCGTGCGATGGTGGTGGCTACTTCATCGCGGGGCGTGTTGAGGTTCACCGTCACGATATCATCGCGAGCAAGGTCGGAGATCAGCGCTCCGGGTTCCGCCTTGATAAGCTCTCGCAAAGACACGACGCCCAAGATGCGTTCGTCAGGGTCGAGAACGTAGATATAGTAGACGAGCTCGGCCTCTTCTGCAGTTTTGCGAATGTGGTCGAAGGTTTGCGCCGCGGTAAGTCCAGGCGGTATCGAGAGGTATTCGGTTGTCATGAGGCCGCCGGCGGTTTCCTCAGGGTGTGCCAAAAGCTCGCGCACGTCTTCAGCTTCCTCGGGCTCCATCAATTCGAGGATCTCTTGCTGCTTGTCGGTTTCGATTTCGCCAAGCAGATCGGCAGCGTCGTCCGGCGTCATATTTTCGATGATGTCAGCGGCCTGAGCCGGATTGAGATCCTCGAGAATCGAGAGCTGGGTGTCCATGGGGAGCTGCTCGAGCGCATCGGCCGCAGTTTCTTCGTCCAATGAGCCGACGAGCGAGGCTTGATCTGCAACAGAAAGCTGTTCGATAATTCCAGCGAGATCGGCAGGATGTATTCGATCGATCCTATCGTGCGTGACGCGCAACCGCAGAGCGCCGCTGGGGCTTTCAAGGCCCAACGGCTGCACTGCATCCCAAGAAATCAACGAAGCGCCGACGCCCGCCTTTGGCATGCGACCAAGCACTTGGTCCCCCAGATGTCGAAGGCCGAGTCTGCGCAAAAGTCCCGAGAGTCCGACGTCGGCTGCGATGACGCGCAAATGCCCCCCAGCCGGCGCGAGCTTCACATCGTTAACTCGTACGACTTTGTGTCCGTCCACGTCGACGATCTGCTTATCGAGCAATTCTTTTTGCAGCAGCAGCTCGTCAATCGCCACGGGAGCCGCGCTGCCTTCCACAGGCGGAGCGCCGAGCGTCACCTCGCGGTCACCGATGGAGATGATGCTGGGAAACGGCGCGTATCGAACCACGCCGTCGTTGCCCTTCACGTAGAGTCCAACGACCGGGGGAAAGTTCTCGGAGCCCGCCACGGCGATGTCCGCAACCCTGCCGATGCGCGACCGCTGCGTTCCGGTCAAAAGCTCGACCGGCCGTCCGCAGAGTTCGCTGGCAAAGGCCTCGCGCAGCTCCATGTTGTTGCTTCCTCGCCACGCGCGAACAGGCATTCGCGCGGTTACGTGGGGCGATTTTCCAATCGCCCCCTACATTAGGCTTCGCGGATCGATCGATCGAGCACCGCTACAGCATGATCGATCTGCGTGCGATCAACGACGAGCGCCGGCGTAAAGCGGAGTGCGGAGAAGCCTGCCGGCAGGAGCATGAGTCCGTGCACGAAGCATCGACTCAAAACGCGATCGCGAAACTCCGGGTTGTGATTGCGCGACGCGCGGTCGGTAACGAAATCAACCGCGAGCATGAGGCCCTTGCCGCGGACATCCCCGATGACTGGGAACCGCTCCGCAAGCTCGCGCAACTTCTCAAAGAAATAAGCACCGAGTTCGCGGGCGCGATCGACGAGATGTTCCTCTTCCATAACATCCAGCGTGGCTTTGACCGCGGCCAGGGCGATGCCATTTCCGCCGAAGGTGTTGGAGTGCGCGCCTTGGGCCCCGAAATCCAAATCGGCATCGAGGACTTGCGCCGCGACCGCAACGCCGGAACCCACGGCTTTCCCGATAGACGTGCAGTTGCCGGTGACGCCGAAATGTTCGATCGCCAACATTTTGCCAGTTTTGCCCATGCCCGCTTGCACTTCATCGTCCACGTAGGCGATGCCGTAACGCGCGGCGATGTCGCGAATGATTTGAATGAATTCCGGCGGCGGCACAATATACCCGCCTTCGCCCTGAATGGGTTCGACGAAGATGGCGGAGACTTCGTCTGGCGGAATCAGTTGTTTGAAGTAGACTTCTTCCAAAATCCGAGCGCACCAGATATCGCAGTTGGGATACGACATCTTGTAGGGACATCGGTAGCACGATGCGTACGGCAGGTGATGCACGTCGGGAATATTTGAGGTGAAGCGAGCGCGCTGTACGATTTTGCTCGCAGTCATGGAATTCGAACCCATGGTTCGTCCGTGAAACGCGCCAAGGAAGGCGATGAGACGCTTGCGCGTCGGCTTGTTCCAGCGCGTTGCCTTGATGGCGGCCTCATTGGCTTCGCTCCCGCTACTGCACAAAAAAACTTTCTTATTTGCGATGCCCGGAACCAGTTTGGCCAGCCGTTCGGCGACTTCGGCTTGCAGCGGCGAATAGAAGTCAGGGCTGTTGATGAAGATCCAGCGCTCGGCTTGCTGCGCAATCGCCGCGGCCACTTTCGGATGCGCGTGACCCGTTGCAGCAACCATGCCGTTGGTGAAGTCTAAGAAGACATTGCCATCCACGTCCTCAACCATCAGGCCCTTTGCGGTTTTGACGACGACCGGGGCGGTCTTCGTGCCGGTTGTCACGCGAGCAGTCTCGCGTTCGACAATCGCTTTGCCCTTGGGTCCTGGGAGATCGTAGGTAGGTATAGCGGCGGAGGTTTCCAGCATTTTGCTTCGTTCGACGGCGCGGAAAGGGACACATCCTGAGGGAACGTTAGGGGCGCGTGAAGCCCATCGCTCTTGGTTTTGACTTCGACCATACTTTAGGCATGGATCACAAGCTCGAGCGCACTGCGTTTGTCCAGCTGATGCAAGAGACACAAGCCGCGGCGGGTCGTGCGCTTGATATCGCACGAGCGAGTGAAATCATCGATCGCCAAATCGCGTTCTATCGGGCCGGCAGAGGTTCGCTGTCGCACGCCTTTGAGCAAGCATTCGAAGCCATCGCGGGTCGGATCGCTCCAACCGGTGCATTCGAAGAGTTTCGCGAGCGTGCGGTGGGCCTCGTCGAGGAGTTTGTGACGCCCGTGCCCGGCGCGGAGGAGCTGCTCTCGCAGCTTGATGCCCTTGCGATGCCATACGCGATTCTCACCAACGGCTGGAATCCGCTGCAGCAGCGCAAGGCCGACGCCATTGGATTTTCGCAGCCCGTCTTTGTGAGCGACGATATCGGGGTGCGCAAGCCGAGCGTTCATGCATTCAACGTGCTGCGTGATTATTTCGATCGAACCCCGGAAAGAATTTGGTACGTGGGTGATGACCCGCTCAACGATGTCGTTGGTGCGCTTGGCGCAGGCATGCGCGCAATCTGGTTCGACGGAGATCAGCAAAAATATCCGACCAACGTGCCTGCGCCAACCGCTATCGTGACGAGCATCTCGGATATCTTGAGCCTGATCGCGTAGGGGGCGATTGGAAGATCGCCCCATGTGATCGCAGCCTTTCGCGCGTTTCATTCACGCGTTGGAGATTCGAACATGAAGACCGTCGACGCAATCATCATTGGAAGCGGTCAGGGCGGAGTGCCGCTCGCCGTCGATCTGGCCAAGGCCGGCAAGCGGGTAGTGCTCTTCGAACGTGGCCGTTTCGGCGGCTCGTGCACCAACTACGGGTGTACGCCTTCCAAGACTTTGCTCGCTGCCGCACACAGCGCGGGCCGGGCACGTCTGATGTCTCCACTGGGGGTCAGCGCATCGGTGAGCGTGGACTTTCCGATGGTGATGCATCGCGTGCGCGAAATTCGCGACTGCTTCGAAAGCAGCGTCGAGTCCAGACTCGCCGATGCAAAGGTAGAAATTGTGCGTGCGAGCGCTTCGTTCTCGGCAACGCGGACTGTCACGGCAGGGGACATCAGCGTCAGCGCGCCGATCGTCGTGATCGACACGGGCACCACAGCCTTTGTACCGAACATCTCAGGTCTGACCGGCACTCCGTATCTAACCAACCAAACCATCTTTGACTTACAGGCGCAGCCCAAGCGCTTTCTCGTTTTGGGCGCAGGCTACATAGGATTGGAACTCGGTCAGGGCATGGCACGACTTGGGAGCGAGGTTCATGTCATCGACACGAATTCGCGCGTGCTCGCGCGCGAAGCGGCAGATGCAAGCGACGTGCTGCAGACAGCTTTGCTGCGCGACGGGATGAAGCTGCATTTAAGTCGGACAGTCGCCGGCGTACAGTATGAGAACGACTTCACTCTCACGCTCGATAGCGGTGAAACACTCGAGGGCGATGCGCTGCTTGTGGCCGTGGGCAGGACGCCAAACACGGCGCAACTGAACGTCGCAGCGAGCGGCATCAAACTCGATAAGCGCGGATACGTGGCGATCGACGACCAGTTCCGCACGTCATGTGAAGGCGTCTATGCGATTGCCGACGTGGCCGGTCAGCCGCAGTTCACGCATGTGTCGTGGGAAGACTACCGCAGGCTCACCTCGATTCTCGCAGGCGGGAACCGGACTCGAAATGATCGCGTGCTCGCTTACACCACATTTACCGAACCACAGGTAGCCCGGGTCGGCCTCGACGACGCACAAGCTCGAGCGCGTGGCATCAAGGCGCGGTCGGTGACGCTCGGCATAGAGCGCATCGCTCGGGCGATCGAGTGGGGTCAAGACCTAGGTTTTTATCGCCTTCTCGTGGACGAGAATGATCGGATCATCGGCGCAACCCTCGTCGGTTACGAAGCTGGAGAAATCGTCCATGTCATCCTGGCCCACATGGAAGCGCGCTCGACCTGGCACCTGCTCGACGAATCCGTGCACATCCACCCAACGTATGCAGAAGGACTTCCCACCCTCGCTCGCCTGTTGACCTTATAGGCACTTCCCCGCTTTGTTCGACCACTCGAGTTGAATGGTGAACGATCCAAGTTTCTTCGTCTGCCACGCACAGATGTCGCCAATCTCGCCATTTTGATCGTCGTACCAACTTTTACCGGGGATCGGGTCGGTGATAGCTTCCGATAATTCGTGCGAAGCGACGACCGTCGTCGCGTCTTCAATCGTGTATCCACTTGAGCAGCCCGCGCAACCCAGATACGGCAGCACGGCATAGTAACGATTGGTGCCGAACGAGTCGTGATATCCGCAGAACCCCTGACAGGAACTAGCGCCGCCTTGCGTCACCGCCAAATTTGGGGGCAGAAACAGCGCGTAGAGCGTGTTGGGAGTGGGCTTGACGAAAGCACTGTTGGAAGAGATCTGATCGTTGAGCAATTGTTGGATAGCCGCATCACTCACCGTAGCGCTTGGGGGCGCTGGGGTTGCAACGACCGTCGAGCCGATATGGCTACCATGGCCAATCGCCAAGCCCGAGACGCTGTATTCGGCTAGCTGATCCAAGAGCGCGCTCGTCTCGATGTAATCGAAGAAGCTGTTCATCGTCTGCATGAGGGTCACAAGCGGTGCCTGATTCCACTGCGATCCCCAAAAAACGCTGAAGACTGAAACGGAGGTCAGCATTGGACCGCCACGGTAGGTGAGAGAGACGGTCGTTGGCGCAACGCGCTGCCCGTCCGGGAGTTTTATAGGAACGATTCGAATTGCGTCAGGCACGAGCTCACCCACTCTTTTCTAGCATCAAATGGAGAACGTCATGCCAAGATCATTGAAAACCGCACCAAAGAATGCCTCTACCAAGCCTCGCTGAGCAGCGGAAACGTGACCGCGGGCGCAGAGCGCTTTGCCCTAGCACGCCGAGCTGCGCGCGAAGCCGGCGCGCTGTTGCGGGCCAAGCTAGGGACGCACATCGGCGTGCGGGCCAAAGACGTGCGCACAAACCTTGTGACCGAGGCGGACACGCAGAGCGAAGCATTGATCAGGTCTCTCATTGCGGGCTCGTTTCCGGAGGACGTCGTGCTGGGCGAAGAGGCTGGCGTGACTGGAAAAAATGCCAACTGCAGGTGGATCGTGGATCCGCTCGACGGTACGACGAATTACGCCCACGGTTACCGCTGCTTTTGCGTTTCGATCGCGATCGAACGTGATGGGATCGTTGAAGACGCGGTCATCTACGATCCCATGGCGAATGAGGAGTACCTGGCGCAGCGAGGCGGCGGCGCACACTGCAACGGCACGACGCTTCATGTATCCGACCAAGACCAACTGGGCGATGCGCTGCTGGTCACTGGCTTCCCGGCTTATCGGGTGGATGATCCCACAAGCAATCTGAAGCCGTTTGCTGACTTCACGAGAAATGCGCAAGCGATCCGCAGAGACGGTTCTGCCGCGCTCGACCTCTGTTACGTTGCCGCGGGCAGGTTCGATGGCTTTTGGGAGCCTGAGCTTCACGCATGGGATGTGGCCGCTGGCATGCTGATCGTGAACGAGGCGGGTGGCAAAGTCAGCGATTACAGCGGGCAGCCGGCGAGCGTTGATCGAGCGCAGCTGGTGGCGTCAAACGGCAAGATCCACGATGCAATGCTCGACGTGCTTCGTCCCTACAAATAAATGTAGGGGGCGATTGGCAAACCGCCCTCTGCGGATTTTCTTCGCAAGATGTAGGGGGCGATTGGCAAATCGCCCCTATGCGAATTTATTCGCGACAAAGGAGCCAATAGCTTGAACCCACGGGTCGGATGCGTGATTCTTGCTGCAGGGCAAAGCCACCGCTTCGGAGCCGGCGACGCAAAATTGCTCTTGCCGGTTGCTGGCAAGTCGCTTGTACAGCATGCGATCGACGCAGCTGCCCAATCACTAGTTTCGAGCTGCACACTTGTGGTTGGCGCTCATGCCGAAGAGATTCTGCGGTCAATTGATAGTCGTCGTTGCGCTGTCGTTGACAACGAGGATTGGCGTGAGGGAATTGCAAGTTCTCTTCGAGCGGGACTCGCCCAACATCTCGACGATGACGCATGCATCTTCATGGTAGCCGATCAACCGTTCGTCACGACTGCCGACCTTGACCATCTCATTCGCTGCTATATGGAGCGGCGAACGTCAATGGTTGCTTTGCGGTCGAACGATGTGTGGGGCTCGCCTATGCTCTTTCCGCAATCAGATTTTCTCGCGCTGCGCGCGCTGCGTGGAGATACAGGGGCCAAGCGATATGCGTTGCGACACGCCGCTCGCATCGAATTTGTCGAAGCCGCCCAGTCACAGGCCTTCACCGACATCGATACGCCACAAGACTACGAGCAATTCGACGAGACTTAGCCGCGAATGCTGAATCTGAAGAATTCGCCGGTTGCGGGTTCTGAGATCTCTTGCACGGTCTGCACCAATGCGTCAGAGGGCCCGCGAGCGGCCCAGGCACGCAATCGGGCGAGCGAGTCAGCGTCACCCTCGGCGATGATTTCAACTGCTCCGTCTGGGCGATTGCGAACCCAGCCCACCAATCCTAATTGTTCTGCTAGCTCCTGCGCGCTTGTGCGGAAGAAGACCCCTTGGACGCGGCCGCGGATGATGAGATGAAGACGAGCCATCACAAGATGGCGGAGGGGGTGAGATTCGAACTCACGAGGGACTTGCGCCCCTAACGGTTTTCAAGACCGTCGCATTCAACCGCTCTGCCACCCCTCCAGGCTGATGAAATTCAAAAACGCATTTCCGAGCACCCGCAGGATGCAACGAATATACGGAAGAGGTGCCCGTGCAAGGTTCGGTTGAAGGGGCCGCAATCGCGCTCGTCCCTAGACTTTCTGGAGGCGTCTTGTTGCAGCTTCGCTTAGTGTCACGCTTCGTGCCGCTCGCGTGGATAGCCGCAGTGGCGGCTTTGGTTTTTGGTCTACCATCGCTCGGTCTTGCTCAAAGCCCTTCGGCACCGCAAGGCACGGCCGCGCTAAAAAAGGCTTTACAGCACGACCTCGACGCCTACGTGAGGGAACGCGGTGCAAGAGAGCACTTCTCAGCACTCTCACTTTCCGTAAGTTTGGGCAAAACTCAGCCGGTCATCGACGTCACCGCGGGGACGATGCGCTATGGCTCGGGGCGGCCAGTAACGCCAACGGATCTCTACCAAATCGGGAGCAACACGAAGGCCTTTACTGCCGTTGCGATCCTGCAGCTCGAGGCCCAGGGGCGCCTTTCCATCGACGCCCCCATCGGCACGTATCTTCCGCAGTATCCGAAGTATGCTCAGTTGACGCTTCGCGAACTACTGAACATGACCGGTGGGATCGAGTCGTACGACAACCTGCCCGCTTGGGAGCGGATGTTCGTAAACGACCCTATGGCAAACGTGCCGTCGGACACGCTGATCCGCCTCGTGTATCCGAAGTACAAGTCGACGCCCGGAACGCAGTACTCGTACTCGAACACGGGTTATCTTCTCGCTCAAGAGGTCGTCGCCGCGCGGAGCAAGAGTGGAAGCTTCGCAGCAGAAATCGCGCGCATCATCTCGAGTATCGGTCTCAAGAATACGTACTACACATCGCACCTCTACCCAGAGCCGATCGCGAAGCGAGTTGTTGCTGGCTACTACGAAAACGATGATCCCGGCTTCGGCGGGTTCATCGGCAAGGACATGAGTGGCTATAGCTTGTCGTGGGCGCAAGGCGCAGGCTCAATCGTCTCGACACCCGAGGACCTTATCGGTTTGGGTACGCGCGCTGTATCAAGGAACGACACTCTTGCCCGAAAAGCAGAAGAGGGAGCTGCTGAGCCTGATCTCGACCAAGACGGCGAAGCCGCTGTCCAAGCCGACGGCGGACGATCCATCGGGCTTCGGCCTCGGCGTCGCCGAGCGATTTGATCCCACGCTTGGCACGTTCTGGTTCTATCAAGGCGAAACGCTGGGTTTTCGCGCCGCTCACCTCTACTTTCCAGATTCTGACCTCGTCGTGACGTTATTTGCGAATAGCCGGCCCGTCGAAAAGGAAAGCAAGCTTCCGCAACTCTTTGCAAAGATTTACGCTACAATCAAAGCTGCCGAAAAGCAGTAGACGCGCCCGCCCAGAGTTGTCCCAGTCGCCGAAAGCTTCCACAAATTGTCTATCTGGCGGTGATTTAGACTTCTTTGAGGGTATAATCCCCATTAGGAAGGAGGTAGCTTCGTGAAACATTTCTACGCTTTGCTTGTCGTTCTGCTGTTCGGGGCCGCCCCCGCGTTTGCAGATGTGCCGCCGTACATCGATACGTCCTGTGGATCTTGGGTGAATGACGTATGGGTGCCCAACGGCAACTGTCCGCCAGACACCGGCGATCTTCGACACGATACCGTCACCGGAACGATCACCGTCGTGTCGGGCCATCTGGTCACGTTGCAACAGAGCACGCGAACGATCGTGATCAACGACCAGCCCGCGCTCGATGCCAAACAAACCGGTAAGGTGGCGGTAGGCCGGATGATTGTTGCCTACGGTTACTGGCGCCAGGGGAACTTCTACGCGACGGCAATCTACTAAAAACACAAAGAGAACGACAAAGGGACACCAAAAAGACGGTGTCCCTTTTTGTCAGGTGATTGAAATCAAGACTAATCGGTGCTAGTTGGCATTAGACCGATACCATGCTTATGAAGTTTCAAATGGCTTTGAATTGCCTGTGTCTCTGTGCGTGCGTTTTTGTGCTCGGGGCCTGCAGTTCCAACTCGTCGATCCCCGCACCATCGCCTTCGAAGGTCCCCAACCCGGCGCTGCTTGCCGAATTCACGGTACCGACTGCGAGCAGCATACCAGCCTTCATCACTCGCGGTCCCGACTCGAACCTGTGGATTACGGAAGAAATCGGGAACAAAATTGCCAAAGTGAGCAAAAGTGGTGCCATCACCGAATACGCCTTGCCAGTGGCGAATAGCGGACCGTTAGGGATCGCCTCTGGGCCTGATGGCAATCTTTGGTTCGTCGAGCAAAGCGGCAACCGCGTTGGCAAATCCACAACCGGCGGCTCCATAAGTGAATACTCAATACCCACCGCCAACAGCGGTCCCATTGGTATCGTCGCCGGTCCAGACGGCAACCTATGGTTTACCGAGGGTAGTGGAAACAATATCGGAAGAATCACAACAGGCGGCGTTATCACCGAGTTCCCGATACCGACCACGTCGAGCGGTCCTACGATCATCACAAAAGGTCCAGACGGCAACCTTTGGTTCGCCGAAGAAAATGGAAACAATATCGGCAAGATCACGACAGCGGGAGTCATAACGGAGTATCCGGTTCCCACCGCTGGCAGTGCGCCCGTCGGCATCGCAAAGGGACCCGATGGGAATCTTTGGTTTACGGAATTCTCCGCGGGCCGCGTCGGTAAAATCACGACCGGCGGCGTGGCCACCGACTACCCCGTCCCTTCGGCAACCGGCGGTCCCTTCGGCATCGCCGCAGGTGCTGACGGCAACTTGTGGTTCATGGAGATCAGTGGCAACGCAATCGCTCGGGTCAGACCGAGCGGAGCCGTCACCGAATACAAGGTGCTAGCCGCGAGCAGTCAGCCGGCGATTATCACCTCGGGCTCCGACGGCAACCTTTGGTTTAGCGAGACGCAAGCCGATAAAATCGGCAAGTTCTCACCCTAGTTCGTTTCGATTCGGCGCTGCGATGGCTTCTGCCAGCGCCGCAGAATGCTACTGTATGTCAAACTTGCAAGGTTTGAAGGCGGCCCGTGTGGTGTCGATGGTCGCGCTCATCTTGCTTTGTGTCGGGTGCACAAAAATATCATCGCAAATCTCCCCAGGCAGTGGCAATGCATGGACAATTCCTGGCGTCTTGCGGCTTGGCATGGCGCAGGAGCCCGATAATCTGAATCCGGTTATTGGCCAACAAGCAGTCGACGTCGATATCTCCATGTTTTGGGCGGGGTATCTAATCGGGCACGACGATCGTGGCCGGTTCATTCCCGAACTTGCGGCTGACGTTCCAAGCCTGCAAAATGGCGGCATCAGCAGGGACGGGCGGACGATACGCT
Organism: uncultured Pseudomonadota bacterium; assembly: GCA_963781145.1. Classification (GTDB taxonomy): domain Bacteria; phylum Vulcanimicrobiota; class Vulcanimicrobiia; order Eremiobacterales; family Eremiobacteraceae; genus JAJPHJ01. The sequence continues at coordinate 394,808 of CAWADW010000005.1, read as the reverse complement.
ATCGCTTGCGCGATGGCGTCTTCTGGCAAGACGGCGCTCCGTTTACCGCAGACGACGTCATCTTCACGTGGCACTCGGTCATGAACCCAAACAATCCCGTTCCAAGCCGCGTCGGTTACGAACTTATCCAATCGATTAGAAAACAAAACGCACACAGCATCGTCATCCGCCTCAACCGCCCTTACGCGCCGTTCATCGCGACGTTTCTGAGCCCGGTGGCCGCCTATGCATACTGCGTTCTTCCGGCACACCTACTTGCGCGCTATCCCGACATCACGCATGCGGGCTATAACATCATGCCGGTTGGCACGGGGCCTTATCGCGTTGTTCAGTACGAGCCGGACAGCCATATTCGACTGGTCGCAAACGACCGCTATTGGCGCGGCAGGCCAGCGCTGAAGGAAGTCGATATTCGCATCATTCCCAGTGACAATACGCTGGCCACGTTGATCAAGACGCACGAGATCGACATGTACTATCGCGTCCCTCACGAGATTACTCGAACGTTGCATAACCTTGAGGGAATCACCATTATCTCGTCGCCTTTTACGAGATACACAGATCTGGGATTGAACCTCACAAGCCCGATTTTATCGGATGTTCGCGTCCGTCAGGCGCTTGCCTACGCGAGCGATAGGCAAACCTTGCTCGCAAAAGTGACCAATGCTTCTGATATTTTGGCGAGCACCGATCAACCCCCGTTCTTGTGGGCGTACAACAGCAGCGCGAAGAAATACGCCTACAACCCAGCGCTAGCCGCAAAATTGCTTGACGAAGCTGGTTGGCACGTCGGTGCCGATAATGTGCGCTACCGCAATGGAACGCCGCTGCGTCTCGGCCTTTCTGGAATCGCTGGCGACTCTGTTTCGATCATGGCGCGCGAACTGCTCCAGCAGCAGTGGCGGCAAGTTGGCATTGATACCGAGATTAAATCTTATCCATCAGACATTCTCTTTGCTCCGGCGTCCGAAGGAGGCATTGAGCTCACCGGCCACTTCGATGTGGTCCTTGAGGGCTTCGCTAACGGCGTCGATCCAGATGATTCGGTGCTCTTTGAATGCCGCTGGTTGCCTCCGCGTGGCGAAAATGTCTATCGTTTCTGCGATCCCTCGCTCGACGCTGCGGAGGAGGTAGCGCTAGCGAGCAATGTGTTGGCCACCCGAAAGGCGGCGTATGACCGCGTTCAGGATATCTTGGCGGACCAACTGCCCGTCATCCCACTGTGGTTCGACAACTACGATTACGCCCTTAACGCCGACTTAAGAAACTTCAAGCCAGCCCACGTGGGCTCGCCCTTTTGGAACACCTGGGCTTTGCAAATCTAATTCTTTTCAGGAAACGAATTCCGCTTGACACGCCTTTGGGGCTGGTGTTAGACTACGTTGCATAAACCACCTAAGGCTTTAGGTGAAGGAAATGCAGTGCCGAGAAAACGTTCCGCCACGTTGACCGTCGCCGAACAGCGCCTCATGGAGGTCCTATGGGATCAGGAGAGGGCAACCGTCGCGCAAGTGCGCGAGGCTCTCCCGAAAAAAGGTCGCCCAGCTTTCAACACCGTCCAAACACTCTTGCGGATTCTCGAACGCAAGGGCTTTGTGCGGCACGAAGCAGCCGGCCACGCCTTTGTGTACACGCCGGTGGTCGAGCGCGTTGAAGCTTCTCGAGCAGCGGTGAAGAATCTGCTGAGCCGCTTTTTTAATGATTCGGCTGCATTGCTGACCGTTCGGCTCTTGGAAGACGAGCAGCTTTCGGAAGAAGAGCTGGCAAGACTTCGTCGCCTGACCAATGAGGCAAAACGCCAATGATTACCATGCATCACGTCGTCTGGGCGCTCCTCAACTCGATTTGGCAGAGTGCCGCACTCGCCGCACTCGTGTTTCTCTCTTTAAAAGCGGTGCCGCGATCAACCGCGGCGCAGCGATATGCGATTTGGTGCGCGGTGCTCGCCGCCACCGCGCTGTTGCCGTTTGCAAACTTTGTCCTCGCCCGCGTGACGCAACCTCGCCAGGTGAATCTGCGCGTGCCCTCCTTTACCATACCGGCCGCGCACGTCGATCCAATCGGATCGTCGCACAAGTTCTTTGCATCTTCGCAATACGTTGTGCAGCCAACGAAAGTGGCCCACAATAACGCAGTCCCGAGCAGTACTCCACTTGACGAAACACCTCCATCGTTTGGGTTAGCACCCACGGTCATCTCGGTCATGCGAGGTCGTTACGACCTGGCACTCGTGCTTGCGTGGCTCGCAGTGACGAATCTCTTGATTCTCCGGCTTGCTTTTGGGTACGCGAGTCTCTCAGCCGTCAAGAAGGCGCTTTCGTATCGAAGCCTGAGCGAACGCGAGCGAGAAGCCTGTCGCGCATTGACCACACGTCCGGTGGCGATCGGGTACTCGGCCACGATTCGCGAACCATGCGTTATAGGATTTGCCAAGCCGGTCATTGCGCTGCCTCTTAGCGTAGCGCTACAGTTCTCAACCCAAGACGCGGACCGGATCATTCGTCATGAGTGCGCACACATCGGACGTTTTGATGACTACGGCAACTTGCTCAAACAACTGATGCTGACGGTGTTGTGCTTCAATCCGGTGGCCTTTGCTTTGGCGAAGGCGCTAGACTTGGAACGAGAGATCGCGTGCGATGATGCGGCCGCATCCGCGCAAACGGAGCGCGCTGATTTCGCTCGTTGTCTGTGTCATATCGCCCTGCTCCAAAATGGTCGCCGGTGGCTGCCCAGCACAGGGCTAGCAAAAAACAAACGCCAACTGTTCGTCCGCATTGGACGGTTGCTCGACCGCAACCATGCAGCTTCAACTCATCTGAACCCGCTCGCTCGAATCGCCGTAGCGGCCGTCGTGCTCGCAGCATTGCCGTTCGCCTGCGTGCAATTCCTCGCGAGCGACGCCGCGACCGCGGCTTCGAACACAACGGTAGCCACGGGTTCGGCGGCGAGCACGACGACGGCACTTCCCGCGCATAGTCACCTGCAAAGTCACGCGGCGGTGGTCGCCGGCCGGAAAGTGAGGCCGAGAGCATGGCAAGGCGCTGTGCCAAGGCCTGCAGCTGCGGCCCATGCAGCGGTGCTGCCCTCGTGGCAGGTGATAGAGCATCTACGTCAAGCGATCGCCGTATCAGGGAGTACGCTGGATTCGAGCGCGCCCGTGCTCTATGCGACTTCGAGGCTACTAGGCCGCTTGCCAGCGCTGCAACGGATACCGACTGCCCAGATCGTCAGCGTCCTGCATCTTGAACGTCACACCGTCTCGCAACGAGACGATTTCCTCGATGCGTTGCGGGAAACGGGGTTCCGCGATCTTTCGGTTGACGATATGATTGCAATTTGCAACGCAGGGGTTTCGCCTCGCTTTCTGCGTGAGCTTCACGCAGCTGGATTCACACCACTGCCTGCACAGGATCTCATTGCCCTCGCAAACGCCGGGGTAAATGCTCGCTTCCTCGCCGGGTTGCGCGATGCCGGCTACGGGAATCTGGGTGTGGCGAACATGGTCGCTCTGTCGAACGCCGGAATCGATCCCCACTATCTCGCATCGATGGCAGCCCTGGGGTATCGAAATGTGAGTGTCACCGATCTCATCCGGTTAAGCGAAAGCGGCGTTACTCCAGACTTTGTCGCTCGACTTCAAAAGAGCGGAGTCACAACCGGCCAGAAGCTCTCTGTTGACGATCTGATCCGACTGAGCAACGCGGGTATTTGAGCGTGATGGATGGTGTGCGACGGATCGGAGCAGCACTGGTCCTGCTTGCGCTCGGTGGGTGGCTTTGTGGACCAGCGGTGGCGGAACCAAACTCGCTCGCAGGCACGTGGAAGCTTGCGCCCTCCAACACTCAGCTGCTGCTGACGCTTGGCAAAAACTCGCCCGGCCACAGCTGGGAATGGGAAACATCAGTTGGGCTTGCCGACTTGCAAGGACTGTCTACCGATCAACTTCGCGCCGCCGGCAACGCCGTTCGCTTCGCTATACGCAAGCCCGCCGGTGCTTTTACTTGCACCGGCTGGGTCGCACATGGGAGCGGCGGAGGAACGTTTGTCTTCATCCCAGATCCCGCCTACGCAAGCGCCCTGGCTGCTCGGGGCATCGAGCAGCCACAGCCTATGGAGCAGTTCGATCTAGCGGTTGAGGGAGTCACGCCAGATTTTATCGATCAGCTTCACAAGGCGGGCCTGCACCCAAACCTTACCGAGTTACTGCGCTTGGGCAACGAGGGTCTCGATTCCGGGTACGTTCTCGGCGTTGCTCGAAGCGGTCTGATGAGTTTAACGGTGGATGATATCATCCGTCTGCGCGACCATGACGTTACCGTTCCCTATATCAGCGATTTCCATCGCCTTGGCTATCAACCTGACGTCGAGCAATTCGTTCGGTTGGCGGACCACGACGTTTCCCCCGCTTGGGTTCGCCAAGTTCAGTCCACAGGGTTGAAGCCTAGCGTCGATGACCTCATTCGAATGCGCGATGCCGGCGTGTAGCGGCTAAGAGGCTTTCCAACCATGATCAAATGCGCTTGGTATGTAGCGCTCGCCACAGCATTGTCCGTTGCCGTCAGTCAGGCAGATCAGGCTGTGGCCGAAGATTCGTTCTCGGTGGGAGCAGTACCGGTAGAGGCGCCACCCGCCATTGACGGCACCTTGAAAGACCCAGCATGGCAAAAAGGCGCGCACGTCACGCTCACGTGGGATTTCTCGTTTCAGCGTGCAGCTTCGGAACCAACCGATGTCTATCTCTTGACGGACAAAAAATATCTGTACGTAGCGTTTGTGGCCAAGCAAAGCGAGCCGATTACCGCGACGCAACGCACCAATGACATTGGTCTTGGCACGGACGATGTCGTGCGCGTCTACTTCTGGCCCGGCGGTGACAAAGGCTTCGAATACTTTTTCGCGGCCAACCCCATTGGCACGCGTTATGCATACTCGTCCGAGAACACCACGTTTTCTCCAACCTGGGTGGCCATCGCGAAACAAACAAGCGACGGATACATCGTCACCGAACGCATTCCGTTCGGCATCATGCGCAGTGACGGGCGCTCGACGTGGCGGTTGCAGTTCGATCGCCGCGTGCAGGTCAGCGAACGGCTCTTTGAGTGGGCTCATGCGAAGGGTCAGACGAGCACGGATTCTTCGTTCTACACTGGATATTTGGAAAACATGAACTTTGTCTCTGCAAGCACGCGGACGAAACCACGCCTGGCAATCTATAGCTTGGGCGAGGCTGCCTCAGCGGGCGCAGGCGGATCGACCTCAAGAATGGGCGCGGACTTCTCGCTGCCGGTCACACCCACGTCCTCGTTTTTAGGCACGCTCCATCCGGACTATTCCAATGTGGAACTCGACCAACAAACCATTTCGCCGACTGCATTTCAGCGCCAATTCCAAGAGGTTCGGCCGTTCTTCACTCAAGGAACGAACGTGTATAACGATTTTAACTGCGATGACTGCACGATTTACCCTTGGCTCTATACGCCCAATATTCCGACGCCAGCTGAGGGCTTCGCGTTCGAGGGCGTGCAGTGGTCCACCAATTTGGCGGCGTTCGTCTCGCATGGCCCGATGCGCACCGATTCGGCCGAATCAGCGTTTTGGTCGACCCCTAATCATCAAATTGGGGCAAGCGTGCTGCACGAGTTAGTGGACAGTGCTGGTCAAACCGACGACTTTTCTATCGTTCAAGTGCGAGCCGGAGACGTACACAATTTTAGCCTCTACGCTTCAGGCGGCATTGACCGGGGATCGAATGTTGGAGATCCGGCGCAGGGAAATTACCAGGACTTCGGCGTCAACCTCTACACCCCAAAGTCAGGGATCTTTGCGGCGTATCGGTGGGTGGGTGCTGAGTTTAACCCAATCGACGCTTTTGTTCCCATCAACGATACAACGGGTCCATCATTGTATGCGGATCAAGAATGGGATTTTGGCTCCGGCAGCACGATTCGGAAGCTCACTCTTTCGCAAGACCTGCAACACTACCGAAATCGATTGGGACAGCTCGACGACGCCGACGATATTTCGAACATCACGATCGATACCAAGCAGCAGCTCACGCTCACGGCCTCAATGGGTTCGAGTTGGCTCTTGCTCAACGGCGAAGCGGGAAACACAACCCAAAATGGCGTTAATTTGACGTATTTAGGGCAAACCAATACGCCATCGACATTCTCGCACAATTATGGAAGATATGGAGCCGGCTATCTGCATTCGACAGTACGCACGACGACGATCAAGCTCGGCCCCCGTGCGACCGGCACCCTCGAGGCCGATGACACCGATTATCGGCTCGATACAGGCACGTTGCTGACCCAATGGCTCGAGCGCGCCAGCTATGCTTACGAGATCGGGACGACCTCATCGCTGTCGGTCGGCATCCGGCGGATCATCGGCACGGGACCCTATTTTGGCACGACGCCGCAATTTATCGACGCGTCCAACATCTCGTTCGCGTACTACAGAAAGTTCGGTCACGCGGAGGCGTATTTGGTATACGGCAACCCCAATTCAGTCGCGACTCAGCCCTCACTGATCCTGAAGCTCATCTATTACGTCGGCGCAGAGAAGGGCACCTGAGCCGACTACATCAAACATATGGTCTACAGGAAATGTCGCTCGCAAGCCCAATGGCCGCTCTCTCACCCTGAGGGCCCTTATGCAAAAATGCAGCATATGTGGTTGCAAGAGTGTCGAGTTGTATCCCGTTGACAACCATATCGTGTGTGAAGCTTGCCTCATGAAAGGCAGGCTCGATGAGATTCCCGAGCTGGCTCGTGCTGAGCAGCACGAACTGCACCCCGTTGGCGCGGGAACGACCATTTCGTCGTGGTGGAATCGTGACGTTCCAGAGAAGGTCGCGCCCGTTTCGTAATTCGCGCGTGACGCACTTCACACGCAACTCTAACCTACTTTTCACCACCCGCGCCCTGCGGGCGGCATTCTCTGCTGCGGCGTCGCCGAAACTAGGAGCATGGATCATTTTCGGCAAGCGCAGCACCGGGGATTTACCCTCATCGAGTTGATCATCGTCGTGGCGATCATCTCGATTCTCGCCGCCATTTTGATTCCGAATTTCCTTCATGCTCGGGCTGAGTCGGCGTCATCGGCGTGCGAGGGCAATCTCAAGCAGATCGCGACTGCGCTTGCCGAGTATGCGGTTGACCACGGCGGACAATACCCGCCCGCGAGCGCCCCCGTTGACGTCAACCTTTTCGGAGGCCCCGGAAACCCATACCTCAGTTCCGTGCCCAACGACCCCGCCGGCGGAAGCTATTACTATGTGACGCCAGGAAACGGCATCTGCAACTCTGGGGATGCCTATAAGATACGAGACGGGGATAACCATGACACGACAACGCTGACTGGGCTCCCCAACTACTCTTTTGGCATCACCGGGATTCGCTGGTGCGCGAATTCTGGTTTGCAGGCCTGCCTCTGCTAGCAAATAGCAGGTCTGCTGCTACATTTTTCGCCTTTGGCGAAGGCTGCAGGCCTCATCGCACCAAAGGGCCCCAGGGTCGACTCCCTCACCGAACACGTGCGCTTTTTCACGAAGCGGAGGTGACGCTGCTTGCCACACGCAAAAGCTTATCAGGACCCTGGCACACCCGAAGAAATCAGCCGGCGCGCTTTCTTAGCACGGGCCTCGATATTTACGGGCACCGTCGTCGGCCTTGGACTTGCTGTTCCGCTCGTCACGGCGCTCGTGCCGACGCCAGACCTCGTCGATGCCAACAAGGGTTACGCCCCGTTGAACCGGGCCGAGTTTGCGCAGCTCGAGCGCGCGCTCGACAAGCCCGTCAAGATATTCTTCAACAAACTCGTCACCGACGGCTACTATAAGACCAACAACGAGTATTACGTGTGGGGTCTGAAGCTCGGTCCGGAGGACCTCCAAGCGCTGCGCTCAGAGCGCCCCGAACTCTTCGCCCAACAAGCCGGAAGCGGGCTCGATTTCGAAGTGGGCAATCTTGGTTTTGTTATGTGGAGCCCACTCTGCCCGCATCTCAACTGCAAGTACGATTGGAATGACAGTCTGGACGGTTTTCTCTGCCCATGTCACGGTTCCGAGTTCTCAAAGTACGGCCAACACAAAAAGAACGCCCAGGGACGCTTCATCGGTCCGGCCCCCCGTGGTCTTGACCCGCTGCCTTTCCGAGAGCAAAGCGGCGTCGCCGAAGTTGAATGGGTCAAGTACGCGGCGAACACCACCAACATTGTGCGCGTGTCGTACTGGTAGGAGAAGGCACTATGATCGATTGGCTTGAGAGTCGAACCGGTCTCGTCAGCTGGACGAAAAACTTCCTCACTGAAGACGTTCCCGGCGGCGCAAGCTATTGGTATGTCTTTGGCAGCGCGACGTTAATCGTTCTCACCATCCAAATCATCACCGGCATCATTTTGACGTTCTACTACTCTCCATCCGGGATCACCGCGTGGGAATCAACCCTCTTTATTTATCAGCACGTGCTGTGGGGGTCGTTCCTGATCAGTCTCCATTCGTGGGGAGCATCGGCCATGATCGTCCTCATGTCGATGCACTTGCTGCAAGTCTTGCTTTTCGGCGCCTACAAAAAGCCGCGCGAAATTCAATGGGTCGTCGGCGTTTTGCTGTTCTTCATTGTCTTGTCGATGGGCCTGACCGGCTATCTGTTGCCATGGGATCTCAACGCGTACTTCGCCACGCAAGTCGCGATCAACATCGCAGCGAGCGTGCCAATCATCGGTCCATTCATCTACCATTTTCTCAGCGACGGCTCAACGCTCGGCACGCTCACCATAGGCCGCTTCTACGGTTTGCACATCTGGGCGACGCCCGCGATCATCGTTCTTTTGGTCGGCCTGCATTTGTTTATCTTCAAACATAACGGCTCGGCGGGGCCGGCGAGCGACACGCTCCCGAAGACCTACGGACGATTCTACCCGAACCAAATCTTTATGGAATCGATTACTGCCTTCATCGTCGTCGCGATCGTCGTAGCGCTCGCGATCGTCATGCCCACGCCTCTGCTCGCCAAAGCGGATCCGAACAACGCGCAGTTCATCCCGGCCCCCGCGTGGTATTTCTACGCGCTCTACGGCTTGCTGCGTATGTTCCCGCAGAATCTGTCGCTGGTTCCCACGGTCATTCTGCCGGGCGCCTTTACGATGCTGCTGCTGCTGCTGCCGTGGCTCGATCGCAATCCAAGCCGCGTCATCGCGCGCCGACCATACCTCGTTGTGTTCACGATTTTGACGGTTGGTGCCATCGTCGGCACGACCGTGTATTCCGCAAAGGTCATCGCCGCGGAACAAGCGGCGAGCCCGGTTGGCCAAACACCAGTCGTCGGATACGGTGCTGCACCGAGCGCCGCCACGCAAAACGCAATACCGATCATCAGTGTGGCCGGGGGCGTACCGGCAGCTGCAGCCGGTACGACCGCAGTGGCTGCCGCGCCTGCGGGCGATCAGGTATATGCTCAGAACTGCGCGAGCTGCCACCAGGCGAAAGGCCAAGGACTTCCCGGCGCATTTCCACCCCTCGCCGGTAATCCGTACGTGACCGGAGATCCGACGAAGGTCATCAGAACAGTGCTCAACGGAATGAACGGCGTTCCAGTGAATGGCGCAAGCTATAGCGGAGCGATGCCGTCCTGGAAAGGCAAGCTCAGTCCAGCCGAGATCGCCGCCGTCATCACGTACGTTCGCAACTCGTGGGGCAACAAAGCCTCACCGGTGACCGAAGCCGCGGTCAAAGCCCTCGCGAAATAAGGCTGTGTAGCGGCGGACCTTTAGGTCCGCCTTTTCTTATTGCGGCCTAATACTCGACGATCGCAGCCGCTTGAGTTCGGCTTCAATCGGCCACTCGGAGAAAACCCAAATCAGTTGTATGACAATGTTCACGATCGGGATGAGCAAGAGCAGGCTATACGCACCTGGATACCCACTCTTGGTAGCGACGCGCCAAGCGCAATAGATTGAGAAAATGAGGACCGCGATGACAAACAAGAACCAGACGACGGCAAACCCGCCAGCCATCGCACGAAACATGTCGTCATTTCGGTCGAATGCAAAAATGAGGTAGATGAAAGCGTCGAACATTCTTCGCAGCTCCTTTACCTGGTAGGGAAGTAAACAGGCGAGGCGTTCGGGGTGCAGGTCTAAAGGTCCGCTGCTATATCAAGCGAGAAAAAGATAGCCTGCACGGGAGTCCATCTAGGACTGAGAGGGTGAGCACCACTCGCCGACCGTCGGAACCTGATCTGGGTGATGCCAGCGAAGGGAAGCAATCATGAGCGTCACGCTGCCTCCAAAAACACAAGCTCATCGCGCGTCTTGGCACAAAATCTACGTCGACGGACCACGCGGAATCCGCGTGCCGATGCGTCAGATCCACTTGACCGATGAAACCAGTTTCCGCGCCTATGACACAAGTGGGGCGCACACCGATCCAGGTCTGACTATCGATGTCCGCTGCGGGATCGAACCACTGCGAGCGCGGTGGATCGCGCAGCGTCAGGACGTCGAGGAACTCGGACAATCATCGTCCGCGTATCGGCGCGCGCGATCAGCCGACGAATCACTCGAGGCGCTTCGCTTCGCGCATTCGCGCACGCCGCTGCGTGCCAAAGCCGGCCGCAACGTCACGCAAATGCATTACGCTCGTCGCAACGAGATAACCCCCGAGATGGAGTTTATCGGCGTGCGTGAAGGCATGAGCCCAGAGTTCGTGCGCGATGAAGTTGCCAGCGGTCGAGCGATCATTCCAGCCAACATCAACCACCCCGAATCCGAACCGATGATTATCGGCCGCAACTTTCTCGTCAAAATTAACGCCAACATCGGCAATTCGGCCATTAGCTCCTCGATCGAAGAAGAAGTGGAGAAGATGACCTGGGCAACTCGCTGGGGTGCCGACACCGTCATGGATCTTTCCACCGGCAAGCACATCCACGAAACGCGCGAATGGATCTTGCGCAATTCGCCGGTGCCCATCGGTACTGTGCCGATCTACCAGGCGCTCGAAAAAGTGAACGGTAAGGTTGCGGACTTGACGTGGGAGGTGTACAAGGACACCCTCCTCGAGCAGGCCGAGCAGGGTGTGGACTACTTTACGATCCACGCGGGCGTCTTGCTGCGCTACATTCCGCTCACTGCGAACCGAGTCACGGGTATTGTTTCGCGCGGCGGCTCGATCCTCGCTCAGTGGTGTCTCCTGCACCGTGAAGAGAACTTTCTGTACACCCACTTCGCAGAGATCTGCGAAATCATGAAGACCTATGATGTGGCATTTTCGCTGGGCGATGGTTTACGCCCGGGCTCGACAGCCGACGCCAACGACGCGGCGCAATTCGCCGAGTTAGAAACGCTGGGCGAGCTCACTGCCACTGCATGGGCACACGACGTTCAGGTAATGATCGAAGGACCTGGCCACATCCCCATGCATCTCATCAAGGAGAACATGGATCGCCAGCTCGCGGTGTGCCACGAGGCGCCGTTTTACACTCTAGGCCCGCTCACGACCGATATTGCGCCTGGTTACGACCACATCACGAGTGCCATTGGTGCCGCGATGATCGGCTGGTACGGTACGGCCATGCTCTGTTATGTCACGCCGAAAGAGCACCTAGGCCTGCCCAACAAGAGGGATGTCAAGGACGGGGTGGTCGCCTACAAGATTGCGGCGCATGCGGCGGATCTTGCAAAGGGGCATCCACGAGCTCACGAATGGGATGACGTCCTTTCGAAGGCACGCTTTGAGTTTCGGTGGGAAGATCAATTCGCATTATCGCTCGATCCTGAAACCGCGCGGGCTTTTCACGATGAAACGCTGCCGGCGCAGGGCGCCAAGGTCGCGCACTTCTGTTCCATGTGCGGTCCGCAGTTCTGCTCGATGCGCATCACCCAAGACGTTCGCGAGTATGCCAAGCAGATGGAGCGCGAAGAGTCAGATGTCTATCAGGAGACCAAGCGCTCGTAGAGTCGCCGATAACTTGCGGCCGCGCGGTTCCAAGAGAAGTCTTGGCGCATACCGTTGCGCTGCAGCGCCTGCCAGAGTGGCCGGCTAGGATACAGCGCGATCGCCTTTCTCGCCGCAGCGGTAAACGCCGCCGGTGAAGGCTCGTGGAAGACGAACCCGGTGGTGACGCCTTCCGCGATGCCTCGCTCGCCCGCGTCTGCAATTGAATCGGCAAGACCCCCAACTCCGGCAACCACGGGCACGGTTCCGTAGCGCAAACCGTGCAGCTGGTTGAGCCCGCACGGTTCGAAGCGCGAGGGCATGAGGAGGATATCCGCCCCGGCGATGATGCGATGCGCGAGCGCTTCATCGTATTGCAAGCAAACGGCGACGCGGTCCGGATGGCGAGCTGCGAGCTCGCGAAAACCTTGTTCGAGCGCTTTTTCGCCCAAGCCTAACACGACGAGCCGGGCGCCTGCGGTGAGCAAATGCTCGGCGCTTTTGACGACCAGATCGAGGCCCTTTTGCCACGTCAACCGGCTCACGACCCCGAGCAGCGGTGCCGACTGAGCCGCATCGAGGTTCATTTCTTCCAAGAGCGCCGCTTTGCACGCGGCCTTGCCCGCCAGATTGAGCTCGCTGTAGTGATGGGCAATATGCTCGTCGTTTCTTGGATCCCAGACGTCGTAGTCGACGCCGTTGAGAATGCCCGCGAGCTCGCGAGAGCGGGCCGCGAAGAGATCCTCCAAGCCAAACCCGAACTCGCGGGTCTGCATTTCACGCGCGTACGTTGGGCTGACGGTGTTGAGAAGCGTTGCCTCCTGCACGCCAAGAGCAAGAAACGAAAGCTTGCCGCTTCCAAACCGCTCCAGGCGCTCGGGCGGCACGCCGAACGAACGCAACTGTTTCTGTGACGCTTCACCTTGATACCAGGCATTGTGAATTGTGAGCAGTGTCGACAGCCGAGAGCCCTGCTTTGCCCCGAGCAAAGTTGGGATGAGCGCCGTGTGCCAATCGTTTGCATGGACGATGTCAGGTTGCCACTCGCCAGATCCAACCGCAAGTTGGCTCGCCGCCTGGCAAAGCAATGCGAAGCGCTCCAGATTGTCGGGCCATTGCGCCCCGTATTCATCGTGATAGGGCCCGCCGGGGCGTTCGTAGAGCCGGCGACAGAAGACGAGCCACACGCGCAAATCTGATGGCGTACGGCCGATGAGGAGATCGACTGCGCCGAATCCGGCGATGTCTTCGAAATGGCGATCCACCGCCAAGCCGCGCACGTGGTCGAGCGCGCTTGGGTACGCGGGCATCATCAGTCGCACATCGACGCTGCTGCGCGCGAGCGCGGCGGGCAGCGCCGCAGCGACATCGCCGAGCCCGCCCGTCTTCGCCATTGGGTAAATTTCCGACGCGACGAACAGAACTTTCGGTTCTTGTTCGCTCATGCGAGCGTGATGACCACGCCCGTAAGCGCAGCCACGTCGAGTGCGATCGAACGATCGAAGCCCATGCACGGCACGCGACGCGCCCGATCGTCAATCAATCGAGTTTCGCCGTTGCCACCATACTCGCGGGCGTCACTAGCAAAGACAACGTGATATGTACCCTCGCGCGGTACTCCCACCACATACCCCCTGTAGGTCCCCTCGGAGAAGTTCAAGACGACAAGCGCAAATGCTTCGCCTGCCGTCCGCATGTAAGATAGGACGCAGTGATCGGCGTCATCTGGATCGAGCCAGCGAAAGGACGCGGCGTCAAAATCCCCCGCGTGCAGGGCCGGGAGCTTCCTGTAGAGAGCACCCAAATCGCTGGCCGCTGCGGCAACCTGTCGATGAGGCGGATCGGCCAGTGCCTCCCAATGGAGTTGCGTCGTCGGGTCCCAGTCTTCACGTTGAGCAAACTCGTTCCCCATAAAATTGAGCTTCTTGCCTGGATACGTGGTTTGAAATGTAAAAAGCAAACGCAAGCCTGCGAACTTCTGCTCGTCGCTCCCGTACATGTGCGAGAAGAGCGTACCATTGCGTGGCGCGCTTTCGTCGTGCGAGAGCGCGAGCACGAAATGCTCCGTTCGTGCGTACAGCCGCTCGAATGTGAGGTCTTTGTGACGCGCAGAGCGTTCGCTCCAGGGCAAGCCGAGGTACTCGAGCGTATCGTGAACCCAGCCCATGTTCCATTTCATCGAAAACCCGAGACCGCCGCGCGTTGGCGGCTGCGAAACTGAGGGCCACGACGTTGACTCTTCGGCGATCGTGAGCGCATCCGGCACGAGTTGCGCTATCTGCGCGTTCATCTCTCGCAAGAACTTTACCGCGGGTAGATTTTCGCGGCCGCCGAGGGGATTTGGCTGCCAGTGCTTGCCAAGACGAGCGTCGTCCAAGTACAGCATGGAAGAAACCGCGTCAACGCGCAACCCATCCACATGAAACTCCAAAAGCCAGTACAGCGCGTTGGCAAGCAAGAAATTGCGAACTTCCGGCCGACCGTAATTAAAGATGAGCGTGTGCCACTCCGGATGCTCCGCCATGGCTGGGTCAGCTCGTTCGTAGAGTGGCCCGCCATCGAACTCGCCAAGCCCCCAAAGGTCTTTTGGGAAATGGAGCGGCACCCAATCCAGAATGATGCCTAGGCCGGCTTCATGGCACGTATCGACAAATGAGCGGAAATCATCGGGAGTCCCGAAGCGGCTTGTGGGAGCAAAGTACCCAGTCACTTGATAGCCTAGCGACTCGTCGAGTGGATGCTCGAACACCGGCAACAGCTCGATATGCGTGAAGTGGCGCTCGCGCGTGTACGAGGCGAGTTCTTGGCCGAGTCTTGCGTAAGAAAGAAACAAGCCATCGTTGCGGCGGCGCCAAGACCCAAGATGCACCTCATAGATGTTGATGGGCTCCGCTCGCCAGTGCCAGTCGCGCCTTCGTTCCAACCACACTGCATCTTGCCACTTGTGCGCGCTTGGCGGGATGACTCGTGCGTTCGTATTCGTATGGGTGACAAACGCTTGCGCATAGGGATCCGTCTTGATGACGAGCTTCCCAGTTTCGGCATGCTCGAATTCGAACTTGTATTGTGCGCCTGGCTCGACACCGGGAATGAAGACCTGCCAGACGCCGCCGCGATCGAGCCGTTGCATAGGGTGGCGACGACCATCCCACGCATTGAAGTCCGCGACGACGCTGGCCCTGCGCGCGTTGGGTGCCCAGGTTGAAAACCAAACGCCGGGCTGCCCGTCGACGCGCCCGCAATGGGAGCCGAGCCAGCGATATGCATCGAGCAGCCGGCCAGCATGAAAACGCCTTAGTTCATCATGGCTCATCATAGGCGGTGATAAGCGCTGTTTGAGAGAACATGGGCGTCCCCTTTCCTCTTGCCGCAGAACGAGGGGCTATGTCCTCATCTGAAACCTCGCGTTACGTTAGTTTGCTTACCAAAGGGACGCTGGCGCTTGTCTTGGCCGGTGGTCGGGGCTCGCGCTTGAAACATCTCACGCAGTGGCGTGCAAAGCCCGCAGTGCCCTTCGGTGGCAAATTTCGCATCATCGACTTTCCGCTTTCGAACTGCATCAACTCAGGCGTCAGGCGCATTGGGGTTGTCACGCAATATAAAGCACACAGCCTCATGCGCCACATCCAGCGAGGCTGGGGCTTCCTGCGCGGTGAGTTCGATGAATTCGTCGAGCTCATGCCGGCATCGCAGCGCTTAGAAGAGGAATCCTGGTACACCGGTACGGCGAACGCTATTCTCCAAAATCTCGACATCATTCGAGCGCACAATCCGGAACACGTCTTGGTGTTGGCCGGCGATCATGTTTATAAGATGGATTATGGTCAGATGCTCGTCCAGCACGTTCGCAGCGGTGCCGATGTGACGGTGGGCAGCTTCGAGGTGCCCCGAGGCATAGCCGCATCGCTCGGCACGATGCGGATCGATGCACACAATCGCATTACGGAGTTTGCAGAGAAGAGCCCAGAACCGATTACCATGCCGGACAAGGACGATCGCGCTTTGGCCAGCATGGGCATCTACTGCTTCAACGCGCATTTTATGTACAAGCAACTGGATCGCGACGCAGCGGATTCGGAATCGACGCACGATTTTGGGCGAGATGTCATCCCCCACATCGTCAGCCATCACCAAGCGGTTGCGCATCGATTTGGACCGGCGAGCCTTGGTGGAATAGCAAGCTCGGTGTATTGGCGTGACGTTGGCACGGTGGACGCATACTGGGAAGCAAATATGGATCTCACTCACGTCGTGCCGGAATTGAATTTATACGATGCCAAGTGGCCTATCTGGACGTATCAGGAGCAACTGCCTCCGGCGAAATTCGTCTTTGACGAAGAAGGGCGTCGAGGGATCGCGGTCAACTCGCTGGTCGCCGGCGGATGCATTATTTCCGGCGCCCACGTGCGACGCTCGCTCCTCTTTTCCAACGTGCGCGTGAATTCGTTTTGTCGAGTCGAAGATTCGGTCGTCTTGCCGAACGTGGATATCGGGCGGCATTGCTTCGTTCGACGAGCGGTCATCGACAAGGGTTGCCGGCTGCCCGAAGGACTGGTTGTTGGCGTCGATCCGGCGGAAGATGCCAAACGCTTCTACCGAACGGAGGGGGGCATTACGCTGATCACCGCGGAGATGCTTGGCCAGGGTATAGATAACCTGGCCGCGGACCTCTAAGGCCTCGCCCGAACGCACGGCCGATTCGGCAAGAAGTTACGGCCCTAGCCTGTCTCGAAGCATTCGAGCCCCTCATCGATCATTGTAAGCGAGTTATGTCGGTTCACATCGAGCAAGAAATCAAACTGCAAGCGCCACGACGCTTCGACCTCAGTGTGTTGGCTGACGGTATCGGTGGCTTTTCGGCTTCGCCCATCGAAGCGCACAAACTCTCAACTGTTTATTACGACACCGACGATCTGCGCTTGACGCGCTGGGGTTGCAGTTTGCGCTTTCGGCGCGGGCAAGGTTGGACGCTCAAACTCCCCGCGGTAAGCGACAATGGCAGTCTTGCCAGGGTCGAGCACACCTTTGCGGCCGCCGGGGCAAAGCCGCCAGTCAAGGCGCTGGAGCTCGTTGCTGCGTTTTTGCGAGGCCGACCCGTCGCACCGGTCGCACGATTGCGGACCGTGCGGAAGAGTTTGCGCTTGCACGGTGCGTCCGGAGAAGAAATTGCCGAAGTCGCTGATGACGACGTTCGCGTCATGAGCGGTGGACGAGTCATCGATCGCTTTCGAGAGGTCGAAGTCGAACTGCTCAATGGAGCACCCTCCTCAGTGCTGGAGGGTTTTCGACGCAGCTTGCAAGACGCCGGTGCGGGAGCGGTCGACGAGACGCCAAAGAGCGTTCGCGCTCTTGGAGCGCCTGCGCTTGCGCCTCCAGAATTGTATTGCGCGCGACCAAATGGACAAAGCAAAGCCTCGGACGTCATTCGATACGCGCTTGCATCATCGGTTGAGATGCTCATGCGGGCTGATGCGCCGCTTCGCCTCAACATGGACCCCGAAGCCGTGCATCAAGCACGAGTTGCTACTCGCAAACTGCGTTCGGATCTCCGCACGTTCGGCCCGCTCTTGCGGGAAGAGTGGGTGCGCTCGCTTCGCGCCAAGATCAAATGGTTTACTGACGAGCTTGGAGCCGTTCGCGACGCCGATGTCTTGGTAGGGAGACTGCGCCGCCGGGCGGCCAGATTGTCCATCAAAGACGTACGGAAAGTCGAAGCGGTGATCGAGCGGTTCGCGAAAGAAAGCCATGCGGCGCGCGCCGAGCTCGCCCGAGTGTTGCGCGAGAAGCGCTATCTGGATCTGCTGAACGATCTGGTTGACGCTGCGGCCGATCCGAGAGTGGAACAACCCGCCTCGGAGCCTGCGATTGAAATGCTGCCCCGATTGGTGGAAGTGCCTTGGAAAAAGCTTTGTAAGGCAATCGCCCAACTGGACGACAACGCCCAAGACGAGCAGCTCCATCAAGTTCGCATCAAAGCCAAGCGATGCCGCTATGCCGCGGAAGCTATCGTTCCCGTTGGCGGCAAGCCGATTGCCCGATTCGCCCGGCGCGTGCAGAGGTTGCAGAGAATTCTGGGAGAGCTGCACGATGCTGTGGTGGCCGAGCAGCGCCTTCGCGAAATTAAAGGCGATCGCGAGGAGATCTTCGCGGCGGGCACGCTTGCAGCAATGGAGTCGCTCGCGGCAGACGAAGCTCGCTCATCCTGGCGTAAAGCCTGGAAAAAGGCCTCCAAAAAATCCCTCCGCGCCTGGATGTAATGGCGCTTGGAAAAGCGCCATGGAGGGGGCGATTGGCACATCGCCCGTTGGAACGTCATCGAATAACGCTCTGGCCGTCCATGTAGCTCTGGAGCACGCGGGGCACTTGCACTGAGCCGTCTTCCTGCTGAAAATTTTCCAAGATCGCAACCATCGTCCGGCCAACGGCTAAACCCGACCCGTTCAGCGTACAGGCAAACTCCGGTCTCCCTTTCGGCGTCGAACGATAGCGGATCGATGCCCGGCGCGCCTGAAAATCGCCACAGTTGCTGCACGAGGAAATTTCGCGGTACGCTGCTTGACCCGGCAACCACACTTCCAGGTCGTAGGTTTTTTGCGAAGCAAAACCGGTATCCCCGGAACTCAACACAACGACGCGATACGGCAGCTCCAACGCTTTCAACAAGCTTTCTGCTTGTGCGGTAATTTGCTCGTGAATTGCCGGCGCGTCTGTGGCAGTGCAAATGCCGACAAGTTCAACCTTCTCGAATTGGTGAAGGCGAATAAGACCTCGCGTATCTTTTCCAGCCGCCCCCGCCTCTTCCCGAAAACATGGCGTGTACGCCGTATACAGCTTCGGAAGCTGGTCTGCTTCGAGAATCTCACCCCGATGTAAGTTGACGAGCTGCACTTCTGCCGTCGGCGACAAAAAAAGAGCACCGTCTTCAACCGAAAACATGACGTCGCTGAATTTGCTGAGGTGCCCGGTTGCCTCCACGGATTCGCGATTCACGAGAATTGGTGGCATGATCTCCAAAAAGCCGGCTGCAACGTCGCGTTCGAGGAAAAAGTTAATCAACGCCCTATTCAGGCGAGCGCCCGCCCCAGCGAGCACGACAAAGCGGCTTCGCGCGAGCCGCACGCCTCGCTCAAAGTCTAAAATGCCGAGCCGGTCACCAATCTCCCAGTGCGGCTTTGGATCGAACGAAAATGTTGGGGGTTCCCCGAAGCGGCGCAGCTCGACATTTGCGCTTGCATCCGTTCCGTCGGGCACGTCGTCGGCGAGAATATTCGGCAGGTTTTCCAGCAGCTCGCTTGCTTTTCGATCCAATGCAGCGGCCTCATGCTCCCCGGCTTCAATCTCTTTGCCAAGCGACGTTGACTGTTCTCGGAGCACGCGCAGCGCCTCGTCGCCGCTAGACTTCGCTCTGGCAAACTCCCCGGAGATACGATTGCGCTCAGCCTTGAGGCGATCGACCGTTGTCACCGCTTTTCGCCAGCGTTCGTCGAGGGCAAGAAATTCGTCTACCGCCGCATCGGCAAGCCCGCGGCGCTTCAGGGAGCGGCGAACAAAGTCAGGATGCTCGCGAATAAGAGCCTTATCGAGCATACCAGCGTTTTTAAAGGCGGTGTAGCAGCGGACCTTTAGGTCCGCTCGTGTGAAAGCGCACCTGAAGGTGCGCTGCTACCCAAGATGCTAGAACGAGGAGGCGCGACGCGGTTCGTCTTTTTGCGTAACGTAGCGGCGCACTTCATCGGTGCTCAATGCCTTCTCGAGCGCGGCTTCCAGCGTGACCAGCCCGTCATTCACATATTTGGCCAACTGCTTGTCGAGTGTCTGCATGCCGACGTTTTGACCGGTCTGCATCGCGCTGAGAATTTGCGCCGGTTTGTTCTCGCGAATGAGATTCCGGACAGCAGGGGTGCCCAGAAGAATTTCCATAGCGCACACCCGCCCGCTGCCATCCACTTTCGGCACGAGCGTCTGCGTGAACACGGCCTCTAAAACACCTGCCATCTGCAGCCGGATTTGTTCCTGTTGCTCCGGCGGGAAGACGTCAATAATTCGGTTGATCGATTCCGCGGCAGACGTCACATGCAAGGTACCAAAAACAAGGTGACCTGTTTCCGCGGCGGTCAAAGCCAGCGCGATTGTTTCGAGGTCGCGCATTTCGCCGATGAGGATGACGTCGGGATCCTGGCGCAGCGCCGAGCGGAGGGCATTGGAAAAGGAGTGGGTATCTCGGTTGAGCTCGCGCTGCGTAATGATGCACTGAATATTGGAATGAAGGAACTCAATCGGATCCTCGATTGTAATCACGCGTGAATTGCGATGGCGGTTCATGTAGTTGATCATTGCGGCCAGCGTCGTTGACTTGCCCGATCCGGTTGGTCCGGTCACAAGCACGAGACCGCGCGGCTTCAAGGTCTGCGCACCGACGACTTCGGGGAACCCCATTTCCTCGAGCCAGGGCGGCGTGTCTGGAATGTTTCGGAAGGTCGCGGAGACGCTGCCTCGTTCAAAGCAAGCGTTAACGCGGAAACGAGCGACGCCGACCATCGCATATGCCAAGTCGATCTCGCGCTGCGCATTGAGATTATCAACCTGTTCTTTTGTGAGTATCGAGGTGAGCAACGCTTGTGCGTCTTCGGGCGAAACCTTTTCGTCGACGATCGGCTGGAGGACCCCGTTAAGGCGCATCATCGGCGGGCTGCCAACGACCAAATGCAAGTCCGATGCGTTTTTCTCTACGATGCCGATCAAGAGATCATCGAGTCTGTGTGGGTACATGCGTCCTCCAGGCGTTATGCGGCCTTCCTAGAAGAATATCGGCGTGTTGGAGGGGTCACCATAGCCACAGTTCGCACACCATTGCGGCGAATCACTATATCCGCGGCGCTCGATGCCATGGCCGAATTCCCGATCCGCAAGGCAAAAGTGGAGCGGTCAGCATTGAACCACCTCGAGGGACGCATTCTTGCCCAGGCGGTTATGGCTGCTGAAGACGTCCCCTCGTTCGACCGATCGATGGTAGATGGCTTCGCCGTGATTGCGCAAGACGTGCGAACCGCATCGCGCGAGATTCCCGTGCATTTGCGTGTGTCGGGCGAAGTATCAATGGGCAAGGCTCCACCCCCGCCCCTCGAGCGCGGCTGCGCAGTCATCGTTCCCACGGGCGGTGCCCTACCAAGGGGAACCACCGGCGTGGTGAAGATTGAAGATACGGAAACCAAAGACGCCGAGGTGCTTGTCTTCGACGGGCTCGATTGCGCCGACCGCATCAATCACGCACGGAGCGACGTCACAGCTGGCTCCTTGTTGTTCGAGCCCGGCCGCGTGCTCGACCCACCCGCGCTCGGCTTGCTCGCAGCCGCAGGTATCGATGCCGCCGACGTCTACGCGTCCCCTCGCATCGCGGTGCTCATCACGGGCGACGAGCTCGTGCCGCCAGGTGTCAAACTTGGGCCAGGACAGATTCGCGAATCCAATGGAGTGATGATCTGCGCAGCTCTGTCCGCTCTGGGATTTACCCCCTGCCGGTACGAACGCGTCGCCGACGATCGTGACATATTTGCGCGCGCGCTCGCCAAGGCTTTAGACGAATGCGACGGGGTCATCATTTCTGGGGGTTCGAGTGTCGGCACCCGTGATTACACCCCTGTGTTGGTGAGCGAGGCGGGAGAACCAGGAGTGATCGTGCATGGCGTTCGCGTACGACCAGGCCGCCCCGTACTTCTCGCCATGGTGGGCGATCGACCCGTGATTGGACTTCCAGGCAATCCGGTTTCTGCGCTCGTCATGTTTGAAGCGCTGGCAAAGCCCATCTTGTTGCGCATGTTCAACAAAGTTGACTCGACGCCTGCCGCTGCGCGCCCGCCTGACGGCGCCGATTGACGTTGAGCCTGGGCTCGAATACCGCATCCCCGTGCGGCTCGATCGCTCGGCAGATGGATTGATCGCAACGCCGATTCTGGGTACATCGTCGCAATTACATATCTTGGCGTTTGCCGATGCAATCGTCGTCGTTCCGGAAGGGATAACCCTCATCTTGGCGCGCACGTGGGTTGATGCTGTGCCGTTCACGCGGATGAGGACGCTTCGGTAAGCCACAGGAGAGCTACAAGAATGAAATTCATCACGATCGCCGCCAGTCTGTCACTTCTCGTGCTTGCGTATGGCGGCTGCACCGCATCCCAACAACAACGGGCAAAGTCCACGGCCAACGACGCGCTCATCGCTGCTCAAGTACGAACCAAAATCGCGACCATCGATCCGGCAACGGTTTCGCTCGTGAGCGTGGACGTCGAAAACCGAAGAGTGACCCTCTCAGGCCAGGTGCACTCGGATCAAGAACGCATGCAGGTCGACCAAGCGGTGCGAGGCATTGCGGGCATCGCAGGAGTCGACGATCGGCTGAAGGTCAACCCGAAGGCGCCAACCGCCAATGAAATTGCAGCCGACCTCGAGTTGCAGACACGGGTGCAAGCTGCCATTGCCGCCCAAACCGGCGTCAACGCGCTGAAGATCCAAGTCAGCGCGCACAATGGAGTGGTGACGCTCGAGGGCACGGTGGCAAGCAACACTGTCCACACCTTGGTCAGGGAAACCGTTCGCACTGTCCCCGGCGTCGCGCGCATCGTCGATCGTTTGCGCCTCCAGAGGTGAGCTTCGGCAGCGGAGGGAACTGCGGCGACTCCAACTGCAGAGGGTTGTTCACCTGAATGCGTTACGGCATTCTTTCAGACATTCACTCGAACTACGATGCGCTGACCACAGTCGTCGGAGAACTCGACGAACTTGGGATCGACCGCCTCGTGTGCTTGGGTGATATTGTCGGTTACGGCCCAAGTCCAAATGAATGTTGCAATCTGCTTCAAGAGCGCAACTGCCTCGCCATCGCCGGCAATCACGACGAAGCCGCGGTTGCGGACGACGCCGCTGACAGTTTCAACGCACTTGCCGTCCAGGCGATTGCGTGGACTCGAAGAGAACTCACGCAGAAAAACCTCGAGTATCTCGCCCGCCTGCCGCGCGAGCTCCAGTTTGAGACATTTGAGATCGTGCACGGAGCCCCAACATTCCACTTCCAATACATTCTCGGCGTGACCGACGCACGGACGGCATTCGAGAGAGTCAAAAAGCCCGTGACCTTTATTGGACACACGCACGTCGCCGAAGTCTACTTTCAAGAATGTAGCAGCGGACCTTCAGGTCCGCTTGCCCAAGGCCGTACGTTTCACCAGCGGTTGTCACGCGGAGGCAGGATCGAGGTGGCGCCTCAATTTCGCTACATCGTTAACCCCGGCAGCGTCGGACAGCCCCGCGACCGAAATCCGCAGGCCTCATTTGCTCTCTTTGACGACGCGGCGAGCGTGATTGAAATTCGACGGGTGACGTACGACGTGATGAGGGTTCGCGAGAAAATGGAAAGCGTTGAGCTGCCGTCGCAGCTGAGCGAGCGCCTTTCGCTGGGCTATTGATGGGTGAATCTACCTTAGCCGACGATCGCCGTTGTTTTGCGTGCGGCCCCGATAACGCGGAGGGAATGCAGTTGAGTTTTGCCTACGGCGACGGCAGCGCGCGAGCTGTCTTTCTTCCACAGCGACGCTTTGCAGGATGGACGACAATGCTGCATGGCGGCATCGTCGCCACGTTGCTCGATGAAGCCATGGCGCATGCAGCCATCGCGGCGGGCATACGCGCTGTGACCGGCCGGCTCGAAATTCGCTTTCGAAAAGCTGCTCCGATCGATCAGCCGCTCGTGGCTGAAGGTCGAGTCGAGGGACGGCGCGGTCGCCTGCTCACCTTAAGCGCCACCGTCAGCGGCGAAGATGGCACCGTGTATGCGGAAGGTCAAGGGAGGTTCGTCGCGGATGACGGCAAGGAGCGCTGACGCGCGGGCCGGCCAAAAGACGATCGCCTCCAACCGCAAAGCATTTCATGACTACGCAATCTTGGACCAAAACGAGGCAGGCGTGGTGCTCACCGGCACAGAGGTCAAGAGCCTGCGAAAGAACGGCTGTTCGTTAGTCGACGGTTTTGTGCGGCTCGCGAAGGGCGAGGCGTGGCTCGCCAACGTGCATATCCCGCCGTATGAACAGGGAACATTCTTCTCGCAACACGAGCCGCGTCGCGATCGCAAACTCTTGTTGCATCGCAAAGAGCTGTCACGGCTGTCCGGCAAACTACAAGAAAAGGGGCTCACGCTTTTGCCTCTGCGGATCTATTTCCGCCGCAATCATGTGAAAGTTGAAGTGGGGCTTGCGCGTGGCAAGAAAATGTATGACAAACGCGAGGCAATCAAAGAGCGAGAAGTCCGGCGCGAACTCGAGCGCGCGCGCCGCCGCTAACCGCGCAGACTGGCTTGCGAACCTGGTCGCGCTGTACGCCCGGGCGTGCCGGTTGCTTGGCGTGCAACTCGATGCGGGCCCCGTCATCGTCGCCTGTTCTGGAGGCGCCGATAGCGCCGCCTCGTTGCTGCTCGCTCGTGAAGTAGCTCCGAAGGCCAAATTGGTGGCGTGCTACGTTGACCACGGATTGCGGCCACGCGAAAGCATCGAACGCGACATCTCGGCTGTCCGGGCGCAGGCACGCGTAGCAAAAGCCAAAGTGATGGTGCGAACGTTAGGCCCGCTGCAACCGGCGCAAGGGTCGCCGGAAGAGCGAGCGCGCAACGCACGCTACCGTGAGCTTGAATCGGTGGCCCGCAGTGTTGGCGCAGCGGTCGTGCTCACGGGTCACCAGCGCGACGATCTCGTCGAAACATCGCTGCTTGCGCTCGCTCGGGGCAGCGGCATTGACGGGGTTGCGGCGATGCGCCCGAGCCGAGCGCTTTCCGACGGCGTTATGCTCGCTCGTCCTCTATTGTGGGCAACAAAGGCGCAGTGCCGGGAATTCGTTCGTTCGCGCCGGGTGCCGTTTTCGGTGGACGAAACAAACGCTGATACGCGCGTTCCCCGCAACGCGGTTCGAACGTTGCTCGCTGCGCTCGAAGCTGTTCTTCCACAATCGACCCGCGGCATCGCCCGTTCCGCAGCGCTCCTAGCAGACGATCGCGAGCTGCTCCGCGGAATGAGCGTTGCGGCATGGAGCCAAGCCCGCGTTGAGAACTCGCTCGAGCTCGCTGTCGCGCCTTTGCGTCGCTTGCCGATTGCGCTGCTGCGCAGGGTCATTCGCCAAGCGGTGGATGCCAGCGGTGCGGGTATGCGGAATTTTTCTTTCGAGCATTGCGACGCCATCGCGCGAGCGATCAAACAAGGTCGCGGGGGGCGCTATCACGCAGGCGCGACGACGGTCGTGCTTTCGAGCGGCAGGCTCGTGGTGGAGACTGGAGCAGGAAACAGCTCAGTCTTCTCTCCGGTGACGGTCGACCTCACAAGACTCCCAGCCTCGTATGCGACGCCCGCGGGAACGGCTACGTTTTTCTTGCACAAGCGAAGCAGCCATGAGCGACGCGACGCGGCGCATCCCGGGCAATTCCTCGATGCCGCCGTGCTGGGCAACGGGCCCCACGAACTACGCGCGCCGAGGAAGGGTGACAGGTGCGTTCCGTCCGGGCATCGCCGCCCGATTTCGCTTGCCCGCTTCTTGGGGAAAGCCGGCGTGCCGCTCTCCCGCCGGTCCAGCGTCACCCTCCTGTGTGCCGGAGGTCGCATTGCCGCGGTCCTCGGCCGGCGCGTCATGGAACCCTATGTGGCTAAGTCGCGAAGTCCGGTCCTTGAGGTGGGGTGGCGGGCAGCCGATATTTAAGACAGCGCATAACATGAGGGAATTGGCAACCCCGGTCGAGCTGGGCGATGTGATTTTCAGCGTGGATGACATCGCGAACGCAGTCGCGCGCGTCAGCAACGAAATCCGAGTGCGAAACCTTGGACGCCCGTTGGTTGCCGTCGGCATCCTCAAAGGCGCTCTGACCTTCACCGCGGACTTGATCCGCGCGCTAGGAGACTATCCCCTGACCCTTGACTTCATGGTTGTCAGTTCCTACGGGACCGGGCGCACGACGAACACCGACGTTCGACTCCTGAAAGATTTGGATCAAAGCCCCTCGGGCAAGCATCTCTTGCTTATTGAAGATATTGTCGATGAAGGTTACACGCTTGCTTATCTTCTCAACAACTTGAAGAGCCGGAACGCAGCAAGCGTGCAATCGTGTGCTTTGATCAACAAACCGTTCCATCGTGCGGTTGACGTACAGCCCGATTACGCCGGGCTCGTCGCGCCACGGGACTGCTTCTTGGTAGGTTACGGTTTGGATTTTCAAGAACATTTTCGCAATCTGCCACACATCAGACAGCTACAAGCCGGATTCGGGCGTAACGATATAGGGGACGGCAAAAAAACAAGCGGCTAAAACCGCGCGCGCGTCCGCAAGGAGTCTCATTTGGTCGCCAAAGTTCTTCGATGGTTGTTCTGGGTGGTCGCCGTGGCCCTCATCTTCCTCTTTGGGTACAGCTACTACCAGCGACAGGTCCAAGTCCCGAAGCCGCCCTCCTACAGCGATCTCCTCAATCGCATTGACAAGATGCCCGAGTCGATCAGCGAGGTCGACGTCGGCCAAACTTCCGCGACCGTCAAACTGGTGGGCGATCATCAAGAGGTCGTGCAGATTCCGTTTGGATCCAATAGGGATCTCACCAACCCCCTTCACGCGCACAACATTACCGTGGGCGCCGAAAACCCGCCTAACACCAACGGGATTTCGACGACGCTGCTCGTCTTCGTCGCACCACTGGCCCTCGCTATCATTCTCTTTTTTGTCATCGCTCGCAACCTCCAAGCCGGAGGTAGTCAAGCGCTCTCGTTTGGGCGCAGCCGTGCGAAGCTGCTGACGGAAAATCGGCCGAAGGTCACGTTTGCCGACGTCGCCGGCGTCGACGAGGCGAAACAGGAACTGAGCGAGGTTGTCGAGTTTCTCAAATACCCGAAGAAGTTTCAACAATTGGGTGCGCGGATACCAAAGGGGTTGTTGCTGCTTGGTCCGCCTGGGAGTGGCAAAACCCTGCTCGCGCGCGCTATCGCCGGCGAAGCCGGCGTGCCCTTCTTCAGCATCTCCGGTTCGGATTTTGTGGAAATGTTCGTTGGTGTTGGCGCCTCGCGCGTGCGCGATCTTTTCGAACAAGCAAAAAAGAGCGCCCCGTGCATTGTCTTCATCGACGAAATCGACGCCGTTGGGCGTCAGCGCGGAGCAGGCTTGGGCGGCGGACACGACGAGCGCGAACAAACGCTCAATCAGCTGCTGGTTGAAATGGATGGCTTCGACGCCAACACCGGCGTCATCTTGATCGCCGCGACCAACCGGCCCGACGTCCTCGACCCAGCGCTCTTGCGGCCCGGTCGTTTCGACCGTCAGGTGGTCGTGGATCGAGCGGATGTTGTCGGACGCGCGCAGATCCTCGCGGTACATGCGCGCAACAAACCGCTCGCTCCGGACGTACGGCTTGAGGTGCTCGCGCGGCGGACGCCCGGCTTCTCAGGCGCCGACCTCGAAAACTTGCTCAACGAGGCGGCCTTGCTCGCCGCACGCGGAGATAAGACGCAGATCGACATGAAAGACTGCGAAGAAGCAATCGATCGAGTCATTGCCGGTCCAGAGCGCAAAAGCCGCATCATGAGCCAACGAGAGAAAGAACTCGTCGCTTACCACGAAAGCGGCCACGCCCTGACGGCGAAGCTTCTGCCGAATGCCGACCCCTTGCACAAGGTGACGATTATTCCGCGTGGCATGGCGCTTGGGATCACCATGCAGCTGCCCACCGAAGACCGTTACCTTATGACCAAAGCCGAGATCGTCGACCGTATCATGGTGTTGCTCGGTGCGCGCGCCGCCGAAGAGTTGATCTTCCAAGAGAACACGACCGGTGCCCACGATGACTTGCAAAAGGCAACCACGTTGGCTCGCAAGATGGTTATGGAGTTCGGCATGAGTCCAAAAATTGGACCCATCGCGCTTGGCAAGAAGCACGAACAAGTTTTCTTGGGCCGCGACATCGTTGAAGAACGCAACTATTCAGAAGAAGTTGCAAGTCAAATCGATACCGAGGTGCGCACGATCATCGACACGTGCTACGCGAACGCCTACCATTTACTAGAAACCAATATCGACAAGCTCCACCGTTTGGCGGAAGCCTTGTTGGAAAAAGAAACCGTCGAAGCGGATGAAGTCGACCGTCTGCTTTCCGACAGCCCCCAGCCGTCGCCGAAACCGGTTACACCGGAAGAAATCGTGCCCGATCGAGCAGCTGCGGCAACGAGCGCACCCAAGGAAGAGAAACCAAGAGTCACGCCCTCGGTGCTTCCTTTCCCGCCACCGGAACCTGCATAACGCGATGAAGCATTGCCAGCAACGGTCAAAAGTGCGCGGCGCACTCGCCGCGCTTTTTTTCTCGCTCACTGTCCTCGCTCATACTCGCTCCCGCGCTTGTACTCGCAGTGGGCGACGTAAAGTCGCCCAAGCGTCGCCTGCAAGTGTCGCCTCATCGCCTGGCGCCGCAACGCTCACTCAACAGTTCCCCAACGGTCTCACGGTGGTCGCCCGCAAGGCGGGGGCCGCGCCGGTGGTCGCCCTCGAAGTTTGGATTCGTTGTCCCTCGAACGACTACGATTCATCCCGCCCTGGCATTGCCCGCCTCGCTGCGTTGGCGCTGCTCGACGAGAAATCGGCGACCAGCCTTTCGTTGCGTGATGCTACGCGCATCGCGGGCGGCCAGATTGCGGTCTCTGTCTATTACGAATCAACTGAGCTCGCCATCCTCGCTCCCTCGTACGCCGCCCCCGCGCTCCTCGACAAGCTCAGCGCAACAGCCGCGCGTCCCTACGTCGATCAAGCCGCTTTTGATTCAGCTCGCACTCGGCTCGCAGCGGGCCAAGTCGCTGCCGGAGGAGTGGTGGATCAACAATTACGCGACGCGCTCTTCACCCAGTTGTTCGCAAGCGGACCGCTGCGCGATTCCACGTACGGCTCCCCGAAGAGCCTGAAGGACGTGACCTTGGCGGACGTCACGAAATTCCTGGGCCGGGCCTATGTGCCGGAAAGCGAGATCGTAGTCGTAGCAGGCGATCAAGATCCTCGTGACGTGCTCAAGCACGTGTCGCCATTGACTTCCCCAGGTGCCCCGGCGCAATCAATGCCCAATTCCCAAATCGCACCGTCGGGCGCCCCATTTGCGATTCGAAGCGATCAGTCAACCGTCAATGGTGTCGCCCTCGGCTGGATTGGCCCCCCGATTGAAGACGAGCGCGCAGCAACAGCCATGGACTTTCTCTCCGATTACCTCGCGCACGAAGGCGATGGGGCGCTCGTCAAGACGATCGCAGCCGTTGATAGTGCGGCAGATTTCAACGGCCAATTTATTACGCTGCGCAACCCAGGGGTATTCTACCTCACTGTGTCGGGTCAACAGTTCGATCCGGCAACGCTTCCGGGCATCATCCGTAGTGCCTTGCAAAGCGACGTGGGCCATGAGTTCTCAAAAACCGACTTCGCGCGAGCGCGCGATGCCTATGTAGCGCACCTGCTGCGCGACATGCAAACCGACGAGGCGCTGGCGGACAATTACGGTTGGTATTACTCGCAAGGAGCGCTGCCGTACAGTCCGAGCGCAACCGACGTTTCGCTGTCGGGTGATTATTTCGATAAGGTATCGTCATTGACACCCGACTACGTCTACGCGATCGCCAAAAAGTATGTGCTCGTGAATCCCACCATCGTCGTGCTTCCACGGAGCAGCAAATGAAAAATGTAGCGGGCGATTGGAAAATCGCCCCGCGCGCGGGCGTGCTGGCCGCCTCGCTCGCAGCAATCCTGCTGCTCGGCGCCGCGCAGGCTCCTAACACCGTCGTTCGCTCTTTTGCACCCGCGACCGAGCAGAAACTGCCCAACGGCGTTGTCATCGCAAGTCAGCCCTCGAATGATATGCCGCTCGTTGGTGCGCAAATTTTCTTGCCCGCGGGTCTGGCACAGCAACCCACCGACAAAGCCGGGGTCGCCGCCATTGCGGCAGCGCTCGTCCTTGAAACGCCTGTGGAAGGCTCGACCACCCTGATCGACGCGGTCACAAACGCAGGGGGCTCGATTTCGTACACGCTCGATCCGCTCGATACGCGTTTTTATCTTGAGTGCCGCGACGCCGATTTTCCGCGCTTGTTGCACGACTTTCGCATGGCTGTCTGGAATCCCGATGTGACGCGCATCGAGATCCAACGAAGCAAGACGCTGGACGCCGCACATTCACTGACGCAAAATCCCATCGAAGTGGCCTACGCAATGGTGCGCCAAATCAACTACAGCGGCAATGGCTTTGCATTGCCCGATCAAGGCAACGCATTAACGATCGCACGATTGTCGCGCGCAGATGTTGGAACGTTCGCCACTTCCTATCGGCGCGGGAGTGGCACGGTGGTTGCCCTCGAGGGCGCCGTCAACCAGGCTGCGCTCGATGCAGCCGCCCGAGAGTTTGGGGTTTTTTCGGCCGGCGCCGCCAACATGGCATCCGTTCCAAAGAGAGTCGACCGAACGCACCAAGTCGTCGCGCACCGCAGCGTGCCAGCTCCTTGGATTGCGGTCGCGTACCAAGCCCCCGATCAATACTCCTCAGACTTTGCGACGATGCTCGTCATCGAAGCTCTGCTCGGAGGCGCGGGCGATGTGCACTCCTTTGCCTTCTCATCAGCTGCGCCAGTGCCGGATGACTACGTCGGCGCCTACTATCAATATGAGGTGACGCCCGGCAGCATGATCGTGTTCCTGGGCGGTGACACGGCCAACCTCGATCAATCCGTGCGCGATCTTGAAACGGGGATCGCCCGGCTGCGCGGAGCAACCCTTGCTACGCCTCTCATCGACGAGGCCAAGCGCAGCGCTCTTGGCGACTATTACCTCGGCGCCACGACCTTGAGCGAGCAGGCGTGGCTCTTAGGGCGATCCGTTGGATCGCCAGACGGTCTGGCATTTGAAAACTTGTTTCCCCAGCGAATCCTTGCCGTCAAAGCGGGTGACATTCAACGAGTGGCGCGGCGCTACTTCACCAAAGAGACGATCGCAATCGTTTTGCCCGCGCAAGCCCAATAGCACCTCTTCCGTGCGCGTGGCCTTCGTCCACGACTACCTAACGCAATTCGGCGGGGCGGAGCGGGTTCTGCTCGAGATGCAAAAGATGTATCCGGCAGCCCCCGTGTATACCTCGCTCTACGATCCCACGGCGTTCGGTGGCGCTTTTCACGACATCGAGGTGCGAACGAGCTTTCTCGCAACGGATGCCGGGCGCCGTCCACAATTTTCGGGCTTTGCTGCCGCTCTATCCGCGTGCCTTTGAAAGCCTCGACCTGCGCGGGTTCGACGTCGTCATTTCCTCAACAACCTCGTTTGCCAAAGGCATACGGGTGCCAGATCAGACCTTGCACGTCTGCTACATCAACACGCCGACCCGCTTTCTCTGGTATCCTCAGGAGTACGCGCGTGAGGTGACGCCCGCTCTCTTTCGGCCAGCGCTCGCAGCCGTTCGGCCCTGGCTGCGGCGCTGGGATTGGGCAGCGGCGCAGCGGCCTCATCATTTGATCGCAAACTCGCACAACGTCCAGGAACGCGTCGCCGCGATTTACGGCAGGACGAGCGACGTCGTGCACTGTCCAGCAGACGTTGGCGGATTCAACGTTGCCGAACCCCCTGGTGACTACTACGTCGTGATGAGCCGGCTGCTACCGTACAAACGCGTGCAGCTTGCGATCGAAGCCTGCAATCTCTTGTCCGCAAAACTTTTCGTCGCCGGTCGCGGGCCAGACGAGCGCCGTCTTCGTAGCATGGCAGGTTCAACCATAGACTTCGTCGGGTTTGTTGATGATGTTGCGCGTCGCCGTCTCTTCGGTGGCGCCAAGGCGCTCATCGTACCAGGCATCGAAGATTTCGGACTCGTGCCGCTGGAAGCAGCTGCGGCTGGTCGTCCGACGGTTGCATTTGCAGCCGGAGGGGCGCTCGAAACGATCGTGGAAGGCGCAGACCGGTTTGTTCTTTCGCGAGCCGAGCGCTCGCGCTTTGGCGGCGGCCTTGCAAGCGTTGGACACGGTGCATTTCGAACCGCAGCAGTTGCGCCTGCACGCCCAGAATTTTTCACCGGAAGCGTTTCGGGCGAAGTTCGAAGCGCTGATCGAGGCGTATCTTCGGCAATTGTAGCGGGCGACTGGAAAGTCGCCCGAAGGGAGGGGGCCGTTGGAAAATCGCCCCACTCCCACGATCGACAAGGAGGCTCTCAGCCATTGAGTCCTAAGCCGCGGATCCCTGCGCTCGATCTATCCAAACTGCAACTCACTGCGCTGTCACAGCGCCCGTCGAAAGTCAGTGCCGACGCGCTTGCGGTCCCTGCGCATGCCGGCGAATCATTTGCCTCTTTTTGGCGTGCTTTGCCAGATATTTTGGCGGCCCGTGACCTGCGCGCGCTCGTCAACGACATCGTAACCGCCCATCGCGCGGGGAAAGTGATCGCGATCGGCATCGGCGGGCACGTCATTAAGACGGGGTTGGCACCGGTCATTATCGATTTAATGAAGCTCTGGCGTTATCAATGCCGTTGCGGGCAATGGTTCTATTTGCATTCACGACGTCGAACTTGCCCTCGCAGGCAAGACCTCGGAAGATGTGGATGTGGCGTTGCGCGACGGCTCATTCGGTATGTCAGGCGAAACGGCTGACTTCATTTTGGGTGCGATCAACAGCGAGGGGCCCAAGGTCGGATTAGGTCGAGCGCTTGGGCTCGCGCTCGTGCGCCGCACTGGCGCCAATGCCAGCGTTTCTATTCTCGCGCAAGGCGCAGTGCTGGACTTGCCTGTGACCGTTCATGTGGCCATTGGCACGGACATCGTGCACATGCATCCGCAAGCTGATGGCGCGACACTCGGCGCAGCCACGCTGCTCGATTTTCGCCTCTTCAGCGACGTGGTTGCAGGATTGACCGATGGTGGTGTGTACCTCAACTTCGGCTCGAGTGTTATCATGCCGGAGACCTTTCTCAAAGCACTCTCCGTCGCGCGCAACCTCGGATATCGGGGACAATTTCGTGAGCGCAGATTTCGATTTCATTCGCCATTATCGTCCACGAACTAATGTCGTCACCCGCCCGCATCTCGACGGTGGCAAGGGATACATGTTCACCGGGCACCACGAGATCATGATTCCGCTTCTGTGTGCCGGAATCAACGAGGCGCTCGCGTCATGAATCCGCGCGGCGCGCCGTTCACCACGGCAATGCTGTTTATCTTTTGGATGGTCTTCTTGCTCGATCGGTTGTCTGCCATGGGGCAGCCGTCGGACAATTTATGGCTGAGGGCGCGATCATTCCGACACTGGTCTTGCAGGGCCAGTGGTGGCGCCTCATTACTTATGGTTTCTTGCATTTCAATATTCGTCGCACATCCTGTTCAACTCATACGCGCTTTTCCAAGCGGGCGTGTTCGTGGAATATGTTTACGGTTCGTCGCGCTACGCGTTGATTTATTCGTCGCCCTCATTGGGGGAGGGATCGCTGCGTATTTGTATACCGTCGGGACGAACGATGTCACAGCTGGCGCTTCAGGGGCCATCATGGGAGTTTTCGGCGCCATGGGCATCCTTGCGCTCAAGCTCCCTCCTTTGCGGCGCGAGTTAGGCCAAGCCGCGATCGTGCCGATTATCTTGACTCTTGGATACGGGTTTTTCAACCCGAACATCTCCAACGCGGCGCACATTGGCGGCGTGATCTGCGGAGCAATCATGGCTGCGCTCTTGACCCCCGGCTCGAGGTCAAGATATGATTCGCCAGCTGCGACTCGGTCAGAACCTCGAAGTGTAAGTGTTCTTCGCGCGAATTTTGTTCGCGCTTCGTTTACGGTTGCTGCACGACCACTTCTCGGAAAATCGCAAACGTGTCAGCGGCGCATCGATCCCACGTCATGATCGCCGCACGCGCAAGACCTGCGGCGCGCAGCTGCGCGGCCAGCGCATGATCTGAGATGACGCGCGTCAACGCTCCTGCTAAGCCGCCGGAGTCGCCCGGCGCAAAATAGAGGGCTGCATCGCCCGCGACTTCAGGTACGCTCGGCGGCATCCGACGCTACCACGGGAATGCCTTGGGCCATCGCCTCAAGGACCGGCAGACCGAACCCTTCGTAACGCGAGGGGAACGCGAACGCGGCCGCACCCGCGTAGAGCACTTGCAACATGCGCATCACTGACTTCGCCGGTCACAAGCGTCGGCATTGACGTCGGCGCGCTCGAAGCGCAACACGCGCGCCTGCCTGCCCTGACGTCTTGCGGAATCCAATCGTCCGCGCGCAGCGAGCGCAGGACCCGGCTTGCCCGCGATGACGAGCCCCGTTGTCATTCGCAGCGCGTCCGGCAGCAAGTGCATGGCCGCCTCAACGTCGCCAGGTCTTTGCGTCGCTCGCTTTCCCCGACGAACAGCACGTACCGCGATGCACCCTCCAGCAACATGGAGCTCTGTAGAAGCGAACCTTGAGGTCGCGCTCAGCAATTGGGCATCGACGCCCAGATGGACCACGCGTACCTGCTCTTGGCGCACGAGGAGATGTTTTGTGATTTCGCTCTTCGAGAAATTCGAATCAGTGATAATGAGGCGCGCGTGGGAAGCAGTGGTCCGAAAGGGAATCTGCTCGTTGCGCCGTTTGCGCAAATCTTCGGCCGGCGCAGCAAACGGATAGACGTCATGCACGGTCGCAATGCTCGGCAACGGTGACACCCACGTCATTCCGCTCCACGGGTACCAAACGAGGTCAGGATCCAAACTGACAACATCACGGCGTTTGCACACCTCGACTTGGCGGACACCAAGCAGCTCAGCGAGCCGGCCGCGCACGAGTGCCGGCCAGCGTTCGGCAACGAGCAACGTGACGCGCACGTCATCTGCGTTAGGGCAGTAAAAGCGACGCAACAAGGCGCGCGCATAGCGGCCAATACCGCGACGATCGTGGAGCAGATTCGACCGCGTCTACGGCGAGTGCACGTCACGGGCCCCAAAGGGAAGCTCTGGAAGAGCGATAAAGCCGGCCCGGTGCTGGTCGTGCAGCTCGCGGCAACACTCGTGCTCGTCCTCGTGGCGAGCGACGCATTCACTAACGCTGTCGAGTGGCTGGGAGTGAAGCTCAATTTGACGCGCAGTGCGGCGGGAGCCGTGATAGCCGCGATCGGTTCTTCTTTGCCCGAGAGCATTATTGCGATCGTTGCGCTGCTCGTTCTCAGGGATGCGCGCAGCCAAGAGATTGGCATCGGCGCCGTCCTAGGTGCGCCGTTCATGCTGGGCACGGTTGTTTTCAGTCTTATTGGAATAATCGCGCTCATGCGCAGAAAAACGCCACAGGCTTCCTCATTGTTCGTTCCAGCTGAAGCCAACGCTCTTCGGCGCCAGCCTTTTCTTTGCCACGTTTGCGCTGGCTTTGGCAGCGTCCTTTGTCCGACAGCTTTGCAGTGCACGCGATCGCAGCGTGCATCGTCCTCGCGGCGTACGCGATCTACTTGTTCTATCATCTGCGCTCCGAACAGCTAGAATCCGAACCATCGCCGCCTCGATTGCGCCTTGCGCCATTTGTGCAAGAGCCGCCGACCGTCGCGGTTATGTTGCAACTCGCTCTCGCGCTGGGCGTGACCGTCTTCGCCTCGCGCTGGTTCGTCGTAACCGTCGGCGCCGCCGCAGCGGCGCTTGGCCTCATGCCGTTTATCGTGTCCTTGTTCTTGAGCCCCATTGCGACAGAGCTGCCCGAGGCAAGCAATGTGATTCTGTGGATGCGTCGACGAGAAGATAGTTTGGCGCTGGCCAACGTCATCGGCGCCATGATGTTCCAAACGTCGATAACGTGCGCCATCGCCATGCTGGCGACGCCCTGGCAGCTGCACGCGAGCGCTTACGCCGCTGCCGGCGCCGCACTGATCGCTGTGGGAATCGTGATTGTTTCGATGCTGGTACGCAAGCGAGTGGAGCCCCTCGCCTTTGCTATTGCCGGACTGTTCTATCTGGGGTATATTGCGGCGATTACCCGCTTACTTCACTAATTGTGGAAATACGTAGGCGACCACAAGCGAAATGGTGTTGACGGTTGCATGCGCAAGCATGCTCGCCCACAGCGACCTGGTTGTGTAGTACACGTACGCCAGCCCTAAGCCAATAACGAAAATTGGCAAGATAGAGAACTTCTCGAAGTGCGCAAGCCCGAACGCTGCTGCGCTGAGGATGGCGGCAAACACAACGGGGATGCGCTGCGACAGCCCCGTAAAAATAAGACCGCGAAAGAAGGTCTCTTCGGCAAACGGCGCGGCGATCGACACGGACATAAGATCGAGAAAAAATGCCCAAGCCCCGTGATGTTTGACGAGAACAAGGGCCTGAAACTGAGCCGGTTGGGGTCCGAACACCAATTCCTGCAACTTTTCAACCAAGCCACTGGCGAAGACCAAAATGACCCCTACGGCAAAGCCGAACGCGATCCACCGCACGGCCGGAAGCTTCCCAAGACCAAGTCGCTGTGCGGTGGCACCCAGTGCAACTCTCGCGAGAAACAGGGTCACAACCGCCAGTACCACTTCGGAGCTCACGGAGATAAACCAGAGATTCTTCGCGCTGAGCAGATCGACCATGGCTGATTGACTGAGCGCACCGGCTGGCATGCCCAGACGCAGAGCCTCTGGGTGCGCCTTGAAAAAAATGGTGGCAAACACGATGGTTTGGGTCACGATGAAAGCCAAAATGCCTGCAAGGCTTACAAGCAGCAGCATCCAGCCGTTCCAGCGTGGGCCTGAAAAAGCCGGCGTTGGCGATGCCGCTGCCGGCGATGTTCGTTGATCTAGCGTGTCGTCCACTGTGCTCCGTATCTGTCCTTCGCCTAGAGTATCGGCAAGTTGACAAAAGTCGGCCAGCGTCAGGCGCTCCCCGCGAATGACAAGGTCCAGACCCCTTGCATGCAACGCCGATTCCAATTCCTTTCGAACGCGCGCGTTTCCGCTTCGCATGCTCGCGAGCACGCTATTGACGAAGGTCTTGCGCCGGTGAGAGAACGCGGCTCGAATGAGCCATAGGAGCAAACGCTCGTCGCGCACGAGTTTGCGGCGATCGGATCGGGGCGTGAGCCGGACAACGGTTGAGGCGACATCGGGAGGAGGATAAAAGCCGGCCGAACCGACGTCGAAAAGTTTCTCGACCTGCGCGAAATAGCTCGCAAACACCGTGAGGCTCCCATAGTGTTCGCTTCCGGGGGCGGCGGCCATGCGCCGGGCGTATTCGTGCTGCACCATGAGGATCGCGCATTCCCAAAGATCGCTCGCGTCAAAGATCCTTCAATGATGGGCGTGGTGATGTAGTAGGGAAGTTTGCCGCAAATCGCCCGAGGCGCCAACTGCGCAGCCAGATCTGCACAGAGGTCGAATTCGAGGACATCACCGGCGACAATGCGCAGGCGCCCGCCTAGTGTGGCAAATCGTTCTTCCAAGATCGCGGCAAGGTCACGATCGATTTCCAGAGTCGTGACGCTTGCAGCGCGTTCGAGGAGCGCGGCAGTGAGCGTGCCCGTGCCTCCGCCAATTTCGAGGACGTAGGCGCGAGGCGGCAGCGCACGCGCGATGCGTTCGGCGACGCGGGGATCGGTGAGGAAGTTTTGCCCAAAACGTTTGCGCGGCCGCAAGTGCCGCGCTTCAAGCAGTTGTTTTGGTGACGGAGAATCGTCGCGAACCGCTGCCATGAAGCGGCGTTCGACGGACACCTATTTGTTCCTGAGAACGTACACTCGCACGGGTTGGCGGCCCCAGGTGATGGCCCGCTCGTACGAATCCATGCACAGGTCGATTCGGTTGCCGATGATCGCACCACCGGTATCGGCAGCGATGGCTGCTCCATATCCTTCGATGAACAGATGCGCGCCAAGCGGAATAACCCGCGGATCAACCGCCACCACGCCGTAACGAGCAGGTATTCCAGTTGCGGTGCGGCCCGTCGGATAGGCTTGCGCAGAATCGGCCGTGTAGGCGGTCGCCACCATCGAGTAGACCGCGAGAGGCTTATGCGTCCCCGTCATTGCCATCGCTTCGGCCACTGTGCGCGGCGGCGCCGCAAGAATCACGCTCGGCCTGGCACGCTGCAGTGTGGTGCGGTTGACGATCTGGCGATCGACAATCACCGCATTCCACAGCGTGACGCGTTCCGTGATGGCGACGATCGTTGGTTTGCCGGCGCGGAGGACCTTTTTTGTGCCCGGACGCAGGTCAGCGTCGAACCGTAGTTCTGGTGCTGTGAACAAAACACTTCGGCGCGTGCGAAATTCGGTCCGAATCGAAAGGCCTTCAACGTTGGCAAGCGGTAGCTCGTCGCTTTTTGGCGTGGTGACGAGCAGGCGGGGATTCGTAAAGGTGACCGACGATTGCGGCCGTCCCTCTTGGGTAAAACGGTTCCGCATGAGCTTCGTCAAGAGCATAGAATCACTGATGAGGACCGCCCGATAGGAGTCGAGCCGCGTACCGAGGAGCGGCCGCGCGGCGGACGGCTCGCTCTTGATGCCGAACAAGACAAGCGCAGCAGCCGCAAACACGATGAGGGAAAGAATTGGTCGATTAATAGTTGGTGTGTTCCTTCAAGTTTTCTCCACGTAGTCAAGACGTCATCCGTGATGGCCGAAACTTTGAGACTGTGACGATTCTTGGCGGAGCGAGAGCGCGCGAAAAGAAATGCGCGGTATGAAGCAGGAGATGAGTTGGCGCGCG
Organism: uncultured Pseudomonadota bacterium; assembly: GCA_963781145.1. Classification (GTDB taxonomy): domain Bacteria; phylum Vulcanimicrobiota; class Vulcanimicrobiia; order Eremiobacterales; family Eremiobacteraceae; genus JAJPHJ01. Next base: position 356,163 of record CAWADW010000005.1, on the reverse strand, counting down.
AACTCATTCGCGCGCAAAAAAATTGGAAAGGCTAAGAGCCTCGCAGATTATACCATGTGTGCATGTGAGGGTCAAACCACGTGCGACAAATTCACGACCGCGGATGCTCACAGCGGGACTACCTGTACCGATGAATGGTTCACAGTTCCGAGTTGAGAACGGTTTTGCGCCGCGTTCTTCCGAATACTAAATAAGAGACGCTATGAAGATCGCCATATTCACGGAAGTGTATCGGCCCATCGTCAACGGTGTCGTGACGTCTGTCGATTCGTTGGCAGAACAATTGCGCACGCTCGGACACGATGTGTTCACGTTTGCGCCACACATTCCAAAGGGAGCAGAAAGTGCGGGCCGTGTCTTTCGCATGCCATCGCTCCCACTTCCAGCGCGCACGCAATATCGTTTAACGCTACCACTCGTTGCACGTCGAAACAAAAGACGATTTCTTAGTCGCTGCGATATCATCCACAGTCATTCACTCTTCATCACCGGATGGATGGCGTCGTATTATGCACGCCGCAGATTTCGCGTGCCGCTCGTCTACACATACCATACGCTGCTCGACAGCTACGCGCACTACTCGCCGCTCGGTCAGAGAATCACATCGCAGCTCACGCGCGAGCTCACGAAGACCTATGCAAACGCCGCGGACGCAGTGATCGTGCCAACCAAAGCGGTCGCAGGCGAGCTGCGCAAGCAAGGGGTGACTGCCCCGATCTGTGTGGTGCCCACAGGGGTCGATATCGAGGTTTTTCGGCGTTTTGACCGCAGTGATGGTTATGCCATGCGGGACAAACTAGGCATTAGCCGCGAGGCGCCGCTGCTACTGCTTGTCTCGCGCCTAGCGTCTGAGAAAAACGTGCCCTTGGCGATCGAGGCACTGAGCCGGCTGCGTCAACGTCTTCCGGGGGCTCAGTTGCTGTTGGTTGGCAGCGGTCCCATGCTTCACCAACTTAAAGAACAGGTGAGGACGGCCAACCTGAGCGACGCGGTGCATTTCGTGGGCTCGGTCGAGCACGCGGAGATTCCGTTGTTCTATGCCGCCGCGGATGTCTTCGTCTTCCCATCCGTCACGGAGACGCAAGGGCTCGTGCTTGCAGAAGCGTTTGCGTCCGGTATGCCGGTGGTCGCGCTCGACAACCCGCAAACGCGCGATGTGTTTGGCGAGCATTTGGGCGGCGAGATCGTCCAGGACGCAGAGTCGATGGCGCACGCGGCCTTTGAGCTTATTTCAAATCCGGAGCGTCGTGCGATGGCTGTGACGCACGCGAAAACGGCTGCCGCTGCCTTTGACGCCAGAGCCACAGCTGGCCGCGTTCTGGCTATTTACGAAGCGGTACTCTCGACAGCCCGCAGCGGTTCAACCGCAGGGCAGGACGCACTGGCCGATCTCTTTGTGGCATCAGACCTGTAGCAGGGTAAGGGAATCGGTAGCAGCGGACCTTTAGATCCGCTCCGGCTCCGGTTGCCTTGACACTCGAACATACGTTCGATACAATAGAATCGTGATTACAAGCCCTGCAAAACCGGCGCAACACACGCGCAAAGCCGAAACGCAAGCCCTCGTCACCGTGGTCCCTTGCGGGCCCAGACGAGGTCTCGTGGGGGTTAAAGTCGTTGCCGAGCCTGGCGTACCCTCAGGCGAATATTTTTTGCCTTTTACCATCGAAGCAGAGGACGCGTCTCAACGCGAGTACGCATACACGGGTCTAACGACTGCCATCGATAGACTGCGCTCGCTGCATGTCGATCGCGTCCTCATCGTGGTGGATGATGATACGCTCGTTGAAGAGCTCGAGCGTCGAGTCGAACCGCCGAAAGAACTTTCTCTCCAGTACGTTATCTTGGGATGCAAGCTCAACGAGTTCCGGCGTGCGAAGATCGTCGCGGCTCATTCGAGCAGACTCGAGCAACTACGAACGCAAACAGAAACGCTGGCGGCGACGATTTACAACACCACGCTGCCGCTCGCTTCTGCCATCTGACCTTTAACTAGCTTTTTTCTCGCGTTCATCAGGCTGGGCGGCCAAGAATCTGGTCACCAAGGTTTTGATGATGCCCGCGAGCGGTACGGCGATGAACATGCCGAGAATTCCACCGAGTTCCGCGCCTGCCAAAATCGCGAGGATGACCATGAGCGGCGTCAATCCCACTCTTTGCCCAATGACCGTGGGGGCGATGATATGCCCTTCGAGCTGGTAGACGCCCACAAAGCCAGCAGCGACCAAAAGCGCCCACGCGAATCCGTGAGTAAACATCGCGATGATAATCGCCGGAATTGCGCCTGCAACGGCGCCTAGGTACGGAATGATGTCGACAATGCCGGCGAAGAGTCCAATCAGAAACGCATATTTGATGTGCAATAAGAGGAGCAGGATGGTGATCAACACCGCAACGACCGCGCCAACAATAATTTGTCCGCGGATAAATCCTCCAAGCACGCCGTCGATGTCTTGAAGCACGAAGTTCGCCGAGTCGTGGTACCGTGGTGGGATGATGCGCATCAGTCCGGCGTGTAGCCTTTCCAAATCCATGAGCATATAGAACGTTAGGATTGGAATAATGATGAACGCCGTCGCGATAGATGCCACGCTCAAGAGAATTCCAAGAGCCTGACCCACATACGTGACCGCATTGTGTTGCAATGCGGCAGCAGCATTGTCGAAGAGCGTAATTGCGCTCTCGCGAGCTTGGAGCGGAACCGCGCTGATAATCGCAATGTTCGCATTGAGGACGTCGTTTTGCGCAACCTGCATCAGTCGAGGAAAGTCAGTTGCAAAGGCGCGGGCCTCCCAGGATATTCTGGGTCCGATGAAGAGGGCGAGCAACGCGAGCCCAGCAGCGAAAATGAAATAGACACAAATGATGGCGAGCCAGCGGGGTAAGCGCCGGCTGAACCGGCGCACCAGCGGATAGACGAGATAGGCAAAAAAGACGGCACCAACGAGAACGATAACGACCGCGATGACCCGGTGCAAGAACGCGATGAGAACAGTCGTCAGCAGGAGCGAGAAAACGACGATCGCGAGGATCTTCACAGATCGGGTAAGTTTGTCGTCCGTGCTCATCGAGCCGTTCCTCAAAAGAAAAAGGGTGGCTTTGCAGCCACCCTATCGCATTACCGAGCGAGTTCCTTGCTTCTACTGCGTAAAGCCGGCTGCACCTGATACGGTCAAGTCCGAGGTACCACCCGCTCCTGTAAGCTTGGGTGCCATTGATGTGCTTGCAGGCGGCCCTGCCTCGACGAGCGGGTAGTCCGCGCCGATCGCAAAAGCCGTGTAGGAAGTGCCCGGGGTCAACGTACCGGCGGGGAGCGTCGCCGTCGTGCCTGTTGTCTTTGCTGTCGCAACCTCCGCGCCACTCTGGAGAACAACGACGAGCGTTTCGGTGACTCCCGCCGGAACCGAGACCGTAAAGGTGCCGCCACCGGTGGCGCCTCCTGAGGCGTAGGACGGAGCCGATTCGTTACCGAGTACGGTAGGCGTCGCCGGAAGAGTCGCACTTGCCCCATAGGGCTGATTTTGTCCGTTCGCTTGAACGACGGTTTTGAGTCCATACGTACCGGATGTCGGTGGTGGAAGTGGAAACGCAGGTGCCAACGGCGTCGCGCATGCTGGGGTTGTCGTGACTATCGGGAAAATGACCCCCGTCGCGTATCCGATCCCGTTTGAGTTCGCAGGCGTGTACGCCGGTGGAAGTCCGACGAGACCGTTGACACCCGGGGACTGACCATAGCTGAAGATCCCACACACCGTCGCTGCCAAGCCTCCGGGTCCGCTCAGCGTCGCTATCCCTGGATTAAGGAATGCTGAACCGCCAAACTGGCCACGAAAGGTGGCGACGGCGTTGAGGTACGTCCCTGGGGCACCAGTCGCCGTTCCGAAAGTGTCATTGAGTGTACCAACGGCAAGCTGCATGGCAACTTTTCCGGCTACGATATTCCCGGGGCTTGTGTTCGTGTTGCAGCCGGCCACAGCTCCCGCACAGAGTGCGGCCAGCAGTGCAACGCGTAGCTTGTGCATCGAGAGTGGGTCCTTTCTGTTGCTCATGCTCAGAACTTCCCGTTGAGATAGACGGCGTATGTGCGCGAGGCTCCCACTGGCTTCGTTTTCGTACGCGAACGGGCCGAAGTTCGCTTGATACGGTTCGTTTGCACGAAGACCGGCGCTTGGATCCCTGACCCGTGGCCGTAGCGTTCCGACGCCATTGGGAACCCAAAGCGAATTGATGAAGGGCGTGTTGATGCTGTAGTTACCGAACACATTGAAGCGCAACCAGCCCGACCTGGAGATGGTGGGCGCCAGTTCCAATATCGTGCGCAACCGTGAGATTTAAGTCCGCCTGAGCTGGTCCTAAGAGCGATCCGGGATCCGGACCTTCCGGCGTGCCTCGCGATGCGGTGATGTTGGGATGCTGGAGCGTGCCCGGGTTGGTTGGATCGGTGAAGTAATACGCATTTGTGATCGCGTTGTGCCCGAGAGCCGCCTGTGCGATATCCGTGTTGGGGACCTCAGTTGGCACGCCGTTGATAAACACGAACGTTGTGGTGCCAACGCCATATCGATATCCCGAAACAAACGGGACGTTCGCGAAGATATGGAAGCCCCCGCGAGTGTTGAGGCTGAGGTTGCCTGTTGCCGTTACCGGCGAGACGTAAGAGACGTGGAAGAAGTGGTTGGCTGCAACCGCTGCCGGATTGACCGCAGGGAAGAAGTCGCTATCGTAGTTTGCTAGGGTATTGTCGTAGGTCCCGTGGATGAAGCCCGACAGCCCATACGTCACGCTGCGGTCGAATGCGAACTCGATACCGTAGTTGACGTTCTCCCCGGCATTGGACTCGCGAGGCGAACCGAAGACCGAGTGGCCATTGGGGAGGACAAAGAGCAGCGGCGAACTGGCCACGACGTAGTTCGTACCCTTGCGGTAATATGGCGATATCTTCACCTCGAGCCCGTTGCCGAAATCGTGCTCCACCGAGAAATCGATGCTCGTGGCGAGCTGCGGCTCCACGGGCGTGAATTGCGCGAAGTTGTTCGTGTTGAGATCCTCGACGGTCTGCTGGTAGAGGTTGCTGATGCCGTTGCAGCGCTGGCCGTGGTTGACCGAGCCTGTGATGACCCCGTTGACGCAGGTTGGATTGAAGCCGGGGAGCGGCATGAAGCAACCGTTTGCGATCGTGCATCCCGCTGGCCGAAGTCTCGATGTTGTAGGTGTTCTCGATGTTCGAATCGGCGTAAACTCCATGAACCGTCCGTAGGAAGCCCGCAGACGTCTCGTGGGTTCGAGCTGATAGCTCAACGCAATGCCGGGGACTACAAAACTCGGTCTCGTGACATTGCTGCGCGATCGTGACGCCCGGCTGATCGAAGAACTCGCACGTAGTGCGTCGGGCCGGCAAAGATGTTGCAGTTTCCCTGTGGAAGATAGAAGATGTTCTGCTGCGGCGGCGTTGCTCGGCAGATCGAGGTCTGCCTCGTCCCAGCGCAAGCCGTACTCAAGCGTCCAGTTGTTGTTGGGCTGCCAGCGATCTTTGATCCAGATGTTGCTGCGGTGGTAATCGTCCTTGACGTGGCTCGCGTTGTTTGGGAGTTGGTTTAACGGCATCGTGGCGGGCGGCGCCGGAAACGCCGATGCTATTGAAGAAAGCCGCCGTTTGAGTTGTACAGACCGCGCACGTAGGATGGCTGGGCCCATGTTCGGGTTGGAGAATACCCGTGAGACCCAAGCGCTTCGCACACCAAGCCGCACTCGAGCGGATCGGTGAACAACGTCGTGCTCGGAATCGCAGCTTGCGAAATTCGGTTTGGTGAAGATCGTTTCACCCCCGAAGCTCAGTTCGTGCTGAGCGCTGAGCTGATTGCTGTAATCCGCGGCGATGCCACGATTGTCGGAACCGACAAATTCATAGAGGTCACCGAATGCTCCGCCGTCTCCAGGGACGTAAGAAATTGACGTTGGACTGCGTACGAAAGACGCGAAACTCGCCATAGCTGCTCGCGCTGAATTGGTGCTTGAAGTTGATCTTTTGGATTTGGTGATTCTCGTCTTCGTGATCCGGATAATTGGTGTTCTGCGCGAGCCCTACTTGTGTGGGATAGGTCGGCGTGAAGTCGATAAGCGACACGCCAGGATTTACGTAGACGCCGGAACCAAGACCGCCGAAGAGCCTGAACAATTGTGTTATTGGTAGGATACGGCGTGAGTGGCTGGGTTGATCTGAAAGCCCTCATTGAAGAGATTGCTGCCGAAGTCCGCATAATACTGGAGTTCGTTTTGACTGCTGGCCCCCCAGTGATAGAATAGGTTCAGAGCATTGTCATTGCCTGACTCGGAGTTGAGGGAGTCGTTCAAGCAATGGGTACCACGTCGTGCCGTTGCCGTAGTTGACGTTCTCGCGGTCGCCGTTGAATGAGTAGTAGTAGCTGAAGCGATTGTCCGGCGTGGCGTTGCCATAGTCAAAAGCCAAACGATGGTCGAAGGGTGGCCAGCCCACTCGCGAGCTTGCCTCTCCCTCGCCTGGATAGGTGCCGCGCTTGGCAACCACGTTGACCACGCCAGAATTCGTGTTGCCTTCGCTCACGTCGTAACCGCCAGTCGATAGTTGCAAACGGCTCACGCCGTTGAGCGCGAGGCTGTTGATGAACTGGCCGGTGACCGGTTCGGTCGCGTCGATGCCCTCGAGTTCGAAGCCTTCGTCATTCTCAGCACCGCCTCGGATAATCGGATACCCACCGCTGTCGGTTGTAACGCCAGGAAGTGCGTTGAGCAGAGCAGTCTCGGAGATGTCCTGAGGCGTGCCTTCGATGGCTTGAATCGTCTGCTCGTTGACTTGATACTGGTTCACCGTCTGAGTGGGCTGCACGAGTGACGTAGAGCCGCGGACCGGGACTCGGCCAATGGTCTTGACCTCTCTGCGGCAGCACCATGTTCTGCACGTAGGTTTGGTCTTGGTTAACCGTAATGCCGCTGACCGTTTGGGTGAGGTATCCCTCTTCAGCGTACGTAAGCGTGTACGTATCCGGCGGCAAACCGGTAAAGTCGTAGAACCCATTCGACCCGGTGGTGGTCTTGATCGAATACGATGGAGCCACCGCGCTGACGTGAACGTCTGCGATTGGTTTCCCGGCGTCGTCAGTGACTCTGCCGTTGATCGAGCCGACGGTGCCTGCCAGTGCCCATGTTTCCTGACAAACCGCCAGCGCAACAACAATCGGCGCCACCGCAACAAACCGTTGAAGCAACTTGAACATACGAACTCTCTCCTTGCACTCTGTTAGGAACGCAACAAGTGGTACGGGCCATACCCCGCACCTTTCGATTGACGCCGCTATTTCGCGGCGAAGTCGATGCCGAGGTTAAGTTTGGGTTAACGAAATGCTCATCCTGCGTTAGCTGAACGCATCTCAAGGAGATGAAAGCTGAAAAGCAACTCCGCCTAGAGGCGCGTAACCCGGAGCGTTCACCGGCATAGGATGAAAATCGGGGCAGGGACCGCCAACGCAACTGATCATCGCGGACATTGTCGAGCCATCGCTTCCCTTGAATGTGTATGTTCCAGAGGTCACGCTCTCGAATGCAGTCGTGAAATCAAACCAATTATATCGGCCCAGGATTGCAGGAACTCGATCGAGCCCGGAGCCTGTAACCCAATGAAATAGAGACGGAGGGCCGCCAGGACTGCCCGCCATGCGTCGGCCCGTGTGGTCCGGTATGGGGAATCCCGGACGCAATATGACAAACGGAAAGACGCTGGTAGTCGGCGGCGATGCGGGTGGACCTGAGGGTGCTAGAATGGCCAGCGACGTAGGCGCAGCGCGCGAAGCGAGATGCACAACATAAAGGTGGCTTGGGATTCCCGAACTGGCCTTAGCCAAAATGTTCGCGACCACGACATCGTTGCCACCTGCAAGCTCGGCACCTCCATAAAGAATGGTCACTGACGCGGGGGCGTTTTGGCCAACCGTGTTCCCCGTAGCTGCAACTGGTTCGCGAACCAATGAAAACGCAGCGATGCCATCGGCGGCAGTATCGCGATTGAGAATCGTCTTGGTGCCCGAGCCTGTTGAATATTCATAACGCGTCACCGAACCGGAAGATCCATCGAAAGCGTATGCCACCATGGCGTCACCGCCATCGGAAAGATGACGCAAGAAATCGACTTCGTGCGAAGCCGACGATCCGCTGTTGGGGTTTCCCAACACGTCAACACTCGGGATGAACACCGCGGTGGAACTGCGCGCTTCCTCGCCCAGCCGCTCCGCAAGTTCAAACGCCGAGCGGCTCATCCCCGCGCGGTCAGCGTGAATGGCCTGCACGTGCAGCGCAGCCACAATCGCGTTACCGACCGCCATCATTAGGATAAGGATGATCGCCGTGCTAACCAAAAGCTCTACGAGCGTGTAGGCGCGAGGCTTCATGATAAACACTCCAAAGGCAAAGTCGCGAATGAATTCGCGACACTACCCAGGCGAAGTCGCGAATAAATTCGCGACACTACATACATCATCACGCAACAGAAACGAGCGGTCAAGTGCGAACTGATATTCGCCCGAACAACAGAACGTCGTACGAATTTTTTTCTGGGCCAACCGTTGACGTGGCGCGCCGGCTCATCGGCGCAACCCTGCTCCGTCGCGTTCCGTTGGGTGACCCCGACGCCGGAGTACTGCTGTCAGGGCGCATCGTGGAAACTGAGGCATACTTGCCGCTTGTAGATCCGTCGTGTCACGCGTATCGCGGTCCGACAAGTCGCACGGCAACGCTTTTTGGGCGGCCGGGCTTTGCGTACGTCTACCTTATATATGGCATGCATTTTTGTCTCAACGTGACGACCGAACCGCCGGGCATTGGAGCGGCTGTCCTAATCCGGGCCCTTGAGCCTCTGTCCGGCATCGAGGCCATGCGCCGCCGCAGGGGTGCCCGGGTCGAGCTCGCGGCGCTTACCTGCGGACCAGGTAATTTGTGTCGCGCGATGGCAATCGATTTGCGCTGTGACGGACTGGGATTAGAAGAAGGCGATCTTCGGATCGAACCAAACTCGCGCGGGGCTGCGCCCAAAGTGGCTGTCAGCGGGCGTATAGGGTTAAGCGTTGCGCGCAAGTGGCCGCTGCGCTTTTACGATCCGAATAGCCCGAGCATATCGCCCTTTCAAAAAGGACGCAAACAGCACTCAATAAGGGCCGCAACCAGCCGATAATGAGGGTAAGCGCACACACTGGTCCGTTGACGACGCTCGGGCCGCTGTGATATAGTAGCGGCAGCGCGCTCGCTCTCACAAGCTTGCGAGTCCGCTTCTTAAAAAATCACCCCTCTGTTATGACCGTTGAAAAGCAATCACGACAACGTCGTCGTCTTATCAATATGTGTTGTCATTCATGATCGATAGGCAAATAAAAGCGTGCAAGAAGATAACGAGTATCAACCTCAATCTCAATCCATAGACGAAACCGAGTCCCAGTCCTCTCTACCGCCGCGGCCCCGCGGCAGAGAGCGAAACGGGCCTCCCGGTCCGTACCCCCCTCGGAATTCGGGTGGCGAGCGCACCGAGCGATACGAACGCGGTGATCGTCCCGAACGCTACGACCGAGGCGGCCGGTTCGAGCGAGGCAACCGCACCGACCGGGTGCAGCGAGTCTACCCCGCTCGCAATTATCAAGAGCGTGAGCAGCCGACGCCCAAGAGTTATCAAAATAAAGATGGCGAAACCGTGCCGCTCCTCTCCGTCAAGGAATTAGAAGACAAGACGCGCGGCGAGCTCGTCGATCTCGCCAAGACCCTCGGTATCAAAGACCTTCAGCGCATCAAGAAACAAGATCTCGTGTTCCCCATCCTGGAAGCCCAAGCCAAAGCCGCTGGCCTAAATTTTGCCACTGGCGTCTTGGAGATTTTGCCTGAAGGCTACGGCTTCTTACGACGCGAGAACATGCGGCCCGGTCCGCACGACGTGTACATATCACAATCCCAAATTCGTCGGTTCGAATTGCGCACGGGCGATCTCATCGCCGGCCAGATCCGCGATCCTAAAGATAACGAAAAGTATCATGGCATCCTCAAGGTTGAAGCCGTCAACGGTCAAGACCCAGAGGCGCTTCGCGGGCGCGCACATTTCGACAAGCTCGTCCCCATTTATCCAGACTCGCGACTGAAAATGGAAACGTCTCCGCTTGAAATGTGCGGTCGGGTTTTCGATCTGTTCTGTCCTATCGGGAAGGGGCAGCGGGCGCTCATTGTGTCGCCACCCAAAGCCGGAAAAACGACCCTGCTCAAGAAAATCGCCAACGCCATTGCGGCCAATCATCCCGAATGCGACCTCTTTGCGCTGCTCGTCGACGAACGACCGGAAGAAGTCACCGACATGCGCCGCTCGATCGAAGGCGAGGTTATCTCCTCCACCTTTGATGAGCATCCGGAAAATCACACCGCAGTTGCCGAGCTCACACTCGAGCGCTGCAAGCGATTGGTCGAACTCGGCCACGATGTCGTGATTCTTCTCGATTCGATCACGCGGCTGGCCCGCGCATGGAACCAAGTCATGCCCTCAACCGGCCGCACCCTGTCAGGTGGTCTGGACACGAGCGCGCTGCATCGACCGAAGCGTTTCTTTGGCGCGGCTCGCAACATCGAAGAGGGTGGCAGCCTCACTATTGTCGCCACGGCTCTCATCGAGACGGGCTCGAAAATGGATGATGTCATCTTTGAAGAGTTCAAAGGCACGGGCAACATGGAAATCAATCTCGTGCGCAAGCTCGCAGACAGCCGAATCTTCCCCGCCGTCGACATCAAACGGTCCGGAACGCGGCATGAAGAACTGTTGCTCAGCGAAATCGAACTGCGCAAAGTTGTCATGCTGAGGCGCGCGACTGCCGTGCTTGGAACCCAAGAGATGACGGAACTGATTTTGGAGCGCTTCCGCCGCACCGACAGTAACGAAGAATTTCTTAAGTCGGTCACCAAGGAAGCAATGTCTCTCGCCAACGCGGATCAAGACCGCTAACTCGGAGTCGCGTGGGGTGAGCAATGCTCGCGAATAAATTCGCGAGACTGCATTTCATTCTTATCGTGCTTTGTCTCGCGATGGCCGAGGCGGCCCACGCACAGCCACTGCCTGCCACAGCCCCTCCTGCTGCCACCTGGGTGTTTCCGCCCGGCATCCAGGACCTCACTATCCCCGCTCGCTTCTCTGCGACAGGCGAGATCGCGATTCGCATGACCGTCAACGGGCGTGGCTTAGATCTCACTCTCGACACCGGCATGGACCGCGACATGCTTGACAGCTCCGTGTTTACGGCACTCGCTCTTCACCAGACTGATGACAGCACTGCAACGATCGACACCGTTCGGTTTGGCGGCGCAACCATGCGCGGGTTGGCAATCAACAAGGGCTCCTTTTTCCGCCGCGACGAGAATGGCAACCTGATCGTCGGCGTGCTTGGTTACGATTTTCTGAAGGCGGCGGTCGTGAAGATCGATTACGATCACCAACAGATCCATATCATCAATCCTGTCGCCTTTCACCCACCTCAACCGGCAATGGTATACTCGCTCTACCCCGAGGACAGGATCCCCCTTGTTTCAGCTTCCGTCGGAGGCGCCACTGGGGGTTCATTCGTCATTGATACTGGCGCGACGGCGTTTGCTGTCTTTCCGAGACTCGTGCTGGGCAATCCGCACGCTTTTACCTCGTATCAGGAGCTGAGCCACGACACTCAGGTTTCATACTATAGGTTCTTTTGGCCGCTGTGCGGCCACGTCGAGATGACTCCGTATTCGGTCGACCAGGTTCGGGTAGAGAATGTGGGGGTGAAGAATTGGGTTGTCTGGTCCGTGCCGCCAAGCAGCTGCTTTGCGACGAAGCGGCTGGATGGTTTGATCGGCTATGATTTCCTGCGGCTGTTCAACGTGTATATCGACTACCCGGGTAATCTCGTCATCCTCGAACCGAACGCAGTTTACAAAAACGCGCCCAACGCCATCAAGCTTTGAAGGTAAGACTCAACAAGTTTCTTGCACGTTGCGGGGTGGGATCGCGCCGAGCCGTGGATGCGCTGATTGCCGCCGGCAAAGTCCGCATTGACGGCCGCCACGCACATCTGGGCGACACGATCGAACCATCGGTTGCTGCCGTCACTGTTGACGGTAAGCCCATCAACGTTCAAGACGCCCGGGGACACGTAACACTCGCGCTCAACAAACCCTCGGGTATCGTCACAACCATGCGAGATGAGCGCGGACGCAAGACGGTAGCGGATCTCCTGCCTGCGGGAAAGAGGCTGTTCCCCGTCGGGCGGCTCGATGCCGCGACGACCGGATTGTTATTGTGCACAAGTGACGGCGAACTTGCGAGCTTTCTTCTCAATCCGAAAAACCAAGTGGCGAGAACCTATCGCGTCATCGTGCGGGGCACGCTCGACGCTTCAACGATCGCAGCGTTGGGCGCACGTGCGATCCGGACGCTGCCAAATGGATCGAACGTATTCGAACTCTCGCTTTACGAGGGCCGCAACCGGCAGGTGCGACGCATGTGTGCACGCCAAGGATTACGCGTTCTTGCCTTGGCGCGAACGCAATTTGGCCCCATCCAATTGGGGAGCCTTAAGGTTGGTCGCACGCGGACGTTGACCAAAGACGAAATGCGGGAACTCGCCCGCCTCCGCGGTGAGCAAGAATAATCTGCGAGGGGCGATTTTCCAATCGCCCCCTACAAGGCGGACCTAAAGGGCCGCCGCTACGAGGTTTGCGGGAGGTTATGCGTTCTTGGAACGCGGGTAAGAGATTTTCGATTGGTCCTCGAACAGATGGTCCTGAACAACAGGCATTCTCGCCGGGGCCGGAATACGGCTAGATTCCCAACCCGAAGGTCAAGGTAAGGAGAACCATGCAAAACATAGCGCGCGCAATAGCGGCTGTTTTTGGTGTCCTGGTGCTCGTCGCGGCGCTCGCGCCAGCAGCGAGAGCGGACGCACCCTCATATTTTTACCCACCAAAGTTCAAGGTGCAGATCAAGCCGAACTATCCAGATTCGGCACGCGCCAAACACGAGACTGGCGTCGTTTTCGTCAAAGCCCTCATCGCACAAGACGGCACCGTCAAACAAATGATGATCGCCAAGTCTTCCGGCCACAAAGACCTCGACGACGAGGTGCTCCGGGTGGCAAAACTCTCTTCTTATTCACCCGCGACCAGAGACGGCAAGCCGACGACTGCGTTTTATGACTTCAGCTACGCGTTCACCCTAACGGGTCTATCAGAAAATACTGCGGCGCAGAACGATCTCACCAAGCAGTTAAGCGCCGATCCGCACAATGTCGTCGCGCGTCTCTCGCTCATCGACACCGCGCTCAGCGGGAACGACTACCCCAAGGCCGAGAGTTTGGCAGACCAGGGAGTGCAAATGATCCCAAGCGATCCGCGCCTGTGGGCCAAGCGCGGACAGGCATACTATGCCGATGGCGCGGCAAACCACGAAACCGCAAAACTCAAAACCTCGGTCGATTCCTACGAGCAAGCTTCAAAGCTCAAGCCGGGAGTTGTTCCCGCTCGCGTGGTTGCGGCCGCGTACGGAGACTACGCGTTCAATTTGATGGCCGCCCAGCAATACAACGAATGTCTCCCATACGCGACGAAAGCGGCGACCTTGAGTCCCAACGAAATGCAATACCGCATGCTCAAAGGTGATTGCGAAATTGGTCTCGATCCCAAATCACCAGATGCACTTGCCGACTACCAAGCCGCCGAGAAGCTCGACGACAAGAAGAATACGATGATCACATCGCGACTCTATGCCTCGCTCGGAAACGCCCTCCTCTACTCGGGCAACACCGCCGGCGGACTGCAAGCGCTGAACCAGGCAGAGACGACCGATCCGAAAGCACCATATGCATACCAATATCTCGCCAGTTACTACATTAATCAAGGCAATCTCAATGCGGCGCTCAACCCGCTGATTCAGCTAGCGCAGGTGCAGCCGAGCAACGCTCAAGCCCAAGTCAACATTGGCGACATCTATACCCGTCAAAAGAACTTCACCGCCGCGCAAGGCGCCTACCAAAAGGCGCTGCAAATCAGTCCGAATAATCCGGATGCGGCTTTCGGGCTAGCCGAAATCCCGGCGGCGCAAGGTGACATCAAGAACATCGATGCCCCGCTCCAAAAAGCCATTTCCTTGGCACCTGGGAACGCCGCCATTTACAACTCCTCGATCGCGCAGCTGCTGCTGAACCAGACCACTGACAAGGCGGACCACAGCGCAGACGCCCAACGTTACGCTGAGAGTGCCACCAAGTTGGACCCAAACTACGGCTGGGGCTGGTACTCTTTGGGCATCGCCTACGCGGACCAAAACAAGAAAGACCAAGCCAATTCCGCATTGCGACAAGCCTTTAGCCTCTTCAAGGCCAAGAATGACCAAAACGCAATGCAAACCGTCGACAAGCAGTGGACGCAACTTAACGGTAAGGACAACAGCCTCATGAGCGGCTCAGGCGTTAACGAGAAAACGAATCAGCCTGGGTCGGGTGGCGGCTAGGAGTTATGACCCATCGCATAAGCTGCGGTAGGAATCACAAAGAAGGGCGTGTAACCGGATTCGCCACTCGGACGGGCGAATCGAGCCCGCCCTCTTTATTCACGGATGAGGCGTTAACTTACAGCATCGTTCGCCAATCATCTCATTAAGGGGAAAAAACACCAATGGATTTTTTTGGTGCATTCGTTGACTTCTTAAACCGGGGCGGACCGGCCATGTACGCCCTGTTGTTGCTCTCCGTCGTTTCGGTCGGTATCGTTTTCGAACGGCTGTACTTTTTCTCGAAGCAGCATTCGGATCCAAATCAGCTGCTCAAAGAGATCGGCGACCGCGTTTCTAAGGACGACATGAACGGTGCCATTGCCGTGTGCGATCGGCACAAGGGCATGCTCCCAAAGATTCTTCAGTTTGGCCTGTACCGGCACGAGAAGAGCCGCGCCGACATCTCGGATGCGCTCTCGATCTCACTGCTCGAGCAGCTCAATGCGCTCGAGGCGAACCTCTCGATCATCGGTACGGTCGCCGTCATCGCGCCGTTTGTGGGTCTCTTCGGAACGGTGCTCGGCATCATCCGAGCCTTCAACGACATCGCGCTCAAAGGCAACTCGACCCCCGCGGTCGTCGCCGCGGGTGTCGCCGAGGCGTTGGTGACCACGGCGGCCGGCTTGGCGGTTGCGGTCTGCGCGGTGGTATTCTTCAACTATTTCAAGTCGCGCATCAAAGCTTATAACCAAGAGATGATCGTTGCGGCAAACAAGCTCGCCGAGATGCTGGCGTTCCACAATGCCGGAGCGCCAATCCCGACCGAGCTGTACACGCCGCGCAAAGCCCAGATCGGCGCCCCGGCACCGCGGCCGAGCGGTCCGGCCGGCGGCTAGGCTTCAGCCCGTCAATGCAGCGGCGGCTCCCTTCGGGCCGCCTTGCTGCCTGCGCTATGATCCATCGGACCTGAGCGAGCGTATTTAGAGAAGAGCACGAGGCGACCGAATCATGGGAATGACCTCATCCAAGCAAGACACGGACGTGATGGCGGAGATCAACATCACGCCGTTTACTGACGTCTTGTTGGTCTTGCTCATCATCTTCATGATCTTGGCGGCGCTGGCAGCGCCTCCCGGGTTCCAAAAGCAGCTGCCCAAGAAGAACACGGCTCCGCAGAATATCACGAAGAGCCAGCTGCAACACCAAATCGAAGTAGAGGTCACTGCCAAGAACAGCATTTACATCGACAGCAAACCGGTTGCGATGGCAGACCTCTACAACATTATGGCCAACACGATTTCATACCATCAACGGCATGCCAACCAAGGGTACACGACCCACGTATCGCTGCTCGCCGACCAAGACGCAAGTTACAACACGATCATCAAGATTCTGGATGCAGCGCGGGCGGCCGGCGATGACGACGTCGGTTTCGTGACCGAGTAGAGAGGGCGCGCTATAAGCATGTCAGTCATTGGATCGCAGCCGGAAGAAGAGGTCATGTCCACCATCAATATCACGCCGTTCACCGACGTGCTGTTGGTACTGCTCATCATCTTCATGATCCTAACGTCGTTGTTGAAGCCTCCGCCCGTGCCCGAAGCAAAGAACCGCATCAAGGTGACAAATTCCCCGCTCGTCATGATCATCGGGCACGACCCGAAATCCAATCAAGACACGATTCAAGTTGGCGCCGAGATCATTCCCAAGCTGGAAATTTACGACCATATGGTGGCCTACCACGAGCAATTCGGTGCGGCTGATGACATTATCATCAAAGCAGCGCCAACGGTAAAGTATGGCACCGTGCTCACGGTGATGGACGCGGCGAAGAAAGCCGGCTTTTCGCAGTTCGGTTTGGCGAACAAGATCCAAGGCGCCGCCGCTAACGCGTCGGGCCAGTAGGAGAACATGGCAACTAACCAACCGCCGAAGCAGCAACGAGTTCCATCGCTCTTTACCAAGAAAGATCGCTATGCTGTCGTCGGCTTGTCGCTGACGTTCATCGCTTTTTCCGTCATCTTGCACTTCGTGCTTGGCGCGTGGGGCGAAAATGTAGTCCCACACTTCAAAGAACTGGCAACGCCGCCACCGCACATGGTCACGGTGATGCATTTTAAGCCACCGCCGAAGCCCACGCCAACGCCGAAGCCGACGCCAACTCCGCCGCCGACGCCAACGCCGCCACCGCAAAAGAACACGCCGCCGCCGCTGAAGCTGCACGTCATTCACTCGCAGAGTCAAGGTGGCCAAGGAACGCCGGAAGCAGCATACGTCGCGCCGCCGACAGGCGCTCCCGAGGGCGTGCCCACCGCAGCACCGACGCTCGCACCCGCTGCCACTGCTCCGCCGCAAACCGGCCCAGAGGTGATCCAGGATTCGGACTTCATCCACAAAGTGACGCCCGATTACCCGGACGTGGTGAAGGAGCAAAATATACAAGGAACCGTCATTGTGCTGGTCACGATTGGACCGCAAGGCAATGTTGTGACCGCTTCCATCGCGCAATCTTCGGGGAATGCGCTCTTGGATAAGTCGGCCCTCTCTGCCGCAGAGCAGAGCACGTTTCGACCGCCGACGATCAACGGCGTTGCCACCACGCGCCAGTACAAAATCGAGTACGACTTCCAACTGGAATAGAGAAAATGTTAGGGTCGCGGGTGGGTAGCCATGAAGACAACGCGCCACCGTGGTCCATCTTCGAAGTCCGAACGCCAGTCGATCGCACTCGTCACTGTTCTCTTCGTCTTTGTGTCCGCAGTCTTACACTTTGCGCTCGGGGGAACGATCCACGCTCCCTGGGTGCACCAAGAGATTGCCCAGCCGGTGGTGCCCATCGTCATCGAACGGGTTCCGACGCCTCGACCGACTCCCACGCCAACTGAAAGGCCAACGGCACGGCCTCAGTCGCAAGTAAAGCCGCGGCCGCTTCGCAATCCTTCAAAACCGCGGATCAGCCCGATCAAACCCGTTCTACCCATCACACTTCACCCGCCGGCTGTGACACCCATCGCGCACAGTGGTGTGCCAGCGCCGCTGCCCGAGCAAACCAGCGCGGACAGCGAGCAACCACAGGATTCGCCCACTCCAATCGACGCCCGCGACATCATTATCAGCGCGCGATTCATCAAGCGCGTTGAACCAAATTTCCCCGACGTGGTGGTCAACCAAGGAGTGGAGGGGACAGTCATCGTGCTCGTCACGATCGGTCCCGACGGCGTTCCAAGCGATGTGCGCGTTTGGCAATCGTCGGGGAATGCAGCGTTGGATCGTGCCGCCATGCAAGCGGCGCAACAGAGCACGTATGCCCCGCCGGAAGTGAACGGCGAGCCTGCGACGCAGACATATCGGGTGATCTACACCTTTCTTCTCAACCAATAATGTAGACGCGAGCGGCGCACGTGTCGGTGAAGAGGCGTCGACGGTGAGCGCGGCCAAGCGGTAAGCATGGATTTTCTCCATTCCGTTGTCCTCGGCATCATCCAGGGAGTTGCCGAACTTTTCCCCATCAGCAGTGCGGCCCACACGCTGCTCATTTCATACCTGCTCGGCTGGCGGTTGCCAAGCTTGCCGTTCGTGGTCATGCTTCATTTGGGAACGTTCTTGGCGGTGCTCGTGTATTTTGCAAAGGACTATGGCCGCTTGATCAGCGGCTTTTTCTCCGGCTTTGTCGATCGGTTTGCTCAGCCATTCGAACGCCTTGCGCTGATGGTGATCGCGGGAAGTATTCCTTTGGCGATCGTGGGGAAACTTTTCGAAAAGCAATTTGATAAATTGTTCGCGCAACCGCTCTTTGCCGCAGGCTTTCTCATCATCACCGGCTTGATTCTGTTTTTGGTCGAACGTTTGCCCCAAGGAAGCGATGCGATAGAAAAGATCGGATTGGGCAAGGCGTTGTGGATCGGATTAACCCAAATAGGGGGACTCGTTCCGGGAGGTTCTCGATCCGGGTTCTCGATCGCCGGCGGAATGCTCGTAGGGCTGACCCGCGAAGAAGCCGCTCGCTTTTCCTTCCTGCTGGCGGGGCCGGCCATTCTTGGGGCGAGTCTGTTTGAGATGAGGCGCGTCATACACCCCAAAGCCGCAGATCTCGTCGGCCAGCATAATATAGCCCAGCTGGGGGTGGCCCCCGAACCCTTAGCGGTCATCGTCGTTGGCTTTCTCGTGGCTTTTGTTGCCGGTTTTTTTGCTATCCGCTTTTTCATGCGTTTCGTTGACCGTCACTCGTTGACGCCGTTTGCGATCTACTGTTGGCTATTTGGCGTTGCAATGATCGGCCTCATTACATGGCGTCATCATGTCGGCTTGCCATGAAGAGCGTCGGCCGGGGATCGCGTTCTGTCAAGCGTCTTTCCCATCTCGCGCGAGATGGTTCGGTCAAGATGGTAGACGTCGCCGGCAAGCCCGTCACCACGCGAATCGCCGTGGCCGAGGCTGAGGTGCGCATGAAGCCCGCTGCCCTAGCGCTTCTCAAAAAGGGCATAGCAAAAAAAGGCGACGCTCTGGTGACCGCGCAAATTGCCGGGATTCTTGCCGCCAAGCGCACGTCGCACATCATTCCTCTATGTCATCCGCTCACGTTGACCCACATCGACGTCAGTTGTACTATCGAGGGGCGCGACCGCGTGCGCATTCGATGCGCTACGGCTAGCAACGGACAGACGGGCGTGGAGATGGAGGCGCTGACGGGAGCGGCGGTTGCAGCATTGACCATTTATGACATGTGCAAGGCCGCCGATCGGGCCATGTCGATCGAACGCATCGAACTGGTGGAAAAGACGGGTGGAAAGAGCGGTCAATTCCAGAGGAACGCGCGTGCCTGAATCGTCCCCGGTCTTTCGCGTGGCGCTCGTCATTCTCTCCGACAGAGCCGCATCCGGACGCCGGCCGGACGCGACCCTCCCAATCATGCGTGAATGCTTGCCGCCACAATGTACGGTTGCAGCGGAACGCATCTTGCCCGACGATCGCGAGGAGCTGGAATCGCTGCTCAAGCACCTTGCCGACGTCGATCGAGTGGATGGAGTCTTGACAAGTGGTGGGACGGGCTTGAGCCCGCGCGACTGCACGCCGCAAGCCACCCTCGCGATCGCCGACTACGAAGTCCCAGGCATCGCCGAAGCCATGCGGGTTCGAAGCGCTCAAGCCGTTCCTACGGCGATCCTCTCGCGGGCAGTTGCGGTGGTCCGCAATCGCACGCTCATCATCAATTTACCGGGCAATCCCAAAGCGGTTCGCGAGACGATGGGCATTCTGACGCCAGTCCTGCGCCATGCATTTGAAGTCTTACGCGGCAGCGTGAGCGACCACGCAATTTCGGGTTGACTGACTTGGACTACCAAACTGCCGTAAAACTCTTGGACAAATCCGTCGGCGAATCGGTCTCGGCGAGATTCCCGGGCCGCCTCGATCGCATGCGCTCGCTACTCGAACGTCTGGGTCATCCGGAACGCTCATTTCCCTCGCTGCACGTCGGCGGCTCGGCGGGTAAAGGATCGACCGCAACCATGATTGCGGCCATCTTGGGAGCTTCCGGACGGCGAATTGGACTTCACACGAAACCCCATCTTCATTCGGTCACGGAACGTGCCCGGATCAATGGTTCTACAATCAGCGAAGAACGATTTGCGACGATCTTTGACAAGCTTGTCCCCGTGATCGACGACATGCGAACGTGCGAGTGGGGCGCACCATCCTATTTTGAACTGCTTGTGGCGCTTTCGTTCGTCTACTTTGCTGAGGAAAAGGTTGACGCCGCAGTGATCGAAGTCGGCGTCGGCGGCGCGCTCGACGGAACCAATTTGATCACCCCATTGGTCAGCATCATCACAAACGTCGGAACCGACCACCGCGACGTCCTGGGTGACACGATTGAACAGATTGCGCGCGACAAGGCCGGTATCATCAAAGACGGCATTCCGGTGGTTACCGCGGCGGAGCAACCGAGCGTCTTAGAGATCATTGCGGAGGCAGCACGCGTTCATTCCGCGCCGCTCTCTATCTTGTCTCGAGACGCCACGGTTCGATCGGCTGTTGGGGACGTTGCCTACGCACAGAGCATCGAAGTCCAAACCCCGCTTTGGCACTACGAAGTAGCCCTACCCCTTATCGGCGAGTTTCAAGCCATCAACGCTGCAACGGCAGTCCTGGCATGCGAGATTGTCCGCAACGTTTTGCCGACCACTGCGGTCGATGTTACCCGGGCGCTCGGCGAAATCTCCCTTCCCGGAAGAACCGAGTACTACCCATCGCGGCCATCGCTGCTCTTTGACGTCGCGCACAACGTTGAAAAGGCAGCGGCCTTGCGTGCGGCAATCGAGCGGCATTTTCCGGGGAGGCGTCTTGTCTTTGTGGTTGCGATTGCCCAGGAGAAGGATGCAGCCGGTATGTTGGAAGCATGGCGCCAGCTGCCGGCGCAGTTTATCTTTACGACGTTCGATGTTTCGCACCGCCGCTCGCGTCATTCGCAAACGCTCGTCAACGCCGCTGAGCACGCCGGGCTTCCGTCGCGGGCGGTAGACGACCCGGTCGAGGCGCTCGCGATCGCGCGCCGCATCGCCGGCGCAAACGATCTCGTTGTCGTCACCGGGTCAACGTTTCTCGTGGGGACTCTGCGGCGTTGGTTTCTCGAGAATTCTTCCGTCACGCGAGCAGCCAATGTTTGAGCGCTTGCCCCTGCCCCCGTTGATCGTCCGCAACCACGTTTTCGAGTGGGGTGTGCGCACGTTCATCATGGGCATCGTCAACACGACGCCCGATTCGTTTTCTGGCGACGGCATCTACGCCGACACCACTGCCGCCGTAAGGCACGCGATCGACATCGCGGCAGCGGGCGCGGACATCATTGACATTGGAGGCGAGTCAACAAGGCCCGGACACGAGCCAGTGTCCGAAACCGAAGAACTTCGTCGCGTCATCCCGGTTGTCGCAGCGATACGCCGAGCGGTCGAACTGCCGATCTCGATTGACACGTTCAAACCAGCAGTTGCCGTGGAAGCTCTCAGCGTGGGGGCGGACATTATCAACTGCGTCTGGGGTGCTATTCCCGGGATCGTGGAGCTGGCGGCGCGATCGGGTGCCGCCCTCATCGTCATGCACAATCGCGTCAACGCCGAATACGATGGCGATTGCGTCAGCGAGGTCATCGGCTCGCTCGAACTAGCCACCCGCTACGCTCGCGAGAGCGGAGTAGCCGCCGACAAAATCATTGCCGACCCAGGCATCGGCTTTGGGAAAACGCCCGATCACAACGTGCAGATTATCGGTAGGCTCAGCGAGTTTACACGCAGGCTGCCGTATCCGCTGCTCGTTGGTGCATCGCGCAAATCGTTTATCGGAAAGATTACCGGGAAGCCTGTTGGGGAGCGTTTGTTTGGCACGGCCGCGGCCTGCGCTCTCTCGATTGCCGGAGGGGCGGACATCGTTCGGGTTCACGACGTCGCAGAAATGCGCAGCGTGGTCGATGTGGCCGATGCAATTTGCCGGGTTGGAGCCGCCCGCGCGCCGCAGCGCCTGCCACTGCGGTCTCCCTCATGACCGCCCTACCCCCATCGGGTTTCATTCGCATTGCCGGAATGCGTTTTTGGGGGAAACATGGCGCGCTTCCGGGAGAAAAGGACCAGGCGCAGCCGATTGATGTTGACCTCGAAGTTGCAGCTGACCTGACCAAGCCATCGGTTTCGGATTCTCTCGCCGACGCGATCGACTACGCCGCGCTCTTTGGTTTGTGCGAGCGAATTGTCACGCAGCAGTCGTTCGCGTTGCTCGAAGCGCTCGCTCGGCGTCTGGCCGAGCGCGTGTGCGAAGACCCCAGAGTGATGGAAGCGTCCGTTCGCGTGAGAAAGCCGCGCCTGCTCGACGGCGCAACGCCTGAGGTGGAAATTCGCCTACGCTGCACGCCTCGTTGAACGAGGCCCTCGTTGGCCTTTCATCTCGTGCGGGCGACGCACCAGGATACATTCGCGAGGGGCTTCACGACCTTCGCGAGTTGGGCAACGTCGTTCGAAATTCGGATCTTTACCGCGCGAAACGACCGTCTGCACCTGGGAATCAAGACACTTACTACGCGGTGGCAGAGCTATCAACGGAAATTCAACCAAGCGATCTTGAGCTTGCGCTTTCCAAGATACAACGGCGCTTTGACAAGCTTGCCGAAAACCAGCCGGAGTTGCCAGTCCTCGACCTGCGCGTGCTCGCGTACGCCGGACGCGCCGCTGGGCTCGTCGAGCAGGCTTTCGTCTTGCCTCTTGCGGATGTTCGCGCCGACCTCGTGTTGCCCAACGAAAACCGAACAGTCGGAGCAGTAGCCCGAGAACTCGCTAACGCTGTACTCGAGAGCATGGTGCGCATCGACGGCTCGGCGAAGTTAGAAAGGGCTCGCCCCCTCGACTACGATGCTCCCAATGGGGCGGGCGCGAACTACGACGAACTGCGCCCGCTGACCACACTCGACCGGCGACTCCTCGACACGGTGGTTGCGGCCATCGACCTGCGGCCCGGCATGCATGTCCTCGATGTCGGCTGCGGTACCGGCAGGTTCACCGCCTTGCTCGCCCAGGCTGGAGCTTCGATGACCGGCATCGATCGCAGCGCGTCGATGCTCGCCGCCGCGCGCCGCAAGGCTGCCGCCAGCGGTCTTTCCATTCATTACTGCAAAGGCGATGCCAATCGGAAACTCCCGCCCGGCCCGTATGACGCCGTAACGTTTTTCTTTTCCATTCACTACCTCGCGTTGCAAAGGGAGTTTTGGCTGCAGCTCCGCGCGGCGCTTGCACCCGAAGCAAAGATCGCTATTGTGACGCTCCCTCATCGTCACTTCATCGAGACTTTGTTCGCCGAATTTTTCCCATCGATTCCGCGGCTCGATTTGGCGCGTTTCCCGTCACTTCCGGCGCTGATGCGCAGTTTGACAGAGTGCGACTTTGGCGACATTGTCGTGCGGGAAATCGAAAGCAAAGAAACTGTCGCAGGGGATCTGCTCATCGAACGCGTTGCGCGCAAGCACCTATCGTCATTCCATCTCCTCAATGCGCAGGAGTTCGAGGCCGGTTTGTCCGCAATGCGGGCACAACTCGCAGGCGTGCAGCGCGTCGAGCGCACGCTGCGCGCGGCCGTGGTCAGTGGACGCAGGACACCATAGCGAAGGCCACCCGAGCGGATTCGCCGAACGAGTATAAGATGGCGGAGAACAAGAAGGCTCGCGCGCATCAAGAGCCGACCGGCTTTGTGCGGTTCGTTCGCAAGCAGGTCGATCCGCTCTCCCGCATCTTTGCGGCATCGCCGCTTGCGCAGCTGCAACTCAAAACAGCACAAGGGAGCATCACGCTCGTCAAGGCCAATGCGGCGGTCGACTCGAGCCATGCGAGCACTGCTCGCCTTGGAGAATTGGCGGGGCCGGACTCCGCTCGATTGACCGGAGATTCCACCAAACCCGCGGCCCGATACATGCCGTGGACAGCCGCCCAAAATGGCGAAGCAGGTCGCAGTTACATCACCATCAACTCGGAAGTGGTCGGAATATTTCACGACGCTTCCCAACCCCCCGCCCCCGGTGCCGCCTTGAGTAGCGGTCAGGTCTTGGGATACATCGAGGCGCTGCGCCTCCGCAACGAAGTGCGTTGCCCCATTGACTCGACGCTCGTTGCGCAAGTGGTCGTGGATGGCCAACCCGTGGATTTCGGCGAAGCCCTCTTTGTGGTCGAGAGCGCGCAGGCATCGCCTCCCGAAACCGGCGCAGAAACCTCCAGCCCACTGCAAGAAGCGCCTGGTGAGGTGGCGCCCGCAGAACCTCCGCGCCTGTAGCGGGTCAGTCGCACATTCGTTTGGAGATCGTTCGTGTTTGCTAAGGTGCTCATAGCGAATCGAGGGGAGATCGCGATACGCGTCATCCGCGCGTGTCGCGAATTAGGCGTGAAGACGGTGGCTGTCTTCTCGGAAGCAGATCGCCAAGCGCTGCACCCGCGTTTCGCAGATGAAGCCTACTGCATTGGACCGCCGCAAACGGCACGCTCCTATCTCAACATTCCTAACATAATCAGTGCTGGCGAGATCGCCGGAGTGGACGCGATTCATCCCGGCTATGGTTTTCTCTCGGAGAATTCGCAGTTCGCGGAAATCTGTGCCTCGCACGGCTTTAAGTTCATCGGTCCGGCTCCCGCCGCGTTGGCGCTCATGGGCGACAAGTCATCCGCCAAGCAACGCATGGCGGAGGCGGGCGTTCCGGTCATCCCGGGTTCTAGCATCATCGAATCAGAGGAACAAGCGAAAAGGTTTGCGCGCGAAGTTGGATTCCCAGTGCTCATCAAGGCAACCGCGGGTGGCGGCGGCAAGGGCATGCGGATCGTTGGTCGAGAGGCGGATCTCGCGGCCGGCCTGACCGCCGCGAGCGGTGAAGCGCAAGCCGCGTTCAGCGATGGGCGCGTGTATATTGAAAAGCTGCTCGTGCATCCTCGTCACATTGAAGTGCAAGTGCTTGGGGACGAGTACGGACACGTGATCCACGTCGGAGAACGCGATTGTTCGATTCAAAAGCCGGGCCACCAAAAGCTGCTTGAAGAAACGCCCGCGCCGAATCTGGATCCGAGCGTTCGGGGCGATTTACTCGCGAGCGCCGTGCGGGCAGCGCGGGCGGTCGACTACGCCAACGCAGGAACGCTTGAGTTTTTAGTCAGCGACGACGGCGGCTATTACTTCATGGAAATGAACACGCGCATTCAGGTGGAGCATCCCATCAGCGAGGTTGTCTACGGTATTGACCTGGTTAAGTGGCAGATCCGGATCGCTGCGGGCGAGCGCCTCACGAGGCGTCAAGAAGAAATCAAACCATATGGCCATGCCATCGAGTGCCGCATCAACGCTGAAGACGTCGCAAACGGCTTTCGGCCCACCGCGGGCAAGCTTGGCACCGTTCTCTTGCCCGGTGGTCCGGGTGTTCGCGTCGACAGCCACATCTTTTCAGGCGCGGAGGTGCCTCCGTACTACGATTCGCTCCTGGCGAAGATCATCGTCAGCGACCGAACGAGGAGCAACACGATCATCCGCATGCGCCGTGCGCTCGCCGAAACGGAAATTCAGGGTGTCGAAACGACCATACCCGTGCACGAGCGCATTCTCACCATGAATTCGTTCCTCGACGGTCACACGTACGTGACCTGGCTGCGCGAGCACGTCCTGCAACCGCCTAGCGCCGTCGGAGCCGCACATGGCCGCTGAGCGCCGAGAGCACCGGCTCGCGCTCGAAATCCTCTACGTCATCGCAGTCGGGAAGGCGACGCTGGAAGAGGCGTTGCGGCAAGCCCGCGACCAAGTGGGGGTTTTCTCCCGAGGCGATCAAGCGCGCCTTGACGATCCGTACGAGGCCGAGTACCCCGCGGTCGATCGGCGCGCCGGCGCGCCTCGAGGCACCGATTGGAATCTGCTCGAGAGCATCGTCCGCGGCACGCTCGACCACAGTGCCGAACTGCAAGGCGATATCAGCGCATTGCTCGTGCGATGGAAGCTCGAACGCCTTGCCGACATCGACCGGATCATTTTGGAAATGGGTGCTTGGGAGTTGCGCTACCGGCCAGAGGCCGACGCAAACGAGGTGATCAATCACGCAGTCGAACTCGCGCGCCGTCTCTCCACCGCCCAATCTGCTGGTTTCGTCAACGCCATATTGGACGCGTTTGCAAAGACTCCGGTGCGGCCGGCCTCTGGGCCCGCAGCATGAACGCGGTCGGGCGGCGACGCTTACGGATCGCGGTCAGCGTGGTCTTGTTGCTCTTGGCCGCTGGGGTATTGGCGATCGCTGGGGTCGCGATCTTTGTTGTCGGGTCGTACGGCCAGAATCTTCCAGACGTCAGCACGCTTTCCATCATCGAGCCGACGTCGCCGACCCTTATCGTCGCACGCGACGGCACGAAACTCGCACGCCTGTATAACAAGTACGACGTTTACGCGCCGATCACCGAAATACCGGTGGTGATGCGGCAGGCGGTGATCGCGACCGAGGACGAGCGCTTCTATTCCCACCACGGGATCGATATGCGGGGCATCGTTCGGGCCGCACTCGCAAACTACCAGCACGAGCAGATCACGCAAGGCGCGAGCACGATCACCCAGCAGCTAGCACGTCGTCTTTTCCTCAGCGATCGCAGGACGATGACGCGCAAGATCCAGGAAGCCCTGCTTGCGATCGAGATCGAACGCGACTACAGCAAAGACGAAATTCTCGAGCGGTATTTGAATCTTGTCTATTTTGGCGCGGGGGCGTATGGGGTGCAGGCCGCTGCCCATGCATACTTTGGAACCGACGTGAGTAAGCTCTCGCTTGCGCAAGCCAGCATGCTCGCCGGATTGATCGCAGCGCCCTCGCTGTACTCGCCGTACAACAACTTGCCGGGGGCGCAGGAGCGCCAACGCCACGTCCTCGATCGTATGGTGGCAAACGGTTACGTCACGCAAGCTCAAGCAGATGAGGCAGCGGCGAAGAAGCTCACCTTCACCGGCGCGCCAGACAACGGCATTCAGTCGTATCGATATCCCTATTTCACGACCTATGTAATAGCGGAACTCGTGAAGCAGTTTGGCTACGATCGGATTTTTCGTGGCGGTATGACCGTCTACACCACGCTCTCGCCGAGGCTTGAAGACATCGCGCAGAAATCGGTGACTGCGGGCGTCGCCGCCGGCGCCTCGGAAGGCTACGGCATGCATCAGGGAGCGATGGTGGCCGAGGATCCTCGATCGGGTGAAATCCTCGCCATGGTCGGCGGCGTCGGATTCTCACCCAAAAGTCAGTTCAACCGCGCCTGGCAGGCGCGCCGCCAGCCCGGTTCGTCGTTCAAAGGATTTGTGTACTCGGCAGCCGTGGATAAAGGAGTTCCGGTTTCCTCGATTTATTTGGATGCGCCTGTCACCTATGCTGCAGGCGACGGTACGGACTACAAGCCGCAGGATGACGATCATCGCTACCTCGGCGCCATCACGCTTCGAAAGGCATTTGAGCTCTCGCGCAACATCGTCGCCGTGCGGCTGGCCAACGACATCGGGATCGGCACGGTTGTTGATTACGCGCATCGCATGGGGATCACGGAAAATTTAGACGCAGACCTTTCGCTCGCGCTCGGCACGGCCGTCGTGTCGCCGCTTGACATGGTTTCCGGATACTCGACGATAGCCGATGGCGGAATCTATACGCCGCCCCAAGCGATTCGATACATCACCGATCAGTACGGCCAGATCGTGGTCGACAATCGTTACCCGCAACGCCGAGCGGTGCTCTCACCTGGTACTGCCTACATCATGACGACCATGATGGAGGGAGTGATTCAGCAGGGGACGGGATATCCAAATGCGATCATCGGCAGGCCGGCAGCGGGCAAGACGGGGACGACGTCAGATTTTCGGGATGCATGGTTTGTGGGCTTCGTTCCGCAGCTCGCGGCAGCGGTGTGGGTTGGCAATGATGACTATTCACGCATGTATGAGTCGTATGGCGGCAATGTGCCGGCGCGCACGTGGAGTCGTTTCATGAAAGACGCGTTGCATGGCACGGCCGTGCAGGCTTTCGGATCGATGCCACCGGACGTCGAGGCCGTCAGAATCTGCAGCGATAGCCGGAGAGCTCCGCCTGGCGTCGGCGGGAGGAGCGAATATTTTCTCAACGGCACCGCTCCCCTCGCGTACTGTGTTCCTCATCCCTCGGCCAGACCGAGTGCTGCTCTTGCGCCTGCAGGCGTTGCCGTTCCGTTCGGCCCGCTCGGGTCGCCGACTCCAGGTGTTGAGAGCAGCCAGCCAACTCCAACCACCGCAACGCCGCAGGCCACCGATGCGCCCACGCCCGTGGCGTCCCCATGACTCGTTCTTCTAGCGGGCGACTGGCAAGTCGCTCACGTAGCGACGCAAATTGCAGACTACGGCGGACAAGCCTGCGTTTGCCACGCTTTAAAGCGATCGCACATCTCGGGAGTCCACGGAGGCTCGTCGGAATAATCAGGAGGCATCGAGCCCTCGCTGACCGCGCTGTAAATGTCGTCAGCGCGTGCCTCGACATCGTCTTTGCTGCTCAGATCGATGCCAACAAGCTTCATTTGCGTTACATCCGTGTCGGTAAACATCGGACGAATGTCGCGCGCGAAACTCAATTGGGTTGGGTCGTTCTTGCTCATGATCCCCTCACGTTCACGTAACCACGATGCGCAGCCTGTTTGAAGCGCAAGCAATTTCGGTTGGTGAGTTGTGCCGCCGAATTCGCCGCGCGCTCCGCGGACAGTTTCCGGGACCGGTTCGAGTGCTCGGGGAAATATCGAAATGCAAGAAAGTTGCGGGCAATCTCTATTTCTCGCTGAAGGACAGAGAAGGTTTTATCGACTGCATCTGTTTCGACAGCACCGTCCGGCAACTCAACGTGGCGTTGCCTCTCGGCGATGGGGTGGCAGTGGAGGTTGATGGCTTCGTCGACATTTGGGAACCCAAGAGCTCTTATCAGCTGCGCGTCACCGACATCATTCCGGTGGGCAAAGGTGCGCTCCACCTGGCGTTCGAGCGCCTTAAAGCAGCGTTGGATGCCGAGGGGCTGTTCGCAGCCTCGCGCAAGCGACCTATCCCCGCGTTTATTCGCAATGTCGCCATCGTGACGAGCAAGAACGCCGCGGCACTGGCGGACTTCGTAACAACCTGCAGACGGCGCGGCGCCCACGTCACGATCTGGGTCGTCCCCGCGCCTGTTCAGGGAGCAGCAGCTGCGCCCGCACTCGCGCGTGCGATCGCCTCCGCCGGAAGACTTCCGGTTGACGTGGTGGTTGTGGCGAGGGGTGGGGGATCGATCGAAGATCTGTGGGCCTTCAATACCGAGGCAGTGGCTCGGGCGATTGCCGCATCGCCCAAGCCGGTCATCAGCGCGGTTGGCCACGAAACCGATGTTACCATCGCAGACTTCGTCGCCGACTTGCGTGCACCGACCCCAACCGCGGCAGCCGAGTTCGTCGCGCAAGAACGCGAAGCGTTGCTCGCACGCATCGCAACGGCGGAAATGCGGCTGCGCCGAGCGCTCGATCGCGCATCAAGAACACCTGCGCTTGTTTTGCGACGCGCCATCCTCGGATTAGAGCGCGCAGCAGTCGGGCTGTTTGCCGGACGCGGGCAAAAGCTGGATCGTCTTGCGCTCGGACTCGTGCGGCGCGACCCACGCGTCCAAATCCGCGATTGGCGAAATCGAGTCGCAGAGGCCAGCGCTCGGCTGCCGATTTTGGGCTTGCGAACAATTGAGGCTAAGCGCGCGCTGGAGGGACAAGCTGGGCGAAGCCTCACCACGGGGTGGACTCGTTTTGTGAAGCAAAGAGGATCTGCGCTCAACATCGCAATCGCAAAACTCTCTGCGTTGGGCCCGCGTCAAACCCTGGAGCGGGGATACGCGATCGTGTACGGGTCATCGGGAGTCGTGCTCACGAGCGCCGCCGCAGCGCGCATCGGGGAAAACATCGACGTCGAATTGAAGTCAGGCCGATTAGGAGCAGTTGTGAAATCGCGGAAGGACGACCATGGCAAAGACTGCAGCGAAACGAAATGAAGAAGAATCGAGAAGTCAACCGCGATCGAAGCCGAATTTTGAGGATGCGCTTGCGCGTTTGGAGCAGATCGTCGAGCAACTGGATGATGGAAATCTTCCATTGGCAAAATCGTTGGATCTTTTCAAAGAAGGAACCAAGCTCGCGAATGTCTGCCGCGATTTGCTGGTCCAAGCCGAACTCGCGGTAAAAGAGGCGCTCGCCGCGACACCGGACGATGAAGGGGAAGAAGACGCCCTCACAGGCGATCAACAAATCCAAGAAGAGGACGGAGCCTAACACAACAGCCCCCGGCGTTCCCGAGAAGATGCGTCTTGACGTGGCCGTGTCCAAAGCGGCCGCGGTCTCGCGCGAGCGGGCACAGGCGCTGATTCTAGGCGGCGGCGTGAAAGTCGATGGGGAAACGCGACGCAAGGCAGGCGGCATTGTTCCGCAAGGGGCCACGATCGAAGTTTCCGCGCACGAACGCTTCGCGAGTCGTGGCGGGTACAAACTCGAGCGAGCTTTGGATGTCTTTGGCTGGTCCGTCGAGGGGCTGCGTTGTCTCGACGTGGGCGCGTCGACGGGCGGTTTTACCGACTGCCTTTTACAACGGGGCGCGGCATCTGTCGCCGCGGTAGATGTCGGCTACGGGCTGCTGGCGTGGCCGTTACGCAAAGATCCTCGAGTCCGAGCTATCGAGCGCACCAATTTTCGACACGCCGACGCGTCGGCTCTCGGACCGCCCTTTGATTTTGCCTGCGCCGATGTGTCTTTTATTTCGCTTGCGAAACTCGCGCTGCAGTTCGCGGGCGCGCTTGCGACCGGCGGTCGTATGGTCGCCTTGATCAAGCCTCAATTCGAGGCCGGCCGTCACGCCGTCGGCCGGGGCGGAGTCGTGCGCGATCCGCGCGCCCAGGAGGCGGCCATCGCGAGTGTTATGACGGCGTTCGAACGCGCAGGTTTGCGGTGCTCGCACCTGACGTATTCCCCGATCAAGGGACCCGCGGGCAATATCGAGTTTCTTCTCGGAGCCACCCGCGCTCAAGACGTTGTAGCGGGCGATTGGAAAATCGCCCGAATTGAGATTGAGGGGGTCGTGCGAGCAGCCCACGAAACGCTCGACCGATGACGACCAAGAAGATCGCAAACATGGCGCTCTATGTGGACGTGCGCCGCAAAGCCGCCGTGCAAGCTGCCCGATCTGTGGCGCAGGTGGCGTTGCGCAATAGCGTGGCGCTGCAGGTGCGCCCCAATCAAGCGAGAGAGCTTGGGCTCAACGGAGCGGCAAGCGCGGAAAAATTTCCGCAGTCGGCCGATTTGCTTGTGTCACTCGGCGGCGATGGGACGCTCCTGCAAGCCGCTCACCTGGCGGGCCCGCTGGGGATCCCGTTGCTCGGCGTCGACTTTGGCCGCGTGGGATTCCTCACCGAGGTTGGACGATCGGGTTACGAAACGGCGCTGGAGTCGATTCTCAAAAACGGAGCCCGCACCGAATCGCACCTCGCGCTGGAAGCTCGCGTGCTGGGCGCAAGCGAGCATTTTTACGCGGTGAACGACATTCACATCGATCGCAAGCACCAAGGACACATCGTCAACTTTGGCATTGTCTTGAGCGGCGCACACATCGCGACCATTCCAGCAGACGGCATCGTCGTGGCAAGCCCAACGGGATCGACTGCTTATTTTCTGTCTGCCGGCGGGCCGATCATGTCGCCAAAACTTGCAGCGGTTGGCATCGCTCCGATTTGTCCGCACACGTTGTTTTCGCGTCCGCTCATCGTCAGCGCGGATGAAACCATTCAGATTGTGTTGCCGCGCGACAGTAAAGGCACCCAGCTCTTTGTCGACGGTCAGCCAGTTGCGGAGCTGGCGCCTGGGGCAACCGTGGAGGTCGTACGCGCAACGCAGCCGGTCGAGTTCGTGCGGCTCGACGGAGGATATTTTTTCCAAACGCTGGAGCGTAAACTTCACTGGGGCATGTCGATCAAGCACGGCATCGATGAAGAGTCCTGACCTTCTCGTCTCCTACGCAAAGACTCTGGGTAAGTTCACCGCCCACCTGCCAGCTGAAACGACCTTTCCCAGTGTCGTGATTGTAGGAGTGCGCAACAATATAAGCGGACGTCCGCGCGGCATCGAAGCGGATTTCCTACAGTTCGTCGCAACTGCTCGCGAACAAGTTCCCCACACCGATGGAACCTGGCCTCAAGGTTCGATGCCCGCGGACAGCCTTGGCTTCGACGGAGAGCGCATCGTCGTGTGCAGCGGCAACGATGAGTACCGCTTGGTCATCGATCGCAGTTGCCCCGTAACGCGAATATCTTGTTCTACCCCGCCGGATGATTTCGAGCGCCTCACCGATCCCGATGCGCTCGCCTTGTACCTTCAGGAGCGCCCGCACACCGAAACTCCATTGGCGCTGGATATGCGGGTGCAGCAAATGCAGATGTTGCAAGAACGAGCCCCGGCGCCGTCCTCGGGGCGCCGGCAAGAGCGGCCTCTCTACGAGCGCTCGAACCGGGTGACAACCGTGGCTTGGCTGCTCTTTGGCGGGTTGCTCGTTTTCTTGGGGGCGAAGTGGCTGGGGATGGGGATGAAGCAGGGGATCGCAGTCAACTTCTTCGGGTGGGCGATCGTCGTCATGGGAGCAGTGTTGATCGTGCGCCGCGGCCTTGACTTACTGTTTCCTCCCAGCCGCCTATAATTGGGCCGATTTCCAGTGCCCCTACCTTTAGGTCTCGCTTTGGACGGGTTTGCCAGCGAGAAGGTCCTCAATGGCCTTGATGAGCTTGCTAGCATCCGCAGTCTTGGCAACATAGAGATCAGCGCCGGCATGCTGGCGCCAATATTGGTCGTGGGTTTCCCCGAGCGCGCTCATCAGAATCACTGGAAGCTTCCCATGTTTGGGACTATCCTTGATTTGACGACACAGTTCGTATCCATCCATCATTGGCATGATGACGTCCGCGAGCACAACGTCGACGCTCTCGCTGTCGAGATGTTTGAGGGCGCTCCGGCCATCCGCCGCTGTGACGACTTTAAAGCCTGCGCGCACGAGCGCCAACTTCAAGTGAAACGATTGAGTGACGCTGTCATCGACGAGCAAAACGGTTTTGCTCATTCGTGTATCCTTTCCGATCTTTCAACGAGCTTGCGTAGATGAGCGGCGATCCCGCGGGGTTCAGCAAACGCCTCGACCGCCCCCATGCGGCCCGCTGCATCAGGCATCCCAAAGACCGTGCAGCTCTCCCGGTCTTGCGCAAAAGTCTTGCCACCCTTGCTGCGCACTTTGAGAAGACCTGCGGCGCCATCCTTCCCCATTCCTGAGAGAAGCACTGCCGCGACCCGCGACTTATAGATTTCGGAAGCAGATTCAAACAGGGCGTCTGCTGAGGGCGCGATGTGCGTTCGATCGGGCAGCACGCTCGTCACCGACAAGCACCCACCGCTCTTGATGAGGAGATCGGCGGATGCGGGGGCGATGTAGGCGCGACCGGGCTCGAGAACATCGCCGTCGGTTGCAAGCTTCACGGACAAGGGCGTTTCTTGATTCAGCCATCTGACCAGCCCCTCGACAAATGGAGCGGCGATGTGTTGGACGACGACCACCGGCGCTGGAAAGTCCGCTCCGAGCCCGCTCAAGAACTCCACGAGTGCGGTAGGTCCTCCGGTCGACGCTCCGACGACCACGCAGCCAACGGTCGCACCGTTTGCTTGGATCTTGCGTTTGGGTGAGGTTAAGGGCGACTGTCCGGATGTCGAGACCACGGTCGCCGATGCGAGGAGCGCAATCCGTTCGTTTAGATCCTCGAAGAATTCGACCATCGCAGCTGGGCTACCCGATGGCTTTGGAACGATATCCGCCGCGCCGGCAAGCAGCGATCGGAACGCCAAGCTCGATCCATTCTGCGGCAATGCGCTCACGACGATGATGGGGATGTAGCGTTTGCGCAACACACGCAAAATGACGTCAAGGCCGGTTTCATCCGGCAGCATGAGATCCACCGTGATCACGTCGGGGTGCAATTGGTCGGCGAGGGAGGCCGCTTCGGTCGCCGTGAGCGCGACGCCGGCAACTGCAAGCCTGGGATCCCGGCTTATGCCATCAACGAGCAGACGGGCCGCTGTGGGCGAGTCTTCAACAATGAGGACGCGAGCCCAGCGAGCCTTGGTCAAGCGACGAGCCTTTCAACGGTGTCGAGCAGCTCTTGCTCGTTGAAAAGTCCTTTGACCATGTAGGCATCGGCGCCAAGCTCGAGTCCGCGCTGACGTTCCTCATCTTTTGAAAGCGACGTGATGAGCACGAAGGGCACGTCTGCCGAAGCCGAGTCGCGCTTAACGCGCGAGCAGAGATCCCACCCGTTCATATTAGGCATCTCGATGTCGCTCACGATGCAGTGGTACCGCCGCTGTTGAATCTTTGCCCAAGCATCTGCGCCGTCGACGGACGTGTCGACATCGTATCCCGCGCCGATCATGATGTTGCGCAAAAGCGTCCGGGTGGTCATGGAGTCTTCGACGATGAGAACCGCGCGCTTGACTGCCGGCTGCACGTGCCGCACGCGGCCAGCCATGTTGTACTGGTATGCAGCCTCAACTAAAAATTCTCCATCGAGGACGCACACCGACCGGCCTGATGACAGAATCGTGTACCCCGCGATCCCGGGCAGCGTTCCGAGTGGTTTGGGTAAAGACTTTACGATGACGTCGGAGACGCCCGCGAGTTCGTCGATGATAAAGGCTGCCCGACGCTCGCCATATTCCACGACGATCGCCGTGATCTGACTCTCCAGGCCAAAGGTGATCTCCGCGTCGCCGCCACCAACGAACGACAGCGGCAGCAGCGGGATGGCTTCGCCGCGGACTGTAGCGCACAGATGATTGTCGATGTGGACGACATCGCTTGGTCTCAAAATCATTGCCTCGCGGATATCAGCCAGCCGCAAGCATGCGTCGTAATCTCCGGCTTTGATCGCGAGGACGGACGACCACAGCAAGTTGACGGGAACGGTTAAATGGAAGCTGAACCCCCGCCCCGAGTGTGTTTCCAAACGGTAGCTGCCGCGCAAGAAATTGACTCGCTCGGCGACGATATCCAAGCCGACACCACGGCCTGCGATTGCGTCGGTCCGCTCGCTTGTGGAAAAACCGGGCTTGAAGAGATGGCTGAGCAGTTTGCCTTCGGTCATCCCGGCCGCTTCCGCTTCACTCGCGTACTCTTCGGCGACGATTGCAGCGCGAATGCGAGCCAGGTCGACTCCTTCACCGTCGTCTTCGATGGCAATCGTGGCACTGGCGGTACCGGTCGTGACGCTGATCGTGACCGTGCCGACTGGGTTCTTACCACGCGCCATGCGGCGTTCAGGTGTTTCAATGCCGTGAGCGATTGCATTTTTGACGAGTTGAATGAGCGGCTCCATCAGCTTTTCGAGCACGCTCTTGCCAATTTCGACTTCGGCGCCGAGCACGCGGAGTTCGACGCGCTTCCCTTGAGCGAGCGCGGTGTCGCGCACCAAACGCGGCATGCCGGTGAGGATCGTTTGGAACGGCAGCATGCTCAAACCAGCGAGACCATGGCGTAAGTCCTCGAGCGTTCGAGACCTTCGCAAACTTCGTTCCCCGATTTGCGTCATAAGGGAACGGACTCGCTCCCGCCGTTTGACGACGAGGGTAAGCATGCGCTCGAGGGCCGATTGGCGACGTTGCTGGTCGACGTTGGAACGGACGCCGTCTGCTGCGTCGAAGAAGTTCTCCACGAGGAGCGACAGCTCGCGCAATTCTCGTTCTTCTCCCATGAGCTCGCGCATGAGCTCTCCGGGAAACGCGAGCAAACTATCGACCTTTTGCGCACTGACACGAACGACGTCCTGGCCGTAGGCTGGCACGGCGTCGCTGGCGGAGACATGCGGTGTCCGATCGAGCGCTGCCG
The DNA here is from genome assembly GCA_963781145.1 of uncultured Pseudomonadota bacterium. Lineage (GTDB taxonomy): Bacteria > Vulcanimicrobiota > Vulcanimicrobiia > Eremiobacterales > Eremiobacteraceae > JAJPHJ01. The sequence goes on along the minus strand of CAWADW010000005.1, from coordinate 320,198 downwards.
CGGCTTCACCCGCGTCTCCGCTGAGCAAAAGAATGCGCTCGAGTGCGTCGCGCACGCGCTGTTCGCTGTCAGCGCGGCCGGTATCGGTCCGAATGAGGTCGCTCATGGCATCCGCGCCTTCGAAAAGCGCAGAAATAAGCGTCGCCGTGAGAATCTGACGGCCATCTCGCGCGCCTGCCAGCATCGTTTCCATCGCATGCGCGACGGACTCAAGGCCGGCGTATCCCACCATCCGCGCGGCCCCCTTGATGCTGTGGACGCGGCGGAAAGTCTCTTGCAGGACGAGCGTGTTCTGTGGCGCTTGTTCTAATTTGAGCAACAAGCTGTCGAGCGCGGTGAGGTGTTCTTCACACTCCGCTTTGAAAACGCTCTTGAGTTCTGCGAGTTCCGCAGGGGTTGCATCCATCGCCATGCGTTAGATGCGGTAGGCCGCTACCATGTGTTTGAGCCCGAGCGCGAGCTCGTTGAGCCGCTGCGTGGCCTCTTGCGTTTGACTCGTTGCCGCAACCGTGTCGCGCATGGCGGCGTTGACGCCGGTAATGCTCTGGGTGACTTGCTCGATGCTGTGCGATTGCTGCTTGGCGGCAAGCGCTATCTCTTGCATCGACTCAACCGTGTGCTGCAGCGTCTCGATGATTTCCGCAATGGCCTGACCTGTCTGCGCTGCATGGCTTGCGTTTTCATCAACGTTTCGACCGCCCTCGATCATCGCCATGACGGATTCATCGGACGCTCGTTGCACTTCGCGCGTCAGTGCGTCGATGCGCTCGGTCGCGGTCTTGCTCTGGTCAGCCAACTTGCGGATTTCCGCCGCGACGACGGCGAAGCCGCGCCCCTGCTCGCCGGCGCGGGCCGCTTCAACGGCAGCGTTGAGCGCGAGAAGGTTCGTCTGAGCCGCGAAGTCCGCTACCGTGCGCGTGATCGTTCCGATCTGCGTGATTTGCTCGGAAAGATGCGCAATTCGGTCGCTCGTCTGGCGAAAACGGTCACGCAGTGCGAGCATCATGGACACATTTGTTTCTACGTCCGAGCGACCACGTCGAGCAATGTCGGCGCTTTCAAGCGACTTCGCCGAGATCGATTCAGCTTGCGAAGCAGTATTTTGTGACGATGAGTTGAGTTCTTGAATCGTTTGAGAGATCTCGCTCATCGCAACGGATTGCTGGGTGGTCATGCGTTCTTGTTCTTGCGCCGTTGTGGCGATTTGCATGACCGCGACCGTCGATTCGTTGACCGTGCTTTGCACTTGCTGGAGCGAGAGCCCGAGCTTTTCCACCATGTTGTTTAACGCGGCGCCCAAAAGCTCGAGTTCATCTTCGGTCCGCAGGTCAACGCGCCCGGTGAAATCGCCCGCGGCGATGGCGTTGGAGACGTCTGAAAGGGCTCGCGCGGCGTTGGTTACCGCTTCGACGTTGCGCTTGGCAACGTAGAAAGCAATCCCGGCAACCAAAAGGGACGTGGCAACGAGGAAGAGCACAAGCAGGGTCATGAGCGTGGCTGCCTGATGCTCGCGCACGGCTCGTTCATTTTCGACGGCGAGATTGAGGTCGCGCTCAGCCTTCATGAATTGAGAGAGCTGCTGGCGCTCGGCATTGAAGCCGGCCGTCACTTGACGCTTGATATTCTCGGGGTTGACGTCGGCGCCTGAAACGATGGCCTGCACGGTCGTAAATTCGTCTTGAGCTGCTGCAGCGAGGGCGTCGATTTTGTCGTCGAGATCGCGGCTGCGGTTCGAGTTACCGACCATCTTCAAGGTGGTAATGTCGTTGGGCAGTGCCGCCAAGCCGTTACGATACAAGACTAAATCGGTCGGCTTGCCCGTGAGACCCCACTGGGCGGCACCGCCAATCATGCTCAAGACATCGCCGCGCACGTCAGTACTCGTCAGAATGACGGGCTCGAGGCTATCGATGATGCTACGCTCCTGATTGAAGATTACTTTCGGCAACGCGATCACGAGCATGATTTGAACGGCGACGATAACGCCCATCAAGAGAACCATGCTCCAAATGCGCCGGCTGATCGTTTTCTCTTTGAAAAACTTCTCGTGCAAACTGGTGAGCGTACCGTGAGCTTTCATGACAACTCCTTGTGAGCGTAGCGGCGGCGGACGTTGCGGTCCGCCCTCCTTAGGCAACAGCGTCGGCAACCGGTGGCCGGTTGCCAAATGCAGATTGCGCATGATGTAAGAATGCGGGGATATCCAAGAGCAGGATGGCACCTTGCTCGCTGGGGTGAACGGACACGCAGAAGCGCCCAGGCTTGATGCTTGAATCCACGCTCGTCAGCACGCCGAGCCCTTCGAGTTTGTCGACGGGCAAGGCCATGACGTACCGGTCGCCCGACAACACCATGCCATCAACGAAAAGTGGCAGCGGCGCAGGCGGCAAGCCCAAAATTGGGCGAGGGTCAAACAGCATGACCGCCTCGCCGCGCCGATTCAGGAGTGAAACGGCGATAGGCGAGCGCACGGGAATCGGGGCATGCGAGGCCGCGGTGAAGAATTCGACGACGGCCGGCAAGGCGACGGCAAAGCGCTGACCCGCTATCTGGCAAATCGCAGCCTCAATACCGCTGGCGGCGGGTGCCTTTGGTATTTCGGCGAGCGCCATCGTTCGTGCCCACAGTGGGTGTGACTCACTGACATCCTCATCGTAGACGCTTTGAATCGTCTGGGCATCCCACTCGTCAGGCTGCACAATCCCGGCGGGGTCGATCACCGCGCACAGCTCGGGTGCGCTTGCAATGCCTGCGATGATGTTTGTGTTGACGGGGGTATCGCGGAAGAGCCCATCCATGCCCTCCTCGCTCACGTGCTCGATGGCGACGAACTCAAGAACCTCATCGACAATTAACGCCATAATCCGCACGCTGACGTCAACAAGAACGAGCCGGTCGCTGCGAGCGATCGCGCGCTGCTCGAGGCGCAGGCTGCGGCGCACGTCGAAAACCGGCACCGCAATGCCCGCGAAACGAATCGCTCCCGCAATGCCTGCTTGCGCACAGGGAACCGGAAAGATGAGCGGTGCCTCATGAATCGACATGACAATACCTATGGGGATTGCTATGGTATACTTGCCAACCCGGGCGAGCAGATGCGTATGCGCGGCGGTGACAACGGGCGGGTTTAACTCCCTCGACGCTTCACGCATTGACTGGCTCTCCTAATGCGGCGCGCAACAGCGTCGTTACCTCGCCTACCGTGAGGTTGTCAAACGGTAGCGCCTCCTGATCTGGGGGGAGGCCTTCAAGTCGCGCGAGCAGGCGAGCAAACGTGTGCGCTGCATGGCGATCGCGGCTGGTCATGCGGTACAATGTGCCAAGTTGCCACAATGCCGGAATGCAAGCTGGATCGAGGAAAAGCGCGCGGCGCAACGCGGTCTCCGCCTGCTTGAAAGCATCCCTGGCAGCGTAGAGCGCTGCGAGAAGAACATGAGGTTCCGGATCGAGCGGATTCGCGGCCATGGCGAGCGCCGCATTGCGTTCGGCAGCATCGCTTTGTCCGGTACGAGCCGCTCGAGCGGCAACCGCAAGCAGCGAACGGCAGCGTTCGGCTTTGTCGGTACCCCCAGCAGGCTTGGCTTCCGGCAGTTTCGTGCTCTTAAGCCGCGCCGATGGTTTTTGGGATCGAGGCACGTCTTTTGTTTTTGGCGTCGCTCTTCGTGAGGCAAGTTTTTGGGGCGCCTTCGCCGCCGCGATCTCCGCCTGGTAAAGTGGTTTGCGATACACGACGCCTGCGTCATGGCGTTCAACGAGTAAGCCCGAGAGAGGAACGCCCGTCGCTTCTCCGTGACCGAGCACCAAGACCCCACCAGGCGTCAAACAGGATGCGAGCTTTTCAATAATCTTCGATCGAGCGGCAGCCGTCATGTAGATGAGAACGTTGCGGCACACAATGCACTCAAACGACGACATGCCCGAGGGTGGATATGCGTTCTCATCGAGCAAATTGTGCGTTTCGAAGCGCACATCGTGTTTGATGTCATCGTGCACGCGCACGGTTTGCGTGCCGGAGATGATGAGTCCGTCGAGCTGTGTATGTTCGACGCCTCGCAGTGACCATTGCGTATAGACGCCAACCCTCGCAGCGGCGATGGCTTTTGGATTGACGTCGGTCCCAAGGACAGAGAAACCGCTTTTGGGCAACGATCGGCGAGCGACGATCGCAAGCGTGTAGGCTTCTTCGCCCGTCGAGCATCCTGCGCTCCACAGCCATACCGGACGTGTCAGCTTGGCCAGGTCAGGCAGTAGGTGCTGTTCGATGAGCTTCCACAACGCGGTATCGCGAAACAAAAAGGTCTCGCCAACCGTCAGCACAGGAGAGAGGGCCATCCACTCGGTGCGAGCAGAGGGACCTCCCGCCGCGAGCAAATCGTAATAGCCCAACTCGGGAATACCGAGGCCGGCAGCACGATGCCGGCACTGCTCTACGAAAGCAGTAAGATTCGTCGCCGTCGGTGCAAGTCCAAGGCCAAACTCTAGCAGCGCGCTGAGCCTGTCCTCGACCGAAGCAAAGACGGCGCCTTCCAGCGCCTTCACGTTTGGGATTACACTCATCTAAAGGAAGATATCGGCATGGATGAAATCGACGGCTCAGGCAGTGATGTGCGTCACACGAACGCCTGACCCGCTCGTTCAGCGGATTTTCATGGTTTGGGAGCCAGAGAGTCGGGCTTTGGCCGGCCTGCGTCTGGAATAAAAAGGAAGATAGTGGCCACCGGAAAATCGATGCCCAAGCCCAACAAGGAGAAAAGAGCATCATGAGACTCTTGCTCGCAGTTGTGGGTGCTGCCTCATCGCTGTTGCTCACGGTCAGCGTCGCGTATGCGTCGGTGCCGCTGGTTGGCTCGGTGATCGGTGGGCGCGTGGTTGATTCTCTCAACTTAGGCCCCCTCGGTGGCGTCCGTATCGAAGTGTTTGCCGATTCCGGTTCCGCAAGCAAGATCGTCCGTTCGACGACCACTGCCAAAGATGGGAGCTTTGCGGTCAGCGGACTCGGGCGTGGCTCCTACCACTTGGAAATGGAAAAACGCGGCTATGCGCTCGAGGTCGTCACCGGCTTCAGCTTAAGAAAAGACGAGCGATTTTTCATCCCACAGCCCGTCGGCATGCGAACCGCGGTCGTCACAATTGGGGTAGGGCGAGCGATGGAATCCACGCTTTAGGGGTATAAGGGAAACAAGTACGGAGGGAACCCC
>CAWADW010000005.1:0-310000 GCA_963781145.1 uncultured Pseudomonadota bacterium | reverse complement strand
CTGTTGTGGCGCGAAAGGGTCGCAGCGAACAGGCCCAAGCGACTGTTTAACAAAAACACAGGTCTCTGCAAACGCGAAAGCGGACGTATAGGGGCTGACGCCTGCCCGGTGCTGGAAGGTTAAAAGGAGAGGTTAGCCGCAAGGCAAAGCTTTGAATTGAAGCCCCAGTAAACGGCGGCTGTAACTATAACAGTCCTAAGGTAATTTCAAAATTGCCCCGCGCGATCGTAAGATCGTGCGCGAATTCGGCTATATGCTGGAAACTCCGAGCATCCGACGATACGAGCTCTCTCAAGCTCGTGACAATTCGTTCGGTGCGGACAATCAGCAGGGAAGATCTATAGATCCCCTCAGAGACTACATGCCGAACTCCACGACATTCATAACCTGAATACTCGTGGATGATGATATAGTCCGAGCCTCGCAGCGATGCGAGGAGGTTCACAGAAATGCGGAACCCGCTAGCATTCTAAACAAATGCTAGTCGTAACAAAGTCTGAGCGAAATTCCTTGTCGGGTAAGTTCCGACCTGCACGAATGGCGTAACGACTTGGGCACTGTCTCAATGGGGGGCTCGGCGAAGTTGCAATACGGGTGAAGATGCCCGTTACCCGCAGCAGGACGGAAAGACCCCGTGGAGCTTTACTGTACCCTGATCTTGAGTTTTGAAATTGACTGCGCAGGATAGGTGGGAGACGATGAAGTCATGGCCTCGGCTGTGATGGAGCCAACGTTGAGATACCACCCTGTCGGCTTCGGGACTCTAACATTCGGCCGTTATCCGGTCGGTGGACATGGTCAGGCGGGCAGTTTGACTGGGGCGGTCGCCTCCCAAAGAGTAACGGAGGCGCCCAAAGGTCGACTCAGGTTGGTCGGAAATCAACCGTAAGAGTGCATAGGCAGAAGTCGGCTTAACTGCGAGACGTACATGTCGAGCAGGGACGAAAGTCGGGCTAAGTGATCCGGTGGTTTTGTATGGAAGAGCCATCGCTTAACGGATAAAAGCTACCCCGGGGATAACAGGCTTATCTCCCCCAAGAGTCCACATCGACGGGGAGGTTTGGCACCTCAACATTAGGGGTGAGATGATAGAAACATCATCTACCAATTCAAGTACTGGCTAATAACGGTGAAATCCGATCGTCTAGGACTCAAAGACGAGGACAATATCGTGGGAAGTCGGGCGTGCGAACGCCTTGACCCCGTAACGACTGAGAGCGCAAGCTCGAGATGGCGTGTCGATCGCGTAAGCGATCAATCTATGACCGCCATAATACGCCAGCCCTTCGCGCAACAAAGTTGCGCAAGGTGAAGATATAGTCTACACCATCAGTAATGATGGAGAAATGTGCGATGTCGGATCGTCGCATCCTGGGGCTGTAGTAGGTCCCAAGGGTTTGGCTGTTCGCCAATTAAAGCGGTACGCGATCTGGGTTCAGAACGTCGTGAGACAGTTCGGTCCCTATCCGCTGTGGGCGCTACAGACTTGAGGAGTGTCGACCCTAGTACGAGAGGACCGGGTCGAACGAACCGCTAGTGAACCGGTTGTCACGCCAGTGGCAGAGCCGGGTAGCCACGTTCGGATCTGATAAACGCTGAAAGCATCTAAGCGTGAAACAGACTCCAAGATAAGGTCTGGAACCGCAAGGTGAAGACTCCTGGTAGACCACCAGGCAATAGGCCGGGGGTGGAAGCGCAGTAACGCGTGAAGCTGACCGGTACTAATCAGTCGGAGAGTTATTCGCTCGCAATCATGTTCATGATTCTATGAGCGAACGAAGTTGCACAACGCTAACAGTTTCGCTATGCAGTTTTCAGAGAGCTGGGCACCCGGGCCGAAAAACGGCCCCACGCTCGCCCTTGAAAATTTATAAAGTTTCCGGTGCCGATGGTGGTGGGGTCACACCCGTTCCCATTCCGAACACGGCAGTTAAGCCCACTAACGCCGATGGTACTGCAACCGCAGGGTTGTTGGGAGAGTAGGTAGGTGCCGGATTATTGTAGAGCCGGCCGCGAAAGCGGCCGGCTCTTTCGCACACTAGAGCGAAATGGGTAGCTCAGCGCTTGGATCGATGACCTCGAACTCTTGGTCAGTAAGATCGGGATAGAGCGCGCCGCTCCCAGTATTGATGAGCAAGACCCGGTCGCTCGGTGCAATGTGCCCCTGGCGGCGAAGAAACGCTGCCGCCGCCAACGTCGCTCCGCCCTCCGGGCAAGCGAGCACCCCTTCATTGAGAATGAGCGCTTTTTGATATTCCAAGATCGCTATATCGTCGACGGCGAGGGCGCTGCCATTTGTCTCGTAGAGTATTCGCAGAATCAGGAAGTCACCGAACGCCTTGGGCACGTTGATTCCGAAAGCTACGGTCGTCGCGTTTTCCCAGGGGTCGGTCGAATCCCGACGATCGCGCCAGGCAGCAACGATGGGAGCACACCCCGACGACTGCACTGCCACGAATCGCGGCGTGCGCTTATCGAGAAAGCCGAGGGTCTGCAACTCAGAGAAGGCCTTGTGCATGCCGATGAGGCCGACGCCACCCCCGGTGGGATAGACGATGACGTCAGGCAGATCCCATTCGAACTGCTCGGCGATCTCGAACCCAAGAGTTTTCTTGCCTTCGATTCGATAGGGTTCTTTGAGTGTCGAAGCGTCATACAAGTTCCATCGCTTCGTCGCTTGGTGCACCAAACGTCCAGCATCGCCAATCAGACCGTTGACGAGGAATACTTTCGCTCCGGCCAGCGCGCATTGTGTTCTGTGAACCGCCGGGGCGGCAACAGGCATCACGATTGTGGCCGAGATTCCCGCGCGTGCCGCATACATCGACCAAGCACTGCCCGCGTTGCCGTTGGTGGGCATGGCAAACGACGTCACGCCGAGCTCGCGAGCGCGTGATACGCCGACCGCAGCGCCTCGCGCCTTGAAACTTCCGGTTGGCAACAACCCCTCATCTTTGAGAAAAAGGTGGCTGAGCCCAATCGTTTCGCCGGTACGCCGCAGTGGGATGATGGGTGTGGCGCTCTCGCCCAGTGAGACGATGGCATCGTCGCTTCGCACGGGCAGCAACTCGCGAAAGCGCCAGAGACCGTTGGTTCTGTGGCGAAGAGCATCGCGATGTAACGACCGCTTTACGGCGTGGAAGTCGTATCGGACAAAGAGGGGACCGCCACAGCTGCAGACTTGGCGGACCTGATCAGGGTCGTATTCTCGTTTGCACCGTGTGCACTCGAGAAGGGCAAGCGCGCTAGAGGGCATCGACTTCCGTGGTCGCCTTGGCTTCCATTGGTTCAAGCCCGGGTCCTAGCGCTACCATCTCTGGGACTGTGTAGGCGCGTTTTTCGTTGGGTAATATACCTCAGGTCCAATCCAAGCGCTTTTGAGGAGGTCTAAGCAAGCCCATGGAACGCAGAGCATTCCTCACGACAGCCGTAGGTGCGGCAACAACCATCGGCGTGGTCTCGGCTATGCCGGCTCAAGCAAAACTCGACGAGCCTAGCGATCGCAACATTCGATTCATGATCAAGATTCTCAACGCCGTCATTGACGATCTCAATGGGGACTCTCATGACTACGGTGGATATAGAGCGAAGGGCATCGTCAATCTCCAGGCTGCGGTGAGCAACCTAACGACAGGGCTCAATTACGAAGAGACGCACGGGTAGGGGTAAGAAGCCCAAACCTGGTGAGAGCGAAGGCGGCCCACGGCCGCTTTCGCGTGCAGCTCGCTGATAAATGGTTCACGCCAGGTCATCCAAAGGCGCCCCTGGCACGTTATGCCTTCGAACAGTCGGATCAGGGGAGAAGCACCGAGAACGTGCGGAGATTTCGTTGCCTAGTTATTGCGTCATTGGCGGCTATTGGTTTCGCGACGCCGGCGCAAGCACACCCCCTCGGCAACTTTACCATCAATCATTTGGCTAAGGTGCGCATCGCTGATCACGGCTTGACGATTCGCTACGTGGTCGACATGGCGGAGATCCCAACCTTCCAAGTCATGAGCGAGCGTTCGATCGAAGGCAATGAGCGCTCGGCGCGGCTCGCGCAATGGGGTCGCGATGAAATTGGCGTCATCCAAAGTGGCTTAGGTATCCGAGCCGACGGCCAGGCGCTTGCTCTTGTTGCTGGCATTCCGAGAGTTTCCACGCGGCCAGGCGCGGGCGGCCTTCCCACACTCTATTTTGTGGATGAATTTCGCGCGGCGTTTCCCAATGGAGGGAGCCCACGTACAGTTACGATCGAAGACCGCACGTATTCTGGACGCATCGGCTGGAAGGATATCAGTGTGGCGCCAGACACCGAGCCGACGAACGAACTGCGCGCGTATCCGAATGCGCTGCTTGGCTCGCCCCGGTCCATTTCTGCAGTCAGCATCACGCTTGCACCAAATGGGCGCATCATTGCGCGTTGGGTATCCGAAGACGAGCTTCAAGCACCCGCAGGTTCGACGTCGCAGGTGCGGTCGAACTTGCTCTCCGACATGCTCGCCAAGGGACTCCAAAATCCGTTTATCGTCTTGCTCACCTTCTTCATCGCGATCGGTCTTGGCGCGCTCCACGCGCTCGAACCAGGACACGGCAAGACATTGCTCGCGGTCTCGTTAGTGGGGGCTCGCGCCACACCGAAACAAGCACTTTTCTTAGCCTTGGCGCTCACCTTTGCCCATACGGCCGGCGTGCTCGCGCTTGGCATCGTGCTCCTTGTGCTCGCGCAGTGGATCGTACCCGAAAACGTGTACCCGTGGGTGACGCTTGCATCAGGGGTACTCGTTGCGGCATTCGGAGCAGCTGCTCTGTCTCGCTACGTGAAGGCTCGGCGAGGCCTCGCGCATGGGCATGGCCATCACTACCCCAGTCAAGGCCTGCCAACCGCGCCGCTCTCGTTCAAGAGTGTGGTACTGATTGCGATGAGCGGCAACATCGCGCCCTGTCCTGCAGCGCTCGTCGTCTTGCTGACCGCTTTGACGCTCCACCAAGTCGGTTATGGGTTGCTGGTTGTCGTTGCCTTTAGTCTTGGACTTGCCACTGTGCTCACCGGCTTAGGCATCGCTGTCGTGCGAGGCGCATCCTGGTTGTCGCAACGCCGCGGTTTCGATCGCTTGGTTCACTACGGTCCGCCGCTCACGGCAGTCATCATCGTCAGCATCGGCACCGTGATGATCGCAAAGGCATCGGCGATCGTGCTCCAGACACCTGTGTTGTTCGTCGCGTTGCTCGTCCTTGGTGCTATCACCGGATACGCACTCTCGCCGGGCCACACTCACGGGCAAGTTGGCCACTCGCATGCACACGCTCACTATCAACCCCCCGCAATGCTCGAGAAGGAAGCGACATGATCGGTCACGCAGCGGCACACATGGCCTTTTGGGCAGTTGCCTTTTCCGTCTTTGTGCTCGGATTACGCCACGGCGCAGATCCAGATCACTTGGCAGCGATCGACAATTTGACGCGCAATAGTTTGAGCGTTCGAAACCATCTCAGCCGCTTCGCTGGTGCTCTCTTTGCTGGCGGCCATTCGGTTATGGTGCTGTCCATCGCCGCGCTTGCGGGTCTGCTGGGCAGCCGCGTCAGCGTGCACGGCGCGCTGCTTGAAACCATCGGCACTTGGGTAAGCATCGCAACGCTGTTCGCCATCGTCGCCCTTAACCTGCGCCAACTTGCCGCGAACCGCGTCGGAGCAATCGCAGGCTTCAAGACCGCAATGCTCCCAAAAGCTTTGCGCGCGGCCACAAGTCCGCTCGCCGCGATTCCTATCGGCTTGCTGTTTGGCCTCGGCTTTGACACCTCGAGCCAGGTAGCAACCTACGCGCTCGCCTTGACGAGCGGCGGCGGCATACTTCTTGGGTTGCTCATTGGCCTGGTCTTCTCGCTTGGTATGACGGTCACGGATACGCTCGACAGCATCCTCGTCTACAAATTGTGCACGCGTCACCCGCTGGAACTGGTTCGCGTGACCCGCGTGTGGATCGTCTCGGTCACCGCACTCGCGCTGCTCGTGGGAAGCTACGAGTTGGCGCAGGTCTTAGGATGGCACTCGCCAGTTCCTGATATCACCGTCAGCGCGGTCCTCGTCGGTGCATTGCTCTTTGTCTTTGCCTGGACGCTTGCTTGGTCTGCCCGCTCACCGCGAACCTTGGGATCCGGCTAAAAGGCAGATCGAAAACTATGGAGTCATATGAAGTTGGCGGCTCTGTGTGAGCCGCCTTACTGTGTGTACGGTCGGTGCGTCAAGTCAAACAGTCGAGCCGGTCACCGCTCCTTGGTGGCCGGCTCAGCATAACGCTCGTGATCCTTATTGACCGGGCGGCGTGTACTTCACGTCACGCTTGCAGGCCGCATCGACATCTTCCGCGGTCAATAAAGGCGTTGACGAAAGCCGCGACACCGCTCCTGAAGATCCCACCTTCATCGAGACGGCAGCAATCGTTATCATATCGGGAACGTCCAGGATGAGGTAGAAGTCATCTTTTCCTAACGCCCAATAGAAAGACTCAAGCTTCCCGCCCTCCGATTCAATCATCGCGCTAATGGTCTTGCGCCGGGCTGTTCCGCCGCCCTTAAGGATGCCCTTATTCCCTTCGATGCTGTACGCACCGTGCAATAAATATTTTGGCATGTCTGCTCCTTGTGTTGCGCTCGTGCTGGTCTGCCCAGGTTGCTCAAGTGGGCAGCGGCAAACCTCTTTGGCTCTTTGAGCCACCGCAACGGCAGCTCTCGCTGCCCGCAAACCCGGAAGCCTGCGCTGGATTAAGTCCGACAGGCCGGAGGCGGCCTCTGTCATGCGGCAGAACATGGGGATCGTGTTCGTCCAGCGTCTGAAGCTGCGGCCTCCGCAGGTTCTTCCTCTCTGGATGGAACGTCCTCAACTCGAGCGCCGCCTCCATCCAGGCACACTCGTTGTCTCCATCGTTGCCGGACCGGGCTACGGAAAGACGGTCCTCGCAGCGCAACTGCATGCTGCCTGGCCTGGACCCAAATTGTGGTACAGCCTCGACGAGGGCGATGCAGACATCGCGCTCTTTGCTGTACATATGAACAGTGCGTTGCGCTCCATGGGTGCAGTCCTGCCACCCTTTGACGACGCGAATGCGGCTGCGGTCGGCGTACCGCGCGAAGTCGCCCTCCGATTTACAGAAAGCCTCGCTGACTTAGATGCTCAGCCTCCCCCGCTGCTCGTTTTCGATGATGTTCAAGTGCTTGAGGGCAGCCGTAGTCTGCTCGCCCTCAACGAACTCGTCGAGCGAGCGAGCCGCCTGGGCGTCAGCTTTGTGCTCTGTGGTCGATCGATGCCACTCGCGCTGCACAGCATTGCTGCCGCCGCTCAGCTCGGTTCAATCGGCGCGAGTGACTTGGCGTTCGACTCGTCGGAAGCGCAGGCATATCTCGAGCGTGCGACAAGCGGACAAATGCCTGGAGCGCTTGACGGTCTTATCGCGCGCGCTGAAGGGTGGCCAGCGGGCCTCGCTCTGATCGCCTCAAGTTCTGCTGTTGTCGAACGCTTTCCAAAGGAGGCCCCGTCCGAGCCGCTTAGCGGTGAAGATGCGCGACGCCATCTCTTTTCGTACCTCGCGAATGAAGTGCTCGGCGGGCTCTGCGCGGACGACCGTCAATTCTTGCTCGACACCTCGATACTCGAACAGCTCGAAACAAGTTTGTGCGACGCGGTCCTCGATACCACTGGATCGGCGAGAGTGCTCGATTCGCTCGCCTCCCGCGGACTCTTCGTCACGCGCCAGTCGGACGATGCGTACCGATCACACCGACTTTTTCGCGAATTTTTGCTTCACAATTTGGTGCATTCGCAGCCCGCACCGCACGTATCGCGGTTGCACCACCGCGCCGCGGTCTTTCTTGCCGCGCGTGGCGACGCTGCGCCTGCGGTTCACCACTTCGCAGAAGCTGGCGACGCCGACGCCGCGGCAGCTGAACTTGAAGCCACAGCATTCGCGATGTTGCGGGCGGGTCTCATCGGCACCGTAAGCCAGCTCTTGCGCCTCGTGCAGCCGGCCCGAATCGAGGCGAGTCCGACGCTGCTCACCGCCATGGGTCGTATTCAACGCGAACGCGGAGAATGGGACGCGGCGCTGCCATCGCTCGAGCGCGCAATCGCGGATGCACGAGCGGGCCGCCAGTTTGACGTCCTGGCCGAAGCGGTGCGAGCCTGCGCCCCGATCCTCGCGTCTCGCGGAGAATTCGAGCGACTCCGCATGATGTTGGACGAAGCTCTATCGTCGGGCCTGGACTTGCCCGAAACGAGTGTGACAAGTTTACGCATGACGCTGGCTGCTGTGTATCTGGAAATGAACCGCCTGGACGACTCGCTCGCAGCCTACCGTGAAGTCATGCCATCGATCGTTGCACGGGGCGACCTTGCGGCCCACGGTCTTGTTCTGCATAATACCGCTGTCGCTCACGTCCGACGCGGAGACATTTACGCTGGGCTATCGCTCTACGAACGTGCGCTCAAGCTGAAAGAGACAGCCGGGCACCGCATTTCGTTGCTGACAACCCTTGGCGATCTGATCTACATAAAAACTCTGCTGGGAGACGTTGAAGAGGCCGAACGCTTGGTGGAGACGATGCTTGCGCAAGCGACCGACATTGGCGCTACTGGTCTTATCACGCGGGCACACGAGCAGCGGGGCGTCCTCAAACTCCTCCGCGGAGATATTGATGGAGCCTCGCAAGCGCTACGCAGCGCGCTCGACGTGTCGGATCCAAGCGATATGATTCTACTTCCGGAAATCGAGCACGGTTTGGCGAAATGTGCCATGCTGCAAGGCAATCTTTCGGCAGCAGATGAGTTTTGTGCGCGTGCGATAGAAATGTTTCGCCGGGCGGCTCGACACCAGCAGATGGCACCACTTCTCGTCACGCGGGCTGAAGTGATGTTGGCAAAAGGCGATGCCGCGACGGCTTCCAAGCTTGCCGATGAAGCCGTTAGCGATGCCTCGATGGGTGCCAATGCGCTGCTCCAGGCGATCACTTGTCTTGACGCGGCAACGATCCTGGCGCGCTGCTCGGCGCGCCTGACCGGAACCGAAAGCGTGCGCACGGACCGCCGTGCCGCAGACGCCGCGACGGTGGCGATCGCGCTCGTCCACCAGCGAGATTACCGATTCCTACTTCGCACAAAAGGCGCAGCCTTCAAAGAACTGTACTCGCATCTGCGACGCTGGAAAATAGGTTTGAGTCTCATACCAGAGATCGCCGCAGAAGTGCCTGTCGAGTCGCTGCGCATCGAGGCGCTGGGTCCGCTGCGCGTGTCCGTTGGGGGGAAAGAAATACCTCCCGAAGCTTGGAAGCGGCGCCGCGCTCTCGAGATATTTGCGCATCTCGTGAGCCAGCGGGGGCGCGCGATTCCACGCGAGCGGCTCATTGATTTGTATTGGCCAGAGAGCGACGCGGACGCTGCTCACGATAGTTTGCGAGTGACTATCACAGCAATCAGGAAAGCTGTTGGCGACGTCATCAAATACGAAGCAAATGCTTATCGATTCGCTGCGCCCCCGCAAACAACAATCGACTTCGAACAATTTGACCTTCAGATAGAAGAGGCTCGCCAGGCCGATGCGCAAGGCGACCGCGTGAAGGCTCGGCGCTGCTATCAGGCGGCAGCCGATCTCTACGGGGGCGATTTTCTCGATGGCATGCACGAAGGCGGATGGCAATGGCGCGAACGGGAGCGGCTGCGCGCGAGCTGCATCGAAGCGCTGCGTTGGATTGTGACCGAGTGCCAAGCATGCGGCGACGGGGCGGGTCAGCGTCGAACGGTTGAGCGGCTCCTCGAAGTGGCGCCATTCGATCTCGACGCCGTGAAGGCGCGACTGGAAGCCTTGTGCCAAGAAATGCGGTTTTCCGAAGCCACCCGAGACTACGAGGAGTGGCGCGCACGCTACAAGGCGGCCGTCGGCGCAGATCCCCCTGACATCTGGAAAGCTCCCGAGGGACTTACGGACCAATCTCACATCGCAAGCTAGAGTGCAGCCGCCGGAACGGATCCTGTTCGCGATTTGTTACACGCCCCTGGGTATACTGAAAACGTCGAATAGGTGAGGTGAAGTCGCCTCAGCTCCGATGTTTGGGTTTTTACGTAGTGGAAACTGAGGCTGATCCGCGCGGGATCGCCGAGAGAGGAACGAGGCAATGCGACGACTTGGGTACGTTGCCGTTGTAGCGGCCGTAACGCTCCTGGCTTTTGCTACTCCAGCGAACGCGCTATCGAATAATGGCATCGGCGCGAGCGTGCCGCAGTTCATATCGGCGGCTCAACTGATAGGGCCAGCGCCCGCCTCCCAAAATATCCATTTGGTCTTTTTCTTGGCGTATCCGAATCAGGCCTCAGTCGACAACTTCACGCAGACCGTCAATGACCCGGGGTCGCCGATGTACGGTGACTTCCTCACGCCCGATCAGTTCGCCGCCGACTTTGATCCCTCTGGTAACACGTATTCGACGGTCGAGTATCTTGTGCTCGGCGGCGGCATGACGATCGTTCAGGCCTACGCCAACCACAAGGTTCTCGATGTTGTCGCAACCGTCGCACAAGCTGATGCGTTCTTTGGAACCGTTATCAATCAATACAACTACCGCGGGGTGATCTATTACGCAAACGCAGTACCCGCGAAGATTCCCAATGCGCTGCACGGGATCATCATGGCGGTGAGCGGCTTCAACAACTTTGCGCGGCACATCGCTCAGCCACCGGCAGTGAGCAATCCGTTGAACACGCCCTTCGGCTTTGGTCCGCTGGACATCCAGACGGCCTATGACGAACCCGTGCACGTCAACAAAGCCATATCAGGCGCAGGGGTCACGATCGCCATCGAGACGGCCTATGACTACCTCGACGGCGACGCGCAAGGTTACTGGAGCACGTATGGGGTTCGCCGCACCGGTTACATCAGTCGCAAGTACGTCGACGATCCAGTCGATCAGGGGCTTCCAGCGCCAGGGCAAAATGACGAGACCACGCTCGACGTCGAGCAGTCAACGTCCAATGCGCCAGGCGCGAATGTTCTCGTCTACGAAGGCGTCGATCCGCTCAACTCGACCTTCGATGATATCTATGAGATGACCGCAATCGACCCGCGGGTGGACGTGGTGACCACCTCTTGGGGTTCCTGCGAAGTGGGCTCGGACCCCAATGAAGTCGCCGCCGACAACGATCTGTTCGAGCAATCCGCAGCGGAAGGTCAAACGAAGTTCGCTGCGTCCGGTGACAACGGCTCGCACGACTGCGGCACGAACAACCCGCCGGATGGTTTACCTGGGCAGCCCAACCCCACAACCGTGGATTTTCCCGCTAGCTCTCCGTGGATTGGAGCGTCAGGCGGAACGACTCTCGCGCTCAACATGAACCGCACGATCCATTCAGAAACAGGCTGGTCAGGGAGTGGCGGCGGATATTCGATGTTCTTCGCACTACCCAAATATCAATCGCCCGTCGCAACGCTTGCATCCCGCGCTTTCCGAAACGTTCCCGACGTCGCGCTGGATGCAGACCCAAACACGCCGTACTCGTTGTTCTACACCAACTCGTGGGCCCTGTCCGTGGGCGGCACAAGCGCAGTTGCGCCGAACATGGCAGCGCTGTACGCTCAAGTTGATCAGTATTACGGGCACCGCTTGGGCTTGGCTGCCACCGGCCTATATCACGGATTCGTGGCGCACACGTATCCAGGAAAAGCTTGGCACGACATTCTCTCCGGGAGCAATGGCGATTTTTCAGCCCATAGCGGTTACGACAACGTGACCGGTGTCGGCTCGCTCAATGGCTACTACTACATGCTGCAAGTTCCGAAAACTCGAACCGCCGCACACCTCTAATGTAGGGGGCGATCGAAAAATCGCCCCAACCACCGTACGCGCATGTAGGGGGCGATTGGAAAATCGCCCCATCACGACGTGCCTTGTAGGGGGCGACTGTAAAGTCGCCCCTGTTCTCCGCTTGTCACACCTCCAACGGTAAGCTAAGAGCAGCTTTTGCAAGCTCGCGGCCACGGAGGTGCTCTGTAATGTCAAAAAAACCAGATCAACAAATCGGAACGGTCGAATGGCCAACCACGCGAGCGTCGCTCCACCGCGTTCTCGGATTGTTACTCGCTGCAAGCGCGTGTTCGCTCGTTGTAATGCGCCATGCGTTATTCTCGACCTTGCGGGCAAAGCCGCAAGAAAAGGATGGTGCTCTTCAATGAAGGTTTTGAAAATTGTGGTCGCGATCGCCCTGCTCGGCGTGTGGACGCCCGCCTTGGCGGCCGGCAAGTTGTACGTGACGTCTGCGGCCGTCCAGCGCTCCGCGTGGGCAGCCACCGCAACCCAAGCTGTCTCTCTTGGAAGCGGATTCCATCGAACCGTCATGACAGGACAGCTCTCTGACTCGGTGCCGCTGCGAATCGTTGTCGGCCTCAACAGCAATCGTGCGGGTGCCGACAGCTTCTTACGGCACCAAACCACGCCGGGGGATCCCCTCTTTCACCGATTCTTGACACCCCCTCAGTTCACGGCGATGTTCAACCCGTCGCGAGCGCAAGCCATGGCGGTCGCCCTCTATCTTCAGCGCGAGGGCTTCACGAACATCAGCATCGAGCCAAATAACTTGCTCGTAACCGGGATTGCCTCTCCTTCACGAGCTGAAGCTGCTTTCCACACAACCATTCAAGCGGCCGTGTTCAACGGCAAAGTAACCTACGGCAACGTAACGCCTGCACTCGTGCCTGCGCCGTTACGCGGCTTAGTGGTTGCGGTGCTTGGTCTGAACAACGTTTATCAGATGAAGACTCACATACAATATAGTACCGGTCTCGCCGCAAGGCGTCAGATCCAAGCAGCCATGAGACCGGAAGTGACCAGCACGAACACTCCGCCGCCGTGCCTTGTCGTGAGCGCAACTGACGTCTGCACGTTTGGCGAATACGGCCCGAAACAGTATCAGGTCGCATACGACGCCTGCAAGTCTTCCTGCACGGGCTACAACACGACCGTTGCAGTTATGGCCGAGGGCAACGTGAGTCAAGTTCTCATCGATCTTCGTTATGCTGAGACCTACTGGGGCCTGCCGAAAGTGCCGTATACTGCCATACAGGTCGGCGCATCCAGCATCGATACGTCCGGGCTCGATGAATGGGACTTAGATACGCAAATATCGAGCGGCATCGCCCAAACCGTAAAACACCTCTACGTCTATCACACGACAACCTTGACTGACTCGGACATCACGCTCGAGTACAGCCATTGGGTGAACGATGATCTCGCGATTGGCGGGAACTCGTCCTTTGGAGAGCCCGAGACATTGGCGTACGCCGACGGATCGATGCTCGTGGACGATGCGCTCTTCAATCAAGCGGCGTCGCAAGGTCAAACGATGTTCGCATCCACCGGTGATAACGGAGAGGGATGTCCAGTGCTTGCCGCAAGCGGTGTGCCGAATACCGGCGTGCCCGAAGTCTGCTACCCCGCGACGTCACCCTACGTTGTGGCCGTTGGCGGTACGACGCTGGATACCAACGCTGTGGGCGCTGCCGGCCCGTGTACGGATTGCGGCGAGCCCGGCACGTACTATGGAGAACACGTGTGGGTTGGAACCGGTGGCGGTTTCAGCACTGTCGAATCCGCTCCGTACTGGCAATTCAACGGCATCGTTCCCGGAAGCCCGGTATTGGCGACCGGCGTCGCTGCCAGAGGTATCGCTGATATATCGATGTGCGCCGACAACAACGGCTGCCCGATGGATGTGTTCGTCAACAAGACGAGCACAGGTGTCGGGGGAACGAGTCTCTCCTCGCCAATGTCGATGGGCGTATGGGCGCGCTTGCAGAGCCAACATTACAATTCTTTGGGGTTCGCTGCGCCCGTCTACTACGGCGTCTACGGCCACTACGAACCGTGTCCGCTGGGCTCTAAAACCTGTGCGCCTGCTGGCTTCCCAGGGGATGACACGTCCGCGGTACCTCCAGATACGACCGACCCCATCGGTGGCTTTCACGACATCCTCTTCGGGAGTAACGGTATTCCTTCATCGGCATTGCCTGGCTGGGATACGCCGACGGGTCTTGGAACGGTCGACATCTGCGTCATGCAGAAGGACATCACCAACTCGATCTTCTCCGGACACTAAAACCTGGGCCCAAAACAGATCCATGAGCGAAGAGAGCCGGTCGTAAAAGACCGGCTCTCTTATCAGGAGAATTCACAATCGCGTCAGGCTGCCGAATCTCTCCCGGCCGCGCCGGCGACAACCATCAGATGAATCTAGGCCGGGATGAGGTTCGAGGAACTCATGGCATCCATCGCGTGCCGATTGCTTGGATACACGCCAAAGACGCGATCTAACCCGGCGATCGTGAGTATCTTCAGAATGTTTGGTTGATCCGCGACGAGCGATAGCATCCCGCCAACTTCTCGCAACCAGCGCCGCACTCGAATAAGTTCAGAAAGAGTTGAGGCGTCGAGTTGCCCGAGCTTGCTGAGATCGACAACATGCAAGAAATTTCCACGCGCTATGTCTTTACGGATGTTGCTCCGCAAACGCGCGCGGGTCACTTCAGTTAAGGGCTCCAGGAGCGTGGTGACGATAACTTCAGGTTGCATGATCTAGCCCTTTTATGGTATAGTTGTAAATAACAAGTATGTACTATGTTGGTAATATACTTATAATATACAAATATGTCAAGTAGACCAAAAGTACAGGAAGCAGCCCACCCCGAAGGATGGGACGAGCTATACTTGCCCACCGTCAAGGCGCTCATCGCGGCCGGTGAAAACGTGGTCGATGAGTTGCGGAAGATCTCCGGACGTCAAGGCCTGTCATCCAAGCCAATGGCAATCGCCGTCTGGCATCTGTATCAAAGCGAGGGGGTCACGTCGGGAGACCTCGCGCGCCAATGCGGTTGCGATGCGGGCAACCTTTCCAGCATGGTCGACCGCCTCGAAGAAGCAGGCCTCGTCGAGCGCGTCTCGTCGAAGAACGACCGGCGCGTCCGCTACGTGCAGCTCACCCCGAAAGGTCGCAAAATCGGCGCTGCCGTTCAAAGCGACTATATGCGCTCTGGGGTCTACCGCGAACTGGACCGCCTCACTCCTCGCGAGCGCGAAGCATTCACGAGCACCCTTATGAGGATCGTCACCGCAGCCAATCGCTAAGGCGAATCTGCCGCGACACGAGCCGGTAGGTCGCATCCTAATCATCCGATCGACCTCGCGAACCGTTATCCCTTAAATCACCACACAACTGTGGCGCAATTCTGCTTGGCAATTCGTTTGATTGAGCGGACATTAAGATCCGCTACCATCTTTGGGTTTTGTGGTCTCACGAAGAACTGCAATCGAAAATCATCTCATCCGATTCATCACATGCGTCGTTGAACCATCAGTTGCGCCGGCATTTGCAACACGAAGCGGCTCGCAACTACGCACTTATGGAGGCGACTCGATGAAACGTCAAATACTTCGCGCGGCCTCCGGCATCGGCATAGCCGCGATCGCCGGGGCGATCCTTTTCTACACTGCGCATCCTGTGCGCGGCTCGGATCATCAAGACTCACCAACAACGGTCAATCGTCCAGCCGCGGACATCACCGATGTCTTTGCGTACCAGGCGCCGGACAACCCCAACAACGTCGTCCTGCAAATGGACGTCTGGCCGCTCATCACGCACAGTCAGCTCGGCACGGTTGCGCTCGATCCAGCCGTCATGTATCAATTCAAGGTCGATAACACCGGTGACGGCGTCGAAGACCTCGTCTTTCAACTCAAAGCAAAATCAGCGGGTGCCGGTCAGACGATCGACCTCTATGGCCCAGCCAAACCAAATGAAACCGGTACCAACTCCACGTTCGTCGGAAAAACCGGAAGCGTGGTGTTTAACGATACGAGCGGTACGGCTCAGTCAAACGGAGTCAAGGTTTTCGTTGGACCAACCAAAGACCCGTTTTTCTTCGATCTCCTGACATTCTTCAACATCATTCCCGACCGCTATTACGGGTGTCACCCGCCGTTTACCAATGGCTTCGGCGTGCCGTGTGGCGGCGCGACTGCTGGGAGCTTCAATGGCTTCACGGCGGCTTTTAATACCCTGCATAGCACGAGCTGCAGCCTGATGCCTGCGTCAGATGCGCTCTCTTCACACCAGTTTAACGTCATCGCCATCGTCGCAGAGATGCCCAAGTCGCTCTTGCTCAACGCAACGCACTCGGTCATCGGCGTATGGGCGACGACCAGCACGAAGTCCGGCTCCTAGGAGGAATGCAACAATGAATACCAGCCTGATCAAAATCGCCGCTATTGGCGCTCTCACGCTTGCCTCCGCTGGCTGCAACACAAGCGCCAGCAACCCACCAGGCACTCCGCCAACCGCGGCGCAGTACGTACAAATCGAACGCCTCTCTCGACCGGCAATCAAAGAAGCGTTTGAAGCGTTCGCCAACCACGATCAAACCAACCGCAGCGCGCCGACGAACGACACGGCACTGCAAAGCGCTATCACAACCTTCTTGGGACCGCCCGGTTCAGGCGGCGTCGCCAATCGAAGCACGGCAACCAGCAACTTCATTGTCAGCGTTCTCATTCCCGATGAAATGAAGGTTGACCTCAGCAAGACGGTCGCCGGTTGCGGAACGGCAAACACGCCATGCGCTGCGTACCTAGGGGTAGAGACGGCAGGCGCCACTGGCTCGACGTTCGGAGGCCGCTGGCTCAACGACGATACGATCAAGACATCGCTCGGCATCATCTTCGGCAACACCGTCGCAGCACTGGGTGGCGCGCCTGATGATGGGAACGAGTCGTGGTGTCTTTCCGATGACAACCTCTCAAGCGGAGAAGGCGCGTTCCAGAACTACAGCGCTACCTTCCCGTACGTGAATACGCCGTACTAAGACGATCGATGGTCGTACGCACGCGAACGACGATAGTGGTGGTGGCGAGCGCACTTGTTGCACTCGCCGCCGCTTCGCTTGCCGCATCGCACGGGCGCGGCAATGCTTACATCGCCCCTTCGCCGGCGCCAACCATGGCGCAGGTCATTCCGGATTACCTCGCCCGCAACGGCATCATCGGGGATCTCGAAGCAGATGTTCGCCGACATCCGGACCAGCTCGATACTCGCATGCTCGCCGCTCAATACTTACAAAGGTTTCGCGAAGCTCCCGACGTTGGCGACTTGCTGCGCGCGATCGCAAATGCGCAGCTCGCTATGCGCTACCAGCCACGTTACAACGTAGCCGCGGAGTCGACTCTTGCTTCCGGATATGCGGACCTGCACAAATTTCGGCTAGCCAAGCGCTACGCCGATGACGTTGTCTTGCTGACACCTTGGAGCCCAGATGCTCGTGCAACCGCTGCGTCGCTCGACTTGGAGCTTGGCCAGTATGTCCAAGCGGGCAAGCTCTTGAGCCAATCTCCGGGAGCGCGTGCCGACAACAGTTGGCAGACCACGGCCGCTCGCTATGCAGAGTTGACCGGGAACGTTGCAGCCGCGCGAGACCTCATTGCGAGTGCGCTTGCGGACATCGACGACAACGCGTATGCGCCAGCCGAGAACCGGGCGTGGTTCCATTGGCGCGCTGGAGATCTTGCGTTCGAGGCGGGCGAGCTCACGGCCGCCGAAACAGATTATAAGGTGGCGCTTGCGATCTTTCCCAACTACTGGCACGCGACGAACGGTTTGGCAAAAGTCTACTGGGCCAGCAGACGTTGGCGCGAAACGCTGGCGTTTGCAAAGCAGTCAGCGGACGTCTATCCACTGCCGGAGGCGCTAGGCTACGAATACGATGCGCAACGAGCGCTCGGAGACCCACGAGGGGCCGAGCTGACCGCGAAGCTGATTGGCGCCATCGAGCGCATCGGCAACACGCAGGGTATCAACGACCGGCTCATCGCAATCTTTTATAGCGATCACGACCTCTCGCTGGACCGAGCGGTGACCATCGCACGTCGAGATCTTGTCAGTCGCGACGACATCTATTCAGAAGATACGCTTGGGTGGGCGCTGGCTCAAGCCGGCCGTTGGCGCGAAGCACTGCCGCACGCTGAGCGAGCGGCCGCGCTTGGCACCCAAGACCCGCGCTTGCAGTTTCATACTGGGATGATCGAGCTTCATAACGGCAAGGTCGATCGCGCCCGCCGACGCCTGCGCTGGGCGCTTTCTCTCAATGCTCACTTTCACCCGTTCTTCGCGGGCGAAGCACAAAAAGCGTTGCAATAGGTTTATGAAATCCCACTCATCCTCAGCATGACAACAGAGGTCAACCAGAGCGATGCTCCACATCCCACGCACGCCACGCCTTGGCGCAAGGCCGGATTGTGAAAGACAAAAGCGCCAAGCGCCACAAGAATGATCGCAGCTGCAGTCCCGTAATAGATCGGCCCGTGAAAGATCGCTGCGAGTGGAATGAAGTGCAGACCCACGACGAGAGCAACGACCTGAAAGATCAGATCGGGCCGTCCTAACCGGCCGAGCGCAAACGCAAGCGCGAATACCAGCACAAACTCAAGGGTCGTCACGATGCCGAAGGTGATGCCCGGAAATTCAGGGCTCGCGCCTCCTGGAGCGGCGTTTGCGAAATGTCTGGCGGCGGTCCACACCTTTTGCGCGCTGTATCCTAAAATCAACGTGATGAGTGCAATGACCAGTAGCGGGCGCCAATTCCATCCCCAGAGCAAGCGCGCACCGAGAATCATCCACAGCGTGCCGAAACCCGTCAGAATGAACAGACCGCTCGCGAAAGAACGAACGGCGTCAGAATCAACTATGATTGTGACCTCCGTGACGCGCGATTCGGGAAGCAGACCTAAAGGTCCGCTGCTCCATCATCGTGAGGTGCGATAGGTTGTATGCCATGATCTCATCATGCGTTAATGAGCAGTCCGCTGCGAGCAGGTATGATTTTCTTGTTGGTGAGGAGCAGCGCAAGATGAGGGAGATGCTTCGCGTCCGTACTTGGATTGCTGTCTACATCTTGGTCGGGGTGTGTTCGATCATCGCCTCGTGCGGCGGTGGCGGAAGCTCCTCAATCGCTCCAGGATCGGGTTCCACGCATGGTCCGGTGCAGATTCAGCACATCGTCATCATTTTTCAGGAAAATCGCACGGTCGACAATCTCTTCAATGGCTTTCCCGGCGCTGATACCGTGACGATGGGTCAGACTTCGACGGGCACAACTGTTGCTCTCCAGCCGATTGGTCTGGAAGCTCCTTACGACCTCGACCACAGTCACAGGGGCTTTGTCACTGAGTATGCCGGCGGCAACATGAACGGGTTCGACCTCGAAAAAACTAGTCCGCAGCCAGGCTTCACCCCGCCCGCGGACGCTGCGTACGGTTACGTCCCCCATTCGGAAACCGCGCCATACTTCGCACTCGCCGAACAATTTACGTTCGCCGACCGCATGTTTCAGACCAATCAAGGACCGAGCTTTCCGGCGCACATGTTCATCACGTCAGGCACGTCGATCCCCACGCCCGGGAGCAACCTGTTGGTAGCCGAAAACGTGATTTTTCCGACAGCTGTGCCAAAAGTGAATCAAGGCTGCGATTCGCCGCCGGGAAGTACGGTTGCCCTGATCGATCAAAGCGGCAGCGAAGCCTCTTCGCAATTTCCTTGCTTCGATCACCAGACGTTATTCGATCTTCTCGACGCCAAGGGCATCTCGTGGAAGTATTACACTCCGGAGCCCTACTTCTTATGGGCTGCTCCTGATGCTATCAGCCACATCCGCTACGGGTCGGATTGGGCCAAAATGTCGATTCCCGAGACCAATATCTTCAACGACATCAACCTCGGGCAACTGCCGGCCGTCTCGTGGGTCATACCAAACGGAACAAATTCCGACCATGCCAATACGCTCTCAGATGCAGGCCCCTCGTGGGTGGCAGACGTCGTCAATGCCATTGGAACGAGCAAGTATTGGAAGAATACCGTGATTTTTGTGACCTGGGACGACTGGGGTGGTTGGTACGATCATGTCAAGCCACAGATCTTCAATTCCTACGAGTTGGGATTCCGCGTCCCCCTCCTCGTCATCTCACCCTACGCGAAGCCCGGGTATGTTTCCCACACGCAGCACGAATTCGGCAGCATTTTGCACTTCACCGAGGAACAGTTCGGGCTAGGCTCGCTGGGATACACAGATGCTCGTGGCGATGATCTCAGTGACTGCTTCAATTTTGCGCAAACGCCGCTCACCTATCATGTCGTCACCGCAAAATACTCGAAGGCCGAGCTCACGAGCCGGCGACGCGTCATGCCTCCAGATAACGACTGACACGCGAACGTAGGGGGCGATTGGAAAATCGCCCCTTGTCTAGATGATCCGCTCGTGAATCCGGCGTTTCCAGAAGAAGTTATAGTATGAATACTGGAGCGTCAGGACCACGATGAAGGAGATGGGGTAACCCATCCACACGCCATTCAATCCGAAATAATGCATCAAAATGTATGCTGCCGGCACCTCGATACCCCAAATGGCGAAAATTCCATTGAGCATGGGGACGATCACATCGCCGCTGCCGCGCACGACACCGCTGATCACCGCGCTGTTGCCGAACAGCAGGTACGACCATAACGTAATCATGATCAGGGTGTGCGCGATCTGCAGCGTACGTGCATCGGTGATGAACCAACCAAGGATAGCCCACGCAAAGATGTAGCAAAGCGATATGAGAATGCCGCCCACCACGTAGTTCATACCAACGGCCGACCTCACCACCGTACCAAGCAAATCCTCGCGACGCGCACCGATGCACTGAGCGCCAAAGATCGACGCCGTGATGCCGATGGAGATCGCCGGAAACTGCACGTAGCTGACAACCTGATTCACCGCGCCATAGGCGGCCGTCGCGCTCGAGCCAAAGCGATTGACAAAGGAAATGACCGCGATCTCCGCTAGCGAGACCATGATGACTTGAACGCCAGTCGGCACCCCGATTTTGACCACTTGCCACAAGACGCGCCAGTCGAAGAGCATATCGCGAGCCATCTCGGCGTCGAAGCGCAGCGGGTGGCGGATTCGCGCGAGGTACACGATCAGGGCGAGGAGTGCGACGCCTTGACTGATCAAGCCCGCAACTGCGGCGCTTACCACGCCAAGTTGGGGAAGGCCAAACCAGCCACGAATGAATGCCGGGGTGAAGAAAACCGTGAGGACGGTGCTGACGATCAAAGAATACAGCGGTGTCTGGGAGTCTCCCGTGCCCCGCATGAACGTGGTGTACGCCAAATACGGAAAAATAATCGGCATCACCAAGAAGATGACGCGAGCGTAGGCGTCGGCTTGCGGCAAAATGTTGAGTGGTGTTCGCAGTGCGGCAAGGAGCGAAGGCGAAATAAGATTGCCGACAATGGCAACGAGAATACCCAGCGCAAGCGTCGCCCCAAGCATCGTTCCCGCAACTTTTTTTACGCGATGTTGGTCGCCGGCGCCGAAGGCTTGGCCGATGAGGACCGTGCTCCCACTCGCCAACCCGATTAAAAAGGCAAATAAGAGAAAAATGACTGGGAAGACGGCTGACACCGCCGCCAGCGCATTCACGCCAATCATCCGCCCCAAGAAGATGGTGCTGAAGGTCTGCGATGCGGACTGAAGGATGTTGGCGATCATCACCGGGATCAAGAAGATGGCAAACCATTGCCACATCGGCTTCGACTGATCGAAGATATTGACGCCAGGCCGGCGAGCCGCTTGCATAGAGAGCAGCGGTTTAGGCCAGCTCGAACTTGCTCCTGCCCCACGAGAATTTACACATTGCGAGGGAGGGCGTGCCGTTCGTTGCAACAAAGCAGGGCAGCTCGGAGAAAAAAGCGGTGTCTACTCCAGCGTCGGCGATCCTTTCATCGCCGCTCTCGAGCGATGAATTTGTTGGACGGCGCGACGAACTCGATAGTTTGCGCGCACAACTCCAGCTTGCGAGCGAGACGCGGGCACGCTTTGTGCTGGTCGAGGGCGAGATCGGCATCGGCAAATCCAGGCTTGTCGCCGAGTTTCTTGCCTCAGTGCAAGATCAAGCATCCAGCGCGGTCGGGACCTGTTCGGGCGCGGGTTCGCCATGCGAGCCCTTTGCTTCAATCCTCGAGCGTCTCGACCACAGGCATGCCTTTGCGTATACGAATGCGACGACCCACGTTCCCATCGACAAAGCTTCCTTTTTTGCATCCGTTGTCAACGCCATCGAACGCGAGAGCGGGCGCAAGCCGCTCGTCCTTGCGATCGAAGACGTTCACGTGGCAGATCCAGCAACGCTCGAGTTGTTGCGCTTCCTCTTGCAGCGCTTGCGAACACCCGGTGCCCTTGTGCTCGTTATCTTGCGCTCCGATCACGCCAGGTGGGATCCTGTGCTTGCAGATTTTCGCAGCACGGCCTCGCGAAGTGGCTTCAGTACGCTCGCCTTGGGCGGAATGCGTCGCAATGAGATTCGACGCCTGGTCCAGCAAACGTTGCGTGCGCGCGATCTGCACATCGACCCCGCCACGCTTGGTCGGATCGAAGAGCTCGCTGAGGGCAATCCGCTCTTCGCAGAAGAGCTTGCGCGCATTGCGGTCGAGAATGGCGTGCTCGATCTGCACGTGCGGGTACCGCTGTCCGTGCAAGCCATCCTCGCCGAGCGCCTCGCACCGTTTCATCCAGGCGAACGCGAAGTCTTGGCAAGAGCTGCTCTGGTGGGTGGACGTTTCGACGTCTCCCTCCTGAGCACGATCGCGGAGCACAGCATCGGCTCCACGACTGCGCTGCTGCAACGAGCGGTCGACTCCGGTCTGATGCGCGAAGACCAGACAAACCCCGAACGCTTTCGATTCCGGCATGCCCTGATTCGACAGGCGCTCGCCGACCAGGTCATTCATGCGCTTGCCGCCCCGTTGCACGCGCGCATCGCCCAAGTGCTCGAAGTACGCCCGGACTCCACCGAGCGCCCGGCGGAGCTTGCCTATCACTGGTCGGCCGCGCGCAACCCGGACAAAGCCCGGCGCTGGAACGAAGCTGCAGCAGAAGCGGCGACAAAAGCCCGCGCGTATCGCGACGCCATTCGCTTCTACAGCGCGGCGCTTGAATGGTCGTACCCCGCGGGTGCGTCACGCGCATTGATCTACGAACGATTGGGCACGTTGCTCTACATCGATGGTTGTGGCGATGAGGCAGCTGGGTGGTTCGTCCGTGCTCGCGCGGAGCGCGAGTCGCTCGGCGAGCGCGACGGCGCCGCCAACGCCCTGTTGCAGTTCGCAGACCAAGCATGGGTGGACGCACGCACCTCTGAGGCGCTCCAAGTTGCCGGGCAAGCTGCGGGCGATCTCGAGCGCGTCGGTGACGCAAGCATGCACGCTCGCGCCGTGCTGACCGCGGCCCGTTTTGCCACAACGCTGGGGGAGCCCGAGCAGGCGTTGGCTCGTCTCGTAACCGTCGAGCAAGCGCTGCGGCGACTTGACGGCGCCACCCGCGCAGCGTGGCATGAAGTGCGCGGCGAAGCCTTGGCACTGCTCGGGCGAAAGCGAGCCGCACTTCAGAACCTGCGCGCTGCATCACTTTTGGCAGCGTATACCGCAGATAGCGAACTCATCTCTCAGATCGAGAACAACTTCGCCCTCGCCGCCGTCGACCTCGGCGAGCTTGCGCTCGCGCAAGAGCGTCACCTCGTGGCCGTTGAGGAAGCCCGTCGCACCGGGATGATGTGGCGCGTCGCGTACTCCGCGCTCAATTATGCGTGGACGCTGACGCTCGCAGGTCAGCTACAGCAAGCCCGCTCGCTCGTCTGGGAAGCGCTTGAGACTGGCGTGTCGACCGCAACGCTCAAGACCAAAGCCGCATGCGTTGGCATTTGGGTTGGACTGCTGCTCGAGGACCGGGGACTTTTAACCGCCTGCGCCGATCCGCGGGCGCTCGAGTTCGCCGAGCGGTCGGGCGAAACGCAGCGGGTTGGCTCGGTTGCGGCAGCCTTGGCCGAGCTCAAAGAGGGCCAAGGATTGCACGCAGAGGCGGTAGAGGTATTGCAACACGCTCGCAAACACGTTCGTCGCGCGCACCGATGCTGGCCGTTTTTTCTGTCGATTGCTCGGTTGGGCTCGGCGGATGACCTCTCGTCCGCGAGAGCTTTCTTAGCCTCGTCGACGGCGCGTCCTCGGGTCACGCGAGCCTATCGCTTGCTCTTTGAGGCCCTCGCGGCGCACCGCAACGGTTCTCCTGCTTCGGCGCGACTTGCGGCAGCTGCGGCGGTTGCTATGTCGTGCGTGGGTCATAGGTTCTATGAGGCGATCGCAATGGAGCTGGCCGGCCGCGAGGACGAAGCCCTACGGCGCTATCGCGCCGTCGGCGATGCGCGCGATACAAAGAGACTCAGAACCGGGCGCGAGAAACCTCGCGCGCTCGTATTGACGGCGAGACAGGCACAAATTGCGGCGTTGGTGGCAAAGGGTCAAACAAATCGCACGATAGCCACGGGCTTGCACATCAGCGAACATACCGTGGAACACCACATTTCACAGATTTTCGCACGCCTGAATCTGAAAACTCGCGCGCAACTCGCGGGCTATTGGCCCAAAGCGGCGACTCCATAGCGGAAACCCGGGATAGATACGTTCCGTTCTTGTTCCTATAATTGATGGAGGACAGGTTGCTGCTTTGGAGGCCAGTATGTGCAAGTTGTTTGGGCGCCGGAATATCGCCGTTGCCGCGCTCGTATGGGCGCTCGTCACCGTGCTTGCAAGTAACGCGCGTGCGGGCAACACTGGATCTCTCGGTGGCGACGTAACGGCAACGGAAACCGGCACGCCCATTGCAGGCGCCAAAGTGACCGCGGCCAGTCCGTCTCAGACCGGGACGTCATACAGCGACGCGACCGGCAGATACGAATTCCTCTCACTTGTTCCAGACACGTATACCCTGACCGCCTCGAAAGAGGGCTATCAGTCGGCGAGCATTTCGGGCATCAGCGTCTTTGCAGACCAAACGCAGAATGTTGCGATTAAATTACTCGCCGCTGCAAAGAGCCTCGGCACGATCAAAATCACCTCGCGCTCGTCCCTCAATCCCGTGCGACCGGGAACGACGACCGACGTCTATTCCGTGAATACGGCCATGACATCGGCCGCCTCAACGCTTGGCGGCGGCGGCGGGCTCAATAACGCCTACTCCGCAATCGCGTCGATGCCCGGCTCCTTCGTGCCACCCAACCAGTTGGGCGTCAACCAAACCGTGTATATTCGCGGCGGGTATTTCGATCAGATCGGCTACGAATATGACGGCGTGCCCATGAATCGTTCGTTTGACAACTATCCATCTCACTCGGCGTCGACGCTTGGGCAGCAGGAGCTACAGATTTACACTGGCGGCGGCAGCGCGAGTTCGAATGCAACGGGCTTAGCCGGCTTCATCAACCAGGTGGTCAAATCGGGAACCTATCCTGGATTCACGAACGTATCGGTTCGTGCCGGCTCGCCGACGTTTTACAACGATCTCTCATTTGAAGCCGGCGGCGCCACGGACAACCGATTGCTTTCCTATTACGTTGGAGTGAGCGGCTATAACCAGAATTTCCGCTACCTGAATAATGGCAACGGCGCCTCGTTGATCGGTGAATTTCCAGCGACCTATCCCAGCAACATAACGACGAATCTACCATTTTGGCCCGCGGTCTATCCGAATTGCAATCCTGGCGACCCCAACCTCTATGAAAATCCGGCAACCTCATTTCTCAACAGCGATCCTGGTTGCTTCGGCTTCGTCGGGCCGAACATCGATTTTCCATCGACCATCGTGGGTCGCGAAACGGTTGGGAATTTTCACTTCGGGATTCCTCACAAACGCGACAACGGGCGCGACGACGTTCAGTTGTTGTATTCGAACTCCACTCAGTTCTTGCAGTACTACAGCAGCGCCTCAGACGCAGGTCCGCTGCTGAACAGGTTGGAGGCCTTTGGCTACGCATACGCACCCCTGTGGCCGGACTACTATACATACCCCGCTGGGACGCCGTTTCTCGGGCTGGCAAATGCTCCAGTCATTGGTTACGCGTTTCCCGGCTCCCCAACCAGTCGCTGTCTCAACCAAGCCGGGCTTGGCGATTTTGCACTGCCTATTCCGAACGGATGCCCCACCTTCAGTGCGAACCCGCTCTACACCACGGGCACTGCCGAGCTCCCCGTGGGCTACCGAGATGCCCGATGGGATACCGCAAGTGTCATCAAGGCACAATACCAAGACAACATTTCTGATGCGTCATATCTCCGAGTCTTTGGGTACATCTTTTACTCGAACACAAATCGCAGCGGCGCCGTCGAGGACGGCATCACAGGACCCTTCGGATCGATCAACCTCGGGGCAACGAACTATGATTATGAGCTCGGAGCGCACACGCGCGGCGGGCAGATGCAATACGCAAACCAGGTTTCATCCAAGCACGAACTTGTGGCGACCCTGAACTATGTCGAATCGAAAACCTTGCGTTACTACAACTTCAATGACTTCAACACCGCATTCCAACAAGTGAGCAACTTAACGAACGGACGGCAGTGCTTTGCCGCCTTTGACGGCTTCCTCGCCAACGATCCAGGCGATCTAAACCCGATTAGTGCAGGCACGCCTGAACCGTGTAACGACCCAATCACGCAAGGCGATTTCGAGTTGCCGACAAACACGAACGACGGTACTTCTTCCGGTACGCCGCAAAACGTCACCTGCGCAGGCGGTTCCGGCGCGCCCATTCCCACCGCCGCATGTACTGCAGGAGCGGCCTGGCGGCTGACCTACACCGGCAACCAGGCCGAGATCAACGCCATCAAGCCCGAACTCGGCAACATTTCGCTCAGCGACGAATGGAAGCCAAACGAGAAACTCGACATTACAACAAGCCTACGCTTCGATCGCGACGAGTACGTCATCGCGCAGGTCGCATCACCAGACAAGGATTTCTGGTACACGGCTGCACAGCATGAGTTCTGTTACAATCCGTTGACCTTCCAACCGGCACTGGTCCCTGAACCGAAACAAGTTTTGCGCACCGTCACTCCCTACGTGGGGTTCACTTGTCCAATCGTGGACGGCGTGCAGACCGTTCACCCGGATGGTCAAAACGGCCACATCCTTCTCACCGATGTCGTCCCGCCGACCTACACGCAGACTTACTTCCAACCGCGCTTCGGTCTCACGTGGACGACTGATCCAAACACCGTTCTGCGCTTCTCGGCGGGGCGCTTTGCTCAGGAGCCGCAAAACTATGAAGTGCAGTACAATAGCCTCGAGCCAAATCTTGGCGGCTGAACTCATTGGTTTTATCCAGTTTGGCTACAACACGCCATTCCACGCTGCCCAGGCGCAGTTTTCAAACAACTACGACGCGTCGTACGAGCACCAGTTCCCGGGAACCGACATGGCCGTCAAAATAACACCGTATCTGCGTTGGGCGACAAACCAGCTCTATGAGACGGTGTCCATTCCAACTCTCTTTGGCGTGTCGCCTTCATTCAACGCTGGCGTCGAGCGCAACGACGGTGTCGAATTTGAGTTGACGAAGGGTGATTTTGATAAGAACGGCCTGTCGGGAGTGTTTTCATATACGTATACCAACTCGGCGGAGAAGTGGAACAATTACCAAGGCGTGCCCATCAACGCGGTCGATCCTTACAATGAAGACATCCAAAACTTCAACGCGCTGACGAAGGCAGGCGGCGGCGCGCGTTGCTATGCAAACAGCGGCGACGATACGCCGGATCCGACGTGCGCGTCGTCATCCATCCTGAATCCCTACTACTCCATGTCGCCGCAACCGCTGCTCGATAAGAATGGGTGGTATGTGTCGGGTCTTGACTTCCCGTATATCTCACCGAACACGTTTGCCGCGGTTCTCAACTATCGCGTCAACAAGTTCTCAGTTGCGCCCGCCTTCACGCTTAACCAAGGCGCCACGTATGGTACCCCGGCGGACTTTCACGGATTCGACCCTCGCACATGCAGCGCCAACCAAAGCAGCGAGGGAATTACCGGGGCCAATCCACTGGCCCCAGATTACACGTCGTGCGGCCACGCCGTTGTCGGAGCAAATGGATCGACTCCCGGTTATCTTTGGATTCCGAACCCTTACACAGGCACGTTTGATACCTTCGGCCAGTTTCGCCAACCGTGGCAGTTCAACATGGGCATGCAATTGCAGTACGACGTGAGCCCGCGCACCACGGCGAACATTATGGTCGTCAACCTCGTAAACAGCTGCTTTGGCGGTTCGAGTGAACCATGGACAAAAGCGTATCCCCCCAATAGCCAAGTCTGCGGCTACGGGTACAATAAGTTCTTTATCAGCAACTTCTACAATGGATCGAGTCCAAACGATGTCGCCGCTAACGGCGTTCCGCTGAACAAGTACTTCTCGGTGCCGTTTGCGCCAACATACGGAGATGTAAACTCGTTTAACCTGCCACTCCCGCTGCAGTTGTTCTTCCAAATGCAGTTCAAATTGTAGGAGGGGGTGGGGAAATTCGCCCTCGCGCTTATTCGTTTCCACATTCGCAATGTAGTCGCGCGAATTTATTCGCGCGTTTGAGAATCCTGGTATGCTTGCTCTCACGATGCTGCTCGCGTCGGCCACGTTCTCGCTCCAGGCTCTCTCGAACGTAGCGAGTCTGTCGAATGCAACAATCTCACAAGACGGAACCCGCATCGCGTTCGTTGTCTCTCGGGTTGATGCGGCACACAACGCTACGACGATCGCTCGACGTCTACGATCGACGCTCGCAAACGATACGCCGGGTAGCTGCCCAACACTCTTCGATCGGAAACATCGCGTGGACGCCAGACGGCACTCGACTTGCAGCGGTCATGGACGACGTCGGCAGTGGTGCAAGCCAAATTTTTCTGATCGATCCCGTTTCCGGCGCCGTGCGTCAGTCGACACATGACCCCTCGAGCGTGCTTCAGATTTCATGGGAGCCAAACGGGGATGGATTCGCATTTACGCGCCAGGATGGCTACCGCCGTAAAAGAGGAGCGCAAGCGTACGAAGACGCGTTTCGCGTAGATGACAACGCGTATCTCGACGAGCATGAAGCTCGCCCATATCACCTTTGGTTCGTCGACCGCCAGGGACGTGAGCGCAGGCTCACTCATGGAACGCTCAGTGCCATTGACTCGCCGCTTTCGTGGTCACCGGACGGGCGCTTCATCCTGTCTGAAGAGGCGCAGGCTGTCCACGGGCTTCACGATCGCGCCTATGCAGCCCGATTGGACATGAGGACTCTCAAAAGCTCGTACGCGACGCTGCACCAAAGCTATGAGGACCAGGCGCTCTTTTCGCCGGACGGCTCACGCGTTGCGTACCTCCACGTGCGAGGAGGCGATCCGATCAACCAAGATGATGCCTGGGTGCAACTCTCGGACAGTTCGGATGACCGCGATGTATCCTTGAACCTCGACCGTCAAGTCTCCACGCTCGCGTGGATGCCCAACGGTGATGCGCTTTTGTTGCAAATCGACGACCGGACCAAAACCCCCATCGTGGAGCAGCGCATCGACGGAACCGTGAACCCGTTGCAAATTTGGCCGGTCGTTACGGCCTCGATCCAGTCGCAGGGTAGTGTAGCGCGCGATGGCACCATAGCGTTCATTGGCGACCAGCAAGGGCGCCCAGACGAAGTGTACCTACTCCGTCCTCATGCTGCCGCACCCACAAGGCTGACGTCCTTCAACGACGCGACGGCGGCATTGAGCCTCGGCAAGACGACGCGCGTTGCGTGGCGCTCAATAGATGGTTTTGAAGAGGATGGCGTTTTGACGTATCCGCCCAGCTACATCGCGGGTCACCGTTATCCCCTCGTGCTGCGGATCCACGGCGGACCGTATGAGAGCTCAACTGTGGCTTTTTCCACGTTCTATCAGCTTGCAGCAAGCCACGGGTACCTTGTTTTTGCTCCCAATTATCGGGGAAGCACAGACTTAGGAAATGCTTACCTGCGAGCGATTTTTAACGACCCCAGCACGGGTCCAGGGCTCGACATCATGGCCGGGATCGCCGCAGTCGAACGACTTGGCATCGTTGATCAGTCGCGAATTGCCATTTCCGGATGGTCGTATGGTGGACAGCTGACCTCGTGGTTAGAGGGTCACTTCGGCATATGGCGCGCTGCCGTGGCGGGCGCCGCAGTGAACGACCTCGTCGTTGACTATTCTATCGCCGACGATATCGATGCATCCCGTTTAATGTTCAGCGCCTCGTCTCCCTATCGTGGCAAAGCACTCTCGATGTGGCGTGACGCCTCGCCAATATCCTATTACCAGGACATCCGAACACCGACGCTGATCTTGTGTAACGTTTACGACGTACGGGTGCCTATCGTGGAGTCGTACGAAATGTTTCACGCACTCAAAGACAATGGCGTGCCGGTGAAATTTTACGCATACCCCACTACCGGTCATTTGCCGCAAGGGCCCGTTCGAGAAGCCGACGCCTACCGGCGCTGGCTTGCTTGGTTCGACCGCTACCTCAAATAATGGAGGGGGCGATTGGAAAATCGCCCCGAGCGAGGCCGCGAGCACCTCAACACTTGGGGATCGTCGCGTTTGGCGGCGCAGTGTAGGGATCGGCCGGTTCGTAGTAGGGTGCCTTCCGACCGTCAACATTCACAAAATAGGTGGGTGCTTCCGCGCACCACGTATTGAAATCGATCCGTTCGCCTTCACGATTGAGCAGCGTGATGCGAATGTTTTTCGCCATGAAAGCCTTTCCCGCAACGATTGGCGTCGCTTCAGTCAACCGAACCAACAATGCGGCTCCCTGGTGATGTTCCAGTTTGAGCGTGCCGATGCCGTGGCGGTCAATAACGATTGCCGTCCCCTGACTCACGCCGACACCCATGAGCTCGTTCGAGGATTGCTCTTGCAAACGGGCGAGGAACACCATGAGCCGCCCGAGCCGGTTGCGAGGAACCAAGTGCGTATCCGTAATGATATGGCGCAGCGGCGGGAAGGTGAAGAGATCGTGGGTGAAGCTTATGATGGGTTCGCTTGGATCCGCCATCGCGTTGGTTGTCCTGGCTTCGACGTCGCCGCCGGCTGCATCCGCCGAAACCGAATCATACACGTACTCACCCAGAATCGCTAGGCCGGCGCTCGTGCCACCAACCACACCTCCGCGATCGTACAGGCGCTGGACGGCGGCAATCACCGGCGTACCTTTCCATCGAACGTAATGCGATTGATCGCCGCCCGAGAAGAAGACGCCTTGGGCGTGGTCAACATAGGCAGCCGCTTGCTCGAGATCGGCCTTCGTTGCCCCGGGGCCTAGGCTAATAGATCGGACGGAGTTGAAAGGTGCAACCCGCATGATGTAAGCGGTGTAGATGTCTCCCTCGGACGCCGTCAGGACGACCACATCCCCGCCGCGCGCCCGATGCGAACCAACGATCGTGTCGTGCATCCACACAAAGGAAGAATCAACCGTGGCGCCGCCGCCCATGAGCAGCAAGCCCGGACCGTTGGGCTCGATTGTGCTCTGGTTCTGATTACCAGCCCGAGGATAGATCGTCAACGGCGGCGTGGGAGTGTCTTGCGCGGCGGGAGTTGCAGTAGGATGCGGCGCACTCACACCAGCCGTGGAAAGGGTGAAGAAGGCGACCGTTGCGATCACGATCGCCGTCCAAAGAGAAAGCCAGGGCAATTTCATAGATTCGTGCAGCTTCGCCCGCAACGGCGGACACCCTGTTGTTAGGCGTAGTGCGCGAGAACGTCGCGCGCCCTTTGGAGTACGAGTTCACGAAGGTCTTGGGGTTCTACAATCTCGACTTTTCTTCCCCAGGCGACGAGTTGATGAACCGCGACCTCAGCCGTCGGAAAAACGATCTTCACGAGCACGGATTCCGATCGAGCTTTGCTTTCAAGCACCTGCGATTCCCAATAGGCCGTCACGTCGTCAACGGCAGCACTCTGCACCCGTAGCAAGACAGAGTACGTTGGGAAGCTTTCTTCGAATTTTTGAGCCCACTCGCGCCAGAAGGCGACCAAATCAAAATCGGCAGGTCGCTCGAAATGCTCGTCGAGTTCCTTGACATTGATGATGCGCTCGGCACGAAAGGTGCGCATTTCTGTGCGAGAGCGCGCGACGAGATACCAAACACCGGCTTTGGCAACCAATCCGAGCGGCTCGATCACTCGCTGGGTCTGCGCTCGATTCTGGTCTTTGTAATGAAGCTCAACTCGCCGATTTTCCCAAATCGCAACCCGCAAGGTTGCCAAATGTTCTCGTGGTTGCGCCGCTTGCTTCCAGCGCCGGGGGTCGAGGTAGATTCGATGGCGAGCCATTTCAACCGCGCGGCGCTGCGCATCAGGCAGCGCGCCAACCAGCTTTGCCAGCGCAAGCGGTAGCTTGTCGCTCAAACCAATATCGGCCAGCGGATTGTCGCCAGAGATGAACAACGCCCGCAGTTCGTCCTCGCTAAACTGGGTCAACGCCTTGCGATAGCCGTCAGCCAAGACGATCCCGCCCGAAACCCCACGTTCGGCATGAACGGGAACGCCAGCCGAACTGAGCGCATCAAGGTCGCGATAGACGGTACGCTTGGATACCTCTAGCTGCTCGGCCAACTCACGCGCGCAGGCTCGCCCCTTGGCTTGGAGCAAAAGAAGCATAGCGAGCAAGCGACCTGATTTCATGATTTCAGTATCCTACGCTATCGCAATTGTATACTTGACAAAAGGTGCTCCCTAGGCTAGAATGTTGACATGGAACACCTCGATTTGTCAACTATCAGCGCACGATACGGAACCGAGGACGCAGCGCGGGCTGCTATTTGAGCGTTTCGTTGGGGCGATCAAGCACGATGCCCCCAATGCGGTTTCTTTAATTGCTACCGTATGGAGCGCAAGGAAGGCTCGAAGAATCCCGGTCGCAAGGGACTATGGCGCTGCCGTGAGTGTGAATCGCAGTTCACCGTTACGGTTGGCACGATCATGGAAGATAGCCACATCCCGCTTCAAACGTGGCTCAAGGCCATTTACTTGCTCACAGTCTCCAAGAAGGGTATGTCAGCGCACCAACTTCACCGGATGCTCGACATTACGTACAAGAGCGCGTGGTTCATGGCGCATCGAATTCGTCATGCTATGGTTCAGCCACCACTCAAGGACAAGATTGAGGCCAAGCTCTCGGGCGTGGTCGAAGCAGACGAAACGTACGTTGGTGGCAGACGTGGTGGACGCGGTCGGCGCAAGACCGTCAAGGTCCCGGTGTTCACACTCGTTCAGCGTGGCGGTGCTGCACGATCTCAGGCCGTGCGCCGAGTAAATGCAAACACGTTACGAGCCGCGCTCCGCGATAACATAGACCCGAAGGCACAAGTCTTTACCGATAGCTTCTCGTCATACCGCAGGGTTCACCAAGATTTTCCCTCACATGAAATGGTGAATCACATCGCTGGCGAGTATGCGCGGGGTATCGTTCATACAAACACGGTCGAAGGATTCTTCAGCTTGCTCAAGCGTGGTATAATGGGGACGTATCACCACGTTAGCCCCGAACACTTGCCGCGCTACTTGGCTGAGTTTGACTTTCGATATAGCCGTAGAGCGGAGAAGGACCAACCAAGAACAGTTGCGGCGATTGCAGGATGCGAGGGCAAGCGGCTAACGTACAAGCAGGTGATTCCAAAGGACCGGATAAACCCGCGACGTGCCAAAGATCAAGCCAAAACGCAAATACAATCGGACGACACTCATCCTGCCGTCTAACTTTGAAGAATCGTTGCGCGATCTGCTACAAGTAAAGCCTGGGGAGAAGAAGCCGAAAACAAAGGTGCGGGCCAAGCACCGCTAGGTTCCAAGACTAGCGGTGAGGGTACGGGGAAGAGGATTCGAACCTCCACGACCTTCCGGCCAACGTCTTCCAAGGACGCCGCGTATACCAATTCCGCCACCCCCGCACATGAGAGGCCCGTCTAGGGCCTCACTTTTTTTCGCTATATCGTCCACCACTCGTTCTTACAACACGGCCTTCTTTGTAGAGCCGTTTTAATGCGTTACGAACAGATTCTACGTAACTCTTACCACGAATTTCGATCTTCGCTGCCTCAATGCGTTTTGCGATCTCCTTTGGTTCTAGGGATTCTGCGGCAAGTAGATTGAGAATGAATTCGGTGATGCCGCCGTAGCCGCTGTCTTTGGCTTTGCGCGTCTTGGTTTGACGACTGTCCTCTACACGCACATGGTCTGAGCCTAGCATCCGTTGATAATCGGATATAGTTCGGTCGAGGTCTTGCTCCTGACGATCAAAGGACGCAACAGAATCGGCGCGTCGCCGTTGAACATCCGACCGCAACAACTGCGCTGCGGCCGGCCACTTCCTTGATACGCCGTTTTCCAGCCATATTTGACACACATCCCCTACTTTTGTTATTCTAGCCAAGCGAGATAGGTGGGTGACCCCGTGTCCCCCACAAGTCTTGCTCGGGGCCCCGGGTAGGCACTAAGGTTTGACCGCCAAATGCCGCCGGGGCTTTTCTCATACTAGCACAAGAACCACCCAGGGTGCAAGTCGAAAGCACCCATCCAGGTGTATTGACCGGGTGGGTGCTTGTTTTTTCACTGGGAGACAAGCAAACGCGTTAGGGTATCACGTCGCGTGTGGGAGGGGGCAAGGTGCAGTGAGAGGGTGTGCTTGACATCAGTGCTATGTAACATAGGTGCTTTCGGTCGAAGGCCCCCGCTGCATTTTCAGCGAGCACTAAAATGTCAAAAACGTAAGCGGCGTTCTTATTAAAATACAATGGATACGCTTCGACGGTAATTTCAGCGCGATCTGTCAATAAGACTCTTGTTTCTCCAGCATCAAACGGCAGCCAATCTTTGCAACTCACCTTTGGGCCCGGTGTGAACGGTCTGAAGGTCACGCCAAGCATAGCTATTTGATCCTCCTCCATAAAAAGCCAGCCTGTGCCGTTGGCTTGGTCGGCGTATGTAACGCCGGACTCGGTGCAGCTTTTTATCTCCGCGTCACCTCCCGTATTAGTAACACTCACTTTCGCCGATACCAAACCGCCAGCCAGCAGAGGCCGAGGGCTAAAAAGGGACTCTACACGCGCTACCTTTATGTGTGGCAGCGCGCGCGAGTTGCAGCGCGGGTGTCGCTAGGGATACCGGCGCTACGAGCTGCGGCAGCTCGCCTTCGTTAAAGACTATTCCGGCGAAGATCAGAAAGACGATAAAAATGAATCGGTTCTCAACCCTCGTTCCGACCGAGACGTACCATACAATTGCAACCACAACCGCAACACCAACGCCGAAGATTACGCTGGCAGCAATCTGTCGTCCAGACATGAGCGCGACGAATCCGAAAAAAGCAGTTATTAGAATCGGTAGTAGCACATCAAACTTATGCTGGTCCCACCACCGCCCAAACTCCGACATTGGTAAGGAGATTCAGACACTTGGTCAAACCTCCCTTTTGTGAAGTATACAATAGGCTACGGTATATATGACAGTCTTTGTCAACTATCATGCGCTAGCATGGATCATCACCCTCGACGCACATCTGAAAGGAAGGCTTCCTCATGGCGACAGCCACGGGCATCAAGGCGACTGGCATTGACATCCACGCCTACCTAGTGAAAGATCCCAAGCGTGCGACCAAGTTTTACAAAGACATCCTCG
The DNA here is from genome assembly GCA_963781145.1 of uncultured Pseudomonadota bacterium. GTDB lineage: Bacteria > Vulcanimicrobiota > Vulcanimicrobiia > Eremiobacterales > Eremiobacteraceae > JAJPHJ01. The sequence goes on along the minus strand of CAWADW010000005.1, from coordinate 274,397 downwards.
GCCTCGAACCCTCGTGGGAAGGCGATCAAGGCGCGGAGTTCGAGCTCGGCGACGGGGCGACGTTCGGCGTCTGGAAAATGAGCGACGGAAGCTGGCATCCCAGCGCCGGCGTGTTCTTCGCAGTTCCCAATCTTAAGGAAGCAGTGGCCGAATTACGCAAGCATAGCGTGAAGTTTCTCGACGACGAGCCGTTCGAATCCGAAGTTTGCCACATGATCGGCGTTGAGGACACCGAGGGAAACTCGTTCATGCTCCACCAGCGCAAATAGATGTAGGGGGCGATTGGAAAATCGCCCCTTATTCTTTATTTTCGCAGCTGTTATTTTGCGCTCAACGTGCCAATAGGTTCTTGCGGAACAAGTGGTTGACCCGAGGGCAGCAACGCCAACGCTGCGCTGTCATTGCCTAAGTAGGCATTCCAAAAGATTAAGGTCGTGCGCACAACATAATCATGAATTTGATTCATGTCTCGTGTCTGCCCGCGCGCCAGCATCTCGGCGACGCCAGGCGCCTTGGCCGCATCAGCAAACGAAAAGTGATTCGCGCCGTCGACGATGAGATTGTATTTGTTGCCAGGCGGCATATGGTCGTACGGATCGAGACGCCAGCTTGGCGGCTGATGCTGCTCGCCCTCGTCGTTCGATCCGAAGAGGGTGAGGGTGGGCCGCACGATCCCATCCCAACGATGCGCATCGGCGCTCGAAAACATGCCTTGCGGCGATATGGCGACGAACGCGAGCGGCCGCGGGTCGCTCGCGAGCGCGCTTGATCCAGGCAGCGTGGCCCCCGCAAGGACAAGCGTCGTGCCGGCACCCATGGAGTGGCCCGCAACACCGATGCGCTTCATATCGATAACCCCATCCAGCTCCGGAGCGCGCCGCTCAATGTCGGGCAGCGAAGAAATGATAAACGAGATGTCGTGCGCGTTATCGTCCAGCTGCGAAGAAGTCACCACCGCCTCTCCTTTGAACATGGCTGTGTAGCCGCCGGCCATGGCCGCTTGGCGATCCCCACCCTCGTGCGTAGGGAGAATAACGGCATATCCAGCGCTCGCCCAACCTGTTCCTAAATAGACGTAACCGTCCTTATCGCCCCCGTAGCCGTGCGAAAAGATAATGAGCGGCACATCCTTTTGACCTGCCGGATAGTAGATCTTCAATGGAATGTCACGCTGGCGCTGCGCGTCGTGCAGCGTGATCGAGTCAATCGTTTTGACCGGATACGTTGCGCCCATGGTGGCCAATACGAGGGCAAAAATGGCCAAATATCGTCGCGCGAATTTATTCGCGCGGCCCCAGGGTTGCAGCCGGCCTTTCGGTTCGCTTTCCTGCAGGGTCATCATCATACTCCCTGAAGTTCACCACCCACAATCGGTCTTCTTATCCACTGACATGAGGAGCACATGAGAATGGGAAGTCGCGGGGCGCTCGGGTGTTTGATCGCCGTCATCGTCGTCATAGCGATCTTTGGATTTTGGATTGTCGGCACGTATAACAATCTGGTGACTCTCAGTCAAGCCGTCGATACGCAGTGGGCTCAGGTAGAGAATGTCTACCAGCGGCGTGCCGACCTCATCCCCAATCTTGTGGCCACGGTGAAGGGCGCAGCGAATTTCGAAAAAAGCACGTACATCGCAGTTGCGCAGGCGCGCGCTAAGGTCGGACAAGTGACGCAAACGATCCCCGCCAATGTGACGAGCGATCCACAGAACTTCGCCAAATTCCAAGCCGCCCAAGACGGCCTGTCCGCGACGCTTGCTCGTCTGCTCGCCGTCGTTGAAAACTATCCCGATCTCAAAGCAAGCGAGAATTTCCTGACCCTCCAATCCCAACTCGAAGGCACGGAGAATCGGATCGCGGTCGAACGCATGCGTTACAACGACATCGCCCGGCAGTACAACACGACGCGCCAGTCATTCCCGACCGTCTCGATCGTCGGACTGTTCGGCAATCGTTTTCCGGCCAAAGAATACTTCAAAGCTCAGCCTGGTGCGCAGACAGCCCCGCAGGTGCAGTTCTAACGGATGCGGATCCATCCAATGCTGCTTGCCGCCATTGTCGCGGTTGCGCTCGGCGCGCCCGCGCTGGCGGATCAGGTGCCCATACCGCCATCGCCCACCCAGTGGGTGACCGACAACGCTGGCGTGCTTTCGTCGTCTGCCAGCGACACCCTCAACCAGCGGCTCGCAAACTACGAGAAGACCACGGGACATCAAGTCCTCGTCTGGATTGGTTCATCAACCAGCGACGTGCCGCTTGAAGATTGGACTATTCGCGCATTCACTGCCTGGAAGGTCGGCCGCAAAGGTCTCGACGACGGAGCTGTCCTTTTTTTGTTCACGCAAGATCGCAAAGTTCGTATCGAAGTTGGCTACGGACTCGAAGGCCAACTCACCGACGCTGTTTCATCGCAAATCATTCGCAATGATGTCGAGCCGCAGATGCGAGCGAACGATCCAGACGCCGCAGTCACATCCGCGGTTTCAGACATCCTTGCGACGATCGGCGGCGAAGCTGGCGCGTCGGCGCGGCCCTATCGACCATCCACGAGTTCGGACAATGGGGGTTTATGGGGCATCCTCGCTTTCATCATCATTTTTTTCATTATGAGTTCGTTGATCGGTCGAGGCGCGCGTCGCCGCGGTCCGTATGTTATCGGATCTGGCTGGAGCGGCGTCGGTTGGGGTGGCTTGAGCGGAGGCTTTTCAGGTGGTGGTGGGGGCGGCTTCAGTGGCGGCGGGGGCATGGGTGGCGGTGGCGGAGCATCGGGGGGATGGTGAAGCCAAAACATCATCTCGCGCGCAGTGTCGACGAGGACCAAATCGCCGCAGCGATTCGGGCGGCAGAAGCTCGCACCACCGGCAAGATTGTCGTGATGCTCTCACCCCATTACCGCGAAGACATCGTGGCAGAGGCCATGCAGGCGTTTGCCAAGCTCGACATGCACCGCAGCCATCAGCGCAACAGCGTCTTGCTCTTTGTCGCGCCGTCAAAGCGTGAGTTTGCGGTGGTTGGAGATGCTGGAATTCACCAAAAACTTGGACAGAGCTTTTGGGATCAACTGGCTCGTTCAATGAGCCAGAAGGTCAAAGCCGAAAATCTCACCCGCGGACTCATCTATGGCATTGAGGAAGTCGGACGTGAGCTCGCCGCACACTTCCCAAGAACTACGTCGGATTAACCTGAACCGAGACCTGCTGGGTCACATAAGCCATAAACGCAAGATCGGGTCCCACCGTCACGGGTTTGTCTTTGGAATAGTTCTTCTCATACGGACCACCAGCGCCAAAGATGAGGGGATCACCTTTTTTGGTGGCCGCGATTGGAACGTGCTGGCCGTCCACTGAGGTAATCCAATCGAGTTGGATGGCCACAACCGCCGGCTTACCATTCTTCGCAGGTGCGATTGAGACGACGTGACCTTGTCCGATGGCGCCCGAGATGACGGCGACGTTGCCTTGCGCCAGGAACGGTTCCGCGGCCACAATTTGGAACGTGTCACCGGCGTTAGAAGATGAAGAAGAGAGCGTTGTTCCTTCGACGTGCACGCTGATTTGGTCGCCGGGCTGTAGGCTGATTGCCAAGTAGCTAACATAGCTTGCGCCCATCGAAAGCATGGCCAAAACAGTCACGCAGGCAAACGCTAGGGTTGTCCGGATTGCAAGGTGCATCATGCGTCTTTCTTCCACCTCGGAGCGCTCAAGCCATCCAGCTTCCAACTGCCGGAGATGAGAAAGCCCGGCTCGAAAGGCGTGACATGAGTCAAACTGAGATCACCCTTATCGTCGTCGTGGCGATTGTGCTTGTCATCGGTCTTCGCGTCTGGCGGGCGACCAGGGAGCAACGGATTAAAGTTGGGTCGATGTGGATCGCCCCCGCGATCTTTGCGGCCCTCACCATTTGGGTGCTCGTTTTTGACGGCTTCACTTCTCCGGTGGATGTCGCGCTCGCAATCGTAGTGCTTGTCGCCGGCGGGGCGATTGGCTGGTACCAAGGCACGCACACCACCGTCAGGATCGATCGCGCGGCGCGGGTGATGTATACGAAGGCCAAACCTATCGGAGCGGCGATTTTCATCGCAGTCATCGGCGCGCGGCTGCTCATCAGGGGCACTTCCCTCCTCCCCGCAGTTCAGAGCGGCTCGGCTGCAGCGGGCACGGTACCGATGCCGCCCAAAGGCGACCTCGCGAGCCAGCTGAGCGCGCTACTCCTCGCTTTGGCCCTGGGGGTCATCCTGGGATTGCGGGTCTATCTTCTCAGGAAGTACCAGCTGGACGCCCCCGCTGACGGGTAAAACGTTTCCCAGGCAGAATTCGTTTACTACACGGAAGGGCAGGATGGGCGAGGTGGACCCACGCGGTTGCCCCCAGGAGTTGCCCATGAAAAATGTATTCGCAAAGCTAGGCGTGGCCCTAGCTGCTATCCTTGTGGTCGGTATTACTTCGGTTCCGGCACTTGCAGACAGCGGAAGCGGCGTCGCCCGCGTCAGCGTTGTGAACGGGACTATCACCGTCCAGCACGGCGATAATGGAGACACCGAAGCGGCCGTCGTCAACGCACCCATAAGCGTTGGGGACTACCTCTCGACCGGTTCTGGCTCCCACGCTGAAGTGCAGCTCGACAACGCAGATTTCGTACGCGTCGCTTCGGACGCTCAAGTGCGTTTCTCGAAGCTCGATTCAAATGACCACCAACTTCAACTCGCAGCGGGTACGGTCGATCTGCGCGTGCTGCACTCCTCGGACGCAAACATCGCGCTCGACACGCCGTCCATCACGATTCGACCAGACGAAGCCGGTAGCTACCGCGTCACGGTCGATAGCAGCGGCAGTACAATTTTTACCGTGCGCTCCGGCCAAGCGGACCTCATAGGGCCGCAAGGTTCGCAAACGATCGACTCTGGGACGACGGTTCTCGTGAAAGGAGCATCGTCCAATCCCCAGGTCAGCACGATCGATACGGTCGCTTATGACGATTTCGATTCTTGGAATGCGCAGCGCGACCAATACGAGCAGGCCACATCCGCCGATCAGTACGCCAATCAAAATATTGTCGGTCTTGATGATCTCGATTCATACGGACATTGGGTGTGGGTGTCTGATTACGGCAACGTGTGGGTTCCCAACAACGACCAGTCCGACTGGGCACCCTACCAAGATGGTCGCTGGTCTTGGGCACCGTACTATGGCTGGACGTGGGTTGGTTACGAGCCGTGGGGTTGGGCGCCGTATCATTACGGGCGTTGGTTTTATGCTAACGGCTATGGGTGGGCGTGGTGGCCCGGCCCAGTGTATGGACCCGTCGCCTACTGCCCAGGCGCCGTCGCCTTCTTTGGTTATGGCAGCGGCTTTGGCTTCAGCATCGGCTTTGGGTTTAGCAATGTCGCTTGGGTGCCGCTCGCACCGTACGAACCGTTTTACCCGTGGTGGGGATCTGGCTTCGGCGCCAACATCACCAACATCAACATAACGAACATCAACATTACCAACGTCAACGTCACGAAGGTTTATCGCAACGCGCGCGGGCCGCATGCAGCGATTGCAGCGCTCACGGTCCGCGATTTCGAGAACGGATCAGCCGCACATCATTATCTGCCCGTCCGCACGCACGATCTACAAAACGTTGGACTTCTGAAGAGCACGTTGCCAATCCAACCAGGGAAAGGCAACATGCGGTTCAGCGACAGACCGAACCCAATTGTCAGGCCGCAGCCGCTTTCGCCCCGCTTCCACGTCATGGCGCTGCAGCCAAGGACGCAAACCGGTTCCCTTGGACGTCAGGGCGGCACGATCGGCAAGCCGATCATCGCACGGTCTGGCAGTCCGATCATTGCACGGTCTGGCAATCCGATCATCGCACGGCCTAGCAGCCCGATTGCCAAGCTCAACTCCGCCGCACCTTCGTCAACGTGGGGCCGCTTCGCCTCAGCGCACGGCACAGCGGTGGATGCGGGAATTGGTCCTCGCGCCTCGGCGATGACGAATCCGGCAACGACGAACACCATGAAGCATACCCAACCGAACAATATCGCAACGCGATCGGGACCATCCGCGGAGTGGGCCAGGTTCAACGCAAATCATGGTGCCGGAAGCGGTGGCCCCGGGACCATGCCAGCGGTCCTCCCCAACACGACGCGCTACAACGGCAGTGCGACGAACGCGGCTGGATCGACTCCAAGAACATTCCACGCGACCGGCAATTCGCAGGCGGGAGGCTCATTCCACAGTGCGCCATCCTCGCTGACGCCGAGCTCGCCATGGACTCGCTTCAACGGGAGTACAACGCACGGGGCTGGATCGGCTCCCCGAACCTTCCACGCGACCGGTAATTCGCAGGCGGGAGGCTCATTCCGCAGTGCGCCACCGTCGTTGACGCCGAGCTCGCCATGGACTCGCTTTAACGGGAGTGCGACGCGCGGGGCCGGATCGGCTCCGAGAGCTCTCCCTTCGACCGGCTCTATGCCGCGCGCGATAGGCTCATACCGCAGCGTGCCATCGTCGTCGGTTCCGAGTTCGCCCTGGAGCCGGTTCAGCGGGACCTACAACGACCATCCGACGCCCGCTGTAGGAACTGGATACCGCGGGTACCCGACCTATTCGAATAACTATCCGCAGCGAAGCGGCAACTCTGGTCTTTCTCGACCGCAGTTTCAGCGCCAGTCTGGTGGCAACCCGAACAGACCTCAACGGCCGCACAACGGCAACTAGGCCACCGAGGGCAACTAGGAAGTCACCTTTACCGAACGACAGGGGCGATTGAAAGATCGCCCCTTTTTTTACATTTTTCCGGCCGCGTTGCAGCGTCGCTATTTTTGGAGAGTTGCCTGCGCCGAGATTTCCGGCACGCCGGCAAGCGCGCGCGAAACTGGACAGCCCTTCTTCGCCTCTTCAACGATTTTTTGAAACGTTGCATCGTCGATGCCCGGCACTGCAGCGTCCATCTTGAGATCTATTCGTTTGATGGAAAAACCGCCGCTTTCGGGTTCGAGATGCACCGTCGCGACGGTAGCCAAACGTTCCGGCTTAAAGCCGCCTTTGGTAAGTCCGCCGGCGGTTGCCATCGTGAAGCAGCCTGCATGAGCTGCGGCAATCAGTTCTTCTGGATTCGTTCCCTTGCCGTCGCCAAACCGAGAGTCAAACGAGTACGCGCCATCAAATGCGCCGCCGCCGAACTTCATGTGGCCCGAACCGGAGCGCAGGTCGCCCGTCCACTGCGCCTGCGCAGTCCTTTGTGGCATTATGCTTCCTCCCTTGTGTGGGGTTCGCGCGCTAGTATTGGACCGCGTCCGTCTTGACTTCACTGAAGAAGTCGAGGTCCATCGTATCCTCTGGATATGCAAAGTCTGAAAATGTGTAGCTAACGCCGTCGTAATTCACGGGCGGCGAGTTGCTCAACAAACCACCAGTCTTGATGGTGGACGTCGTATATTCCGAGGCCATAAACCAGTGGCCGTCCGCGACCGTGTACTCCGCATCCCACGGTACGCTCGTTGCCGGCCCTTCGTCAAAGATTCCCGCGCTACGCAGTTTCCAAATGATGAACCCTTGCGTATCAACCCAAGCTTCGCGCAAACGGTAGTAGTCAGGTCTATCGATTGGCGTCAGTTTAAGGTGATAAACGTAGCGGTTGTGATAAGGCTCGACATCTAACAACTCAGCCTCGTAGTCTCGGGCGATGGACAGCACCCGACCGAGCGATCTGACGCCAGAGTTCTCATCATCGGATGTGCGCATTCCTGGGAACTCCGTCGGCGTGCGTGGCGAGAGCCCGAATGCATACGTGGGTGATATTTCGGGAACGCCAAACGGTTGCGAATAATTGCCCTTTCGCTGGCTCGGAAAAAGCGAACTAAGGATTGGAATGTTGATGCGCCATCCCCACGGATTCTCGGGCTGGTTGGTCGTGACCACGGGCACGGAGTGCGTGATCACAACGTCGTCGCTCGTTCGCAAACTCGACCGAAATTCTTCAATGAATGGCTTGCCGCCGATCGTCGAGCGTGAGGTGACGATGAACGAAACCACCGGCGGGTAGTCAAACGTGCGCAGCGTGTGCAGCGCGTTATCGAAAATGTCTGACCCGCTGAGCTTGTTACCGGATGGTGGGCCAGCTGCTTCGTGCGCGAGGGCAATGGCATCGAGCGACGTCGCCGATTCTGTCGTGAATCGAGCGATGTGTTCGGTCAACGTTTTTGGGCAACCGGATGGTGCAGCCAGGGTGTTCACTGAGAAAACGACATCGTACGTTGTGGAGGGCTTGAGCCTTGGTAGCGGCATCGTCACAATGGCGGTCGCGGGGCTAGCAAAGTTTCGACTCTTGTGCAACGTGCTTGGCGGCGTATAGGGGGTGAAATGGGGCGCCAAGACGATCGGCGATCCGCTATCGGGCAAGAGCTCGACCTGTTTGATCGTGCTAAAACTTCCGTCAGACTGAATCCCGAGCGGCGTCGCCAGCGAAACGTCGGTGCCGCTTTCCTGCGGTGCGACGAGCTGGTAGATTGGCTGGTGGACAATGAACGAGTAGTCACAGGTCATCGTCGCCGCGTCCGCGCGGTTGGACGAGGCGATTGGAAAATCGCCGCGACCTGCGATCGCGCCGACGGCGCAGACGAGGAGCAAAAGGCGGATAGGGGTTTTGAACACGGGCTGAAGTAATTGTCCGAAGGCCCTTGCGTTTCATCCAAATGGAGGCACGTCCTTGGCTCGCATCGCAAGACCGGCACGCAGGCCTCACGCAGCCAGCAGGCTTCCCACGATCAAAGAACGCCAGGCGCGCGGCAAAGCGTCGCGCGCTAAGGTTTCCAGGACAGAGCAGGCACACTGGGCTCCTTGGCCAGGCCGGCCAGATCCAATCGAGCTGCTCAGGCAGCAAAACCGCGAACGCGTAAAAAGCCTCGTACCAATCCGCTACGCGCGCATGCTCCAATCACCATTTGCCTTCATGCGCGGCGCCGCAGTGGTGATGGCCCGTGACCTTGCAAAGCTGCCGGTGACCGGCCTCCATGTAAACGCGTGCGGAGATTGTCACCTTGCAAACTTTGGCGGTTATGCAACGCCAGAACGCAATTTCGTTTTCGACATCAACGATTTCGATGAGACTCTGTCCGCGCCGTGGGAATGGGACGTCAAGCGTCTCGCATCGAGCATTGTCGTCGCCGGCCGCTCCACCAATTTCAACGATGATTGTTGTACTGATGCAGTGCTGTCGGCCGCGCGTCACTACCGAGAACACATGGCCAGGCTTGCAAAGAAGACTGCGTTACAAGTCTGGTATTCGCACTTGGATGTCGAGGATATCCTCGAAGACATCGCCCAGACCTCGGGCCAGCTCCAATCGCTGGAACGCGGCGCGCTGCGGGTGCGCGGCCGCACGCCCGATGTTGTTCTCGGCAAGATGACAGAAGGTCACAACGATGTGCGCCGATTCATCGACAATCCGCCATTTGTGTATCATTCAATCACCGATCATGCCCACAGTCAAATCATGCGCTCCGTCATCGATCAATATCGCAAAACCCTGCGCGCCGACGTGCGGGTTCTCTTCGACCGCTACAATCTCGTGGACATGGCGGTCAAAGTCGTGGGCGTCGGTAGCGTCGGAACGCGCTGCGGTGTCCTCCTCTTCATGGCGGGGAAAGACGATGCCCTGATCTTACAAACAAAAGAGGCGAATCACTCCGTCCTGGAAACCCCCAAAAACAAGAGCCCATATCGCAACCAAGGTCAGCGAGTGGTCACCGGGCAGCGCATTATGCAGGCGGCGAGCGACGCGTTCCTGGGATGGACGTCGTATCGCGGGCACGACTACTACGTGCGCCAGCTTCGCGATATGAAGGCCTCCATCGAGCTGGAATTGCTAACCGGGCGGTCGTTTATCGCCTACGCGCAGGTGTGTGGAACGATTCTCGCGCGTGCGCACGCACGGACGAGAGATCCTGCCGTCCTCAGCGGGTATCTGGGCAGGAGTGACCGGTTCGATCGGGCGATTGCGCGCTTCGCTCGGCAATACGCCAACCAAACCGAACGAGATTACGCCGCCCTCAAAGCTGCACACGAACAAGGGACAATCCATGCGGAGCCAATCGCCCGTTAGAACTTATTTGTTGTGGCGGCGCAACGCCATGGTCACAATCAAGATGAGCACTGCGAAGCCAATGAGGAGCAAGAACGCGGTTGATGCGTTTGAGGTGCCGGGCGCAGATGGCACAGTCGTTGGATTGGGCGCCCCAGTTGACGCTGCCCCAAAGGTTTCCGCGGGGGCGCCGCTGGCTGCGGGATTTTCGGAGCCTTGCAGTGGCCCGACCGAGGGCAGAGGCGTCGAGCTTGCCTCGAGTGCGGCCGCGGTTCGGTCGACCGCCGCGCCGATTGCATCTGCGAGTTGCCCGCTCTGCATGTCTGCCTGAAAACTTGCGTTGATGTTGTGAGCAGCTGAGTCGGGAATTGCATCGACGAACCCAGGCGATGCGATCATGTTGAACGTCACCGTGCCGTCGCTTCTCGCTACCCAAATAACGGCCGCAATCGCGCCCTTCACGTTGAGCGACTGAGCGTCGGAGAGTGCGAGCGCGCCTGAGGCCCTGCCCGGTTGCTCCTCCATGAGGATAACGCCGATCCCCTTGCCGGTTGTCGATTCAAGTTGTTCTTCGCGCGACGCGATACTCGACACGTGCGCGGCGTCCAGCAGACCGAGATCGTCGCGAATATAGTTGCGAGGGTCAGTCGGGATTTTCGCGCCGCTCTCCAGGGCACTCGCTATCTTGTCGACGATATCGGGAATGGTATCGCTCGGGCAGCAATACCGCAACGAGGCGCCGAGCTGGCCCCGCAAAACTTGCTGCTGGTCTGGGGTGATCCATTTGAGCGCCTGATCGGCATAGACGATATCCGCCTTTTGTGCGTCCGTTGCAACCCAGACGAGGACGCCAAACTTTTGACTCAACGCTTTACTGGCTACGGTGCTTGCGTCAAAAGCGGTTTCGTCAGCCGTACCGTGCTGGACCAGCACGCCCACAAACGTGCCGGTGGTGCTCTGAAGCAAGCTATTGCGATTGTCGATCTGTGCGATCGCATTTTGCGTCATGAGACCTGTCTGGTCGACGACGGTTGAATCCGCACGCGCTTGCCCCAGGCACACCCCAAGCAGCAACACGACGACGAAGCTAGCGCGCCATTGGCGCATCGCCGCTCGCGCGAATTTATTCGCGCGCACGAGGATGGTTCGCCCTATCGTGCGAGTGCATGTGACGCCCCCAAGACGCGGTGGAGCGATCGCTCTTTTGGGTCGGGCTTTACCTGGTTGCCGGGCCGCTCCTGCAAGGGTGCGTCACGCCAAAACCGAACGAGTTCTGCCCTTCCCAGTGCAACGTCTTATGAATGAGGAGATGTGTGATGAATCGCATTGTGACGTCACTCTTAACGGCGCTTTTCCTCGCTGCGCTCGCGACCGCAGCTTCGGGTCACGAACTCAACACGAAGACGATGGTCGCAGCAGCGGGCGGTCAGCCCTTCTTCGCGGGTTACTGGCGATGTGCGAGCGGTAATCTTAACATCACTCCCGAGTTTGGTCCGTGGTTGACGTATCGTAGTCAAGGCAACGGCAACATTTCGCAGTCGTTCGTCTACAGCGATGCGATCGGAGGCGGCTGGGTGAACGTCGGCGTTGACAGCCGCGGCGGTTATTGGACGATGACGTCGTCAGGCTGGCGCGGCAACACGATGACCTACACGGGTACCTACACCAACCGCGGCAGCGGTCAATCGCAGCGCCAGGTCATTACGCGAAATGGTACTAACCGGATGAGCATCGCTATTTGGCGTAACGGCAGCTTGGCCGGGCAAACTTCCTGCACAAAATAGCTATTGTAGGGGGCGATTGGGAAATCGCCCCAAAAATCTAGTTGCGTAGTTGTGATCTATCGGTTTGCGCGCTTCTGGTCGAAGTACACACAAGGCGTGCGCGAGCGCTACGGTCTTTTGATGACCCCGGCACACCCAGGCTTTTTTCTGCCATGGCTCGGCTACGCTGTTTTCGTTGCCTCAACACTACGTTGGCTTATCGATCTTTTCTTGGTCCTGGTGCTCTTGTGGCGCCAGTGTGATACGCCATCCATCGCGCGCCTCGAACACGAGCTCCGGTGGATACCATTGATCATGGCAGGGGGCATCGCCATCATGGCGCTCACCTTGCTGCCGAAACAGCGGGCTTACGCACGCGCCATTCCCCTATGGATCGGCGAAGCGTGCGTCACGTTGCTGCCGATAAGCCTTGTGCTCGCCACAGTCGGCTTATCATTTTTTTGGTTTGATTTGCGCTACGCGTGCCGGTGAGGCTCTCCCGGCGCTGACCATCTCTCGCACTCGTGGGTGATCTCCCTCAACCGTTTTGATCCACCGTCCAAACGGCGGCACGCGCTCGCCGACACGAAAGAGAAAGTAGTAGGCGCTCACATCGCCTACGTGGGCAAAGCGTTTCTTGAGGTCTGCGAGGGTGGCCGCATAGGTCTTCTGGGATCCAAGATACGCGCGAAAACCACCATGTTCGCGGTCGAGGTCGAGTATGGTCCGTGCGTTGTGTATGGTTGCTTTGATCTTGCGCTCGCTATGCAGGATGCGCGGATGCCTCATAATGCGATTGATATCTTTGGTCTGGTACCGCGCCACCAGCGAAGGATCAAAACCCTCGAAAGCGTCGCAGAGCGCATTCCACTGGCGGTCGATTGCCGCCCAGCTCAAGCCGGCCTGCCAGACAGCGCGGCTCATCACGGCGAGGTAGTCGGCGAGGGAACGAGGCTTGATCTGCTTGTGGGTGCTCCCGCTCATGCCTTACCGAACAGGATGGCATCGTCCTGATCGATGACGTCAAAAATCAGTCCACTCGAGACTTTCGCGTGATGCGGATACATCGCTTCGAAACGGGCGCGTCGCTCGGGCTCGATGTCGTTCACAGATCGCGCTGCGATAGCGCGACTCACTTCACCGAATTGCGAGGGGTCGGCGTGCGCGAGCACCCAACTGACCACCTCATCCTCGGACTTGGCCCGTGCAACGACCGCTTGCAGGTCATCGGGGTCGATGCCGATTGCGGCCAGCATCCGGGTGCTGCCACCTGGAACGTTATACGCACCGATATTTCCTCCAGGAAGAAGCGCTCGCATTTTGTCTATTGTGCGCGGCAAGAACACGAGGCCGGCGAGCTTTTCGCGCGGGCTGCGTGGCGGTTGCTTGGTAAGGTCAAGCGGTTCCATGGTGCCCTCCCTGCGACGGATCGGTCGCGATCTTGTTTGCAAGAACCTCGGTTCGCAGCCGGCTGTGACGGTACCCGTAGAATGCATAAATGACCATGCCAACGGCAAACCACACGACAAAGCGAATGAGCGTCGGCACGGCTAGTCCGAAAACAATGAGATACAAACACATGAGTAGCCCCAGAACCGCCACGAGGGGACCGACCGGCGCCTTAAAAGGACGATTCGCGTTCGGATGCGTGAAACGCAATATCAAAACGCCCAGACAGACAATGGAAAATGCGGAGAGTGTTCCGATGTTGACCAGCTCGAGAAGCTTCTCGAGCGGAATGATGGCAGCCATAATTGCGACGATGACGCCCGTGATCATCGTCATACGTGCCGGTGTATGAAAGCGCGGGTGAATCCTCGATACAACCTCGGGCAACAATCGGTCGCGCGCCATGACGTAGAAGATCCGAGTTTGACCGAGCAGGGAGGTCAACATGACGGAGATGTTGCCGGCGATGGCACCAATCGTGACAAAGGCGACAAAAATAGGAGCATTGCCCGCCAATCGCGCTGCCTGACTCATGGCTGAGTTCGACTCGATGTGCTGCCAGGGCACGATACCGACCGTGATGTACGCGATGATCATGTAGAGAATGCCGCCGACAACCAGCGAGCCGATGATCCCAATTGGCACATCGCGTCGCGGATTCTTCGACTCCTCAGAGGCGACGGTCACCGTGTCGAAACCAATATAGGCGAAGAAGACCAAGGCCGCGCTTTGCACGATCCCGCGCGTGCCGAATGGGGAGAACGGATGGAGATGCTTTGGAGAAACAAAAGCGATGCAGCCGACGATGAAGACGACGAACGCAACCACTTGGAGGATCACGAATGCTGCGTTGGTTCCAGCCGACTCCTTAATGCCGATGGCGAGCAGGATGCTCATGCCAAGCACGCCGAGCGCAGCGACGACGTCAATCTGCGAGCCCGCCAAATTGATCGAATTGAGCATATTGAAATGCCACGGCCCGAGGTGTACTGGAACCGCCGTCGCATCCAGTTTCGCAATCTGCGCCCATTGGGGAAGTTTGATGCCGACGCTCCCCAACAAATCCTGAACGTAGCCAGACCACGAAGACGCCACCGGAGCGGCGCTGATGCCGTACTCTAAAATGAGATCCCAACCGATGATCCATGCGACAATCTCGCCAAGCGTCGCGTAGGCGTACGTGTACGCGCTGCCTGCAACCGGTACCATTGAGGCGAACTCTGCATAGCAGAGTGCAACGAAAATACATGCAACGCCTGAGACGAGGAAGCCCATGATGACGCCGGGTCCGGCTGCTTGCGCGCCCACGCCGATGGTGGTAAAAATACCGCCGAGCATGGTGCCTAACCCAATGGCAAGAAGTCCCGGCCAACCCAAAACGCGCCGCAGCTTTGGGCCTTCCTCGTCAGGTCGAACGCGATCCAGCGGCTGTGAAGTAAAAAGCTGCTTCAGCGACATACGTTACGGTCGCGAGTTTGTTCGTAAGTGCAGGGAATCCCCTCGAACATTCAAAGCCCAGAGCATGCCTGAGGATGGTTTCGCAACCCTCGATCACGAGCGGGCCGAGCGCACCGGCTTCCCCGAAGTCATTTTTTGCCCCGGCAAGAGCGACGAACAGATCGCCAACATCGCAGTTTCGCTCGCCGAGCGCGCGCCGATCGTCATGGCAACGCGCGCGTCGGGGTCCACCTTTGCGGCGGTGCGATCGCTGTTGCCCGCGGCGCTCTATTATGAAGAAGCGCGAATTATCGCCTGTGAGATGCGCCCCTTGCCGCGCGTGGGATCAGTCGCCGTCATCTCCGCGGGAACCGCGGACGCACCGGTGGCGGCGGAAGCAGCCATCTCGCTCGATCTCATGGGTAATTGCGTCACGCGGGTCAATGACGTCGGGGTCGCCGGACTGCATCGCGTTCTCAATCACCGCGACTTGCTGAGCTCGGCGAATGCGATCGTCGCCGTTGCTGGGATGGATGGCGCCCTGCCCTCGGTCATCGCCGGGCTCACCGACAAACCGGTCATTGCGACGCCGACCAGCGTCGGGTATGGTGCCTCGTATCAAGGCATCGCTGCGCTCCTTGCCATGCTCAACGCCTGCGCGGTGGGCGTCAGCGTCGTAAATATCGACAACGGATTTGGCGCAGCTTGCGTCGCATCGCGGATCAACCACCTCGCATGCAAGGTCACGTAGTGTCGCAAGTTTCTTTGCGACCAATCGCCGAAACCAAACTACGCGAAATTCTTCGCGACCTCAAAGCGGTCGTGGTCGCGTATTCAGGCGGCGTGGATAGCGCAACCCTACTCGCGGTCGCGCACGAGGAGCTCCAAGCCAACGTTCTCGCCATTACCGGCAGCTCGTCCTCGATAGCCCAAGGGGAAATCGAAGCGGCGGCGGAGCTCGCCGAGCAGATTGGTGTGCCCCACGAGATCGTCGAGACGCATGAGTTCGACAATCCAAAATATATTGCCAACCCGAAGAACCGCTGCTTCTATTGCAAAGACGAATTATTTTCACGACTCGTCACTATCGCGCGCGCGCGTGGATACGCTTACGTCGTCGATGGCTCCAACGCAGACGACGGGCGCGCTCCACAAGACTACCGCCCGGGCCAAGAAGCTGGCCGAAAGCTCGGCGTTCGCAGCCCACTAGCCCAAGCCGGTCTGGGCAAGGCTGCCATTCGCGACCTTGCGAAGCGACTTGGATTGGTCGTGCACGACAAGCCCGCGACGCCGTGCCTGTCGTCTCGCGTGCCACATGGGACCGCCATCAACGCAGAAGACTTGCGAAGGATTGATCTGGCCGAGCGCTATCTGCGCGCTCTTGGTTACGATATCGTGCGCGTGCGGCATTATGGCGCGACTGCACGCATTGAAGTCCCGAGCGATCGAATCGAACAGCTTCAAAGTGCGCGCCGCCGCATTGCTCAGGCATTGCGCAGCGTCGGCTACGAACAGGTGGAAATCGATACGCGCGGGTATCGCACCGGCTCGTTGAACTAGAACGGGCCAGGTATGTCGGGTAGTCGCGCGAATTCATTCGCGCGTTCTTCATCACTGCACTCAAACGAGGGGGAGCATGATCAAAGAAGGACTGTTGCCCGTTCCCCAAGCGGGTCTGCGCCGCAACTGTCTGTCCTTCATTGAAGTGGTGGCCCAGTCCGTGGCGAACATCGCACCGTCCGCGACTCCGGCCCTCATCATACCTGCGGTTTTCGCCATTACGGGCGGCGGATTGTGGCTGACCTACGCGTTTTCGACGGTCGCACTGCTCTTTGTCACCTACCATATCAACCAGTTTGCAAAACGGTCGGCCTCGCCCGGTGCGCTCTACACCTTCGTTGCTCAGGGGATGGGACCAACCTGGGGCGTCATATCGGGTTGGTCGCTCGTGATCGCCTATCTCATCACCGGTGGCGCGACGTTGTGCGGCGCCGCCAACTACGTCGCCGTCCTCATGCACGCGCTCTCCGGATACAACGCGGGCCTTGTGGTGACGGTGATCGTCATGATTGCAGTGGCCGTCGGGGCTTGGTACCTGGCGTACAAAGATATCGAACTCTCGACGAAATTCATGCTGGGTCTGGAGTTTTTTTCGGTCGGCGTCGTGTTGCTGCTCGCGTTTGCTTTTTATTTCAAGACCGGCCGGTTGTATGACACGGCGCAGTTCTCACTCGTAGGTGCGTCGCCCAAAGGCATGCTCCAAGGGCTCGTGCTTGCGTTTTTCAGCTTCGTCGGATTTGAGAGTGCGACCGCGTTGGGGCATGAGGCGCGCAATCCGTTGCGCACCATTCCCCGATCCGTGCTCGTCACGGTGATCGCAGTCGGCGCGTTCTTCACGTTCATGTCGTACACACTTGTGGATGCTTTCCAAGGCCAGTCGACCTCGCTTGGCCAGTCAAACGCGCCGCTCAACGTGCTCTCGCACATCGCTGGACTTCCCCTCCTAGGCACACTGTTTGCCGCAGGCGCGACTGTCGGCTTTTTCGCCTGTGCGCTGGCATGCATCAACGCGGGCGCGCGAGTGATCTTCGCAATGTCGAAACATGGCCTCGTGCATGCGTCTGCGGCCGGCACGCACGAGGTGCACGCAACACCTTATGTCGCGGTGACTATTGCCGCGGCCGTCGTCCTGCTCGCACCACTGGGTTTGATCATCTCGCATGCGGCGCTGCTTGACGCGTTTGGCTACCTAGGGTCCGTTGCAACGTTCGGCTTTTTGTTCGCCTACATCTTAGTGTCGATCGGCTCGCCGCTCTACTTGCGTCGGCGGGGAGAAATGAGCGCGACACCCATCGTCATGGCGATTTTGTCCATCGCAATGTTGGCGATCGCGACGATCGGCAGCGTGTACCCGGTACCCGCCCCACCCTACAACGTCTTGCCGTATGTGTTCTTAGCTTTGCTAGCGATTGGGCTCGCGCGATTTGCGTACGTCTGCATGCGCCACCCCGACACGATCAAGGCAATTCAGGCGGACTTGGTGAGCGAAGTTGAAGAGCTGAGCGCTTAGCGCCGCACCGCAAACGCGTTGTACAGCGCAGAGAGAATCGCACCCCCGATGCCAGCCGCCAGCATGAAAATCAGCAGATGCCAAGCGCCAAAGCCGTGGTGCATCATCATCGGAGCGTGCGGTCCTGCCATGGTGTGCCAAGGTCCGCCGTACCCCCCATATTTGACGGCCGCGCGTGCCATCATCATTGCGTGCACAGGCCACGCGATCAGGCCGAGAACTAACGCAGTGATCGTGCAAGCGAGTGCGAAGCTCCACACATGCAGGCGCATGTAGAGCGTTGCTGAGGAAGACGACGAAGGATTTTCCATAACGGCACCATCTTCGCGCCGCTCTCCCTGAGCTCTTGTAGGGGGAATTGGAAAATCGCCCCTTATCTGAGAACTACCTGAGAAAAAGCTCCATCTCGTCGGATGGCTCGAACCCTGCCGACTCATACAGCGGACGTCCCATCCGCGAAGTCCGCAGGCGCACGACGTCGCAGTTCTTCGTGCGCGCCCATTCTATCGCGTGCAGCGTCAAGGCTTTGGCAATCCCCTGACGGCGCCGCGCGGGTACGACGTACACGTTACAGATATAGAGTTGCTCGCTGCCAACGATTGCGGACCGATGATTGGTCGGCATGTACGCCGCGGCGATTCCAATGATGTGCCCGTCCTGCTCGGCTGCCCAGACGGCCCCTCGAGCCTGGCGGGCATGCCCTTCAAAAAAAGCGACATAGCGTTCGCGCCACCCTGGAACCTCAAGATCCAAATCCTCTCCCTCGATCTCCCGAATCATCGCGTGCCGGAGATCTGTAACCGCGGGAAGCTCGGCGATAGAAAGCTCACGAATGACGTACATAAGCGGAGCTTGGAATTCGCCCATCGTATCGCAATGCCATGCGCCGTGCAAAAACCATTATCGCGATTGGTGGAGGAGGTTTCTCCACGACCAAGCCCGACCCCACATTGTGCGCCTACGTGCTCGAGCAATCCGGGCGCACCTCACCGCGAGTTTGTTTCGTTGCCACCGCCGCTTCGGACTCGGAAAGCGCCATCGCAGCGTTCTACAAAATGGCCAAGAAGCTCGGAGCAAAACCATCTCACCTCTCCCTTTACGCGCAGCCACTCGAGCCGTTGCATTCATTTGTTCTCAAGCACGACGTGATCTATGTCGGCGGGGGTAACACCCGCAATTTGTTGATCCTGTGGAAAGCGTGGGGTCTGGACGTGGCGATGCGCACCGCATACGAGCGAGGCATTGTGCTTGCGGGTCACAGCGCGGGTGGGTTGTGCTGGTTTTCTGCTGGGCTGACCGATTCGTATCCTGGTCGTTACGCGCCACTGCGATGTCTTGGCTTCTTGAGAGGGAGCTTCTGTCCGCATTACGACAGCGAGCCAAAGCGCCGTCCGGTCTACCGGCAGCTCGTGAGGTCAGGAAGATTACCTGGAGGCTATGCCGCCGACGATAACGTTGCCCTTGTGTACCGCGATGGCCGCTTGGAGCAGATCGTGAGCACGCGCCGGCGCGCCCGAGCGCACCGTTTGCGCATGTACGCCGGCAAACTCATAGAAGAAACTATTAAGCCTGAAATTCTTGTCACGCCGCCCGCGCGCCGACTTCCTTCGCGATGACCGCGGCAACGCGTTGGCCTGTTTCCACCGCGCCGTTCATGAAACCGCCAAAATTAATCGAGCAGTGCTCTCCGCAGAAGTGCACGTTGCCTTGGCGCACCGGTTCGATACCGATGAACGTCGTATATTGTCCGACCCGCCCGTACGAGTACGATCCACGATGCCATGGATCACCGGTCCAGTAATCCATGTACGCTTTGCCATTTTGGGCTTTGGCGCTCCCCGGGTAGATCGGTTCGAGACCGGTGAGAAATTCGGTGACATATGGGGTAGAGGCCGGCCCAAACGACGGCGTCTTGAAGCTTGCTCCCCACGACCCTCCGTAGTAGCTCGTGAGTATGCCAGCCTCACCCGCTTGGTGGCGTGAAGCCTCCCACGTCTGTTGGAAATCCTTGTCGGCATAGGTGTAGCCGTTGTAGCCGAGCTTGTACCAGAGGCGATCCCGAAATTGCACGTGCATTTTTGTGTTCGTCCCCATGCCCAGTTTCTCGATCGACATGATCTTGCGGGGCTCGAAGCCTGCGCGCGCGATATCGCAGTTTCGCAACGTTGTGAAGGGCAACGCCAGCACCACATGATCTGCGTGCAACTCGGTCGTTTGCAGTGCAGATTTGAACGTGACAGCGTACGAGCCGTCGGATCGCCTCACGAGCGAGACGAGAGCGTGGTTGGGAAGCAAGCTGGCCTGGGGTAAGCGCTTTACCATGGTCCCGACCACTTGATCGTTGCCCCCGATCACGTGGTAACGCTCGTCGGTGCCAACCAAATAGAAGGCCTGATGTTTGTGACCGGTCAGGGCTTGCATGTACCCGAGCATGTAGACATATTCGAGTGAGCTCTGATCGGTTGAGTCCCCGCCGTTCTCGGTTGTGACGTTGAGGTCCATCAACCAGCCGATTCTCGAGTTAAGGCCACCGGGAATCGTCGAGACAATGAATTCGCGCGCCGACATGCGATCGTAGCGAAGACCAGCAGGCGTGTAGTGGTTGTAGAGCGTTGGAAACGGTGCGGCTTTCGCCGCATTCGCAATGGAGGGGTAGATCTGCGCGTAATCGCGCAGCATTGCCGACCACGTGTACTTCTCGCCTCGTACGTAGTAGATTTCTTCGGTGTTTGGGGGCTGTGCGGCACGCAGATCTTCAAGCGGGAGCTCCAAATCTGCGCACAATTGGCGCAAAGCTGTGTGCTCGCTCGATATGAACTCACCGCCGTGCTCGACCAGCTGCCCAACGTCAAAAAAGTTGCGCAACGTCCACGTACGTCCGCCAAAGGCTGAGTTGGCTTCGCACAACGTGAACGGCACGCCGGCTTTCCACAACCGATATGCGCAGGATGCACCGGCTAGACCGCCTCCAATGATGAGAATTCGTGGTGCACTCGCTGACTTCATGACAGTCTGTGCGGGTTTCGACGAGCAGGCAGCCAGGAAAGTGGCCCCGGCACTCGCCGCGCCCGCAAGAAACTCAGCGCGCCGCAGCCGCCGCGTGCGCTGGAGTTCAGCGACCACCTCCACCGGTAAACCAGAATGCGCTGCCTCAGAGTACACCGCGTGAAGGCGGCGTAATAAGTTTGTCAGTGCGGTGCGCGCCATGTGAGCCTCCTCACGCGCGAAATTCGGGCGACGCTAGGGGCGATTTTCCAATCGCCCCCTACATTGGGCGACTTTACAGTCGCCCGCTACACAACGCGCGTTACCCGTCTAGAGCTTAAACGTTGTTTCAAGTGACCAGGTGGTGGGGGATTTCTGTCCCTCTTGACCGATTTCTGTGTTGTTGTACCAGCTGCCATATGGAAATGCGAGCTGAGGTGGCGGGTTGGCAACGAAGTTACCGGCCGGCGCGAGAAGGTTCGAAGCCAACTGGCCGTAGATGCACGTTGACGCGGAATCCCACGGGAAGTTGCGCTGCCAGCAACGATCGATCAAACTTGATCCCGTCAGCGTCGCATCGATCCGATCGCTGACGTGCAAGTCGATGGCCAGATTCGCCGTCAAGCGCGACGGTTGGTGGAAGGCGCCAAGGCCGTCAAACTGTCCAGTGTACTTATCGGGGATGAAAATGGAGCCTGAGCAACCTTTGGGACTTGGATCCGGGGCAGGGGAAGTCAACGCCGAAGGATTACCGCACGAACTCGGATCGTACCCCGGCCACACGAGCGGCGAGCCATACGAGGCTCCGTCGCTGAACGTGAAGCTCGGCGTAATCGACCACTTTTGATGTTTGTAATTTAAGATGAGCGTCGTCGCAAACGGGGTCGCAAAACTATTGGCATTATTGAAGGGCGCCGGGATCGTGCTGTAAGTCGTGTAGCGCGCGTTGCGATCGAAGAGCGGCTGGGGTGCGAGGTTGTAGTATGGATTGGTGGTCACCACGCCAGTCGTCCCATTGGTAAAGGTCGGGTGTGAGTTGTTCGCGCCAAAGGCGCCGCAAATTGTCGCGTTTGGCGTTACGCATGCTGACGTGAATGAATTGTACTGCTGGATGAAATTGTTCAAGAGATCGATGACGTTTTGGCCATTCGGTTGCGGTCCGTACTTGATCGTGCTGTTGAGATACGTCGCCGAGACTTGCATTGCAAACCCGTCGGCTGCAAAGTTGCCTTTGTCGAAGGCGAGTTCCACGCCGTAGGAGTTTTGCTGCCCGGCGTTCACGCCAGCCAACACGCCTTGCGCGTTCAGAGACAGGAACTGCACCTGCCCCTGGGTGCTCCGATAGTACGGCGTCAACTTGAACGACATGTCGGTGTTGTGGAGACGTTTTTCAATAGAAAGATCGAAGTTGTTCGCCGTATCTGCGTGCAGGTAATGGATCGGCGTGTTGAAGCCCATATTGAGGAAGGTGCTGATAAACTGCGGCGAGTCTTGCTGAATGACGTTGTACTCTTGATACGAGGTAGCAGCTGGCCGCGCGTAGCGGCCGTAGGTCGCGCGCAAAACCAAATCGGGGTTCACCGTGTAGGTTGCGCCAAAGCGGGGCTGCCAGATTCGCTCCGAGATCGTACCACCGCCGAAATTTTGCAGGTTCGTATGCGTGCCGCCCAGGTTGCAAACGAAGGCACCGGTGGCTGGGTTGAGCGCACCCAGGTACGGCGCATTGAAGCCTGGCCCAAAACAATTCTCTCGGTTATAGGCTTTATACCAAAAGGCACGCGCGGGATAGCCGTCAACCAAGTCGTCAAGCCGGTAGTCGAAAAGGTCGACGCGAGCACCAATGTTCATCGTTAGCCTGTCGTTCGGTCGCCATTGATCGTTTGCGGAGAAACCCGAGAAATACGGTTTGACCGTGTCGATCTGCGCTTTTGGCCCAGGTTCGGTGACGAGCCAGCGTGCGCCGTTGTTTGCGGCTGGGCTGCCCGCCGGCGGTGTGCCCGGAACGAGCCCCGTGCAGCCAAGCGAAGGATTGACGCAGCCTTGCGAGGTCGGATTGGGATAGCTGCCGGGTGGCAACTGCGGGAAACAATCGGCGAAGTTTCCAGTCGTAAAATCGTAGCAATTGCCCCGTGCATCGACGAGATTCGAAGTGGGCTCCGCATAATCCAAAAACGTGCCGAATTGACCCGAGAACGTTTCGAGATGCGCGGTGAGGTACGAAGCAGTAAGCTCGAGGAGATTCTTGTCGTTGAGTTGGTTCGAGTAGTCGAGCTTGCCGCCATACTTATGTTCGTTTACCTCGTAGTCGGGGAGCTGGCCACCGAAAGGCAGATTAGCGCTCACCGGCCCACTAATAAACCAAGTCGCGTAGTCCGTATAAGCGTCAAAACGCAGATATGATTTCTCGTTGATGTTGCGCTGGTACTGAAATTTGCTCAGCGCTACACCATTTTGGGATCCTTCACGCTCAAGGATTGGCAGTTGCGAAAACATCGCGCGATTTTGCGGCGAATTCGGAAACAGATCCGGCCCCACCAGTCCCGCTACGGGCGGTGCGAATACTTGTCCATTATAGGCGTAGCCGTCAAAAAAGCCTAGGGGCGCGCCATTCTCAGCCACGATAGCCGGGAGGCCCTGATCGAACGCTGATCCATAGAACTTTTGGACGATCAGGCTGTTGTCATAGAGCAGCTGAATGTCGTCTTTGTTCGAGTCGTGCCGATGCGGTAGCCCAAAATGAAAGTTAGCAATCGTTTCCTGATCGCCGACACTCGCGATGGCGTTTGCGGTGCCCGGTCCGAACAACCATGGCGAAGACCCGTCCCAGACGCCAGTGTTTAACGGAGTTGGGATTGTGGCCAGCGGGCCGGTGGGAGGCGGAAACTGATTCCCAATCCCGATCGGGTAGAAGTACAGCGTATTACTCGCACCATTGAACTGGTCGCCGTAACGGTAGTCCTGCGCAACGAGTTGCGTGCCCACGTAGTATGAGAATAGCCGATCGGGCGTTGCGCCGCCGACTTCGAGCGTGCCCTTGTTGTAAAGCGTCGGTCCGCCGACGCCGCTCGTGAAGCTTGCGTACCCTGGATACGTGCCGGTCTTGACCACTTGGTTGATGTAGCCGGCAAGGCCGGGTGCATCTGCCGACGCGGGAGTGCCGCCTGTGTAAACTTGTACTTCAGCTTGTCCGAGACTCGTCAACGTCGTCACGGCGCCTTGGTCAGATTCGCGAATGACAGGGACGCCGTCGAATTCGTAAGCCACTTGGTCGATGTCGCCACCGCGGATGTACACGTTTTGGTACCAGCCCTGCTGGCCTTGATCGTAGTTGACGCCGGGCGCGCTTGCGATGGCGCCATACGATTGGTTGATAGCGCCGGCGCCACCCAGCGGCGAGGCTGCTTTTTGCTGAACGGCATTGATTGAGTAGACGTCGCTCACGACGCCCGAGCGGACGAGCCCCCCGGTCGCGCGGATGGCGACGCGCGCGATCGTCTTGAGGGCAGACTGCATCCTGATGTCGACCGCTCGATTCTGGTCGGAGATGACCGTGATGCCGGGAACTTGCTCGAGTGTGTAACCGTCTTTTTTCGCCGTGATCGTGTACGTATCGGGCGCGAGTGAAATGAAAGCGTAATATCCGGATGTATCGGTCGAATGAGTCTCTGTCTGCGAGGGCGATGCCGCCGTGACTTGCGCATCGGCGATGGGCTGCCCACTCGTCGAGTCCGTGACCCTGCCATGGATGCCACCCGTGGTTCCCGCAGAGCTGGGAAGAGCGGATAATCCAAACAATGCGATGGCAAATACGACAACCGCTAGCTTGCGAAGCGACACAGGCTCATCTCCCTTAGAACGCAACGAATGCTAAATATCCGTAGGCGACTGTCAAGTCGCCCAAATATAGCTCTCGCGACCAGTGTACTCTTAACAGGTCGTTAAGACTATGTATCTGCCGGACAATTTACCTGTTATTTCTTATTCGAAAAATCCAAAATTCTGGCGGCCAATTGAAGCTGAAAACGAGACTCGGGGTCGTCAAGGTCGATGCGCAAAACCTCCAGCGCCTTGCCGAGTCGGTAGCGTAGTGTATTTTGGTGGATGCCGAGTGCCTCTGACGTCGTCTTTAAAGCGAAGCCGTGCTTAGCGAGCGCGAGCAAGACAGACTGGAGCATGGCACCATCTTTGCGCTTGCGCAGCGGTCCGAAAATATGGTCGATGAACGCCTCATGAGCGTTTGCGTCTCCCATTAAAACCCGAGGAACCAGCGCGTCTTCAAACATCCGGACGGTGGACCCATCCGGATAACTTAAAAGAGATTGCGCTTCCCGATAGCTGCGCCTGGCCCCGGCGGTCCCTGGATGGGGACGGCCAAGCACCATGCGCACCGAAGGATCACTCAGACTGGACCACAATGAACCTTCGTCGACTCCCCCTGGTAATAAGAACGTCACATAGTTGAGCGACGCGGTCAGGAGCGGTTTGGTGCCCGTGCTTCGCAACGTTCGAGCAAGCTGGTTTGCCACACGTTCCCGATGCAGAAATCCATCGCGGGTCAGGGGGAGCGGCTCGGCGATCACACAGATGCCCACGCGGTGGCTGCCGTCCGGGTCGAACCCAACCAGTCTTGCACGCTCGATGGCTTGAGGGTCGTCGTCTTCGGCCTCGAGCAGCGACAGGAACGACGCGTAGCCCAACCGAGCTTCCGTCGTCGCCAGTTCGCGCTGGTGCGCCACGTGCACGGCTGCCACGAGCGCCGCGTGCTCGGCTGCTCGAAAGTCAAGTTCGGAGAGTTTCTTCTCGCCTTCGATGATCCACACAAGACCAATAAGTTCTGAACCGAGCCTGATGGGGCAAACCACGCGAGCTCCCAAACCAAGATCGGCCATCGCCGCTATGCGCAAGGGACCGGTGCTCGCGCGGATTTCGTCCATCATTCCTGCCGCTTCTAATGCCTGGGCGAGATGAGCCGGAGTTTGCTTGTCGTCCAGCGTTTGGCGGCGGATTGCATCTTTTGCATCGTCCTTGGTGGAGTAGGACGCCAACAGCTTGCCTTCGGGATCTTCAAGGGTAACGGAACGATCGAGTAATTCCCCAAGCGTGCGCGTGAGATCGCTTAAATTGCTACCCTCGGCTGCTGCACGCGTTAACGTCCGGTGGATCTGCTCCGAGCGCTCGATGATCTTGTATTGTTCGGCAAGAATCGTGCGGTGCAGTTCCTCAGTGATTTGCGCGAAGGGCACTTCAAAGGGAATCTCGATCAACGGAAGACTCAGTTTGTCAGCTTCCTCGCGGGCTGCGTCGGGAAATTTCTTGAGGTAACCCGGCACCGCAAGGCCTACAGCTGCGAGTCCGCGATTGCACAAAAGCCGAACGAGCGACGTTACTTCGCGCTCCTGCGTGGGCCAAGCAAATCCAGTCGTGAGCAAGAGCTGGCCAGGCCTCACCCAAGGCGCCGGGTCGGGCATGTCGACCACGTGAGCCCACTGGACGTCCCGCCCCAAGCCGTCTTGCCCAGCCACGACCTTGGCAGAAGCGAGGGAATTAAGGGTTAGAGCCTCACGAACGGTCATTCTTGTGATCCCATATGAATATCGGTGCTATTTTTGTATTCCACTTACATAGTTTTTGCCTTCGCAACCAGGTACACTTTAATTAAAGCCCCAGAAACCACCCCGAGCATGTAGGGGGCGATTGGTGAATCGCCCCAATTCGAAAGGTAGAACATGGCCATCGCGGCGTCGCACACAAAGGCACTGCTCGCTTTGCGCTCGTCCGAGATTCCCCGCGGCGTGGGGAACACGCATCCAATTTTTGCAGCTCGCGCGCTTGGCGCGAAGCTATGGGATGTCGACGGCAAGGAATACATCGATTTTGTTGGCGGGATCGGCGTGGCAAATGTCGGACACTCGCACCCCAAAGTGCGCAAGGCCGTCGCCGAACAGCTCGAGCGCTTTACGCACACGTGCTTCCAAATTGCAATGTATGAAAGCTACGTCGAGCTTGCCGAGCGCTTGAACAAGCTCGCGCCCGGTGCGTCGAAGAAGAAGACGTTCTTTGTGAGCACAGGCGCGGAGGCCGTTGAGAACGCTGTCAAGATCGCCCGCATGCATACTGGGCGCCCCGCCGTGGTTGCGTTTCATCATAGTTTTCACGGACGGACGTTGCTGGCGCTCACGATGACGGGCGAGAACAATCCGTATAAACAAAATTTTGGTCCCTTTGCCAACGAGGTTTACCACGTACCTTATCCTCACGAATTTCACGGCTGGAGCTCTACCAGGGCGCTCGAAGCACTCAACGAGCTCTTCGAATCAGAAGTGTCGCCTAATCGCGTTGCCGCAATTGTCATCGAGCCCGTGCTTGGCGAAGGTGGATTTGTTCCTGCTCCGTTCGAGTTCTTGAAGGCGCTGCGCGCGATCGCGTTCGAGCACGGCATCGTGTTGGTGGCGGATGAGATTCAGTCAGGCTATGGGCGCACCGGGAAAATGTTCGCCATCGAGCACGCGGGGGTTGAGCCCGACCTCATCACCGTAGCCAAGAGTGTCGCCGCCGGACTCCCGCTTGCCGGCGTCATAGGGAAGGCTGAGATCATGGACGCCCCCACCGCGGGTGGCCTGGGTGGAACGTTTGGTGGGAATCCGCTTGCCTGTGCGGCAGCATTGGCGGTTCTCGATATCATTGAGGAAGACCATCTTCTCGAGCGCGCGATGGAAATCGGCAAGCGGCTCGAGCACAGGTTCCACGAGCTCAAGCGGCGGCATCGCGCCATCGGCGACGTCCGCGGTCTCGGTGCAATGATTGCGCTCGAATTTCAAGACCATGGCAAGATGACTGGGTCTGCAATCGTGCAGCGCATTGGCGAAGAGGCACGCACCCGAGGATTGCTGCTCATGGCCGCCGGTGTGAAGCGTAACGTCATTCGAGTCCTCGTGCCGCTCGTTATCGACAAAGAAGATCTCGAGACCGCATTGGATCGCCTTGACGAGTCGGTCTCCGCCGTCCTAACCTAAACAACGAAAAGGCATCATGCAAATTATCGATAGCCAAAAGAAAAAGATAGCAGCGGACCTTCAGATCGGCTCCGATCCCAACACGCACGGCAAGCGGCCGGATGCGGAGGTTTTTGCCTACACCCAGCGCGTGCTCGATCTTATCGCGAAGCCGGAGATCGACGCGAACGATGCAGAGTGGGTCACCTCAGAAACGGTCAAGGGCTTCCGCGACCATGTCAACCCGGGCTTTCTCGAATACCGCAAGGCCACCGCTGTTGAGCATGCCGCAGCGGTCGTCGAATGGGGCGACGCTGGAGCGAATGCATATCGAGACGTCACCGGCAAGGAATACATCGATTGCCTCGGCGGTTTTGGGATTTATAATGTCGGCCACCGGCACCCCAAGGTCGTCAAGGCCGTCACTGACCAGCTGAAACGGCAGGCCCTGCACAGCCAAGACTTGCTCGATCCGCTCCGCGCGATGCTCGCGAAAGCACTGGCCATGCTCACGCCGGGTAACCTTGAATACTCGTTTTTCTGCAACAGCGGAACCGAAACGATCGAAGCCGCGCTCAAGCTTGCGCGCGCATTCGATCCAGCGAAGCAAACAATCGTTGCGGCGACGAAAGGCTTTCACGGCAAGAGCATGGGTGCGCTCTCGGTCAGCGCGAAGGGCGAGTTTCGCCGTCCCTTTGGGGCGATGCTGCCCAACATCGAGCACGTGCCCTTCAACGATCTCGCGGCGCTGCGCTGGCGGATGCAGACGCTCAAGACGGTCGGAGAAGACGTTGGCGCCGTGATCTTAGAGCCAATTCAGGGTGAAGGCGGCGTCAATATTCCAAGCGATGACTACCTCCCCGGCGTGCGCACACTTTGCGATGAATTCGGTGCGCTGCTTATCTTGGACGAAGTGCAAACCGGGATGGGCCGCACTGGCAAGATGTTTTGTTGCGAGCACTGGGGTGTCGCTCCTGATCTCATGTGCCTGGCCAAAGCATTTGGCGGCGGGGTTATGCCGGCCGGCGCGGTCGTGGGCACCAAAGCTGTCTTTTCGCGCTTGTTTGGCAACCCGTTCTTGCACACGACGACGTTCGGAGGAAACCCGCTCGCATGTGCCGCGGCACTGGCGACAATCAACGTCCTCATCGAGGAGCGGCTGCCTGAACGAGCCGCGCGCATGGGCGACCGCATGCTCGCAGGGCTGCGCGAGGCGGCGCGAGGGTACAGCCATATCATCATCGACATTCGTGGCAAGGGCATGCTCATGGCAATGGAGTTCCCCAACGATCAGCTGGGCTTCAAACTTAGCAAAGCCATGCTCGACCGCGGCGTGCTTGTCTCAGGCACGCTCGTCAACGCCAGGGTGATTCGGGTCGAGCCACCGCTGACGCTGACAGAGGACCAGGCGGATTACGTCTGCAAGGCTTTGGCCGACTGCCTCGCCGCAATGTAACCGGGGCTAAGGCAAGCGCCCTAACCGAATTCACCCAGTCGAAAAGGAATCAAGAAAATGGCCACCGTTGAAGCCAAGCCGAGTTCCGCGCCTCGCGCCTCGGAGTTGCTCAAGAACCTCAAACGTAAGGGCGACGCATTTCTCATGTGGATTGGCGGCGAATGGAGCGCTGCCTCCGATGGTGGAACCCGCGGTCTCGTGAATCCAGCGACCGGCGAGGAGATTGCAAAGGTTGCAGAGGGAACAAAAGAAGATGCCGAGCGCGCCATCCGGGCGGCCCACAAGGCGTTCTACGAAGGACCCTGGGGCGATTCGCTCGCGCAAGACCGGGCGAAACTGCTCTTTCGTCTCGCCGAACGCATCGATGAAAACGCGACCGAGCTTTCGCGCATCGAGACGCTCAATAACGGCAAGCCCCTACGCGAGACGGAATACGACATGGCGGATGCTGCTAACTGTTTCCGCTATTACGCTGGGCTTGCGACCAAACCAAGCGGCCAGACCTTCGATGTCCCCGCGGCATCGCAGACCTTGGTGGTGCGCGAGCCAATCGGTGTGTGCGGCCAAATCATTCCTTGGAATTACCCCTTGTTGATGGCGTCATGGAAGCTCGCACCCGCGCTTGCGGCTGGAAATACCTGCGTGCTCAAGCCATCGGAACTGACGCCACTGACGGCTCTTCGCCTCGCAATGTGGATTGAGGAGTTGGACTTTCCTAAGGGCGTCGTCAATATTGTCCTCGGGGTGGGCCCAATCGTCGGCCATGCGATCGCAGCCAGCGATCTGGTCGACAAAGTCGCCTTCACTGGCGGCACGAAGACTGGCCGTGCTATCATGCAAGCCGCCGTCGGCAATCTCAAAAAAATTTCGCTCGAACTCGGCGGTAAATCGCCAAATATTGTGTTCGCTGACGCCGATTTCGACACCGCAGTCGATTACGCGCTGTTTGGCATCTTCGCCAACGCCGGTCAAGTCTGTTCGGCAGGATCGAGATTGCTCGTCGAACAGTCGATTGCCGACAAATTCGTGAAGGCGGTCGTCGATCGCGCAAAACAAATCCGCGTGGGAGATGGTTTCGATCCGCAAACCGAAATGGGGCCGATCGTGAGTCGCGCGCATGAAGAAAAGATCGAAGCCTACATTAAGACCGGCATCGAAGAAGGCGCCAAGCTCGAATGCGGCGGGAACCGTCTGCCGGGAGAGTTGGGGCGCAAGGGAAATTTCATCGAGCCAACGATCTTCACGCACACCAAGCCGGACATGAGGATCGTTCAAGAAGAGATTTTCGGTCCGGTGCTCGTCGTTCAGACCTTTAAGGATGAGAAAGAGGCGATCAAGCTCGCCAATGATACCATCTACGGGTTGGCCGGTGGCGTTTTCACGAACGACATCGCGAAGGCTCATCGAGTCATCCGCAAGCTACGAGCCGGGATAACCTGGATCAACACGTATCACCCGACCTATAATGAAGCACCATGGGGTGGGTACAAACAGTCGGGCATCGGCCGCGAACTCGGTACGTACGGTTTCGAGGCGTATACTGAAGTCAAGCAGATCAACGTGAACTTGGCTGTGGAGCCCTCGGGTTGGTTCTCCAAACCCGACTAATCCCAACACCTAGAGCCCGCCCGCAGTCCCAATCAACACGTGGGATATCTGTTCGCCCGCGACAGGTCGCGGGCCAGCGGTGGCTAGTGGCGGGCTCTACGTGGCCTCGGGAAACTGCTTGACGTATTTCTCATGCCTTTGACAAGGGTTCAGCGGACGACGTGTTGGGCATGCGTGATGAGTGCGAGCGCCGAATCCAGTTGCTCGCTCACGATGCTGTTGAGACGTGCGGCGGACGCCAACTGACCGAGGAGACGGTCCTTTGGCCAGCCTGAGCGTGCCATGGTGAGGGTTAATGCGCCGCAATCGCCCTCACGCAGATCTTGTCCGGCTTCACTAACCAGCGGCAAAGCGCCCTGCAATTCATTCTTAGTTTGCGCGGCGATCGCTCGCGCCTGTGAGATTGGTGCCTCTTGGTCGCTCAGAATGACCGAAGCCTGGACGAGATCGTGATGAGCGGACGCATGATTCGAACCAGTGAGCTGTCGGCGCATTGCGGCAATATCATTGTAGTAGGCAAGGCGTGATTGATCCGAATACTCGAGCGCGCTTCCAACCGCACGTTGGGCGGAGGTGGCAAATCGGACTTGGTCGAGCGTCTGCTCGAGCTTCGCTCGCTGAGCGCCGCAGCCACCCGCTTGGGAATCGGCATTCGAGTGGGTCACGTAGGTGACCAACAGAACCGCACTTGCGATGACGCCGATACCGGCGAGAGCCAGGACTCTTTCCGGCTTTGTCATCTGGAGGCAAACCCGCTACTCACGCCGATAAGACGTGCGTCTAGCCGCTTCCATTACACAGGTCGGCGGTCGTTTGCGGCGTGCGCGGAGACCATAGCCGCTGACGCGTTCGCTCATATGACGTCCGTCATGACACAAAGGGCTTCACCAACGGGTCCCTTCGTAAATGGGGCTATTGCGCATTGCTTGACACCCTGAAACGCTTACTCCTCAAGAGGGCGCCCGATCGCTATTCCAGGCGCTGGCCGCGCATTGCCATAGCTGAACCGGCGCAGGTCAAGCTACCGAACGGGAGCGATCAGCCTGTGATCGTCAATCAGCTTTCGGTCGGGGGTGCGCGCGTGCAAACGACCGTGCCTCTTCGAGCCGGTGACAACGTCGAGCTGCAATTCGATCATGGCGCGGGCGGAAGCCAGAGCATCCTGGCCCGCATCGTCTACTCGTTAAGGGAAAACTCGGGTTACTATTTTGCCTGCGGTCTTTGTTTTCTCGGCTTGCGCGCGCACGAAACCCAGTGGATCGCCACCTATATCGCTGCCGAGCAGTCCCGCCGCAGGGCCTCTCAAACCGACCAGGCGTCGCACGAGGCAGGCTCCTAAGTCCACTCCGTCTTCTCATCGGGTCCTCAAGCGCGATCGCTTGCGATCGGGTACAATTATTCCATGACTTTGCATATGAAACGCGCGCACATGCAGACCACCCCTCCCAGCCAGCGCGTGACACAAATCACGTTTGTTGCCGGTCCCACTGTCAGCGAAAGTAGGGCAGCGTGATCGCCGGCAGAGAGAATTCAGGATGTTGAATTCCTTGCGGAAGATGTTCTCCAGCAGTCAGCCTCGGAACTACGTCCGGCGGTGGCAGCGCATTTTGATGAGCGAGCCGGCAAGAATAATTCTTCCCAAGGGCGAGGTTTGCCCGGTCATGCTCAATCAGTTGAGCGCCGGAGGCGCCCGTATTACGCTAGCGCAACGCCTGCGGCCCGGTGACATGGTCACTGTGGAATTTAGCATCGGCGTCGCCGACCGCTACAACTTAACCGCCATCGTCGTGCACGCAATGAAGGACGAGCGCGGCTATCAATGGCTCTGCGGTTTGAGCTTCGTTGAAGTTGAGCCAAGAGGCGAAAAACGGATTGCCGAATTTGTAGAAGATGAGCAGCATCGTCGGCAAATCGGTTTCGCGATGCCCCGCGCCTAGTTTACTCGCGAATAAATTCGCGAGACAACACGATTTTTCGCGAGATTACGCTAGTTCGCGCTAACGTCGACTGGCGCGCCTGAATGCAGCCCGTGAAGGTTCCCTTCGGAGTCCTTGAACTGCGCCCATCCGCCGAAGAATTGGACCGATGGTTGTTCGGTGAACTCTATCCCATTCTTCGTGAAGTCTTTGTGTGCTTCGAACACGTCATCAACTTCGATAACCAATCCGCTTGGGTGGCCAACTTTCTCGGGCGACCACTCGCCAAATCCCTTGACCAAGGACAAGGCAGTCTGTGCGCCCGGCGGAGCGACCGTCACCCAACGGCTCCCTGCCTCATCGCGCATCGAGGCATCCATGGTCTTTTCCCAGCCAAGTTTCTTCGTGTAGAAATCGATCGCTCGATCGACATCGTTGACGTAGAGGGTCACAACAGAGATATACATTTTTCACACTCGCCTTCGTGGAAGCGGCACACCAGGTCCGCCGGGGAGCACGTCAGTTCATAAGAGGGTGCCCCCAGACCTCTCCCTTTTGCCTTAAGGTTTGCGCGCGAGGAATACGTATTGAATCTGACGCTGCTGGACCAGTTCGTTCATCGATCCGCGGGCCCGCAAACGGCGATCGAGCTCGTTAAGGAACTCTTCCCGTCGCACCCCAAGAATCTTGCGAATCTTTTCGCGCGAGCGTTGGTATCCAACAAACTCGTCAGGCGTGCGGGGGTAAGAAGAACTCGACCACTCTCTTTTCACCGTCGCAGAGCAACCGCTCGCCCGCCGGCTCACCCAGAGGCGCAACGTATTGCCAAAACACGCTCCACCCAGCTTCGTGCTCGGCCGCATGATCGCGAGATTGGCGCATCGCCTGCTCGCCCAGCCAATCACAGACGATGCGCTCGCATGTCTCCGTAAGCACATCACCTCGGGCTGCGTGTTTCCAAAAAATAGCGAGCGCACCGCCTGGCTTCAACACCCGGGCGCACTCTGCAAACGCGCGATGCGGTTCAAACCAGTGAAACGCCTGAGCGCACGACACGAGATTGAACGAGGCCTCCTGCAGCGGCAGCTTCTCCGCCTGTCCGATGCAAAATTCAACGCCCGCGTCGCTCGGTAAGGTCTTGCGTGCTTGTGCGATCATG
Source organism: uncultured Pseudomonadota bacterium (assembly GCA_963781145.1). Classification (GTDB taxonomy): domain Bacteria; phylum Vulcanimicrobiota; class Vulcanimicrobiia; order Eremiobacterales; family Eremiobacteraceae; genus JAJPHJ01. Next base: position 240,492 of record CAWADW010000005.1, on the reverse strand, counting down.
CTGTCGGCAACATCCACGCCGCAGACTGAAAATCCACGATGCAGGTAGGCCAGCATGCCCAAGCCGGTGCCGCACGCGAGGTCTAAGATGCGTCCTCGTGGCGGCAGGCGCGCATAGTCGAGGATCGTTTCGAACAATTCTTCGGAGTACGATGTGCGAAACTTCGCATAGTCGACAGCGAGGGTGTTAAAGTCAGATTCTTGGCGCTCGCGGACTCATCGCCCTAGCCCTCTACGTTGGTCGCTCCACGCGGGCCTTCGCACGCAGCGTCCGTTGTAGCTGGACGCCGCGAACGCGCGCAGGAAGCGGCTGGGCGGTTTTGAAACCTAATATGTCGGCGAGCGCGCAATGGACATATGTCAAAAAGTTGGCGCGTTGCAAGCCGCCAATCTGACACAAAAGGCCGATAACCCACTTATAGTGATCACAAATAACATCGAGGTTCTCTTCGGCGGCCAGGCCGGCGACGGCAGTTTGACCACGGGCGATCTCATAGCGACCGTCTTCAAGCGCATGGGCCTTGAGCTGTATACTTTCAAGGACTTTCCATCGCGAATCCGAGGCGGCCACACAAATTACGTGATTCGCGCCACCGAGCATCGCCACTGGGGCCTGGCCGATATGGTGGACGCCATCGTGGCCTTTGACCTCGAGTGCATTGAAAAACACATCACCGAAATTCGCCCTGGCGGCTTCGTCGTCTTCGACAACTCTTCCGAGAAGCTCACCGACGCGGTCCGGCGAGACGACATCTATTTCTATGAAGTGCCGCTCGCGAACATCGCCAAGCAGCAGCTGGGTCTAGAACTCGTGCGCAACACCATCTCGCTCGGCGTGTTGGGTCAGCTCATCGGCATGGACCCGGCAATCGTGCGGGAAGTGGTGACGAAGCAGTACGAGCGCAAAGGCGAAAAAGTCGTCGGACAAAACATTGGCGCGATCGAAGCCGGCGAACGCTTCGTCAAAGATAATTTCAGCCGGCCATCGGGCTATGAATTGCGCGCGCGCAAGGACGGCGATCGGCTTCTCATGATGGGCAACGACGCCATCGGCTACGGCGCCCTTGTCGCAGGCTGCCGCTTTATGGCAGGCTACCCGATCACGCCCGCCACCGACGTTTTGGAATGGATGGCCAAGCACGCGCCCCGCTATGGCGGGATCGTCGTGCAAGCAGAAGACGAACTCGCCGCCATCAACATGACCATCGGGGCGGCGTACGCCGGCGTGAGAGCGATGACGGCAACCTCTGGTCCGGGTCAAGCACTAATGACCGAGGGAATCGGCCTGGCAGGCGTTGTCGAGACCCCGATCGTCGTTATCGAGTGCGCCCGGGCAGGGCCTTCAACGGGCATGCCCACCAAGACCGAGCAGAGCAACCTCAACCATATTATCTTCTCTGGCCACGGAGAGATCCCGAAGGTCGTCATCATACCCGGTACGGTTGAAGAGTCATTTTACCTCACCGTCACGGCGTTCAATCTCGCTGAAAAATACCAGTTGCCCGTCTTTGTGCTGACCGAGCAAGCGCTGTGCCAAAGCAAAGAATCGATACCGCGCTTGGAGTTGGGCGGTGTTGCCGTGGATAGGGGCAAACTCGTGCGCAACGGCGGCGTGACTTTTGGTGAATACAAGCGCTTCGCATTCACCGATGACGGCGTTTCGCCGCGCGTCGTTCCCGGCGTCGAAGGCGGGATGCACCTCTCTCCGGGCTCCGAGCACAGCGAAGCAGGGGTGATCACGGAAGATGCAACCAATCGCGCGCGCATGATGGAAAAGCGCATGCATAAGCTCGTGTCCATGCGCCCAGATCTCCCCAAAGCCAACCTCTTCGGTGATCGCAAAGCGGCCATCGCCTTCATCGGTTTTGGTGCGAACCGAGGTCCGATCTCTGAAGCACAGGAAAGACTCGCCACCTCGGGCACACCCACGAGGTTCCTGCAGCTTCGCACGCTATGGCCATTCCCGGAAGACGAAGTTCGTCATTTTATCGAGGGCGCTGCGCACGTCTTCATCATCGAGAACAATATCAGCGGTCAGCTCGAGCGGCTCATTCGATACGTCACAGGTCCACTGCCGCACATGCGTTCCGTGCGCAAGTACAATGGTCGACCGTTCCGTCCGATCGAGATCATTGACGCCGTTAACCGCGAGATAAGACTGCCCGCCGGCATGGCCGCTCGATAAGGTAGTGTCGCGAATTCATTCGCGACAAAGGAAGAATACATGGCAACCGTTTTGAGTCCGAAAGATTTCGCAACCGCAACCCCATCCTGGTGGTGTGCCGGCTGCGGTGATTTTGGCGTCTTGGCCGCGCTGAAGCAAGCTTGCGCCGATCTCGCTCTCGAGCCACACAACGTCGCCTTCATCTCCGGCATTGGCTGCTCCGGAAAGATTTCAGGTTACCTGCATTCGTACGCGTTTCATGGGGTCCACGGCCGCGCCTTGCCCACGGCAACTGCTGTCAAGCTTGCAAACAAGGATCTCACCGTCATCGTCGCGGGCGGCGACGGCGACGGCTACGCAATCGGGGCCGGACATTTTCTCCATGCGGTCAGGCGTAACCCGAACATGACGTACATCGTCATGGATAATCAGACGTACGGGTTGACGAAGGGACAATCGTCGCCCACCAGCATGCTCGGCTTTGTTGCGGGTCCTCACCCGCAAGGCAACCCGGATGCGCCAATCAATGGACTGGCGATCGCGCTTGCCGCAGGTGGCACGTTCATTGCGCGCGGCTTCTCTTCGGAACCAAAACAGATGACCGAGATGATCAAGGAAGCTGTTCGCCATCCAGGCTTTGCGCTCGTGGAGGTGATGTCGCCGTGTGTAACCTTCAACAAAGTCAACACCTACAAGTGGTTCAAAGAGAACGTCTACCACGTTGAAGACATTGCCGACTACGACGTGCGCGATCGGGCGAAGGCATTCGCGACCCTCATGCAGCCCGGCAAGATTCCACTTGGCATCTTTTATCGCGAGACGCGCCCCACGCTCGAAGACCTGACCCTGCGTCAGGAAAGCCCCCCCATTGCGCTGCTGCCGATCGAGACGATCGATCCCCGCTTGGCCTCGCTTCAAGACGCCTACGCCTAGGCGATAACGGGCGATTGGAAAACCGCCCCACCGCGTCGTCATGGATGTAGGGGCGATTGAAAAATCGCCCCACCACGTAGTCGTAAATGTAGGGGGCGATTGGAAAATCGCCCCACGACGTTGCCATTCTCTAGGAGAACGTGATGAGACATCGATCAATCGCAAGCATTCTCTGCCTCGCCCTTGCCGCTTTCTTACTTGTACCTCACAGCGCAGCAGCGAAAACACAGCCGACGGGCACAGTGGCTAAAGTCCTTGCTGGCGCCAAATATGCCCTGGGCGGCACTGCGCTGGATGGTATCCGCTCAATCCACTGGACTCAGCGCTTGGTCGTGGGGGGTATCTCAGGGACCGGCGACCAGTATGACGATCTGCAAAGCGGCAACTCGCTCCAGCGACAATCCCTGGGGCCGATATCGAACGCGGGTGGATTCGATGGTAAAACGTTGTGGGCGCAGGATGCTACGGGAGATTCTTGGCCGGTCGGCGATTATACCTCACTTCACGCTGCAGCAACTCAAGCCTACCTCACCTCGTACTCCTTTTTGTATCCGAACCGGTGGCCGGGGACGCTTTCCTACGTTGGACTCTCCGCGGATGCGAATGGGTCCTACTTTGTGCTCCATGCGCAGCCCAAAGGCGGGTTCCCCGTGGACATCTCGTTCAACCAAAAGACGTACCTGATTGCACGCGCAGTCGTTCACATACCGAACGGTCGCGATTCCACCGCGACGTTTTCCGATTACCGAGCCGTCGGCGGCATAGCCCTACCTTTTGCAATAACGCTAACGACCCAAGGTAACGAGATTCATACGACGGTTACGCGTGTCGAGCTCAACCAAAGCGTCGCGGGCCGATTTACACTCCCGGTGACGACGATAACCGATGCGTCGATTGCAGGCGGAAATGCAACAACGGTTCCCTTTCAGCTTATCAACAATCACATCTACGTCCACGTCAAGATCAACGGTCAGGGTCCTTTCCTCGTGGTGTTCGATACCGGCGGTCAATGCGTCATCACCCCGCAAGTCGCCGCACGCGTTGGAAGGGTCGCAACTGGTTCGTTGCAAGGAATGGGAGCCGGTGCGAATCGAGTCACGGCCGGGTTCACATGGGTTGACTCCTTGCAGCTAGGGCGTGCGACGCTCGAACACCAATCCTGTGCCGTGCTTCCTATCGACCACGTCATGCAAGCGATTGAGGGCGTCAAAATCCAAGGCATCGTCGGCTTCGAGGTGCTGCGCCGCTTCATCACGACAGTCGACTACCAAAACAGCCGGCTCACCCTGTCAAAACAGATGAACCCCGGTAATCTTGGATCCGCTCTTTCGTTTGTGTACGACCAAACAATTCCCCAAGTGCAGGGCAGTTTTGCAGCGCTTCCCGGAAGCTCTGGGATGCTTACGGGCAGCTTCATCATCGATACGGGCGATCGCAACTCACTGGTCATCTACACGCCGTTTGTCCTCGCGCACAATCTCCCGCTGACTGCCGTGCGAGGGATTACGGGCTACGGCATCGGTGGGCCATCGTACGGCGCGCTGACCCGGTTGCCTCTCTTCAACATCGGCCCCGTTCCAGTCAAGAGCGTCGTCGCAACCATCTCCCAAGATACTGCGGGCGCGACGACTGAACCGGGTACCGCAGGTAACATCGGCAGCGGCATGCTCAAGCGATTCACAGTAACTTTTGACTACCGCCCCCAAGTCATGTATCTCAAACCGAATACGTTCTACGACCGGCCAGACACGTACGATCGCTCAGGTCTCGTGCTCGTGCAGACCAAAGCCGGGATCCGGGTGATCGACGCTCTCCCTGGCACGCCGGCCGCTCGAGTGGGAATCAAAGCTGGCGATTTCATCGTCGAGGTCAATAAGGCTCCCGCCGCAAGCGTCGGCCTGCTTTTGCTCCGCACGATCTTGCACGAAGCACCAGGCACGAACGTGCAACTCTTGTTGGAGCGGGCTGGCGCGCGAAAAGTGGTGACGCTGATTCTTGCCAGCTACGTCTAACCTCATAAAAACCAAAGGTTTTTCAAGTCAATGCGAATTATTTGTCCCCTAAATATGAAGAGACTCGTCAACCTATCTCTCCTTGGAGTTCTGGCGTTCTTGCTGTCATTTGGAGTGCTGCGCGCAGCGGCTGCGTCGACGCCAAGCTTGACCGGCCTTTCCTACCGCGGCATTGGCCCGGCTATTGGGGTCGGCCGAACGACGGCCGTTATCGGGACGAATCTGGACAACCAGCTTTATTTTGCTGGTGGCGCCGACGGTGGCGTGTTCAAAAGTAGCGATGGTGGTTCTACCTGGACGCCGGTCTTCGACCAGGCGAGCTCGGCTGCGATCGGGGCGATTGCCATCGATCCGAACAACGCGAGTGATATCTGGGTCGGCACTGGGGAATCAAACCCGCGTAACACCGTTGCGACGGGCGACGGCATCTGGCATTCGCTCGACGGCGGCAAGAGCTGGAAGCACCTCGGACTCGACGACGCTGGATCCATCTCGAGCATCTCCATCGACCCGCGCGATTCGCGGCGGGTTGTCGTCGGTGTCCTCGGACAAATCTTTCGGGATAGTCAAATGCGGGGAGTCTACGCTACCTCAGACGGCGGCGCGAACTGGCGGCGCGCGCTCTTCGTCGGGCCCCAAACGGGCGTTTCGGATCTCGCGCGCGTACCCAATTCACCCGACACAATTTTCGCCGGCCTTTACCAAATTCGCCGCAAACCCTGGACACTCATCAGCGGCGGCAACGAAGACGGGTTGTATCGTTCCGACGATGGCGGCACAAGCTGGCGCAAACTCAGCGGTCATGGCCTGCCCGATGGTCCGATGGGCCGCATCGGCATTTCTGCAGGCTCGAATGGTCGGGTGTATGCGATCATCCAATCAAAGGCTGGGGATGTGTGGCGGTCGGATAATGGGGGCGCGTCGTGGCGCCTGATGCCACACAGTTATCTGGTGGGCGCGCGGCGTTTCTACTTCAGCCGCATCACGTTGGATCCGGCGAATCCTGATCGTCTCATCAGCGTCGGGCTCGAGCTTTCAATGTCAACCAACGGCGGCCGCAGCTTTCATGTGATTTCGGCAAACGCAGGCTGGGATTATCACGCCGCGTGGTGGTCGGCGGATGGACGACGCGTCGCCGTGGGAACTGATGAAGGCGCCATCCTCTCATCCGATGGCGGCTCGACCTGGCGTCAACCATACGACTTGCCTTTTTCGCAAACGTATCACGTCGGCTTCGACAACGCGTTGCCGAATTACCATGTGTGTGTCGGTCTGCAAGATGACAGCTCGTGGTGCGGCTCTTCGAATAGCGACACCGGTCTTGGGGTGTTGAATCGGGACTGGTGGACCGTCGGACCTGGGGATGGCATGTGGGCACTCTACGATCCCTTAGATCCGCATCTCATCTGGTCCACTTCGACCTCAAGCGGTTCGGGCCAAGTGTATCTGTGGGACTCGCGAACGCAGCAAGCGTATGACGTCTCCCCTGATGCGGAACTCAACGGCGGGCTAGCCCCGAGCACGCTCGCGCACCGCTTCAACTGGGACTCGCCCATCGCGTTTACGGCAGATGGAAAAGCACTGGTCGGCGGCAATGCCGTGTTCGAAAGTTCCGATCGCGGCCATTCCTGGACCATGATTAGCCCTGACCTCACGCGCAACGTGAAAGCGCACCAGCAGACTTCGGGCGGTCCGATCGACGCGGACCTGTCGGGAGCGGAAACGTCAGATACGATTCTCACGATCGCTCCATCCCCGGTTGACAACGCCACTCTGTGGGTGGGAACAGATGATGGCCTCGTGCAGTTGACGCGCGACGGCGGCATGCATTGGGCAAACGTGACGCCTCATGGCGCACCCTATTTCGGACGCGTCGCGACGGTCGAACCGAGCCGCCAGAACGCAGCGGCCGCCTTCATTGCGGTCGACAACCACTTGCTTGGCGATGATAGCCCTCATCTTTTCGCCACCAACGATTACGGCGTGACGTGGCGGTCGATCGCAAGCGACCTCCCGAACGACCTCTTCGTTCGGAGCATCCGCCAGGATCCGGAGAACGCCAACCTCTTGTACGCCGGTACGCGACGTGGCGTGTGGGCATCATGGGATGGCGGTGGTCACTGGCGCTCGCTGCGGTTGAATATGCCGGCAAGCGCCGTGTACGACATCGAAATCCAACCGCAGCGCAACGATCTGCTGGTGGCGACGCATGGTCGCGGGGTGTGGGTGTTTGACGATCTACGGCCGCTGCAAGAATTGAGTTCGACCGCGAGCAGCACGGTGACGCTCTTTGCGCCACGCGATGCATATCGCTGGTGGCAATGGAGTCCAATTAACTCGTTCACAGGTAGCACACTCCCGAGCAATATCTTCAGCGGCCCTAATGTCAAGTATGGAGCGCTCATCACCTATGCGCTGGCTTCGGGCGCCCACCGCGAAAGCAGCATCCAAATCTTGGACGCGCAGGGTCACGTCGTTCGCCATTTAAGTGGCAAGAGCGTGCCACGCGCCACAGGATTCAACCGCATCGCATGGGATCTCACCGAAGATGGACCAACAAAGTGGCTTGGCACGTTCAAAGGCAATGAGGGACCAGCAACCGGAGCAGAAGTGCTGCCGGGGACGTACACGGTGCGGCTCCAGGTGGACGGCGTTACTCAGCAACAGCACGTCGTTGTCAAGGCGGATCCGCGCGACCCAGGCACGCTGGATCAAATGCAACAGCGCCATGCAACGCTGGCAGAGCTTTTCGGCGAACTGGGTGGGGTCGATGCGATGCTCAACCAAATTGACAAGCAGTTGCGGGCGAACAACTCAGGGTCTAAGCGAGCTTCGCTTGTCGCCTTGCGGGCACAGTTGACATACGATGCGAAAAATGTTGAAGATCTCGGCGGCCCAGCCGGCTTGCGCGACCGCTTGTTGGATCTTATCGGCCGCATCTCCGGCAGCTCCTACCAAGCGCCAACACAGACCCAAGCCGATGTGACGGCATCGCTGAAGCTTGCCTACGCAAAAGCTGCGCAGGCTTTCCACGCGCTCTTGTAGGGGGCGATTGGCAAATCGCCCCGCGTAACGCGCGCATTTATTCGCGCGTAAGCCCATTCTCATTGGCCCGCGTGGTATAATCAAACAAACCATGGGTGCTTTTACTCTCGCCGCAGTGTGCACGATCGTCGTCGGTGCATCAGTTGCGCTCGGCGCACCTGACGCAACCCAAGCGCTGCGGGATCAAATGACCGCAGCGCACACCGAGCTCATCCAATCTTTTTCGCAAATTAACGCGCGCTCAGGCATCGCGGTCGACCTGGAGGCACGAATCGACTCCGACGCATCGGGCATCGAGGCTGCAGAAAAACCTCCTTGGATGAGTGTCGCCGATTTTCTCGAGTACAACACCTACTTAGCGAGGCTCGACGCAAGTCTGGTCGACCAGCTTGCTACCGGACGCTTTCATCCGCTCGCCGCCGTGCGTGGCGCCGACGACACGGTGTACAAGACGCCGGTTGACGCCACCATGCAACCGCTTGCGGTCTATGTGCCGCCCTCGTACGATCCCAAGAAACCAACCCCGCTTGTCGTCCTTTTGCACGGACGAGGTGACTCTGAAAATGATATGATCGCTTCGCCGTGGGTGCGCGCCGCCGCGGACGCCGGCGGGACGATTGTCATCGCCCCGTACGCCCGCGGGGACAACCAATATGTCGATCCTGCCTCTACCGACGTGTATGCTGCCTTGGAGGTTGGGCGCCAAGCGTTCAACATCGATCCGCATCGGATCTATCTTGCTGGTCACTCGATGGGCGGCTACGGGGTCTTCATCGTCGGTCCGAAGCACCCGGATGTCTGGGCTGCGGTCCTAGCTGCCTCGGGCGGCATGGTGACTGAAGATATTAACGCCGCTCTGCGCGGACTGCAACGCATTCCGGTCTATTTGGTCGTCGGCTCGAACGACCCAATTGTGCCACAAGGTTACATGAAGAAGAATTACGACATGCTTGTTGCAAGCGGTATCGAGGCGCATTATTATGAACAGCCCGGCGGCTTGCACTCGATAGGCACGATCAAGGATGCGTTTGGGCGCGCCTGGCACGACATGCTCGCGCGCACCAATACGCGATCACCCAGTAGCATCGACAGCGTGCTGCCGGGGTTGCATGCGACTCCGCCCGCGAACCGGGTCCCCTAAAAGCCAAAGGGCCGGAACTTCGACGCTGCGTGGGAAAATGACCGCGCATGAAGCGACAGAACATCACTCTGCTTTTCATCTCGGGGCTTGCTCTCGTGACGAGCGCATGTACTCACGGCGCGCTGGCCACGACCGCTGCCACGCCAACACCTGCTTGGAAGCTCCAAGTTGACGCCCTCGCAAACGGGGCGCTCCAGCACCAGCACCTCGCCAGCTTGTCGCTGGCTGTAGCTCGCAACGGGGTGGTGCTCTACGCCCAAGCCTACGGATACCGCAATCTCGCAAAACGCTTGCCCGCCACGCCACAGACCATCTACAACATCGCGTCGATGACCAAGCAGTTCACGGCCGCATGTGTGATGCTTCTCCAACAAGACGGTAAGCTCAACGTGGATGATCCCATTTCTCGCTTCCTGCCCGGTTTCCCAAACGGCGAGCGAATCACGATTCGCAATTTGCTCAATCACACATCAGGCCTCGCAGATTACCTCGATCTCCTCGACGCCAACTCTCTTTCGCTGCCGAAGATTCTCGCTGCGGTTGAAAAAGCGCCGCTACGGTTCCCGCCCGGCACGAGGTATGAGTACTCCAACAGCAACTACGTCTTGGCGGGAATCATCGTCAGCAAAGCAAGCGGCATGCCATTCGATACCTTTCTGACCAAGCACATCATCATGCCGCTGCAGCTGCGTGCAACCAGCATAGGGACGACCCCCGTCAACATGCCAGAGGGCGCGCTCGGCTACACGGTCGTCAACGGCCAGACGACGCTGACGCCCCCACAGGGAGTCTCAATCCTCGACTACCCCGATGGCGGGGTCAACACAACGGCCCTCGATTTGGTGAAGTGGGATAATGCGCTCGATGCCGGGCGGGTGGTCAACGAGAGCCTGCTCAAGCTGATGATGACTCCGGGTCCGCACGGCGCCGAAACGACGTATGACTATGGCTTCGGGTTGGCGATCGACTCGGCATATGGGCATCGCGAGATCTCGCATCAGGGCGAGTGGACCGGATATTCGGGGGAGAACGTAACCTTCCCCGATGATCGGTTTGTCGTCATCTTGCTCAGCAATACCGATGGGTTCAATGAAGAGTTCCTCGCGCGCGAGATCTTTGCAATTTTCGAACATCCGAGTCTGGCGCAACGCGCGATCGAATTGACGTCGGTCCCCGGTGAAAATCCAAGAGCGACGAGGCTGGCCCAAATCGTCTTGGCAGAATTGACCTCCCGACGCGTGGATTCGGCGAAGTTGACGCCGGATTTGAACAAGCAAATGACTGCGCAGCACATTGCCGCCCTGCAAGGCATGCTTGCGGGGTACGGGAGACTTCAACGAATGATCTTTCTCGGCCGAGATGCCCATACTGAGGGTGTGTCCGAGATCTACCGTTTGTTCTACCCCTCGGCCATCGTCAGCTATTGGGTGCAACTGAGCCCGAACGGCGGCGTGCAAAACGTGAGCTTTTCGCGCGAGGATTAGGCCATTCCCAGCCAAGTCTCAGACTCGTGCGCAAGAATGGAACGCAAAGGGTAGAATAAGAAAGCGTGACTCGACGAAGCTGGACCTCTAGTCTTGGGCTTGCTGCGATCGCGGCTGTCTGCGCGCTGCTGGTTTTTGCCATCATGTCGTGGGGGCTGAGCCTGGTAGCTCCCAACTTATGGTTTGACGCCAATTCGCGCGCTCGCATTGCGGACGACGTTCAGCATACGGCCCAGTATCTGCAAAGCCAACACAAGACGCCAACCCAGATCGCGCAAGAGCTCATTGCCCTCATCACCTCAGCACCTGGCTACACAGCGGCGGTTGTCGACAACTCGGGGAAACTGCTCGCTGGCAGCGCTGCCCTTGCAGCCAATCGGCCAGTGCGTTTCCCAGCCAGCCCTCCTGGGCCGCCTCTTGGTTTGCCAGTCGGCTCCGCCGGCGGAGTACCCGACGTCGGTTTTCGCGGCACGCTGTACGTCATGCACCCGCCCACGGCGCACGGGATAAGCTTCGTTCGCGGGCCCTTCGCGACGATGACCGAACCAATATCCTTTGTGCCGATCAACGGAGGCATGGTCCTCTTTCAGCCGACTCAAGATGCGATCGACTCGATTCAAAACCTCGAGCGCCTGATCGCGTTTGCCCTTGTAGCGCTGACTTTCGTTTTGGTCTTGCTGCTCGGCCGTCGGATGTTTGCAGGCGCAGTGCGGCCTATGGAAAGGCTGCGAACCGGCCTGCTTCGACTTGCGCATGGCGACTATGCGCGGCTTGAAACCTTCGACCCCCAAGACGAAGATGCGTCCGAACTCGTTGAGGCCTACAACGAGGTCGCGAGGGAGATGCAATCAGCCTCGAAGCAGCGTACCGAAGTAGAAGGCAAGATTACTCAATTCGTGGCGGATGCCGGCCACGAGCTGCGCACGCCGCTCGCCGTGATCATGGGCTACGTGCAGCTCCTGCGCCAAGGCGTTCGGACGGACACCGAAATGTCTGCGCGCGTCTTCTCGGAGATCGACGAACAAGGCAAGCGCATGAGCGTGCTCATCCAAAAGCTGCTCTTGCTGACGCGGCTTGAGAGCCAGGAGCCTCACGACGTCAAGATTCTCGACGCCGCCGACATTGCCCAAAACGTCGTCGAATCGTTTCGTCCTCTCGCCAATGGCGCGACGCTCAGCTTGCAGGCACAGCATGATTCGTTCGTTCAAGTTTCCGAGTCGGAATTGCACGAAGCCATTGGCAATCTTCTTGACAATGCCCTCAAGTACGCGCCCGGCTCCCACATCCAAGCAAACGTCAAAGCGCAAGGCGACTCAGTTTTCATTGCTGTCAGCGACGATGGACCAGGCATGACCCCGGAAGTTCGCGCGCGAGCCTTCGAGCGATTCTCCCGCGGCGAAATGGGCGGCTCGATCACCGGGTCCGGCCTGGGCCTTGCCATCGTGGAGCGCGCGGTCGAACGAGCAGGCGGTTCGGTGTCGCTCGAATCGGCTCTCGGGAAAGGGACAACAGTCGAGCTTCGATTTCCCGCCTGGCAGCACGCGGCCCAAAATTAATCGCCCATCTCTTTCAGGCAAACTTCATTCTTTTTCTCAGCGTTGTTTGAGAATCCCGCGCTACACTTATGGCGTGGCGGCGAATGACACCGATTCGCCGCCCGCCCATAAGGATTGTCACACTTCCCCATGCACGCAGCCAACAAACCGAACGCCGAATCACCTGTACCCGCAACGCTCGTGTTCGACGAAGTGCTCGGCCTCGATGCCTGTAAGGCGATGCGTCGCTTCCAAAGACGCGCCCAGCGCGTATCGTATTCAGATGCCGCGCTCGACCTTCGTCGAACACAGTCCGTCGCCTCGAACGCTTGGGGAACGCTCGTCAAAGCGGTCAGGGACTTGAGCCGAAATGGTCACAAAGTCACCGTGATAGCAGGAGAGCGCCTTCAGGGCCTTTTGCAAGTTTCAGATTTGATGCGCTTCGCAGACATCGTTATCGTCTAGCGTTGCTTGTTGTAGGGGGCGATTGGAAAATCGCCCCTCGCGATTTTATTTAGCGCTTCGCAATGAATACCCAGCGCCGCGGACGGTGTGGATGAGCTTCGTCGGCGCATCTGCGTCGATCTTCGCGCGAAGGTATGAGATATACGTTTCCACGTTGCCCACTTCGCCCTCGAAGTCTTCGCCCCACACAAGCCCCAGCAGTTCATCTTTGCTGAAAATTCGGCGGGGTTCGCGCATGAGTGTGGTGAGGAGGGTGAATTCTTTGTTCGTCAATGAGATCGACTTGCCGTCTCGCGTCACCTCACGCGTTTTGAGATTCACGCTGAGATCCTCGAATCGAAGGAACTCCGGTACCGAAATATGCGGCCGGCGCAGCGCGGCTTCCAAACGGCTGACGAGTTCGGGAAACGCAAAAGGTTTGGGGACGTAGTCATCCGCCCCGAGTTCGAGCCCTGTGACCCGATCGTTGATATCCGACTTAGCGGTCAACATGATGACCGGCGCCTGCGTTCGCCGCCGGATGATGGGGAGAAGCGTGAAGCCATCGGCAAAGGGCATCATGACGTCCAAGATGATCGCATCCGGCTGCCACTCTCCGATGAACGTTTCGATCCCCCGGCCGTCGGGCAAGTCCCTGACGGCATAGCCTTGCTGCTGGAGTCCCAAACAAAGCATATCCCGCATAGAACGCTCGTCGTCAACCACAAGAATCTTGGACTCTTTCGGCATTTCGAACTCATTGTATGACGGAAGGCTTAATACAGCCTCAGAATGCAGCCTTTTCTCCCGCTTTGTTCACCCCGCCTCGCCCCGAAGGGAGCCATTTCTCAGTTCAGTCCAAGGCGCCTCGGATACACTAGACAAGACATGAAAGTGGCGTGGATACTACGGTCGCAGCTCATGCGACGGCTCTTTGCCCTCAAACTCGAAGGCTCATTGTTGGCGGCTTGCGTCGGCATCGCTTTTGCGCCGACAGCGAGTTGGGCGCAAGCGCAAAATGGCCAGATCAACATCACCGTAACCGACGCCTCCACCAATGCGCCGCTTGCCTATGCGCGCGTCCTGCTCGAAGGCCCGGTGATGTCAAGCGAACTCACGACCCAAAACGGCAAAGTGATCTTCGTGGACACCCCCGCGGGCATCTACTCGGCTCGCATCGCCAAAGGCGGGTATGCCCCGGTGACAACCTCCACGTTCGAGGTCGTCGCCGGTCAGGCCGTCGATGTGAATGTCGCACTCGCGGTGCAGACTGGACCCAAAGTACTCGGCACGGTGGTCGTGCGCTCGTCAGCGAACATTTCCAGCGCCAGCATCTCCCAAGACAGCCCAATCCGCAAGCTATCGACGAGCTTGAACGACGCCCTCAACAAACTCGCGGGCGTTTCGGTCAATAGCGATTCGTCGAGCGATGACGCGCCGCAAACGATTTCGCTCGAAGGCCACGATCCTTCGCAGACACAGGTTATGCTTGATGGCATTCCGCTCAATGGGCCTGGGACCGCAGGTGACCTGCGCATGATCAGCTCGGATCTCTTCGGCGGTGCGTCGGTCAGCTTCAATCCGGTTGCGGGCGCGCTCGGAGGCTCGGTGAATTATCGGACGCTTGAGCCAACGCGCGCCTGGCAAGGCGGCATGACTCAAATGTTCGGCGGTCAAAGCGGCGCCTCAACGATCCTCTCATTGCAAGGGAGCTCGGGTAACCTTGGCGTTGCGTACGTGCACGCCATCCGCGGCGGCGACAGTCTGCTCGATGGTCAGAGGTTCCTTGACACGAGCGGTTTTGACTACGTTCACCAGGGCGCTAATCAAACCGGTGGCGATCTTTTGAAACTGCGGGCAAACATGGGCGGCACGCAATCCCTCAGTGGCATGTTCATTTCGTCCAACGGCTATAACGACGCTCTGTGCACCGTCCAGACCGGTCCAATTCCGTGCGGGTATGGGCCGGGGAACTCAAATTACCGTCACCTCGCCCTGGAGTCGCTCAGCGATCAAGCATTTGTCGGTCTCACGTCTGTGCAGCTGTCGCTGTTTGGTACCCAGACAAACCAGACTCGCGACTTGCTCAATCAATACATCGACGGAACGTATAGCCCGTTCGGCACGAACACGAAAGGCTCGACCCGAGGCGCATCGCTGACTGCCCAGTTGCCCGCCAAAGAGCGCCACACCATTTCCTTCCAGGCAACCACATCATCGTCCAACCAGCAATCCATCGCGCTCGTGCCAACCCAAGCGCTGTTCGGTAATGGGCAGGGTAACAGTTCCTACTCGTCGTTTTCGCTCGTTGACGCGATCCGCTCGAGCGACAAGCTCACTTTGGGCGAACATGTAGGCCTCTCGAGCGCCAACCACATGGGTGCCTCGTTGTTGGCAGGCGTGAACGCGCAGTGGAATCCCGGCCAATACGATGCTTTCGCCGGCAACCTCGATTTTGGGAACAACGGCGCCGGGCCGCCGCGCTTCGGCGTGCTGAGCGATCCAACGCAGTTACAATTCAATTGCGCGAGTGGCACGGCATACGGCTCCGGACCCGGGGATAATCCCGGAACGCAAACGGCGTTCAGCGCCCGGGCGACCTGGCAGCACGATTGGCCCCGCCTCGGCGATCTGTCGGTGTCCTTATACCGCCAAGTGCAAAACGACGTATTGCTCAACGCGCAAGTCAACGGCTCGGCGCTACCCCCAAATTACTTCCCGGCTGGCTACTTCCAAACCATTGGACAGATTTTTCAATCGGCTGGGGGATGCGATGAACCAACGGCGCTCTTTTCTCCCAGCGATCTGTACTTGAACGTGCCGGTAAGCGGCGTGCAAGAAATCTTTGAAGGCGTCTCGCTACAAGGCGATTTCAACGTGACGAAAACCCTTGCGGCGGAACCATTTTACAGCACCCAAGTCGTCAAGCCCATCACGGGCGATCCGCGGCTCTCCAATGCTTTCTCTTCAATTATTTCCGGATCCCAAATGCCCGGTGTGCCCTTGCATCAGGGTGGGATCACCCTGGACTACCGCGCTTTTAACTCCCCGCTTGAGATTCTGGCGGATGGCCGGTTCACAAGCCCGGACAATCGCCAGTACCTGCCCGGATACGTTACCGCCGACGCGGGACTCGGGTACGACTTCACCCACGGAACGCTCTCAATCTCAGAGAGCAACATCTTCAACAAATTTGGTTACGAGTTTGCCTCCTCGTCGTACGCGGTGGGGCCGCAGACCGTCGGCGCTGGAACGCTTCCGGTGATCGCGCGTCCGCTTGCCCCACGGACGCTGCAAGTGACCTACTCGGTGCAGGTTGGCTACGGGCAGACAGCGGCACAAGCAAAGCAATGGCACACTGCATCCACGCCGCAGCGCCAAAACGGCTTCTTTGGCCCAGGCGAAGGCGGACCCGGTCGGCAGGGCGGAGGAGGCGGTTTCTTTTCAAGCCAGGCACAAGGCTTGCCGCAAACGCCGCCCGCGCAACCTTTCGCCATTGACACGAGCCGGCAAAGCTGCACGACTCAAGTCGCGGGCACTGCAACCCAAACCCTGAATGCAATCAAAGCCTACGTCGCAACGATCGAAGCAGAAAAGACCCCGCAAGGCTATCCGGCAACGCTCTCGGCGCAAATGCCAAACGTTCCGGGCTTTGCGATCGGCTACCATCCCGAGGGATCCACCTATGCGCTGACCTTCGAGCCGCAGAGCTTTGACGTGATGCGTGGATTCCTTGGATGCGCAACTCTCCACATCGGCACGAAAGATCAGGCTGCCACGCTCCACCTCTACGTGCCAACATCGAGTTCGTTCTTTCGCAGCCCACTCGCGTACGCGCCGGCTGCCGGATTGTACATCGTGCGCCAACCACCCGCGGCAGGGCAAGAACAATTTCGCGTCTATCGCCTGCCATCCACACCGCCGGCGCAGCCGCTCGATCTCGTAAACTCGGATCGCTGCTCGGCAGACCTCAAACCGGTCGCGCAGCAATTGCTCGCGTCGCTCGCGCAATATATCGCTGCCAAAAGCGCGGGCACTCCGACACCTGCGCCACCGAGCGGTTGGACAGTGACGCCGCATACCGCCGTCAAAGGCTGGTGGCTCGAGTTGCAGCCCCAGGCACCCATTGCCATTCCCGCATTGCTCAACTGCGCAAGAATTTCAGCTGGGACGGAACAGGATGTTCTTGCGGCTGGCCTCGGCGGAGCTCGCTTGCCAGCCGTCAATTTTGCACCCGCCTTGGGGCTCTACATGGTGAGAAACCAGCCACCCCCCTCGCCATAACCCCGGGAACAGCGGTTTTTGGCTCCGCAACGCGGCTCTCAAGGTCTTCTCAGGTGGGAATGATATAGTAAAATATCCGCTATGATGAAGCAAAGGCTGTCCGTCCGGTGTCTCGTCGTCGCGTGCCTTTTTGCGCTTTTTGGCTGCGCTCATCAGGCGACCCAGAGCACGCCACCACCAACCGTGAAAGTCGTCGCGGCAGCGCCACGGACCATTCATCCAATGGTTGCTCTTTCCGGCGTGGTCGCGCCGCTGCAAAACGTCGCCCTGACAACGTCCCTGCAAGAACCCACCGATGCCGTCCTCGTCAACGAGGGCGACGGCGTGCATGTGGGCCAGATTCTGGCGCGTCTCAACACAGCTGACTTGAGCGCCAGCGCAAATCAGGCAGCTGCACATCTCGAGCAGGCGCAATACCAAGCTACTCTTGCGCTCGGTCAAGGTGGCCAGCAGGTTCGCTCAGCTCAAGCCGCCCTGGATCAAGCAAAGCAAAATCTCTCTCTGGCGCAGATAACTCTTTCGCGCGACGAGCAATTGCTCGGGCAAGGCTTCATCTCTCAACAAGACGTCGATACGCAGCGTACGCAGGTTGACGTGTATCAAAAGGCCGTCGTCGCAGCGCAGGCGGGGCTGGCGCAAGCCACAGAAAACGAGCAAGCCAACGGCACGCAAAGCCAAGGCCTGCAAAAGGCCAACGTCGATCAGGCTTCGGCCGCGCTTCAGCAAGTGCAAGCCCAGATCAGCCGGGCGCAGATCATCTCACCGGTCAACGGCATCGTTGTGAACAGAAACCTCAATCCGGGAGAATTCCCCGGTACCCGCCAGATTTTTACCTTGCAAGAAGTCGACAACGTCTACGCGGAACTCAACGCATTTGGTTCGCAGGTCGCGAGCGTCTCGCAAGGCGCCCCCGTCGCTATGACCTCACCCGCCCTTCCAAAGCGCACGTTCAATGGCAGCGTCGTGGCAATACTTTCTCCCACCTCGCCTTCATCAAGTGGATTCATCATCAAAGTGAAGGTTCCAAACAAAGATCAAACACTGCGGCCGGGCATGACCGTGACGGCGAACGTCAAAGCGCCAGCACTTCGCGGAATCGCGGTCCCCGTTAACGCCTTCCTTGATGATACGCATCAAACGGTTATCACGGTAACCGACAACACAGCCCACGTCTCCAACGTTGTCGAGGTTGCGGAAGATCCAAATTGGGCCGTCGTCACTGGCCTTCCCGAGGGCACCCAAGTCCTCGCCAACGGCCAAACAAACGTTACCGACGGCGAGAAGGTCGCCGTGCGCTAAGTATGTGGCTGACCAGAGTTTTCGTTCACCGGCCTGCACTCGTCTTCGTGATGATTGCTTTCGTGTTGGTCGTCGGAGCCATCGCGTATCGCAACCTCACCCAACAGCAATTTCCAAATATCGACTTGCCAACCATCACGGTCCAAGTCAACTACACAGGTGCATCGCCCACCGAAATGCGCGACAACATCGTTCGACCAATCGAAGATCAGATCGCAGGCGCTCCGGATCTCAACGTGCTCAATGCAACCGTCCTGCAGGGTCGAGCGACTATCTCTGCGGTGTTCAATCTCAGTGCGAACCCGACCGACGCCCTCGTGGAAGTTCAACACAGAGTACAAGCGGCGTCCTCCCAGCTGCCGACGGACCTACGCGCTCCGGAGATATCAACGCGGGATCCAGGGCAATCCACCGTTGTTCAGCTTGCGGCGTCGTCGCAGGCCTACTCCCTCGCCGGCCTGTCGGACATTGTCACGAATCAAGTCGTCCCCGCACTCGAGCAAGTTGACGGGGTCGGGTTCGTCGACGTGGGTGGCACGGTGACGCCTTCGCTTGAAGTAACGGTTGACCCAGTCCAGCTACAAGGCGGCGGCTTTACCATCAATGACGTCGTCAATTCGATTGCCTCGAACAACATGCGATTGCCCGGCGGAATTGTCTATCAGCCGAATCGCGAGACGCTTGTCGACATTCGCGGGGACGTGCAATCGGCGCAAAACGTCGCCAACCTGCCGCTGTTGGTGAGCGCCGGAGGCGCCCCGCAGTCGTTTGAGCCATCGAGCCAACCTGCTGGTCCACTGAATCCGTGGAGCAGCGCGTCGAACATTCCCCGCGTCGGTGACGTAGCGACGGTGGTCGACGGGTACGAACCCCGGCGCACCTTTGCCTATCAAGGCGGCGTGCCGCGCCTGAGCATCAGCGTTCAAAAAACAACCGAAGCGAACGAAGTCTCCACCTCCGACAATGTTCTCCAGGCGCTGCCTCGCCTCCAACAGCAATTTCCCGGCATAACTTTCTCTGTCGTCAACGTCCAGGCCCGGTTCACACGGCAGCAAATCGACGGCGTCATGCGCACCCTAGAGGAAGGCATCGCTCTCACCGCAATCGTGATGCTGTTTTTTCTCGGTTCGTGGCGCAGCTCGCTTGTGGTCCTCATCGCAATACCGTTCTCATTGCTCATCACGCTCGTGGTCATGAAGTTGGCGAACTTTACCATCGATACGGTGTCGCTGCTGGCGATGACCCTCGTGGTCGGCATTTTGGTTGACGACTCCATTGTTGTCCTCGAAAACATCGAGCGCCATCATAAAGAAGGCGAGCCGCCTCTCTCGGCCGCGATCACGGGTCGTTCGGAAATCGGCTTTGCGGCCATCGTCATTACGCTGGTCGATGTCGTGGTGTTTCTGCCGCTGGCGTTTCTGCCAGGTGTGGTTGGCAAGTTCATGAGCGAGTTTGGTGTCGTTGTCGTGGTAGCCACACTCACCTCGCTGTGGACGTCGTTCACCGTGACGCCGACGCTAGCGGGGCGCTGGTCGCTCAAGAGCAAGTGGAGGCCGTGGAGTCCCATCGCCGCATTCGAGAAGGCATTTGAGCGCTTGCGCACGTGGTATGCGGACCGCCTGTTGCCTCATGCGTTACAAAGGCCTGGACTTGTGGCTGCCATCGCTGGCGGCTCGTTCCTGCTCTCGCTTACCTTGCTGCCGCTGGGAGCCATCGGTTTTACGTTTATTCCGACCGTCGATCGCGGCGAAATCTTCGTTCAGATTACCTATCCAACTGGGACGCCCCTCAAGAAGGTAGATGCAGCAACGCGCCGTCTCGAAGCGGTCGTCATCAAGATACCCGACCTTAACGCGGACGTTGCGCTCGCAGGCGCATATTCATCTCCCTTTGGGGGAGGCTTGACTGAGGGGAACGTCGGGCAGATTCATCTCTGGCTCAAAGATGACCGCAAGCACTCGACGGATTATTGGGTAGGATATCTCAAGAACGACCCTGCGTCCGCTTGCCCAGGGTGCCGACGTCAGCGTTATCCCGGCCACGAGCACGGGTGGCGGAAACGCCCAGCCCATCGACTACATCGTCACGAGTTTGCATGGCGACCCCACACAATACGCGCAGCAGGTCGCCCAGATTCTTAGGGATACGAAAGGCACAACCAACGTCACGAGCTCTGCGCTCAACCTCGCGCCTCAAGTTGACGTTGAGTTCAACCGTCAGGTGGCACAAGCGCTCGACGTCAGCATTGGATCGGCCTCGACCGCTATTCGGGCGGCGATGGGTGGCGTGGTGGCCACCCAATTTGAGGCGATCAACGGCCTCAAAGATGTCTATGTGATCTTCCCGGTTTCAGCACAAACAAGCTTGGATCAGATTCGTAACATACAGGTGCGCGCGAACAACGGCTCCACCGTCGCGGTTGGGCAAGTTGCAACGCTGCTCTACGCACCTGCACCGCCCGTCCTCACGCGCGTTAATCGGCAAACCGTCATTCACGTGACGGCCAACACCTCGCCCGGTGCGCCGCTCTCGATTGTGCAAAACGCTTTCATGAAGAACTTGCGGGCGGCGAGCCTTCCTGCCTGGATTGACGTGCACGCCAATCCGAGTGGTAACCAGCGCAACCTGCAGGATCTCATGACTGGCATGGGTGCGGCGCTGGTCCTTTCGATGATCATGGTGTACCTGCTCATGGTCGCGCTGTACAACGGCTACCTCACGCCGTTCATCATTATGTTCTCGGTGCCGATGGCGTCGGTGGGCGCGTTCACTTTGCTCGCCGTTACTCGCCAGACCTTGAACTTATTTTCACTCATCGGCGTGATCATGCTCATCGGGCTCGTCTCAAAGAACGGTATTCTGCTCGTCGATTATGCGAACACGCTACGCGCGCGCGGCGCTTCCAAGCTCGACGCCATACGTCAGAGCGCGCGAATACGGTTCAGACCGATTCTGATGACGACGTGCGCCATGATCGCGGGCATGACGCCGCTTGCTCTCGGACTCGTTAACGGGTCCCAAGTTCGACAAGCACTCGGCATCGTGGTGATCGGAGGGCTGAGCAGTTCGCTCTTGCTCACGCTCGTGCTCGTGCCGGTCGTCTACATGCGCCTCGCCCCGCAGAAGTTTGTCAGTGACGATGACGAGACACCGCTCGCTCCGCCGCCGGCGCTGCCCTCGCGACCGCAAGAACCCGAGTACGCTCGCCTCAAGTAAAACCGCGATTTAAGGTAGGGGGCGATTGGAAAATCGCCCCTCATTGCCCGGCGGCACGCGAAACCACAGGAAGATCACAAAAACGAAAAGCGCGGCGTACAGCCAGGCGAAGAACCACAGCGGCAGGTTCCAGTACAACACGTGTTCTCCAAGGGACTGGAATGCTGGCGTCGCATGGGGCACTCGACTCGCAATGTCGACCAGACGAAATTCCCAAACCGAGAGAAAGCACGAGTTGCCAAGGAGCTTCTGGATCGCAACGGTCCCCATTGCCGCAACGTGTAGCAGCCGCCACCAAACGACGTAGACAAAAGACCACCCAAGCCGTGCGCCGAGCGGAATCGCGATGATCCCGAAGACGATGAAACCCGCGGCAATAATATGCGCGGCTAAAACGACTTGTGCGAGTTCCAGCGCTGTGTAAGGACTCATTTCCATTGGCCCCTCTGTAAGGGGGCGATTGGAAAATCGCCCAAATGCTCCTCTTAAGGACCTACCCACGTCAGCGGTGAACGCGCACCGCTATGATGCATGCTCACAAATCGCTCGACCTGCGTGTGGGAAAAGTCACACGCGCTGAACTGCATGAAGCCGCGCGCAAGGCCGCCTTCAAAATGTGGATTGATTTTGGAGAGCTTGGCACAAAGACTTCGAGCGGTCAATTTACCGCTCTCTACACGCCCGCAGATCTCACCGGCAGGCTGGTTGTCTGTGCGGTCAACTTGGGAACCCGCACCATTGCCGGCTTCCTATCCGAAGTGCTTGTGATGGGTGTCAAGGACGCCGAGGGCAACGTGGTGTTGCTCAGCGTCGAACGCGATGTGGTGCCGGGCGAGCGCGTGTTCTAGCGAGAAGCGGCTTCGTGCTGCGCGCTGGCGGTTCGCTTCGAGCGTCGCTCGCGCCAGCGTTCTTCAGCTCCCGCGATGAGCGCGTAGAGCAGCGGAATGAGGAACAAGTTGAGCAACGTCGAGAGCAGCATGCCGCCGACAACCGCCGTGCCAATCGAGCGCCGGCCTGCGGCGCCCGCCCCTGTCGCGAACACGAGCGGCATGATGCCGAAGATGAAAGCAAACGACGTCATGAGAATCGGGCGCAATCTGGTTCGCGCCGCGAGCACAGCCGCTTCAGCCACCGGCACGCCTTGTTTGCGCAGTAAATTGCCAAACTGAACGATCAAGATGGCATTTTTGCTCGCCAAGCCGACAAGCATCACGAGTCCGATCTGCGTGAAGATGTCGTTCTCCATATGCCGCAGCCACACAGCGGTGAGCGCGCCCAAGATGGCAAGCGGCACTGCCATGATGATGATGAGCGGATCGACCAAGCTCTCGTACTGCGCCGCCAGCACCAAGAATACAAACACGACCGCCAGGCCAAAGATCAAAATCGTCACGCTGCCCGCCTCGATCTGATCCAAGGAAACGCCCGTCCACTCATAACCCATGCCAGGCGGGAGCACTTCCTTGGCGACATCCTGCATCGCCGTGATGGCCTGTCCGGAAGAATAGCCCGGTTTGGGATTGCCGCTGAACTCGACCGAACGGAACAAGTTGTAGTGATCGATCTCGGGCGGGCCGAGGATGTGCTGCACCGTCATCACCGAGGTCAGCGGCACAAGGTTGCCGTCGCTCGATCGCACGTACATCAGCCGCAAATCGTCGATGTGCGCACGGAAGGGCGCATCAGCCTGCACGAACACTTTGTAGGAGTTGTTCTGGTAGGTGAAGTTGTTGACGTAGTCTGAGCCAAGCATCGTCTGCAAAGTATCAAAGACGTCGCTGAGACTGACGTGCGCCGCCTGCACCGCGTTGCGGTCGATATTGAGTTGAATCTGCGGGCTGTCCGTGCGGAAGGTCGTGAAGACTGACGTCAGCACTGGATTTGTGTTCGCCTTATATTCGATCAGTTGCGATGTCTGCGACATGGCGGGCAAGCCGAGATTGGTCTTGTCTTCGAGTTCGAAATCGAAACCGCTGATGTTCCCAACCGTAAACGCCGGTGGGTTGAACGCGTAGATCAACGCGCCGGTAATGCCAATGAACTGTCCGTTCAGCGCGTTTTCAATCGCCTGAGCAGACTGATTCTTCGCCTTGCGCTCGGCCCAAGGTTTGAGCAGGCAAAAGGCTATGCCGTTGTTCGACCCGACGCCCGTAAAACTGAAGCCAGAGACGCTGAAGGTGTCTAAAATATCCGGTTGGCCGCTCAACACTTGGCGCATCCGCGCCATGATGCGGTCGGTGTACTGCAGCGAGACGCCGGGCGGACCTTGCTCGATGATGATAAAGTAGCCTTGATCCTCGTCTGGAACGAATGCGGTCGGGACGATCCTGAGCATGACCACCGTCAGACAAAGCAAGACCGCAAAAACTCCAAGAACAAGGATCGGCCGGCGCATGATGACTGGTAAACGGCGAGCGTAACCGCTGCGAATGCGCTGAATAAACGCCCCCACTCTTTGCATGAACCAGCCATGTTTTGTCTCGCCGCTCTCGAGCATCATGGCTGCAAGTGCTGGAGCCAGCGTCAGCGCAGTGAATGCCGAGATCGAGATCGTCGATGCGATCGTCAGCGCAAACTGCTTATAGAGTTCGCCCGTCTCGCCCGGAAAGAAGGCAACTGGGATGAAGACTGCGAGCAAGACCAGTGAGGTCGCAATGACAGCGCTGGCGATTTCCTGCATCGCGAGCGGCGCCGCCTCCTTTGGATCTTTCTTATGTTCCTGAATGTAGCGGACGATGTTTTCGATGACGACGATTGCATCATCGACCACCAGCGCCGTCGCAAGCGTCAGTCCAAAGAGGGTAAGGGTGTTGATCGAAAAACCGAATAGCTTCAGCAAAGCGAACGTGCCGAGCAGCGATACCGGTATGGTAATTGCCGGGATCATCGTCGTGCGCCAGTCTTGCAGGAAGAAGAAGATGGTCAAAATGACGAGCGAGATCGCAATGATCAACGTTTTGAGAACTTCGTTGATTGATTCGTTCACAAACACGGTGGAATCGAAGGCTATTTTGTATCGAACGCCCGGCGGGAACTGTTTGGCGAGCTGGTCCATGGCCTGGTGCACGCCTTGGGAAACGCTCAGAGAGTTTGCATCCTGCAACTGCAGGACACCCATACCGACAGACAGCTTGCCGTCAAAGTTTAGATCCGTTGCGTAATTTTCCGCACCAAGTTCGACGCGGCCCACATCTCCAACGCGCACGAGATAGCCGTTGCCGGACTTGACGATGATATTCGCAAACTCGGCTGGCGATGTCAGTTGGCCGGCGACGCGAACCTTGTACTCGTAGGCTTGTCCGGGCGGAGCGGGGGGCTGCCCGATCGCGCCGGCGGCCACCTGGACGTTCTGCGCGGCCAAGGCTGACGTCACATCGCTGGCAGTCAGTCCATACGCTTGCAGCTTGTTTGGATCGAGCCACAGGCGCATGGCATATTTGCGTTCGCCGAAGATGATGACGTTCGCAACCCCTTTGACGCGTTTAAGCGCCCCGGTGATGTACCGATCGGCGTAGTTGCTCAAGAAGATGCTGTCGTACTTGGGATTGTCTGAGGTCAAGGCGAGCGCCATGATAAAAGTGCTCGAGTTTTTTGTGACGGAAACGCCCGTCTGGTTCACCTGCGCGGGGAGGACGCCCGCAGCCGTGCTGACGCGGTTTTGCACGTCTGACAGTGCTCGGTCTGGGTCGCGCCCTAGGTTGAACGTCGCGACGATGTTGCTCGAGCCGTCATCGCCGCTGCTCGACGAGATATAGCGTAACCCCTCGGCGCCGTTGATCGCTTGTTCCAGCGGATTGGTGACAGAGGCTTCGACCGCCTCGGCGTTCGCGCCGATGTACTCGGCACTGACGGAAACTTGGGGCGGTGAGATGTTGGGGTAGTGCGCGACGGGCAGTGTCGGTAGCGATATCAACCCAGCCAGCAGCACGACCGCTGATAAAACAGAAGCGAAGATCGGTCTGGTGATGAAGAACTTAGTAAACATTACCCTTCATGTAGCGGGCGATCGGAAAATCCTCCGTTACGTCGACCTCTTCGTTGGCGGCGATTTTGCCTGCGGGGGACCGCCGGCGGGGAGCACTTGCACCGGCATTCCAGGCTGCAGCGTGACCGAATGGTTGAGAATTGCCATGACGCCAGGCCGCAGCCCAGAGCCGGTTACTTCCGCCTGCTGATCGTTCGAAAGACCAAGCTCAACGGGTATCGATGCAGCTTTGCCATTTTGGATAATAAACATCGAATAGCCAGCATCGGTTTGAAACACGGCCGCACGTGGCGCCAAGAGCACGTTGCTCTTGCGAGATTGCTGGATGGAAACCGTCGCTACCATACCTCCGCGCAAGCTGAGATCCGGATTGGCAACGCGCACGCGGGTTTGATAGATAAGCGTGCCAGGCGCTGCCGCCAAATTGAGATACGCGACGCTCGCATGCCACACACGTCCAGGAACGCTGTCAACGGTGACGCTCACCGGCGTTCCCACTCGGACGTACTTGAGGTCGTCACCGGAAATTCCGGCATCGACAAACACTGGATCGAGCTGCGAAACTTGCGCCAGCGCGGTGCCCGGCGACGCAAGGTTCCCGGGATCGACGTTACGCGCCGTGACCACGCCGTCAAACGGCGCAGTCACATTTGTCTGCGCGATTTGCGCGTCGATCTGTTGCACCGCCGCCTGGGCGTTTTGGAGATCGGCGAGTGCGGCGCTGTCGCCAGAGGTAAGGCTTGCGTTTTGATTTGCGACTTGCGCGGCTTGATAGGCGGCTTGCGCCGACGCTGCTTGGCTACGCGCGGCGTCGAGATCGGCCTTGGAAACAAAGCCTTGGGAGTATAACGACACGTCGCGCTGATAGTTCAATTCATCGGTGTTGTAGGCAACTTTGGCAGATTCGAGCGCTGCTTGCGCCGATTTGGTGCCGCCGTTATACGTCGCTTGCAGATTGGCTAAGTGCGCTTGTGCCTGCGCTGCTTGGGCGCGCAGCGTGCTGTCGTCGATCTTCACGAGCAGTTCGCCCTTGTGGACGCGCTCGCCGATCTGGTGAGCGACGTAGAGAACGTTGCCAGAAACAACAGACGAAAGCGACGCCTGTTGCAAGGGCGTCACCGTGCTCGTGACGTTAAACGTCGTAGCGATAGTGCCTAATTTAATTGGTGCGGCTGAAACCGGCATCGCGAAGCCGCCCATTGCCCCGAACCCACCACCGGGAGGACCGCCCCCCCGATGTCCGCACGCCGAAACTAACGTCGCCAAAGCCACGGTCAAAACAACGCCAGCACCGATTTTCATGACCGCCTCTCTTAGCCGCAAATGTAGCGGCGGACCTCTTAGGTCCGCCCCAATAATAGCAGGCTGAAACTAACCCGGGGGAACCCTAGTATCCCCAAATGGCGATGAAAAGCGAGACTTGGCTCGAGTACGCCGCAACTTCGAAATTCCCGTGCCTTTCGGGTGGGAGCGTCATGCTGTACCCGGAGTCGCACGAAGTCTTCATTTCCGGCCGAAACGTACACGTCAGCCGCACGCACTTTCGGTTCTTGGCCGCGCTGCTCGCAGACTTCTGTAAGACGGTGCCGTACGCTCGCATCATGCATATCGACGGCCGCATGCTGACTCAAACGGAGCAAAATCTCCTGAAAGTGCAAATGTTTCACTTGCGCAAACTGCTGAAGCGCCACGATTCCGGCCTAGAAATTCGCAACGTCTACGGTCAGGGCTACCAAGCGCGCTCCGAACGTTAACCGACCGTCCGCAGCAGCGGACCTTGAGGCGGGCCCGTCCAACTCCAAATTCCATGCTTGGGTTCACGTTCTATAGTTTCGTGACGCTCCTTGTTATGGTCAATCCCGTGGAGGCCGCTGCAGCCTTCGATACTCTGACGGCGCGGGATTTGGAAGCGACCAGGGCGTCGATCGCGCTCCGCGCGACGATTGTTGCCGCAATCATCCTCGTCGTTTTCGGTTTCGCAGGAGAGGCGGTGTTACGAGCGCTCGGGGTTGGCATTCCGGCGTTCCAGATAGCGGGCGGCTTACTCTTGCTCAGAGTCGGGTTCAACATGGTATTCGCAAAAGACACGGACACGCAAGACGCGTCCGCGCAAGGGCACGCCGCTCGCGAAGACCCATCCGTCTTTCCTCTGGCCATCCCGATCATCAGCGGTCCCGGAGCTTTGACCGCAATCGTCACGACATGGGCCAAGACGCACGATAACCCGATGCGGATCCTGGTCCTCCTCGCGATCGTCCTCGCCGTTTTCGGTATTACGTATGTAACCATGCGCGCGTCGCAGTGGCTCACCAAGCGGCTCGGCCCAACGGGCGTCGACGCGGTGGGACGCCTCACGGGCATTATCGTGGCAGCGATTTCCGTACAGCTCATCATCGATGGCCTGCAACAGCTCGCGCACCTGTGAGATCGCTCACCTTTCTGGCAAAACGGTCTAGCGGTAGGGTGATTCGTCGATTGGTAATATGGGGAGCGCGGACCAGGATGGAAGTTTCGCGCTCTTTCCTTTTTTGTGCCTAGACCGCTCTCAATCCAACCTCTCAGCAGGCGTCTCGGCACGCGACGCGGCGCTCGTAGCGAGTGCCCATCGAACCGTCCCCGGCGAGATATAGAAGAGAGCAATCGCGGCGAAGAGGCCAATGCTCGTCAGCGGACTCACAAACGCGAACGCCGTCCCTAACGCGTACGCCACCAGGCCCAGCGTGTTCCACGCGGTGCGTGTTCGAAGGTAGCCCATGATGCTGCCCTGTTCTCCAGCCGGCAAACACGACACGTACCACAAGATACCATACAGCGCAGAGATTGCGAAAAGCGTTGAGCCGTAGAAAGAAACAGCGGCCGGCACGAGTCCGTATTGCCCCAACAACCACGTTGGATAAGGAAGAAACGCGATGCACAGCAGCAATCCGAGATTTGCGATCAGACTCGCGTACGAAAGATCCTTCGCATAATGAAAGAGAGCATAGTGGTTGAACCACATAATGCCGATCGTCGCGAAGCTGGCAATATACACGAGGAACTGCGGCCAGAGCGACGACAGCGCGTGACTCATCGTCGCCTCGTTGACGACAGCGAGCTTTGGAATGGGCAGTTCGAGGACGAGCAAAGTGATCGCAATGGCGAACACCCCATCGCTGAAAGCTTCAAACCGGCCCTTCGAAATCCGAATTTTGCTCATCATCGCCCTATCAGACGCCGATGGGCGGACCTAAGGCGCGATGCTTGGCGGAACCGGTATCTCCTTTGTACCCGCAGAGCGAAGCGTGGCGTTCAGCGAGCGAACTGACTTTGCAAAGTCGTTGTAGTCAGCCATAACGTTGCGATAGTTCGCGTCGATGGTTGCCGCAATGTGCAACAGCGCCGGCGTGGGCGGATCCCCACCACGGAAGTCCAAAAATCCCTCGAGATCTTCGCGCAGCGCCCCCGGCCGAGTAATCGAATCCTCGTCGTTGTGGAAATTCGCGGTAAATTTGTTAAAGAGCGTCTCCCTGGCTGACGCCACGCTGTCCAACTGTGTAGACCGGCGCGGCCTTCCCGCTCTTTTGCAACGCCACGCGCGCGTCATCCAGCCCTTTTTTCACGGCATCGAGCGCGTTCAACGCTGCATCGACGTTTGAGTACTCGGCAAAATGCTGATGTTGGAAATCATAGGCCGCTTGATAGTCGGCCTGCGTCCACGCGAATCGCGGATCGGGCTTGACCGTCGCCGTTTGCGTCTGGGCTTGCCCATTCAGGCTGATGCGCACCGTGTAGAGGCCGGGCGGCACTGAGCGCACCAACCAGCGGCCCTCGAGCATCCTCGTTTGGCGCTCCCATCCAGCAGGACGGGGCCGTTTTCATGAAAGTCCCACACGACGCGATTTAAGCTTGGATTGTTGCTCACATACGGAACGTCATGCCCATTCACTTTATGCGTGCCAGAGATCGTGCGAATGACGGTGCCCGATGCGTCGAGAATGTCGACATGCGGCGTGGCCGTCTGCGGTTTCGCTTGGTAAAAGTCGACGATCGCCCCATTGGGCGGATTCGGCGCTGCATACTGCGTGTAGAGCTCCTCCAAATTGCTATGGAAACGATATTCGTACGCCGTTCGAATGGGGAAAAGTTCCGCGCCCTGCGCCCTGGCTTGTTGCAATCCCTGGAGCGCCGTCACGTTATCGAGAATGTACAGCGCGCGACCGTGCGTTGCGATCAGCAGGTCATCCCAGGTGGGTTGGATTCGAATGTCGCGCACCGACGTCGCCGGGAGATTGAGCTCGAGGCTCTGCCACGAGGCGCCAGCGTCGTACGATACCCATATGCCGTGCTCGGTTCCCGCATACAGCAGGTGTGCATTGTGAATGTCCGGGCGCACGGTGCGCACGTAGTCGTTCGGCGGGAGTCCATTGACAATTTTGTTCCAAGTCTTCCCGAAGTCAGTCGTTGCGTACAGATATGGCTTATCGTTGCCATCGCGGTGGTCGTCGAAGATCGCGTACGCCGTGCCGTCACTTTCGGCCGAGGGAGCAACGGTTTCCACGCGTGCGAATTCGGGCGTCCCTGCGGGGCGTCACGTTGGTCCAATGCTGTCCGTCGTCGCGCGTGAGTTGCACGAGGCCATCGTCTGTGCCAGCCCATATCTCGCCGCTTGCGAGCGTCGAACCTTCGATGTCGAGCAGCGTATCGGAGTACTCCGCACTCGACACGTCGAGGCTGATCGGACCGCCGGCCGGCTGCTGGTGCGACTTGACGTTGCGGGTCAGATCGGGGCTGATCGCACTCCAATGCATGCCATCGTCTTTAGTCTGGAAAATGACATTGCCCCCGACCCACACAGTGTGCGCATCCCACGGGGCAATGGCAATCGGGGAATCCCAGTTGAAGCGATATGGCTGCGCATCGATGGCGAAGTCCGCCGCGCTCGACTCAAAATAAGGATTCACGTAGAGCGTGTGAGCGCGTGCGCTCGTCCCAAATTCCAATGTTGCCAGTTTGCAGATCCGTCCATACGCGCTGCCAGTCTGATGGGTCGGGAACAGCCCACATGCCGTCACCCCCCACAACCCGGTCCCACATCGAATTGAGAATGCCGTTCCCGTCAAGACTATTGGAGGGCCCACAGTACGCGTTGTTGTCTTGCAACGGCGCGCACACGTGATACGGATTGCGGTCGTCAAATCCGACATGGTAAACTTCCCCGATCGCAAGATTACGAGAAAACGACCAGGTGTCGCCCCCATTGACGCTGAGCGCGTAGCCGCCGTCTTCGCCGACGATGATGCGTTTTGCGATCATTGGGAGCGATCCAAATTGCATGATAGTCCACGTGCACGCTATCTGCAGCAACCTTTTCGAATGTCTTACCACCGTTCTTGCTCTGCGAAAGCAGCTCCGACACCGCCCAAACATGATCTGGATTCGACGGGTCGACTGCAATGTGCGTGAAATAAAACGGCCGCTGATCGACAAGGGTGTCGCCCGTCATCAGACGCCACGTCGTGCCGCCATCATCCGAGCGCCACAAGATTCCTGACTTCGATTGGATCAAGGCATAGAGGCGCTGCGGTTTGCTGGGCGCGATCGCAAGACCAATGCGGCCCATCAAGCCATCCGGCAAGCCGTGGCCCGTTAGCTTCGCCCACGTCTTTCCGCCGTCGTTCGAACGATACAGCCCATCGTCCGGTCCGCCGCTTGCAAAACTCCAGGGCACGCGTCGAAACTGCCACAATCCGGCAAAAACGATGTTTGGGTTGTTTGGGTCCATGGCAAGATCGGAGCCGCCGGTTTGCGGACCGACATAGAGCGTTTGCTTCCACGTCTTGCCGCCATCATCGGTTCGGTAGATGCCGCCGTATTGGCTATCGGTAAAGAAGTCACCGAAGGCGGCGACCACCACAATGTTTGGATTCTTTGGATTGATCGCAATGCGCGAAATATACCGTGTATCTTGCAGGCCAACTTTTTGCCAGGTATCGCCGCCATCTGTTGACTTGTAAAGGCCGTCGCCGTACATGACATCGTTGCGAGGATTGGCCTCGCCGGTGCCGACCCACACGACTTTCTTGTTTTGGGGATCGATGGCGACGGCGCCGATTGCTTGCGTGTCTTGCTTGTCGAAAACCGGGTTCCAGCTGGCGCCGCCGTCGTCGCTCTTCCAAACGCCGCCGCCCGCAGAGCCGAGGTAATAAAGAAACGGATCGCTGGCGATGCCTGCAACCGAGCTCACCCGGCCGCCGGCAGCTGCAGGCCCAATCTCGCGCCACCGCAGGCGCCCGTACACGGGATTCGGGGTGGGACTAGCCGCCGCATGAGGTTTGGTGCTGGGCGTTGTTGCGCCACAAAACGCGACGATGAAAATGGTGGCGAGCGCGAAGCGTGCCACAAAAGATGACGTATGCATGGGCAGAGCATGCGCTCTCGCGAACCTCAATTCATCCTGGCCGGAAGCAGCGGACCTTTACGGCCGCTGCTGGAACGAACCGCGCATGCCTGTGGGCCTCAAGCAACCCCACGATACCGCCATTGTCAGGAACGCTCCCCTGGGGGTCACGTCCCCGCGGAATGCCTACCCGTGGATTCTGAGCGCGACTATTCTAGCTTCCAGTATGGTCTTCATCGATGGCAGCGCCGTCAACTTAGCGCTCCCGGTGGTACAGACCGAACTCCACGCGACGAATGTTGACGCACAGTGGATCATCGAAGCCTACGCACTTTTCTTGGCATCCTTGATGCTGGTCGGCGGCTCGCTGGGTGACCGCCTCGGGCGCAAGCGTGTTTTTCTCTGGGGGGTAATCGGGTTTGCTGGTGCGTCGGCGCTGTGTGCTTCGGTGCATACTGCCACGCAGCTCATCATCGCGCGCGCTGTTCAAGGTGTTGCAAGCGCACTGCTCACCCCAGGCAGTCTCTCGATCCTTGGGGCGTCGTTCGACGAACGTCAGCGCGGTAAGGCAATCGGAACCTGGTCGAGCTTCAGCGCGCTGACGGCCGTCATTGGTCCGCTGGTCGGCGGCGTGATCGTGCAGCACGCCTCGTGGCGCTGGATTTTTCTCATCAATATTCCCTTGGCTGTCGGCGCCATTGTCGCGACCGTCCGCTGGGTGCCAGAAAGCCGAGACGATCACCAAGTACACGGGGTCGACTGGTCCGGTGCCTTGCTCGCAACCTTTGGACTCGGCGCCGTCGTGTATGCGCTCATTACGGCAGGCGGGGCCGGATGGAACCCGACGATTACTGTGTGGTTGCTCGCGGGAGTGATCTTGCTGGTCGGGTTCGCGGTCGTAGAAGCAAGGGTTCCTGCGCCCATGATGCCACCCTCGCTTTTCAGCTCGCGCACGTTTAGCGTTATCAATCTGCAGACGCTCATGCTGTATGGCGCCCTCGGTGGTGCGCTGTTCCTGCTTCCGTTCGATTTGATACTCATACAACACTATAGTCCAACGGCCGCCGGCGCAGCATTCCTACCGTTCGTTGCGCTCGTCACGTTGCTCTCGCCCTGGGCCGGAAGTCTGGGCGCATCGATCGGTGCCAAGATCCCCTTAGTCGTGGGATCGACGATGACCGCGCTCGCGCTCGCCGGATTCGCTTTGCCCTCAATTGGTGGCACGTATTGGACGACTTTTTTTGCGCCAACCGTCATACTTGGATTTGGCATGGCGCTCGTGGTCGCGCCCTTGACGACGGCCGTCATGGACTCAGTGGACAAAGACCATTTTGGTGTTGCCTCCGGTATTAATAATGCCGTCTCGAGAACCGCATCGCTCCTTGCGGTGGCCACGCTCAGTCTTGTGGTGGCAGGCACGTTTAATGAACGCTTGAGTCAACAATTAGCAAGCATAGCGCCGTCGCCGCAGATTGCCGCCGCTGTCGATGCCCAGCGACCGAAGCTCGCGGCTGCACAAGCGCCGCAAACTGCGCCGAAGGAAGTCCAGCAGCAGATCGACCACGCAATAGCTGCCTCATACGTCGGTGGCTTTCGATTGGCAATGGTACTTGCAGCGTTGCTGGCGCTCGTCGGTGCGGGCTGCGCAGCCTTTGGTTTACCAAGTGGCCACGGCGCTCGAAAGTACGTCGGACAAGTTTCACCTTGAAAGCAGCGGCGCTCGGTGCACTGTGCTTCGCACTCTGGGCGTGCCAGGGAAGCGGCGGCGCTGTGCTTCCGGGAGTGTCGCATCACAGCCCCTCACCTGCTCCCTCGACCATCGACGGCATCGTTGCGCAAAATTACCCCGGTGCAATTGGCGTCGAGCTTGCCATCTACAAGAACGGGACTCTCGTGTACGGAAAGGGATACGGTCTGCGCGATCGTGGCAAACCCGAATCTTTCTTCGGACCAAACTTCTGGAACATCCTACAACCGGATAAGGTCCTAAATTTGCCCCGTGGCAAGTTTACGCCAGACGAGAATACCAACTTTGACCTGGCGTCGGTCAGCAAGGAATTCACGGCGGGGGCAATCCTCTTGTTGCAACAAGACGGCAAGCTCTCAGTCAACGATCCGTTGTCAAAGTACTTTCCAGATTTCCCAAATGGAAATGAGATCAGCCTGCTCTATTTACTGCAGCACCGCAGCGGCCTTGTCGATTATAACAACTTCGGCGTCTATCCGGACTTCAGCAGCGCTTATTCGTCGTTCATGGCTAGCGGCCAGACAAATTACCAGCCGATTGTCAACCTGCTGGGGACATTTCCCTTAGCCTTTGCACCGGGCAGCCAGTATATGTATAGCAACTCCAACTACCTGTTGCTTGGGCAAATTGTGGCGCAGGTAAGCGGCGAACCGTTGGGTGCCTTCTTGCAGCAGCGCCTCTTCGGGCCGCTCGGCATGACCCACACGCAGCAGGGTGATCCGTCAGCGCCGGTCACCGATCTGGCCTTGGGGTATGAAATCGATAACGGCGCTGTGTACCGTTCTTGGCAGTGGAACCTCCAGTGGCTGGCCGGCCCTGGCGGTCTGACCTCGAGCGTCAGCGACATCGAAAAATGGGATGAGGCAACGCGCCAACCTGGCATCTTCACGCAGGCCTCGCTGGCGCAAATGTTCACGCCCAGTCCGATCGTCTTGCCCTACGGTGCGTATGCGGACGGCTGGTTCATCAGTCAGCTCGATGGCCACTTGTATATTTGGCATGACGGTCTCATTGGGGGGTTTGCGACGATGAATGCAACCTTCCCCAACGATGGCATTGATATCATCATTCTAACAAATTCATTCGCGGCGCTCGATCCATACTATATTATCCCGCAGCTGTTCCCAATGTCGCTGCAACTAGCGCGTTCATCTCCTTAGGTTCGCGTTGATTTGCCTGCCTTGAAGACCGCAAACAGATACCAAAGTGATGGCACGAGTATTGCGAGACCGATGAGGGCGATCGCAAAGAATGCCCGCATCGTGTTCGCGGGAGCAGCGGCTTGAGCGATGGTGAGCGTTGGGACCACGATGTAAGGGTACTGTCCGAGCGCCCAGGTCCACAAGACGAGGGTCACTTGGGCGACCGCGCACGCACGCGCGATTGCATAGCGTCTCGCCCAGAGCATTGCTAGAGTCCCGAGGCCCACAACCAAAGCGGCGACAAAGAGTGGTGTCGCCTCGCCTCCGAGCAGCGCCGAGAAGAGGCGAGGAGCGCCCGATCGCGCAGCGCCAAGCGCCACAACCCCAACGATAGCCGTCGCCATCCAAGCCGCAATCGCACGGGTGCGAAACACCTCGCGCAAATCGCCTTCGGTCTCAAGCGTCAAGAAGACCGCGGCCAAGAGCGCACACATGCAAAGGGCGAACGCTCCGACCGCGAGCGAGAATGGTTGGAGCCAAGCCGACGTTGCCGCAACCGGCTCGCCAGCATGGCCGCAAGCCAGTGCCCCCACAGCTGCGCCGAGGACAATCGGTGTCACCATGCTCGCTGCGCCGAAGAGTGGACCGAGCCCAAAGCGAGGATGCCCAAGGTCGGCTACTTTCTCTCGAAGCGCAAACGCACTGCCGCGCAGGACAATGCCGGCGAGAGCGACCGTGAGCGGCACTGCAAGCAAGGTGAACATCGCTGCGAATGCAGTTGGAAACGCAGTCCACGTGCCGACGATGACGAAAATAAGCCAGACGTGATTGACCTCCCACACAGGTCCCATCGCCCGCGCGATTGCGGCGCGCTGCGCTTGGGCGCTTGCTCCGCCGGCGAGCGCGTCCCATACACCTCCGCCAAAATCGGCGCCGCCAAGCACGACGTAGGCCGTCAACGATGCCATGATGAGCGAGGCAACGAGCGTTTCAAACGGTGGCATCGCCCATCCGTCCGAGCCTCACGAGAAGCCAAATGACGATCGCGGCAAGAAAGAAATAGATGACGCTAAAGACGACGAGACTCGGCACGATCATTGACGTCGCCGCGGTGACCGATTGCGCGGTTGTGAAAAGATGGTAGGCCGTCCAAGGCTGCCGGCCAACCTCGGTCACAAACCAACCTGCTTCAAGGGCGACGACTGAAAGGAAGCCCGCGGCGACCGTGCCCCACAACAACGAACGGCTAGAAAAAATCGAGCGCTTGCGGACGCGTAACCACAGAGCCCACGCACCTAATGCAAGAAAGGCAAAGCCGCAGCCCACCATCGTTTGAAACGCAAGGTGTACGACCAGCGTATTTGGCCGCTCTGCTGGAGTAAAGGCATCAAGCCCGGGCACGACTGCGTGCGGGTTGAGATGGATCAAGAAGCTCAAGCCGCACGGAATGGCGATGCCGAAACGAACGTTCTTGGTCGCCATGTCCGGAACACCGCCGACCATCTCGCGAGCGCACGATGTCGTGTGAAACAGCGCCTCCATGGCAGCCAGTTTAGGGGGCTGGAGCGCCGCCACCGAACGTGCGCTGAGGTCTCCACTGATGAGTTGCACGGGCGCGAGCGCTGCTGCGAGGACAAAGGCGAGCATGAAACCGCGGCGGCACATGGCGTCGTCGGGATTGCTCAGTAACGCACGCGCGTACACAGCTGCAACGCCGAAGCCGACGGTGATGTACGCAGCCAAAACCATATGTGGAATCTCGCTGCTGGCAAATGGGTTGAGCATGGCAACGAAGGGTTTTGCGTCAACGACTGCACCGTGACGCAAGACGAGGCCGGTTGGCGAGTTCATCCACGCGTTGGCGTCAACAACGAAGACGCCAGAGAGCACGGCGCTCGCTGCCACAGCGACCCCACTCCAAAAATGTGCCCGGGACGAAATACGATCCCAAGCGTAAAGATAGAGCGCGAGGAAAATCGCCTCGACAAAGAAAGCAAATCCCTCCATACTGAATGGCATGCCGATGACTGGTCCCGCAAATTGCATGAACTTTGGCCAGAGCAGACCGAGTTCGAAAGAGATAACGGTACCAGAGACGGCGCCAATGGCAAAGAGAACGCTGGCCGCCTGTGCCCAACGCTTTGCAAGACGTAAATACGTGAGATCGCGAGTCCGCAGCCACACACCCTCCGCGACCACCATGAGCAATGGCAAACCAATTCCATAGACCGCGAAGATGATGTGAAACGCCATTGAAATGGCAAATTGTGCCCTGGCCGCAAAGAGATGGTCCACGTCTTACGCTCCCCGCCACAAGAACACGGCTGCTGGCGCCGCAAGAGCTCGCAAACCAGCAACAAACCCAAGCAAGAGTGCCGCACCGTTGACGACAGTCATGGGTTATGACGCCAAAGGCGCTTCCAACTTTCTTACCTTGCGAAGCAACTCTATCGCATCTGCGAGAGCAAACTGCTCGCCGACCATGCTTGCGATGAAGCGGCCTCCGCGCAGCTCGCCCTGAGCCTCCATTCGGCGGAAGACGACCAGGAGATCGCGCCATGCTGGCGCGCTGCTTTCCCGCTTCACAACATCGCGAAAGACGACACCCCAGCGTGATAAGAGCTGACGCGCGAACGCCTCGAGATCGGGAGTGTGCGATTGCGACGCCAGCAGAGCCCAGCGCCCCGCAGCATGACGCGGGCGCGACCTGTTTTTGCGCCCAAGAGCCAAACGGCGTTTGGGATCGATGAGGGCGCGCAAGTTATCGAAGCCATCAGCCGTTACGAGCCCGGCAGCGACCAACTCCCACAAACCATCTTCAACTTCGCTTGGCAACCGTTGAGTCAATTGGACGAGTTCGAGAAAAAACGATGCACCGTTGGCGGCAAGCGCGCGAAAGACGTCGCGTGCCGCGCCACTGAGGGTTTCTGTCGGCTCGTGTCGCTTTCTCACGAGCCAATCGGCGCTCTCCCGCGTAAAAAGCGAGACAGGCGCGATACGCGTCGGCCGGACGCGTCGAGTTCGCACGACTTCGCTGTGTTCAAACGCAGGATGGGGAGACAGACGACCCCACATGACCTCGCCAGAAGCGCAGAGTTTGTCCAAGAATTCCGCCCGGTATCGCACGATTCGCTTGGGCAAGATTTCTTGCTCCCACGCTTCTGCTGGAAATTCAAAACCTTGCAGTTGCTTGATGACCTCGAGCAAGCCTGCGACCCCATGCAGTCGGGTGCCTTGAGCCCCATGTTGCCAACGCTCCAAGAATTCAAGATAGTGTGAAGTCGAAACCGGTTCGATTTCCCGGCGCAGCCGCCCGAGCGTTAGGCGGTGAATGCGCGCGAGGACGCGACGGTTGCACCATTCGAACTCGGCGTCATCGAGCGCACCTAAAGGTTCGCTGCTCCTTGGGTTATTGGATGTGAAATGTCCGCGCAGGACCTGACCTTCATTTTCCAGCTGTAGGAGAGCCGACACGATCGAATCCCGCGTTACCCCAAAACGCTCCGCAAGGCTCTGCGACGTCAGCGGCCCGCTCGATTCAAGCCAGCCTCGCACCACCTCAGTGAGAGCAGCCTCGGGACCCGACACTGGCGTTTCCGAAGGAACCGCTGGGATCGGCGGACGCAGCTGCGCATTTGGGTGAATCTGGCGCACGACATCAAGCTTTTCGGCTGCCACCCACAGGCCGATTTTCTTCTCACTCTCTCCAAAGGCTGTGGTGGCGCGGCGCACGGCCACGAGCTCGTCAAAGAAAGATTGCCATTCGGGGACGGGTGGAAGCGCTCCCAACGTGACCAGAGCGTCGTGCAGTTCGTCGGCGTCACGCACGACTGGCCACGACTCTGCGGCCACCCAAGCGATGGCCTCGGGGTCGAGCACCCCAACGCCTTGCGATACATCCATCCGCAACGTCGAACGCAATTGCACCGCCCGAGCGCGGCGTTCTTCAAGCGGCGCGTCGTCGAGGAACGCAAATGGATTCGCATTCAGTATCTCGTGCGAGAAAAGCGACGGTTCTGCGGAGTCCACTGCCACGGTGCGTACGGAGCCATCTTCGATGCGGCGCAGGATCGTCCGCAATCCATCAATGTCCATCGCTTCGTGCAGACAGTTTGCAATCGTTTCATCAACGAGTGGATGTCTGGGGATCCGAATCTCCCCGCTCAAATTTTCCGGACAAGCAGCCTGATCTGGGAACACCGCGGCGATAAGGTCGTCCGCCTTCATGCGCTGAATCGCTGCGGCCACTTTGCGCCCTCCGCGGAAACGGAGAATTGCCAGCGAGCGTTGCGCGTTCCAGCGCCAACGAGCCGTGAACATTGGTGACGGCAGCATCGCTTGCGTGAGCACCTCTTCCACGCTCGCGGCTTTGAGGAATTCGAAAATGATCTCAAGTGGGAATGCGTGCTGCTCTGAAAGCGAGATAACGATCCCGTTGTCGGTCGCAGCCGCCTGCAGCTCGAGGTTGAAAGAACGGCAGAAGCGCTTACGGAGCGCAAGCCCCCATGCTCGATTGATCCGCGAGCCAAATGGCGCATGCACAACGAGCTGCATGCCACCGGACTCGTCGAAGAAACGCTCGGCGACAAGACAGTCCTGAGAGGGTACGACGCCCAAGACGGCTTTGCCGGCCAAAATGTAGTCGACCATTTGCTCTGCGCCCAGCCGATCGACGGCGCATTCGCGCTGCAGGTAATTGACGGCCTCATCCTTTGAGGCGACGTTCCCATCGCTCTTTGCGGCAACCAATGCAGATATGCGCAGTCGTAAACGAGATACTTCCTCTGAGAGCTCAATGGTGCGGCCGGGTGCCTCGCCATTCCAAAATGGAATAGAAGGAGGAGAGCCATGTGCGTCGTCCACCCGCACACGCCCTTGCTCAACGCGACGGACGCGCCACGAGTTTGTGCCGAGCAAGAAAATGTCGCCGGACATGCTCTCGATGGCAAAATCCTCGTCCACCGTACCGACGACCGTTCCTTCCGGCTCGGCGACAACTGCGTAGTTGGTCGTGTCAGGAATGGCGCCGCCCCCGGTGATAGCAGCAAGGCGAGCGCCGCGCCGTCCGCGGATGCGGCGGTTGACCCGGTCGCGGTGCACGAGTGCCCCGGCTCGTCCACGCGAGGTCGCAACACCCTCCGCAAGCATGTTCACGACGGCATCGAAATCGGCTCGCGCGATGGCGCGATACGGATAGGTCGAGCAAACGAGCGCGTAAAGTTCGTCTTCGTTCCAGTCGTCGGCTGCGCACATGGCCACGATCTGCTGAGCCAAGATATCGAGCGGTGATTCGCACAGCTCGAGCCGGTCCATGCCGCCAGTTCGAATCGCCCGCACGACCGCTGCGCATTCAATGAGGTCGTCGCGTGTCGTTGCCACGAAAACACCTCTGGGGGTGGCCGAAACCCAATGACCGGAACGACCGACGCGTTGCAAAGCAACCGCGATAGAACGAGGCGATCCCAACTGCACAACCAACTCGACCGATCCAATGTCGATTCCGAGCTCTAGCGAAGCCGTTGCTACAACCGCGGACAACTCGCCGCTTTTGAGCCTGCGTTCTGTCTCCAAGCGAATGTGCCGCGCCAAGCTGCCGTGGTGCGGCATGACCGCGCCTTCGCCCAGCCGTTGGATGAGATTGTGCGCGACGCGCTCGGACATCCGGCGCGTGCTCACAAAGACAAGCGTCGTGCGATGCGCCCGAATGAGCTCGGCGAGGTGGTCGTAGATCTCTTGCCACATCTCGGTTGAGGCGACAGGCCCGAGTTCATCTTGCGGCACCCACACGGAAAGGTCCATCTCTCTGCGATGCCCGATGTTG
Source organism: uncultured Pseudomonadota bacterium (assembly GCA_963781145.1). Taxonomy (GTDB): domain Bacteria; phylum Vulcanimicrobiota; class Vulcanimicrobiia; order Eremiobacterales; family Eremiobacteraceae; genus JAJPHJ01. Next base: position 199,865 of record CAWADW010000005.1, on the reverse strand, counting down.
ACGATCGCGGGCATCGCGCCCGTCGCGCCATTTGGAACGAGAAAGCGACCGACTTCTTCCACCGGCTTCACCGTGGCGGAAAGGCCGATCCGTTGGGGGCGATCACCGCCTGCTTCGGCAACGAGTTTATCGAGCCGTGCCAACGACAAGGCAAGATGCGGGCCTCGCTTGCTGCCCACCATGGCATGAATCTCGTCCACGATCACCGTCGAGACGTTCCGAAACAACTCGCGCGAACGCGCCGCAGTCAACAGGATAAAAAGCGATTCTGGCGTCGTGACCAAGATATGTGGTGCCTGCGCAAGCATCCGAGCGCGTTCGCGCGCTGGGGTGTCACCGGTTCGCAATGCGACTCGAATTGGCGCGAGGATATCGCCCTCGCGCATCGCCAGCGCTTCGATCTCGGCGAGTGGTTGCTCCAAGTTCTTTTGAACGTCGTTGACCAAGGCTTTGAGGGGCGAGACGTAAACGACGCGCGTTGCGTCAGAGAGCTGACCTAGATGTCCGCTGCTGGATGGACCGCTGCTGCCTGAGCCGATGCGTGCGGCACGAACGAGACGGTCGACCGCGATAAGAAAGGCGGCGAGCGTCTTGCCCGAGCCCGTGGGCGCAGAAATCAGAACATCGCCGCCCGCTTGAATGAGCGGCCACCCTGCGACTTGAGGTGCAGTGGGCTCGCCGAACTTGTTCTTGAACCACTTCTCAACAAGCGGGTCGAATCGAAACGTGAGCGGGGGTTGTGTCTTGAGCATGAATGTGGTTTATCCGCTGGCGGTGTCTAGGCGACCTCTAACGAGGCAATGAGGGCCGCTCTGGTAGGGGGCGATCGCGAAATAGCCCCTCCAGCAGGCGGAGTCCACACGGCTTTGCCGGAACGTCGCGCGCGACCGGATTACGGCCAGGAGGTTGGTTATGGTTCGAATTGGTCGCGTGACGTTGTTTGCCATTAGTCTTCTCGGTCTTGTCGCTGCTGGTTGCTCGCACACTAGCACGTCGAGTCAGGCCAACGTCAACCAAGGCGGGCAGTGGAGTGGCTACGAGGCGGTGATAAACGCCGCCGCACAGCGGGCAAAGATCGTCTACCAAGTAACCTACCAACCGAACGCGGTTGTCTTCGATGAACAACAAACCGAGCAAGGGCTCAAGGATATCAGCGCCGACGGGGTGACGTACACACTCGACGCCGGGTCGCCTGTTGCGGCTAAGCTTAAGGCGGGATCGGTCCTTTTTCTGTACGGCATTGCCATTCGCAAGGTCACTGCCGTGCAGACTCAAGGGTCGAATCTCCTCGTCTCCACAACGGACGGTGATATCACCGACGCCATCCGGCAGGGACACATTTCATGGGAGGTTCCCATGGATTTCAGCGTCGGAGCGGAACCCGAGTTGCCGACTCCGGACCATGCATTGCTTGAAGACCTTTTTGCCACGAGAGCGGCTGCAGATGAATCGCTCTTTAGCGAGCTGGGCAAGCTATCGTTTGAGGGGAGTGTAGGCCCAGTCGAGTGGGAGCTCCTGTTTGCGCCGGCTGGCGATCGCGTCAATATCGAAATGGACGCGAAGATGGCTAATTGTTGCGGTGCTTGGGAGGCTAAGGGCGAGGGATACGTTCAGACGATTACTGACATCGGTGAGATCGATATCAGCAACGGTCAGATTGCCAATATGGGGGCTGCCGTTTCGGGCATGCAGGGTCATATGGATTTTGAGTGGCAGGCTCAAACGAAAAGTCCTGGGGTCGCGAGTCTGAATCAGTCTTTCAAGGTGAAAATCCCGGGAGCGAGCATCGAGGTTCCGCTGCTCATCGGCCCGTTACCATTCGTCTTTGAAGTATCAGCTGCGCTCATTGTTCACCCGGCATTCACGGCGAAGAATGAGATAACGAGTGGTAAGTTTACTGTCGACTACAACGGCAAGGAAGGCTTTAAGTATACTGCGGGTGCTCCAGAGGGCGAAGGCAGTGTGGAAGGGACGGACACGATCGATCATTCTACAAGCATATTTGGCGCGACCGCCATGGGGCTTGTTGCGGCGCTCGAACTGCCGCGATTTGAGATCGCGTTCGCGACCATGTCTCCCTCCAATATGCGATTGGCATCGGGCTTCTCAGCCAGCAACGCAGCGGCTAGGGAACGATATGGCTTCGGTCAGTCCCTAGCAAATACCGGCGCCCCCGGGTCGCTAAGCTTCGCACCGGTCGCGTATAAGCTAAAGAATTTGGCACACTTTATCGAGGAAGTTGCAATCCCGGTTAAGCCCTATTTTTACTTTGACTTTGTCACCTCGACCGGCACCTTTACGAACGGCGTCATGACATCGTCTCTCGTTGGCATGCCACCTTGTCAACGAGCGCAGATCACCGTTTCGGCCAACGTGGGCATCGGCGCGAAGCTGACGCTCGCGCACGGCCTAAGCATGCTGCCGGGTGTGCTGGGAAAAACTGCTTCCTTCGAGACCTTCGAAGCCGCGAAACCGATCATGAAGAAGAGCGTCACAAAATACAAGAACGGCCTAAAATGCCCCGGCGACTAGACTATAGCTGTCGTGGGCGATCCTTGTAGTCGCGCGAAATTTTTTCTCGCGCGTAGTGGGCGACTGTCAAGTCGCCCCTGGTGGAGGTCCCCCGTGAAGTCCACGATGGCAACGATCGTCCTCGGGTGCTTGGTAACAAGCTTTCTCTCGGGATGCGCAAAGAACGCGCAGCCATCCGCTGCGCCGCCATCATCTGAAAGCCCGGGATCAGCGCAGCAAAGCGGATCCATCGCATCGTCGGCTCAGCCACAAGCTGAAGTGACGTCCACCGGTTCGGGGAATCTGATCTTGTTCACTCAGGGCACGATCTTGCGATCCTGGCCGGCGTCATCGCTTGATACTCCGCCAGAAAACCTCCTGATGGGCACGACAGGCTGGACTGCAAAGGAGGACTCGAGCGGACCATACGAGTTTGTTTTCGAGTTGCCTGGTTCAGCGACGATTCAACAAATCGTGCTCGGTCTCGGAGATATCGGAACCAGCGGACAGAACCAGCCGGCGCCCAACCAAACTGTGCACGTCGCAATCTCATCCCAAAGTGCAACATCGGGCTTCTCCGACGTGGGAACCTACGCGCTCAGCGGAGACCAGGATCAGACCTTCGATCTTTCAACGCCGGCAAAAGGTCGCTGGATCAAGCTGACAATTGATGGAAACACTTTAGGGACGCACCTCTACGACGTGCAAGTTAACGGCACGTTCGATCCGAGACCAGTCGCAGCGCCCGTCGCTGGCTTGTGGAAATTCTATCCCGACGATCCATACCCAAATCTTGGCTTGCCGAAGGATGCAGCCGGTGCCTTTCCGGCAACCCCGTTGAACGCTAACGAGGTGTCGCCAAGCGATACTCTGCTCGAAATTCACCAGTCTGGAAGCGATCTTAACGCCTCGCGCTGTTCGAAGGATGGCGTTAGCGCACTTCACGGAAACGAGGCAGGCCTCACGGTGACCCTCAATGAGCCGGATGAGCCGCTGAACCCGGCGGTCGTCAACGCGGATAGTACGATTATGGTGGGCGCCTTCGGCGGATCCAATAGCTGGGTTGCGGTTCGCGTTAGCGGCAGCGAGTCGTGCGACTTGGTTTTCGGCGGTGCCAAGCCGCAAGGCACCGGCACGCCTGTTTTGGAGCTGTACGACACCGTAGGCCCGAACCGCTATGCACCGTATGGTCAACCCGCCATGGGCGGCATTACGACCGTTGGTCCGCCGCTCTACCCAGGTTATCGCATCGTGCCGTTGCCAGTCGCGCGTTTCGATCCCCAAGTGCTCGGTGGCTATCAGACAGTCGTGCTTTCCTCGATTTGCAATGCCGGCTCGGTGCTGACAAAGACGCAGACGCAGGCCCTCACCGACTGGGTCTACAGCGGCGGCAAGCTGATCATTCATGACGCCGACGACTGCACGCAGACCGACTATAGTTTCTTGCCGTATGCTTTTACCACCTCAAATCCAGGCAGGAATGCGGCGCGCGGCAGCAATTTGATTTTGGTTGAGTCAGATACGTTAGGAAGTGACGCCTCAGACAAGCCGCACTTCGTGGACGTCAAGGGTTACCTTGCAGTGAGCAACCAGCAACTTGGCGATGCAAATACGGTCGTGACGCAAGACAAACACTGGTGCGGACATTTGTACGGAACCAACGTGCTCAATCAAAATGGCTACTTTCAAATGTATGCGCCATTGGGTCAAGGCTTAATGATCTACGACGGGCTTGACACCGATGACGACGATATCCCGCAGTACCAGAAGATCGTGCTCCTTGAACTTGCACAGCCGGCAAATGCGACGCTTCCGTGCAGCCAATTGGTTTCGACTCCCTTTACCGTGGCGCAAACCAGCGGCAGCGGCAGCTTCTCGCCTGGCAAGTCGCAGACGGTGACCACTCCGTTAACCGTGCTTGCAAGCCATGGGTTCTCAGGAACAGTGAATCTCGGGGTGAAGGCGCCACCTAACGCCCCGTGGCCTACTTCATTGTCGAACAGCAAGCTTCCATTGAATGGCGCTTCCGCGCAGTCGAATCTCAATGTGAGCGTTCCAGCCAACGCCAAGCCGGGAAGCTATCCATTTGTCGTCACGGGCAGCGACGCTGCGGGAAATACGACAAGCACGACTGTGACGATCGCCTCGGCGGGCGCACAAACACCCGCACCCGCAGCTCGCGCAGCATCCGTACCTGCGACGCCAAAAATTGCGAAAACGCTGGCAACCGCTAGGCGAGTCGTCGTCTACGGAATTTACTTTGACTTCGCGAGTGCAACGCTCAAGCGCGAATCGACGCCTGTGCTCGTTGAGATCGCTGATGCTCTAAAGGCCAATCCCTCTTGGAACCTCACGATCGAGGGGCATACCGACAACGTGGGCGGAGTGGACTACAATCTCGATCTCTCCAGGCGGCGTGCTGCGTCGGTAAAGAATGCCTTGGTCACACGTTACCACATAAGCGCAAGTCGGCTGGGCACGATCGGTTATGGGTTCTCGCGGCCAAAAGCTTCGAACGATACGGCCCAGGGCAGAGCGCTCAACCGCAGAGTCGAGCTCGTCCGCCGCTGACCTTCGCTTCTCATATAACATGCCTGGTCTAATGGTCCGCTGCCGGCCAATCAACGCCATGTTATAATCCTCGCACCCACCGCATACCTACGGTGGCAGGGCGCGATGAGGCGCTCCTCTCCGATACTCAACAAGGGAGAAGTCATCCTCATGTACATGACTCCAAAAATCCTCGTAACGCTCAATGTAACCGAAGCTTTTGCGCCGGTTGTTGGGCAAAATTGCAGTCAAGCCACCTGGTGCGAATAGATGTAGCGGGCGATTGGAAGATCGCCCGCCACCTTGATGTTAGCCTTGGATAAAACGTAGTGGGCGACTGTCAAGTCGCCCATGGTCTTAATATGGACTGTGCGTGGGTTGTGGCGTTGGCGAAGGACCCGGCGCCGCATTCGACTGCGGCCGAGCGATGTGCCAGATGGCGCCGAAGGCATTGACGCCATCTCCATTTGTCTGTCCAGGTGCGGTATCGACGACGAACGTATACAGCGGGCGACCCGCATAGGTAAGCTGTGTCGTGCTATCGTCGCGCGTGATCGTTGCGAACTGCCCACTCAGGGTTACGCCGGAAGGCGGACGAACCGGCGGCCAATTCTGGGTGCATCCATCGTTTGCGTTGCAGGTCGAGTGGCCCGGATCGGTGAGATCCTTGTCGAAAACGTAAACAGTGAATCCAGCGGAATTCACAAAGCCGGCCGCGCCTTTGAGTGTTCGGGTGGAAAGAACACTCGCGCCGGTTGGTGAGGGAATTGGTTGGGCAGTGCTCTGCGGCATTGGTGCCAACGAGCCGCCACCGCCGCCCCCACAGGCCGCGACCATCGTCGTCACCATGACGAGCAAGACAAAATTTCTAGCAATTTTCAGCAGCGATTCTTGATTCATGATACTCCCCAAAAGCCCCGTCGTACGATAGTCTATCCGCGCGCACTGAAGGTGCGCTGAGAGCGCACAACTTGACATTCACGCAAAATCCAGGGAATGTTGAGTGTACGAAGTGAACCCGCAACGCGGCGCTGCAAATCTGTGACTTAACGGAGCGTGATATAGAATACTCGATGCCTGGCCGGCCGATCGACACGACTGAAACATTCTGTCCGCTATCGGTGTAGATTGATCCGAATGGGCACGGGGCTTTTGCGCATCCTCGGAGCTTCCAGTACGGCAATCATCGCCGTCCAACTTTTTCTTTGGGCGCCGGCTGCAGCGGCTGCTGACCGCACGCTGTCGTTCCAAGCCTCACGCGCTGACACGCCCCCGAAGTTTGACGTCGGCCTCACTGATCCGGCGTGGCAAAAGGCTTTCAAAGCCGCCGATTTTTTCGACCTGACGACCCGGCGCCCAGCTAGGCTGCCAACAACAGCGTACTTGCTTTACGACGACACCAACTTATATGTCGCGATCCGAGCCGAACAAGACGGCATGCCCATCCACGCAAGTCAAACGACGAACCAAATAGGTTTCGGACAAGACGACGCCGTGGGGGTGGGCATCGACACGAGCGCAGGCCAGGAAGTGTACTTCTTCGAGGCAACGCCCCGAGGCGTTCGATACCAGCAGTCATCGGAATCCAGCCGGTACGATCCACCTTGGAAGGTGACGACCGCCGTGCAGGGATCGGCATGGACCGCAATGTTTACGATTCCGCTGAAAGACCTGCGCGCCGCCGCCGGCAAGAACAGGAGCTGGCGCATCAACTTCATTCGCATTGTCGCCGGCGTGGGGGATCACTACACCTGGTCATACGATGGATTGATGCAAGATGCGCAGCCACCGAACTGGCCAACGTTTGCGGACGCCCGCTTCTGGCCAACCCTCTCGAATCTGAACATCGCGGGCAACGCAACTCGCCCGAAGCCTCGTGCCGCCATCTACGCCCTTGAGAGCATCGGCAAGGACCGAAATGTGTTCCAACAAGCGAACAATTCGTTTGCAGCGCAATCCGTTCGAAATTACGGACTCGATTTTGTCTATCCATTGACAAGCACGATCGCTGCGGTGGGGACGCTCAACCCGGACTTCTCAAACGTGGAGGTCGATCAGCAAACAATCGTGCCCCAAGAGTTCCCTCGCAACCTCACGGAGTACCGGCCGTTTTTTGCGCAAGGAGCGCAATACTTCACGAACACTGCATTCCCCATCGGCAGCAATGTCGCAACCTCGGATCAGGTGCTCTACACGCCGAGCATCGGCGCATTCGATCGCGGCCTCAAATTAGAAGGGACCTACGGCGATCAATCCCTCGGCTTGCTTTCCGTGCGCAGCACCGTGAATGGCGATGTGCTGGACGACCAAGCCTTCGGTTTCAAACACTCGTTACCCGATCGCACCTTTCTTTACTGGGTGGACGGGGTGCTGGCGCACCACGATATCGGTAATGATAGCACCTTCGAGAGCGGCATCGCGGGCAGAAATCTCAAGACTGGCTTCGTGTGGGCATACGATCAATCGTTGGAGCAAAAAAACCTAGAGACCGATCCGGGAGATTCTTTTGCTTTCTCTCGAAATGCGTTTGTGGACGTGCACAAGCCCAACTACGAGTGGAACATCGGGTACCTCGATATCAGCCCCGGCTATGCACCGCTCGATGGGTTCACGGCGGTCAACGATATCCACGGCCCTCAGGCCTTTTCTGATTTCACCACGTCCCTCTCAGGAATAAAAACCTGGAGTGGATTCTTTGCCGCGGATCGCTTTTTCAATCACCTGGGCAGCGTCAAAGAAGCGGATTTCTTCGGTACGACCGATATCTACACGAACAACCTGTTCCACCTCAATCTCACCCAATCGACGAGTTCGCTGGATGATCCGGTGCTCACTGGCGGCGTCATGCTGCCCTTCAATCAATCTTCATTCACCTTGGGGTATCGCGATGGCACGCCGTCACCGATTGATTTCTTTTACGGGGAAGGACCCTTCTCGACGTTTTATCTCCAGCAGTTTCAATGGTCGAGCACTCGCCCAATCGGTACGCACCTCAATCTCTCCCTGATCTATGCGGGGACGCACGAGCGTGCCGAGGATATTGGCGTCAATGGGCAGATCCTCCGCAGCATCGCGATTGGTGAGTCGCTTGGACCTGATACCAACGTGACCTTAGCGCTTCGCGGGATCAACGGCACTGGTGGCTTCGCTTTGCCTGGAGTGAATTTTGCGGCTGGCTTTCACGAGAAATTGCGCAGCGGCAACGAGTTGTTCGTTAACTATGGCACGCCGGCAGCGTCACTCTCGCTCAATCGATTGATCGTGAAGTACGTCCTTCGTTTCGGGGGCGGCGAAGGTACCTAACCCTAGCGCGCCGGCATTGGCGGACTGGCGGCCGCGAACTTCACGTACTGATCCTCCTCGCGAAGCATCGCTTCAATTGCAGCATCAAGGGGCTCGAATGTCCATACGCCGGAGAAGATTGCCGTATCCCCGATGCCGCTTCGCAACACAAACGCCGGACGCTGGTCAATTTGAAATGACGCGAACTCCGCACTCGTCGCCCGAACGCGTTCTTCGATCTTTGGGTCGTCCATCCGTTCGAAGAGTTCCTTGTCATCGAGACCGCTCGCCGCCGAGGCGACCGCCACCGCCTCGCTTTTGTGATAGATAGGGACCCCCTCAATGAGCGCCGCTCGCGCGAGCGCGCGTCGCACCCGGTCGTCTGCAAAACCCAATTCGCGCGTCGCCTCCGCCGCCAAATTAGGTTGCAGGGTGGAGTGCTGTCCGTGGCACCACTCGGGGTTGAGCGCAGTGCCCGAGATCGAGGCCGAGCGCTTGTAAAACCATTTCATCTGTTCGATGGACCAGCCACCCGGCGGATGGTCCGTCACAAGGGAGATGCGCCATTCATACGCCAGCCGATCCCCGTATTTTTTGCGCACCCGCTCGATATTTGGCTCGGCGTAGTAGCACCAAGATGACATGACGTCTAGATAATAAATGAAGCGAATCATGGTAACCTCAGGCGGGCATTACGTGGTGAGAGTTCCGGAAAGCACGGAGACAGCGCTACCTCCAACTTCAATCTTGTCGGCGCTCTGTCCCTGACGCGTCAACGAAACGGTGAGAAAGGACTGCCGGCCCATTTTGGTACCCTGTTCGATCACAAACTCATTCTGATTGTCACCAAGAAGGCCATGTCGCAGAAGATAGGCAGCAAGGGGGCTTGCCGCCGATCCGGTGGCGGGATCCTCAATGGTTCCAGCCTTCGTAAAGGAAAAGAAACGTGCATAGATACCATCTGCCTCGTGCTTTCGTGCAAAGAGGTAGACTCCGGTCGTCTTAGGTTCGTTCATCGCTTTGACAAACGGTTTCTCGTTCACGACAACGGAGTCGACAAGCTCGGGGCTTTCGAGGCCAACATACGGATGCAGCACGGGGCAACCAGCCTCTTCCACCGGTGCGCTAGCCAAGAGATCTGACTCGCGAACGCCGAGTGCATCGGCGACCGCGGCTCGCTGGTCGCAGCGCGATCCAAAAACGATCGGTGGAGAGCGAAAGAAGAGAGCAGTGGGGTTATTGCTTGCCCCTTCGATGCGCACGGCCACTTTGCCAACCTTGGCCTCCAAATTGAGGGTGCCCGAGCCGCTCGGAACCTTGCCGAGTCGGGCGAGCACGAATGCGGTGCCCACCGTTGGATGACCGGCAAACGGCAGCTCGTCATCAGGGGTAAAGATACTGTATCGTGCAATACAGTCCGAGCTGGCTGAGGGAACGACGAACGTCGTTTCCGAGAGGTTCATCTCCCGGGCGATCTGCTGCATGTCTTCGGGCGACAAGCCTTGCGCATCCGTAAACACAGCCAGCGGATTACCAGCGAACCTTTTTTTTGTAAAGACATCGACCTGTTCGAAGTGATAGTGCATCTAAACTCCTTGAAACGGCGCGCGAGTTCATTCGCGCGACGACACTTTACCATGCAGGAAGCGAATCTTTCTGCACGGTAGCGATCGGCATGCGTACACTATGTATTGTTGCCTTCCTTTTGCTCACGGCGACTCCCCTAATCGTGAGTGCGCGCACCATTCAAATTTCGGACGTCCGGCGTATCGTCGATGTCGCAGATCCGCAGATTTCGCCTGATGGCAAGCAGGTCGTTTGTGTCGTCACCAGGCCGAACTATGCGCAAAATGATTACGATTCCGAGCTGCTCCTCGTCGACATCGGGACTGGAGCGCAACGAGCGCTGACCTCGAGCCGTCCTGGCATCTCATCGCCGCAATGGTCTCCGAGCGGCGATCGCATTGCTTTCATCGCGCCGGACACAGCAGGTGACACTCAAGAAGACCAGATTTTTTTGATGTCGATGCAGGGTGGAGAACCCCGTAAGCTGACCAACGCGCCCAACGGCGTTGATGTGTTCAGTTGGAAACCTGATGGCTCCGCGCTCGCATTCACGAGTGAGAACGAGCCGCCGAACAAGAGTGCTATCGAGCAAGGCCACGACTACTTCGAGGTCGGCGATGACCCATACCTCACAACCCAAGCCCCTATGCCGATCCATTTGTGGCTCGTGGCCGCGAGCGGTGGCGCAGCGCAGCGGATAACGTCGGGCTCGTGGAGTCTTGCGACGCCGGATATTTCAGTGCCGTTGTCATGGTCGCCGGACGGTCGCGAGATTGTGCTAACCCGCGTACCGACCCCGCACACCGGCGATGGAGATCGTTCAACCATTATCGTGGTCAACGTCGCAACGAAACAGGTTCGCAAGCTTACGAGTCACACGCGGTTTGAAGACTACGCGGCATTCTCACCAGATGGCACGAAAATTGCCTACTGGTACTCCTTGAACGGCAACGACATGAACGAAGGCAATGTCTTTGTCGCACCAGCGCAAGGCGGCGACGGAGTCAATGCCATGCCGCACATCGATCGCGACGTCAACGGGGCGTTCTGGATGCCGGATAGCAAGTCGCTGCTGATCGGCGCTCCAGACGGCGCGCGCACTTCGCTCTGGGTGCAGCCTCTTGGAGGGTCGCCACACAAGTTGGATCTTGGCGACATCGACCCATCAAACGACAACAATATCGATGCAACGGTCGGCAAGGATGGTGCTATCGCGTTTTCCGGTTACCAGCCCACTCGACCTACGGAGCTTTACTACATGAGCTCGGTCGATGCTAGCCCGCGTCGACTCACTGATTTCAATCACGAGATCGCTGCACTCGATTTTGGAGAGAATCAGGAGATCACGTGGCTTGGACCCAACGGGTTCAGCGAAGACGGCGTGCTGACATACCCGCCCGGCTACGTGAAGGGAAAGAAGTACCCGCTCGTCTTGCGCATCCACGGCGGACCGAATGAAGGATCAAATACCGATTTTTACGACTACATTCGCCTGGTTGCCGCCCATGGCTACCTCGTCTTTCAACCGAACTACCGAGGCAGCGATAATCTCGGCAACGCCTACATGTACGCCACCTGGAATGACGGGGGTGACGGCCCAGGCAAAGACATTATGTCAGGTCTTGCGGCAGTCGAGAAGCTTGGCATCGTCGACACCTCGCGCATCGCCGTCGGCGGATGGTCGAATGGTGGGTACATGACCGCCTGGCTGATCGGCCACTATCAAGTGTGGAAAGCCGCCGTGCTGGGCGCAGCCTACACGGACTGCCTCGAAGACTACGATCTGAGCGACTCCAACGTTTCGGATATTTGGTATTGGAAAGGCTCGCCTTGGGTTGGGAACAACATGGCAGCCTGCCGCGAGCAGTCGGCGATCTCGTACTGGAAGAACATCAAGACGCCAACGCTTATTTTCTCCAACACGGGCGATGTCCGCGTCCCCATCACGCAGTCATACGCGATGTATCACGCTCTCAAGGACAATGACGTCCCAGTGACGTTTATTGCTTGGCCGGAATCGGGCCACGAAGTGAGCGGCCCTGTGCGGGTCGAGGACTTGTATTCTTTATGGCTGGCTTGGCTGGACCGTTACCTCAAATAATGTAACGCGCGATCCTATCGGCGTTGGATTCGACGACCCACAAAGAATTATCGGGCCCGGTGACGATGCCAAATGGTCCGGCGGCTGACGTTGGCAGCGGCACCTCGCGAATGGCTCCGGTCGCCATGTTCACCTCACCGAGTTGGTTGACGTTGTTTTCCGTGAACCAAACGTTGCCGTCGGGGCCGACGGTAATCCCGCTCGGACCGCTATGTCGAGTGGGTATGAGGTAGGTTTGGACTTTCCCGGCCGTGGTGATGCGCCCGATCCGGCCGCTGCCGACCTCAGTGAACCACACGGCCCCATCTGGGCCTGTGGCCAAGCTGGTCGGGTAATTGTTGTTGCCCGGCAGCGGAAATTCTGTCAGCGTTCCTGTCGTTGTGATGCGGCCGATCTTGTTGCCATTCTGCTCGGCAAACCATAAGTTATTGTCGGGGCCTACGATGATTTCTGTCGCGCCGCTTTGCGCTCCAATTGGAAACTCGAGTACGTGTCCGCTGGGGGTCATCTGACCGATTTTGTCGGCGACGTATTCCGTGAACCACAGATTGCCATCCGGACCTGTCACGATACCAACGGGTGCGGAGAACGGCGTTGGCAACTTCAATTCCTTAAAAACGCCCTTGGTCGTCACCCGTCCGATCAGCCCGGAAGATTTTTCGGTAAACCAAAGAGCACCATCTGGGCCGAGGGTGATGATCGTGGGGGACGATGCGCCGGTGGGCACCGCAAACCTCGACACCTCGCCTGCGACCGTTACTCGCCCAATCGCGTTGATATCGGTCTCGGTGAACCACAATGCGCTGTCTGGACCACGGGTTATGGAACGGGCATTGGCGCCGAGCGTGGGAAGGGCGAACTCTTGGAAACTAACCACGGGAGTTGGAGAAGGCGACGCAGATAGAGCTGGCACCGCTGAGGGGTCAGCCAGCACTGACCGCACCCCGGAAGCAAGCACGAACACTGCGCTCAAACCCAGGAGCACTGCAATACTCAAGCGACGCATACGTGTGGGTTTCCCCCCTGCTATGTTATCGGAGAAGAGACGGCCGCAATGTAGCGAGGCCATGGAGAAAGGTTTTCCAGAGTCCCGAGGAACAAAAACGCCCAAAATGAGGAACAAACCACTGACCTTTGCGGCCTACGTGGGGAGTCTGCGCAAAGGTTCGTACAATCAGATGTTACTCAATGCGCTCGTCAGAGCCGCACCTTCGAACATCCACATCGATGTGCTGGATATTTCGCAAGTTCCGCTCTTCAATATGGATCTCGAGCGCAACCCACCGGAGGCGGTGACGCGAGTGCGCGAAAGTATTCGCAAAGCTGACGGGCTCATCATCGTAACGCCCGAACACAATGGTACCATTCCCGCTGCAACAAAGGTTATCATCGAGTGGGCATCGCGGCCGTCCGACGACTCAGTCTTAGAGAAAAAACCAGCCGCTCTGCTCGGAGCGTCGACGGGATTCTACGGAACATTGCGCTCGCAAGCTGCGCTACGCCAAATTGCAACTGTTGAAGAAATATATTTCATGATCGACCCAGAGGTGCGCGTGGGGCGCGTGCAAACAAAGTTTAACGAACAGGGCGAGCTGCTCGATGAGGATTTAAAGAAAGAACTAACGGAATTTCTGGAAGCGTTTGCGCGCTGGACGATCGCAATCTCGCACCTGTAGGGGGCGATTGGAAAATCGCCCCTCGTAGGGCGACTGTAAAGTCGACCATTGTAGCAGCGGACCTTTAGGTCCGCTCGGGCCCATACGCTTCGCGCATCTGCGCTTCGAGCCGCGAAGTATCGCCTTCAATGCTATGATTGTCAGCGCGCAGCTGCGAGCGCTGCACTTGATACGGCAAGTAGTTAAATTCCGGTGCTTGGATGAAGTACGCGGTTGGCGACATCCCGATCATCGGATAGTCGCCGGTCAAGATTGGTTCGCCGGCTTCCGATCCAATGATCCAAAAGTTTGAAGCGCCACCGGCGACGCAGCGCGCCTGCACGCCCTTGAGCTTCAAGACCGGAGCATCGGCTGGAGGCCGAGGTTGGTCGACCGTGAGCAGACGCTGCGCCGTTTCTTTTGACGTTCGCCCCATGTGCGCATCGACCCAATTGAGGCGTTGTTTTTCGGTATCCGAATTGTCAGGTGTCATTGGTGATCTCCGTGCGCGGAGAGCGAGACGAAATCGAGGGCGACATCGGCGCTGGGCGCGCTGTGCGTCAGCGCTCCGATCGAAATAACGTCGACGCCGGTCAGCGCGACGTCTCGCACATTCGCCAGCGTAATGCCGCCCGACGCTTCCAGCGCCGCCTTGCCGTGCGCCATTTCGGTCGCTCGGCGCATCTCACTCAGCGGCATGTTATCAAGGAGAATCGCGTCAACCCCGACCCGAAGTGCCTCTTCGACTTGTGCCACCGACTCGCATTCGACTTCCACGACGGTGTTGGCAGGCGCGTAGGCCCGCGCCCGCTCGATTGCCTTGACCACAGACCCTGCTGCGACGAGGTGATTGTCTTTGATGAGTATCGCATCGGACAAGTTAAAGCGGTGGTTGTAGCCGCCCCCCGCGCGCACGGCATATCGCTCGAGCGCCCGCAGTCCAGGCGTCGTCTTGCGAGTGTCGCAGATTCGCACCGGGAGATCGCGCACAGCGTCCACAAATTTCTTGGTCAAGGTCGCGATGCCGCTCAGCTGACCCAAGAAGTTTAGCGCCACTCGTTCGGCGGCAAGAAGGCTGCGCGCCGAACCTGCGACGCGCGCAATCACTTGGGCATCAAGCGAGGCGCCGTCAGCCACGAGTGAGTCGAAGTTCACCCCAGCATCGACCAAACCAAAGGCGAGTGCAGCGATTTGCAGGCCAGCCACTACTGCGTGCGACCGGAGGACGACGTTTGCGTTCGCACGGGCCTCAGGGACAACGGCCGCCTCCGACGTTAGATCTCGGAACGCGCCGTCTTCGGTCAGTGCCGCCGAGACCAAGGACTGAAATTGGACCGCACGAGAGGCGGTCATTGGGACGAATGGTTGCTGCTCCAGAGCTGGGTGGCGCATACCGCGCCTTACGTAATCGCTGGCGTGGCGAGCGGCTCGAGTTTATGACTGTCGCCGACCCAAACAATCCGTGCCAGCCAGCGAGTATCATCGCGCTCTGGAAAATCAATGCGATAGTGGGCGCCGCGGCTCTCCTCCCGGTAAAGCGCCGCACCAGCGATGTAACGAGCCGCATTGAGCAAAGCGCGAGATTCAAGGGCCGCTCGCGAGAGTGGCGCCACGGAAACAGGCCAATGCGTGAGTCGTTGGCGCAGTGCCGCCAGTTCGGGACCGTCTCGCTCGACGCTTGCGGACTTCCACATCAGGGCGCGCAGTGGTTGAACGGTCATCATTGCCAACACGGTCTTAGGTATTTGTGCGAGCGCGAATGGATCGGATGCCGCTGGCGCAGCGCCGATGTCGTCAGCCGCGCGGCAGGCAAACACCAAACACTCTGCGAGTGAGTTGCCGGCGAGCCGATTCGCGCCGTGCAAGCCAGTACAGGCGCACTCGCCAACCGCATACAACGATCGAACGGCCGTCCGCCCGTGCAAATCGGTGAGCACCCCACCCATGTGGTAGTGCGCCGCAGGGCCGACAGGGATCGGCTGCGTGGTGATATCGACGCCGAAACGCGAGCAAGCGGCCGCAATATTCGGAAAACGCTTGCGTAAGAAGTCGGGCGATCCGATAGGACGCAAATCGAGCCAGACACCGCTACCGGTTCGCTGCATCTCGTGAAAAATCGCGCGAGCAACAACGTCGCGGGGCGCCAATTCCCCTCGTGGATCAGCGTCGAAGCAAAACCTTCGTCCGTCTTTGTTGACCAAAATGCCGCCCTCGCCGCGCGCCGCTTCCGACACCAACAGCGCAGGCGCTCCCGCAACGGCAAGAGCGGTCGGATGGAATTGGACGAACTCGACGTCGGCCAACGCCGCGCCCGCTGCGATAGCAAGCGCAAGTCCATCCCCAGTTGCACCCGGTGGATTGGTCGTTCGCTCGTACACCTGGCCGACTCCGCCGGTAGCAAGCGCCGTCGCAAAGCACGCGATAATCGAGATCGCCTCAGTTTCTGCGAAAATCCAAGCGCCCGCGCAGCGTCCGCCGTCAAGGATGAGCGATATGGCGGTGGCGCGCTCGACAACCGCTACGTTCGGGTGCTGGAGTGCTCTTTGGGCAAGCGTCGTCGAGATCGCCTTGCCGGTTGCGTCTTCGGAAAAAACCGTCCGCGCGTGGCTGTGCGCGGCCTCGCGCGTGAGCGCCAGCTCGCCCGTCACCGAAAGGTTGAAGGCCACGCCAAGCGCACGCAGCTCCTCGATCCGCTTGGGCGCCTCTTCCGCGACTATCTCAGCGGCGGCCCGGTTGCAAAGACCGACGCCGGCCGCCAGGGTATCAGCCACATGGGCCTGAGTCGAATCTTCCTCTAAGTCGAGGGATGCGGCCACGCCGCCTTGTGCCCACGCGGTGTTCGACTCCTCGATCGTCCCCTTCGTCACGATGGTGACGCGCAGGCCTTTTTCGGCGCAGTGCAGCGCAAGGAGCAATCCGGCCGCCCCCGATCCGATGACAAGCACGTCGGTACGCATCATGACGGTACGAATTCAGTCTGCTGGCGTGACCGCGTTTGACACAACCATCATACGCTCGATGCTGGTACGCGCGCGCAGCATGATGTCGGTCGGGATTTCGATCGGATTGAGATCATTTTCCAAACAAGCCGCAACTTTTTCGAGTTCCACGAACTTCATATAAGGGCAGTGCGGACACGGCGCGATAGAGTAGAAGCGTTTGTGCGGATACAGCGCCTTTAGCCGCAGCAAGAGTCCAGCCTCGGTGAGGATCATAAACTCAAGCGCGTCGCTGGAGCCGGCATAGTCCATGATGCCTTGGGTGCTGCCTACGTAATCGGCCAGTTCGAGCACCTCGGGCGAGCATTCCGGGTGCGCCAGCACGAGCGCATGTGGGTGCTGTTGCTTGCGCGCAATGACCATGGAAGGTTGGATGACAAAATGCGTCGGGCAATAACCGTGCCACGTGATAATCTTTTTTTCAGGAAGCCGCTTTTGCACCCAGCCGCCGAGATACATGTCCGGCGCAAACAAAATCTCTTTATCAGGCAACGAGCGAACGACTGTTGCGGCGTTGGTCGAGGTGCAGCAGATGTCCGACTCTGCCTTTACCTCGGCGTACGTGTTGACGTACGTCACGAGCGGCCGGCCCGGATACTGGGCGCGAAACCCGCGGGCTTGATCGGCAGTGATCATGTCCGCCATGCCGCAGCCCGCCTTCATATCTGGCAACAACACAAGTTTATTGGGGCTGAGGAGCTTGGCCGTTTCCGCCATGAAGTGCACGCCGCAGAAGACGATGACGTCCGCCTTGGTGCGTGCCGCCTCGCGGCTTAAGTTGAGACTGTCGCCGATGAAGTCGGCGACCTCTTGGACCTCCAGGCGTTGGTAAATGTGCGCGAGGATGACGGCATTCTTGCGCTGAGCGAGCGCACGAACGTGCTGTTGGAGCTTCTCGAGTTTTGGAGTGCGCGGCCGAGCCTCGGTCCCGTCGTCGACCGGCATTGCCACTGCAGGCATGATAGAACGGCTTTCTGTACGAGACGCTTAATTCATGCCCTCATTGCGTGCTTTGTAGCGGGCGACTGTCAAGTCGCCAATCTAAAGAGCGCGCGAAGTTAGCCCGCCCACGAACGCCTAGGGCCCGTATCAATGTGCACCCATCCTTCGGGATAATAGCCGACACCGCCGCTGATCGGACATGCCTCGCAGATGCCTGCCAAGTCGCTCAGGGCGATACCGGGTACGTGGAAGTCGACGGCTTTGCCCCACATGTGATACGAAAGCCGCGCTGCACCCTCGGTTTGCGAGTTCGTTTGCGGAGAACGATAGCCGCTGTGCACCACAAGAGGACCGTTGATGCTGTCGCGACGCAAATATGACTGCACCGCCCACAGTGCTTCGATCGTGCGAACGTTGATTTGCACAAAACCAATTTCGGGTGGCACGTGCTCGTCGCGCAGCACGGCGCACAATTTCTTGTAGCCCGGCCAGTACAACGTCTTGCCATCGAGCGTAAATGGCTCAGCCGCATATTCGCCCGTGTCCATTCGTTCTAAAAACAAAAGATAACGATCCGGAGCGCTGCTCGCGAGCGCCGCACGTGCGAGCATGGGCATTGCGCTGAGCGCAAAAGTACAAGCGCTACCGAAGAGAAATGCACGTCGGTCGATCGACCGCTTGTGTTCGCACATATCTATAAGTTATCGGCAAGGCCGGCGGTGTAATCTATATCACTGTAGAGCTACTGAGAAACCGATCGCTGCGACTCTCGGAAAGTTTGAGGTTTCGTGTTACAATGCTTGACGTGGCTGAACGAAGCATCACATCGCAGCCAGTTTCGGCGCGCGACGTTCTCGCGAGTTGGTTCGCCGGCCGGCTTATGATTTTGGGCTCGGCCGGCCTTGGGTTCATCGTGACGTTTTTGTTGCTCGTCCATGAGATTGCCTCACTCAAAAATGCCCTGGTGCCGCTCCTTGTTTTTTTGCCCGTGTATCTGCTGCTACTTTCACTCACGATGGTTTGGACGGCAAGGTCCGTGTGGCGCATCGGGCAACCTCTCAAGGTTCCCATCCAGCAGGTCTCCGCTCACCGCGTGCAGCGCATTGTCATGGCGCTGTGCAGTCTTGCATTCGGTGCCGTCGCCGCTCTCGCGTACATTCACACCGTCGCGAAATAAATCGATAAATCGCAGGTCTCACCGCGCTGCTCTCATAAAAGAGACCAAAGTCTCCACTCGAGCAAAATCTACAGCGGGCGGTGGCGTCTATTGAGGACCCTGAGGCATTGTCTTGCGGTCGCCGTGATCGTAGTTGCGCTTGTGTCTTTCCTGGGATGTGAGACCAGCCAGCAGCGCAGCGGGGCACCACAAGCGAGCGCCTCAAACGGTTCCGGAGTCACGGATCTGTTGAGCGAAGTTCGCAAACGCGGCAAGCTCTTGATCTCCACCGACGCCAACTATCAACCGCTCTCGTTTCGATCACAAGATGGGCAGTGGCGTGGCTTCGACATCGATGTCGGGCGCGAGATCGCGCGCCGGCTCGGCGTGCAACCTGTCTTCCTCGACATCAATTTCGACGTTACGAGCGGTGGCAATTGGAACGGCCGTTGGGACGTGAACGTGGATTCGATGACGATCACCCGCGATCGTCAGCGCGTGCTGTATTTCAGCGAGCCATATTACTACATCCCTGCCACGTTTGTCGTGAACAAGGCGAGCAAGGTCACCTCGATTCCCGAACTCTCCGGAAAACGCATCGGCGTCGGAACCGCGACGACGTACCAGGCATACCTCGAAGGCCACCTCGACCTCACCGGCGAGAATATCCTCGTGCCGGCTCCGCAAGCACGCGCGATCCCGTACGACACGGACCAACTCGCGCTCGACGATCTCGCGCTGGGCGACGGCCTGCGCCTCGATGCGGTGCTAACCTCATATCCCTTTGCGGTCTTTCAGATTAAAGTAGGGCGGCCATTTAAAGTCATTGGTGGGCCCGTGTTTTACGAAGACGCTGCGGTGGCGATCGATAAGAACAGCCCGCTTGACCCCAAACGGTTTTACCAAGCGGTCGAACAAGCGATCAACGCCATGCACAAGGACGGCACGCTTTCGCGCCTCTCGAAGGAGAGCTTCGGGATGGATCTGACACACAGGTAATTTGGATGCCACGCAAGAGAACCCGCGCCAACCCAATCGAAGACCGGGAAATCTTCAAACGAAAATGTCCGCACTGCCTCAAGGCGGCTACCTTTCGAGCGCGCCCCGAGCGTGCCGGCGGAGAACTCACGATTTGGACCGTCGCGTGCACCTCTTGCCAAGTTGTCGTCGGCGTTGTGCCGCAACTCGCGCGCTATCCGCAGAAGAATGAAGTTGAATCGATCGTGCGCGGCGTCGTTCGGCGTCACCTGAGCAAAGCGGTGAAAGCGCTGCGCAAATCGGTGCGTCGCCGACGCTAGGCGACTAGCGTTGTTCGGCGGCTGCGTAGGCCATCGCGTTTTGTTCCAGGCGTGAGGCGGCAAACATCGCAAGCGTCCACGCCTCAGCATACGCCGCCATCAGGCCAACTAAGAGCCCGATGACGGGGCTTTGGCTTAGCCATTGTGCTACCGCCCAACCAATGGCCGGCGGCATGAGCGCAAGGTACGTGACAAAAATCCGCAGCATGAAGCCCGGCCCGCGCAGATCGTTGCGTCCGGGAAGCACGACATACGACGCCACGCCGATGCTTTGCACCAAAAAGAGGGACACGAGGATCAGGGGCGCGCTCGCAGCGATAACGAGCCACGAATGCATTGCGACGCCGGCCGCGATCGTGCCGGCAACAAGCGGCGGCCCCACCCGCATGGTCGTGCCGAGTATCCACGTGAGAATTCTGTCGCGCAACTGAGAGCGGGCAAGCCACCAGATCGGCTTGCGCAGCTCGACGCCCAGATTGATCGTGCTCTGCGAACCGATGACGATGAAAATGTTCGCAATTGCGAAGAGCGGGCCGACTAAGACGAAAAATGTTAACATCGTCGCGGCGAGTCCGGCGAGATATCCAAGGACGCAAGCCCCAAAGAGCCACAGCACCGGGCCGCTCAAACCTCCTGACGTGCGCCGCAGTCCGATCCATTCTTTCCAAATCAGCGAAAGGGCTCCGGCCGGCGCGTGACGGCCAGACGATGAAGGAGCGCGCTCGAGACGGATGGCAGACTGAGCTCGGTCCGCTTCTCGCAATCCTCGCAACGCCTCGCGATTCCAAAGCCCACGGCCGCTTGCGACGAGCGTCCGTAGGGCATACAGCCGAGAAGAGGCCTCCCAAATTTCGGGATAGGCGTCCTTCGCCGCAACAGAGCCACCAATGACCATGACGAGGGCAAGAGTCGAAAGTGCGACAAGCGCGCGATGATTGCCGGCGAGCGCTTCCACGATCCACGATCCTGGGGCGAACACCGCTGTTTGGGCAGAAATGAAGGCCAGGTGAACGTTGCCGTAGGCAAACGCAAGGGCAATTGGAAAAAGAAGCGTCAGAGCGCCTGCGCCCATCAACGCAATCCCAAACGTTCCGAAGGGAACTTCCGGCATGCGGCGCTGCGCCAAGAATATCGGCAAGCGCACGCCGAAAGATATAATGTACGCGGACAACAACGCAACGGTTGCAAGCACCAGTCCCCCGGCGCTGCCGGCAAAATTCCACGAGATGAAGAAAAGGCCAAGAAACACTCGGCTTCCCGAGAAGGCGACCTCGCGCAGTTGCAGCCAAAAAACGACCAGCACGTGGTTGAGACGGGAGCCAAGGAGAAAGCGGGCATCCGCCGGATACGCGAACGTCGCCGGCGGGCGCCGGCTCCCAGAGCGAATCTGAAACCCCAAAAGTATGATATAGGCAGCCGGAACGAACGCGTAAAACAGCGATACGCTCTGCGGCATCAACATGCCGTAGGGTCCCCCCGAAATGTGCGAGACGCGCGTGAAAAAGAAAAGCCCAAGCCACGCCAGGAACAACGTCCACAAAACGAGTCGTCCGGGCTGGCGCAAGACCTGGCGAAAACGGTTAAACGCCATGCGCGCTTCGAGGTACACGAGCGCCGCGACCTCGCTCACTGGGTCGCTTCCAAAAAGACGTCTTCCAGGCTCCGCCCAAATTCGCCGAAACGCAATTCTGCAATAGGCGCGCTGATAACGGCTTGCCCGTGGTTGAGAACCAACACGTAATCGCAGATCGCTTCGGCAGATTCGAGCAAGTGCGTGCTCAAAACGATGGCCGTTCCTGCATTGCGCAGCTCCTGCAAGATGCCTCGAAGTTCGCGCTGCCCTTTCGGGTCGAGGCCGATCATGGGCTCGTCGAGGAGCAGGACGGGCGCTCCAGCCAGGACCGTCGCCGCGATGAGCGTCTTTTGGCGCATGCCCTTGGAGAGAGCCTCGCCGAGGGTGTCGCGCCGGTCGTACAGATCCAAGCGCTGCAACAGATCCCTCGCGCGAATCGTCCAATCGCCGCTCAGTTTGCAACTCTTGGCGACAAAAACCAAGTGCTCCCAAATCGTGAGCATGGCATAAACTTCCGGCGTCTCCGGGATAAGTGCGATGAGGCGTCCGCGGTCGGGGCCGAGAGGAGCGTTGTCGAGAGCGAGCACCCCCGCGTCAGGGCGCAACAATCCGGCCAAGCAAAGTAAGCTCGTCGTTTTTCCTGCGCCGTTGGGTCCGAGCAATCCCAATATCGACCCGCGAGCCGCGTGAAATGAAAGGTCGTCTACCGCGGTGAGTTTTCCAAATCTCCGCGTGAGATGTTGCACCGATAACCCGTTTGTCATCCTCATGTCTCATATACAATATCGGCGGCCAAGTACCGCTGCGGAGGGAGGCCATTTTCATATGGGATGAGGCTTTCTCTCTACTCCATCGAATCGAAATTCTTGGGGGAAAAAAGAGCGTGCATGGAACGAATAAGACAGCATCGGGTAACACCATGCGAAGGGCGCGATGAGGCGCTCCCCACCAAAACTCCGAGGAGAAATCATCCGCATGTATAGCACGCCGAAGATCATCGCATCGCTCGACGCAAACATCGTTCTCGCAACCGCTCTTGGCCATTGGTGCCAAGGCGGCAGCAACGTGTACGGGGACAGATAACCCGGCGTCGATATCGATCGAACGAAGGGGCGAGGAGTGCGCGTCACGGCACGTGCACCCTCGCCTTTTTTGTTGGGTTAGGGGGAGGGCAGGCCCAGGCTTGCCTCCCCCCTTTCCTTTTGAATCACCCATGCGAGGGTCTTTTGGACCAATACTGTCCTCAAAACGCCATTAGGAACCAAGCGGAAAAAAGTGCACAATACAAATCAAAGGTTATCTTCTGAGTCTGAAGGTGACCGAGCGCGATGAGGCGCTCATTCCTTTCTCGATTCTTGCAAGCAACATCGCAGGGAATGGGCGGCCGCTAAGAGCGCCGCTCTACTTTTCTATGGTAAGGAAGCAGCGATGCTTGCGAGCACAGCCACGGCGTCAACGAGCACCATGCAACAAAAAGCGTTTGCGACACTCGAACGAACGCTGATAGTTCGCAGCGATGCCGTCGAGGTTTTAGATTACTTTTGTGCGGCCTATCGCCGCACGATCGTGCCGTTGCCGGACTCGCTTGACTCAACCTGCGACAGCGGTTCGATCCTGTCACACAATGGGGCCGACTGGCTGCATTTCAATGGAGAGCCTGTCGAGTTTCCAGACGAGCGGCCAACCACACACTTCCGGTTCGCCTTTTACGGTTCCAGCAAGCTTATGCGATTGAGCTTTCGGCAAAACAATGCATGGCGCTCGCTGTACGCCGCTGCCTTGCGCATCGGCAATCGCGCCGTGTTGATCTCTGCTCAGTCCGGCATCGGCAAGACGACCCTAGCCCTGGAACTCCTCACCCGCGGAGCACGCTTTTACAGCGACGAATTTGCCTTCATACGCCGCGAGGATCGGTTTGTGTCGGGCTTACCCCGGGCGCTGCTCATCCGCGAGCGCACGCTCTCAGTCTGTCACCATCCGCGTTTGCGCCAAGTCTGCGAAGCATCTGTGCCGCGAAGCCAGCATGGCGATCGTGTGTGGGATAACATCGACGCGGGTGACGTGTTTGGCGAAGATGTGTTTGCCGAACCCGCTCCGCTGACAGCGGCCTTCATGCTCGAGCGAAGCGGAAGCAACACCACAACCGAGCAGGTCTCACCTGCGGTTGCGGCCGTCGATTTTACGAAACGACTCAACGCCCATACCGAAGGGTTCGAGCGTTTTGTCGATACGGCGGAAATGTTGGCCGGCATTCCATGCTACCGGATCGCTGCGAGCACGCCACAGCATGCCGCTGACGCAATTGAAGCCTTGCTGCCGTGATCATCGTAACGGCAGCTAACCTCGTTGGCATAGAACTTGACGGTGCAAAGCGGCAGGCGTTGCTCGCGCGGGCCCGCGAGGTGGTTTTTGTCGACTGGTTTGGCACGAAGGTCGCGGCACATTTTAATCAGCCGGGCGAAGCGGATGCATTTCGTTGGCGCTATCGCAGTTTCTTGAGCAACGGCCGCCCGGACTTTGTCAGCTGCGCGGTGGCGAGCGATGACGAAGAACCATGCTTCTTTACCGAACCGGGCGATGCGTTCCGATATCCTCTCATTTTGCGGAGATCGGGCCTGGTGGCGTTCCTTGCTGATGCGGTGATCGCGCGCGGTTTTTTCGGGATCCATCCTTCATTGCTATCATTTCACGCCGCGGCGGTTAGCGTTGGCAAGTCGGCCGCAGCCATTTCTGCGATTTCGACGGGTGGGAAGTCGACGACCGCGATCGCATGCGCGCGGCGCGGTATGGGTCTCTACACGGACGAACGATGCGTGCTCAAGGATGGATGTGTCTATCCGTTTCCTCGGGCGATGAATATTCGCGCGGGTGGCATTGACCTGCTGCTATCGGAACAGGTGCCGGACGATGAGGTCATGGCCCGTCCGCTGCGCGCGCACGCGGGCAAGGATTGGGAATGCATTCAGTTTTCCGAAGTTTTCGGAGCGCGTCCGCTGCCAAAACCCGCACGCTTGGAGTCAATCTTTTTCATTAGCGGAAGATCCCGCACGCCCAGGGCGGAGCCGCTCGAACGCCCCGATGCGCTCCAACGACTGCTCGAGTCATCCTTTTCCGGTGCGGCGCCCGGGATGGACCGCTTAGCCGCTGCTGCCGGACTACTCCAGCAGGCGCGGCCTTATGCGCTCACGCTTGGAACCCCAGACGATACCGCGCTTCTCATCGCTGCCACCGTTCGTCGCGAGAGGCCGATGTTTGCGGTAGCCGGCCCGTGAGCGTCGGGCAGGAATCGAAGATCCAAAATCCAGCGACTGCAATTGCTGCGGTCAAGTTGCTGCTTGGATCGGCAAGCACCCCGAGACTCGCTATGCAGGGCTCGAGCATGTTGCCGCTCATGCGCGAACCAATGGTGCTCGAACTTGCCCCTGTTGCCGAACGAATAGCCATCGGGGACGTCGTTGTCTTCGAAAGTGAAGGGAAGCTCGTCGCTCATCGGGTCACCAGTCTGCGCGATGGCGCGCTTCAAACATGTGGTGACGCTCGGCCGTGGTCTCCTGAGAATCCCGCCGCGCACGTGCTCGTCGGCAAAGTCAAAGCAGTGTTTGAAAACGACCGGCCGGGTGCAGCAAGGGTCGATACAAAGATATTTCGTCTGCGGGGCATGTTCTACGCCCGCACTCGGGCTTTGCGGGCGCTTCCATTTCGAGCACGAGCTTCTCTACGCCGTCTGGTGAGAGCGCTTCCCTGGTATCGCGAGCGTTCGTACGTCGCGCTCGTCGATTCGATGGCTGCGGTAGTTCGCGACGATCGGGTTGGCTTCGAGCAATCGCTCTTGCCGGTCGAGCCGGCTGCGCTCGTTGCGGTGGCTCGCCGTCATGGGTGTTCTGCAACGCTCGTGGACGCTCTGCGCACCTTCCAAGCCACTGGAGAAGCTGCCGATTACCTTCGCCGGGTGCTCCAGCCTCTGGTGCGCCAGGGCGTACTGCTGACGATTGCTTTGAGAGGTCAGATAGGATCGATAGCGGCGACCCTTGCACGCCACAACGTGCCATTCGCCCTCCTCAAAGGAGCGGCGCGTTCGTACCGCGATGAACCAGGTTTCGTTCTGCACGCGAGCTCCGACATCGACATTCTTGTTCCAAGGCAACAGCTCGACAACGCGGTTGCAGCGTTGCGCGCGCAGGGCTACGACGAGCGAAATTACGCCCTCCTACGCGAGCGGTATAAGACTCGGCACCATCATGCGGCCCCGCTTTTTCCGCCGAGCCCAGGATTCGCAGTTGAACTGCATACGTCGCTTGTGCCGCCTGGACTTCTGTCGACCCCGCTTGATTGGAACACGCTTCGTTCGCACGCCGAATGGGTGCAAGGCCCAGGCGGTAACGTGCTGTGCCTCGACGCCGTTGGTGCGGCATTGCATCTCGCCGTACACTCCATTGGTTCACAACGCTTGCGCGATTCCGTGCTTCTCGCGCGCCTGCTCGCGAAACTGGGCGAGAGCCAAAGACTTGAGGTGCAGCGGATCGCCGCCGCTGAGCGAATCGATCCCATTCGATTCAACGGGTCGCTGGCGTTGGGGGCCCGCCTCGCCGGCATTGTGTGGCCGGAGACGCCAAATGTAAAACGGTATCTTGACTGGAGCGCCCGCCGCGAAGACGTGCCTCTCTATTTTTCGCAACGCTGTCAGCTCGCTGAAGGCTGGTATGCCGCAGGTCGCCATCTGGGCCCCCTGGCCTGGAGGTTGCTTGATCCCCGGTATGGCCTCGACGAGCAGCCGCGGGCAAGCTCGGTCGGACGCATCGTTGGACGCGCGCTCGCGGGTGTCTTCGCCCTCGCCTACGCGCGCGCGATGGGGAAAACATGGAGTGATGAGAAACCGCCGCATCAACAAGGAGCGCACGAACGTGAACCCTCGCAAAGTTGACGACCTTGAAATCCGTACCGTTGGGGAAGAAGTGCTGGTGTACCACCTTTCAGCGCAAAAGGTTCACATTCTCAACCGGACAGCCGGTCAGATCCTCGAGCTGTGCGACGGTCAGCGCACGCCGGCGGATATCGTCGATTCCATCTGTCAAGCGAGCGATGCCGATCGCGTCACGGTCGGCAACGACGTCGATGGGATGCTTGCCGAGTTCGCAAATCTAGGTTTGGTGCGCTAGGATCCTATCTGCCGAAGCGGCCGATCAAGCTGGTCTTGGCGAGGATGTGACCCTCCATGGCTTTGAGCAAGGTCGGCCCGCTGGTCAGGGTGCTGACCCCATACAACTGTGCAACATCGAGCGCATAGAGGGTAAAAACGTAGTGATGGGGAGGAGACCCGGGTGGCGGGCATGGGCCGCCCCATCCAACGATCTGAA
The DNA here is from genome assembly GCA_963781145.1 of uncultured Pseudomonadota bacterium. Lineage (GTDB taxonomy): Bacteria > Vulcanimicrobiota > Vulcanimicrobiia > Eremiobacterales > Eremiobacteraceae > JAJPHJ01. Next base: position 172,878 of record CAWADW010000005.1, on the reverse strand, counting down.
AGTCGTTTCTTCCCTGAATTGATCCTTTCGGAATGAGAGCGTCGCTTCCGGCTCCGGAACCGGCCGGCAACTTCGTCACGTTTGATGGGATATCAAAGGCCACCCAATGCCACCAGCCGACACCCTGCCGCGCATCGGGATCGAAGACCGTCAGCGCGTAACTTTTTGTGTTTGCTGGACCCGATGTCCAAGACAATGGTGGCGACAGGTTGTGGCCGGTGCAGCCATTTCCTGTGTAGGAATACACGTGTGGAATGGTCCCATTCGTGGCAAACGCAGCGCTTGTCAGAGAAAATGCGGTCGACGCAAGCTGCACGAGCGCTGCGCTTGTGGCAAAGAAAAGAGCCAGAGTGACTTGAACGCCCATGGGAGAGTATTTCTCGCAACATAGAGCAGCGGACCTTTAGGTTCCGTTCGTTGCCCAAAGAGTCAACGATGAAAAAAGTCGGCGTGACCGGAGCTTCGGGATTCATCGGTCGAGCGCTCGTCGCGGCGCTTGTCGAACGGGGCGATTCCGTGCGCGCCTTCGTCCGCAATCATGCTTCCTTAGGGGCCAGTCACAAGCCTAAAAGCGCAGCGGACCTTGCGTCGCGCTTTCCGAGAGAGGTCGACGTTCGCCGGCTCGACCTTGCGTATGGGAAGATCGCTGACATCGCGACAGCCATCGCCGGGCTTGACGCGCTCATCCATCTCTCCGGTGAAACCGTTGCCGGTCGTTGGAGTGAAGAGAAGAAAAAAAAGATCCACGATTCGCGGGAACTGACGACGCGAAATCTTGTCACGGCCATGTGGGAATGTCAAGAGCGACCGCCGGTTCTTTTGAGCGCGTCGGCTAGCGGCTACTACGGCTCGCGGGAAGATGAGCCTTTAACAGAGAGTTCCGTGCCAGGCACCGACTTTTTGGCGCACGTCTGCATTGATTGGGAGCGTGAAGCGCAAGTGGCGGAAGAGTTCGGAACGCGCGTCGTTCGACTGCGCCAAGGTCTTGTGCTCGGTCGCGGAGGCGGCGCGCTCGAAGCCATGCTCCCACCGTTTCGCTTCGGCGCGGGCGGCGCGCTGGGTTCCGGCCGCCAGTGGTGGCCTTGGATTCATCTGGAAGACGCAGTTGCGCTCTTCCTGTTCGCGTTGGATCGCGAGGATCTCAGTGGCGCCCTAAACTCGGTCGCTCCCGATCCCGCAACGAATGCGCGCTTCGCACAAGCGCTCGGCTACGCGATGCGCCGACCCTCGTTGATGCCGGCGCCCGCGCTCGCCTTGAAGATCGCGCTCGGAGAATTCGCCGACAGCTTGACCGGAAGTCAGTTGGTCCTGCCGGCTGTCGCCGAGGATGCGGGCTTCATCTGGAAGCACCCACAGCTCGATCGAGCACTGCTCAACTTGATCGATCCCTCCGGCGGACGACCTCCTGGCCTCCAGCATTTCGAAGCGGCCGAACGAGTCGGTGCTCCTTTACCGAAGGTCTTCGCGTTTTTCTCGGACGCGGGGAACCTAGAATTGCTCACCCCGCCGCAGCTTCGGCTCCGTCTGCTGACGCCGCGGCCGATCGAAATGCAACGCGGTGCAGTCATCGAGTACGATGTCAGCGTCAAAGGCTTCCCAATTCGATGGAAGACGCTGATCGCAAAATGGAAGCCGGAAGAAGCATTCGAGGACATTCAGGTGCGCGGTCCCTACAGCGCTTGGCGGCACCGGCACGAGTTCGCGCTTGATGGAAAAGAAGTCAGTGTGCGGGACTGCGTTGACTATGCCTTGGGGTTGGCGCCACTGAGTAACGTGGCTTTACCGGTGGTGCGCCGTGATCTGCAAACGATCTTTGACTACCGGGGCGAGCAGCTGCGTCAGCTGCTGGGCGAGCCTTCTTCGTAACGCGCGAGGTGGAAGCGCCGAAGGAGGAACGGTCGGGAAGACCCGACCGTTAGCCGATGCGCGTACCCCAGCCTTGGAACGGTCCGTCTGAAAGAGGCGGAACGACGATCGTCGGATGATCGGTCAGCGTTGGAATTCCTTTGGTGAGTGCCATGATGTGTTGTGCTCCTTGCAGCGTTTGTGGTGGTTTGAAGTGTCCGGTCGTATGTATCGCAGAACCCTCAATTTGTTTCATCTGAGTTGCTCTACGATGCTCTTTTCGCTTCGAGGAACGCACATGTGCAGAGGTAGCAGCCATTCTAGATTACAATACGTCCTTCATGACGGCGCAACAGTTCATCGACTATCTCATAGCACAAGATCAGCTTGACAACGTGATGGGCATTCTCCAAAAGCTTGGTTTCACTGTGGACTTTGTCGCACGCAATGTGCTCTCAAGTGACGGCGCCGTAACGATCTCTCGCACCGCCATGCTCTGGCAGGGCATGCCGAACAAGCACGATCGCAAACGGACTCGAGAACTTTTCGACACGCTAACCAACGTGGGATTGCTCGTACCAGCAGGCGATGACGAGACCTGGACTCCAAAACTATAATTCGCTTGTTTTCACCCAGTCATACGCGTTCCACGTTGGCGAGAACGGGGTTGGGTGAAAGCCCTCAACATTGGGCTGCACAGCGTAGCTGTACGTTGGCGCATAAAGGAAGTCGTAGGGAACCTGGGCCGCGAGACGTCGTTGGACTTGGAAATAAAGCGAACGCCGAACCCCAGGATTTTGCATTGCGAGCGCGCGCATTTCAAGTGCATCGACTTCGCCGTCGCAGAATCCGGAATAGTTCGCTGCCCCGCGACAGGTGACGAGGTCGGAGTCGTCCGGATCGAGTCCGGATCGCCACACGACATACGCGAGATCGAAGCGACCCGACAAGAGCATGCCGCCCTCGGACGCGGGGAGATAGAACTGCGCTAACGTCACTTTCTTCACGACCACCTCGATGCCACGCTCGCGCAGGATTTGCTGCACGTACTCCGCGGTGCGCACGGCCGTGTCACTTTCGGGAAACGTTGTGAACGTCATGGCGAGTACGTGGCCAGCTCTTTGGCGCATGCCGTCCGGACCCCGTCGCCATCCAAGCGAGTCCAACGTTCGGTCAGCCCGCTGCGGATCGAATGCCGGCAGCCGTACCGACGGATCGTGTGCCCACCCAAACGGCGGTTGATCGCTGTTGGCGACCGCGTACTGGCCGCCGGTAATTCCCGCGCTCAAGCGTTTGCGGTCGATTGCCATCGAGATGGCAATGCGCATGCGAGCATCGTCAAAGGGGGGCTTCCGGCAGTTGAACGCGATTGCTCCAAAGCCAGAAAACGGCACGTACGTAAATCGCACGGTAGGGTTGCGCCCCAAGGCGAGGCGCTGCGCGGGTGACTGCAACGACCAGTCGAGCTGCCCAGAGCGCAACATCGTCAGCGCTGAGTTCGTGTCGGGGACAACTTGGGCGACAAGCTGGAGCGTTTTGGGTTTTCCACGAAAGTACGAATCGTTCGCCGCCAACACCAAGCGGTCGTCTCGATCCCAGCGAACGAGTTTGTACGGCCCCGAACCGATCGGATGTAGGTTGAAGTCTGAGTGCCGAAGATTTTGGTTTTGCAGCAGGTGCGCGGGCAGAATCGGCATGGGGTTCGTGCCATAGGTGAACAGCGTCGCCACCGCCGGTGCCCATGCGCGTTTGAGCCGGAACACGACCGTATACGAATCTGGCGCGAAGACAAGATCGACGAGGTCGTACCCGCGAGTGCTTGGCACGTCATTGTCATGGTCGACGATCGCCTGCCAGGTGAAAATGACGTCAGCCGCTGTGAGTGGTTGTCCATCCTGCCAGCGAACGTCATGACGCAAGTGATACGTGATCGTGCGGCCATCGGGGCTGATGTCGCCGTTGCGCTGCGTCGGCACCTCAATCGCCAGCGCAGGGATGAGCTGTCCGCGGTCGTCGACGTCGAGTAACATGTCGAACATAAGGTGGGCAATTTGACGCTCGTCGTCGTTGCGGGCAAGAATGGGGTTCAAGCTGTGCGGATCTTCGGACAGGTTGAAGGTAATCGTACCCGATGGAGTACTCGAGTGACCCCAAATTCCACCCTCTCGCGCGCAACCAAGGTTGAGCGCAGCGACGGCGCAGGTAAAGAAAAACATACGTCGGGTAGCGAACACGAGCAGCGTGCGAAAATCGGCCGTCGTCATTGTCGCGCTCTTAGCGGTTGCCGCTGTACAAATTGCGTATTACGCTCCGCGTCTTCCGGAAACGGTCGCCTCGCATTTTAATGCAGCTGGCATCCCGAACAGTTGGGAACCGAAGCAACTCTTCCTGGAACTGTATGTCGTTATTTTGTTGAGCGTGACCGCGGTGTACGTGCTGGTCCCGCGTCTCATTGGGATCCTGCCGGTCGAGATGATCAATCTGCCGAATAAGAACTACTGGCTTGCACCGGAGCGCCACGCCACGACGATAGAATATTTTCTCGACCATTTCGCGATTTTCGGCGCCGGCACGCTCGTGTTGCTCGTGACGATGTTCCAGCTCTGCATCAACGCAAATCTGCTAGGACAGACGAACTTTCCATCGGTAGTCGCAATGCTCTTCGCCGCCGCGTACTTGGTTTTTGTCGTCACGTGGGTGACAACGCTCTTCCTAAGATTTCGACGCGTTTAGACCTCAAAGGGCGGTAACACCAAGCGGCGCACACCCTTGGGGTAATTACCGTTGGGATGGCGCGCATTCCAGTCTTGCGAGAGCACGACAAGGTACTCAAAATTTTCGTAGGCGGAGTCGCCATGATTCTTGCGCAAGGCCCAGATAACCGGCGCGAGCGCGTCCCAATACAACTCCGGCGAACTGCAATCCAAATAATACTTCGCCGAGATCATGTTATTTTTGACGTACGAACCCAGGCGCTCGTAGTACTCCATGGCGATGAGCTCCTTGTGCACGTGACTATCGATGGGATGTATGAGGAGCTCGCGCCGAAAGTCTGGATCTTGGATTTTGGTGGGAAAGTCATGCGTGAGGAAATCAAATGCATCCTGAATGGCAGGTTCGTACGCCATTTCGAGCACCTTGAGCAGACCCTGCAAATCGTTGCCGGCCCGCAAGTGGCGCAGTTGGATGATGGCTGCCAGCGCCGACGCCAAAATAACCAAAAAGGTGGCGCACGCCGCGATCGTGTTGACGAGCTCGATGCTCATATCTCGCGCATAGGTTGAAGCACGGGTGTCACCGAAACCTTTTTCTTCTCGCTCATGCAGCTTTTTGACGCTTTCCGCAAACTGTTTGTGCGCCGCCAAGAAATCCGAATGCCGCGGCGCTGGCCGCGCATCGTCATGACCGATTCTACCATCGTGACGATGGCGGGCGAGCACCGCGAGCCCGTGAAACTCACCAATCTCTCCGCGGGCGGAGCTCGCGTGCGCAGTTCCTTTCCGCTGCCGGTCCGCGAGCGCGTGTCGCTGCATGTACCGCTGGAGGCGGGCGCGCGCCACAACCTCCTGGCCCACGTCATCTATTGCCACAGGGATCCGCAGGGCATGCATTATTTCGGAGGGCTCAGCTTTGTCGGAGCAGATCGCGACGGCATCCCCGAGATTGCCGCCTTCATTGAAGACGAACAACGCAGGCGCTTCGGCACCAGAGACGCCTGGCGAGGCTAAGCTGCCTTCTGTTGCTTTGTCGCTAAGGCAAAAACTGGTAAAGCCGCAATCTGCAGGAGCACGGAAAAAATAATCAGAGCAGGAATTGAGCGTGTGTAAATGATGCCCATTGCGGCACTACCGAAAAACCACGCAATCCCGAAGCCAGTGTCGAAGACTCCGAAGGCCGTGCTCCGCTTCCCTGGAGGTACCATAGTAGCGAGCACCGCTTTGAGCAGGGAATCCTGCGCCCCCATGCCGATGCCCCAAAGCACCATGCCGATAAAAGCCAAAACGAAGCTCCCTAAAAATACGAACGGAGCAAAGAACGCTCCCAGAAAAAAGGCAATGAGCAAGATCCTCAATCCGAACGTGTCCAATAACCTACCGAACAGAAGAGCGCTGATGCCCGCCATCGCCATGGCGATCGCATAAAGAATCGGAATCCATTGCATCGGCACGCTAGCAGTCTTCTCGAAGTGAAAAGCAATCAGGGAAAAGTCTGCGAAGCCGGCTGCTATCAGACCGCCCGCCAAAACGTAGAGCCAGTAGGCTCGAGAGAATCCTTTGGTTTTTAGGCCGACGGCTTGTTGTTTGTCTAAGTCTTGAGGTTTAGGGAAGAGTAACCTGGCTGCGACGACGAGACTGAGGCACAGAAGAGCGGAAACCAGCAAAATGGCATAACCGCTTCGATAATTGCCTTTGGCAAGCAAGACGAAGGCGACAATGAGCGGCCCCACCGTTGCTCCGAACTGATCGAAGAACTCGTTCAAACCGAACACCCATCCGCTTCCTATCGCCTTGCCAGAAAAGGAAAGCATCGTATCGACGGAGGGCTTCCTGATTGCTCTGCCTGTGCGCTCTAAGATCATGAGGGCCGCTGCTGTTGGCCAGTTGCCCGCGAGAGCCAGCGCAGGCACGGCGAGCATATTAATTGCATAACCGACAAAAGCGAAGGTCCAATATTGCTGGGTCTTGCTGGCAAAGAAACCCGTGATAGAACGCAGGCCGTAACCTATTAATTCTCCGAAGCCGGCAACCAAGCCGACGACGATTGCGCTCGCGCCAAGGCTCGCAAGGAAAGCCCCGTTCACACTCCTCGCTCCCTCGTAGGTTAAATCCGCAAACAAATTCACAACCCCAACGAGGAGAACGAACCGCAACGCGAGTTGTGACGCTCCTTTTTTGTCCACGTGCATGCTCCTCAATCCCGTCAATGGTGCGTTCCGCTGTATACTGCCCTACTGCAAAACGAATGCTGGGCTTGGCACGTCGGCGGCGCTCTGCCTGGCTGGAACCACCTTGCTTGCCCCTCTTGCAAGTCGACACCTGAAATCACGCTGAAAACGCGTTCCTAATAGAGCGGGCATGGAGAGGGCGATTGGAAAATCGCCCCAACGTAGGGCGTGACTGGAACATCGCCTCAACTCAGATCGGAGATTCACATGAAAAGATTCCCTCGACTCACGTACGCTCTTCTTGCGGCAATCATCTTGGTGGCGGCAGCTGGTCACCTTGGCGTCGCCTCCCCGACACCCGCACCGGCAGCGTCACCGTACCTCATCGACATCTCGAACAACGCTTTCTCGCCAAGCAGTCTTACCGTGCCGGTTGGCTCGACGGTAACGTGGAAGAATGACGACCCATACGCCCACACGGTCACGATGTCGGGCAAAGGCGGTTTTGATTCGGGCAATCTCGACAGCGGCAAGACCTACTCGAATACGTTTTCCAAAGCCGGAAAGTATACGTATGGCTGCTCGATTCATCCCTCGATGACGGGCACGGTGACGGTCACGGCTCCATCGAGCTAAGGTTCAAAAGGTCCGTATCGAGACTCGCCGCCACTGTCCCTCGAGCCGCGTCCAGCGCTCGGTCGAACCGGTTTGCATCAGAGGCCCCCGCGCAAGCGATCGCTTGACCACGGCAGTGTCGCCCGCAATGGAAGCAGAGATCATGGCAAGCGGGTAGGGCCGGCCCGCATATTTGATTTCGAATGCCCGCTCTTGCTGGAAGGTCATCAAGGTGATTCTTGTCGTGTCCACTTGCAATCCGTCGATGTTCGTTGCGAGCGTGATGTGGGTTTCGCTTGGTAACAACGCGAGGGCGTCAAGCGTCGGTTGCGCGAGCGCTGAGGCATCGTGCACATCAAAGGAGGCTGCCGGCAGCGACGGATCGCTACTTGGATCGAGGATCTGCTGTTGGAAAACGTTGTACGTGCCAGCGAGCACGAAGAGCGCTTCCTGATCCACTCGATACGCCGACAAGGGGCCCTCATCGCTGTTGAGGCGCCGACCCGGTGTCGCCCCCCACACCAAGAAGAAGCCACTCGGGAGCGAGGCAAAGAAAAGCTGTTCCCCTCCGTAAGTGCCGCCCGTGACCGCACCACTTTGATCGCCGAGTCGCATGAGCCAGATCTCCGCACGACCCAACCACGGGTGCGTGTAGGCGATCCACACCCGCCTGTGATCGAGCCCAATCGCACCCGCATCTCCAGGCACCGTCCCTGCTTCGAGCCAGGCGACGCCATCTCGACTCCACCATAACGTGGAGATTGCATCGACGAAGTTAGGGCCAGCGAAGAGCCTTATCTGCGGAGCTGCTCCCCAAATGCGACCATCGTCCGTGCGCCCCAGTACGGCAAACGGATATTGCGGCGTACCCACGAAGCGAAACTTACCTTTGGCATCGCCGAGCAGAAGCCGCCCTAAGTACGAAGCTACCCACTCGTCGCCCACGGAGTCACCGACCGGATACGCGCGCCATTGCATGATCGCGGCATCGAGCGCGTCTTCATCTGGTCGCAGAGGGGGCCAGAGAGGATCACCCGGCGCGAGATGCTGCATCGTATACTCGAGTGCACTCTCGCTGCCTTGCTGCGAAGGCAACTCAAGCGATTCTTGCTCGTACTTGCCCGCCCGCCAGAAGGTGATTTCGCTGCTTTCAGGTCGCGCGAAGTACAATTGGTTGCCGGCGCCTGCACCAAAGCCATCACCCACAGTGTACGACAGGTCGTTTGGCACCTGCGGGAACGAGTAGCTGACGAGATCTGTGGTTTGCGCGACGATGCGACGCACGGCGTGCGTGAAGCCGAAGTAGACGACGCCGTTGCGATAAGCGCCTTGATACACCGCATGGCCAAGCGGAGCTATTGGTGAAAGAACATCACCATAGGCAGAGCCGGCAAACGATGGGGGCACGGCGTCTTGTGCGCCTTGCCGCGCAATCTCGCTGCCTATTCCTTTGGACTTATCCACCCAGACCAAGAAATTCCCCACGAGGGCATAGGCTCCGTTAGCTGCCGTTCCCTCAAGACGAAGCGTTTTCGCCCCGATTTGTTGGAGCACGTAGCGCCCGGCATCGGTCTTGGCCACGAAGAACCGGCCATCACCGCCCGAGGCAATAATGGTTGCCGTCGCGGCGGCAGAAGCATCTCCCATTCGCAATTCGGGGAGCGATACCGGTGCGGGCTGCGGCACTGCGAACTGATTGCGCCGACTGCCGTCCTGCACCCAAACAGTCTGATCGCTTCCCCACTGAACGGTTCGCGCTTGGCCGTCGATCGTGAGCTGCGTAAGCGTGCGGCGGCTTGCATCGAGAACGAAGGCTTGCACGGGATCGAGCACGCGCCAGTCGCCCGAAAGCGTCGCGCCTGGAAAAGTTGCCAGAAATGCGATCCGCGCTCCGCTGCCATCGAATGTCGCTGCGCCCACAATGGTGCCGTCGAGTCTTCCAAGCGGCAGCGCAAGCATGTGAATATGAGCCCCGTCCGGGAGTTGCGATGAATAACTCGCACTCGGTGGAACGGTCGAATTCGAGGCCGTGAGCACAAGCCACATCAGCAAAACGCGAACAAGGCGAACAGGAAATCGCATCGTCGGTCCTGCACGATTCAAGCGACATGCGCGTCACTCATTTATGGCGCTATCCCGTGAAGTCACTTGCTGGCGAAGCGCTCACCTCCACGCAGCTTGATCGCGGCGGCATCCCATTCGACCGCAGTTTTATGCTTGTTGACGGCCTTGAAAGTCGCAAAGGCAAACCTCTGACCGCCAGGCAGGTGCCGCGAATGCTGGCGTTTCGGGCGAGCGCCGACAGTGGCAAGGTCACCGTGAGCGGCCCAGACGGCTCCGTGTTCGGCGCCGGCGAGAACCTAGTAGCTCAACTCACGTCGACCTTCGATCGCGCAATGTCGATTCAATCTGTGGTGCAGGGAAGCGCTCCGTTCTTTGATGCTCATGAACTTCTCGTCGTCAATGCGGCGTCCGTTCGCGCACTCGCACGCGACATGGGCATTCCTATCAATGTCCTGCGCTTTCGTCCGAACATCGTTCTCGACGGTGACGATGTGGTGGCGTTTGCGGAGAACGATTGGGTTGGACGAACATTCTCCCTTGGGGACGCCGAGCTTGAAATCGTCGAGCACGACCTTCGCTGTATTTTCACAAACATCGATCCCGAGACGTTCGACGTGGATCCTTCCGTTCTCAAGCATCTGGTCGATCATCACGATCAATGCTTTGGTCTGTATGCACGCGTTCGTGCCCCGGGGAGAGTCGCGCTCGGCGACGAATGGCGCGAACAAACGTAGTGCTGTAGGGGGCGTTGTCAAATCGCCCCGATAAAGGGAGCCATCGCTATGAAAGATCGGCTTCGAAACCTCATCGCCATCGCGATCGCTACCGCAGCGGCGGTTGGCATTGCGTTGACGGTGGGCGGGCAGCGGGGAAGCGCTGCCAATACAGTCTTCCAACCTCCACCTGGCTGGCACAAGACCCAGAACCTTGGCCGTGGCCTCGGTGTCTGGCTCCATCCGAGCGACGGCCAGAGCATCACTGTATCGGCCACGCAATTCACCGGTTCGCTCTCGGATTTTACCCAGATGCAACTTGCTCAGATCAGCCAACTGCCGAATGCAAAAATTGGTGCGGCGCAACGGACGACCGTCTGCGGTTCGCATCCGTCGGCTTACATCACCTATGCCGCCGTGGAGAACAATAAAGCCTATATCGATGAACAAATGCTCGCCGTTTGGGCTGGCGTGGGATACCTGGCTACCTACTCACGAAGCGCGGGCCAACGCGCATTCTATGACGCCCGCAATTCCCTGACAACTTTGTGCGGCGGACTACCAATAGGACATTCCATGCAGTCAACGCAACCGGTGACGACGCCTTTGCCCACACCGACGCCGTACCTCGGTTCCACGCAGGCACCCCAGCCTCTGGGAACTGCAGAACCGACTGTCACTCCCACCTACGGACCATGAGGTACCATAACGCATGAAGCACCCACTCGTTCGCTCGCTTGCCGCGCTCAGCGCAGCCGCTGTTGCCACGCTCGAATGCGCGACGGTATCGTTGGCGGCGACGAATCCGTATTCGAGTGCCCCTTCGGTCAATGACAATATTCGCTTCGACGGTTCTGCCGGTGGTCAGACGAAAGCGTGGGCATATCCGAATCAAAGCTCGCTCGAAGCGTACCTGCGCAGCACGATCGACGCATCGTTTGGGTCGACAAGCTATGAAGCCTACCAAAGCAAGATGGCAGAAGTGCTGGCGCGTTCGCTTGAGTTTTCAAATGGTACCCAGGCCGTGGTGAAGCGCGTTGTGCAGTTCTCCTATCGAGATCATCAAGACCTTGAAGTTCAAGTTCAGATTACTTCGGGCCCAGTACACGCGATCGTTTGGACAACTCCAGCCGAACTCGTCTCGGCTGGGGGTCGCCGCTATCTGAAATAGGGCGATGGCGACTTTCGCCGACGTTCTCAACGCCAACCCTGGGCTGCAGCGGCGGCTCTTTTTTCTTGCCCGCCGGTTCGTTGCCGGCGAGAGCGTGGATGATGCGATCGACGCAGTCAAGAGACTCAACGCGCAAGGACTCTCCGCTTCGCTCGACTTCCTCGGCGAAGACGTTCACCATGAAGCAGAAGCTGCAAAGAATTCAAGTGTCTATTGCGAGATGATCGATCGCCTTGCGGGTGAGGCCCTGCAAGCCAATGTCTCGGTCAAGCTCTCTGCGATCGGACAACTGATTGATGAGAAGCTCGCGGTCGCCAATCTAGCGCGCGTCATCGAGCGCGCGCGACCTCACTCGATGTTCATCCGTCTCGACATGGAGGGATCGGCCACAATTGACTCGACCTATCGAATCCTCGATCGGGCTCTCGAAATCTACGAGCACGTGGGACCGGTCGTTCAAGCCTATCTTGATCGGGCAGCCCAGGATGTTGAGAGAATTATCAAACGGAACCTGAGGGCGCGGTTGTGCAAGGGAGCATACAAGGAACGCAAGGAAATCGCCATCCAAAAAATGCCGCTCATCCGTCGCAACTACATGCAGCTGGCACAGCGCTTATTAACCGCTGGGGCCTACCCGGGCATCGCGACCCACGACGATTTGCTCATTGATGCCGTCAAGGCGTTTGCCGATCGCGAAAGCATCCCTCGTGATGCCTTTGAATTCCAGATGCTGTATGGCATCCGACCGGAAGCGCAGCGCGCTATCGTGCGCGAAGGATACCGCATGCGGGTCTACGTACCATTCGGCACGCACTGGGCAGGGTATTTCTATCGCCGCTTGGCCGAGCGCAAAGAAAATGTCTGGTTCGTTCTGCGCAACCTGTTCGGACGGTAAAGACGATGGGCTTTCACTTTAGCACGGTCTACGTGCGCGACGCTGATTTCAGCCGCGTACGCCACGCCCTTATCGAGCTGATGAGCGAGAGCGAGCGTCTGCCGACCAGCGAGCGAGGACTCGAGCCGACCCCAGACACATCGACGGCTCACAAACGCATCCGCAGCTTTGCGCTTATGCCAGAACAAGACGGCTGGGTCACCGTGCTTGAGGACAGCCAGTCGCTGGACGACGGGGGTCTCGCAGAGGGCCTCTCCGAGCTGTTGCAGACCGAGGCGCTCTTGTTGACGTATAGCGACGCAGAGGGCACCTGGTCGTTTACAAAATACTGGGAGGGCCAGCCGCTTGAAGCAGGCGGATCGGACGATGAGGATTTCGATGCATTGGCGAGCGAGTTCGTCGACGCAAACGCACTCCCCCATTTCGGCGTGTACTACGAGGACGTTGCAGCCGCTTCGGGCGCCGACGCGCCGTCTCTTGCGGGCGCGCTTGGGTTTGTCGGTGAGATCGTACCGAAACTCCCTATCGGCACGGAGGTCTTGACCTTCCGGCGCCCGGGCAAGCCTCTCCCCACCTAACGTGGGGCGATTTTCCAATCGCCCCTACATGAGGGTCGCGAAGGGAGGCGCCAGATAGACGTGCTGTCGCAGCTCGAGCCCTCCAGGTGCTTGCGCCGATACCGTCACGCGCACAGGTTCTGTCAATCCTTTGGGAATCGGAACTGTCGCCGTTGAATCCGCCAAATGTTTGTGGTAGATGATCTTACGGCCGGACGCGACGAGCAGCATGAGATTCGAGCAATGCACCTGGTTGAACGAGACTGCCATCGTGCGGGGAGTCAGGTAATGCGCCGAAAGGCCCCACAGCGCTGGCGGTCCTGACACAAGCGTGGCCGCGGTCGCGTGCTTTCCAAAGTGAAAGTCATGCGCGAGCTTCCCACCCGCCGTGATGGTCACGGCAATCGCTTTTTTGCCGAACCCCAGGAGCGCCGACGCGGCATGAGAGCTCGCGCTAAACGCACGGCTGATCGTGGGTACTCGGCTCGTCAGCTCGGGAGATGCATAATAGTCCCGCTGCGCTTGCGTCATGCCGATCACGAAACCCTCAGCAGCAATGATCAACATGAGAACGGGAAGCGGTTTGACCCGCCATTTACCGCTCAGGTACTGAAAGACGGGCCACCATGGGCTGATCCGTTTGGCAGGCGCATACGCGGCGGCGCGGCGGGCAGCTGCAATCTCGGGTGGTGGGCCTGCTGGGGCGGCTGTCGGCGCGCTGGCTGGTTCGACTGCACCCTGGTGGTCGGAGACCGGCGCCGCCGAGCGCACACTTGCGGTTTCAGACTCTTCGGGTACGAAATCCGGGACCTTGCGATTGAGGACGTCTTCGCCCGGTTGAGGCAGCCACGAGAGCGAAAGCAGCTCGTCCTCCTCATCAGCGGTCGAGTAGATCGGCATGAACGGCTCAAGCGCCTCGGCGATGGAGCGCCATTGAATTGAGGCGCAGGCTTCTCCGTCGCGATATCGCGCGCGCAAGCTCACGACATCGGGATGGTTCGTGCGGCGCGCGGCATTCCACCGCACCTCAATGTCGAATGCGACTTGACCTTGGAACGGCACAGACACGGTGCGCTTGCTGAACGTCAGGGCTGGATGCGGATCTCCCAAGGGGGTCACGCTGACGTCAACATTCCCGCGATTTTCAAGCGTGCAGTGGAGCACGAACCCTTCAGCCATTCCGAAGCTCATCAACGGGCCGCGCAGGGTCACGGTCATTGCGAGCTCCTGGCGTTCTTCAACTTCAAATGGACGCACGCACTCCGCAAAAATGACGCCTTCCAAGTCGCGCAACCGGATTGCAGCCTGATGCACTCCCGCAGCCACGGTCGTTTCCATTTGCGGGGCGAAAACGATTGAAACGGTCGTGGTGTTGCCGGGATCGAGCGTCACCCGATGGGGATCGGCCCACGCCCAATTCGCTGGTTCTTCGACGATGACGGTGATGTCGTGCCCTTCGGCCGTCTCGTTGCGAATGGAAAGAGGGAACGTCGTCTGCTTGCCGGGTGTGGCAACCCAATGTTTGCTGCCGCCAGGCTCGCTAAACTCGAACAAAGACCCAGAATTGCTCGGCTCGCTGTCTCGCATCGCGACCTCTGTCGCCCTCATTCCCAGGAGCACGTCGCGCGCAGTGACGAACGGCATGCTTCCCCTATAGTCATCGGACATTTGCGGAGTAGGTATAATGATGGACAAGAGCATCGGCACCCGCACGGAGCGTGACTCCATGGGCGAAATGCAGGTGCCCGCATCGGCCATGTACGGGGCCAGCACGCACCGAGCCGTGCTTAATTTTCCGATTAGCGGCATGCGCCTGCCGCGCCGGTTCATCCGCGCTTTAGGTCTCATCAAACTAGCTGCCGCGCAGACCAACGCCGAGCTCGGGCTCATCGACAAGTCGATCGCCGAGCGAATCGCCGCAGCTGCTGAGGAAGTCGCGCAAGGGAAGCACGACGAGCATTTTCCGGTAGACATTTTCCAGACCGGCTCGGGCACGTCGACGAACATGAATGCAAACGAAGTCATCGCCCATCGAGCCGCGCGTACGGGCGGTGACGTACAGGCGAAGAAAGTCCACCCAAACGACCACGTCAATTTCGGTCAGTCGAGCAACGACGTTATCCCGACAGCACTCCACCTTGCAGCGGCGCTGGCGATCAAGGAGGAGCTCCTCCCTGCGCTCCAGACTCTCAAAGCATCGCTCGACCGCAAGTCAAAAGAATTTTGGGGGATCATCAAGACCGGGCGCACACACCTTCAGGACGCGACTCCCATTCGTCTTGGCCAAGAATTTCTGGGCTATGCCGGCCAGATCGAGCGCGGCATCGCGCGCGTCGAGCAGGCCCAGGCAGAACTATTGGAGGTGGCGCTGGGTGGCACTGCCGTGGGCACCGGCATCAACACGCATCCGGAATTTGCGAAGCGAACGACTGCGCGACTGGCAACGCTCACCGCTTTGCCGATTCATGAAACCAGCAATCACTTTCAGTCGCAATCTTCGCTGGACAATGCGGTGGCGGCCAGTGGTGCGCTCAAGACACTGGCGGTTTCGCTCACAAAGATTGCAAACGATCTGCGCTGGCTGGGTTCTGGCCCTCGCGCGGGTTTAGGCGAAATCGATCTGCCTGCCGTGCAACCTGGTTCCTCCATTATGCCCGGGAAAGTCAACCCGGTCATCGCGGAGTCAGTCCTCATGGTCTGCGCGCAAGTGATCGGAAACGATGCTGCGATCACGGTCGGCGGTCAAAGCGGAAATTTCGAAATCAACCTGACGATGCCGCTCGTGGCGTACGATCTCGTGCAATCGATCGAACTTTTGGCGGCTGCAGCGCGCAACTTTGCGGTGCAGACGATCGATGGCCTGAAGGCGACGACGCGCGGTCCCGAAATGGTCGAGCGGGGGCTAGCCATGGGCACCTCGCTCGCACCCATTATTGGCTACGACGCTGCGGCGGCGATCGTCAAAGAGGCGGCCGCAACTGGCAAAACCGTACGCGAAGTCGCGCGGGAGCGAACCAAGCTCAGCGACGCGGAGCTTGAAAAAATACTCGATCCTTCGCTCATGGTGGAACCCAGGGCGGATCGAGTCGGCGCCGGCGGCGGCTAATTCTTTAAATCGACGTACGCATGCGATTGTTTCTTCGCGTCGCTGCAGTCGTGTTGCTGGCCCTCTACGGCTTCGCGGCGACACTGCCAGACGTCGCGATCCTGTGGCGTCCGCTTGGTACCTATGGCCTGACGACCGACGTTGCAGGGGTGGTTCGCAGTGTCGCGCCCGGCTCGTCGTCCGCCGTGGCAGGCATCCAACCTGGCGACAGAGTTGAGGGCTTAAGCGAGGCGCCTGTTCCCGAAGTGTGGGTGGCTGCGCCCGGCCTCAAGACGGTCGTCACCGTCAGCCACGCTGGCAAGCAACGCGAAGTGACGCTCACCTCAGAGCCCACGCATCTGCCTGCAGGTGGCTCGGTCATCTTTCCGCTGCGCAAGATTCTCGGCGCGCTCTTCATCGTCGCTGGTCTCTTCCTCGTGCTCGTGCGCCCAAGTCCGGCTACGTGGGGGTTCTTCTTTTACTGTGTCGGCGCGAATCCGTTTGAGGGCTGGTATCTGCTCGGCGCGGCGCTCCCCCCAAAGATCTACCTCACGCTTTCCATCATCGACGACGTGATGAACGCTGCAGGGATCGTCGGCTTGTTGACCTTTGCGTTGTATTTTCCCAGATCCGATGTCGCAGGTTGGCGCGCGAAGCTGACGCGGCTCATTCCCGCCGTCTTTATATTTACGGCCGCGCTCAATCTCGCAGTCAACTTGTCTTCGTGGTTCGCCAAGCCGCCGCAATGGTTTGTCAACAGCGAGGAAATCTGGTTCGATGTCATTTTTTTGGCTACCGCTGCACTCTTCATCCAGACATATTTCCACACGCGTGGTGCGGACCGCGAGCGCGTGGCATGGACGAGTTTCGGGATGGTGGTTGGGATGATTGGGCTGGCCGTGGCCGATATCTACGGTCTCTTCACTTGGTCCGTCTTCAGTAACGCGGGCTTGGGGGAACGGATATCATCGATGCTGATTGGTGCCGTCCCCCTCACAATCATTTATGCCGCCTTCCGATATCGCGTGCTCGATTTTTCGCTCGCGGTCAACCGCACGCTCATCTATGGACTCTTGACGTCGCTGGTCGTGGTGGTGTTCGCGGTGATGCACTCGTTTGCGATCCGCACCTTGGCTGGCACCAACGCGGGCCTCGTTGCCGAACTCGGCGTTGCCATCGCAATTGGCTTTTGGCTCAACGCGATCCATCAGCGGGTCGCCACGTTTGTCGATACAGTCTTTTTTCGGCAGCGCTACCAAGCGAGGTTGCGACTAGAGCGTTGCGCCGAAGCGCTCGAGTATGCGACGTCGGCCGCTGTGGTCGATGAGGTTGTCACGTCGGAGCCCCTTCAATTGCTCGACCTCGAGTCGAGCGCAATTTTCCGGGTCGACACAGGTCTTGAAACGGCCGCGCCCAGCTCCCGACGTTTTGTCCGTCGACGAGCGCCAAAATGGGCCGGCGCGACCTGTCGCTGCCTTGGCCCCGATGATCTGTTGCTTTTACATTTGGAAGCGCAGCAAGCTCCGGTGAGGATCGCCGACATCAGGTGGCCCCATCAAGGCGTGCCCGAAGGCACTGCGGCACCCCAATTCGCACTGCCCATCCTTTCTCGGCGGCGGCTCATAGGCATCGCTCTCTACGGTGCTCACCGCTCAGGCAGCGATCTCGATCCAGACGAGGTCGCCATGATCAGCGCGCTGACCCGCGCTGCAGGCCAAGCATACGATCGAATCGAGGCGGACGAGTTGCGACAATTCATCCGCACAACCAACGCCGCGGGCGATTGGAAAATCGCCCCAACGTAGTTGCGATGTAGTCGCGCGAATTTATTCGCGCGTCTTCGGAGCGGCCAGTGCCAACTCGGCCAATAAGCAGCGGACCTTGACGTTAACCCAGAGAACCATGCTCTTGTGATCAAGAACGTTGGTCTGGTCGGCGTTGGCACCATGGGCGAACCCATGGCCGAGTCGCTGTTGCGTGCTGGCTTTGGGCTTCGCATTTGCGCGCATATCAACAGGGAGCCAATCGTTCGCCTCATCGCGCAGGGTGCCATAGAAAATAAAAACCCGGCTGATGTCGCCGCCGGAAGCGACGTCGTCATCACGATGGTTCCCGATGCTCCACAAGTCGAGGAGGCGCTTTTCGGGAACACTGGCGCAGCCATCGGACTGCACGAAGACGGCATCGTCGTCGACATGTCCACCATTTCACCTGTGGCATCGCGCTCGTTTCACGAACGGCTCGAACGGCGCAATCTGCGTATGCTCGATGCGCCGGTGTCGGGTGGCCCGGCGCGCGCGAAGAAAGGTGAGCTCACGATCATGGTCGGCGGCGACGAAGCGACGTTTGCCCGCGCCCAACCGGTTCTGTTAGCCATGGGGAAACCGGCGCATGTCGGACCAGCCGGGATGGGCGAGACGTTCAAGCTCGTGAACCAAGTTATCATTGCCAACATCATGCTCGCCAACGTGGAAGGGCTGGTTTTCGCAAAAAAAGCCGGCGCCGACATCGATGTGCTTCGCGATGTGTTGAAGACAGCCACCGCATCGAATTATCTGCTCGAAGAATGGTTGCCGAAAGCGTGGTTCACCGATCTGCACAAAGGCGGCTTCGCGCTCGATCTTCTCCGCAAAGATCTCAACGCCGCTCTCGAAGCGGCAAAAGCAAGTGGCGTGCCCATGCCGAGCTCCACGCTTGCCTATCAAGAATATAGCAAGGCGTCCTCGCAAGGCTTGGGTTCTTTCGATTACAGCGCGGTCGCGCAACTCTACGAGCAGGCCGCCGGCGTCCAGGTCGCCCCGCCAAAGGGGTCGAGATGAAGCCATCGCTTGTCATGTGCTCGATGAGTGTCCTCGCAGTCCTGTGCGTGGGTTGCACCAAGATCTCGACGCAGACGACCACAAACCAAACGGGGAATCCGTGGACGATTCACGGGGTGTTGCGTGTGGCCGCTCTCGACGAACCCGATAACCTCAACCCGATGGTTGGGGACCAACAGGCGGAGGTCGACCTCTCGCTCTTGTGGGGCGCGTACCTCTTTCGTTTCAACAATGACAACGAGTGGGTTCCCGAGCTTGCGACGCGAGTCCCGACACTTGCAAACGGCGATATCAGCAAGGACGGGCTCGAGATCACTTACCACCTTCGCAAGGGCGTCAAGTGGCAAGACGCGGTCCCCTTCGGAGCCGACGACATCATTTTTTCCTGGCGCCAAATCATGAATCCGAGAAACAATATCGCTAGCCGCGTCGGCTATGACGATATCACCCGCATCGACAAAATCGATGACCAGACCATCCGCGTTCACCTTCACCGGCCGTACGCGCCATTTCTCTCGGCGTTCTTTTCCATGGGTGGGACTCCAATCGAGATTATCCCCAAACATCTCCTCTCGCAGTATCAAGACATGAACCGCGTGCCGTATAACAATCACCCCATCGGCACGGGGCCCTTCATCGTCGAGCGTTACGATCACGGCAGCATGATCAAGTTTGTGGCGAACCCAAACTACTTTCGCGGAGCACCCAAGATCAAAGAAATCGATTGGCATTTCATTCCCGACGCGAACACGATCATGACCCAACTTCGAACGCATGAGGTGGACGCTGACTTTGCGATGCCGTACGAGTACGCTCCGGCGCTGCAGACCATCCCTGGCATTCGCTTGTATCGCACTCCCTTAACTGCCTACGACCAGATCGCTCTCAATCTGACGAACCCTGTCCTTGCAGACAAAATCGTGCGTCAGGCGCTTGCCTATGGGCTCGATAGAGCCACGTTGCTTGGAAAGGTCTATCACAATACGCCGTTACTCGCTGACAGCGATCAGCCCGCCTTTCTGTGGGCACACAACCCGAGTCTCAAGCAGTACAACTATAACCCACAGCTCGCTGTGCACATGCTCGAGGCAGATGGTTGGAAGTTAGCCAGTGATGGTTACCGTTACCGTAACGGCCAGCGCCTGCACGTGGAATTCGTCACGACACCGACGGGCAGCGGCTCAGATAGCGTCTTTGTGCAGCAGAATTGGAAGGCCATCGGCGTTGACGTCTCGATCAAGATCGTTGCGGGACCAATCTTTTTCGCCTCCTACGGCGGCGGAGGCACGCTCCAGACCGGCAAGTTTGACGTCGCCTTTTTGGGTTGGTTCAACGGGGCGGACCCAGATGATTCCACACAATTTATGTGCGACCAAACTCCCCCAGCTGGTCAGAATATTTACCATTTCTGCAACCACGAGCTCGACGCTCAAGAACAGATCGCGCTCGCGTCGAACGATCTTCAAACTCGCAAAGCTGCGTACTACAAGATACAGGAGATCCTTGTCGACGAAGAGCCCGCGATGTTCATGTTCTTCGTGAGGCGCGTCAGCGCGCTGAACACAGATTTCAAGAATTTCAAACCCTCGCATGCGGTGAGTGTGTTGTGGAATCCGTGGGAATGGGAAATCTAGGCGTGCGCCAAGCCGTGTTGTCCGCCCCCAAGACGCTCCAATGGCACGAGGAGCCGATGCCGCAGCCCAGCACTGGCGAGGCCATCGTGCAAGTTCGTGCCGCATTGACCTGCGGCACCGATCTCAAAACCTACCGCCGCGGACACCCCAAGCTCGCCTTTGGCCCCTTCGGCCACGAGGCCTCGGGGGATATTGTGGCCGTCGGCCAAGGCATCGACAAGTTCGCTGTCGGCGATGCCGTCATGTGGGTGCAAACTGCGCCGTGCGGATCGTGCCCGCGGTGCCAGGCTGGCCGGGAGAATCTTTGCGAGCGACTGACCGAAGGAATGGCCGTTGGCGCCTATGCGGATTTTCTGCGCTTACCCGCACACATTGTCGCGCGCAATCTTTTTGCGAAGCCACAGAAGCTTTCGTATATCGAAGCCGCGTTCTTGGAGCCCTTCTCGTGCATCGTCCACGGCTGGCGTATGCTCGAACGGGCCGATGCGCAATCGCCCATACCCGAGAGCGTCGCGATTGTCGGCGCTGGCAGTATTGGGTTGCTGCATCTTGCGTACGCCAAACATGCTGGGATCGCGACGACCGTGGTGGCACGCCACGAACCGCGTTTGGAATTGGCGGCACGGCTTGGCGCACAGCGCACCGTCGCTGCGGGATTTGACTCGGTACCTGCGGAGCTGGCTACTTCGTTCCCCGCCGTCATTGAATGCGGGGGCACACCCGAGTCTTGGCAAGAAGCGGTACGCCTCGTGGCTCCTGGTGGGCGTGTGCTCTTTTTTAGCGGCTTACCGAAGGGTACCCACGTTCCGCTCGACGCCACGCGCATGCACTACGAAGAGCTGACCTGTCTCGGCAGCTTTCATTTTACGCCAGACGACGTCCGGAAGGCCCGCGAGCTCATGATCGCCGGCGTCGTGCCTGCCCGCGAGCTCATTTCTGAAGTGCTGCCGCTTGCATCCTTGGCCGAGGCTTTTGCGCGGCTCGATAGCCGCGCCGGGTTCAAGTACGCGCTCATTCCCGGCAATGACGCGCCGGCCTGGATCTAGTCATGAGTGCATCCTTTCCAAAAACAACACGCGCCGCTGTGTATGAAGGCAAGGGCAACGTTGTCGTCCGCGATATGCCTCTCGCCCTGCCTCAAAGAGGCGAACTGCTTGTTCGCATCCGCGCCTGCGGGCTGTGCGGCAGCGAGACATTGCAATGGTATGCCGACGCAAAAGCTCCCTTCGTCTTGGGGCATGAGCCGGTCGCGGAAATAGCCGCTTGCGGCGAGGGCGCGAAACCCGCGAATGGCGCGGCATCATTTGCCGTTGGCGAGCGCGTCTTCGTCCATCACCATGCGCCATGCATGACGTGCAGGCGTTGCCGCCGGGGGGATTATGTCCAATGCGAAACGTGGCGGGCAACGCGCCTTGCGCCCGGTGGGCTCGCGGAGTTCGCGGTCGTGCCGCAGGCGAGCGTGCTCCATGACGTGCTGCGCCTGCCGCCGGCGCTCAGTGACGAGAAAGCCACGCTGATCGAGCCCCTCGCGACGGTCGTGAAATCGGTGCGCCGTTCTGGCATGCGCCGAGGCGATAGGGTTTTGGTCATTGGGCTGGGCGCAATGGGCATGTTGCACATGCTCGTCGCTCGCGCTCAGGGTGCCGAGTTGGTGCTCGGTGCCGACCGGGTTCGAGTGCGGCTGGAGCGTGCGGAACGTCTTGGGGCACACGCGGCGATCGATGTCGACAACTCGCCCTTGCGCGAGCGGGTATTGCAACTGACCGATGACGAGGGCGCCGAAATCGTCTTTGTGACGCCCGGTTCCAAAGCCGCGCTGGAGACGGCCACTTCGTGCGTTGCCCGAGGCGGCAGCATCGTGGTCTTTACGCCCCTTGCGCCCGGCGAGCCATGGAACATTGACGTCAACGACCTTTTCTTTCGAGACGTCAACATCGTGATGAGCTATTCGGCTGGCCCCGACGATACGCGCGAGGCGTTGGAGCTGCTGAAGGACGGCCTCGACGTCGAGCCGCTCTTCACGCATCGTTTTTCCCTTGACGACGCGGCGAAGGCATATGCCGCGGTGAAAAGCCCAGATGAAGCCCTGAAAGTCATCGTCTATCCCTAGGTGATCGTGCGGAATCGATGAAAAAGAAATTCGATAAGAAATCATTTACCTGGTCAGGGGTAGCGGCGACCAGCTATGCCTCCGAAAATTCGGATGGAACCGGCCGCTCTTGGCGTGACACTGCTCGCCATATCATCAAAGGAAGAGAAGAAGGTGGACATTTTGATGTTCGCTATTTCGAAGTTGCCAAAGGTGGCTTTACGAGCCTGGAGTGCCACGAACACATTCATTCAGTCATCTGCGTGCGTGGACACGGCTATGCGATCGTTGGCGCCACCGCCCTCGACATCGAACCATTCGATCACGTCTACGTGCCGCCCGAAACTGCGCACCAATTTGTCAACAACGCAAACGAGCCGTTCGGCTTTCTGTGCATTGTGGATGCGGATCGGGATAAGCCACGCGCGCTAACGGGTGAGGAGCTCGCAGCGCTCCGCGATAACCCGAAGACCGCCTCCAAGATAAAAATGTAGGGGGCGATTGGCAAATCGCCCCAGCGGGCGACCGTCAAGTCGCCAACGCGAATTGCCTCCTTCGTAAATGTAGTCGCGCGAATTTATTCGCGCGCCACCCGGTAATCGCGGCAGGGAGCGTCACGGTATCCGCACGTCCAACACCAGGGTCCCGCGATCGCGCGATGCTCGCGAGCGAGCAGCCCATCCCGGACCGCAAGAATGCGGGCGCGCAACTCGCCAGGTGCGACTGGTTCAACGTTCCGCAAGGTAAAGTCTTTGCCGTCAATTTGGCCGACGAAACACGCTGGATTCTTCATTCCGTAAACCTCATCCGCGGCACGCCGATACAGCGCGAGTTGCAGGGCGTGATCGACTGCTTGATCGCCCGTCTTGTAGTCGATTAAGCACGCTTGGCCTTTGGTAGTCTTGGCGAGAAGATCGAGATACCCAGATACCAAAAGCGGTCTCCCCTCTTCGCCGAAGTCCAAGGTAAAAGGCGCCTCGATATGCACGGGTTGCCACTCGCGCAGCTCGAGGATGCTCCTCTGCAACGCCGACTGGGCCTCATCGCGCTGCTTCTTTGGGATTGCGATGGCGAGCAAGCGAGTAGCGTCATCAAGGTACGCTGCTGGACTCTTCACGGAAATCTTGTTGCGCTTGTCGACCGCCCAAAGCTCTAGCGCTTTGTGAAGCACCTGGCCGTATTCGCCCGCTCCAAGCAGCGAGTCCGGGCCGGCTAACTCGCCCGAATCGAACGATTGTTCAGTCCGTGGCTCGGGCCGTTTCTCTTTCTGGTTCTCGCTGACTTCCGGGAGGCGTAACATGACTTTGTAGGTTGCTTGGCGAGGGCATCGCTCGTACCGCGCGAGGAGAGAGTATGACAAGGGAAGGGTGAGCGTGGTCTCTCGCGCCGATAAAGCCGCACCAGATCCCGTCAACCTTGTCGGCTGAGCTGAAGAGGGTTGACTTGTTGGCTGCTGGTCCATTGATAAAAAATCTGGGACAAGCGTTGGAACGTCCGGGGGCACGAACTCGTCGGCGACCCAAGCCTGCGCGCTCAGCCAATCGTAGATCTCTTGGACGTAGTCATGGGGTTTGCCATGGGGATGGGCCTTCGAAGGCTTGAGGCGCAAGCCGCTGATGAACAAGCGGTCGCGAGCTCGCGTGAGCGCGACGTACAAAAGCCTGCGCTCCTCTGGGTTTTCCTTACTGCTCTCCTTGCGTGGGACCAAACCTTGCTCGTCGGCTGCGCGAGTCACGCTGTCGTAGTGAAACGAGCGCGAACCGTCGGGGTTCTCGGCATACAGGAGCGCCCCGGTCTTCTCGTCCATAAAGAGCCTGGGCCCGCCCGGGAGTTTCGGCCAGACACCGAGCACAAACACGAATGGCCACTCGAGCCCTTTGGCCGCGTGGATCGTGGCGATCGTTACGGCATCGCTCGAAGAGACGTCAGCCTCTCGCTCATCGAAGTCGACGAGTTCGAGCTCGTTCATAAAGCTGACGAAATCTGCAGGTTGCGCGTCCGGCGACTGGGCGGCGAACGAGCGCGCAAGCGCCTCAAGCTTCGTGAGGTTCGCTCGGGCCTGTTCGGCGCGCGGTCCGAGTCGCTCGCGGTACTCGCGCTCGATGCCGGTTGCCTCGAGGACCGCGCGAAGCGCGCCAACGAGCGGCAGCGCCGCGTACGGCGCAAGTGCATCCAAGAGTCTGCGCATTTTGTGCGCCGCCTCGCGAACCGGCGCATCGAACTCGGTTTCAGCGAGGTCTTCTATCAATGCTCGTCGTGCAAATGCCGTCTCATCCCGGCCGCTGCCACGAGCCAGCTGGGTGACGGTGGCGTCAGAAGCCCCAATGGCGCTGGACTGCAAGGCCCGCGCCACGGCTAAGGAGTCAAATGGGTTAGCCAGCAGTCGGATCCAGGCAAGAACGTCACGAATCTCCGGCGCTTCGTAAAAGCCGACGCCACCGACGAGTTTGAACGGGACCGAAGCGTCGAGCAGCGCGCGGGTTATCGGCTGGACGTTTTTCTTGGTGCGCGAGAGGATGGCGATGTGGCGAGGCGATATGGGCTCGCTCCGCTCACCCACCGCAACGCTTTGCCCGCTTGCGAGCAAGTGGCGAATGCGTTGCGCCACTGCCGTCGCTTCTAATTTGCGAGCTTCATCGGCGGGGAGATATCGAGCGGCGCCAGGCGTCCAAAGACTCGTCAGGTGGACGATCTGCTCGCCGGCGTGCCCGCGTTCGCCGCGAAGCGCTTGCGCGTTGTTGTGGGCGACGGCGACCGACGCGTACGCGAGATCGAGGATCTCCTGTCGAGATCGACGGTTTTCAACGAGCGTGTACCGCACGGCCTCGGGTGCGGTTGAGAAAACCGCAACGTTCTCCGGCTGCGCTCCGCGAAAGCTGAAGATGCTTTGTAACGCGTCGCCGACCACCATGACCGATGCAAGTCCAGAGCCAAAAAGTGCCTCGAGCAACCGATGTTGCGCACGGTCGGTATCTTGGTATTCGTCGACAATGCAGCAACGATACCGCTCCCGAAGTTCGCTTCGTAGGGCGTCGTTCTCGCGGAGTGCTTTCTCTGCCCGCACCAAAATGTCCGCATACGTCAGCGCATTTCGCGCGGCAAGACGCTCCGAGAAGCGTCTGAGGATGTCCGCACATGCATCAATGCGCGCTTTCTCCCACGTCATCTCCTGTTGGAACGCGTCGTCGCCAGTCTGCGCGACCGTCTTATGGGTTTTCCCTTGCTGTGGGCGTCGATAGGGCTCGAGCAACTCGCGATAGCGAACCGCGCCAAAAACATCCGCCGCTGTCAAGGCCCGCTCTCGAAACGCCGCGATTGACATCCCATCCTGCTTAAGTTTTTGGTCGATGCGAAAAAGCGAAGTTCGGATTTCTTCGCAATTGAAGGTGCGCAATGGGAACCCGCTGGCCGCCGCTTTGGGATCGTCCAGGAACTCGTCGAAAGCCTTGTGGAACTCCACGCGAGCGTCGGCATCCTCGAGGATGGTCGTCTCCGGAGAGATCCCAACGTCGTACGCGTGGGAAGATAAAATACTCCACGCGAACGCATGAAAGGTCGAGCACGTGGGGGTCTTATCGTTGAGCCGCCGCGCGATCCGGGCGCGTAGTTCTGCAGCAGCTTTGCGCGCAAAGGTGAGCAGCAAAATTTTATCCGCCGGGCATGTCTTGGTCTCGTCAAGGGCGGCGACTCGCTCGACGATGGTAAAAGTCTTGCCGGTGCCCGCGCCTGCGTCGACCAGTCCCGGTTTGCCGAGCGGATGCTCGACCACGCTGCGCTGCGCGCTCGTGAGCGCGATCGCGCCGGCGAGCCTCATGCCGGAATCGCTCCAGCGCCCGGACAAATACGTACGAAGTCGCAGAACATGCAGGTCCTCTCATCGAGCGCCGTCGAGAACGCGGCCATGCTGCCATTGCCGCAGAGTTCCACAATCCTCACGGCGATGTCACGGCGAGCTCTGGCAATGTCATGCCGGCTCAGTTCGTCTGCGTCGGTTGATGGCGCGTCGGAGTCAAGAATCTCAGTGCTGTCATACCGGAGGCGGCTGTCCTCGGCGCCTTTGCCTCGAAAGTAGAGGTAATCGAGCCGCCGCACCCCAGCGCCAAACGCTTCTTCGACGCCCGGAATGTAAAGAATGGTTTGCAAGTTCAAGCCCTCGGGTGCGTCCCCGAAGAGTGTTTCTCCGGAATCTAGCTGCTCGAACGCGTTGCGCAATGACGTTGCAAGTGGGCCTTTGCAGCGCCCCGATTTGTAGTCGCGAATCACGAGCTCGCCGCTGGCGAGCCGATCGATGCGATCGACCATGCCCCGAATCGTCAACCCGTCGAAGGACGATGCCACAGGCCTCTCGCACGCCAGCACTCGGAAGGGGCTTGTTCTAGCTTCTTGCGCGAGCGCGCTGGCGTACTGAGCAAGACGTTGCGTCAGATCGTCGCGCTCGAAGCGCTCTTGCGGGCTCAAACCAATCTCGCCAAAGCCATCTTCCTCGACGATGATTCGTCGCAGCGTGCGCTCGTAGCGGGCAGCCGCAACGAGCGGATCGTCGACGTGCTCGAAGTCAGTCTCGATTTCGTGAAAGCGGCGCAGGATCGTGTGGAGTCGCCGGCCATATATGGTCGCATCATCATCTCGTCGCGGAAGTCGCAACACGTCTCCGTAGTAAAAACGCCGCGGGCAGGCGACGAAGTTACTAATGCTGCTGGGCGACAGTGCCTCAATCGGCAACTTTACGGGTGCTACGGCTGTAGGGGGCGATTGGCAAATCGCCTCACGCTCACGCATCCCACCTGTAGGGGGCGATTGGCAAATCGCCTCACGCTCACGCATCCCACCTGTAGGGGGCGATTGGCAAATCGCCCCAGGCTCGACCTCTTCAATTGCTTTTGCGAATGACGACGCTTGCAGATCCACGCTGTCATCGTCCACTTGCGCGGCGGTCGCCAGCACTTCGGAACGCGCCCTGGTGAGCGCAACATACCACAGCGAGTGTTCCTCGCTGCGCGCTTCATCGTCGTCCACAAAGATGTCCGCACCAGCTTTACGCAAGGTGGTAATGCTGCGCCGCGACAGCAGGCGATTAGGCCGCTCGCTCGCTGGCAGAATGCCCTCGAGCAACTCCGGGATCGCGACGAAGTCGAATTCCAATCCCTTGGCGGCGTGAATGGAAATGACTCGTACGCCCTCGACCGCGTTTGCGGGTGGCTGATTTGCGTCTTCAAGCAATGCGACGGTCTCGTCGAGATGCTCCATAAACTCTGCGACGATATCAGACGATCGTCCAAGCAGCAGCGGAGCTTGTAGCGGGCGACTGTCAAGTCGTCCACCCTCGATCTCTCGATAGTCCTCGGCGGCCTGAAGCAACGTTTGCAGCCGCGCCGGCGAGGCATCGAGGTCAAATCCATCGACCCGGGCCCCCTCGCGGACCGGCCGCAAGAGATCGAGTTGATGCACGATCGTCTGCAGCAGTGCGAGCGGCTCGCCGCGATCGTAAGCTTGCACGCAGCGACGCCACGCGTCAAGAAAATTGTGGATCGATCGCACGCCCTGCGGTGGGTTGCTCGTCAGCATTGCGTGTGGGTCGGAAATTCCACTGCGCCGTCCGGCATCGAAAGCAAAGCAGACGTCAATGGGCCGGTAGCCGACAATCGGATTGGTCAGCATGCGTTGCCACAGACTCGGGTTCAGCGGCGAAGCGAGAAGACGAAGCGCCGTCAGCACACCATCGATCAACGCATCTTCGTGAAAACCCGCCGTCGGTTGGACGGCAACCGGGATTCCCGCTTCGCGCAACGCGCTGATGACTAGTTGCTGGTACGGACGCGTTCGGCGCAACAACACGGCAATTGCTCGTGGGGCAGTACCCGCGGCGATTTTCTCTCCTATGGCGTCGCAGAGGAACTGTACTTCGTCCTCGAGCGACCGTGGCCGCACAAAACGGATAGCGCCAGCCTTGGTTGGATCGGCCGCTTTTGTTTTGGAGGCATCATCGAGCTTGTCGTCCGCGTTGGCTACCGCTAGAATGACGGGTGCCGAGCGGCGGTTATCGTGCAATAAAAGTGTCGTGCAGGCGAACCGATGGGCTGCGCGATCGACATTGTCGGGCGACGCCCCACGGAACCGGTAAATCGATTGGTTCTTGTCGCCAACGAAGCAAAAGCATGGCTCCGGGTCGAGCCCGGCACGCATCGCCTCGAGCAACCGAAGTTGCATGGGGTCGCTGTCTTGAAACTCGTCAACCAAAATATGTTGGAAGCGGGCTCCCCGCAGCCAGCGAGCGGCCTTGCTGTCAGCAGCGCGCAGTTCGCGCTCGGCCTCGTTGACAAGATCACGGTAATCGTGCAAATCTAAGCGCTCGCGCTCGAATTCCATTCGTTCGAAGACCATCGCCACGTCGCGTAAGCGCGGGTCGCTGCGCGCAAGGGCGGCAAAATGGTTTGCAGCGATTCCCCGCCCTTTCAATTGGCCAATAATGTTGAGGCAGTCGGTGGCAAATTGCGAACTCTCGACAACACCCCTGTCGAACGATTCGAAATCGAGCGTCCCTGCACGCATCAGTCGGCGCCACAGCAGTCGCTCTTTCACGGGCGTCAGCAAGGCGCGCCTTGCCATTCGAACGTCATCTCCATCGAGCAGCCGCGCGCAAAAGCTGTGAAAGGTCTTGACGAAAAGCTCCGAGACTGCCAGGCTCGTCCCGCGAAGCTGCCGCAGCCGCAAGAGAATGCGATCCCGCATTTCCTCGGCGGCGCGACGCGAAAAAGTCAAGACAAGGATTTGGTTGGCCGGTACCCCATCTGCGACGAGCGACGCGAACCGGCGGGCCAGTGTCTCCGTCTTGCCGGTCCCTGGCCCGGCAAGCACGAGCACGTTGCTGCCGCGATGATTGATGACGGCGAGCTGCTGTTCGGTTGGGGGGAAAAGATCGAGCACTCACGCGCGTTCCCCGCCTCTGTAGCGGCGGACCTTTGTAGCAGCGGACCTTTAGGTCCGCTCACACCGCCCTTGCGGGCGACGTTGCGAGGTTCCCCGGATGTCGCCGCCCACCGGCTGGCCCTATAGTCGAGACAGGGAGGACGGTAGGCGCGAGCCAGCCGTAGATAACATGAAAGTAAGTCTTTTCGCTATATTCGCAGCGGCGCTTCTGCTAGGCGGATGTGGTCTGGGCGGTGCTCTGAACCCCCTCAACCTCATCCCCTCGCCAACCCCAACCCCGGCCTTGACGACTGTGCCAAAAAGTTTGACAATGCAGACAAGCGGCGCATCCAGCCAACAGACTATTACAGCAAATGAATCAGGCAATGCGTTTTTCAGCGCCCAGACCACGAATGTCAACATCGCGACCGTTGCTCCAGTCAATGGGACCACGAACGCGTTCATGGTAACGGCAGTCGCCGCGGGTTCGTGCTCCATCAAAGTGAGTGATGGTAACGGTCAAACCGTTTCGGTTGCTGTAACCGTGAATTGAGGCACGACATGCTTGCGAGAATTACTTCCGTTGCTATCGCTCTTTGTCTCTGGACGGTGGCGCTGGCGAATGCGGATCCTACGAGCCCGGGCGCCGGAGGACAACCGGCGCCAGCGGCAACGCCGACCGCGGCGGCAGCGCAGACGCCGGCGCCACTCAACATCGCCTTCGATCAAGTCGATCGCACCCTCGCAGGCACAGCAACACCACCCCCGATCACCGCGTTCGCGGATGAAGTTCAAGCGGCCATCGACGCGCAACATGCATCAGGCGGGATGAACGTTGGGATGGGAGGGCCGAACCTAGCGCAGACGGCAATCGACATGATTCCGGTGGTTGGTACGATCTTCTCCATGAGTCAAGCGAAGAAACAAATGGAACAAGCCAAAAAGCAGCAGCAGGCCATGATGGATCAGCTAGCGGGGGTCAAGCCACCCGTGCTCTCTCGCTATGCGTTTTACAACGGATGGTCGCGCGTTGAAACCGCCAGTTCGATCATTATTACAAAACCCGACCAGCATCTGGTTGTTTTTATCGATGTGCAAGCCAAGACGTATCGGACGTATGACACAACCGCACCGGTTCAGACCGAGCAAAACACCGTCGCCGGTGCGCCGACATCAAACGGTGCGGCGACGGCAAACTCCATGCTCTCAATGAG
Source organism: uncultured Pseudomonadota bacterium (assembly GCA_963781145.1). Lineage (GTDB taxonomy): Bacteria > Vulcanimicrobiota > Vulcanimicrobiia > Eremiobacterales > Eremiobacteraceae > JAJPHJ01. The sequence continues at coordinate 142,386 of CAWADW010000005.1, read as the reverse complement.
CCAAGCTGATACCCAAACCGTTGACGGCCAGCAGGTCGTCGGCTACAGTTCCGAAGCAATCGTGTCGCTGACCGGTAGCTCCGGTACGTGCCAAGATGGCACGTACCGTGCAAAGAAGCTCGAATATATCGCGCAGTTTCCCGAACCTGCACCACAATCGAAGGAAGTGGCACTCGATACATTGGCGCTCCCTAATGGCTGCTCTGCAACTATCAATCGCCAGGTCTCTGGAACGCCCGAACCGAGCGGCCAGATGTACGTCTACCGACTGACTACCGTCGTGCGCGACGCGAATGCTCTAGCGCAAAAACCGGACTCAAACACGATCGATCCGACCGCGATGATGCAGCGCTTCCAAGGTGGCGGCGGGCCGGGAGCATTGCCCGTAAACTACCTAAAACTTTCCCAGCGCGGGAACATTCGCCAGCTCACCGCTACCGATACTTCGCTCTTCGACATCCCAGCTGGCTACACGGAAGACAAGTAAGATATGTAGGGGGCGATTGGAAAATCGCCCCATCGAAGGGGCGACTGTCAAGTCGCCCTTTCTCTCGCAATCAACTCGGCGCGCGAGCTCACGCCCATCTTCTTGAAAATGGACGTCATGCAGTTTTCCACCGTCCGCTCGCTGAGCTCAAGTGCGTGTCGGTCGCGCCGGCCGCACGGCGCCAGCGCGTTGCGAGGAATCCCGGATTCCCCGGGTTAGCCGCGCCGGAGATACTGTCTGTAGCGGGCGACTGTCAAGTCGCCCAACAACCCAAAGGGGAGTTAGCTATGAACGACCGCCCACCCGTGATTCCACCGGTACCCACGACTGAAGAAGGTGGGAGCGAACCCCCGTCCGCCGGACGGAAAGGGCGACCTTAAGAATCGCCCACCCTATCGCTTATTTAAAATCCGTGTCGACGGCTTTGAACAGCGAATCGAGTTCGGTGCCCGTCGGGCCAATCACCATCTCAGCATAGGTGGCGCCGCTGTCTGCTTTGGTGCACAAGATGAGAGCGCGGTAGTTCCCATGAAAACCCCAGATCGACGTGTGATTGGTGTGAACGCCGGTCTGAATTTGGTCGAAGCCAGCTTTCGCTAACCCGACCGTCGCGCTTGTTTCGCAATCCGACACTGCGCCCCGATATTGAGCGGATCCCCAATCGATGTCGCAATTCGCGGCCGCTTTGGCCACGAAGATCAGCGCCGCGGTCAGGATGAGGCCAGAGGTTGCAACAACCGCCACGAAGTGCGGACGAAACAGAAGTTTCTTCACGTGATACCTCCTCAGAGCGTTACATGCCAGTTATGGCTTTGATCAGATTACGCGCGAACGGTGCTCCAAGCCCGGTTGCTAAGTCATAGCCGGGACCGGCGAGAAAACCAGGGTCCAATTGCGTGTAGTCGCCGCCACTTGTTGACAACGGTACAGCGATGTTTCCGTACGTAATATCCAAGAACGCGGAAGCCCGAGCGCTCTGCGACAACGCATATAGGAGCGGGGCGGCATTGCCCAACCGGTAGGGATGACCGCCTGAGGCTGTGGCGCAGCTTACCGTTTGTTTGCAGGCTTCAAGTACCAGCGCCCACATCGCCGCCATGTCCTGTGCGGAGGCGCTCGTGCCACCTTCAGCGCCGATGAAAGCGCCTCCGAGTCCGGAGCAACTCGGACCGGTGCCGCAGTTGAAGGTAATTGTCGTACCTGTAACGGGGTCTGCGTTCAACGACACGTCGGGTTGTAGACGATGGCTGCTGTCGCAGCGGAACCCGCTGCTGTCTGCCATGTTCGCACAGAATTGGCCCGTCGGCTCAAAGCTCGGCCTGGCGAAGACTTGGGAGAATCCACCTCCGCCTGCCCCACCGGACTGCGTCTGCACGCCCCATGCTGTGATAAGGCCAGTGAGGCGGCCGTTGTTGCCGATGGGCGTTGTCGTCCCACCCACGGATGTGACATTCGGATCACCCGAAGGGTAGGAAACACAGAGCACGTCGGCGCTTGCAAAGACACCATCTCTTTGGCACCCTTCAGCCCCAGTGTCACCGGATGATACAAAAACCGCAATTCCTTCAGTGACGAGCGCGGCAAAAATATTCGGCTCGACACCGCTTCCGTCAGCATTGAGGAGGCCGCCGCTTTGACCGGCCCAATCTAATTCGCCAATCCCATAACTTCCCGATACAACATCTGCCACGTTGTCGTTGATAATCTGCTGGAGCTCATCATCTGACTCATTGACGCCCAACTCCGGAGTGCCTGCCCCCGGCGCGCAAGCACCACCGGTGAAACACTCATTCGGATTGTAGGCGAGATAGAAATTCACGCTAGCGTCAGGAGCAAGCGAGCTCGTCTGTTCCGTGTCGAGCTGAGCCTCAATGTCTTCAGGGTTGCAGCCTGGCGGGTTGAATGGAGAACACGGTGCGGTGACTGCCGGTGGCGTTGTCAATCCTGTGCTATAGCAGCACGCAACCAGGGACCCGGCTCCGAAGATCGCATCGGTCGCGTTCACTTGAGTCACCGTGCCGGTTCCGCTCACGTTGAAGACAGATCGGAAAAATGGAACGTCCGCGCTCGAAATGGGTCCCGTGCCGACGATGCCGATGGTGATACCATCGCCCAGGCAGCAGCTCCCATTGATGTGGTAGGCACCGGTGTAATCGAACGCGCTGGCAAGATCAAACGGCGAACTGCCGACGATGAGTCCTGGGCCTATTCCGATGGCTGGGTAAAACGGTCCGCTCACGACAATGTGACGCCGCATGCGATGATAATTAACAATTCCGCCAATCGCGCGCACGTTCAAGAGCGTCGTGAAGCGTGGCGCGGTTATCGGCGCGTAAAAAGTGACCCCGTGCTTTCGGAACAAACCAAAGTGAGTAGAGAGCGCCCGTTCCACGTTTGCTTGTGGTCCAACAACGCGCAAGATCTGACGCTGGCTCCAAGCGCGCACGAGCAGACCTTGAGCCCAAAAGTATTCCATTGCTCGTTGGTACTGAGCAGGCGTTGCACCGAAGTCATCGCCGAGTTGTTGCGGAGTCAAGAAATGACGGTAGTACAGGGAGCGGCGATCGCTCACTAAGCGCGCATAGCGCCGCAGGTTCTGCTCGTCGCGCATTTGCATCACGACATCGATGCTCATCCTGCCAAGCTGGGCCGGTCCTAGGTATTGCGCGCCGCGGATCGCCTCGTCATCGAAGTTCGGCCTCGTGGTTTCTCCCAGCGTGGGAAGAACGGGAAGACCGCCCGTAGGTTTCAGCGGTTCCGGCACCCTCCACGTTTGAGCCGCCTTCGCATGAGTTGCAGACGACAAGAGCACGATGGCAACAACAAGAAGGGCAAAGCATCGCTTCATGAGAGGGTCTTCCTCTGGAGAAATTTTTGCAACCTAAGCAATTGACGCCGCCGTACAGCCTGTCGGAATCGCTCGATGCGTTCCCTCGAAAGTTCCAGCCGAGCGGCAAAGGCGGCCGAGCGATTTCGAAGATCGAGCGGATGGCGAGCCGACCCCATAATCGTTGCCGACTGAAGCCCTAGCGTTTCTGCTATTGACGTTGTCTGGACTCCCGCGCTGTTAAAAACAGCGGTGGTCGTCTGTCCTGTGAAATCGTAAAAGAGAACGACTGTATCTGTGATTTGCGCGCACGTGGGCCCAATGCTCGGCACGATCCACCGATCTTGGGTTTCGGTTTCTTGATAACCAAGAATTGTATCGAGCCGCGTTCTGGATTCATGGAGTTGAATTCCGACGCCCGGGTACGTACTTGCAGCACAGCCGCGAGGCGTCCGGGTCGTTCCCATATTGGTGGTTGTGTCACTCGCAAGCGTTGGCGAGGCTGGATACCACGCCGGAACTTGAACCAAAATTGGGGGCGGAGTCGGAGCGGCTGCACCGACTGCGCTCACGGTGATTGGAATCAGACCGCCTGATTGTGCCCCGATGGAAAAGAGCGTCCCTGTGCCGGTACCAAAAAACACCGTCGTCGGAAAGTTCGCGGTTCCGGTTCCATCGCTGTTTTCGGTGATGGTTCCATTGCCAACGACGAGAGTTTGCGTCTCGGTATAGGATCCGTCAGCGTTGACCGTTTGCGTCAAGCTCGTTCCGTCCGGATTATTTTCCGTTGTGGACTCGGCTGCGTTGTTGAGCCAATTCGCTCCTTGGGTCTCCGGCAATTGGTCGATGATGCCGTTGCCCGCAAGGTATTGGACGTCGAGGGTCACCCCATTGCTGTCGGCGGACGAGAAACCAAGTTGGACGACGTTACCACTGCCGCTTGGGAAGACGAAATAGTTATCGGAAGTCGTCGTAATGGCTTGGTTTGGTGCGGTGTCGGTTTCAACCGTGTGGAAGTCGGTTGCGGGGTTGCCGTGAAACATTTGTGCAGTCATCACGGTTTGATTCTGCGTCACGGTCGACTGGATTATCGAAGGGGGTGGAGTTGGCGTCGGAACCGAGCGGGTGATGGTTTGCGTGCTGGTTCCCGAATACGCGAAGGTGTCGCCGTTATTTGAAGGATACGGAGATCCCGATGGAAGCGGCGACGGATTCGTCGGGGGTTGGGTTGGCGGCGGGTTCATCGAACCTCCCCCGCCACCCCCGCAGGAGACCAACGCAAACACGATCGTCGCCGCGATCGAAAACAAGAAGACAGACCGTATGGTTGAAATGGTCGCCGTCACTGCGAGACTCCAAACGCTAAGCCACGCTGGGCCGATGAAAACGTACCGGACAGGCGGGCGGTTCGGGGTAGGGCTTTAAAATCCCGCCGGGCATCGTCACAATAACAGCCGCGAACTGTAGAGGGCGACCGCGCTTCCGAATGAAAAACTAAGACTCATTCATGAAAGCGATCCTCGCGGTCATCGCTGCGGCGGTGCTGCTCGCGCTAACCTTTACCGCAAGCGGTGGCTTCGCGCAATCGCAGAATGAGTCTCAGCTCCTGCCGAGCAGCCACCTCACCACCGTCGGTCACAGCATCAAACCGAAACCGTCGGCCTCGCCACGAGTCACTCCAAGTCCGAGTCCTGCTCCACTCGAATCGCTGACCCCCGATGAGATACTCGAACGCACCGAGGCGGCGCTTCGAGTGAATCCCGATCCGCCGTACACCTACTACAAGATGCATGAAGTTTTCGTTCATCACGGCAAGCGCTACGAATTCGACTATCAAATCTGGTACCGAAACGATGGCAAGGGTTTGATGCAAAACCTTGTCCCCAACCGCAACGGCACCTACGAGACTTTTTTCGGCTATCCATTTCCCTCGGCGCCGGACAACAATATTCTGCTCTACGCGACTCCGGCGCCGGTGACCACGCCGCCGCCGCCGGTCGGCTCGCCGGCACCAGGCACCTCTGCCGCTCCGATCATCGCAATGCAAACGGTCAATGGCGATCGGTACTACATCGTGTCCCTTGCGGGCATCGAAATGTACAAGAATCACCAAGTTTACCATCTGGTCTTGCGGGCGATTCGCGACCCGCAAAAACATCCATGGACAGACCTTTGGGTCGATACGCAGCTCTTCGAGGTGTGGAGGGCGCATGCCGATGCGACCGGCCGAGCTGGGCCTCTCGTCGGTCGCGCCGTGGCGGATGTTGAGTTTGCGCCTATCGGAAACTATTGGCTTGTAAAGCAGGCATCAGCCGACGCACAGGGACACATCGCTATCTTTTCGGATAGCGGGCACTACGAATACTATTTTTCCGACTTCGGTTTTCCGAATACTCTACCAGACTGGTATTTTGACGAAGCGGCGTACGGCCAGCATCGTCCCTGAGGCAGCGACGCTTCGACGGCACCAAATCTCTGGTCTTTACGTTTATGTATTGACCAGGTTACGAGTTAGTGGGAAAGCCTGGGGGAGGGTGCCAGCGTGCGAGAAATCGGCCCATTCGAGAAAAGGAGCTTGCGCAGCGATGCGCCCGCAGTCAGAGGTTGGCCAAAGCCCGACTTCGTGCGCACGACGCTCAACGCGCGTGAGCTCCATGCCTACTACATTGCGCTGATTTCGTCTCCGACGTTATCGGTCGTCCGCAAGAAACTCAAACTGCAATCATTTAATTAAATTTTAATTTATTCGCGATACATGGTAGGGGCGATGGAACAGTCGCCCCTTTCTTATTACGCCCCGATTTGGGCGATGATCTGCGCGCAGAGCGATTTGAGGACGGGATCGGTCGACAGTTTCGCCGCCTGTTCGAACTGCGCCCTCGCATCACCATCGTTTCCCTGTCGCAGACGGATGGCTCCCCGCAGGAAATAAGCTTTTGCAAACGAGTTGTTGAGCTTGAGCGATTCGCCGGCTTCCTGATCGGCTGCGACCAAGTTTCCGGTTCGGTACAACGCGAGCGCCTTGTCATAGTGCGCCTGCACGTACTGCGGATGAAGCAGAGCCGCCACGGCAAATTGGTTGGCTGCCTGGCTCGCGTCGCCAGCGAGATAGGTCGACAGCCCCATATCGAAGTGGGCACGAACCGATGATGGGTGCTGCGCGATTATTTGTTGGAAGATTACTTTCGCTGCGTCGAGCTGGTTGAGCCCAATGTCAGCCACGCCGAGGTTGAATTGCGCGGGGACAAAATCAGGTTGCAGCTTGAGGCAAGCTTGGAAGTCAGCGGCGGCTGCCTGGTATTGCCCTAACGCGTATTGATCTAACCCAAGGTCGAAGAGCGCCTCAACGTTGTCGTTGCTCAACGAGAGCGCATCATTGAGCTTTTGAATGGACTGCTGATAGTCGCCGCTGTGGTATAGGCTGACGCCGTCGCTCACCAAACCGTCGACGCGCAAGCGGTGGAAGAAGCTGTCGCCGACGGCAACTTTGGCGGTCACCGTGGCACAAAGCGCAATCAGCAGAGCTGTCGCAAGTAATTTCTTCATGATCAATACCCCCCGACGCTGCCGTTGGGTGCGGGAAGACCGCCCATCATCGTGCGCGAGGTGACCTCTTGGGTCGCCTCTTGCTGCGTAATGCCGGTGGGCCCGATGGCGTCGATCATGTTGTACGGACTCTCGTCCTCGAGCGCCCCTGGGGTTGAGAGAACCTTGTCAGCGAGCTCGATCGCCATGGGTACGGTCGCGCGAGCCGGCTGACTTGCGGGGAGGAGCAACACGCCGCCGCTGGCAAACGCAAGCGCACCAGCTACAATTGCTAACCTCCACCTGGAAACGCCCTGGGCACCGTTCGTCATTGCTTTTCTCTCCTTGTCGCGAATAAATTCGCGACACTACATTGTGTACAATCAGGGGGTCATCGCCGGAAGGCGGACCGTAAATGTGCTGCCCTGTCCAAGTGCGCTCTGTACGGAGACCTCCCCACCGTGCGCCCGCGCGATCCAGCGGCACAGGGGCAGACCGAGACCGTGAACCTCGTTGACGCCGTTGCTCACCGCTCCATTGACCCGCTGATAGCGCTCGAAAATGCGCTCGAGGTCCGTTGGCGCAATGCCGTGACCTTCATCGCTGATCGCGATGTACGCGGTGTCGCGGTTCTGCCAGACAGAGATGTCAACGGTCGATTGTTCGCGGCCGTGTTTGATGGCGTTGTCGATAAGATTGCCGACCAACTGCGAAAGTTTGAGTTCGTCGCCCATCACGACGGCGCTTTCGTTGCGGCATACCTTCAAGTCGACGGAGCGCGCCTGAGCAAGTGGGCCGAGATCTCGCACGACACCGTTCACGACGACTCGGAGGTCGGTTGGCTCGCGATCGAGCGCGCTATCTGCATCAAGATGCGACAGGGTGATGAGTTGGTCGATCAAGCGCTGCATGCGCTGCGCCTGCTCGTCAATGATGCGGAGCCGCTCTACATTGTCCGGTCCGAGTGCGGTGTCCGTGAGTCCGACAGATGCTTCGGTACGAATGACAGCGAGTGGAGTACGTAGGTCGTGGGAGGCGTCGTTCGTAAATTGGCGTTGGAGCGCAATCGCGCGCTCGAGCGGCCGGAGCGTGATCTTCGCGAGAAAGGCGGCAATCGCCACCACAAGCACGAGACCGACTGCATTTGCGATAAGCAAGCGCACCACGTAAATTTCCAGCATGCGATGCGCCGCCGCTACGATGCCCGCATCGTCGCGGAATGGTTCGATGTCTTGGAGCACGACAATGGACAACAACACGTAGACGATGATCGAGAACGTGGCGAGCAACAAAACGAGAAGTCCGGCATAGGCGAGGGTGAGGCGCACTCTGGGTGCTCCGATATTGGTCATCACACCCCGTTTATCGATCATGCTTTGTCGATGGTATAGCCCACGCCCCGTACCGTGCGAATGAATTGATCGCCACAGGCAGCGGATAACTTGCGTCGCAGCATCTTGACGTAGACTTCGAGGATGTTGGAGTTTCCTCCGTGTTCGCCGCCCCAGAGCCGGTCCAAAATCGCGTCCTTCGTGAGCACGATGCCAGCGTTTTCCATCAGGTAGAGCAAAAGCCGGTACTCAGTCCGCGTGAGATGCAGCACCCGGCCATCGCAGGTAGTCTGATGCCGCAGGACGTCGATGGAAAGTTTTCCGACGCTGACCGCGCGCGGCTTGACTTCGTTTTTGGGGCGGCGCAGCAGCGCATGGACGCGAGCCAACAGTTCGGGAAAGGCAAACGGCTTTGGCAGGTAGTCATCTGCACCGCTGTTGAGTCCGGTGACGCGATCCGTCACGGCGTTGCGCGCCGTCAGCATCAAAATGGGAGTCGAAATCCCTTGCCGGCGCGCCTCTGCGCACACGGAAATGCCATCGCGCTTGGGCAGCAGCACATCCAAGATCGCGACCTGATAATCATTGCCGCACAGTTCGTGAAGCCCATTGTCGCCATCGCCAACAGCCGTCACGGAGAACTTTTGCGCCTCGAGCGCTCGGCGCAGCGACGCCGCTAGACTGGGGTCGTCTTCAACCAACAAAACTCTCATGCTTACTAGTTCGGCACCCTTTGAGAATGCAGCCTGCGGCGCAGCGTTTTGCCTTTCAGGGCCTTTTCAGGAATCGGGCTCAGCCTCTTCGATCTCACCCTCCTCGAAGGCAAACGTTCCGCTGGGAAACCGTACCAGGTATGGCATATAAGGTCCGTTGTTCATGCTTTCGAGGACGCCGACAGCCCCTTTTTCAACTTTGCCCGCGTCTCCGAGGTCGATGGAGCGCAACGCCCGCACTCGTTTCCCAACCTGCATCCGCTTTCGCTTCCTCCGCCTTGCGGGGACGATTGGATAATCGCCCCGCGTCGCGGCGGACCTTTAGGTCCGCTCTGGTAGGGTCCGCCTCACTAGCACGAGGGCACTTTCGTGCCCCGAATCTGTCACAAATGCCTCAAGCCTCAGTCTTGTGTGTAGAGGTATCATTGTACCCATGAAATGGCTCGTCGCATTCACTCTCGTCGCCGCATCGGTGTCGCTCCTCGTGCCAGCCTTGCTTCGCGCAAGTGAGTCCGTTCGGTCGGACGGTCACCTCGACCGGATACACGAAACCGCAGCGTTCTAGTAGCGTAGCGCACGCAGGGTGCGCAAGGCAATTCGCCAAAACCAGGCCTCAACTTGTTTGCTTGATTTGGAGGCAACATGGTTTTTCGCGTTTGCATCAGCGCTGCGCTTCTTTTTGTGGCCGTTCTCGTCGCCGGCGCCGTGCTCACCCCCGCTCAGGCTGCGTCAAGCGACATCAGCTACAACGAAATAGTTAAAATCGTCATGGGCCAAAGTGCGCCCGCACCGGGCAGCTACAAAAATGGCTCGTTCGATGCCGATTGGCAATCGGCGCAACCTTCGAAGCCGAGCGGTCACGGCTTGTTTGCTGCAATCAACCAGATGAAGAGCGCGCTGAGCTCCTTGAGTAACGGCACGCCCAGCACGTATTATTATCTCGCCAACATGGAGCGCGAAGACGACCTCACCGGTCAAACCGGAACGATCACGCTGCCTGACAAAGCTCAGTACATTCACCTAAATTTCGCGAATAAGACGTACACGATCACGTCTCCCAATACGGCGGAGACTTACGTACCGCCAGTTCAACAGCAACCCGGACCGCAAGGAACGATGCCGCCATCCCAACCAGGCACGTCAAAGGTGACGATCACCGTCAGCACGACCTCACTCGGTTCCAAGAACCTAGGGGGCGTCGACACGGACGGCTATCAATTGACCTTCAAGATCGTTTCGTCACAGGCAACCGGCTCGTGCACCAACGGAACCTTTCAAACAACGATGACTGAGTTCGTGTCAAGATATGCAGAGCCGAGCATACACTGGCCGGTTTCTGCCAAACTGCCTCACTTTGCGATGCCTCGGAATACAAATCCCGAAACTGCATCGTTTAAGCCGGGCTGCGTACCGAAGGCCACGACGCGAGTACACATCGGTCCGACGGCGCCCTCTGGCCGGCTTGTGATGTGGGAGCTCCTTACCATCAATGGGAGCGCTCAGGCGCAACAAGGAGCAATGGCGGGCGGCTTCTCAACACTGATCGAGCGGGGAGACGTCAAGGATCTCAGTTCGGGCGACAGTTCGTTGTTCGGGCCCCCCGCTGGCTTCACACAGCAGACGAACACGCCATAATTCAAACGTGATAACAAAGGTAGCGGGCGACTGTAAAGTCGCCCAAGTCTCATGTAGCGGGCGACTGTAAAGTCGCCCGACTTCTACGCCAGTCTTTCCCTGCCGTGCGCTGCACGGAGGTTTTGCATCGGACCAATCGGCACGATCCCGCTTGGATTAATGTCTGTGTGGGTCACGTAATAATGTCGCTTGATGTGGTCGAAATTCACCGTCTCGGCGACGCCGGGAATTTGATACAGATCCTTGAGATAGCCAAACAGATTCGGATACTGCGCGATCTCCCGTAGGTTGCATTTGAAATGCCCGAAGTACACGGGATCGAAGCGCACAAGCGTCACAAACAGCCGCCAATCACTTTCTAAGGGAATCTCGCCAATCAGGTAGCGGCGCTTGGCTAAGCGTGCCTCGAGCATCTCGAGCGTTTGAAACACCCGGTAAGCCGCTCTCTCATACGCCTTCTGCGTGCCCGCAAATCCGGCCCGGTAGACGCCGTTGTTCACCGTCTGGTAAATGAGCTCGTTGAGTTCGTCGATTTCGCTCCGGTGCTCTTCGGGATACAACTCGAGGCGATTTTTTGCGAGGCCGTCAAACTCGGTTTCGAACATGCGCATGATGTCGTCGTCGGAGTTGCTGACCATGCGCTTTGTTTTCTTATCCCAGAGCACAGGCACGGTCACGCGGCCGCGATACCCGGGATCGGTTGCGAAATACGCTTCGCTCAAGAAAGCGAAACCATTGATCGGGTCCTTGGTGTGGCCGGGTCCTTGCGTGAATGTCCACCCGCGATCGTCACGGATCGGATCGACCACCGTCATGCCAACGGCAGCTTCAAGGCCACGGAGCATCCGAACGATGATCGTGCGGTGAGCCCATGGACACGCGTAGGAAACGTAGAGATGATATCGACCGGCCTCAACCGGATATTGGGCGCCGGGCTTTGCCAAGACCCAGCCGCGAAAAGCGTCCTCCTGGCGGACGAACTCGCCATCTGCGTGCTCGTCAGGAAACTGGACCTTGGCGGTCACTTCGCTTGGGCCATGGCCTCGATGAGAATATCGGCGACCTCTGGTCGCGAGAACTCTTGCGGAGGCCGCTCTCCTGCCCGCAGCATCTCGCGAACTTTGGTGCCTGACAAGCTGATGCGGTCTTTAGCCCCGTGTGGGCAGGTTTTGTCGGTCACCATCGATTCGCATACATTGCACCAGGACGCGTTGTCGAACCGCAAGATGACGATGCCGAGTTCTCCCTCGATGTCGTCGAAGATTTGTTGAGCGTCGAAGGAACCGTAATAGGATCCAACGCCCGCGTGGTCGCGGCCTACGATAAAATGGCTGCAACCATAATTCTTACGAGCGATTGCATGCAGAACTGCTTCACGGGGTCCAGCATAACGCATGGCGGCCGGAAAAATCGAGAGCATCGCGCGCTTGGGCGGATAGTATTTCTCGAGCAACGTGCGATAACACGCCATGCGAACCGCCGCCGGGATATCATCGTCCTTGGTGAGACCCACGAGCGGGTGCAGCATCAACCCATCGACGATTTCCATCGCCACTTTTTGCAGATATTCGTGGGCGCGGTGCACCGGATTGCGGGTCTGAAAACCAACGACGGTCCTCCAACCACGCGATTCGAAAAGAACGCGCGTCCCCGACGGCGTGCGATATTCCGCCGGAAATCCAAAATCCGGCGAGCTGAGTAGATCGACGGCACCTGAGAGCAAGGTCTTGGGAGCGTTGGCGATGAGAGCAACGCCTGGATGCGCAACGTCGGAGGTTCGATAGATTGCAATCGCTTCGTGCTCGACTTGGGCGGGAAACGTTTCGCCAATCTCGATCGTCGCAAGGATTGTGTCGCCGGCCATGAGTGCGGCTTTCGATGCACCGCGGAGAGCTGTGAGTTCTTCATCGCTCACTGGGAGCGTGATAGGAACTGGCCATATGAGACCATTAGCCAAGTGCATGGACTCTATAATCGCGTGATAGTCGTCTTTACCCATGAAGCCATCAAGTGGCGAGTATACGCCCGTGCCCAAACACACGACATCACAGATCGACCGGTCGCTCAAGCGGATTCGCGGCAACGCAGCTGCTTCCTCACGCGCGCGCTCGAGTGCTACGCCCTGCAACTCGCGATTCGACAGCCGACCACCGTAGGGTGGGTTCAGCTTAGCGGGCGACATTAGATGGAAGCAGGGCCTTTGAAGCCAGATAGGCGAGGATCAGTTGCGCGCTCTCGTGTGGCGTTTCGTCTTGGGTGCGCAGGTGAATCTCGGGATTGAGCGGGGGCTCGTACGGATCGGAAACGCCGGTAAACTCTTTGAGTTGGCCTGAACGTGCCTTGGCGTACATCTCCACTTTGCCATCTCGAGTCGCACACACGTCTAGTGGGCAGTCGGCAAAAACCTCGATGAACCGCCCGGCGCCGACGAGCTGACGAACCTCGTCGCGGGCGCTGCGATAAGGCGAGATCGCCGAACAGATCACCGCAACGCCGTTGCGCTCGAGTAAGTGCGCCACAAAACCGATGCGCCGAATGTTTGTGTCACGGTCTTCACGAGAGAAGCCCAGCCCCTTGGAAAGATTGGTGCGAACGACGTCGCCGTCGAGCATTTCGACCTTTAATCCCGCGGTTCGAAGCTGCGGTTCGAGGAGTTGAGCAAGCGTTGTCTTGCCGGCGCCAGAGAGGCCGGTGAACCAAATAACAAATCCTTCGCGAATGTCCTTCATAAAAGGCGGCTTATCGACCCGCGCGGCGCCAACCTTTAGGCAATCGCTAATTGTCGCATTGATGGAGCGGATCGGACGGCGTCGGAGTGGGCGTCGGTACCGGAACGTTATATTGGAATGAGTCGAACGTCCCCCGCGCTTTTGCGCGAATATGATGACGTGTGATATCGGATTCTTGGAGCGTGACAACGTCGTAGCCATTCACCATGCTGTAGTACTGGGTCAACGAGATGCTGTCGGTGGAATCGCGATACGACCAGTTGAAGTGTTCGAGATCGCCGCTTTTCTTGTTGACCGTCACGTCCATTTGGGAAACTTCGCCAAGAATCTTCGGCACCATATGCAAGACATACGCCTCGGGTTGCCGCTCGATCGTGATGTCGTAGCATTGACGCCAGCGGCTTGCCATGCCCATCGAACCTTCGAGACGAGTGATTCCTTTCAAGTATCCGGGGGTATGAGGGAAATCGTACACGGTGTAGCCGGGCCACGTGTAATAGACGCGCCCGTCAAGCACCGGATGCAAGTAAGGGAAGTTGACTTGTCGGATGTCCAAGACTGTGTGCGCTTGATATGATCGGATATCTGGATTGCGATGCAGCACGAGAGCGATGACGGTGTCGACATTGGCCGTTTCGGCGGCCAGTGCCGTCGATTTCGGCCGGGCGTTCGATGCCGTGGACGGTGCAGCAAAGGTAACCAGCCCAACGGCAACGAGCACCAAGCAGGCGACCGTGGCTACGGCTAAAGTGTTGAGCAGTGGGGGACGCATATCACTATAGTATACGCGCTCTGTGCTCGATTCATTCCCAGAGAAGTCCCAAGCCCGAGCTAAACGTGCGGCTTTTATCGACCATTAATCTGCTCCGTCGCCTACCCAATCCTTACTCGGATGGACCTGCGCGTTATGAGCGTGCTCACTGTGCCGGCGCCGTCAATAGGAAACACCCACCCTACCTTTAACTGTGGCCCTCTAACGTAGAGCCCCCGGTTTGGACTGCACCCGCCCCGCGCTATCGCCGATGTTGAGAGTAACAGGCAGCGCTTCGTGTGCGGCCGAGTTTTTTCTCTCGTTTCAAAAAGCGGCCATAGCAAATATGACCAAGCGAGCGCAATCCGGCAGCCAGCGCAAGAAGACGCTTCGGTTGAACGCGCTCAAAAAGCGCCAACAGAAACACGCTAAGCTTTTTGAAGCTGTTGAACGCCGCCGGCGGCTAGAAACTTCGCGACTGGCTGCCGCTCGAGGCAGGCTTCGATCGAACGGTCTCTCATCATCAACGCTGGAGCGCCGTCGACAAGAATATGTCGAGATTCCCAAGGCGGCGCCATCATCCCCATTATCGCGAGCGATCTTGGGAACAATTGCGGTCGCCTTCCTCCTGCCCTTGTTCGTGGCATTGAGCTCGAACTTTTTGGCCCGACCAACAAATGTCGTGTCGCGAATTTATTCGCCACGACCAAAACCAAATGTCGTGTCGCGAATTTCTTCGTCACGACCAAAACCAAACGTCGTATCGCAAATTTATTCGCGACCGCCAAATGTCGTGTCGCGAATTTCTTCGTCACGACCAAAACCAAATGTCGTGTCGCGAATTTATTCGCCACGAACACCAAATGTCGTGTCGCGACCACGTTCGATGAAACCAATCGTGACGAGTCGATTCGTAGCGTCCGTTTTGCAAGCTGTGTTTGGCGTCAGCTCGCCGCCACAAAAACCGCTGTCAGCGAAGCTCGCTGCGCCGCCGCAATCCAAGATGCCCGAAGTGGCAGCGAAGCAGCCCTCCTCTCCGTGGACCATTAGCCCGGATGGCACGTGGGTCGCTGTCGTGCATGCGCCGGCATCGATGAGTGATGCAACCTTTTCAACCTCGACCGGGCAATTGATCGAACTCGAGCACTCCTCGGTGACAAGCGATGCAGCGACAGTGACGATCGGCTGGGCGCGGCCCGTGATCGTCACAATCTCCTCGCCCGATCAAACGCTCACGAACACCCTAGCGGCTCCTGACGCCAGCGCAGAAGCGTTCGACGCGACCGCGGCTCCGGTCGGGCCACACCTCGTCAACGTGGGTTGGACCCCGTTGGCTGCAGCAGCAAATGTCGGCGAGTACCAAGTTTTTCGCTCGACCGATGAGGGCGAACGACCCGTTCTCATCGCGACTCTGCCTGCGTCCGAGCACACGCTTCACGACGCAGAAGTTGCTCCAGACTCGCACTACCGATACACCGTGGTAGCGGAGACGTCGAACGAGTCCATTCAAGCGAGCACGCTCGCTATCAACACCCCCCCGGCATTAGCTGGAGCAGCGGCGAGCGATGTTGGCGGCAAGGGGATGTTTCTTTACTTCTCCTCTTTAGTAGGAGATCCACGAAACTTTCACCACTACGATCCGGCCGATGTGGTCGCTGAGGCGCAACGCGCAGGCATTCACGTGATCGAACTACGCATGGCCCGCGGAGCGTGCACGATGGCTCAGACGGAAGAAGCGCACGCGTGGCTCGATCGGCTCATTGACTCGGCAACGGTTGCAAATATCAGACTTCTTGCCTGGACCGTGCCGCGCCGAGCCTCCACGCAGGACCTCGCGGAGACAATTGCTGCCGCAGCTTATACAACCCCAAGCGGCAACGGCTTCGCAGGCCTAGCACTCGACCTTGAGACTGGCGACAATTATATGGGCGACGGTTCCGGCGCACGCGAAAGCATGGTGCAATATATCCGCGACGTCCGCTTGGCCACAGGCCCGCACTACCTCATCGTGGCCACCGTCGCTTCTCCGCGTATGGGTCTTACCAACGACGACTATCCCTACGCGCGCATCGCCAAATATGCCGACGTGCTGCAACCCATGGAGTATTGGCACTATTTCGATGAGGCGGTTCACCACGAGTACGCGCGCAGCGAAGTAGCGGGAGCTGCGGCCGGCGCCGTGGCGCGCACGCGCGAACTAGCCGGACGAGACATCCCTGTTGATGTCGCAGGCCAAAGCGTCGATCTGGAAGGCACGGGAGCGCCATCCGGACGAGAGATCCTGTGGTCGCTGGGCGGTGCAAAGTCCGTCGGTGCGATCGGTGAAACTTTCTTCGACTGGGCCGGCACTCGGCCCGACGCCTGGGCCGCAATCCAGGCGTTTGACTGGTAACCCTCGAACCAAAACCTCGCGATGTCCGAAGCCTCAACTCAGCCAGTCGAGCGCGTCGACCTGCGCGAACTGCCCTCTTGGCAGCGACACGATCGTGTGCTGGCCTCCTTTGACCGCCTCGGCCCTGGTCAAGCCGCCGAATTCACCAACGACTTCGAACCGAAAGCGCTCCGCACGCATCTGGAGGCAGAACGTGAGGGGCTTGTCCTCTGGGATATTCGCAACGCAGGCGATAGTCGCTGGATCATTCGCGTCACGAGACTCCCAGATCCGGCGATGCAGGGCGACACGCCTCGCATCGCGTTCCTGCGCCAAGTCCGCATGTTCCGTCATGCACCAGTCGACCTCTTGCGCGAAGTCGATCGCTCGGCGAAAGAACGCAATTATCACGATCGCATGGTGATCGTTGCGGAGGGCACGAACTGGCCGACCCTTGCCATTGTCCGCCGCGGCGTCGTGGAAGTGACCCGCGCCGCCGACGAAGGCCGCGAGATCGTCCTCTACGACGTTTCGCCCTACAGCATGTTCAATGAAGCGTCGGTGTTCGATGAAGGGACCGCGGAAGCAACGGTGATCGCGCGCGGTGAAGTGGAGATCGTCGAGTTGCCCGCTCAATTCGTGCGTGGCTTGGTGCAGCGTAGTCCCGAGATTGCTCTGGGCGCGGCACGCTTTTTTGCGCAGCGGCAGCGCCGTCTAAGCGGAGCAGCCGGCAATCTCGCCTTCGGACGCGTGCTCACTCGAATCGCCCGCGTGCTGCTCGACTATGCCTCCTCCAAGGAAGGCATGGCAGGTGGCGAGGCTGGTGTGGAGCGCATCACGCAGTCGGATCTCGCCGCACGCGTCGGTACCGTCCGCGACATGGGCAGCCGGGCGCTTTCGCATTTGGAAGACATGGGTGCGCTCGAGTTGCGCCGCGGCCGCGTCGTGAAATTAGATAGAGCCAAGCTGGAAGAAATCGTCCGGACCGGCCGCTAGGCCATCATTTCTTATCCTTAAACAAATCTTCTGGTCGCTCGGCGCGTGACACGCGACGCTGCCATTGGCGCATGCGGCGGCGTTGCTGCCAACGTTCGAGACGCTCGCGCAACGTCGGGCCTCCGGATGGTAGGCGCAGTGAAAACCTGGTCACTGCAAAAAAGTACGCAAAGGCGACGGTTGCGCCAACGGCAAGAATCGCTTCCCAGGGGCCGCCATAGATGCTGCTGCCCCGAGCGAAGAGCTCGTAGGCAATCGACAGCACGGCAAGCCATCGAGCTTGCAAGGGGAAGATAAACAGCAAGACCGTTTGATAGGGATTGAGCGCGGCGAACGCCACCACCATGCCGACGAAGCCGCCGACCATGCCCCTGAAGAAGATCGAGGCCCCATTCCAAGGGGAGATGGCCAGCTCGACAAGTCCGGTGACGATGCCAACGGCAAAGAAGAAGAATAAGAATCTGCCCGAACCCCAGGCGCGTTCGAGCGATCCTCCAAAGAAATACAGCACGAGCGCATCGGTAAGAAGATACAAGAAATTCGTAACGTGGGCGAACGGAAAAGTAAACGGGCGCCATAACTCGAGCGATTTGAGCCAAAGGCTCGAAATCGGCCACATCAACCATAGACTAATCGCGCCCTGCGCGATCCAATCGATGATGAAGACAATACCCATCGCCGCCAAAAGCGCATACACGACCGGTGTATCTGCGCCGCGAGCGGAAGGATGACTCCAAGTGGGCCGCATGAATCTAGCCTTGGCCTATGCTGCGGCGCGCACCTTGACGCACTCGAGAACGATTTCGGCGGACCGATAGAAGTCGCCCAGGTCGATCCATTCCTTCACCGTATGAATGTCGCGCATCCCCGTACCAAGATTCACGCTAACAATCCCGTGGCGGTTGAAGACGTTTGCGTCTGAGCCACCGCCGATAGTCACCGTTTCGACAGAGGTCCCATGCGTCCGAGCAGCTTGTTGCACGAGCTTCACGATCGGCGCGTCGTTTTGGATTTCGAAGCTGTGATATTCGCGCGAGCATTGTTCTTCGATCCAGGCGCGGTGCACTTCGCCATTGAGCGTAATCTTGGCGCGCTGCGCTGCCTCGTCAAAAGCACCACGGATCTCCCGCATTACCTCGTCAAGCCGCGCGTCATCCAATGCGCGAGCCTCGCCGCGTACAACGCATAAGTTCGGCACGACGTTCGTGGCGGTCGGTCCACCGGCGATAACGACATTTGCGGTCGTCTTCGCATCGATTCGGCCCAGCGGCATGGCGGCTATCGCTTCGGCAGCGACCCGCACTGCCGAGATGCCGTTTTCCGGGCACACGCCCGCATGCGCTTCGAGCCCATGCACGCTGAACACATATCGGTCGGCCGACGGCGCCCGAGTGACCAGCTCCGTTGCAAAGGACGAATCGAGAACAATCGCTTCCTTGGAGCGCAGCCTCGAGTAGTCCAGATTCTTTGCCCCAAGCAGACCAATCTCTTCACAGATCGTAAAGGCAATCTCGATGGACCCGTGCGCGATGTTTCGGTCGCGCACTGAGCGCAACACTTCCAGGATGATTGCAAGCCCGCTTTTGTCATCACCGCCCAAAATCGTGGTTCCGTCAGAGCGAATCCGATCGGCTTCGCGGACGGGCTTCACCCCCGTTCCCGGAGGCACCACATCCATGTGGGCTGAGAGGAGTAAGGGCGGGGCGCTTGACGAGGTTGGAGCGAGATGCGCGACAACATTACCAGTGTTTGCTCGCACCGCCGGCCCGGCGTCGTCTACCCGGACGTCACAGCCAAGCTCCTGGAGGCAGTGGACGAGGTATTCGGCGACAGATTTTTCCTCTCTTGAATGACTATCCAGCCGCAACAAGTCTAAGACCGTGTCGGTCATGCGCTCGAAATGTATCATATGGCGATGCTTATCGCGCCCACCTTGCTCGTCCTTGCCCCCGACCGCGCCCGAGACAGATTGAGGTGAGGATTGTCACATCGCAAGGCTGACCAGGGGTGCCAAAGCGCCGGACGCCGATTACCTTAGTAGATTTCCTACTCTTGACGTGGGGGAGTTCTCATGCTTACCACCCGGGTGCACGGGCAACTTGGAACAGGCGAAAATCAGGAAAGTGATTTTAACGCGCGGCTGAAGCTGTTTCGGACCGGCGTGACGATCGCGTTTGGCCTGTTTGTGGGCACAGTCTTAGGCGGAGTGTGCGGTCTGTTTGTCTACGCAAACTCTCGCAACCCCAATGTGCACGACGGCGTGTATGTTGTGATCCAGACGCTGGGCATCATCGTGGGCGTTGCCATGGGATATCTTGCGGCTCGAAACTCGCAAGCACAAGAAGACCTCATCGAAGCTTCCTATAAGGCAGGCTCGTCGCTGCTGCGCCGCTACAAACCAAAACCTGGCACGGCAGGCCACAGCAACGTTGGTCAACGCACGATCGGTGCGAATACCGCGGGCGAAGAATTCTTAAAAACGCTCCTCACCCCAAAATCATAGCCGCGCGAACGCTTCGCGCGTTCCTTCTCAATTTGTAGGGGGCGATTGGTAAATCGCCCCTTTTCGTTCCGAAAGGCTGCAAACTTCGCCTCGCATAAGAACCAGCCTGTGAGCGCAGCACAGCAGAGAACGCCCGATGGACTCGTCGCATGCCTGCTGACCGCTGTCGCCGCGATGAGCTGTGCAAGCAGCCCGAATGTCGTTGCCCTAACGTCAGGCAGTAGCCCCAACTTCTTAAGCGTGCCTCCTGGCTTTACCATTGCGTATGTTTCCAAACATGTGCCCGGCGCTCGCTTCATGGCAGTTGCGCCCAATGGCGATCTCTTGATTTCGGAAACCACTCAGGGAGAGATTGTCGTCATTCCGCACGGAGCAGTGCCTAACGGCAGCCCGCAAGTTTTTGCAAGCGGCCTTTCCCTTCCGCATGGTCTTGCCTTTTATCATGGTAAGCTTTATGTCGCGACCTGGTCCGGCGTCGTGCAGTATGCGTATCCTTCCAACACGCCGACAACGCTGTTCTCGAACATGCCGCAGGGCGGTGACCACAACCGGCGGGCGCTCGTCATTGCGCAGGATGGCACGATCTATGTTTCCTCGGGATCGGATTGCAACATTTGCGATGAGAGCGATGCGCGATATGCCACAATTCTTCGTTACGCTCCCGGAGACTCGACTGGCGCCGTGTATGCGAGCGGTCTGCGCAATGCGTCCGGCCTTGCGTTTGACGCGAGTGGTCGACTGTGGGCCGTCGTCAACCAGCGCGACAACATCGGGCCAACGCAGGCGGTCACCGATAACCTTCCGCCGGACGAATTCGACCTTGTCAGCTCGGGGGAACACTTTGGATGGCCGCAGTGCTACCCAAATCCGGTCGCGGCCAACAGGCTCCCCAACCCGGAATACGCCAATGCCAGCTGCTCTGGCTATACTCCAACCGCATTAAACTTCCGGGCGCACTCTGCTCCCTTGGGCATCGCGTTTTACCACGGTACTCAATTTCCGGCTTCGTATAACGGTGACGCCTTTGTCGCTTTCCACGGCTCGTGGAATCGAAGCGTTCCAACCGGCGCTGAAGTTGTGCTGGTCAAGTTTTCCGGCGGAAGACCAACCGGGTATTCGGACTTCGTGACGGGCTGGTTACGAAACGAGCAGTATATCGGACGGCCGGTTGGCATTGCCGAGGCTCCTGACGGCTCGTTGTACATCAGCGACGACCAGCTGGGCTACATCTATCGCGTTTCGTACCACCCGTAGCATCGCGCTTCGTCACTTCGCTTGATTGAGCAGCGAGCCAGCGGACCTTGGGGTTCGCTCGTATAAATCGTCATCATGAAAGTACAGGAACGCGGCGAAGTTCTCGTCCTGCCCCACCAATCCAACGTGCTCAGAGGCAATGCGCTCGGCGATCCGGCCGATCGCGACCTCTATTGCTACCTACCCCCAGCCTATAGCCAATCGAAGGATCGCTATCCGGTCATCTATTGGCTGTCGGGATTCACGGGCAACGGGAGGATGATGTTTAACTACGACCCATGGGCGGAAAGCATCGACCGGCGTTTGGACCGACTCATCAACGCGAGTGCTATGCCGCCCTGCATCTGCGTGTTGCCAGACTGCTTCACGCGCCTTGGCGGCAGCCAGTATGCCGATTCGAGTGCAACGGGCCAGTACGAAACCTACATCACCCAAGAACTCGTGCCGTTTGTAGACGAAAAGCTGCGCACGAAGCCTGGGCGCGACCACCGGGGCGTCACTGGAAAATCAAGCGGAGGGTATGGCGCGTTGCGACTTGCGATGCGACACCCGAAGATCTTCGGGGCACTCGGCTCGCACGCGGGCGATGCATATTTTGCCTACTGCTACCTGCCCGATTTTCCAAAGTTTGCGCAGGGCATTCAAAAAGCTGGCGGCGTGGAAGCCTTCATGCAATCCTTTGACGCGCTTCCGAAGAAAACCAAGGAAGCAATGGACGTGCTGAACATCCTGGCCATGGCCGCGTGTTACTCTCCGAACCCAAACGCGCCACTGGGCATTGACCTGCCAGTAAAGATTCCCGGCGGCGAGATTCGGGGTGACGTGTGGCCTCGCTGGGAAGCCAACGATCCCGTCCATATGGCTCGCGAGCACGCCGACGCCTTGCGCTCGATGAAGAAGATCTACCTCGACGCGGGGCTACGAGACGAATGGAACTTGCACATTGGTGCGCGGATTTTTTGCTCGCGGCTCGACGAACTTGGCATCAAATACATCTATGAAGAGTTTGACGACACGCATCTCGGCATCGTCTATCGATACGACCGCTCGTTCACGGAGCTTGCCAAAGTGCTCGCGTAATGCCCGAACTCCTCATCCGAAATGCACAGGATGCCGACATTGCAGCCATTACGCGGATATACAACCAGGGGATCGAGGATCGGATCGCAACACTCGAGGCCGATCAAAAGAGCGAATCACAGGTCCGACGAACTCCTCGGGCACCGCTCGGAGCGCTATGAGGTGATCGTCGCACAGCGCGAGGGTCGGGTGGTCGGTTGGGCGTCCCTCAACCCATACTCGCATCGCTGCGCGTATGACGGCGTCGCGGACCTTTCAGTGTATGTGGCGCGATCGGCGCGGGGCACAGGCATCGGCGAACGTCTGCTCGACAGCATCGAACAGCGCGCTCGACACCACAATTTTCACAAAATCGTCCTCTTCACGTTCCCTTTTAATGAGGCCGGGCAATCGCTCTATCGGAAACGAGGGTTTCGAGAGGTCGGCACGTTCAAAGAGCAAGGAACGCTCGACGGCCGCTTTATCGACGTGACGGCCATGGAGAAATTGCTCGGCTAGCGGCGCGAACGAATTCGGACCCAGCAAAATCTGCGCAAAATCTCATAGTGTCCTCAGTTTCACCTCATGCAGCCCAGGCCGTGAAATCGTATCCTAACCCATGAGGACCTGCCATGCCAAGACGGCATGCCGCTGAGACAATCGGCGAATGAAAAGTCCATGAGAAAGGGTTAGTAAAACTATGCGAACGCGCATTCTTCTCGCGATTCTCGCATCGGTTGCCATCGCCGGTTGCAGCGGCGCTGGTGGACTCGGTGGAGCTTCGAATTCTGGCTCGACTGACCAAAGCGTGTCCAAGCAAGACGTCGCCCAAGGCGGCACGGAAGCCGCTTTCGATCCGATCGAGGCCGGAACACTTGATGCCGGGTTGTTCAACGGCAACATGGGTGTTGCACTCACTTCCGCCTCGACAGCCCAAAGCTCGGGCTCGTGCCATAATGGTGTCGAGCACACGGTGACGATCATCAGCCCGACCCAGACGCAGTACGAAACCAAATACTTCTATGACAATGGATGCACGGAGCTCGCTCGCGACGTGGTGTCTCTTGTAACCATGAACAGTTCATCGAGCGAGTCGATCGTGCGTACCGCAAAGGATTACAATCTCTCCGGCACGCTGCTCAGCACGCGCGCAACGAACTTCGCAATCACCGGCGCACCGGGCAACTTCTCAGCCGTCGTGACCAGCGATGTATACATCGGCACTTCGACCAGCGCGACGATCGAGTTTGGCCGGCAGTTCACCGTTGCTCCGCAGAGCTCAAACGTCTACACGCTCGCTGCAAACTCTGGACGGGTGGTCAACAACGCCAACCTATCTCACTCGTACGGCCACATGGGCGTGCTGTCCAACGGCACAATCACCCTTGACGGCTCTGGGGATGTGACGTTCGCTGGCTCCCACGCTGGCACGTTCATCCGAGGACCGCTGGGCTCGCTGACGCTGTCGTCTGCTCCGCCCTTCACGGTCTCGGGCGGCACAACGCTGGGCACGACCAACGTCTCAGGCTCGGTTGAATTCGACTCGAACTGCGACATCGTTTCCGTCAACATTACAGGTACGCTCTGGAACGGCGACTCGATCGTCGTGACCTCGAGCGGCACGCCTCCGACCGTCGCCATCAACGGTCAGATTACCGATCCCTCGCACAACCCCGTCGCGACCTTCACGGTGGACCAGTACGGCAACGGCGTCATCACGTATGCCAATGGTTCACAAGGTCTCATCCTCGACTGGCACGTGGTTCGCTAATTCCCCAATAGCCCTGTAGGCGGCGATTGCAAAGTCGCCCGCCTACCATGGGCTCGTCCCCCGAGGGCCGTTCCCGCCACGGCCCTCACTTTTTTCTATTGTAGCGGGCGACTGTCAAGTCGCCCTTTATGGAGGTCCCGCGCTCCCAGGCCTGCAACGCCGCGCCATGCTCGCCTATCTCTTCTGGCACACCAATGGTCCGACGACGGACACTGCCGAGTACGAACACCAACTCGTCGAATTTCATCGCGCCTTGGAGCGGGCAGACATTGAAGGCTTCGTGAGGTCGCAGAGTTTTCGCGTGCGGCACCTCCCGTGGATCCCGCGGCCCCACGCCTATGAGGACTGGTATGTCCTCGAAGATTCTGCAGCCCTTGATCGGCTCAATCACGCTGCCGTTCGCGCCGCAGCGCAGACCCCGCACGACCGACTGGCTGCCTACTCCACCTGGGGAGCCGGCGGATTGTACGCGTACCGCTCGGGGTTGGTCAACATCGCTGCCCAGCATGCGTTTTGGTTCGCAAAGCCGGAAGCCTTAAGCTACGAGCAACTCTACCAAATCTTGCAGCAAGCGCTTCCCGGAGCCGCATCGTTGTGGCAGCGACAAATGGTTCTTGGCCCCGGGAGCGAGTTTTGCGCCCTCTGCGACGAGCGAATCAACCTCGCCGGTCCCCTCGCTGCGCTGCACGTAGGACGCAGCCGCGTCGACGGCTGATCCGCGCCGGAATCCCGCTGCCGTGTGGCTAAAGCGGCCCCATGGAGTATCGCAATCTCGGAAAATCGGGTCTTTTGGTTTCCATTGTGGGCGTCGGATGCAACAACTTCGGCCCGCGCGCCGATCAAGAAGCCGCAACCGCGGTCGTGCACCAAGCGATCGAGCTTGGCATCAACCTCTTTGACACGGCAGACACGTACGGACCTCGTGGAGTTTCTGAGGAATACTTAGGTAAAGCACTGGCGGGCAAGCGAGATCGGGTCATCATTGCGACGAAGTTTGCCGGCAAAATGGGCGAAGGTCCTATGCGCAGCGGCGCCTCGCGTGGTTATATCATGCAAGCGGTCGACGCCAGCCTCAAACGACTCGGCACCGATTACATTGATCTCTATCAAGTCCATGTTCCGGATCCAAAAACGCCCATCGAAGAAACGATGGACGCTCTGAACGATCTCGTGCACCATGGTAAAGTGCGCTACGTGGGCCACTCGAACTTTTCAGCCTGGCAAACCGCGCAGGCTCACTATGTCGCTGAGCTGCGCAATCTCACCCCTTTTATCAGCGCGCAAAACCAATACAATCTCGTCGACCGGTCCATCGAGGCCGAGCTGGTGCCAGCGTGCCAGGCATTTGGTCTGAGCATCCTGCCATATTTTCCGCTGGCGAGCGGTCTGCTCACTGGAAAATATCGAAGGGGTCAGCCCTTGCCCGAGGGTGCGCGAATCACAAATAACCCTCAGGCTCAAGCGAGAGAGCTCAACGAACGCAATTGGGCCATCGTTGAGAAGCTTGCTGCGCTCGCGCAAGCACACGGCCACAGCATGACGGAGCTTTCGATCGGCTGGCTGGCAAGTCGCCCGTTTGTCGGAAGCGTTATCGCCGGAGCGATGAATGCGAGCCAAGTGGAGACAAACGTTCGCGCCGGCGAAGTGCGCCTTGCCTCTGAGGTGTTGGCTGGCATCGATTCCATCACCGCACGCGAATAAATTCATCGTAGTGCAGTGTCGCGAATTTATTCGCGACAAAAACCTACGTCGTAAGCTCCAACCGGGGCAAGTCCTCGACGCGGGTCGGACCAACATCGGCGCTGCGGTCGTCAAGCCCGAATGCGATGCGCAGTCGAAAGCTACCAAGATCCATGTTGAAGGTTGTTCCAAAGAGCTGCATGAGTTATGCCTCCAATCTGCGCCACTGTACGAGCGCCGCACCAAGACCAAGAACGGTAATGCCCACTAACCCAAGCGTCGCCACGGCAGGCGACATCATCATGACGTGTCGCGCCGCCTCATTGCCGGCTGCATAGCTGCCATACATCATGGGATTGAGATAGTCAAGCAGCCCGAGGATAGTACGGATGGCGGGCGGGAGATTCAAGCTTGAGAGCACGATGAGAATCGAGGCCGCGGGCCACGCCAACCCGGCCGCAAGACCGCCGCCCCGCATTGAGGCCGTAATGCCGGCCACCAAACCATACCACGCTAGCGGATACAGGAGAAAGCGGCCAAGCGTTTGGTAAGACGACTGATCCATATAGACGAAGTGCCACCAACCCTTCAAAGAAAACAACACGGCCTCAACCAGCAGCACGAACGCGAATGCGGCAAGGATGCCAACGGCGTCGACAAGGACGGCCGCAAGCGCATATTGAGTTCGAGAGGCGGGTCTGGTCCAAGCGATCTCGAGGTGTCCGTTGTTCTCAGTCGCCAAGAAGCACCCCAAGATCGTCGCGAAGATCGCTGACGCGAGGGCCCCAATTGCAAACAAGACTGCGAATGGGAATCCGTGGCTCGCGTCTGAAACCTCGATGCCTGGGGCGCGAATATTTGTCCTATCGCTAGCCCCCGCTTGTGCAACCATGCCCGGGTGGTGCAAGGGAGCCATCGAACTGACGACAGCGTGGCTGTGACCGCTCAGCAAGAGAATGAGCAGCATGATCGACGTCATCGTGATCGCAAAGCCAATAAACAGCCGGCGCACGCGCAAGAACTCTCTATAATACACGGCTAGCCCCTCTCCATACTCGGCGTGGCCGGCGCTTCGTCGCCGACCGCTGCTAAGAAGATATCTTCCAAGTTTTGATTCATGACGCGCAGACTGGTTGGGCTCGCGGCACTCACCATGCTCGCCACTCCGTTTTCACCACCCGTGACATAGATTCTCAGCAGCCGGCCTTGGCGCATTACTCGCCGCACGTGAGAATCGGAGTCCAATCCGCCGATCTGTGGAACCACGTTATCGAAGGTCGCTTCGATGACTTTCTCGTCCGCTCGCAGCTGTTCGACGTCCCCCTGAAGCACGGCTTGGCCACGGTGCATGATGGCGACATGATCGGCAGCGCGCTCCACCTGGCCAATCTGATGAGAAGAGAAGAGAATCGTGCCGCCACCGGCAGCAGCATCGATCATCAAATCGAGCACATGGCGCTGATGGACCGGATCGAGGCCGGCGGAGGGCTCATCGAGCACGAGAATTTCAGGACGAGTCGCAAAAGCAAGCGTCAAAGCTAAGGCGCTCTTTTGACCTTTGGAAAGTTGTCTGGCCTTCTTGCGGACGTCAAAACCAAAAAGCTCGACGAGATGTTTAGCCGTCGGCGCATCATAACTGCGGAACGCGTGGCGGGCGCAGTCAAGATGCTGCTGACCGGTCAACCCCTCGTACAACGCGGGCTGCTCGGGAACGTAGGACATAGATTCGAACATCTGGGACGTCAAGGGTCCGCCCTTGAAAAATACTTCGCCAGCGTCCGGCCGTGCCAGGCCCAAGAGGCACTTGAAGGTGCTCGTCTTCCCTGCGCCATTGGTGCCGAGCAGTCCAAAAATGGAACCCTTGGAAACCTCAAAGGAAAGATCATTAACGGCTCGGGTCGCGCCGTATTGTTTACTCAGTCCGCGAACGCTGATGACGGGGCTCGATGAATCTGTAGTCATGAATTGTTTCGCTCCTCGGCTTCGCCGTTTGGCGAAAACCAGCGGTCGAGAGCTTCTTTGAATAAATCGCGGAGCCGATCTCGCTTTAAACCGAGCGACTTCGCCTCACGTACGGCCGCATCGATCGCGGAAGCTGAAACGTCGGCGAGCGCTGTGGCAGCGCGAGCGCTTGCGCCATGTGAGCTTACAAACGAGCCGCGTCCAACATTGGTTTCGATGATGCCGTCGCGCTCGAGTTCGCGGTAGGCGCGAGCAACGGTGTTGGGATTTATGGTGAGATCGAACGCCAGCTGCTTGACAGTTGGCAGCCGCTCGCCGGCCGAAAGCACACCCAGGGCTACCGATCGCTTCACTTGCTCGATGAGCTGGAGGTAGATCGGGACCCCGGTGTGTGGGTCGACCGTAAAAATGGCAGGCATTGCTGGTTAGAGCCTTGGACCCCAGCCTGCGAAGAGTGTCGACGTGCTCGTCGGGAGGCCTACGAAAGAGTGATCTTCGGCCTTGTGCTCGGTGCTGGGGAGGACGCGCACTGTGGTGTTCATGATGGTGCTCCTCTGCGGTTAACTAATTCGCTATTGAACTAGTACGCTAGTATAATAGTACGCAGCGGAACCACTGTCAAGCCAAAATCCTCAATAGCGTCCCCCAGGGCGGGATTCTGTGCGGAATTTTACGGCTTATACGTAGCGGGCAACTTGGCAGGTCGCCCATGTGCGGTTAAATGTGGCGGGCGACTGGCAAGTCGCCCGTAATTATTTGACCCAGTTAGGGTCGGGCAGCGCGAACAGAAGCTGCGCGTTGGTTTGCTGCTGCGAACCGACGGCATTGATGGGCATGATGTGTTCCAAGACGAGGCGAGATTGATGAGTCAGGGCGACGGCGCCATAGAAAGCCCAATCGCGCGTCGCAAAGGGATTAGCAGCTGCATCGTAGCGTACGCCAATATAGGAATGCGGGGTTGGGCGATACTTGAACGTTGCAAAGCCGCCGCTGGAGGCCTGCTGCGTGGAGAATCCATCCGTGTTGCTGTCCTGCCCCCAAATTTGCTGTGCCATCAAATCGAAGGGCCCGGAACTCCATTCGGCCTGCAGTCCGTTGCGATAATAAGAATCGGAGAACTTGGCGCCGCTGGATCGTGAGGTGAAGGTGCGCGTGCCTTCGAGAGAGAGAACGCCGAAGCGGAATTCGCTACCAATCTCTGTCGTCGCGGTAGCAAAGAGTTCCGGATAAGCATAGCGCTGGGCGAGGTCGCCCGGTGGCGTGGGCGCACCGTATGCTGCACCGTGATACTCATCGGTGGAGAACGCAAGGTCGAGATCGAGGCGGTTCGTTCGCTGTCCAACCATAAGCCCCCAGCGTGGATCGGCCAGGTTCGCGCTATTGTGACCAACCTCGTACGTATACGCCGGCTGTGGAGTAATGGTGTCGAGACGCTGCGTTGGATTGGCGATGAGCGGAAGACTGAACAAGCCGACCCGCTCGAAGAGTCCGGTCGCGGGATCTACGTGCTGCACCCACGAGTAGTAGAGGCTGCCTGGGGCTCCTTGACTCCCGAAAAAATAGCGGCCGAAATACGAAAACGATTGATGCGGTCCGAAGTTGAATGTTGAGACGAGGATGGCAAGTGCGTTGAAACGTCGCGTGGCCGACTGCGGTAGATCCTTCATATAGGTCTCTTGAAAACGCAACGCCAGCGGAAACGACTTGTGCATGGGTACGTTTGGTAAGACAAAGCCATTGCGGCGAAATGCGTTGCCGAATGCATTGAGATCGGGTACCGCCGTGTGGCAAGCACTGCACGAGAGACCGTAGCGTTCGGCAAAGATCGGGACTCCAAGCGCCGGCTTGGCGGCAATCATGAACAGCACGCCGCCGAAGAGTGCAACAGCGCGAGACTTACTGAACAATGATGACGCCCCTCATCACCGGATAGTGATAGAAGCAGCCGAAGAAGTAGCTGCCAATGCTTGATGTTTGCAGCGGCTGCGAGTACGAATTTGGGACCAGAGCGCCAGATGACCAGCCCGTCTGGGAAACGTCCGTGCCGCTCTGTGTGAGGGCGGTGTTCTGGATCGGGTTGCCAGGTGGAAATGGCGGCCCGTTAACCATGCTTGCCGTATGATTGAACGAATCTTCGTTGTGGAATTGGACGGTGGTCCCGTGCGCTACTACGATGATCGCTGGACTGAAGCCGCCGATCGTACCAAACTGGCTCGACGTCTGGCCGTACTTGAGAAGGCTCTCCCCAACGATGATGCCAGTGCCAATAGAATTGCCACTCGGTGCACTTGGTGCACCCGGGGTGCACCCGAAGACCAAGCTGACTGCCGTGGCGCACGTGACCCAATAGTGCAGGCGACCCATGCGGAAAACTGTAGATGGCCGCGCTGAAAGGCAAATGAAAGGCTCAGCCCCAATGCGTCTTGCGCGCACGCATGAAATCATACTATCCTTTCACGCCAAATTCAGCCGCAAACGCGTTTCTTGCGAAGAGCGGCACGGCGTTGCTCATCGGTTTGTGCCTTGACCAGCAGGTGCGCACGGAGAAAGCGTTCAGCGGTCCCTACGATTTACGTCAACGCATTGGCCATCTCGATGCCAAGAAAATCGCGGCTATGTCACCTGCCAAACTCAAGAGCATCTTCCGCGGTCCACCCGCTTTGCATCGCTACCCAGGCATGATGGCCACACGCGTACGCGCACTCTGCGCGGTCGTTGCGCGCGACTACCGGAATGACGGTTCGCGCGTGTGGGCAGGCGTGACGGATCCCCAAGAGTTGATCGAGAGGTTCAAAGCCCTGCCCGGTTTCGGCGCTGGCAAGGCTGCGTCTGGGGTTTACATTCTCGCGAAGTACGGGAAGAAGAAGCTCCCCGGTTGGCAGCGCTACGCAAGCGAAGAAAACTCGCCGTGGGAATTCAAATCAGGAAAGAAACTAGGAGCGTAACGGGCTAACGACTCTTGGGGGTCACAATCTTGGCGAGCATGTCTGCCCGACCAGGAATCCGCACAAGGTGCGGATGACGTGGCCCGCCGTGATAATCGACTTGGTAGGTACGGTACCATTTATCGTGCTCAACGAGGACTGCGAGCGAAGTACTCGAGTCCTGCGCCGATTTTAACGCCGTTTGCAGCACATCTTCGCTAAACTCTTGGCCGTCGAGTGCAATGATTCTCATGCCCGGGCTTAGCCCCGCGCGCCATGCGGGTGCGCCATCCCGTACGTCAGAGATCGACCCATCTTCGTCAAGCTGCAAACCAAGAGAATACCATTCGTTGATTTGGTGGTTGATCGAGTCACCGGCGTCATCGAAAATATTTGGTTCGGCGCTGTAATCAAGTTTCCAGCCAGACCGTTCGAGTTCGTCGGACGGCGGGTGCTCGGAGATGGCGTAAACGTAGCGCGAGAAGAACCCATGCCAGTCGTATGGCGACACCCTGTTGAGCAAGTTTTCGATGTCCGCACGTGTGTAGGTGATGACCTTCGGTCCAGTGTCCGGCGGACCCGCGAATGCGTGCAAGAAATCGTCAAGCGATTTTTGACCGGACGACGTTTCGCGGATGATCGTATCGGCATCTAGCCAGAGCAGCTCGCCTTCGACATAGAAATCGCCCGAATTGCGCCGCAGCGATGAATAATCACCTTTTGCGAGATACAAATAGGGAGCGGCAGCGGTCGTGTCAATCAATGGGTCTTGCAGGCGGCCCGGCTCCGTATCCATGGCTGCATATCCGCTTGCGATGAAATCAGGAAAAAGTTTTCGATCTCGAATGCCCGCTCGAAAACTAAGCACGTCCCCGAGGTATTGGTTCATGCCCTCGTAGACCCACAAGAGATCGGTCTCCATTGGGATCTGAAAGTTCGCCGTTGTCAGATCTGCCGGACGTCGATACTTGCCATTCCACGAGTGCGAGAATTCGTGTGCCAGCAAATCGCCGCCGGCAAGCTGCTGTTCTGGATTCGAGAGAAAATCCTGGGAAGCGCGGTCATCACTTGACTGATGGTGTTCTATGCCTTGGCCGTCGATCGTGTCGCTGAGTGCAAGGAGCGAATGATAGACGTTCCAGTGCCGCGCCCCGTACATCGCAAACGTTTCGGTGATCATGCGTTTGATCGGCGCGATTGTCTGCTGGGATAGATCAAGGTCGCTCGGCCGGTCAGCGAACACATCGAGCGACGCGTCGGTTGAGCCGTTTTCCCAAAGCCTAATGTGCCTTGCGTAGAGGCTGCAATCCAGCGGTGAGTCGACAAGTGTCGTCAGGTCGACCTGGGCGAAGTCGATGCGGTCGCCACTTCGCCGGGCAACCGGCAACGCCGTTCCAAAGTCCCACCCGGTCGGCAAGATGATGCTGGCCTTTACGAAAACATCTGCAGAATTGGTATCATTTTGATAGACCAGATCTCGGTTCCAGTTCACGACAGCCGTGTTAGAGCTAGCCATATGATCGCCCGGGGCGTTAAGCAAAACGGTGAAATTGACACCCAGCGCGCTCGTGTTTGGCGGCACGTCAACATGGAAAGCGTAGAAGTCTACGAGGTCGCGGGACCAGGGAAGGGTGAGGCCGTTTGCGGTGACCTGAATATCCGCGAGATCATTCAGCGGGCCAGTGGGACCGTGTTCACCCGGAATCCATTTCGGATACACAAAGGTAAATGGTCCGGGCTTGACCGGGAGCGTGACGCGCGCAATCATAATCCCGCGCGACGCGTCGTGGGCGTCGAGAACAAGTGTCATCGGATTTGCGGCGGTGGCAAGTGACACGGCGTTTGCATTCGGTTCGTCCGCGAGCGCACGCTCGACTGATCGCACGCACAGCAACGCGAACAGTGCGGCGACAACAAACCATCTGACTACTCTACAGAACGTGCACACTGCAATCTTTGTTCCGGGAACGGCCGATGCCCCAGTGCTTCTCTTTTGCCAGCATCATTGCTTCCAGTCCCAATCAGCAGGGCGTAGAAAAAAATCTCGTGACCGTTTCAGAGACGATTTCAGGTTGCTCCAGATTGGGTAGGTGGGCCGCGTCGGGAATTCCAACGAACTGCGCGCCTTTGATTGCGTCTGCCATCGCGCGCGCCTCCTTGTCGCTGATGATGCGGTCATCGAGCCCGTGGAGGACCAACGTTGGGATGCCAATCTGTGGAAGCAGCGCCGAGGAATCAGGCCGGTTGGCCATCGCGCGTTGGGCAGCCGCGACCCCGCGAGGGGTCGCCTGTCGAACGAGCGCCCGAACGCGGTCGAGAACGGCCGGTCTGCTTGCAAGGGTTACAGGAGATAATGCACCCCGATGCCACTCCTCGACCAGAAAGGCGCAACCTTCGCGCTCGACTCGCTCCGCCAACGCCAGGCGGTTCGCACGCGCTTGCTCCGAGTCCCGAGTGGGCTTCGTATTGAGCAGGGCCAGCCGCGTCGCGAAATTCGGGGCGGCGCGTAAGAGCGCGAACGCCAAGTATCCGCCCATCGAGCAGCCTGCCACGCCAGTTCGCTCGATCCCGAGCGCGCGCAGCATCTCATATAAAGTACCTGCCAATGAATCGAGGCTGTCAAAGCTTGGCGCCTCCGCGGAATCCCCAAAGCCGGGAAGGTCTGGTGCGACGACCGTCGCTATCGCACAGAGCGCCTGGAGTTGCGGCTCCCACATGCCGGCGTTCAAAGGAAAGGCGTGGAGCAAGAGGATGGGTGGTCCCGCACCCCGGGTGTGAAGTTTGATCTGCGTCATACCCAGACGGTCCAGACGGCGTGAATCAGCGCAAAAGCCCTTTGATTAGTCGACCCGCCGAAATGTTACATTGCCGCATGCACACGGCTCGATTTCGAAGGACAAAGCGTACTCCGTCGTCTCTTTTCCGCACGCTTCGCATCGATAGGTACCAGGACCGGCGAGCTGTCCGACTGTGAACTGCTGCTCATCCATTCGGTCCACTTTCCGATCGAGACACAAATTCACTGCATGCCCAGTCGTATGAACATGCAAGACTCAGTCGAGACCCTACTGGAAAATCTGCTCAACGGTCCAGTTGAGCCCAATGCCGATGCGTGGAACCGTTTCGGCGAACACGCAGAGAACGGGATTCGTTGCCCGCTCTTCAAGACCGACAAAATGTGCCAAGCATGCTGCGAACATTTCACCCGCGACCTTTTCGACGGCGCACGGATTGAGTCTGCATTCGACGACGCGTACACGCGATTTCGCCTGACGGCGCGGCGTGAAGTAAGCCGGCCGGTCTTTCGTCACCTCGCATCGTACGCATGCCGACGCTGCCCCAACAACCCTTTGCGTCAGGTCCCCGCAAACGAAGGCGACGCAGACAAAGACTAACGCACATGCTCCAAGACTGTAGGGGGCGATTGGAAAATCGCCCCAACGCGTAGCGGGCGACTGTCAGGTCGTCCGTCGCGTTTTACGCAGCGCTTTGCGAAACGTCACGACGCGATCGACTTCGCGGTAGCCAAGCTGCACATGCGCACGCTGGCCGTCGACATTGGTAAGAAGAGAGTCCGAACCCATTTCCGTGCAGCCCCGCGAGCGGGCCCATTCTTCGGCTGCATGAACGAGCTGTCTGCCGATTCCCTTGCGTCGAAACTCAGGTTTAACGTACCAACCTTCGATGTATCCCACTGGGCTTGTCTCGCACCCATCGGCAATTTGTCGTAGGCTCGCATCAATGAATCCCACAACATTGCCTTCAACCTCGCTCACAAACGCGGCGAGCCGCTGGGGGTCTGCATGTATCGATGCGTGGTCGCGGACTTCGTCGTCGGCTAGATAATCCGGCCACAGCGAACGTCTCAGTTCGCCCCAGACGGGCAGATCTGTAGGCCGCAAAAGACGGACCGTTGCCTTGAGCATATAGGGCCATTCACGAAGGAGGGGCGATTTTCCAATCGCCCCCTACAAAGAGACGAGGGGCGATTTTCCAATCGCCCCCTACAAGCCGCCTTACGGCGAGGATTGGATGGGGCTTTGCGCGCCGCCGCTGGCTGACTGCAGAGCGGCTTGAAGCTGCGTGAGCGCTTGTTGCAGGTACCCAATGGCCTGCGTCTTGTGACCGGCGTAGTCATTGGGATCGCGCTGGAGCATTTCAATAAGCCGTCCAAGATTTCGATCTGCATGCTCGAGCAAGGCGGTTGGGTTCGGGCTTTCGGCAGGTCGCGGTCCTCCCCCAAATCCACCGTGAGAGGGAAGGCACGGATTGTTAAGCGTTCCATTCCCTGTGGCGTTTGGGGCAGGTGTTGCCGCTAGTGTTGCGCCTGCCGCGGCGATGATGGCACTCGCTCCGAAGGCCGTTGTGATAAATTTCTTTCGTTCCATGTTTACAGTCTGCTCCTGTCTTCAATTATTAAACGAATGTCAGCGTGTCGAATGCTCCTCCGAGCACCGGTGCAGACGAGACCCCGAGCCAGCGCTCGAGCACCGTCGCATACACGGAGCGAAAGTCCGTGTGCCACTTGAGATTGCCGAAGTCCAGATCGCTCAAACTGGGATGATCGCCGTAGATGCCGCCTTTGACCCCGCCGCCGATGAGGAACATCGGCGCCGCTGTGCCGTGGTCGGTTCCACGATTGGCATTTTCCTGAACGCGCCGGCCAAACTCGGAGAAGGTCATCGTGAGCACTTGACCATCCAAGTTGTGGGCGGCGAGATCGTCGTAAAATGCGTTCATTCCGGTGGCAAACTGATCCAACAAGCGATCCTGGGTGCCCCGCTGCGCTGCGTGCGTGTCGAACGAACCAAGGCTCAAATAGATTACCTTCGTGC
The DNA here is from genome assembly GCA_963781145.1 of uncultured Pseudomonadota bacterium. Lineage (GTDB taxonomy): Bacteria > Vulcanimicrobiota > Vulcanimicrobiia > Eremiobacterales > Eremiobacteraceae > JAJPHJ01. The sequence continues at coordinate 107,033 of CAWADW010000005.1, read as the reverse complement.
CAACGCCGGAGTTGATCACCGCGGCGGCTAGATTCAGGCCCGCAGCAAATGGCGTCTGTGGATATTGGATCGCAGGCTTGTAGCCTGCCACGAGGTGCGGAAGCTCGGCAGAGCTGGCATTCGCGTCGTGCTCGACCTCTTGAACGAGCTGCAAGTATGGACTTTGGAACGAATACGCGTTTGAATTGCCATTGAGGATTTGATCCGCTGACGACTGCTCGTCTCGCGAGCCTCGAAAGCCACCTGTCCGCAAGTTCTCAACGGTTGGCACGTCCGTCTTGTTCGAGACCATCATTTTCGGCAGTATGGGCCCGATAGCCAAACCCTTGAAGAGATTACTCTTGGGCAAACCGGAATCGTCGAGATAGCGGCCCGCCCAGCCTGTGTCAATGATGGTGTCCGGTGCAGCGGTTTGCCAAATTTCGGTCGAGCGAAAATGCGAGAGATTTGGATTGGGGTAATGGACGCCTTGGAGAACCGCCACGCGCTGCTGGTCGTACAGTGCTTTGATGCCTGCCAGTTTCGGGTTCAGTCCCAAGTTGCTATCGAAGCGCAGGATGTCACCTTGTGCAACGTTGATGCTGGGTCTAAGGCGATAATATTCGGGGTCTCCGAAGGGTACTACAGTGTTGAGTCCATCGTTGCCGCCCTGGAGGTTGACGACCACAAGCGTGCGTCCTGCTGTCGATCCGGGCGCGGTAACCGCGCCGGCAGCTCGCGCGGCTCTCGCGAAAATCGAATCGATGGCGAGGAAGCCGGCGAACGTGCCGACGCTTTGTTGGATGAATTGGCGTCGAGAGGTCATTGGTTTTTCTCCGTTACGCGAGCTGGTACGGCGGTAAGGCCATGGCCAGGCTCACCGCTCCGCGCACTTTTTCTTCGAAGTTTTCGCCGTTGAGCACCACGCGGTTGCCCACGCCGTCGTGAACGATATAGCTGAGGATGTCGCTTTGCTGTGCAGTGGTCGCGTCGCCTTGGACCACCATATTGAGTACACTGTCCGTCACGGACATCGGATCGCTTGTGTTTGCACCGGCGACCCAAGCAGCAGGTGGCGCGATATGGCCGGCAGGACTAAAGAAAATTTCTGGGTCCATCCCTTGAGGAAGGCTCTGCGGTTGTGACATCATCGCGGTCATCGCTTGGTCGGCGGCAGCAGGCTTGAACGACACGAGTTGATTCAGGTAGTTGAGGCGCGCCAGATACGTTCCCGTATTGAGCCAGAGATTGCCACCCGGCCAGCCGGCGACGTTTGGGGGTTGCAAAGGGACTTGGCCCATTTGCGCCATCGCTTGAAGCGTTCGAGCGCCGACCTCTGTAGCTCCGAGCGTCTTCATCGCACCGATCGTTAACTCGAGCGGGCTCTTCACTAGCGAGCGATACGCGCGGGGCGAGTAGAAGACGTTCGATCGCAAGAGCAGACCCATGAGCCGCGCAACGTCATAGTTGCTTCCCCGGAACTTCGCCGCCACTGCGTCGATGAGTTCGGGCTCGGGGTCATCGTACACGAAGGCGCGTAAGAACTTCCGCGCCATGAAGCTGGCGGTTGCCGGCTGACCCATGATGATGTTGACAATGTCGTCGCCGTCGAAGTTTCCGGTGTGGCCTAGAAACGTTTTTTCCCCATTGTCGTGCAGCTGCGGATTGAACACTGCTTGGCCGCCAAAGCGATAGATGGTAAAGCCCGTGAACGCTCTGGCGCCTTGCCGAACGTCCTCCTCCGTGTAGTTGCCAATGCCCATGGTGAAGAGTTCCATAAGCTCTCGAGCGTAGTTTTCGTTGGGATGTTGCGCGCGATTGACAATGCCGTCGAGGTAATGGAGCATTGCCGGGTCGGTGGTCACAGCGTGGGTCAGATCGGCGTAGTTGCCGAGCGCAAAGCGTCGGAACAATGCGAACTGATCGACCATCATTTGTGGTGTGATGCCCTTTTCGCCAATGGCACTCGTAAAGTGGTTGCTCCAAAAATAGGTCATGCGCTCGCGCAGCGGATCTTGCGTACGCAGGCAACGATCGAGCCACCACATCTCCGTGAGGATGTAGGCGTTACGGCGTTGCATTTTGTCCGCCGTGGGCCCCATCGGATAGGTGATATCACCCGAAGGTGCGGCTGGCAGCTGATCGGGTCCAAAATGAATGAGCCGGCTGACGGTAGCATCCATTCCAGCGCCGGTCGCATTTGCTATATCCTGGGGAGAACCACCAAAGCCGGCGCGCCGCAACAGATGTGCGGCGAGACGAGAATTCCACGGCCCGCGATATTCATCGAGGGCACTCGATAGGTCAACGGTACCCGCTGGACGATACTCGGCGGGCACTTGGACGTCAGCGCTCATGAGTTCCGCTCCTGATTCCCCATTGTAACGTTATCGGCGTGAGATTCGTTTGAGACCCAAGTGAGACTTCCATGAGAAACAGTGTGACGGCGTCGAGGTCTCCTCACGCACCTCGCCCAACCGAGTGGGATGAAATACGATGTGATCGTGGTCGGTGCCGGCCATAACGGGTTGGTCGCTGCCGCGTACCTCGCCAAAGCAGGGCTGGCGACACTCGTACTCGAGCGCAGCGAAGTTATCGGCGGCGCCGCGGTGAGCGAGCATCCTTGGCCTGGCTGGACCGTGTCTACCGCCTCATACGTCGTGAGCCTCTTGCATCCAGAGATCGTGCGCGACTTGGAGCTTGAATCCCACGGTTACCACGCCTACGTAAAGAATCCGAGTTCGTTCACGGCCACGCTCGACGGCCGCTCGCTCCTGCTCTCACGCGACCGCGAGCAGACAGCACGTGAGGTCGGCGCATTCTCACGATCTGATGTGAGCGGTCTCGCTTCGCTCGACGAACTGCTGTGTCGTTATGCGCGCGAGATCTACGATTCGTTTTTTGACGCGGATCCACGCTTTGATCGGCTCTCGCCCCAGGCCCAAGCAATGTTTTGCGGTTCCGCGGCGGAGTTCACCGAACACTACATCGAAACGCCGATGCTGGCCGCTGCCATAGCCAACGACGGCATCGTCGGTACGTTCGAAGGACCGCGCAACCCGGGGACCGGTTACGTCCTCGCCCACCACTACGCCGGGCGGGCCATGGGAATTCAGGGAGCCTGGGGCTACGTGCGCGGCGGCATGGGATCGATTTCGGCGGCCATAGCAAGCTCGGCCCAGCAGAGTGGCGCGCAGATCCGAACCAGTGCCGCGGTGGCCTCGCTGCTCGTGCGCAACCGCCGAGCGGCCGGAGTGATTCTCGACGACGGCATGGAGATTGAAGCCGAAGCGGTTCTCTCAAACGCGGACCCATTGACCACCTTTTTGCGCTTAGTCCCACGAAGCGCGCTCGGCGCTGAGTTCATCAAGCGAGTCGAGCATTGGCGTTGCGACGGCCCCTCGCTGAAACTAAACCTCGCATTAGGGGAGCTGCCGAATTTCACGTGCCGGCCGGGGCTTGCCGCTGGTGGTCATCTCAACGCAACGATACACATCGCGCCGGACATTGACTACTTACAGCGGGCGTACGAAGAAGCCGCAAGCGGTTTGCCATCCTCCGAGCCAATGTTGGAAATCTTCCTTCAGACGCCAAGCGACCCAACTTTGGCTCCGCCAGGTAAGCATCTCTTGTCAATCTTTGCGCAATACTACCCGTACGCGCGCAAAGATGGGGCTTGGTCCGATGAGCGCCGTCAGGCGGCGGCGGAGAATATCATAAGGATAATCGGTAAGTACGCACCTAACGTTCCCAATGCCGTGGAGGGCATGCAGCTTTTCACCCCGGCAGACCTTGAAAAACGCTTTGGGCTGCCAAAGGGCCACATTTTTCATGGCGAGCTCCTGCCCGGCCAAATATTTGAAAATCGTTTCTCGGTGAAAACGCCGCTCGCTCGACTATACCTTTGCGGCTCTGGGACGCACCCGGGTGGCTGCGTTTCCGGTGCTCCAGGAGTGCGCGGCGCGCGAGCGCTGCTGAAAGACCTCGCGCTCGCACGGGATGCGTAAATTGTCACGTCGAATGAACGGGTTATGATCGCCCTTTTTCTTCGAATCAAATTCTTCTGGGGCATTCGCAAGTATGCCGCAAAACTTGGACGTTTGTTCCTCGATCGTCGCGTCTCGCCAAGTCTCAAGATGTTGACTGGTCTCGGAGCGCTCTTAGTCATCTCGCCAGTCGACGTGTTGAGCGACATCCCAATCATTGGCGCCTTTGACGACGTTGCGCTTCTCGCTCTGCTCGCGATGCTGTTCGTTCGTTTTTGCCCAGCAGAGGTTGCGGCGGAATACTTCGGCCCCGCTGGGGCTCCGAAACTCAAGAACGTCACCCCACAAGCTATGTAGGGGGCGATTGGAAAATCGCCCCATGTGCAATGGAGCGCGAGAATAATTCGCGCGATTACGCCTGTTTCGGGCCTTTGCGCTTAAAAAGGAAGACCCGCCGGTCGGGTTTTCTCGTCCTGTAGGACTCCACGAAGCGGAAACCGTTCTCATCGGCCAAGTTGAGCGCCGCCTCGACTTTGCTTGCCCACTCGGTCGACAGCTCCAAGGCCATATAGCGGTTTTCCCGCGACGCTTTGATACCCGCGGTGGCCCTGTGCACAAGACGACCGATCGCGGCCACAATGGCAGAACCGATGGGTTCGCCCGCGATGAAGAGTTTGCTGCCGACGGTCTCAACTGGGAGCCGTCCAGCGGATTGATCGATGAGCACGAGCGATAGACGATCCTTCGAGCGTTGGAACGAGAACTTTTGATCGCGATAGACGATTTCAATTGTCTGACTGCCATCAGGCAGCGCCAACCGATCGTGCTCCAAGATCTGCGCAGATGTATCGAGACCACGATTGAGCTCGATGATCTCCTCCGCGAGAACGTTTTGCACAAGACGCCACGCATCGTCGGCGCGCTCGGCTCGCGAGCGCCCTTCCACTCCGCCGTCAGCATATTCTCGCATGCGTGCGCGAACTTCATTTCGCGTCTCGACCACATCGAGATCGCTTTGCAACTCTTTGAGCACGAACGACGCCTTTCCGAAAGAACAAAAACTCGTTGTCAGCGATAAAAAGAGAAGGCATCAGATTCTGACGTATGATGAAAAGTTTCCTGTCAAAGGGTCGACCTATGACAACAGGCAAACAAACGCTCTAATGGCAACCAGGGTTTCCATCGCGAACGTTGCGCGCTTCTCTGTTGGGATCGTAGCGATCGTGTGGGCGCTGCTGGGGCTAGGCGATGCGCTGGCCGCTGGGATGGGACGAGGCGTCGACGGCGCAGTGGTGGCGGCAGTCATTGTGAACGCTGCGTTGATTCTCTCGGGCTTCTCGGCCTTTGCTCGGCTGAGGTTCTGGCGCAGCGCGATGATTGTGAGCACAGTAGCGGTGACTGCGGACCGGGTTGTGGGCATCCTCGGAACGGGCGACTGGTGGCTTGTGCTTAGTAGCGTCGCAATGCTTGCAGCGGTCATTGGAATTTCGGCGGTCGCGCGCAGCACCTAAGAAGAAGACGGGCGACTTCAGAACACCCGAACCCTCGTTAAACAGGTCACTGGAAAGCCGCCCAATTCCGCAACGTAAGAAAGGCCCCGAAAGTCTCCGCGGTCAATCCACCCCGCAGGCGTTGAAACAAATCCACTGGGTGCTTGTATTTGTGGGTGTAGATTCACGTAGCCACAACTGAGCGGGCAACCGACGAGTCGGCCGCGCTGCCGTGGTTTTCGCCCGTCGTTCCGAGGGAGGCACGATTGAAGACTCTTCGCTTATTTGCATTTATCGCATTAATCGCACTAATCGCACTCGTGCCGGCGGTGGTGAAGGCAGACGACTCAGGTGGCCCGGACAGCGGCACAGGGCCGGCGCCTTACGCGAAATTTGTCGATGGGGCTCAGGTTCAGAACGGTCTCTTCAACATAATCCGTAAAGACGGCAAGGTCTACTTGGAGATCGCGCCCTCCCAACTCGACCAAGACTTTATTCAAACGGCCGAACAGGTCAATGGCCTTGGCGGCTATGGGATTTGGCCTGGCGGTCTTAATACCGCTTTCGGCGCACGCATTATCCACTTTTCGAAGAACGATAACAAAATCGTCGCCACCTACCCAAACACCTATTTCATTGCGCCGGGCAACGACGCCGCCCAGCGGGCCATCAAACGTACCTTTGCCAATTCTGTTGTGGCCGTCGCGCCCATCGTGGCGACCGACGCAGTTACAGGCAACGTCGTCTTCGATGCCTCATTCTTCTTAGGCGACCTCATCGACATGACGGCAACGCTGCGCCAAGTCACGGGGCCGGACCATCCAGACCAAGCGTATAGTCTCAATTCCGACCAAACGCTCTTTGGCCCCACCAAGGCGTTCCCGCTCAACATCGTTCTCGATGCGGATCAGACTTGGAAGAGCGACAATCCGCAGGTGGTCGACAACGTTCCCGATCCGCGCTCGTTCCAACTTCGGATCGCCTACAATATCATGCAGCCGCCCGACAGCACTGGCTACATGCCGCGGCTTGCGGACGACCGCATCGGATACTTCGACTCTGCCTACCTCAACTTTGCCAAGGACTCGAATTATACGCGGGTCGTCCATTATGTGATCCGTTGGAACCTCCAGCCGTCGGATCCCACGAAGGCGCTGTCGCCCGCAAAGCAGCCGATCGTTTACTACCTCTCAAACGAAATCCCAACGCACTATCGCGCGACGCTCAAGACCGCGATCTTGCGATGGAACGACGCATTCGCGCGGATTGGCATCAGCGACGCGATCGAAGTGAAAGATCAGCCGGCGGATGCGACGTGGGACCCAGATGACATTCGCTACAACACGGTGCTATGGCTGACCGAGTCAAACAGTGGGCAATTCGCCGCGGCCGGGCCAACCTACGATCCACGCAACGGTATGGCGTTCCGCGGAAACATCGTGATCGACGCGGATTGGCCCAATTTTTTATCTTCGACCGGACAATATTTCGCTAGCCCAGCCAACGGCGCAAAATCGCCGTTCGTGGCAGACGAGCGGGAGCTCATGCTCGGCGCACGCCAAGAAGCCGGTTTTGGGAGAGTGGCGCTGGCGGCGCAAGGCCAACCCCTCACAGGCGCTGCGCTCGAAAAATATCTCAACAACGGGCTTCTTTGGACAATCATGCACGAATCAGGTCATTCTTTAGGGCTCATGCACAATTTCATGGGTAGCGAAGCTTATTCACGTAAGCAGGTGCAGAGCAAACAATTCACTTCCAGGTACGGTCTTTCGTCATCGGTGATGGAATACGTAGGGATCAACGTGTGGCCGAAGGGACAATCCACGGGTGATTACTGGATGACCATGCTTGGACCATACGACTATCATGCCATAAAGTACGGATATGCGCGAATTCCCGGCGCACGGACCCCTCAGGACGAACTGTCGACGCTCAATTACTGGGCGTCGCAGTGGACGAACCCACTCTACCATTTCGCCAGCGACGAGGACGCTACGTACGGAGGTGCGCATGCCATCGACCCTCGCGTTGCGCGCTGGGATCTCACGAGCGATCCCTTGGCTTGGTCTGAGACCCGAATGAAATTCACCAACGACCTCATGACCAAACTGGACTCGCGCTGGCCGCAGCCGGGCAACCCCTACGACCAAGAGCGGTACGCTTTTGGCTATGTCTTTTTCGAAAAACTCAACGCGGCAATTCAGCCGGTGCACTTCATCGCCGGAGAATATCTCTCGCGCTCCCACGCGGGCGACCCCGGCGCCACCACGCCGCTTGTGCAAGTACCACGTGCGCAAGAACAACGCGCCTTCGGTCTGCTGGACAAGTACGTGCTCGGCGACGGAGCGTGGAGCTTCTCATCGGCGACCCTCAATCGCCTCGTGTACAGCGAGTGGGAAACAACGTCGCCAGGCTTGTGGGCGTATGCGCCGCTGCCTCGGCATGACATTCCCGTGGCAGAGCTCGCCCAAGACTTCGCAAGTCAAGTTCTGACCATGCTGTACGATCCGCTGATGCTTGAACGCCTCAACGACCTGCCGCTCAAAGCCAGGCCGGGGACAACGATGTCGCTCCCCGACCTGTTTGATTGGACACAGGCATCTATTTACGGCGACTTGCGCAATTCGCGGTTGCGTACGATTGACCAAGTGCACCGCGCCGTGCAGCAGTGGTATGCCCGAAAGTTGGCGCAGATGTGGCTGTCGCCAAGCCCAGGCACCCCGTACGATGCGCAGTCGCTTGCCCGCGCGAAGCTGGTTGACTTGCGCTCGAACGTGAACTCGGCGGTCGGTCGTTCGGGTCTCGACGAACTCACGCGCGCTCATTTGGCGAGCTTGCAAGACGTGGTCTCGCGCGCCCTAGATGCTCGCGAAATCGTCCCCGCGCCCAAAATGTAGGGGGCGATTGGAAAATCGCCCCAACGAAACCGTAGGGGGCGACTGTCAAGTCGCCCGTTAAGGAGGCCTTCGTGAAGTCGACCCGCTGGTTTGGAATGATCGTAGCGTTGCTCATCCTGGCGCCATGCGTCGCTCGCGCGGACGATAGTGCTGCTCCCGCGCCGTACGCCACGTTCGTGACGGGCGCGCAAGTTCAAAATGGTCTCTTTAATATCATCCGTAAAGACGGCAAAGTCTATATAGAAATCGCGCCGTCACAACTCGACCAAGATTTCATCGCGAGCGCAGAACAAGTAAATGGGATCGGCGGTTGGAACGTCATTCCCGGCGGGATCACATCGTTTGCTCGGATCATTCGCTTCACCAAGAGCGACAACAAAATCGTTGTGACCTGGCCAAACACCTACTTCATCGCCCCGGGCAACGATCCGGCACAACGCGCCATCAAGCGCACCTTCGCAAATTCGGTTGTCGGCGTTGCACCAATTGTTGCGACCGATGCGGTGAGCGGCCACCTGGTCTTCGATGCGTCATTTTTTCTGGGCGATGTCTACGATCTCGCCGCGGTGCTGAAGATGGTGACCGGCCCGGAGACCCAGAGCAAATGTATAGGCTCGATGCGGATCGCACCGCTCTTTGGGCCAACCAAGGCTTTCCAAGACAACGTCATCATCACAGCCGATCAGACCTGGGCCAGCGATGATCCTCAGACCATCGATAACGTTCCAGACCCGCGTTCCCTCGGGATTCGCATTGCTTACAACATCGTGCAGCCGCCCAATGATGGCGACTATACGCCGCGCCTCGCGGACTCTCGCGTGGGCTTTTTCGACTCCGCGTTTCTCAACTTCGCCACAGATAACAAATACACGCGGCTCAACCGCTACGTCGTGCGTTGGAACATGCAGCCGTCGGACCCAAGCAAGCCAATATCGCCCGCGAAGCATCCCATGATCTATTACATGTCCGACAACGTTCCGATGCAGTATCGGGATTCGATCCGCAAGGGCATTCTGCGATGGAATGCCGCCTTCGAAAGAATCGGCATCAGCGATGCGGTGCAAGTAAAGGATCAGCCGAGCGATCCCAATTGGGATCCTGATGACGTCCGCTACAACACGATCATCTGGCTGACACAATCGAATTCGGGCGGCTACGCGGCCGAAAGTCAGATCTGGGATCCGCGCACCGGTCAAGAAATTCGCACGAACATTGTCATTGACGCAGACGTCATGTCGTTCTCAAATATCTCGTGGCAGTTTCTTACGCAGCCGACCGCGGGTGGTGCGGGTAATCGCGCTGGCAGGGCGCGACGCCGAATACGCGCAGGGCAAACGTCAGCAAGCCACGTTCGGTAGAATCGCGCTTGCTGCCATGGGCCATCCCCTCACGGGTTCGGCGCTCGACACCTACAACGATCAACTGATCCAGTCGTTCATTGTCCACGAGTCGGGGCACGGCTTTGGGTTGCAGCACAATTTTATCGGCTCGATGGCCTACACCGCGAAAGAGCTGCAAAGCAAATCGTTCACTGAGAAATACGGCGTCGCGACGTCTGTGATGGAATACTCGCCTCTGAATCTGTGGCCAAAAGGCTACCGCCAGGGCACCTATTGGCAAACCGTGCTTGGGCCGTACGACTACCATGCGATCCATTGGGGCTACGCGCGCGTGCCCGGAGCGCGCTACGCCGCAAGATGAGGTTCCAACGCTGAACCGCTGGGCAAGCGTTTGGACGAACCCGCTCTTTCGCTTCGCGAGCGATGAAGACGTCGACTACGGCAGCGGCCACGCGATCGATCCGCGCGTTGCGCAGTGGGATCTGACGAACGATCCGCTGAGCTGGGGCGAAACGCAGCTGAAACTCTCGCACGATCTCTTCTCGAGTCTCGATCAGCACTGGCCGCAGCCGGGCAACACCTACGACCAAGAACGTGCCGCCTTTAGCGCCGTCTTGCGACAGGTCTATGTGGTTGCCGCGACGTGGCCCGAACACTATATGGGTGGAGAGTACCTGTCTCGCTCGTATCCCGGCGATCCGAAGGCGCAACCCACCGCTTGTTCAAGTGCCGCGGACCGATGAGCTTCGTGCGTTTCAACTTGCTCGACAAGTACATCTTCTCCGATGGCGCTTGGAGTTTTTCGCCGGCGACGCTCAACCGGCTGGTGTATTCCGAATGGGAATCATCGCCGAACGCAGCCTGGGCCTATAATCCGCCGCCGCGCCACGACATCCCCATGGCCGAAATCGCAGCGGGGATCGCGCAACAAGAACTCGACCACCATGTTCCAGCCGCTGATGTTCGAACGGCGTCGATGATTTGTCGCTGAAGGCAAAGCCTGGTGCAGACGATGAGCTTGACCGATCTCTTCGACTGGACGCAAACCTCGCTGTTTGGCGATCTACGACATCCCGAAGCTGCGCAGCATCGGCCAAGTTCATCGCGGCTATCCAGCAATGGTACGCGCGAAAACTCGTGCAGATCTGGCTCGCACCGGACGCCGGAACGCCCTTTGATGCGCAGTCCATGGCGCGAGCAGAGCTCGTCGATCTCCGCGCAAACCTCAAGCGGCGCTGGGGCGATCGAACCTTGACGAGATGACGAGCGCTCACCTCGCAAGCCTGCAAGACGTCGTCTCGCGCGCCCTCGACGCGCGCCAAATGGTCCCCGCGGCCAAGATGTAGGGGGCGATTGGGAAATCGCTCCTGGTCGCCAATACGGCTAGCGCGCGATCGCCGTCGGCCGCGTACCCACGGCAATGGGCGCGCTGACCATTTGAGTCTGCACGTTGATGACGACACAATCATTATCGCCCGACTCCGCGACGATTGCGATGCTGCCAGTCGGATCGAAGGCCACAGCTGTTGGATTGAGGCCGACCGGAATGGGTTTGCCAGCGACGCGAGTCGCGACATCGATGGGGGTGACATCGTTCGTCCCAAAGTTAGCGACATACAACCATCGGCCATCGGGAGAGACTGCCAGACCACGAGGTGCAACGCCAACCGCGATGGGCGCGCCAGCCCGTTGCGTCGTGACATCGATCGGGGTCACCGAATTCGACCCCATATTGCTCACAAACAGGGTCTTGCCATCGGGAGTCACGGCGAGTCCGCGGGGCGCGCGCCAACGGGAATCGGCGCCAGAGCAGTTCGCGTGCGAAGGTCGACTGGGGTCACATCGCTTGAGTTTTGATCGGCAACAAAGAGCCTGGTCCCATCCGGCGTGATTGCGAGATCGCCTGGGGCCAAACCGACGCGAATGGGTGTTCCAGCGGCGAGGGTCGCGGTGTCGATTGGCTGCACGCTGTTGTCCGCGTTGTTTGCAACCCACACCGTGCGGCCGTCCGGCGCGACCCGGATTCCCCAGGGAGTGCCGCCTACGTGGATAGTGGATGCGACCGAGCTCGTCACAAGATCGACGACGCTCACTTCGTTGACTCCTTCATCGGCGACATATGCGTACATGCCATCCGGGCTCAGCGCCAAATCGCGTGGATATTGCGCCACGGGTATGGGTACCCCGAACGCAAGCGTCCGCCAATCGACGGCAACAATTGAGTCGTCAAAAAAATTCGTAACATACGCAAGCGCAAGCCGCTGCCCCGGACGTGCCACCCGCACGACGGTGGTCGCGCGATGCACGAGCGCGCCGCCATTGCCGGTTCCCACGATCGAAACGTCGTAAAGCCCAGGTGGGGTTGCTGCGTCGATGCGGAGGTGCTCTGCAGCTTTGCTCGTTTGGCCAGGTCCTAAAGTTGTGCTCCCACTTGGGGCGAGAAGGCTCAAACCCGCGGGTACGATCGTGCGCCACGCAACAGTGGTGCTCGCTGCGCCCGCTGGGTTGTACATGGAAAAGCCCAACGCGCTCTGGTCCCCCGGCTGAGTTTCCAGTTGTAGAGTGTCCACCGAAAAGGTCGCAAGCGTCGAGGCGGGGATGCGCACCGGCCCCAAAGTATATGATGGTGGCGCATCTTTGGAAGACACCGCCCATGTGGTATTCGGAGTGTTGCCGAGCGTAAAGTCCATGCGCAAAGGATTGCGAGGCGCAAAGGCAATCCAACTGCGCGGCCAAGGTTTACGATTCACGCGTAAGGACTCGACATAGGCATCGTCAGTGGAAGCCCGCGGAGCGTCGATCGTGATCAGTGCCTCTCGTGGTGCCGAGATGGCGATGTGACGAAAAATCGGCGCGCCGATGTCCAGCACCGCCGCGGCGGGATTCTGCGGATACAGACCGATAGCGCACCAGACGTACCAAGCGCTCATCGTCCCTAGGTCATCGTTGCCGGGGATGCCGTCTGGCGTATCGCCCCACAACTGCGTCATCGCGTCACGAATCACGCGCTGGGCTTTCCACGGTGAGCCTGCGGTGAGATAGGCCCAAGGACTTCCGATGGTTGGCTCGTTCCCGAACCACGCATAGGGCTTGTCTTGCCCGGCATCGAGTTGCGTAAAGAAATCGTCCAGTCGAGCGTTCGCCGCGGCTTGACCGCCCATGGCGCTCACGAGTGCACCCATATTTTGTGGCACCATCCACGTGTACTGCGCAGCATTACCTTCCTGGAAACCGCTTTGACCGTTTAAGGTGAGCGGTGTCTGCATGAAAGCCCCGTCGCGATCGCGTGGCGCAATAAGCCCGGTGGATCCATCGAAGATGTTCGACCAATTTTGCGCACGTGCCATCATCGCGCGAAAGGTTTGCTCGTTGCCGAGCGCGTTCGCCAACTCTGCTATGGAGAAATCGTCAAGTGCGTACTCTAAAGTGAGCGAAGCTCCATTGGCAACCGGGGCGACATTGGTCGTGTGATCGTTCACCACGTAACCTCGCTCCTGATACTCACCGAGCCCGGGACGTTGGATGTACCAGCCTTGGCCTGGCACACCACTCGCCTGCGTTGCGCCTTTGACCATTGCCGCGAGCGCGCTGCGCGCATCGAAATCTCGCGCGCCAAACGCGTAAGCACCGGCAATGATGGGATCTGAAGGATCGCCACCCATCACCCCTGCTCTCTACGTTGACGAGGGACCACTTGGGCAGCCACCCGCCTTGCTGCGCGGCATGCACGAGCGAGCGCATCATATCGCTAGTCCGCTGCGGATCGAGCATGGCAACCAGCGGAATCTGCGTGCGATAGACATCCCAACCAGAAAACGTAGCGTACTCGACATGACCATCGTCCACTCGGTGCACGCGACCGTCGAATCCGATGTATTGGCCGTCACTATCGCTGAAGACGTTCGGATGAAGCATCGCATGATAAAGCGCGGTGTAGAAGACGCGTCGTTGCATCGGCGTGCCGCCCTCGACCACAATCCGATCCAGTTCGTCGCGCCACCCACGCGCGGTGGCAGCGGCAACAGCGTCGACGTCCCATGTCCTTGCCTCGCTGCGCAAATTCCCAAGCGCGCCATCGATGCTCACGAATGAAATGGCGGCTTGGACCTTGATCGTTTGCTCCTGGGTCGTATCGAAGGTGACCCAGGCGCCTGCGCGGGTCCCGCTGGATTGTCCGCTTTGTGCTGTCACTTGACTGCCGAGCCAAGTACCATTGGTCAAGAACGGGCGATTGAAGCGCAGCGCGAAATAAACCGTATAGCTGCCCGGCATGCCGCAGAACCATCCAGCCGTCGCAGAGCCGACGATCTCCTCATTGCTGACAAACCTCACTGAGGCGCCGGCGACGCCGGCCTGGTTCGAGCCAGCGTTGATCAAGATGTTGGCTTGCGCTGTCGCGGGAAAGGTAAAGCTGCCTAAACCCGAGCGGGTAGTCACCGCCAGCCGACTCATGATGCCAGGTTGGCCAAGCATGATCGCATAGTAGCCGGGCGCTGCTTGCTCGCTGACGTGCGTAAAGGGCTGCTTGGCATCGGCTGGGTCGGTGATGGGGCCGATCGTGGGCAAGATGCCGATGTCACCGAAGACGGGGCAGCCCGCTCCGCTCAGGTGCGTCAGCGTGAAGCCGGTGATTTGATTATCATTATAAAGGTAACCACCGCCCGGCGGTTGAGATGGTGGTATCGGGACTCCATTGCACTAAGCCAAAGGGTGCGTCCGCGCCTGGAAACGTGTCACTTGGGCCGTCTGTGAAATTCCCGGACGTGCCGATGAGAGGATCGACAAGGCTCACCGGATCGTCCGCCAATGCTGGCGCCGCCAAAGCCAGCAAGATACACACGAGCAGAATATGTAGGGGGCGATTGGCAAATCGCCCCACGGCAAATCGCCTCGCCCAATACGGTTGTATCATCGCCTCTCCATTCGGCCGGCCGCATCGATCACAAAATCCCGATCTCTCCAACGCACACCCCGTCCAAAAAACGTCGTCACCCAGACGGCGAGTCCAAGCAAGTCGCGCAACGGAATCAGCCATGGGCTATCCGCTGACGTTATCCGCAACGCTCGCCGCGCCACATAATGCAGCGCAAGACGCAGTCCCAGCGCCGCGCCCGTTAGCAGCGCGCCGCCAATCGCGTCGCGCGAGACCGCCCAATAGATGAGTGACATCGGCACAGCATACATGATGAAAGAGAATGCATATCCGGCCGGGCGAGCGGAGAACATCGTTCGGGCCCAACGCAGCTCGTGAGCCCACAGACTCGCGAGGTTGCGCTCGACAACATCGTGTTCGACGACATACGAACTCAAAACAACATCGAATCCACGCTTCCCGCACTTTCCGGCCGAGCATGCGATCGTCCGCGAGATACGGCGCAATCGATTCGAATCCGCCGATTCTGTCGAGCGCGTTGCGGGCCACTGCCATCGTGGCGCCCAAACAGAAGTCCATTGGGGAAAGCGCGATCGCAACCAACACGGCGGGAGCGAATTGATCGTTGATGAAGAGCGCGCCCAAAGCCGACACGGTGCCGGCAACTGGCACCCCGCGATAGAGGCAGGTGACTGCACCGACGGCCGGATCTGCAAACGAAGCCACCGTTGACC
Source organism: uncultured Pseudomonadota bacterium (assembly GCA_963781145.1). Taxonomy (GTDB): domain Bacteria; phylum Vulcanimicrobiota; class Vulcanimicrobiia; order Eremiobacterales; family Eremiobacteraceae; genus JAJPHJ01. Next base: position 91,734 of record CAWADW010000005.1, on the reverse strand, counting down.
GAATGTATTCTCGATCGACCCGCGTGTCGCTGTCGGCGACGAAAATAACATCATGTTTGGCATGCTCCATCATATTGATGCATGTTGGCGACTTTTAGATTTTCGCCTCGGACGCGTGGGTCGATGCAAAGGAAGAGATCTCGATCCGGGAATCGCTCGATGATCTGTTTGACAATGGCAACCGCAGGGTCGTCTGCATCGCGAACCCCGAAGATTACTTGAAATCGCTCGTGGTCTTGATCGCAAAACGAGCTGAGGTTTTCCAACAGCTGCGGCTCAGCGCCGTACAAGGGTTTGAGAATCGTGACGCCCGGCTCGAAAACGGCGTTCGGCTGCTTGTCTTTGCGCGCAAAAGCCACAAGACGCAGCGTCGAAAAACCCAGGTACACGATGCCGGCAAGGCTCGCTGCCAGAGACAGATCTCGAGAATGGACAGCAATGACTGGTCGAGGGCGGCCATCAAGCCGCTCTGAGCTCTCCGAAGGTTGTCATCCCGATACCTCGCCGCTCGATGGCCAACGCGACGTCGGGATTCGTGAGAGCGGCAAGCTCCTCTTGGCAGCGCGCCTGCGGCTGCATCCCGGGCCAGCGCCCTGTGGCGGGATGGAAATGCATCTCGCTCACGCCGTCGGGCAGACGTGAAATCAGCTGCAACGCTCGCTCGCTCGTCATGCGGCCAGTGTCGCAGATTCCAAAGAGATAGTCATTGAAAGCGAGCTGCGCGCGCCGCAAGTCGTGCCGCATCAAGCCGATCATCGGCAAGAGCAATACGCCGTTGCCGAATCTTCCGACGAGATCTGTGTGCGTTGCCTGCCAAGTGGGCAGAAATGGTTCGTAGGGAAGCCGCACAGCACGAACGCCAAAATCGCGCCCAATCTCAATAATCAGATCGAGCACGGTCGGATGGATGTGCATGTGGTTATGGCCGTTGACGTGATCCAGCGCGAGGCCGGTTGCGCGAAATGCCTCGAACTGCGCGCGGATTTCCGCAGCGAGTTGGCTCCGCACGTGCGGGTTGAAGAAGAAGGATAAGCCGCTTCGGACGAGCCTCCTTGAAAACTCTCCACGCTCGTCGACCAAGAGTGGAATCGAGCGTGGATCGAGCACGGGCCGTCCATCGACCACCGCGACGTGTAGGCCGACTTTCAGCGCGGGCATACGTTTGGCCCGAAACACCGCATCGTCGACTGACTGCCCGCCCATCATGAGACACGTCGTGTTTAGGATACCGGTGCGATGGGCGAGTTCGATCGCCTCATTGACTGAGGTGGCGGCGCCGAAGTCGTCTCCGGTGACGATCAGTTTTTTCAACGCCACACACTTGTCAGCGGCTCTCCGTCCCCGATCATCTCACGCGCAGCATTCCAGCCCGAGGCGCCCATCACACCGCCGCCCGGGTGTGCGGCGGCACCACACAGATACAACCCTCGAAGCGGCATGCGATATCCCGCATAACCCGGCACGGGCCGAAACATGAACAGTTGGTGCAATGCCATCGAGCCCTGGAAAATATTGCCGCCAGTCAGATTGAAGGTGCGCTCCAGATCCACCGGACTCAGGATCTGCCGATCGATGACCGACGCACGAAAGCCGGGCGCGTATTGCTCGACGATTTCAAAGCATCGATCTGCAAAGGCCTCCTTGTGCCGTTCCCAAGTCCCGTCTGCGAGTTTGTAGGGTGCGTACTGCACGAACATCGAGGCCAGATGTTTGCCGGGTGGCGCGACGCTTGGATCGACGGCGGACGGTAGGCACATTTCCACAATCGGGTCTCGCGATGGCCGGCCATATTTTGCGTCATCGTAACCGCGCTCGATGAAGTCCTGATCGGGAACCAGGTGCACGGTACCGTGGTGCTGCGGTCCCGGTTCGCTGCCCGGACACGCGGTGAAATTCGGGAGCGCTGAGAGCGCGACATTGATCTTCATCGACGCGCTGCTGTAGTCGATGCGCTTGATCGCCGCGAGGAACTCTGGTGGAACCGCCTGCTCATCGAGCAAGTGATTGAAAGTCACGTTGCAATCGACGCCGCTCGCTACGCGCGCCGCGGCAAACTCATCTCCGCTGGCAAGGGTTACCCCGGCCACCTGGCCATTTCGCACGTTGATCTTGCGAACGTCTGCATTCGTCCTGATCTCGACGCCGAGATCTTGAGCCGCTTTGGCGAGGGCCTGAGTCAGGCCACCCATGCCGCCCTTCACGTAAGCCCACACTCCACGCTTGCCGTTTGTTTCCCCCATAACGTGATGGAACAAGACGTATGCGGTCCCGGGCATTGAGGGCGAAGCAAATGCGCCGATGATCGCGTCGGTGGCAAGCGTCCCTTTGAGCTCTTCCGATTCGAACCAGCGATCGAGGATTGGCCGCGCAGGACCGGTGAGCACTTCGATCGCCTCGCTCATTTGTGGTCCGAGTTTCTGCATCGCGCGACCGAGCGGCGCCATCTTGAGCAGATCGCCAACTCCCGGTTTGGCAATATTCGGGGGAGTTTGCACGAGCGTCGGCTCGATGACGGACGCGACCCGCTCGAGCATCGCCTCGTATTTCGGATAATTCTCCGCGTCTTTGATGCTAAACTTTGCAATCTCGCGGAGCGTGAGGTCGTGGTCTGGCCCCAGCAGCAAGTATCGGCCGTCGTGGAACGGCGAGAATGATGAGGGGCTGCGTTCCAAGAGTTCAAAACCGTAATCTTTGAGGCGAAGGTCGCGGATGATTTCCGGACGGAAGAGGCTATTGACATACGCAGCGGTCGAGACTTTGAAGCCCGGGAACGTTTCCTCGCTCACGCAGGCTCCGCCGACGATGTAACGCCGCTCTAATACGAGCACCTTCCAGTTGGCGCGAGCGAGATAACACGCGGTCGACTAATCCGTTATGTCCGCCGCCGATGACGATCGCGTCGTACGTAACCACAAACCCCATCCCTTACGCCTGTAGCGGGCGATTGGCAAATCGCCCCAAGATCCATGTAGGGGGCGATTGGCAAATCGCCCCTTCATACCTTGTCGGCGGTTGTATTCCAAGTGATTTTAACCAACATGACTGGCGGCGTTATCCGGCGCTTGAAAGATTTTGATTATTCGGCTGAACGTACGTACTTCGTCACGCTTTGCGTAGCCGAACGCAGGAAAGCATTCACTGACGTGAGAGTATGTGAATCCGTAAGGCACATCATTCTTTCCTACAGGGAGCGAGGCTGGTACTGGCTCAATTGCTATTGCTTGATGCCGGATCATTTACACCTGCTCATCCGATTACGAGGAGCCAAGCACAGCCTTTCGGCGATCGTTGCAAAGCTCAAACGGCGAATCCGGGAGCAGTCCTGGAAAATCTCGCAATTTCGATGGCACTGGCAGCCCGGATTTCACGACCACATTGTTCGCGAATACGAGAAGGTAGAAGACTTTGTAAGATACATTCTAGCGAATCCCGTTCGTGCCAAAATCTCTGATGGTATCTCTAGGTATTCGTACAGCGGCGTGGTTGACCCGTGGATCTAGGGGCGATTTCCCAATCGCCCCCTACAGCATCTAAGGGCGATTTTTCAATCGCCCTCTATGTGGATGAGACAGGATTTGATGTCAGGGCGGTTGTTAATTCATCTGGGGAAGTAACGCGTGCGAAGCACGTCTTTCCCCGGCACAAATATGCGGTGACGCCCTCGCTGTCATAACCAAGACAAGATGCTCGCTGTGGTTCCGCAGCCGGGTCGATGGGATTTGGCCGCAGCGGGGGTGAGGCAATTCTCAACGCCGCCTCACGCAGCGCAACGGCCGCGGGATCGCGCGATGGACCGACGACGTTCACGTCAATCGGAGGCTCGAGGGCGTCGAGCACCGCGCTTGCATATCCGGCCGCAAAAATATTCTGGGCCTGATAGTCTCTGCTATAGCGCCACAATATTGCCTGGCCTCGTTCTGCATAGGCAGACTTGCCGCTCAAGGAGGCAAAATCGAGCAGCACGCGCGCCATCAGTGCGTTTTCTTCAACGGAAACAGTCTGCTCGGCCAATCGCCCTGCGTCATCGGGAGCCTTCAAACGATCGAGATACACTTGCGCGTCTGCGTCGTACAGAGCATCGGAGTGCTCGATCAAATCGCCGGTGCGATCTAGCCAGCGCACCTCACCCGTTGCGGAAAATGCTGCGAGCGCCGCCCAAGCGGACCAAACTTGGTCCACGAGCAGCCCCCGAATGTGAGCGCTGCTGCCGTCAAAATACCGGCACATCAGGCCGCGATCGAGCAAGCGGTTCCAAAGCGTCTCAAGGATCGCAACGCCCCGCTGTGTCCATGCATGGACGTCCGCTCCTGCGAACTGCGCCAGCGGCGCACCCACGATCAGCGATCGCGCAGCCTGCGCATTCCACGATGCATACAATGTCTTGTCAACATACGGCGGCGGCAGCGTCGCACGGCCCTGCGCATCTAACTCGAAATACTTTTCATCGGCATCCTGCGAACCACCATAACCCCCGGCCTTATCGTTCCAAAGACGCGCGTCCATGTAACGTTTGACATCCACGGCGACTGCTCCAAGCGAGGCATCTCCAAAGAGTGCACCCGCCCGGGCACACACGAGCAGCAAGCCCCCAAGGTCTTCGAGCATCTTTTCGAAGTGTGGCACAGAAAAATCTGGCGTGGTTGAGTAACGGAAGAAGCCCCCCTCGACGTGATCGTACATCCCGCCGCCGGCCATTGCGTGAAGGGTTCGCTGAACGATCGTCTTGGCGCGCTCGTTGCGCTCCCGCGCGTAAAAATCGAGCAGGAACTGCAATGCCGGGACGTGCGGAAACTTCTGATCGGTGCCGAATCCCCCGTATTCCTCATCGAAAGCCGAAGAGAGTAAGGCGAGAACCTTCGCCGGCGTTTGCGGATCCAGATCTCCGCCCCCAGGCGCGTGGGCGCGGCTTGCCCGAGCAGCCTTCATCTCGCTCACCTTTTGGGCAACCGTTAAACGATTGCTGCGGGTCCGTATAAAAGCGATCCACCTGCGCGAGTACTTGACGCATCGCGTCTGGGGGAATGTACGTGCCGCCATAGAGCACTTCGCCGTCCGGCGTCAGGAGCGCCGTCGTTGGCCAACCACCCATGTTGTAGCGAGCATTCACGTCAGGCCGCTGGTCGTTGTCGACGCGCACCGGGATGAACCGCTCGTTGATCGTCTGGATGACGGCGCCATCGGAGTAGCTCGTCTCGTCCATGACGTGGCACCAATGGCACCAAACGGCAGAAATGGCCAGCAACACGGGCTTGCCCTGCGCCTTCGCGCTCTCGAACGCGGACTCACCCCATGGCTGCCAGTTGATTTCGGCTGCGCGGTTGGGGCGTGGGGAAAAATGCAAACCGCTCATCTTCCTCTAGTTCAATTGCCGAAAGGAACATACCCACCCAGGCTCGGACGACAGCGGTTATGAAGCTCGCGGGCGACGTACTGCCGGTTGGGGACGCCGCCGTTCTTGCTGTCCTTGGCGATTCGATTGACGAAGCAACCGTCAGCCACGTCTGGTCGCTGTGCGCCACGCTGCGGAATCAATTGGGCGCAAGCGTGCTGGACATCGTACCGGCCTTCGCGTCGGTGCTCGTTCGTTTCGACCCAAGCGTCGCGCGGCTCGCCACGATCATGGCCTGCGTGCGCGGCGCAATGGAGCAAACACAGGACATAACGGTGAGTGAATCGAGGACCATCGACGTGAGTGTTTGTTTCAGCGCCGAGCATGCTTTGGACCTCAGTGACATCGCCCGACAAGTCGGTTTGAGTCTAGACGAAGTCGTGAGCGAATTCTGTCGTCCAACCTATCAGGTCGCCTTCTTGGGTTTTACTGCCGGCTTTCCGTATTTGCTTGGTCTTCCCAAAAAACTCGATCTTCCGCGCCTGCCAACACCACGCGTGCGGGTTCCCGCCGGCAGCGTGGCAATTGCGGCAGGGCAGTGCGGGATTTATCCCCGCTCGTCGCCGGGCGGTTGGCGCATCCTAGGGAAAACGCAAGCGAACATCTTCGATCCCAGCCGCCAGCCGGCTGCTCTCTTTGCCCCGGGCGATTGCGTGCGTTTTCATGCGGTCGACTCGCTTGACGCTACGACTGCGACCATCGCGTCATGAGCGATAAAGCACCCATGCTTGAAGTTCTCGAACCCGGATTGCAAACGACTATCCAGGACGGTGGACGCCGTCATGTTGCGCACATGGGCGTCTCGCCGTCAGGGGCTGCGGACTGGCTGAGCGCACGAGCGGCTAATCGCGTCGTTGGCAATCCGCATGGGGCGGCGGTCATCGAGACAACTATGACCGGTTTCGCTTTTAGGGTGCTGCGTCCCATGCGCATCGCGGTGACTGGAGCGCGGGCGCTGCTCGTCGCCAGCGGCGGTCCGCGGCCGCAGTGGCAATCATTTCGCGTCCGCGAAGGAACAGAGGTACGGCTCGGCGCAGCCGAGCGCGGCTTACGCTCGTACATTGCGTTCTTTGGCGGGCTTGACGTGCCAAGGGTGTTGGGAAGCAAGAGCACCGACATCACCGCAGCCTTCGGCGGTCTTGCGGGCCGGTCACTTGCGCGCGGGGACCTTCTCTCGATCGCCGAGGCGGGCGAATTACCAGAGCAAGACTTTGCAATCGCGCCGTCGGCTCGCCCATTTTGGGCGCAGCCGGCAACCTTGCGCGTTCTCCCAGGCCTTCACGCGAAGCGATTCACGGCTGATGATCTCGCGTTTCTCCAAAAACAAACCTATCGCGTATCGCCACGCAGCAGCCGCCAAGGCGTTCGTCTCGAAGGCCAAGCCCTCGCCAGCGCGGCCGGCTACGATGCGATTTCTGTTGGGGTTTGCTCAGGCTGCGTACAGCTCTCGAGCGACGGTCTACCAATCGTCTTGCTTGCAGAGCACCAAACGACCGGAGGCTATGCGGTGCCGCTCACCGTAATTTCGGCGGACATCCCTGACGCGGCACAACTTCGCCCTGGAGATCAGGTTCGGTTTCGAATGGTCACCCAACCAGAAGCGGCCATCGCACTCACCGAAAAAATGCAAGCTCTCAGCGAAAGACTTGATGAACCAAATCCTACGGGTTGATCTCAACGCCGACGTCGGCGAATCGTTTGGTGCCCGACGTGCCGGCGACGACGAACCGATCTTCCGTTATGTTACCTCGGGAAACGTCGCGTGCGGTTTTCACGCGGGCGATCCGAACATCATTGCCGCCACGATCAAAGCCGCCGCCGCACACAGCGTTTCCGTGGGAGCACACCCTTCATATCCGGACACGACGGGATTTGGTCGGCGCTCCATGGAGATAGCGCCAGACGAGCTCGAAAGCGCGATTGCCTATCAAATCGGCGCAGTATCTGCGATAGGGCGAACCCTCGGCGTGAAGATCGCGCACGTCAAACCCCACGGCGCGCTCTACAACGACGCCGCCAAGAACCCGACACTCGCAGCGGCCGTGGCGCGCTCGGTGGCGGCCTTCGATCGCGATCTCATTCTGGTCGGACTTGCAGGCTCGCATTCCATCGCGGCCGCAAAGGCTGCGGGGTTGCGAACCGCTGCTGAAGCTTTCTGCGACCGTGCCTACGAAGCCGATGGTTCGCTACGCAGCCGAACCCATCCGGGAGCAGTCTCGAAGATCCACGTCAGGCGGCTGCCCAAGCAGTGGAGATCGTGGTGAAGAAGCGAGCCACCGCGGCTGATGGTCGAGCCGTTCTCATCGACGCCCAAACGCTGTGCATTCACGGGGATAGCCCGAACGCAACGGAGACGGCGTCAGCAGTTCGATCCGCACTCACGAGAGCCGGCGTTCACATCGTGCCGCTTGGCCAACTCGTATGATCAATGCATCCATGCAACAGCGGATCGAAGAGCTTTGCTGGGCGTTTACCAAATCTGTCCCCAATTCTCCGATCTTGAGGTCCTCAAATGCGCCGTCCACAAGGAGCATCGCACTTTCCACGTGAGCCTAATGATCGACCGCGAAGGCGGGGTAGATTCCAACCTCTGCGAAGCCGTGTCGCGCTACATCGAACGTCGCATCGAAGAGTTTCCACCACCCGTTCCACTTTTTTCGCTCGAAGTTGCGTCCGCCGGGTTAGCGCGACCACTGCTGCGGCCCGAGCACTACCGCCGATTTCGAGGCAGACTGATCAACGTGATTACGACGCTGCGCATCAAGAATCGAACGGAGTTCACAGGTGAGATCGATCAAGCAGACGACGACATGGTCACCCTCAACGACAAGTACGCGGGAATAACCCCCATTCCGTACGCGGCGATCAAGCGCGCCAACCTCGTGTATGACCCTCGCGACGACTTACGAAAGAAATAGCTTCCACCCAAATAAGGCTTCTCAACCCCCTTGCGGGCTGGAACTCCATCTGGTAAAATATCACTGATATCCTGAGAAGGAGTGGGTCGCCCACTCCTTTTGCAGTCTTAATGGATGGAAGAAGCGATAATGGCGCCCCGAAAAACATTGAAGAAATCAGCCGCTGGCGGCAATGGGTCCTCTGCGGTCGCCCCCGCAAAGCCCAATCCGGAACTGATCGAAGCCCTCAAGGAGCTTGAGCGCGACCGGAATTTGCCGGCCGACACCCTGCTCGAAGCGCTCGAGGCCGCGCTCGTCTCTGCCTACAAGCGAAACTTCGTGCGCGAAGCCGAGGCAGTTGGCAATCCAGTCGTCATCGTCGATCGCAACGACGGTTCCTATCGCGTTTTTGCTCGGCGCTCCGTCGTCGAAGAAGTCGGCGGATCCGATCCTCGAGATTAGCGTCGCCGACGCGGGCGGCAAATACAAGATCGGCGATAACTACGACGTCGAAGTCACGCCCAAAGAATTCGGACGCATCGCTGCACAGACGGCCAAGCAAGTCATCGTGCAGCGCATCCGCGAGGCCGAGCGCGATGTGGTGTTCGACGAATTCAATGAGAAGTTCGACCGCCTCATCACCGGAACGGTGCAGCGCTACGAGCAGCGAAACATGTTTATCGATCTCGACAAGGCGGAAGCGATCTTGCCGCTCTCAGAGCAGGTGCCGCGCGAATCGTTTCGCATCGGCTCGCGCATCCGCGTCTACGTCATGGAAGTTCGCAAGACAAACAAAGGCCCGCAGGTCATCCTCTCGCGCAGCCACCCAAATCTCGTGCGCCGTCTCTTCGAGCAGGAAATCCCGGAAGTCGATCAAGGCCTGGTCGAAATCAAAGATGTCGCGCGCGAGGCCGGATCCCGTTCCAAGGTTTCGGTATGGACAGAATGAAGAGGATATTGACGCCGTCGGCGCATGCCTCGGTCCGCGCAGTTCTCGCGTGAACAACATCAGCGAGGAACTGCATGGTGAAAAAATAGATGTCATCCAATGGTCGGCCGATACGGCAACCTACGTCGCCAATGCATTGCAGCCCGCAAAGGTCGTCTCGGTCCATCTCAACGAGCGCGAGCATCTCGCGGAAGCCGTCGTACCCGAGCACCAATTATCGCTCGCCATCGGCAAGGAAGGGCAAAACGTGCGCTTGGCTGCGAAGCTCACCGGCTGGCGCATCGACATCCACAGCGAAGAGCAATGGACGCAAGTCGTCGAGCAGCGCGTCGAAGAGGAAAAGGACGACGAGCAAGTCGCGGCCATGGCGGAAATCGCCGCCGAGCAGACGGGCGTCGAGCTCACGCCGGAAATGCTCGCGCAGGACGAAGATCTCATCCGCAAGTTACAAGAGTTGCAGCGCGTAGCAGATGATGGCGAGGAGGAACGCGCAGCCGAGCGAAGACAGCGACAGGACTGGTGCGGGGAACTAGGCAAGGTGAACAAAGGTCATGTGCCCACCCGGCAATGCGTGGCGTGCAAAACTCGAGCCGAAAAGTTTCGGCTCATGCGCTTCGTCCACGACAGCACCGGCTGGAGCGTGGACGCGAGCGGTCGCAAGAGCGGCCGGGGAGCATACTTGTGTTCACCGGAGTGTGGAACACGCGTGTCGAAGAACAAGAGATACAGGGCACTGAGCGGCGTTGCAAGCGAGGCGCCGTGGGAGGCCCGAAATTGTAGCGGGCGACCGTAAAGTCGCCAACGTGTAGCGGGCGACTGGAAAATCGCCCCAATAGGAGAAAATGTCAACCGTACGAGTACATGAGCTCGCAAAAGAGCTCAAGCTGTCGAGCAAAGAGACGATCGCGTTGCTGAGCAAAGTCGGCATACGTGCGACGACGCACATGTCTGTCATCGATGAGCATCGGGCGCAAATCGTCAAGGGCGTCTTGCTCGGCAATCTCGCCAAGGCCGCGAAGACCCATAAGCCAACTGCGAAGCAAACCGCAGGCAACGGCGCACCGGTCACGGCTGAGATGCCTATCGAAAGGCCCAAGGCTGCCGCCAAGTCCGAGGTCGCGCCGCCTGCTCCAGCTGCAACTGCGACTGCGCCCAGTGCTGCTTCGTCACACGCAGCCTCCGAACCGCAACTCAAACCCGTTCCGGCCACGATGCGCCCCAGTCGCCCGGCCGCTCCTCATAGAGTTGTTCCGGCAGCATCCGCATCGCCATCGACGCCCGCACCGGTAACGGCGCGGCCGCAAGCCGTTGGGCCCGCACCCGCAGAACATCCAATGCAGCGTCCCGTCGGAGGTGCGTCGCGACCGCCAGTTGGCGGCCCGACGCCGCTTCGTCCGGCAATGCGGCGCGAAGGTATAACAGGGCGACCGCTGCCCGGTCGGCCGGTTCCGGGCAGACCGATGCCGGGAAGACCGATGCCGGGTCGCCCCATGCCCGGACGTCCACTCGGCGGAGGCACCGCTCGCTCCGTCGCTTCCGCCCAGCACGCCCGCTTCTAGTCGAAAGCGCCGCGAAGATCAAGAGCGCGATCGCAAAGAACGCGAGCGCGAGGAACTCCTCAAGAAGACTGAACGGCGGCACAAAGCGTCAACGGCGGCGCCAGTTGCCGAGCCGGCCGTTCTCAAGGACCTCGAGATCCCAGATCTCGTCACGGTCCAACAGCTTGCTGCCGCAATGGAGACGCAGGCGGGTGCAGTCATTGCCCAACTCATCAAGATGGGGACGATGGCCACGATCAACCAGCACATCTCCTCCGATGTTGCGTCGCAAGTCGCGCGCCGCTTTGGCTTCAACATCATTATTAAGGAAGCGGGAGAAGAGACGGCCGAGATCGTCGCCGATACGGACCCCGCAGGTTCGCTCACGCCGCGGCCACCGGTTGTCACCGTGCTCGGCCACGTCGACCACGGCAAGACCTCGCTCCTGGATGCCATTCGCTCAACGAAAGTTGCTGCCGGCGAAGCCGGAGGCATCACGCAGCGCATCGGTGCGTACACGGTCGAATATGGCGACCGCAAGATCACCTTCATCGATACGCCCGGTCACGAAGCCTTTACCGAAATGCGCGCGCGTGGCGCCAAAGTCACCGACGTCGCCATCCTGGTCGTTGCTGCGGACGACGGCGTTATGCCGCAAACCATTGAAGCTATGAATCACGCGCGGGCAGCTGGCGTGCCCATCGTCGTGGCCGTGAACAAGGTTGACAAGCCAAACGCCAATGTCGACCGCGTGAAGCAACAACTTTCGGACCTAGGGCTGACGCCAGAAGATTGGGGCGGCCAGACGCAGTTTATCCCAGTCTCCGCCAAGCAGAAGACCGGCCTTGACGAATTGCTCGAAATGGTGCTGCTCAATGCCGACTTGTTGGAGCTGCGTGCGAACAAGAACCGCCGCGCACAAGCCGTGATCATTGAAGCGCTCCTGGACCGGTCGCGTGGTCCGGTTGCCACCGTCCTCGTCAAGAACGGCACGCTGCGCAACGGCGATATCGTCGTCGTGGGCTCGGCCTGGGGCCGCGTGCGTGCCATGTTCGATGACAAATTAGAGCCGATCAAACGCGCGGGGCCGTCGATTCCAGCAGAAATCATGGGCCTGTCCGACGTGCCATCAGCGGGCGACGTCCTCGAAGTGGTCTCCGACGAACGCGATGCGCGAGAGCTTGCCGCCAAACGGAGCCAGCGCAAGCGCGAACAGCGCATGGCCACGACGCGCCGCACGGTCACGCTCGATGGCTTCTTGGCGCAAGCAAAAGAAGGTGGCCTCAAAGAGCTCAACTTGATCATCAAGGCCGATGCTCAAGGCTCAGCAGAAGCTTTGCGCTCGCAGCTCGACGGTCTGGTGAACGACGAAGTGCGCACGCGCGTCATCCATACGGGTGTGGGCGGCATAAACGAGTCCGACGTCATGCTCGCGAGCGCGTCCAACGCGATCATCATTGGCTTCAACATCCGGCCAGACGCAACGATCGCTCGCAAGGCAGAAGCGGAAGGCGTGGACATTCGCCTCTACGATGTCATCTACAATGCCATCGATGAAGTCAAGGCGGCCATGACCGGCATGCTCAAGCCGCAAGAGCGCGAGGTCGTGCTCGGCCAAGCCGAAGTGCGTCAGATCTTCAAAGTCAGCAAGATTGGCACCATCGCCGGCTGCTATGTCAAGAGTGGCAAGATCACCCGGGATGCCGGCGTTCGAGTGCTGCGTGACAGCGCCATCGTGTACGAAGGAAAACTCGCTTCTCTCAAGCGCTTCAAAGACGACGTACGCGAAGTGACGGAAGGGTATGAGTGCGGCATAGCGATCGAAAACTTTAACGACATCAAAGAGGGCGACGTCATCGAAGCCTACGCGATGGAACAAGTCACCCCGTAATTTTTATGGACCGCGACGTCGTCGATCAGGCCCACGAAATCTATTTCAACGTCATCGTTGCGCATGGCGATGGCGATGAGCCCTGGACGCCTGAACAGCGTTCCGAGTTGCGCCGCGCACTCCAACTGCTCGAACCGGTGGAGTCGGCGGGCGACCTTGGACCCGAAGGCATCCAGCTCATGGCTTCGCTCTGCTTGGAACTTGGCAACGACGAGCGTGAGGAGCACTTGCTGCGGACCGGCGTTGAAGCATATCCAGCCTCTGCCGGGCTGCACGCCGATCTGGGCGCGGCATATGCGAATTTGAGTCAGTGGGCTGCGGCCGTCTCGCATCTGTGCGCCGCAGTGCTTTTGGGTGCGGACGACCCCGACGAGCGCTGGGCCATGACTGCCTCCCAACTAGTTGACGCGCTGGTGGAGTGTGGGGAGGAAGAGCGTGCCAACGCCGTGCGCGAGTGGGCCCTTTCCCACGTCAAGGACGAGGCAGCGCGACAGTGGCTCGAGGAAGATGACGAATCCGACGAATCGTCCTCATGAAAGCAGTGTCAGAACACCAGCCTGAAGCAAAGAGTCAACGGCTCCAGCGCATCGAGCACGAAATCGTGCGCGAGCTCAGCGAGATCGTGCACGAACAGCTCAAAGATCCGCGAGTCGGCTTTGTGACCTTTCTCGGCGCGCACGTCAGTCCGGACTTGAGAACGGCTCGCGTGTTTGCAAGTCCGCTGGGAGACGAGCGAACTTCTCGCCAGACCATGAAAGGGCTGCAGTCCGCCGCCGGATTCTTGAGCGCCGAGTTGGGTAAGCGCCTGCAGACCCGTCGCACCCCGACGCTGACGTTTGTTCGCGACAAATCCATCGAACACGGCGTGCGAGTGACGACCATGATTGATGAGGTACGACAAGAGGATGAGCGCAAAGGCCAGCAGCGGTAACGGGCGTCCGGCGCCGGCATTAGACGCAGAGGCGGTGATCGCCGCGCTGCGCGAACACAAATATTTCGTCATGTGCGCCCACGAAAAACCCGACGGCGACGTCTTGGGGAGCGGCTTTGCGCTCGGCCTCGCTCTGCAAGCGATGGGCAAGACCGTCCACTATTTTCTCGACGACGAGATGCCGAAGAACTTGCGATTCCTCCCAGATTCGGGCCTTACGCAGCGGACTTTCGATGGCGTTGACATGAGCGCGCTCTACGTCTTCATGGATATGAGCGATCAGGCTCGCGCCGGAGAAGCGCTCACGTGGGTTCCACAGGCGCAGATCATCAACGTGGATCACCATTTGGGCAACAAACGTTTTGGGCGTTGGAACTACGTCTTAGAGGCTGAAGCCGCCACCGGCGTCCTCGTCCTCAATCTCATTACGGGGTTGGGCCAGCCAATCACGCAAGACATCGCCACCTGTCTTCTCACCGCAATCATTTCCGACACAGGTTGCTTCATGTACAGCAATGCGACGCCGAATACGCTGCGTCTGGCAGCCGCGCTTCAGGATGTCGGCGCAAACAAGGATCTCATCACAGAGCAGCTTTATCAAACCCGCAGCTTCAGCGGACAGAAAATCCTCGGCCGAGTTCTCGATGATTTCGTCCTCACTGATGACGGCATTTGCTACTCATCGGTCAGTCAGGCGCTGCTCGAAGAGTTTGGCGCGACGCATGAGGATCTCGAAGATGTCGTCGGCGCGCTGCGCGCGGTCGACCATTGCGAAGTTGCTGCGCTGCTCAAAGAGTCGCCTGATGGCAGCTATCGGCTCAGCCTGCGGTCGAGAGGCCGCGTCAACGTCATGGAAGCGTGCAAGGCGCTGGGCGGTGGTGGTCACTTTCGGGCTGCTGGTGCGACGCTGCCCGGACCTTTGGCAACCGCGCTCGCGCGCATGCTTGAAGCCGTGCGGGCGGAAATGGCGGCAGAACGCTCCAGCGTTTGAGCGCCCCTTTCGGATTCATCAACGCCTTTAAACCGCCCGGGCTTAGCTCCGCGGCGTTTGGCAATTGGGTGAAGCGTGCTTGTGGGGGAGCCACGGTTGGCCATTGGGGTACGCTCGATCCGAGAGCGTGCGGCGTTCTCGTTCTCGGAATCGGCAAAGCGACTCGCCTGTTTCCTCTAATCGCAGACTCGCGCAAGCAGTACGTATTCGAACTCGTCGTGGGAGAACAAACTGATTCGGGCGACGGGGCCGGTCAGGTTATAGCCCGCGCCCAGGTTCCTGATGATTGGAAGCAACGTTTGGCAGGCGCGGCGGCGGCACTCCTCGGACCCGGGACTCAACTCCCCCCAATGTACTCCGCGGTAAAAGTCGGGGGCAAGCCACTCTATCGGAGCGCTCGCGTTGGCGTGACCGTTCCTCGCGCGCCACGCGCCACCACACTCTACCAGCTCCGAGTGCTTCCGGATGCCTTGGGGACGCACAGCGCTCGGCTGTATGTCGAATGCGACGCCGGGACGTACGTGCGCGTCCTGTGCGAAGATCTCGGGCGACAGGTAGGTTTGCCCGCGAGGATGGGCGCTTTGCTGCGTGTTGCCTCTGGGCCATTTGCTCTGTGGGAGAGCGTTGTTCCGGCGCGCATCGCCGCGGACTTTCGCGCATGCTTGATCGATCCGTTAAGCGTGCTCCACAACCCGCGCGTTGAGCTTGACGAAGTTGGTGCTCGTCGCTTCAACGCCGGCAACGAAATTCGCCTCAAGCAAACAAACCCAAACCAAAACGAAAATGCGCTCGTCACCCATCAAGGCGCACTGATTGGCATCGGAGTGGTGTTCACGCGCGACGCTCTCACCTTGCTCGCGCCGATCCGAGTCTTCGCGACGCAGTGACAAGGCTCTCGAGCGCTCATCGCGAACTGTGGTGCCGCCATGCGCATCGTCCGCTCCATCGACAACTATGAAGCAGACGCCGATCTCTTACTCACGATCGGCGTCTTCGATGGCGTGCATATCGGACACCGTGCCGTGCTGTCGCAGCTGGTTGGGCTGCGGAGGGGAAGCACCATTGCCGGCGCCTTGACCTTCGAACATCATCCGCAGGAATTTTTACAACCTGGCCAGGCGCCTAAAAGTCTAACGACGCTCGATGAGAAAATCAATCTTCTGGCAGGCTGCGACCTTGACGTCCTCTTTCTCTTGCCTTTCGACGAGCGGATCGCGAGCATTCCGGCGCAAACCTTTTTGACGGACATTCTCTACGACCGCCTGCGCACTCGCGCCCTTACTGTTGGCCCTGAGTGGCGCTTCGGTAAGGGGAGAGAGGGAGACGTCGAGCTTGCCAAGCGAGTGCTGACTGAAAAGGGATGCGCCTTCGACGCGGCGCCGCTCCTCGAACGCGATGGAGAAAAGGTCTCAAGTTCCCGAATTCGATCGCTGATCTCGGAGAGGCGATTCGACCAAGCCGACGCATTGCTGGGCTCCCCATATCGCGTCCGTGGTCTTGTAACGACCGGCGACGGCCGCGGCCATGAGCTCGGATTTCCCACGGCAAACTTGCACCACGCGGCTGACAAGCTCATTCCGCCCTCTGGTGTGTACGCGACCGTCGCCGAACTAGGCGGCAAACAACACGCGTCGGTGACGAGCATTGGTGATAAACCTACGTTCGGCGGAAGCGAGCTTACCGTCGAAACCTACATCGTCGATTTTTCGGGCAGTATCTACGGTGATCAGCTCTCTCTTTCGCGCTGGCGCTTCTTGCGCGAACAGCAACGATTCGCTGGAACAGCCGACCTCGTCGCCCAGATGCACCGCGACGTTGCGGCAGGAGCGGGCCTTTAAATTCGCGCGACTACATTTTCAAAAAGCGATCGAACCACTCAAAAATCGCCTCTTCGTGAGCGATGCGCTGTCGCGGAGGGCCGCCACGCGAGAGATTATGGTCCGCGTTCAGGAAGAGCAGGCCCTCAACCGTGCCGCCGCGCTTCAGCAGGGCGGTGAGCAATTGTTCTGCCTGTTCGGCCGGCGTGCGGTAGTCACGCTCTCCAAAGATGATCAAAAGCGGCGTCGTGATGCTGTCGGCGTGAGTGAGGGGCGAGTCCGTTCGCATAGACTTGCGGTACTTCAAACGGGCTGCCGCCAAAATCTTCGGCCAACATCCGACCAACTTCCGAAGTTCCCCACAGGCTCACCAAATTCGTCGCGGGCCGTAAGGCGACTGCCGCGGCGAATCGGTTCGTGTGCGCGACTGTCCACGCGGTCAAGTAGCCGCCGTAGCTGCCACCCGCGACACCCAGACGCGACGGATCGATCGGGAAGCGCGCTAGCGCGGCATCGAGCGCGGCCATACAATCGTCTAAGGCAGGCTGTGCCCAATTGCCCGCGATGCTGACTGCAAATTCTTCACCATAACTTTGACTGCCGCGCGGATTGCAATACACGACGTCGAATCCCGCAGCCGCCAGCGCGACAAAGTGGAAAACATAAGCGTGGCCATACGCAAAATGTGGACCGCCGTGAATCTACAGGATACACGGGCGGGGTGTGGGGCCGATGCCGCTGAGGTGCCACGCGTCGATCGCTTGTCCGGCGCTTGCTACTGCAAGGTGCGTGGCCGGTGCCACCAAGCTACGCGAACTCCACTCCTCGGTTTCTCGAGTTAAGCGCGTGGCATCATTACTTCCCCGCGATACATACAATTCGGGTGGCGTCGCTTGATCGGATGAGCAATGGACGATTGCGTTTGAACTGACGGCAGCGAAATGTGTCACCGACATGGTAGCAGGCGTGAGCGCGACCGCGCTCTTGCCTGCGCTCGCTCTGAAAACTTGAGCCGCACCGCGATAGGAGCCCAACACCGCGACCTCTCCCTCGGACACCCAAACGGGCGCTACCAGGCTGCCTGCTGCGCCGACGTCGGTCAAGATGAAATTGCCGCAGGTCCAATCTTCATGCGGAGTCCAGCAGGTAAGGTTTTGCCCCGTTGCATCCACCACGAACACGCGCAGGTTTCTCATGCCTCCTGCGCCGTGGGCTTCTTCGATCCCGCAAAATGCGATGCGCCCGGCATCCGGCGACCACGATGGCACTTCGATCGCCGTTTCGAACCGGGCGATCTTGCGCAGACGCCAATTGTCTGACGGCGATGCCGTCCAGAGTTCGCGGCGCCACAGCGAGTCTGCGTCCGCCTCGTGATCGCCGCAAAAAGCAAGGCTCGTTCCCTTCGGGTTCCACGCTACGCCCGCAACAAAGCCAGAGCCGTCTGTTATCTGTGTTGCCGAATTAGCCTTAAGATCAAGAAGCCAAATCTGCGGTTTGTCATCGAGATAGCCCGGCCCGTCGGACCGATAGCGCAAGCGCGTGATGCGCCGCCAACCTCGCCGCTCGATCTCATCTTTGTTTTGCGTGGGCGTTGCGATCGCCGCAATGCACGAGCCGTTTGGAGAAACGGCAAATTCTGAAACATTGCCGGGAAGAACGGGCAATGCACTGGCATCACCACCGGCTGGGTCAATCGCCCATAGTTGGGTGTTGCCAGAGCGATCGCTGAGAAAGAATATTTTCTTGCCGTCGGCGGACCACTGTGGGGCTTGGTCGCGCGCACTCCCCTCCGTCACGATTCTACCTGTAGGGGGCGATTGGCAAATCGCCCCATCGTCTATGGGGACGCTCCGAATTGAGCCACGATACGCATTTACTTCTTCGTCAAGCCGAGTGACCACATAAGCAACGGCAGTACGCTCCGGGTGCAGCGCACACCATCCGACGATTGGCAACGAATAGAGATCGCGTGGTCCGAGCGTTCCGCGCGCTCCCGCTAGATCTGCCATTGCTCGATATTCCAAAAGTCCGAATTAACCGGTTCCGGTCGGAAGCCGCGCAGATCCGTATTGACGACGTCGATGTTGTCTTGCCATGCAATAGGAATGACCGGAAGATCGCTGTTCCACAACCGTTGCAACTGCGCATAGAGCGGCTTGCGCTTTTCTCTTTCGTAGACGGAAACTGCGGCGGCGGTGAGTTGATCGGAACGCGCACTGACGTATCGAGATTCGTTAAAGCCGCGTGCGCCGATATATTGGCTGCCCAACTCCGTGGAACGATCGGGATCGGGATCGTAGATGAACGATGCGATGGCGGCCTGGAAGTTACCCGTGACGAGCGTGCCGGTTGGGCTGCGCAGCACGTTGAGAGGTTCGGATCGAATCGAGACGTCAGCGCCCACCGCTCGCCATGCTTGTTGAAGCTGCTCGGACAACGATGCGCCGATAGCTGATCCGGTACTGCTCACAATGCTAAAGGAGAGCTTCTGATCGCCCTTGCGTCGGACGCCGTCGGCACCAAGATGCCAGCCCGCTGTTTCGAGCAGTTGCTTCGCCTGCATCAAATCGTACGGTGGCGAGTCATTGTTGGCGTCATACGCCCAACTGAAAGGCGGAATCTCAGAATCAGCAGGTATCGCTGTGCCAACGAAGGTCGTGGCTGTTAGATGCGGCCGGTCGAGTGCCAGCGCGAGCGAGCGCCGAACGCGCGCATCGTCCAGTGGCGCTCGCGTAACGTTGAGGACGATGAACCAAAGGGCGTAGTTCTTGACGAGCAGCACCTTCAGCCCCGAAACCGTGCGCACGTTTGCGACTTGAGCTGGATTGCCCAACGTCGCAAAATCGAGTTCGTGAGACGTCAGCGTCGTCAGTCTCGTGTTTGCATCGGGGATGATGGAGATATCGAGCTTTTGGATTTTCGGCGCGCCACCGAAATACTGAAGGTTTGGGACGAGGATGATTTCCGACCCGCGATCCCATCGGACGAGGCGCATCGGCCCCGTGCCGATGGGATGCACCCCGAATACGTCGCGATTGAAATCCGCCGTGCTGCTCCAACAAGTGTTTGGGGATGATCGATCCTTGCTCTCCATTGCAAAACAGCTGAGCGATAGCCGGAGCCCATGGCTCTTTCAGATGCACCACCGCGGTGTAGGCGTCAGGGGTTGTCAGGCTTGCGATGTGCGTATACGGGGCGCTGCTCGACGCATTGACGTTTGGATCCATAATCTTGGCGAAAGTGAAGGAGACGTCGGCGGAGGTGAATGGTGCGCCGTCTTGCCAGGTGACGCCGTGGCGCAGGTGATACGTGATGGTTCTGCGGTCCGCACTGATTCCACCGTTTGCGCGCGAGGGTATCACAGTCGCAAGATCGGGGATCAGTCGCTGTTGATCGTCGAGCTTGACGAGGCCATTGAAAATCGCTTCCTCGATGGCGTTCTCGTATGCGAGACCTCCAAGGACCGGATTCAGCGTGTTGAGGTCGTTTGGGATTGCATAGCGGACGACGCCGTGAATGGTTGCGGACTGCATGCTGGGATGGCCGCTCGTGCTCACTCGACTACATCCCCAGAGCGGCAGCAGAAACGCCAAAAGCACAATGGTGGATCGCATCCCGACGCCGCCGGCTGTCGCTTGGCTAGTCACGATGCGAGCCCCGCTGCTTCGAGGCGTCGCTTGCGGCGAGCGGCGGCGGCGTAAAATACGATGCCGCTTCCAAGCATGACCGCCGTCAAGCCAAGGATCTTCGCCACCGCCAACGGTTTATTCGGCTCATTGGTCGGCGGCACAAGCGTGAGCACGACTGCGCCCAAGGTGGTCAAAAAGCCGATCATACTCGCCGTCGCGATCGCGAATCTGCCTCCGGGTATTCGAATATCCCCCTCTTGAGGCGCACCTGCGCTCAGCGTGAATCCAGACGCGAACAACAGCAGGAATGGCAACAACGTGCTGATGACGGTCGTGCTGACGAGGACATTGTACGCCCCGCGCACAGACGTGCTGGCCTGACCCAGGAAGATAAAAATCGCGGCGATTGCGGACTGCGTGACGAGCGCAACCACAGGTGACCCAAACCGCGGGTGCATGCGACCGAACCCTTTGGGTAGGTACTGATCTAATCCCGCGACAAACGGAAGGCGCGCCACGGCGCCAAGCCAAGCACCCGCGCTTGCCAGACAACTCACCATCACGAGCGCGGCTGCCACCGGAGTAACCATCGTCCAACCAAAGCGCGTACTCGCCTGGCTGATCGCTTGCATAACGCCGTACAGGGCGTTTGTCTCATTGGGCTTGAGGGTTGCAAGCACGGCTGCAGTGCCAAAGATATAAATCACGGCGATCGCTGGAGCCGCTAGTGCCAGAGCGAGTGGAATAGTGCGACGCGGCTGTCTGATCTCGCCGCTCATTAATGGTATCGCTTCGGGACCCGTCCAGGCAAACGCGATGGTTGACCAAAACACGAGATCCGTGACGTGAAGGCCGGGCCGCAGGGTCGCGAGATTCACGGGCGTGGCAAAACCAAACTTGCGCCACGCAACGACGCCAAGCACGATGAGGAGCATCGTCACGCCCCAGCGACTGGCAGCGCCCACGTTATTAAGCCACTTTTCTATGTCGAATCCAAGAATATTGAGCACCGTGGTCACGACGAGACCAGCGAGAGCAACGCTGATAAAGTACCAAGGCGAACCCGAGAGCCAGCCGGCACTGCCACCATAGAAATACAAAACGCTGCCCGCCATGAAATAGAGCAACGCCGGAAAATATGGAAGATTCGAAGTCCAGTAGGTCCACCCCGAGATAAACCCAGCGAACGGTCCGAACGCACGCTTGCTCCAAACGTACAATCCGCCCTCGTCAGGATAACGCGCGGCCAAGAACACCACGACGATCGACAGCGGCACGAACATGCAGGCACAGCCCAAGAGCCAAACGACCAAAGAGCTTGGTCCTGTCGAAGCCGCCGCGGCTACCCACTGCAGATTCGAACCCGCAACGACAAAAAACAACGTCACGTCCGCGAGCCCAAGACTCCGGCGCAAAGCCGGCTGACTACTCACGGCCGGTCATACCATGTAGGACTTTGCTGGATTGACCTCGCGGAGAATCGGGCGAGTCAAAGTGAAGCCGGAAATGTCGGCATCGGTCTTGCCATCGACTGCAAGCTCCGAGAGAATCTTCCCGATGACCGAAGCGAACTTAAACGCATGACCAGCCCCGATCGCAATTGCAGCTTGAGGATAGTTCGCAAGCGAGTCGATAATAAAGTCGCGATCCGGCGGCAACGTGTAAAGGCACGTTTTTGTATAAACGTATGTTGCCGAGAGCCGATGGAAGGTTGCGTTCCAAGAACGCACAGACACGCTGAAAGTTCTCGTCGTCTTGCTCAAACGTGCGCGTGTCCGGATCCACCGGCTTGCCACCGGCATCCTGTGCGACCTTGATGCCGGGCTCGCCGAACACGGGAAATCCGTAAAAACTCGGATCGTCCATCCAAATCCAAACCGGGAACCGCCGTGGATCGAACGGTGCCAAATCCGGCGGCGCGAAGTAGGTCACTTGTTCTTTGGTCACTTCGAGCGGCAAGCGGACATCGAAATGCGAGAGCGCTTCATTTGACCACGGGCCCGCCGCAATGACAAGCTTGCGGCAGCGATACGGCGTTTCACCGGACAGCACCTCAAACTCGCCACCCACCCATCGCACGTAGCTCACTCCGGCACGCTCGCGTAAATTGGCGCCGTGTTGACGGGCCATCTTCTGATGCGTAGCGTTTGCGCGCGCAGCCATCGCGATGCCGCCGTGCTCTTGATACACGCCATGAATCTCATCACCCAGTCGAAACGGCGGCCAGCGGCGCATGATGTCTGAAGCATCAAGGTGTTCGTATTTCACGTCGCACGCGTCCATGCTCGCCATGTACGTCTCAAGGGGAATCGCACTCTTGCGCGGACCGAGGTCGAGGCCACCCGTCTGAAGGACCAACTGCTCGCCTGAATCCGCCTCGACCTGCGCCCAAGCCATGTAGGCTCGCTTGGCGAGTTCAATATAGTCGGGTCGATGATACGAGAGTCGTATAATGCGCGAGTGATCCTGCGATTCTCCGCGCACGTGACCCAGTTCGAATTGTTCCAAGCCCAGAACGTCCGCCCCGGCTCGCCTTGCAAGCCAATATGCAGCAGCGCTGCCAATGCCGCCCAACCCCAGGACAACGTACTCGTAATCCCTTCGCAAACGTTTGGCCTTTAGAGCTCCTGCGGGTCGAGCGTGCCCAAACGCTCGCGAACGTAACGGCGTATGTCGAGGCTCAGGCTTTCCATTGGCGCGTAGAAGCCAGATCGGAACTTCCTCGACTGCATGCCTCGCTGCACGCCTTCGCAGATGCGCCAGTCTTGATGATTGACCAAGTTCCAGAAATCGACTGCGTCCGACGGATCGAAATCCGGCTTGCTCATCTCGGCGGGATGGAACAAAAAATCGCAAACGATCGTGGTCTGCTCGGGCGAGTGCGGCCACAAAGAAAATGCGGCCACGTGGTCAGCGGCGAGACTGAGCATGAAGTTTGGATAGATGAGTTCGCCCTTATGCCGGATCTTCTCGTCCTCGTCGAGCCCCGGGAAAGGTGTGCGGTTGGTTTTGCCGTTCAGCGTAAACGTGAAAGCACCGTCTCTGTGGGGAATGCCTCGATCCCAATCGAAGTCGCCGCC
This sequence comes from uncultured Pseudomonadota bacterium, assembly GCA_963781145.1. GTDB lineage: Bacteria > Vulcanimicrobiota > Vulcanimicrobiia > Eremiobacterales > Eremiobacteraceae > JAJPHJ01. The sequence goes on along the minus strand of CAWADW010000005.1, from coordinate 68,622 downwards.
GCCGCTTTTCTTGAAAGCGGGCACGATCTCGCACAGCTCGGGATGCACGCCACCGCAATGATAGCACTCATTGTAGTTCTCCAAAAGAACTTTCCAGTTTGCGTGTACGTCGTAGACAATCCGCCGCGCGATGCGCAAATCGACCAGCGGATATCGCACCAGTCGCTCGGGAATCAATCCGAGCTGTGCGAGCAGCGAGTGCTTTCGAGCCCGTGCATCCTGCGGTGAGAGATTGAGGAAGAAGAAGCCACCCCAGACTTGGAGCCCAACTTCGTGCAGGGAGAACTCTTCTTTGCTGAAAGTGGTCGCCTTCAATTAAGATACGGGGCGGTGCGCAGGGCGCCCTCGAGCGTGTACGTCCACGAATGGTACGGGCAGCGAATGGCGCCGGCGAAATGACCGTGCGGCCCAGCCTCCGTGTCCGAAGCTTGGAGCACGAGCCTGCAACCACGGTGTCGGCACACGTTGTAGTGCGCGCGCAGGCCGCCATCTTGAGCACGGACGATAAGTACTTCCTCGCCGGCAACATCGAGCACGAGATAGTCGCCGGGATGGGGCAACTGTTCCTCACGGCCCGCGTAAAACCACTCGCTGTAAAAAATGTGCTCTTGCTCCCGCGCGAAGATCTCGGGCGAAAAATAGAATTCCCTTTGCAGCGTGGGTTCGAGGGCAGACTTCACAAATGTCCAGTTCTGCCGTCATGTAGCAGCGGACCTTTAGGTTCGCTTGTGAGTCACGCTGAGGATAACGTCCTTAGCCAGCGCCAGTGCACGATGAAGAGAACGACGGCGATCACCAGCATAAGGCCGCTCAACGTGATATCTTTTTGAGCATCGTAGATGTTCGAACTGATTCGCTCAGCGCGAAGGGCTTCGTATCGTGCCCGTAGCTCCGCGTCGGAAGGCATCGGCGTCTTTTTCACCGCCGCCCCTTCTTCTGTGACATAGGGTCCGCTCGGCTCGTCGAAGGTTGCCTTGTAGGCCTCGAATGAATCCAAGGATTGCATTCCGTAACCGTCAGATGACGCCAGAGGCCTGTGAAGCGAAAGCAACGCGCTGGCAATCGATTGCACGCTGACCAAGAACACGATCACAGCGATGAGACATACGGTGTATCCGTAGAGCTGAGCGATTCGATTGGCTGGCCGTTCCATAGTATCACCTTCAAAAAAATACCGGTTCCCGACTATAACCCACGCAACAGCGAGAAGAATAAAAGACTCGGCCACGACGATCCACGGATCGAAGTGTGTCTGAGCAAAGTCGTTAACGACAGTCACACGGGACTGCATTCGCTTCCGCTACGAAGGAAGCGCCTCACCCAATCGTTTGACGCGGAAGCTCAGGCCCAGCAACATGAAGCCATAAATCAACGCGTAGAAGCCGAAGAGATAGGAGAGGGTAAGGACGCCAGCCAGTGGACGCCAGATGAGGAGCACCCCAAACGCCACTGAGATGATACCGCTCAGGACGAGCAGCCAGTCGTTGGGAATTGATTTGCGCATTTCGACAGCTACGACCAGCTGGAGGACGCCCGTGACGATTGCCCACCACGCCACGAAGAAGACGAGCGTGACCGCGGTGATGCCTGGATACAGCACTGCTAGGATGCCGACCGCAAGCCCGAGCACTCCTATGAGGACGAGAACGAAGCGTTGTCCGGCGGGCAGCCCCAACCCGAACGCACCGGCAAGGGCAAAAATGCCTTCAACGAACGCAAACGCAGCGAGAATGAAGACGAATGCGAATGCGGTGGCGATCGGCCATAAGAATGCCAGGATGGCAAATAGAACGGCCAGTGCGCCGCGCAATGCAAGTATCCACCAGTTTTGCTTTAATTGCGCAAGCATGGTCTCTCCTTTTGTAGGGGACGATTGAGAAATCGCCCCACGGACCTTAGTTTATCGTCGCCGCCCGCTGACGAGGCTGACGTAATACAGGAGGGTGAGCAGCGACTGTGCCGCAGCTGCCACGTAGGTAAATGCCGCGGCATTGAGCACTTTGCGAGCGCCATCCACCTCTTGTGGATTCGCGAGGACGCCAGTTGCCGCTAGCAGCTGCATCGCACGGCTGCTCGCATTAAGCTCCACAGGAAGCGTGAGGATTGAAAAGACGACTGAGGCGCCGAAGAAAATGATGCCGGCCCACACGAGATTGAGATTCGCCAACATGAAACCGACAATGAAGAGCAACGGCCCGACCCATGCACCCACACTCACCGCGGGCACCATGGCGGCGCGCAGGCGCATCGGCACGTACCCCTGCGCATCCTGAACGGCGTGGCCGATCTCATGCGCAACGACGGCAACCGACGCGACCGAATTCTGGACCGAACTCTGCGAGAGGTTAATCGATTTGTTCGAGGGGTTGTAGAAATCAGTCAGCATACCTGGGATGTTGTTGACGGCCAGGCGCAAACCGGTGCGTTCCATTAAGAGTTGGGCTACCTGTGCGCCCGTGATCCCTGTGGACGTTGGTACTCTCGCGAAGCGCGCAAACGTGCCGCGCACTAACGCCTGAGCCCACAGGGCGAGCAGCAGACCGGGAATCGCGAAGAGCAAGTATTGGGTACTAAAAAACACGATGTGGTCCTATGCTACCGGTTCGCTAGTCACCTCCGCTTGCGCCGCGCCCCGTTGTGCTCAGGAAGCGGCATCCAACGCTCGGCCCATTCGGCAAGGGCTCGGATCGTCGAGTCTAATTCCGTCCCGGACTTCGTCAGCACGTAGTCGACGCGAATGGGCGGTCCTGGATCGACCACTCGCTTGACGATTCGAGTCTCTTCGAGCTCGCGTAGACGTTCGCACAGCAACCGGTCGGAGACGCCGGGAATCTGGGCCGCAATCTCGCTAAACCTGCTTCGTCCCGCCATGAGCGCGCGAATGATGGCGCTCGTCCAGCGCCGTCCGACCAGTTCGGCGGCGCAGTGGAAGCGCGGGCAAAAACCGCTTAAGGCGGCTGGTTCTCGGGTATGTGCCACAACAGACCTCTTGACAGTCCCTTCGGGTTGGTGCTAACCTTTCCTCCATAGGTTACTAAACATAAGTAACTATCACTAAGTAATCAAGACTCATAAAGGGGTTATAGGTATGGAAATCGCGCTCCTCATTGCAAGAATTGTCCTTGGTTTGGGTATAGCCGTGCACGGCGCACAGAAACTTTTCGGTTGGTACGGCGGGTACGGAATCAAAGGAACGGGTGGGTTCATGGAGGGCCTAGGGTTCCGTCCGGGCGCCCTGTTCGCGCTCGGCGCAGGGCTCGGGGAGTTCGGCGGCGGTATCCTCACTTTGCTTGGCTTGGGAGGGCCCATCGGTCCGGCGCTCATAATCATGGTCATGCTCGTTGCGATCGTAACGGTCCACCTTGGGCACGGCTTTCTTGTCAGCAAGAACGGAGCAGAGTTGCCGTTGACGTACACTAGCGGAGCCCTCGTGCTCGCGTTCGCTGGACCAGGGGTCTTTTCGCTGGACGCGCTCTTTGGCATCAGTTCGGCCTGGCCGTCAAACGCGCCCTGGTTAGCGCTAGCCGCGGCTGTCGTCTTGGCGCTTCTCAATATTGTGGCGCGTCGACCGGCGCAAAAGCCTGCAGCACAATCCTAAACGCAATCCGTAGGGAGCGGGCGAGCAAGCATCGCCCGCTCCAACATCGAGGCATCCAATGAAACAACGAAGGCTTGGCCCCAAAGGCCCGGTCGTCTCAAGCATCGGCCTCGGTTGTATGGGGATGTCAGAGTTTTACGGTCCGAGCGATGATGGGGAATCCATCGCGACTATTCATCGAGCGCTTGAACTCGGCTGCAATTTTCTTGACACCGCCGATATGTACGGCCCATTTAAGAACGAACGCCTGGTGGGGCGCGCCATCGCGGACAGACGCGATCAGGTCTTTCTCGCCACCAAATTTGGCAACGAGCGAGATGAAGCCGGACAGTGGATCGGGATCAACGGCAAACCCGACTACGTCCGCAAGGCGTGTGAGGCGTCTCTACAGCGCTTGGGCGTAAGCCACATCGATCTGTACTACCAACATCGCGTGGACAAAACCGTGCCCATCGAAGAAACGGTCGGGGCAATGAGCGAGCTGGTCAAGGCAGGCAAGGTTCACTACATCGGGTTGAGCGAGGCGTCCGCAAGCACGCTGCGCCGCGCACATGCGGTTCATCCAATCACGGCGCTCCAAACCGAGTATTCCCTCTTTGCGCGCTTCGTTGAAAGCGAAATCCTTCCGACATGTCGCGCGCTTGGAGTCGGATTCGTGGCCTATAGCCCCTTGGGTCGTGGACTGCTCACAGGAGCAATTTCGGGTCCCCAAGACTTGGCCCAAGACGACAGTCGCCGCACGCGCCATCCCCGTTTTGCCAGCGAAAACTTGACCGCCAATCTCACGATCGTGAACGAACTGCGTGAAATCGCGCGGGAAAAGGGCATCACGCCGGCCCAGCTCGCGCTAGCATGGTTGCTGTACCAAGGTGACGACATCGTGCCCATCCCAGGTACTCGTCATCGCAATCGGCTCGAGGAGAATTGCGCCGCGGTAGACGTCACACTCAGTGCGGGTGACCTAGACCGCATTGGCAAAGTTGCGGGCGCGGGTTCGTTCCACGGACTCCGCTATGCTGATATGAGCAACGTGAACGTATAGGACCAACGCTTTGAGCGGCGATTTTATCTTCAGGTTAGGACCGTACACCTTTCTCGTTCTTGCTTTTCTCGTCACGCTCGGCTTTACGAGCCTGGGTTTTCTGGTCGGCAAACGCCTCGGCCCTCCCAAGAACGACCTGCAAGCTGCCGCGCTCAATACTGCGCTTGCTTCGATTTTTGTCATCGTAGGGCTCGTTTTGAGCTTCTCGTTTTCCTTTGCCATCAATCGCTATGAAGAGCGTTGGCATCTTGTCGTTGCAGAAGCCGATGCGACTTCCACAACCTATCTGCGGATGGGAGCACTCCAGCCGAAGGATCGCGCGGCGGGCCGGTCGGCCATGCGAGCCTATGTCGCAGCAAAGATAGATTACTATCGCGATGGCGGTGATCCAGCGCTTGAGCAGCTCGACTATCAAAAGGTCCGCACCTTGGAGCAGAAGATCTGGTCCATAACCGCGAGTGAGCTCTCGAGCCGTCCAGTACCGGCAACCTTGCTGGTTACGCAGTCCGTGAACGCGATGTTCGAGGTCGGCGCAGACCAGCGAGCTGCATTGAGCTTCCGCCTGCGTGGCGTTGCGCTCGGGTTGATCGTTTTTGTTTCGCTGATTGCTGCGTTCATGGTCGGGCTTGGGTTTGGGCAAAGCCAGTCAACCCACTGGCTTGTCTCTATCACGTTCTGTTTGTTGCTGGTGGCTCTCACGTATGCGATCATCGATTTGGACAGCCCGCAAGCTGGGCTCATTCGCGTGAACTTGTTGCCGCTCGAACAAGCTCAGCAAAATATGCTGCAAGAGCCGTAGGAAGCCTTATGCCGCCAGCATCCGTTTCGACCAGCATTCGAATCAGCGGTAACGCCGTTCCGATTTCCAATCCGGACAAAGTGCTGTGGCCTGGTGAAGGCTACACCAAAGGTGACCTCATCGATTATTATCGAGCGGTCGCGAAATGGATTCTTCCGTATCTCAAAGATCGGCCTTTGAGCTTGGAGCGCTATCCAAATGGCATCGGTAAGCCGGGATTCTTTGAAAAAAATGCGCCCGCCAGCGTGCCGTCATGGGTGAAAACCGTTGCTCTGAAGAGCAGCGGCAAGCGCGCGCAAGTCCGCTATATGCTCTGCAACGATGAAGCGACGCTCGCGTATGTTGCTAATCTCGCCTCCATCGCGCTCCATGTGTGGATGTCGCGGACGGGGTCTCTCGATCAGCCGGATTTTGTCTTGTTCGATCTCGACCGCGGCGACGGCTGCACGCTCGGTACACTCACGACTGTGGCCCTCGCGGTTGCAGCGGCGCTGCGCACGAAAGACCTGCGCCCGATGGTAAAAACGACTGGCGGTTCGGGGCTGCACATTTTTGTGTGGACGCGAGGGCTGAGCTATGAACGAGGTCGCAAGCTGACGAATGAAATTGCGCTTATGGTGCAGGCCAAGTTCCCCAAATGGGTGACCCTCGAGCGCATGATTGCCAAGCGAGGGCGCGGCAAGGTGTACATGGATTGGGCACAGGTGGGCCGGGGGAAAACCGTTGTCATGCCGTTCACCGTTCGCGCACGCGAAAAAGCTCCTGTATCGATGCCGCTGCAGTGGAAAGACGTTGAGCGGCTGCAGCGTTCGAAGGAGCTGGACACCGCTGCCTATTTTGCGCGCTGGAATATCGGTAACGTTCCGGCGCTGTTGCGCCGCACCGGCGACCCCTGGAAATAACGTAATCGATGTACGCCGCTGTAAGGGGCGATTGGAAAATCGCCCCAGGCCCGAGCGGGAAATCCAACAGTGGCGTTAAACAGCCGGGTGGAGTAAAATGCGCAATAACATAATCATCGCCATAGCGTGCGCTTTGGTCGGATGCTCGCAGCAACCAATCACACTGACATCTTCTGCCGCGGCGACGCCCTGGGATTCCCTTGCCAATGGCCGCGCGATCTTTCAAACGGGCAAAGATCTGGGTCGCGTGCAGATTGTCGCGCAAAGCCACCCGCTTTACAATAAGTGTTCGGCGTGCCACCGGGCTGATGGCTCGGGCGGCATGCACTTACCCAATGCGGTGGTGAGCGCGGACTTGCGGCATCGGGCTCTTGTCATCGAGCAAAAGCATCCATACACGCTAGCGCTGCTCGAGCGAGCGATTGCGACCGGTGTTGACAACGAAGGGCAAAAGCTCAATCCAATGATGCCGCGCTGGAAACTGTCGCAACGAGACCTTCACGATGTTGCGCTGTATGTTCTGCAGAAACTAAAGTAAGAAGGAATGTCCGTGGGCACCGCCGAGTTTGGGCGGCGGCTCCGTGTGATCTAAATCCTACCGAGTGAAGTGTGAGCCAGGTACTTCATACTGGTTCGGCTTGCCGCGTCATATAGGCGTATCGGCACTCCTTTGGAAGGGCTCACATGAAATACCTGATCATCATCGCGCTCCTCTGCCTCAGTTCAACCATTGTCAAAGCTGACACGGTGTGCTCGGATGCGGACTCAGCCGACAAGACCGCTGAGTCGCAGCGAGACGCCGGGGAAAACTCAACAGCCTTGACCTCGTTCAACACGGCCATTACGAACCGACTTGCTTGCGATAACGGGCTGTCGGGTTCCGACCTCTACGACAGTCAGATTATGCTCGCGGGCGAGTATGTGGCCGTTGGCAACCTTGCGAAGGCGCTTGGCGAAACACAAAATGCGGAAACAGACTACGGATATGCGCGCACGGTCATCGGTTGGCTCAATGCGGATCCGTTAGCGCAATATCAGTCTGAACTGCTTGGTGAAATAACAGACCGACTCGCTGTCAACGACCCGTGATTCTCGGCAACTACGGATGTAATCGATAAGGAAAGCCGGTCATCTGACCGGCTTTCTTCTTAATGCGTCAGTACCGTGGCTCTTGGTACCGGACGTTTTTCATCGAGATCGAGCAGATCAAACCAGGTTGTGACGTCGTCACGACCGGGCGCGATCTTATTGCGCAAATTCACAAAATACTCGTAGCTGTGGCTTCCAGGTTCCGGGTGCCACGCATACCGCGACTTGTTGAAACGCTCTATCTCGTCAGGTGTCTTATCCTTCAGTAATTGTTTAACCCACTCGCCGATTTTTTCATCGGAGTCGAGTTCTTTTACCTTGCGAGCGAACTCTTCGCCGTTGGTACCGAGAAACTCGAAAAGCGGTTTGTCGTGGGGGCAATCATAATCATATTCGCCCAAGTGCCCGTCGTTATGGGCTTTGGCCTTGTCGATAGCGCGCTTGAGTGAAACGAGCCCCAGCATCTTGTCCTTCGGGCTCCGTGGATAGGTCTTGGTAAGGTCCATTGCAGGCGATCCTCCATAGCTTTTGCCTACCTTCCTTATTTCACGAATTTGATGGGGCGAAACCTTATGCAAGTCTCATGGTGCTGGTGCTGGACAGTGTCACCTTGGAAACCTACCCGCTATTCACACACGCGAAAATGCTGAAAGTGGTATAATGAGGGTGATACGGGGCTCGAACGGAGGAGAGTAGTCATGCACATGAATGTTGCGCTGCGGAGGTTTGCGTTGGGGCTGGCGATGGTTGCGGCGCTGGCGCTGAGTTTGTCGATGTCAGCGCTTCCACAGCGGGCGGTTGCTCAAGAGCGACCTACCACACAAGCGGGCCCGCATCCGGTAAGTGCCGGGTTTCCAAGATCGAACACCTGGCAACCTGATCCTATGAATGCCGGGCTGCCAAGAGCGACCAATCAGCACCCCAGTCGGTTGACAAATCCACCATATTGGGACGCGCGTCAATTGTTTCCAAGCTTGCAAGCGTGCGGCGCGGATCCGTATTCACTTTTTTACGACCCAGTGTCAGGTTTTTCAATTGGAGCTCAAGCTGGTCCATTTTCTTGGCGGAATATTGGGGTCCAAGGTATCCTGAGCGGTCCCGATCTCCTGTCATTGTACGGTTACAACGGTGACCAAGCGGCATGGTGGCCAGACTCGTACGCCTACCTCAACCCGATGTCGGGTCCGTGTGGCAGCTTCCAGGGCTGGTTGCCCTAGAAGCCGCATGGAACTACGACACGGCGATCACGTGTTTATCAAGAACCTTGGCGTCGAAGGGCAAGTTATCGAAGTGGACACGCGCACGATCGTGGTTCGTTACAAGAAGAACGATGGCGAGTTGATCGAGCACCGCTTCCAACCTGACGACTTGGAATATCGGCCCAAGCCGCGGTTGCAGTGAAGGCGCTAGAATATCTCGCCAAGCAGTCTTGCTCGCCATACACTTCTCCCTTAACCAAGCCGCACGAACAGGCGCTTGGATTTAGCCTTATTGGGTATACCTTGCAGTAGCAAACGCTATCTACAAGGAGGGTTTCCGCATGCTTGCACTCATTCTCGCCGTCGCGCTCACAGGAGGGTCGTGCGCAAACACCAGCATTCTCTCCGCTGGCGTTCAAACTGTCGCGACAAATGGCGGGTTGGCACACTACACGATCGCGATCACCGTTCAAAACCAAAGCGACACACGTCAGCCGGGCAATTTGCTCCAGTCGCTGGACGTGTTCCAAAACGGTCAGAGGGTCGACAAGATCGGTCTGCAACCGCTTGGTCCGAAGCAATTGCAAAAGGTCACCTACGGCTTCGATCGCGCATCCGATGCCGGCGTCGGTACGACGCATCTCACCTTCACCCTCGATTTCAATGACGGATCGGGCAACAACGCCGATTGCAACCCAGGCAACCAGACCTTCAAGATCAGAGTGTAACCGCGACAACCGCCCTTACTTAATATCGATATTCTGCGCGTGCAAGAATTGAATAATTTCTCTTGCCGGTCGAGCATAGCACAATCCCGGTTCATTTGCCCTCGTACCAACAACCATGCCCACGATCTTCCCGTCAGTAAAAACTGGACTACCGCTGCTACCGGGCCAACAATTAACGCCGATGATGATTTCGGGTTCATTGGTGGGCAGGTCGTAGTCATAGGCGGCGATCCAACCTCTCATAGTTATTGGAGGTTGGTGGTTGAAGGGAAACCCGATGAAAATGGCGTCCGTGCCGTCTGCCAGTTGGGCATCATCGCGATCAAAAACAACGGAGCGGACGTAGCTCTTCGTGTACTCATCAAAGAATGGATTGCTGGTCGTGAGGCACGCGGCAGCATCCACTGTCGCGTTGGTCGCGCATTTTGCGACGTCGAACGGGAATACTTCAAGGATTATCCGTGGGCCTTTTTGAGATCCCCACCCGCCTCTTTCTATTTCGATCATCGGTTGGCAACCAGTGTTTGTACTTATGGTAGCCAGTTTTCGGACCACATGAGATGCGGTTACGAAGTAACCATCGCTTCCTATTAGGAATCCCGTTCCGGCAATACCAGTTGCCCCATTACAGATGATCGCAACGGCGGGCCTCTTCGCATCTGCAATGACGCTTGTCGGAATGGTGTTGCCAGCGGCAGCGGCGCTACCAAATGCGAAAACCAGGGCGATGTAAAAAAGGCTCTTCATGGTGCTACTTCAATCCTGAGATAGAGTCCCTTCGTTAAGGAATTACATGCGCTCTGTTTAGATGTGCGCCGAGTCACGCGGCCCCGCGAGATACTTCCCGGCCAATCAGGTGATTTGATCCCTTCAGGAGCACATTCTCAGGCTTTCCGAAATTTTCCCAGTTTTGAGTCTCTCGCGAAGCGTCCGCAAGACTTACCGTAGTCGGGGATTGCACTTTGGCCGATACTTTATGGTGAGGTCGGAAATGCGCCTAAATCTTAGCCACAAGACGTTGCTCGTGGTATCCGTGCCACTTGCATCCATTATTGCAGGATGCGTCCTCTTCTCAAGTTTGCAGCAAAGCACGGAATCCGCCGAACGCTGGACGGAACATTCAGATGTCGTCATCGCAGACGGTCAGGGGCTCTTGACGTCCATGGTCGATGCTGAAACGGGCGTGCGTGGCTATGTGGCGTCCGGGAACCCGGTGTTTCTCCAGCCGTACAATCAAGCCGCACCCATCGTAGGTAGCAATGCAGCCAATCTCATCGGCCTTGTCAGCGATAATGCGCGACAGACCGCATCCGCCAAGCGAATCGCGTCCCTTGTCGGCGTAACCTTAAGCTATTTCAGCTCTACGATCCAGTTAATGAGATCGGGGAGGCAACCGCAAGCGTCAAGCGTAGCCCACTTGCTCGAAGGCAAGCGTCACATGGATGCGCTCAGGTCCGAGTTGGGCGCGTTTCTGAGTGAAGAACATCAATTAGATGGGCTGCGAACGGCCTCGCTCGCGCAAACTTGGCGACTGTTCGACATCTCACTGTGGGTGACGATCATCCTGGCCTTTGCTTTGACCGGTGGAATCGCGCTCCTCGTAAACCGTGGTTTGGTTCGCCGCTTGGCCGCCCTCGAGACCAAGGCAGAACACTTCGGCGTGTATGGAGAGCTGAGTCCACCGATCGAGGGCGACGATGAGATCGCAAGCCTCGACCGAGAGTTTAGTCGGATGGCCGAGATTATAGAAGAGCGGCAAAAGGCGCTGCTGCATGCACGCGACCAGGCCGCCGAGGCGTCGCGCCTCAAATCACAATTCCTTGCGAACATGAGCCACGAGATCCGCACCCCGATGAACGGCATCATCGCTATGAGCGAGCTGTTGCTCGGAGCCGAGCTCGACCAGGAACAACGTGAGTTCGCGCGCATCGTTTACGATTCGGCCCACGCGCTTCTCGGTCTCATCAACGAGATACTCGACTTGTCGAAGCTCGAGTCCGGCAAAGTGGAATTGGAGCTGATCGACTTTTCTCCAGTGTCCGTCGTGGAAGATGTCGCCGAGTTGATGAAGTCGCGCGCGCGCGATAAGGGTCTCTTGCTTCAGACGTTCGTCGCTCCAGAAGTTCCGAAAACCCTTCGCGGCGATCCAGGTCGTTTGCGTCAGATCTTGCTCAACCTCATCGCCAATGCTATCAAATTCACGGATCGCGGCAGTGTGATCGTCAAAGCAGAAGTCGGCACGCTCAACGACGCATTCGTGACGCTGCGCTTCAGCGTCAAGGACACTGGGATCGGCCTAGCCGAACCGGCGCGTGCATTGATCTTCGAACCGTTTTCGCAGGCTCACAGCAGCACAACGCGGCACTATGGCGGGACTGGGCTTGGACTGTCCATATCGAAGCGCCTCGTCGAGTTGATGGACGGCGATCTTGGGGTGCAAAGCGAGCTCGGAAGTGGCTCCACGTTCTGGTTCACTGCGCGCGTGGAAAGACTCACGAACGCCGGCCAACCGGTGACGGAAACCGTCTTGCACGGACTTCGAGCGTTTGTGGTCGATGACGATCCGACGGACCGCGAGATCATCCATCGCTACATCGTCTCGTGGGGCGTGCGAAACGGTTCGACGGGCGACAGCGAGCGGGCGCTCGAGATCTTGCGCAGAGCAGCGACGGCCGGCGACCCTTACGATGTTGCGATCGTGGATTTCGTCATGCCCGGGATGGATGGATTGCAACTGTCGCGCGCCATACATGCTGACGAGCAGCTTGCCTCGACCAAAATCATACTCATTACCGGCTTTGACGCCGCTGAGATTCGTCGCGATGCCGCGCGTGCCGGCGTTTCCTCATATCTCTCCAAACCCATACGGCAATCGCAGCTGTTTAACTGTCTGGCCGGGATAGCGCACGCAGACCACGGCACGGAGCAGCCTGTGGACGCTGCCCTCCCGGGAGCTGAGTCAGGGCCGCGCCCGGCTCGAAGCACTTTTACCGTTCGGATCTTGCTGGCTGATGACAATCGGACTAACCAGACGATCGCGCTCGCGCAACTCAAGCGGCTGGGCTATGCGGCCGACGTCGCCGCCAACGGCCGCGACGCGGTTGATGCGTATTCGCGCGGTGAATACGGATTGATTCTGATGGATTGCCATATGCCCGAGATGGACGGATTCGAGGCGACGCACGCCATCAGAAAACTGGAACAGCGACGGGAGAGTCGCACGCCGATCGTCGCAATGACCGCACACGCGATGGAAGGCGATCGTGAAAAATGCATCGCGCATGGCATGGACGACTATCTACCAAAACCGGTTCAACTCGAAGCCTTGCGCACATGCGTCGACCGCTGGCTGCCCCTCGAGCGCGCTCAAGCGGAATTGGCCCACAAAGACGGCCTGACGGCTGAAGGCAAAAGGGTCGATCACCTGCCATTCGACGCTGACCGGTTGCGCGATTTGTTCGGAGACGATGATTCGGCAATGCGCGAAGCGGTCGACGTAGCGTCGGCCGATATCGTGCACCTCGTCGGCGCTTTGGGCCACGCTCTCGATCTCCGCGACCATACGCGATCGAAGGAGCTGTCACACGAGTTGAAAGGCATGGCCGTTAATATTGGAGCCTCACGAGCTGCCGAATTATCGATGCGGATCGAGAGCGAGATTGTGGCGCAGAATTGGGAAAGTGCGGCTGTTACGCGAGCCGATCTGGACGCCGAAGCACACCGACTCGCCGCCATCGTCTGTAAGCCCAAGGGAACGAACGAAAAATTTTGACATGATTCTTTTGATCGTGGACGATAGTCGATCAAATATCTTGGTCTACAAGGCTGTCGTTAAGAATCTCTCAGATTGTGTGGTCGTCGCGTTCCCCTCATCGAGCGAGGCGCTTGGTTGGTGCCAGCGGAACGATCCAGACGTCCTCATTATCGATTATAATATGCCCTCGCCTAACGGCCTGGAATTCATGAAGCTTTTTCGGGCCATGCCTGGTAAGGTCGAGGTTCCGATTCTCATGATAACCGCAGAAACCGACAAGGCGCTACGATACAAAGCGCTCGAGAGCGGCGCCAGCGACTTTTTAACCAAGCCCGTCGACGCGATAGAATTCGCTGCTCGGACCAAAAACATGTTGGAACTGCGGCGCAGCCGGCGGGATCTCGAAAGCCACGCGGGCTGGCTTACAAACGAAGTGCGCAAGGCAACCGACGAAATCGTCGCCCGAGAAAAGGAGACGATTTGGCGACTTGCCCGAGTCGCGGAATTTCGTGACATCGCAACCGGAATGCATATTATACGCATGGCGCAATACTGCAAAGCCATAGCAAATGCAGCCGGACTTGCAGCGGAGGATCAAGAGCTGCTCTTGATGTCGGCGCCCATGCATGATATCGGCAAGGTCGCCATCCCCGATTCGATACTTCTCAAACCAGGCAAACTCAATGATGCCGAGTTTGCCATGATGAAACAGCACACGATCATCGGGCATAAGATCTTGAAGGACAGTTCTTCACACATGTTGCGCGCCGCAGCTGAGATTGCGCTGAGCCATCATGAGCGATATGACGGGTCCGGGTATCCATTCGGTCTCGTCAGGGACGCAATCCCGGTATTCGGACGCATCTGCGCGCTAAGCGACGTATTCGACGCGTTGACATCCGAGCGACCATACAAACCGATCTGGCCGGTCGACGAGGCGACTGCGGAGATCGTTCGCGGGCGCGGGAGTCAATTCGATCCGCGACTGGTAAGCGCGTTCGAATCCGCGCTGCCGGAGCTCTTGCGGCTCAAACACGAGTTCTCGGAAGAAGTGCGACATGCTCAGCCGGACCGTCTCGACCGTGCGGCCGGCTAGCAGCGGCAGGCCTTACGCGCGATTGCACTAGGCAATGCAAATTGAGAAATCGCAGGTCGTTTTTGCGGCGTTCGGTGTAGTCTTAGGGGCTGTCGGAATTGCCCGTTTTGTTTACGGGCCTGCCTTTTCCGTGGCGGACGTCGTTCATGTGTGTATCGCCATTCCGCTTGCTCTTATCGCGCTGTTTGTTTCGGATTACGTCCTGCACCACGGCGGCTTTGCGATCTTGCTTGCCGTCTTTGGTATTGCGGCTTGGGTAATATTGAGCCCGGCCTTTACTGTCGGGCTCAGTATAGCGATCTTGGGGATTTCAATTGTGCAATGGCATTCAGCCCGCACCAGCTTGTAAATCGGGCTGATTTTCTCAGGCCTCTCAAAGCCTAGCGCGTTACGATAGCAAGAGTCATCACGGTGTTTCCCGGAGGTTGACAATCTTGCGATCGCTTATCGTGCTTGTCCTCAGCGTCGTTTTAGCATGGGGTATTGCGGCAGCCGCATCGCTTTCGTTGCTTCCGCCCGTGGGGGCGTCTTTGACGTTCGCCGTCTCATCCCACACCGATACACCGTTCCATAATCACGGGGACTCTCACGGTCATGGCGGTTTTCATGGGGGCGGCTCAGGGAGCGGACCGAGTGGGGATCCGTCGGCATCCGGCTTCGCTGATTTTCTACGGGATAAGAGCGGAACGTACACGCTGTCGCGCACGTCATCCGGTGTTAAGGTGACAACTAGTGGCGATGTTGATTCGTTTAACTCGCCACTTGCAATCACAGGTCAAAGCACGGTGGACCCCGGCTCACTGCCGGATCGTTTCATCGTTGCATTCGATAATGCGACAGCGCTGGCCGCCGGTATGCACGCGCAAGTCGCACTGAACGACTCTTGGAGTGCGACTGTGCAACTCCTCATGGGCCCGGATACGCTGCAAGGACTTCCTGTTAACGTGAAAGTTATGTCGGTGAATGGCAACGACGTAGCAATGGAGGGGACGGGCCAGGGCAACTTCACGCTCTCAACTCCGATGGGCGATCAGCCTGTGAGCGTTAATGCCACCGTCGACGCCGACATAGTGGCTGGGAAGTTGCACGCGTACTCACAGAAAGTAGTCCAGACAATGACTATGCAAGACCGTAGCGTCATCATAACCACGACGACGAGCCTCACTTCACAATAAATCAAATCGAGAGCGCGGCCAACAATGCATAGCCGGTTGGACTGAATACGGTGGGCTTCTCAGTACCTTTCATCGTGTTTTATTTGTTCAAGGCCGCCTGTAGGCGCCTGTGGATGACTCTGTCTAGCCTCACGTGCTGCAAAAGGCCAGATTCAGGTTGCGCAAGTCAGATGGATCCAGGACGTCACGCGATGGGGCTAACAAATCCAGCGTATAGAGAACACGGGAAGGACATTCTTTTGTGACACATATGTGAAATGGCGGGTAACCAAAGATCGCGAAGTTCGTCATGACGAAGGAAAATGACGGGTGGTTGATCGCGGTCATGCACAACCTCGACATGCCTCCCGGCCCCCAACGGAGCTGCTGCTACCCCGCCGGCGTTCGCAGGTAATAGCCAAAACCGCGGCGCGTGTGTATCAGGCGGGCGCTCCGACCCCTATCGATCTTCTTGCGCAACTGGTTAACGCACACACAAAGCAAATTGAACGGCTTAGCTTTCGAATTTCTGAAATTTGAATTCTTAAAAACGGTAGAGTTCAGCTGACTTTTGGAAACAATACGGTCGTGGTTGAGCACGAGACATTCTAGTAGAGAGTATTCCATCGGCTCGAGATGAACTGGGCGCGACCCGCGAGTCACCTCTTGGAGCTCCCGATCGATTAGCAGATCACCAAAGACGAGAAATCGTCGGTCTGCCTCAATGTTTGTGAATTGCTTCTTGACGTCGTCGACCAGTCGTTCGACAATGGGTAACTTTGACGCGACATTGATTGTACCGTTGATATGAATTACGATGACCAGACCGAGTGGCTGCGTGACTCCTTTTGTTGGGCGCGCGAGCATAACCAAATCCTCTATTTCAGCGGACGCCGATCAGCGAACTCGCCTAGCCATTTCTGATCGGACTATGACTAGACAAAAGGGGCGAGGTCAAAGCCGCACCCCCTTTCCCTACCGCTAGTCGCCTAGGACTAGTAGGTTCCTTGCACCACTGGAGACATGGTGATGTCCGCTTGTCCATTCGCTCCAGTGATGGTGGGCCTTTGTTGTCTGTTTCCTGGAGGCCCGGCTTCGAAGGCCGGATAGTCATATCCGACGGCCGAGATGAAGTAGGTGTCTCCTGTATTCAGCGAGTTGCTTGCACCGGCGCCGTTTTGGCATCCCGTGCCAATGCACTTGCCGAGATGATCGGGCAATGCGAACGGCTGCGTGCCGGCGCCGTTGATCGGCCCGACGGCGTAGAATAGCGGGCCGGCATTTGCATCGACGATGTAGACCATCGTCTCCGTGACCCCAGCTGGCACATTCACCGTGCCAGTTCCACCTCCAGCGCCGTCACCGGTGAACGTCGGCGCCGGCATGGCCGGCAACGGTGCAGTCGAGGTGAGCGTCGCGGTCGCCGAGTAGGTAAACGGAGCCACATTCTGTGCAACTACTTTTACCTGCATCGCGTACGATCCTGAAACCGGAGCAATTTCCACCGGCGTAAAACCAGGGGAGTATCCTGCAAAGTTCGTCGGGTATGTTCCGTCGTTAAAGAACGGCACCGCCGGCGGACCCGTGATATACGCCATCGGATCCGCTGAAAAATACGGCAATGGCTGGATCGCATCCCCGCCACCGATCGCGAGGGCGACCAGCGACGTGCCGTTGTAGGTCGACGATGTGAATCCGTTCCCTGCGGTGGCATTCGGACTACCGGGATAGTATCCACCGCTAACCGTGCTTTGGTCCGAGTTGAACGGCCCTAGGCCGTATGTGTAGACACCGCTAAACGTGCCGAGTGTGGTATTGACGAGCCCGGCGTTGTTGAGAGGGACCTGCGGTGAGCTGCTGATGTGGTTGGTGCCCGCGTCGAGGTTCGGACCTGCAATAGTGTACGCACCGGTTGCGCCAGCCGGGACCACGAAGCCAGCCGGCCCAGTGATCGCGGGACTGCTCGCAAGTACGCCGGTTAGACCGTTAGGCTGGCGCAATGTCGCCACGAAGTTCACCCCTACAGCACTGTCCTGTCCGATTCTCGCGGTACCAACAGCAAATTGCAGCTTATTGGATGCGAGATTCGCCTGATTTGTGCTCGGGATTTTTGCGACGCCATTGGTCGCACACGCTGCCAGCAGCGCCGCCGCGACCGCGAGACCGAACGTTCTATTGAGTGCTTTCATGATGCGCATGTCACGTCCTCGCTTGGACGTAGAAATAGAACGAGGTTCCCGGATTCGCGGGGATATTAATGTAAGTTTGCTTGCCTCCAATGTAATTCTGGTACTGCGGCCAGGCCGAGGGATAGTTCGTGTAGTTGGTGGGATCTGTCGAGAAACCGGTCAACGGTCCGGTGATGCCGGTCGCGATCGGTTGATAGCGAGCGTTGAAAAGCGGCCCGTTGAAGGTCTCGTTGAAGATGTTTTCTACGTCGACACCATAGGTGATTGGCGAGTGATGCGCCGCGTATTCGATTGTGATTGATGCAACCGAGTTAGGCGGTGTGAGTTCGCCACCCGCAGACGGAGTTTCCGCGTTACCGCGGCAGGCCGCGAGGTTCGGATTTAAGACCGAGCCGGGATTTTCCGGGTCGACGAAACACGCCGGCCCGTTGGGGGCGCTGCCGATAAGTGCGTTGGTGTTGGGCAGGTTAAACGCCGTGCCGTTGATGAGGGCGGCCGACAGTGTGCCAAGACCAGTCGGATAGCCGATGTTATAGGAGAAACGCGGATTGATTCGCCAGCCGCTGTGTGTCTTGTATGTGAGCCCGAGTGTCGTTTGGAGCGGCGACACGAAGCCGACCCGATAGATGTTACCAACGAGCAGCGACGCGGGAACGATATTGGGATAGAAGTCCTCCGAACTACTGGTCGGAATGACACTCGAGAACTCATTAATGTACGAGGCCGTGAACTGTCCGCTGAGCCCGTAGGTATTCTCGCGGGTGATGTTAAGGTCTATGCCCGTGGCGAACTCCTTACCCAGATTGTTGAGAACGGGCGGCAGGAACTGAATCGCTCCATTCACGACCAACGGGAGCCCGTTGGGTCCCAGAACCGGCGAGGCTTCATTCGCAGTCGTGTTGTGCTGAAAGCGGTGCCACGGAGCGATGCTCACTCCGACGCCGTTGAAGATGCCCCCAGTGAACTGAGTCTGCAAATTGATTTGGTAGTTGTCCGCGGTCATTGGAAGAGCCGGCTGAAATGGAATGCCGTCGAAGTTTTGAGACGCCCAGTAGAGCTGCTCGCCGAAGGTTTTGCACGGTACAAGATAATTCGGTGAAATTCCGCAGTTGGTTTGCGTGCCGCCGAATAGATTGACAGCCGGCAACGAACCGTATGGTGTGTTGATGTAATAGCCAGGGTCGACCTGGCCGAAACCGACCGACGCGATCGGTACGAACGCGACGCCGCGGTCGTAAGTGACACGCACGGCCGTGGTCGGTGTAACTTCGTAGGACAGGCCGATGCGCGGTTGAAGCACCTTCGGTCTGGTTTCCTCGCTCGTGAAGTTGTAGGTCGCATTGAACGGGCAATTGCCGTTGCCCAGCGGAGCGCTGCTATTGTATGCGGGATTAGCCGTCCACGTCGCCGGTTGGTACGCCGTGGTGCAATAATTCGGGTCGACGCCTGGCGCCGGCAAGCGATAGGTCGCCATGTCGAGGCGCAAGCCGATCTCGGCCTTGAGCTTGCTGCCGATGTCCGTCTTGTCGTTGGCGTAAACGGAGTAGTCTTGGCGATTGATCGTCGAAACCTGGTCGAATTGTGGGTAGGTTAGTTGCGCTGGCGCATTTGGGAAATTGTATGCGTACCCGCAACCTCCGGGACCGAGTGGGCAGCTCGGGTCGCTCGGGGGGATGAAGCCGTACACGGTACCAGCGATATCCAAAGGACTAATTAAGGCGCCGTAGAGGCCAAAGGAAGTCGAAAGGTACTGGTCGATTGGATGCACCAAACCATAGTCGGCGCCAAACGTAAACAGGTTCCGGTCGTTTAGCTGCTTCTGCAACGAGAGCGTGAAGCCCGTTGTTTCGCCACCCTGACGATTATAGGCATCCCCGTCGAAGCTTCCTTCCGTGCTGGGGAAGTCGAATGTTACCACGGAAATCTGTTGGTAAACTTTCGCGGAGAAGTACGTCGATGAATCGAGGTTGCGGGTGTACTCGAGTTTCATCGCCGAGTTTGGTTGGAAATAAGTGGCCGGATAGCGGCCAAATGCTGACGCGAGCAACTCATTGGGCGTCGTTTGCCCCGGATACAGCGCCGACAAGCCCTGTATTTGCGATGTCGAGAACCCAAAGATGCCACCCCAAGTCGAGTCGTAGACCGGGTCGCAGCTGGCAAAGCACAGTCCGGTCAAACCACCAGCGCCCTGGTAGAAATTGTGGTCCGCGACGTCGATGAAGAATTGCAGCGACTGCGAGTTGTTGTTGCCGAAACGGTAGTTGAAGTTGTTGAGAAGTTCGCGGTCGAATTCGTTGTTGGAGGAAAAGTAGCTGCCGAGCTGCACGACCGGCGTGATTCCATTGCCATACTGAAAAGTGGTGTTGGCGCCCGCGAACGACAAGTAATCCGACACGCGCCCGTCCGGGGTGGCCCAACTAACGTCGAGGTTGAGCCGGTGGTCGAAGCCGGGGCCACCCGCGGCGACGGCGACCTGAGCGTAGCTTGGATAGGTACCGCGCTTGGCGACTACGTTGAAGGCACCGGTTCCGCCCCCGGCTTGGCTCGCGTCACCCGCGCCAGTTGTCAATTGCAAGAGTTGGACACCACCGGTCGGAATCGCGAGCGAGTTGGTGAACTGGTTCGAGTAAGCGTCCACATATGGAATGCCTTCGAACTCGAAGTCTTCCTCATACTCGCGGCCACCGTGGATCACCGGGTAGCCGGACGAGTCAGCCATCGCGCCGGGCAGCGAGGTGATGAGGTTCGTTTCACTTATGTTGAACGCCGAACCCTGAAAGTTCTCGACCTGGGCGGCGCTCACGGTGGTCGTGGTGGTCGTCTGTGACGGTTGGAATGCGCTTGCTGCGGCGCGAATGACGATACGACTCAGCAACGTGGGCGCTTTCCTCAGTTTGACGTCAACCGTCGCCACTTGATCGGCGAAGACCGTAACACCGGTTTCAATGTAAACTTCGAAGCCTTCTGAAGAAAACGTGACCACGTACGTATCGGCGTACACGCCTGCCATTGAGTAGAAACCGTGGGCGTTCGTAATCCCCTTGTAGGTTCCGGATCCGGATACCGCAGAAACGGCTACGTCTGCAATGGGAACACCCGTCGTCATATCAGTTGCCGTCCCGCTAATGACGCCAGTTGAGCTGGCGAACACCTTCGAGTCAGAAATAACGGTGATAAGCAAAACAAAAGAGGCTGCGGCGATCATAAGAACGATCTTTCGCATCCTGCATGCAATATAGTATCTCATCCAAGTCTCCTTAGTTACCTTGAAATGAGGTTTTGGGCGAATCGACTCGAGCGGCCCCGGAGCCGAACCCGTGGTAAATAGTTAAGGAATAGTTAAGGGGTCGTTAAGGCGGTCCTGCAACGGAAGTCGGCCCCCCCGAAGAGCGCAAGCAGGAAAGGATCACGGTCCTGGCCTTTCGGATCGCAAGGAACTAAGAGCGACAATGCATGCCTTTGTTGCCGAGATTTCTCTGGACTCAAGAGTGCGCAAGGCGAAAGTCGCCTATATTCTACCGATACAGCGCTCTGTGGATAAGGTCAGTTCGTTAGGAATTGCGGGGGATGGAAGTTCCCGTTAGGGCCGACCGAACCAGGAGGAGTCGCAGCGCTAATCCCCATCGCGTTTTGACCAACCGAGCACGCACCAAGCGATGCGGCGGGAATGAAGCCTAGACGAGGAGGAACCTGGCAGGATATCATGGGTTCATAACGCACTACGGCGGGGCGGGGCTTCCCAAAGTATTGTGGTGCAGTATCACTTTAGCTTCTTACTCATTGCAGTAGTGGAAGCCATTGTTGGCACTTTATGGCTTTTTATGCCTGAACGGATGCTCGCGCGTGGACGACTTTTCAGCGCGCGTGGGCGAATCTTATTCTATAGATATGGTGGCGTCTTTTTCTTAATTTTTGCAGTATATAACGCATTCTTGAGTACGCGTCACCAGGCCGTTTGGGACCACGCCCAGCGCACCGATTCAATATCATCTAAAAGCGTCCATAACGCGCAAGACGAACGGCACGACGGTCGAGCGAATCGGATTACGCCAGGCAATTCCGACGCAGCAGGGGATCATCGACGTAGTCTTCAGGATCAGGAATGTGCCAGCCTAGGGGACCTGGTCATTTTCGTTGAGAAGCATTTCTGTGATGTCACGCAAGCGTTGGTCTGCACATGAATTGAAAGAGATACTTGGCGAGCCGCATACGATCGGGCCGATCGGCCATGGCTCATCACATGACGGCGTCGCAGTCGCCACTATGCGGGCTGTCAAGATCGGAAATAAGGAGTTACAGCAGGGCGAAACGATTGGGTGGATGCAGTGGAATTGTGCCGGGGGAGATGCGCTTGAGCAGCATCGTCAAGCGTTCTTGCAGCGCATTGAGGCCCACCGAGTCGCCGCGATGAGAGGTGAATTGGCGGGCCCTATCGATCCAACTAAGGGCTATTCTAGTTGTACAGCATCTAAACTTGATGGAGATGACCCCAAATCGTGGGTGATGGGGAGGATCTGTCGTAAGCATCACGCGCTATTCGGGGATTGAGGGCGTGAGCGGTCGAGCATAGGTTGAGGTTGCGGAGGAACTATCTGGCAACCGGCGACATTCTACACTTAATCCGCGAAGGTTGTTGGAGTTTCGGACCACTCCGGCAGCGATTCGGTCGCCGTATGCAATGCGGGCAGCCACTCCCTGAATGGTATTTGAAGATCAGCGCGGGAATTTGGTGCCAGAACTGCGATGATGACTAATCGACGGGTTCTAGTCGCCCTAACTCTGTTAATCGCTGCGTGCTGGTTGAGTTGCTCAAGCAGACACGAAGAGCAGATTGCCCATGACCTCTCGACTCCAGACCTGACAAACAATCAGGCAACAAGTTCGCCGACTCCGATGCCAACCATACCCAGTGTGTTCCGGCCACTGCCGGGGACATCGATCGCAAACGATCAGATCGATGCTCATATTCCTCGCAACGTTGATCCTGCGGATCGCAAGATCATCAAAGAAGTGATGCAGATGCTACCCGAAAGACTTCGACAGTATGTAGTTTGACTACGAGTTCCGCCCAGAAAGGGCCTAGACTACGATAGTCTACCGAACCACGGCCTCGTCGTCGAATTTGAAAAACTCGATGATTCCCCTGGCCGGGAAAGAGATGCTAGTCATCTTCCGGGTCTCTGCGTGTTATATTACGACGGTAAGGTTCAGCCGAATTCTAACGGTATGCTTGGGGTATGGATAGCTACCTCATGCCAGTGCCCGAAGGTTGTTCACCTCTGCAATACCAGAGATAATGATCCGGGCAGGCTAGTTTGCGACAAACGTGACGAGCCTTAGCTCACAAGCGTGATAGGAATGTTGCTCAGCGTAGGTCTGCAATTGCCGCTGTGGTGGCTGGTGCGCCTACTGATTCGTGGTGAAAAACGCGTCCTAGGCTAATTCTTCCGGCACAACATCGGTCAGATCGCACCTTGTGAGCGCATTGATGGTGACCGGTCGCGGCATTGACGACCTCAACGGCTAAGACTTTGGGAAACGCCCACACCTCGCAGGTCAGTGGCCGATCAACAGCTCGATGACTAATCCTGCCCGCCAGACGCATAGTAAATCACGATTGATCCTGACCTGACCCCATTCACTGAAGCACCTCAACTAGGAAATCCTCAGTCGCCTCCGAGTTGAGCAGTTGTTGAGCAAATGCCTCCGGCGTTTGATTGTGGAGTGAGCCGCGAGGCCGTAGCGTGTTGTAGATCTGGCGCCACTCTTCGATGATGCGGCGTGCGTCAGTGAGATCCAAGAACCAGTTTTCGTTCAAGCATTCGTCTCGGAATTTGCCGTTGAAGCTTTCGTTGTAAGCGTTTTGGACCGGCTTGCCGGGGTCGATGAAATCTAAATGCACACCATGGCATACAGCCCACGCATCTAAGACCGTCCCTATGAATTCCGGCCCATTGTCAGCCACGATCGTCTCGGGTAGGCCACGACTCAGCGCCAGGCGCTCCAGCGTGCGCGTCACCCGGTAGCCACTCAGCGAGGTATCGACTTCGATAGCCAAGCACTCGCGTGAATAGTCGTTCACGATGTTGAGGGTACGAAACGGGCGACCGTCCTGTAGCGTATCGCGCATGAAGTCCATCGACCAACGGACGTTGAGGCGCTGAGGAGCAGCCAACGGCACGCGCCGTGCTACTGCCACGCGTTTGCGCTTGCGACGCCGTACTTGCAGACCCAACGCACGGTACAGGCGATAGACCCGTTTGTGGTTGACGACCAATCCTTGACGTCGCACCATCACCGTCAGTCGGCGATAGCCGAAACGACCCCAGCGCTCAGCCAGCGCCAGCAGCTGCTCACGTAACTGGCCATCGACCACCTTGCGATGTCGGTAGTGATAGCTGGATGGTCCGATGCCGGCCATCTGACAGGCGCGACGCTGACTCACTCCAGCTTGCTCGAGGGCTTGGACCGCAAGCCGTTTATCGGCGGGGTTGAATACTTTTTTGACAGCGCATTTTTCAACCCCGCGATGTCTAAGTGCGCTTCCGTCAGCAGCTTCTTGAGGTTGCTATTTTCATCTTCCAGTTGGCGCATGCGCCGCACGTCGCTCGTGTGCATGCCGGCGTACTTGCCCTTCCACTTGTAAAACGTGTTCTTGTTGATACCGTAGCGCCGGCACAGCTCAGGCGTTGTCACCCCCGCCTCCGACTCGGCCAAGATGGCGACGATCTGCTCGTCGCTGTAACGGGATTTACGCACAGGAGAACCTCCTTCGGCTAGCTTACGCCTCCGGAAATCCTAGTGCAAGCGCTTCAGTTTTTGGGGGTCACGTCAGATGCGACGAACGCTGGCACTTGGCACTTCGATGCTTTCCTTTGTCATGTCGATCGCCTGCGCCGGAAGCCCAGCGGATCATTGCGTTAGGTTAGCGCAGGCCAACCAACGGGTATAGTAGGCAAGAGTTGGACCTTTGAGGAGGTGTCGAAATGAAAACGATGACATGTAAGGATCTCGGCGGAACGTGTGACGCAAGGTTGTCAGCCGGTTCATGGGACGAAATGGTAACGACCATGACAAAGCACGTGATGACGAATCACCCTGATGTAGCGAAACAAATGGAAAAGATGCACAACGAAGACCCTAGCAAATGGGGCAAACAAGCGAGACCCAAGTGGGATGCGGCTCCTGAAGTTTGAGGCGAACGGATTTTACCATCGATTTCGATAGGACGAAAACAATGGCGCAATCCCCTAGATCATGAGGATTGCGCAACTCTTCTTGCGGGGGCTTGAACTTCCCGTATGGACAGACCCCATCGGGCATCACGACGCTAATCTCCATCGCGTTTTAAGGCGCGGGGCGGAGTTGCCCAAGGCCGTCACCGACCTTGCAGCGAGATGCCGAGCGGATTCGGTGCGCTATTGCGAAACGCACTTGTGTGATCGGGGATGGATTGGGAATCGATGGTGGGCGTGAGAGTCTCGAACCTCTGACCTCTACAGTGTCAGTTTCGTTTTGCCCTTTGCCCATTCATGTAGTCGAAGTTTGGCAACGCCAAAACAGACTGTTTCAGGTTACGATTTGACCGTGTTGAACGAACCTGACCGGCGTCTGGTTACCGCAACGCGGGGCGTCCCTACTAGTTAAGTCTCGCGCAGTCGTCGCAGAGCCTGTAACCGCCCGTGCCAGGTCGCCGTTGACTTGATGGTATGTCGCGGCCAGGTGGACAGGCATCGTTGTTGTGATGGATGCGCTGATCAGGGGCTTTGTTTGCCTCGTTGACGGAGTAGAACGCCGGTCTTCTAGCCATTTTTAATTCCCAATGCATGTCGGGGGTAGGTTAAACATGTATGTGTTCAAGATCTGGTATCCAAAGGAGTTTCAGACCACGCCATCTCCCACGCAAGACAAGATCTGGAGAGGGCTGCCCATGGTACGAGACAAACCAATGAGCGTAAATCGTATTCGCCAAAATGACTTTGGCTTCGGCAAAGCTCGCTGCCTTCAGCAGTAAACCCAGCGATCCGTCACTATCATGCTCTCCGGAGTCTACAACGAGTAAATACCGTCTACTCAGGACTTCTTTGAGCGCCTTTCTTTGCTCGTATGTTCCAAGTGGTTTTGGTCTTTGGTATTGCACTAGTCCAGACTGGATTGCCTCTGCGAGGATTCGCTCGATCACAACCCTATCGCAATGGAACCGATCACCCAAACAGCGCAGACTAAGAAAGATTTGTTCGATTTTTTCGATGACATGCAAGCGATCCACGAGTGGGTCATACGCTGCAGTTATCATCTCGATGTGTTGCAGCGCTCGATTATGGACTGACGCCTGCCACGTCATCGGCATTTTAGGTCTAATCATCTGAAGCGTACAGCCTTGTGTATGGTGCCCTTGTGGCGCTTTCCTGAATCGATTCTCTGCGCTGTAATATGCTTGCTTGCGTATAATTCACATCTCGCTTTGATCCCTTGGTCTGCCAAGAGGTACGCATGACCAAGCTCACCACATATCTCGCATATTTCGCGACTGGCCCGAGTGGCGCCTGAGATAAGCAATCGCATTTCTGGCGTTGGTTCTGGGTCCATATAGAATCTGAGTTCACCGTACTTCTCTTTGACTACGATTGCGCGATGGGGAAGATCGTCTCGGACAATGAGTGGCTCAAGAAAGCTCGAAAGCTCCCGCAGAAGTGGTTCCCATCCATCTTCAATATCGAAACTTACGGAACCAACACTGTGATCTTTATAATGTGTGCGTCGATAGAGATTGGGAAAATCTTCGCAGAGCGCATGCTCTAATGCAGGTCGCATCCCAAGCAAAAACTTCTTTCCCCGTAGTTTTGTGACTAGCTAATCCCAAAAGTACGGATTGTCCTATTTTTTTCATCCTACTCTTGTGGAACTCTAGGTTCAAGTGGTGGATGTTACATTTGTCCTAGCTGGCAGGTCAGAAAGCATAAAAACGTAATATACAGATATTCAAATTATGCGAAATTTTAAAAGCGAATTCTTCAAAACTCTCGCACACCCGCTTCGGATCGGCGTACTGGATGAGCTACGCCGCGGCCCGCTCACGGTCAGTGAGCTGCAACGCCGCCTAGGCGTTGAGCAGTCAACGCTCTCGCAGCAACTTGCCATTCTTCGCGCGAGCAACCTCGTAAGGACGTCGCGCACTGGCACTTCCGTCACGTACGCGGTTAGTGACCCTACGATTTGGCGCGTGCTGGATCGCGCTCGCGAGGTGTTTGAGCATCAACTTGTGAGTTTGCGTTCGGCCATAAAAGCGCAGCGTCGGAGCATGCGGTTATCACGCGTGTCGTAGCTGTTGGGGAAGAGTGATGAAAGGGTCCGTACCCACTCTTCGAAATTGGCCACGATGGTTCCATGTCACAAGCTGAAATTGCGGTACCATATCTTGAGAGAAGCCTATGATTAATTTTACGAAATTGATTTCTGATCTGCTGTATGCCCACAGGTTTCTGGTTGATGGCACGGCGAGATTGGTGCTTACCCATAGAAGAGATGATCGGTCCTTGGAGCCGGCGCTGGCGGACGCTGCTTCGCGTTATCTTGACGATTCCTCAATGCTTAGTCAAGAAATAGAAAGGCTGCGAGGACGCGTACCGCAGGCGAATCTCGATCTCCGTTGCGACCGAGTCGCTCCAGCTATCAAAAGTGTAATCGACATCTTTGAAAATCATATTGGTGAAGGGCGTGCACAGACGCTCTTAAAGCTAGAGCCCCATCTGGTGCGCAAGTCGCTTCAAAGGCTCATTCAACTATGTAAAGGAAACGAGGAAATAGAGAACGAGTATAAGTCTTATCCGCAAAGATTAATCGCAATAAGAGAACAAATTGAGAACGCCAGCAACAAGTTTAAGCTCTAAGGAAGCCGTTTAATGGACTTCGCACGCATCGCGCTCACGATCACCGTTTTTGATCGCGTGCGCGCTGCGCGACGTGCGCTGCGCGACGTGCGCTCATCAAGCAAACAGCGGACGCCCTCGCCTCCTGAGGCGCACTAGATGAAAGGTATACGAGTCTTCTCCAGCGTTGAAGAGGCACAAGCTGCCGGCTTCACAATTTTCGAGCGCATCCCGGAAGGCTACTTGGTGCGTAAAGACTCCGGCGCAAACTTTGCGCTCGCCGTGGTGAAGATCAAAAAAGATAACCCGACGGAGAAACAGGAAGACAAGACATAATCGGAAAGGACTCCTGAGCGCGATTCCGCAGCCGAGAAGTTGGGGTTCCAGAACATTGTGGGGGTATTTCACCCGGTAAAAGACACTCTTGATAACAGCGAGCGTGCCGACGTAGAACTCGTAAATGCAGCAAAGTGTGGCGACAATCTCGCCATGGAGTCCCTGCTCAACAAGTATAAGAACTTCGTCCGCATGAAGGCAAGAAGCTACTTTCTCATCGGAGCCGACCGCGATGACATCATGCAAGAAGGGATGACCGGACTCTACAAGGCTGTACGCGACTTCCCGCGTGGACAAGCTAACGTCGTTTCGCGGCTTCGCGGAACTGTGCGTCACGCGACAAATCATCACCGCGATCAAGACCGCAACGCGACAGAAACACATCCCACTCAACCAGTACATCTCGCTCAACAAGCCGGTCTATGAAGAGGACAGCGAACGCACGCTACTCGATGTGATGGCAAGTGCGAGGATGTCGGATCCAGAAGCGCTGCTCATCAATCAGGAAACTTCGCAAGACATCAAGGAGCGTATTCAGGAGAACCTCAGTGACCTCGTGGATTAGAGAAAAAGAAAGCACGAAATGAAGTCAGGCGCGGGCTGGGTATTGGGGAAGTACATCCTGGATACTGACGAAGTTTACAGAATCACGGGCAAGTAATCAGGTCCGAACGATTCAAAACCGATGGCTACTTCAATTACGTTCATGGTAGCTCGCAAGCTCTTGGACTTGGCGTTTATGTTACTTGGAGCATACTGGCTCTTTAAGGCGAAAAGCTCGCCAGCAACGATTCACCGGTTTATATGGTGAGGCCGCTTGGTGGTGCGCTGCTTATACTGGGCTTTGCAGACTTTGTTTTCCCAATCGGTTTCTAATTAGCAAAGCTTATCTCGCAGTACCGTAGCCGGAAGTTACCTAACGTGCCGCACCCGGTCTGCCTGCCGACAGTGATTGATTATTGAAATGCTAGCACAAAGATCGCCGTGAGCGCGACGACACCCCAGGTTATCAGGAAGCCATACAGGATTTTGGCAACCAGACTGCGTGGTTTGTTGAGCGCGATCTGAGTAAGGTCACACGGCTCTTGACCTTTGGTTTCCATCTTATCTTCTACGTTCGCCGCGGGCAGTAGTTAATCCCCACCGACCCCCAGTCCTCGAATGCTGCCGCTGGAAGGTTCTCAACGGACAATGTACCCGATATTGTTTGATCGGTGACGGGGATAGCGTGGCAGATCGAGCCGGATAAACCGGTCCGCACTTTAAAGTCCTTGGATCACTTGCTTCACGCTCGAAAGCGGCTTGCCATGCGGTGGCTCGAAAATTTGTTTGACATGCCACACGGAATCTTTTCGATTGAATGGCAGAATGGATTGCCGCGTTTCAGAATGCCGGACAAGTTCGAACGGCCAGTTCGGTGGACCGTGCGAGTCCTAACTGCCATCGGTATACTTCTGAGCTATCCCGTATTCAATAACTGGCGCATTACGATGCTTGTGGCGGTTGCATTGGTGGGACTTCAACAGTTTCTTGAGCGCACGATCTTTGAGTTCATGCTAATGTACATCCAGCCAATGCCTGACTTTGAACTTGCCGTCAAGCGCTGGACGGGCATGGGACACGCATTTCCAGATTCATCTCACGGGCAGGATACGTCCAGAATGCTGGACGTTATCGGACCTGTATTTGATTCCGAAGAATATGCGCGCAAGGTGTTTGATCTGTTTAGGCAGTGGAACTATGACTCGAATGATGATACAGACAACAATATCTGCGTCTCGTTCATATTTGAAAGCGATTCTTTTTACTCGCTATATATCTATCCCAACAAAGAGCGGCGATCAGTTGTCGATTTCTTTGAAAAGGGTACAGTCGAATATCGGAAACGTACCCCCCACAATCAGCCTAAGAAGCTCATTGTTCAGATTGTTATGCTGAGAGGATTTAGTTTCGGTCCGAAATCACCAGTGAACGTCTTTGCTTCGAACTTCACTCAAAGTAAGCCGATCTGGTTGCAGCCTTTTGAGCAAAACCTTGACGGATTAATTAACATACGTTTAACGGCAATTCTTAGTCGCGCTTGCGGCTGCAACTTAAGAAAGTTTGCAGACGTGACAACTATGCACACCGAGGTGAGTATGAAAAGAAAGATCACCAAAAAACCCCGCCGATACCCCGCTGGACGAATGCGCGGTAGCGTCATCCGCGTGGCAAGCAAGCAGGGCCGCAAGCGCAATCGTAACCCGCTCTCACCGGGAACCCACGGTGTTGGCATTAGTGGTCGCACCGAAGGTGATGGAGGCGACAATCATTGGAGCCAAGTTGTCGCGGCTTACTTCGCTGCCACAGAGCCTCGGTAGCGACATCGTGCGCTGTCTCCCCTTTGGCACAGCGTCCTCGCACTCACGCGAGGCAGGTTCACAAGGGGTTCGGCAGCCCCGTTAGCAAGACGGTCGGATGAGTGCGGCCTTCGACGAAGAGAACGAACTCCTTATCGATGCAGTCGTCGGGAGATTCGTGGATGCTTGGAATGAGGAGACGAGCGACGAACTTTGGACGCCCTTGGGTTCACGATACAGATATTCGACATCATAGCGATGGTAGCGCTCTTGGCATGGGGCGTTGACACCACCTGGTGGTACCTGGACGGATGCGACTAGACTCGAAGCGCTCTCTGGCGACAATAGCCCTGTTCGCATTTCTAGGATGCCTCGCATGCTTTTATTTAGCCATTTATCTTCACGGCGCAGTTATCGCAGTAGTCTTGCGGGCGGCTACCCTCGCTTTATTTTTGGTTGCGGCAGGCGCACTCGGACTAACGCTTCCTCTTATAGCAAAGAAGCCACCGGCAGCACCCATGCCGCGGTGGAAGATGATACTCGCCGCTCTGCTTATTACTGCGCCAATCCTCGCTGTTCTTTGGTGGTGGAACTACATCTAGATCAGCGGGCATTCCATCCCTCAGGCTCCGGTATCCGACTCCGGGTCTAAATCGGCATCCGGTGAAGCGAATACATCGGGCTCGTTGGCGTTTGGATTCAGTGAAGTTGTTTTCTGGGCAGACCGACTTTTGAAGATCATCAGGATCACCAGGATCACAAAGATCGGCAGGAACACCACAAACACCGTCATCGGAGGCGCATCCTCTTTGTAAGTCACGATCACTAGTCTTGCACAAAACCGTCAATCTGAAAGTTGAAAGCCTTTGTCAGGGTTTGCCCAAGTCTATTGTACTCGTACCAACCTGTAGTATAGGTTGGGATCACAGGAGAAAACGATGGTTTCAGTCTGGATTCGAGCACGTAGCCGTCAACTTGAAGGTTCGCCGCGAGGTGGTCGACCTTGACCTCAACCATTCCTGGTCCAACCTGATGTGTGTTTACGTCGTCGTTTGGATACCCCGCCAAACCGTGGATGGCGCAATCTCCTGATGCACTCGCTCCAAGCATGGTCGCGTCCAGATGCATTGGACCATTTGCGAACTGAGCCATTGGAGCAATACCTATAGCTTGTTGAGAAACATTGCCTGGAATCTGAATAACGAATTCTATGTAGTTCAGCGGCTGATCGGAACTCACGATAACATGATACGCGATGCATCCTTTTGCGTTGCCGCCGGTTATCTTGGTGGGTATGATTAGGGCACTAACTGCTGGTCCCGGTAGTATCTTGACAAAGTAGCTGATAGCGAGAACTCCAATGACTGCTCCGGCGACAGCGACCACAGCGAACGAAGTCGCCTTTGAAGCGACAGCCCTCCAGGATGCCCGTGGAGTGGGGGCAGGCGTGGCAGCGGGTCTATTCCGTTTGCGATGTTTTGTCACTTTGACGCTTCAACCGGCGCGCACACAGCGGGTCATCTTTGCGGCCTCGCGGTCTTCCAACTGAACGGCTCTTGATTCCGAGTAGCGCCTTCAAGAATCCAGTGGCGTAGTTGTTGTTGACCTTGCGGGTCCAGGAAGTGTTAAAAATGCTTCACATCCGGGTTTGACTTAGCGTACTTGGGTAGACCACAATGGGCACAGTTACGCATCCAATAAATGCGGTTGAGCAACCAGTTGTCTGCAAAGAAATTGTCGTACCGCGGGCAGCGCCACGCCAAGAGGCGCAATTGGAGTACGGTAAGCAACACGACGTAAAAGAATGCCACTACCCAAGTGAGATCATAGCTGATGTGAAACATGAAAAGCATGGTTGGTATCCAAGTGATCGCGAGGACATCTACCGCTATCCAACCGAGTCTGTATTGTGCCCAGCCATGCCGGTAGTCTTCACGTGTTCGCATTTAAGTTACTTGCTCCCTTAGCCATGATGACGTGAGGCGGCAAATGCGGACAGGCAGAACTGTTAGTTCGGGCATAAGGCCCTACAAGTAGACTCACATACAAGGCCGATCTCCAAGAATTACAAGTAAGGAAAATGCAAGCCGTGATTACGGAGCCGGTGTTCCGATTGGTGCTAGTGGTTGCGAATTGCCTCCAGACCACTGCGGCAAACCGGCTTGTAAAACTTTGTCCACAAAAGCCGCATCGGTGTTGTGAGCCCACTGTCCTTCTTGTCCTCTGACGAAAATGAACCCGGTGGTCACTGTTTCGTTGAGAACGCCCTCCTTCGAGCCCAGTACCAGGACGTTAACAATAAAGATATTGTAGGGCGTGGAGCTGAGACGAGGCACAACCAGAGCATACGCGTCATCGACTGCCGCATGGACATCGTCACTCGTCGATGACTTAGGCTCGACCCATGCGATGAATACACTGTCGTGAAGCGAAGGAACGTAACCCTTCCAAAGTCCCATCAAAAACGGCGGACCAGGTGATGCGGATGGTTGTGAGCTGCTTGCGGAGGGTGTGGGCGTCGTTCCTGACCCGGCCAGAACGGAGCTAGAGGACCAGATCACAAAAAGGACTGCCAGGACGATTCCAAGGATTCGTTGCACTAACACTTGCGAACTTGTCGATCCTCCCGCACTGGTCCAATTACCGAGTTCCAATATAGGTAGGTCAGCACGTAGTGGTTTCAGGGACCGTTACTGACATTGATGAACATGGCAGTAACGACTATGAAGTGTTTGATCTCTGCGGTGAAGCGTTCGAACCGTCAGCCCAGCCTGGCTCTCTTACCTCAATGGTTGCTCATTGTATCCAGGTGTTCACGTGGGGACATCCGTCGTTAACACAAAGCCAACCACAGACAGTACGTGGGGTCTTTTCCGTGGTTAAGCATGTCGGACCTCACTCTATTCCCGATAAGATCGAGGCCGACAACAATTCGCTATAGTAAGAGAAGAGCCATCGTGGGCAGCGCAGAACATCAACCAGATCGCGCCGGTTGAACGCAGGGGCGGCGACTCACCCATAAACGCTCTTGGTCATCGAAACAACGGGCCGAAGGGTCAGCGCCTATGCCGATTAATAATAGTCGTGACCTGCGTCTGGACTCTTTTATCGCCACGCTAGTAATGCTCGTGTTGCTAGGGTGCCAAGGTGGACCTAAGCCAACTGCCACGGCCTCCCAGGTCCAATTAAAAACGTCAATAACGCGCAAGACGAACGGTACCACGGTCGAGCGAATCGCATTACGCCAGACAATTCCGACGCAGCAGGGGATCATCGACGAAGTCTTCAGGATCAGGAATGTGCCGGAGGCACCTCGCGTTATCTTCTACGTACCCTGTTATGCTGACGGCGGTTGCGCTCCACAGCCCATTCCCGGTGAACCAAGGGCGGTTGTCACCCAGGATGGAGATGTAATCGTGGTTTCTAACACAACCGATGCGACTCGCATAAAACGCTGGATACCGCCTCCGGGTGCAATCAGCCGTTGAAAGTTCTCCGTCGCAATCATCTTCTGCTGATCGGGGCACTCGCCGCAATAGGCGTGGTGTACTCCGTACTTGCGATTAAGTACACATTCGCCTTTCGGGGCTCACCAGCGGCAATAATGATGATGCGGCGCATTGATCAAATAGTTCCCTTTATAGGAAGGCTTCTGATTGGTCCCCTATGGTACGCCGTGTTACTCCCACCGATTACGATTGTACTGGCCGTACTTAGAGTCGATATTGTTCACACAGTAGCAGTCCTGGCGGCATTTGCAGTCATCATGATGCTCACCTGGTTTCAGATCGCGGATCTGCCTGGACTAATCGTGATCGCTATGATTGGTTCACAGGTAATGGGAATATCCCTCAGCGTAGGTCTGCAATTGCCGCTGT
The DNA here is from genome assembly GCA_963781145.1 of uncultured Pseudomonadota bacterium. GTDB lineage: Bacteria > Vulcanimicrobiota > Vulcanimicrobiia > Eremiobacterales > Eremiobacteraceae > JAJPHJ01. Next base: position 34,650 of record CAWADW010000005.1, on the reverse strand, counting down.
GGTGGTTGGTGCGCATGGTGGTTCATGGCGAGAAACGTATTTTAGGCTAATACCCGACGCAGCACGTCGGCAGATCGCACTCGCTGAGGAATATTCGCGGAAGGCAGAGGCTAACTTCGAGACTAGGGCGCGTCTATCTCTAGATTAATCGCATGACGCAAATTATTAAGCCTTTTTCGGATTTCTAGTGGGAGCGTGCCTCGATCAGCGGTGACATAAAGAGTACTCAAGAGCGTGGCACGTTTTCGCCACTTTTCGGGGCCGTCCGGTAGACTGAGGAACTCATTGACAGAGTCTCTCAACTGCGGCCAATGGTCGTAGTTCATTGTTTCAAGGGATGCCAGCGCTCGACGTACTCCATCTGGATCGACGCGATGTGAAGCCGATGGGAACTCTCCAGAGGCCCCAAGCAGGAAGCGTTGTCGGTCAAGAACGATTTCTAGAACCACAGTGCAAACTTTAAAGGCAATAAATAGCGCCAAGAGGCATATTCCAGTAATAAGCCTTGGCTTGTCGATGGCCATCGGGTATCCGTATGCAGATCGAAGCAAAGGGTAGAAGACATACACCATCACGGCCAGCAAAATAAACTGGAACGCATAGATTACCCAAACGATCAAAGTTCTTGGTCGCACGAATCGTATTTCTACGGCGATGGCGCGGGGTTCGGCGTTGGTGTAGGTTGCGGCGTCGCAATTGGCAACAGGTCAACGGTGTCCATTAAGTATGTTGCAACGCTCGAAGGTACCCCGAATTGTACCAACTCATTTGCTGCAAATACGCCGCCTGCGCCAAACTTCTTGGTCCAAAGGCTCTTCGACTTAGTCGCGACAAATTGACCGCCTCCGTAAGTACCAGCGCAACTGACTAGAGCCCAAGTATCACTGCCATCAACGGTCAATCCATCCACTATGCCATTCTTATACCAAGTCGCACATAGTTGGTCCAACTGATCGACATCGCTCGAAAATGTTTCTTGCTGTGCATTGGCATCAAAGGTATCTACCCATTCGGCACTGGGGTAAAAAGTCTTGATCTGATACGCCACACATCGCCCGCAACTATTAACGTCAATGCCCAACGTTATGTCAGCATAGGTTACCCGGTCAGCGCCGATGATCGCGCTGTATGGAATTTTGTTTGATGCGGTGCCTATGCATCCAGCGTTTGCGCAAATACCTTGGGCCCATGCATCCAGTGTTTTTAACTGAAGTTGGTGATTGGCAACGATCGTGTATGTTCCGGGCTCAAGGGATCTAATTAAATAAGAGCCACTATGATTCGTCACTGCGTATCTTCGGCGACCTCCTATCCCTCGTACAACGACTATTGCATCCGCATATGGTTTCCCGGAGGCCCAATCTACTGCACGCCCGACGAGAATGCCAGTAACGTCACCGCTTGCAGGAGCAGACTGCGGCGCAAACATGGCGACAACGAGTGTTAAGATGATTAGCCTAAGTCCGATCATAACTCTTGCTTCGTCTTCGCCAGTGGAGGGCGCAGAACATCGGGCAGAATCGCGCCGATTGAACGCAGGGGTGGAGATTCGGAGCCGTAAACGTCCTGGTGATCGATGCCTTGCTCACTTGTCCAGCAGCAAGTCGAAGTACTAACAAACCTAGATTTCAACTTCCGGGTCTGAGGTTTCTACGACACACAAAGCGCCGGTCGAGCAAATCCATGGCTACCTTATTGCGCGACTCCTCGGGGCCAGCGGACGCGTCCAGAAAATCGGTCCGTTTATTGCCAGAGTGCACCCAAGCGACCCCAATCCTTTTCAAAACTACGCAGTTCCGCAGTTCGGAGCGCAACCAACCATGGACGAGGTAGCGGCGTTAATCGGCTTTTACGAGCAGTTAGAACGCAAACCGCGTCTGGAGTATTGTCCGATCGCCGCACCAGACGTAGAGGCCATCTTGGTGTCGAGCGGGTTCTCTGCGGAAGATCGCTTGCCGCTCATGGTTTACACTGGAACGCCGAAGAGAGCGGTCCTTAACGACATTTCGTGGTTACGACCAAGTACGGAAGCCGAATGCCGCGAGACAATCGCTGTACAAAATGCTGCTTACGGCGAAGGTGATCCGACGGCTGCCCAGGTTGACGATTTCATGGGAGGAGTCGCCCGTGGCATGGGTGCCATTGCAGCGGTGGACAGAGTAACCAACAGAATTGTTGGCGCAGGGGTTTGCTCACAGACACGGGATGGCGTCACAGAACTCGCGGCTGTGGCTGTGGCAGAGGAATATCGGAAACGAGGCATTGCTACCGGCCTCACTGCTGAACTCGCTCTTGATGCTGTCAGCCGCGGCGCTTCACTTGTATTTTTGATGCCCTCACACGAGCAGGGCAGACGAATATACGAAAGAGCCGGATTTTACACCATTGAAGAACAAATTTTGTTAATTTCTCGACCGGAGAGCAACCAGGTTACCCTTTCATAGAAAACAGGAGCCCGTGGGATGTTCCGGTGCCGCAGAACGTCGGGCCAGATCGCGCCGCCCAAGTAGGCAGCCGGAAATCTTAAGACTTCAGAATCTGTGGGTCGTGCGCGGTCTTTTCAGGTCGTGCGCGACCAAACAAAAGGTTGTGATGTCACCCGACTTTTTGTGAGAGGACCTGACCTTTCTAAACCCTAGATTCCTTGCAACTGCGATGGACCTTGAATTATTGATATTGATGATGGCGTGAATACGACTAATCCGATAATCACGGAACAGAACGCGCAAGATTCGACTCAAGGCCTCTTGGGCGATCCCGCGCCCCCAAAACCGCCGAAAAACAACATACCCCACGGCTGCACGGCGCTGTTTTTGTCTTACCAAACTTACAAGGTAGCCCACGTAGGCACCGTTCGCCCGAAGTCTTGCCATCCAACCCAGCCGCAGCGTCAGTCCACTGCGAGAGATTCGGTGCTCGTAGCGCTCCAAGCGCGACCGAAGTTCGGAAACGTCGCGTGGCGGTATGATCGGCAGAAATTCGTAAAGTTTTGGGTCGCTCATCTTACCAAAGACAAACCGAGCGTGTTTACCGGACACTGGCTCGAGGACAAGCCGGTGCGTCTTCAGCAGGAGGGGTGGTCATTCCCATTCTTCATATAGCAAACATCGAAGTTTATCAACTCCCGGGGATGAAATGCACCATTCCCCTAGTCTCCCCGCGCCTTCGCGTCGTGGCGGCGCAGCACATCGGCCAGATCGGTACCTCGATGCTTAGGGTGCCCTTCCAAAAGCAAAGACTCTGAGCATCCCAAAGGCCGCTAAAAGAAGCAAGAATATTCCAAGCGCAGCGTCCTGCAAATGCCCAATAAGTGCGCCAATGATAATGCAACAAACCGCAATGACTATTGCGGGCAAAATCCAGGTGCACTTTGGGATCATTTGCGTCATCAGACTGGAGTTACCCCGCTTTGGTGGACGGTTAGTGATTAGGGATTCAAGTCGGCAGTCGTCGACCTCCGTTCGTAGTTTATGGGTGAGAGATAGCCCAAGGATTCATGCCGGCGGTATGGGTTGTAGAAGCCTTCGATGTAGTCGAAGATGGCGAGTTGTGCTTCGTGCTGGTTGCGGAAGCGAGTGCGATCGAGCAGCTCGCATTCTATTCCAACCCGCTATCAACCGCACCCGCTCATCAAATAAGATCCGAACACAACAACAAATCAGACCATCACCGCGCCGACAGATAAGCCTTTGAATCGTACAGCGTTTGTGAGGATCAGACACTAGTACAAGCCCTAAGAATAAGCTGCAACTGTTCACCGGATTTGCGAACTCACGTTTCGAATTGCAAATTATCGGGCGGAAGCTTAAGCTTGATTGACTCGTCGCGCTCTCGCGCTTCGTCGAGTGTTCACTTTAGAGAATTCTCCGCATGGTTTTATTGGGGGAACGAGCGTGTATCTCAAGCTGGCAGCCCTAATTTGCGCGGTTTTGGTGGCATGCGCTGTTGGATGTGCAGTCAAAGGCGGAGTTTCCGGGAACCCAGACGTTAACAATCTCGTTTCCTCAAAGAACGTGGTACCCAAGACGACTCCGACGACTTCATCAAGGCCCAAAATGCACACATACGACCAGTACAGCATATCGGTAGGCCAAGGTCTGGCAACGAATTTGGTCATTTCCGGTGTCTGCGTGAGCGGAGGGAACACTGGCTGTACCGATTCTGTTTTTTGGTCGGTTGTAGGAGAGATCGAGGGTGCTAATGTCTATCCTTCACCAGCGATTAGCGTTGACAATGTTTCAACCAACCTTTATGTCTCAACTTCATGCTCTACCCCACTCGGCTCGTACAACATTTCTGTAATAGGCATCGATTCAAACTCGACGACTCCATTCGATGATGAGGTGAACATCAACGTCGTTTCTGGCATTTGCCACCCGACTCCACCTCCGACGCCGATGCAGCCCGCCGCGCAACGGATTATTGAGCAAGTGAATCAAATCGTTGACCAGCCGGGTTCCGGGATTTGTGGCAATGGATGCGCGAAGTTGGTAAATCTTATTGCGCTGGATGCTTTAGGTCACACTCTAAGCGTCAATGATGATGCTTCCTGGGTCCCGTATATTGCTGAAGGAATCACTGGGAAGGGCTACGGGCATCTTCTTCAAGCGTCCACTACTGCCGCAGGTGCGGCGCAGGCAGTTCCGGGAGACATCGTCATTCAAGACGGATACGACTACAGTGGAAGCGGTTTCGAGCATGTAGGAATATGCATGAATAAGGGCTGCACAATCGTCGCGTCGAATGGCGGAAGCGTAACATCCGATGGAACTTGCCATATGGATACTACCAACAACACATTTTCCGATCCGGGCTGGCCATACGACCCGAATGCTGTCACGGCATTTTATCATATAACGAACTGAGGGTTGCTGTCATGAAGAGCAAAGCCAAACTTTCTTCCTCTATTGTTCTGGGCTTGTCCGTAGCCTTTATAATGATGGCAAGCGATATTTTCAGCCCGCGGGCAGGTCTTACTGATACGGCATCTGATGAAGCAACCATCGTCAATCTTGTCACTAACAACGTCACAAAAGGTCGCACAGTTTCAGGTATCACATTTCAAGTCACCGAACTCTCCATTGACGGCACCTACGCACTCGCAGAATGGACGTGGGGTCAGGGAGGTGGTGAGCAAGCATTTACGAGCCCACAGTCTGGGAAATGGAATTTACTTGCAAGTGGTGGAGGATACCTAACAGCGCGTGGACTAGCCGCATACGGCGTGCCATTGCCCACCGCGAAACTTCTTATTGCCGGGCTCATCAATTGCCCGCCCGAATTGAGGCATCCGCTTTCAGTTGCAGGCAATCACTTTCGTCCGTTATCGAGCGGCACGCCTGCGCCAATTTATGCTTGTGCGCTCGGAGCATCTGCGCCGAGTCCCACTCCTAGTCCCGTTCCATCCTTAACAATTAAACCTTGTCAGAAACCACCGTGCCCAGGAGGACCCGCAGCCCCAACGTCGCGGCCGTCGTCGCGTCCTCGTTATGGGTTGGGCGCACTGCCAAGAAGTGTGAGCCTCATTTCCAGTCCAACTCGTGAGCTGTTCGGGTCAGATAACATGCTGTTACGCGATACCTAGCCGCTACCCAACCCATCCGCTCCCTCACCAATAGGGAAGAGATTCAAGCGGCCACGAAGTCATCCGAATGATCGTATCGACTCGGTCTGCCTCTTTTCTTCGGGGCAACAAACTCTTCAAACCGAGCGAAAGCAGCCTGAATCTGGAAGCATAGTTTTCACTAGGTGAATTGGGCGGTCCCCAAGCGCGGCGATCGTAAGCGTAGATGAACGCGCCGTGCTTAGTGTGGGCCATTAGATGCGCGTTCATCTGAGCAACTCAGCTACCATATCCGCTTGCGCTGACCCGGCTATACAAAAGAACACGCTAGAGGACCAGCCATCCATATAGTCTTCAGCAGGTGCAAAACTTAAAGTAGCCTCTCCAAGAAACTCAGAAAGTGATTGGTCGGTCCTCGAAATGGTGGTAACCGCGTTGTTTGAAGTCTCATGATCACCTAAGTACTTTATGATGACCTGGTCTGCGATCCATTCAGCTTGATCCGCGCGGCTTCCATAAAACACAAAACTATTCGCGCCTTGCGGGAGCAAGAACGACACGGCACGTTTAAGCTGATCGTCTTTCCAAACTTGGTCATCTAATAAAAACGTCGCCGTGAATCCCGCGCCGAGCCTCCTTGTATCAACCTTAGGAATTGATTCCAGCGGCGCGTCAACTACGATGAGGCGTCGTCCAACAGCCGTTCCAACTTCATTCACTTTCAAGTCTTAAGCATCTTCTAGAGCCGTCTTCGACCTCAACGCCTTGTCATGATGCCTGACCACCAGTTACCGATCTAAACGCCAACTAAAGTAATACCAAGAGCAACAGGGTGCTGAGAGAAAGCATCTAATTACTGTCATCGATTTTAGGTTTGTTCGAGTGGTCCTTAAGTTCACGCTCAGCAATAGACTTGCCACGATAAGGAGTACAGCCTGGAACAGGCTTGGCGAGTATAATCAAAACAAGGAGAGCGAATAGACCGCCAGTGATGAGAGTTAGTGCAATAAACATTTAGGACCGCCTCATTCGCTTGAGGGTATCCTCATCCTGGTCTTTTCAACGTGGTGTCGATGCCGCCCAAAGGTGATAAGGCCATTCGCATTTCTGCAACACTTGGCGGTCGGACTCAGAGATGTTCACTCGCTTCCTCGGTTCTCGATAGGAAACCCAATCGGTATTGAACGCAACCCCATCGATAATCGATGCAAGGATTCGTGCCTGCGGCGGATCGTGCGGGCTGGCGTACACGATGGACGGAGCGTTTCCCTTATAAAATATCGTAAGCAACTCGCCGCCTCCATCGATGGGCCACCTGTCGCCCAACGGTCCTGGAGTTGCTGCCAGTAAATCATCCTTCGAGATAAGATAGCTAATCCAACCCAGGTCTGCGCGGGTTCCAACGTAGCGGCCCTTCAACAGACCCTGTCGACCATAGCCACTCCACCCTTCGAAGTATGCACATTCATTATCCGTTATCACCAGCTTGTAAGTTGTGGTGTCGAAGCCGCCAAATCTATAAACGCTAATCGCGGAAATACTTGAAGCATCGCCACTCCGCTCTCCCGCAGGTGGCCCACCATTGGTGCACGCCACAACGCATATTAGTAGAGTGAGGGTCGCTATCGAGCGGACCATAGTAAATACCTCTTATTTTGTACGACCACGTAGTGTTGCTTGGATCAAAGAAGGACTACAGTTTACACAGCCTCCAGCGCCAATATTCGAGTTCACGGTGTGATTTCGGCTGACAGAAAGATTGGCTTATTTTTCGGAGGAGTCCCGTCGCGCCATAACACCGTGCCTGCGCAGAACATCGACCCGATCGCGCTGATTGAGCGGTTCAAGCAGGGGCAAAAACGATGCAACAATCGAACAGTCCGGGTTCAATCGAGGTATATACTGTGCAAACAGTTCGTATCACTAGTTACCTGGCGGCTTGTTTGATCTTTACCGTTCTCGTCGCAGCCTGCTTTGTTTCAATCACACGCGCAGACAGCACCGCGCCTACAATTCACCCATCGCAGAATCACGCAGCCTATTTCATGTGTGAGAGCCAAGATGGATCGCCCGGCATCGAGAAGGCTTCGTTTGAGAACGGGCACCATTTGATCACGTGCCTCAATCGCGAAGGAGGTTCTGGTAGAGTCTTTATTTACAAAGTTCCTCCGACTCAAGACCGACCTTCGCCAGTATTGCCGGGACCTTGGCCAGTATTGCCGGTGAGTGAACGTAGGCCCCTCACGACAAACTGACCAGGAACCGAATTATGGGCAAGGCCGCGTTCTTGCGCTCGTTGGCGTTGGGATTTGGTGAAGTTGATAGTCTGGCAGAACGACTGCTGAAGATCATCAACACAAGCATCACAAAGATCGGCAGGAACACCCCAAACACCGTCATCGCGAGGAATCTCCTTGGGGCATTACTGGACGACCCCTAATGGCTGTTATATAATCGGGGTGCCCCTGCAAGCGGGGACGCAGAGAGGGTCCAACAATGGTAAAGCGTAGACAGATATTCAGTTTTTTCGCCGCGGCATGTGCTGTTGTAGTCGCCTCGCTTATACTTACCGCGTGCAACAGTGGGTCGCAGTCGTTTCCACCGCTTTCTATTACCTCAGGCCGCCCACCCAATGGTACTGTAGCGACAGCCTATAACTTCAACCTCGCCGCTACAGGCGGTGGAGAGGGCTATGCCTGGGCTTGGCATGCAGCGCCAGGTGCGACTCTTCCACCTGGTCTTAGCGTAAGTATGTGTGAAGTTCTCACTCCGCCTGGGGTGGGTTGTAGCCAGCCTCAGGCGATCACGGGCATGCCAACTAACGCTGGAACCTATAAGGTTGTCGTAACGGTAAGCGCCAGCGTCCTAACGGGCGATACTTATTCAACTCCACAACAGGCAAGCGCCACATACACAATCACAATTGCACCGTGACGATCTAACGCCGCTTCGCTCGTACCTATCCTTCGATCCCTTCGGTCTACCTCGCTTTTTTGGGGTAGAAACTCATAGTCGCTACACGTTGTCCGCCCAGAGTGTCGCCTTGGGGCCCAGATTGAGGGAAAGGATCTTTGAGCCTCAAACTCTTGAACACAGGTTAATGCGGAGGAGTGGTCATGCGTAAATTGTCAATTCACATCGCCATCGCCGTAGTCTTGTTTGGAGTGCCTCTGCTAAGTGCCGCTGATTACGTGCTTATCTCAGGATGGTTCAAGTTGCCACATGTATGCCAACGTCAAGCCGACTGTCACTGTCAAGCAACAAATGCTTCGGGCGCATCCGAATGCAACGCTTGTTCAGCCCATCGATCAGCATGGCGCGGTAAGAATGTATTGGTTGTGCGTTTCTGAGAATGGCAGCGCGGGAATCCTGTCTATTCAATCCCCGCACCAAAGAGTGCAAGGTGAAAATGCGACGATCGTGCGGTAAGAGTTTCTAGCCTCGACGCGCTTTAGCGCCGTGGTGGAGCAGAACATCGGCCACATCGCGCCGCCTGAGGATGATCATCGGGCGACCTCCTCTCTGTTCTTACGAATAAGATACCGTCACTTCACCAGGAGGTATGTTGCCGCCTATGCTTGTTGGCTAGTTAATTTGATGTCTTTCACAAGCTGCTAGTGGCTCCAACCAAAGATCAGTACATAAACCGTGAACCCTAAATCCACAACAAGAAGGGCACCGAGTATGATCCACAGCTTACAATGGAACGAAATGTCATCTCCCATGACTACAAACCGGCTCGTATAACTTGATTAATGAGGTTGGCATCCGCTTTACGTTGCCAACCATGAGAGGTCTTTAGAAATATATAGCCATCAATGAACATCACACGTCCATTCTGCCAGTAGGTCTTTCCAATAACCAAATCCGTGCTCGAATTCAAAGAAGTTTGCAGGGAGCGCAGAATAGTGAGTGCCTGCGCCTCTACCTTCGAGGGCTTACTACGCGACTGAGACGGTTTGAATATGAATACCGCAACCTGTCGGCCGAGCGGTGCTGAATATCCTTCGTTCAGATATTGAATTCCATGTTCGCCCATCATTGTCGGCATGTGCGTTCCGCCAAACGCTTGGTAGCTTATGGCTGAGTAGTCTGGGCAGCTAGGATTTTTTTGAAGGTCGCATTTCAGGAGATTTTTGGTAAGCGTAACTCCGGGGCCGTTGTTGTACGGGACTTGGACTTTTGCGTAGCATGCCGCAAGTATGGCAGCTGAGGTAAACAGCGAAAATAATAACAACACTTTAAGACTCCAACTTAAGGGCCTCTTGCATCTCATGCGAGGTACACGTTCAGTCTGGAATCCCGAACACGAGTGAGTCAATGATGTAGCCCCCTGATAGATTTATCGACACCTGGTAGGGAACCCATCATCTGATCTCCGCTGCCAAAGCCGGAACGTGTGAGTACCCAAGAGTTGGGAGAACCCAAGTCGAATTTCTGGAACACAACCAAATGAGCGAGTTCGTACAGGTGCTCAAGGGTTCGACTTTTCACTGGTTCCTAGTGTTAGGTTGCGTTTCAGTGTCAGTTAAGCACGTGATGGCTGCATTTCGCAGTTCGCGCCACGGGCCAAGGTGGATTGAAGCAGGCACTGCTTTGTTTTGGCTAGTTGGGGCGCAAGTTTGGGTGCCGGTTTGGGTCTTTTCTGATGTCCGAGCATACGTGACCCTCGCGCTCTTGGCTATGATCGGCGTGCCTGTACTTTTGATAGACCGAAGAAGACGAGCGCCTGCCACCGAAAGACAGAAATAACGACAGGCCGCAAAATGAGGTACCTTCTGTTACCACGATTTCGAAACCGGCTATATTTTACGCTAGCAGTTTTTGTTGTTTCACTCGGTCTTTTTGCGTTCGCCCTTGTAACACTGCGCCACAACTACCTGGTTGGGTTACCACTGCTTCTCGCTGCCGCGAGTGTGCTTGCCGTAGGTGCTCGTCCAACACGCATTATAGCGCTGTCCGCAATTCCGTATCTAGTTGTGGCGCTTATTGGACTTTGTCCGGCAAACGGTCTGATACAGCCCGGTTCGATTTCGTGGTTGGTTTCGTATCTCATTGCTGTTGCGTTCTCTATGGTCGTGTGTTTTATTGCCATTCGTCGGATGAATGCATTAGTGCGAAAGAAATAACATCAGGTCAATGCTATTCCTAATTTGGCTCTTTCTGTTCTTGCTTGCGATCCTAGTGCTCACCTGGGTTTTTTCGCGGTGGCTCTAAACCAAGCCATCCAAAGTCGCTTCCCGACCAAACAGAGAAGAAGTCGTCACAATAGTGTGCATGACGATCGGGGGCGAGTTTGCTTGCCTTAAAGCCCCGGTTGTTAGGAGGGAAGACAAATCAATTACGGCTGACCATTTTGTTCGCGACGACTCTGAGGAAGGCTCGATCCCAGAGGCCATACGCGCCGCATTTGCAAATCCCGTCCCCGAGAGGAAGCCATGGTGGCGGTTTGGCCGCTAGCCGTTATGCCTGCATCGCGAACCGATGAGCGAATATTCAGGCTGGACAGACCGTGAAAGCGAGTCGCTTGACTCAATGTTGCGCACTAACGCTTTAGCCTTAACTGCTGCGGGCTTGGGTTGCCTTGTGGCCGTTTTGGTCATCGTTGCCGCGGAGAATTATCTTAAGGGCAACGCGGCTGCCAAGCAGGCCGAGCAAGCCATCCTTGAATTGTACAACACAATACCTACGCCGACTTTTTCGGTGAAAGCCGAGCCTTCGCCCTGGAGCTACCATAAACTACACTTTGCCGGTGTTCGAGCAACCTATTTGAGCCGCGCAAGCCACACCGCAATTACTGATTATTATTTTCGTGTATTCACCAAACTAGGCTGGCGCGTTTGCATTTTTGACGATCACTCTCCTTATCATGAGCCATCCCCCATTTTTGAGAAGGGAAACTTGGATGGATCACTAGTGTTTATGCGGGCTTCTCCGGAAAGCTATACCTTCGACCTAGGCTGGACTGATGATCCATCACCTAATTGTTCTGGATAAGTTGCTATCTCTGGTCAGGATCATATATAGACATGAGAACGAAAATAATGGAGCTAATTGCGATCTTTGCTATTGGCACAATTGCGTTTGTGGTTTTGGCTTTCACTTTGGCGCTGCGTGGTAGTCTGTTGTTCTATTTCGTGCTCACGTGGTTAATCGGCTCAGTTGTGCTTTTTTGGAAAGCGAGGCCGACCCGGCGCAGCGGACTAACCCTTGCACTCCTGATCATTGGGCTGGCCTTTGCCTCCTTGCTTGTTATGGCCCACGGCCAAGCCCACGCCCAGATTGCCTCCTCGGCTTTCGTGCCGTTCTTGACCGCCGGTGGCTAGTGGGTGCAGCGTCGGTGCTGTGGACAGCCTTCCGCCGAACTGCGTAGCCATCTCGGTATGTGGAAGATCTGAAACTTAGGCGTAAATTCGGCCGGGCGGAAACTGCGAAATATCGGGCGCAAGAAGATCGGCTTATTTTTTCCGGCGAATCTCGCCGCGCTTTAGTGCCGTGGCGGCGCAGAACATCGGGAAGGATCGCGCCGCTTGATGAGTGCAGGGGGGCGACTCACAGCCATAAACGCTCTTGGTCATCGAAACAACGCCCCGCACGGTCAGCACCTATGCCGATAAATAATGGTCGTGACCTACGTCTGGACTCTTTAATCGCCACGCTGGCAATGCTCGTGTTGCTAGGGTGCCAAGGTGGACCTAAGCCAACTGCCACGGCCTCACAGATCCAATACCATCTAAGAACGTCAATAACGCGCAAGACGAACGGTACCACGGTCGAGCGAATCGGATTACGCCAGGCAATTCCGACTCAGCTGGGGATCATCGATGTAGTCTTCAGGATCAGGAATGTGCCGGAGGCACCTCGCGCTGTGTTCTACGTGCCCTGTTATGCTGACGGTGGTTGCGCTCCACAGCCCATTCCGGGTGAACCGAGGACGGTTGTCACCCAGGATGGAGATGTAATCATGGTTTCCAACACAACCGATGCGACTCGCATAAAACGCTGGACGCCACCTCCGGGAGCAATCAGCCATTGAAAGTTCCCGGTCGCAATGAACATCTGATATTTGTGGCAATCGCTGCTAGGCGTGGTGTTGTTCGGAAATTCAGAACCGGCAGCCTAGGGGACCTGGTCATTTTGGTTGAGAACCATTTCTGTGATACCGCGCAAGCGTTGGTCCGAAGATGAATTGAAAGAGATACTTGGTGAGCCGCATACGATTGGGCCGAAAGGTTATAGCTCATCAAGTGGTCGGCGTTATGACCTTAAAGTCTCGGGCCGTCAAGATCGGCAACAAGGACTTACAGCCGGGCGAAACGATTGGGTGGATGCAGTGGAATTGTGCTGGGGGAGATGCACTTGAGCAGCATCGTCAAGAGTTCTGGCAGAGCGTTGAGGCTCACCGAGTCGCCGCGATTAGAGGGGAATTGGCGGGGCCTATTAGTCCGACTAAGGGCTATTCTAGTTGCACAGCTTCTAAACTTGATGAAGGCGACCCCCAATCGTGGGTGATGACGAGGCTCTGTCGTAAGCATCATGCGCTGATTGGGGATTGAGCGCGTGAGCGGTCGAGCATAGGTCGGGTGAATGACGTGATTCGAACGACAACTGGCACTCAACTCGTTGTAATCGCTGGTACAATGGCTATGCCTGATCGGCATTGTTCTCTCGCGCTCAATTGCGGATCCGACGTCGTCACCAACTGCAACCGTCGACAAGCACACCGTGGGTTTGGTGGTGGGATAATCCAGACGTGCTCTCAATTACACTGAGCACAGATAAATCAACGTACACCCTCGGCGACGACATCCTGGTAAAGCGTTAGGGAATTGCGGGGGCTTGAACTTCCCGTATGGACAGACGCCATCGGGAATCACAACGCTAATCTCCATTGCGTTTTAGGACGCGCCGTCGTGGCAGCCGCTGACCCTTGGAGTGCAGCCAAGCGGATCGAAGCGCTAATGCACGACACACTCCGCCAATCCACTGAAGTGCATGGTTGTGCACCGTAAAGTGTGCCACAAAGTGTGCCACCAGCACACCCTCGCTTCACCAAGTTTGCGTTTTCTCGGCGACCATTTGCGTTGCGTTTATAGGGTAAATACGCTCGGACGCCCCGAGGCTCCGACCTCTTGCATGCCATAAAAAGTTTGACGCGATTTCGCGAATTCCTGATCCACCGATCAACCCGGGAAACACCTGAGTTCACGGCACTTGTATACTGGTAACACAGGCCGCGCTGCTTTCGCCTCTGTGGATATATGGGGACAAGTCGGGGGACAAATTCACGGGCGTCGAAATGCACCGTGTGGACGACAATAATCTTCCCGAACCGTTTAAGGCGGAATATGAGGCACAGCAGCGACCTTTGGACAAGGTTGCCCGCTTTGATGTACCCGAACCTTGGCGATGGAACGGTAACGCTTACGTTAGGCTGTCGAATCGCGTCGTCATTGGTCCAACCTCGATTGGAATGGTCGGGTCCACAATCAAGGGAGAAATCGTCTACCAAAGCCGTTCAACACACCCCTACCCCACGCCGAGCCATGACCCCAAATGGGCGCTCTCCGCTAATCCCGGTCCGTCTGCGTTCGCAGGGTTTTTTGGCGGCTATGATTATCAATCGCCGCCGGAATGGGATGCGGGTACCATATCGGTGGTGCCTGCCCCTCCGAACGACCGAATTAGTCGGAGCAAATTATATGAAAACAAAAGAAGATTGGCGTAATTTGGTCGGCTTTCTCCTGCTCTCTATTGTCTTTATTGGGGTTTCTGCGGAATCTCCACCGGCGCTTAAAGCCCAACTGCACCCAAGTCTTCTCCAAATTGCCATACGAACAGACTCACCGCAGTACAAGTTGGGGGCACCGATACTGATCATGATCCAAGAGACAAATATGTCATCGAGTGTCTTGCTCTTCAATCATCTTTCGGCAGTTCTCGACTATGATCTCGTCGTCACCTCAAGCGCAGGCGTTATGAAGTCTGCATCAGTTGGCAACCGTTCCGGTTACCCTGCCTCTACTTCAATCAGACAATTCGGGCTTGACCCCCATACTACCGTAACGTCACCCGGTAGCTCAGGGGGCTATACGCGGCTTGATGGGTGGGCATAAATATCACGTCGTCCGGAGACTACATGGTTCAAGCGATCTCACGTACCACTAAGGGATGCTCGAACGTAGCGCGTTTCAGAGTCCTACCCTGAGCCTCTGGCGCGCGCAATCAGGGTGGTCCCGCGCCCTCTTGGTCGTCAACGTTTTCGAGGAGTACCAAATCCCCAAAAACGCAGAGAGAGCAAGTTGAACCCGTAGTCTCCCCCGCCGCGTTAGGTGATCCCCGGGCGTGCCGATTGCAGTCGTAGACGAATGGTCCGTGTTAGTGTGGGCCATGGCTAGGTCTTCCCCATCTGATCGTAGTTCCTAGCCATTGGATACAGTGAGATCACGACAGCAATAACCAGGACCCTCAGGAGACCATAGAACCAGGGGTGATCATGTGTCGCTATATCGCCCCAGACTCGCCAAAGTTCGTAGCTGGCGATTAGTACGAAGACAAACCACCAGAGAACCCGCACCTAGCCTACCTCGCTGTGCATGTAAGACTCAAGGACAGCCTTGGTAGAAAGAGCATACCACCTTTTGGCGAGATGGTGGGTCACTTGTTCCGGCCCTCCGGTTCCCAGGTATCCGACTCGGGGTCAAGGTCGGCATCCCGGGAAGCCAATACGTCGGGCTCATTGGCATTGGGATTCGTCTGATTGAGATGTGGACCAGCCGGGCATGGTCCTTGCACTATTGCGTTTGAGGCGCACGACGGCATGGTAGGCTTTTACGTCACGTCAAAACATGGTGCAATGCCAACGTGTGAGTTAAATTGGGGGAGAGGGACGGCGGGTTAGGACATGACGATCGATTACCCACGCAATTATGACAATGGCGACCGCATTTATGAAGGATGCCGCGGATCCCGTCATGCACCAGGATCTATTGCCCGGTAGTAGCCACCACCAGTCGCCCAAGGCGAGGTCCTAGCTTGTCCACTATGAATGCTTTCGGCGGCTCACTTCAATTTTCGCACGGGCAAAGGTGCATTAAGAATAGTTGTGAGCCCTAACAGCCTTTGTGGGGATGCTTTTCAATGAGTTGGTACTCCAGCCGCCAACTCATTATGAACCCGCAATTGCGGCAGCACAACCCCGATGTAGGATGACTTTCAATTCCAAGCAACCGGTTGCGGCAACGCGGACAAAAATAGTGGGATTCTACGGTGTTCATACAGTCGGACGGCTTCCCCGCTTCCTGATCGCCTCCAGAACCCAATCGTGTACCTGGGGAGAGAAACCCATATCGCCTTCAAAACAAAAAAGTTCTCGGCGACCATTATTCCTGTACCTCATGAGCGAGGCGCATTTTGGGCAGTAAACTGTTTCGTTTTTTGGGGATTCCATTTTTTTACCACCGGGAGTGAGGTGAGCGCACAATCGATCAAGGTCCGCGGAAATTCCTCATAGTGAACGCAAGTACCAGAAAGGAACCAACGAAAACAAAAAAGCAGTATGACCAGGTAGTAATGAGTATAGCCCGGGTAATCTTGTCGGTCTTCGTCGCATAAAACACCCACCGCAAGCCTGCGACAACGAATAGCACCAGCACGATGATACCTAAAACGCCGACAATGAAAGTAACGATATCATAAATTGCTGGCAACTCGACAATGAACGGCCTTCTAACCCAATTCCAAAGTGGCGGAATTAGCAATGCAAGAGTCGCAAGGTAGACGATAAGCCGCAAGATCACGTAAGACTGCTTCAGAACCTTTACCTCATCAGACGCGATGGCCGATTCTTGCGTTAAACAGCGCCTATTGACCTCATTTTATAAACCACGTAGCCTACCAGCAGAAAGCCCAACACAAGAAAAATCGACGCGACCACGAGTTCATTTCCAGCCATGAAGCCCAGCAGCGCACGTCCGAAGGCCAAGACGGCTAAGACGATTACGAAACCGACAGTGGGCGCTTGCCTCTTTACGATGCTACCCTTCGGGCGTTGAGTTGAACTCATCCTACCTCCCATCAAATCAGGGTGCAGGGTCATAGACTCCGTGTATGTGATTATCGGTAAATTCTTAGTTCGATTGCACAGACCATCGGCTGGATCGCGCCGATTGAACGCAGAGGCGGCGATTCACAGCAATAACGTCTTGGGTCATCGAAATACCAGGCCGAAGAGGTGGCGTATGAAACTACGACATGGCGACCACGCGCTTGTAGACTGCGAACATGGCCGCAACTCCGGCGCGGACTACAATGGCCGTCACTTGCACCTAGGTTCGTTTATCGCCATCCCCGTGATGCTCGTATTGTTGGGGTGTCAAGGCGGACCTAAGCCAACTGCCACGGCCTCGCAGATCCAGTACTGTCTTAAAACGTCAATAACGCGCAAGACGAACGGTACCACGGTCGAACGAATTGGCCTACGCCACCCGATTCTAACTCAGCACGGGATCATCGACGTAGCCTTCAGGATCAGGAATGTGCCGGAGGCACCTCGCGTTATCTTCTACGTGCCCTGTTATGCTGACGGCGGTTGCGCTCCACAGCCTATTCCCGGTGAACCAAGGGAGGTTGTACCCCAGGATGGAGATGTAATCACGGTTTCTAACACGACCGATGCGACTCGCATAAAACGCTGGACCCCTCCTCCGGGTGCAGTTAGCAATTGAAAAGTTCCCGGTCGCAATGAACATCTGATATTCGGGGCAATCGCTGCTAGGTGTGGTGTTGTTCGGAAATTCAGAACCGGCGGCCTAGGGGACATGGTGATTTTGGTTGAGAACCATTTCTGTGATGCCGCGCAAGCGTTGGTCTGTAGACGAATTGAAAGAGATACTTGGTGAGCCGCATACGATCGGGCCGACGATGGGCCATGGCTCATCACAAGACGGCCTCGCAGTCGCCACTATGCGGGCTGTCAAGATAGGAAATAAGGAGTTACCTCAGGGCGAAACGATTGGGTGGATGCAGTGGAATTGTGCCGGGGGAGATGCACTTGAGCAGCATCGTCAAGAGTTCTTGCAGCGCATTGAGGCCCACCGAGTCGCCGCGATGAGAGGTGAATTGGCGGGGCCTATCGATCCAAACTAAGGGCTATTCTAGTTGTACAGCGTCTAAACTTGATGAAGATGACCCCAAATCGTGGGTGATGAGGAGGATCTGTCGTAAGCATTATGGGCGACTTGGGGATTGAAGGCGTGAGCAGATCAATGTCACGGTAGAGCGGAGGAATCCATGAGGGCCCGGCTGTGGATCCTGGGCGTGACTTTGCGAACCTCAGTTTTTCTTCTGATCGTGCTCGTTCTGGCTGGCTGTTCATCTCATAGCAAAGAGAAAGTCAGTAAATCAACAGCGATCGCCCCGACAAAAACAGTTAAGCCATTCACGCTCCCACCCACTCCAATCATGGAGAAACAACCAACCGGATACGTTGCAGTTGGTGATGTCGCCCACGTCGTGGTAGGTAGTGTGGTCCAATCACCGCACGTATCGTCCATGCCAACTGGTGAGGCGAATAGGGTCAGTATCGCGGATCCTTTACAGGCCGACTATCCTGTTAAGATCGATCACGTTGGAATTAGATTTCAACGGTCTCGTAGTAACCAAATTACTAACACGTATCTGGTAATGAGTTTCGTGGCTAAGAATACTTCGGCAAATCCAATTTGTGAAATCATGGGGACGGCTTGGGTTCAAGCACCGAGCCAGCAGCGGAGTCAACTAGGCGGTTATTTTACACCGCTGCGACCGGGCAAAAGCCATGGGTTTGATGTTTCATTGTTTCTCGACGAAAAGGATGACCCGGACGTGGCGCTACTGCATACGCAGCCTAGCCAGCTACACCTGCACTGGACTACTGAACGGGTAAAGCTATGTAATGGACTCGTTTTCGGGATGGGCAGGTGAGAGTCCGAGAATGTACTACACTAAGGCGGCTCACGATGATATTGATTCTCGCCGCGCCTTCGCGCCGTGGCGGCGTAGACCATCGGCCAGATCGCGCCGGTTGAGCACTCCAAGCAATGCAACCTCGATAATCGCGTTTCGGACCATTGGCGTAGGCGTGGACGCAGCCTCCATCACCAAGGCCCGGCAACAGTCTTACCGTCGCGTGGAACGCCTTTAACTACAACTGTAAGTGTTACAGAACCATCCAGATTGGGTCGCCAGAATATATCCCGCTCATCGTTGCCTGGGAGGAAGAATTTCACTGCCTTACCTTCCATCGCCCACTCCAACGCTTTCAACCAGTTGCTCCACATCTCGGAGTGACTGTCATTGCATGCATCACGCATCCTTACTACAAACTCTCTCAAGGCCTCCGAGTGCCACAGGTTTGCCATCAAAGATAGGAATGAAAGCGCAGCCGCGTAGGATTCCTCGACAGTCATCTCGCTCGACCGGTTCAGCAGGTCCCAGTCGCAGGGCATTGCTTGGTCAACGCCTCGTCCGTTAGGGCTCGGACCCATGGAAAAAGCGATACAAGAAATGTCATCCAGTTTAGTTCGGCCATATTCCATATCCAACAACCAGTACGTTGCAATGTACGCTGTTCTATTTGTCACCATTGGCCGTGACTTTCTTCGATATTGGATTGGTTACCCTCAGACCCTCACATTCGGGTCACGGGCCTCGTCCCGAATGAACTAGCGATACGGGTCGATGAAGTTCGCGCCAGGCTCCGTGCGCAAGGTGTGCGAGTTAGCACCAGCGCCGTAATCGAGATTGCTATCGGGAGCATTTAGAAAGATACGCTGCACATGCGCTTTGAGCCGATCAACGGCGCAGGCTGAGGGGAAGACCGGACGTGTGTGACCGAGGAATTGGAATCGGCAAGCCAACGTACGTTGGCGCAGCCTAGAAATCCGCGCCTCAATGTTGAAGTATCGGGCATGCCCCTCGCGATGCCACGCAGCCCACGGACTGTCCGACCAGCATTCTTGATCGTACTGGCTTTCGTTTTGCTTATCGCGGCGTTGAGCCATGTCCACGTGGTTCGGACTCCGCCGATTTCAACACCAGCACCGACCCCGACGCCGGAGCCTTCTCCCCACTTCGCACTCGACGATGTAAACCTCGGGCCTCACATCGGCCTTACGCGTTTCACCCCAGACTTCGACATCTATCCCGGTCAAGCCGTCGAGGGGGCTGATGGCAACCTCTACGTCGCCTACGATCCGGGCCGCGGTCCCGACCATTGGGGCTTCACCGGCGGGGAACCCATTGCAGTGGGCATCCTCCATGCCGGGCGCATACGGGAAATATTTTCGACGGGAGGGATCTACTTGCAGATGGAGGGCCTGAAAGATGGAATGCCGCTGATTAGCATACCAGACCCTGTCAGACCAACGAAGAATCTGTACGTGCAAGTCAGCGCAAGCGGCATACGCCGACTTCCTAGGGGCTATGAATCTTCGCAGCAGTGGTATTCACCATGCATTCCGTTTGACGGTGGCAAGATGTGCGATGGAAACGATAACGTGCCATTCACAACTCGCGATGGCCGGACAATTATTATCGCTGGTGAGCATTACGCGTATGAATGGGGAGCGATTACGGCCTACACGACGGACGGCGTGAGGCTCATCGGCGGAGGTCGCCATCACTTTCTTCTCGTGGAGTACCAAAATATGCGTTCAGTTGCTGAGTGTCTCGGAGGGATATGCTCCTTAGAGTCCGCCGCCGTGTAACACTTCCGGCGCTTCGATCAACGCGCTGGCACTTGCCCGCGTCCCCGGCGATCGGAGTTTGGCGCGGGCTTCATCGATGCGGGGATGTGGCGTGGGCGTGGTGGAACGTGGCAGGTGTCGCCAGTTTACAATGCGCTCCGACGCAATCGGGTGGGTTAAAATCATATGCATTCAACGGTGGGCCTGACTTCACTCGCGTTTGATGTCGCCCTTGCTATTTTGGGTGCACTTTGTATCTCATTTCCCCCCCAGTTGATGGCATTTGGAGTTCACATCCAAGGCAATTCACGGTGGCAACCATCCCCAGGCAAAATCTTACTCTATCGAATCATGGGTGCATGTCTCGTGCTAGTGGCACTCGGTGGGGCTTATTTTCAAAGCGCCGCATTGCTGGCGCGATGAATGTTGCCTCGACGCTGAGGACTGCCGCTCGACGCTCTGTGATTGCTGGGACTGTGATTTTGCTCATCGGCATTGCGCTCTCGCGGTCAATCGCGGATCCGACTCCGTCACCGATGGCACCAAGTTCAGCGGTTAGGACATACGCTCTACGTGCAACCAACGGTGGCTCTGAAAGCGGAGAGGTTCAGTTGCTTGATGCCGGCTCTTCGGGTTCCACAATTGAGGTTTCGATACTCCGCCGCCTTGATTCAACGGATAGTAAAATACAACTCGTTCGCGGAATGTGTGGCACGATGAACCTGAGGACCGTTGCATCGCTGGAGGAAGTGCCCCCAGTCATGGCACTCGATTCGCAAGGTCGTGACCACGTGGTTTGGACCGCATACAGGCAGTGGACGTACGCAAGCAAATCAGGCTGGAAAGCCTTTGCCGATTACGACCTATCAATCGTTGCCAAAGATGCAACTGGTCGCATCAAGTGGTGCGGCAATTTATCACGCCAGAACGAAATGAGCCCTCTACCAAGCGCGGAGCAGACTCTATCACCTAACGCCTCAGGGGGCGCAACTCTTACTGTTGACGAGTTGGTATCTCGTCGGATCGAGTACGACGGTGCGCACGTAGCGGTATCGGGGACCGTTAATGACATTGATGAACATGGGAGTAACGACTATGAAGTGTTTGATCTCTGCGGTGAGGCATTCGAACCCTCGGCCCCGCCTGGCTCTCTTACCTCAATGGTTGCTCATTGTGTCCAGGTGTTCACAAAAGGACATCCATCGCTGAGACAGGACCAACACTTGACAGTACGTGGCATCTTTTACAGCGGTCACGGCGGACCTCGCCCTGTTGCCGATAAGATCGAAGCGGACGACAACTCGCTACAGTAATGACTAGCCAACCATGGCGGCGCAGAATATGAGGCGATGACAAAAACGTGGACTTTGCGACCAACAAATTCTACAATTGTGGACTCCGCAGGTTGATTTGGATGATAACTAGTTACGTCTCACCGAGTATAACTAACAAATCGCGCAAATGAAGCATTTCTAGAAGGCTAAAATGAAAATCATTGGCATCCTGTTTATTCTGATGAACACGATTATTACTGGTACCTTAGACGATGGCCGCGCTTCGAGCGACGAGAGGAGTGCGTTGGTGACGTTCTCTCTTATAGGATGTCAAGGTTCGCTACGGAACTTTCCGACCATTGGTTACTATAACGCGGGTAGTAACATCCTAGTCAATGAGGCAAGGCCTGTGAAGTCGCTCCTGTCTTCGGGGTTGGTAGTAACTAGTCTTGAACTGCCCGCAGGCTACAATAAAATTGATTTTTCAACATCACAATGTTATGCAAACATCGGTGTTCAAGTCTTGCCAAAAGAGCAACGTCACCTGGCGATTCAAATGATCAAATGGTCTAAGTTACCAACAGATTCGGGCCACCAGGAGGTTCAAACAAATAGTCAACCAAGCGACGGAAGAACGAGACCTGCAATCACATATAACAATGTCTATGAACCGTGTAATTCGTTGGCCGGGCACCTCCCGCTGAGCGGCCTGAACGTCTTTTATTACTCTATTGATGCTAGGGGCGTGAAAGAAGGGTCGCGACAACCAGCGTACGTTGAAGTGGAGGCATACTATGTTGATTCGCTCGAATATAGCGGTGACTACGTCCTGGAGATTGAATCAGCAAATCTTGATGTTAGGATTCCTGTGAACGTTCCCGGGTGCAACACGGTGCACGATATTAGGCTCTCTGATATAAACAAATCATATGCATCACCCTGATTCCGGCTATCATCGTGTCCGCGACGTGGGGCGGTCAATTCAGCCCGGCTGATCTATCGCGCAAGAATAAACACCGCGGGTCACCCCAGCCTCAAACAAAGCAAAAATGGAATTACCTCTGACCTGGGGGCGGTGAATTCGGACAGGCGGAAACTCTGAGATCTCGGGTGTAAGAACATCAGCCTATTTTTCCGACCAGTCTCGCCGCGCCTCGGCACCATGTCTGCGCAGACCATCGACCAGGTCACACCGCCAGAGCAGTTCAAAGGCAACTTCGATCATAGCGCCACTATGGATCCTCCGCTCTGCCTGACCAGATGATGCTGGACCCGTTGCCAACGCTGCCCCAATGTGCAAGAATCAATAGATAGAGTAATGGATAGGCGTGGCACCGACAAGCCTAAATCGACAAGGTCGAGTCATTTTTTCATTTGGGCATTGGTTCCGATCACACTGATCACGTTTTGGGTGACTTTTCAAAACGCGATTTGGGTAGCAGCGGCCCTCAGTAACGGAACACCCAACAGGTCGGCGATAATTGCACTGTCCGGCGACATAGTGGCACTTACAATCGTTTCCGCGCTCTTCGCGTGGTTATTTGGGCGAGCGCTAGGAGTTAGCAAGGTAAACCTTCGTCGGAATCTGCTGCAAACAGCCGTCGCCATTGCCTATCTAATTGTGAGCACAATTTTCGTGCCTAGAGGGGAGTGGAACTGGGTACTTCCGCTTCTATTTGTCCCTATTACGGTGATTCTCGCACTCAGCCGAGCATCCGTGGGTTGGTTCATTGGCATAGAGTTGTTTCTTAGCATCGTGTTGTTGTGCGTTGTGCAAGTCGTCGATAGCAGATTTGGGCTGGGCAACCTATTGGTGAGCGGAGCCGTGTGGCTCGTTCTTATTGGGGGAGGGGTTGTGTATGTCGCCATACAGTTGCCGATCTACTGGTTAGTGAAGT
Organism: uncultured Pseudomonadota bacterium; assembly: GCA_963781145.1. Classification (GTDB taxonomy): domain Bacteria; phylum Vulcanimicrobiota; class Vulcanimicrobiia; order Eremiobacterales; family Eremiobacteraceae; genus JAJPHJ01. The sequence goes on along the minus strand of CAWADW010000005.1, from coordinate 11,189 downwards.
TTTTGGCTCGGAAGCGGATCCCATAAGAATACCACGGCGCGGTGCACCTTGCGCAAAAGGCATATGATTGGAAACACGGAGAGCGATTGGCGTGAACTGGCTGCTGCGCATTATCGGGTGGGGATTAGTCATTACCGCGGCCCTCCGCATGGCCATGTTACTTATCTGGGATCCCGCCGAGTTTGTCGCGGCTTTGCCCTACTCAATCCCGTGGCTGCTTTTGGGTGTTTTGATGCTTTGGGCTGAGCGGCTACGTAGGGTATGATTACGGTGGCAATGATTGTAAAAGTTCGTCGCAATCAATTTCTGCTACTCGGGGTTCTCGCCGCGTTGGGCTTTGGTGTATGCCGTGCTTGCGATCAAGTACACATTCGCCTTTCGGGGCTCAACGGCGGCAATAATGATGATGCGGCGCATTGATCAGTAGTTCCCTTTGTAGGAAGGTTTCTGATTGGTCCCCTATGGTACGCCGTGCTACTCCCACCGATTACGATTACCGTGGCGATACTGAGAGTCGATATTGTTTACACCACGGCGGTCTTGTGGACATATGGGGTCATCATGATGATCGTCTGGCTTCAGGTCGCCGACTTACCGTTCCCGATTAACATGGCGGTGGGATCGTCAAGCCTGATAGGAATGTTGCTCAGCGTAGGTCTGCAATTGCCGCTGTGGTGGTTGGTGCGCATGATGGTTCATGGCGAGAAACGTATTCTGGTTCCCTAGCGCGAAACAACGGCCAGATCGCGCCGTCCTCGCAGTGCGATCTCGGATGAACCTGCCGTCGTGCACCTTTGCGCAGGTCCACGATAAGATCGGCTTGAACACAGTCGTCGAAGCCCCCGGCACAGCGTGCCGAGGCCAAAGGCTTCAACCTCAAGGCGCACCTAGGACGTGCGTATGCAGATAGGGACAATTGAGATGAATCGCACAAACAAAAGTGCTGGCGGCTGTTGGGTCGCCTTTTCTTTTGGCGTGTTTGTCCCCGTCAGAAAGATAAGATAATGACGAAGTATACACTCGAACAATTAATTCGCGCTGGCTGGATCAGCGTTGATGTCGCAATCAAGCATTCGGCGGAGATAGCGCAGTATCAAGAAGCAGGCAAGAGCGGTTACCTTGTCTTGTTTAGGAATGGGCTGGGACCCGCGCTGCACGGTCACCAACTACCTTATCGCGAGTCGATGCGATGGCGCGATTCGTTCATCGCCTACCTTGAACCAGAGCGAAGCCCCGAGGACACCCTGGCCGCGGCGGTCGAACGAACCATCCCAATCTAACTTGAATGAGGACCGCTAAATATACATTGATGGCCGGAGCACTGGTTTTGCTCATTGGCATTATTCTCTCGCGCTCAATTGCGGATCCGACGCCGTCACCAACCCCACCCTTTACCCCCACTCCGACCAGCGCACCGTGGGTCCCGTGGTACAAGAACCCCGATGCACTTTCGATTACGCTCAGTACCGACAAGACCAGGTACAAATTGGGTGATGACGTTCTCGTGAAGATTCAAGAAACAAATACTTCGAATGATTCGATAGAGTTCTTCCTTGGGAAGGCATATGCTGATTACGATCTATACATGAGCCATAGCACCTCACTGATGAGGCCTCTTCCCCCGGGCTTGCGCAACGGATGTGTTTGGGTAGTCACGCGCACCCAGCCTCCATGGGCCCTCTCTCCACAAGCGACATCGATAGAGCCAGGGTGTCAGGGGGAGTATACTTCAATCGGTGATTGGGGGCTGAAAATCTCCGCCCCGGGCAAATACTACCTTGTAGCGGTTAGGTTGCTCTACGACCCAACAACGCGAAGTTTTTTAAATGAGGTGCAACTATCCAACACGGTTGAGATCACAGTGAGCCGGTAGTCGAGGGCATGTCCATGTTTGTCGCCTCAATTCTGGGATGGTGGCTCGTAACTCTGATTAACCTTGGCGTTTTGTCGATCGCGTTTACCACCACGACGACCAACGAGCCGACATGCTTGCCGCTCGATAACAATACTATTTACATAGCAAGAGCCGGGGACTACGAAGGTGCTTTGCCAGAACATGCGCTGCAGTGCCATGACGAGGGCAAGTACACGGACGCAATAACGGAGTGGCAGAGGGCAATCCGTGAAGATCCGAATGACCCTGGGAACCACCTCTCATTGGGAGTGGATTATCAAAGAATTGGGAACGCACGAGCGGCAGTAGCGGAATGGGAAAAGGGTCTTGACCTCTTAGAACAACCAGAACCTATCCTTCCCGATCCAACGAGAGCCGACAAGCAATTCATTGCTAAGGACTACACAGCCGCGTTCAAGAGTCTCAGCGACATCATCACTGGTGACGGGACCGAAGGCCCAGATTACGATAGTGTTTCTGCTGAGGATACGGAGGCTCCCAAATACCTCGACGAGGCGATAAAATACTTAGAGGCCGGGCAATTCGCGTCGGCGCTAGCACCACTTAAGAAAGCCGAAGCGCTGGACCAAAACCTTTTTCCTACGTATCTTCTGCTCGGAGATACCTACTATGTCTTGGGACGCAAGAACTCTGCGATCTTCGAGTGGGAGCAAACGCTTTTTAGTTTCTACCCCACGCCGCAAATGTCGCCGTTTCGCTCTTCGCATGTGGCAGCAATCCAGATGCTGATCCACTACGTAGGGCGGTAGCAGGGACGGTATTTCTTGCTGACTCTGAGAAATCACCAGCCCTCTGTGCCGCAGACCATGAGGACCAATTGAATGAAGACTACTTCCCAACAGGCATTGATCGCCGGAACGGTGGTTTTGCTCATCGGCACCGTTCTCTCGCGGTCAATTGCGGATACGACGCCGTCACCGATGGCATCAACTCGCTGCTGGATCTACGATAAAATCTATCCAGTGACAACGCAAGCCTTCAAGGCCCACCACCTAACCCAAGCACAACAGCACGAGATTGTAGAATGGGCTACAGCCCCGTACATGGATGCTAACCCGTCCGTCATGCGCTGGATGCGCGATCCGTACGAAAGCGGGCTATGGATCGTTTGGGCCGATCCGCCGCACCCAAGCACTTTTGCAATCTGGACGGTCGTCAACAAACAATACATAATTAACCCAATTGACTGCTGGATTCGGGGTGACATGGCCCCGAGAATCTTACCCACCAGCACGGCTTCACCACGGACCATAACTGAATAAATTGGAGAATCGGGAGGTTCCCTGGTTGCAAACAAGAGTTGTCGTACGCAAGGTCGGCGTGACAATTTGCACACTTGCGATCGCTACGCTCTTCGCGACCGTTACCCGGGCCGATCAGTTTGACAGTCACCCGAGCGCAGCGCTAGTTTTTGGTCCAACTGAGAAGGGATTGGCGTTATCAGTAAGCCTCACGCACCAAACTCTCAGCCCCGGCGATCCCATTGAAGTAACCTTTGTAATCAAGAACAATGGTCCACCCATATCAATCTTCCGCTATGGGTACATCCAAGAGTACGGCTTAACGGGTGTTGGTCCCGATGGGACAACGATAAGACGGCTCGGCCCGTCCCCTCCATTTAACGGCAGCGTTCGCTCAGGCTGGCACCTAAATACGGGCGAAGCATATGAGCACACCACATCAGACATAAGATGGGCGTACGATTTTCGCGCTCCCGGAAAATACACATTTGCATTCACAAGCGTTGTCACTTTGCGCTTAGGCGGCCAGTCGTATGCTACACTCACGTCAAATACTGTCAAACTTACCTTGCAACCCCGAAAGTTTCTTAGAGCCATTCCCGCAGACTCGATCCCAAACAGTCTTATCGACGCGCATATCCCGCCCAACACCGATCCAGCCGACCGTAAGATCGTGCGGGAGGTAATGGCGGCGCTGCCGCCCGCAAAGCGTCAGTACATTGTGTGGCTCCACGTGCCACCATTAAAATATGGCTATCAAGAGTTGCCAAACCACGGGCTGGTAATAATGGAGTACGACAACCCGGACGTTCATATAAGCGACGCTGACAATCTTCCTGGACTCTATGTTTTATATTTCGACGGCAAGGTTCAACTTGACGCAAATGTTATTTATGATTCAATTTTGGACAGTTACCTACAGGTCGTCCCTCGCGGGATTTAGTTGGTATCACCCATGAGGTTTCGCGACTTCAACGCTAACCCGGTCCTCCTTGTGCTTTTCTTGGCTGTCGTTTGCCTCGCGGCTGTCTCTATCGCTTTGCGAAATCATGCACCGGCTCAGAAGGGGCTGACAAGCGTCAACCACGTTGGAGAGCACGCTATGGTCGAGGGAGTGGTGAGGTTTGCTCCCTATGTCTCGACCGGCGGAAGACCTTACGAAGCATTTTTCCTATGCAACCCTACCTGCACGTTGGTTTTCACGCACGGACATCCTCACATCCAAATGGGCCAGACGCTGACCGTGAGCGGAACGGTCGCGCCCTACGATGGAAAAGGAACCACCCAAATAGTTGCAGACAAGGGGTCGCTTTGATAAACTGTACTGCGCACGAACTCAAGGGGCTTTATTCTGTCAGCCGGTCGGGCGCGATGCGATCGTCTTATTTTTCTGACAAGTCTCGCCTCGCCTTCGCTCCATGCTTGCGCAGCACGTCAGCCAGATCCCGTCGGCTTGCGATTGGCATCGTCATTGCTGGCGGATATTTTGACGTGCAGTCGGTGGTTGGTTTGAACCAGTTCCCGGTGAACTAATACTGTCAATTTGCCGGGCGCAGATCAAAAAACAATTCTTTGAGAGCGTCTTGTTCTACCTTGGCGAGACACTGTGGTCCCAGTTCAAGCCATTCACCGCCTGAGGCTCCACTACCAAAAATCGCATTCACAATATTCTTGGCTTGGTTTGTGCGCAGTGTCATGGGCAGATCGTCAAAAGACCCATGATCAACAGACTGTTTAGAGATTCTTAGGTCGCATCGTCTTAATGGTTTGGGCCAGACAATCCCATCGGTAACTGTCCAATATTTTCGGATAATGCCGACCTCGATTGAGGCAAGCACATAGTCTTTGTCCAAATCAAGAATTATACCGCTTCCCCTCATGTTCACGCCGTATGGAAAATGTAGGTCAGTGTTACGCTCGAAATCGAAATCGCCACGAAGGGCGTCAAAATAAGTCAGATATAACCTTCCGAATGTGGTCCCTTGCAATGTTGAAACTTTAACGTAATTCAGCACTCGAAAGAATCCAGCGTCACGATTCGCCTGCTTTGGAGTCTAAATGTGACATGACAAGTAAGGGTGAGCAGGTGCTATGCCAATAACCATAGCAGGTTGTCCAGTGCATAACCTTTCCCAAGCGTGCGATGGTTTTTTCTAGTCGTCGGGGGCATTCGCATGAGCGAACCGGATATCGCGAACCTTGATCGCTCACGAAACGTAGGAGAGTTGCTAGATCTGGGCGATTCACCTCACCATTCGTAACTTCGGCCTGCTTTTTACCGTCCTCGGCCTGCCTCTCGTCCTCATTGGAGCCTTCAACGCCTTGGTGCAGGCGCAGGCATTCGACTCGTTCCTCAGAGCCGCACATTTGCGGGTGCACGCGATCCAACATGTGCCTGCTTCTTTGTTGCTTGCTGACCTTGCAACGACTTTGATTCTCCTTCCGCTAAGCGGCGCGGCGGCTGTAAGTGGGATAGCCCACTCACTTGTTGGCGAACGTGCTACCTTTCTTAGTGCCTACCGAGCAGCGCTGTCACGTTGGCCGGGTGCTTGCTTTTGGTGGGTTCTAGCGTTGCTGTTATTTTGGCTCGTATTTCTTGCACTATTTGGGACCGAGCTATCAATTGCGGGCCTCGGCGTGCATTTGGCAACTCATAACGTCGTACCGCGCAGTCTGGCTAGGGCCGTTTCTATTTCGTTACTGACCGGCATGGGCTTAGCCGCTTTGGTCGGCATTCTTTTAGAAGTCTTGGTTTTTGCTTTTGGTGTCGCAGGCTTCGGCCAGATAACCATAGGTAAATTGCGTATCGGACCGAGTCTTGGTCGCGCGTGGGCTGTGATTTCTAATCGTCCAACGCGTCTGCGCTCCTTTTGGCTGATCATAACCGTAGCAATCATTTTTATGGCCATATGGCTTGGCGGTGAAATCGTGGGAGATTTAGCATTTGGGTTCACAGGTTCCGATGTCTTCAACATTGCCATTCGCTGGATCTCAGGCTTGGTCGCGTGGGGGTTTTTGGCGGCGTTTTGTGCTGCATACTATCTTGATGCAGAGCAGCGCAATCCTATTTGTCCTCAGGCTCTTGCCTCTTGAGATCATATGACAAGTCGAGGTGCCATAGAGAAGATCCGAGAACCTAAACACCTCAGACACCCTCGCCGCTCTGCTGAGGGATTACTTTTGTTGACAGAGTAAGGTCCAAGAGATCGTTGAACGCGAGAAATGCGCACGTGATCGAAACCAGGGAGGGACAATGGTACAGCCCAGACAGACATTCAGAACCTTTTTCGCCGCAACATGTGCTGTCGTAGCCGCCGCGCTGTTACTCGCCTCGTGTAACAGTGGAACCCAGTCGTTTCCACCGGTTTCTATTATGTCAGGTAAGCCGCCGAATGGTACTGTAGGGACAGCCTATAACTTCAACCTCGCCGCTACGGGCGGTGGAGAGGGCTATGCTTGGGGTTGGCATGCAGCGCCAGGTTCGACTCTTCCACCCGGTCTTAGCGTAAGTATGTGTGAAGTTCTTACTCCGCCTGGGGTGGGTTGTAGCCAGCCTCAGGCGATCACGGGCATGCCAACTAACGCTGGAACCTATAAGGTTGTCGTAACGGTAAGCGCCAGCGTCCTAACGGGCGATATTTATTCAACTCCGCAACGCGCAAGCGCCACATACACGATCACAATTGCACCGTGACGATTAAGTGAAGAACAAGTACCCCAACGATAAGATAGGTAAGCTCCTCCTTAGCGGGCCCGTGCTGCGGATAGTGGGTGCGGTCTTCTTTTTGGCCTGTCTCTATGCAGTCTTAAATGCTTTTGGAGCCTTGAATGCTCTTCATGCACACCACTAAAGCGTCATAGTCGAATCATAAGTCTCGACGCGCTTTTGCGCCGTGGCTGCGCAGCACTTCAGCCACATCGCGTCGGTTAAGGATGATCATCGGGCGATCTCCTCTCTGTTTTACGGATAAGACACGTTCGCCAAAGTACAGCCCGAGACTGGCAAGTAAGAGACCTGCAAAACCCGGCCCGTAGATTAGGATATAGAAATTGCAAAGAGCACAACCTAAATCTGGAATTGGATTCTGGAGCCGGTGAGAATATTCGTGTGAATTTTCGATCCAACCGGCACCAACGGTTGCCGGAATTGTCACAGCAAGTGACAACGTTAGTGGCACTCTCTTCAGGAACAAATAGTAACAGAGCGGAAACGCGACAGCTCCAAACGGAGCACCAAACATAATACCTAATGCTAAATAAACCGAAGTGTCTTTGAGAAGCAGGGTGATACTTTCGTGCCCGATATCGCCCAAAACCAGAAACAGGCAGCCGCAAAGCGCTCCCGCAAAAATACCGGCAAGAACAACCGCCAGAAACCGGCGCATAACGCCACCTATTCTTTAGCCGTTACAGGGTTCAATATCGACGCTACGGACCCCGGCGTCTAGGCACTACTACTCGGTCACCATACTCGCCGGGAATGCTCTTTCAAGTTCCTGCTTGGTGATGTTATGGATGAATTCGCCCTGGCAGTATGGGCTGTTGGGAGCGCCTGAATTGGTCACAGTGATCGGAATTTCGGCGCTACCGAATTGAAGCACATAGTTACCTTGCGCGACGTGCTCAACATAAAATGCAGAGCCGTCCATGACCGCGCCCTGATCTATGTCTTCTTGGGCTGGTCCTAACCAACCACCCGCAACGGTGTTAGCCACGAGATGGCCCTTTGGTAAAATCAAAGAGATGCCGAAGCCGTCGGCTGGAAGCGCACCCGCGACCGAACAATTCGAATGCGGGGTAAAGCCTACTCCGAGAATCATCACGAGGTGTCGCGGGTGGCCTGGAATCACCGTAAACCACTCTTGTGTCTGACACGGGATTGAGTCAGCCGGTGCCGATCGGATTGATTCAATCCACAATTGATAATGACCAGGTGGTTTCGCAAGTGCCAAATGATAGGCTCCGTTGAAACCCTTCTGAAGAGTCAGATGATGTGCGCTTCCTGCTGGCTCACCGAAAAAGAAGTACGAGACTCGCCCATCGAAGTTTGAGCAATTGAAGCCGAAGACAGCAACGGAAATGTTCTGCGACCCAATGGTCTTAGCGCTGGACACTTCAGCGTACCCCTGCGATCCAATCGCGCTGAAGGCAAGCACACTCAACGCGCAAAGCATCATTCGCATCCGCTTTGAAGACGTGCTCGGTGTCTGTGGCATATGGCCCCCACAAGGCTTAGCGAACTAAATTCGGACAGGCGAACCTGAGATATAGAGTAACCTGATTCGCGCTCCACGGCGCGGTGCATCTTGCGCAAAAGACATATGATTGGAAACACGGAAGGCAATAAACGTGAACTGGCTTTTGCGCATTATCGGCTGGGGATTAGTCATTAGCGCGGCTCTCCGCACTGGCCATCTTACTTATCTGGGATCCCTCCGAGTTTGTCGCGGCTTTGCCCTACTCAATCCCGTGGCTGCTTTTGGGCGTTTTGATGCTTTGGGCTGAACGGCTACGTAGAGTGTGATTACGGGGCCGATGACCGCAAAAACTCGTCGCAATCATCTTCTGCTGATCGGAGCACTCGCCGCAATAGGCGTGGTGTACTCCGTGCTTGCGATCAAGTACACATTCGCTTTTCGGGGCTCACCAGCGGCAATAATGATGATGCGGCGCATTGATCATGTAGTTCCCTTTGTAGGAAGGCTTCTGATTGGGCCTATATGGTACGCCGTGCTGCTCCCACCGATTACGATTGTGCTGGCGATACTGAGAGTCGATGTTGTTCACACAGTAGCCGTGCTGGCGGCATATGCAGTCATCATGATGCTCACCTGGTTTCAGATCGCGGATCTGCCTGGACTAATCGTGATCGCTATGATTGGTTCACAAGCAATGGGAATATCCCTCAGCGTAGGTCTACAATTGCCGCTGTGGTGGTTGGTGCGCCTACTGATTCATGGTGAGAAACGTATTTTAGGCTAATACCCGACGCAGCGCGTCGGCAGATCGCACTCGCTGAGGAATATTGGCGGAAGGCAGAGGCTAACTTCGAGGCTAGGGCGCGTCTATCTCTAGATTAATCGCATGACGCAAATTATTAAGCCTTTTTCGGATTTCTAGTGGGAGCGTGCCCGCGATCGGCGGTGAGATAAAGAGCACTCCAAGAGTGTCGCACGTTTGCGCCACTTTTCAGGGCCATCTGGTAGACTGAGAAACTCATTGACAGAGTCTCTCAACTGCGGCCAGCGGTCATAGTCTGGTGTTTCAAGCGATGCCAGCGCTCGACGTACGCCATCTGGATCGACGCGATGTGAAACCGATGGGAACTCTCCAGAGGCCCCAAGTAGGAAGCGTTGTCGGTCAAGAACGATTTCTTATAACGACGGTGCAAACTTTAAAGCAACAAATAGCGCCAAGAGGCATATTCCAGTAATAACCTTGGCTTGTCAATAGCCGTCGGGTATCCGTATGCAGATCGAAGCAAAGGCCAGAAGACATACACCATCACGGCTAGAAAATAAACTGGAACGCATAAATTGCCCAAACGATTAAAGGTCTTTGTCGCACGAATCGGACTTCTACGGCGATGGCGCGGGGTTCGGCGTTGGTGTAGGTTGCGGCGTCACAATGGGCAACCACCGGTCAACGGTGTCCATTAAGTACGTTGCAACGCTCGAAGGAACGCCCAGTCGGACAAGATCATCGATTGCAAGTTCACCGCCTCCCCCGAACTTTTTGATCCACACATTATGTCCGTATTGCGTTGCAACGAATTCGCCGTCTCCATACCTTCCCGCACAACTTACCAAGGCCCATGAGTCGCTACCGTCAACGGCCAGTCTGTCCACTTTACCATTCTTATACCAAGTCGCACATACTTGGTCCAACTGATCGACATCGCCCGAAAACGTTTCTAGCGGTTCATCGGCATTAAAAGTGTCTACCCATTCGGAACTGGGATAAAAAGTTTGGTCTGATACGCTACACACCGTCCGCAACTATTAACGTCAATGCCCAACGTTATGTTGGCATAGGTTACCCGGTCAGCGCCGATGATCGCGCTGTATGGAATTTTGTTTGATGCAGTGCCTATGCATCCAGCGTTTGCGCAAATACCTTGGGCCCATGCATCCAGTGTTTTTAACTGAAGTTGGTGATTTGTAACGTTATGTCTATGTTCCGGGCTCAAGGGATCTAATTAAATAAGAGCCACTATGATTCGTCACTGCGTATCTTCGGCGACCTCCTATCCCTCGTACAACGACTATTGCATCCGCATATGGTTTCCCAGAAGCCCAATCTACTGCACGCCCGACGAGAATGCCAGCAACGTCACCGCTTGCGGGACCAGACTGCCCTGCAAAAATGGCGAGAGAGATGGCTAAAAAAGACCACGATGCCGGGTCGTATCATAAGTTTCGCATAGCCTTCGCTCCGTGGAGGCGCAGACCATCGGCCAGATCGCGCCATTTCTCCTGGAGCCTAGAGCCCACGCACGCGCTTTGCGCTGGCGATAATGTCATCCGCCTCCTTGGCTAAATCGGTCGGGATATTCTCATCGAAGAAGTGGATGTAGTTGAATGAGGACCGTACTTGAACAAGCACTTCGCGGGTCGCTCCCTTTAGTGTGGGTGGACACGGGCTCAGCCTCACGGGCTGTCGCCGCTCCCGGGTTTTCTCAGTGGTTTGCAGGCGGGTTCTTCCACCGATCTGTCATTGTCTTGAGGGTCCCGTAGCCCGCCCGCCGGAGCAGCCGGATCCGGTGACGCGGAACATGGCTTCGAGTTCGGGGACGACTAGGACCCGGCCTCCTCCGCCCAGGATCGCCTGGGCGGGGCGCTACCGGATCCGGGGCAACCGCGGGTAGCGGTCCACGAAGACGAAGACCGCGGCCCCGATCACCAGACCGATCACAGCGACCAGCCACAGCGGCACGGCCTTGGCCAGGATGCCGCCGACCACGAAGGCGGCGAACAAGGCGACCGCGATCGCGTAGGGAGTCATGGCCACCGGCCGCAGACCAAATCATAGGT
>CAWADW010000004.1:0-21415 GCA_963781145.1 uncultured Pseudomonadota bacterium | reverse complement strand
TCAGCGCCGCCTTTGCCTGCCAAAAACGAGGTAAATCCCTTGGCCAAACAGGATTACGGATATGGTGCAGACCTTATCAACACGATCCGTGATGTACGTAACCCTTTTCGTGGTGGCGGTGCTCGCGGTGCTTGTGCTTGTTCGTCCGCACTCAGTTTCGCATCCGGTCGCAAGGCCGAAGGTGATACTAGGCCTTAAGATCGCCTCAACCCCCAGCGCCGTAGGGGCCCATCAGGTCGCCTCGAGCTCTAATGCAGCTGCGGGTCTTCAGGTCCGCTCGACGCCGACCCCGTCCGCCCCCCTTCAAGCCCGCTCAACTCCGAGTGCCCCGAATCCTCAAGTTAAGTCGAGCCCGAATGGAGCAACGGACCTTCGGGTCCTGTCCACTCCGACACCGGCGGGCGTTTTGACCACATCGAGCCCGAATGGAGCAGCGGACCTTGAGGTCCGCTCAGCCCATCCCGACCTTCCACCGGGCGTCCTCTATGCGACTCCCACCGACCCGGTCCAAATCCAGTCTGTCACGTTCTCCCCAGACCACGTTCATGCAGGGGACGTCGCCTCCGCGCGCATTCTCACGACCAGCAACGCAGCTGCCCTCACGGCACGCATTGGGACGTACCAAGTCAATGTGCCGAAAGTTGCGCCGGGGACCTTTACGCTCTCCATTACCGTGCCGAGTTTATTGCCCACGCATCAATTCCAGATAGTCGTGACCGCGATCCGGGCTGACGGCGCAACTGCCCAACGGGTCGTTCCGGTCATGTCGACTACTAATGAAGCAAGCGAGAGCGATTGTTCTTGTCGTCGACGGTGGTGGGGTTGGCGCAAGCGAAGACGCTGCGATCTACTCGGACCTCTCTTCCTTCAATTCGATCGGCAACACAGCTAAAGCGGTTGGCGGCCTGCGTTTACCAAACTTCGAGCGACTCGGGTTCGGAAACATTACAACCATCAAGGGGGTCGCGCCAGTATCCAATCCTGTTGCCTCTTGGGCGCGGCTGCGCGAATCAAGCAACGGTAAGGACAGCGTCACAGGCCACTGGGAGATGATGGGCATTACGGTACTTCACGCATTCCCAACCTATCCGAACGGCTTCCCGCCCGAGGTCATCGGCGGGTTCGAAGAACGCATCGGTCGCAAGACGCTCGGCAATGTCGCGGCCTCAGGAACGGAAATCATCGAACGCCTCTGCAAGGAGCATTTGCGAACGGGCTACCCCATCGTCTATACATCCGCTGATTCGGTTTTTCAGGTGGCCGCTCACGAAGATGTCGTACCGGTTGAGCTGCTTTGGGAGTGGTGCGCAAAAGCGCGAGCGATGCTTGTACCACCCCATCAGGTCAACCGGGTTATCGCTCGGCCGTTTGCCGGGGAACCCGGCGCTCTGTTTCGCACATCCGGTCGACGCGACTTTGCCGTCGAGCCCCCATCCCCCAGCATGCTAGAAGTTCTGCAGCAGACTGGCGTTCCGACGACCGGCATTGGGAAGATTAACGACATTTTCTGCGGCAAGGGTGTGGCACAGAGCTGGCGCGTGGCCGATAATAATGAAGCGATCCGCAGAACCGTAGAATGGCTGGAGCGGCCCTTGGCCGGCTTTTGCTTTACGAATCTGAATGACTTTGATTCTAAGTATGGGCACCGGCGGGACGCCGCCGGCTATGCCAAGGCCCTGATTCAGCTTGATCGTGAGCTGCCTGATATTTTGAACAAGCTCGGCGACGGAGATCGTTTCATCCTCACAGCGGACCACGGCTGCGACCCAACGGCGCCAGGCAGCGACCACACGCGGGAGTTTGTTCCCCTTTTGGACTATCGTCCTGGCAGCGAAGGTCGTGGATTGGGCTCGCTCGATTCCTTTTCGCAAGTGGGCGCCCGGATATTGGAGACATTTGGTGTTAGCCAACCCGAGGCTTTGAGCGTATGATCGCAACCGCGTTACCGCGCGCGCCGAGTGCTCGTCGCAGACGATGGGTCGTAGACGAGAGCATAAGCTACTGGCGCAGTGCCCGCGTGCAAAAACCGCCTCTGTGGGTGCTCATGAAGCGCACGGGCGATGTGCTGTTTGGTGCCGCGCTCCTGCTCCTTATTTTGCCGCTCTGGCTGCTCATCGCGGCAGTCATCAAGGTCGTCTCTCCTGGCCCGGTGCTCTTCATTCAAGATCGTGTGGGGAAGAGCGGCCGGCTTTTCGCGATGTACAAGTTCCGCACCATGGTTGACGGTGCCCACCTCATGCACAAGCACATTGCTCACCTTAACGAGACTGACGGTCCAGCGCTTAAAATTGCGAATGATCCCCGGCTCCATCGCGTCGGAGCTTTCCTGCGCCGAACGAGTCTCGACGAACTACCTCAACTCTGGAACGTCCTCCGCGGCGATATGAGCTTGGTCGGGCCACGCCCAGCCTTGCCCCACGAAGTCGATAATTATGCGCCGCATTATTATCAGCGGCTCACCGTTTCACCGGGGATGACTGGGTTGTGGCAAGTGAGCGGTCGCGCGAGTGTTGCATTTCAGCGCTGGATGGCAATGGACGTTTGGTATGCGCGAAACTGGTCGCCTCTCGTCGATGCGCGGATCTTGCTGCAGACTCTACCGGCAGTCGTGCGGCGGGAAGGCGCTTGGTGATCGCAAGCCTGCCGCTGCTGCCGCCGGTTATCGATCAGAGCATACAACGGGTCGCGCTTGATCCCGCAGCGGCTGTCGGGTTTCTCGCCCTGGCTGCCGCTGCGGCATATCTTGGGTACAAGAAGTCACCGATCGGCGCGATGCTGCTTGCCTTCGGCGTGCCATTCGCCGCATACCGCGACGTTGGGAACACCACCATTACCATTGAGAAATGCATTGCGCTTGGGTCAGCGCTGGGATTGCTCATCGGTGGGGCACCGCTGTGGCCGCGCTCGCGCGCGGGGCAGCGAGTACTGCTAGCGGGTGGCGTTATCGTCTTAACGATCGCGTTATCGGGTTTCAACGCGACGTATAGCGGGCCGGTCGCCCGCGAATTTTTTAAACAGCTCGAATACCTGCTCTTGTTCTGGTGTGCTGCAACGTTCATCGAGCGAAGCGAGGGGTCGCCGGCATATCTCGTCACCGGCGTGGTCGCGTCTACGGCGATTGTTTCGGTGCTCGCGCTCTTGCAAGGCATGATCGGCGGCGCACCATCCGGCATCTGGATTAACGGGCATCCACTGCAACGCGCGGCTGGAACGCTAGAAGGACCCAATCAGCTCGCTGGGTTCCTCGAAGCGGCACTGCCGATTTTGTGGGTGTGGCCCGCGTTCGCTTCGTACTCGAAGCCCGTGCAGCAGTATGTCACGGCAACGTCGTCTGCCGCGATGATCCTCGCCCTCTCCCGCGCGGGCGTTGTCGTGGCCGGCGCCAGCCTCGTTTTGCTCTACTACTTGCGGCGACCGCTCGCTCGCGCTTCAGTCGTCCCTATGCTTGTGGGCGCTGGCGTCGGCATCGTCGCTATCGGCGCGTGGGCGATTTTGTGGGCTCACGCAACGATGGCAGACCTTTCACATCTCGCCTACTTCGATATTCCCGGGAATCCCGGAGGAGTGGGGACTCGGGAGCAACTCTGGCCGGCGGCGCTAAAACTGTTCTTGACGCATCCACTGCTCGGCGTCGGCGCCGGCAACTACCAACTGCTCTTGCCAACCGTTGGCCTGCATGGCGTCGAAACGCATGCCGGAAGCCTGTGGCTTCAAACGCTGGCCGAGCAAGGCGTGGTTGGTCTCTTGGCGTTGCTCGCGTTCGGCATTGTCGCCCTGCGCGAGACCTTTGTCCTGCGCGCGCAGTCGCCGCTCGCGCTCGCGGCATTTTTGGCGTTGACGAGTCTGCTCGCGCATCAGCTCGTCGACGATTTGTTCTTCTTCCCCAAAGTTGCAAGCCTGTGCTGGCTACTCTTAGGGGCCGGTACCTGCACCTATCGTCACGGTGAGGAAGTCTTGTCCGGGAATGGCAAACTGCACCTGGAAGCCCGCACAAGACAACCGTTGGAAAGAACGCCGGTCAATGTCACCGGCTCACCTAAGTCATAGCCGATCGAATGTGAGTCGTCGCGCGCGTCATATCGCGGTGACAGTGCTGACGAGCGTCGCGACCTTGCTCGCGATGCTTGCAATGGCACGAGCCGACGAGAAGCCCTCGCCGTCCGGTCTTAAGGTAACGATCGATGCGCGGCGCGTCGAGTATTTCGCTGACCAAGGGTTGATAGTTGCCCGAGGCAACGTTCGCGTTTCCCTCTCAAATGGAGTGGCCGTCGATGGTGACGCATGCTCGGTCGACTTGGGCCTCCGGCGATTCGTCGTCGCAGGCCATGTTCATCTAACCACCCCTGGCGCATCGTATGCCGGCGCAGCCTTCGCCGATTTTCTGCCCTTTCACCGCGCGTATTTTATCCCGCTGACCGATGTGCCCGACCGCTGGACGTTCTTGAACGACGATTGGGCACATCCAGAACTGGGCCGCGAAATGCCAGGCGATACCTTCTTCTTGGCTGACACGCAAGGCACCGCGCCATTCATCCGGGCGACAGCGGTCGTCATCGACCCAGAGAACTATGTAAGTTTTTCGCACGTCGTGTTTGTCGCGGCCCGAGGCGCGCTTGCAACGCCGCCGCTCCCACGGTACGTACGCAACTATTCACAGAATCCGAACTTTGCGGTCAACTCGCTTTCCGGCGCGTCGTTTGACCTGCCCTACGGCATCGCAGGCTCGTCAGCGGCGCTCGATGCTGTACACTTTCGCTATGACCCAGTGCTCAAAACCTATTTCTCGTTCGAGCACCATTCGGTGTTCGGTGGTTTGGGCTATGCAGTTTTTAGTTTGAATCCCGCGACACAGGAACCGAAGCAATGGAACTTTCTGGCTTACGTGCCGGCTGGACCGGCTGCCGCGCTCACCTTCGACTCGCAACTTTTCACCTACCAATCTGGTTTGAGTCAACCCCTTTCGTCGAATGGCTTTGCCGACATCCAGTACACAAAAGCGCTCCGGCAATCGGCGCTCAAATTCGAAGTCGCACAATCCTACGATAGTTTGCTCGCACCGACGCCGCTCGGCTACTATGGAAACCCAAGCCACCCGTTCACGCCAAACCACCCGCTGACCGCAGCGCTCTCCTGGGCGGGCTATGCGCAAGCGGTCGGGTCCTCGGGCTTTACATTTCGGTTGCTCTCGGGCATCAGCACAACGCACGATGCCTTCGGCGTGTCAGCTACGACCACTCACGATGCGCAGTCCCTCTACGCCGACGCACTGCTCTCATCGCCCGTGTATCCTGGGCCATTCGGGACCTCGCTCAACGGCTCGTACGAAGAACGGCATGTTTGGTTGAGCTTTCCCAACAGCGCCGATTTCCAGACGGCCATCGTCTCAGATAGCAAGCGTTTCTCAAAAGTGTTCGTGACCGGATCTGTGTTATTGCAGTCGGCGGATACGCAGCGGCTCGCCGAGCTCATCGCCTCTCCGAATACGTCCACGGGGCTGGTGCCTGAGCCCCTATCTCCCAACGGGCTGCCGCTCCTCGGCGGCGTCGCAACCGAGTTCGCGCACGCGACGAACACCGCGCTGATCCTAACCGCTGCGGACGCGCCCTCGCCATACTTTCAGTTCACCTTGACCGCGCTACGGAATTGGTATACGCCCGTGCAAGAGCCGTTCGTCGCCGGACCTGCACAATATCAAGCGATCGCGGATGCGCGCATGAAGATATCGAAGACGCTCTTCTTGGACATCGGGCGCGCGTATTATTTTAACTGGGCAAACCAAGTGTGGTCGCCTACGTTCTCGCTGCAGGTGTCGGCGCAGTGATCGGCATTGCCAAGCGACTCAGCCTGGTTGCGTTCGCGTGCATCGCGCTGATCGGTGCGTGTTGTCGCGCGTCGCTGGCAGATCCTAGCCCAACGCCCACCGCGCAGACGCCGCCGCCTGACCTCGTTGCGCCCTCTCCGACGCCCTTGCCATTATTGGTCAACGGACAGATCATCGATCTCGAGCGCGGCTACGTTGTGTTCTCGAGCGGTGATGCGTTCAAACTCTCCGCGCAAGCAACGATTACGGATGACGCAACCGGGACCGCACCTTCCTATGCCTTGGATCCCGGCGTGTACGCTGTGGCAACGCTCGATTCGCAAAGCGGCCAGGTGACGGCGTTGCGCACGTCGTTGCGGCCCTTGGCGCAAGGCACACCCGCTGCGCAGATTCCGCGTCGCTATGTTGTTATGGCATCATCTCCCAAGCCGAACCCGGATTTAGCGCCACCTGCCATTGCGTACACCAAAGGGTTTTCTGCTACCGTGGGGGTGACGATCGTGGTTTCGGTACCCGCAAACACCCCATTAGGCGACGACGTCTACATGTCCACCGATACGAGTGGTTGGAATCCGCAAGCGGTAAAAATGCAGCGACAAGACGGTCTCCATTTCCAAATCGAGATGGAATTGCAACGCGGCACCGAGATCCATTTCCTATTTACGCGGGGGACTTGGAGCACCGTCGAGCGAGATCGCGCGGGACTGCAGCGCCAAGCGCGAGATATCTTGGTGCCGGGTGGCGACGTCCGGGTCATCAACGTGACCGTCTACCGCTGGGCCGACTTGCCGTAGGCCCATTCGGTATGTTAAGAGGACTGAATGCTCACCGTTTCTGCGGGCTGCGAACGAATGGCCAATCTCATCACGTCACTGC
Organism: uncultured Pseudomonadota bacterium; assembly: GCA_963781145.1. Lineage (GTDB taxonomy): Bacteria > Vulcanimicrobiota > Vulcanimicrobiia > Eremiobacterales > Eremiobacteraceae > JAJPHJ01. The sequence goes on along the minus strand of CAWADW010000004.1, from coordinate 14,718 downwards.
CCTGCGATTTGACGAGACTGGCTGGACTGTCAGCGGCAAGACCAACGAGAATGGACAGCATTTTTTTTGCCGACGCATCCCACGAGTAGTCGGCCGCGTAACGAAGCGCATTTTTCCCGAGTTCGAGGCGGAGATCGTGATCGGTCAACAAGCCTAACAAAGGCGTGGCTAAATCAGAGCCATCGGGGATCAAAAAGCCAGTGTGACCGTTGCGGATCGTTTCTCGGAGGCCTGGAACGTCGAAACCAACCGCTGGAGTCCCACACGCGTTTGCCTCAATCACGACAATTCCCCAGCCTTCCATCACGGATGGAAGTACGAGTGCCCAGGCAGACTGGAGGAGCTCGGTCTTTCTCGCTTCGCTCACTCTCCCTTCGAAACTCACGCATGCCGACAAATCCAGAGACGACACCATATCTCGTAGTCGTTGTTCATCGTCGCCAGCTCCGGCGACGCGCAGCTTGATATCTGGTACCGCGTGGCGAAGTTGCGCAATGCTCCGGATTAGCAGGTCAACGCGCTTGAAGCGTTTTAGGCGACCCAGGTATAAAAGCGTGGGTTCGATTGCTTTAGGCCCAGGACAGAGGTTTGCGTCAACACCGCTGACGACGACCTCCACCGGTTGGCGCGTGAGCTTTTTCGCCACAATGGCGCCAGCCGTACTTTCGGATATTGCCACGAAAGGTACGCGCTTGTAGACGAGGGGCAAAATCCGCTCTTCCAAGACTGCTAGCGAGGCCGCAACGAAGCGATTCAATTCGAAGCGTACCACACCACGGCTCACCTGATACATGAGCAACATCTTCGGCTTCATCGAAAACAGCGGGGTAAAAAATGGCAGAGTATTCTCCGAATCGACGATGACGTGAAACTGGTTCCGAAAGATGCTCATGTAGACAAACGGCGCTAACAAGTACAGGCTTAGTCGGCTTCCAAAGCGGTGAATCGTAACACCGTCGATGCTTTCGCTACGAGAGCTTCCTGGGAAACGGCTCGTGATCCAATGCACGACGTGTCCTTCCCGCACCCACCTCCGAGCCATTTCGTGAAGGTACACTTCTGCTCCACCGGCGGAGGGGTTGGCGATGTCGCGCCAGTTGAATACGAGGATGCGCAATTGGTCATAAAAATACAGCGGGTGGGTTGGAAAAACCGCATCAAACGCAGGTAGGACAAAACGAAGCGGGGAGTGGCGCAATCTCAACCTCACAATGGAGGCAGCCATCTGCAAGCCGGACCTCCACAAGGCAACTTTGGATCCAACGACATCGCGCCAGCAAACTGGTTGCTCGACGACTCTAGCGCCACGTTTTTTGAGCAAGTACAAATGTCAACATCGAAGGCAAAACCGGCCGTTTCCAATTGATCAAAAATTGGCCGGAGGGCGGCCGCACGAAAGACCTTTGCCCCACACTGCGTGTCACCGTAGGGCAAGCCGAATAACAAGCGCACAAGCAAGTTGAAGCCAGTCCCGGCGGCCCGCCTCTTGGGTGACACGCGTCGCAGCGCTACTGAGTCCGGCTGCCAGCGAGAACCGATAACGGCGTCGTTGGCACCGAGGGCAGCAATGAGCTTTTCCAGTTCGGAAGCTGCAAAGGCAGCGTCCGCATCGACAAAGGCTACGATCGAGGCGGAGCTGAGCGCAAAACCAGCTCGAACCGCACCTCCTTTCCCCACCGTGGCTCGGATAGTTACGATTTTGATGTTGGGGAAGAGATCCGCATACGCTCGGACGATGATTTCAGTGCTGTCGGTGCAGCCATTGAGGACGACGATAATGTCCGCGGTGCGAAAATGCTCGGCGTACTCGCGCAGGGTTGGACCGATGCGCGCTTCCTCGTTGTGAGCGGGAACAATAATAGAGAGCGCTCTAGCACTCCGCTCGATCATCATTCGTGCGTGGCTTAGTTATCGCTCGAGGCGTTCCTACCATTTCGGAGAGTGATGGAGAACAAGCAGGGGCCGTTGACACAAAAGGTGCAATGGAACTTGCGGAGGCCTGCATCGAATCCAGCGTTTCGATGTGCGGTGTTTCCTCGCTATTTCGAATAGGAGGGTCTACCTAGATGAGACTGGTCAGCAGGTACTGGTTCGTCGGTCTAGTCTTGCTTGCGGTGGTCTGTGTCGCTGCGATCGGACTGAATCCGGCAGCTGCGGGCAACTTTGTCTTGAGGCCGCATCCGCTTGCCACGACGGTAAGTGGATCAGATGCAAACGCAATCTTCAGCGCCCTCAACACAAACAACACCGGCGGTGGCATTGAAGGACAAGTTGGCGCTTCGCTCTATCCCCACGCGGCAGGCGCGGGCGTTTTCGGAATCTTCAACTCGGCTTCCGGAACCGGCGAAGGCATCCTTGGGTTTGCGACCAACGGCTCGGGTGTCATCGCGGAGTCGTTTGGCGGTACGGCCGCAACCTTGTATTCACAAAACTACAGTCCGTTCGCGGGACCCGCATTGCAGGGGGTTTCCAACGGCAACGGCATCGTTGGACAGTCTGCGGACACAAACGCGATCGTTGGCATCACCAGCGCGCCGCCCACTCCAAGTTCGGCAGCCGTGCTCGGTGAGGACACCGCAAACACCGATTTGTTCAACAATGGGGTGACAGGTACGACAACCAACGATGGGTGGGGCGTTCAAGGCACCTCGCAGACCAACGCACTTGGAGGCGTCGAGGGTTTGGCCACTAGCGGCGTCGGCGTTGAAGGTGCTAGCACGACCAATCTCGGCATCTATGGCAACAGCGGCTCAAGCATAGGCGTCGAAGGCTTCGGGGGCGTCAGCTCAATTCCGGGCTCGGAAAGCGCAGACGTGGGTGTCGACGCAAGCTCGACCAACGCTAACGGGCTCTACGCCGTCTCGACAAACCGCAATGGCGCAGCCATCGAAAACAGCGCTGCCGGCTACTACACGCTGTACGTGGTTGCCCACACCGCAGGCGGTGACCCCATTGGTGCCTTCGGGACAGGGGGCAGCATGGTTCTCGACGGGTCAGGCAATCTTTCTATCACGGGTCTCATCCATACCGGCGGTTCATGCAGCAGCGGCTGCTCGGTTCACCATCATCCGAGTCTGTATGCGCCAACCGAAAGTCAGCCAACGACAGAAGACTTCGGCGAAGGACAGCTGGTCAGTGGTCAAGCATACGTCCACCTCGATCCGGCATTTGCGAACGTCATCGACGCTCGCACAAACTACCTCGTCTTTATTACGCCCGAAGGCGACAGCAACGGCGTCTACGTGACCCAGAAAACACTCTCGGGTTTCACCGTGAAAGAAAACCGCAATGGGCATTCCACGCTTGCGTTTTCCTATCGCATTGTGGCAAAGCCTTACGCAGACAACAGCCCGCGGCTCCCGATGGTTGACGATCGCGCCAACCTAGCGGCAATGCGGATGGGAGCAAGCGACTCGCGTGCCTTGTACGCTCGCGCGACAACACCAGTAGCACCAGCTAACATATCGCCGACAAGTGCTTCGCACTGGTCAGCATTGAAGCAGGCAATCGCACGCAACCCATTCCTTACGACCTACCATAAAGATAGAATTCCAAATGGACCGCCGGACAACGTACGGCGAGCGGAGTCTGCGATGAAGCTCCAACCTCACTAACGTTCGCCTCAGATTGGCGACAGGGGCGCCCAGCGCGGGCGCCCTATTTTTTTGTCAGCGGCTGGCTCTAAGTCTTCTTCATCGTTACTAGCGATTGTCGCCAAGCGGCTGACAAGCACACGATGCACGCGAGTGCCCACATGAAGAGACTTAGCCGCTCCAGCAGGTTGATCGCTGCAGCGGGCTCATAAACGATCGACACGATCGTTGGTCGAGAGAGGCGAACTTCCCAGGCGTTCGCGTAGCCGTTGGCCTCAATCTGTCTTATCACTTGGCCACTGTCGAGTCGGAGCCGCCACCCGTCAGAGAAGCCTTGTTTCAAAACGATCCATCGCGTGTCGGCCGGTGCTACCCCGGATACACGCAGCGTGCTCGGATCAAAGGAGAGCGTGCTGACATGAGATCCGCGGTAGCGCGGCAACTTCAGGTAGTGCAGTTCCTTGATTGCGATCATTTCGCCGACTACGGCAAAACCGCCGCGTATCTCCAACGTTCGCGATCGAGGAGGCAACACAACCCAAGTGATTTCGCCGTTAGGGATGTGCAAAGCTTTGCCGTCAACGAAGAGCCTCGCCTGTATATCAAGCACACGCATAGCAAGCTTGAGCCCCGGGGGAGGCCCGGGTAGTGGCAACGGCACGGTCGACCACGTGATGACTCCTTGACCCAGTGCAGCAATCCTCGGATCGAGCCAGCTCCAAAACTGGGCGCTTACCCACCCTCTCGAGGGATCAACTTCCCCAAGCGCTTCGGACAGGGCGATTTGGCTCGCCTCGGGCGCCAGATCTGGATCGGACAATGACGGTGGGAGGGTATCGCGCGCGAGAACGAACGCGGGGCCGACGTTCCATTCAAGTGGGGAACGGACGATCTGCAAGTCATCCGAGGCGAAAGCCATTGGCGTTCCCCAAGTTATAAGGCGAGCGGAGTGATGAATCGCCTCGTAATTCGGCACCGACAGACCTGGCGGCCAAGAGTGCGGCGGTTCAGAGATCTGCCGGAACCGACTGACAATGTCAGCTTGCTCAATTTCACTACCAACCCCCAGTCCAGCCAGCCATTTACGTGCGCGTGGATCATTGCGCTCGCGGAGCTGGAACGCTATTTGTTCTGCGTTCGTCAAAACGTAGTTGTTGGCCGCGGGGTGGTCCCCAACGCCGTAAGCTGCCGGATCCACGCCGCCGCTCTGCCAGCTCAACGGTCCAACCGGCCAAAACGCGGGCAGAAAGAGCACCCGCCACGATCCCGCAAGGTTGGCGAGGTCGCTAAGGTTTGCGCCTAGGCCAGGATCGGAAGGCCACTCTCGAAGTTGATCGGCAAAGTCACGAGGCAGCCACACAGCCAAGGTCGCAGACAAAACACATATGGTGACGAGAGCGCGCGCACTCTTACCGAGCACGTCAAGCCCGCGCGCACCCATAACGCACGCAAAGGTCCAAGCGATCGGTGCGAAATGGTAAAGTTCGCGAAAAACCGAGGCCGCCTCCCAGCGCGAAAACGCAAAGACCAAGGAGCTTTGCAGCGGGCCATTCAGCCCAGCTGTGAGAGCGACGCACGCCAACCAAAAGCCGCCAAACATCAGTAACCGACGATCGCGCACCACGATAACGGCCAGCAACGCAACAAAGGGAACGCTCCAAAGTAGCGCCCGCAAGAGGCCGCCAAAAGCAAAATGAGCGTACGCCTTGTCAGCATACGCCGCAAAGTAGCCCATGCCGACTGGTGCTGAGCCCAGCGGAGCCGAGTTATTCATTTCCCAATGAAAGGTCGCTCGTAGAAATGGCAGTTGCTCGCCTCCGGTTGAGTGAAGCGACCACAGCTCCGGTATAACGAAAACGAAGGATGCAAGAATGGCTGCAGAGGACACGACCAAGCCAAGCGTGCGCAACCGTGACAAGCAAATAATCAGCAAGAGTACGCAAGCTACGACCCAGATTTGAATTTGAATCGCAGTGAGCGCTGCGATCAGGCCGCTTCCGAGACCAAGCCACCATATTGTTTCCGATGCGCGGGAGAGAAGAGCCACGCTCCAAATAAGCGCGCTCAACGCAATCAGATAGTACAGGTGACCCGCGAGCAATTTTGTAAACATCGGCGGCCCCAGGAGCGCCGCAAGGGCCATAAAGCGAGCGGACCATCGACTCGAATGAAACCAAAATCGGGTACACGCGTAAACGCCCAAGCCGTACGATAAAAAAACGCCAACCAGAGTAGTTTTGAGCGTTGCCGCCGCCCCGAAGGGCTCTGATAGCCAGGCCCACACAAAGAACATGGGGTGCAGCAACGGGAATGGATTGACCATTCCAGTTCCCGACAGGTCCCATACGGCCGCGTTCGAAATGAGCGAATGGTCGAGCTGCGAAACGAAAAAAGGCCAGCGCCAGTCATGAAGATAGGCCGGCGTACCAGCGCTGAAAAGGATACTGCGAAGTGCAAAAGTCGTGCCCGCGAGTATGGTCAACGCGGTTAGCGCGCGTTGGGGGTCAAAAAACTTTCGCACTCCGTTCCCTGCTAACGCATGACGCACGGGACCGCCATGTTACCTCTTAAGGATTCGTTCACCAACGTTGTCTTCTTTGCGCGACGAATACCTCTGGTCTTGCGCAGGCGACGTTTGGGCGACCGATACTTACGCACCCATCCTCTTATACCTACTCAATTTGAGCCGCCCCGAACGAAAGAAATCGTAGAGCAGCTCTCGCTCACGGAACCACCCGTCAATGTCGAATCGTTCAGCATCGACAAGCAATCATTCAAACAATGGAGAGAACGAGCTCGGTATCCGCTCCTCGCTTATCATCTCGCGAGCCAAGAAAAATATCTGGAACACTTCGTTTCGTTTGAGCTCCTGCGGCCTATTGCAAGTGGTGTGCTCATAGACGTCGCCTCATGCAGATCCTACTTTCCCACCATCATGCGCCGACGAGGGTTCCGCGTTATCCAGCAGGATTTGGAGTACGAGCCGGGGCTCCACGCTGACCGCTTGGGGGGCGACGCAGCGGCGATGGATATCCCAAGCGGTTTCGCGGACGTTCTAACCTTGCATTGCTCCTTCGAGCACTTCGAAGGTAATACCGACTCGCGCTTTGTCCGAGAAGCATATCGCGTTCTTCGTCCAGGCGGCCGGGTCGTTATCTTGCCTTTGTACCTTCACCAGCAGTACCTCACGCTCGTCGATCCATGCGAGCTTGCGACGTCCGACGTGCCCATCGACACAGGGTCCTTGCTTGTCGCGCGCTCCGGCTATGGCAATCGACACGGCCGAATGTACGATCCGAAGGCATTCATCGCGCGAGTCTGCAAACCGGCCTGGGAAATTGGACTCGTGCCGCGGCTGTATAGAATCGAAAACGCCTTTGGCGTCTCTCCGACTTGCTATATGCAGTTTGCGTTCACGCTTGACAGGCCTTCGTAGGGCAATTGGTCGTCGCGCCCAGCCAGTTTGGAGCCGCTCCGACGTAATCCATGCAGCATTTAGGGATTTCGATTCTCTCATCCCTGAACTTGGCACTCGTCATGCTGCCCGGCTTACCCCTGGCACTCTTGTTACGCGCCCGGCCTACATTCTGGACTCTGATCACCGACGCATTGTTGTCGAGTCTAGCACTTGACAGCGCAATTTTCTGGCTACCCCCATTACAGAGCATACCGTTAGATGTTTGGTGTTGGTTTTTAGCAAGCGCTAGCATCATCGGCGTGGTGGCGCTCCTTCTATGGCACAAGCGCGTTCACTGGCCCACACGAGAATCGTTTCATGGCCGACGTTTGATTTTGATGTTCGCGACGTGTGTCATGTTTGCGTTCTACGTGACGATTGCGCTCGTTCGACCGAACGTCGAGTGGGATGCTGTAAACTATTATCTAGCCACGGCGGTCGGTTTTGTCGTATCCGGTCATGTTGGATACTTCTTACCGCACGCTCTCACCATCGCGGACCGGGCTCCCATGAGCCTGCCTCCCGTCATGCCCACCCTCTACGCGACGGCGATCGGTTTTGCCGCACCGCTACATATTGCGGCTGACCAGACCGTGAGATGGATCCCCCTCGCCTTGCTGTTTGGTGCCTGGGCTGCGACGAGAAGGCTCGCGCGCATGTACCTGTCCGCGGTGCACGCAGATTGCGCAGGTCTGTTGTTTCTTTCCCTCCCGGCGCTCATTCTCTACATGACCGCGAACCCGCTCAACATCGATCTCGCCCTCACCTTCATCGTCTGCACAATGCTCGCTGATTTTGTGTCGGCGCGTGATTCGGTCAGTGATGGATTGCGGGTGGGCCTGGCGTGTTCTCTTGCGTTACTCACCAAGGTCACTGGCTTGCCTATCCTTGGCATGAGCTTTCTTATCTTAGTCATGTTTTGGCTCGGAGGAGCTGCGGGCCGCGTTCTTTTGGCATTGGCGCTTGGGGCAGCAACCGCGCTCGCGTGGAAATTCGGCCTTGTTTCGCTCTCCGCGAGCCCAATGACTTGGGTCGCGATCGCAATTGCTGTCCTCTTTGCTTTTTGGTCTATTCCCAGTGAGAGCGAGCGGCCGCCCGTCAAGAGGTGGTTTGCGGGAGCACTTGTGGTCGGGTTCCTACCATGCGTATTTAGCGTCATAAGAGAGAGTCAATTGGTCGGTAGCCCTTTGGGATTCTATGCGCCGGGACTGACGCACATCGTATCACCCAACTGGGAATGGGCTTGGACAGCGATTCGCAATCTCCACGTGTACGACGCCATAACGCAACCCGGTCTGGTTCAAAACGCTGGCCTAGGCTTGCTCTTGTGGTGGGGATTCTCGCCTGCGATGAACCTTCTGGCATCGTACGGCTACATCGTCTCGATGGGTAAGCACTTGCCCGTGCGCTGGTTGGGCACGCTCGTTGCGCTGTTTACCTTAGCGTGGCTGACCATCTTTCATTCCAGCGGCTTTCACAACGCGTTCCAATTTCGCGAGTTCCTGGTCCTTGGATTTGTCGAGCCTATACTAGCTACCGTTGCCTTACGCGCAGTATTCTTAGAAAATGTCACGGCAGCGCTTTTAGGCGTCGCCGTTGTTGAGTTCCTCACGGTGCCATTTGCGTGGATTGCGCAAGAAACTTTCTTTCAGACCCCGCATTCGCTGCTCGATCGTTTCGGATTGAACCAGTGGCTCGGGATGTCGAACCTGACGCTCCGCAATGTTGGGGTGTTTTCGTTCGCGGTCTGTGGGGTGTTCGTCGCGCTCTGGTACCTAGCGCGCCAGCGACGCTCCGAAGGTTCAGGACTGTATCCGCAGTTGCTCATCATCGCGGCAACCTTGTTGATGTTTGCGCCTGTTATCGTGACCGGCATCTCTCCCGGATTTGCGAAACAATATGTTGCAGTACGCGACAGCGAGGTGTACGGTTATTTGCCCGCGCTAGATGCCGTCATTGGCGGTCACGACCGATCAGTACTGACATTTGTCGGGTACGGCGTCACGTGGTATTCCCTTGGCCAAAATCGTTCAGTTGATTTGACTGACGCCCTCGCACTAGGTTTGCTCAAGCCCGCACTCTCCGTAAACGATCCATCCAAAACCATGGACGCGTTGCGCATGGTAGGTGCAACCGCAGCTATCTTTCCGATTCCGGGGTCAGATCTTGGCAGGGGAATGACGAGGCTCATCTACGAGAACGATCTTAACGGCCTTACGATATTCGACGACCCTCTCCTAGTCCGCAATTTCCGCATGGGCAACTGGAGTTATTTTGAGTTGGATGATTCGACAACACTTGTGGACACAGCCCCAAATGGTCTCTTTGTGCAAGCCCAAGGTGGAACGTTGGTTAACATCACCGAAGCCTTTGATCGGTACGGCCGGGCGCCCCTTCGCGCATTCGTCATCAGACACGATCGGGTAGTGGCCCATTCCGCCGTTGTAACGTTCGAGGGTAATTCCTGCACCGTTTCGCAGCTATGCGAACATCGAGAATTCAGGCTGGAGTTTCCGCTACACCAGAGAAACCCAATCGTCATTCCGTTAGCCGAATTCGCGAGGCAGATGACGCTGGGCCACGATCGGCCTGCTGACGCTCGGATGCTGCTTATCAGACAGATCGAGGTACAGTTCTTGAATTCAAGGGGCAAGAATACAGAGACAGTCGACTGGCGTTCGTCGCATTTCGTAGTCTACACACCTTTCGGAACCACCTCCCTGGGCGTAGGATCGTCACCCTTCGTCGCGTATCCGGAGCTTGCTCCACTTGCAGCGATTGATGTGAGCCTGAACCGCGCACACGGCTCGATTCGCATTTATCCGTTGCTTGCTTCTTCCCCCGAGGAGACGCCGCCTTATGCAACACTACGCTTCACGTTGCGAGCTAGTCCGCTTTGTCCGCTTGGGGCGCCCCTCACGGTCACCGCTAGTGGAACGAAAAGAATTCGCAAGGGAGGAACATGGCAAAAGGCGGCGTGGCAGGCGCGCGTCGTCGGACAAGCGGGGGGAGTTGTTGGGGTTTCAATTCCGAACGATGCGACAGACAAAAGCTCGGCTGAAGAAGAGCGGGAGCTGACGATTCAGGGCGCTGTCGCACATGGGGTGGATCCGCACTGTGCTGTGTCTGAAGAGCTCGCCTACGGGAACGCAGAGTTTTCCTCTCGCCATGGCGGGGAATGGCGGCCCAGCAACAATGTCGCACCGCTTGCGATTCGATCACTTTTCGTTCCAATGGCGCGCGATTTGCAGCCCGTGCAAGGAAAAGCACGATAATGTGCGGCGTCACAGGCTTCGTTCGGCTTGACGGGGAGATCGCATCCCTCGCAGAGCTCAAATTAATGGTGGCTGCCTTGGCCCACCGAGGCCCGGACGACGAAGGCACATTTCTCGACGGGGCCGCCGCTATCGGCCACAGACGACTTGCTATCATCGACTTAGGCCCGGGCGGACATCAGCCAATGACCGCTGCAGACGGACGATTTGTCCTATCGTTCGGCGGCGAAATTTATAACTTCCGAGAGTTGCGCCTCGAGCTGCAGGCGCTCGGCCAAACTTTTGTGTCCTCTTCTGATACGGAAGTGCTGTTAAAAGCATTCGTTCAGTGGGGCGCAGACTGCTTACCTCGGCTCAATGGTATGTTCTCGTTGGCCGTTTGGGACTGCAAGAACCAAGAACTGCTGCTGGCGCGCGATCGCTACGGAATCAAGCCGCTATACCTTGCGCTTCGCAAGGACGTCGTGCTGTTTGGTTCCGAGATCAAAGCAATTTTGGCGCACCCGGATTTTACGGCTAAACTGGAGTTACCTCGCCTGCTGGAATACTTTACCTTCCAGAATTTTTTTTCCGATGGTACGCTGTTTCAGGAAGTCAAGCTCTTGCCTCCTGGTTGCTTCCTACGCGTCGATGCCAGAACTGGTGCCCACGAACTGGTTCGCTACTGGGACTTCAATTTCAATCAACCGCTTGTGCTCGATGACGAACGAGAGTATCTGGAAGAACTTGATCGCCTTTTTCGAGCCGCCGTTACCAGACAGCTCGTCAGTGACGTTGAGATCGGAGCCTATTTGAGCGGGGGCACTGACTCGGGTTCGATCACTGCCATTGCGTCTAGCTTTTATCCGTTCCTGAAGTCCTTCACTGCGGGTTTTGAAGCGTTGTCGGCGTCTGGTCTCGAGCTTGGTTTTTCCGATGAGCGGTCTGAAGCAGAGTACCTATCATACCTCTTTAAAACCGAGCACTATGAAATGGTTCTGAAAGCCGGGGATATGGAACGGGCCATGACCGATTTGGTCTGGCATATCGAGGAACCTCGAGTCGGACAAAGTTACCCAAACTTCTACACGGCACGGCTGGCGAGCAAGTTCGTCAAAGTTGCCCTGTCAGGAACCGGCAGCGACGAACTTTTTGGCGGTTATCCGTGGCGCTACTATAGTGCCGTGATTAATGACTCGTTTGAGCACTACATTGATAAGTACTACAGGTTCTGGCAGCGGCTGATTCCTAATAGGCTTATCAAGGAGGTCTTCAAGCCGATTTGGGGGTCCGTGAAGGACGTAAGTACGCGCGATATATTTCGGGACGTCTTCGGGCATCACGCGATGTCTTTGAGCACGCCTGAAGACTACGTCAATCATTCGTTATATTTTGAAGCCAAGACATTCTTACACGGTTTGCTCGTTGTCGAAGACAAGCTCAGTATGGCGCATGGACTGGAGACACGGGTGCCGTTTCTCGACAACGACCTGGTCGACTTCGCGATGCGTGTGCCGGTTCGCATGAAGCTCGGGCACCTCGGCGAGGTCATTCGTCTGGACGAAAACGAACCTGGACCAAAGACAAAAAAATATTTCGAGAAAACTCATGATGGGAAACTGATTCTGCGAAAGTGCATGGAGCGCTACGTGCCTCCCGAAGTTGCGCAAAGAGCAAAACGTGGATTTTCCGGTCCCGACGCATCATGGTTCCGAGGTCAAAGCATCGATTACGTGAAGCGCACGCTGTACTCGAGCGATGCGCGCCTCTATGAGTATTTGGATCGTCAGACTGTCACGGCGCTCATCGACGAACATCTCGAAGGCCACGTCAATCGGCGCCTGCTCATTTGGTCCTTATTAAATTTCGAGTTGTGGTGCCGCATTTTCTTAAGCTGATACACCGTCACGCCCAGAATCGTTTCGCGACTCCTGCTTTCCCGAAATTAACGCCCGGCGTGTCCGATGCTGGCAATTTTGTCGCGACCATGCCGAACCCTAAGGGGTTGTCCCAATGAGTAATCATTGCGCGAGAATAGCCGTTGGCAAAAAACCAGGAGGCGACTTCCAACGGCGTGTGATAATGGCGCCATCGCGGAGTGAGGTTATCGTAAGTATTCACGACACGCTCCTGCCACGTAAAACCATCCATTCTCCTGAGAATGACTTTAGCTGCAACCTCACCGGCCGCAAAAGCTTTGACCGCAGCGTCTTGCAGCACGCCTGGCAACCGAGAAACAACGGTTCGCGTCATGTTCACCGCACTCAAAAAGAAATACCGTCTAAAAAACTGCTGGGGTTTGCGGTAGAGCCAGAGATAAAAACGTCCCCCGGCTCTCGCCAAGGCAGCAACGGCAACAAATGTGCGATAGGTATTTGGTGTGTGGTGGATGACGCCGTTCGAAATAATTATGTCAAAGATTCCCGGCGCAAAGGGCGGCGCTAGCAAGTCGCCCCTAACGTAGTGTGCCATTTGCGACGTGCGCGCCCGTTCGGCGGCGAAGACGCTTGTAGAGTAGTCAACGCCAATAACGGTCGCGCCGAGCAGTGATAAAGACTCGGTCAATTGGCCGTTCCCGCAACCTGCGTCGAGAATTGTTTTCCCTACGATCTCCGATGCATCAACGTCGCACTCGAGAAAGAATTGGCGTGTACGCTCTTCAAGAGTCCAACCCCAGGTTTTGTTTTGGTTGGTTGAGGCGTGATAGTCCCATTCACTCGAAAAACTCCAATCCGGATTCTGACCACGCTTCAGATCAAGCTGCCGGAGCTCAGGGTCTGCCTCGATTTCAGTCTCATAGCGCCTGAGAAACTCCTCAGTGAACGAATCCTCGAGGATGACTGGAACGCCGTGGACAACCGGATATGCTCTTGTCCCCCCTTGCGTGACCAGAATGCCGTCACGTATGTCCTTCTCGCCGGTCGCGATGTCGGCGCTCTGGAATGAGTGAACGGTCAAGCGCTCATCGGAGTGTGGTGCGCGCAGCTCGTGAACCAGAAATTCTCTCAAGAAACTTTCCTTTTCAATCAGCCAAACTATCAGTGTGCTACAAGGGCTCCGCGTTGCGCCAATTGCACCGATGAAAACAACGACACTGCAGACTCGGCCCGAAGTTTCGCCGAAACGACCCACCGCGCTCCAGGTCCTTGCTGCCGCGCCCAAGCGCTACCTTCCTGAGCGCAGCCGCCATTCCATAGATGGTGCCGTCGTACAGTTCAACAAACTCCGCGCATAATGTGTTGACGTCGTTTCCATCATCGACAGAGACAACATGAACGCCGTTGTTGATATACTCGAATATCTTCGATGGAAGCGCGTAGCGAAGGCTGTTTGAGACTGCAACGTCGCAGTCGGCGAGGATGTCGCCGAGCACTGATGGATTCACGTCAGGCAAGATTTTCACAAGGTTCGAAATGCCGCAGGCGCGAGCGATTTCTTTAAATGGCACAGGGTCGCCGTATCCGACCATCAGGAAACGGATGTTTGCACCCGCCTGGCTCGCGAGCGCAACCGCCCGAATCTGATCTTCAAGTCCTCGGAATCCGGGCTGCAGTCCGCCCGCATAAACAAGGATAGTAGCATTTTCCCAGTCGTCAACCCGAATGCCGCTTCGACCCCTTTCGCCGACGATCCGGGTGCCATGGATGTTATAAATCGTAGTATCGGACCTCGCCATCCGCGGTGACGCAAAATGTTATCAAGACCCGGGCTCACTGAGAGCGTCGCACTCACAGAACGATCGATGATGAAATAAGACAAGATGAGCCACGGCTTGAGAGTGTAAAAGAGTGGGCCTGGACCTATTCCGCTGCGAATGACTTCGATGACAGGATCCATGCAATCATAGACCAGAGGAATCGATAACGTGCGCAACGCGGTCATTCGGCGCTACTAGGGAGCTCCCGCCTGCGACGACACCACCAGATCAGGCGCTGACGAGGCTATATCCAACGATTTCCAGGGCGGTGTCGGCCTGAGTTCGTGCACCATTCCCGCGAACCCAGCGAACGTCATTGGTGACGACCGGTTGCTTCGAAGCCATGCCGACAACGGTGACGCGATGGCCAGCGTCACGCAAGAGTGTTGCTTGATAATCATGAGACCGGTGAAGCCATTGTTCACGCTCAAGTCCATCATAGCGGTGATCGCTATTTTCAAACATCACTCCTCAACCCGCCGAACAACGGTACCGTGGCGACGACGCACCATTTCGTTTTCAGGGCCACGGACATCACTTGTGCCGTGAGCCAAGCGCCGAAGGTCGCGATTGTCCTTTTTGACAGCGCGGCAGTCCCTTCCAGACACCTTGACCGGCCAGAGCAAGGAAGCCCTTGGAGGCGAGACCTAAGCATCTCGTATCCTGATGAAGCGCAGCATAACTTCGTCGACGTTTGCGGTCATGCTTGCCATGCTG
>CAWADW010000003.1:0-1543054 GCA_963781145.1 uncultured Pseudomonadota bacterium | reverse complement strand
ACGAAGGCTATGAGCCAAATGGTAGCGATAGTTCGTGATGTGACGCCCAAGCGACGCTAACGCAGCGAGCCACGCAAACACGAGGGGGATGAAAAGTATATACACGTATCGCGCGGCAAAGGGTTCTTTCGTTATGACCATCGCGATGAACAGACAAATTGCGCCCACGGCGGCAATGAGCCACAGGCCCCTCTCTTCCACGCGAACGCCCCTGGCAGCGAGAATCACGATCACGGCGGCTACGACAAGTCCAATCGGCAGGACGTACCAAGCGCTAAGCCACGCAAGCGGCACAACATAAGAGAGCAGCGTCGACAAGATAGCGCTGGCCAGCTGGAGCGGTGCGAGCGAACTCACAAACGTTGAGGTTCCTGCGGCGATTTGCCCTCGCAACACGTAGACGAGGGGAAGACAGACGAGCATGACGATGATCATGCCGAGCCCGTAGGATCGAAGCGCCTGAAAGCGCCGCATCACAAGCAGGGCCACCACATTGCCTGCGAGCAAAAAACCTAAGAAATACTGCGTGTAAATGGCAACGATCGCTAAGATCACGTGCAGCGATCGAGAGTTTCTCGGCTGGCTTTCCGTCAGGTAACCATCGTAAAAGGTCCACAGAAGCAGCGCGCCAAGCAGCCCCGCTAAAGCATAGACACGGATCTCCTCTGCAGCCCAAATCGCTGCCGGGTTAATCGCAATAGCCACGAGTGCCCATGCTGGATTCAGTCCCTTGAGATAGCGGATCGAAAGTTGACCAGCCGCATAGATTGTGATAGGCGACGCAAAGAACAGAGAAGAGCCGCGCAAAGAAAACGGAGTGGTCTACAGAGCGCCACAGGTTGAGCGTCGCAAAGTAAAAAGGCGGTTGGTATTCAAAGTAGATCGCTCTACCAATTGCGTGTTTTAAAGTTGAGCCTGTGGTGTAAAGGGTGTAGGCCTCGTCCACCCACACGTTGAGAATACGGGCAAGCGGGATCGTGATAAGCAGGTTGACGACTACGGCGCAAGCAGTGAGGATCTGGAGACGCCGACCCGACAGCGCGGTTTGGCCCACCACTGTCAGCTACGCTGACGTCCGCAGGGATTCCAAAGACTTGAGATTCGCTTCAGCCTCTTTGACGTCGGTCGTGAGATGTTTTTCTCGCAAGACTGGTAGCGCTTTTGTGAGGTACTCGCGGGCTGCTGTGACTTCGCTCGGCAAAACGACCCCGGTCGCCTTCATCTTCGCGCAGTACATGCCGCCCAGACGAGCATAGGTGCGCGCAAGCTCGGATGGATGTCGCAGTGGCGTTAACATGCCTACCGCGGCAGCATAGTGATCTTCGGCTTCGCGCCATTGCTGCTTGCGAGCGCACATCATGCCCTGCATGACGCGACTGAGCGCGCTCGTGAACGTCTTGCTCGTCACCAAGTCGCTCTTGAGATACCCGCCGGTTGAGGGGTCGACAGATGAGGTGCGCCCTTCTTTCGTTTTCTTGGGATCGCCGACGGCAATCGGGGTGTCCGCCGTTACGGCTGTGCCTTGCGGCTCCTCTCGCTCGGCTGCAGGCGCCTCTTTTGGCGCTTTGGCGGCCTGGCGGCTCAACGAGCTTTGGACTGCTCGCAGATCGGCAATGAGCGACGCTGCATCCCCATAGCGGCGCGCAGGCTCCTTTTCGAGCAAACGCATGATGATGCGATCCAGCGCGGGTGGAATGAGCGGATTGAGCAAGCGCGGAGGCCGGGGCCGGTCGTTGACGTGCGCGTACATCACAGCGACGAGGTCCCCGGATTCGTGCGGAAAGGGCAATGTGCCGCACAGCAATTCGTACATCAAGACGCCGACCGAATAGAGATCGCTCGATTTATCGCCGGACTTTCCCAAGAATCGCTCCGGTGGCAGGTAAGCAATCGTTCCAACAATCTCACCGCTTTGGGTTAAGTTGGACATGTCGCTCATGCGCCGCGCAAGCCCGAAGTCCATAACCTTGAGCGTCTTATCATCGCCGATCATCAGGTTGCCGGGCTTGATGTCTCGGTGAATGATGCCTTGGCCGTGGGCATATTGGAGTGCTTCGAGGAGTTGGATCGTCAGCGTGATCGACGCGTCGAAAGAAATCTTCTTACGGTCGATGTCGCGCATGGTGCTGCCGCGCACGAACTCGAGAATGATGTAGGAAAGATTCCGGTCGACCCCAACGTCGTAGACCGCCACGATATTGGGATGGTTCAGCCGCGCCATGGACTGGGCTTCGAGGAGAAAACGGCGGCAGACGTCATCGGAGCGCTCGGTGAGCACTTTGACGGCTACTTCGCGCTCGAGTACATGATCGACGCCGCGAAACACCTCAGCCATACCGCCTTTACCGATCTTCTCCACGATGCGGTAGCGGTTGGCGAGCACGGAATCTGGTCCAAAATCGATGTTCATCAGCCTGATGCAAAAGCAGCCTTGAAATGTATAATATCGGTATTTTTGCCCGACTTCATGACGGACACCACGTCAAAACGGATGCGTTGGAACACCCGACCGCTGTAGGCGAGGTAGACTTGCGCCGCCTTGCGCACCCGCATCTGTTTGAGCGGGGTCACGGCTTCGATCGGCGCCCCTCGCGCCAGCGAGCGCCGCAACTTTACCTCGACAAAAACAAGGGTGCCACCGTCGAGCGCAACGAGATCTATCTCACCGCCACGGCAGTGAAAATTGCGTTCGAGAATGTGATAGCCGCGGGCGGAAAGGTAGTCCGCGGTCGCGCGCTCGCCCTCGTTCCCCAGTCGCGAGGACGACCGCCCCTGGAGGCGGCGCATTACAGCGCCGCGCTGTCGAGCAGAAAGTCAAACGTGGGCGAAAGAACCGGTGCGTAGGTTCGCCGGTGAATGGGACTTGGACCGAGCTTGGCCAGCGCCAAAAGGTGTTCGGCCGTTGCGTAGCCTTTGTGCGATGCAAAGCCATAGTCCGGATAGCGTCGCATCGTATTGATCCATCCACCGATCGCGAAATACTTTCGCGATGATGCTGGCTGCGGCGATCGCCGCCGATTTCGCGTCGCCGTCAATGATGGGGTCCTGCGGGTACACGCACTGCGGGATGTTCACGGCATCTACTAACACGCGACAGGGGGCAACCGTCAAGCCTGCAAGCGCGCGGCTCATCGCCACCTTGGAGGCGGCCAAGATGTTGATGCGGTCGATTTCATCTGGATTCGCCCACCCGAGCGAAAAGGCCACGACCTGCGCGCGGATGGCTTCACTAAGTTCCGCTCGTCTCGGCGCGGGCACGACTTTGCTGTCGTTGAGAAATTCGAGGTACAGGGGCTGATCGATGACGACCGCACAGGCGACGACTGGCCCGGCAAGCGGTCCGCGTCCGACCTCGTCAACCCCGCACACGAAGCGCGCTCCATTATTCCACGCTTCGCGCTCGTACGAATGGAGCCGGTAGAGCCGGCGTCGCTCCTTGGGTTTCACGATTGCATCCCCAGGACGTTCGAAAGTGATGCGGCCCAGAGTCCCCGCGCGGAATTCTTTCAGAAATGCCCGGGCCGCGTTGCGGCGGTCCAATTCTCCACCGCGTCTGAGCATTCCGCGCTGCCTGGCGAAAGATTCTAGGTCTGCGATTCCGGCGCGGTCTGGATGGTGACGCGCGAGCCACAAATGGAATTGCTCGGCGACTTCTTCGGGATCGAACGCGCTTTCGGGAAGGATGCCACACAAGGCGAATTGCCAAGCCTTCGTCTGGTTCGCAATCTTGGGCTCGAGCACGCCTGGGGTGTCAAGCAGATCTGTCCGCTCGTTCAACGCAATCCAGCGCACGTGGCGCGTGACGCCCGCCTTGTTCTGCACGACGGTGCGCTTGCGATGGACGAGCGCGTTGATGACAGACGATTTGCCCGTATTAGGGGCTCCGATGACGGCTGCTCGAACTTGGGCGCGCCGCCCGCGAAAGTCGAGAAGGGCGGATCGAAGCGACCGCAGGCTTGCCGCACGGGTTCCCGTTCCAGCGCAGGCCCAAAGGCCCGATTTGCCGAGATCGGCCAGCCAGGCCGCGGTGCTCGCTGGATCAGCGAGGTCTTGGCGGTTGAGCAGCACGAGCGTGGGTTTGGACTTGAGCCTCGCGTGGAGCGAAGCCACCGCTGTCGAGCGTGGCAGTCTTGCGTCACGCACCTCGATCACCACGTCGATGAGATCCGCAATGCCGAGAACCGCGCGCAATCCGGCAGCCATGTGGCCCGGGAACCATGAGGCTGCCGCTTTGTCGTTTTGTCGCGAAGGAGCTCGCGACCCAACCTTAGCGGATTTCTTTGACATGGCCGATCGGCCAAATGATGAACCGCGCCTTGCCGATGAGGGTTGAAAGCGCAACAGAACCAAAAGTCCGCGAATCATCCGACTCCGAGCGATTGTCTCCTAAGACAAAAACTGAGCCGCTCGGAACGACGACCGGCTGCATGGTTGCACGGTCCACCAACACACGATACGTTTCTGCCAGCGGCACGCCGTTGATCAGCACCTTTCCGTGGCTGAACCCGACTCGCTCTCCCGGGAGTCCGATCACCCGCTTGAGGAAAACCTTGCGATCGTCACCTTCGCCGCGTACGAATGCGACGATATCGCCGCGTTCGGGCGTTCGGGCATCAAGCGTCAGCGGCCCGAGCCGTAGCCCGTACGTCAGGGTATTGATGAGGACGTGGTTCCCGTCTTCGATCGTGGGCAGCATCGAGCGCCCTTCGACTTGGGGAATGCGTAAAAACAAGACCGACGCGAGCGCAATGAAGACCAGCACCTCGAGCGTGAGTCTGACTGTCCGGCGGATGAGGCATCGAAATCGAACATTCTGCTGGAGAGCGTCGAATTGCGCATCGGTGAGTGCGGGGGTCCGTGCTTCGAGGGCCTTGTCAAGCGGGTGCAGCACGGGCAAAGGTCTTCCAAACTATGTAGCAGCGGACCTTTGCATTTCACTGCCCAGATATGGCAATCTGGTGTCGCGTTCAAGCATTGAGAGTTGTATGATAAGAGCGCCAAGGGAAATGCCATGCATGCGGATCTACTGATTCCAACTTCAAAACAGATCAACAATTTCGCCTGGATTGAACCGTGGTTGGCGCGGGGCGCCGAACCCACGCTTGCTGGCTATAAGTGGCTAGCGGACAATCTGTTCAAAACAGTCGTCAATTTGCGATCGCACGAGGTCGACCAAGCGGTGAGGAATTCGTCGGATGACTTGGAGCCCATCCACATCCCCGTCAAGAACAATCAAGCGCCCAGCGACGAACAGGCGCTTCAGTGGCTACAAATCTGTTCGCTTCGCGCGATGCGTCCGATCTTTGTGCATTGTAACGCGGGTGAAGGCAGAACATCAACATTTTGTGCGCTCGTTAGAATTGCTCAAGGTTGGCCGCTAGATAGCGCGATCGCTGAGCAAGTGAGGTTTGGCTTCGATCCCGACGGAGAACATAAAGAGCAAGCACGGTTCTTAGAACGGTTTAGCAAGAGGGAAACGCAAGCGAGGCTGCCGGTTGAGTTAGTGTAGGACCTTCATGTGCGTCAGCGGCCAAAAGACGAAAAATGCGTGACCCACAAAATGATCGCGCGGCAAGAACCCCCACAAATGACCGTCATCTGAATCGTTGCGGTTGTCACCGAGCATGAGGTAGTAGCCCCTCGGTACTTTGTTTGATGCTTGCCATTGCGAGCGTGGAGGAACGATCGCGCGCGACGAGTCGAGCGGCACGCCATCGACGACAATCTGATAATCTTTGATCTCAAGCTCGTAGTCTGGGCGCTGCCCGGCTGGCAGATAGGGCTCGACAACCGGCTTTCCGTTGCGATAGATAATCCCGTTGTGAATGCGCAGCGTATCACCCGGAGCCGCCATGACGCGTTTGATGAAATCTGTGGTACCGAGCTCGGGAGGCGGTTCGAAGACTGCGATCTGCTCGTCTTTTGGATCTTCGAAGCGGTACTGAATTTCGTTCGCGAGCAGCACATCGTGAATCTGCAGCGTGGGCAACATCGAACCCGACGGAATCCAAAACGTCCGCACGACAAAATGCATCAGCACAAGCGCAACAACGCCTGCGATGATGAATGCGTCGAGATACTCCCGAACGACGCTGCGCTGCTTTTCGTCGGGCACAGTGACGGGAGCGATCCACAAAATGACGCGCGCGACTGCCAAGATGCCGAGAATGGCGCCGAGGACGACCGGACTCATCCGAGGAGCACTACTTTTTTTCTTTGATGCGGGTGGCTTTGTTGCCGACTCGATCCTGCAAGTAGTAGAGTTTGGCTCGGCGCACGAGACCGCGACGCAGCACGTCAATTTTTTCGACGCGGGGCGAGTGGATGAGAAACGATCGCTCAACCCCGACGCCATGAGCGATGCGTCTGACCGTGAAGCTCTCGGCGAGGCCGCCGCTCTTGCGCTCCGTTACGATGCCCTCAAAAACCTGAATGCGCTCCTTGTTGCCCTCGGTAACGCGAGAGTGAACTTTGATCGTGTCTCCGGCGCCGAATTCGGCGACCTTCTTTTTTTTCTGGGCGTCGCCAAGTAATCGCGTGACATCCATAGTGGTTCACTTTCTTGGGGCGATTTGCCAATCGCCCCCTACAAAAGGCGATTTTCCAATCGCCCCCTACGGGGGTAATGAGGCCGCTAAAAAGGCGCCGCTCCAGCTTCGGAGCCGACGCCGCGACCAGCGTTCGAACGATAAGGACGAATTCGAGTATAACACGTCCGAAAGCGGCCCTTCAACCCCATGGAATGACGGTTTCGTCAGCGTTCGGAGAGAAGGTCGGGTCTTCGTTTTGTGGTTCGGGCATGGGCCCGCTCTTTGCGCCAAGCCGCGATCCGCTCGTGGTCTCCAGAGAGCAGCACTTCCGGGACAGGCGAGCCTCGAAAGACGGCGGGCCGCGTGAAGTGGGGCCAGTCCAAAGCCCCCGAAGCGAACGATTCTGCCTCGGCGCTCTGCGCGTTGATCGCTCCCGGCAGCAGCCGCACCGTGGCGTCGACAAACGCCAGGGCTGCGATTTCACCGCCGGTCAGGACGAAATCCCCGAGCGAAAGCTCCTGCGCTTTGACAAAATCGAAGAAGCGCTCGTCAATGCCCTCGTAGTGACCACAAACGAAAACAATTCGTGAGTGGGCCGCGAGCTTGGCGGCCGCCGCGTGACTGAAAGGGTCGCCGGCTGGTGAGGGAACGACGACAACGCAGCCGGCGGGGATGTGGAGATCCGGGCCAAGCAACGCCTCCATGCACGCGATGAGTGGGCCCAAGCGCATGATCATCCCGGGGCCGCCCCCATAGGGTGCGTCATCGGCGCGCTCGCCGGGAGGCACGAACTTCCAAAGGTCATGGAGCACGATGCGCACCAAGCCTTTTGCCTGTGCGCGGCCAAGAATGCTTCCGTTGACGATGGAGTCAAAAAATTGTGGAAAGAGCGTAACGACATCAATTTGCATGTGAGAAGCGGCGTTCTAATGGCGAGCCGAGCCACCCTTCGATGCAGGCGGACCCGCAAGTGAGCGCATTTTCGCAAGCGGTCGTCGCCTTCGAGCAAGGCAAGTTTGAGCAAGCCAAGCAGCTTTTCTCCGCAGCGATCGAGGCCGATGAGGAGCGTGCACTTGCGCATTCCAAACGCGGCGTTTGCCGCCTTCGCTGCGGCGATCCAAACGGTGCTGAGCAAGATTTTCGAGCGGCGCTGGGCGTCGACGATCGCTGCCTCTCGGCGATCGTCAACCTCGGGAATCTCATGCTCGAACGCGGCATGCTCGACGAAGCTCAGCAATACTACGAAAGCGCGCTGCGCATTGACGAGACCTACGCGTTCGCGCACAATAACTTGGGCGTGCTGCATCGCCGCCGAGGCAATTTCAAAGCGAGCGTCCAGGAGCTACGGCTGGCCGCTAAGTACGAAGCAAAGCCGGACGCGGCCCGCAAGCGGCTGACCTGGTGGAAACGCCGATAACACCGGGGAGATCATGAAGCTTCGCTTTGAGCGTCTGTCGACAGAAGAGTGGCTTGCGATCGATCGCACGGCGCAGGCTCCGACCTTTTTCGCCAAGCCTGCCTGGGCTGTCGCTATTGGGCGAATCTTCCCGGATATGATGCCATGGCCGCTGCGTTGCAAGCTGGATGATGGCGGCGAGGCGTTTGTGCCGCTGGTGAGCGTCCGCGGCCGGCTTGGATGGAAGATTCTTCACGGCATGCCCTTTGACGGCTACACGGCGCTGCTGACGCCCAAGGGCCTCGGTTTGGCTGCCGACGTGGCAGCAAAGGTTCTCGAGGAGCTGATGTTCGTAGGTGACGAGGTGTTGCTCAATCTTTGGCCATTCGATGGGCCGCGCTTGCCCTTGGCGGACGTCCGAATTGCGGCCGAGACCTCGGCCATGGACATATCGGGTGGCGTCGAGGCAGCGCTCTCACGAATCGCACCGAAGAGCCGGCGCATGGCAGGTCAGGCGCTGCGCAAGGGCGCCTCGTGCTCCATCGAGCCGTGGGCGCAGGCGCTGCCGCTCTATTACGGATTGCTGGAGGAGGCTGCGACGCAACGCTGGCACCGGGAGGCACCAACCATTCGAGAGGACTTCTTACGCGAGGTGTGCGCACAAGGAGGCGCCGACGTCGAGATGTGGATCGTGCGCTACGAAGGCGATGCGATCGCCGGCGGGGTTGCGCTCTACGGCAGTCAAGAAGTTTCGTTGTGGACCACCGCAAGCAAACCCGGCATGGAAATTTTGCGGCCGCACAATCTTTTGCATGCAACGATTATCGAGCATGCTGCTCGACGCGGTGTCCGCTGGTACAACCTCAATTCAAGTTCGAACCTAGAGGGTGTGCTCAGATTCAAGCGTGCTCTCGGTGCCACCACGATGCCCTATGAAATCGTTGGACACCGAAGCACGAGATTTAAAGTCGTTCAGGGGTTGCGCCGCTTAGCACCCAAACGGGCCTGAGGCAAGCGAGTGCCGTTCACGTATGGGATTCTGACCGCTGACGGCGCGCTGCGAGCTTGGCAACGTGCTTGCATCAAAAAGCTCGATGAGTCTGGCCTCTCGCAACTGCGCTGCATCATCGATGCGAAAACAAACCCGCAAGAGCGTAAGCAACGCGAACCGTTCGATCGTTTCGCTCGGGGCGTCCCCTCCTTGGCGCAGAAACCTCTTCGGGACCTGATGGTCGAGTATCCCGAAGCGATCTCTCTGGAAGTCTCTGGTTCCAACTTTGCGCCGACACAAATACGAGCACTGCAAACCGCGGCCTTGGATTTTGTGCTGTGCTTTGATCCAAGACAGCTAGGCTTGGAAATTTCGGCCCTTCCCAAATTTGGCGTGTGGGTGTTCTCAAACGGCGATATGACGAATTTTGAGAGCCCGATCGCCGGCTTTTGGGAGCTCTACTACGACTACGATGTCACCGGTGCTGCGCTGGTGGCGCTGAGCAGCGCAGACGTCACGGGCGTCGTGCTCAAAGCAGGCTACTTGAGAACGCTGAGGACGTCGTTCGAACGCAATGCTGACTTTGTCGCTGAACGAGTTGGCAACGTGGCCAGCGCACGTGTGTCGAGAACTGAACCGCGGACTCGCCTCGTACTTTTCAGACGCGCCCCAGCCGAAAGCGCCTGTGACCTACGGATTCCCAAGCGCCGGACAATGTCGGTCGGTTCGCTCGCGCGCAAGCAGGAACCGCGCCAAGCAACAGTTCCAGCAGCGCTTCTATTTGCCTGATTGGACCATCGGGCTGCTCGACGCTTCGCCGGGTGATTTTGTGGGCAGGAAGGCTCAGGCCGGCGTTTCAGAGCTCCTTCCGTACGAGCGAGGCCGGTTTGTTGCGGACCCATTCGTCCTTCACCACGCGGGTAAAGCATTTGTCTTCTGCGAGCTCTATTACTACAAAGACAATCGCGGCGTTATCGCCGTCTGCGAATGCGGAGCCTCAGGGTCTTCACCGCCTGACCACGGTGATCGACGAACCCTACCACCTCTCGTACCCGCAGGTGTTCGAGCATGATGGGTCCATCTATTGTTTGCCAGAATCAGTAGATCAAAAAAAAGTTTGCCTGTACAAAGCTATCGACTTTCCTTACCGTTGGGAGCGAACGCACACGCTGCTCAAAGACTTCGCCGCGGTGGACAGCACGTTGCTGCAGTTTCAAAATCGATGGTGGCTTTTTTGCACCAATCTCGACGAAGGCTATCACTCGCATTTGTACATCTGGTCTAGCGACGATTTGTTTGGGCCGTGGAAGCAACATCCAAGAAATCCGGTGAAGATCGACGTCCGCTCGTCCGGGCCGGCCGGTCCTTTTTTCTCCAACAACGGCCAACTGTATAGACCGGCGCAGGACTGCGCCCGCGTTTACGGCGGACTCATTCGAATCAACCGGGTGGATGTGCTGTCTGAAACCGACTTCAAGGAAACGGTGGTGGGCGCAATTCACCCTCCGCGAGGAAACTACGATCGCGGCATCCACACGGTCGCCTCATCGGAGGGTCTGTGCGTGGTCGACGTGCTCAGAGACGTTTTCGAGCCACGGGCGATCGCTGGCGTGTTTACCGGCAGCGTCGGCGCGGTGGCCCGGCGGGCGGGCGTTCCCGCCATGACGATTCAAGCGTGGAAACAACGGCTCGGGATGTCCTAGCGCTTGGGCTCCCCCACTTCGACCACATCGGCGTTGAGACTTTCGTGCAGATATTCCATCAACTGCGGCAGCGTGATGTGCTCGAGTGCGGTGCGCTTGGGTGATGTTTCGTCCTCGCCTTCGTCGCGCAAATAGTAACGGACTTCGAAATCTCCAGCCTCATCCGCGTAGAAAACGACAGCGAATCCCTTGGCTGGATTCTCGTCGTAGATGCGCAATGCGTGCGGGTTGACGATCTCAACTGAATGCGCTGGATTGTGCGCGTCGAAGAGCGTGATGAGCAGCTCGTTTTGCCCTTCGATTTCAAACCGCTCGACGGTGAACGTGTTCTTGACGGAGTAGAGCTGGTGACTGGTGCGCTGGCGCGCCGACATTTCGTAAAAAACCCGATGATGCACAAAACGTGACAGCACCTTCTTGAGGGTGGTCAAAGTCCCGACCGGCTCTTCCCGTTGGGTCTTCGTGTAGTAAATCTTCAAGAGTGAGAGAATTTCGGGGCCGGAAAAAAGATTACCCGCACGGCCCTGCGGAAATAGACTCGCAGCGTATGCTCAGCCCTTCCGACACCGCCATTGTTTTCTTGCTCGCGTTGTTGCTGTTCGGCCCCGAACAGCTCCCCAAGCTGGCTCGCCAGCTCGGCGAAGCAATGCGCCATATCCAAACGACGACGCATTCGTTCATGCAAGAAATGGAGCGAGCCGCAGACAACCCGGGAACCCAGCCGATTTCGGTCGAGCCAATGACGCCGCGCGAAGAAGTGCCTGCAGAAAAAACCGACGAGCCTCGGTTGCCTCAGCTCGAGGACAACCCGTAAAAGCGCCGCCACAACCCAATCACCTTGAAGACGTAGTGGATGGTTTCGTCATACGGCGGCACGCCGTGGTATTCATCGACGGCACCAGTGCCCGCGTTGTATGCGGCAATCGCGTACACGTATTGGTGTTGCAGGTCGTAGTGGGCGTAGTGATCGAGATTGCCTTTCAGCGTCATGACCGTGCCGTGAATATTCTGATTGATGTCCTCGATGTTGGTGACATTGTCATCTGCCGCAGTCTCCGGCATCAGCTGGCCCAGACCACGCGCGCCCGCGGAGCTGCGGGCGGTGCGATCGAAGGCGCTCTCGGTTGCGACCACGGCGACAACCAGGCGCGGATCGATCCCCGCGTCCATTGAGTCCCGCACGATCGCGGCGACGATGCGTCGGGCTTCGTCTTCGTCAATGCCCGCATTGAAATAGCGAATCGCGGAGACGTACACGCGCATCGCTTCCTCATTGGGGACCTTTTGGTGCGCGCTGTATGCTGCGGCCGGCCGCAGGCCTGCGAACCCCAAGAGAAGGGACGCAAGGGTAACAAAGGATACGGCACGGATCAATCGGTGCATACTAGAAGCATCGGAATTTGGCGTGCGGATTTTAACGCGCGAATAACTTCACGCGATTACATTAGAACTTGAGTTGGGAGCGTACGTCGGCAATCTTGTCTTCAACAAATTTGCCCACAGATTGGCGGAGCGCATCCTTTTGCTCGTCTTCGAGCCGCGAATAAATGAAGTAGGCCGCTGCCCCGACCACAGCTCCGATCACCCCTGCGAGCAAGGTCTTACGGAGCTCGACCTCAGTGTGATTGCGTTGGCCGGATTCGTCAGCATAGGTGGGGTTGAGGTCGGTAATCGTTGCCATGATTGCTCCCTACACGCGTCGTTTCGATTTGCGCGTGAATAAATTCACGCGACTACATTTCCTATTTGTGGTTTTCGCGCGCTTGGACCGCGGCCCTGTGGCCGCGACTTTACCCTGCCCAACGCGCAAATACCCGGGATACGACCGGGCTATTGCCTCAAGCCCGGAAATCATGGTTTCCAAGACCGCCTGCGCGCGCGTGCCTCCCCCATCGGCCAAAAGGAGTGCGTATCGCGCCGGTGTGTCGGAAATTGCGGGCCTCGCACGACAGTGGTCGCGCAGGCCCCTTGCCGCCGAAAGGACGAGTGCGCTAATAGCTGCGCAGACGATATCGCGACCGGCGGGAGCAAACCCGGCATGCCCGCGGACCGCGAAGCCGACCACTGTGCCCTTGTGGCGCTCGTAGACAAACTCGAGGCCACCTTTAGGGGAGCGCGATCTTCTCAATGCGCAGTTCGGTAATGGGTTGGCGGTGGCCGTAGCGCCTTCTCACGCGCTTTTTGGGCTTATAGCGGAAGGCCACGATCTTCGGCCCCTTGCCTTGGCGAACGACACGTGCGGTGACCTTCGCCTTGCCGACGAGCGGCGAGCCAACAACAAAATCTTTGCCGTTATGGGCAAAGAGCACTCGCTCAAAAATGACCTCGTGGCCGGCGCTCGCCCTCGACGCTGTCGAGGCGCACGACGTCGCCTTCCTTAACCTTGAGCTGCCTGCCGTTGGCTTCGATGACCGCAAACATGGGATGCCTTTCGGGTGATGTAGCGGCGCGAATTCATTCGCGCCTTTGGCTTGGTAGAGGCCCCTGTTTTGGCTGTCCCGGCATAGAAACCTTACATTGGTATGCGCAAAGTATTTACAAAGCCGCGCAAATGCCCTAATATTTAGCATCGGTACGCTTTGACAGCGTGCCTTTTCCGCGGAATTGGAGGTCGGATCTCCCCACTTCGTCGCAGGGGGGCTGGATGGTTGAAAGCACTTGGTACGCACATCATTGTGGAACTGTCCGAATGCAACGCGAGAATTCTTAGTGACGTTGACCAAGTAGCCAGCATACTGGTGGCAGCGGCGAAGGCCGCACATGCAGAGGTCCTACAAACCGCTTTTCACCGCTTTTCGCCACAAGGCGTGAGCGGTGTTGTCGTGATTGCCGAATCCCATCTTTCCATCCACACGTGGCCTGAATATGGCTACGCGGCCATGGATATTTACACGTGCGGCGACAAGACCGATCCCTGGAAGGCCTGCCGCCTCGCAGCGGCCGAGTTCCAAGCCAAACAGATGCTTACGACGGAAGTGCGCCGGGGTATGCCGGATGAAGATGGCGTCTATAGCCACATCGTCGGCAAGCGCTCGAACGGAATTGCGACCGGTGCCAAAAACCGAAAACTTTCAGTGGTACGTTGAGCAAGTAGCCCCTGGAGAGATCCACGGGCATGCGGTCACCACGCACCTCACCTCTGGTCGATCGAAGTTTCAAGACTACGCAGTTGTGGTCAGTTCTCTCTTTGGCAAGATGCTCGTGCTCGACGGGGACACGCAAAGCTCGGCGCTCGACGAGCATGTTTACCACGAGTCGCTCGTTCATCCAGCCTGCGTGGCATCCGGAGGCAGTCCGGAGCGCGCGTTGATCCTGGGTGGGGGAGAAGGAGCCACGCTGCGCGAGCTGCTTCGGATTCCTTCCATTCGCAAGGTCACGATGGTGGACATTGACGGCGAAGTGGTCGAGGTGTGCCGCAGATATCTTCCCGAGTGGAGCGCGGGGGCGTTTGAGGATCCGCGCGCCGAGATTATCATTGGCGACGCGAAAGAGTATGTGTTCTCGTCTCGCGAGCAATTCGACGTCATCATCGGCGATCTCACCGAGCCTCTCGAAGACTCCCCTTCCGCCGGCCTGCATACCCCGGAAATGTACTCGGCTATTCGCGCGCGCTTGAGTAAACGCGGCGCCTACGCGTTGCAAGCCTCCATGGCTGGACCCCACAATTATCACTTGCATGCGCGGATGATCGCGCGGCTCGACGACATCTTCAGCGCGGTTTACCCGTACGCGGCGTACGTACCCGCTTTCGATACCGAATGGGGATTCGCGCTCTGCGGGGGAACGCTCGACATGGGCTCCGAGGAGGCTGCCCAGGCGGCGCAAGCGCACGCGCGCGCGTGCCGCGGTTTGAAATTCTACGATGCCGAGTCGCATCGAGGAATCTTCAACTTACCTCGCTATTTGCGCGAAGCGTACGAGGCAATATAGTGTCGCCAATTCATTGGCGACAAACGGATCCAGCGTGAGTTTTTTCTGGCGTGGAACGATTTCCGCTCGAGCGAGGAAAGCATGGAGTACGATCAGCCATGCCTTTTATTTGGATCTCGCGCCAGCAGATGCAACCATTTTTGTTTCCGGCTCTCCCAGGAGTGGTACGACCTGGCTAGCCGAGGTGCTCAACTCGGATAACGCGTATCGATTTCTCGGCGAGCCGTTCACCGCGGGACTTGTGCCCCCAAGCAATCACTTCTTGATCCGACAGTACCTGCGGCCCGCTGACGACGATCCGCGATACCTCAAGCCCGCTCGAGCGATCTTCGCAGGGAAAATTCGAAACGCGTGGGTTGACAATGTCAATCGCTGCGCTTTTCCTCGCGGTCGCATCGTCAAAGACGTTCGGACAACCCTCATGCTCAAGTGGTTCCGCGCGCACTTTCCGCGCATGCCGATCGTGTACTTAGTCCGGCATCCATGCGCGGTGGCACTTTCCCGCGTGCGGTTGGCCTTTCGAACCGACTTCCGCAAGGTGTATTTTGCACAGCCCGCGCTCATGGAAGACTTTTTAGCGCCGTTCGCCGATGAAATCGCGCGGGCGCAAACACCGTTCGAACGCCACATCGTCGACTGGTGCGTGGAGAGTTTTGTGCCGTTCGCGCAGCTTGAACGATCCGACGTGTTTCTCGCTTTCTACGAGAATTTATGCAGCTCGGAGGCCGAGTTGCGCAAGCTCTTCGAATACACCGGCCGGCCCTTTAACGACGCCATCGCCAGGCGAATACACCGGCCTTCGCTTTCGACCATGGCCAAAGGACGCGGCAGCCAGTTCTTCGCCCAAGGAACCGCCGTGGATGCCTGGCGCAGGCAGATAACTCCAGACGAGCTCGCCGCGGCGCAACGAATCACGAAAGCATTTGGCCTCGAGCACATCTACGGGGATAACACGCTGGCCAACGCCGAGCAGGCGAAGACGCTCTTGCGCGGCGGCGTAAAAAAAGAGCGGACCTAAGGTCCGCTGCTACAGGGGCGATTTTCCAATCGCCCCCTACAATATTCGCGTTCGTAAGTGTAGTCGCGCGAATTTATTCGCGCGGTATTATGCTAGGCCCGATTTTATTGCGTAGATGGCGGCTTGCGTGCGCGCCGTGACATTGAGCTTGCTGAAGATGCGGCTGATGTGGTTCTTTACTGTCTTTTCGCTCAAGAACAATCGTTCCGAGATCTGCTTGTTCGAGAGTCCAATCGCAATGAGTTGGATGACGTCGGTCTCGCGCTCGGAGAGCTCGCTTGGATCTCCCTTGTGACGCCGCTCGCTCATGCGGCGCAGCATGCTGCCGGCTAACCTGGGATCGACGTAAAAGTCGCCGGTGTGGATTGCGAGCAACGCTCGGGAGAGATCCATCAAACCGATATCTTTGATGACGTAACCTTCGAGACCGTACACGAGGCTTCGCTCGAGCAATGCCTGCTGTGCATTCATGGAGAGCAAACAGATCTTTCCGTTGGGATGCCCTTCGCGCAAGGCCTTGACGGTATCAACGGGATCGCCTTTTTGAAAATCGACGTCGAAGAGCGTGATGTCTGGTTTGCTCGCTGCGATACGATGGGCATCGCTTGTCTCGAGACATTCTGGTACGACCTTGAACCGATCGTCCTTCGCAAGCACTTGGCATAGTGACTTACGAAAGAGCGCTTGCTCCTCCAGCACCGCGATGCGCACAAATTCCGTAGCCATGAGTACCTCCATCCCTAGTAGTTGCGCACGAGGAGACTGAGTAATTCAGCCTTGACCCTACAGTACAGTAAAGTACTTATAGCACAGTGACTTTTTTTGTGTAATCCCTGAAATCAGGGGAAAGGCCCATATGAATTGGGGAACAACGGACCAAAGCGAACGTATGTATCACTATTGCTATACACATTATCATTCCCAATTGACTGCCGATAAAACTCTAATTGGATTCTTATTTGAGACGGCAGACTTAAGTTCGCACAATTGGGAATCAATATAGAGTAGGGAACGAGCGGAACAACGCTTGCCCGCAGAGTACATTCTATCCACAGACCACCGGGTCCAACGGATCCGACGAGCGGTGTAGGTCTTTGGTCCTGTGTAATATCGCCATCGCCAAACAGAGGACTCTCTAGCCGCCATGAAGGCCAAACCTCGAACCTTCGCCACCACGCTCATTGTCGCTCCCGCCAAGGGCGTGCACAGCCGCCAGATGCCGGGTGTGCTCATCGTTGACGCTGCACGACAGATCCGCTTCGCCAACCATCCAAGCATCGCGATGCTGCGGGTCATTGCCGGCGGAGAGTTTCGCTTGGCAGGCGCCGAGCTGCCCACCGCATTGCAAGCCTTGCTAGATGACATAGAGGGCCGGCTCTCGGTGGGCTCAGACACGTGCGCGGTCATGTTGCCCGCATACGACATGTGTGTCCGAGCGTGCGCTATCGAGAGTCAACACGAATCCAACATCATGCTCCTGATCGAACGCGCGAGCCGGGAAGACGTTGTCCGCAGCGCGCTTGCGAGCTATCCGCTGACGCCGCGAGAGACGGAAGTAGCCGGTCTTGTGCTGCGCGGCTATTCAAACCGCCGCATCGCCGATCACTTGGTGCTTGCTGAGACGACGGTCGAAGATCATCTCAAACGCATTTTCGGGAAAGTCGGCGTGCGTTCGCGCTCGTCGCTGTCATCGAGAATCCTCGGCATTAGGGAAGAAGCCACAGGCTAAGAGCGGCTGGGCTAGGACGGCTTTGGCGACCCGCCGAAACGTCCGAGGTGCTCACTCAGCCCCGCCAGACGGCGTTGTACCAAACGCACGTCGGCCTCGGCGCCAAAATGTCCCCCTTTGGGGGATTTCTTATGCCCATCGTCTACTCTAGCATTCTCGAAGAGCACAACGCAGTGCGCACCGCGGTTGGGCATGTTCGACCTCTCGCACATGGGGCAGTTTATCGCGTCGGGCGACGCTGTTGCGCAATGGCTCGACGGATTGACGGTCAACGACGTGGCGAGCATGCGGCCGAATCAAGCCCGCTACAACATCTTTACTAACGAAGCCGGAGGCGCGCACGACGACGTCATCATCTACCGCTTGGTTGGGCGCTGGCTGATCGTTGTGAACGCATCCAACACCGGCAAGATGTGGGATTTGCTTTCTGGATCGAAACCGGCCGGCGTGAGCCTTGAAAACCGAACCGAGCGTTCGGCGCTCATCGCGCTGCAAGGGCCCCGCGCACTCGAGATGCTGCAGCCGCTGTGCGATCTCGACCTCAAGACCGTGCGTTATTACTACGCCGCCGAGGCAAC
Source organism: uncultured Pseudomonadota bacterium (assembly GCA_963781145.1). Lineage (GTDB taxonomy): Bacteria > Vulcanimicrobiota > Vulcanimicrobiia > Eremiobacterales > Eremiobacteraceae > JAJPHJ01. The sequence continues at coordinate 1,525,179 of CAWADW010000003.1, read as the reverse complement.
GGTGGGTGGCGAAAAGGCAGAGATTGCCCGTACGGGCTACACTGGTGAGGATGGCTTCGAAGTGTTTGTCCCCGCGAACGCGGCGGTTGATCTGTGGGATCGTTTCATGCGCGACGGCACACCGTTTGGACTTCGGCCAGCGGGTCTTGGCGCGCGCGACGTGCTGCGACTGGAAGCCGGCATGCCGCTGTACGGTCACGAATTGGAAGAAACCATTACTCCGCTCCAAGCGGGGCTCGACTGGGCGGTGAAGTTCGGCAAGCAGTTCACGGGCAAAGCGGCTCTGGAAGCGCAGCACTCAGAGGGCAGGTACGATCGAATCGCAGGTCTCGTGATGGGCGGCAAGGCGCCAGCGCGCGCTGGTTATGGCGTCTTTTTGGGCGGCAAGCCGGTCGGGGAAGTTCGATCGGGCTCACCGGCGCCGGCGCTCGGCGGAAAGAACATCGCAACCGCGCTTGTCCGCAAGGCCGCAAGCGAAGAGGGCACGCGTCTCGAGGTTGACATCCGAGGAGCCATGCATCCAGCGACGGTTGTGAAGCTTCCATTTTACAAACGCCAAAAAGGAACATAAATATGCCGCAACCGAGCGACCGCTACTACACGAAAGAACACGAGTGGGTGAAATTCGACGGTAAGAACGCCATCGTCGGCATCACCGATTACGCGCAGTCTTCGCTGGGAGACATCGTGTATGTGGAGCTGCCCAAGCCCGGGGCCGCGCTGGAGCGCAGCAAGCCGATTGGCGTGGTTGAATCGGTGAAGGCGGTTTCCGACATCTATGCGCCGGTGAGCGGCACGGTGAGTGAAATCAACTCGTCCGTCGAAGACGATCCGGCCAAGGTGAACGGCGACCCGTTCGGCGAGGGTTGGCTCGTGAAGTTGACCGGCGTCGACCCATCCGATACCAATGGACTGCTCGATGCGCCGGCGTACGATGAGTTTGTTCAGACGCTAGCTTAGAATAATGTACGCGCCGCACACAGAAAAAGACATCCGCGCCATGCTCGAGGTCATCGGGGCCCCCAGCCTCGAGGCGCTCTCGTCCCCGCCGGGCGGTCTTGCGATTAAGGAGCGCTTGAATCTCGCGCCGGCACTTCCCGAAGCGGAGGCATACGCGCACATCAAAGCGCTTGCCAACCAAAATGATGCCGCGCGCATGGTTTCGTTTCTTGGCGCCGGAGCGTATCGGCACTACCAGCCACCGGCCGTCCCCTGGTTCGCTACCCGTTCCGAATTTCTCACCGCATACACCCCGTACCAAGCAGAAGCAAGCCAAGGCAGCCTGCAAGCCATCTTCGAGTGGCAAACCTACATCAGCTTGCTCACCGGCATGGATGTCAGCAACGCGTCGCTCTACGACGGTGCGACCGCGCTCGTCGAAGGCGTCATCATGTCGCTGCACGCCAATGGGCGCAAGCGCGTTTTGATCAGCAAAGCCGTGCACCCCATGTACCGTGCAGTGCTTGCTACCTATGCCGAGGGAATGGGTCTCGAGATCGTCGAGCTGCCCGTCACGACCAAAGGACTCACTGATGTAAGTCGCGTTGACGCCCAGGGGGCGGCGTGCGTCGTGGTGCAATCCCCGAACTTCTTCGGGTGCATTGAAGACCTAAGCGCCGCCGCAACCGTGGCGCACGAGGCAGGGGCGCTGTGCGTCAGCGTTACCGCGGAAGCCCTGTCGCTTGCGCTGCTCAAGACGCCGCGAGAGGCGGGCGCGGACATCGCGCTCGGCGAGGGGCAGTCGTTCGGATTGCCGCTCGGGTATGGCGGCCCATACGTAGGCTTTATCGCCACCACCAAGGAGCATGTCCGGCGGCTTCCAGGGAGGCTCGTCGGAGAAACCACAGACGTGGACGGGCGGCGCGCGTTCGTGCTGACCCTGCAAGGACGAGAGCAGCATATTCGCCGCGAACTTGCAACCTCGAACATCTGCACCAATCAGGCGCTGTGCGCATTGATCGCCACAGTGTATCTGGCAACCGTCGGCAGCAAAGGATTGCAATCGATTGCGGCGGCCAACTTGCAGCGTGCGCGCGAGTTGCAGGAGGCCGTTTGCTCGGTGCCTGGATTTGTCGCCGCCTATCAAAGCCCGTACTTCAATGAGTTCTGCATTCGCACGCCCGTGCCGGCAGCGCAGCTCGTCAAACGCTTGGAGAAGCGCGGCATCCTCGCGGGATTGCCGCTCTCACGCTTCTACCCGGAGCTCACCCATCTCGTGCTGATGTGCGCGACGGAACTGACAACGTCCGAGGATATCAAAGCTTTGACCGAAGCGCTCGTCGAGGAGACAGCCCGTGCCGTTGCTGCTGTTTGAACGCGGCGCTCCTGGGCGCGGCAATCAGTTCGTAGCCGACGCCGGCGGAGCGCGCCGGTACCTCAACCAGGCGCTGCTGCGCGACAGTCTCCCGCTACCGGATCTGGCGGAGTTGGAGGTCGCGCGGCACTTCATGGAGTTGTCAGCGCGAAATTTCTCCGTGGACCGGAACTTCTATCCGCTGGGTTCCTGCACGATGAAGTACAACCCAAAACTCAACGAAGCCGTCGCAGGGTTCCCTGGTTTCACTGACCTCCACCCCTTTGCTCCCGACGCCGGCGCACAAGGCGCGCTGCACTTACTGTGGGATATGGAGCGCACGCTGTCTGCTTTATTCGGGATGGCAGCATTCTCGTTAATGCCCGCGGCGGGAGCACACGGCGAGATCACGGCGATGCTCATGGCCAAGAAATATTTTGCTGAAATGGGGCAAGGACAGCGAAATGTTTGCCTTGTGCCGGATACGGCGCACGGCACCAATCCCGCAAGCGCCGCAATGGTAGGTTACAACGTCGTCTCTATCCCGTCCACCAGCCGCGGGCGCACGGATCTCGCGGCCCTGCGCAGCAAGCTGGATGGCACGACCGCCGTATGTATGATGACCAATCCGAATACGCTCGGGCTGTTTGAGGATGAGATCACTGACATCACGCGCGCCGTGCACAAAGCCGGCGGCTTGATGTACTACGATGGAGCGAACGCCAACGCTATCGTCGGACTGACGAGGCCAGGCGACATGGGCTTCGATTTGCTCCACCTCAATTTGCACAAGACCTTCTCGGTGCCGCATGGCGGTGGAGGTCCAGGTTCCGGCCCCGTGGGCGCGAGCGCAAAGCTGGCGCCATATCTCCCGAAACCAATCGTCGCGCGAGATCAAGATGGTTCGTTCGCGTTGGATTGGGATCGTCCTGACAGCATCGGCCCGGTCCGCGAGTTTTGGTCCCATTTCTTGGCGATCGTGCGCGCGTATGCGTACATCATCGTGCATGGGGAAGAAGGCTTGCGACGCAACAGCCAACTCGCGGTGCTCAATGCCAATTACGTTCGAGCCAAAATCAAAGACGTGCTCGTGGTTCCGTACGAAGATTTTTGCCGCCATGAGTTTGTCTGTTCGGCGGAGCGCTTGAAGAAGGAGACGGGCGCGCGGGCTCTCGACTTGGCGAAGGGTCTTTTAGATGCGGGCATTCACGCGCCGACCATGTATTGGCCGCACGTCGTGCCCGAGTGCCTGATGATCGAGCCGACCGAGACGGAAACCAAAGAAACGCTCGACACGTTTGCCGACACGTTGCGCGCGCTCGTCAAACAAGCGCACGATGATCCGGCGTCCATGCAGCAGTTACCGCTGCACACGCCGGTACGGCGCGTCGACGAAGCGCAGGTCGGAAGGCAGGCGAACAAGGGAATCGGTTTGCGGTGGGAACCTGGGGATGCGGCAAACCGTCAATGAAGCGACGATCCAAGCGTCGAGGGCGGGGCGAATCTAAGGGTCCGCTACAAGGGGCGATTTTCCAATCGCCCTCTACGCTTGCGCCACGGCCTCGAGTGATGTACGAGCGCTCGGCTGGAGGTCTCGTCCTCAAACGCGAGCGTGGCGCATACTACGGTCTCATTATCGGACGTGCGAGCCCTCGAATCTGGGCCTTGCCGAAGGGACATGTCGAGCCGAACGAATCAATCGAGCAAGCTGCGACGCGCGAAGTCTTGGAAGAAACCGGCATCGAAGCAACGATCGTCTGCAAGCTTTCTGATATTCGTTATTGGTTTTATGCGAATAAGACCAAACATCACAAGGTCGTCCATTTTTTTCTCATGCGTTATGTGAGCGGAATCCCAACGCCGCAGACGGGCGAAGTCGATGAGGCGCTTTGGGTACGGCTCGACGAACTCAACGATCGGCTGACGCATGTCAACGAGCGCCGGCTTATCGAGATTGCGCAAAACATCGTGAAAGAGAAGGCCCCGACAGCGCTGGGGTTTCGATAAAAGAGTACACTTGTTTGTGTTACGCAAGTGTGTTACAATGGGCGATATGAAAGATCTTGTAACGATACGCCTAGAGCCGGAAACGCGTCGAGTATTGACCGCCGAAGCGCGCCGGCTAGGGGTGCCCTTTCGCACGCTCTTGAGGACGATTGCGGAGGAGCGCGCTGTCGCAACTAGGAGCCATCAGATTCGGGAGCAGGGAAGAGCACTTGTCAAACGGCTGAAGCGCAGTAAGCTAGGGCGAGAATTCTTCGAAGATTGGGGAACGCCGGCAGCTGATATCGGCGCTAAATGACTCGGCCGCCTGCTGGTAACATTGTTCTCGTTGATTGGCGTCGTGGTGGTCTTCCGAAAGAGCCAAACAAACTCCGACCAGCCGTCGTCGTCGAGGATTCATCACTTTTTGACGGCGAATATCAAAATCTTATTGTGGTGCCACTCACGACCGATATCGAATGGGCAATACCAGCTCTGTCGGTCTCTATAGACCCTACGCCCGAAAACAGATGCGCAGACCGATCCTATGCGCTAGCCTTTAATGTCACCACGGTTTCAAGGCGCAGGACAAAACCGACAGAGGCAAAGATAACTTCGGCGCAACTTCGCTCCATCCGCGAGCGAATCTGCATCTGCATCGGGGTGACCTAGGACTCGATAGGCGGGGGCGGGCGATAACGTTCCGATAATAGATGAAGAAGGTCGCGAATAAATTCGCGACACGACACGGGCCGCGAGAAGTCGCGATATTACTTATGTTGAGCAAAAATTATCGGTGGGGGATCGCTGCGGCGCTGATCATCAGCGTGGGTTGCGCGCGACATGCCGTGGCGCCAATCCCCACCCCTCGGCCTTCCCCTACCCCCACGCCGGTGTACAGCTTGTTGGACGGCGAGCAAGTGGCTCGCGGTTCGGAAAAGCATCGCATCGATGCGGTGATGATCGACAATTATCCTTATGATGCCCGCCCGCAAAGCGGTCTGCACGACGCCGATATCGTGTACGAAGTTGAAGCGGAAGGCGGCATCACGCGCTACATGGCGCTCTTCCTGGAAAAATCCCCAGCAAAAATAGGGCCGGTGCGCAGCGCCCGCCTGTACTTTGTCGACCTCGCCCGCCCGTACGATCCGCTCTACGCGCACGCGGGCGAAAACGACGATGTCTGGGGTCCGCTCAGGGATTTGCGCGATGACGGATTTGCCGATATGGATCAAATCGTGGGCACTCCGGAAGCCTTTTGGCGCGATCCAACCCGCGACATGCCGCACAACCTTTACACCTCGGTCTCAAGAATGCGCAAGACCGGGCCCATGTATGGCTACAAAGATACAGCCCTCGACGCTGAGGAGTTCGCGTTTACGCCGGACCCGCCGGCAAAGCCGCAAAGCCCTGACGCGGTGCTGACCTTTTGGCTGCAGTACACCGTCCGTTATCGCCCAGCGGGCCATGGCTACATCCGCATCATCGATGGCGAAGTCCAACACGACCTGGGCGACCTTCGGCCGTATGTTGTCGCAGACATCATCGCTGTCTGGATCCCCGCCAGGGTTTTGGACAGTCTGGGTGATCTCCAAATGGATGTCTACGGCAGATTCCCAGCGGTGCTCATCCGCGATGGTACTGCGACCGCTGGCACGTGGGTAGCGCCCGGACCGAACACGATGCCAGAGCTGCTCGACAGCTCGGGCGAAGCGATGCCCCTCGCGCCTGGGCAGATTTACATCGAGGTCCTGCCGCAGGGCGGTACACTAAAAAACGGGAAGAACATATGGTCGTATTGACAGGGGGGACTTTAACATAACGGACGGTCCAAACGGCTTGCTCGTCAAACTTGATGTGTTTGACGGACCGCTCGACCTCCTACTCCAGTTGGTGCTCGCGCAAGATCTGGACATAACCCGGGTCTCCCTCGCATCCGTCTGCGAGCAGTATCTCGCGTATATCGGTCTCATGGAATCGCTCGACATCGAGGTGGCGAGCGAGTACCTCGTCATCGCCGCGACGCTCACGTTCATCAAATCCAAGAAGCTCCTACCGCCTCCGCCTCCCCCGTTTGTCGACGAACTGGCCGAAGAAGCCGCCGCAGCAGAACAAGCGTTGCGCGAACGGCTCATGGCGTACCAGCATTTCAAGATGTTGGGCGCGGAGTTGCGCGATCGCTTCGAGCTCAACCGTTCGTATTACACGCGCCCGGCATCGCCGCACGATGGATTCATCCAGCGCTACAAGCTGGCTCCCGAAATGCTGGCAAGCGCTTTCATCCACGCGCTCAATGCCGTCGGAAGCCGGCCCATGGTGGTCAAGCGCGAAACCTTTTCTGTCGTCGTCAAAATGAATTACTTGCTGCGCGAGCTGCGACATTCCACGAGTCTGAGTTTGTTTTCGCTCGTAGCGCAATGCGAGCGCCTGGAGATCGTGGTGACGTTCCTGGCTGCGCTCGAGTTGGTGCGCGCGCACAAGCTGACGTTCGAGCAAGTAGCACCGTTCGCCGACATTGTTTTCAAACTCGCTCCCAAAGAAAGGGCGGCCCGGCTTGCCCAGTCTGCGTAGCCGCATCGAGGCTGTGCTCTTTGTCGCGGCCGAACCGGTCACCATCGACGAGCTTTGCGAAGCGACCGGTGAGCCGTCAAAAAAGGTGGTCTCGGCTCTCAACGAGCTGCGCACGTCGCTTTCTGACCGCGGCATTGCGTTGCGAGAGATTGGCGGCGGGTACAGGCTCCACTCGGATCCCGAGTGCCGCGAGGAGGTCGAGCGGTATCTCCTGCCGCCGAAGACCTACATGTCTCCCGCGTCGCTGGAAACGCTTGCGATCGTTGCGTATTTGCAGCCGGTTACGCGCGCAGAAATCGAAAGCATTCGGGGCGTCAACGTGGATGGCGTGATGGGCACGCTCGAAGAGCGCCAGCTCATTCGCGAACTCGGCCGTAAGGACGTGGTCGGCCGTCCGATTCTTTACGGAACGACAACGCAGTTTCTCGAAGCGTTTGGTTTGCGTTCGCTCGACGAATTGCCGCCGTTGCCTGACGACGCGCCCCGACGAATCAACGGGCAAGTGCTCGCGTTTCCGCAATCTGCTAGCAAAGCTGCCTCGGTGTCGCAAATTCACGAATCCATCGAAGGTCACGAAGACGAAGTACACGCGAAAGCAAACGCGAAGCTAGAAGACAGCGTGGCCGACGAGCTCAAACGGGCAATGAATGGATCGTCGTGAAATTCGGCGTTCATGTCGGCATCGGCGGGGGATTCGCTAAGACCGTCGCCGAGGCGCTTGCGGCGCAGTGCGACTGCATCCAGATTTTCGCCGGCAACCCACGCGGCTGGCGCACCACCCCCTACGACCCTGCAGCCTGGTCGCAGTTCGCCACACTGCGCAAGCAACATCATCTCTCGCCAACGGTCATCCACACGTCGTACCTCATTAATCTGGCGTCCTCCGACAAAAGCCTGCGAATCAAAAGTGCGACGCTCGTCGCGCACGACCTTGATGTTGGCGCACGAGGCAAGATTGAATACGTCAACACGCATTTAGGCAGCTACGGTGACCAGCCGCGCTCAATCGGCTTCGACCACATGTGCGCGCTCTTGAGTCGGCTGATTGCCGACGCTGCTCCTGGACCGATGTTGCTGCTTGAGAACTCTGCCGGCGGGGGCAACAAATGCGGCGGCACGATTCAAGAGTTGGGCGCGATCGTGCGCGCTCTCGGCAACCGCCGCGTTGGCGTCTGCTTGGACACGGCGCATTTGTGGGCAAGCGGTTACGATCTCGCAACGAGCAAAGGTGTGTCGAGCGTCATGGCCGAGGTGGACAAGCACATCGGCTTTTCACGCTTACGGGTGCTGCACGTCAACGACACCCAAGTACCGCTTGGGGCCAAACGCGATCTGCACTGGCATGTGGGAAAAGGGAGAATCGGCACGGCTGGGTTTCGCGCCCTGCTCACCCGTCCGGAACTCTCGCGTGTCGCATGCATCTGCGAAACGCCAAAGACACCCGAACTCGACCGGCAAAACGTGAAGACCGCGCGACGCCTAGCCGGTGTGCGCAGGTTTGACGGCGGCCGCGCAGGGAAGACCGCCTCAGTGTAGGGGGCGATTGGAAATCGGCCCAATTGGAACGTAACTTTTTGCACGAGAGCACGGTAGGCAAAGCGGTAGGTTTGAAGGGCAGAAAATGAATCGCAAACAGTTGACGTTGCTCGCGGCCGCGCTTCCATTGTTCGTGCTGCTCAGCGCATTGCCAATTGAGGCGCTCGCGCGGGCGGGCGGCGGCCAAAACTACGGTGGTGGGGGTGGGTTCTCCGGTGGCGGTGATTTTGGCGGCGGAGGCATTTTCACGCTGTGGCCGCTCTTGTTTTTGGGTCACGGCAGCGGCGTCGGCACCATCATCGTTTTGTTCATCCTGTATTCGATGTACAAGCGCTACGTGCGCTCCAACCAAATAGACACGATGCACGAGGCGTGGTCGCCCACGCCTGCCGGTGGGGTAACCAACGATGATGCGCACGGCCCCATCGTGGTCGAGCGACCCATGGCCGCGGTCGATCCCGCGGCTATCGCTGCAGGCATTGCAGCCATCAAGGCGCACGATCCGAACTTCGATGAAACTGCTTTCTTAGGCCGCGCACAAACGGTGTTCTTTAAAGTGCAGCAGGCTTGGCAGGCCCGCAACCAAGACATTGCTCGCGACGGCATGTCGGATGCGCTGTACGAACGGCACAAGATGCAAACCGATCAGCTGATCGCGAACCACCAAATTGACATGCTCGACAACATCGTCATCGGCCACGCGAAGATCGTCGCCGTCAATGCCGGCAGGCCGTATGATTCGATCGTGGTGGCAATTTCCGCGAGCATGTCCGACTACACAATAGACGAGAACACCAAGCAAGTGGTCAGCGGCAATCAGTACCAAAAGACCTTCACCGAGAACTGGACGTTCATCCGCCGTGCAGACGCGCAAAGCGTAGTGGGTCAGACACAACTCGCGAGCACGTGTCCTTCGTGTGGCGCTCCGCTCAGTTTGCAAAACGGTAAGTGCGCGTATTGCGGGGCGTTCGTGAAAACGTCTTCATCGGACTGGGTCGTCGATTCGATCGAGCAGCAGTGATGGCCGTGCCGACGCCTCAAAGCCAGCATCCGTCTGAGCGGCGCCAGGCCCCTCGATTCAACATCTCGATGCCGGTGACGTTCACCGAAGCCAAATCCGGACGCCTGTGTGCGGGCATGGTCGACAATATCAGTCTCGGTGGCGTGTTGCTGCTGACGGACGAGCCGCTGGATCAGGAAACGCGCATCGTCATTCACATTCCCATTGCGATCGATGCGACGGTAAACATCGATGCTGCGATCGTGCGCACATCGCACCTCGGCGAAGTGGGCGTCGCCTTCATCTCCTTGGGTGACGACGCGATGCAGCGCCTGTCCGAACTCGTCGACCAACGCGCCCAACGCGACCAACGAAACAACATGTAGTCGCGGGAATGTATTTCCGCGTTTTCATTTCTCCAAGATCAATCGATTGTTGCCGTAATCCAAGAACACCGCATCGAACTGTGCAAGCGCGCCGCTGCCGATGAGGCCATCGGAGGTTGTGGCCCCGAAGGCTCCTTCTTCCCGCATGATGACCTCGGTGGCGACATCGGTCACATCATATTTGCCCAAGGTGAGTCGGGTAATCTGGTAGAGGCGGGTCGGCATGTCCCCTCCCGCACCGGAAGCGATGTTCGGGTCAGATTCGTACGGATTGACAAAATCGAAGCGATGCAGGTTTGCGAACTCAGGATACAGCACGAGCGTGGCCGAGCTGCCGGTATCGATGGTAAAAGTGCCTTGATCTTTATTGCCGACCGTCGCGTTGACGAGCGGTATGCGTTTGGACGTGTCGATCGTGACGACCGCCCCTGTGCCCGTGTAGGAAAAGGAGCTCGCTTGGATCAGGCGCAGCTCGTAGCGGGTAAATGCGATACGCGCAACCAGCGGAGAGAGAATGTCGTATCCCAGCACGCCGTCGATGCCCTCGTGCTGAAGACGGCTGGGAAGCCGCAGAGGAACATCCTGGACGAACAGCGGCGAGAAAACGACGCCCCCCAAATTCAGTGTGTCGATGCGCGCGACCGTTCCCGTCATGACGGCGGCACCTTCCACGTGGGAAACTCCGCCCGTTGTCAGATTCAGTCGCTTTGCGGCATCGGCATCGATGATCGACGTGGTGCTCCCGGAATCGATAATGAAGTGCGCAAGATGACCGTTCACCAGGGCGGGGCACACTATGAGCCCGCGTGGCGAATCGAAGGCGATGCTCACTTGGGTGACCCCGGGTGGGAAGGCGGGGCGTCGTTGTTCCGGGGGATCGAACTCGCCGCGCGTCTCCGCGACGAAGTCGACCTTGTCAACCGTGATGTTCAGATTTTCATCGGAGCCGCTCTCGACGATGTCGGTCGGCACGGCAACCCCCTCAAAGCGACGATACGATCGGTAGCGAATGGTCTCCGAACCAATATCACACCCGTCGAGCAAACCCGATTGAACGTCGAAATAAACAAGCGCACTGGTTCCCTGCATTGCAATGCTGACCGAATATGCCTTTCGGCCGTTGATGGTCGTCATGCCGGTGACAACCGAGCCACGTGATTGGAAGCGGAGATCATTGAGCCGCACAAGCCTCGAATCCATCGATTGATGACGCTGCGCCAGCGAGGTTTGCACGTTGCCGTTTTCGTCTTGCCCCCAGTCCAAATAGAGATTGCTGCCATCGTTCAGCTGGGTCAGCGTCAGCGTGAACGTTCGCCGGAAGCGACCATCGCGGGCTGCCGTGATGTCGTATTTGGCCGTCTGCCCATTGTCAACAATCGTTCCTGACCAATGGGCAATGAGCGATGGCAACCTCCCCATCGCAGCGTGATGATGGGCGAAGATGCTGTCCGCCGAGGGCAGTTGTTGGGTTGAGGGCGATTGGGAAGCCTGTGACAAAGCGGCACGCGCGTTGGGGCCGGCGAATGCGGCGATCAGGATGAAAAACACCAAAGCTCCGAAGCGGCGGGGCATGACCTCTCGTTCGACGTCGCGGTCGCGACTGCCCGCGACCTGGTTAGTGGGCAAGAAAATTCGCCTGCGACCGGTTGAGCCCAATGATGTGCCGCTGCTCCAGCGATGGATGAATGATCCCCCGGCGCAGCAGTGGCTGGGCGGGCTCCTCCCGCGGTCGGGGCGTGAAGAGCAGGCCTGGGCGGCGCGCGCTTCCACCGACCCGAAGCGCCCCACCTTCATCATTCAAACTCACAGCGGGTTGGACATCGGCCTCATCATGTTGCGCGTGAGCGATGCGCACGCCGAATTGGGTGTTGGCATTCACAACACGCGCTACTGGGATCGCGGCTATGGCCAGGACGCGGTCGAGGTTCTTGTTGACGGCGCATTTCGAGCGCTGCCCCTGCATCGCATCGAGCTGTTCGTCCTGCCGGACAACCTTCGGGCGATCCGCTGCTACGAAAAGGCCGGCTTCACCCGCGAAGGCCTGCTCCGCAAATATCAGTTCGCTCGCGGCAGGATGCGTGACGTGGTGGTGATGAGCACGCTGCACGAAGAGTGGCTCCTGCGCCGCGACGACTCAACGGAGTGAAGCACAACGTGCGCGCGCAGGTCCGCGTCCGTCCCTTGCGCCGCGGGGATATCCCAGCCGTTCGCGATGGCTTTGCGTCCGGTATGGCGGCGCAAACCACTCGCTGGTCACTTCCCCGCTCGCTCCCATCCATGTTGGGATGGTACCATGAGCTCAGTCAATCAAAAGACGAGCATCTCTTTGCCATCGTCATTGGAGAGACGTTGGCGGGAGTATGCTCGCTGCGCGCACCGCGATTTGCCGGCAGGGAGCTGACGATTGCCATTTTCGAGCCACGCTTTCGTGGCTTGGGCGTGGGCACGCTGGCAGTAACGAAACTGTGCGAATTTGGCTTTCGCACGCTGAAACTGCCCAGAATCGAACTAGGTGTCTATCCGTCGAATCGCCGCGCCATCGCATGCTACGCGCGCTGCGGTTTTCAGTATGAAGCACTGCTGCGCAGGTTCTTGTACCAAGATGGTCAGTGGGTGGATGCGATGTGGATGTCGTTGCTCCGCTCCGAATTCACAATGTAATCGCGTGTAAAATGTAGTCGCGCGAATTTATTCGCGCGCAAGAAAGCGAAACGGTCAGCTTTTGCTGACCGCTGGCTGTCTACGATAATAATAACGAGTGTTGCTTACTGGTAGATACTTCGTTGAATAGCTGGGAGATGCGGGTTTCTCCATTTCGTGCCATCCGCAAACGTAATTCGCAGCGGCACGCACACGGGCAGGCCCGTTCCCAGCGGAAACACGTTGGTACTGATGCCGAACTCGTGCTTAATCTCTGCGCCAGGTGAGAACGTGCCTACGTCTCTCACTTCAGCAACGAGCGAACCGCGCGCGAGCAACCCGAATTCAATGCTCGACATAACCTTTTGAGTGGCGTTGACGTAGTCGATTCCCAAATGCGCGCTGCCGGACATTACCGGTTGCACGTATCGGACGCCATACACGTCATACCAGCCGTAGGGTCCAAGCCGCGGGTAATAACCGGCAACATAGCCTGGATAGGCATTGGTGTTTAACTGCGGGTTACATGAGTTCACTTTGATGGGATGCCATGGTGCCATGGCGTTGGACATACCGTTTGGCTGCGCCGCTGCGGGTGAGATACAGGCCAGCGCCGCAATGATCACGCCGAGTAGGAAGAAGCGAGAACGCATTTTTTCCTCCACTTGTGGTAAGCTTTTCCAAGAGGGTTGAAAAGATAATTCGTCGGCCACCATTTCGTACCATTTCGAAAGGCTTTTATTTGCACATTGTTCGAACCGGCCAAATCATGCGCCGATGCTTTGCCAAGGCCGTCTTTGTTGCGTTCATGGCTGCCTTTATAGCCACCGCGCCGACAGACGTGCGCGCTGCGCACGACCCCATTGGGCGCTGTGGCTGCCTCACAGAGGCGAACGCGACGACCGATGGTCTTATTGGTGGCTTCATCGGTGCTCTGCTCGGGGAGCTGATTGGTAAGCAAGTGCTGCGTCGTTCTGCGCAACGCGAGCTTGCCGCAGAGGACGAACTCCGTCGCCGCCGGCAGACGACAACAGACGAATCGAACTTGAAGCAAATTGCCACGGCGCTTGAAGAATATTCAGTTGACCACGATGGGAAGTTTCCAGCGTCCCTGGACACGCTCGGGGCGCCATACCTGAATATGATCCCCTATATCCCCGGCAGCGACCCACCGGTAAAGTATATCTACGACAATCCGGCTGTGAATCCGAAATACGGCACGTGGGATCTGCGAGACAATGGCGCGTTCGATCCAACGCTCGACAACCTGCGAAACATCGCGAACGATCATTTGTGCACGAAGCAAACGTGCACGTACATCATCTACATTGAAAGCGGAGGTCTCTACGGCATGCCCTGAGGTGACATGCGATTGCCGGCGGGAGAAGATAGGAATCGAACCTACCAGTCCTCGAGAATCGAAGACCAACTGGTTTTGAAGACCAGCAGAGGCACCAGCCCCAAACTTCTCCCATTCTGCCTAGATGCAGGGTCGGTACGGCTTCAGATCTGCGGAGTTTGATCCTCTATCAACCACTTGTCCACCACTTTCGCACGCGGCGTGTGGCCGGGGTACGTGCCGTGCGGGTTTTTGCGCAACCATTCCCGTGCCCGCATCGCCATGTACTCGAAGTTGGCGAACTGCCAATTGCCGCGTCGCCGTCGCAAGATAGCAATGGCCGGTTCGAGGCGGTCCCAATATGCGACGGTCAGGCGAGCGAACAGATCCATCCAGGCGCTTTCGTCCACGAGATTGTTCTTGAGTAGCGTGCCGACCGCATTGAACCAGTTGCAGGCGATAATCTCCAGATGCACACGGGAGTCGAGCAAGCCGAGCTCATCGAGCTCTTTGCGGAATTCCTCGTTGCGCAACTTGTAAGGTAGCTCCGCCTGCACAAAGCGCAACGCTTCCTGCATGTCGGCGCCGCGCAGATCGCGTTCCATGGAGATCACGGCACTGATCTGATTGAACGAGGCGGCATGGTGGAGCGAAATGGCGGCCGCAATGACGCTGGCCAGCAGCAATAAGAAGGTCCCAACGGTGGCCCAGGTGTTCAACGCGGTGTAGTCGATTGCGAATTCAAGCGTCATGGGCGAGTTCTCATACCCTCCTACGGTGTGACGATTCGGCTTGGGCGAAGCAAACGAGGCTCCTCGCCTCCGCTTGCGATTTTAGACCTTGAGTGCTTCTTGTCTTGTTGATGGGTTCGGGTTGCGCACCAAAACCAAAGTCGCAGAAGCCTTTACGTCACGTGATTTCGCGATACTGGGCATACCCGATGTTGCGAGTACTTTGGAATTTGAAGACTAGCAGGAGCACCAGCTCCAAACTTCTCCCATAGGCATGGCATTATCGCAGATAACTCGCCTCGCCTTCACACGTCCTTCGCAACCGCGAAGAACGGGCTTATTACAATGCACACATGTTAGGCCAGCTAAGCCCGGAAGAGATCGAAGAGTTACTTCGAAGCGAGTTCGTCGGCCGCTTAGGTTGCCATGCCGAAGGGCGCACGTATGTCGTCCCGATCGCATACGCTTATGAGGATGGTGCGATTGTCGGCCACAGCACGGAGGGGCGCAAGGTGCGGGTGATGCGCGAGAATCCCAAGGTTTGCTTCGAAGTCGACAAGGTCGACGATCTTTCAAATTGGCGCAGCGTCATCGCGTGGGGTCGCTTTGAGGAACTGCGCGGCGCGGAAGCCGACCAAGCACTGGTGCATTTGCTGGTTCGGCTTGCGCCACGCACGGCCACGCCTGCGTCGAGCCAAACGCCGAAGGATCTCACGCATCAGCATCGGGCGCAGGTCGAGAATCTGCCGACGGTTATCTACCGTATTCGTCTCATTGAGAAAACCGGCCGATTCGAGAAAAGGTCGTAGCTAGCCGCATCTCATCACGAGAACTTCACCAAACCATCATGTCTGGGCGGTAGGATTGTGCCGTAAGTGGGATGAGCTGTTCGGCTTGATGCCGGGATCGCCAGTTTGGCAGAGCAGCTTGGAAGAAGACCCCTAGGTACGGTTCGCGACGCAGCCTCGAGCTTCTTCACTGCGGATCACGCAGGTCAAAGGGCAGAACACAAATCCCATTTTCGACAAAACACCAGGGCTGCGGCATAACGTTCGCAGCCTCTTTTTAGATCGTCCGCAATCGGCGCAGGGCGGGCAAGGATGCAGCGCGTAGCAGGCGAGGCCTGCGTTTGCGTGAATGCGTGCGCGCGCCATCAGGAGTAACAAGGATGAAGATACAGCGGTACGCGCATCGTCCTCACCTATTCTACCAAACAACCCTTGGACGGCATCTCGTTTCAATCGTAACCGTTATCGCTCTTGCCATTGTTATTACCGTTCTGGTTATTCATTTCGTGAGCCCCAGAAATGCTTTTGACATCAACCGGATTTCCATTGGAGACATCCTGGCCGGAACGGCTAACACCTTCTATCGCATGTTCTTCGCGTATATTCTCTCGTTGGCAGTTTCCATTCCGCTGGCTTTGTTCATCGCCAGCACTCCCCGAATGCAACGAATTTTTCTTCCCATAGCCGACATTTTGCAGTCGATACCAGTGCTTGCTTTTTTCCCCGTCGTGGTCGTCTTTTTTACCGCGTATCATGCGTTCGAACTGGCCGCCGTGTTCGTCATCTTCATACAAATGATCTGGAATATCGTCTTTCCTGTCATCGGGGGCTTGCAAACAATACCTGACGATGTGAAGTACGCGGCGATTGTTTTCAACGCTCGCGGTTTTAGGAAGTTTTGGTACATCACGCTTCCCGCGATCGTCCCATTCGTCATAACCGGATCGCTTCTGGCCTGGGCGCAAGGTTGGACCATTGTCATCGTCGCTGAAGTATTGCACACCTACATTCCTCATGGGACCCCTTCGCAAGACTTACTCGGCTTAGGCAGCCTTCTTGTCGATTCGAATGCACGAGGGCAAACGTCGTTGTTTGTAGCGACATTGGCAGTCATGATTGCGCTCATCGCCTTCATCAACGTTCTTGTGTGGCAGCCGCTCCTTCATTTCGCCCAGAGATTTAGGTTTGACTAGTGGAGACACCGATTGTCTTTACGAACGTCAATAAATCGTACGAAACGCCTCCTGTCTACGTGGTGCGTGATTTTTCGCTCTCGATACACCGCGGTGAATTTTTTTGTCTCGTGGGACCATCGGGATGCGGAAAATCCACCGTGCTCAAGATGATCGCTGGAATCGAAAATCCTTCAAAGGGCACGCTCGTGAGGCCACATCACGTTGGGATGGTGTTCCAGTCGTACGCACTGCTGCCGTGGCTTACGGTTGAGGGCAATGTCGCGTTTGCAGCTCGCATGCAGAATTTCGAAGAAGCAAAAATCAAGGACCTAACCCAGCACTATCTTCAGATGGTGCATCTCGAGACCTTCGCCGGGAAGTACCCAAGGGAGTTGTCAGGGGGCCAACGGCAACGAGTCGGCATTGCGCGCGCGCTTGCCGTTGAATCGGATGTCCTGCTTTTGGACGAGCCATTTTCTGCACTCGATCCAGTCATCTGCGATGAACTATACAGTGAATTACTGGAAATCTGGGAAGCGACGAAAAAAACGATCGTCATGGTCTCCCATCATTTTGAAGAGGCCGTTGTGCTGGCTGACCGTGTTGGGGTCATGAACGACGGCACGCTCAAGGAGATTATCCCGATAACGCTCCCGCGGCCCAGGAGCGAAGATCAGGCACCTCTTATGCTTGAGGTGAAAAAGATTCGGCGTTGCTTATCCGAGAGATGATGTCTTTGAGTCCTAGTTTTGTGGCCACTGCCAGTCGCGGATCTCGGGCATGTCCTCCCCATACTGCTCGACATACGCGCGATGCTCAACTAACTTATCACGGATAATCTGCTTGGCGTGGGCAGCAACATCGCGTAACCGCGCAACCCGGTCAATTGCATCGCCGGCGAGATGGAAGCGGTCTAAATCGTTTCGCACGGTCATGTCAAACGGAGTCGTAATCGTTCCTTCTTCTTTGTAGCCTCGCACGTGAAGATTGTCGTGGCCGTGGCGGCGATACGCGAGCCGGTGGATGAGCCATGGGTACCCGTGAAAGGCAAAGATAATAGGCCGGTCAGTTGTGAAGATCGAGTCGAACTCTGCATCGCTGAGCCCGTGGGGATGCTCAGTTTGAGGCTCGAGCGTCATGAGATCCACGACATTGACAACCCGTATTCTCAAGTCGGGAACATGCCGATGCAAGAAATCGACGGCTGCAAGCGTTTCAAGCGTAGGCACATCTCCTGCGCAGGCCATGACGACATCCGGGGAGTCGCCTCCGTCGGTGCTCGCCCACTCCCAGATGCCGATACCCGATGTGCAATGGCGGATTGCCGCATCCATGTCTAACCACTGCCACTCAGGTTGCTTGCCAGCAACAATGACGTTGACGTAGCTGCGAGATCGCAAGCAATGATCGGCCACCGAGAGCAGACAGTTTGCATCGGGCGGCAGATAGACCCGTACGATTTCCGCCTTCTTGTTAACAACGAGATCGAGAAATCCAGGGTCTTGGTGGCTGAAGCCGTTGTGATCCTGTCGCCACACGTGGGATGTCAGCAAGATGTTCAACGATGCGATGGGACGCCGCCAGCTGATGGTTTCGCATGATTTCAACCACTTGGCGTGCTGGTTGAACATCGAATCGACGATATGGATGAACGCTTCGTAGCACGAGAAAAAACCATGCCGTCCGGTCAGAAGATAACCTTCGAGCCAGCCTTGGCATAGGTGTTCGCTCAAGATCTCCATCACGCGTCCATCTGCGGAGACATGATCATCCGAGGGCAGCACGATGGCCGTCGAACAACGATCGGTAACTTCGAAGAGCGCAGTCAGCCGATTGGAATCCGTCTCATCCGGTCCAACGACGCGAAAGGTGTGAGGATTGGCCCTCATGACGTCGCGCAAGTAGTTGCCGAGCTGTCGTGTTGCTTCCGCGATGACCGCCCCTGGGCGCGGCATCGCCACACCGTAGTCGCGAAAGTCCGGCACGATGAGATCGCGCATCAACAAACCGCCATTTGTGTGCGGATTAGCGCTCATGCGCCGCTCTCCAAGCGGCGCTGTGCGGGCGACGTCTTCTTTCAACCGGCCGTTGGCGTCAAACAACTCCTGGGGACGATAGCTGCGCATCCATTCTTCGAGTTGCTGCAAGTGCTTTGGATTCGTGCGGACATCGGTGAGGGGCACCTGATGAGCGCGAAATGTCCCCTCAATCTGGATCCCGTCGACCTTCTTTGGACCTGTCCATCCCTTGGGCGTCCGCAAGATAATCAGAGGCCACGCCGGGCGTTTTGAGAAACCATCCGACCGAGCTTGTCGCTGAATCGCTTTGATCTCCAACACGGCTCGCTCAAGCGCTGCGGCCATTGCGCGATGCACGATCATCGGATCATCGCCGGCCACGACCTCAACTCGATACCCATAACCTTCAAACAATGCGACCAATTCTGGCTCGGGAATTCGAGCCAGCACTGTCGGACCAGAGATCTTGTACCCATTGAGATGAAGGATGGGAAGCACGGCGCCATCTCGGATTGGATTGAGAAACTTGTTGGAGTGCCATGAGGTAGCCAGCGCACCAGTCTCTGCCTCGCCATCGCCAATCACCGTGCACGCGAGCAAGTCCGGATTGTCGAAAACCGCACCGTAAGCGTGGGCGAGCGAATACCCGAGCTCCCCACCCTCGTTGATCGACCCCGGTACGTCCGGAGATGCATGGCTGGGCACGCCGCCTGGAAACGAAAACTGCTTGAAGAGACGAAGCATTCCGCTCGCGTTTTGTGCGATCTCGGGGTAAAGCTCGCTATAGGTCCCTTCGAGATACGCGTTCGCGAACGCCGCGGGTCCGCCATGGCCTGGCCCGATGATAAAGATCGCGTTGAGATCGTGCTGGCGTATCAAGTGGTTCATGTGCGCGTAAATGAAATTGAGGCCCGGTGTCGTGCCCCAGTGACCGAGCAATCGCGATTTGGTGTGTTCCGGCCTTAAGGGCTGCTCGAGCAAGGGATTGTCCAGCAAGTAGATCTGGCCAACAGAGAGATAGTTCGCGGCCCGCCAGTAAGCGTCGATGAGTCGAAGTTCAGCTTCTGAGAGTGGTGCGCTTGGATTTGAAACGGCGGGCGAACTCATCCCCCGCTCTTGCGCATGTCTCTCTGGTAGGCGCTTTCGATAGCATCGCGCACATTCGCAAGCAAAGCCGCCATAGTCGTGTGGGCGATTCTCTCACCCGCGACTGCGTCGAAAACCTTGCCGATCGCGCCGAGAGGTGGTTCGTAGCTCCCCTCGATGATCAAACGGCAATTGCCGTATTCCTCATCCCACTGTACGTGAAATGCGCCGTTGAACTTTGGCAGTGGCTCGGTGCTCGTGGGAGCCCAATTGATGAGCACCCTGTATTCCAAGGGCTCGTTCGATAGCGGCTCGAGCGTCGCGACAGCATCGCGTGACAGGGTAACATGCGGCCCCTCTTTCGAACCGACGGTCGCCGTGAGCTTCAGTTTAGAACCGCCGTTTTCCGAGCCGAGGCTCCTCAAGTACTCAAGGAGATATCCCTGCGCTCTTTGCGGTGGGCAGCGGACAAAGGTTTCCTCTCGGATTTTCGTCATGGCGGGTTAACGTGTCACGAGAACTGGGATATGAGCCGGCGAGCCGTCCACGGGAACTAATATCTTTTGAAACACAAGCGTTACTCCACGGGATAAACACTGGTGCGGTCTCGTTCATCAACGTTGTGCAAAATCCCCAGGCGAGCGCCGGAGGCGACTTTCGTCGCGTCTGTTTTGAAAAATCGACAGTGGTCGCATTTGCGGGTTGAAATTCACCGCTCCTTCACAGTGCTCGGCACGCAGCCCAGTTAGACTGGTTCAAACAGGAGGTGATTTCCATGAAGGCAGATGTTGAACTCCACAAGGACGTCATCGAGGAGCTAGCAGCAGATCCACGCGTCGACGAGGGTGATATTGGGGTTGCTGTCTGCGAAGGCGTTGTCACGCTAACCGGTACAGTCCCCAGTTACGGACAAAAGTATATCATCGAAGATCTGATAAAACGAATCGTTGGCGTTCGCGGCATCGCGGAAGAGCTCAAAGTAGAACTCCTACAGATGCACCGGCGAACGGATGCCGACATTGCAGCTGCAGCGCTCTCTGCGATATCTTGGAACACGTTCTTGCCGCTTGAAGGGATCCAGGCGACCGTGGAGAGTGGTCACATCACTCTGAGCGGACGGGTCGATTGGCGTTTCCAACGGTCGGAGGCCGAAGCTTCGGTTCGGAGCCTCGTCGGCGTGACCGCCGTAACCAATTTGATCGAGGTGAGAAACAATGCGCCGCCGAGCGGTGTGAAGGCTAGGATCGAGCGTCAGTTTGAGCTCACGGCTGAGGCCGAGGCAAGGCGAATCGCAAAACGGATTTCCGTTGAAACCAACGGTGGCCGGGTGATACTCAAGGGTTTAGTACACACATTCAGGGAGCGCGACGAAGCGACACGGGCCGCCTGGTCCGTACCTGGTGTCACGAAGGTTGAGAATCTTTTGACCATCGATTAGGGGCAACGAACACAGTTTACTTCTAGAAGAAAGGAGAAAGTGCCATGACAACCACGATGCTCACAAAGAAAGAAGAGATGCGTCCATTTTTTGAAGATCTCTTCGAGATCACACCGTTCGGGGAACTCTCGACCTACCGTCGTCGGATGAATTCATTTCTGGATTCGGTCATGCGGCCAACACAATACCAAGAGTTGGCTGTGCCGCCGATGGATCTGTATAAGAAGAACGGATCGTACGTCATTGAGGTCGGGCTGCCCGGGCTTGAGAAGAAAGACATCGACATTGAAATTGACGGTAACTGCTTGACTGTATCGGGCAAATACTCCAAGGAAGGCGTAGAGAAGGAAAAGCAGTATCACTATCGCGAGCTCCGTCAAGGAAGCTTCTCACGCTCAGTGAGCTTCCCAGAGAATCTCGACCCTGAGAAGGTGATAGCGAGCTTTGAAAAGGGAATTCTGAGGGTTGAAGTTCCGTCGTTTCACCCAACTGAAGCCAAGAAAGTCGCCATCAAGTAGCCCTTAAGCTGGTCGGATGCCAGCGCCGTATAGAGAGCGTCACTAGCGG
The DNA here is from genome assembly GCA_963781145.1 of uncultured Pseudomonadota bacterium. Classification (GTDB taxonomy): domain Bacteria; phylum Vulcanimicrobiota; class Vulcanimicrobiia; order Eremiobacterales; family Eremiobacteraceae; genus JAJPHJ01. The sequence continues at coordinate 1,503,628 of CAWADW010000003.1, read as the reverse complement.
AGGCCGCGTCAACAAAGTCGCGGCCTCTTCGTTGTGAAAATGTGATGCTCGAGCGACGGCGTAAGGAACGCAGCATGCGCATCTTAGCATGTGACGCAGGATCTTCCAGTTACAAGGCTGCGTTGTACCAAATCAATACACCGGCGCAGGTTACGCCGCCCGTGGCGCTCTGGAGCGGCGAAGCAAGCTGGGAAGATATCCCGGGCAGAGCGACGATTCTTGAGCGAAGGTCCGCCATGCAACTCTCTCCGGTAGGCGTTGACGTCGAGAACCGCAGCGCCGCCATCCAAGCGTTGTTTGCGCGCTCGTTTGGTTCTCGCCCGGGCGGGAATTCGCTCGGAGCGATTGACGCCGCGGCCCATCGCGTCGTGCATGGGGGCAGGCTCGCACGACACAGCGTTGTGGTCACAGACGACGTCAAGTCGGCGATCGAAGAAGCCGCACCGCTCGCGCCAGAGCACAATCCCATGGCCCTCGCGGGCATCGAGGTCGTGGAGGGATCCTTTGGTCCAAAAAACCAGGTCGTGGTCTTCGACTCAGAGTTTCACGCGACGCTCCCAGAAGAGGCATACACGTATGCCGTGCCGCTCGCGTGGCGAGATGACTGGGGAATGCGACGCCTGGGATTTCACGGCATTAGCCACCGCTATGTGTCGGAGCGATGCGCGCAGCTCTTAGGCGAGGATCTTGCTCAGCTAAAGATCGTTTCGTGCCATCTGGGCAACGGCTGCTCCCTCGCTGCGATAGATGGTGGCCGAAGCATCGATACGACAATGGGTTGGACGCCCATGGAAGGGCTCGTTATGGGCGAACGGGGCGGCGATATCGATCCTGGCATCGTGCTGCAGCTGGTCGAAAGCGGCAAGTTCACGGCTGCACAGTTGCGACGCGCGCTCAACGAGGTTTGTGGTCTCAAGGGAATTTCCGGGACATCGGGTGACATGCGCGACATCGTTGCTGGCATGGAAAAATCCCAACCCCGCGCCAAGCTAGCCTTTGAGGTCTACGTACATCGCCTGCGTCGCGCAATCGGCTCGATGGTTGCGAGTCTCGGTGGACTCGATGTTCTCCTTTTCACTGGCGGCGTTGGCGAGAACTCGCCCGAGCTTCGCGACGCCGCTTGTTCGCGTCTTGTGTGCTTCGGTTTGCATATCGATCGTGATCGGAACAAAACCTTGACCCCCGATGCCAGAATATCGGTCGACGGGCAAGGCGCCGGTATTTTTATTATCAAGAGCGAAGAGCGGTGGGAGCTGGCGCGGGAGTGTTTTCAGGTTCTGAACCGCTAGAGTATCGGCGGTATCCCTCGATCCGGATAGCGCACGCTGAAGATCCCTTGCTATAATACACCCCATGCGTGCGTCAGGAGTTATGAGTGCTGCAGACTGGATCTCCCTTGCCGTGCTCTCCCTCGTGTGGGGCGCGTCATTTTTCTTTTATAAAATACTGGTGGGCCAAATTGCGCCCTTTAGTCTTGTGTTTGGGAGAGTCGCGTTGTCTCTCGTCATGCTGTTCGCGCTCGTCAGTCTACGCGGCCAGTCGCTTCCGCGAACTCGACAAGCGTGGCAAGCCTTCTGCGTCATGGGGGCGCTCAATTGCGTTCTCCCATTTAGTCTGATCAGCTGGGGCGAATCGCAGATCGCAAGCGGTCTCGCATGCATCATCAACGCGAAGACGCCGATGTTCACCGTTCTCATCGCACATTTCTCCACCTGACGAGCGCATACGCCGAATCGAGTGGTGGGCATCGTGCTCGGCATTTTCGGGGTTGGGGTGCTGATTGGGCCGACGACATTGGCGACCATCAATCTCAGGCGGTCTACGGTCGGCGGTTTCGAGGCATGGGACTTTCACCGGAATGCTTTTGATTCTTAGCGGTCTGCTTGCAATTGACGGGCGATTCCGCGTGCTCCGCGTTTAGGTTGGCGTTGCGCTAGCCGACGCGGCCGGTGTAGGGGTTGGGGAAACCGTTGCCGTCGGTGGCGGCGAGAGTGCTGGAACTGGCGTCGGCGAGATCTCCGGAACGGGTGTTGCCGAAATTCCCGGCGTCGGGCTCGGCGACGGCGACGGCGACGGCGACGGCGCAATTGTGTAGCAAGGCACCGGGATCGCGTTAACCTTGATGTTGTTTTTGACATCGGCTGTTGGCAACGGCGCAGGAGTGTTTAATACAGGCGCGCTGGTGTCGCAGGGCACTGCCGGTTCGTAAAAATTCATCGTCATGCCCTTTTGCAGATCTGCCTTCGCCTGTTTGCCAAAGAACGAGGTCGGAAACTTTTGCCGCAGCGCGACGAGGTAGGCGGTCGCACGCCGCTGGAAGTCGACAAGCCAGACTTTGCGATCGGCGAGGAATGCTAAGTAGTACGAGCGCGCCAGTTGTGGATCTTTTGAGTATTTTTGCTGCCACGCGTGCAGCGCATCCTCAGCCCATCCGAGAGGCCCTGTGACGCTTGGATTCGTGGTGTGGTCGCCTGCCCGAATCGCCTGGTCGCGAAACGTGTTGTTGATGCCGAGGAAGCTCAGTTTCATTTTTCCAAAATATTCATCTGCCGGCGCCGATGCTTTGAGTTCGGCGAGCTTTTGCTGCTGCGCCTTGGAGAGGGTTGCAGCTTTTGGGGTCGGCTTAGCCGTGGGTTTGGGTGTTGGCGCGGACAACCCAAGGTTACCCAACGCAAGAAATACCAAGCAGGCAAGGAGCGTAGCAAAAGTGATGCGCATGCTCCAGAGTTTGCAGCATGCGCGTCGAGGCCCTTTTCGAGTTGGCGGGGCCGAGCGTGTTCAGCGCCACATTTTAGCGCCCGTTATGTTTTGATGAGGTTGGGAAACTTCGCGCGCAGGTGTGCGAGTTTGGGCAGGTCTTCGTAGACCACATAGGGGTTGTCGGGATTATGCGCCACATAGTGTTGGTGGTAGGCCTCGGCGGGATAGAACGCTTGCAGTGGCACCACTTGCGTGACAATCGGGGCGTCGAAAACTTTGGCGTCAGTGAGCTGCTTGATATAGGTCTGGGCGATTTGCTTTTGCGAATCGTCTTCATAAAAGATTACTGACCGGTACTGACTACCGACGTCAGGTCCTTGCCGATTGAGTTGCGTCGGGTCGTGCGCCACGAGGAAGAACACGCCGAGCAATTGTTGGAGCGAGACCTTGGTTGGATCGAACGTAATTTCCACCGATTCGGCGTGGCCGGTGAGGCCTGTGCTCACCATGTCGTAGTGCGCGGTTGTCTTGTTGCCGCCAGAGTAGCCTGACACGACCTCGGTCACACCCTTGAGATCATCGAAGACAGCTTCCATGCCCCAAAAGCAGCCGCCGGAGAGAACGATTTTTTCAGACGGGGCGGCAGCTGTGCTGGCGGCTGCGAGTTGCAGAGCGCTGAGAATGGCAAGGATTATGTGCATAACACTCTCTTCTACGTATTCTCCGGCAAAATGGATGCGTCCCCGAAGCACCGTATCCTGTCCCGACGATGGGAAGCAATCCTTTCATAAGCCCGGACATGTCCATGGTTACGGCCATGATCACCCCGGCGATCTTGATCTTGGCGGCGGGTTCGCTTGTCGCGAGCACCCTTGTGCGGCTCGGACGCGTGGTGGACCAAACCCGCGCTTTCATCTTGCAGGGTCAAGAGATGCGCAAGGAGGGCCGAACGAGCGAGCTTGCCGTCGTGGAGGACCGCATCGACCGGCAACTTCGTCGGGCTGAACTCGCCCGCAATGCGCTGTGGGGCTATTACGTTGCGATAACACTGTTCTTATTGTCGAGCGTTGTGCTTGCCATCGATCAGGCGACGCGCGCGCCCTTTGGATGGCTCGGTCCCTCGATCGTGCTCTTGGGTGGACTTGTTCTCATGCTTGCGACGCTAGCGTTAGTCTTTGAAGTGGGGCTGAGTGCCGGCCTGCTGCGAGAAGAAGTCGAAGTGTATAGAAGGCGGGTCGAAGGGCGTTGATCAGCGGGAGACGAGTGAAAAGCCACGACGCAATGTCGGGCTTCGGTCTTCCAGCACCGTGAAGGTTACTTGATCGCTCTCGGTCTTCGTCTCGGCCTTGAGCGTCCACGTTCCAACGCGCAGCGGCCAGAACGCGGCGTTTGAAGCATCGCTGCCGATTGACGTGCCGTTGAGCCAAAACCGAGCCTCTTGACCCGCCCGAGCAGCAGTTTGGAATCGCAGCGCTTGCGTGTCCTTTGAAAAATCCGCATGCGAATGAAAAACAAAGACATCGCCATTATGAGGGAAGAGGATGCGCAAGTGCGTGACTCCCGCGGCTTCTTGGGTCGAGATCCACTGATCGTAGACCGGGGCCAGGTCGGACGGCGGCGGCGCTAGATAGCCTGCCATGTCTTGCGCAGACAAATACTCAAACACAACTGCGCTGCACGATTGCGTGGGCCGCAGACCCGTCGTCGCGCACATCGGTTCCAATTTGAGCCCTTGTGGTGCGGCAAACGCCTGCGGGTCCCGATCTTCATGCAGATGCAACAGGATTCTGTTCCACAATGGGCCAGCGCCAGTGACGCCGGAAACATGCTGCATGGGATCGCCATTGAAGTTGCCTACCCACACGCCCACGGTGTAGTCATTCGTGAATCCGACAGTCCATGTGTCGCGAAAGTCCGATGACGTGCCTGTCTTCACCGCCGCTGAAAACGGCATATCCAGGACAGAATTGACGCCAAAGGCCCGAGCACGAGCATGCGAGTCTGCGAGAATGTCTCTCACGAGTTCCCATACAGTGACGTCGCCGATGCGCTCCGATGAGGTTTGGCTGGATGAAGCCGTGCCGAGAACCGTCTCAAAGTCACCGGGCTGGCCCTGATGCGCGAGGGTCACATACGCCCGCGTGAGTTCCCAGAGGCTCACCTCTCCACCGCCCAGCGTGAGGCCCAGACCGTAGAAGTCCGGAGAGCGCGTGAGGTGAGCGAAGCCAAGTTGGTGCAGTCGATCGAGAAATTGAGGAACCCCAACCATCGAGAGCACGCGAACCGCAGGCACATTGAGCGAATCTGCGAGAGCTACGCGGACTCGCACCGGACCCAGGTAGGATCCGTTGTAGTCCACCGGACTGTAGAGCAGCGCGCCTGGAATCGCATAGTGGGTTGGCACGTCCGCCAAAATCGTGTTGGGATGGATGGCGTGTGTTTCCAAAGCCAGTTCGTACAGAAAAGGTTTGAGGGCTGATCCAGGTTGCCGCAGAGCTTGGACGCCGTCGTTGCGTCCCATCTGAGCTTCCGAAAAATAGTCCGGCGAGCCGACGTAAGCGAGCACCTCGCGGGTGTGGTTGTCGATCACGAGGACCGCAGCGTGATGGACGTTGCGGGAAGAGAGGTCCCCGATCACTTGGGCGACTTGGGCTTCGACGAATTGCTGCAGATTGCGGTCGATGGTTGTTCGAATGCGCGCCGAGCCGTCCGGCAGTTGGGCGGCAAGCCAAAATAAAAAGTGCGGCGCGGCAATGATGCCTTCTCCGCGTGGCTGCAGGGAGATTTCCTCGGCGGCTGCGCGACGTGCTTGAATCTGGTCGATGTAGCCGGCCTTACGCATGCGCTCGAGCACGTAGCTCTGACGCGCCTTGAGTGCGCTCCAGTTCTCGTAAGGATAGAGCTCGGTTGGATCGTTGGGTATAGCCGCGAGCATGCTCGCTTGAGCGAGGTCGAGCTGCGCGGCCGGTAGACCGAGGTACGTCCGCGCGCCGGCCTCAACACCATAGAGGTTGCTGCCCATGGGCACCCGGTTGACGTACGCAGAGAGGATCTCGTCGCGGCTCATACCTGCCGCGATACGCCAGGCCGTCCAGACCTGCACGAGCTTGCCCAGTATCGTGCTTGGGCACGGGCGAATCATCCGCGCCAACTGCATGGTGACCGTCGATGCGCCGCTGACCGCATATCCATAGCGGACGTCCTGCCAAAGCGCACGGGCCATGGCGAGGTAGTCTACCGGTCCGTGGCTTTCAAAGCGGCTGTCTTCTGCAGCGACGATAGCGTGCAGGAAGTTAGGCGCGACCGCGCTGAGCGGTACCGCGACTGTATGTTCTTGATCCCTCGTGAGGACCGTGCCGAGCGGCAAACCGTTGCGATCGGTAAACTCAATCGCCTGCTGGTGCTGGGTGATATCTCCGGCACGAATGGGCGCGAGATAAGGAAGCAGGCGGACGGCCACTACCAGACCCACGAGGGTGGCTAGGGCGCCCCAGATGCGTCGGCGAGAAAACATGGGGGAAGGTTCAAGAAAGTGACGTACCTTCATGCAGGCGAAATGCGAATGAGATCAAGGCGATGCGCAGTCGCGAATAAATTCGCGACACTACATATTCTCGTTCTGGTTTGGCTTGCGGCGCTGTGCGGCGCGATGGTTTCGTGCGCGACGGTCAAGGGTGGCGCGCCCGAGCGAGCCCTTCCCGCGGTGTCTCCGGTTCCGTCGCCTACGCTGACAGCCTGGATCGAGCAGATCAGCCCGCAAGGCGAAGCAAAATCGCTTGCGCAAATCCGCATCATTTTTCGAAATCCGCTCATTCCGCTACAAGCAATCGAAGATCCGTCGCAGCAGCAGGCACTTGCACAGTTTAGCATCGATCCTGCGTTGGCTGGTCGCTTCCGATTCTTGACCCCGCGCATGGTTGGCTTCCAGCAGGACCAAGCGCTGCCGCTCGCCACCCGCATCCGAATCACCGTGCACGCAGGGCTCGGCGATTTATCCGGTCACACGCTCGACCGCGATCTTTCGTGGACCTTCACCACCGCGCCGCTCGAGATAACAGATCTTCCTAGCCTCACGAATCAGGATTCGAATCTGCCGCAAGTGGTGAGTTTGACGCCGACAATCCGTTTCACGTCGAACGTCGAACTTGACCCACAGTCGCTCGCCGACCACGTTTCCTTGATCAACACGCGCACCAAGGCTACTGCGCCAGTGACCATCACACCGGACACATCGCAAACGCCAGCCCCGAATGACGAAGATCAACCGCAGATGACGTACGACGCGTCGGTACGCGCATGGCCTTATCTCGTCACTCCCAAGCAGCCGCTGGACAAGAACACGACCTACAGCGTGGTCATATCTGCTGGGTTGATGCCGGCGCGAGGCAACCTGCCGAGCACGCAGCAGTTCGTCGGTCAAATCAAGACGTTTGGTGTGCTCGATTTCTCTCTGAGCCGCAATACCCAAGTTGTTGACCGGTATGTGGGCGGCTCGCCGCAGCTGCAGTTTAGCAACCCGCTCGTTGCAGACTCCGTGCACAAGAATGTCTCGATGACACCGGTGCCGCAGAGCACCGCCGGACTGTGGCAAGTATCAGACGGTGATAGCGTCGTTACGGTCAACACTGCCTGGCTCGCGCCAAGAACGACGTATCGCATTACCGTGGGGCCGGGTGTCACTGATTCGTTTGGTCAAACTTTCGGCACGACCAAACAAGTCGCGCTCGCAACTGGCGATCTGACGTCGAATTTTTGGATGCCGGATGGGGTGAACATCTTCCCGGCTGACGACAACTTGCAGTTGAATATTTCCGCCGTGAATCTGGTCAACGCTCAATATCTTGCAGCATTCAGAGTGTTGCAGCCTCGCGATATCGTCGCGTACGATAACCCATATCCCGACGACACGAACGCGTCGATGCTGCCCGATCCTTCGCGCTGGCCCGCTTTCCACGTCAACGCGGCGAAGAACCAAGTGTTGAACATCGCCGTGCCCCTACGCGAGAAACTCGGGGGCAAAACCGGCTTGCTGGCCTACGGTGCGATGGCGACGACCGAGCAAGACCCGCCGCTCATAAAGTTCTACGGATTCATCCAGTTGACGAACCTCGGCGTCTTCGCGCAATGGTTTCCAACGCAAGGGTTGGTGCGCGTCGAGCATCTCTCCGATGGCTCGAACGTGTCCGCTGCGCGCGTCGAAGTCTACAGCTCGCCCGCCGCCCCGTGCGCGACAGGCACGACGGACGCGAGCGGTTCGTTCCTGATTGGCTCCGATGCAATGCAGCGTTGCATCGCGGGCAGCCTCGGGAGTTACGGTGGGCCGTCGCTGGTGGCCATTGCGCGGGAAGGCGCCGATTGGGCCTACGTGCGCACCGATCCCTATGCCGGAGCGTACGGATACGGAATCGAGGCCCAGTGGGATCGCGGTGATCCGCAGTCGCGCGGGGCGATTTTTTCCGATCGCTCGCTCTATCAACCCAGCGAGAAGGCCGAGTTTACCGGCGCCGCCTACTACGTGCAAAACGGCGTGCTGCATCAAGATCGAAGCACGCCCTATCGAGTAACCCTGATCGCGCCGGATGGCAGCAAGAGCGACCTCGGCCAACACACGACCGACTCCTACGGTATGTTTTCTTTCGAGCTGCCGCTGCGCGCAAATTTGCCGTTAGGTTATTATTCGGTGGCTGCCGAGGCTGCCAGTGGTGCGGTGGTGTCGGGTGATTTTCGCGTCGCCGAGTTTAAGCCGCCGAATTTCAAAGTCGATCTGACGCTCGACAAAGATATAGCCTACGCAGGTGATACGGTGCTCGCCTCGGCTTCCAGCGCTTATCTGTTCGGCTCGCCGGTTGCCGCAGGTCAAGCCAGTTATTACGTCACGCGCCAGCAGACGACGTTTTCCCCCAAAGGTTGGGACGACTACACTTTTGGGAGGCAGTGGTTTTGGCCCGAACAGCCGCCGTCGATTTCAAGCGACGTCTTGCAAACAAAGCAGGCCTTAAACGACACGGGCAAGTTCGAACAACTGATCAAGGTTGACGCAAGCGTTCCGTATCCGTTGATGTACGAAGTCGATGCGCAAGTGGTGGACGTTTCGAATCTCTCGGTAGCAAATTCCAAGACGTTCACCGTGCTGCCGGGTGATGCGTTGATCGGCGTGCAGAGTGACTGGGTTGGGACGGCGAGCAAACCGATCGCGGTGAAGTTTGTTGTTTGCGATGCGACCGGATCGGTGCACCGAGGACGCGATGTCAAGTTCGAACTGCAGCAGATGACGTACGGCAACGCTACGCAAGTTGTTGAGGGCGGCGAAACGGACGTCAATGCGGTGCAATACAAAACTGTAGCGACCGCGCAAGCCACGTCAGGTGATGCACCGCAAAGCGTGGCGCTCACGCCGACCGCCGCCGGCCCGTATCGAATTCGGGCGAATTTTGGCGATGCCAAAGATGACACGACAGCCACCGATACCCAGGTTTGGGTAACCGGTCCGGGCGAGGTGGACTGGGGCGCGTTCGATCGCAACGTCTTGCAAGTAAAGCTCGACAAAACAACCTACCACACAGGCGACATCGCCACGGCGCTCATCCAGTCACCCTATCCCAGCGGGCAGCTTTATTTCGCAGTCGTTCGCAATAAGATTCTCTACAGCGCCGTGCAGAGCGTGAGCGGCAGCGCGCCGGAGGTGAAGTTCCGCGTGACAGGCGGCATGCTGCCCAATGCAGCGGTGGAAGCGGTGCTGGTGCGGCGCGGAAAACCGTTGCGAAGCCTCGCGCCGGGCAGTATCGACAGTTTGGTCCGCACCGGGTTTGCTCCGTTTTCCATCAATCTCGACAACAAGTACCTGAAAGTGACGCTCTCGCCGGTGCACGCGAACCTCGAACCCGGTACGCAGCAAACCGTCAGGCTTTCTGTGCGCGATGCGCAAGGTAAGCCACGCCAAGGAGAGCTTGCGGTCATGGTCGTGAACGAGACCGTGCTGCAACTCACCGGCTACCGGCCGCCGGATCTCGTGCAGACCGTGTACGCACCGCAGTACATCTCGACCATCTTTGCGGACAATCGACCAAACGTCGTGCTCCAGCAGATGGCCTCCCCACTGCAAAAGGGCTGGGGCTACGGAGGCGGATTTCTCGCTGGAGCCGCGAGCACACGCGTGCGCACAAACTTTTCGCCGCTCGCTTACTACAATGGAGCGCTGCATACGGATGCAAGCGGCAGCGCCCAGTTCAGTTTTCGATTGCCGGATGATCTCACAACGTGGCGGGTGATGGCGGTGGCAGTGGCTGCTGGGTCGGACAGCACTGACTTCCGCTTCGGCAACGCCGACACGACCTTTGTGACCTCAAAGCCGCTCGTCACCAATCCACTGTTGCCGCAGTTCGCACGGCCGGGAGACTCGATACAAGCGGGCGTCAGCGTCACGAACGTTTCGGCGGGTTCAGGCACGCTCGACATTTTGGGATCGTTGACTGGTCCGCTCGTCTTCCAGTCTGCGAACAACCCGACGAGTTCCACGAATTTTTCGACCCCAGCGCAAGCGGGCACCTCCGCGTATCGCTTTACGATGTTCGCAACCGGAGCTGGCACGGCGCAGGTAACTTTTAAGAGCGGCATCGGTGGCGCTACGGACGCCTTCCAGTTTCCGTTAGAAATTCGAACGCCGAGTTCGGTGATGGAGTCTGTTGTCGAGTCGGGCGTCACGCAAGCGAGCGCAACGATTCCCATTCGCGTCGATCCCAATGCGGCCAGCGACAGCGGCGGGTTGCAGATTGACTTAGCGAGCACGTTGATCCCCGAAGTTACGGTCCCCGCGATGGGCGTGCTCAATGCGAACGATTTGCCGTTCCTCGAGCCCGCGGCAAGTCGACTCCTGGTCAGCGCGGATCTCAAACTGCTCGCCCAGCGCTATGCGCAATCACTCGGTTCGTTCAACGCAAATGCAAGCGCGGCGGCGGCGTTGGCGCAATTGGCAAAGCTGCAGAAGGCCGACGGTGGCTTCGGGTGGTGTCCGTGCTCTTCGGAATCCGACGTGTTCGTAACGCCGTATGCAGCCAAGAGCCTCGCCGCGGCACAGGCGGCTGGAGTGAAGGTCGATCCGGCGATGATCGCGCGCGTCAAGACCTATCTGCGGCGCAAGCTCGCCGATCCCGACATGTGTTCCGGCATCGAACCGTGCATGAGTCGCGTTCGCCTCGACATCTTGCTCGCGCTCGGCGATCTCGGCGAACCCCGAGATGATTTTCTCTCGGACATTTACGACAACCGCGAGCGGTTTGACATGCTCGGTCAAGTGGAACTCGCGCGCTACCTGCTCCGCTTCCCGGCCTGGCAGCCGCAGGGCGCAGCGATGGCCGACAAACTCCAAGAGACGATCTATATGACCGGCCGCTTTGCGACGATCAACTATCCAGAAGAGTGGGGTTGGCTGGGGTCGCCGGCGGTGATGCGAGCGCAAGCGTTGCGCTTGTATGTTGCGCGCAAGAGCGATCCCGCGTTGCTCGACAAGTTGCTGACCAGTTTGCTCGCGCTGCGTCGCAATGGCACGTGGCAGGATTCGTACGACACGGCGGAAGCGCTTTCGGCGCTCATTGATTATGGGGCGCTCATGCAGGAGCCCCCGAATTTTAACGCGATGTCGACCCTTGGCGGCAAGACCTTGCAATCCGTGTCCTTCACGGGCTACAAGATCACAACCGATCAGCGCACCGTGCCGATGGCTGACGTGCCGGCGGGCTCCAACGATTTGGTTTTGGCCAAATCCGGGAAAGGGCAGCTGCACTACTTTGTCTCGTATAGTTATCGTTTGAAAGGCAATCAACCAGGTCAGCTTGCCGGCTTGCGCATTACTCGCGAAATTCGTCCGGCAACCAAGGACACCGTGCTTGCAAAAATGGGCCTCAATGCGCCGAACGATCCGCTGACGCTCGCGCCCGGCGAGATCTACGACGTGGGCCTTGAAATCATCACCGATCACCCCGTCGACCATGCGGTCATTACCGACGAATTGCCCGCAGGGCTGGAAGCGGTTGACACGACCTTCAAGACGTCGACGCCGTATTTCGAAGCGATGGGAGACTCGTGGGAAATCGATTACCAAACAATTTACAAAGATCGCGTGGTCGCGTATGCCTCGCGGCTGGAGGCAGGCGTCTACACCTTGCATTATTTGGTGCGTTCGGTAACACCCGGAACTTATCTATGGCCAGGCGCCGACGTCCATTTGCAATATGCACCAGAGGAATTCGGGCGCACGAGCACCTCGACGCTCATCGTCTCGCAATAATTCCTGGTTCTCACTCGGCCATTTTTCTCAGGCCAGTCACAGATTGGCATTTTAGAATTAACTAAAGTGCAGGTGCTGGCTGTCGCAATGGCGCAATCGGAAGAGTCCCCGTGCTTCGCCATCTAGCTCGATACCTTACCGCCCTCATCGCCATCGGCGCGCTGGGTCAAACCTGTGCAGTACCCGCACTCGCTTTGTCGACGGCGCAAGAAATTGCGCAGGGCAAAGCAGAGAGCGCCGAAGTCGACGCCCATAGCATCAAGATTACGGATCCATTCCTCGTGGCGTGGGTGAATTCGATCGGAGGCCAGTTGGCGCAGCACCGCCAGCGGCGCGACATCAACTTCACGTTCACGATCTTGGCCACCCCCGACATTAATGCGTTCGCCATGAAGGGTGGGTTTATCCACGTCGACATGGGCTTGTTGAACTTCGTCTCTTCCGATGACGATCTCGCGGCCACCATGGGTCACGAGATGGGTCACGTCGAGCTACGACATGTCGTCAAGTCGTCGAACCAGGGCACGATCATCGGCATTCTCACCGCACTTGTCTCGATCGTGTCGCCGGTTGCGGGCGTTTTAGGTGATATTGGCGGCGAAATGGCCACGCAAAAATTCTCGCGCCTCGACGAGTTGCAAGCTGACCACTACGGTATGCGCCTTGCAGCCCAGACTGGCTTCGATCCGGAAGCAGCGGTCGACGTCATGGCGAAACTCGGCGCAATGGACTCCGGTCCTGAGAGCAAAGCGGACAAGGCGTTTATCGATCACCCCGTGCCCCAAGATCGCGTGGCGCATTTGCTTGGGTATCCAGAGCTCGATCGCCCAACGGATACCGCGCTCACGGCACAGGCGATCCACGATCAGCAAGAAGGCCGCTACAGCTACGCGCAGGCGAAACTGCGAAAGCTCAAAGATGCAAGCAGCCCTCTCGTGGCGGAGCATGTCACGCAACTCGATTATGCGCTGCGCGAATCTGGAGCGCTCGCCGCGCCCGATAGCCGCGTCATGCTGGTGTCGATTTTTCCGGACGACCCGCGGCGCAAGCAGGCGAGCGCCGCGCTGAAGGTGGCCCAGAGCAACGCGCAGACTGCGCTGGCGCAAGCAAAAACCGATGCGCGCATTGGAGCAGGGGAGCTCGACAATTTAGAACAGCAAATCACGAGAGTGTCGACTGCCATACAGGCGGAGCCTCAAGGATCGTCCCAAGGTCCCCAGCCCGGTGGCGCCGGCGGAGCGAGCGGACGCGCTATGGCAGCACTGTTGGCACACCTCGACGCCGACGTATCAGGAACTGCGGACGCAGTAAGCGATGTGGTATCGACCGCGCCCGGGTTGATTGGTCCGAATCAGGACGCATTACGCGAGATGGCCGGGCCGTTTGATGACGATGCGCCACTGACGCCGAAGTACCAGGCGCTGCTTGCCTACTATCCATCGATGACCGCCGGTTTGAACAAATCCAATGATCAGCTGCTCGATAGCATCGCTCAGAGCCGTGCCGCAATTGCGCAAGGGCTTATCGCAACGCAGATTATGTCCAACGTGATGACTCCGACCGCTCCCGATCAGTATCAAGGGCACGGACAGGGCACTGCGTCCCCAAGGCCCCCCAATATTGGGCCTGTGCTGGCCGCCTGGGATGCTGCGCTCGCCAAAGCGCAGCAGGCATCTGACGAAATGTACGCGGCCCAGACCATCGGCCTCTCGGTGGAAACCACGCTCCTCGACGTTGAATCCTCGCCGGAGCGGTACTCCGCCTTTGCCCACGCGCTCGAGGCGCGCTTCCCCGGCCAGCAAGCGCCAAGCTACGCGCAAGCAACCCATCTCGGCATTCCTGCTGGCGAGATCGCGTGCGCCTCGTGGTATGCGTTCGATACTCACTTGCAAGTCAGTGACGTCCTGGCAAACCTAAAGAGTTCGAATCAGACCTGCGAGGACGCGGCGCTCGGGCACCATCTTTTGGGTGAGTCGATGGAAATTGCCGAAGGACTTGTGTACGAAGACTACGTGGACACACCGCAACCAATCAAATAGGCGCTGGGATATCAGAGCCGCGTTTGTTCGCCGCCTTCAGCTCCGTAAAAGATCACCCAGGTCGCGAAGTCTTTGCTGAATTCCTCAAATTTGTGATCCAAGCCCGCGGGGACGAAGAGCGCATCACCCTCGGCGAAGGCGACGCGTTCAGCGCCATGACGGAACCATCCATACCCGTGCATGATGATGTAGATCTCATCTCTTGTGTGGGGTGTTTGGTGGTCGACATCTCGTGGCGCATAGTACTCGATCGCCATCGTGCCATGCTTCAGCCGCAGCAACGAGAGGTCGCCTGCCTGCGCGAAGGAGATATGCCGGGCCTGAGGCGTGTCGCTCACGAATCGAGAGCTTTCATCATAGGCAACCTACGTATGGCAGGTCGGCGCGATTCCCATTTTTTCGAAATATCGCTGATGGTAGTCTTCGGCGACGTTGAACGTCGTTGCCGGCACGATTTGCGTGACGACCGGCTTTTTGTAACGGCGTGAAGCCGACAGCTCGGCGATCGCCTTCTGCGCAGTTGCCTGCTGCGCGGGCGAGTGGTAGAAAATCACCGAACGATACTGCGTGCCGAAGTCCGGGCCTTGGCGATTGAGTTGCGTGGGATCGTGCAGGTCGAAAAACGCAGCGAGCAGCGCCTCGTAGGACACGCGCGTTGGGTCGAACGTTATCTGTACGACCTCGGCATGACCGGTCTTGTTCGAGCACACGTCTTTGTAACTTGGGTTTGGCAGCGTCCCGCCCTCGTAGCCGACCTTAGTGTCGATCACGCCAGGGATTTGGCGGAAGGCAGACTCCACGCCCCAAAAACATCCAGCTCCAAATGTTGCTTGTTCCATTTTGATTCTCCAACGCGCGAATGAATTCGCGCTCCAAAGCGGACCTGAAGGTCAGCTGCTACATTATCAGAGGTTGAGAGCCGCGGAGTTCTCGGTGAAAGCTGTGATGAGGAACTCGATATGCTCGTCCAGCGGTACCCCAAACTCCTCTGCTGCCTCATAAACTTCCTGGCGATTAACGTTGGCGGCAAACCGTTTGTCTTTCAGTTTCTTCTTCACTGACTGCACGGTCACTTCACGAATCGTCTTTGACGGGTGAATGTAGGCCACCGCCGTGAGAAAGCCGCTCAACTCGTCGCAGGCATACAGGGCTCGCGCTATATCGCTATCCCGGGGCACGCCGAGGTAGGTCGCATGACCGCGAATGGCTTTTACGATGTCGGCAGGGTACCCGAGATCTTCGAGCATGCGGCAGCCAAGTTCAGGATGCTCCTGCGCGCTTGGGTGAATTTCCCAATCGAAGTCGTGCAACAGCCCGACAATGCCGAAACGCTCCTCATCCGCCCCAAGCTTACGCGCGTACGCCCGCATGGCCGTTTCAACGGCCAACATGTGGCGGCGCAGCGCCGGGTTGGTCACGTGCTGGCAAACGAGTTCCCACGCTTGCTCACGGGTAGGCTCCTTAGAAATAGGAAGCTTTCTCTAACGGAAACTGCACGAGCTTCGACTTGTCAAAATGCGGTCGAGGCTGCTTCAAGATGAATGCGGCAACGTCGGTTGCTTCTTGGTCGGAGAGCGTACCGGGAGCGTTGAAGGGCATGGCTGTCCGCACAAACGGGGCAATTCGATCCATCCGGCTCATACCAGCTTTGTCGTTGAACGAGGCCGATCCCCATAACGGAGGATCTCCATCCATCGCACCGTTTCCAGTGGCGCCGTGACACGACACGCACCGCGCGGCATAGATCCGTGCCCCGTTGGTGACGTTGGGAGGGCCAGCACTCAGCTTCACCGCGCCTTGGTTTGCAAAACCTTCGCCAACTTTCGCACCGCGTGAAAGAAACGCAATGTAGGCGGTGATCGCGACCATCTCTTTGCTGTAATATGCTGGGGGTTTGCCATTCATGCTGTAGAGGAAACATTCGGCAATCCGGTCTTGCAAGGCAATGAACCGTTTAGAACGCTTGTTCCACTGGGGAAACAGAGCGTATGTGCCAAGGAACGATCCCTCGTGAGGCGTTCGACCTGCATTTGGATGGCACGCGGCGCACGACATGCGTGCTGTAATATTCGCGCCCGCATACTTGGGGGTTTGCGCGATGAGGTCGTGACCGTACGCGATGAGCTGGCCCTGCGGTCCAGGCGGAAACGTGGCGTTCGCCGCAACTGATGCTGGATCGGACACGCCCTGCGCCGCCGGCGCCTGAGTTTGCGAGCGCATCTGGCCCGCGCAGGCAACGACGATTGCACACCCGGCCGCGAGCGAAAGAAGCGAGGCCGCGCGAATCATTTGACGGTGGGCAGCCCTTCCAGTTGCCAGGCGATTATGCCGCCGAGTTGGTTGTGCACGTCGCTATAGCCGAATTCGTCGATGAGCAGGTCTTTGATGTGACCGCTGCGATTGCCAGACCGGCAGGTAAAGATGATTTTTCGGTTGCGCGGAAGCTCCGCGAGTCTGCTTGGGATCTGCCCCATTGGAATATGCTGCGCACCGGGTAGGTGACCAAGATTCCACTCGTGTGGTTCTCGCACATCCACGAGAAGCGCTCCGGCGTTCACTTCGGCTTGCGTCTGTTTGGGGTCGTAATCGTCGATTTCCGGGTGAAGCAATCCGCCTCTGTCGCCCATGCTTGCCTCGCTTGAGAAAGTCGCGAATAAATTCGCGACACTACATTATTTTACGGACAGTGGGATCACTCCCGTGGTACTGGCAACCACAAAGAGCGCAACAGCAAACATGAAGACCGCAAACACTCGCTTGAGCGCGCGCTGATCGAGACGACTGGCCACCGCTCGCCCCAGCACCGCGCCGGCGACTCCGCCTACCACAAACAGCAGTGCGACGCGCCAATCAATGGCTCCGATCGCTGCCGCGCCCTGTCCGAGCATGAGTGGGCCGAGCAGGCTCGAGGCGCAGTTGATGGCGATGACGAGCAACGAGGTTGGTATCGCCCTCTCCATTGGGGTGCCAAGTAACAGCACGAGACCCGGAACGATGAGAAACCCACCGCCCACCCCCAAGAACCCTGTCAGAAACCCTATCGCAACGCCCACGGCGACGACCAAAGCCCAATGCGGTCTCACCCCGGTCTGCGACGCGTACGTCTTGGAGCGAAACATCAAGACCGCAGCCACGAGCATGATCAGGGCAAACAGCAGCAGCAGCGTGCGACCAGAAAAAGATTGTGCGATGATCCGTCCCGGCACGGCGCCAAAAATGCCCGCGAGGCCGACCATGAGTCCGTCGAAGGAGTTTGCTTGTGATATCCGGCGAGCGTACCCGGAGAATGCGGTTGCACCCACGACCACGAGCGAGGTTGGAATGGCAACGTGCACGGGTTGGCCGACGAGATACACGAGGAGAGGGACCGTGAGAATCGATCCCCCTCCACCTGTAAGTCCTAATGAGATGCCAACAATCAGCCCGTAGAGCAAAAGCAAAACGAGCGACGTCATTTAGATGATCGGAAACAGTTTCCAACCATTCGACTGCGCTGCTTGCACCGCTGCAACCCCCGCGGGCACCATGAGAAACCCGGGGAGCGTATTGTGTACGAAGTCCGAGAGCGCGGTGGCCGGATCAACGTTCGCCGCCTGCGCAAGTACTCCGGCGACAGCTGTCGTGGCGTTGTGACACATCATGAATGAGGCACCGCGTTTGAGGCACGCTTGAGCGCTCCAGTCCTGATAGAGTCCATTGGGATCGTCGGGGCTGGCGGATGGATCGAGATTCGAATCCGCCTGGTAGTACGTGTTCGTCGAGTCGAGTTTGAACGCAGCGCCGATGTGATACTTGCGCCACATTGCATCGTTGAGTCCCAGCACGATCGATGGACCAATGAGCACAGCAAGCGTCGCCAGGCTACCTGCACCTAAGCCGTAAGAAAACTGATAAGCATTCATCGCGTTCTGCATGTGGATGTAGAGGCTCGCAACGCCCGGAGCGATGGTGAGCAACTCGACAGATTGAAAGACCTGTTTGTTGTCATTGTTTTGATTCAAGATTTTCGTCATTGCCGCGTTGTCGAATTCGCCAGGCTTGACGACGTGAAAGTGAACCGGCGTGCGGCCGGCTGGCGCCGCGGCGGCGATGCGCGCCTGGGAAAGAGCTGCCGCAGAAACACCGAGCGCAGTTGTCGCCAAAAACTGCTTCCTAGATGCCATTGCAAACCTCCTTACAAAGGTTGTTGAAAGCGAAGCTAGCCTGTTCGACTCGGGTTCGACTGAACCTACCCTGCTAGAACGAATCCCGCAACGAAAGTGCGGTGCGTTAGACCCCAGATTCGGCGGGAAAGCCGCGTGACTTCCATTCGTCGAAGCCACCGCGCATGTTGGCGACATTTTCGAAGCCCGAGGCACACAGAACGCTGGCCGCGGCCACCGAGCGGTCGCCGCCGGCACAGAACACGAGGATTGGCTGATTGCGCGGAATGACGGCAAGGCTTGCGGCGAGCGCACCTGCGCTGACGTGCGTTGTGTTTGGGATGTGGGCATCGGCGAACTCAGCCCGTTGGCGCACATCAATGAGCACCGCTTCGCGAGCAGACCAGCGTCGCTTGGCCTCCTCCGTATTCACCTGCGGTAAAGAGGCGGTTGGCAGCCCCGAGGATTGTACATCTTTGACGTATCCGATCACGCGATCCAAACCGACGCGCACGAGCCTGCGCACAAGTGACTGAATTCTTTCTGCGTCTGCCAGCAGCACGATCGGTTGGTCGGGCGAGAGAAACCAAGCGCTGCGGCTAGAGAACGGGGATCGATCCGGCACCGAGAGCGCCCCCTTGATGTGGAGCGCGCAGAATTGATCACGCGGGCGGGTATCGACAAGCACAGCGCCCGCGTCGAGCGCCGCACGCAGCGCGGCAGCGTCGAGCAGCGGCGGTTGTGGCAGAGAATGCAGCAATGGGGTGAAGCCGCGATTGTCATGCTTCATGCGCGCGAAATACGTGGCGGCATCTGGCTGACCTTGGAGCAGCGCGTTGACGAACCCAGCCTCATCGCCATCGTTCGAGCAACTGACTCCACCAAGAAAAACGACGCTCGTAACCGAGCGTCGTACTGGGCACCGCGCCCAAGGCTTTGCCGCATGCAGATCCCGCGCCGTGTGCCGGCCAGATCGCCACGAAATCCGGCAAGTCCTTCAACATTGAGCGTAAGCTCTCGAACAAGGTGCGCGCGCTGGCTTGCGCACTCCCGGTTTTACCCAACGACTGTTCGAGCAAGTCGGGTCGGCCGAGATCTCCGACAAACATGAAGTCACCGCTGAGCACCATCATCGGCGCGGTCTTGTCAGGTCCATCGAATATTTCAAAACAGATGTGCTCTGGAGTATGCCCCGGCGTGTGACGCACGCGGACGCGAACGTGACCGACGCGAATCTCATCGCCATTGCGCACGAGCTTAACTCGAACGTCGGGCTGTCGTGCAACGTACCCCTCACCTTCTTCGCCTAGCCCCGAGAGATAGAGGGTTGCGCCGGTGGCCGCTGCGAGTTCGCGGCCGCCGGATAAGTAGTCCGCGTGAATGTGCGTTTCCGCGACTCCCACGATGTGCAGGTCGTGACGGGTCGCGAGCGCGGTATACACATCGACATCGCGGCGCGGGTCTACGACCAGTGCCTCGCCGGTCGACTCGCACCCAATCACGTACGAAGCCTGCGCGAGCCCTTCGTCATAGACTTGTTGAAAAAACATGAGGTGTCCTCAAAAATTAAGGGTTTCTCGGCGCTTACCTCTAGGTTACCGTCCGAGGAGAGGGCGGGGAGGCAACGAACAGTTGAGGCCCCTATCGTACGACCGAAGGAGTCACACAACTATGGCTCGAGACTACGCCCACCCCGAAGTGCTAGTGACCACGGATTGGGCACAGCAACATATGAGCGATCCGAATTTGCGCTTCATTGAAGTAGACGTGGACACCACCGCCTACGACCAAGGACATATGCCGGGCGCCATTGGCTTCAACTGGCAAACGCAGCTCAACGATCCGATTCGGCGCGACATTCCGACGACCGAAGAAATCGAAGAGCTGCTCTCTGCGAGCGGTGTCGCGAACAATACGACCGTCGTGCTCTATGGCGACAACAACAATTGGTTCGCCGCCTTTGCGTTTTGGATCCTCAAATATTACGGACACGAAAAGGTGCTGCTCATCGATGGCGGCCGCAAGAAATGGCTTGCCGAGAACCGACCGTTGACCAAGGACGTGCCCACGTATCCGCGGACGCAGTATCGCGTCACCGAAGTCAATCCAGAGTTGCGGGCCAAGCGCGATTTGGTGCTGGAAGCGGTTGCCGACAAGTCGTACCATTTGGTGGACGTTCGTTCGGCGCCGGAATTCAACGGGGAGATTATTGCGCCGCCGGGGATGACGGAAACGGCGCAGCGAGCTGGGCACATTCCGGGCGCTGTGAACGTACCGTGGGCGCAGGCGGTGCGCGACGATGGAACGTTCAAGAATGCGGATGAGCTGGCGGACCTGTACGGCAGCAAGGGAGTCGACACCAAGAAAGATATTATCGCATACTGCCGGATCGGCGAGCGCTCGTCGCACACGTGGTTTGCGCTCAAGTATCTGCTGGGCTTCGACAGCGTTCGCAACTACGACGGATCGTGGACGGAATATGGCAATCTCATCGACGTGCCTATCGTGAAAGAAGTCGCAACCCCAGCGCCCGTCTAACGATCATCGTAATGTAGTGTCGCGAATTTATTCGCGACGGGTCACCCTTCTTGCAGAATCGCGCACGCGGCCGTCGCGTGCGCGCACAATTTTCCAGCTGCGTCCGTGAGGTTCGCCTCTGCGGTGGCGATGGTTTTGCCGACGTGTAAAATGCGCGCCTCGCAACGCACCCGTCCGCTGCGCAAGGTGATGGGCCGAATGAAGCGCACGTGCAGGTCGGTCGTCGCGCAGCTTCGGCCAGCCGGCAACATTGAGGTCACCGTACAGCCGAGGGCCGAGTCGAGGAGCGTGCAGGCAAATCCGCCGTGGGCAACGCCGCCAAGATTGTAGTGATACTCGGCGGGCTGGCCTTCGAAGACAACAACGCCGGGTTCGACGCTGGTAAGCGAAATGCCGACGAGGACGGCCATGGGCGCCGGTGGGACCTCGCCTCGCATGATCGCCTGGAGTCGCTCGAGGCCGCTTTTGGTCTTGGCCGCGTCGACCACAATGCTCGGATCTTCCCAACTGATGGTGCGAGTTCGGTCGCTGTCCTGCATGTGGTCCCTCACGAGCCTACTGCGATCAGCGCAATCGCGACAAGGGCGCACGCCACTCCGACCAACTGCAGTGCGCTCAGTTTTTCATGCAGCACCATACGGGCCAAGAGTACCGTACTCGCCGGATACAGCGAAGCCAGAACTGCAACGATGGCAAGCAAACCGTGGCGGGTAGCGAGCAGGTAGCAAGCATTGGCAAACATATCGAGGACGCCTGCAATCGCGATTGGCCCCCAACCACCCGGATTTGGCAAGACAGATCGACGAGCCATGAGCGCGATGGCTGTGAGAATGCTCGCGGACGAGAGGCGCGCGCCGGCCAGCGGCCACAGGCCGGCCTGCGCGTGCGTGTGCGCGAGAAAGACATAAAACAATCCTATGCCGATCCCCGAAAACACTGCCTCAAAAAGCCCGGGCTGGAGGAGCCAGTTACGGATGGCGCTGGGATTCTTTGAGACCAACGGAGACCCGACAAGCCCCGGTGCTGCATTTGACGCCGGCTCTCCAGGCATTTCGGTGGACGAAACCAACACAACCGCGAGCAGCGCGATGCCAACGCCGACGATCGCGAATGACGAAGGCCTTTCGCGCAGCAAGAGGCCCGTTACAAACGGGATGATGGCTGCGATGACTGCGGTAATCGGAGAAACCAGACTCATGCGCCCGATTGCAAGACCGCGATACAGCAGCGAAATGCCGAGCGCCCCCGCGGCCCCGCGAGAGCAATCCCCACACAATGTCGTCGCGCTGCGGATGCGATGCAGGGAGTATTGGGAGCAGCCCCACGAGCAGGACCAGGCCCGTCAGTTGCGAGACGACGACAACGGAAAAAACCGTTGAGCGACGGGTTGCAAGGCCGCCGATGAAGTCGGCCGCTCCGTACGTGATACCGGCCAACAAGCCTAAGATGATGCCCATGCGAGTTAGATGCGGCTACATTGCATGATGCATTGGCGAGCGGCGCCCCCACCATACGAGTACTAGTGCGGCAGCACCGAAGAGCAGGTTGAGCACGAAGGTGTAGTTGAGCCGAATCATCTCGATGCGCATTAGAAATGCGCCGTGAGGACGCGGCGTGACGTGAAGCGCCGCGAAGACAAGTTCTACGATCAGTCCGGCAACGACCATCGAGATGTAAAAGACGCCAGCCATGCGGAGAGCCAGGGCCCAACCATAATATTTGCGATAGGCGTCGATGAGCGGTAAGACGATGAGATCGGCGTACAAGAACGCGATGACCCCGCCGAACGTGCTGCCCGCGTTCCAAAGCACCGCCGCGAGCGGAACGTTGCCAATCGAACACACAAAGCTAACAACCGCAATGATGGGTCCCACAAGGGCGTTCTCGACTGCGCGCACTGGAGCCGGCGCCGACGTCACGTACAAGTGCTGCCAGAGGCTCGCAGGTATCGCAATGGCCAAGAAGCCGGCGATGACGAAGCCAAGCAGCAAGTCAATCTGCAGCATCGACCAGTCCATGGCAAAATAATGCGCCACGTACGTCCAGCCGGTCGACGAGCGCAACTTATCGAGGAGCGTCCGGCCTGGAGCGAGCATCTCGCCATGGTGGTGCGCAGAGGTATCCTCTTCTTCGACGTGCGTCCGGCCCTCTCCAACTAAGCGAGGTGGCAGCAAGAGCTTCGAGAAAAAAACGAAGGTGGCGATGAGCACGAAGCCACCGGCCCACTCCGCCACGACGAACGGCCAGCCCATCAATTGCCAGAGAACTAAGCCGAGTTCGATCACGAGATTGGTCGATGCAAACATGAACACCATCGCGACCGTGAAATCCGCGCCGCGTTTGAACATCGATTTGGCCGTCGCGGCAGCGGCGTAGCTGCAAGACGAGCTCGCCGCTCCCAAGCCGGTTGCAAGCGCGAGTTCCCGAAATCCGGCGTGCCCCAACATTTTGCTCAAGCCGCCTTTTGGCACGTACGCCTGAATCATTGCGGAGAATATGAAGCCGAGGAGAAGCGACCAAAGCACTTGCCAGAACATTGCAAATGACGCGAATAACCAGTGCCAAACAAAAATCAAAGCGCTCATCTGCGAGGGGCGATTTACCAATCGCCCCCTACATGCCTCGCGTTTGGTGGCGAAGGCCCGCTACGTTCTTTGGTGGCGAAGGCGACGCACATCTCCGTCGCGGATCGTGAAGCCCACGCTGTCGAAATGCTCCATCAGCGGCAAAGCATGCTTGCGCGATGTGCCGAGGACGTCGCGCAGTTGCGCCATCGTGGCTTGGCCTTGGCCACTCATGAGCTTGCGGATCGCCTGCTGAACGTTCTCGATTTGAGAACGCCGATAGACGTCATCGCCGACGCGTACGAGCGACCCGACTGCGAACAGCGATTCCAAGGCCTCTGCCATCACCTTGGAGTGCTTCGCCGCAGCAGCCAAAAGCGCGTCGAAAGAATATGGCAGGTACGGCGTGTCCGGCGAGATCGTCAGCATGGTGTCAAAGAAAACTTTTTGCTCTTTACTCAACGAGGGAGAAAAATCAGGAAGATGCCACGAGCGAGCGCGAGACGCAACGCGACCATCTTCTTGCCAGATGTTGAGCAATCGCGACGCGAGCTCCTCAGGAACGGAAATTGCCTTCGCGATGTCGGCCGTGCTTGCGCCCACACGCCATGGCGCCTCATCATGACGCTTCCTCAAAAACGATTGAGTCCTCTCGAGCGCTGCGTCGGCGGTCAAACGCGAAACAAATTCCAAAGGTCTGGACAGCGCGATGATACGCCCGTGTTCTCTGAGCCACGCGATGGCTTTCTCAGCAATGGAAATCGTCACATTGGCTCGCGCCGCAAGCTGAGCAGCATTGAGAGGCACGAGCCCGGACCCCTCGAGCGTCTGCGCGAGCTCCGCTGCCGATTCGGGCGCGCCTTCAAAGCCAATCTCGGCTTTTGCCTTTGCAGCCAATGTTGGCGAGCCAGCGGCGAGTGCCGTTGCCCCGCCGAGCAAATCTTTCGGACTCATTGCGCGCACGATGAGGCGCATGCCTGGATAGAAAACGGCAGGATGCCAGAGCGTGATTCTGGCTCGCGCTGGATTCGTGCTTTCGGGCACGGCTTCGTCGAAGCGGAGCTGACCGAGGATCTCGGCTGAGCCGATGTGTGCGCGAACGGGCATCCGTTTACGCAATATGGGAAGAGCTGAGGGGACGGCAGAAAATTCAACGTTGAGTTCGCGAGTCGGCACAAACTCGCGAGCCGCGACCAGCGTTTCCCCTCGAGCTATTTGATCGACGTCGACGCTTGGAATGTTGACCGCCACTCGCGAACCACCCGTGGCCGTTTGAACTTTTGCGCCGAAAATCTGTAGGCTCTTCACGCGCGCGACAAGTCCCGAGGGTTGTAATGCCAGCGTGTCCCCCACCGACAGCGTGCCTTGCACGAGCGTTCCCGTCACGATCGTGCCGTGACCGGGTAAGGCAAAGACTCGATCGACTGGCAGAAAAGCAGGCGCTTTATTTCGTCGCTGCGGCAGCGCGGCGAGCGCTTCATGAATGGCCGCCTTCAACTCGGCAATACCTTCGCCCGTTGTGCTGGAGACTGCGATGACTGGCGCGTCGCTTGCGACCGTGCCCTCACAGGCGGCGCGCGCGAGTTCTGCGGCACCCGAGCGGTCCTGCGCGCTCACAAGATCGATCTTGGTCAGAACGATGATCGCTCGCGAAACATTGAGAAAATTCACAATCTGCAGATGTTCGAAGGTCTGCCGCTTGGGTCCATCCGATGCGGCGACGACCAACAGCAGCAGTTCCATGCCGAGCGCTCCCGCGAGCATGTTATGGAGGAAGCGCTCGTGGCCAGGGACGTCGATGATGCCGGCTTCTACGCCATCGGGAAATCGTAACGGGGCAAAGCCAAGGTCGAGCGTCATGCCTCTCGCTTGTTCTTCGATGAGCCGGTCCGGATTGTGCCCGGTCAGCGCAATGACAAGCGAACTCTTCCCATGATCGACGTGACCAGCGGTTCCGATAATGTGCATAAGAAAAAAGGCGTGCTCCGACGCACAGCCTCTTCCGGGGGAGCGGTCAGCGCTCTTCTATCGTAACGGGACCTGCGACAAGTCGTACATCGACGATGCCAGGTGCTGCGGTATCGTTTACCTGTTGGTCAAGCGGGCCTAGCAAGGTGTGCGCGCTCACTCTGGCCTTGAACCCCCTGGGCACTGTGAGGTCGATAGAACCATTCGTACCCGCGATGCTGATATTTGGCACGCGCGAGAGGTCGGTGACACTCGCGTCAATCGGTCCATTGACCAAATGAAGCGAGAGCATGGTGCCTGCGCCGTTCACCTCGATCGCGCCGTTAACAATCTTGACACTGAGAGGTCCACTCACGCCATCAACACGCACCGGACCGTTCTCGCCGCTGATGGCCACGGTGGCATGGTTCGGTACATGCAGGGTAATTTTTGCTTCGGCGTGATGGCTAAACAGCCAGTTGAAGGAGCGTTGGCCAGACTCCGAGGGGTCGACTCGAAGCCGTAGCCAATCTGGATTGGCCGCTGGTGTTAGCTTGACGCCCGAATAGTCATTCAATGGGATCGCGTCGAGTTGCACCCCTGGGTCGCTCGAGCCCACGACGGAAATGTCCGCCCCCAACTTTGGAGAGATGTCGAGCGAGACCGCCTGGTTGGCGCTGAGCCGTGCTTGAAAGTGCACCCCGGCGTTCGCGGAGCCCGGGAAGCGATCTGCAGAACTGCAACCCGACACGAGAGCCATTGCGACAAGCAACCAAGGAAAAGACTTCATGGGAGCTCTACTGCAAAAAGCGGGTCTCTGTTTCATCCGGAAAAGAGACTTCCCAAAGCATGGGCGAGCGTGCGGTCTTCCCTTGGTAATACCGTGCGCAGATCGATGACCACAGCCGTTTCTTCTATCCGTCCGACGACTGGCGGCACATGTCTTCGCAAGCGCTCGGCGATCTGGTCGGGCTTGTGGGCGTCGGCGCTTACCGCAATCCCAGCCGAAGGAATGCGAGCGAGCGGCAACGTCCCCCCGCCGGTTGTTGCCTCGGTATCACGCGGCTCGAGATGCACCGCAGCCTCATGCAGCGGCGAAGCTCTCTGTCCGCTCCTCATGGCGCGCGTTGCATCGCAAATAGCGGCGGCGCGCTCGCGCAGTTCGGTCGTTGACGTCCTCAGCATCGCAAAGAGCGGAATCTCATGCAGTCTGTTGGGTTCCAAGTAGAGTCGCAAGGTCGCAGAAAGCGCTGCGAGCGTCTGCTTGTCAACCCGAAGCGCCCGAAGCAACGGGTTGCGCTTGATGAACTCGATCAGCTCCGCCTTGCCGCAGATGATGCCGCACTGAGGGCCACCCAAGAGTTTGTCGCCAGAAACCGCAACCAAATCGAAGCCGGCGGCGATTTCTTCGGCGACGGTTGGCTCGTGTGGAAGCCCGAAATCTTCGAAGTTGACGAACGCCCCAGAACCTAGGTCTTCAAATGAAATGACGCCCATTTCTTTGGCAAGCGCCGCAACGGTTTTTGAATCGACGTCCGCAGTGAATCCCTCAATGCGATAGTTGCTCGGATGGGAGCGCATGAACATAGCCGTTGCTGCCGACCATCCATTGCGGTAGTCGTGAGGATAGGTCTTGTTGGTCGAACCAACCTCCACGAGCTTGGCACCGCTCTTGCGCAGCACGTCAGGCAAGCGGAAGCCGCCACCGATTTCGATGAGTTGCCCTCGGCTGACGACGACCTCACGGTCGTGCGCGAAGGTGTCGAGCACGAGCAAGATGGCGGCTGCGCAGTTGTTGACGACCAGCGCGGCCTGCGCACCGGAGAGCTCGCGCAGCTGCATGCCGACTCGCTCGTAGCGGCTGCCTCGCTTGCCTTGCTCGAGATCGTATTCGAGATTCGTGTAGCCGGCGCCGAGCTCGCTCGCGTTTGCAAGCGCCGAAGCAGCGAGCGGTGCTCGGCCAAAGTTCGTGTGCAGCATGACGCCCGTGCCGTTGATAACCGAAACGAGATCGCTGAGCTGGCTTGCGGCAAGCTGCGCGAGCATCGTGCTGCGCAGCGTTTCGAACGTGGGTATGCGATCGCCGCTGGTGGCCGATGTGCGCGCTGGCTTCGAGGATTGCCTGAATGTGCGATCGGACATTGGCGCGGCCAATCAACGCGTCGTACGCTGCCACAGCAGGGTCCGTCGTAAAGCGGTGAACCGGAGGGATGTCGCGCTGCGGCGACAAGCTGCTACGCTACGGGGGCGAGATGTTTCTCCACCATCGCCGCGAGTTGCTTCTCGGGAACGTAGCCCACAATCCGATCAACCGGCTCGCCCGACTTAAAGAGAATCAACGCGGGGATTCCGCTGACCTCGTACTTACCGGCGATGCTCGGGCTGTCATCGGTGTTGAGCTTGACGACTTTGAGCCGTCCGGCATACGTTTGGGCAACTTTATCCACAATTGGAGCAACCATGCGGCACGGCCCGCACCATGGCGCCCAAAAATCCACGAGCACTGGTGCGGCGGCTTGAAGCACTTCCGTTTGGAAATTATTTTGGTCTATTTGCAGCATGTCACTCACTGTGGTTTTTCTCCTTAGTGGGGGCGATCCAATCGCCCCCTATAATTTTAGAGGCGTTCGGCTTCTTCAGCCCGTTGACCGATATTCGCGGCCGCGATGACGGAATCTCCTTCGTCCAGTTTCATCACGCGGACTCCCTGGGCCGAGCGACCAGTTTCGCGGATCTGGAAAACCTTCATCCGAATGACGATGCCGTGCGCCGAGATGAGCATGATCTCGTCGTCCGGCTTGACGAGGAACTGATCGACAATCTCCCCGTTCTTGGCCGTTCGGTTGAATGCTTTGATTCCTTTGCCGCCGCGGTTTGTTTTCCGATAGAGATCGATGACGGTCCGCTTCCCGTATCCTTTGCTCGTGATCACCAAAACTTCGCGGCGGTCCTTGCCGACGATGTCGAGCGCCTGAACGACATCCCGCTGGCCGAGCCGGACCGCGCGGACGCCGCGGCTGGCACGGCCCATGGGGCGCACCGTCTTCTCGTCGAACCGGATGGCGAAGCCGGCGCTGGTCGCGAGCAAGAGTTCGGCCTTCCCGTCCGTGAGGACGGTACTCAAGAGCTCGTCATTGGGCATGAGGCTAATGGCGATAAGTCCTGAGCGGCGTACGTT
Organism: uncultured Pseudomonadota bacterium; assembly: GCA_963781145.1. Classification (GTDB taxonomy): domain Bacteria; phylum Vulcanimicrobiota; class Vulcanimicrobiia; order Eremiobacterales; family Eremiobacteraceae; genus JAJPHJ01. The sequence goes on along the minus strand of CAWADW010000003.1, from coordinate 1,475,237 downwards.
ACCGAACTCGGTCAGAGCGGTTTTCTTGATATAGCCGCGCTTGGTCACCATGACGAGGAAGTCTTCGGTACCCAGCTTGCGTATCGGCAATACGGTCGTAACATTTTCTCCCGGAGGCAGCGTCAGCAAGTTGACGAGGGCAGTGCCGCGCGCTTGTCGGGAGGCATCTGGAATTTCGTGTGCGCGCAAGCGCAACACGCGGCCGCGATTGGTGAAGAACAAAACGTGCTGGTGCGTCGTGGCCGAGAAGATGTGCCGCACGACGTCTTCCTTCTTCAAGGCCAGCCCCATGACGCCGCGGCCGCCGCGATTTTGCGCGCGGAACGTATCCGCGTTGACCCGCTTGATGTAGCCACCCGCGGTGACCGTCACGACCACTTCGGTATCGGCGATGAGATCCTCGATCTCAAACTCGCCTTCCGCCTCGACGATTTGCGTGCGTCGCTTGTCGCCGTACTTCTTCTTGAGCGCAACAACTTCGTCTTTGACTACTGCGTAGATGCGGCGCTCGCTGCGCAACAGTTCTTCAAGCCCGGCTATCGTTTTGAGCAGGGCAACATATTCGTCTTCGATCTTTTGGCGTTCGAGTGCGACGAGGCGCTGGAGGCGCAGATCGAGGATGGCGTTGGCCTGGATCTCCGTGAGTTTGAACTTTTTTATCAAACCATCGCGGGCTTCTTCGGTCGTTTCTGACCCGCGAATGAGCTTGATGATCGCATCGATGTGGTCGAGCGCGATGCGGTAGCCTTCGAGAATGTGCGCGCGCTCTTTGGCTTTGCGCAGCTCGTACTGCGTGCGCCGCACGACCACCACTTTGCGATGCTCGATGTAGGCATCCAGCATTTGGCGGAGACTGAGCGTGCGCGGCTGGCCATCGACGAGTGCCACGTTGTTGACGCCGAACGACGACTGCAGCGGCGAGTGTTTGTACAGTTGGTTGAGGACGAGCTGCGGTTGTCCTTCGCGCTTGAGTTCGATGACGAGGCGCATGCCTTTGCGGTCGCTCTCGTCGCGCAAGTCAGCGATACCCGTGATGCGCTTGCTGGTGACCAATTCGGCGATGATTTCGATCAACTTGGTTTTGTTGAGCTGGAACGGAATCTGCGGTGACGATGATGGCTTGCCGACCGCCTCGAATCTCCTCAAATTCATGCTTGGCGCGCATCGATGATGGCGCCCCGGCCGGTCAAATAGCTCTGGCGAATTCCTTCACGGCCTAAGATGAGCGCGCCGGTTGGAAAATCAGGGCCGGTCACGATCTTGAGCAGTTCTTTGTCTTTGAGCTCTCGATCCTCGATGAGCGCGCAGACCGCATCGCAGATTTCGGTGAGGTTGTGCGGCGGAATGTTCGTCGCCATACCCACAGCGATGCCAGACGAGCCGTTGACGAGCAAGTTGGGCAGGCGCGCAGGCAACAGCGACGGCTCGCGGCTCGATGAGTCGTAGTTGGGGACAAAGTCGACCGTCTCTTTGTCGATGTCGGCGAGCATTTCGAGCGCCACCGGCGCCAAGCGCGCCTCCGTGTAGCGCATGGCTGCAGGCGGGTCGCCGTCGATCGATCCGAAATTGCCATGGCCGTTGATGAGCGGGTAGCGCAGGCTGAAGTCTTGCGCCATACGCACGAGGGCATCGTAGACGGAGATGTCGCCGTGCGGATGGTAGTTCTTGAGCACCTCGCCCACGGTGCCCGCGCACTTGCGGTGCGGCTTGTCAGGATTGAGCCCTAACTGAGACATCGCATAAAGGATTCGCCGGTGCACCGGCTTGAGGCCGTCGCGGACGTCAGGAAGCGCTCGCGCGACGATCACGCTCATCGCGTAATCGAGGTACGAGCGGCGCATTTCGTCTTCGACGTTGACCGTGAGCAAACGCTCTGACGGCGTACTGTGGGCGTAGGTCTCGAAGGTCATATCGCCGCGCGCTTTTCCGTCGCGGCCGTCGCGTGGCGTGCCTTCTTTCGGGCTCAAATTCCAGACGTCTCCTCAATGGGCGATTTGAAAACCACCCTCATTGGAAGTAGAAAATCTTAACATCAGAAAGTTCGCTGCGTGCGCGCTAGCCTCCCGCCAAAACGCGCTCCGAGAGGGTTTTGCGGATGCTGAAGTAAGCGAAGATGGTGATGGCTGATGCGACAACGGTCTCGGTGATGCTGGCCGAACCCGCTGCAACGAGCGAGCTCGGCGCTCGGCTCGCGGCGGCATGCGAGCCGGGGATGGTCATCCTCCTCCGAGGGCCGCTCGGCGCAGGGAAGACCACGCTCGTTGACGGCTTTGTCAAAGCACTGGGTGCTCGGTCCGCCACCAGTCCAACGTTTGTCATTGCCCATTCACACGAGGGCGGCAGGCATCCCGTATGGCACTTAGATCTTTACCGCATGGAAGACGAAAGACAAGTGGCGGAACTCGATCTTTCGCAATACCTCTCTGAGGCTGCCATCACCCTGTGCGAGTGGCCCGAGCGGGCTTTTGATTTCTGGCCAAGCGACGCCCTCGACATCGAGTTGGCGATCGAAGGTGAGGCGAGGCGCGCCCACATGAAGGCCGGAGGTCCGCGCTCGCGCGCGTTGCTCGACGCCTTCCAAAAAAAGCGAACCTAACGCGGGGCGATTTTCCAATCGCCCCCTACATAGGCGACTTGACAGTCGCCCGCTACACATGGTGATTTTCCAATCGGCCCTACAGGTCCGGTGAGCAAAGCGGACAATCCCACGAGCATGGTGCTGGCAATCTACACGGCGTCGGGTGTTGAAGTCGCGGCGCTTCAAGGGGATCGAGAAACAGCTGCCGCGAGCGAAGACGCGGCGCTGGAATCTCTCCTTGGACTGGTCACGCGCAGTATTAAAGAAGTCAAGGGGACCCTGGCTGACCTCTCCCTGATCGGGGTTTGCACCGGCCCGGGATCTTTTACCGGCTTGCGGATAGGTGTGGCATTTGCCATAAGTCTTGCGCAGGCACGCAATGTGCCGATCGTCGGCGTTTCCTCATACGACGTGGCAGCGTTTGGTATTCAGACCTATCCGCTTGTGTGCGTCGCTCGTGGAAAGGTGGGATATTACTACGCGCGCGCCATGGAGCACTTAGACTCAGAGGCCCAATATGTGCAAGGAGGTCGCGAGGCGATCGAGCAAGCGGCCCGCAGCTTTTCGCGACCCGCGGCCATCGTGGGACCGGATTTCAATGTCCGCAGGCCGGGCAAAGCTGCGTTAGCAGTCGCCAAGCTTGCCCGCCGAGCGCTTGAACTCGGAATGGAACGGGACTGGGCAAACATCGCAATCGATTATGGCCAACGCCCTAATGCAGTCATACGTTTTGAGCAACGCAGGGCGTCCGCGCAGGGGGGCCGGAAGTTTTGGCCCGCGAACCAACGACGCAATGAAGGCCCCGCCTCGCACCCTCGATCTCGCTCGCATGAAAAACGAGGACATCCCAAGGGTGCTGCACGTTGAATCGCTCTGCTTCACCACCCCGTGGCCGCGCAATGCTTTCCACAACGAACTCAACGATAATAAACTCGCCCACTATTTCGTCGGACGATTCGACGATCGCATCGTGGGCTATGGCGGCCTGTGGGTCATTCTGGAAGATGCGCACATTACGACGGTTGCCGTGGAACCGACGTATCAACGCAAGCGCTTCGGCGAGCAAATTCTCATTCGCCTCATCGATGAGGCTATCGAGCGCGGCGCCCGTTGGATCACGCTCGAAGTACGCGAGTCGAACGTGGCGGCACAGAACCTTTATAAGAAGTATGGCTTCACCATCGTCAGCACTCGGCGAGGCTACTATTCAGACAACGATGAGAACGCGCTCGTCATGTGGGCCGGGAATCTCAAAGGCGAGATCTATCAAAACCGACTCAGAGCACTGAAAGAGAGCCTTTGCTGAATCAACCCGTCGCCCGGGATGACTGCGGACCCGCAATGGAGCCAGCGAACTACTCGCCATCTGCCGCGCCGTGCGGGCACATTTCCCGAAAGATCGATATCGGCACGTCCTGGGCGTTGCGAGAACTGCCGAGCGCCTGGCTCGCCGCTATGGCAGCCTCGCCGCGCAAGGCCCGCGTGGCTGCCATTGATTCACGACATCGCGCGCATGTGGACTGCAGACGAGCTCTTCGACTACGCACGGCGCGCACGACGTGCCGATTTCTGAAGCGGAGCTCCGCGCTCCGGTTCTCTTGCATTCGCGCATCGGCGCGCATATCGCACACGATCGCTTCGGCATCAACGACGCCGATATGCTAGCGGCGATCGAGCGGCACACGGTAGCCATTACGGGTATGTCGGATCTTCGAAAAGATTCTCTATATTGCAGACACGATCGAACCATCTCGCACTTTTGCTGGTCGCGCCGCGCTCGAGCAGGCGGCGGACCGTTCGCTCGATGAGGGAATGTTGGCGTGCATCGAATCTTCGATGGAGCACCTGAAGAGCAATGGCATCGTGGTTGCGCCGTTGACGCTCGTGCTGCATCAACAATTGGTGGAGCGACGTGAAGCGCGCACCTAAGAAGCGCGAACCGGAAACGGGTCGCAAGGCGCTCTCGCTCGCCATAACGCCACTACGGAGCAATGGCATCGCATCGACGCGCGAGCAAGTGACGCTCCTGAGCGACCGGGAAGTCAACGATCTGGCCCAACGCTGCCGCGAGGCTGCAATCGAGAAGAAGGCTGAAAATGTGGCGCTCCTCGATATTCGCGGGCGCGCGAACTTTGCGGATTACTTCGTCCTCGCTACGGGACGCTCGGTGATACAAGTCCGCGCTATCGCCGACAGCGTCGTGGAAGCGTCAGAAATGAAGTATGGAGCACCCGTTCGAACGGAAGGGTATAACGACGGGAATTGGATATTGGTTGACTACGGTTCAGTGATCGTTCACGTCTTCACCCCGGCCGCACGTGAATTCTACAATTTGGAGCGGTTGTGGGCGAAACCCACAAGTTCGCGCAAGAGGAAAAAGTGAAAAGCACTGTCGTCAAGCCGAGCAATGGTCGCACACCGTCAGGCAAGCAACGTCCGGCGTCCAAAAACAGGTCGTGGAGCATTGGTCTGCGTCGCATGACGAAACGGCAAAAGGACGCAATGTACCGCGTCTTTGTCTGGGCATTCCTCGTGATCTTCACCGTCTCGATTGTCGGCGGCCTGATCGCAATCACCGTCCTCGCTCCCCGCCGCCAAATAGTCTACTTTAACAACTCTTCGGCGATGATCATCCGCTGGATTTCGTTCGTCCCTTCGTAGATGGCGAGGATGCGCGCATCGCGATAGCACTCGCTCGATGCCCGTTTCTTTCATGAATCCGCTGCCGCCGTGGATCTGCAGCGCCCGGTCGACAACGTGGATGGCCATATCCGAGCAGTAGCGCTTTACCATGGCGGCCTCCATGCTGAAGCGCTCGCCTCGGTCCGCCTTCCATGCGCCGTGGTAGACCATATTGCGGGCGGCGAAGATTTCCGTCGCCATGTCGGCGAGCATGAACTGCACTGCTTGCTGCTTGGCGATCGGCTTGCCGAACTGAATTCGTTCCTTCGCATACGCGATCGACTTATCGAGCATGAACTGCGAGCTGCCGACGCAGCCGGCTCCCAGTGACAAACGGCCCATATCCAACGTCTTCATCGCGGTGACAAACCCCGTGCCGACTTTTCCGATGATGTGGTCAGCCGGCACTTTGGCGTCTTGGAAAATGAGTTCGCAGGTGTGGCTGCCATACAGACCCATCTTACGGTCTTTGGGTCCGCGCGTCACGCCCGGCGCGTTGAGGTCGACCCACAACGCGGTGATGCCGCCGCGGGCACCGAGCGCGGGATCGGTGACCGCGAAGACGCTTGCAAAATCTGCGATATCGCCGCTGGTAATGAAATGTTTGACGCCGTTGAGAACGTACGTGTCCCCATCGCGCCGTGCCGAAGTCGTAATGTTGGCCGCGTCAGATCCTGCGCCTGGTTCTGAGAGCGCAAAACACGCGAGCTTCTCGCCGGCGCAGAGCTTGGCGCATGTAGCGATCCTTGAGCTCCTTGCTGCCGTCCAGGTGCATGGCCATGGCGCCGATGCTGCAATGGGCGCCGAGAAGATTCGAGAATGCCGCGCTGGCGCGACCGAACTCTTCAAGCGCCACGCAATAGCCCAGCTCGCCGATGCCAGCGCCGCCATATTCTTCGGCAAAGGGCAAGCCGAAGAGACCCATCTCTCGCATTTTGTCGATGGCTGCTGTGGGAATCTCATCTGACTCTTCCACTTGATCCGTGAGTGGCCACAATTCTTTTTCGACAAACTCACGCAGCGAGCGTTTGAGCAGCTTGAGATCTTCGGGAAGTTCGAAATTCAATGCGTCAGATGCAGCGGCGACGGTCGTCATCGACATGACCTCCTCACAGCGGTTGTCGTCCCTTGCGCGCGGGCTCGCCGCGCTCCTACCCAGGGCGTGCCGAGGAGTGCGCGCAATACCAATATGTGCTTGAGAATCTGCGCGCCGCACCACAGTGGCGCCCGACCCGTCCGTGGCGAGATTGGCAAAGCGAACGCGATGTCTTACTGCACCGATTTATTACCGAGCAGCTCTACCCGTTTAGCCCGTTCTATCGCAAGCTTTTCGATCAACATCGCATTAAGCCGAGTTCGATCCGCCGCGTCGGAGACTTGCGGTTCCTGCCCTTTACGACCAAGCACGACATCGCACCCACACCGGAAAACCCGCAACGCCCACTCGATTTCGTTTTGCAGCCCACCGAAGACGGCGATCCGTCATTTCGTGCCGCGGCATGTAGCTGTCAAGCTGCTCCTCGAGAGGTTAGCTCGCGGCCGCGAAGCGGTGAAGCGCAAGCTGGAGCTCGAATATTCTCCGGTACACGTGACGTTCACGACCGGACGCACGTCGCTTGCGACACAGTTTCTGTACGCATCGATGGATTTCGAGCGCTTGCACATCGTTGGCAAACGCCTCATTGAATTGTGTGGGATCAAACACGGGGATCGAGGGCTCAACGTCTTTCCCTTCGCGCCGCACCTCGCATTTTGGCAAACGTTTGCTGTCGGGCAAGCGATGACGATGCTCATCGTGCATACGGGAGGTGGCAAAGTCATGGGCACGGCGGGGAACATCGCTGCGCTGGAACGGCTGCAGCCGGCGATGCTGATCGGCGTGCCGGGCTACGTCTACCACATGCTGCGTCGGGCGCACGAGCAGCGCGTGCAACTCAACACCCTCAGATTCATCGCGCTCGGAGCAGAGCGAGTGCCGACCGCGCTCAAAGCACGGCTTATCGCGCTGTGCGATGCTATGGGAGCCAAGAACGTCGTCGTGCACGGCGTGTATGGGTTTACCGAAGCTCGCCACGCATGGGCCGAGTGCACGCCGCCAAATTCTGAAACGTCATACGGCTATCACACCTACCCAGATTTCGATGTTTTCGAAATCATCAATCCTGACACCGGCGAGCCCGTTGGGCCAGGGGAACGCGGCGAGGTCGTGTACTACGAGCCTCAGTGGACGCGGTTCGTGCGTCTTGCGATATCGGACAGGCGACATCGCGGATGGGGGGATCGTCTACGACCCCTGCCCTGGTTGCGGGAGAATTGTACCGCGCATCTCGAGCACTATTTCGCGGCGCTCGGATGTCGGCGAATTCCGACTCACAAAAATACGCGGCACGCTTGTCGATCTCAACGAGTTCTTACCGATCATGGCGCAGACAAACGAGGTGATTGAATGGCAGTTGGTCGTGCAAAAGCACAACGACGATCCGGACGACCTTGACGAGCTTGTCCTCTACATCGCGCTGCACCCGGGCGTTGACACCGAGGGAGTCAAGCGGCAGATCTCATCGCGTTTGCTGGCAGCCATCGAAATTGTGCCCAATCGCATCGAAGTGCTGCCGCTTGCCCAACTGGAAGTGAATTTGGGTTTGGATACGCAGATGAAGGAATTGCGGATACAGGATCTACGGGGACACGTAAAGCCATCCAGATAAGGCTTCACAGACCGCCGCGCGGCAGTAATCCTCTCAGGCCGGACGAATGGCAGAGGCATGAGCCTTGAGTTCTTTTTATGACGAGGTTTTGTGCGGGGCGATTTTACAATCGCCCACTACACTTCGTGTGGACAGTGATCGCGCTTCTCGCGGCTGGCTGCTCGATGCATGCAAGCCCCGTTCGACCGACGCATCAAATCATCGAGCAGATTGGCCTGCCTTTGTATCCAGGTGCGAGGCCGGAACATGCAGCGCAAATTGACCAAGGGATCGCATCCGCGCACGTCCATTCGCTCTCCGTCAGTCTCATGACGAACGACGATATGGATCGCGTCGTCAACTTCTACGCCCAGCGCTTACCAAAAACTGCGCGGCGCATCGTTATCCCGATGGGCTTTGCCAAAGACGTAGCGTTTCAGTTCTTCGACAAGTCCGATCAGAAACAAGTGACGATTATCAGCATCAAGAACACCACAATGATACAACTTCAGTCCATGCAATTGGTTCAAACGCCCACGCCTACGAGCGCAACACCTCATTGACCGCGCGATAACCCTCGTCGATCGCGGTATCTGTGTATGCGGCGCCGCTGGAATCAGAATTGGCAATGGCGATGCGTCCGAGCGGCTTCTTTGCAAAATCACACGGCCTTTGACCAACTGGGGCGTGTTCCCACAGTGACTTGTCATATTCGTACGCATAACCGTGCGACCAGCGGTTGACGGTAATGCCAGCGATCTCGCGCGCCGGATCGAAACCCGCGCCGGAAAGCATCGTCGCGAGTTGCGCTCTGATATTGCGTTCGATCGTTGCAAACGGCGTTCGAAAGAGTTCCCAGCGTCCGGCCCGATACTGGTCGCGCGGCGGTAGTCCGCGTTTGGTCGGGCAACGCAGCATGAAGAGAATCATAGGTTCATCGGGAGATTTTGGAGACAGGTACCCGCCCATGTCGACCGGGTAATCGAGCATCGTGAAGTAATGGTAGCTCGTGGGCGCCAGAATCTGGTGAATGCCGAGCTTGGAGAAAGAGCGCCAATTGTTCAACGCGACGTGCGTGTAGACATAAGGTTCCTTGACGCAATATTCTAGATACGCTTTTTGCATAGCCGGCAGCTCCGGAGCGATAAGTCGTGTGACCACGTGCCAGCCTGCAAGAATGCAATGACCGGCCGACACCGTGGTCAACCGATTGCCACTCGCATAGGTTATGTCAACCTGACGCGCAGTGGCGGGATTGCCGCGATGCACAACCTTTACGGCCGTAGCATTGAGACGGATGCGGACTTGGTTGGACCCAAGGTCGAGCTTGGAGTAGTCGCAGCGGGCGAGCACGATGTCTTCCATAGTCGAACCCGGCACTGAGTCGGGAATGAGGGAGCGGACGAGCATGCGCGCGATGGACGCATTGCCATCTGGGAAGTGGAAGATGTACGGCTGCGGCTTTGCGCGCCGCCATGTGCCGAGGCCTAGGCCGAGATCCATGCCAAGGAACCCAGGGTACTCGAGCCCATAATCGTCGCCATTGTCGTAACAGTCAAACGCGGCCACTACTTCGATTCCCGTTCCGAAAAGATCGTACGTGCGATCTTGGAGGTACGGCAGCACGGCGCGATCGCAGTCCGCATGGTCGGTGATGAACTTCGCGTAGGAGATGGTCTTGAGGTATGCCAGTTTTTGCTGGACTGAGAGATGCGGCAAGTAATCGATGCGCTCGGTATGGATGCGAATGAGATCCCGCTTTGCCTTGTCCGACAGCGGCGCGTGGCGGAAGACCTGCTCCCACGGTTTGGCATAGGCGCCGGCCACAAACACATCTCGTCCGAAGGTTAGCTTATTGAAGAAGAGACCAGTGGTTAAGCCATGGTAGCGAGTTTGATTGAAATACTTGTAAAAGCGGTTGGTATCGATGCCGAGCTCGCGAACCAGTCGCGCTGCCGACGGCTGATAGTTCGCGGGACTTTCCATTGATTGTGTTCCAGCGTTGCTGAGAAGCAAGCGATTGCCGACCACGAATTCGTTTCGACCTGCATGACCGCCGAAGTCTTCGCGAATCTCAAGGAGCAATATCCTCGCGTTCGGTCGCTGCTGACGGTAGAAGTACGCTGAGGCGAGTCCGCTCAAGCCCGCGCCCACGATCACCGCATCATAGTGCTCGCCCGAGGCCTGCGGCGTGCCGGCACTCCGCCAGAATTGTCCGTCGCGAACCTTGTGCATCACGGCGTAGCTTGCGTCGTCTTGTCCCCACAAGCCGGTGGTGGATGGTGGATACGAAGGTGTCGCGGCGTTCCAAACGCCTCCCGCATGCGAACAGCCTGGCAGCAAACCGAATGCCGCAGCACCCAAAGCGCTGGCCGCGACACCATCGAGAAAGTCTCGACGAGTGATGCGGCACTGCATACCAAGATCGCGGTCGTTCATCGGACTCCGTAAGGCGGACCGAAAGGTCCGTCGCTACATGGGGCGATTTGCCAATCGCCCCCTGCATGGGCGATTTGCCAATCGCCCCCTACACTATTTCGTTGTGGGCATGACGAAATCGGAGCCGCCGCGGATGGACGAGGGCCACGTTACGGTCGTCGATTTCAAGCGCGTGTAAAAACGGACGCCCTCAGGTCCGTGAATGTGATGATCCCCGAAGAGCGATCGTTTCCAGCCGCCGAAGCTGTGGAACGCCATGGGAACCGGAATGGGAACGTTGATGCCAACCATGCCTGCTTGCACATTGTGATTGAACCAGCGCGCCGTGTCGCCATCGCGCGTGAAAATCGCAACGCCATTGCCGAGCTCGTGAGCGTTTACGAGGTCAAGCGCCTCTTGCGGAGTCTTGGCTCGCACAAGCGAGAGGACGGGGCCAAAGATCTCTTCGCGATACACTCGCATAGTTCGGGCTAACTCGGTCGAGCAGAGTTGGACCTAAGAAAAATCCTTCGCCACCTTGAGAGCACTCGTGTTGCCGGCCATCGACCACCACCGCGGCGCCTTCGTGCTCGCCAATGTCAATGTACGATCGAACGCGATCCAGATGCTCCGGGGTGACAAGCGGCCCCATGTCGACGCCCGGTTGTGCGCCGTCGCCAACTTTCAACTTTGCAAGTCTTGCTCCAACGCGGGAAACGATGCCGTCCGCAACCTCATCACCGACCGCAACGACGACGGAGATCGCCATGCAACGCTCGCCAGCCGAACCATACGCTGCGCCCACGATTGCATCCGCAGTTTGCTCGAGATCTGCATCCGGCATGACGACGAGATGATTTTTTGCGCCACCGAGTGCTTGCACGCGTTTGCCGTTTGCAGTCCCGCGCGCATACACAAACTGCGCAATAGGGGTCGAGCCAACGAAACTTATCGCTGTAACGTCGGGATGATCGAGTAAGGCAGTGACCGCGTCTTTCGAACCATTGACGACGTTGAGGATGCCAGTGGGAGCGCCGCACTCGCTCAAAATGCGCGCGAGCTCGAGCGCAAGCGACGGATCCTTTTCGCTGGGCTTGAGGACAAAAGTGTTTCCGCACGCGATCGCCATAGGGAACATCCACATGGGCACCATCGCCGGAAAATTAAACGGGGTGATGCCGGCGCAGACTCCGAGTGGGTGGCGCACGGTGAAGCCGTCGATGTTGCGTCCAACATTCTCTGTAAACTCACCCTTGAGCAGCTGCGGGATGCCGCAGGCGAATTCAACAATCTCGATTCCCCTTGTGAGTTCGCCTTTGGCGTCGTCCAGCGTCTTGCCGTGTTCGGCGATGATAAGGGAGGCAAGCCGATCCCGATCGACGAGCAGAGCATCGCGAAACTTGAACAAGAGGGCCGCTCTGCGCAGCGGCGGCGTCTCCGCCCAGGATGGGAAGGCAGCCTTGGCGGAGGCAACCGCAATATCAACTTCCTCATTCGATGCAAAGGCAACGCGGGCAGTGCGCTGTCCGGACGCAGGATTCCAGACGTCGCCGAAGTTCCCGGAGGCGCCTTTGACTTGTCGTCCGCCAATGAAGTGTCCGATTTCTTGTAGGGGGCGACTGGAAAGTCGCCCCTCCTGCGCGTGGGCGGGCGCGCTTGCATCCGTTTGTGGGTTCATGGCTTTACCTCATGAAGAACGTTGGCGATTTCTTGCACGCCGGCGGCGAGCTCATCGCGGGAAATCGTTAGGGGCGGCGTGATCAGCATGACGTTGTAGCGGCCGAACACATAAACGCCGCGTTCGCGAAGCGACTTGAGCAACGTGGGCATGATGCCTTGACTCTGGCCTTGCCAGGCGATCAACGGTTCGCGAGTGGAGCGATCCTTGACAAGTTCAATGGCAAAGAATGCGCCAAGACCGCGCACGTCACCAACAACAGGCACCTGATCGCGCAAAGAGCCCAAGAGCTCGTTCATCCAGCGTTCGATCTCCCGCCCTCGTTCGAACAATCCACCTTCGCGATATGCTTGAAGCGCGCCGCGCGCTGCTCCCATCGCCAAGGGGTGTCCGCTATACGTGTGCCCGCAGCTTAGAACGTGATCGTCAAAATAGGCGGCGACGCTCTCGCGCACCATGACGCCCCCAAGAGGCACGTAGGCGGACGTGCATCCCTTGGCAATCGTGATCAAGTCCGGCGTCACGCCGAAGCGCTGTGCAGCGAAGGCTGCTCCCGTACGCCCGAACCCGGTCATGACCTCGTCGAAGATGAGCAAGATGTTGTGCCGCGTGCAAAGCTCGCGCACGCCTTCAAGGTAGCCCGGTGGGTAGACGATGACGCCATTTGATCCCACCACCGGCTCGATGATGAGCGCGGCCACTTTCGACGCATCTTCATAGGTGAGCACAAGTTCGAGATGATCGAGCGCGCGCCGTGTTTCTAGCGCGGGGTCGGTTGTGTTGAACGGGCTTCGATAAGGGAATGGTGCGAAGAAGTGGACGACGCCTGGCATGCCGGGTTCGTTTGGCCAGCGGCGGTTCTCGCCACTAAGCGTTCCGGCTCCGGGCGCAGAACCGTGAAAGGATCGGTAGGTCGCCAAGACTTTGTTCCGTCCGCTTACCATCCTCGATATTTTTACAGCATCCTCATTTGCCTCGCCGCCGCCAGTCGTGAAGAAGGTGCGAGCGCCTTCGCTCCATGGGGCGAGTCGCGACAGTTCTTCCGCGACCTGCGTCCGCGTGTCGTTAAAGAACGAAGGTGCGGCATAGCATAACTTTGCCGCTTGCTCGGCAATCGATCGCACAACCGTCGGGTGGTTGTGCCCCAAGTTGACGGCGACAAGACCGGCCGAAAGATCGAGGTAGCGCTTGCCGCTTGTGTCATACAGGTAGCAGCCTTGCGCGTGATCGATGGTCGGCATGTCCAGGGCAGCTTGGGCTGACCAAGGCGTGAGGACGTACCGCGTGTGGGCAGAGCGTGGTTTCGGTTGTGTGGTCACCATTATTGGATTTCCTTTAGAGCGGGAGCAAAGCCATGCCGTATATGATCGGCAATAAGGGAAAGCGCGGACTCGACGCGGCCGGCACGAAGCGCCTTAAGCAGCGCGTCGTGCTCGGTTGCGAGTTCATGGATGCCCTTGTAGTGCCGGCTGGTTGCGGCGATGTACAGCCGAAATTCACCGAGCAGCTCTTTGAACGTTTGTTCGAGGAGGGCGCTGCCGGCGAGTTCGATGAGCAGCTCGTGCATGCGCAAATCGGTGTCGACGGCACCGCTAAAATCATTGGCGCGCGCACGCTTGCGCAGCTGATCAATGAGCGCGTCGAGCTGCGCAAAATGGGAAGGCTTTGCGCGCTCGATGACGCGACGCACGGCAAACTGCTCGAGCGCAATGCGAAACTCCAATAGGTCTTGCAAACGCTCGCGACTCAGCTCGGTAACGAATGTGCCCCGGTATGGCGAAACGCGAACGAGCCCCTCGCCGGCGAGTTGCGCGAGCGCCTCGCGGATTGGGCTGCGACTCACGCCAAGCTCGGCCGCCAAGGCGAGCTCGTTGAGCCGTTGCCCTGGCTTCATCTTACCGTCGGTAATCCGCCGGCGCAGAAGGGTGGCCACTTTTGCGGCGGTTGAAGAGCGTTCGAGAGGGAGCGGTTTTGCCAAACCAGCCATGATTGTCGATTGTCGACAATCGGGCCAATATCCTTGTCAGGACAATATCGGACCCAATTGTCGCGGATCGGATTACAGCCGGATGAACGGAGCCATTTTTTCGAACTTGGAGGGCCCAATCCCCGAGACGTTCTGCAGGTCGTCGACGCTTTGAAATGGACCGTTTTCCGTTCGATATTCGACGATGCGAGCCGCCAAGCTCGGTCCAACACCGGGCAACTGGGTTAACTCGGACTCGCTCGCTGTGTTCACGTTGAGCGTCTGCCCCGATTGGAGCTTGTGACTCGATCTGCCGCTATGATGCCTTCGGGAAGGGCGTGCTGGGTCGGCGCTCGGTGCATAACCTGTGCTTGAATCGCCGCCTCCGTAGCGGGCAAACGGTGAATCGGCAAAACCGGGAGGCGCCAGATGTTCGCCCTTGCGGGGCACGCAAATCTTCATTGCGTCGGTCAGCGGTTCGGCAAGATTGAGTTGCTCCAAATCGGCGTCGGCCAAAGCTCCACCCGCGCGCGCGATCCCGTCTGCCACGCGATTGCCCGTTGTCATGTCGTAGACACCCGGACGGTGCACATCGCCGCAGAGATAGACGACGACGCGAGTTGGCCGACCGCTGGGCGTGGACGATTCGGAGGAAGGCTGTGCGTCTGCCGAGACGAGCGCCGGCGGCACCGTCGCCTCAACGCTTGCGCTCGTGGCGCCGGAATTGGAGTCGGCATGCCGGGGTAACCAATACCCAACCAGCAGCAACGCCGCAGCGACCGCCGCAATCAAAAACCCAAAGTGCTTGTTCTTTTCCACTGCGCCTCTTTCACGCGAGAGGCGCGCCCGGTCAAGAGGATCGCTCCGTGGATAGCGCGCCGCCAAGCAGTCGCTGCATGCGAATGAAGACGCTCTCTCGCTCGCCGAAGCGCTGACGCCAACGCCGGACCTCCGCAAACCCGTGACGGATCCAAAACGCAAGAGCGCGTTCGTTTTGCTCGACGACGTTGAGCTGGAGCTCGCAAGCCCCCGCTTTGTGCGCCTCCCGGACGAACGTCTCGACAACCCGATCGCCCAAACCCTCGCGTCGAGCGTCGGGCGCGATCAAGATAAGGCCGATGTACCAGATTCCCGTGTCGGGATAGTCGTAAAAAGCGTCAAGGACGCCAACCAGATCGCAGACTCCAGGATTTCTAATCCCGAGCAGTATTTTGTTGTTTGCTTCTGTACCGTCTTCGGGTCCCGCGTAAAAGACGGAGAGCGACTCCGCAGGCCCGGGCGGTCGATGCAGGACGAGTTTGAAATAGTCCGCGCAGCGTTCCAGCAGCGACTGCAGAAGCGTCGCATCGACTTCGGTTAATGGCTGCGTCTCAAATGTGGCATCGCATAAGGTGAACTGCACCTCTTCAGAATCCTCAGTTGAGTTAGATAAGCGTGGCGGGAAAGCTGACGCCGACGGCTAAGGATTCGCGCCTGGTAGGCTTGCGTTTTGAGACGCTGGGCCTTTTTTGCTTCCGAATCGGAGGAAGTCTCGTGGGTACTCCAGCCATACCGTTCAACATCGGCAACACGGCGTTCATGCTCATCTGCGCAAGCCTCGTCATGCTGATGACTCCGGGCCTTGCATTCTTTTACGGTGGGCTGGTCGCCCGCAAGAATGTCCTGACCATCATGATTCAAAGTTTCATGTCGCTCGGTTGGACGACGGTCATTTGGTTCGCGTTTGGCTATTCGGAGTGCTTCGGGCCGGACTGGCATGGCATCATAGGCGATCCAACCCACTGGGCCTTTCTGCGCGGCATAACACTGCACACGATGTTCACCGGCAACGATGCCGGCATTCCTCTGGTCGTCCACGTGGCGTATCAGATGATGTTTGCGATCATCACGCCGGCGTTGATCACCGGCGCCTTTGCAAACCGCGTCACCTTCAAGGCTTACTTCCTCTTCCTCACCGGATGGCTCATCTTCGTCTATTTCCCGTTTGTGCACATGCTGTGGAGCCCCAATGGTCTGTTTGCAAAGTGGGGCGCAGAGGATTTTGCGGGCGGCATCGTGGTCCATGCGTCGGCCGGATTCGCGGCGCTGGCGTCAGTGCTCTACATTGGGCGACGTTCAGTCGTAGAAAACAAACCGCATAACGTGCCGCTCATCGCGCTCGGTACCGGACTTTTGTGGTTTGGCTGGTATGGTTTCAATGCTGGGTCAGAGTTGCGGGTTGACCCCGTGACCGCCGCTGCGTTCCTCAATACCGACCTCGCCGCATCCTTCGCCGCGGTTACTTGGCTGCTCGTCGAATGGGCTCGCGGGCGACAACCAAAATTCGTCGGTTTGCTCACCGGCGCAGTCGCTGGGCTTGCAACGATCACTCCCGCGGCTGGCTATGTTTCGCCCACCACCGCAGTCCTTATTGGAATTCTTGCCGGCGTGATCTGCTACTTTGCGGTGGCGGTGAAGAATCAGCAAGGTTGGGACGATGCGCTGGATGTGTGGGGCGTGCATGGGGTCGGCGGCTTCTTGGGTATCGTTTCCCTTGGCGCGCTTGGTTCGGCGGCTTGGAATCCGAGCGGCTCGAACGGACTTTTCTTCGGCGGCGCGGCGTTTTTTGGCAAGCAGGTTGTCGCAGCGTCCGTATGCAGCCTCTGGGCGTTTGTTTTCACGTACGGCATGTTGTGGCTGATCAGTCGCATCACGCAAACCAAGGTCGATCCACAAGCGGAGGAGCGCGGTTTGGACTTGGAGCTGCACGGCGAGGAGGCGTATCCGCTGGGCGTTTAGTACAATACAACTGATGGCACCAAAAGAAATTCCGGCCTACGCTCCGCAGACGATAGAACCGAAGTGGCAGAAAATCTGGCTTGACCGCGCTCAGTACGTGACCAGCCAGCGCGCGGACAAGCAAAAATTCTATTTGCTCGAAATGCTCCCGTACCCAAGCGGCGATCTGCACGTTGGTCACGCCCGCAACTATACGTTGGGCGACGTCATCGCGCGCTATCGGCGCATGCGTGGGTTCAACGTCCTACACCCGATGGGCTGGGATGCATTCGGTTTGCCCGCGGAGCAGGCAGCCATTGCTCGCGGCATGCATCCTCGTGAGTGGACCAATGCCAACATCGCCAACATGCGCTCGCAGTTGAAGAAGCTTGGCACGTCGTACGACTGGACCCGCGAGATCGATTCCTCGTCGCCTGAGTATTACCGCTGGACGCAGTGGCTCTTCTTGTTGATGTACCGCAAGGGGCTCGCCTACAAAGCTGAGGCGACGCTAAACTGGTGCCCGCAAGATCAAACGGTCCTCGCGAACGAGCAAGCCGAAGGTGGCGTGTGTTGGCGCTGCGGTTCAAAGGTGGAACGCCGCAAACTCAGCCAGTGGTTTTTCCGCATCACACAGTACGCTGACAAATTGCTCGAGGGGTTAGACCGCCTTGAAGGGTGGCCCGAACGCGTCAAGACGATGCAGCGCAACTGGATCGGACGCAGTGAGGGCGTGACGGTTGGTTTTGCGATTGAGGACAACATCGGAACGATCGAGGTGTTTACGACCCGAATCGACACGATTTTCGGCGCGACCTATCTTGCCATCGCTCCCGAGTATCCGCTCCTGTCGCGCATCATCAAGGACAAACCGGAAGCCGGCGAGGTTTCTGCCTTCGCTGCAAGCGTGACGGACAAGACCGAACTCGACCGGTCGCAATTAACGGAAAAGCAAGGCGTGTTCACCGGCGCATTCGCTCGTAATCCTTTGAGCGGCGAGCGCATCCCGATTTGGGTGACCAACTACGTGCTCGCTGAGTACGGCACGGGGGCGGTGATGGGCGTCCCCGCGCACGATCAACGAGATTTTGAATTCGCGCGGGCGCACGGACTGCAAATTCGGACCGTCGTCAAGCCAACGGGCGCTGCCGGGGCGCGGAGCGCGAGCAGACTGCCGGCCGCCTTTGTTGATGACGGCACCCTCGTGCATAGCGGTGAGTTTACGGAAATGTCGAGCGCCGAGGCTCGCAAGGCGATGACGGCAAAGCTGATCAAGGCAGGCTCGGGGACCCCCAGCGTCAATTACAAATTGCGCGACTGGCTCATTTCGCGGGAGCGTTATTGGGGCGCGCCCATTCCGATGGTGTTATGCGCGCGAGACGGCTACGTCGCGGTGCCCGATGAGCAGCTCCCGGTCCGGTTGCCGGACAATGCACCCATCACGGGATCGCAAGGCAGTCCCCTCGAGCACGTTCCGGAGTTCATGAACACGACCTGTCCGAAATGCGGCGGCCCGGCGACTCGCGAGCCAGAAACGATGGACACGTTTATGTGCTCGTCCTGGTACTATCTGCGTTATCTCGATCCCCACAACGACAAAGCCGCCTGGGAAGTACCCATCGCCAAATACTGGGCGCCGGTCGATCACTACATCGGTGGTATCGAACACGCGGTGCTGCACCTCATGTATTCGCGTTTCTTTTATAAAGTGCTCGCGCAAGAGGGTCTCGTTCCGGACGACGAGCCGTTTACTCGCCTGTTCAATCAAGGAATGGTTCTTGGCGAGAACCACGAGAAGATGAGCAAGTCGCGCGGGAACACGATTGGAATCGATGAGGCGGTCACCAAGTACGGAGCGGATGCATTGCGCATCTTTGAAATGTTCGCGGGCCCGCCGGAATCGGATTTCCCATGGTCGACGACCGGCATCGCCGGTGCGACGCGCACTTTGCAGCGCATCTGGCGGCTCGTCCTCAAACATGCTGGCGCTTTCGATGGAGGGGGCGATTGGAGAATCTCTCCAGCCGACGGCTCGGCATTGAACGAACACGAAATTGCGCTGCGCCTGAGCGTTCACGCAAAGATCAAACAAATCGGCGAAGAGCTTTCAGATCGCATGCATCTTAATACCTGCGTGGCGGCAATCATGACGCTGCTCAATGACATCGAGGATTTTGCTGCGAAGCATCACGACGCGGAGCGATCGCCTGTCTTCGGCGAGGCGCTGCGAGTGCTCGTTCTCTTGCTCGCTCCGTTTGCGCCGCACATAACAGAAGAGCTCTTTGAGCGAACCGGTGGCAAGGGCAGCATACACGAGCAACCGTGGCCGCAATATGATGAAGGCGCTCTGCGGCGTAACCTCGTTGCCATTGTCGTGCAAGTCAACGGCAGGCGGCGCGGTTTATTCTGGGCTCCGCCCGGAATCGATCAAGAGCGCGCGTTCGAGCTGGCGAAGAGCGTCGACACGGTGGCTGCGCAACTCAACGGCAAAGCCGTCCGCAAGCTCGTCTTCGTCAAAGACAAGCTGCTCAACATCGTCGTGTAACAAAGTATCGTCGCGCGAATTTATTCGCGCGGGCTCATCCTTGTGCCCGGAAAAACGCTACGGTCTTCTCGATACCCGCGGGTAAGACAGTCTGCGGCTCCCAGCCGAGTACCGATCGAGCTTTCTCGATGGCGAAAGCGCACCGATAGACGTCGCCCGCACGTTTGGGCGCAGGCACGACAGCAACATCGCGGCCCACGACGCCCGCAATTGCTTTGTGCAGCGCGTTTACCGACGTCCCGACGCCAGTTCCGATATTAACGATTTCGTTGTCGCCTCGCTCGAGGGCAAGTAGATTTGCGCGGGCAACATCGCCGACGTACACGTAATCTTTTTGTTGCTCGCCATCCCAGTCGATGCGGATGGAGCTTCCCGACAATATCCGGCTGCTAAAGATAGCGATCACTCCAGCTTCGCCATTGGGATCCTGTCGCGGCCCGTAGACGTTGCCGTAACGCAACGCCGTATAGCGTACTCCGTTGCTCGCTGCAAAATATCTCAAGTAATGTTCGGCAATCATCTTGGTGATGCCATACGGGGATTCGGGCGATTGTGGATGCTTCTCGTCGATCGGAAGATACTGCGGCGTCCCATAGGTTGCGCCCGACGAGGCAAAAATGACCTTGCCGACCTTGTTGCTCGAAGCGAGCATCAAGACATTGAGCAGCCCCTTGACATTCACATCGGCGTCAAAGGGTGGATCTTTGGTCGAGATGGCGACGCTATGTTGGGCTGCGTGATGGCTCACGACTTGCGGTTTAAAGCGCGCAAAAACATCCGCGAGCGCACCGTCGCGGATGTCGATTTCAAAGGACTGGGCTTTTGGGTTGAGATTCGTACGTCGCCCCCCGCCCTGTGCCCAGAACGAGTCGACGATAGCAACTTCGTGGCCCGCGCCGATGAGCGCATCCACGACATGGGAGCCGATAAACCCAGCGCCGCCGGTTACCAGGATGCGCACGACCGCACTCCCAAGCTTGCGGCGTACCTAATCTCAGATGAGCTGAATGCTACAGGCGGAGATGGCCGGTCACGGCGAGCAGGATCAACACGAGAAGCACGATGACCAAAGCGTCCACTCTTCACTCAACCCCTTTCTTAAAAACCTGATGGCTGGACTTACTCTTTCCCCTCTGACCTACGGCGTTCCTCGCGCCGCAGTAAATAACTTTTTCCCAAAACACGAATCGACCAAACAGCACTTCGATTGACGTTCGCTGCACTTGACGTGAGTGTGAGCTGTGCGCGCATCGTTCGAATCACTGTGGCGCGGCCACAGCTTTGCGTTGCTTGTGTCGTCGTACGGCCTTGGTGTGGTCGCAGCCGCGAGCGTATCACCGAGATTTGCAGCGGCAGCAGTTGCAGCGTCCGTCGCCTTCATCTTCCTAACGGAAACAAGCATCAAAAGGTTTCTCATCCCGCTGCTCCTCGCATTTGGTATTGGAGCCGGCGCCGCAACACTCGCGGTGTGGCGGGTGGAGCATAGGCCTTACGCGTCGCTTGAAGGTCATCACGTCGTGATCGAAGCGCTTGCTCTCGAGCGCCCAAGGTACACCGACTCGGGTTCGCTTCGGGTGCGTGTTCTTAACGTGAGGTCGGCTGGGAGTCAGGCCGCGGTTCATCTTGTCGGTGCCGTTGCTCTTGTGACCTTTCCAGCGGCGGATGTCGGTCAATTAGCCGGGCAGCGAGTGACGATTCGCGGGCGTCTCGACCTGCCCGGTGGCGCAAGAAATGAAGGAGAACCAGCCGAGCGAGACCTGCTGAGCGCGCAGGGCATTGACGTCGTGATTGTCGCACACCGCGCCAAGGATATCCGCGCGCTTGGCGGGGGCTTCGGGTGGGAGGCGTGGTGGGCGCGGGTACGGCTGAGCGGAGCAAACGCGATAGAGAGCCGGCTTCCGCCACTTGAGGCTACGGTGCTTGAGGGCATTCTATGGGGCGACCGAGGGAATTTACCGGCCGCGTTGCGTCAGGAATTCTCGGACACGGGCACCGTCCACGTGCTGACGACAGCGGGTCTGCATCTTGGGATCATGGCGGGGTTGCTCGCTTGGGTTCTCTCGCAGTTTCCGATCGCTCGAGCCGCCCGAGTCGGGTTCATGCTCGTCGGTGCGTGGTTGTATGCGGCGCTCGCAGGCCTGCATTTGCCGACACTACGGGCGGCAACCATGCTCACGGCAGGAACGGTCGCTTTCGAGCTCGGCCGGGGAAGAACGCCGAGCGCGATCTTTGCAGCGGCGGCGAGCGCTGTCGCACTGCCTCACCCACTTGCGCTTCTATCGCCGTCGTTCTCGATGTCATTTGCGTGCGTCGTTGGCATCGCGCTCGTCAGTCCAGTGCTGACCTCCCTCGGCTTACGAGATGGCGGGAGACTTCCACACGTCGTCGTCGAGGTCGTGCGGACTAGCCTGGCCGTGCAGATCGCGTTGTGGCCATTTCAAGCGCTCTACTTCAATGCGTTCACGCCTTACGCCGTGCTGGCGAACGCTGTCGTGGTTCCGCTTATCGCGCTCATCATGGCGGTTGGAGCGAGCCTGTGTGCCGCCTCCATCGCCTGTCCGCCGCTTGCCCTTCCGTTGAGCAACATTGTGTGGTGGGGATTGCTTTTTGTCATCGACGCGGTACGATTTTTCGCAACGCTGCCCGGCAGCCACGTCGATATACCGCCACCGTCTCACACCTTTTTGATTGCGTATTGGATGGCTCTCGCGGCGCTCGCCGCGGCGTTGAGGTACGAAGTTCCGCGAAAGCTCATCGCCACATGGGGCGCGGTAGTTGGGTGCTCGCTCTTCCTTATATACTGCACTCCCGGGATCGCGCAAATGCTCGACCAGCGCGTGCGGCTCGATGCCATCGACGTTGGTCAAGCGGACTGCTTGCTGGTACGTGCTCCGGGAGGTCACGCGATGCTCGTCGATGGTGGAGGTCGTCTCGAACGCACGAGCACGGGTTTTGTCGTGGCCGCTCCTATCGGCGATCGCATTGCGACGCGGACAGTCATGCCTTTTCTCTTGAGGCATTGGGTGATGCATCTTGATGCGGTTGTGCTGACGCATCCACACGGCGATCACACTGGTGGTCTCCCGGTCATCCTCTCGCGTGAGCGCGTCGACAAGGTGTACGACTCCGCGCAACTCTATTCAGGCCCAGCGTATCGTCGCACGCTTGAAGCTATACGCGACCACCACATCACGTGGATCCGAGCGCAACGTGGTGTGACGTTCGATCTCGGCTCAGCGACGCACGTCCAAGTGCTCGCGCCAGAATTACCTCTCATCACTGGAACGTCATCGGATATCAATAATAATTCAGTCGTGCTACGGGTGACGTTTGGGCATATCGCCATGCTGCTGACAGGCGACGCCCAATCCGAGGCGGAGGCTCGGCTGCTCTCGCACGGGGGTGACGATCTGCGCGCTGCGATTCTCAAAGTGGGTCATCACGGAAGCGCGTATTCGTCGACGCCCGAATTTCTGGCGGTAGTGCATCCGAGAATAGCAATCATTTCTTGCGGCCTGCACAATGTCTTCGGCCACCCAAGTCCGCGAACGATTGCGGCTCTCGAGGGTGACGGATCTCAAGTCTATAGAACTGATCTTGACGGCGGGGTGTCGATCATCTCTGACGGTATCTCGATTCAAGCCAAGTCAATGGGGTCGGGTTCCATTTGAGCTCCCGACTATCGTACAAACTAGGGGGTACGTTGACTCATGTATCGATACGTGATACATTATCTGCGTGAGGCGCTTTGCCGATCGCGGAACCGAAGACTTAGCAAATGGCATTGATACGAAGGCTGCAAGGGCTTCGTGCCCCCGGGCGATATGGTCCACAGCAAGACGAAAGCTGGACTTGGTGCTCTATGCGGCGAGCTTTGGCGATCTGGGCCTTCGGCCTGGGAATCGACTGGAAGCCCTCAAAGGTAGTCGAGCCGGCCAACACACCATCCGCGTGAATGAGCGTTACCGGGTGTGTTTCATTTGGTCAGATCAAGGAGCACAAGAGATTGAAATCGTCGACTACCATTAGAACTGATATTTTCGTTCCATCGGCACGTCGGCCTACGAGTCCTGGCACTATGCTGGTCGAGGAGTTTATGAAACCCATCGGGCTTACGCAGCAAGCGCTAGCCGACGCGATGGTGGTCACGCGCGCGCGCGTTAATGAAATCATCAATGGTCGACGCGGCGTTACAGCCGATACGGCACTCCGACTCGCGAAAGTTCTGGGAACGTCCGTAGACTTCTGGCTGAGGCTTCAGCTAGCGTGCGACCTTTTTGATGCGCTTCATTCACCGAAGGCCAAAGCTCTCTCGAAGGTCAGGCGAATCACTCCGACTGCGTAGTTCCTAGTCGGACGGTATCTCGATTCAAGCCAGATCAGTGGTCAGAAAACGTTCTCCTCGCGATCTTGACGATCGAGGTTTTCAAACTTTTCCGTAACGAGCCACGAGTTTGCGGCTTCGCAAGCGTGCTGGGGGATGCGTGATTGGGCCCATTGACGCAGTGCTCGATCGTCGCCATGCTCGCTGATGGCTTTCTCAAACTCCTGGACGGTGATCCCCCAGCGTTCGAACATGCCAAGGTCCATCGGGCACGGGTAGATGTAATCGTAAATGGTGCCAGCCTTGGAGGCTCGAGCTTTATCGAATACCCGTGCCAGCCACAAGAAGCTGCCTAGCGGATGACGACCGCGACGCGGAAACGTTCGACCGTCTTGAAAATCGGTTGGCATTCGGCTATTTTTATGAAGAGAAAGCCGCTCGCCTTCCGTATACTCTCCTTCATGGATGCGGACGTTATCGTCATCGGTGCTGGGGGGGCTGGGCTTGCGGCCGCTAAGAGCCTCGCAGGCCGGTCGCTCCGGGTGATCGTGCTGGAGGCGCGCGAGCGCGTCGGCGGCCGCGTGTGGGAACGCAAATTAGCCGGCACTGAGACGCCGGCCGAACTTGGCGCAGAGTTTATCCACGGTAAGGCTCCGCACACGATGGCGTTGCTGCGCGACGCCGGGATGTCGGCCGTCGCAATGGGCGGCGAATCGTGGATGTGCGGCGCGAACGGCGACCTGCGACATGACGACAGAGAGTTTAGCTTGGCCTCTCGTGCTTTGGAGGGGGCACGCTCGCTTGACAAGGACGAGAGCGCCGACCAATTCCTGCGGCGCCTCGAGAGCGAAGAGCCAACACGCCACATGGCGGAAGCGGCGCGAGCATTCGTCGAGGGATTCGAAGCCGCTGATCCCGCGATTGCGAGCGTGAAATCGATCGCGGATGAGTTACGATCGGGGGTCGATTCGACGACTCGCCGGCCAGTCGGGGGCTATCGGCCGATGGTCGAGTTCCTGTATAGGTCCTGCGCCGCCGCGGGCGTTTTGATATGCTTGTCGACAATCGTGCAGCGTATCTGTTGGCGCATCGGGGCCGTTGCAGCGGATGCGTGCAGCCCCAGCGGAGAAATGCGGACGCTTCATGCGCGAGCCGCCATCGTGACGCTTCCGGTCGGCGTTCTCCGACACAGCGGCGATAAAACCGAGGTCGCATTCGATCCCGACCTGCCTTCAGCCAAACGCGCGGCGCTTCAAAACATCGAGATGGGCCACGCGGTCAAGGTTTCGTTGTCATTTCGGACGGCGTTCTGGGAGCAGATCAGTAACGGGCGCTATCGCGACAGCGCGTTCTTTCGCTGTCCTGGCCAGGCATTTGCGGGTTACTGGACGCAAATGCCCCTGCACAGCCAGCTCATCGTCGCATGGGCGGGAGGGCCGAAGGCGATCGCACTCCGCGGCGCCCCACAGGCGGAAGTCATCGAACGCGCCCTGAACGGCTTTGGGGCACTGTTGGACGAGCCCGCGCTCGTGAATAAGGAGTTCCAGACCGGCGCTATGCACGATTGGGGCCGCGACCCGTTCGCACGCGGGGCGTACAGTTACGTCACCGTTGGGGGCGGGAAAGCTCGCGCAGCCCTCGCGGCGCCCGTCGACGGTAGCCTCTTTTTCGCAGGCGAGGCGACGTCAGGCGACGGCGAAGGCGGCACCGTAAATGGAGCGCTAGAAACCGGCGAGCGTGCCGCGGCGGAAGTGGCAGTCTCGCTTGGCGCACTCGCGGGATAGACGGGATAGAATGGCTGAGACCGCGTCGTCGTTTCTCACTCCCTGGTCGAACTTCTACGTCATGACCGGCTCGTCGGCTGCAGCCTTAACGGGGTTGATGTTCGTCGTGATCAGCCTGGTAAATCGAACGGAGAGCGTGCGAAAAAACCCAGACGGAATCGGCACGTTCAGCACGCCGACGGTCATGCACTTCAGCGCAGCATTACTCGTGTCGGCGGTTCTCAACGCGCCTTGGCGCTCGCTGATTGACGCTGCCGTATTAATCGGGCTCGCTGGTCTCTTCGGCGCTGTTTACATTCTGCGCATCATGGGTCGAACGAAGCGCCTGACCACCTACACTCCCGATCTCGAGGATTGGATGATGTACAACATCCTTCCATTTGTCGGCTACGGTGCGATCTTCGTGGGCGCGATTGCCCTGCCCGTGGTTCCGGCGAAAGCTCTCTTCGCAATAGCAGGCGGCGTCGTATTCCTGATCTTCCTCGGCATTCGCAACTCTTGGGACGTCGTAACATTCATCGCGACAGGTGGTGCAGACGAACCACCGGTAGACGAAGCGAGCCCAACGCCAAAATAGGGGTCACCCTGCCGGGACGTGTCCACGAGGCGATTAGGACTTCCAAGGCCCCCGCTTTGGGCCACGTGCTTCACGCAGGCAAAACGTCCTCTTGGCTATACTAATGCGGTGACACTCGCAAGCGTCGTTGTTCCCGCATTCAACGCCGAAAAGACTTTATCCGAGTGCCTCGATGCGCTGTGCAACCAAGACTGCGAAGATGCGTATGAGATCATCGTGGTCGACGACGGATCGCGTGACGGCACAAAAGCGCTAGCGCAATCCTTTGATGTCCGCGTGATCAGTCAGCAAAATAAAGGTGCAGGAGCTGCGCGCAACGCTGGCGTCGCAGTGGCCCGAGGCGAGTGGATCGCGTTTACGGATGCTGACTGCGTGCCTTCCCGATCGTGGCTGCGATCGCTTCTCGCCGCAGTAGCACCATCTACCTCGACGACACCACGCATTGGCGCCGGCGGTCGTACCCTCGGCCTCGATTCCACGACTGATGCGGCACAGTTTTGCGATCTCATCGGGAGCTTGGACGCGCAGCGTCATCTCTCACATCCAAAGTTTCCTTTTGCGCCGTCGAGTAATCTCATGTATCGGAAAGACGTTTTGGAACGCGCTGGCGGCTTTGACGAACGGTATATATCATACGAGGCGTGCGACTTGCACAATCGCATTCTGAAAGCGCAGTCCGGCGAGTTCGTGTATGCTTCGCGGGCTGTAGTGTTTCATCGGCATCGCGCGGATTGGAAAGGTTTCTGGCGTCAGCAATATTCGTACGGCAAAGGTTACGCACAATTTGTCTTACACCATCGCGACGAATGTCGATGGACGATCGGCGATGAGCTCAAAGAGTGGGCGGATATCGGTCGCTTGAGTTTGTCTGCCTGGCACGTTCCAAATAACGAGCGGTTTTTGTATGCGCGCGGCATGTTTGTAAAGAAGCTCGCCCAGCGAGTTGGCTTCGTGGCAACTCAGCTCGATCGGAGAGAGCGGTCACGGTGGTAACCAAGCTCGCGCCGAAATGGACGCCAGGTGGCTTTGTACAGCGCTACCGGGCATTCGTACATCGACCAGACGACCTTTGGCTCGCGTTGCAGATCGGATACTTCATGTGGCGCGTGCCTGCAATGTTGAGACGACGAAACCTGCGGTCCTTTCTGGCGCATTTGCGCGACAGTCGCAGGCCGGCAGCGTCGAGCCTCGAGCACAGTCAGGAACGAATCGCGCGTTTGCGCGCCCTGTGTTTGCGCCTACCCGTTTTGCGCTCCCGAGACAACTGCTATGTCCGCGCCCTGACGCTCTACCGCTTTCTGGACGCCGGCCCTCGGCCGGTAAGGATTCATTTCGGTATCCAAGAGCAACCCGATCCACGCGAACGATTGCGTGGGCATGCCTGGATATCGGTCGGAGGGCAATGCTTCGACGCACCGGATGAGATCTACAATCTTCGCATCAGGGAAGTCCCGCTCGCGCCGCTCGAAGCTACATCTTAATCATCAATCTCTCAAGCAATGCCACGACCTGTTGGCACGCCACGCGCCAATTCAAGCGTGTTTGAAATTCTTGAAAGGAAGACAGCACGAGGCGCCGGTACCGTTGTGGATCCTCGAGCTGATGCACGACAAAGTCGCGATAAACGCGAGGATCGGCTTCAAGATCGAAGAGCTTCCCATTGACCCCATCACGGACGATTCCTGGAATGCCGCCGACCTTCGTCGTCAAGCAAGGGAGCCCGAAGGAGTTGGCCTCCGCCAGCACGTGCGGAGAACAGTCCGCTCTGCTCGGCAGAATCAAAAAATGCGACTCACGCATGAGCTCGCTCCAGCGCTGCTGGCCCTCGGTTCGAGATTGGTCGAGGAAGCCCGCAAGGTTAACGACCCCTCCAAACTCCTTCGGAATTTCCGGCTTGGGCCCGATCACTGTCAGCGTTGTGGGATATCCAAAGTCAGAGAGAGCTTTCGCCACTTGGCACGCAACGAGGCCACCTTTGCGGTTCCATGCCCCGCCCACGAAGAGCAACCGGCACGGTCGCATGGGTTTCATCTCAGCGATCGCTTGAATATCAGCCACCGTGCGGTCGCATTCACAGTTGGCGCCGAAAGGAACAATTTTGATTTTTCTTTGATCGACGCGATTCGGCGCATGGCTTGCCGCCCATTCAGAGCTGTAAATGATGAGGCTGCAGTGTTCGAGGGCAGCCAATTCCATAGCAAGGGTCTCACGCTTGCTGCGCTCGGATAGGTTTGTAAGCTGCGGATAAAAATCGAACAGACCACGCGCGCTGCCGTCTGTCCATACGACAACTGGTTTGTCCAAGTGGAGGTGTGCAAGTGGTAAAACTATTCGCGTCAGGACAATGTCGTAGTCGACCGCAGCCAGCTTTTGTGCTGCGTCCTTCGCTTGGCGTTTGAGGATTGTTGGGTTGGCTGCGATGTTATAGTTTTGATGATAGACGCGGCGGTAAAACGCGGAGGTAAGCCGAGTGCCGAGCGAGAGGCTTGGTGGCAAACCATTTACCCGCGTGAGGGACACACCCATGGTTTCGAGCGTTCGGGCGATGTAATAGCTTGCATAACCTGCCCCGCCCAACGCGGAGACTTTGGCACGATCCGATACGTCAAAGCGGGTCAAGTAAGCTACGCGCATTATGAAATCATATCAGCATGCTGCCCCAGCAGTGGATTGCGATCAGCTGGTGAACTACAAATACGGTACCCAGCGTCGTCAAGTTTTTTGACGGCCTCGCCATTATAGTACAAGACGGTTGAGCGTGAAACGGACGAAACGCCGCCCAGGTTGGGGCTGGTTGCCAGTATTCGAGCGACGGTTGGGCGCGCAGCACGCAGTATTCATCGCGGGCAGCGGCCGCTCGGGCACCACGTGGTTGGCGCAATTGGTCAACTACGACCATAGTTACCGCTACTACCACGAACCTTTTGGCCCGGCAGTATGGCCAGCCTTACGACCGGTGCTGTACCTGCGCAAGGGAAATAGCGAAGAGCGCTACGTCGTGCCGGTCGAGCGCACGCTGCGCGGACATCGCGTTTGGAATTGGATTCGCTCGAACGAGTACAATCGCTCGGTGCAGCCGTATAATCGCCTGGTCTTTCACAAGCGCCTGATTAAGGAATGTCGGGCAAACCTATGGCTGCATTGGCTGCGCGACCGGCATCCCGAAGTACCAATCATCTTTGTCATGCGGCACCCCGCCGCCGTCGCCTACTCGACCATCCAACGGCGCCTGCCGAACGTTTTTCAGGAATACTTCCTGCAGCGAGAGCTCATCGAAGATGAGCTTGCACCCTTCTATGACCGCCTGGTGGCTGCGCGATCGGGTCCCGAATGGGACCAGCACGTTCTCAATTGGTGCATTCAGAACTACGTGCCACTGCGCGAGCTCACGCCAAACAACACGCATCTCATGTTCTATGAGAATCTGCTCCTCCACCCGCAGGCAGAAATGGCCCGCCTGTTCGAGTTCATTGGTCAGCCCATGAGTAACAACGTCCAAATGGCGTATGCCAAACCGTCATCCACAACGCGCCGGACTTCCGCCATCCGAACCGGAGCAAATTTAGTGAGTGGGTGGAAAGACGAAGTGAGCGGAGCCGATCTGCGGCGGGCCCTCGATCTCGTGGCACTTTTTGGTTTGGACTCCATCTACTCCACTGGCGTCCTGCCGGATACAACCGCGGCGCAAGCGCTCCTCGCGCGGCAGCACCGTTGAGCGGGGCCGAATGAAATATGTTGCACCTCTTCTCGTTTGGGCATTACTCTTTGCATGTGGGTCCGTTGAGAGCGCCGCTCAGGGCGCGGGGGTGCACGGCGCGACAGGTAGGATAGAACACATCATTATTATTGTCCAAGAGAACCGTTCGTTTGATAGCTATTTCGGAACGTATCCTGGAGCGGACGGAATCCGCTTTCGAGACGGCAAGCCGGTCCAATGTGTGCCCGATCCAAAAAATAGAAGGTGCACTCCACCCTTCCACGACGCCAGCGTTGTGAATTACGGCGGTCCCCATGGGCATGACGCAGCCTTGGCGGACATCGACGGCGGCAAGATGGATGGATTTATTGCGCAGGCCCAGCGCAGGTTGAAGCGCTGCCGCAGAATCTTAGATCCGGCGTGTGGCGGCTCAGGGAAAGATGTGATGGGCTATCACGACGCCCGAGAGATTCCCAATTATTGGGCATATGCCAAGTATTTTGTGCTTCAAGATCACATGTTCGAATCGATCGCCAGCTGGAGCTTACCAGCGCACCTATTCCTCGTCTCTGAGTGGTCGGCCAAGTGCGGTTCTGCTGATCCCAGGTCTTGCAACAACGCGCTAGACGTAAGTGGCGACGACCCGTCGCCGAAGTACTCGTGGACGGATTTGACGTTTCTGCTTCACAAGAACCACGTTAGCTGGGCTTATTATGTGTTTGGAGGCTTCGCACCGGACACAGAAGATGACGATGCGATGGCAACGCCACACGTTTCCCAGTCAACGGATACGCCGTCAATTTGGAATCCCTTGCCATGGTTTGAAACCGTCAGACAAGATCATGAGCTAGCAAATATTCGCGGACTTGCAGATTATTTTGCGGCGGCAAAGAGCGGGCGTTTGCCCGCAGTTTCCTGGATTTGTCCTAACAGCCGCTTCAGCGAACATCCGCCTTATGATGTGAAGGATGGACAAGCGTATGTCACGAGCCTAATCAGTGCGGCGATGCAAGGGCCACAATGGAATAGCACCGCCATTTTTCTCACGTGGGATGATTGGGGAGGTTTTTACGATCACGTTGCACCACCTCGCGTCGACGTCAATGGTTACGGCCCACGCGTTCCTGGCTTGCTCATTAGTCCATATGCAAAACGCGGCTTTATTGACCACCAAGTGCTCAGTTTCGATGCGTATGCTAAGTTCATTGAAGATGTGTTTCTGAGCTCGCAACGGCTCGATCCAAAAACGGATGGCCGACCGGATCGCCGCCCGAGCGTTCGCGAACGAGAGCCAGTCCTCGGGGACTTGTACGAGGAATTCGATTTTCGGCAACGGCCGCTCCGGCCGATGCTGCTCCCAACCAACTTCGTATGGCCTGCGGCGGAGATTATAAAACAGCCCGTCGGCGAACCTGGCCGTTCATTGAAGAAAGAAGATGTTTACATAGCGCTCCTGATCGTGCTTGTAGCGCTCGTCGTGGTCGCCACGCTATTGCACAAGAAGCGCGCCTGAGGTGCATTCAAAACTGCCGACCGCAGGGCGCAAGTGATGCTATAGGGACGCAAGGCCCTGGTGCGGCCGCTCAAGGTACTAAGGCTGTTCGGCAGTGCGCCGCCAAGTCGAAAGCAGCAACACTCGGGTGGCATTTTAGAGAAGCAGTCGCTCATGATTTGTTGGCAATCGTCAGATCGGCGTGTCCTTCACCGGTGCGTCTTTCTCGATCGCGATGGCGTGATTAACGAAAAAATCCCCGGCGGGTACGTCACGCGCTGGGAACATTTCCGATGGCGACGCGATGCCATCGTAGGATTATCGTTGCTACAAGCTGCCCATTTTCCGCTCATTATTGTATCCAACCAGGCATGCGTCGGGAAGGGTATGCTGGACGAAGCCGGCTTGGTGGGCATCATGGAGAGCATGCGCTGGTCGCTTTGCTCCCACGGCATCAACCTCACCGCGTGGTATTGCTGCCCACACGCACCGGATGTTATTTGTTCGTGTCGAAAACCAGGTACCGCGATGTTGCAGGCAGCAGCACGCGATTTTGGTTTGGACCTCGCTGAATGTCACCTCCTCGGGGACTCGCTTTCAGACATGGAAGCCGCACGGGCCGCGGGTTGCAAAGCACACTTTGTCGATCCGGCACTGGACGATAGTCTGGGCGCCGCGGTTTTGGGGATCGTAGGAGATCTGCGTGTCTCAACCGCGGTGCAACCTTGATGGGAAGTATCGAAACCACGGCGCTTCGGCTCGCGATTATCGCGCAGCAGCGGCCGCGCGTCGCTGTGAGGGGGAGCGCTATGTGTCCCTTGCTGCGCGAGCCGATGGTACTGTCGCTTGCCCCATTTGATCCGCACACCGCAAAGGACACAATCGTCGCGCTCGATCTTGGCGGGGACGTGGTCCTCCGTCGCATCATAGGGAAACGCAATGGGAGTTGGGTCGTCTGCGGGGATGCTTATCCACTTGCGGTGTCTGCTGTAAAGGAGCGACAAATAGTTGGCGAGGTCGACACCGTCTATAGCGACGATTCACCGACCGCGCGTCCGCTCAATGCCAAGTATTTTAGCGCGCGTAGCGCCCTCGCGGCGCGTTCGCATTCGCTGCGGGCCCTTGCTGTGCGGCTTCGGAGTGCGGGTCACGGTGCGTTGCAGTACGCAGGCGTCTATCCGGCATCGTTCCCTTTCAAGGCTCTCTTGGAAGCGATGACCGCAATCGTCAATGACGACTGGGTCGCACTGGGAGCAGCCATCGACTCATGCAACGCCTCGTCGCTCATCGGGATAGCGTTGCGCCACGGCTGCACGGGCATTTTGTTAGAAGGCATGCGCCGCGGGAGGTTGGTCAGTCTTCCCCACCTCGACCCGCTGGCCCGAGGCCTCGAGACCTCAGCCCATCGGATCGAGCACGAGAGCGACAGCACCAGAAAGCAAATCGAAGAGATCGTTCACGTTTTCAATGACGAAGGTCTACCTTTCGCCCTCTTGAAAAGTTCGGCCCGTCTTTTCGCTGGGTTGCCAGGCACGGAGCTCCACCCCGCCACCGATATCGACATCTTGCTTTCCGCTGACTTGATTTCGGCCGGTGCCGATGTACTGCGCCGGCACGGTTACCAATATGGGTGCGAGCCAGATGTCTCGCTGTACCTTGCGTATCATCATCATGCCGCGCCGCTTGTGCCACCGACCAAGGGCCTCAACGTCGAGTTGCACTTCGCGCTCGCGCCGCCGCGAAGGTTGTCGCAGATATTGGATTGGCACACGCTTGAATCGCACATCACCTCCGTAACAACAGCGGCCGGCACAGCCGGATGTCTCGATGCATTCGGATCGGCTCTGCACCTTTGCGTGCATTCCATAGGCGTATACAAACTTCGGGATGTGGTCCTGCTTGCGCAGATGTTGCGCAGTCAGCCAGAACTTCTTGAGGAAATGGAAGAATTCTGTGCCCGGGAGTCCTGGGAACCCGTGCGCTTGTCGAGCGCTCTCGCTCTAGCAGCCCGCATCAGTAGAATGCAAAAACCCGAATCACCAGCAGTGCGACGTTACGTGAGCTGGTTGATAGGTCGAGAAGATCTGCCAGAAGTTATCCGCTGTCGCGCGGGGATTGTCGAAAATCGCTTCCGCAGCGAAGCTGGCCGGGAAACGACCGAGCGCTATGCGAAACGCCCGCGCACCGATCATTGGCTGCATCCAAGAACCGAAGGGTTCGTGCGTGCCACGTTCCACCGTACAGTCGGCTTCATCGCCCGCGTCCTTACATGGCGCGCCGCCACCCTGCGGGACCGAAAGCCTCACAAGCAAGGGCGTAGGTCGTATCCTGAGCAGCAAGGCCAATGGTACAATGCAAATGGCTAGTCCTCAGGCTCATGAAGCGGCATCCGGATGCCGCATTCTCTTTAAGGGCTCGTAACAATGTCTGTGCAATTGAAAGAATACTTAGGGATGAGCGCCGACGTCGTGGCGACCGTGCTCGGGCATGGGGCGGTCTTGCTTGACCTTCGATCCAAGTATTTTTATCGGGTGAACGCGTCGGGCTGGGCGATTTTGCAACTCGCGGAAGATGGCACAGCGCTCCAAGACGTCAAGGACCAGTGTCGGCAATGGGGCTCGCAGGATGAGACCTCGATCGACGAGTTTATCGATCAACTCACGACGCACGCTATCCTGGAAAGACGCGACGTGGCAGGGCGTGGCGCAGCTGTGAAGTTTGAGGGGCCGTGGGAAAAGCCGCACATCGAACGGCAGCCGCAGCCGTTGCAGCGCGTTATCATCAGCGCGTTTGACCCGAGCATCCCTCTCGCGGAGTAATTCGAACAAAGAGCGGCTATGGTCATTGCGCACTCCGTTCTCGAGTTCTTCTGCGGGCCACTACACGTACAACTTGAGTGCGAATCCGCCCGCTTGCGGGAGCGGTTGTCGTCGACACTTGGCATGTATGATGTACGTTGGGACCCGCCGCATCGTTCGATCGAGCTGGCTGTCCACGAAACCGGCGAACGCACCCCAATGGTTGACAGCTCGTATTTGCGGTGCTCGCGCATGGCGGTCTGCAGCGGTCCCAATGGACTCATCGCAACCTCGAGTTCGGGTGGGGGTCTAACGCTTGTGCGGAGTGCGAGCCTCGACTGCTGGCACATGAACGTTCCGGCCTCACTTGCCGATTTGGAAGAGCTGGAAGACTTTCTCGTCTTGGTGCTCACCACCGGCTGGCGCTCTCTTGACTGGATTCCGCTGCACGCCGGTGCTCTGTCTCATGCCGGCCGCTGCATCATCGTGTGCGCGCCGAGCGGAGGCGGAAAGAGCACGTTGACCGCGGCCCTCATGCGAGCGGGCTGGCGCACGCTGGGGGATGACAAGCTGTTGCTGCGCATCGTGGATGGTCGACCCCGCCTTGCTGCCGTGCTTCACTCGTTGAACCTGCACCCGCGCACGAGCCAGTGGTTCCCCGAAGTTGGCGACCTCTGGTTGCTGCCCGCCTACTCCGCGTGGACCGAAAAGCGAAAGGTGTCCATTGCACAGATCTGGCCGGGCAGCACCGAACGCGATGGAGTTCCCACGCACGTCGTCCGCCTGCAGCGCAAATTGGACCAAACCACTTCGAGTGCGCAGTCGCTGGACCCAGACGAGATTTTTCACACGCTTGTGCAGCAAATCGTCGTTCCCACTGAGAGGAGCGAAGCTGCACGTTCTCTTCGAGCAGTCGCGCAACTCGCAGGACAGGTGCGAGGCGTTGAATTTGCCATTGGAGAGAACGCGTTTCACGACGATGAATGCCTAGCGGCGCTCGACCGTTGCCTGCAGTAACAAGCGCGAGCTCCGTCAGTGTCGTGGTGCCGGTCTACAACGGTGCCGCGACCATCGCTGACACGCTTGGCGGCTTGCTCGCCCAGTCCGGGATGGATGGAAGGGACGTTGAGTTCATCGTCGTTGACAACAATTCAACCGATGAGACACCCGACATCGTCCGATCATTCCCTGTGACGTTTTTGCAGGAGAAAAAACCTGGGGCGGGAGCGGCCCGGAATTGTGGGCTACGGCATGCGCGCGGTAGCATCATCGTGTACCTCGACGCCGATACACTCCCGACTCGTCGCTGGCTCGCGCACCTCGCCGGCGTATTTGAGGATGCCAACGTGATGATTGCTGTCGGTAACACGCTGGTCTTTCAACCAGAGACTGCAGAGGAGCGATACTGCGCCGCGGCGGGATTGAATTATTCCCAGCGCGCCATCGAACGCAAGCCGTTTCCGTTTGCGCCATCTCTCAACATGGCGGTGCGGCGAGAGGCCGCCCTCGCGATAGGCGGCTGGGCAGAAGATATGCCCACGGCAGAGGACGTTGACTTTTCGCTTCGCTTGTTACGTGCCTATCCAGGTGAAATTGCCTACGCACGCGATGCGGTGCTGTTTCACAAAAATCGCAATGACCGCAGCGCCTTGCTTCGGCAGGCGTGGACGTACGGGCAGGGCGCGGCCGACATGTACTTGCGCTATCCCGACATCGCTCGCTGGGATTTCCGAAAATCCTGTATATTAGCTGCGATCATCGGCATACGAGGAGTCGCGCCTTCGTTCTTGCGAGCAGCGCGCCTGTTGCGCCTTGCCACGCCTGAGCAAGTCGAGTTTGCCACCTACCATCGTTTTTGGACATTCTGGTATTGGCGCGGGTTCTTTAGCATGCTGCGTCATCGGGTCCGGCTAGCGCCGTGACACCCGACGCAACTGGCAGCAGTCTCAAAGGCCGGCGCGCGCTCGTGACCGGCGGCAACACCGGCATTGGAGCGGCGATCGCACGGAGTTTGGCTGCGAACGGAGCTGCCGTGGCCGTGAATTATGTGACGAATGCGCAGGCAGCTGATACTGTGGTGCAAGAATGCCGCGACCTCGGTTCGGATTCGTTCTCGATTGCGGCGGACGTCTCGCAAGCGGATGCGGTTGAGCGGATGTTCCAGATGGTCCGAAGCCGTTACGGTGGGCTGGACGTGCTGATCAACAATGCTGGCATCGATGGTCCTCCCAACCTCGTGTGGGATGCCAACCGCTCGGACTGGCTGCGCGTGCTGGAAGTCAATTTGTTCGGCGCATTCTATTGCATGCAACAAGCTCTCGCCGATATGATTGCGCGGCGCAGCGGCGTGATCATCAACATTACGTCAGTCCATGAAACGATGCCGTGGAAATGCTTCAGCGCTTATGCCGCAGCCAAAGCTGGGCTCTCCATGCTCTCCAAAACGGCCGCCCTTGAGGCGGCTCCGCACGGCGTGCGGATCCTCGCGGTGGCGCCCGGGGTCGTGCAAACCACGATCAACGAGAATCTCTGGGAAAAACCGAAGTTACGCGACCAACTTCTGGAAAAAATTCCACTGCACCGGATGGCGCAACCGCAAGAGATAGGGACCTTGGTGGCTTGGCTCGCTTCGGATGCGGCGCGCTATCAGACCGGATCGACCGTCTTCGTGGACGGCGGTCTTACCTTATACTCTTAGGAAGCAAGCAACACTCAGACGCCCTTACTCGCGCTCCAGTTCGATGCGCCGGCGCAACGCGACCGCGACCGCATGGTTGACGACCATGTGCCCGTCTTCTTGTTGGCCCACAAGGTCGGCTGGAACGGTCACGGCGATATCTGCTTGCGTCCAAAGGCGGCTGCTCTCATTGCCGCACAGGGCAATCACGCGTGCCTTGCGGCGTTGTGCAACTGCCACCGCCCGGAGCACGTTGGGAGAGTTGCCGGAAGTCGAAATTGCGACGACCACGTCGTCCGGTTGGAGCAGCGCTTCGAGCAAGTCGGAGAAGATGCGGTCGTATTGCGTATCGTTGCTGATCGCGGTCATGAGCGGAACGTTGTCGGTCAGCGCGATTGCGCGGATGGAACGCATTCCTTCCAGCCACGTGCCGCGAATCAAGTCGTTCATCATATGCGATGCTGTGGCGGCACTGCCGCCGTTGCCCACAAGGTAGATGCAGCCGGCGTGCTGCCAGCACTCAAAGAGCGCATCCACCACGTCGGAGATCTGGCGTCGCGAGAGTTGCCCAAGCGCATGTGCCACAGCGGACACATACTCGTCGATAACGGCGAGCTGCGCAGTGCCACTACCGGCGTGGTCATCGCGGACTATCACCTGCGAAGCGTATCGTAGGATTGGTCGAGGATAAAGGGACCATGGGACTAAACATGGTCCTACTAAAAGACGCCAACTCGGCGCCCTTTTCTTGCTCTGAGCTCGGCGCATCACTCGTGCAAGCAATGATCCTGGCGGGCGGACTGTCCACGCGATTGTATCCGCTCACTCGCAACCTGCCGAAGCCGCTGGTTCCGCTCCTTAACCGGCCAGTCATGGCGCACGTCATCGAGCAGCTTTCACGCCAAGCGATCCGCGACATCACGATGAATGTTCATTATCTCGCCGATGCGATCGTAGCCTATGCAGGCGATGGGACGCGCTTCGGTGTTCACCTTGCGTATCTACGCGAGCAGGAGTTAAGTGGTAGCGCAGGAGCCGTGAAGAAAGCCGCATCGCACTTTGACGCGGCCTTCGTGGTCGTGGCCTGCGACACGATCGTGATGGCAGATCTGGCAGCAGCGCTCGAATTTCATAAGGCACGGAGCGCCGACGTGACGATCGTGCTCGCGCCGACGAGCGATCCGAATAGTTGCGGCGTCGCCGTCACGGATGCGCGCGGCCGCATCGAGCTGTTCCAAGAGAAACCTGCGAAGGGAACTGAGAAGAGCACATGGGGCAACACCGGCGTCTACATCCTCGAACCTCACGTGCTCGAACGCATTCCCGATGGGATCGTGTACGATTTCGGCACGCAACTGTTTCCGTTGATGGCGGCATCGAGGGGTCGCCTTTTCGGCATACGCCAAGATGTGTATTGGTGCGACTTGGGCTCGCCACAGTCGTATCGGCGTCTTCACTCCGATGCCTTGCGTGGTGTCATACAACTGCACTACGGAGAAGGCCGCCGCGTCGTGAACGGGATCCTTACCGGTCGCGCTGCCCAGGTTTCGAGCAACGCGCGGCTGATCGGTCCGACGTGTATAGGCGATGGCTGCCGCATCGATGAGGGCAGCACGATCTCATCGTCGATTCTTTGGCAGGGCGTTCACGTCGAGCGCAACTCGGTGGTCGACGACGCGGTGGTAGCGCGCCCCATAGTTGCCTGCGGTTCGGTGTTGCGGGGCGGTGAATATGTCTGATCCGCAGCGGCAGCGGCTCCGTTGCGTCTTCCTCTTTCGCTGGCCCTACAATCCCTATCTAGACCTGCTCGCGGAGGAGCTGCGCGCGCAAGGCGTTGACGTGCAGATCCCCGACCGCTGCTTGTGGTTCGCGTCGCGCATCCGCCGTGGTGGGCACGTGCACATCGTACATCTGCAGGAGATCGCGCCTTTCTTTCTCGCGACGACGCTGCCAAAGACGATCGTCAAGAGCTGCGTCAGCCTAATCCAATTGATGTATTTGAAGCTCTGCGGCACGAGAATCGTATGGACTGCGCACGACTTGCGCACTCATTGGGAGCGCTATCCCCGCGTCGAGCGCGCTTTCACCATCGCGATCGCAGCGCTGGCGGATGCAATCGTGACCCATTGTGAGGGCGCGACGCGCGCAGTCGCCAACCGGTTTCGCGTTCGCAACGCGAGCAAGATGGTGAGCATGCCACACGGACATTTCATGGATGCGTATCCCAACATCATGGATCGTGATACAGCTCGCCGGCACTTCGCCATTGCGCCTGGCGTTTTAGTGTTGCTCTGTTTTGGCTTGGTCCGCGCGTATAAGGGATTCGATGATTTGCTCGATGCATTCTTTGCGCTCTCACCCAGCGAAACGCACCTCATCATTGCGGGCAAAGCGTTTGATGAATCGACTGCGCGGGCTGTGCGCGAACGCATCGCAGGTCACGACAACGTCACCTTCGTGCCGGAGTTCATTGCAAACGGCGACGTTCAGTTGTTCATGAATGCCTGCGACGCTGCGGTGTTTGCCTATCGCGAGATCCTGACGTCCGGCGCAATCATCCTCGCAATGTCATTCGGCAAGGCCTGTGTGGCGCCGCGCAAAGGGTGTATTCCCGAAGTCCTGGATGCCGACGGAGCCTTCCTGTATGATGGCGATTCGGGAATCGATCTCAAAAGCGTCCTGCAGCGGGTGACCACGCAACAAGCTCGACTCCCGGCGATGGGAAAATACAACCGCGTGAAGGTTGCTCGGTGGCCGTGGAAACTGGTTGCTGCAGCAACACTGGAAGTGTATCGATCAATACTGCCCGAGCGTGCCGTCATATTTGGCGCGGTCGACGGCACGCTGAAAAGCGAAGAGCGCGAGGGGCAGCAGCACGAGTGACGCCCAGGCAAGCCAGACAAGGTCGGGTTCCACTTGCGCCAGCGACGCGCCGTGCGCGGCGGCGCGGATTGCGCCCAGCCCATGCGTGATTGGTAAAATTTGCGAGACATGCTGAAGCCATAGCGGCAACAGGGCAATGGGGAAGAAGACCCCTCCAAGCAGCTGAGAGACGCTGCCGAGCACAAGCCCGGTGGGACTGGGTTGTTTAAACGTCATGACCGATGCCGCGCTAAATATACCAAACGCCGACATGCACGTGACGATGAGCGTTAGGGAGAGCAGGATGGCGACTGGATTCGCCTGGCTCAAATCCAAGTGAAAGACAAGGATTGCGCTGAGCAAGTAAACGACGACGCGGGCTGCAGTCAGGGTGAATGACCACAGCGTGGAGGAGACGATAAGCAGCGGCAAATCCGTCGGCGTGGCGAGCAATGCTTCGACCACGCCTATCGACTGACTACCTTGTACGGCGCTTTGAAATGCGCTGACCGCTGTACTTTGAAATCCGAGGAACGCGAGGTTGATGACCACGTACGAGAAATACGTGCCGCTCTGTCCGGCAAAACCAAAGTGATGCGATGGCGGGATGAGCTTCGAGACGAACCACATCCCGGTGACGCCTAAGGGGATGGCAATCCACTGTGACCAAAAACTTAAAGGATAGGAGAGCGCGGTGCGTGCGTCGCGCAGGAACAATTGCCACACCTTACTCAGCATCGCTCGCCAACTTGACAAAAATGTCGAACGGTCGCGGTTGCTCGACATGGAACGATCGAACCGAGACGCCGTCCGGGCTTAGGGCTCGGAAGATTTGATTGAGCGTTGCGGTTGATGCCTCCATCTCGACGTCCACCCACACGCCTTCTCCGTTAGGCCGGGTTGAAAGCTGCACGAACCCCTGGAGCGTCCGCAGGCGGGCCACAAACTCGTCGCTGACACGATCGACCAGCACGCAAAACGTGCGCTTGTCGATCGCCTGCGCGCTCAGGTGCCGCGGCGACTGCACCGTCACGATGTGCCCGCGACGAATAATGGCGACGCGGTCGCAAATGCCCCATGCCTCCTCAACGAGGTTGGTCGCGAGAACGACTGTCTTGCCGCCCTTGTCAACGAGCTCGCGAAGAAAATGCCGGATGTTCTCCGCATGTTTTGCATCCACGGTGCGAGTGGGTTCGTCGAAGAGCAGCACCGGAGGATCGTGCAACAAGGCGCGAGCCACTCCGAGCCGCTGGCGCATCCCTGATGAATACGTCACGTAGCGCCGGTCAAGATCGTCGCTGAGATCCACTTCCCGAATGACTTCGTCAATGCGCTGGTCAAGGCGGCGTCCTTTGAAGCCGGCGAGCGTACCGAACAATTCCATGTTTTCGCGACCGGTCAAGCGCCAATAGAAACTACGATCGTCACCGCTGCAGTATCCGATACGCCGCCGGGCTGCGAGCGAGTTCCGCTCGACGTCGATGCCGTCCACCCGGACCGCACCCTTGTCCGGAAGTGCGAGCGTGCAGAGCACTTTAAGAAGCGTCGTTTTCCCCGCGCCGTTTAGACCCAAAAGGCCGAATAATTCTTTTCGCCCGATTTGGAGGGTTACATCGGATAGGGCGACTCGTCGCGGCGGCGGCCCGCGATGCTTGAGCCAAGCCGAAAACCTGTGAGATTCGGGAAACGATTTGGTGACGCGATCGACAACGATCGCAGGTGAATCGGGTTCGGTCACGGCCAACGCAAAAGCCGGCAGCCATGGTGCGGCAGCGGCTCGGCTCTTTCCATAACAAGAATATTTGTTGGTTGTCCGCGGCCTCACTAGGGACCGTTGGGGTATGCGACTAGGCCAGGGGTCGCTCCGGCGCCGCACTGCTCGGTTGCTCCACGCCTTCGTGGATCGCATACATGCGCGCGTGAGCGCTCCGCGCGGCAGCCACCAGAGTTTCATACGGACGATCGAGGACATCCACAAAGCCGATGTTGAAATTTTCCCCGTCGAATCTGCCAGCCACCGGCTGGTCTTTGAATTGAAAATAGTGCGCTCCAATGATGGAAGGATGCGCGGCCGCATGTTCGAGGTAGTATTGGTACGCGACGCCGCGTTGTTCTTGATCCCGGACCTCGATGAGCGATCCACCAAGCCCTCGACCAGTGGCGCCAAAATGAAACTCCCCGATGAGCACCGGCTTGCCGACGAGCGCATCGATCAGTTGCAAAAATTGCTCCGAGGGAGCGATCGAGTACATGTTCACCGTGAACACGTCAAAAACGTCGCTCGCACGCAGTATCGGTTCCGGCGGCCGGCCGACCCAGCGAATACCCAGGTTGAGATGGTTTGGGTCGAGCGCCCGCAACGTATCACTCATCACCTGGAAATGACGTCGCGCCAGAAATTCTGAAAGCTTGTCGCGAACGTGCGCGTCATCGCCGCCAGCATCGAGCAAGAATTGTCGCACGAACCGCTGAGTGGCTGATGGCAACGGATCGCGATCGATTGCATCGATCAAGCTGCGCTGCTGCCAGCGCGGCTCGTTCCCCAAAAAGTATCCGAGCAGTAAGCGATTTTCGCGCAGCGATCGGATACGCTCCTGGATCGCGCCTCTAACCTGAGCCGGGTATTCGGGAGCAAAGACGTCTGGAAATCCATGCCAGCTCTTTCCCTCGACCGAAACATTCAGATCGACCACAAAAGGTAGGCCGCTTTGCCGCAACTCTCGAGCAGACCACAATCCGATGGAATTGAAACCCCAGTTCCGCAGGCGCCGTATGGCGGTGTCGGTCCAGCGCTGGTGCGTTGCTCGCTTCCCGTACCGTAATAGCGTATTGTCCTTATAGAAGTCTATCGACCTTGCCCGCGGCTCAGCGAAGAGCTTCTTGCGGTCACTCACAAACGTTTCGTCGCCCGCGAGTCGTACGCAGTCGAGGCCCGCAGAAAAAAACAATCTGCCTTGCGGTTCGACCAGCCACCACCGTCCGCCGATCTTGGCGGTTCGAAAGTATCCGGAAGGCTCAATCTCGACGGATGATGACGGGACGTGTGCCTCGGACAACAGCGAGTCGTCTTCGCGTGACCACGCCGCTCGGGCGGAGCGAATAACGTCAGCCGGTGATTCGTCCTTCTCGATCCATTGGCCAAAGCGATCGATGACTGGTGCTTCAAGATGAAAGGCGTCAGGCACGGTACCTTTGAGCATCGTGAGTGGCCCAAGCGTCAGACGAACCTCGCGCAGCGTGCGCATGCTGATGATGATCAAGGCAACGTGTGTCAGGTCGATGTGTGGGTTCCAGTTGACGAGCGTGTACGCTTTGAAGCGGCGGTTATTGGTGTAGTCGAGGTGCAGAAAACGTCCTGGAATCACCGCATCGATCTGAATGTCTTGGAGTGGTTGGATCTTGAATTCGAAATGACGCCCCTGGTCGTTCACAATGTCGAAGAACCAGCGCGCCGGCGAGCTAATGTGAAATGGGAATCGAAGGCAGCCACACGCGGACCAGTCAGCAGCACTGGATGGTATCGCAAAATCGATCCTCGAACGGCCCTCGGCTGGATGAAAGATCAGAGTCGTCGAACCCGCAGGCTCGCCGGGCGATAGACGAACGGATCCGCGCACTCGCGCGTTTTCAACCGAAAACACGTCAAGCAACGGGTTTGTCTGCACGTTCAACACGGTTCAGCGCCTTTTCGCAAGCGGCCGCGACACGCCCGCTAAAGACGAGCCCCCAAAAAGGGGGCAAATGTCCTACCAGGTCCGGTCGCGTATGCCACATCGTTCAGTCTGCTGCTGTCGAAGCGCGGAACCATGGCGGACTCTTCAAACTGCCTGCCGATCAGCGTGGTTATTCCCGCATACAATCGCGCGCAGTATGTCGTTGAAGCGGTGCGCAGCGTGCAGGCACAAACGCGACCGGCGACCGAGGTGATTGTTGTTGACGACGGATCAACCGACGACACGGCGCAAGCGGCTCGCGCAGCCGGCGCCTGTGTGATCCCCCAGGCAAACAGCGGCTTACCCGCCGCACGGAACACCGGGATCATGGGGGCTACGAACCCCTGGATTGCCTTTCTGGATGACGACGATTTGTGGGAGTCCACGAAGCTGGAGCGCCAGTGGCAGCTCATCGACCGCTGCCCACAGATTGGGTTTGCGTTCACTGACCACTCGGCATTCAACGAAGAAGGCCCGGTCTTCGCCTCGCTCTACGCCAAGTATCCGGAACGCTGGAGGCAGGTCCAACGGCACCCGGTCGGGCCGGGGCTCAGCGTCTGCGAAACGGAGGATGCGTTGCGTCGCTTCTATCGCTGGA
The DNA here is from genome assembly GCA_963781145.1 of uncultured Pseudomonadota bacterium. GTDB lineage: Bacteria > Vulcanimicrobiota > Vulcanimicrobiia > Eremiobacterales > Eremiobacteraceae > JAJPHJ01. The sequence goes on along the minus strand of CAWADW010000003.1, from coordinate 1,431,404 downwards.
ACTTTGTGAACGTGTCCTCGCTATTGATTCGGCGCGATCTGCTTCTTCGCATCGGTCTCTTCGATGCTTCGCTCAAAGCTTGGGAAGATTGGGAGATCACGTTACGGCTCTTCGGGGCTGCGATAGGTGGAGTGGTTGAAGAACCGTTGGTGCGTCGCCGCCGGCACGCGACGCAAATGACCGGTGACAGGTTGCACATGAAGCTCCACGCAGCCGCAGCAACGATGCGCATCATGCAACGTCCTTGGCTCTATCCGAAAAGCGCGGCGAAATTTTACAGAAATGAACCAGCACGCTGGTTTCTTGAAGCTGGTGAGCTCTTGATGGGCGCCGGCCGCTACGCAGAAGCCAGAAGCCCGTTGCTGCGGAGCTTGGGCTTGCGCTTTTCGATGCGCACGGCCCGGCAGTACCTCACAGCGGTGCGCTTGAGCCGCGCAACTCGTAAGCCAGGGCGTGTCGCGGAACGCTCCACGTGATGCAGCAACAGAAAGGGCGTCCCGCTGACAATCCGGGTGCAGATGACAATCTGTTGCGGCGCATCGTCGATCGATTGCTCGAGACAAACCGCGATTCCCGCAACACGGTGTTCATCGGCGGCACGGGTCGAAGCGGCACGAGCTGGCTTGCTGAAGTTCTCAATTATGACAATCACTATCGTTACATTTTCGAACCATTTCAAGCCAGGTATGTGCCGATCACGCGACCATTCTACTATGGGTTATATCTGCGGCCCGCCGATGGGAATCCGGCCTATCTCGAGCCCGCAACCCACGTCATGGCCGGGAATGTTCGCCACAGATGGTGCGATCGACATAACAAGCGCCTCCTCGCGCACCAGCGTCTTATCAAAGAAGTCCGAGGCAATCTATGGTTAAAATGGCTGCGGAATCAGTTTCCCGGCATTCCCATGATTTTCATCATGCGTCATCCGTTTGCTGTGGCGGCGTCGCGCCGCTGGCTTGATTGGCCTCCGCGTTCGCGCGCATTCTTTATGCAAGAATCGCTACAGTCCGATTTTCCGGGCGCGTTTTGGGATGAATTCAAACAAGCGGACACGCTCTTCGAGCGTTACATATTCGATTGGTGCGTCCAGCACTACATACCGCTGCAGCAGTTTGCGCCAGGTGATTTTCATTACGTCTTCTACGAGGACTTGTGCGTGCAACCGGAAGCGGTCGCGCATGGCATGTTCGCACATGTGGGTCGTGGATTCGACGATCGTTTGTTCCGCAAGCTGTCCGAGCCCTCTGCAACCAGCCGCGACAGCAGCCCCATTCGGGCGGGGCGCACGGGAAAAGAGCTGATCACCGCCTGGCGCACCTTGTTGACGCCCGCAGAAATCGAACGTGGCTCGGAAATTCTCGCGAAATTTGGACTGCACCACATTTACGATGATGGATGCGTGCCACACGCCGACGGCATCAAGCGCTTCACAATGACGATGAGGACGACTTCAAACAGTGCGCCCAGCCATGCAGGAGCGATACACGTCTAACGTCATCGCTGCGACTCGGTCCCAACTCCATTGCCTGACCCGTTCCAAGTTACGAGCACCCATGAGCGGTAGGTCATCGCACCGCTGAACGACTTGCCGAAGCGCGGCGGCAAGACCATCTGCGCCGCGAGCATCGTAGATGATACCGCCCTGCGGATCCAGCATCTCCGGGATGCAACCGATCCCCGGGGCAACGCAGGCCTTGGCAAACGACATGGCAAGCACGAGTGCGCCTGAAGTGAGTATTTCCGGGTACGCAAAAACGACGGCATCGGCTGCGCGCATGTAGACTTGGATGTCATCGACAGGGACAAATCGCGGGGAGTACGTCACGTTGCTCGCGTGCGCAACGCGCTCCCCGAGCTCGGCCGCGTATTCCTTGGAGATCGGCTTGCCGGCAATCACCAGGTGAAGGTTAGGGCCGGCTTTTTCAAGGGCACTCACCAAGCGTTCGATGCCCTTGTACGGGTGCAACAAACCCAAACACAAAAGCACGATCTTCTCGGACGCCAGTCCGAGCTTCGCACGAGCATCACCTGGCGAAATGCGGTCCGCGTACGCGCCCACATAGTTGCCGTGTGGAATAACGTGCAGCTTGGAGCGATTGCCGATGCCGAACTGCATTCCAACCTCCTGCACCGCCGCCGGACAGTGCACGATGATTGCGTGCGCCACGCAGGCCAAGGCCGTGCCAACCCGTCTTTCCTGGCGCGGGGAGCGCACCCCATGCTTCTTCGTGTCATGAGCAGTCCACACGATTTTTGCCCCACAAAGCCGCATCGCCCACAGCTGCGCGACCAAAGCGAGCACCTTGAGGTTCGAAAGCGTTACGCTTCGAGCACGAAAATATGCGATGGCAGATTGGACGTGAACGACATCCGGTCGGCGTCCGCCGCGAAATAAACTCGGTAGAAGAAAGAGCCGGGGTTGGGGCTGGTCGACCTCAATCTCGTGCTGCGCTAACGCGCTTGCGAGCAGTTCCTGATACGGGTTATCAGCGCCCCACGAGAAAAGCTGCGCCACCCGAAACGTGGCCACGTTCCTAGGCATCGAGTTTGCGTGCCGAATTTGCTACACATTGCTCGACGGCACTTCGCAACAAAGCGCTTACCGCAGACCACGAATACTCGTTAGCCACGAGCGCATAAGCCGCTTGCGTCAGCGACTTGCGCAGTCGCGCATCGAGCCAGAGCCTGGCGATCGCAGCTACCATAGACTGCGGATCGTCGGCCAACAACAAGTGCTCGCCAGAGCGTGACCTCAGGCCCTCGTTACCTTTCGTCGTGCTCACTACGGGGCGCTCCGCCGCGAACGCTTCCAGGATTTTCAGGCGGGTGCCCCCACCCTGCATGAGCGGTACGACGACGACATCCGCTGCGGTCAGGTAAGGCCGGACATCCTCGACTGCTCCTGGCAGAGTTATTGATGAATCGCGCAGCGCCGCATCCAACATGCTCCGGCTGGGATTTCGTCCGACGATAGTGCAGCGAGCGTGCGGCAGTATCGAACGAAGCGTTGGATAGATTTTTTCCAGAAGAAACTCGCCCGCGATTCGATTGGGTTCATACGAAAGGACACCGACAAATAATACATGCGGTCCGGCTGGCGGCGGAGAATTGTTCGCGGATTCCCGAACGCTTGCATAGAATGCAAGGTCGATCGCGTTAGGGATGACCCGAACATCCGAAGTGCGGGCACCCACGCGCGCCAACCTGCGCGCGTCGTCGTCACTGCAGACCCAGACCTGTGCGGCCTGCGCGCTTAGTCCGCGTTCGACTTTACGCAGGCTCTGAAGCGCCAGCGCCGAGAGCGGAGACGATCGAATTCCGAGGGCGGATTTCATTTCAGCGACGAGCGACGACTGAATGTTGTGCGTATCCCAAATAACCGGAATAGCGTTCTCGCAAAGCATGGGTACGTATCCGTAGAGTTGCGCGCGATCTAGAATCACCACGTCGGGCTGGAACGTATCGAGGATGTTCTGAAGGCTGGCGATCGCCCCTGGGGTCACAAGCGAATGAAAATGCGGATACACCCACCATTGCTGCGGCCGGGTGAGGCGCAGCAGGCTTTGTGCAGCGCTCACGGGTCGATTCGGATCGAGCAGGTGGTGAGTCCAAAAGGAGAGCTGCGGGGGTGACGTGACCGGCGTCGCTTCAGTGCCGACCGAAAACATGCCGACTGGTCCGAGCTGCGCCAGGATATTGATGTGCTGCCAGCTGCGCAGTGGCGCTCCGCTCATTGGTGGATAGACGATGGTCGGTGTTACGACGAGGGTTCTGATCATGTCGTCAGCGTACGCGTTGGAGCGGTGATCGCGCGTGGTCGACCTCAAATCGCAAGATCGCCCTCACTAAGAAATGTTCAAGAGCTTCGAGCGACGCGGCCGGCGCGTAGCGTTCGCGCGCTATGGTTGCTCCCCTCGCGCCCATCGCGGCCGCTCGTGCCGGAGTCTCCAAGAGCGTGCGCACGGCCTCGAAGAGTGTTGCTCGATCGCCGCACTGGACGGCGAGACCGTTGACGCCATCGACGAGCCAGTTTGCGATCCCGCCGACGCGGTAGGCAACGACCGGCCGGCCATGCAGGAGCGCTTCGGGACCCGCCAAGCCGAAGGGCTCGGGCCAACGGCTGGGCACGACGATGACCGAAGCCTCGGCCAAGAGCTGCGAGAGATCCGCAGCGGAGCATTCACCGCGATATTCGATTCCAGAATCCGGGCGCTCTGCCGCATCAATCACAAGCGAGCGAAGCTGTCCTTTGCCCGCGACCACGACGCGCGCGTTCAAACCTGACTCGATCAACCTCCGCCCAAGCCAAAGGACGTCGTCAACACCCTTGTCGCGGATGAGGCGGCCGACAAAAACTACCGTGCGCGATCCTTCATGGGCCGGATAGGAGGGCGGTTCGCCAACATGCCAATACCGTATGAGCGGGGGAACCACGAGAATGCGATCGGCGGCAAACCCGTTCGCTTGCAAGATGCTTTTGAGATACTCACCGAAGACGACGACGCCTTCGGATCCCCGAAGCGTCTTCAGTAATTTCTTTCGCAATCGGAGGAGCTCGAGCGTGCGGCGGTTCGGGCCGTCACCACAGTGCTCGGTCACCGCGTGGACGATGCACGCCGAGCCGAGCGGGGATGAACAGATCGCGCCGCTGCGCCGGTAACGCCGGTTTCCGTTCAGACAATGAACGCGATGATCGTGATTGTGCCAAACGAAAGGCCACGATTGCAAGCGATTCACGACAGAGTGATCAAAAACGTTGTGCGCGTACACGACATCGGGCTGAAAAGCGGCGGCAGCTTGATGCACGAGATCGCCGTTGCGCGGATCACTCGCTTCGCGGATCCCTCGCCAGGGAACGTGAGCTATTTCTACATCCGCCGGCAATCGCGGAGCATCGTCGGCAATACTGGAAACGCACAGCCGAAGCGTATGCCCGCGGTCTCGTAATGCGGCGATCAGACTGGAAAGGACGACTTCACTTCCGCCATCTGCACCCCACCGATCGTTGACCAGGAATATGCGCATCATTCCGCAATTCAGCGCCGTGCAACGCAGTTCCGCCGCTTCTGTGACACTGCCGATTACCGTCGTCATCCCCACATTCAATCGCCGGGCGCTGATCATGGATGCAATTCGCAGCGTTCACGATCAGTCTTATAAGCCATTGGAACTCATCGTCGTCGATGATGGTTCGACTGATGACACGACGAAAGTTCTACGCGAAGCGGGCCTATTGGTGCTCCAGCAAGATCGCGGAGGCATTTCAGCCGCCCGGAATAAGGGCATCCTGGCTGCGACGCAACCGTGGATAGCGTTCTTAGACGACGATGACATATGGTACCCGGACAAGCTCGAGCGGCAATGGGGTGCGGTGCAAGCGTGTTCTCAAGCCGGACTCATATTTTCAGATATGACGTTCTTCGACGCAGCGGGAACGCGCGAGAAATCACTTTTTGCGACGCGTCCTGACTACCGCCAGCTCAAACGACAGACCCCAGTGCCGCATATCGCCTGTTTTGACCGGCACACATTGATACCCATGTTCTGCGGCTTTGAGGACAACATCATGATGCCATCGACGCTCCTGATCCGCAAAGACACACTGCTTGCTGTCGGGATGTTCGACGTGCACTTGCAGGGCTTAGAAGGACGAGAGCTGTTGATGCGGCTGCTGCGTGTCACTGATGCCGCGGCTGTCGACGAGCCACTGGTTCAGTACCGCCTGCACGACTCCCAAGCAATCAGGGATGTCGGCCGGACCTTGCAAAGCTTCGCCGCTATCGTTGATGCAGTGTGCGATCAGCCGGATCGTTACCCCAGTGAAATCGTGCAACACCTGCAAACGGCACGCGCCCAACGGCACTACCTCGTTGGCAGATACCTTGTGAGCGCGCGACGTTTTCCGGATGCCGCTGTAGCGCTGCGGCGCAGCCTGCGATTCGCTTACAGCCGCAATGCGTTGCTGTTATATTGGTTCGCCGCAACGCTCGCGTCACGCCCTGGTCTCATAGCATTCACCCTCCTGCGCTCTCTAAAGCGGCGCCTTTCGAGGCATCGCGTGTCCTAAGCGCCACACGCAGTGACCCTTGGGACTCTGGACCTACGTGCATCGCCCATTGCGGCGTTTGCCAAAAATTGAGTCATGCTATGATGAATGCATGGCGGATGTAAGGCCGAAACGCACGCAGGACCGCACTATTTTTGTTGCGGGCGTGAGCAGGAACGCAGTGACGGAAGCAGTTGCGCAACTCAACGCCGATGCCCGCTATCGTGTCCTCTACGAGCCCTTCAATCAGTGGTACTATTCGCGGCTATGGGATGTGCGCTACCCAGCCTATCTCCCGCGCACGAGTCAGCGCAATGACATCGCGGCGGTCTGCGATCGTATCGTGAGTGGTCGGGTCCGAAGATCCGAAATCGATCGTGCAATAGATCAACCTCCCATCCCAACGCCCAAGCAAGGGCGCCTCATACGCGAGTGCCGCTGCAATCTGTGGCTTGACTACTTGCACGCACGCTATGCGCGCATGCCGATCATCTTGACGTGGCGGCATCCGTGCGCAACTATCGCATCGCGTTTGTTGCTGGATTGGACCCCACAACTCAAACGACAGCTAAAAGACCCAATCCGCGATCTGCAGCCCTTCATGCCCGAGATCAAGAAAGCGCACGAGCCGCTCGATCAGCATGCCTTTATGTGGGCGATACATCATTACATCCCACTGCGACAGTTCGCGAACGGCAACATCCATTTTGCATTTTATGAGTCGCTGGTCACGCACGCCACGGCCGGTGAGCGCCTGTGCGAATACGTACAGCAAGACACGCCCGCAAAGGGCCGAGTTGACGCTCGGCGCAAGCAAGAGCAACGAAGCGTGCTCGATACGTGGCGCCGGCAGCTGGGCAGCGGGCAAGTGCGCCGTATCATGGCCATCCTTGGGATTTTTGGCTTGGACAAGATCTATTGTGAAGACACATATCCCGACGAAGGCGCCGCATACGAAATGCTGTCTGCATGAATGCGGTGATCGAGGAGCTCGAGGCGAACGCTGCCGCATTGAGCGGCTACATCGACTCGCTCCAAGGGCTGTTGATCGGGCTGTACGACGCCGATGTATGGGAGATGTCGGAATGGGATTGGCAGTGGCCGGAACATTCTGGGCCTGATCTGTCGCCCACCCAGCTCAATGCCGCTGCACCACACTTGCCTCCGCCGACGGTCGCGGCCTTGCAGGCCGCGTATGCCAAGTACGCGCGTCCTCCCTTGCTGGATGGGTGGGCATCGCAATGGGATGGATCGGAGACGCTCTTTTTGCGATTTATGCTCGACAAACTGGAAGAATACCGTGCCGGCGCGCATTCGTGTTTCGAGACGGCGCGGCGAGCACTGCTTCAGTCAGACTAGATAGACGTGGAAATGTTTGACGGTAGTAATTACGTCTGCATCGTCGGCTGTCCACGCAGCGGCACCACGTGGTTGCAAAAGCAGTTAGGGGCGCATCCAAGGGTGGCGACTGGACAAGAAACGCAATTGTTCAACATGTATGTGGGCCCCGCGTTGCGCGCGTGGCGCGCAGCCGTAGTCCAAAAGCGCGCGGTCGGTCTGCCCGGATATGTCGATGAAGCAACGTTTCTCGACGCGTTGCGTCGATTCGTGCAAAGCATGATGCAGCCCATGCTGGGTGCGCTTGAACCCGGTCGCATTTTTATCGACAAGACGCCCTGTCATGTGCTGTTCATTCCAGAGATTCTCGAACTGCTGCCACGTACGCGCTTCATTCACATCATCAGGGACCCACGGGACGTTGTGGCGTCACTCCTGGACGCGACGCGGTCCTGGAGTCCAACTTGGCATGCGGCCAAAACGGTTCGCTCGGCAGCCACGATGTGGTCCGAGCGCGTGCGACGCGCGCTCAAAGAGAGTGCCGGATTGCCCAGCTGGCAGTTCTATCAAGTACGATATGAAGATCTTCACGCAGAGCCGACCGAAACGTTACGCCGCTGCAGTGAATTTCTTGGTCTGGAATGGTCTGATGCCGATATCCAGCAGGCGGTGGCAAGTAACACCATAGAGTCGCTGCGGCGCAACGGCGGCACGCCAATCCCGCTCTGGGGCGAGGCCGCTAAGCGAGAGGGCAACGCCGTCAGCGAACCGGTGGGATTCTTTCGCAAGGGCGCGATCGGGAGCTGGAAAACAGATTTGAGCCTTTCCGAAAAGGTATATCTCTGGCGGACGCTGCGCAAGACGATGGCGCTTGTGGGTTACCGCTGGTAAAACAAGCGGGCGTCGCTCACGCTTTGCGAGGCTTTGGTTTCTCGAACACCGACGCGACCTCAATCGCAAAAGCTGGAAGCGCCAGGTGCTTGAATGTCTCGAGACGCGTGAAACGTCGCACGCCTTCACTATCATGCGTGGTGAACGTTTGCTCGTGCGGATCGATGAGAAGCACAAGCGCTGCGCCGGCGGCAAGATACACGCGCACCTTTTCGTCAATGTCGGTCCAGCGATCGCCAGACGAGATCACCTCAATGGAGACGTTCGGGGCCGTGTATGGAATTTGCGCCGCATCATCTTCTTCGTACGCCAGACGGTCGTACGAGAGAAACGCGATATCGGGGACGAGTGGTCTCGTTGCCTCCTGGGGAGGCGTGACACGAAACTCCCACTCCGTTCCCACGCGTCCGGCTCCGGTGGTATCCGCCCAAGCGCTGAGTGCGGCTACCATTCTGCCCTGTGCGCGCGCGTGGCGCTCCTGCGGGCTCACCTTTTGGAGCGCACGCCCGTTGACCCACTCGGTTGCGGGTTCGGTGATGGGCACTGTAATTTCGCGGACTGATGACATCGCGGGGTCTCCATTGGCATTACATCACTGGGTCGAGTACGATTGTCCAATGAATCGCTTGAGCTTCGGGTTCGATTCCCGGCGCCTCCAGCCTCCGCCCGGTGCCGGAAGAGGCTAGCGGCCGCAGACCTGACGCAGCCCCTATTGCACCGAGGGAAAATTCGAGTTATGATTCTTACTGACAGATCCGTGCTGGGACCAGCGCTTCGCGCTGGTTTTTTTCTTCAGATGCTCCACTCCCATGCATTCCACGATTCGACGGTCGGATTCGGCGCAAAACCTTTGAAGTCGACGCTGACCGGTTCTTGCTGGCGCTGCCACCATAAAAAGATCAACGGATTGTCGCGAGCGAGCAACGCTTCGATTTTGAAATACGCTCGCTGCCGCATGGCTCGATCATAGCTCGCCAGCGCTTGGACTTGCGCGCGCTCCATCTCGGGAGTGCAGTAGCGAGTGTCGTTATAGCCACCCGGTGGAAAGTTTTCGCACATGAATTGCGACGAATTATCAGGATCGATGCCAGAATACCACGGATAGGTAATGAGATCGAATTTGCCGCTATGCATGATGCCTCCCATGCCTGCAGCGGCGTAGAGCACGTCGAGCGGGTACAATTTGATGTCCGCCTCAATGCCCACGTTGCGGAGCATTTCTTGGACCAGAACGATCATCTTCCGATGTGTTGCGTCCGCGCTATCGGAAACAAACAGCAGGCGCAGCGGCACGCCATGCCGTCTCGCGACGCCGTCGTTGCCAATCACAAAACCGGCTTGCACCAAGAGACGTCTCGCACGGTCGGGATCGTACGACGGCGGCTGCGCATGTGGATTGAACGCCCACAACCAGTCTGGCAGGTCCTCGGTCGCCATCTTTTCTTGACCGCTAGTCAGCGTTTTCACCAGCTCCGCTCTATCGATACCCGATGCGATGGCGGTGCGCACCAGAGGGTTGTTTAACGGCTCGTGTGACAGGTTGAGCGCGATTCCTCGAAAGCCGTTCATATCGTCCCACACGATACGAACGTCCGGAATGTCCTTTATTTCGTGGTACGTGTTGATGGAGGCTTGGAACATGTAATCAATTGCGTGCGTGCGCAAGAGCTGGATGGAAGTGTTCTCGTCCGGGATTACCTCGATGCGAATCTGGCGAAGTTTCGGCGCACCCAAAAAGAACGCATCGTTGGCGGACAAGAGAACATGGTCGCCATGCACCCACTCAACGAACCGAAATGGCCCATCGCTCACCAGCGGAGCGGTGTTAAACGGGATCTGGTTCAAGTTAGCATACTTGGCAAGCACGTGCGCTGGAGCGACATCATACGGTTGATCGCTTTCGGCAAAAAAGGTGTTTACGAACGGAGCGAACGAGCGCTTCAGATGAACGATGACCGTGCGTGCGTCGGGTGTGTCGATGTTGCGAATAACATCATAACCATGTCGAGAAATCACATCGTTGGCGGAATTCATGATCGCTTGCCACGACCACTTGACGTCCGCGCTTGTCACTGGCACGCCATCGCTCCAGCGCGCATTGCCCCGCAGGTGATAGGTGATGGTGAGGCCGTCCTTGCTAATCCCACCGTTGCTCCAACTGGGCACCGCAAGTGCCAGAATCGGGACTGGGTTGCCGTGTGAGTCTGCAGAGATCAAAGGTTCGAACATAAGGCGATCGACGAAACCATCAGCGGTGGTCGAGTCTAGCATCGGATTGAGCGTCTTCACGTCTTGCGGCAGCGCGACTCTGAGCACCCCGGGCTGGGTCCAGCTGTGTCGGCCGCCGACAAGCGAACCCTGGGTTGACACTTTTGTGCAGCCGGCAGCCAACGCACCACACGTTGCCGCAACGAGCGCGGCGCGCACGATCGTGACGGTGATGAATCGCCCGTGAGAGAGAAACACCTTAGGCTGGCGCTCGCGCTGTCATCGCCCACACGCGATGAGGCACAAGCAATGGATCTTCAGGATAGCGAGCGGCAAGCAGAGCGGCAAGATCGGCGTCGAATCGTGCCACGGATTCGGGCGAAAGACTAGCGGCGACGCCGGCGCTTGCGCGAATCCTTCCGCGCCATCCTTCGTGCGTGTATTCCGTAGGCTCGTCGAACGAAAAAGTTTCGATATTTTCAAAACCAGCGAGCGCCGCATCAGCCAACCAGGCTGGATGCAACCCCGTCCCTCCCGCAAGTTTCCAGTGTGGGTTGTGATGCTCGATCAGCTTCTCGGTTGCGTCAACAACGTTCCCGGGGAGCGGTATCCAATCAAAGTGAGCAATGACTAGCAAGCCTTTGGGCTTCAGCACGCGCCGCGCTTCCCTGGCCGCCACAGGACGATCGAACCAGTGCCAGCTCTGGCCTGCGACAACCACATTCAGCGATGCGGGGGGCAGCTGTGTGTTTTCGGCTTTTGCCTCCACATAACGAACGAACACCCCAGCCTCTTCATCTAAGCGCATCGCTTCTTCGAGCAGCGCAGTCGACGGGTCGAGTCCGATGACATTGCAGCCTCGCTTCGCAAAGCCGCGCGCGATCGTACCGGTCCCCGTGCCCAAATCAAGGACTCGGTCGCCGCGCTGCACGAGACCGTCAGCCAAGAGCCGATCAAAGAAGCGCTCGGGGAACCCAGCTCGATGCTTGCCATAATCCTTGGCTGTCTTCCCAAAGTCAACGTTCATGGGCGTCGGCCTTATCAACGTAACGGATATCTCCCTGCGACAATAAAGAGAAAGACCTCGCGGCGTTTGCGCCAGCAAGGTCTTTGTCGTAGAACGTTCATGGGGTTTCTCCTGATTAGAGCTTGATCCCCCAACCTCCGAAGATCGAAGAATCGACGAACTTGGGAACGCGGACGAGTCGATTTCGTTCACCGTCGTTTTGCTCTTCGACGTCTTTCGTATACTGTTTTGCCTTGGCTTCCATCGTGGGCTCCTTTGTTAGGTTTGGAGGGCCGTCTAAGCGCGACCGCTTCCAAGGCCGATCATACGCGACGCGAAGGCTTTGCTAAATCCGTGGCAGTACGGATTTAAGACAGCCTGCAGTACGGAGAATTGGCCGGGAAAGCCCGTCAGAACGTGCGGGGGGGGCTACTTTCCCTTCAAATGCGAGATCAACTCAGCGCGAGAGGCCAAGTTCAGCTTGTTCAATATCGCCGACACGTGGCTTTCAACCGTGCGTTCGCTGATGACCAGGGTATCGGCGATGACTCGATTCGACTTCCCGTTGACGACGAGTTCTGAAATTTCGCGTTCGCGCGACGTGAGCGCATTTTTGGAACGACCGCGCCGGTTCGGCGGATTCAGCGCCGCCTCCAAGCGCCGCGCATCGCGAACGTCACCGATGCGCTGGTAAATCTCCAGCGCAAGTTTTGGGTTGTCGGCTAGTTCCAATGCCTGCGCTTCATAATACGGCCATTCGATTTCGTGGAACAGCGTGGCCGCACGGGCGCCGTTAGAAAGCGCCTCGTCGTGAAGGCCGGCCCCGCTGGCCGCATAGGCCTCGAAAAGAGCGACGCACGCCGGCATCGCGCGAACCTTTGTCGACTCGGCGGCGCGAGCGAGAAACATCCTTGCCCGCGGGATATCTGCTTCATCTCCGTATTTCGCTGTTGCCAGCAGCCAATCTGCGTACGCCGGCGGTGGGTGGAGACCAAGCGCCTCACAAGCCTCAATCTGACGGTGCAATAAACTTTTGGCCGCCTCAGCATTCCCTTGCGATTGGTAGTACTCGGCCAACGCGGCGGAAATTTCGACCATCTTCAATTCACCAGACCGAATCGCGCTTTCGATAAGTTCCGGCTGCGCGGAGCGTTGGACGAGCTCGTTGCTTTCAAGCATCAGCCCCACCAAAATGCCCGTCCGAGCGAGAAGCACTCGGAATCGTAAACTCTCGATATTCGCCGTCAACCCTAGCTCCACCAGCTCCCGAGCTTTCTGTAGTTCGCCATGCAGCAAACGCGCAAAGGCGAACTCCACCATGACCCAGTTGCCCGTGACGCCGCCAAACCGTTTATCGCGCACGACGTCAGCTGCTTCTTTGAACGCGGTCAACGCGAGCGCTCCTTCACCGCTGTCCGTCAGGGTGACGGCGACGTTTCCCCACAGACGTATGACACTGTGGACATCGCCCCCCGCGCCGGCAATCTCTGCCGCCTGTCGAGCGTCGTCGAGCCCCTCCTCAGGTCTGCCTTGCAGGATTCGCACCATCGATCGCGTCTCAAAAAAACGCACTGCGTCTCTTTGCCTTGCGTTCGCAAACTGCTCCTCGGCTTTGTTCAGATAGTCAAGTGCTCTGGCCAACTCACAATGATACGACGTGTAGACATTTGCCATCGCAACACGTGCGGCAAACAGCGCGGGGCTAAGAACGTTGTTGCCCGCAAGCGTCACAGCGCGCTCGTTCATCTGAGCTTGGCCCGCAATGTCTGCCAGAGTGCTGCGAATTCGGCCTAGACTCAAACAGGTCCAGGCGGCATTTTCCAAGTCCCCCGCGGACACGTAGTACTCCAAGGCCGCATCCAGCGCTTCCCGCGCACGCATACCCAATCCGCATTGGTGCAACGCCTTTGCAAGTTTTCGCTGCAAGGACGCTCGATGCGCTCCGCCCTGCTCATCCATTTCAAGAGCCCGTTCGTAGTTGACTAAGGAGTCTTGATAAGCGTAGACGCGAAAAGCCTGATCGCCCGCGAGCTCGTTGTACTTCACCGCCTTGTCCGGCTCGTGTGCCTTCCACCAGTGATAGGCGAGCTCGGCAGTCGCTTCATTCGACTGCACGGACGCCTCGAGCGCGATGGCGTTTCGTCTGTGCAGCACGCGTGCTTCAGCAGCCAGCAATTCTCCGTAGATAGCTTCGCGCGTCAGAGCATGACGAAACGCGAAATAGTTTAATCCATCGACCTCTTCGACGATCAATTGTAGATCACGTGCAGCGCGCAAGATTGAAAGTGTTCGCTCTATGGACGTTCCGGTAGCCGCCGCGAGGAACTCAGCTCGAAAGCGCCTTCCCATGACGGCGGCTTCAGCGAGCAGTTCACGTTCATCCTGGCCCAGAACTTTCAGCCGCTCGAGTACCGCCTCGCGCAATGTGCGGGGGAGGGGTGGCGCTGAGCGAACGCTCGCGTTCTGGGTCGCATTTCTCAGCAGCTCCTCGGCAAAAAGCGGATTACCTTCTGCTTGAGACGAGATGGCGCCGATCACCTCGCTGGGCAGCGTTGCTCGCCCTTCGAGCGAATGGTATATCAGCGCGTTCATGTCGGCACTGGGAAGGGGTTCGAGTTCGATGCTCAGCACGGTTGGGTGCCGTTCGAGCCGCGCGAGTATCGAGGAAACCAAGTGGCCGTGCCGCACCTCCTCGGGTCGGTAGGTCACGAGCAGCAACATTCGGGATGTGGCAAGCGAGTGCAACACGTGTTGGAGGAACTCGAGCGTGGCTGCGTCAGCCCAGTGGATGTCTTCGATGACGACCGCAGCGGGATTCTGGGCGGACACCTGTTGGAGAGATTCGGCCAAGGCGTTAAGCAGCTGCAGTTTGTCGCGCTCGATGACGCGCTCGTTACCCGCGCGAAGTTCGGGCAACAGCCATGCCAGAGGCTCGCGGACCTCTTTGTTCAGACGCGGCGCGCCTGGTTCAGCCAGCAATCCGCGAAATGCTTCCACGATCGGAGCAAAAGGCGATTGAGCGTACTCGAGGCAGTGGCCCACTGCGCGCGGCATGTCGCTGCGCGAGATGCCGTCACAGAATTGGGTGACCAGGCGACTCTTGCCACTTCCCGCATCGCCGGCGATCAACACCATTTTCCCAGACTGCGCGGCTGAAGCGGCGCGGGCGCGCACGAGCTGATCGAGCTGCGCGCGACGACCGACGAAGGTACGGCAACGAATCTCCTGAGAGATCATGATGCACTCCCTATCGCGGGGTTTATTCGACGTTCGCGACTACTTGCGCCTGGGGAACTCGATTCCCAAACGCTGCACCATTTCTTCGTCAAGAGGCCGCGACTTCTTGGGCGGCACGTAGAGCGTAGACCTCGTCGAGACCCGAGCGTCGGGCAGCATGACAAGCGATATGGGCTGTATCGAGGGTTCGCAAAAGGGGTGTTCTGCAGCTTCGTAGACGATCGATTCGTGGTTGGCGTCATAGTGTCGGCCGAGAACGTCCGCGAGTATGCGCAAACCCTGCGGTACCCGCGTTGTGTCGATGCCGGGTTCCGCGATCACCCCGATTTGCCACAATATCAGCGCGCTGGTTGGGTCGAATTGGCGCCTACGAATGAGAAAGTCAGTCGCTTCGAAGCTTTGGCAACCGTGCGCACCGGGGTCGATTCCAAGGTCCGCAAAAAGACAATCCTCCGCGGAGATCCCGGGCAGCATTGTGGCCGGGAAGCCCTCGCTGCGCGCCCTCCTCACCGCCTCGTGTGTCGGATGCGAGAACACGCCGGGGTGACCATAGGTTACTGCGCACACGTTTTGCCCGCGACGTACGCAATCCATGATACACTCGACCATTTCTCGGTATGTCGTGCTGCGCTGCTTGCCGGGTGCGTAAAGATGATTGAGTGACTCAGCTGATTCGTTGAGTTGTTTCAGCCATGGGATCGCGGACGGTGCTGAAATGATGAGGACTTTGTCGGCGCGCTCGATACACTCACGCGCGGCAGGCGACGTCTGACACGCAAACTGAATTCCCGTTCCGACGACGGTGAGAGAACCGCTGGACGTTAGAGTTGCTCTACCAAGTGCGTCAGGACGACGTGGTTCTTATCTGGGTTCATACTGGGCGGCAAGCCCTGCTCTTCGCGCAAGGCAGCTTCGATCTCGGTGACGCTTTTGTTCTTCAGCGCCATACCTTGCTTGGATGTCAATCCAGCCAAGTGTATGCGTTCATCGGGATGTTTCTTGTAGCGACCCAGCTCGGCCTCGTCGACGTGCAGTCTCACGATGTAATTGCAAAAAATAGTACTCTTTGCCGGCATAACAAAAGCCCTCCAGCCTCAGAAAACCAATGGAGCCTTCGGCCAAGCGCCGCCGATTTGCTTTTGTCGCCAACACCATCTGGCTACCAAACCGAAGAATCGAACTTGCATTCGACGGGCGGTAAGCCTACCAGCGGCGTGCAAGAGGCACCTGATGGCACGCACCTACACCAATCAATTCATGGTCACGCCCGGCAAGAAGGTCAAGTTCAAGGGCACGAACCCCGGTTTTCACGGCGCATATTCGTCCAAGAAAGAGGCGCTGCGCGACCTCTCACGCGAGCTTGAGAAGATCGACAAACTTCAGCTGCACATGTGGGCGCAGAAAAAGCATTCGCTGCTCATCGTGCTGCAGGGGCTAGATTCTGCGGGTAAAGATGGAGTGATTCGTCATGTGATCACCGGCATGAACCCGCAAGGGTGCACCGTTTCAGGTTTTAAGCCGCCAACAGAGGAAGAGCTCGAGCACGACTTTCTATGGCGCGTACACCCCCGCGCGCCCTCCAAAGGCATGGTTGCAGTTTTCAACCGGTCGCACTATGAGGACGTGCTCGCTGTCCGAGTGCACAAACTCGTGCCGAAAAAGCAATGGAAAGAGCGCTACGGGGAAATCAATGACTTCGAGCGCCTGCTGTATCGCGATAACGACACGACGGTGCTGAAGTTTTTTCTTCATATTTCGAAAGAAGAACAACTGGCGCGGTTTGCCCAGCGCCTTGACGACCCATCTCACAACTGGAAGATCAGCGAAGCTGATTACACGGAGCGGGAGTATTGGAGCGCGTATACCGACGCCTTTGAGGAGATGTTGCGCGAGACGAGCACCAGACATGCGCCGTGGTTCATCATTCCTGCAAACCACAAATGGTTCTGCCATCTGGCAATTTCAAAGATCCTGGTCGAGACGATGAGCGACATGAGGATCGAGATCCCTAAACCGACGGTTGATTTGCGGGAAATTCGCCGCAAATATCACGCCGCAAAGGCCTTGTAGGGCTCCATGCAACGCCGCGCTGCCTCGGTGCTCGTCGCACTCGTCCCTTTTGTTGCGCTCTCTGTTGCGATCCCATTGGTCAATCGCTCGGAGCCGAACATCCTCGGCCTTCCATTTCTGCTTGCCTGGATCGTGATCTGGATGCTGCTCACCCCGGTTTTCTTGTGGTGTGCCTATCGCTTGGAGCCGCGAGCATGACGCCCGCAATCATCGCGCTGACCATTGTTGGCATCGTGATTCTTGCAGTCATCGTGCTCGGCAGTTTAAGCGCGCGCGGCATCGTTATGAATCCCGAGCAATACATCGTGGGTGGCCGGTCATTCGGCGTGCTGTTTCTTTGGCTTTTGATGGCGGGCGAGATTTACACGAGCTTTACCTTTCTAGGGGCCGCCGGCTGGGCCTATGGCAAGGGCGCCCCCGCATTTTACATTCTCTGCTACGGTCCGCTGGCGTACATCATCTCCTATTTTCTGCTTCCTCCGATATGGCGGGTTGCCAAACATTATGGCTTGTTGACCGGTCCGGATTTTTTCGCCAAACGCTACCAAAGCAAAGGCCTGGGCGTCATCGTTGCTCTTATGGGGTTTTTCTTTCTCGTCCCTTACGTGACGCTCCAGTTGACTGGTTTGCAAATTCTCTTAGGCCTGGCCGGCTACGGGGTCTTTAGCGCAACCTGGTCGGTTGGGATTGCGTTCATGCTGACTGCATTTTTCGTCTACACCGCCGGACTACGCGGGCTTGCCTGGGCAAGTGTCGCAAAGGACGGGCTCGTTCTTCTCGGCGTTGCCTTTGCTGGAGTCGTATTACCGATTCACTTTTTTGGTTCACCTGCGAATGTCATCACAAAAGTAGTCGCCACTCACCCTCACTGGATGACGCTGTCGCCTGGCAGCAGCGCGCTTGGGACCCGATGGTTCGTCTCGACGGTGTTGCTCACGGCATGCGGATTTTGGGTGTGGCCGCAATCCATGGCGGCCGCATTCTCCGCGAACAGCGATCGAACGCTGAGACGCAATGCGATCTTCATGCCTCTCTACAATGTCATGCTGCTGCTTGTGTTCTTTGCCGGTTTCACTGCACTCGTGATCTCTCCAGGACTGCAGGGAGCTGCCGCAGATCAATCGTTCATGCTCGTCGTCCAGCAACACTACCCCGCCTGGGTGCTCGGCCTCTTAGCGGCAGCCGGTTGTCTGGCCGCGCTCATTCCAGCCTCAAGCCAGCTGCTCGCCGCTTCGAGCGTCGTCGTCAAGAACGTGATGGGCGATTGGCTCTCGCTTGCAACGACCGATCGCGAGCGCACGCGCGCAACGCGCGTTCTGGTCCTCATCGTCGCCGGCCTCGCGCTCTGGTTTTGGGCGAGTGAAAAAAGGACGCTTGTCGATCTGCTGCTCATTGCCTACAATGGCATTGCCCAGTTTTTCCCGGGCGCGGTTCTCGCGTTTGCTTGGCGGCGAACAACGGCTTGGGGCGTGGGGGCCGGCATTCTCGCCGGCATGGTCGTGCTCGCGGCCAGTGCCGTTTTCAAAATCTCGACGTTTGCTGGGCTCAACGTTGGATTTGTGGCACTCGTCGTCAACGTCCTGGCGTGCATCGGCATCAGCCTATTTTCCGCAGCACCGGAAGCATCGCACATAGATGAGTTCGACCGCGTCGCTCACGAACGCCCCTCTGCATGACCCGAAATGATCTCGCCTTCCTCCGCGCTCTCGAAACCTGCACCCTGCCCAACCATCAATTTCGACATCGCGACCACGTCAGAGCGGCATGGTTGTACGTCAAAAAGTACGGACCACATGGTGCTATCGCAGCAATGGAAAGCGCCATTTCGCGTTTCGCAGTTCACCATGGGCATGGGGTCAAGTTTCACCGGACGCTGACGATCGCGTGGGTGAAGCTTGTCGCCTTTCACGAGCGCTGTCATCCCCTTGAACCGTTTGAAGAATTCGTGTCGATGAATGGGAAGCTGCTCGATAAGAACCTGTTGCGCATCTTTTACAGCGGAGAGCGGCTTTTTTCCGAGGAAGCCAGAGCTGGGTGGGTGGAGCCGGATCTTCGCACCTTTCCAACCCAGTGATAACCGGTAAGCTGGTTATCTGCCCCACGCCGCTTGGTAATCTTGAAGATGTCACGCTGCGCAGCTTGCGCGTCTTGCGCGAAAGCGATGTCATTTTTGCCGAAGACACACGCGTCACAAAGACCTTGCTTCGCCACTACGACATTCAAACGCCATTGCGCTCGTTCCACGAACGAACGGCGCGCGCGCGGGTACGCGAACTGCATGCACTGCTGAGCGGCGGAAAGACAGCCGTGGTAGTCAGCGACGCCGGCATGCCTGGCATTTCCGATCCGGGAATAGAGCTCGTGCGCGAAGCTCGCAAGCTCGGAACTCCGGTTGAGGTACTGCCTGGGCCGAGTGCCGTGCCGGCCGCGGTCGTGCTTTCGGGCTTTGAGGAGGGGAGTTTTCGCTTCGACGGTTTTCCCCCACGCAAACCTGGCGAGCTGTGCGGGTATCTCGAGCGGCTGGCCAGCGAACGAGCAGCAGTTGTGTGGTTCGAGGCGCCAACGAGAGTTCTCGAGCTCTTGCGCGCGGTGGCAGCAGTCTTGCCGGAGCGGCGCATCTTCGTGGTACGCGAGTATACCAAGAAGTTTGAACAGCAACTGCTGGGCACGGCGGGTGAAGTCGCGTTGCAACTCGCGTCCCCGCCCCGCGGGGAATTTACCCTCGTGCTCGAGGGTCAAAAAGAGATGCCAGTCGTGAGAACGGGCAACCTCGAGGCTGCGCTTGCATTTCTGCGCCAATCCGGCGTCAGTGCGAGAGATGCCGCACACGCGATTCGGCTTGCAACTGGGGCCTCGCGCAACGAACTCTATCGCCTTGCGCTCAAACGTGGACGCACGTGACCTGAAGCAGGCTTCCCTTGTGAGTCCAAACAAAATACAAAAGTACATGGCGAAAGACACTTTTTATCTGACAACACCGCTCTATTACACCAACAGCACGCCGCATATCGGTCATGCGTACAGCACGATTGCAGCCGATATTCTCGCTCGCTTTCACCGCGTCACCGGGAACGGCAAAGCGCACTTTCTGACTGGTACTGACGAGCACGGCCCCAAAGTAGCTGATGCCGCCGCCGCGGCCGGAAAAGCGCCGAAGCAATTCGTGGATGAAATCGTCGAACGCTGGAAAAGCGCTTGGCGCGAGCTGGATATTTCGTACGATCAGTTCATTCGAACCACCGACGCGGATCATGAAGCAGCCGTGCAATACATTTTCCTCAAGCTGCGCGACCAAGGTGACATCGTTCCCGGAAAATACGAAGGTTGGTACTGCCGTAACGATGAGACGTTTTGGCCAGAGAGCAAGCTCATCGATGGCCGCTGCCCGAATCCGGAGTGTCGTCGCGAAGTCGAGTGGGTTTCCGAAGATGCTTGGTTCTTTAAACTTTCGAAGTATCGCGATATCCTCGTCGACCATTTCAACGCGTTTCCCGATTGGGTGCGTCCGGCAAGCGCGTGGAATGAAATGGCGTCGCTCTTGCGCGGCGGTCTCGAAGACTTGTGCGTATCTCGGGCGGCCGTGACGTGGGGCATCCCCATACCGGGTGAGTCAAAGACAATCTACGTCTGGTTCGACGCCATCTGTAACTACATCACTGCGGCAGGTTACCCGCAGGACATGCCGCGCTTCGAACGCTTGTGGCCTGCGGACGTGCAGCTCATCGGAAAAGAGATTTTGCGTTTTCACACGATCATTTGGCCGGCGATTCTGATAGCGCTTGACCTTCCATTGCCAAAACTCGTGTACGCGAACGGCTGGATAACCATGGAGGGTCAAAAGATCAGCAAGAGCGTGGGTAATATCATCCGGCCATCTGATCTCATCGAGCGCTATACGGTCGATGGGGTGCGATATGTGCTTTTTGCGCAGGCTCCCTTCGGCGTCGATTTCAGTTTTAGCGAAGAGTCGCTCTTGCGACGGTATAATGCAGAACTTGCAAATGACTTTGGGAATCTGGTGCAGCGCGTGCTCTCGATGCTCGCCCGTTACCGCAATGGGAGAGTGCCGGCAAGGACCGCAGGCGACGAACTGAACGTTGAGTTCGAGAATGCGGCGCAGGCCGCAAAGGATGCCCTCAACCAAGTCGATTTTCGCGGCGCGCTGACGGCCATTTGGGATCGCGTGACATCGCTCAATCTCTATGTCGAACAGTCCAAGCCATGGGCTGCTGCTAAGGCGGGCGATGCTGCCGCGCTCGACGAGACGCTCTACAATTTGTGCGAAGGCTTGCGCTGGATCGCGGCGATGGTGTACCCGTTTATGCCCAACACAAGCGAGGCGATCTGGGACGCGCTCGGCCAAACTGGCATCCCGGGCGAGACATGGGAAAAGACGTTACGTTGGGGAGGACTTGCGCCGGACACACCAACGAGCATTCCCCCGTCGCTCTTCCCAAGGCTCGATCGCGAGACAGGGGTTGCGTGACGCTCGCGCTCGTCGATACGCACGCGCATCTAGACGGCTCAGAGTATCAAAACGACCTGGAAGCAACTATGCAACGGGCCACAGAGGCGGACGTCCGAAACATCGTTTCTGCAGGTCAGGATAAAACAACAAGCCTCGCGGCACTCGAGCTGTGCGCGAGGTTTCCGCAGATCGCGCCGGCTGTCGGTGTTCATCCGCATCTAGCCAAAGACGCCGGAGATCTGGCCTGGCTTGGCCCCCTGCTTGACGATCCGCGGGTGGTTGCCGCGGGTGAAATGGGCCTCGACTACCACTACGATTTTTCGCCGCGCGACGTACAACGCGAGGTATTTCGCGTCCAGTTGGACCTTGCAGGCGCGCGCAGTCTGCCGGTCATCATCCACTGCCGCGAGGCGACTGAGGACGTCATGAGGCTGCTGCGCACGCATCGCAAGCCCGCATCGCCCTGTGTGATTCACTGTTTCACCGAGTCCTACGAGATTGCAAAAAAGTTCATCGACGAGTGCGATGTGTTTTTGGGGATTGGGGGAGCGGTCACGTTCCGCAAGGCGATCGAGGTGCAAGATGCGGTCACGCGATTACCGCTCGATCGCCTTGTGCTCGAAACCGACTGCCCGTTTATGGCGCCGGTTCCCTATCGAGGCAGGAGGAACGAGCCAGCCTACTTACGGATCACCTGCGACGCCGTGGCCGCTCTTCGCGGAATGACTGCAGAAGAAATCGCGGCGGCAACGACGGCAAATGCAAAGCGGCTATTTCCAAAATTAGAGGCGATTTTCCAATCGCCCCCTACACGAGGCGAATAAATTACACGGCGCGTGACCAGTTCGCATCGAAATCGTCGCGCAGGGTTTGCGCTCCCAACGGCAGAGCTGCCGTCGGCGCGACCACGCCAACTTCATGGGCCTCATCCAATCCGTTGCGGGTGAGGTTGGCCGAGCCCACATACAGCTCGTCCCCGGTGTCAACATACTTCTCGTGCATGTAACCGCAAGCAATCGATCGCACCGCAACGCCGGCGTGCCGTAACCACGTGACGGATCGCTTTTGCGCGGCACTCGAGTTGTCTCCAACTAAAATGCGATCGTGATGTCCAAGCGCCTGGCGGTCCAACAACTGGTCGACTACCAATCGATCGGATAAATCCTCCGAGGCGATACGCAAGTCGTGTTGGGAATGAAATAATTCCATGACGTGCTCTCGCAGAGTTTGCGATGGCCCGACGACGACGTACTGAGAAGAAGGTCGTGGCTGGTGCTCGATGGTGGCCTGCACAGCTTTGACATCGGATGGCAACGTATCGGTTACAAGAGCTTCGCCCGGATTGGAGAAGCTGGACCAAGTTGGGTTCGCAGTGGAGATATAGGCAGTGGCTTCGTCAACGACCGCTGTCTTGGCGTGCATGAGCTCATCCGGGTCATCTTCGAGCACGATCTCGACGTTGCCGGAAAACTCATGACGGAGCGATTCGGCGATCGAGCGCCCAGATTTGATATGGTCGGCCGCGGAGCCCTCCCCGCTCTGCTTTTGGTAGCGGTCCGGGTGCGCCTCAATATGAAGACGCACGTGAACCTTGCGCGCCGCCGCATCATTGAGACTTGCGATGATTGAAGGATCTGAGATACTGAAGAACTCGGCATCGATGCTCGAACGGGCATGGGCAAAGGCATTACAGAGTACCGCGCGAGCAGCGCTGCCGACGGCAATTTGCAGCTGATCCATGTTGCAGACGGTCACGCCAAAGTGCCGCAGCGTCAAGAGCAACGTCGCACCGGTGGCGCACGATTCCAGGAAAGCGTTTTCAGGCGTTCGAAGCCAGCCAAACGCACATGGATAAAGGCAGCGCGGTTCGCGACATGTTTGACAAGATCGCGGGGCGGTACGATCTTGCAAATAGCGTGATGACGGGCGGCATCGATGCGCTGTGGCGCAAACAAGCCGTCGCAAGCCTTGCGTTGCCAATCGACGCTCGTGTGCTTGATCTCTGCTGCGGAACAGGCGCGCTGACGCGCGAGCTCGCGCGGGTCGCCCAAGACGGGCACGTCGTCGGCATCGACTTCAGCGAAAATATGCTCTCGGTCGCGCACACACATGACAAACCGCGAAACATAACCTACGAGCGCGCGGATGCGCTCTCGCTACCGTTTGCAGATCGAACCTTCGATGCCGCAGCCATGGCGTTTTCCATGCGCAACGTCACCGACATCGCCGCATGCCTGCGCGAGATCGCTCGAGTCTTAAAACCTGGCGGGCTGTTTGTCAACCTTGAAGTTGGGAAACCGGATAACGGCTTGCTCCGGCGCGCGTTTTATGCGTATTTCTATGGCGTCATTCCGTTCTTGGGAGGTTTGGTTGGCGGCGACCGAGCGGCGTATCGGTATCTGCCTCAATCGCTCATCAACTTTCCTGACGCGCGAACCCTCGCCACGCTGTTGAAGGAAAACGGGTTTGCCCATGTCCGCTGCGTGCCGCTTTTCGGGGGCGTCGCGAACCTGCACCTGGGGGCGACCGACGCTGCGCACGCGTCCTCGATCGTGCCGCAATATGCGACGTCAAGCACATGATTATTGGAGCGCAAAGCGCCATTCGCGGCGTCGTCGAACAATTCGTCCGGGAAGAACTCTCGCACGAGAACGCGCAAATTGCGGGCGCGGTGTGGGCAATGCTCGACGCAGGAGGCAAAGAGCTGCGTCCCCGCATGACGATGCTTGCCGCCCAAGCCACAAGCGACGAGATCGCTCCCGACCCGATCCTCGCATCCTACATGGAGCTCATTCATGTCGCGACGCTCATTCACGATGACGTCGTTGACAACGCGAGTCTTCGGCGTGGGCGCGATTCAACCAATAGCGTGCATGGCAATCGCTTTTCCGTGCTCGCAGGGGATTATCTCTTCGCCTGGGTTTTTAAGAAGATCACCCAAGGGTATGAGAATCCGGTACCCACCATTCTCGCTTCGATGCTGTCGGAAATTTGTAACGGCGAAGTCAAACAGCTTCGTGCCACCGGGAACCTCGCACTCAGCCGCGATCAATATTTCGAAATCATTGGAAAGAAGACGGCCGAACTTTTCGCATCCTGTGCGGAAGTAGGCTCCATCGTCGCGCTGCAGCGCGCGACGGGAAAAGTTGGTCCCCACATTCGCGAGCATCCGGTCGTCAAAGCGTTGCGTGCGTACGGCTGGGCCTTCGGCATGGCCTTTCAGGTGCGAGATGACTTACTCGACGTCATTGCCAGCGAAGCCACGATCGGCAAGCCGGCCGGGTCGGATCTTCGCGAGCACAAGGTAACGCTTCCGCTCATCGCGGCATTGGACTCCGGCGACGCGGCCGTGCGCGAGTGCGCCGCCCGATTCTTCGCCTACGATGGGCGGGATGACGCCGAGGGCGCGCGCGTGGCGCTGAGCACGCTGATTGCGTACTTGCGCGCGAGCATTGCGGTGGCGCAAACCAAGCGCGCTGCGGCACAGTTCGAGCAACACGCGCGAGCCGCGCTCGACCAACTTCCCGCCTCGAAAGCAGCCGCGGAACTACAAGCACTGACGCACACGCTTAGCGAATACTCATCCTAAGTCGGCATGGCAGCGTCGGAATCCGCCGATAGACCACAAAGAAGCCGAAAGGAGCTCCATCCTTCATGAGTCCGATTTTCGCGTTTATCACAGGTCCGGAGATTGCCATCGTCGTGGGCATTGCCATCTTATTGTTTGGCGCAGACCGAATTCCAAAACTCGCGCGCTCGATGGGGGAAGCAAAAAAGGAGTTTGAGGCCGCGCAACGCGGGCAGTCCTCGCAACCTCCAGCCGCTCCCGCTGCTGACACGAGCGCACCGCAAAACCCACCGGCACCGCCGCCCCCCGCCGCGCAGTCCTAAGGATTTCGTCCGGATCGATGTCGACGCAAACGGTCGAAGTGCCGGCTGCGGCACGACCAGCTTCCGACGACGTCGAGATGACCTTCACCGAGCATCTGGCGGAGCTGCGCACCCGGCTGCTCATCTCGATCGCTTCCATCGCCATCATTTCCATCGTCACGCTCCCCTTTATGCTCAATGGCTGGGTCCTGACCTTTGTGGAGAGCGCTTTCTTGCACGGCATTACCCTGCACGTTTTTTCGCCGACCGAGATTATCCGCGTCTACCTCAAGCTTTCGTTGCTCGTTGGTCTCGTCGTTGCGTTCCCCATCATCTTGGTTCAAGCGTATGCGTTCGTTGCGCCAGCTCTCGATCGTCGCGTGCGCACTCGCATCGTGTGGTACGCACTCCCGAGTTTCGTGATGTCAGCCCTTGGCATTGCGTTTTGTGGATTCTTTGTGCTGCCGCTGGTCATGCGTGCGCTGCTCCGGTTGACGGCGGCTTCAGGCTTGGTGGGTACGTATCAGTTGGAGCCGACCATCGGTTTCATCACCGTGCTCTTAGCGGTGTTTGCGGTCATGTTTCAGCTCCCGATCGTGCTTTCAATTCTGGCAAGCGTCGGATTGGTGAATGCGCGCATGCTTGCCAGACAGTGGCGCTACGCAACGATGATTATTGTTATCCTTGCAGCCATTGCGGCGCCGGATGGCAATCCGCTGACGATGGCGCTGTTGGCCGCTCCGCTGCTCGTGCTCTATGCCCTGAGCGTGGTTGTGGTGCGTTTTACTCAGCCAAAGATTTCACCGCGCTAAACCACTCGCGGTATCGCGGGCAACTTGTAAAGTCGCCCTCGGCATAGGAGAGCCATTTTGGCGGCGAGAAGGCCAAACTGGTGAGTTCCGCTCCCGCAAAATCTTCTCCGAGCCAACCTTTGCTCGAAGAGACCCTCAATGTGCTCAGCAACGTCATGTTCCCGGTGGTCGTCTTCCTGCTCTGGGCCGTCGCCACCACCATCGGTACCATCGTCGATCAAAATCAACCTGAGCAGCACTATTACGATTTTTATCCATTACCTATTGCCAACGCGATCGTGCGTCTTCACCTCACGAACGTTTTCCACTCGGTGCCGTATATTTCGCTTGTGGTCTTGCTGCTGCTCTCGATGTCGGTGTGCACCTTCCGTCGCGTTATCCCGAAGCGCTTTCCAAAAGATCGCGCCGTCCCCATTCGCAACTTTGGCCTGCATGCCACGGTGCATGCCACGAGCGCAGCAGCTGACGCCGACCATGCGGTTGCGGCATACTTGCGTGCCAAGGGCTTCGCGCTCCGCAGCCAGATCATCGACGGTGCGTACTGGATTTTCGCCGACAAGCAGAAGTGGGCGCGTTACGGCGTGCTGGTCGCGCATTTGGGCTTCACGGTCATCGCCTTCGGTGTTTTTCTCGGATGGCTGCGCGGTTTCTCGGGCCAGATCATCATGTACAAAGGCGACACCATTGCCGTGGCACCGGCAAACGTGCATCTCACGCTCGACAATTTCATCGCAACGTTCGTCGCAGTGCAGACACCGGCTGGCCCGACGTATCAGGCGCAGAAATTCCAATCGAACGTGACGTTTGCAGGTCCATCCGGCGCGCCGACGAGCGCGAGCATTTTGGTGAACCACCCGCATATCACACCGAGTGGCGTCTACTTTTATCAGGCGTCCTACAATTTTGCCGGCAATCTTTTGGTCACGCGCAACGGTAAGGTGGTCGCGCTTGGCGGAGCCGGCAGACGGCTCAACCCGCAAGACGCACTGTTCTTGCCGGGAACAAGCCGGGCCATCGAGTACGGCACGCTGCTTGGGCCAACCGATCCCTCACAGACCCCCGCCGGCGTGCCGCTGCCGAAGCAGGATGAGTACGCGCTCTGGGTTTTTCACGATAACATTCCAACCACCAATCGTCCGAGTCTGCTGCCCATCGGGGCGACGATGGACGTCGGCGATGGCTACAAAGTCAAAGCTCTGCCGCCCACGCCCTCAACTGGCCTGACCTATCGTTACGATCCCGGTCAAAGCTGGGTCGCGCTTGGTTGTCTCATCTTAGTGACCGGCTTCGTTATGGCGCTCTTTTTTGTGCCGGTGAAACTGTACGCGAAAGCTTCGGCTGATAGTGCGGGCAGCGTTGTCGAAATTGCTGCAACGACGACCAAAGGCAACGCCATTTACGAAGATGAATTCGCGTCGCTTACCGAAGGTTTGGGACAAGCAGTGGCTCGCGACCGCGGGACCGAGCCAGATGCGCCTCAGGTGAAAGTGTATGCCTAACAATAACCTGTATTCGCAGTACAATACGAACTTCCAAGCATCCATGTCGCAGCACACCCTGCAATATATGGGGTGGTACGAAGCCGCCGTCGTGCTCTATATTCTCGCGGCTGTCGTCTTCGTCGCCTATTGGTTTTTCCGCCGCAACGGTGTGCTCGGTGTTGCGATAGCCTTGTGTGTGGCTGGCCTGGCAAGTCAGGGCACGAGCCTGAGTTTGCGCGCATACTACAGTCACCACGTGCCGTGGAACGATCTTTATGGCTCGCTCTCGATGGTTTCGTTTTGGGCAATCATTTTGTTCCTTATTTTCGGCGCGCGCTTCAAGTTGTGGTACGCTGGCCCACTCGTGCTTGGATTTACTGATGCGCTGCTCGCCTACGCCAAGGGCTGGAACAAAGGCATCGAACCGCTCGTCCCTTCCCTCCAGAGTCCATGGATCTTGATCCACGTGCCGATCGTACTCGCTTCGTACGCTGCGTTTCTCATCGGCTTTGCTACGAGCATTTTGTATTTGCTCAAGAAGTGGGACGAGGACCGCGCAGCCAGGGTCGCCGGGCATACGGTGGGCGCCGCGGTTGCAACGCAACAGGCAGCCCTCGGCCGCCCTGCATGGCTCTCCTGGCTTGACAGCGTTCCCTCGTCATCTCGACTCGACGTTATTTCCTATCGGGTCATTGCGGTTGGCGAGATCTTGCTGACAGCCGGAATCATCTTGGGCGGCGTCTGGGCGCACATGGCGTGGGGGAGCTATTGGCAGTGGGATCCCAAGGAGACCGCAGCGCTGGCTTCGTGGCTCATTTACGCCTCGTATCTTCACCTGCACACGCGACCATCGATGCGCGGACCATTCACCGCGTGGTGGTCGATCGTCGGGTTCATGTCAATTCTGTTTTGCTACTTCGGCGTCAATATTTGGATCAGCGGTCTGCATTCCTATAAATAAGATCCACCTGACGTAGGGGGCGATTGGAAAATCGCCCCGCTCGCGTTAATTCAGCGGGCGGTTGGTTACCAGCCAAAGTTTTGGCGTGCGTTTGAGCACCCAGAGCTTCACGCCTTCCGCTTGGAATTGACTCGCGTCTTTGGGTCGCACAACGCACAGCACCCGGGCGGACTGACCGAAGAAATCCCTCGGCGAGGCATCAGACTCGCCATCACCCACCCACGTGACGCCTGGACCATCGGTGTAAAAAAGCAGCGAGATGCCTCCGGTCAATCCTGCCGTGCCGATCTGGTCGCCTGGCCGATAGTACGACATGACCGTTGCCGCCATAGACTTCATCGGCTTGAACGTTTCCGCCTGAGGAAGGATTGAAAAAATCAGCGCGTAGATGAAGCCGGCCATCATGACCGCCAAACCGATCGGGGCAATCCAGACTCGGTTAGCGAGATAGGTGACGGCAACGGTAAGGACTGCAGGCGGAATGACGAACCAGCCGAGCAGGGCCAGCGAGGGAGAAAGTGCCTGAAACGGCCCCGCGAGTTGCCCCTCGCCGTAAATGACGACGCCGATGGCGATCAAGACAAGCGAGGCCGGCAAGAATATGAGCGCGCCACGCAATGCCTTGACGTCGTTGCTAGCGATCGCGTCGCGGATCACCCTGCCCACAAGAATGCCGAGGTTGGGGAAAATGATTGCGACATAATTGGGCAGCTTCGTCTGTGCGATCGAAAAGAAAACAAACGGTACGATCGTTGCCACTAAGAGGTATCGCGAATCGTCGTCGCGCGCAAGCCAGGCGGTCTTGATCGCTTTGGGCACAAACGCCACGTAGGGAAAAAAGCCTGCCGCGACGATCGGGATATAGTACCAAAATGGTCCGGGCTGATTCTCAAACGGAGAGAGGAAGCGGCCGACGTTGCTCACGCCAAAATAGTACGTGAGAAAAGCAACGCCGTGAACGACGGCTGCAGCCACGAACCAGGAACCCGCGATGATGAGATAGACGAGCGCACCGAAGCCCCAAGGCAGACCTTGGCTGAAGATCGGCGTGGGGCGACGCCCGAACGCATTCCACGCCCAATAGAAAGCGAGAATCAAGACCGGCAGCACGATCGCCACCGGTCCCTTCGCAAGCGTTCCAAGGGCGGCTGCAACCACCGCTATCCAAAACGCCCGGCGATCCCCATCTCGAACGGCAAAATAAATCCACAATGTCGCGACCGTCATAAAAAAGAGCAGCAGAGTGTCGAGAATCGCGAGCCGTGAGAGCATGATCCATTCGAGGCTGCCACCAGCGGCGAGAACGGCGATAAGACCGGCGATCTCGCCGTACAAGCGACGGCCGGCGAAATAGACGGCGACGGCCGAGAGCAACCCGAAGACAGCACCGGGCAAACGGACAGCGAACTCATTCAACCCGAAGGCCCAGACCGATGCTGCCGCGGTCCAAAACCAGAGCGGAGGATGGATAAGCCAGGGATGAAAGTTGAAGTGCAGCGTCAACCAGTCGCCGGTGCGAAAGAGCTCCTTAACAATTTCGCCGTACGTCGGCTCGCTATTATCCCAAAGCGAGCCGGCGCCGAGTTGCGTAAAATAAAAGGAAGCGACAAGGGTGAACACAGCGAGGCGCAACAGCCACAACCAAATAGCCGGGATAGGGACGCCGCCTCGCACGCAAAGAACTTGTTACGATTCGCTTAATATACCTGCCGTGGCAAGCCAACGGCCTTGGCAAACCCAACACACGCTGCGAATCGCGACGCGCCGCAGCGTGCTCGCGTTGGCGCAGACGGAGCTCGTCGTCGATCAACTGCGCGAGCAAACGAACCTTAAGTACGAGATAATCCCTTTGACAACGACCGGAGACGCGCAAGTTGACCGCAGCTTGACAGCAATCGGCGGTGATGGCGTCTTCGTCAAAGAACTCTTTGCCGCGCTGCTGGATGGGCGAGCAGACGTCGCCGTGCATTCATTGAAAGATTTGCCAACCAGTCTGCCTCCCGAACTCTGCGCGGGAGCCGTTCCACAGCGCGAAGATGCAAGCGACGTTTTGATTTCGCGCGAAAACGAGTACACGAGCATCGATGCCTTACCCCACCAGGCAGTCGTCGGCACGAGTTCATTGCGCCGGGCGGCTCAGCTTCGCTTGCGCCGACCTGACTTGCGCATCGTACCCCTGCGTGGCAACGTCGACACGCGTCTCAGCAAGGTGCTCAAGGGCGAGTGCACCGCTGCTGTGCTTGCCCTAGCCGGTCTGCGTCGAGTCGATTTGTTGCAGGCCGTCGGTGGCGGCAGCCCACTCTCGCACGACGTCATGGTGCCCGCCGTCGGGCAAGGCGCGCTGTTCGTGCAGTGCCGGAGTGGCGACGAACCCGTGCGCCGGCTCGTTGCCACGATCGATCACGCCCCGAGCGCGCTTGCGACGCGCATGGAGCGGGCCTTTCTGGCTGCGCTTGGAGGTGGGTGCGTGGCGCCCGTTGGTGCCCACGTCGAAATAAGCGGTGACGATTGGCATCTTTTGGCGATTGTCGCGGCGACGGATGGCACAAAGGCGTTACGGCGCAGCGGCTCTGGTAGCACCCAAGACGCAGCGGAAGCCGTACGCACCGTCGAAGCCATCGCTTCCGAAATGCTCGAGGCCGGGGCCGACGAGCTTATCGCGCAAGCACGACAGCGAGACAAGTGAATCCGTGAAACCACTGAGATCGGTTCCGTCGCCGCAGCAAACAGAAGCCAGCCCAGACATGCCGCTTCCCGTCAAGCGTCCGCGACGGCTGCGCCGCACACCAGCGATGCGAGCGCTCGTTGCAGAACATCGGGTCGACGCTTTGGATCTGATCGAGCCGCTCTTTGTCGTACCCGGGTCGAGCGTGCGCAAGGAAATCGGCTCGATGCCAGGCGTGTTTCAGCAGTCCGTCGACCGCATTATTGAAGATGTGAAGGCAGGCGCCGATCTCGGCATTCGCGCGGTGTTGCTTTTTGGGATTCCTCCGATGAAAGACGAGCGCGCGTCTGCGCTCGCCGATCCCAAGGGGGTCATTCAGCAAGCGATCGCAGCGATCAAGAAAGAGACGCCCGAGGTCATGGTGATTGCGGATCTCTGCGCCTGCGAATACACCTCGCACGGGCACTGTGGCATTCTTGACGAACGGGGCAACGTCGACAACGACCGAACGCTGGAACTGCTCGCTGCGGGCGCACTCTCCTATGCTCGTTGCGGCGTCGATATGGTCGCCCCCTCGGACATGATGGACGGTCGCGTTGCCGCCATTCGCCACGTGCTCGATGCGCAGGGGCACGAAGAAACAGGCATCCTTTCCTACGCAGTCAAGTACGCATCCGCATTTTACGGTCCGTTTCGAGAGGCCGCGGACTCGGCGCCCGCCTTTGGCGATCGCCGCACCCATCAGATGGATCCGCCAAACGCCCGTGAGGCCATCAAAGAAGCTCTGCTCGACGTCGAGGAAGGCGCCGACATGCTCATGGTCAAGCCGGCGCTCCCGTACCTTGATGTGCTGTACCAAGTCAAGGAATCGGTCAACGTGCCAGTGGCGGTGTACAGCGTGAGCGGAGAATATTCGATGATCAAAGCCGCAGCGCGCAACGGTTGGTTGGACGAAGAGCGCGTCGTCGATGAACTGCTGGTTGGATGCAAACGTGCCGGTGCGGACGCGATCGTCACGTATTTTGCGCGCAGCTTCGCGTTACGTCACAGATAATATAACCGCGGACGTCGATGCGCCGATGTAGGGGGCGATTGGAAAATCGCCCCACGGATTGTAGGGGGCGATTGGAAAATCGCCCCATGGAACGTATGCACGATAAAGTAACTATCGTTCTTCTTGCGGGTGGACGAGCAACTCGGCTCCCCGGGAAGCTTGCTCTGCCGATTGGCGAAGAGCCAATGCTGCTGCGCGTTTACCGGCAGCTCACCCATTCGGGCTATCCATGTATTTTGAGCGTGCGCGAGGAACTTTCGGCGAGCGCTCTCGGCGGCCTGACCGCGCCGTTCGTTCTCGATGAGTACGCGGACGCTGGCCCTCTCGGTGGTCTCGCATCAGCCGCCAAGCGAGTTTTTACTCCCCTGCTTTTCGCGGCAGCAGCCGATCTCCCAAATCTCAACGACCATGCGGTGGAGGCGTTGATGCGACGCTACGAAGATGAAAGAGAAAGTGCATCGACCGCAGCGGAAGCGGTGGTGCCAAGGCACAGCAACGGGGATGTCGAGCCCCTCGCGGCATTGTACGACACGAAAGCCTTGCTTACGAGCGCCGAGCGCGCGTTGCGCAGCGACCGCAGAAAAGTAACCGAAGCGCTCGCGGGACTACGAGTCATCTACTATGACATTCCTCAAGTCGAGGAAAGCCGCTACCTCAACGTCAATACCGCGGAAGATTTCCAAAACATGAAGATTTCATGACTCACACTCGATCGGAAGCACTGTTCGAGGTGGCACAAGGGCTGTTTCCTGGCGGAGTCAATTCGCCAGTGCGCTCATTTCGCGGCGTCGGCGGTACGCCGCGGTTTTTGGTGCGCGGCGAAGGGTCTCGGGTGTACGATGCGGATGGACGCGAGTACATTGACTATGTCGGATCGTGGGGCCCTTTGATCTTGGGGCATGCCGACCCGCGAGTTGTATCCGCAGTTGCGCGCGCGGCGGCCGCGGGAACCTCATTCGGCGCTCCGCACCCCGCCGAAATCGAACTTGCAGAACTCATTCGACGCGCGATGCCCTCGCTCGAATTGATGCGCTTTGTCAACTCCGGTACGGAAGTCGCCATGAGCGCCATACGACTCGCGCGCGCCTTCACGCACAAAGACCTCATCGTTAAGTTCGACGGCTGCTATCATGGCCACGCCGATGGCATGCTCGTCGATGCAGGCTCCGGTGCCCTCACATTTGGCGCACCCAGTTCTCCAGGGGTCCCAAAGGCATACGCCGAGCAAACGTTGGTCGCGCCTTATAATAACATCGACGCCGTCGAGGAACTCTTTCGCCGGCACGGGGAGCACATTGCCTGCATCATCGTCGAACCGATCGCCGCCAACATGGGGCTCGTGCTCCCCGAAGCTGGCTTTCTTGGAGGCCTCAAGCAAATCGCCCACGCCCACGGTGCCTTACTCATCTTCGACGAAGTGATCACCGGATTTCGCGTTGCGCTTGGCGGCGCTCAAGAGCACTATGGCATCGCCCCCGACCTCACATGTTTGGGAAAAATCATCGGAGGGGGACTGCCCGTCGGCGCGTTCGGGGGTCGAGCCGCGATCATGCGCTTGCTCTCCCCGCTCGGCGATGTCTACCAAGCTGGAACGCTGTCAGGAAATCCGATCGCCATGGCCGCCGGCGCCGCGCAGCTTCGCGCAATCTTCGAGCCTGGGTTCTACGATCGACTCGAACGCGGAGGCGCCGCACTCGAAAAAGGAGTGCGCGAGGCTTTACAGGCGCACTCAATTCCAGCGCAGCTCCATCGCATCGGATCAATCTTCGGTATTTTCTTCAACGCCCAGCCGGTGAAAGATATGTCCGGTGTTCGTAGCTCCGATGCCAAGGCGTACGCCGAGTTCTTCCACGCGATGCTGGACCGGGGCGTGTATCTTGCTCCATCAGCATTTGAAGTAGGCTTCATCTCTAGTGCCCACAGCCGTTCCGACATCGAAGGCACCATTGCAGCCGTGAGTGATGCCTTGCCTGCTGTGCGCGTAGGGTTGCGACGATAAAATGCGCACGATGCGCCATGTAAAAAAGACGTCAAGCCGAGCGAGCAATGGCAAAGCGCAATCGATTCGTACCGGTCGCAAGCCCAGACGCACCTCGCGCGAACGTGGTTTAGTCATCAGCATCCCGAGGCTCTTCCTTTACCATCGTGGATTGGAAGATGCGCTCCGTGACGGCGATCGAGTTTTGACCTCCCAAGAACTCGCGGCGCGCGTTGGCAGAGATATTTCCTCGACGCAGATACGCAAGGATCTTTCGTATCTGGGGACCTTTGGGCGACGCGGCCGAGGCTACGACGTCGCCGTGCTGGTAAAGAGGCTCGCAGGCATTTTGGGATTAGATCGTGAGTGGCGTCTCGCGATCGTCGGATTCGGAAATTTGGGGCGCGCCCTTGCGACCTTCATGGAACTGCGAGAAGAAAAATTTCACATTGCGGCGATTTTCGATGTCGACCCGAATCTGGTTGGGACGCAATGGCACGGACTGCGGATCAACCACCCGGACGAGTTGGCCTTGGTGTTGCCGCCTCTGCAATGTGGTATTGGCATCATTACCGTGCCGGCTCCAGCCGCTCAAGAGGTTGCCGACAAGCTCGTCGCGGCGGGCATCGGTGCCTTGTTGAACTTTGCGCCGACCCGTCTCGCCGTGGGAGCAGGGGTGGCCATTCGATCGATCGATCTTGCATCCGAGCTCTCTATTTTGACGCATCATTTGTCGTAGTGAATTTTTCGTGAAAAAGCGGCACCGCGAGGGATGGCGGGTGGCTGGGAGAAAGCGCTAACGTCTGATGCCGGTCGTGCTTTTGGGGCTCAGCCATCGTACGGCGCCGCTTGCGGTTCGCGACCGCCATGCCATGCCCCAAAACCGTCTTGCCGAAGCCTTGCGTGCGCTGAGCGATTACAGCGCGGTGCGCGAAGCCGCTATTCTTTCCACGTGCAACCGCCTCGAAATCTATGCGGATGTCGACGCATACGAAGCTGGCTTAGCACAGCTCAAAGAGTTTCTCACCACCTATCGCCAGATGCGGGTCGAGGATTTTGACAAGTACCTTTACACCCTGCTCGGTGCCGAGGCGGTCGAACAGCTTTTCAGAGTGGCAAGCGGACTGGATTCGATGTTGATCGGCGAGCCCCAGATTCTGAGCCAAGTCAAAGATGCGCTGCGCTTGGCCGAGGAGGCAGGATCGATCGGCCCGCACCTCGGCAGACTCTTTCGATCGGCTTTGCAGACCGGCAAGCGGGCGCGCACGCAGACTGCCATCGGGCGAGATGTCGTCTCCCTTGGCTCCGCCGCGGTGGAACTCGCAAGCCGGCACTGCGAAATTTCGCAGGCTCGATGCACCGTTGTGGGCGCGGGTAAGATGGGGACGGCGGCTGCGAAGCACTTGGTTGCGCGAAAAGCCTGTTCGCTCACCATCGTTAATCGCACGCTGCGGCGAGCTCAGGCGCTCGCGAAACACATTGGCGCTGCGAGCGCACCGTTGACCTACCTGCCCCATGTACTCGCGCACAGCGATCTTGTGATCACGGCCGTCGGCTCGGGGGCGCCGATCGTCAGCCAGGCCATGCTCCGCGATGCCGTCTCCGAGCGCACCGGCGCACCGCTCCTAATTGTGGACATCGGAGTCCCGCGCGACGTCGAACCAAGCGCTGCGTTGCTCCAGTCGATTGTCGTGTATTCGATCGAAGATCTCCGCGAAGTTGTCGACCGCACGCTCGAAAGTCGCCGTAGCGAAATTCCGCGGGTCGAATCGATCGTCGCATCGCACGTGGCGGCATACCTTGAGTGGTACCAAACACGCGGCGCCGCTCCGCTCATCGCTTCATTGCGTCGCAAGGCCGAGCAGATACGGTCGGTAGAGATTCAGCGGTTGTTCTCGCGCATGCCGGAACTCGACGATCAACAGCGCGATATGGTGGTTGCGGCAAGCATTTCCATCATCAACCGACTATTGCACGGTCCCGTCACGAAGCTGCGCCAGACGGTGGCGGAACGCCCTCCCGATGATGAAGCCCAGCTCGCTGAAGCACTTCTCGACGCCGATGCCTTTGGCGACAGGCTGCAGCGCCAACTCGACGCTCACATCAAACCCTCAATGTAGTGTCGCGAATTTATTCGCGACTATGGATTCCGTGCCGCGGGGCGATTTTCCAATCGCCCCCTACAAGGTGGGCTGCTCTAACGCGGCGGACGTAACGGCCAACGACATGATTGACGCTCCTCTGCGCGGCGTTCGCGTTTTGGTTACTCGCCGTCCCGACCCGGATTCGGATTTTGTCCGCTTGCTCGAAGAACGCGGCGCGAAGGTAACGAGCGTGCCGCTCATCGCGATCGGACCGCCCCCGGACGAACGCGCGCTGCAGGCAGCGGTCGATCGTGCCGAGTCGTTTGCATGGCTGGTTTTCGCTAGTGCACCCGGCGTGGAAAACTTTGCGCGCCGACGCAGGCGACAGCTACCTAACAACGCTCCTCACCTCGCGGTCATCGGCTCGGCGACTGCGCGCGCGGTCAAGGAAGCCCTCGGACGCGAGCCGGATGTCGTTCCGCAACGGTTTTCGGGAGAATCGCTGGCCGATGCGATCCTACAACACGCAACAGTCGACGAACGCATTCTCATTTTTCAAGCGTCGGATGCCCGCCCCGCGTTGGCAGCGCGCTTGCGTGGTGCTGGGCGCAGCGTAGAGACGATCAGCGCATACTCGACGGTTGAAGTGCTGGTACCCGATCTTGCGGAGCGCATCGCGCAGACCGACGTCGTCGCTTTTGCCTCACCAAGCGCGGTGCGCTCGCTCGTCCGCGCGTTGGGCGCGGAGCATGCCGCGGCCAAACTGCGCGGGAAGCTCCTTGTGTGCATCGGACCGGTTACGCTCTTCGAAGCGCGCCAGTTTGGCCTCCATGTTGAGATCGTACCGGAGACAACAACGCTGCCAGCGTTGGTGGATGCGCTATGCACGTTTTATTCGACACAACCCCCCAAGCGATAATCGCTCGAGCAGTGCTCGGCGTTGTTGTGGCTGGAGCAGTCGCGCTTGCCGCGTATCGCCTTCGCTCGTTGACGAGCTCGGGGGCTCGTGCCGCGGTTTTCGTTGGAACGCTTGGCTTCGCATGTGGCGGTCTACTCATCGCGGCGGCCATTCTCTTATTCTTCATCAGCGGCACCGTGCTAAGCAAAACTCGCACTGCCGCCGCCGAGAGCGCGCGACGCAGCGCCGCAAAGCAGGGGCAGCGCGATGCGGCGCAAGTGCTCGCGAACGGCGGGATCGCTGTCGCTTGCGCAGTCGTCGGCGCCATTATCGCTGCTCTTGGATGGCAGCATGCGATGCGCTGGATGGTCGCTGCGGTGTGCGCGCTCGCGGCCGCGAGCGGCGACACGTGGTCGACGGAAGTTGGGTCGCTCTTCGGCGGCTCCACGCGGCTCATCACGACGATGCGTCCCGTTTCCGCCGGCACGTCAGGCGGAGTCAGTTTCGCGGGCACCGTCGCGGCGCCAGTCGGTGGCGCGTTGGTTGGTCTCGCCGGTCTCGTCGCGGCGAATCGGACGGTCCTGGTTGCATGGCTCGCACTGACGGCGCTCGCCGGCCTCACGGGCAGCGCAATTGATTCACTGCTTGGGGCGACGGTGCAAGGCGTGTGGCGCTGCCCAGGTTGTGGAGCAACGATCGAGGTTTCAAGACATCAGACCTGCGATGCGCAAGCTATTCTCGTGCGCGGCTGGTCCTGGCTCGACAACGACGCGGTGAACCTCTTCGCGACACTTTGCGGCGCGGCACTCGGGTATGCACTCGCAACGTAACGCCGGTCACAGCCCTTTAACAACCCCGTGGGACAGACCGATGAGGAGTATAGACCACCTCGCTCTTCATTTATCCGCGCGTGGTCGGTTGTTTGTTTTCGTCCATGGGGGAGCCTCGAACATGGCCGCTGAGGTCAATACACTGGAAGGCGCAGCCACAAACGGAGCGCCGACAACTGCCGCCGGAGCGGCGAACAATGCGGGTCCGCTCGAAGCGCTGATGCGCGCAGCAGCGGGCCTACGAGAACGCCCAAAGCCATGGGTTGACATCACCTCTTATCCGTGGAGCGATGAGGATTTTTCAGCGCGCTATGTCCGTCGCGCGAACTACCAAGAGCTCTATGGCATGAAAGAGACCGGCGAAGAAGTCGACGAGCTCATCACGCTGCTGAATATCAAGCCCAAAGCTCGCGTCTTGGATCTCTGCTCCGGCAACGGCCGCCACGCGATCGCCTTAGCGCTTCGCGGTTGCAAGATGACTGGCGTCGACATCGGCCCAGGCCCCGTTGCTTTGGCGAAAGAGACGTCACGAAACCTCGGTTTGACGGTCGACTATCGTCAGCTGGATGCAATGACCATTTCATTCGAAGACGCCTATGACGCGATCTTTCTGACCTGCGCAGGTCTGTCCGACTTCAGTCCCGCAGCAGCAAAAGATCTTTTTGTTCGGGTCGAGCGCGCGCTCGTACCCGGCGGCACGTTTGCGGCAGAATTTCTTGAGGCCTCCGCTGGGGCGGGCGACGATGTGCGCTCCTGGCGCTTCGTCTCCGCCGAATCGTCGCTCTTCGCCGACGCGGCGCACCTGCAGCTAGATGAGCGCTTGTACGATAAAGATGCAAAAGCCGAAGTCACGCGTTCGTATGTCATCACGAGCGACGGCAAGATGCGTGAAGTCGCGCGATGCCGTCAGTACTACAGCGAAGACGACATCAAAGGGCTTCTCGCCCCTGGTTCGCTGCAGCTCGTTGGCTTTTCCGCCGGCAGCACACCGGGCCTCAAGCGAGTCCTCGCAAAGAAACGCTAGATCCCCGAACTACCTTATCGAAGCACTGCCGGATTGGGCAATGCCGATCCGACGTATTTCAGGCTGCCCGAGTCAACCTTGTAAAAATAGATGTTTGGATCCGACGGATCGCCGTTCGGCCGGAATGAAATGTCGCCAATGACCGTCCGGAAAATATCATTGTCCAATTGCCGGATGAGCGCGCGCTTGTCCGGCGAACGGCCTTCAACCGCGGCGTTAATCGCGACTTGCGCAGAAACGTATCCAAACAGGGCGTACGCGGACAAGCGTCCGTGGTTCGCCTGGAAACGCTGCTGAAAAACCTGTGCTGTGGGAATGAACTCGACGGGAGGAACGCAGGTACCGACGAGCATGCCGTTGGCGGCCGCCGCGAAGTCCTTCTGGGCGACGAGCCCGGTGTCATAGAAGGGGCTCGAACCGAGCACGGGAGCTGTCACGCCGGCCTTGCGCAGCGCGATAAGAACCTTGGCCATCAAGTCGCCTCTGCCCGTCACGTACATGAAATCCGGCTGGTACGCGACGACTTTACTGACCTCGTCCTTGAGATCTTTCAGGTCGACGTCGATCGGGAAATCCGTGGCTTTGATTTTAGCGCTTTGCATCGAATTGATAAACGTTGTGGCCGTCGCGTTACCGTAATCATCTTGTTCCCATACCGCCGCGACGTTGGTCGGCTTGAAGTTGCGTTCCACATAGCGCGCTCCGAGCGCACCTTCCGTCGTGTCGGGCGGGCAGATACGAAACACGTCGTCGTAGCCTTGCTGCGTCAGCGCGCCAAGCGACGCCGTTGGAATGATGATTGGCATCTCCGACTCGTGGTACACGTGAAGGGCTAGGAATGTCTCTTGTCCGCCAATGTGGCCTATGACGATGGCGTTCGTGGGATCGACGAGCGCAAACTGCGCCTCTTGTTCGGCGATGCCAGGATCGGCTTGATCGTCGAAACTCCGCATAACCCAACCGAAGTCGGTCAGCGAGCGCGAAGCATTGGCGTCGTCGACCGCGGCTTGAACGCCGGCGGAGAGATCGATCCCTAATTGCCGCTGCGGACCAGACAATGGAGCCACGACGGCGATGCCGACGATCTTGGTGTACGGAGGGAACTCGTCGTCGGCTCCTACGGCACTTGGAATCCCAACGGTGGCGGCGAGGACTGCGGCCAACGCAAGCAGTTTAATGGAAGCAAGAAACTGGCGCATATAATTCCTTATGTGATGATGACAGAAGCCGCGGTCGAAGCAAGAAAGGCAACCGAAAAAAGCATGTTCGCGTTGAAGACGGCAGCATTGAGCGCGAACACGTCCTTCTGGCGGAGCACAAGCTGCGCTTCGTAGGCAAGCAGCAGTACGGCGAAAGCGATGCCAAGCCAGTAGAGAGGATGGACGCCGGTCGCCAACCCAACCCACACGAGCGCCACAATCACCAAGCCATGGAGCGTCTCGGGCAGCCACCGGGAGACCGCAATTCCAAACCGTGCGGGAATCGAGCGTAAGCCCTCACGGAGATCGAAGTCGCGATCCATCAGAGCGTAGAGGATGTCAAATCCGGCTACCCAGAGGGTTACGGCAACAAACAGCAGCACTCCGCCAAGCTGGATTTTTCCCGTCACGGCAATCCATGCGCCTAAAGGAGCGAGCCCATCGACCGCTCCCAGGACGAAATGCACGGCCCAGGTCCAGCGTTTGACCAACGGATAGACGATGAGCGCCACGGCGCCAACCGGGAGCAACGCCAAACACAGCGGATTAAGCTGCCACGCCGCCACAGTCAGCAGCGCGAGTCCAACGACGATTGCCCCTATCATGGCGGACGCCGGCAGCTGACCCGACGCGACGAAGCGCTGCGAGGTTCGCGGGTTTTTGGCATCGAGCCGCGCGTCCAACAAACGATTTGCCGCCATGGCAGCCGTGCGCGCACCGAGGACGGCGACCGTGATCCAGGCGAGAGCATGGAACGATGGAATGCCGCGAACCGCGAGCAACGCGCCCGCATATGCAAACGGCATCGCGAAGAGCGTGTGCTCGATCTTGAGTTCTGAGAGAAATCGGCGTACGAGTATCATCGCTTGGTCATGAAGCTGTCAAGGCCAAATTCTTTCCAGCGGCGTGCTACGGCCTGCTTGATGTCGTCGCTCATGACAATTGCCTCCGGCCATTCTCGCAGGTAGCCCTCTTCGGCGCTCTTGCGGGTCGCATCAATGCCGAGTTTGGTGCCCAGCGCCGGCAGTGGCGCGGCGTGGTCGAGCGCATCCACCGGGCCTGGCGCGAGCACCAAATCGCGTCCGGCGTCCACATTGTTGAGAGCCGTCCACGCGACCTCACTGATATCGTGAACGTCAATATCCGCATCGACGACGACGATATTACGCGTGAGCATCATCATGTGACCTAATCCCCACAACGCGTACATGACTTTTTTGGCGTGGCCAGGATAGCGTTTGCGAATGGAGACGAGCACAAGATTTTGGAAGATGCCTTCGACAGGAAAGTTATAATCGACGACTTCGGGGAGCATCTGTTGGAGTAACGGTAAAAACAGGCGCTCCGTTGCCTTTCCCAGCCAGTAGTCTTCCATCGGGGGCCGGCCGACAACCGTCGTCCAATACGTTGGATTACGGCGCCGCGTCAATGCCATGACGTGGAAGACCGGATAGGCATCGGCAAGCGAGTAGACGCCGGTGTGATCGCCAAACGGACCCTCACTGCGCAGCTCCGCGTTGTCGACGTACCCTTCGAGCACAAACTCCGCCTCTGCCGGCACCTTGATGTCCACTGTCTTGCACTGCACCATCGGCACGCTCTTGCCGCGCAAGAATCCCGCCAACAGCATCTCGTCGATGCCGGCCGGCAGCGGCGCGGTGGCAGCGTACACTGTCGCCGGGTCTGCACCGATGGCGACGGCGACCGACATCCGCGCGTCGTTGCCTGCGGATTCCTGGTGCTCGCGCCCATGCTTGTGACGTTGCCAGTGCATGCCGGTCGTGTGCTCATCGTACACTTGCATGCGATACATGCCGACGTTTTGCGATCCCGTCACCGGGTCTTTGGTGAAAACAAGTGGCAAGGTAATGAAAGGCCCGCCGTCGCCCGGCCAGGTGGTCAGCACGGGGAGCGTTCGAAGATTGACTTGGTCGTCGACCATCGCGATTTCTTGGCACGGGGCGTTGCGAACGACTCGCGGGAGAAGCGCCCCAAACTCCCCGATGCGCAGCAGGATCCCTATTTTGTCGGCGAGGCTTCCGGGCTGCGCCATCTTCAGGACGCGGCGAACGCGATCAGCCAGCGTGGCAAGCGAATCAACCCCCAGCGCCAACGCCATGCGTCGCTCCGTTGCGACGGCGTTGATGAGCAAAGGAAAGCTCGAGCCTGTCACGTTGGTAAAAAGAAGCGCAGGGCCGCCAGCGAGTTCCTTGACGCAACGATCGGCAATCTCGCTGATCTCTAGATGCGGATCGACCGGTGCGTCGATTTGCGCGAGCTCGCCCTTCGTGCGGAGATCGGCGATAAATTCTCCAAGGTTCGCGTACATCGGCTTCGCGTTCTTATTCTTTTTGGGCAATGCCTCTCCGACAAACCGCGTGCGTGCGCCTTCTGCATCAGGAGGGAAATAGTAAACCACTTAACAATATGGCGCTAAACTATTTTTCCATGTCGAGGTATGCTGCCGTGCGATCCACATATGTCGCGTTGCTTGTTTGCGGGCTCATGGGAGCGTGGTGCGCCACTGCTGCGGACGCAGATCAAACCAACACAGCAGGCGCACCGCACGTCTCGTTGTCGCTTCATGATGCACTCGCGCTCGCGCTCGCCAATAATTTGAACTATCAGTCGTCGCTTGCCGACGAGCGCGCCGCGGAGGGCAAGGGTCGTTTCGGCAAGGTCCTCACTTGCTCCCAAACCTGAGTGCGGGTTACGCGTACGTCCACACGCAGACGGCCGAATCGTTTATCTTTCCGAAGCCCACCGGCGGGTTCCAACAGATTTTTGTTTCAAGCACGAGCATCAACAACGTCAACGCCACGCTGCAATACGCGCTCTACAACGGAGGCGCGAACATCGCCGCCGTCGGGCAAGCCTCGGCCAACCTTCAGGCTTCGCAATCGAACGTGGCCGCGCAGCGGGCAACGATCTATCCGAGATGCGACCAACGCATACTTCCAATTGACCGAGTCGAACCGATCTGGAATGGTCGCCGATCAGGCAGTCTCGGTGGCCAGCGAGAATCTGAAAACGGCGAACGAGCTGTATCAGGCAGGCACGTCACCCAAGGTCGATGTGTTGCGCACGGAAGTAACGCTAGCGGATGCGCGCGTCAGCGCGATTCGCGCACACAACAACGCAGCGCTGGCGAACGCGCAACTCGCCAACATCCTAAATATTAACCTCAGCAGCATCGTGACGCCCAGCGACGTCCTGGAAACCAGCGCGCCCGCCTACACGCTCGATTCGTTGCTGCAGTCCGCGCAATCGCGTCCTGAGATCGCAGCCGCGAGCGATGCTGTCGCGATTGCCGACTATGCGGTGCGACTTGCGCGTGCAGGCTCGCTCCCAACCGTCGCCCTCCAAGTGCAAGATGCGTCTTCCAAGCCGAATTTCTTTAACGTGCCACAACCGCA
This sequence comes from uncultured Pseudomonadota bacterium, assembly GCA_963781145.1. Classification (GTDB taxonomy): domain Bacteria; phylum Vulcanimicrobiota; class Vulcanimicrobiia; order Eremiobacterales; family Eremiobacteraceae; genus JAJPHJ01. The sequence goes on along the minus strand of CAWADW010000003.1, from coordinate 1,387,865 downwards.
GCTCACCGAGACCCTTGCCGTCACGTGGAACCTGTGGGATGGGGGCCTGACCCGCGGCAAAGTGCAAGAGGCGTCCGCGAACGTTGACAAAGCCAAAATCGAACTGAAGTCGCTGAGCAACGGCGTGGATCTTGAAGTTCGAGAGGCGTATTTCAACTACACGGCGGCCCTAGCGCAAGTGGATGCCGCACGCGACGCGCAAACCGCGGCGCAAGAGAACTATCGCGTCAACGCCATACGATTTAAGGCCGGTGTCGGCACGTCACTCGAACTTTCCGATGCGTTGCTTTCCGATACGCAGGCGCAAGACCAGTACATCAGCGCCCTGGCAGACCTGCGGATTGGTCTCGTGGAGCTCCAGCGGGCCGCCGGTCTGATTCCAACCACCATTTAAAATGTAGGGGCGATTGGAAAATCGCCCCGTTAGTTAGGTCTTGGCTTCTTCGAGCATGCCCTTGCGGGTGAGATTGATGCGGCCTTGGCTATCGATCTCAGTCACCCGAACGATCACTTCGTCGCCGATGTTTACTTCGTCCTCAACGCGGTTGACTCGGTGATGGGCAAGCTGCGAGATGTGCACCGAGCCCTCTTTACCAGGCAGGATCTGCACGAACGCACCGAAGTTCATGATGCGTTTCACGATGCCCGTGTAGACTTCACCGACCTCGACATCGCGCGCGATATCCTCGACCATGCGCTTGGCCTTCTCGCCTGAATCGGCATCCGGTGAAGAGATGAAGACTCGGCCGTCATTTTCAATGTCGATCTTGGCGCCAGTCTCGGCGACGATCTTGTTGATAACTTTGCCGCCTGGCCCGATGATGTCTTTGATCTTGTCCGGGTGAATCTCGAGGACGAACATGCGGGGCGCGAACTTCGAAAGACCACGTCGTGGTCCGGCAATGGTCTCTTTGAGTTTGTCGATGATAAAGAGACGTCCGAGCCGAGCTTGCTCCATGGCCCGACGCATGATTTCGATCGTGATGCCGCGGACTTTAATGTCCATCTGCACGGCGGTGATGCCATCCACGGTACCGGCGACCTTGAAGTCCATCTCGCCGAGAGCATCTTCAAGGCCTTGGATATCCGTGAGGATGCCTGCGCGCCCTTGCTTGAGGATCAGGCCCATTGCGACGCCGCCGACATGCTTGCGCAGCGGCACGCCCGCATCCATGAGCGCCAGCGTTGAGGCGCACACGGATCCCATTGATGACGAACCGTTGCTTTCAAACGTCTCAGAAACCAGTCGTAAGGTATAGGGGAACGAGTCCGGCGGCGGCAGCATCGGCATGAGCGCTCGCTCTGCCAAAAGTCCGTGGCCGATTTCACGACGACCCGGACCTCGCATGGGCCGCGTCTCGCCGACAGAAAACGGCGGAAAGTTGTAATGGTGCATGTAGCGCTTGAATGTTTGCGGCCCGAGGCCATCGATGCGCTGCTCGTCGGAGAGCGACCCAAGCGTGGCCGCCGTGAAGATCTGCGTTTCGCCTCGCGTGAACAATCCCGAGCCATGTGTCCGAGGAACGACCGTCACGCGCGTGGTGATGGGTCGGATTTCATCGAGCCCGCGACCATCGGGCCGCAAGCCCTCGTCCACAACCATCGTGCGCAATTCTTCTTCCTGCCGGGTCTTCACGCACTTCTCGAAATCATGATTGCGCGAGTCTTCGAGCAGCGGACGAAGCTCCGCTTCGAGGCGATACCCCGCGACCCGCTTGAGCGCTTCCGCGCGAGTGACGAGATCGAACGCCGCGTTGCGCTCGAGCTTCTTGTTCACGCGCATGGCACGGGCGATCTCCGCGCCGAACTGTTCGTCGACGAAGGTCTGCATTGCCGCGGGCGGCAGAAAGACGGGAAACTCGCGTTTACGCTTTCCGGCCTTGGCGCCGCGAGCGACTCAATTTGCTCCAATGACTCGTTGAATCTGCCGGTGGCCGAAATCGACCGCGTCGAGGAACTGCTCTTCGGAAATCTCCTTGGCGCCGCCCTCAACCATCATGACGGCATCTCGCGTGCCGGCGATAACCATGTCGAGCGAGCTCGACTCTAGTTGGGTCTTGGTTGGGTTGACGACTGGTTGGCCATCGATAATGCCGACGCGCACGCCTGCGACATTGTGCTCGAAGGGGATGTCGGACACTGCCAGCGCAGCGCCCGCGGCGGTCAGGGCGACAACATCGGGGTCGACTTCGGGATCGACGGATAAGCACTGTGGCGATGATCTGAATGTCGTTGCGGAAGCCATCCGGGAAGAGCGGTCGGATGGGGCGGTCGATCAGACGTGCGGTGAGGGTCGCTTTCTCAGACGGGCGGCCTTCGCGCTTGATGAAACCGCCGGGGATTTTGCCCGCGGCGTACATGCGCTCTTCGTAATCGCAAGTGAGTGGGAAAAAATCGATGCCTTCTCGGGGATTGGGGCTCGCGGTCGCGGCGACGAGGACGCAGGTGTCGCCGTAGCGAGCGAAAATGGAGCCGTTCGCTTGACGGGCAAGCTCACCGGTTTCAAGTGTGAGTTGCCGCCCGCCCAGCTCCATGCTGACGGACTCTGGCAAAAGGGGATCCTCCTCTTTTCGTGTGTTTTGCTTTTCGTGTACCAGTTAGTCTTCTGGCACGGCGCGGACGGACCTTTTGGCTTTGATTCGCGACAGGGCGAATGTAGCAGCGGAGCTTAGGCCGCTCGCTTCGCTTAGTGCCGCAGGCCGAGCTTTTCGACGATCGCGCGATAGCGCTCTAAGTCTGCCCGCTCGAGATATTTGAGAAGCCGGCGCCGCTTGCCGACTTTGATCAGCAACCCACGACGGCTCGCGTGATCTTTCTTGTGGGTTTGAAGATGTTGCGTGAGATCATTGATCGACTCAGTGAGCAACGCGATTTGCACTTCTGCCGAGCCCGTATCATTTTCGGCTCGTTTGAAGCTGCCAATGACTGAAGATTTATGTTCCTTGGAAAGCGCCACGGTCTGATTCTCCTCCGTATTCGCGAACGGCTCGAGCAAAGCTGCCAGAGCCGCCGTAAAGCGAGCTTTTAGGATACCATAGGGCCTTGACGCGCGTCAATGTTACTTCACCGCGACCAGTGGCTGCCGTCTTCATACGTGACCGAAGCAACCCCAACTGTGAAGCGAGCTGCGCGCTGCAGCACGGCATCCTGTGCGCTCGATGATCGTATCCAGCAATTCGGTGGGGAAGGGTGGCCGCTGCTTTGCGTGCCTTGAAACTCGCCGAACGATGAAGGGCCTGCGATTTCTTCCCCTGCGGTAAAGGACCCCACCACGATATCAGCGCCAGCGGTGAGCACGTCACCTGATTGCGAAAGAATCTTATAGGTCAGCGTTAGGGCAGCCACCGTTTTCTGGGTCGTGTTTCGAAAGCTGATGCAGTGGGTCAAAGTGCCGGCGTCAGCGTCGACCGACGCGAAGCCGCGTTCGAGCGCAATGCCGCTAGCAGCAGAGGCGTCGCTCGTGGCGCTAAAAGCAAGATCGCGCTGCCCTCCAGTTGTCGAGAAGGCTCGCGCGCTGGCTGACGGGCTCGATTGCGCGAGACCAAGCGCCGGCGAGGTGTGGCAACTCTTCGCATCGATAAGCGGCTGGCACGGACCTATATCTCGATCGGTCACTCCCAACGCATAAAGCTTTTCTCGACCGCCATGGGTCAACCAGGTAAAGAGAGCGTCACGCTCTGCAGGAGCGAGGGTGAGAACCTTGGTTTGCACCCGGTCGAGATCAGTGAGCGGCGTATCGGGCGCTTGCGGATTCGGATAACTTGCCCAATACGAAATCGCAATGCGCGACGCATCATCAAAGTGCGCAATAGTCGCGAGGCTTTGCGTCAGCGCTGCACTGGGTTGAAGCTGACCGGCTCCGAGCAGTGCCAATGAGAGGGAGATAACTGCTAGGTGCCTTGTGTAGGTAGACACCACGAGCAGACTACGACGCCGCGTGCCACACGTCCGGGTAAAAAAAGGCGATCACTTCGATCGCCCTAGATCTCATAGGCCGGCCAAAACCGACCGTTGCAGTCGCAGGAGTCTTAGATACGTCTGGGGAGCAGCAGTACGCTGCCGGGCTGCAGCTTCGCATTGGGTCGCAGGTGGTTGATCTGGGAGACCTGATAGACAGCTTCACCTAAGTCATCAGTCGCTTGCGAGCGGCGCGAAACAAGCGCCCAAACCGTGTCGCCAGGTTGCACCGTCACTCGATCGTAGCGTACGGGGGTGGAGGTAAAAACTTTGGACCCCCACAGTGCCGGAACAGAGAACAAAAGGACGAGGGAGAGGAGCTGAATCAGGGGAATCAGGCTGGCGCCCGGTCCACCGTGGCCGCGGTACATAGCTTTCCACCTCCAGTTGTCAATCGAACATATGTTTGATAGCAAAATCTTACCCAGAGCTGGGGTGGACTGTCAAGGACTTTCGAACAAACGTTTGCGTTCGGGACGGACCTGTGCTAAGATATCAACGCGCACGGGTTGCATAACCGGTGGGCGGTAGCGTCTATTTCGCTCCCGCATCACAAAGAGACGAAAGGGCGGTATGGCACAAGTGGACCGCAAGATGACGCCTCGGCAGCAGGCCATTTTGGATGTAATTCGCGAGTTCACCCGGGAGCACGGATACCCACCTTCGGTTCGCGAGATCGGCGAGCGTGTCGGTCTCTCTTCAAGCTCCACAGTCCAGTGCCACCTCCGCACGCTTGAGAAAAAAGGACTCATCCGCCGCGATCCCACCAAGCCCCGCGCCCTCGTCACTGGTTCGTCAAGCTCTCGAGATGTTGTCACCCTCCCCATCGTCGGCCGTGTTGCGGCCGGTATCCCCATCACCGCCGAACAGAATATCGAAGAAGAATTCACCTTGCCATCGAGTTTCGTCAAGCGTGCCGACTCGTTTATCCTAAGGGTCAAGGGAGACTCGATGGTCGACGCGGCGATCCTTGATGGGGATCTCATCATCGTGACGCCGCAGAATGTGGCCAGCAATGGCGAAATCGTGGTCGCCCAGACCGAAGACGACACCGAAGCCACCGTCAAGCGCTTCTATAAAGAAGACAACCGCATTCGGCTGCAGCCCGAAAACAAATTCATGGAACCGATCTACGTCGATCGAGCGACGATCGTCGGCAAGGTGTCCGCGGTCATCCGCAAGCTCTAAATCCTCTGTAGCCGCGCGAATTCATTCGCGCGCTGAAACCTCGTGCAGTCCGTCCCGCACGCGCGAATGAATTTGCGTGGCTTAAGAAAAGTCGTGTACAGACCATGAAACCGCGCATCGCGATTACCGCAGACGCACAGCGACTCAACGAGCCGAACTATCTTCTCGCGTACAAGCGCGCCGTTGAAAAGGCGGGTGGCGATCCCGTGCTCCTCGCGGATGTCTCCGAACCTCAAGACGTGGCTCGCGTCCTGCTTGGTTTCGATGGGTTGGTGCTGCCGGGCGGCGCTGATTTGGATCCCGAGGAATACGGAGGACGCGATCACCCCACCCTAAGCAAAGCCCCTCCGCAGTACGATCGTCTGGAGCTCGCCGCCGCTCGAGCAGCTCTGCAGCACGATCTTCCAACGCTTGGGATCTGCCGAGGCGTGCAGGTGATGAACGTCGCGTTAGGCGGCACGCTGTGGGAAGACGTGCCCGATCAATATCAACCGGCAAATGACCTGGTCTTGCAACATAGACAGACGCCGCCGCATCCCCGCCACGAAGCCACTCACCCCGTCGATTTTACTCATGGCAGCATGCTTGCAGAAATCCTCGGCAGCCGCATGATTCCAACCAACTCCATGCATCATCAGGCGCTGCGCCGGGTCGCCCACGATCTTGTCATCGTCGGTAAAACAAGAGACGGGATCATCGAGGCGGTCGAGGCCCGGCCGAATCACCCATTTTACATCGGCGTGCAATGGCACCCTGAGGAAATGGTTGAGGTGGACGCACCCAGCAGAACGCTTTTTTCGGAGTTCGTCGCGAGCGCGGCAAAGCGGGCACGCACCCGTTCGTCGGCCGTCTAGCGTCTTGGGCGCTCTCATTTGAGTTCGCCCGTCGCGGGCGGATTGTCTCGCGCCGTGACGGCACTCGAGCTGCGCGTCTTCCCGGTTCTCCGGCGGTGGGCTGACGAACCTCATCTCATCGCCATCCGTGACGCAGTGCAAATCGCTTTTTATGCGTTTGGCGGCTGGACGGTGATCGCATTTTTTTTGCTCCCGCCGGGACCGTTGCTCGATCGTTTCTTTCAAGCCTATCACATCGGGTTTGGCTTCATGGGTTTAGCGCTGGCCGCCGTGCTTCCGGATCGCCTTGCGGCGCGCTTCGGCTTCAATCGCGTTGCGGGCATCGCTGTGGGGCTCGCGGCGTTCTTGCTCTCCCTTCCGCAGAACGCGCTGCATTTGCACTTTGAAGACTTCCTCGGGCAGATTTCCGCAACCAGCCTCTTCCTTGCGCTCATCGTTGGTCTCGTCACGGGCGAAGTGATGCGCATCGCCGCAGCAAGAGTCCGTAACGAGGTAACGGCGATTGCCATCGGGGCCGCAGGCTCGGCTGTGATTTTTGGCGGGCTCGCGCTGCTCCACGTCAACTTCGCCGATTGGCTTGTCCGCATCGTGCATCCGCTCGTGACAGTCGGCGACACACTGCCTGCCTTGCTCATTGTCGTGTTTTTGCAGACGCTGCTCTGGTCGGCCGGCATTCACGGGCCGGCCTTTCTCGCCGCCGTCACCACGCCCGTATACCTGCGTGCCTTGGATGAGAACGCACAAGCGCTGCTTCATCACCAACACCCGCCCTACGTGGTCACCATGATGATTTTTGCCTTTGTGTACCCGGGTGGCTCGGGTGCAACGCTACCGCTTGCGTTCCTGTTGCTGCGCTCACGCGTGCAACGGCTGCGCCGCTTGGCCATCGCATCATTTCTGCCGAGCACGTGCAACATCAACGAACCGCTCATCTTTGGCATTCCCATCGTCATGAATCCCGGGCTCGCCATCCCCTTCATCGTCATTCCGATGATTTTGGCCACGATCACCTTTGCGGCGGAAGCGTATGGGTTTGTCCAGCCAACCTCAGTCTGGTTGCCTGGCGCATTTCCGTCGGTGATCGCTGCCTGGATGACAACGCAAGGTGACTGGCGCGCGCTCGTCCTCATCGCCATCAACATCGCCATTGCATTCGTGCTTTGGACACCATTTTGGGGTGCATTCGAGCGCGCAATCCAGCGCCGCCCGCAAGCAGAAGAAGAGCTGGTGAAAGCTGCGGAGGCGATTCGGGAGCACGAACGAGCGGAGCACTCGCTGCCGGTTCCGCGACAACTGCCGTGAGTGCAAGTTTTCGAACGGCGCTTGAACCCTTCGCCTTCCCGACAAAGCTCGTGGACCTGGCGGAGGCCGCGAGAGAGAGCGTCTCGCAGGCGTGGGTCGAGCGCGACCGTTGTGCTATGGTCATTGGCGCGAAAGTCCTCAAGTGTTTTGCCGAGAGCGGACTGCACGAAGGGCATCTAGCCGGCACGACCGGCTATGGCTACCATGATGCCGGCCGCGACGCATACGAAGCGCTCTTGGCGAAGACGCTAGACGCGCAGGCGGCAATAGCTCGCGTGCAATTGGTCAGCGGCACCCATGCGATCGTGGCGACAGTGCGTGCGCTTTTGGGAGCGCATGGTCGGCTGTGTTCGGTAACCGGTCAGCCGTACGACACTCTCCGGCTCGCTTTGACCGAGCCGCTTGCAAGGGAGGAGCTGGGTGGGCGCAGCAGGTACATCGAGGTCCCACTTGCGGCCGACGGCGCATTCGATCGCTATGGAATCGCGGGCGCACTCAAACAATCACCCGAAGTCATTTTTGTCCAGCGGTCGCGCGGCTACGCTCCGCGTCCGGCGCTTTCCGTAACGGAGATTGCATCTCTCACGCAGCTGGTCCGCGAACACAGTCCGACGTCAATTGTCCTCGTGGATAACTGTTACGGAGAATTTGTCGAGCCGCGCGAGCCGTGCGCAGTTGACGTTGACGTGGTCGTAGGATCGCTCATAAAAAATCCAGGGGGCGGATTGGCACCGGCAGGCGCATACGTTGCTGGCCGAACCGAGATTATCGAGCGCGTGGCCGAAAAGATTTTTGCGCCTGGACTTGGGCGCAAAGTCGGTCCTACCTTAGACGTTTCGCGTTGGCTGTTCGCCGGTTTGCATCGGGCACCCAAGGTCGTATCCGAGTCGCTGAAGATCATGGACTTTGCCGCCGCACTTTTTTCGGCGTTGGGATATCCTGTTGACCCGAAGCCTGGGGGCCCTCGCTTCGACATCATTCAGGCGATTGGACTCGGGAACCCAAAACTGCTGGTAAAATTTACCGAAGGCTTGCAAAAGATGCTGCCGATCAATTCGCGCGCCCGACCCGAACCTGGCCCCGTACCGGGTTATGCTGACCCCGTGATCATGGCCATGGGATCGTTCATCGGCGGCTCGACGATGGAGCTGTCATGCGATGCCCCGATGAGGCCCCCATATGAGGCATACCTGCAAGGTGGCATGGACGTCACCCACGGGGTAATTGGCGTGCTGGGAGCGGCTGTCGCGCTTGTGTGAGCAGGCTCGTTCGCTACGGTCGAGAATACTCCAACCCACATGGCAGATAACTTACAGCGGCGCCAGTATGTGCGCACGACTGTATCGCTTCCCGTGAAGCTCACCCTTGAGGGAGACGGCGGACGTCTTGAGGGCGCAGTGGTCGATCTTGGTGAAGGCGGCATGCGGCTGGTCTCCGACAAGCATGCGCCCGCGCGCTCGACTGTCCGGCTCTCGTTCGTTCTTCCCGACGGTGGCCCGGAGATCAGAGCCCGGGGCCGCGTAGTCTTGAGCTATTACGCAGCGCCCGAACAAAAATATCATCATGGCGTGGCGTTTACGTCTATCGATAAGGACGACCGAGCCGCCATTGCGCACTTCGTAGAAGCGCAAGTCACGCACCCCTAATGTAGTGGGCGATTGTACAATCGCCCAAACGCAGCGGGCGAAAAATGTAGCGGGCGAAAAATGTAGCGGGCGAAAAATGTAGCGGGCGACTGGAAAGTCGCCCGATTCGTTTCTGCGGTCAAATTCCCGCGAATGAAATTCGCATACCGCGTTACTGCTTCTTGGACTCTCCCATGAACCCGTAGAAATAGTATTCGCTGCCGTCGTTCATGACGACGACCACTCGCGTGTCTTCATAGATTGCGCGCAGAACCTGCTTGCCTGCCATGGTGTCCAAAATGCCTTGGGCGAAGACTCTTTCAGCTTCGCGCAGAGCGTCCGGATCGATATCAAGCAGGTCGGATGTCTGCAAGTCGCTCACCTCAGGTTGGTCCACTCGGTTCATACTCCAACAACCGGGATCGGGCCCCTCATGTTCTAGTGTTCGGCCACATTTTAGGGCAAATTAGGCACCGAACCGTCACAGCTCCGTCACACTTGGGACATCACGCAGGCCACACGTCGCGCCCGCAAAGCCGCATGGATACACGGGGGAACGAGGTCTCATCGCCGAAAGGCAAGTAGCCGATGTATGTTCTTGAAGCAATGAGTGGACCACTTGACGGCAAGCGCTGGGAGTTCGATTCGCGCATCGTTATCGGACGCGATGCGACCGCTGCCCAGGCGGCGCTGTATGTGGACCGAGCCGTTTCGCGTCGCCATGCGCAAATCGACATGAGCGGCGAGCAATGCTCGATCGTTGATCTTGGATCGAGCAACGGCACGATCGTCCGTGGCGAGCCGGTGCTCACGGCGATGATCGCGGTCGACGAACCATTCGTGGTCGGGCGAACCATGCTGCGCGTCCTGCGCGTTCGCTAGCGAGGCAAACATGCCAACCTCAGTCCTTACTTTTGCGGAAAAGAAACGGCGTCACGAGCGCATTGTCGTGATCACAGCATACGACGCACTCACCGCAACCATGGTCCACAGCGCGGGCGTCGACGCAATCTTGGTCGGCGATTCCGTCGGCATGGTCTCAGCCGGGTATGAAACAACGCTGCCGGTCACCATGGAGGAAATGCTCTACCACACGAGCTCGGTTGCGCGCGGTGCTCGAGGCGCTTTTATTATTGCAGACATGCCGTTTCTTTCGTACCAATGCGGGCACGACGAGGCGGTTCGCAACGCCGGGCGCTTTCTCAAAGAAGCCGGTGCCCACGCCGTCAAGCTCGAGGGATGCGACCAACAGCTTGTGCAGCGATTGGTGAACGTGGGCATTCCGGTCATGGGTCACATCGGGCTAACGCCTCAGTCCGTGCATGCACTTGGCGGGTTCCGAGCGCAAGGGAAGACCTCGGAGTCAGCCGAGCGACTCGTGGAGCAAGCCAAGACCCTTGACGCGGCGGGCTGTTTCTCCGTGGTTTTGGAGTGCGTGCCGGCACCACTGGCTGCCCACATCTCGCAAAGCATCGAGGCAGCGACCATCGGTATTGGCGCGGGCGTCGACTGCGATGGGCAGGTAAGTGTGATCCACGACCTGCTCGGCTTGTCGACCGGCTATCTGCCCAAGCATGCCAAACGCTATGCCGAATTCTATAAGGAAGGTTTGTCGGCGGTGCGGTCCTACGTCGACGAAGTTCGCAGCGGTGCTTTCCCCGGCCCAGAACACAGCATCGACGCTGGGCCCAAACCAAAGCCGGCACCCGTTGTCGATTCCTAGCACGCGCCACATGGTAAGCGTCACGCACGCCGACGAGCTTTGCTCGGCGCGCGGGCGTCTTGCGCTTCCAATCGGCCTGGTTCCCACGATGGGTGCGCTGCATGCCGGGCACACGGCGATTATCGAGCGCGCTCGGCGCGAATGCGCAAGCGTTGTGGTTTCGATCTTCGTCAACCCGCTGCAATTTGGTGCCAACGAAGACTTTAACACCTATCCGCGCGATCTCGAGGATGACCGCGATCTCCTCGAGAGTTTGAACGTCGACTTACTCTTTGGGCCCCGCGTGCTCGACGTGTATCCCCGCAAACTCGACGTGTTCGTCGAGCCAACGTTGCTTGCGCAGCATCTCGAAGGCCAGCGTCGCCCTGGGCATTTTCGGGGTGTTGCTACCGTTGTGCTCAAACTCTTCAACATGATCGCGCCGCAGAAAGCGTACTTCGGAGAAAAAGATGCACAGCAGCTTGCAGTGATGCGCCGCATGGTGAACGATCTTAATATCCCGGTCGAGATCGTCGCCTGCGAAACGGTGCGCGAACCAGATGGGCTGGCGCTCTCATCGCGAAACTCGTATCTCACAGCGGCAGAGCGTCGCAGTGCACCGAATCTTTACGCTGCGTTGCTCTTCATAAAAGAACAGCTGGCTGCCGGCCGAGCGCGATGTCGTTGCGTGCGTTGAAGGCGCTCGCAAGCTGCTGAAAACGCTCCGAGAGGATTACCTCGCGGTCGTGCATCCGGATGAGTTTCGTCCTCTGCACACCGCTCCGAGTGCGACCGAGCTTCTCGCAGTAGGCGCTGCTTTCGCCGGTCAGACACGGCTCATCGACAATCTGAGAGTGCAAACGCCCGCCGGCCAAGAAGAGAACGACGATGAAGTTTGACCTTCCCGGCGGTTTGCGCGGCCGCACACTCCTCGTCGGCGTTTGCGGCGGGATCGCTGCCTACAAGTGCGCCAGCACCGTCAGCGCGTTGCGACAGGCAGGCGCAGACGTCCACGTCATCATGACCGAAGCGGCACAACGCTTCGTGACGCCTTTGACGTTCCAAGCTCTCTCAAACAACCCAGTGCACACCGACATGTTCGGGGAAGGCACAACCTGGGAGATCGCACATATCGGCCTCGTCCGCAAAACAGATGCTTTTCTGATTTTGAACGCAACGGCGAATACGTTGGCCAAACTCGCCCACGGGATTGCGGACAATCTCTTGACCACCTGCGTACTTGCCACGCGCAAACCTGTGCTTGTCGCCGCCGCGATGAACACACAAATGCTCGAGGCGCAGGCAACCCAAGAGAACCTGCGCACGCTCCAAGACCGTGGATTCTTATTCGTCGAGCCGGGTTCGGGTTTTCTTGCTTGCGGTGAAGTAGGCCAAGGCCGCCTGGCCGACGAGCACGAGATCGTGGCGGCCGTCAATGTAGTGGTTCAACGCGCCAACAGTCTGAAGGACGAGCGGGTACTTATTACGGCAGGACCAACTCGAGAGTTCGTCGATCCGTCTCGCTTTTTGTCCAACCCCTCGACCGGCCGGATGGGCTTAGCCTTGGCGCGCGAAGCGCAAGCTCGAGGTGCGCACGTTACGGTCATTTGCGGTCCGACCGAGTTGCGCGCGCCTGCGGGCATCAGCTTCGTGGCGGTGACAACGGCTCGCGAAATGCATGCAGCCGTCATGGAGCATCTTCCCGGCACGACACTCTTCATTGGTGCAGCCGCCGTTGCGGACTTTCGACCAGCCGAATTCAGCTAGACGAAGATTCGAAAAGAAAGCGCCGCGCGCACGCTGACGCTCGAGCAGAATCCCGATATCATTACAGAGGTCAGCGCGCATAGACCCACGGGTTGCTTCGTTGTTGGGTTCGCAGCGGAAACGGGTGAGATCGAGCAACGCGCGCGGGAAAAGCTGACGGTAAAGCAACTCGACTGCATTGTGGTCAATCGCATTGACATCGGCGGCGGGGCGTTCGGCTCGCTCGACAACGAAGTCACGATCTTGTGGGGACGCGAAGGCCGCGAAGCTGTGGGACGCGCGTCAAAGGCGATCGTCGCGGGTGGGATCCTGGATCGGCTCGGCGCGCTGCGCCATCAGAGGTAGGTCATGTTGCTCGCGGTTGAAGTCGGCAACACGAATATCAAGTTCGGACTTTTCGAATATGAAGGTGCGGCTGCGGGAACGCTCGTGCATACGTGGCGGTCCGCGACCAACCATCAACAAACGGGTGACGACCTTGCTGCGTTGGTGGACAGCATGCTTCGCGTCAACAACGTTCCCCGCTCCGCGGTCAAGCGGGTGGTCGTTGCCAGCGTGGTGCCACCGCTGTATCGCGCGCTCACCGGAATGGCCGAGCGCTACTTCGATTGCAAACCACAGTTTTTGTCGGCGGCTCGTCAGTCGCTCGTGCCGATCAAGACCCGCCACGCTGCCGAGCTTGGCGCCGACCTGATCGGCGGCGCTATCGGCGCAGTCGCCAAATACGGCGCTCCCGTGATTGTCGTGCAGTTTGGAACCGCCACGACCTTCGCCGCAGTGAACGAGAAAGGCGAATATCTTGGGCACCGCGATCGCGCCGGGCGTTGAGGTTTCGGTCGACGGCCTCATTGGCCGCGCTGCCAAGCTCATGAGCGTGCCATTGGTGCGCCCCGAATTCGCCATCGGTGTCGACACTGCAACCTCTCTTCAGTCGGGGATCATCCTCGGGTTTGTCGGCCAGGTCGAGCACATGGTAGGGCTGTTTCGAAAGGAGCTCGGAACGAAAGCTCGGGCAGTCGCCACAGGTGGACTCGCGGATCTGATCGCACCGCACACAAACGTTTTCGAGGTGCGCGACGAACGTCTGGTCCTTGACGGCCTGTATCACTGGGCCGCCTCCACCGCCAAAACAAAAGCCGCCAAAGCGTAGCCGCGCGAATTTAGTCTCAATGTCGTCGCGCGAATTTATTCGCGCATTCACGGAGACATCATGGAAATCGATCCGGCCCGGTCCACAGATTTTCTTTTAGGACGGCGCGAATTCATCGGCTTGACCGCAGGTGCAGCCGCCGCAGGTGCGACGATCGCGCGCGCACTCGCAGACAATCAGAACCTAGGCAAACCGCATCCTCCGCTCGTGCCTGAAGACGATCCTGACATCACGGTCGAGCGGCCGCAACTAACTCGCGCGCAGGGAACCCTGGATGCTTACGCCGCGTATCCGCGGGTCAATAGCGTGCAGACACCGGGCATCGTCGTCGCACAGCACGTTTGGGGAGTTGACGCGCAGATCCGCGATACGGTGCGGCGCCTAGCGAAAGCGGGCTATGTGACGATCGCTCCCGATCTGTACGCCGGGTGGAATGCTCCGAGCGGTGATGGAGCGACCGATTATGCTCCATTTTCTGCGCTCTCCGCGAAACTCGATCCGAAGCAGGTTGACGCGGACATGCAAGCGGGTGCAACGTGGATCCGTGCGCGGGTTGGCTCGGGTCCTTTGAACCGGCCACCGAAGGTTGGCGTGATGGGGTTTTGTATGGGCGGCAAAATTGCGCTTCGCGCCGCGATTGACGACGTCGACGTCTTCGATGCGGTGGTCGTGTTCTATGGGTCGGTTCGCTGGGACGATTCAAAGAACCAAGGTCCGATCAGCGATGCAGCGCTCGCATATACAAGCGATTTAAAGATTCCGCTGATGGGGCAATACGGTGCGCGCGATGCGAGCATCTTGCCGGAGGATGTCCGCGCAATGCAGGCGAGGTTAAAGGTTCCAAACGACATCAAGATCTACCCCGAAGCGGGGCACGCGTTTTTCGATGACACGCGCGAACGCTACGTTGCGTCGGCTGCCGCTGACGCGTGGACGAGAACGCTCTCCTGGTTCGCAAATGTACCTGGCGCCGAACACTTAAGATTCGTCCACTTGTACCGGCGCTCTTGTTCTCTTCTGGGGCGTCGTGCGCTAAGGCGACCATCATCTTTACGCCCGTCTCGAGCGCGGACTCGTCAATCACGAACTGTGGACTGTGGTGTGGTGCATCCACATTGGGGTCGAGCTTTGCTCCGACAAAGAAAAAACAGCCAGGGCGTCGTTGCAACATGAACGAGAAGTCTTCAGCGCCCATGATCTTTGGCTGCTCCGCAACCCGCTCTGATCCGAATGTGGCGGCGGCAAGTTCTTGCACGTACGCCGACTCCGCTGCATCATTGGACGTTACCGGATAGCGCCGGTGATAGGTATAATCGTACGTTGCCTTCGCGCTGCCGCAGCAACCGGCCAGTACCGTTTCGATTTTCGATGGCATCTCATCGCGCAATGCCTCGTTGAATGTGCGGACGGTTCCCATCATTCGAACCGTTTCTGGGATCATGTTCGGTGCCGTGCCGCCAACAAACGAGCCAATCGTCATCACCGCCGGTTCGAGCGGATCGACCTTCCTGCTCACGACGGTCTGCACTGAGGTCACGAACTGCGCTGCGGTGACGATCGGATCGATCGTGTGATCCGGCTGCGCTCCATGGCCGCCTTTGCCGCGCACCGTTATTTCGATGGTGTCGCTTGCCGCCATCATGGGCCCCGGACGAGTGAGCACGAAACCAGGCGCGTGTTGAGACCACAAGTGCAGGCCGTACACGACGTCCACATGTGGGTCGTCGAGCACGCCCTCAGCCACCATGGCGGCGGCCCCACCCTAGACCTTCTTCGGCGGGCTGAAAGCACAAAACGATGGTACCGCATAAAGCATCGCGACGCTCCATGATCATGCCGGCAGCCCCCAGGAGAATGGCGACGTGGCCATCGTGTCCGCACGCGTGCATCTTCCCCGCCACCGTTGACGCGAATGATAGACGCTTGGCCTCTTCGATCGGCAGCGCATCCATATCGGCCCGCAGCAACACCGTGCGCCCGGGCGTGCCCGTGCGAAGGATTCCAATCACGCCCGTTTGTGCGATCCCAGTGCGGACTTCGTAGCCCAAGCGTTTCAGGCGGTCGGCCACAATCGCCGCCGTACGCACCTCTTCAAAGCCAAGCTCCGGATGCGCGTGAATGTCGCGTCGCAATTCGATCACGTCCTGTTCGACCTCGTGCGGCACCGCGATAGTTTGGGTCAACGATTGTGCCATGAATATCCTAATCTTTCCATCGAAACCTTACAACCTCATGGGTCCTGTTCGACCACTCGTTATTGCCGGCATTTCCATATTTCCGCCGCTGGCCCTCGCGCCGATGGCTGGCGTAACGAATGCGCTCTTTCGCCGGCTTATCAAGCCGTTTGGTTTGGGTCTGACGGTGAGCGAGTTCGTCTCGGCGCAGTCGCTTGTTCGTGGCAATCGGCGAACGCTCGACATGATCGACGTGTATCCCGATGAACGCCCAACGTCGGTCCAGCTTCACGGCAACGATCCCGAGGTCATGGCGCAGGCAGCAGCCTTTGTCGAGGAGTGCGGGGCGGATATCGTCGACATCAATTTTGGCTGCCCGGCTCCGAAGATTGTCAAGGGTGGCGACGGCGCTGCCATTTTGCGCGACCCAGATCTTGCGGTCGCGATTTGCGCCGCAGTGAGAAAAGCGGTCAAGCGCGTGCCGGTAACGGTGAAGATGCGACTGGGCTGGTCGGCGGATGCTTATACCTACATCGAGATTGCGAAGCGAGCAGAAGCGGTCGGCATCGATGCGTTCACGCTCCACGGTCGCTACGGCCAACAGTTCTATAAAGGACAGGCTGACTGGTCGTACATCGCGCGCCTCAAGGAGGCGGTGACCGTCCCCGTGATTGGCAACGGCGATGTCAAGAGCGCGAGTGACGCACTGAGGCGTCTGCACGAGACAGGCGTCGACGCGATCATGGTGGGTCGGGCCGCGCTGGGCAACCCGTGGCTGATTCGCGAGATCGCCGCTGCGTTGCAGGGCGAGAACCAGCGTCACCAACACCAACCGTGGTGGAGCGCATCGATTTCGCGCGGGCGCACTTTGATGCGATGATCGAGCGTTACGGCGAAAAGTCAGGCGTCTTGCAAATGCGCAAGCATCTGGGCTGGTATCTCAAAGGCATTGAAGATGCATCCACCTATCGCGAGCGCATCAATCACGAACCAAACCCCGACGGCGTGCGTTCACTCCTGGCCGAAGCAAGAACCCGTCCACCCGCAGACGAAAGCGCTCTAGAGATGGTGTCCGAGGCGGTGTGATGCACGTATCACCCGTGCAACAATCCCCAGCAAATCCCGGTATCATAGTGTAGCAGGCGTTTAGGTCCGCTCACGCAACGGAGAGGAAGCGACTTCATATAATGGACACGAACAATCACGGCCAGCGCGCCCGGAACCCCTCCCGCCACTCCAGCCGTAACGCCCCACGCACGCAAGTATTGGCGAAGCGCTCTCCAACCTGGCGAGTTACATCCCTGGTTTCCATGGATACAAGGCGGTTGAAGATCGGCGGATTGCCGACAAACAGCTGCGCGCCGTGATCGGCGAAAGACTTGGCAAGAGTCAAATCACGCTTGGATGCGCTCGTGGATTCGATCTCGCGCACGGGCAACATGGATGGGCTCGCCCTCATCGATCAAAGCGGCCGCAAACTCAACCGCCTTGTTGACCGCATGCGTTTTGCTGACTATGGTTATGCAGCGGTGTTCGATCGCGTGCAGTTGGGCGATGCCGAACTGACACGTTTGTACGAGTACGACGCGGGCCTCATGCAACAGTTCGGGTCCTTTGACGACGCGGTCAGCGAGGTGGAGCAAGCGTCAAGCGACTCCGATCGTTTGCGCACCGCACTCGCGAAACTCGACGCACTCGACTGCGGAGTTCGATCGGCGTTTCGAGGCGCGCAAACATCTCTTTGACGGCCTCCGACCAACGACTCATAGCGACTTGTAGCGGCGAGACCTTCAGCTCGCCCGCTAACTTTTTTTGCGATCTGTGAAACGTCGACACCTCATTGGCGGGACGAGGAGACTCAGTGCTCTTGAAACGTCGAAATTGCCGAGCCGCCAAGTCTCAGGCAAGCACGCGTGGCCGCACGGACCGGGCGGGCAGGCAGCCTGGTTCTTGAACTCTTTTCAGCCGTGCCGCTTCGTAATGCGAATGTTGGGTCGAGGAAACGAACTAACAATGGCACTCGGACTTTCCGTCATAGAGTTCTTCGATAACACGGGGCAGCAGATCGTTCATCGCTGGCCCGAGGCCGGGTCCACGGACATCAAGTGGGGCAGCCAGCTCATCGTGCAAGAGAGCCAAGCCGCGGTGTTCTTCCGCGACGGCAAGGCGCTCGACACCTTCTCGCCCGGGCGCTACACGCTGTCCACGCAGAACTTGCCGCTGGTCACCGGGCTGCTCTCGATCCCATTCGGCGGCACGTCGCCATTCCAATCTGAAGTCTACTTTGTCGCGCTGAAGGTTTTCACGAACCAGCATTGGGGCACGGCTGAGCCGATTCTCTTCCGCGACAGCGACTTCGCGATGGTACGGCTGCGCGCGTATGGCATCTTCAGCGTTCGAGTCACCGATCCGCAACTTTTCGTCAACAAGGTCGTTGGCACAGCTAATGTCTACACGTCTGACGCGCTGCAGGACTTTTTCCGCAACATCATCGTGTCGCGGCTGAACAACTTGCTCGGCGAGCAGGTCAAGAGCATCCTCGATCTTCCGAAATATTACGACGCCCTCGGCGCGGCTGGCAAAGCGCGGGTCAAAGATGATTTCGCTCAGTACGGCGTCGAGCTCATCGACTTCCTGATCAACGCCATCACGCCGCCGGACGACGTGCAGAAGGTCATCGACGAACGCACCGGGATGGGCGTGGTCGGCAATATGGGCCAGTACATGCAGTTCAAAGCGGCAAAGTCGCTGGAAGAGGCGGCGCAAAATCCGGGCGGGTCCGCCGGCTCAGCAGCTGGGCTGGGCATGGGCTTGGGATTGGGCATGCAGATGCCGGGGATGATCAATCAAGCAATGCAGCAAGCCGCGGCGCAAGCATCGCAAGCGGGAGGCGGCGCGGGCGGCGGAGCTTCAAGCACGACTGCTCCGACTGCGACCGTGACCTGCTCGAAGTGCCAAACACCGATTCCAGCGGGAGCAAAATTTTGCCCGAATTGCGGCACGCCCGTGCCCGCAGTGGGCGAATGCCCGAACTGCCACGCGCAGACTGCACCGGGCGCCAAATTCTGCCCGAACTGCGGAACCAAGCTCGCGTAGCGAAAGAGACGTCGCGAATGAATTCGCGACACTCCATTGTATCCTGGCCGGATGAATTCGCAGCGCTCCATGTAATCCTCTACGCGTGACCTCCATCAGCGAACCGATCGGAGCCATGATGCGGTCAGCGTTGCTGAGCGCAGCGGATAACCGTTCGCTGCAGCGCTTCATGTATCGTCACGGCATGAACTTGGGCGCTCGACGATTTGTTGCCGGCGAAACCCTAGACGAGTTCCTCAAGGTCGTACGAGCGGTCAACGATCGCGGATTCACGGTGGCTGCCGGGCTGCTCGGGGAAGGCGTGGAGGCCGAACGCGACGCGGCTAGCGTCGTCCACGATTATCAGCACATCTTGCGACGGTTGTCCTCACTGAGTCTGCGGTCGAACATCGCGCTGAAGCTTACCCATCTCGGTCTTGCCATTCATAAGAAGCTTGCGCTGGACAATCTCAGAGCCATCGTGGACGAGGCCACACAGCTCGGTAATTTCGTTCGCATCGACATGGAGCAATCCTCATACACGGATGCTACGCTCGCAACCTATAGGAGTCTGCGCGAAGAAGGACGTGCAAACGTTGGCACCGTGCTCCAGGCATATCTGCGCCGCTCCGAATCCGACCTCCATAAGCTCTTACCCTTGCAGCCAAACTTGCGGCTCGTCAAGGGAGCCTACCTCGAATCGCCCGACATCGCATTTCCAAAAAAGGCGGATGTCGACAACAATCTCGTCTCCCTCATCGAAGCCTCGCTCACTGGATCCGGGTTTACCGCTATCGCCACGCACGACCAAGTCATCATCGAGCGTTCGATCGAGTTTATCAGGCAGCACGGAATCCCCCGAGGGCCGTTTCGAGTTTCAGATGCTCTATGGCGTGCGTGCCGAGGCTTCAAGAGCAATTGCGCGATCGCGGGTACCGCGTGCGGCTTGCGATTCCATTCGGATCGCAGTGGTATCCTTATCTGATGCGCCGGCTCGCCGAACGGCCGGCGAATCTCGTCTTCTTTTTGGGCACACTATGGCGCAGGTAGAACGAGCGCGGGAGCGGCTCACGACCGGCGTCCTTGCAGCGACGCTGACGCCGCTTCAGCCCGAATGGCATGCCGGACATCGCGCTGCTTGTCGACCACTGTCGCGGGCTGCTTGCAACAGGTTGCACCAGTATCGTCTTGCTCGGTACGACGGGCGAAGCGAACTCTTTCACCGTCGCTGAGCGGCAATCGATTGCCGAAGGCGTGCGCGGCGGCATCCCGGCCGACAAGCTCATCGTGGGGACGGGCTGCTGCGCAAGCGGCGACACGATAGCGCTCACGCGCCACGCCCTGTCGCTCGGCATCACGCGCGCGCTCGTGCTGCCCCCCTTTTATTATAAGAAGGTCAGCGATGATGGGATCTTCGATGCCTTCGCCTCGGCGATCGAAGGGGTCGGCGACCAACGACTCCGCATCTACCTCTACCTCATTCCGCAGTTCAGCGGGATCGAAATGAGCGTCGGACTGATCGAGCGCTTGTATCGCGCGTTCCCGAATCAGATCGCCGGGCTAAAGGATAGTTCGGGACAGTGGGCCGCGACGCAGACACTGTGTCGCGCGTTGGGCGATCGGATGGACGTCCTCGTGGGGAGTGAGACCTTCTTGCGCCGCGCGCTGGTCGAGGGTGGCAGCGGCTGCGTGAGCGCAACCGCAAATGTCAATGCGGCCCGCATCGCCGAGCTTTTCGCGCAACGCAGCTCGCCCGCTGCCACCGGCCTCGAGCAGCGCGTCGACGCCACGCGAGCGACATTTGAAAAATACCCCATGGTTGCGGCGCTCAAGGCGTACCTGGCAGCAACCAGTGGGAATGAAACCTGGCGCAACGTTCGCCCGCCCCTTCGACCGCTGACAAACGATGAAACACAAGGGCTGATGTCCCTGCTACATAATCCCACGTTCACGCATCGAAAGGCCAGCGGCCGCATAAGAAAGAGCACTGTCGGCGGCGAAGACTCGACCACATGATGACACACGAGGCGCAAGATCAGGCGTCGCTCTTTGACGCTGTTTATGCGGCCTACAAGGAGTTCATTAACCCGCCGCTCGCGCGCTTTATGAAGCTTGCCGGCTCGGGCGTTGAGGTGGCAGCCAAAGGCTGTCGAGTTTTCGACCACACGGGCAAGGCGTTTCTCGATTTTTGCGGCGGCTACGGGGTCTTTACGCTTGGGTACATGCACCCCAGCGTGGTTGACGCCGTGCGCGAACAGCTCAACCACATGGCGCTCTCCTCTCGCGTCTTCTTCAACGCGCAGACCGCCGCACTCGCCAAAGCACTGGCCGATCTCGCTCCAGGCGACCTCAAGATCACCTTTTTCTCCAACAGCGGAACGGAAGCGGTGGAAGCGGCGCTCAAGCTCGCGCGCTTGTCCACCAAACGCAAGCACATCGTCTCAACGTTGAACGGCTACCATGGCAAGACGATGGGCAGTCTAACTGCCACGGGTCGCGATGTGTTTCGCCAAAAGTTCGAGCCGCTCGTGCCCGAGTTCGAGCACGTACCCTTTGGCGATTTGCGCGCGTTGGACCACGCACTTCCCAATGCGGCGGCTTTTATCGTCGAACCTATTCAGTGCGAAGGCGGCGTCGTCGTGCCGCCAGATGGATACTTGCGCGGTGTGCGCGAGCTATGCACCAAACACGGCGCGCTCCTGATCGCCGATGAAGTGCAAACTGGGCTCGGACGCACGGGGTATCTGTGGGGCGTCGATTACGAGGGGGTTGTCCCCGACATCATGACCGTGGCGAAAGGCCTGTCGGGTGGCGTCGTGCCGATCGGAGCGACGATCTCGAAGACCGACGTCTGGATGCGAGCGTTCGGCGATTCACCGCTGTTGCACACGTCGACGTTTGGTGGCAATCCGCTTGCGTGCACCGCAGGAATTGCCGCGCTCGATGTGCTCGTCAAAGAACGCCTCGTGGAGAAATCAAAAACGAATGGCGCATACCTGCTCGAGCAAGCACGTCTGCTGCAGCAGCGCTACCCTGACGTCATCGGCGAAGTGCGTGGGCGCGGCTTGGTGGTTGGGGTCGAACTGCGCAGCGAAGGGTATGGAGGCGTCATCATTCCCGAGTGCGTCAAGCACGGGTTGCTTGTGGCCTACACGCTGAACCAACAACGGGTCATTCGCCTCGAACCGCCGCTGGTTGTTACCCGTGAAGAGATCGACCAGGCTCTTTTGGCCTTCGATGCAGCATTGAGGAAAGCGAAAGAGAAACTCGGAGCCCTTTCAGCCTGATGCCATACGTCGAAACAACCATCGAGATTGCGGCACCCGCCAAGAAGATCTACGAACTCGCCAAAGACATGGAGAGCTATCCCGACTTCATGCCCGATGTCGAAACCGTCAAAATCCTCGAGCGCAGAGGCAACGAGACGGTGACGCGCTGGAAGACGCTCGTGGAAGAGGCGCCGATCGAATGGACAGAAGTCGATGTCTTTGATGATTCGAAGACGCGCATCGATTACCGACTGATCGAGGGCGACCTCGACCGTTTCGAAGGCGCCTGGACTTTCGAGGAGCGCAACGGCGTGACCCGGGTTGTGCTCGGCGTCGATTACGATTTTGGCGTTCCAACGCTCGCCGAACTCATCGGCCCAATATTGCAGAAGAAAGTAGAAGAGAACTCCCAGATGATGCTTCGGGCGTTGAAAGAGCGCTGCGAAAGCCCCAAGACATGAGGCTTGCGCGAGAAAGGCCCAGGACACAGCGGGTTGCTGTGCGAAGTAACGCCTATTCCCGGAAATCTTGAGGCGCGAATACATTCGCGCCACTACATTTATCCGAGGTAGGGTTTGCGCACGTTCGGATTCCTCGTTCACCCTCTGTCCTATGACGATGTGCTGCGGTACGAACCAAAGGCCGCCGGCAAAGGGCGCCCGCTCATCAAGAAAATCCTCGAGTGGATGCCTGCCTACAAGCTCTCGCATGTCACCGGCGTGCGCAGCTTGACGGGCGAAGAGATCGAGGGTTACTTTATCGCCGTACCGCTGCTGCCCGAGCAGTTTTTTGATCTACCCCGCAATGAAGTCATGGCGCGCATCATCAGAGGTGCGAACATTGCTGCCGAGCTCGGGTGCAGCATCGTCGGGCTTGGTGGTTTCACCGCAGTTGTTGGCGATGGCGGCCCGACGGTCGCGGAAAACTGTCCGATCGCGGTCACGAGCGGCAATTCGTATACGATCGGTGCCGCCATGCAGAGTTTATTCCACGGGGCCGACGAGATGGAAATTGACGTGCCGCAAGCAAGCGCGGTGGTGATTGGCGCCACCGGCAGCATTGGTTCGGCCTGTGCACAGATATTGGGGAATAGAGTTGCGCGCGTCACCCTTGCGGCGCGCAACGCGACGCGGCTTGGCAAACTTGCCCATGCCATGCAATCTCACGTGAGCGCCAAACTCGGATGGACGACCGACATCCCGGACGCCGTGCAACACGCGGATCTCGTTTTGACCGCTACGGCTGCCACCTCGAGTGTCGTGGAGCCTGAAGACCTCAAACCCGGCGCCGTCGTGTGCGAAGTCTCGCTGCCGCACGATGTTTCTCGGCGCGTGGCCACGGAGCGCGACGACGTTCTCGTCACCGAGGGCGGCAACATTCGCGTGCCTGGCGACGTTAACTTCAACTTCGATTTCGGTCTGCCGCCACGCACGTCGCTCGCGTGCATGGCTGAAACCATGATCTTGACGCTGGAGAACCGATTCGTCAATTATTCACTCGGTCGTGGGGTCAATTTAGACAAGGTTGTCGAGATCGAAAGGCTCGCACGCAAGCACGGGTTCGAAGTTGCCGGCATGCGCGCATTCGACAAGGAAATCACTCCCGAGATGATCGCGCACGCGCGCGAACGAGCGCAGGCGGTCCGGGCAGCCGCGTCTCGCCCCGCCGGCGTCGCATTCTCATGAAGAAGATCGTTTCGGTGTCCCTGGGGTCGTCGACACGCGACCACCAGGTGGAGGTTGACTGGCTGGGAGAGCGTCTGGACATCCGCAGGATCGGATTCGACGGATCGCTGGACAAAGCGATTGACGCCCTTCGCGAGCTCGATGGCAACGTCGACGCTATCGGCCTCGGGGGGATCGACGTCTATCTCTACGCTGGTTCGAAGCGGTATGCGCTGCGCGACGGCTTGCGCATGCTGGAGGCGGTTCACGTCACGCCGGTGGTTGATGGCAGCGGACTCAAGAACACGCTCGAGCGCGAGACCATCTCCCACCTCCAGCAAAACGGCATCATCGACTTCAAAGGGCTTCCCGTCCTCATGGTCAGCGCGCTCGACCGATTTGGCATGGCCGCCGCGCTGGTTGAAGCCGGGGCGGAAGTCACCTTCGGCGATTTCATTTTTGCGCTGGGGATCGATAAGCCGGTCAAGACGCTGCCCGAATTCGAAGCGCTTGCGGAGAAGTACTTGCCCGACGCCTGCAAGCTGCCATTTCAATTTTTCTACCCCACGGGAAAGAAGCAAGAGAAGGCTCCCGAACCCAAGTTTCCACAGTACTACGAAGCAGCAAGCCTCATTGCGGGCGATTTTCATTTCATTCGCCAACATATGCCCGACGATTTGAGCGGCAAGACAATCATCACGAACACGGTGACGCCGCACAACCTCGACGAGTTGCGAGATCGGCAGGTCACGAGGCTTATCACCACCACCCCGAACCTGGGTGGACGGTCGTTCGGCACGAACGTCATGGAAGCAGCCTTGCTGGCCTTGTTGGGCAAGCGGTGGGAAGACGTTACCGAAGCCGACTACCGCAATCTTCTGTCGCGTTTGAATTTTCGACCGCACGTGCACGATTTCGTCGCGCACGCGGCCACCTCGTTGCGGGCGACTGTCAAGTCGCCCATGTAGGGGGCGATTGGAAAATCGCCCCATGTTCATCGCGAATGTATTCGCGACGAAAGGAACAGTAGATGACCGAGAAAGAGACCGTCGTAACCGAGGAAGGTCTGCGCAAACTCGAAGGCGAGCTTGAAGAACTGAAGACCGTTCACCGCAAGGAAGTCAACGACCGCATCCGACAGGCCAAAGAATTCGGTGATATTTCCGAAAACGCTGAGTACGAGGACGCCAAGCAGGAGCAAGCCTTCATCGAAGGGCGGATCATGAAGCTCGAAGCGATGATCCGCAGCGCGAAGATCATCCATGAAGGCGAAGGCGGTGGGGATGAAGTCCATCTCGGCAGCACGGTGAAGGTCCGCAACCTGAACTCGAGCACCGAGCATGAGTACACGATTGTCGGCAGCGCCGAAAGCGATCCACCGAATGCCAAGATTTCGAATGAATCGCCGATCGGACACGCACTCGTGGGTTCAAAGCCCGGGCAGACGGTGACTGCAACCGCTCCCTCAGGCGATATCCAACTACGCGTCATCAGCATCCGGGCAAACCGTCGCGGTAAGCGCAATAGCAAGTGACGACCCCACCCGACGAGACCGGGGTCACCGAGGCTGAACTCATCAAAACGCGGCGCGCCAAGTTGGACGCGCTGCGCCAAACGGGCCGCGATCCATTCGTGCTTACGAAATTCGACCGCAGCCACGATATCGTTGCCGCTCGCGAGGCTTTCGAGAACCTAAAAGTGGCCGAGCACGGGACCGCCAGCCGTGTCCCTTGCCGGCCGCCTGCAGCCCTTGCGCCGCATGAGTAAGAAAGCCGTGTTTGCCGATCTTGCGGACCAGACTGGTCGCATCCAATTGTATTTTCGGGCGGAGACGATGGGCGACGACTTCTCGCTCGTCGACCTCCTCGACCGAGGCGACATGCTCGGCGTCCAAGGCGAACCGTTTCGCACGAAGACCGGTGAACTGACGATCGCGGTCAAGCAAGCCGTGATCCTTTCAAAGTCGTTGCGCCCGCTCCCGGAAAAGTGGCACGGGCTCGTCGACCCGGAGGCGCGCTACCGGCACCGCTATGTCGACCTCATGGTCAATCGCCCCGTCCTCGACACCATGCTGGCACGCAGCAGCATTATTGCGGCCTTGCGCCGCTATTTGGATGCGCGCGGTTACGTTGAAGTTGAAACGCCGACACTCTTGACGATCGCCGGAGGTGCCAGCGCGCGACCCTTCGTTACGCACTCGCACGCGCTGGACATCCCGCTGCAGATGCGCATTGCCACCGAACTCAACCTCAAACGATGCATCGTGGGTGGCATCGAAAAAGTTTACGAGATCGGCCGGACCTTTCGCAACGAAGGGATGGATCGAACGCACAACCCCGAGTTTACAATGCTCGAGCTTTACGAAGCCTACACGGACATGGAAGGCATCCTCAAGCTGTGCGAGGGCATGGTCCTGGCGGCGGCGGATGCCGCGCACGTTCACGAAAAGCACGAGTATGCCGGTAACGATATGCGGCTGGCGGCGCCGTTTGCTCGCATAACGTATCTCGACGCAATGCAAACGTATGGCAGTCTCGCGCGCGAGGACATTCTGGACGAAAAGCGAGCCCGAGCCGAGGCCAAGCGTCTGAAACTCAAAATCGAGCCCGGGGCAAGCCACGGACACGTCATCGACAAGTTATTTGAAGCGACGGTCGAACCACATCTCATCAATCCCACGTTCGTTACCGAGCATCCAGTGCTGCTCTCCCCATTGGCAAAACGCAAGCCCAGCGATGCCGAATTGGTCGAGCGGTTCGAGCTTTTCATGGCGAACATGGAAATTGCCAACGCGTTTTCGGAGCTCAACGACCCCGACGATCAGCGCCAGCGGTTTTTGGCGCAAGCGAAGGAACGAGCGGCCGGTGACCCGGAGGCGCCCGAACCGGACTGGGATTACGTGCACGCGCTCGAGTACGGGATGCCGCCTACCGGCGGCATCGGGGTGGGACTCGACCGGCTCATCATGATTCTCACGAACCAAGAATCGATTCGCGACGTGTTACTCTTCCCGCTCCAGAAGCCTGAAATGTAATCGCGCGAATTTATTGGCGCTGACGTCGACACCATGAATCGTACTCTCGCGCTCGTTCTCGAATACGACGGAACATTTTACCGCGGGTTTGCGCGGCAAGAAGGTCTGCCTTCGATCGCAGAGCGGGTCGAGACTGCCTTGGAAACTCTTTTCGGTCACCCCACACCGATCGTCGCCGCGGGCCGCACCGACGCTGGGGTGCACGCAACCGGTCAGGTGATCAGTTGCGCGACATCCAGCGATATGCCGCTTCGAAAGATCGCGGTCGCTGCGAGCGCGTTGCTCCGCCACAGCAGCATTGCCGTTGTCAGAGTCGCCGAACGGCCAGCGGGCTTCTCCGCGCGTCGGGATGCTGTTGCGCGAACCTACCGTTATAGGATCTTGAATCGGGTTGCACCATCGCCTCTTTCGTCAAAGCGGGTTTTCCATGTTGGCGCTGCGCTGGATCTCGGCGCGATGCAGACCGCCGCTCAGGCGTTGGTCGGCGAACACGACTTTGCCGCATTTTGCGCAACTGAGTCCCGAAGCAAGGGCACGCGGCGCAACCTGAAGTCAATCCAAATTCAGCGCAGCGGTGACTTCATCGATGTCATATTGACCGCCGATTCATTCCTCCACAACATGGTGCGCGTGGTTGTGGGGACTTTAATCGAGGTCGGTCGAGCGCGCCGGGCGGCATCGGACGTTGGCGCCGTCCTTGCCTCTCGTGATCGCAGGCGAGCTGGCTTCACCGCGCCGGCTCACGGGCTGTATCTAGAAAGGGTTGACTACGATCAACCGATCTAGCGAGGCCTTACCCTGCCTCTAGCTTTGGGCTGAGTTTTGTCCCAGATTCACTTGACGGGGTGCCCGGTGGTCCGGTATCAT
This sequence comes from uncultured Pseudomonadota bacterium, assembly GCA_963781145.1. Classification (GTDB taxonomy): domain Bacteria; phylum Vulcanimicrobiota; class Vulcanimicrobiia; order Eremiobacterales; family Eremiobacteraceae; genus JAJPHJ01. Next base: position 1,360,237 of record CAWADW010000003.1, on the reverse strand, counting down.
GCTAAAGTCGTACCGCATACCTCGCGAATAAATTCGCGAGGCTCCACGAAAAGCCGGACCTCGCGGTGCATGCGGCGAACCTTAAAGGACTCATGACCACAGCGCTCGTTTCAAAGAATGGCGTGAAACGCGATTGGTATATCGCCGACGCCAAGGATAAAACACTCGGCCGCTTTGCTGCGCGCATCGCAACCGTGCTGATGGGCAAGCACAAGCCCGACTACACGCCGCATGCGGACAATGGCGATTTCGTCATCGTGACGAACGCGGCGAAGATTCATCTCACCGGCAAGAAGTGGACAAAAAAAGAATACATTCGGCACTCGCAGTTTCCGGGTGGTCTGCGCCGTCGCACGGCGCAACAAGTGCACGCGGAACATCCGACGCGTCTCGTCGAAGCAGCGGTTCATGGCATGCTTCCCACCAACCACCTGCGCGCCCAGCGCATGAAACGCTTGCGAATATTCGCGGGCGACGAGCACACGCACTCGGCGCACAAGCCTAAGGCACTCACGGGGATATAATGGCAGCAACCACGCTCAACGGAGCCACCGGCCGCCGCAAGCGCGCAGTGACGCGCGTTCGCATGGCCCTCGGGCAAGGCGAAATCAAAATCAATGGGCGACCGATCGATCAGTATTTAGGCCGAGCCTCCCTCCTGCAAGTCGTCCGTCAACCACTCGAGCTCACGAACAGCGTGGAGCGCTTTAACATTACGATCACCGCACACGGCGGCGGCCTCTCCGGTCAAGCCGGCGCGATCCGTCACGGCATCGCACGCGCCCTCGCTCGCATGGACGAATCTTTGCGCCCGCTGCTCCGCAAAGCTGGGTTCCTCACCCGCGACCCGCGCGAAAAGGAATCAAAGAAGTACGGCCGCAAGCGCGCCCGCAAACGCTTCCAGTTCAGCAAACGTTAAGTATGGAGTGTCGCGAATTTTATTCGCGACCGTTTTTTTACGCGCGAATAAATTCGCGCGAGGACGTGGGGCGATTTTCCAATCGCCCCCTACATGCGCGGGTTAGGTTTTGCGCTTGTCTGCGTACATCGCGGCGTCGGCGCGTGCGATGAGGTCGGCCTTGTTATCGCCATCGCGCGGATGGACTGCGACGCCGGCCGAAAGTTTGATGGGGATGGGCAAAAGACCGGTTCCAGCCTGCTCGTCGATCCTGCGCCTCACGCGCTCGAGCAACAACCTCGCGCCTTGTTCGTCGGATTGGGGCAAAATCACCAAGAATTCATCGCCGCCGTAACGGCCCGCGATGTCGGTTGCTCGCAGGCTCATGTGTAGCACCGTGGCCATGAAGCGCAGCACTTCATCGCCAGCTTGGTGTCCGTAGTTGTCGTTGAACGCTTTGAAATTGTTGAGGTCAAAGAGTGCGATGGCAAGCGGCTGGCCCGTGCGCTGGCTGCGAACGAGCTCTTGCTCGAGCCTTCCGTGCAAGTAACGGTGGTTGAAAAGTCCCGTGAGCGAGTCTTCGTTTGCTCGCTCGCGTGCGCGACCATACAAACGCGCGTTGCGCACGCCCAGCGCTAGCTGCGTCGCAATGGTCTCCAACACCCCGATCTGTTCGGGCGTGAAGCGTCTCGGCTCCGAGGTCTGCCCCACGATAAGCGTTCCCAAGATTTGACCTTCCGAAGCAATCGCGGCCACGGCAGCGCCGCGCAGTTGCAACTCCAACATCTCCTGGCGATTTCCATCGAAGCGGGAATCAACAGAGACGTCTTCGCTCGTCAACGCATGCCGCTGACGCAGCATGCGCAGCACCGGTGAATCCTCGCGCACTGGGAAACGCGCGCCTACTAAAACAGGCGATCCTGCATTCCAAGAGTCAGCAGCAACTTCGGTTTCAGTCTGCTCTTCGTTGTACAAGCTGATCGTGCAACGTTCCACGTGCAAGCTCATCGCAATTTTCTCAGCTGCCGTTGCCAGCATGCGATTCAGATTCAAAGTCGAGTTGACGGCCGAACCAACCGTGCCAAGCAACTTGAGCTCCTCTTGTCGCCGCTCGAGATACCTGGCGTACTCCTCGGATTGAGAACGGGCGACCGTGAGGGTGGCCATCCGCTCAGTCGCCGTGGCATATTGGCGTGCGTTGGACATAGCGAGCGCCATCTGGTCGGCGATTGCCGCAAGCACGCGGCGATCGCGCGCAGCAAAGCCATCAAGCTTCGGGCTCTCAATGCAGAGCACGCCAAGAACCTTGTTCTCCACTTTGAGCGGATACCCGATGAACGAGCGAATGCCGGGAGCCGCGCTCACATAGCGACGATCGAGCGACACATCGGGCACATACGCCATCTCGCCTAAACTGGCAACCATCCCAACCAGGCCCCGGTCGAGCGCGAGTTGCGTGTTTTCGGTTGTTGCGTCATAGCCGAGAGTTGCCCGAACATGCAATCGTTCAGGGGTTCCTTCAAGCGAGAAGATCGCGCAATGCGCGTAGCCCATTTGTTCTCGCAACAACGCGAGCACGTGGGAAAAATCAACAGGCAAACTCGACGCAAGCGCGCTTCCGACGCGCGTGATGATATCATAATCTTCAATTCGCTCGGCCAGCGTTTCCGCCGCTTGCGCTCGATGCATCGCTGCAGCGACTTGGTCCGCAAAGACCTGCGCCAAGCGCATCTCGCCGCTCGACAATCGAACGATGCTGTGGCGGCCGTGCAGGGCGAGACTGCCAACGAGCTTCCCGCGGTACACCAGCGGAATGAAGAACATATTACGAATGCCTTCGTTTGCCACAAGCTCGGGCTGACCGATGGATTGAATCTGATCGGGTCCGACATAGCGCTCTCGCGGGGGGTCGCCGTAGAACGCGCGCAACCATGTTCCAGCCTCTTTGCGCTTCTTGCGGTACTCGTCCGACAGGCCGAAGGTTGCGGCGAGTTCGAAGTTACCGTGCTCGTCTTCCAGCGCAATCGCCGCGGCATCCGAATGAAAAATTGAAGCCGCTTCGACGACGACAGCCGCCATAATGCGATCGAGTTGCGTTTCGGAGCTCGTCAACACGGCGACGCGGTGGAGCATCGTGAGCTCGGCCGTGCGGCGGCGTTCTTCACGCAGCACGCCGGCATTCTGAATAGCGGTTGCGGCTTGCTCGGCAACCTCCAAGAGGAACTCAACGTGATGTTGAGTGTAGGCGTTTGGAGCTTTGGACTGGGCGGACATGACGCCGATGATCCGCTCGCCAAGGCGCATCGGCACCATGAGAATCGTCCCCCCGACCACCGCGTCGCTCCCCTCCGCTTGCGCGTACACGTCTGACCACTCGACCAGTGCCGGTCGTCCGGTCGTGTGGACCTGCGCGGCCAACCCCTCGCGGCCTGGCAGGACGTCCGAGTGCAAGCGGGTTCCGGATTCGATAGCATACTCCGTGCGAAGCTCCCGCGTTTCCCCGCTTTCAAGCGCGACGTAAAAAGATGGCGCGTCCATGTGGCGTGCCACTTCCTCGTGGATGGCGGCAAACAGCGATTCCAAATCGAGTTCGCCGGCGAAGCGCGCAGCGCTGTCAAGCAGCGCGGCGAGCCGGTCGGCGCGATCGAGCGCGTTCTCGGTCCTGCGCACGAGATCCAACGTGGTCGCCGCCATCCGCATGAACGACATCGGGGCGAGCGTTCCGGCGGCAGAGAGGTGACGCGACCAGCGATAAGCGCACACAATGACCCCAAGCTGCCGGTTATCGCGGCGCACGCGCAGCATGAGCGCCGATGCCGCGCCGAGGTTGACGGTCATGGTCCGCAGAGGTTCCTGAAGGGATCGCGTGTCGTCAATGGTCAGCACGTCGATGTCCTCGGGATAAACATCTGCAATCACATTCGCGGAAATGGGCGCACCCGGGGCTGGCTTTTGCTCGTCACTGATCAGTGCAACGCTGATATACGCGTCGACGCTCTCATCATAAAGAAAGACTTCACATGCATTGCAGCCGAGCAGCCCAAGGGCTGACGCAGCAAGCGTCGCTGCAGCGCCGCTACGCGTGTCTCGCGAGCTTGGCTGTGGTGGGGTTTCTGGTTGTCCGGCGCCTATGCTATGCGTGGCCACAATCACCCATGAATGACGTAAACCGGCGTCAGGCCTGCCTTGCCCTTGATCCGTGCCAATCGCTTGGTTGCGGCAATTCGTCCTTTGACTCGGTCGTACGTCCGTTCATCGGCGAGAATCTGATTGGGCTGCGCGATCTGCTGCAAGCGGGATGCCAAGTTCACTGCGTCTCCAATTACCGTGTATTCGAGGCGACGTTCCGACCCGATGTGCCCAGCAACCACGTCGCCGGTCGCAAGGCCGATGCTCACAGCCAGGGGCCAGGTCACGCCCGGCTGGCCATTTTGCGCTCTGACCTGTTCGAGAATCTGCTCTGCGGTGAGCACCGCGCGCCAGGCGTCGTCGTCGCTTGGTCGAGGCGGCCCGAAGACCGCCATCACGCCATCCCCGTAGAACTTGTCGAGCAGGCCGGCGTTGGCAAAAACGACGTTGACGACCGGAGCTAGGTAACGATTCAGCAACTCGACCACCTGTTCCGGCATCAATCTCTGTGAGAGTTCGGTGAAGCCGCGAATGTCTGCAAACAGCATGGTGGCGGTCTGGCGGGTCCCGCCGAGCACGACTTGCTCCGGGTCTCTCATCAGAGAACTGACGACGTGCGGGGCCAGATAGCGCTCGAACGAACGAGCGATGCGCTCGCTCTTTTGCGCCTGCGCTTGGTTTTCGGCCACGAGAGCCCGGCTCTCCGTCAGATCGTTAATAACCGCGGCCGTGCTATCTCCCGAAACGGTCCCACGAATCCGGAAAAAGGTCACCTGCAAGAGGAATGGCCCGCGCACGAAGTGGTTGCCTGGAATCTCGACTTGCATATGAGCATCCGGGTTTGCCTTATGCTGATTGAGCAACGAGGTGAATCCGGGGAGCCATGTGTCGAGGATGCGCGCGCCGCGTCCCACGACCGTCGAGCCGGACATGCCGAACGTGAGCTCTGCGGCGCGGTTGAACTGCGAAATCGTTTCCTTGTCGTCAAAGATGATGACGCCCGAAGCGATGGACTCGAGGACCTCGTCATTTTGAGCTTTCACCGCTGACAACTCTTTGAAACTTCTACGTATGTGATCGTAGAGCCGAGCGTTGTCAATGGCGACCGCGGCCTGGTCGGCGATCGTTGCCAGCAAATCCGGGTCGTGCGCCAACAATGCTTCAGTTGTAATCCGGGAATCCACGTACATGACGCCGATGACGTCATCTTGACCTCGGATGGGGACGCAAATGATCGAGCGGATGTGCAGAGAGCGAACGCTTGGCGCCGTGTTGACCTCGGGGTCGTTTTGCGCGTCCGTCGTGGCGACGGGTTGTCCTTCTCGGAAGACTCGCTCCAGAATGGAGCGGCTCACGGCAAACTCAGGTTGGCCGATGATCTGCGAATCGAGGTTGGCGGTGGCGCTAAACTCTCGAACCTGGCCTTCTGGATCACGAACGACAATGAGACCGCGTTCGGCTTTGGTTGCGTCAACTGCGAGATCGATCACGAGCTGCAAGAGCGCGGGCAACTCTCGAACGGCATTGATAGCCTTGCCAATTCGCACAAGAACGTCTGCGCGCTTGCGCTGACCTTCGAGGTCTGATTCCAGACGCTGGGCTCGCGTCGCAGCAACGCGTGCTTCGAGTTCGCGGGCTTGTACGTCACGTCGCGCATCGGCGAGTAATGCCAAAAGTTTTTCGACGCCACGGACGTTGGGCGCGGGACGTTCAGCGAGATTTCGCGCGTCGTCAAGCGCCTCGTCTAATCGCGAGGCGATCCGGTTCCAGGGATCGTCCCGGCGGTCGCGCTTGTTCACCTTCATAATATCGGCATAATCGGGCAAGACTGCGGACATAAACACGCGCTAGCATGCGGGTTCCATGAGCGACCTGGCATTTGAAAGCATTGAAGCGGCCATGCGTTTTGCGCGCGCCAGGGGAGGACTGCTGGCGGAAGATGTTGCGAACGCTCGTACGCCCGGCTTCGTAGCACGGGATGCCGAGCTACTTGAGAATGATTCGGATGCCGGGCCACCCTTCGCGGCTGTCATGCAAGAGATCGATGCTCGCGGAACCGTCGGCGTCTTGGAATACGCCATGGGTGCCCAAGCGCGCAACGCAGTCACGTATCACGAGCTCGTCGACCAGGAGCGAGCCATGCTTCACGAGCTGCGAACCGTCGCGGAGGAATCCACACACTGAAATGAGCGACATCTACGATATCGCTTCCAGCGGCATGGCTGCGGAGCGAACTCAGATGGACCTCATCGCTCTCAACTTAGCAAACGCGGGGGTACCCAGGGCGGATGGAGCCGTGTTCCACGCACAGACGGCGGTGCTCGAGCAGGCGCAGCCGTTTGAAACATCGCTCAAGAGCGCGCTTGCGGTGTCGAGCGACGATGACTTCGCAGATTTGGCTTTCGGAGAATCCGAGCGCCCGCAACCTTCAGGCGTTGTGGTAGCCGATGTTGTGGAACGCCCAGACGCTCCTCAATACCGTTTCGATCCCGGGAATCCGTTCGCAGCGCGGAGCGGAGCGCATAAGGGTTACGTTGCCCTGCCAGACGTCGATCCCATCGAGCAAATGGTCGCGCTCGTCTCCGCGGGGCGCGCGTACGATGCAAACGTCAGCATGCTCTCGGCGGCCAAGCAGATGGATTTGGAAACCATCGACATCGATCGCTCGTCATGATTCCTAATGGAGCAGCGGACCTTGCGGTCCGCTCCGCCGAGTCGATCGGCGCGATCGTACCGCTCCAGAATGCGGTCCTGCGGGAACCGGAGGCTCCTTCGTTCGGCGAAGCGTTGGGCAACGCGCTCGATTCACTCTCAGGAGCGCTCAACAATGCCGATGCACTTGCGGCGTCAGCGGCAGCAAAGAAGACCGATATCGCGGAGGCGACAGTCGCGCGTGCGAAAGCCGACGTTATGCTCGAAGTGGCGGCCATCGCAGCTGCAAAAGTGAGTGGCGCGATCACGCAACTACTCCAAACCCAGCTCTAAGCGATGCTCGCGCTGCTCCCAGCGGCCGTGCCGAAAACGTTCCGCCAATGCGTGCAGTGGCTCGGCCAAAGAAAAACTCCGGCGCTCGCCATCTTGGGAGCAAGTGTTTGTATCGGGCTCTTTCTTGCCGGCGGCGCAAAGATGAGCGCTCAAACCGCATTGTTCGACGTCGCCCTTCATCCAAGCCAAGCGACGGAGATCGAACGAGCGCTTCTCCTATGGAACGAACCGTTCAGCACGGACGCCCAACACACGCAGATTTACGTCCCTGCCTCGCACCGCCGTGACGTGCTGCTCCGCCTCACGCTGGCTGGATTGCCGCATCGCTACGTCCCCACGACCGCAGACGTGCTCGAACAGCCACCAAACGCATTTGCCCCGCAAGCGTTCATGGATGACCAACGCCGTGCGGGCATCGAAGGCGATTTGGTTTTTGGCCTGCGGCGCATGACCGGAATCTCGGATGCAACGGTTGTTATCGCACCGGCGGACGTCGATCCGCTCGCCGATGACGTCAGCCGTGCTCCAGCAAGCGCGAGCGTTCAACTGCTCATGCAGCCCGGTGTGACGCTGACCCAAACCCAGATCGGCGGCATCAAACGGTTTGTCGCTGCGAGTTATCCGGGGCTCTCCGCCGATCACGTTGTTGTCATGGATTCACTCGGAGACGTCAGCGCCAGTCCAGCGCCCGAGCTGGCGCTTGGCCGAGAGACGCGATTGCAGAATTCGATTCAGTCGGCTTTGGATGCCGTCTTCGGGGTGGGCGCCACGGTCGTTCGCGTCGTGATGCGAACCGCTGATGAGGAGCGGTCGTCGCAGCGAACGCTTGTCACGCCGCACGGTCTGCTCGAAGCAGAACGCGGCACGGAGCGCGGCAGCGAGAGTGGGAAAAGCTTTACGAAGGAGCGTTCGCATACTCGCTACTCGTACGACACGATCGTTGAAACGCGCACGGCGCACGCCGATGCGCTCGCAAAGCTATCCGTTGCAGTCTTTGTCGACGCTAAGAAAGTTTCCCAGACCCAGTCAAAACTCATCACCGATGTGGTGCGCGCGGCAGCTGGCGCGGATCTTGCAACCGATCAAGTTGTCGTTGCCGCGCTGCCTTTTCAAAAGCAATCAGCACCTACGGCCGGGCCTGCACCGAGATCGTTGCGCATGCGCTTCGTGACGCTCGGCGCGATACTTGCCTCGGCCGTTATCGCCTGGTTCGGCTTTTTCGCACGCCACGTGCCGACGACGTCGCCGGAAGAACGAGCCGCCCTCGAGTTACAGGCGACACTGCGCACCGAACTGCCGCAAACGACGGCGTACGTGCTCAGCTCGCTGCCAACAAACGTGCGCGAGCGAGTGCTGCGTGCCTACGAGCCCGCGGTACGAAAGGAGATCCTCGCCTACCTTGATGGACGAACGCACAGCTGAGGCGGGATTCGTGCCCTTTACGCCTCGCCGCGTTGTCGAGTTGACTCGCGGGCATGAGGTTCCTGGGATCGGCGAGTGCCACAGCCAACCGCAACCCTCCGAGCAGACCGCACCGAAGAGCGAATCTTCAGAGAGTTTTTCTGAGGCCGCTGAACCAGTCGCGCAACTCGAGCCACACCCGTCCATCGAGTACCCCGAAGTTGAGCCGTCAAACCCCGCCCTCTCTGCAGACCCCGTGCCGCCGATCTGCGATCACCAGCAGCTCATTCGTAACGAAGCGATTCGGCTGGCGGCCATCGCCTGTGGGCGGGCACTGCGCCACGTTGCCGTCGTGCATCCTCAAACACTTGCAAACTTCGTCGACGACGCGCTTGTGGCCGCGGGTAGGCCGACACCTCATTCGATCTCGACACATCAAAGCGATGATAACCTAGAATTCGGCGAGGTCGTTATCGAATCCGAGGGATCGCGTGTCGAAGCAGACATCGAGACGCGGGCCAAACTCTTGGTGCGGGCGGCTGCAGAATGCTAACGTCGGCAACATGGCTGCGACATGAAATGCCGCTGAGCTATCGAGAATGCGACGGATGGGTACGCGTAGGTACCGTGTTGCGAGTCGAGCCAACGACGATCGTCGCGCGCATTCGGGGAGTCGCCCCTGGCAATCTTGTTGCAATCGAGACGCGAGACGAAACCCGTCTCGCCGAGGTGCGCTCAGTCTCTGAAGGGGAAGCGTCGTGCGCCCCGATCGAGACGATCCGCGACGTCACGGTCGGCGCCAAAGTTACCTCGACCCGCGCCGTTTTGGGATCGTTTTGCGGCCCGGGTCTGATGGGACGGCGCGTCGATGCGTGGGGCGGTCCCGCGCATCCGAACTGCGAGGTCGTGGCGGTTCACGACGGCCCGTTGAATCTCGAGCGGCGCCGGCCGATCCAAAGACCAATTTCGACTGGCATTGCCGCCATTGATGCGCTCTGTACGATTGGCATTGGCCAGCGGGTCGCTCTCTTTTCCGGGGCCGGCGTGGGAAAATCTACGTTGTTGCGGCAGATCGCGGAGCACGCGCACTTCGATGCGCACGTCCTCGCGCTGATTGGAGAACGTGGTAGAGAGGCGTCAGAGACTGTCGCTGCGCTGCGCCAAACGCGACGCTGGTCGCGAACAAGCATCGTCTGCGCCACCGCCGATGCGCCGCCACACGAGCGGCTTGCCGCCGCTCGCACCGCGATCGCCCAAGCGGAATGGCTGTGCGAACGAGGTCACGACGTTTTGCTCACCGTTGATTCTCTCACCAGAGTGGCGAACGCGTGGCGAGAACTTGCGCTGGCATCAGGTGAGCCTCCAGCCCACCGAGGTCATCCGGCTTCAATGGTCGTCAAGCTGGCGACGATCGTCGAGCGAGCTGGCGTTCGCGAACGCGGAAGCATCACGGGCATCTTTGCGGTCCTCGTCGATGCAGATGACCCGTTCGAGCCGGTCACCGATACGGTACGCGGGTTGCTTGACGGGCACATCGTCCTTTCGCGCCGGCTTGCGGACGCAGGCCGATATCCTCCCATCGACGTCTTGCGATGCTCCAGCCGGGTGATGAATCACCTCGTTTCCGAAGAACATCTTGCCTGCGCGGCGCGAGTGCGCAAGGCCATCGCCGCGCTCGAGCAAGCCGAAGACCTGTTCGCCATCGGCGCATACGTGCGAGGCGGTGACCCGACGCTCGACTCGGCGGTGGCGCAACGCGAGCGCATTGAGAGCTTCCTTTTCCACGAACGGGCTTGCCAAGCCGATGCGGTCGAGAAGCTGGTGCAGATCGCCGGCGCACTGTGCTAGACACCGCATCGGCGCGCGTGATACTAGATCGTGACGCTGCCCTAAAGTGGAGGCTTTCATGAACATCAACCCAACCAATCCCTCCGGTATACCTTCGCAGATGCCAATCTACAATCCAATGATGCCGGTTGGCCAGAACGAGCAAGAAGAAGAGGGGGAACCTGCGCAAGCCCCTTCGTCAGCCAGCTCGTTTTCGAGCATCGACAAGCAATTCGCAGCGCTCATTCGCGATCTCACGCATCAGTTGTCCACTCTCGAGAAACAGCTGATGCAAGCGCTGAGACAAATCAGTGTTGGCACGCCCGCACCCAAGACATCTTGCAATGGCGGAGCCGGTCCAACCACGCGTCCGAGTTTCCACCGCTACGGGTCAATTGTGAGCGACGCAGCCCGAAGGCACGAAGTTGATCCGGAGTTGGTTAACGCGGTGATCAACCAGGAATCGGGGTTTCAAGCAGACGCGGTCTCCAAGGCGGGTGCTATGGGACTCATGCAACTGATGCCCGGCACGGCGAAGTCACTCGGCGTGAAAAATCCATTCGATCCAGCGCAAAACGTTGACGGTGGCACCGCGCTTCTGCGTGGACTGCTCGATCGATATCATGGACAGGTTGATCTCGCCCTGGCCGCCTATAACGCAGGCCCTGCCGCCGTCGACAAATACCATGGCGTCCCGCCTTTCCCGGAGACGCAGGCGTATGTGCGCAACATAATGGAGAGCTATCGCGAATCCGCACTCTCCTCATCAGCGTAATTGGAGGGGGCGATTGCAAAATCGCCTCTTCGATACCTGAGGGGAGCCGAAGCTGGGCATGTATAATTATCGAGAATGATTCTCGATAGAATCCGAACGGGTTCGGTCTGCGTGGCCATAACCGCACTCGTAGCGTGTGGGCACAGCGCCGGCAACGCCCCCGCTGCGATCGCTTCTGGCCAACCAATCGTGGTTGCGACCACATCCACCCTTGCCTCCCTCGTCAAAACGGTCGCGGGAAATGCACTTGAGGTTCATTGGCTCGTGCCTATTGGCGCGTCCCCTGAAACGTACGAACCGGCACCGCGAGATCTCATCCAGTTGAGCCATGCCGCGGTGATTGTGGAAAACGGTTCTGGACTGGAAGCGTGGCTGACAAAACTGCTCGCAGACGCGTCGCCGCAGGCGCGCATTGTCGTGCTGAGCGACTCGCTCCCCACTCAAGTGAGCCATCCAAACGGAAGCGAATTTGCCAACCCCCACTTTTGGCTCGATCCGAAGTATGCCGCATCGTACGTGCGCGCCATTGCCGACGCGCTCGCGGCAACGGATCCTGCTCACGCAGCCCTGTACCGAACGAACGCCGCGGCAGAAGTCAAACGCCTTGCCGCGCTTGATGCGTGGACCCGTCAGCAAATTTCAACCATTCCGCCGAGTCAGCGTGCCATGATCGCCGACCACGACGCTTGGTTTTACTTCGATCGACGTTATGGCATCGATGACGTCGGCGCGATCGAGCAGTCGCCGGGAAAGGAACCATCAGCCGCCGATCTCGTTTCATTGATTGCACGAGCAAAGACGCACAACGTGCGTGCCATCTTCGCCGAGCCGGAGTTCTCCCCCAAGCTCGCCAAGCAGCTCGCCGAGTCGGCTGGAATCAAGACCGTCACGAATTTGTACGACGACTCCTTGGGGACGACCCCAGACCTCAGCTCCTACGAGGGCATGATGCATCACGACGTCAAGACGATCGTGCAGGCGCTCAAATGAAAAGCGATCCGGCCGTACGGCACGATCATACGCACGTTGCGCCACATGAAGCGCCGCCCGCGTTGGACCACAGTCACGCGGTGGCGCCAGCAACTTTCCACGTCCATCCTCACGAAGGCCATGCCAAGGCCGCACCGAGCCTCGACAAAATTGCCGAGACGGCGTTGTGGGTCGACGGGGTGTGCGCCGGGTATTTCGGCAGAGACGTGCTCGACGAGGTAACGTTTGCCGTCAAGCGGGGCGAGTTCGTCGGCATCATCGGCCCAAACGGATCCGGTAAGTCAACGCTGTTGAAAGTCATTGCCGGCCTCTTGCCCGTGCAGTGCGGCTCAGTGCTCGTTTTCGGTCAACCCCCCAGCCCAGAAGTGCGCCATCTTATCGGGTACGTGCCGCAAAGCGAGTCGGTCAATTGGTCGTTTCCGGTCACTGTTACCGACGTTGTCCTCATGGGCACCTACGGTCGCGTGGGACTGTTCCGAAGGCCGAGCGCGGCGGACCGTCGAGCAGCCGCAGAAGCAATCGAGCAATTAGGCATGTCGGCGTACGCCGGCGTGCAAATCGGCCAGCTCTCAGGCGGTCAACAGCAGCGCGTTTTCGTGGCACGTGCGCTCGTGCAACGCCCGCAACTCATGCTGCTCGACGAGCCGATCGCTGGGGTCGACGCGACCACGCAGCACGCCATCTTTACGCTGCTCGAAGGGCTCAAGCAAAAGGGCACCACGATCATCGCCACGACCCACGATCTTTCGTGCGTGGCGGAGTGGTTCGATCGGGTCTTGGCCCTCAACCATCGCGTCGTTGCCTTCGGTTCGCCTTCCGAAGTCCTCACCCGCGAGACGCTCTCGGCCACCTATGGCAGCCACGTGCTCTTCGGTGCCCCAACGCCGGCGTAAGGTCGTGGATCTTCTCATTTCACCCCTGCAGAACGATTTTATGGTCCGCGCGCTCATCGCCGCGCTACTCATTGGACTTGTCTGCTCGATTGTCGGGGTCTATGTCGTGCTGCGCAACATGTCGTTTATCGGCGACGGTCTGGCGCACGCATCGTTTGCCGGCATCGTCATCGCGTATTTGCTAAAGTTCGATCTCTATATCGGTGGACTCATTTTTACCATTCTCACGGCGCTTGGGATCGGGGCCGTGAGCAAGAAATCGGAAGTCTCGCTCGACACGACGATCGGGGTGTTCTTCACCGCCGCGTTTGCCCTCGGCATCGCGCTCATGTCGCACGTGAAGAATTACGTCATCGACCTGCAAGATTTTCTCTTCGGCAACATCTTAGCGATCGATCGCAAGGACATCGTCATCATTGCCTTGTTGACCACGGCCATTCTCGCTGTCGTCTCGTTGCTCTACAAAGAGCTGCTCTTTGCCTCGTTTGACCCCATCTCCGCAGGCGCCAGCGGGCTGCCAGTGGATGGTCTCTCCTATCTTTTGCTTGGGATTTTGGCAGTGACGATCATCGTTTCGCTCCAGGCAGCCGGCATCGTCCTGGTTGCCGCGTTGCTCGTGACCCCAGCGGCCACCGCCTACCAACTCACCAACCGCTTTGGCGCTATGATGTTTATTTCTGCCATCGTGGGGATGGGATCGGCTATCGTCGGCCTGTATCTTTCGTTTTACCTCAATGTCGCCTCAGGTGCGAGCATCGTCCTCGTCGCCACCGCGTGCTTCTTCGGTGCCATGATCTTCTCGCCTAAGCGTCGCTCGTTGCTGACCGCGTTGCTCGACGCCCGTCGAACGGCTGCGCGCGTCAAATGAAAGCCGCTGCAAAGCCGGCGATCGGTGCTCGCGAACTTTTCGCAGGCACAGCACATCGCATGACCAAACAGCGCCAGCAAGTGATTGGCGCGCTGCGATCGGCGCGCCGGTACCTCACCGCCAAGGAGCTGCACGAGCGGATGCGCGGCCGGCGCCCTCGCGTCGGACTCGCGACCATTTATCGAACGCTCGAAGCGCTGCGCGAGATGGGTTGGGTGTCGACCGCAACCCAACAGCATGGCGAAGCAGCCTATCTGTGGTGCGCGAGCGAGCATCACCATCACGCCGTCTGCAAGCGCTGCGGTCGCGTCGACGACGTCCCCTGCCGAGCGCTCCCCAATTACGAGAGGATCCTATCGCGCGGACTCGGATTTTCGGTCACAGAGCATCAACTGGAATTTTTCGGCGTGTGCGCGCGCTGCTCGTAGCCGCCGAACTGGCGGGTGTCGCGCTGGGCTTGCTTGCGCCCGCAGGCGCGGCAGTCGTTGCTCCGCAGGTGGGCCAGACCATCACGCAGACCGATCTGTTGGGTTACCTCTTTGTCGCTCCACAAGCCGGTGACTGGGTACGCTATCGAGTGTTGGTCAACGGCAATCCAGTCGCGACGAAGACGATCGGTTTTGGGTCTGGGACGCTTGGAGCCACGCAGGCGGCGTTCTTTGAAATTCAAACACAGACGTCTGGACTTGTTGCTTCACCCGTATCGAGCCAATCGGTCGCGGGGGGAACCATCACCTGGAAGATGTACGTCGACGCGCCGGATTTTGATGACAGCCTGCGGCTCTATTCATTTGCCGGCGGCATCATCAAGATCGGAGATGCGCTCTTTCGTTTGGGTGGCGACCCATCGAAGCCAGCGCCCGCCACATACCACCAGACGCTCCAATCGCTCTTACTGTTCGGCTTATTGCCGATGCCCGATGCTCGCGCAGGGATTGTTGTTTCATCGCGGCCGGAGAACGTCACGATCCGCGGCGCCACGCTCAACACGGTGCATACCATTGTCGACTTTCCCCCACGAGATATCGGAGGCTCGACCGGACTGCCCGAATCGCGCGTCGAAACCTGGCAGACGACCGACGTGCCGCTGGGCCTTGTGACCGTGCGCGTCACAACCAACGGCGGGCTGTTTTCCGTCGATCTCACTGCCTTTGGACACGGCACGTACCACGGGATCATTACCCAGGACATCGACGCCGTGCCTTACTTTCCGGGGAGCTAATGGCCAAGAGAATCAAAAAAACGCAATCCTCGGCGATGTCGCTGCTGCCCCCCGTTCTCGCCCTCATCGTGGTGGCGGGCGTCGTGCTGGTGTTCATCGTGCACTTGCGCAGCGCGAACGCTCCGCCGCAGCCGGCACCGAGCGTCTTCTCGGGCTCCCACTATCCTTCCCAAGGCCATCAAGGGCACATGCCTGGCGACGATCGCCGCTTCGCGCATTTTCAGTACAACAGCGATCCACCAACCTCCGGATACCATCGCGAAGTCACCACGGGGATACTGATCAACCCGAAGCCGCTTCCGAAGTACGTCCAAGTGCACTTGCTCGAGCACGGCAACATCTTGTTGCAATACAATTGCTTACTGTGTCCGGACGTCGTGCAACAGCTTGCTGAGATTGCCAACGAATTCGATGTCCGACTCTTCCCGCCAGGGACCCTACAACCCACACCGGACCAGGTTCACTCGGCGGAGGAAAGCGGGCTTGCGGTCATTGTCGCGCCCTATCCGGGGATGCCTCACAAAATAGCGCTCACCGCGTGGACGCGCTTGGCAACACTCGATGCCGTGGACAAGACAAACATCATGTCGTTCATCAATCAATGGTTGCGCAACGAAGACAACCTCAATCAGTGAGACGCGAGGCCCGGCGCGCATACAGGACGAAAGCGCGGTCATGATTCTTGCTTCGGCCGTTCGATCCGGCCTCACTGCTGCCGTTTGCCTTTTCGCGCTCGCGGCGTGCTCGGGTTCGCGCGGCAGCGGATCGGCTTCTGCGTCGCCCGCAAACGCTGCTGCTGCAGGCAGTTCCACGACGGCCGCCGCACCGGCAAATTCGCCAGCTCCGTTCTTGGGTACGTATTATCCCTCGCAAGGCCACACGCACTTACAGCCGGGTGAGCCGGATGATTTCGTCTACAATTCCAACCCGCCGACCTCTGGTCCCCATCGCGAACTCTTTACCAACGCGTTTATCAGCCCCATACCTATTCCCAAGTACGTGCAAGTCCATTTGCTCGAACACGGCAACGTGCTACTGCAGTACAATTGCAATTGCCCTGATCTGGCAGCTGCACTCGGCAGCATCGCGATGGTGTACGACCTGCACCTCATTCCCACAAGTGAGTTGCAGCCAAGCGCGGCAGACGTGCAGAACGGCGAAGATCAGGGCCTCGCGGTTATCGTGGCGCCCTATCCCAATATGAAGTCACGGATTGCGCTCACCGCCTGGACCCGATTGGGGACGTTGTCGGCGATCGACAAGCACAAGATCGTCTCGTTCATCGATTCATATCTGCACAACGTCGCCAACGCAAGTCAATAGTTATGGACTGCAAAGAGCCGGTCCGAAGGGACCGGCTCTTTTGCTTTTGTTCCGCGTCGAGCGTTTTAGTTACCGTGGATGCCCGATGCCTGTGCGTAAACGATGGATGAGCACGCCGCGCATGCAGCACCGCCCGTTTGCGTGAGGCTGGTCGTGGTGGTCGTGTCATGTCCGCCCGCGTCCGAGATCTGATACGAACCATTGGAGCCCGTACCCGGGATCGTCACGGTGTAGGCATTGCCCTTTTTCACTGGATCCGTCACAACGACGCTCAAATATGGTGTCGTGAGGACGGCCAGCGAAGCATACGCACCACCATTGTCAACCGAGTATTCTTCCTCAGCTGTGGCAAGCTGCTTCTCGTTGCCTTCGCAGGCCGCAGTGACGGCCTCAGAACGCGCGTGCAGGAAGTTCGGAATAAGAATAGCTGCGAGAATCGCGATAATGGCGATCACGATCATCAATTCGATGAGCGTGAAACCTTGTTGTAATTTCTTCATGAAGAGATTAAGCCTTTCGATTGTGTGAAAATTCACGTTGCGTGAGTGTTTGGTCCATTGGTGTGGGGACGAGCAAGTCTTCCCTCGCCGGAGACATTAGACCCGCGACATATGACCTACAGATTACCCACGAGCGTCCTTCATATGGGATCGGCCACCTCACAGCAACGCAAAAATCCGGCTCAGAATTCGGTAACCCGACCATCTGTGCTTTCGTAGTCGAGGCGCAACATCCACAACGGTGCAAGTTTGTTTGTGCGCAGCCATGCCAGCGCGCTCGGCGCATCGGGCGCATCGAACTCGACGAGCATCTTTTCTCCCACCTGTCCTGCGATGATTCGGCGCGCAGCCGTGCTGCCCGAGAAAATCCTCTCGCACAAGGAAGCAAATGCCGGTTTCGGCAAACAGCCAAGCGCGTGTAATGAAACATATCGCGGCATTTCTTTCCCCTCACGTCTTCAATGGTTGAAGAAAACTTCGACGTCTACGAAGGTCTCTCATGGAGCGACCGTGCGCGCTATGGCGTCTATGGCGTGGCGCTGGACTGCGCAGATACAAGTGGAAAGAAGAACGGGTTCATCGACACGGTGCACAAGATCTCCCTGAGCCGAGCGCTCGGCGAGCTGCACCGGCGGTACGAACGCGCACTGGATTTTGGCTGTGGTGGGGCGCGGTTGATGCCTATCCTCTCCGCCTTCGCGGCGCAAACCTATGGCGTCGATCGCACGCCGGACTGCATCGAGATGGCGCGCGCCACTCGCGTCGTGCCGGAGGATCGCCTCGTGTTGTGGCGCGACGGCCCATTGCCTTTCGCCGATGGATTTTTCGACTTGTTCTTAAGTGCGTACGTCTTGCTGCGCCCGGCCGTCTTGGAGGCGGCAGTGCCGGAACTCGCCCGCGTGACGGCGCCCGGTGGTAACGGCATCCTGATCGAACAGCTCGACAATGGGCGAGGGTTGACCTTCGAGCGCTATGGCGAGGCATTCCGGCGCGGCGGCTTCACCCTGCTGCGGCACTATCCTATTCGGCGCTCAGCTGGATCGCGCTGGATGCGCCTAGCCTCATCCCGCGGGTGCCCGGCGCCGCTCGCGCGCTTGGCCGCCCAAGGAGAAATTGCGTCAGCCCGGCGATCTCATTTTACGCCGAGCACAAAAGGATACTATGACTCCTTGTTCGTGGTGCAGCGAAACGTTTAAGCGCCGGCCTTCTGTATTGCGCTCATCAATGCGGCTTTTGATACTTCCCCGCTCGTTGCGTAGACGATCCTTCCCTTCGCATTCACGATGAAGATCGTCGGGAAGCCGTCCAATCCCCACGCCTTTGCGACCGTGAGGTCGGAATCGTAAAAGGTTGGCCACGTGACGCCGAACGCTGACTCGAATGCGTCAACGTCAGCTTGATTTTCAGGAATAAGATTGTCTGGTGTCGAATTGGCGGCATCCGGTGAGCCGGTCACCGAAACCATGGCGAGACGCGATTGTGGCACGCTCGCGCGGATCGCGCGCAGCACCTTCGTCATGCGTTGGCAGTGCGGGCACCACGTCGCAAAGATTTCCAAGAGATAGGGCGTGCCGGCGAGTTCGCTTGAGGAAAAGGTGCCAATCTTACTGGGCAACGCAAACCCAGGCGCCTGTGTGCCAACTTTCGCCGGTTGTGGGAGCGCAGGCGTGTCGGTTGCGACGGCAGACCCGGGGACCGCTCGGTTGGCGTGCAGAACCGCGTACGTAATGATAGCGGCAATCGCAACCAACGCGACGATGGCGGGGAGAAGTGGGCCTGTGGGTCTGCGCGGTGGTGAGGTGGCAGCGTTTTGACCTTGGCTCGTCTCTTTGGGCCTCGCGCTCACGTTGTTCCTTTCCTCGTGCGTCTTGTCGTCGGCGGCATTTTCCTCGCCGCCGGGATCTTGAAAATTG
Source organism: uncultured Pseudomonadota bacterium (assembly GCA_963781145.1). Classification (GTDB taxonomy): domain Bacteria; phylum Vulcanimicrobiota; class Vulcanimicrobiia; order Eremiobacterales; family Eremiobacteraceae; genus JAJPHJ01. The sequence goes on along the minus strand of CAWADW010000003.1, from coordinate 1,341,513 downwards.
GCCACCCCGCCGATCTCGCGGCGGCGATCACCGCGTACAGGATAGGCGCGCCTCCCCCACTTGTTGCAGGCTTAGCGCTCGCGCTCCCGCCACTCGAGATACTGCTTGGGATTTATCTCGTAGCGGGACTCCTGCTTCCGGTGTCTTCAGCGGTCGCTGCTGCCCTGCTCGCGCTCTTCTCGCTTGTTGTTGCTTCGGCCGTCATTCGCGGATTGAGCGCGCCTTGCGGTTGCTTTGGTCCAGGCGACACCCAACCCGCGACGTGGATGACGGTGTTGCGCGATGTCAGTCTCTTTGCTGCGGCACTCTACCTTGCGTGGTGGTCGCGTGCACGCATCCGGTTTAGTACACAGGCGCGGTCAACTTCAGATTGACCTGCCTTCCAGCCGAGTACTGCGTGGAGTTGAACCCGTTCGCGACTTTGATTAGATAGAAGTGATTGAGCAGGTTCGTGCCGCTCACTTCCCAACCCACACCCGTGCGCGACGCCGGCTGTCCGTACGAAGCGCCAAGTTCCCAGTGCGCCGGCAACCGCCCCGGGCCATTTTCGAACTGCACTGGGAAGCCGCTGCCAAAGAGGGCTTGCAGCGTCGCGAACCGGCCACCGGGAGCAGTGAACGTGTACGCCGTGTTGATCGTGTTCGTTTGATCGTGGTCCTCGAGCGCCCACCCGTTGGCACCCTGCAGCGCGCTGACTGGGAAGTTGAACGTTCCGCCGGAGATGCCTGACGCGATGCTATAGCTCGTGCCATACGAGAAGTAATAGGAGTTGCCATTGAGGACGCGGCCGTTGATGCGAAACTCCACGCCGCTCGCCTGACCTCCCGCAGAGTTGAAGACCGTAAACAACGGCGTACTGCCGATCTGCGTCGTATCGAGGACGTTGTTTACGGACCGACCCCACAAGGTGAGGAAGCCGTGCACGAGCGGACTGAACTCGTGCGCGACGCCGGCCTCATAAATAGAGTCTCGCTCAGGTTTGAGGTCGTACACCGGCACTGCGTTAGACGAACCGCCGCCAATAACGACTGCGTCTCGCCGCACGTCTTCGAGGGCTGGTGCGGCATACAAGCGGCCGTAGTAAAAATGGACAACGTTCTTTGGGTCTGCCTGAAGATTGGCTTCAATGCGCGGGCTAATCTGATTGCCAGACGTGAAGCCAGTCGAGTGATCCCAGCGAAGGCCGCCGTCTAGGGTCACGTACGGCGAGGCATAGAACTTGTCTTCGGCATAGGCTCCCGTGTTCGTTCCGCGTTGAGCAACGTTGTCCTCAAAAGGAGGCGCAAGCTTCCCGGTGTTTGGGTCGATGAACAAGATGTTGAACGCGCTCATCATGTTTTGAACGTCGGTGTTGACTCCAACTTTGACGCTGTTCCTTTCACCGCCACGAAACAGAGCGGCCGCGAGACCGACAAAGTTGGAGTACCGGTCCTGGAAGGTTGAGGATTGCGAGGCGCCGGCGAGGTCGTTCTGCGGATCCGGCAGATAGGTGAGCCGGTCCGAACTCCACCAGGGCGTCAACTCGAAAAAGCCATTGCCATCGGCGTTTGTGTGATTGTACGTGAGATTCGCAAAGCGGGTATACTCGTGTTGGTTGTCGTCGGTGCCGGGCACTGACCAGTTGGGATTGTTGGGGTCGTGTTGGTTCGTGTCGATTGGAATTTGGAACGCTGCATACTGCTCGGAATAGTCAAACGCCAGCGTATCGCGCGAGCTCGGCGAAAACAGAAGTCGCAGGAAGCCGTCGCTCTGATTGGAGTTGTCGTGCTCGGGGGTGCTCGTTGGAGAATCCAAACCACGTGCGTTCCGAAACAGATTGGCGTTGAAGAATGCGCGGAAATTTCCACTCCCAGCCACCTGATCGAGCGACACACCAGCGGTGTTATACGATCCGCCGAACAGCGACACGGTACCCCCATCCGGGCCGGTGAACTGGTTCGCGGACTTCGTGAGCACGTCAACCACGGCGCCCTGACGCTGACCGCCGAACTCGGCGGGCATTGCGCCCGTGAACACTTCGAGGCGATCGACGTCACGCGGGTCGATAATCTCGGAGAAGTACTGCCCGGCGGTTTGGGGTAACGGGACCCCGTCGATCTCGTAGGTCACGCCATGAAAGCCGCGCGCAACTGGTTCGTTATACGAGAACGGAACCACGCCGGGAACGGTTTGTACTATTCGCTGCAGCGAGTTTCCGTTGGGCAGCGCCGCTATGGTTTGTTGCGAAATAACGTTGACGCTCACGGGTTGCCCTGATGCACCCGTCGACGTGCCCACCGCGACGACCCGTCCGATGGTCTTGAGTGAAAGATGGAATGTCACGTCCACCGCGTTACCCGACAAAACTGTCACCACACTCGACGCGGGGGCGAAGCCTTGCGCATCGACAGTCAGTGCATATGTGTCGAAGGCCACCTGAGCGAAACGGAAATGCCCAGTGGAGTCAGTGGACGTCGTCTGCGTCGCCTCGTCGGGCGCCGCGAGCTTGACGGTTGCACCATCCACGGGGTGATTGGTAGGATCGAAAACAGCGCCGCGTACCGATCCGTAGACATCGGCAGCTGCCGGGCTCAAGGAGCACAGAGTGACGAGAATTGCCAAGACAATGGTTGCGAGTACAAATCGCATGGAAGACCTCCGCAAAAGAATAGAAGGGAGCCTAGGTAGTCGCCAACGCCACGACGGCTTTGTGCCTAGGCGAAATGTACGGAGGTTAGCGGAGGTGGTCTATTCGCGAGTCCAAGAGAGATGAGGCAAAGCTTGCGGGCAAAAAATGCTGGAACGCTGCCAGCTCCCTGCGGAAGTCGCGCACCAGTTTTGGGCTGCAAGGCAACCCAGCCCAGGAAGGCAACGACGGCATTAACGAGCGAGCGCGTGCGAGCCGACGCGAAGCGAGCAAAGCGGAAGAGTAAAAAGGCAGCCAGCGACCCCAAAAGCGTATGGACAGCGAGCGTTGTCGCGTGACCTGGTCCGACGATCGACAAGAGCGCATTCCCCTGGAAACCGGACAGGCGCTGTTCGCAAAATTCCGTCAACAGCAGCGCAAGCAGCTGCACGGTGACGAGGCGCGAGATGACGCGCCCAACCCCATACTGGGCAATCGCGTGCAATGCAGGCAACAAGGAATCGCCACGTGGTATCGATCGTGTCGCTAAAGCGACCAGACGGCTGACGATTGCCACCCCTGCGATGACAAAGGCGAGCGCAGCCATTTCCATGACGAAGCTTTGAGCAACGTGGTTATACGGAGCAGGGCGTCCGCCCAAGGCATGCACGTTCTCGAGCCACAGCTCCATTGCATGGCCGACGACCATGGCGGCAAGGGCGGTCGCGGTGAGGAGGAGCCAGGCGAAGCGGTCTCGGTTCGGCATATAGTACTTTTCTAGTCTTCGGCATTTCATCAGCCATCCATTTCAAGGGATTCAGGCCATTTTCAGATGGTGGACGAAGGTGGGCGTTTGCTTATCGAGAATTATTCTCGATAAGAAATGTGACATCTGCCATATGCCGCAGCTTTGTGCGCGCCGATAACTATTAGTGGAGAAAAATCTTCTGTGACCTCTCAACAGCGTCGGGCATCAAGCTTGCGTTGGACCGCTCCCGCGGGCATTGTTTTAGGTGCCGTGCTCACCCATCTGGCATCCGAGTTTTTTGGTATGGGTGCAGATGCTGACGCGCACATCGTGTTGTCACCGCGCCACGCCTACCTTGCCCTCATCGCGCTGGCAAGCGCAGCGGTTATCGTCTGCGAAATTCGCGGACTACTACAACGGGCGAGCGGTGTCCGCGATTTCAAACGCCTGCTCTCAAATGAGATCGCCGCGCTGCCGCTACGCGGCGGCTGGCAATTCTATCTGCTCGCGGCAACCTTGCAATTTGCGACCGGCGTCGGCAGCGCGGTCGGCGAGGGTTGTTTCTTTTGCGGACATGATATGATCGCAGGCGTCGTTGGCGCACTTGCGACGGCAGTGTTGCTCGCCATTGCTGGACGGCTCGTTGCCGCACGGTTGCCAAGAGTTACAGCGAGCTTAGCCGCGATGCTGCTTCCTGTTGCGGATCGCACGCTCCACGCGCTGCGACCGAGCTTGGACTTCGCGTGGTCGCCGCGGAGCGTCTTCTGGTCGCCTCAACTCGCAAACCGCCCACCTCCGCTCCTCACCTAATCCCCTATAGCCCTCAAGCGCGCGCGCTCGCGGTCGGCAGACGCCGGCTGCCACCGCCGTGCGTTTGGAAGTATTCATGAGGAGTTGAAACATCGTGGAGAGGTTTTCTCGGTTATTTCTCGTTCTCACATTCGTGTGGTGCGCTTGCGTCTGCTTGGAAAAGAACGCGGCATTGGCCGCAGGCGGAAGCGCATTCTTGACCGGCACGGTCACGTCAGACGGCAAGCCCGTTCCAGGGGCCGCGGTCACGGTCGCCGGCAATAATTTCACGGCCAAGGTAATCACGGACCCACAGGGCCGCTTCACCTTCCCCGGTCTCGGTCTTGGCACGTACATCGTGACCGCGACAGCAAGCGGCATGCAGGCTCAGATCCGAGTCGATCTGAGCAACGGCGGCGCAACGGTCAGCCTCGTGCTTGCTCAAATATCCGAGCTCGGGCGCGTGAGCGTCGTGACCTCCGGCGTCAGCCGCGGCAGCGGCTCCGACACGGTTCTCAACAAGACCGCGTTGACACGCTTGCCATACAACGGCAGTTTTCCTGAAGCGCTCATCCAGTTACCCGGCGCGGTGCGCGGGGCCAATGGCGTTGTCCACATTAACGGGGATCACGGAGTCATCAACTATATCGTTGACGGCGTTCCGGTGCCACAGGCGCTTAATCGAGAGATCGGCAGCGAGATCGATCCCAACGACGTATCGTTCGTCGATGCTATGGAGGGCGCGTACCCGGCGCAGTATGGACTCAAATTTGGGTCGGTGCTCAACATATCAACCCGCGCCCAATCGGGGCCCGCGGGGGTTGATGGTGAAATGCACTTTGGTTCTTACACGAACCTCGACGAAACGCTGGGGTTCCACTCGCCGCTTGGGGGCGGCGGGGGGCTCGCTGCGGCTCTTCATCTCGACCACTCCACTCGCGGCTTGGACCCCCCCGACCTGGATTCGCCGCACAACAACGCGAGCGACGCAAATGAGTTTGTGCGCTTGACGCTGTCGCGCGGCAACAACAACTTCACCGACATCTCGGTCATCAACAGCTTCCAAACGAACCAAATACCCAATGCCATCAGCTTTGGAGAGCCCGGGAACACCGATGACAGTGAGAAGCAGCAAGATACCTTCGTCAATGTTCAATTCCGCCAGGCTTTGGGCAACACAGGTGCGCTCAGTTTTGGGCCGGCATTCAAAGTTTCGCGCGTTGTGGACTACGGCGATCCGGTCAACGACTGGGCCTTCGGAGAGGCCATAAACCAGACTCCCCTACCTTTCGGGAACAACGGAACCTCGACCGATTGTGCCAAGGCCGTGCAAACCGGAACCTTCTCTCCCACCACGTGCGGCTTCTCGCTCTTCGACGACAAAACCGCGCTGGATTACATTTTTCAAAGCGATTACTCAAAACAATACGAGAAGCACGAAGTGCGGGCTGGCATCTCTTACGACGGGACGCGCGTTATCAAGGACTATGAGGTCACGCTGCAGCCGAACAACTTTTTGGCGCTGAAGTTTACTCCAGGAATGCCTCATGCGCCCTATACCGTGGCGGACAACAATCCCAATGTGGGCAACACATACGGTACCTACGTTGAGGATAGCTGGACCATGGGGAGCGCCTACGTCCTCGACTACGGAATGCGCTGGGATCTGTTCAACATTAAGTCGACAGATTTTGCGCGCGGATTCGGCGCATTGAGTCCACGCGTCAAGCTCACGAGAAATATTGGGCCCAAAGCGAGCGTCTATGTCTATCTGGGGCGCTTTTTTGAACCATTCTCCCTGGAAAACGTCGACCCGCGAGCCGCGCAATTGTTGAACTTGCCGCTCCAGCCAACGCTCGCGCAATTCGATCTCAAACCAGAGCGCGATACGCAACTCGAGCTCGGAGGTCACCTCCCGCTGGGCAACGGAACCTTGGGCTTTCGCGTTTGGCAGAAGAACGCCAACGATCTCATCGATGACACGCAAGTTGGCGTCACGCTGCTCCATCAGGACATCAACTACAAACTTGGCCGGCTTTCGCAAGAAGCACTGACGTACCAGGCGCCGCTCATCCGCTACGGACGGGCGTACCTCAACGTCGCCCACACGCTATCGTTGAACTCGGGATGCGAAACGCAGTTGCTGGCACCCTGCTTCGGATCGCCCACCGGGTTCACGCCCGCGGATCACGATCAAAGCTACAGCGTCACCGCCGGCGTGCTCTGGAACGACAACCGCAATGGCTGGTTCTCCGCGGACGGGGAATATGGCAGCGGCCTCTCGTCTGCCATCTGTCCGCCTGGAACACCCGGCTTTTGTAAAAAGACGCCGCACACGATCTTCTCGATTGAGAAGGGCGTGAGCGTCGGACCGCAGACCGCTCTGACGTTTCGGATTCAAAACCTCTTCAACGATCGCTACTACGTAACGATCCTCAACGCGCAGGGCAACCACTATGCACCGCCCAGGCTCTTCGACGTCGGGTTGAAGTTCGGGCAATGATGGCCTAGAGGGAATGTTGAACACAAGGCGGCGATGATTGAAACATCGGCGCCTTCTGTTCGGTATCGCCAAGGAGAGCGCGTTGCACTGTTTCTGCCCTGCTACTGCGACGCGCTCTTTCCACAGGTCGGCAGATCCGTCGTCAAGCTCTTCGAGCGCCTGGGCGTGCCGCTGGAATATCCCATGCAGCAAACCTGCTGCGGACAGCCCGCGTTCAATGCCGGGCTATGGTCCGAGGCGGGAGCGCTGGCTCGCCGCTTTGCGGACGTGTTCTCAAGCTTTCCATGGATCGTGGTTCCCTCGGGCTCGTGTGGTGCGATGGCGCGAGTTTTCTACGCTGCGCTCGAGGACGAAGTGGAGGCAACGCGGGTGGGTGCGCGAGTGTACGACCTTGCCACCTTTCTCGTGGAAAAGCTTGGGCAAAGCGATGTAGGCGCGAGGTTCCAAGGCAGGGTGACCTACCACGATGGATGTCACGCGCGTCGAGAGCTGCACGCCACGGATGCGGCACTGACGCTGTTGCGGGCGGTCCGCGGACTCGAGTATGTCGAGTTGCCACGCATCGATGAGTGTTGCGGATTCGGTGGCCTTTTTGCAGTGAAGTATCCTGAGCTCTCGGTTTCCATGGGCCAGGCCAAGTGCGAGCACGTCGCTCGCACCGGGGCAACGGTTGTGACCTCGGGCGATGCGAGCTGTCTCATGCATGTCGAAGGTCTCATCAGAAAAACGCAGCCGCGCAGCACGTTGCGGTTCATGCACTTGGCTGAAATCCTGGCCAGCGATGGCTGAACCTTTCGACCGCAAAGCCGTTGCGCGCGGGTTTGCCCATCCCAGGTCGTCATCCGTACTACTGACTACCCTCGAGCGGACGGCCGAGACCTCGGATGCGGCGAGAAAGCAGGTTCCGTGGCACGCGCTGCGCAGCGCCGCGCATGCCATCAAGGAATACTCCATCACCAATCTGGATCGGTTGCTCGAACAATTTGAGGCGCAGTTCACCGCCCGAGGTGGAAACGTGCTGTGGGCTTCCACGGCTGCCGACGCCGTCGCGCAGGTCATCGACATCTGCCGCCGGCATGGCGCGACGTCGGTAGTCAAAGGCAAGTCGATGCTGTCGGAGGAGATGGACCTTAACGAACATTTGGCGGCGGCGGCCATCGATCCAGTCGAAACCGATTTGGGCGAATTTATCGTGCAGTTGGCTGGGCAGCGTCCTTCGCATATCATCGGTCCGGCATTGCATCTCTCGCGCCAAGAGATTGGCGCACTCTTCGAGCGCAAGCTAGGCGTTCCGTACAGCGACGACCCTGAAGTTTTGATGGGCGCCGCACGCGAGCGCTTACGTCAACGCTACTTTACGGCAAAGGTGGGGATCACCGGTGTTAACTTCGCGATTGCGGAAACCGGCACGATCGTCGTTGTTGAAAACGAAGGTAATGGTGGGCTCTCATCATCGGTGCCTTCGGTGCACATCGCACTCATGGGGATCGAGAAGGTCATTCCGCGCCTCGATGATCTGCACGTGTTTCTCCGATTGCTGGCCCGCGCGGGCACCGGTCAAAAACTTACCACCTACACACATTACTTTCTCGGTGCGGAGCCGGGCAAGACAATGTACTGCATCCTGGTGGACGCCAATCGCACGACGCTGCTGGCTGACCGAAAAACACGAGAGTCCCTGTATTGCATTCGCTGCGGTGCGTGTCTCAACGTATGTCCGGTCTACCGACGCGCAGGTGGTTGGGCGTATGGCGGTGTGTACAGCGGGCCAATTGGGGCCACGATCACGCCGGCATTGGTTGGAACCAAACAAGCAGCGGAACTCCCGTTCGTGTCGTCACTTTGCGGCGCATGTCAGGACGCATGTCCAGTGGCGATCGATCTCCCGCACCAGTTGGTCTACCTGCGCCACAAAGTCGTTGAGGAAACGCGCGCGGGAAACCCGAGCACCATTCGAGCAGTTCGGTTCTGGGCCAAAGCGATGCACAGCTTGGACGCATATCGTTGCGGAATTCGCTGGTTGCGTCGCGCGGCTCGCTTGGGGAGAACCATCGGTTGGTACCCCGGCCTGCTCGGCGCGTGGGCGAAGGCACGGGCACTTCCGGCCCTTCCCGATCAGAGCTTCAAAGAATGGTGGGAGAAAAGAACTTGACCTCTGATGCTCGCGCGCAGGTTCTTCAATCGATCCGGCATGCGCTTGGCTCCGATGCGTCGCGCAGCGCGCCCCCGATGCCGTTCGCGCTTGCCGGAGCCGGCACGTCGGGCGCACCTCTGGGAGAGATGTTCTGCTCGGAGCTGAGCGCACTTGAGGGAACAGCGATCATCGTTCGCGACAAGATTGCGTGCGCCGGCGCAATCGAGACCTACGTGCGCGAACGCGGCGTCAAGAGCATCGCAGTGCAGTCGTCTCCCCTTGCGCAGGAGATAGGTTTGGCGCTGCACGGGTTCGACGTGGCACTCGCCAAGGGGCGGTCAGCGGCCGAGTTAGAGCGGGTAGGTTGTAGCCTTATTGACGGCCTCGCACTGCTGGCCGATACTGGCTCAGCCGTAACGGTGGCAGCGAGCTATGAGGATCGCCTGCTGCCATATCTTCCGCCAACGTGCGTCATCGTGAGCGAGATGGCGCGCCTGCATGCAACGCTCTCGAGCGTCGCGCTCGAATGCATCGATAAGGCTGCGCGCGCCGGCAACCGCGGCGAGGGCGTGATCATCACCGGTCCCAGCAGAACCGCAGATATCGAAAAGAAGCTGGTGCTGGGCGCACACGGCCCCGCAGCACTTGCGGTCTTCATTATCGCGGATCGCGCCTTCGACACGACGTAGGGGGCGATTGGAAAATCGCGCCTGCTACGACTAACGTGCTCGAACGGAAACCTGCAACGTCACCGTCTCGCCGTGATTGTCTGCAATCGTCAACGTCGCACTTCCCGGGGCGTGCCCAACCATCATGAAGCTCGCGGTCGGGCCCACCCCCGCTGAGGGCATTGCGTCCGCCGCAAAGCCCGACGACGTTATTCGGAATGGTCCAGCATAGCGCGCCTCGGAGACGTTGAACGTTGCGCGGTTTCCGACGCTGAGTACGAGCTCCTTGGGCTGCACCACTAACTGACCGAGCGGTGCTTGGGGCTTTTGCGCAGCCGAACTCAGCCCAACGTCAACAGTAACGCTCACGTTGCCCGAATGGTCGGCACCGTCGTTCACGGAAATCATCGCCGTGCCCGGGGCCACTGGGCTGACCGAGAACGTTGCAGAGTGGCTGTGGACGTTTTTCTCCACCACAATAGCCACCAGTGGGTCCGAACTATTCGCAGAAAATGATCGCGTGCCGTGATCTCGCGCGACAAAAGTCTGCGAGGGGGAGAGAGGGGCGGAAAAACTGAGACTGGACGGAGAAAGAAAGAGGTCCCCCGACGCCGTTGGCGCGGGCGTGGGCGTCGGCGCCGGCGTTTCGGTAGGCAGTATCGATGGAGACGGCACGGGCGTAGGCGACCCCGAAGTTGTCGGCGGTGTCGTGGCGGTCGAGCCGCCGCCACTATGCCCAACGGCAGCGGCAATCGCACCCAACCCCGCGAGGACGCCTAAAATTCCTGCGAAGGAACCGCCGTGTGTCGACGAGGTAGATTCGGTGCTCGCTACTTGAGGAATCACTTGGGCAACAATTGATGGATCGGGGCAGTGAAGCGCGCTAAAATCTGCGTTCACCGCGCTGACGTCGGCCGGTCGAGGCGCTCCGCTGTTTAAGATCGCAGCTGCCGTTCCAGCTTTGACCATTGTTGGCCCCGCGCCATTGACTTTCGTCGCGACACCACCCCGATACACTAAGAGCTCCGTGCGGTTTTGCGCGTAACTCAGATCGTAGATCGTTGAAGGATCGGTTGGCAGCAAGCTGAGCGATCCTGCCACAACGCTGACCTTTGGTCGACTCGATTGCACGCAGACCTCACCGCTGACCAACTGCAGCGAAAGAGTCGTTCCATCCGAAAAGGTCGTCAGGGTCGTCCCAGATCCGAGCAGAACCCGCGCAACGTCAGCAAGACTCACGATCGCCGATGAATCGACGCCTGTGATGACTGCCTCGCCCGAACGAAGAATGCGCGTTGAAGAGACTTCTTCGGTGGATCCGTTTGCCGTTTGAACGGCAACGCTACCCGCGATGTTTGTTGCCACGGGGAATGCGGTCTCGGCTGCAACGACTCCGGATTGTGCAATCACAACCGCGAGAAAAATCCAAACCAGTTGTCGCGAGAAACGTGGCATGCGCAATCTCCGATGAGCGCACTACCGCCCAGTATCTCTCCTATCTCCAACCTACGAATCGAGCAAACGCAGCGAAGCTAGGACTTTGGCCCCGTCGTGCGCTCTCCGTCAGCCTGCTTGCGTTCCCGCTCTAGGAGCGCCCGCTTGCGCGCTGCACCCCAACGGTAGCCGCCGGTGCCGCCAGTGCGAGGCACCGCTCGGTGACACGGGATAATGAGAGCTACTCGATTCGACGCGCAGGCGCGAGCAACCGCGCGGGCAGCGGTCGGCCGCCCGAGTGTCGCGGCGATATCTCCATACGAGCGCGTCTGTCCGTACGGTATCTCCGCCAGCGCCTTCCAGACAGAACGCGTAAAGGCAGTTGCAGCAATATCGAGGGCTAACCCATGCAGCTGTTCGCCGCGCTCGATGTTCGCGATAATGCGTTTGACGATTGGCCGCAAAGCGGCGTCGTTACGACGTGGTGATGCCGCGTGATATTCGCGACGCAACCCCCGTTCGAGCGCAGCTTCGCTGTCGCCAAGGTTTACCGCGCAAATGCCGCGCGAGGTCGCAGCTACAAGCAACTTGCCTAGCCGGCTGGGCACGATCGTAAAATCTATTGATGCGCCCTGGCCGGCATGACGGTACTTGTTCGGCGTCATGCCCAAGAGGGCGTTGCCGCGTTCGTACAGCCGGCTACTCGATCCATAGCCCGCGCCATAGAGCGCATCAGTGACCGTCTCGCCGCCTCTTAGCCGGATCTTCAGACGTTCGACGCGATTGAGATCCGCGTATGCCTTGGGTGTCATTCCAACCGCTGCTTTAAAGCTTCGCGCTAAGTGATGTGGGCTGAATCCGAAGTGGGTGGCAAGCTCGCCGAGCTTTGGAGTGCTGTCCTCGACGGCATCGATGTAACGGCAGACCCGCTGCACCATGTCCGCGCCCAGCGATTCGGCCGATTCAGGCTGACAACGCTGACAGGCTCGATACCCAGCCTCCCGAGCTTGCTGCGCATTTGCAAAGAACGAAATGCGATCGAATCGCGGTCGCCGCGATGCGCAGGATGGGCGGCAAAAAATACGGGTGGAACTGACTCCGTAGACAAATGTCCCATCGGCGCTGCGGTTGCGGGCCATCACGGCTATCAGGCGGGGATCTTGCTGCAGTGTTTCCATAGACGTATTGTGCGGCATGGCAAGGCGCAAGTCTATCCGAATCTCGTTCTCAAAACCTTTACGATAAGGAAAGCCATGTCAACGTACGACGCAATCGTGCTGGGCCTCGGAGGGATGGGTAGCGCCGCAGCCGCACACGTCGCAGCCCGTAGCAAGCGCGTGCTCGGGCTCGAGCAGTTCACGCCCGCTCACGATCGCGGATCGTCGCACGGACAAACGCGCATCATCCGGCAAGCCTACTGGGAAGATCCAGCGTATGTGCCGCTGCTGCTTCGCGCATACGATCTCTGGCTCGAGTTGGAACGCAAGACCGGCCGAGCGTTATACTTGCGTACGGGCGGATTGATGGTTGGCAGCGAGCGCAGTTCGCTTGTCTCCGGCTCGCGCCGCAGCGCGCTCGAGCACGATCTGAAGCACGAAATGCTCGACGCCAGCGAAGTGCGAGCGCGATTTCCTGCGACGCGGCCTCATCCAGACGAGGTCGCTCTGTTTGAAGAGCCGGCGGGAATTCTGTTCCCTGAAGCCTGTGTTCGAGCGCACCTCGAGTGGGCCACGAGCTCGGGTGCCGACCTCCGCTTTGGGTCTTTCGTTTCTTCGTGGCACGCAAACGACAACGGAGCTGTCAGGGTGGTCACCGCCGCAGGCGAACGTTTTGATGCGAATACGCTCATCATTTGTGCAGGAGCCTGGCTCTCCCAACAGGCGAAGGAGCTTGGATTGCCGCTGCGTGTCGAGCGCAACGTCGCCCACTGGTTTGCGCCAGCCGCCAATGCGGATCTTTTTGCGCCGGACCGATTACCCGTGTACATTGTCGAGCGCGATCCGCGCGCCGTGCTGTACGGTTTTCCAAACGTCGGGAACGAGGGAATCAAAGCTGCATTTCATCACTCGCATACCTTCACGACGCCGGACGTTATCAATCGAGACATTGCGCCGCAAGAAGTGCAGAGCGTGCGTGCCGCTTTGGCCGATTGGCTGCCGGATGGCAACGGAAAGCATCTCGCGTCGTCGGTTTGCATGTACACGCTCACGCCAGACGAACATTTTCTCATTGGGTGGCACCCCCACCACCGCAACGTGATCGTGGCTGGCGGATTTTCCGGCCATGGATTCAAATTTTGCAGCGTCGTCGGCGAATTGCTGGCCGATCTAGTGGTCAACGGCTCGACGAAGCACGACATCGGCTTGTTTGGCTTCGAGCGTTTGACCCGCACGTAGTCTCGCGAATTTCTTCGCGAGATAAAAAAAGGACCCCGGAGGGTCCTTTTCGATTGCTGCGATTTGCGCTATGCGCGAATCTTTTGGAAGCAATCCCGGCAATACACCGGTTTGTCGCCACGTGGTTGGAACGGAACTTCGGCCGGCCCGCCGCAACTGCTGCAGGTCGTGCTGAACATTTGACGGGCCGCAAAATTGCGACGCTCGCCGCCGCCCTGTGCTCGGCTGGCCTTGCGGGCCTGTCGGCAATCGGGGCAACGATTCGGTTTGTTCTGGAAGCCCTTCTGTGCGTAGAATTCCTGCTCACCAGCAGTAAAGGTAAACTCTGCGCCGCAATCGACGCATGTCAGTAATTGGTCAGTATACACTCGGTTTTGACTCCTCTTCGCGAGTTAGGTATTTAGGTTTTCGGCTCTGGGGCGCTTACGTTTGCGGAGAGGAGATTGAAGGGATCCAATTTCGACATCCGGGGCAAGTCTTTTCCGCCAAGGACCAAAACCACATAGAATCATACCATTGATGGGCGCCGCTGCGCAAGCCGTCCGCACCGCAAAGCGGGCCGAAAGGTGGCTTAGTAGCGCGTCAACGTCGGCTCTATCTCATCGGTCCAAGCCCGAATCCCGCCTTCCAGACTGCGAACGTTCGGAAAGCCGGCTTCCGCGAGCAGCCGCGTGGCCTGCGAACTGCGATTGCCGGTAAGACAATAAACCACAATCTCCCGATCACGGGGCAGCTCGCCCAGCCGCTCGCGGAGCTCTCCCAGCGGAATCTCCAAGGTGTTGGAAAGCCGCGCGATCTCGCGCTCGACCGGCTCTCGAACGTCAAGGATTTCAATCTGCTCGCCGCGATCGAGCTTGGCGCGTAACGCCTTGACGTCGATCGAACCTGCTCGCTGTTCGCTCCCGTTCGCTTGTAGCGTTTCGCAGCGCGACGGGTTCATCGTGCAGCTCGGTGATCGTTGCATGGGGACCACACGCCGGGCAGCGTTCGTCTTTTGTGAGTTTGAGAGTTCGAAAACGCATTTCAAGCGCATCGAAGACGAGCAGCCTCCCGATGAGCGGCTCGCCGATACCCGCGATAAGCTTCATCGTTTCAGTTGCTTGGATAAGACCGACGATGCCGGGAAGAACGCCGAGCACGCCTCCATCCGCGCATGATGGCACTGCACCGGGAGGCGGGGGTGCGGGGAACACGCAGCGATAGCATGGGCCTCGCTGCGCATCAAAGACTGAAGCTTGGCCTTCGAAACGATAGACAGAGCCATACACGTTCGGTTTCTCCGCGCCAGCACGCATGCGTCGCTGACGCAGGAAACGCGTCGTGAAATTATCGCTTCCATCGACGATGAGGTCGTAGGCGCCGCACGATATCGAGCGCGTTTGATGGCGCAGAGTCGATGCGATACTAAACGACATCCACGTGCGGATTGAGAGCGGCGATGCGGCGGCCGCGCTTTCACTTTCGATTCACCAACGGCGCGCAGTCCCGTGGATCACTTGCCGCTGCAGATTCGTTTCATCCACCACGTCGTCGTCCACAATGCCAAGCGTGCCGACCCCGGCCGCTGCAAGATACAGCCCGAGGGGAGAACCTAACCCGCCTGCACCGACGAGGAGAACACGGGCGGCTTCGAATTTGCGCTGCCCCGCTGCGCCGATTTCGGGCAGAATGAGATGGCGACTGTAGCGCTGCATTTCTTCGCGAGTAAGTTCGGCTTCGCGCACGTCCATGTTTGTCATTTCGACAAACGGGGGTTCGGCACCGTCATGTCATCCCGCCAACTTGCGCGAGTTTTGAGCGGCTTAGATCTCAGTGGGCGGCGGGTACTCCGCATCTTTTGAAGGCGGTGCGTCAGGCAGCGTCGACCGAGTGTCGCCTGCGGCGCAAATCCGCCAGGCCGGGTTTGGACATCTCCATGCCAGCCTGGTCGATAGGCATTTCTTTGTCGTGCATCCGCCCGATGTGTCGCAAATCGAGCGAGCTTGTCTGCTCGCCATCCATGCGAGGTACGATACCCACTCCGACGACTTAGCCCCTGGCGCGAATGCGAGGAATGTCCGTCGAACAAAGATAAATCGCGGCCAATCCCTGTTCGGGTTGGCTTTTTCTCCGTTTGGGAGGGCGCATGAATAAATACTTAGCCGAATTCTTCGGTACGCTGTTGCTCGTCGCCGTGGGAGTCGGTACGGCCGTCTTTGACGGCAAAGCCGTTGGAGCGCTGGGCATTTCTCTCGCTTTTGGCCTCGTGTTAATTGCCCTGGCATATGCCATCGGACCAATTTCTGGCGCCCACGTTAATCCCGCAGTCACCATCGGCGCCGCCATTGCCGGCCGCATGAAGTGGTCAGATGTTATCCCCTATTGGATCGCTCAGTTTCTCGGTGGCATTTGCGGGTTTGGATTCCTGGCGACCATCTTGTTGGGTGCGCCCGGCGCAAGCGAACCTGCTTTTCTCCACACGTCCGCGGCGGCTGTGTCAAACGGCTTCGGCGATCACTCCCCCAATGGCTATACTATGGGGGCAGCATTTGTCACCGAGGCGCTCCTGACGTTTGTTTTGGTGTTCACCGTCTTGGGTTCAACGGCCGCATCGGCTCCGAGCGGCTTTGCCGGCATCCCCATCGGGATGGCGCTCGCAGTTGCCAACCTCGTCGCCATTCCCATCACCAACGCTTCCATCAACCCGGCACGCAGCCTTGGTCCGGCCATTTACGCAGGTGACTGGGCACTCGGCCAGTTGTGGCTCTTCATCCTGGCTCCGCTGGTAGGCGGGATCATCGCTGCGCTGATCTATCGCTGGATTGAGAATCGGCCGTAGCGGGGCGCTCGAGAATCATCTCGTTGCTCGGCACGAAGCCCATCGCCTCGTAAATTGAGCGTGCCTCGTCAGCGGCATGCAGTCGAACAAGCCTGCAGCCGATCGACCACAGCCAGTCGACCGCGGCCTTTGTCACGGCGCGTGCGAGTCCGCGTCTTCGAAACTGGGGAAGCACGTACACGCCGGCGACATAGCCAACTTTTCGGTTGAGGCAAATTTCGCTCGGATAGCCGTCGAGCAAGAAACCCGCCGCGCTAGCGACAACTCGCGAGCCGTCGTGTGCCAAGAACCAGCGCAGTTCACCGGCAACGTGCCTGCGGGTGAAGTAGGCAATCGCGCGCGCCTTCCAATCCGTCGCAAGGTCCTCTCCGGCATATCGAGTTCGCGCCGCATCGCGACCCAAAACTCGCTTGCAACGTCAAACTCGTCGGGGCCGGCGGGCCTGATTTCGAACGACTCCGGCTGCATGCATCCTCCGTCGCACTTGCTGCCAGGGTTGGTCCACGCGAACTGGCGAACCAATGACGCGCCCTTCTTTCGCACCCTTTGATTCTCTTTGGAGCACTCATGGCGACGCTAATCGAGCAGCGGCCCTTTACGAACGAACCCCTTCGCACGTTTCAAACCGCCAGCGAGCGCGCGAGCCTTGCGGCGGCGATCTCGGGCGTGCGCGCCGAACGCAAGGAGTACGACCTCATCATCGGTGGACAGCGGGTTCAATCGGACAAGCAATTTGCTTCAATCAATCCTTCGCACCCGAATGAAATCGTAGGACGGCTTGCCTCTGCGACGGTGGAGCAAGCGCGCGAAGCAATCGGCGCAGCCGAACGCGCTTTTTCCCGAATGGTCGCGCATTCCAGCCCAGGAAAGAGCGCAACTACTCTTTGCCGCTGCGGAACAGCTGCGAAAACGGCGAGACGAATTTGACGCGTTGCTCGATCCTTGAGGTGGGCAAGAGCTGGCCCGAGGCGGACGGCGACATCGCCGAGGGCATCGACTTTCCTCGAATATTATGGCGGCGAGATGCTTCGGTATGCGCAGCGCAGGCCCTTAACGCCGCTGCCGGGCGAAGACAACGAAATGCACTACATTCCCATGGGGGTTGGCGTCATGATCCCGCCGTGGAACTTCCCGTTTGCGATCATGGCTGGAATGACGTCGGCCGCGATCGTCACCGGCAATACGGCTGTGCTCAAGCCCTCAAGCGATTCGCCGGTCATCGCTGCGCGGTTCGTGGAGTTGCTCGAGTCGTGCGGCTTGCCGCCAGGCGTCGTCAATCTCGTCACGGGTTCGGGTGGAGCGATCGGCGACGCGCTGGTCAGCGATCCCCGCGTACGCTTCATCTCATTCACGGGCAGCAAGGAAGTTGGTTTGCGCATCAACCGTCTGGCGGCAGACGTGCACGATGGCCAACATTGGATCAAACGCGTTGTCGCAGAAATGGGAGGCAAAGACGGCATCGTCGTGGCGGCCGATGCCGATCTTGCCGGCGGCGTCGAAGACGTCGCGAGTTCCGCCTTCGGTTTCTCTGGGCAGAAATGTTCGGCGTGCTCGCGGGCCATTATCGAGGCGCCGATTTATGATGACTTCGTTTCTCGGCTCGCGGAGCGGGTCGATAAAATCGCGGTCGGCGATCCGATCGATCCCTCGAATTTCATGGGTCCGGTCGTCAACGAGCGCTCGCGCGACAAGATCGAGAGCTACATCAAGATCGGCAACAATGAGGGCAAGTTGCTTACCGGCGGCGAGCGGGTCGGCGACGAGGGCTATTTCCTCGAACCGACGGTCTTCACCGATGTGGCCCCGACCGCACGCTTAGCGCAAGAAGAAATCTTCGGACCCGTTCTCGCCGTGATCAAAGCCAAAGATTATGATGATGCTCTGGCGATCGCGAATAACACCGAATTCGGACTGACTGGCAGCGTGTATTCAAGCGACCGTCGCAAGCTCGAGCGCGCGCGAGAAGAATTCTACGTCGGGAACCTTTATTTTAATCGCAAGAGCACGGGCGCGATGGTCGGCGTCCACCCGTTTGGCGGCTTCAACATGTCGGGGACCGATTCAAAGGCGGGAGGCCCTGATTACCTGTTGCTGTACTTACTCGCCAAATCAGTCAGCGAAAAAATCTTAAGAAACTTGAGCGGCCGGCATCACACCGGCCGCTAATCGTCGAACCTCCCGCGGAACCAAACCTGGAGGCCATTGCACACGCCGAAGGTGATGATCTCTTGTTCGAGATCGCGCAACCATTGGCGAGACGGCAGCGTGCGCCGTTCCCAGGCCACGGTAACGCCGCTAAGAAAGGGCGTGATGCGATAGACGACACTCGTTCCCGCCATTTCCGTCGCCCCTCCAATGAGCTGGCTTACAGCCGCCGCTAACTCGCGCGAGCGGACCATCGGGTCAAAGACAGGAATCGCGATAACCCCGGATCCATCGACCCGCGGGGGTGGTTGAGTTTGGTCCGCTCTTCCTTTCGCTTTTTTAAGGCGGGCATGTTACGGTCCCCAAACGTCATATGCCCAAGTTTTCATATCATATATGATTTCCACGATTTTAGGCGGACGGGAATCACTCTTCATGGCTTTTTTAAGCGATTGAGATAGCGTTTGGGCGAGGACGAGGGACATGGAACGCTTGGTTGCGCGCGAATTGATGGATGATGATAGCTTTGGCACGCTCGCCGAGTGGCGCGGCACCTTGAGCGATCTCTGCAAGGTCAATCGGTATCTTGGGGGATGGGCGGCGTTGCGCGCCGAGGTCGAACGCATGCCGGTCGCGCCGCGCCGGATCCTCGATGTGGGGGCAGGCGGCGCCGACCTTTCCAAGCGCTTGCTCGGCGAATTGGCGCGCAAGGGAGTTTGAGCGCAGTGCCTTGCCTTCGATCGCTCCCGCCCGCGTCTTGCAGCTCGCCTCAAGATTCCGCGGCTTCCGGGTCGGCCCTCGCTTCGAAGATGGGCGATGCGCAAGAATTGCCCTTTGCCGAGCACAGCTTTCGATCTCGCGATGATGAATCTGGCGCTGCATCATTTTGATGGGGATGACGCCATCTGTGGTCGTTGCGCGAGCTGGCGCGCGTGGGGCTGCACGTCATCGTGAACGACCTGCGCCGCAGTCGTCCTCGCGTGGGCTTTTGCGCGTTTCGTGTTTCCGATCCTCACGCGCAACCCGCTGATCGCGCAACGATGGGCCGCTTTCTGTCCGCCGTGCATACACGCCAAAGAGCTCATCGCGCTCGCACAGCGCTGCGGGATGGCGTTCGGTCTTCGTGCGCACGCACGCCGGTTTCGCATGACCCTGGCCGGCGGATCCGCTTAAGATGCACGATGTTCTCATCGTGGGTGCCGGCCCCGCGGGTTCCTCGCTTGCGTTGCGCCTCGCGCGCGCCGGCTATGACGTGGCGCTTCTGGATCGCTCGCGGTTCCCGCGCACGAAGGTGTGCGGCGACTACCTGAGCGCAGGCGGCGTGCGCATCTGTGCACGAGCTTGAGGTTGCAGGCTCGGTGCTCGAAGGCGCTCGGCCGATTCACAGCGTCGCGCTCTACGGTTTTGGCGAACACTTGCACTTCAAGCTCCCCGGCAGCGGGCCGCTCGCTCTGCCGCGCTCGCGCTCGACGAGAGGCTGCGCCGGCGGCGTTCGATGCGGGCGCACGCTGTTTCATGGTTCGTTCTTGCACGAGCACGTCGGGCACTGCGGCTGTCGCGTCCACATCCGCGACGCCCATGGTCGCGAAGTGACGATCGCCGCACGCGCTGCTTGTCGGGGCCGACGGCGCTTGGTCCTCGGTCGCGCAGCGTTGCGGGTTGGCGCACGGGGACGACGCGCTTGCAGAGCTGGGCAGTCGGGCGGACACTTGCACGAAAGCGCTTCCGGCGACGAGCTCGAGATGTTCGTGGGCTGCGAAGGCTATTACGCGCGCAATCCTTTGAGCGAGACAGCGATCAACAGCATGCTCGTGCTTCGCCCGGCCCGCGCGCCGGAACGCGCCAATGCGGTCGTGGCACGCGTATCACCGGCGGCGCGCGCCGCTTCGAACCGGAGAAGATCGCCAAAGTCGTCGCCATCGGCCCGCTCGCCTACCGAGCAGCTCAGCATGATTCGCGATCGCGTGCTGCTCACGGGCGATGCAGCCGAGTTGCTCGACCCCTTCACCGGGCAAGGCGTCTCGACGGCGCTGTCGCTCTCGCACCGGCAGCCGATGCCGTGCAGCGACGTGCTCGCGGGACGACCTTCGAAGCGCGCGTTGCCGCGAGCGTATCGAACCGCATGGAACGCGATCGTTGCCCCGCGCCGCACGCTCGGAGCGTTCGTCCGCACGATCGTGCGCGTCGGCTGCATGCGTCGCCAGTGCGCTGCGCAGTTTGCGCAGGGATCCCGCGCTCGCTCAACGGTGCTCGCCGCCGTCAGCGATCTGGACGCCGCGCGCACTCGCGCTCTCGCCCGAGCAAGCTATGGAGGCTTCTCGTCGCATGATTGTCACGCCAGTCGATCGACATGCACGCGCCGGCGTCAATCATCTACGACGATCGCGCATGACGTGAGTCGCTGGGCGACGCTGCTTCCCTCACTACCGCTACGTGCGGGTGCTCGAACGCACGGGGGACGACGATTGCGTTTGCGTCATGGCGGCGCGGCGCGACTTGGTGCCCGTTCGCTGGACCGCGGCCGTTCATCTGCTTCCACAGATCCCGCGCATCGAGTTCACGCATGTCGCGGGACCGACGACGGGGATGCGGGTCGCCTGGATCTTCGACGCCGACGCCGCACGGCACGCGCTGACCATCAGCCATGACATGGCACGCGCTACGCCAGTCCGCTCGTGCGCACGCGGCTGGAGCGCAGATCGCCGCACGCGTCTTCATCGAACCGATCGCGAGCCAGACGCTCGCTTGCATCAAAGCCCTCGCGGAGGAACGACATGGCTGAACGAGTCTTCATCACCGGTATCGGCGCGGTCACACCACTTGGGATCGGCCGCGAGGCGCTATGGGGCGGCGCGCTATCGGGACGGCGGGCGGTCCAGCAGCTCGACCGGTTCGACCCAGACCCCGTTCCGCTCGAAAGTCGCGGGGCAAGTCAACGACTTCGATCCGACAGACGCTGCTCGATCGCAAGGAGATCCAGCGCACCGATCGCTTCAGCCAATTCGCCATCGCGGCGGCGCAGCTCGCCTTCGATGACGCGGGCTACACGCCGCGCAGCGGCGATCCCGGACTTCGGCATCTGGATCGGCAGCGCGCTCGGCGGCGTCGTGTATGCCGAACGGCAATACGAAGCATACCAGCGCGGAGGGCTGCGCGCCGTGCATCCCATGCTTGCGCTCTCGGTGTTCGGGGCCGCCTCGTGTTGCAACGTCGCGATTCATTTCGGCCTGCACGGGCCCTCGATCTCCAATTCCAATTCCTGTGCGGCTGGGGCGGTCGCGATCGGCGACGCTTTCCGGGCCGTCGCGACGGCGTGTGTCGCGCAGCCCTCGCGGGTGGAGCCGAAGCCCCACTTGCTCCGCTCACCTTCGGCGCGTTCGACCTCATCCGTGCGATGTCGACGCGCAACGACGATCCGGCCGCGGCCAGCCGTCCATTCGATGCCAAGCGCGATGGGTTTGTGATGGCAGAAGCGGCGTGCTTGTTGCTCTTGGAGCGAGAGGAAGACGTCTTGGCGCGGGGTGCACGTCCCTATGCCGAGATCGCCGGATTACGGTTTGACGAACGACGGATAGCACATGACTGCCCCGCGGGCAGACGCGAGAGAAGCGACACGCTCGATGCTCTGTCGCCCTGCGCGAAGCGGAGTGCCGATCCAAGCGAGGTCGTGCACGTCAACGCGCACGGTTCATCTACGCTGCTCAACGATCCGACGGAGAGCAAAGCCATCCGGGCGGCGCTCGGCGAGCATGCGGACACGGTGACCCGATCTCCGCGATCAAAGGGATGATGGGTCACGCGCTCGGCGCGACCGGGGCGGTCGAAGCGGCGCTGTGCGCGCTCGGGATCCACGAGAGCACGGTGGTGCCGCTCGTCAACTTGGAAACGCCGGGCGACGGCTGCGATCTCAACTACGCGCCGCCGACACCGCTGCCGCTGCGCCAGCCGCTCGTGCTGTCGAATAGCTTCGGCTTTGGCGGCCTCAACGCGAGCCTCGCGCTCCGCGCCGCCTGATTCGTGCGACTTTATTCGCGCGTGTCGTTTGCCGGCAAATGACGAACGTCGGGATGGCTTGACCGCCGCGCGAAACGTTGATGATGGCCGATCCGGGACAGCCGCGTGAGAATGCCGCGCGAACCTCCGCGGAACACGTAGCCGTTTCGATCTTCGATCAGCGGTGTAAGCGTCGCCCCTTCCTGGGGCAGCCGGCATCGAAAATCGGATACATGCCACACCGGTGCGCACCCGCCCTGCACCACATAGTCGCCGGCCGTCGCAATTGTCAAGCGCGTCTCGCCATTGCGCAGCGTCGCACTCCCACCCGAGGAAGACGTTTTCTCCCCCGTGCGCGTCGTTTGGCTTGAGGACGAAGTCCTCACGCTCGGCTTCCAAAGCTCTCGAGCAAACGCCTGAACTGACCATGTCGGCGCGACCAGCCGCGCAATAGACGTGCGCTGGTCGTCCGAAAACAACGCTGCGCATTCGCTCGTCGCACAGCTCAGCAAGTGCGCGTTTCTTCTGACCGATCGTGCAGCGGAAAGAGCTCGCGACGCAAACCGCGTGCCCGGCGTAGGCGCGCACCAAGGGGTGGCGCAAGATCGTGATGCGCGAGAAAATCCGCGACGAGCAAACGCTTGTAGACGAGATCGATGCGTCGTCCGAACGCGCGAAGCTCTCCGTCCTCAATCGCAGATCCTCGGGCGTCGCGATCAGTGCGGGCATCCCATGCGTTTCGAGGTCCTTCGCAACGAGCGAGAATTCGCTGCTCGTCGCCGCCCCTTCAAGATCGACGATCGCGACCGTGGATGCGCGCGGTGCGATGGATTTGCGCTCGCAGAACTCGTCGCCACACGTCGATCGACGTCTCGCGCAACGCGACGTCCGCTCGCATCTCTTCGAGGTCGATACTCCGGGCGAATCGCTCGAAACACGGGCAGCCGACGCACGAGCGCTGCCTGACCGGCTTGATACGACATACCCGCCGGACTGTCGGCGTTGTACTCGATGATGGTCGGTCGCTCGACGAAAAACGTGTCGAGCCGCGAAACAGCCGTCGCTTCCTCATAACCAGGATCGATGGCGATGAGGGCGCGCTCCTGCTCGGTCAGCCCGAGTTGCGAGCGGCAAGTGTTGGATCCGCGGGCGCGCGGCGCTCGATCACGCGCGATGACGTCCAAAATTCGCGCACCGCATCGCGAAGCGCGGACAAGTCGACGGCCGTGATGAAGGCCGGGCGCAGACGAGCGGCACTGGACGGTGCCGCCGAAGGTCAGGCCGTGCTTGACCTGCGCCTCAGCGAACGCGACGCGACATCGCGGTGCCGCCGAGCGCAGGGTCGGCGCACAGCTCGTGATATCGCTCGATCGCGCGAGCGAGCCAGCTCTCATCGCGCGTCGCGCGCGCAGCGAATCCCAATGAAGGCCGGCCTGAAATGGCGGCGGTAGAAGTTGCGGAAGCTGTGCGGGTGAGCGCCGGATACGTAAACCACGAGCCGCCGCGCGCGACGATAATGGTCGCCGTCGAACCACGCTTGCGAGTACTCGGGATAAGGATAGGCCACAAAGCCTGGATATCCGGAAAATGGCGAGGATGTCCATTGCCAAAGATTGGTCGCAGATGTCGTTGAGCCCGAGCGCGCTCTTGTCGGCCGCGCGTGCCGACCGGATGGGTTCCAAAAGCGCAGTGGTTGTTGCGCGCTCGATTGGCGCAGGCCGTCGCCCCACGGGAAGCGCCGCATCTCGCCGCTCGCGGGTCCCACGCCGCCGCGACTTCCCACTCGAATTCGGTCGGTAATCGCTTCCCGCGAAACGCGGCATACGCTTGCGCTTCGTACCATGAAACTCCCGTGACCGGCGCATCCTCGCGCAGGGCGATTTCGGCGAAAAAGCCGGCTCTCGATATGGATGCGCCGACCAACCGAGGGCAAGCGCGATGCCCGTCCGTTCTTTCCAGTGCCACCCATCGTCGCTCCACAGCTCGCGCATCTCGTATCCGCCGCGCTCGATGAACTGCGCATACTCGCCATTCGTCGTCAAATCGCGGTCGATGAGAAACGCCTCGAGGTCAACGCCTGTGTGCGGTAGCTCGTTGTCGTACGCGAAACCGTCGCCACGCGCGCCCCGATCTGCGCGCGCACCTCGGGACTGAGGATTTCCGCGGGAGCCGATGCCCGCTTGCCCGACGATCAGCGCCGGCCCCTGTTTTTTGTTGGAATACGGCAGCGTCTGCAAAGACGAACGCGATCGTCTCTTGGTGCTGGCACTCGTGCTCGTACACCAGGCCGAACGCGTACGCCGGGCTCAGTTCCCGTTGTCCGCCGACGGCGGTGCTGCGTCAGGATCGACATGCTCGAGGTAGGCTACGACGCGGTTGCTAGTCTCCGTCGAGATAGACGTCGATCTCGCGCGCGGTCGGGAAGCCGGGGAGCCTCTTCGTCGCGGCGTCTTGATCGGATCGAAATAGATGTCATAACACGGGTTGATGCTCGGCTGGCCCGCGCATTGTTGCAGCATCCAGTAGTTCTGATAGACGCCGATGTGGGCAAGATGCCATAAGAGCGGACGAAACCCGGGCATTGGTTCGGAGCGCAGGACCGCTTCAGAGGTCGCCAGGTCGAAAAGTTGAACGGTCTGCGCCCGAACCGAGCGGAGCCGCTCCATCGCCCCGACAAGCCAGCGTTTGAGGTCCCATCAAGCACGGTTTCCTAATGCAACAACCTATTCCTCGGCGCGACAGCGGCGGCACCGCGCTCTGCCGCCCCGAACTCGACGTCGAAGCAGCATGTGAGTTACTCCGCGCACGCGCGAAGCCGGTGCTGCTTGGCGCGTGGGCATCGAATATGAAGTGATCGGTTTCGAGCAGACCACGCTTGCGCGCATCCATCGCGACCGCGTCCAGATGCTGCTCACCATGTTCTGCGAAGCGGGCGGATCGCCAACTCTAGAAAATCTCGATATCATCGCCGTGCATATGCCCTACGGCGACATCACGCTCGAACCAGGCGGCCAGATCGAATTCTCCGGTCATCCGGAACACGAACTATCAGACAACGCGTCGCTGCTTGCAACGCTTTCATCACCGATCTTCACGATTGTGCGAAGTACTCGGTATCTTTTTGTCGGTTTCGGATTCGATCCGCTCTGCGAGCTCGACGCGCAATCCTGGGTCAACAAGCAACGCTATACGATCATGCGCCCATACCTCGGCCAGCGTGGCCCTCGCGCATGGGACATGATGACGCGGACGGCCGCGATGCAGACGAGCATCGACTATGCAGACGAAGAAGATCTCGGGCGCAAGTACGTGCTTGGGCAACCGTCTGGGCCGATCGTCGCTGCGATGTTCGCCAACTCGCCGTTCGCCTAGGGACCGCGACGGGTTACAAATCCAATCCGCTACGCGACGTGGCTCGAGACCGACGACGATCGGACAGGGCCCGGGCCCGGCATCGCTCGACGAGCGGTTCGATCTGCGCGCGTACGTCGCTGGTCTGCTCGACGTGCCCGCGTTCTTCATCGAACGCGACGGTGTGCTCCTGACTTCGCCGGCCGCGTCTGCGCGACATGGAAGGCACGGACGCCGACGATCTGCCAGGCCTGCTCAGCATGGTGTTCACGGAATCTCGCATCCGGGAATACATCGAGATGCGCAGCGCCGACGGCGAGCACTCCCGAGATGGCGATAGCGCTCGCTGCCTTTTGGAAGGGCCTTAGCTACGACGCCGAAGCCCTCGACGAGGCGCTGCGCAGCATCCCGCGGCTCGACCGCAATGGCTTTCCGCGCACTGCAGCGAGCGGTCGCTCGCGATGCGCTGGACGCGCGCACGGAAAGCATGGACGTCTTGCCGCATCGCCAAAGATCTGGTCGCGCTCGCGCTGTTCGGGCCCGCGCCAAGACGCTCCGGACGAGCTGCCGCTATCTCGACTCCTCGCGCAAGCAGTGCTCGTCGACGAAGTCTCTCCCGCAGATATGCTACTTCTGGAAAGCGGTGCATCAGGCGTCGAGCGCACGGTGCGCGCGCACGCGGTCGCCTAGCGACTCCTTCCGTCACTCGATCTTCGAGGCCAAGATCGGTTTGGTCGTGGGTTTTTGCGATCCGCCAACCGGCTCGACCGTCACGGCGACGACCGCACCCTTGGCAGGCGCTTCTGGGATCAAGACCTCGCCATCGCCGTTCGCGTCAGGTGAGAAGACGGGTTCTGGTTTCGGTGCCGAATGCGGCATGATCATCCACGCTTGATATTGCTTGCCTGCCGGGAGCGCCGCAAGGCCGTGCATCTGAGCCGCAGCCCCGCGGGCTCTGCTCGAGCGAACCTTGGACGTGACATGGCTGTGCGGCCGGCGTGCAGTTGAGCGCCCAAGTTGCGCAGGCGTCTGATGCGTCTTCCACCAGACGCCGGCCGCGATGAGCACGACCGCTGCGGCAGCCGTCGGCCATACCCAGTTAGCGCGTCGCCGCGGCGCAAGCGGCGTGACTTTGTGCCGGCAGCGCAGCGAGAATTCGGTCCTTCAGCGCTGCCGGAGGCGTTTGCGCGACGGAACGGCCGACCGCGGCGCTCGCCGCGGCGGCCCGGCGGTACTCTTCTTGGCAGATCGGACATTGCGCGAGATGTGCGCGGAGCTCGGCGCATTCGCCGGTCGTCGCGTCGACGCCGCCGACCGCAAAGACGGCGACCATTTCGAGCATCTCCGGCGTGTGCTGCGAGCTCATGTCGCCACCTCTTGCTGCAGCGCTTGCCAGAGCTGGCGCAAGCCCCTTCGGATCCGGCTCTTGATCGTGCCAAGCGGCGTGCCCGCGCGCTCTGCCACTTCGCGGTATGACAATCCGCCGAAATACGCTTGCTCGATCGCATCACGCTGCTCGGCGGGAAGCCGCGCAAGCGCTCCACGATCGCGCGTTGACTGAACGCGCGCGATGATCTCGTCTTCCAGACCGTCCGTTCCGGCGACGTCTTCGGGCATTTCGGGCTCGCGGGTGCGGACGGCGGCGCTGCGCAACACGTCGAGCGCCGCGTTACGCGCCACCCGCGTGATCCAGGCGGGAAAATTTCCCCCTGCGAATGCGCCCGGCTTCGCCCACAGCATGGTGAAGACCGATTGCGTGACATCCTCAGCGCGCGGCCGGATCTCCGAGGATGCGACGGCAAATGCCGAAGACGACCGGGGCATGCCGATCGTAGAGCTCCGCGAATGCGTCCTTATCGGACTGCGCGATTCGGCAGCAAGAGATCGCCGTCGTCGCTCACCGGTCGAACCGGTTCTGGCGGCGTATGGAGGATGCCTGGTCGCCCGGCGAAGGCAAGCCCTTGCTGAAAACTAAGCGTTCCAATCACATTACAATCACGTGAGATTAACGAGCGAGCGGCGGGTTCGGCTTGAGCGCGTAGCGGAATTTTAGCGGCGCTCGCATCGGTGGTTTTTAAGGGCAATAGGAGACTCCCCATGAGGTCGCACCGGTCCGCCTTCTTTTCCGTGACGGCGGCCACGCTCGTGATCGGCTTGCTCGCGGCTACAGGCTGCAATAACTCGTCCACCTCACCGCGCCCCGCCGCCGCCTCCGTCTTCAAGCGGCGCCATGTTCATCACCGATTTCACGAACAATCAGCGTCACCGTCTACGGACAAAACGCCAACTGCAGCTGCAACCCTGCTCGTCAGATCGCCGGGGGCAACACCGGTCTCTCCACGCCGATCGGCATCGCGGTCGACAACGAGCGGAACGATGTATGTGGCGAATTGGCTCAGGGGAAATCAAAACCGGAGTTCCCCACCGGCGGAAAAGGCAATATCGCACCGACGTTTTCAAGATCACGGGCTTTCGCGCCCCGAGCGGCATCGCTGTTGATGCTGCGAACAACGTGTATGTGACCGAAAGTCCAGGCGAGCGTGTCCATCTTCCGCCGAGCTCCAATATCCCAAAGTACACGATCTCCGGAGTCGCGACAGGTCTCTCAAGTCCCGACTTTCTGACCCTGGATTCGTTCGGCGACATATGGGTCGGCAACCAAACCGGCAACTCGGTGCTAGAATTTCCGCCCGTTTCGAGTCTCTCGCTCGGAACAATAATATCGCCCCGACGGTACCTTACAAGGGACGAACACTGCTCTGTCCAGCCCGCAAGGCATCGCGCTTTCGACCGAGCGGTCAGCTCTTCGTCGCGATCAACGTTCCCAATTTCAACGCGTTCGATGCCGTGCTTATCTTCTCGGGTGGGCCCGGGAGCGAACAACATCGCACCGGTGAACGCGATTTGTGGAGGGGCGACCGGTGTCAACAATCCCACTGGCGTTGCGATCAACTCGGTGGGCTCGGTTTTCGTGGTGAACTCGGCGACCGGGGTTGCGTCCGGATACATCACGACTTTCGCAGCGAACAACATCGGGAATCTCGCTTGTTCTGGACCCTCCCCGAACGCCAGTGGTTTCGGGACCAGCGATGCTCAACCCAGCGGGGATCGCGCTCCATTAGGCAAGCGGGAACGTCCTTTAGCGGCGCACCTTTGGGTGCGCCTGCGAGCGGGCGGAGCCTGTACCGGGCGGACCTGAATGTCCGCCGCTACGGTTATTTTCAGTCCGAAAGTCGGGCTGGGACGGGAAAACGCGATAACACCGTCCCTCTCTGCCACGGAAGCCGACCGGGCTTGTCGAAGAAGTCCCGTCCTGGCCGGCTGCTCGCAGCGCGCCAGGACCCCTCCAACCACAGGAAACGCCGCCACCATGCGCCGCCCCCGCCGAAATCATGACCCGCGCAACGCACGCGCTGAGAATGGTCTTGCGCATGGTCACGACCCCCATGAGTCATGCCGGCAGTCTGAGCTTCACGCTCGCGATCCGTGCCGGTTCGCTCTACGACCCGCCGCAAGCGCCGGTCTTGCGCACTTCCTGGAACATCTCATCTTCAAGTCCACGCGCGATTTCTCACGTCATCAAATCGCCGCGACCATGCAACGCTGCGGCAATCGTTTCGACCCGACGACGAGCAAAGAGATGATCTCGATCGCAGGCACGGTCCGATGGGCAAAGTGGACTCGGCGCTTTCCCTCGTCGCGAGCGTCACGCAGCGACCGCTCTTTGACTCGACACGATCTGGAGACCGAACGTCAAGTGGTCCTGGAGGAGCTGCGTGATTGGGAAGTCGATCCGAGCAAGTGGATCGAGGTGCTCACCGATCAGACGCTGTGGGGTTCCCATCCGCTGGGACGCGACACGGGCGGCACCCGCGCGAGCGTCCGCGACATCTCGCGCGAACATGTGCGCCGCTTCCATCGCAAGTTCTTCCACCCGGCGAACGCGGTGCTGAGTCTCGCAGGGCCGATGAGCGCTGACGAGATGATCGCGAGCGCCAACAAGCATTTCGGCTCGTGGCGAGCGGCGCCGGGCGCAGCGTTTCCCAAGCGGCCGCCGAACGTGACACGTTTACCCGCCGCTCCTCAAGGACGCCGTTCGCGGATGCTGCGTCGCGCGGACACCCAGCAAGTCTGGTTCTCGCTCTCCACGACGACGCCATCGTATCCCAAGGCCACCGCGCGTGCTCACACGCAACTCGCCCAAGTGCTTGTCGGCGACGGTGATGGGAGCCGGCTGTGGGATGGCCTGCGCGAACGGCTCGGCCTTGCGTACGAGGTGTACGCCACGCTCGACTTCTACGCCGACATCGGCGTCATGAGCGCCAAGGCGGCCGTCGGTCGCACGAGGGCCGCGCACGGCGCTCAAGGAGACCAAGCGCATTCTTGCCGACACGGTCGCAGCGGGCTTCACGAAGGACGAAGTCGACCGCGGCAAAGACGCGTTGCCGCCCAGATCGAGCTCATCGCCGAATGGAATGCCGCAAACGCCGCACGCTACGCTGAACTCGCGCTCCTCGACCAAGAGCTAGCGACGCCCAACGAAGAACTCGCGATGCTCAGCACGATCGGCGCGCGGGAATTCAACGCGTTTTTCCGCGAGCGCTGCGCTGGGATCAAGCCAGCTGTCTGCGCCATCGGCGAAGCGTCCGGCCTTGGCAGCGATAACTGCTTAGAAACGCGCGAATAAATTCTGCTACACGAGCGGGGCGATTTTCCAATCGCCCCCTACACCGGCAGCGGCCGACTTCGATGATGAGTTGAGCGGCGGCGTCCATGCTGACATGCTCTGTGTTCACGATGACGTCGTAGAGCGACGGATCGCGCCAATTCACGCTGTAATATTGCTGCATGTACGCGAACCGGTGCTGATCGGACTTTTTGATCTCGCGCGCTGCATCTTCCGCGCTGCATCCGTTCGCTCGCGCAAACGCGCAGACCCGCACGCTCTGGGAGCGGTGATGAAGACGCGAACGCGTCGGCGCGATCGCGCAAGAGCATCGGAGCGCCCCGCCGATGACCACGAGCGAGCGGCGCCGGTCACGTGCTCCTGGATGATCGTCCGGTGAGCTGTACCATGCGCTCTTCGGACCAATCGGGCAAGCCCCTCCGCGGCATACGCTTCGGGATACGCGGAGGTGATGACGCGGAAAAGCCGGTCGACGAAACTTTCGACGTTTTCGTCTCGGGCTTGGACGTACGCGGCCGGCGCCCCGATGCGAGCCGCGACGAGGTCAATGATCTGATTGTCGAGCAGTTCCGCGCCAAGTTCGCGGGAGATGCGCTCGCCCATCTCTCTACCGCCTGAGCCAAGTTCTCGGCCGATAGCTACGATCATCGGCACCGTCCCTTTACCTTGTGCGAGCATCGAGCCTTTCAGCGTCCGCGCGTATGACGACAACGTCCAGGAACCGCGGCTTTGACCACCTTCGCGTTGGAACGTGGCTATGGATCAACCGAAAGCGGCAGCTCCGCCGCGCCAGATCGAGCGCGACGAGCCAGGTGAGATCGGTGCGCAGATTGTCGCCGCGCTCGCGGCGCACGAGGTGGCTCGCCCGGCGGCTGAGCGGCCACAAGATGGATTCTGGCGCGATCCCTTGGTTGCGAAACCAATCGATCGCCGCGGTCGCATCGCGCAAATGCGCGAAGGAAGCCGCCGCATACTGCTCGTGTCCATGCGGCGCACCGATTTGCGCCTCAGTCCGCCCTGCCGCTCGACGCCTGCTCGAAGCTCAGCTTATACGCTTGTCCGTGAAAAGCAGCAGCGAAAAGCCGGCCGGCGTGAGGCCCTCGCAACGGGTTAAATAAAACGTCCGCGTTACCTGACCTCAATGGAGTAGGTCCGCGTTCCATCATCTTTCACAACTGCGCACGCGCGGGCAATCGCTGTTGGAAGTCGGGCCGCGACCCAAGCGGCTCCTTGTCGACGAAAATCGCCCTTGGCGGCATCTGCCCGCCGAGCCATCCGCGGGCCTCCTGGCCTTGCCGATCGTAGCCGATGACAACCGGTGGAATGCCAGCGTAGAAATCGAGCACGCTGGAGAGGCCATAACCGTCAGTCATGACCATCGCTCCGCTTGCCGCGGCCTCCTTCGCAAGATCGCGCGCAGCCGGTTCAAAGGCCCAGATTTCAAACGCCCCTTGGTTACGGAGATGAACTCCCAAGGTGTGCTCGACAAACCTGAGGGACCCGATGGGCGTGATAGCAACGACAAAGAGGATCGCGCTGAGAATGCCGGCTGGCACTGCGACGAAGAGCAAGCTCGTGCGGCTCAACATCCGTGGGGCATAAAATCCCATTGCGGCAACCAACGAGACGAATGCCCCATCGATCCAGTTGAACTCGACTTTCTCGCGCAGCGAGAGTAAGAAACAGAGCGCGAGCAACGGGAGTGATGTTGCCAACAGCAGCCGCTCGACGAGCGAGGACCCTCGGAGCAGCCGCACGCATACCGGAAACACCACGAGAAAAATCCCAGGCGTCAACACCGCAACGGCGAGCCCGATGAGGGTGAGAAAGTTCCCTTCCGGAACAGGCGTGTGGCGCCCGAACAGTGCGAAGCGTAGAGCCTGCCATCCATGTGACGCATCCCAATAAAGATACGGGCAGACGGTCACGGCGAAGAGCATGGCCGCCAACAAGGCGTTTTGATCGGATCGAACGTGCAATCGTCGTATGATCGCTGGACTCGTGCTGAGCACGAGCGCGTACGCGACGCCAACCGCCAAGAACGCTCCCAACACACTCGAGAGAATAGTAAAAGCCACCGAGAGCGCGAGCGGAACCCGCCAACTCGAAGCGCTCGCGTCTAATGCTCGCAGCGCCAAGTACAGCGACAGACTCCAAAAGAAAAGTTCGGGTCCATCCGGCGCGGCCATAGTAAAAGCTATGGTTGCAAACGGCGCGAGCGACAGCAAAAGCGCGGCAACAGCTCCCGCGCGCTCGTCTCTCGCAGCTCGCGTCGCAAAGGCTGATATGGCAATGGCTGACCCGAGTCCGCAGAGCACGAAGGGGAGTCGGATCAAAAACGCATTCTTCACACCCAGCGTCGACAGCGCGATGAGCCATGCCACCATCGGAGGATGATCGACATAACCGAATGCGAGTCTTCGACTCCATTCCCAGTAGTACGCTTCGTCGCCCGAGAGCGGGAGCCGGGCCGCGACCACCAGACGCACAATTGTCGTCGCAACGACAACGATCCACGCAATGCGCGTGATGGTGAGAGGCGAGGCGCGACGACGCAGCCCCACTTGGCCAAGCACGGCGGCTGGATTGGACAAAAAACCCACCTCGCTCGTCGCGAAAAATCTTCGTGCGTGTGTTTTGGGGACGAGGGGCGATACCATGCGCCGACATAAAGCGAAAGGCGAACAGGAGAGCCGCTAGGACCCATGAAGCTTCCGCAAAGCTCCTTTCCTCGAGGATATCCATGACGTCAAAAACACCGATCACGGTAGCCTACGGCGACGGCATCGGTCCCGAGATCATGCGCGCGACGCTTGACATCATCATCGCGGCGGCGCGGCGTTGGACATCGAGGTCATCGAAATCGGAGAGAAGGTCTACCTTGCGGGCAATCCCACCGGCATTGCGCCGAACGCTTGGGAGTCGCTGCGCCGCACGCGCGTTTTTCTGAAGGCTCCCATCACAACGCCGCAAGGGGGCGGGTATAAGAGCCTCAACGTCACCACGCGCACCGCTCTCGGTTTGTATGCCAACGTCCGACCCGCAGTCGCCTACGCGCCTTTCGTTGAAACGAAATATCCCGGAATGAACCTAATCATCGTGCGAGAGAACGAAGAAGACGTGTATGGTGGCATCGAGTACCGCCAAACGCAGCAAATGACCGAAGCGCTCAAGCTCATCTCGCGTCCTGGCAGCGAAAAAGTCGTCCGCTTTGCGTTTGAATACGCGCGCGCCAACGCGCGCAAGAAAGTAACGTGCTTCGCCAAGGACAACATTCTCAAAATCACCGATGGCCTGTTCCATAAGGTCTTCGATGAAATCGCCACGGAGTACCCAGACCTGGCGAAGCGAGTTTTGGATTGTCGACATCGGAGTCGGCCAAGCTCGCCGATACGCCGGAAGCGTTTGACGTGCTCGTGCTGCCAAATCTGTATGGGGACATCCTTTCAGACGTCGCGGCGCAGATCGCAGGATCCGTAGGCCTGGCTGGTTCAGCTAACATCGGCGACGTTGCGGCGATGTTCGAGGCGATCCATGGCTCGGCGCCGCGCCGAGCAAATCAAAATCTCGCCAACCCTTCGGGGCTGCTGCAAGGCGCTATCCTCATGCTCTGCACATCGGCCAGATCGATGTCGCTGCGCGCGCGCAAAATGCTTGGCTGCGCACGATCGAGGATGGCATCCACACGTATGATATCCATAAAGATGGTTCAGCAAAGAGAAAGTTGGAACGAAAGAGTTCGCACAGGCGGTCATTGCCAGGCTGGGGCAGACCCCAACGAGGCTGGTGCCCGCGGCATATCGACCAGCGAGCTCGACCAAAGGTGTGGCGGCCACAGATGAAGCAGCGAAATCACAGGCTAAAGCGCTTGTCGGCGTCGACGTCTATCTTGACTTGGCTGCTGCGAAGCCCGAAGCTTGGGGGCCGGCTTGAGCCGGCTAGGTTCCAGTAGGATGAAGCTTCAAGCGGTCTTCAACCGGGGGACGGTCGTGTGGCCGAATGGTTTGCCCGAGACCTTTTGCACCGATCATTGGCGGGCGAGATTCCTCGAGTCAGACGGAGCTGCGCTCGCGCACCGCGACATCCTTAGCTCCTCGGGCCGCATCGGCGAAGCGGGCTACGACTTCATCAAGACCGAACATTGTACACTTTCGACGGGATACCCGGCTACTCAGCCGGCTCCGCCTAACAAACCACTGTAGGGCGACTGTCGAGTCGCCTCAAGCCCCATGTAGGGGGCGATTGGAAAATCGCCCATCCCTCGGCGGAGCAAGCGCACATGGATACGTTCGGAGTCAAGTCCACACTCGAGGCCGGTGGCTCAGCTCTCCGTACTTCAGCCTTGAGAAGCTCGAACGCGCAGGCGTGGGCCACCCTTCTCGGCTGCCGTTCTCGCTGAAGGTGCTGCTCGAAAATTTGTTACGCCGCGAAGATGGGCGCGCTGTGACGGCGCGATCAAATCAAGGCTCGCATCCTGGAATCCCGCTTCACCGTCCGCCGCCAACATCGCGATGTATCCGGCGCGGGTGTTGCTCCAAGACTTCACCGGCGTGCCGGCGGTGGTCGACCTGGCAGCCATGCGCGACGCGATGGCCGAACTCGGCGGCAACCCGAAGACGCATCAATCCCCTGCAAGACGTTGAGCTCGTCATCGATCATTCAGTGCAAGTCGACGCGTGGGGAGACCTTGGCGCTTTTCAGCGTCAATGCGGACTTGGAATTCGAGCGCAACCGCGAACGCTATGCGCTGCTCAAGTGGGCGCAGCAATCGCTGACGCGATTCGTCGCGATGCCACCCGATACTGGCATCGTGCATCAAGTCAACCTTGAGTACCTCGCGCGCGTGGTTTTCGAGCAGGACCGTGACGGAGAAACCGTCGTCTACCCAGATTCGCTCGTCGGCACCGATTCGCACACGACCATGATCAACGGATTGGGCGTCTTGGGTTGGGGTGTGGGAGGGATCGAAGCCGAGGCGGCTATGCTCGGCCAACCGCTCACCATGCTCATTCCCGAAGTCATTGGCTTTCGCATTACGGGGAAGCATGCCGAAGGCGCGACCGCCACCGATCTCGTGCTGACCGTGACGGAGATGCTGCGCAAGCGCGGCGTGGTCAACAAGTTTGTCGAGTTCTTCGGCACGGGGTCTGTCGAGCCTGAGTGTCGCCGACCGCGCGACCATCGGCAACATGTCTCCCGAGTACGGATCGACGGTCGCGATTTTCCCGATTGACGATGCCACATTAGAGTATCATGCGACTCACCGGCCGGGCACGGGAGCGCATTGATCTCGTTCGCGCGTATGCCCGTGCGCAAGGCTTGTTTCGCACGGACAGTTCCCCGGATCCCCTCTTCACCGACGTCCTCGAACTCGATCTCGCAAACGTCGAACCGTCGCTTGCGGGCCCAAAGCGCCCGCAAGACCGTGTCCCTCTGCGCCTGGCGAAGGCTGCTTCGAAAGCGCTCTGGCAGCATTTGAGCAAGGCCGAGGACCGGACAAGGCTCCCCCAGGCGCAGTCGAACAATGGGCGTCCGAAGGCGGCAGCGTCACCACCGCGGCAACGCGCCGCAAGGCGACGTATTGCACGCAGCTCGGCGAAAACATCGACCTGCACGACGGCGCCGTTGTGATCGCGGCCATCACGAGTTGCACGAACACATCGAATCCCAGCGTTATGGTCGGCGCGGGGTTGCTTGCCAAAAATGCAGTGGATCGCGGCCTTTCCGCGAGGCCCTGGGTAAAAACAAGTCTTGCGCCAGGCTCGAAAGTCGTCACCGATTATCTACACAAAGCCGGCCTGACGCCTTATCTGGAAAAGCTTGGGTTCTATCTTGTCGGCTACGGCTGCACGACCTGCATCGGCAACAGCGGCCCGCTCGACGAAGCCATCGCACAAGCGATTACCGAGCACGAGCTGATTGCCTGCGCCGTCCTCTCCGGCAATAGGAATTTTGAAGGCCGCATCCATCCGCTCGTGCGGGCGAATTATCTTGCATCGCCGCCACTCGTCGTGGCATACGCGCTCGCCGGTACGATGGATTTCGATCCCCAAAGCGAGCCTTTGGGTCACGACGCGTCGGGGAAGCCCGTCTATCTCAAACGACATCTGGCCTTCACCCGAACAGATCGGAGCGACGGTCGCCGAGTGCGTTGCGGAGTCAATGTTCCGGCGCCAATATTCCGACGCGTTCGGCGGCGACGAGCGCTGGAAGGGTTGCGCGTGCCGGCGGAAGAGCGCTTCGCCTGGGACCCAGAGTCAACGTACGTGCGCCGACCCGCCGTTTTTTGAAGGCATGTCCGCAACTCCGCAGCCACGCCGTGATATCGTCGACGCGCGCGTGCTCGCGGTGTTAGGCGATTCGGTGACGACCGACCACATCTCGCCCGCCGGCAACATCGCGCAAGAACAGCCCTGCGGGTGCATATCTTATCGAGCGGGCGTGTCAGCCCGGCGGATTTCAATTCGTACGGCGCGCGCAGGGGCAACCACGAAGTGATGATGCGAGGAACGTTTCGCGAATATTCGGTTGCGCAACAAGCTCGCGCCGGGAACGGAAGGGGGCGTCACGCGGCACCTGCCGAGCAACGAGCAGATGTCGATTTTCGATGCGTCGCTGCGCTACCAATCCGAAGGCATGCCGTTGCTCGTGATCGCGGGCAAGGAATATGGCTCCGGGTCCTCGCGCGATTGGGCCGCAAAGGGCCCCAAACTGCTCGGTATCGTCGCCGTGATCGCGGAAAGCTTTGAACGCATTCATCGCAGCAATCTCATCGGCATGGGCGTCCTGCCGCTCGAGTTCGAGCCGGAGAATCAGCCCAGACACTTGGCTTGAGCGGCGAAGAGGTTTATAGCGTCACGAGGCATCGCCGGTGGTGTTGGCGTGGGAGCGCCGTCTCTCCGTGAGCGCGCGCACGCAAAGACGACGGAAGCAGACGCAATTTAACGTTCGGGCACGGATCGATACGCCAGACGAAGCCGAATACTACAGCCACGAGGGAATTCTCGCCATACGTCCTGCGCCAACTCATGTAGCGGGCGATTGGAAAATCGCCGAGCTTCGCTCCGGCCTTAAAGGGCAAAGGTCCGAGGGTCCAAACTACAGAAAAAACCTGGCTCAGCCGGCATGCTAAACTATACGATTCGGCGATTCTTGCAGGCTATTCCGCTGCTGATTTTCATCAGCATCATCCTATTCACTATTCTGCATTACATGCCGGGCGGGCCGCTCGCCCCCTACATGCAGAACCCGCATATTACCGCCGCGGACATCGCTCGGCTGAAACATAACTTCGGTTTGGATCGACCCGTTTGGATCCAATATGTTTCCTGGTTGGGCAACTACCTCAAAGGCGATTGGGGCTGGTCGACAATGAACTCCACGCCAGCGCAAGGATGCCATCCTCGAACGCATTACCGGCGACGCTTGAAGCTCATGGGGCTGTCCTATGCGGTCGCGATTACCCTGGGGTTGATATTCGGCATTATCGCGGCGGTCAAGCCATATTCCATCGTTGACTACTTTGTCACGACCTTTGCGTTTTTTGGGTTCTCGATGCCGGTTTTCTGGTTTGCCTTGATGTTGCAGATGCTTTTTTCGGTAAAGGGCTTTCATTGGCAAGCCTTCGGGTATGCTTTCGATTACAGCTTTCCATCGGCGGGCATGACCTCAACCGAAGGTGGCGGCTTTTAGATCGCGTGCAGCATCTCGTTTTACCAGTGTTGACGCTTTCGATGTTGCTTCTCGCAACCTGGTCGCGTTTTACGAGAGCTTCGATGCAAGAAGTTCTGCATACCGAGTACATGCGCACGGCAGCGGCAAAGGGTTTGCCGTTCATGCGCATCTTGCTCAAGCACGGATTGAAGAACGCGCTCATGCCGGTCGTCACTATCACGGCGCTCTCGCTACCAGGGCTCTTTTCCGGCGCGATTGTTACTGAGTCAATTTTTGCCTGGCCGGGCATGGGCAGGCTCTTCATCGTTGCTCTTGGACAACAAGACTTCGCGCTCTTGATGGCTTATCTCGTCCTGAGCGCTATCTTGGTTGTTTTCTTCAATCTTCTCGCGGATCTCGCGTATGGCTGGCTCGATCCGCGCGTGAAGTACGATTAAAAGGCGAATCGCATGGCGTACGTAACCGATGCCCTGCCACAACCGGTACTCGCGCCGAGCTACGATGATGAGTTCGTCCAAGAGCGGCACCAAACGTGGCGCAAGTTCAAACGTCACCGCCTGGCACTCACCGGCGGATTCGTGCTCTTCCTCATGGTCTGTGGCGCCGTGTTCGCGCCCTGGCTTTCCCACTTTGATCCAAATGCCATCGACACGCACTGGCAAGGAACCCCACTTGCTCCCGGGCAGTTTGGACACTGGCTGGGAACCGATGAGATCGGGCGCGACCTGTACACGCGTCTCCTCTTCGGCGCGCGCATTTCACTGACCGTCGCCACGTTTGCGGTTGTCATCGAGGTCGTGCTCGGCACGTTCATTGGTGCCGTTGCCGGATACTATGGCGGCCGAATCGACGGGTTGCTCATGCGACTCACCGATACGTTCTTGTCCATTCCGTTGTTGCCGCTGCTGCTCGTGCTCACCGGTATCGTGGCTGCCTCGTCGAGCAAGGCATCACTCAACTTCAGCTCGATCGTGCTCATCATTGGCCTGCTCTCGTGGATGAACGTTGCGCGCTTGGTGCGTGGGTCGTTCCTGAGCCTTCGCGAGAAAGAATTTGCCGAAGCGGCTCGCGCCATTGGCTGCCGCGACGCGCGCATCGTCGCCAAACATCTGCTGCCGAATGCCGTCGCGCCAATCGTCGTCCAAGCAACGCTCGATGTCGGCAACGTCATCCTGCTCGAGTCGGTCTTGTCCTACCTTGGGTACGGCATCCAGCCGCCAGTGGCGTCGTGGGGCAGCATGCTCGCGAATGCGCAAGAGAATATCACCATCGCCCCATGGGCGGCCATCTATCCAGGTCTCATGATCCTCATTACGGTATTGGCCGTTAACTACATGGGTGACGGTTTGCGCGACGCCCTCGATCCCAACATCCAATAGTGTTTGTCGTATAACATTGCTGGTGCTCGCCCAGGTGGCGGAATTGGTAGACGCGCTAGTTTGAGGGGCTAGTCGGGTAAAACCGGTGCAGGTTCGAGTCCTGTCCTGGGCACCAAAGGAGTCGGCATGCAATTTGCCATCGGGATCGACCTTGGCGGCTCGCACACCGCGGCGGGCGCCGTTGCCGCTGACGGAACGATCATCGACCAAGCAGAGCGAGATCTCACGTCGCTCGAGCCGACGCATGTCGTCGACGAGATCGGCCAAGTGGTGCAGCAAGTTCTCAGCGTCGTGGGTGACAAAGATTGCATCGGCGTCGGTGTTGGATCGCCGGGAAACATCGACGAAAAAACCGGCACTATCCGCTTCTCGCCCAATTTTGGTTGGCGCGACGTGCCGCTTCGCTCCCTCCTGGAGCGCCGCATCAAGCATCCGATTCACATTCTCAATGATGCGCGCTGCGCCACGCTCGGCGAATTTCTGTACGGATCGGGGAAAGGAACGACTGAATTTGCGCTGATCACGCTTGGCACCGGCATCGGCGGCGGCCTTGTGTCCGGCGGCCGTCTTCTTTTGGGCAACCTAATGGGTGCGGGTGAAGTCGGTCACCACGTTATCCGACCCGACACTGGCTTTATCTGCACGTGCGGCAAGCGTGGTTGCTTCGAAGCGCAAGCATCAGGCACCGGACTCTTGCGGCACGCGCTCGCGCTCGCGCCGTCCTTCCCGCGCAGCACGTTGCTCACGCGCAAGTCTCAGGCCAAGTGGGGCAGCAAGATGGTCCGTAAAGCCGCAGCGCGCGGCGACGACCACGCCGTTGCCGCGTGGAACAATTACATGGCCGACCTAGCGCTGGGCGTTTCTAATATCGTCGCGTTCACCAACCCCGCGGTGATTGCGCTCGGCGGCGGCGTCGGTCAAACCGACTCGAAGATGCTAGCAGAACCACTGACGAAGCTCGTTGATGCGCTGACGACGATGGTGCCAAAGGGTATGACCAAAATTATCACCGCGCAGCTGGGCAACAATGCCGGCGTGATCGG
Organism: uncultured Pseudomonadota bacterium; assembly: GCA_963781145.1. Classification (GTDB taxonomy): domain Bacteria; phylum Vulcanimicrobiota; class Vulcanimicrobiia; order Eremiobacterales; family Eremiobacteraceae; genus JAJPHJ01. Next base: position 1,301,146 of record CAWADW010000003.1, on the reverse strand, counting down.
AGCGGCAGCGCTGGCCCGCATCGGCATACGAGGGTTGACCCAGCCGCTGAACGGGAGCGCAGCACCGGTGCAGAAAACGAAGACCTAGAAGGCGAGGAGTATGTATGAAGAAGGTTCTGTGGGTTTTCTTGGCCGCCGCGGTTGTCGGTCTTTCGGCGTGCAGCAAGGGGACATCGGTGCCTGGGACCCAAGCGACGGAGCAGCCGCCCACGCCCGCCGTAAACGCGACGAACCCAACGAATTTTCCGCTCATCGAAGGCGCGAGCGTCATCGCCGCTAAGCCGTTCTCGCAAACCATCAATAGCTCGCAGACGGGAACGGGCGTCTTCTCCAGCGGCTCGGGAACCTACAGCGGTGATGAAGTGATTGCGGGCTCGAGCGCGTCGTTCGCCGATCTTGAGAACTGGCTGCGTCAAGACGAAAAACAACCACCAAGCGGTTACAGCGCCGTGGTCATACCAGCAAGCATGTCAACCATCCACACAGTAGCGATGAAGAATGGCGTCGATTTCGCGATGTTCCATGACACGGCGAATGCAAAGCGCGGCGTGGTCGTGATCGCAATGGACCCAGCCACGGCCAATGCGAAGCTCGGCGCGGTTCTCTCCCTCATCTCAAGGTACCAAAGCCTTCCGCAAGGCTTGCGTAACGGAATCGATTCGCAGCTCAAACAGCGCTCTGGGTACACTGCGGGGGAATTCGTCGAGCCGGGGAGTCCGCTCGGCAGCGCTGTGAGCACGCTTGGTGACTTCAAAAACAAGAACGAGCGCGCCATGATCATCATCGACGCGGCAAAGCAATAACGCGATCAGACACTAAAACTGGGCGGCCCGTGGGTGGTCGCCCTTCTTTTTGTTTAGGCGGCCGTCCGGTAAACGACCTGATACCCGTGGCGCACCGCCACCAGATAGCATGCCGAGCAAATCGGGAAGTGAGGATCGAGATCGGGGCCGAGGCTCACGTAGAGTTTCGACTGACCGGTCTTTTCACGGCAAAACGCGCAGCACTCAGTCATGTTCTTCATCCTTCACTTCGTCGGCGATCGCTGAAAGTAGGACGCTTGGTCAGTCGAGACGTGACGAAAGAAAAGGCGAATGCGATGCGGGTCACATGGGGCGATTTTCCAATCGCCCCTTACATGATCTGGGCGATGCGGGCGACCATCGAGGCGGCGTTGTCCAGGTGCTCGGGTTTCATCATCACACTGCGCAGGACCGTGCAGTGATCTTCATCCCACTGAAGCTGCGGTAGCGCGAGGCGTCCGAAGGCCTCAGGGAGTCGCCATTTTGCAAGAAAGAGAGGCCAAGCCCCCCGTTCGCAATGTTCGAATGCCTTCTCACTCCGCTTTGAAACGCTCGTTGCCTTCGGATGTTCATTCGCTTTCATCGGTGCGAGCGCAACGATGTCCAGCTCCGGCGTGACAACAGGCTCGAGCACTCCGGTGGCGGTCGCCGCTTTATCCGCCGCGAGAGCAGCCTGCCGGGATGCAAGCAACGAGCGACCTAATCCAGCCGGCTTCAGCGGGAAGACGCGAAGCGTTGCCCACAGCGCTGCGGCAGCGGCGCCGGCGCGTGAGCACTCGAGACTAATTTCGCCAAGATGGAGTTTCTTCGAGGTGAAGTAGGTGTAGGGCGAATCGTGCCGATACAACGCCCCGACGTTGGGATCGGCAAAAATCACAGCGCCGCATCCATACGGTTGCAAGCCGTGTTTGTGGGGATCGACGACGATCGAGTCGCAACCCGCCAGCGCTTTCCAGGCACCCTGCTCCAGCTGCGCCGCCGGTTCGGAGGCGATGCACGCGAAGAACCCTCCATAAGCCGCATCGGCATGCACCCGCCAGCCCCTGTTTTTCGCCATCGCCACCACTGCGTCGATCGGATCCACCGCTCCAACTGCGGTCGTTCCGGCGGTGACGACGACCGTTCCAACCTCGTCGTGCTTGTTCAAAGACTCCAGAGCAGCAAGATCCAGCCTGCCGCGACGGTCGACCGGTAAGACGATCGATCTTCACACCGAGCAGCTCGCACATGCGCGCGTGCGTGTAGTGTGCTTCATCCGAGAAAACGATTGCCTTGCCTGGCTTGCATCTGCGAGCAACCCACAGCGCCTCGAGGTTCGCGATCGTGCCTGACGTCGTGAGGTGCCCAAGACACGGTTCGCGCACGCCAAACATCGCAGCGATTTGATCGATGCATTCGCGCTCGAGCTGCTGCGGTAGCCGGCCCCCCGTCAAGTGCGTGATTGTTTGGATTGATGCGCGCGGCGATCGTGTACGCGGCCAGAGCGATCGGGTGCGGGGGACGCAGCATCTGACCGGCATAGTCGGGATGAAAGAAAGGATAGTTCTCGTGGAGTCGTTCTACCAACTCGTCGATCGCGCGAATCGCCTGCTCGGTCGGCACCTCCAGGCTGGCGTGGGGTACGAATCGGCGATAGCTGCATTCCCAGCGCTCGATGCCATCAAGTCCGAGCGTGAGCAGTCTCCTAAATTCGGCTTCGGTCACGTCGCGCGACGCGCTTTGTCGTTACTCGGCGATTGGAGCGAAGAGCTCGTCTAGATCCTCGCGCGTCAGTGACTTCGCAAACGCGGTGTCGGTCGAAACAACGGAGTCGGCCAGCGCTTGTTTGCGATGCTGGAGCGATTGAATCTTCTCTTCGACCGAACCCAGAGTCACGAGGCGATAGGCGGTGACGGGCTTGGTCTGGCCGATGCGGTGCGTGCGGTCGATCGCCTGGCGCTCGATCGCGGGGTTCCACCACGGGTCGTACAAGACGACGTAATCGGCTTCGGTCACCGTGAGCCCGACGCCGCCCGCTTTAAGACTCATAAGGAAAACCGGCGGACCATCCTCGCGACGGAAATCGTCGAGCACTTTATTTCTGTTCTTCGTGGATCCGTCCAGATACGAATACGCCCGCTTGCGCGCGTCGAGCGCCACGCGCATGATCCCCAACATCTCGGTGAAAGAAGAGAACACGAGCACGCGGTGGCCCGACTCGATGATGGACTCTAGCAACTCCAAGAACGCTTGAAATTTCCCGGACGCCTCTTCGTCTTCGCGCCAATGCTCGCCGATCAGGCCGGGGTGGTTACAGATTTGCCGCAACTTGGTGAGGGCCGCGAGGATGGAAAGCTGCGCCCGCGAGATGCCGCGCTCGTCAACCTCGCGCAAGATTTCGCGACGCGCGCGTAGGACGGTTTCTCGATAGGCTTTCTTTTGGGATGCGGTCATCTCGCATTCGATCGTTTGCTCGGTACGCGAAGGCAAATCGGCGGCGACTTGCGTCTTGAGCCGGCGGATCATGAATGGCTGCACGCGCTTGGCGAGGCGCTGCTGCTTTTCCCCATCGCCGTCGCGCATGATCGGCGTTTCAAAGGTCGAGCGGAAATGACTTTCGTTGCCAAGCAGACCGGGCATGACGAAGTCGACGATGGACCACAAATCAAGCACAGAGTTCTCAATGGGGGTGCCCGTCAGCGCAAGGCGCTGTTCGGAGTTGATGCCCTTGATGACGACTGAAATCTTCGCTTGCGGATTCTTGATCTGCTGCGCCTCATCCAACACGATGGTGCGGAAGGCAAGCTTGTTGAGACTTTCCGCATCGCGACGCGCGAGTGCATACGACGTAACGAGCAAATCGAAGGTATGCGCGGCGTTGTAGATGGCCTCGCGCCCCGCCCCTGCCGTCAGGAGGCTAACCTTTAACTCGGGGACAAAGCGTGCCGCTTCGCTTAACCACGTATGGGTCACCGAGGTCGGACACACAATCAGGTTCGGCGCGCTGCCGCGGCGCAAGCGCTCGCGCTCCAGATACGAAAGCACCTGGAGTGTTTTCCCTAACCCCATGTCGTCGGCAAGAATGCCGCCAAAAGCATACCGGCCCAAATAAGCGAGAAAATCCAGACCGCGCCGCTGATACGGGCGCAAGATCTTGACGAGGTGCTCCGGCGGGTCGACCTCCTCGATGCCACTGAATCCCCGCACGGCTTCGCGCAAGTCACGCAACTGTTGGGGTAGCTCGCCGTCGCCGCAGGCGCGCGCCAAGTCGTCGTACACCGAGAGCATCTGCGCCGCAGACAAACGCACCGGCCCGCCCGCCTCAAGGGAGTGGCCGAAGCCACCCGTGGCCTCGCGCAGCAAAGCAAACGACGAAAGATCGATAAAACGGCCGTCTGCGAGGCGATAGAAACGACCCGAACTCTGCCACAACGCTTTCACGTCTTCCGGGGAAAGTGGTTGTCCGTCGAGCATGAGTTCGACTGAGATCTCGAGCCAATCGATTGGTCCCGACGCCGCTGCTGAGATCTTGCCTTTCGTCTTTGCTTTGGCTTTCTCGGCGGCGCTTTCCACGGATAAAGAAACGTGGATGGCTTTTGGGCCTTCCACGAGTGATTTCATCGTTTCGTCGAGATCGAGGTGGAATTCGGTTTTCCATGCCGGTAAAATTTCGGTGCCGAATTGGTAGCCGAGGTCCGTCCCCTCGAGCCGCCACGCAGTCTCATCATAATGCGGCAGCGGATCGTCTGGATGCTCGAGCTTGAAGGTCTCGTAAATGTCTTTCCACGGCCGAAAACCATTTGCTTCGAGCTTCGCGCGGACGTTGGCGGCAACGGACGGATCGCAATGAGCGTACTTTGGCACGCTGCCCTTCTTGCCGTCATCGATGCGCCGCAAGGGGCTAAACTCGCCAGTGGTGATAGGCCAGTTGGCGCCGCTCTTTGCATCTTCGACCGCCGCATCGGCGGTGATGCCATCACCGAGCCAACGCAGGCGCAACAGCGTCTGGCGCTCCATCTCATCCGGCATGAGCAACAATGCCGCTGCTGTCTCCCGTTCTAAGAGGTTGTGCGCGCGCTCGAGCAGGAGCGGCACTTCCGGCGCCGACAGCTTCACCGATGCAACATGCTTGAAGCGCTCGACGATGCGCAATCCGAACGAGCCATCATGCAGATAAAACGCTTGCCCATCGAAAAGCCATGCCGGCATCCCATCGATCACGCGCACCGCGGAGCACTCGATCGTCGAACCGTCGGGACGAACAAAATGACCGGACAGCTGCAAATCTCCCTCGCTGGAGCGCTCGCCTGACAGCCGAAGTCGAAGCGGCGACAGCACAATCCGCACGTGCGGCAAGCTCTCGGGATGCGATCCTAAGTGGTCGTCATAGCGAACGCGCGGGTGGGAGATCAATCTCAAGAGCAGCTGTCCGAAATTGTTGCTCAATCGCTGCGTGTGTTCGGACGATGGGCGGGCAAGCGCGTAGTCGGCCGGCGTGCCGAACATGTGACCGAGCGTCGCATCGGAGAGCAGGGCGCCGTCGTACCGGTCCCATTCCTCGCCCGTAAGATTGGCTTGGCGCGTTGTGCGATAGAGTTGCTGAAGATCGCCATGGGTGCGCCCAACGCCGTGTAGTTTCGGTGCGTCCAAACACAAACGCGCGTAGAAGACGCCGAGGCGCTCATCGAACCCGACCACCACCCACAAGCGGCGGCGCGGCGCAAGCGTTTCATGATGAGGGGCGAGCAAGTCGAACAAGTCGCCAAGCTCACTGACTGGTCGTCCGTTGGTCGAAGCAACCGGTGCCGTCGCTGAGCCGTTGCCGCTCGCATGGGACGCGGAAGCAGCTCCGTTGCTCGGCGCAGTTGGCGGAGTGGGCTCTGGCGGTTCGGTATTCTGTGCCGCGAGTTCCGCGAGCATCGACAAGGCGGCAACTGCGTGCTTGCAGTCATAACCGTAGCGGCAGGTGCAATTACAGCGCATGCCAAGCGGCAGCCGCGACGGATCGCGGGTCAGCGTGGTGGTATGGGTCTCAGTGTCGGCGACCGTCGCGACGAGATCGACGCGGCGCAAATTAAGCGAACGAACTTTGCCGCGTTGATACGCTGCAACGCCTTGTGCGATGATTGGTTTGGGAAAAGTTCCTTCGATCGCAGTCTGCGACGGAATTGATTCTTGCCACAGACCCAGTGGTGGTCCCCCGCGCTCGGGACCGACGCCTTCTTCAAAACGCAAAGTGACAGGTTGATTCACTTTCGATTGTGCGCGAACAGCCATACTTTTCAAAGTTCGCCAAGCATCTTCCGGCTCCCGCCTAATCGCGCTGCCTGAATGATTTTTATAACGCGGGACTTTTGACCCCGCCCCAAAATATGTTCTTGGAGCGGCGCACCTTCAGATGCGCCCACCAAGCGGACTCTGGAGGTCCGCTGCTGCATAGGTTGCAAAAGCTCAGGCGTTCGATGGCGGTGCGATGAGCGTTCGATTCTCTCAGCTTCTCGTTGCGATTGTCCTCGCATTGGTAACATACGCGCTGTTCCGCACGGTCAGTGCTTATCAAGAGACAACCGTGACCGCTGATTTGCGCGCGCGCGGTGCACACATCGTCGAACGCGAGACCCAGCGGTTAGGTCAGCGGGTCGCAGCATTGGAAAGTCTTGCAGCGGTGACCGGGGTAGAAGGATACCTCGCGCCGCACTTCGAGCGTAACTCTCGCCGAGCGATGAGTTCGGATGATGCGCTCATGGCTGTCGATTTTTTCAACGCCAGCGACGAACACACGGCGCGCATCCAGGCAGGGCGCCAGGGGCAACTGGGTGTTCCAAGGGGCGCTCTCCAGCGTAGCGTCTCCCGCCCCGAGATCCAGGCAATTGAAATTGCGCTCTTCGATGCTGAATTGAGCCGCGCAACCTCTGTTTCCGACGTCACTCCCAAAGCGGGCGCGCCCGCTCTGACGCCGGCTTCGGACGGCCAGTTTTTCTTGGCGACGCGAGTGGTTCGACACGACCGCGACGTCGGCACGATTGTCGAGTCTTTAGACGTGCGACTGCTTGTAACGGGCGACCTCGCAAAGATGGCACCTGGGCCGTTCACCCTCGATGATGGTCGCGGCCGGTTGCTCGCGGTGGCATCCGGCGGTCTCGATGCAAATCAACCCGATCGGCAGAACTTCCCAATCGCCTTTGCCGACCGCGTGCTGCAGTTGACGCTCATCGCTCCTGCGCACGCAGAAGTTCGTCCGTGGTGGTTCGTGCTTGGATGGCTGGCGCTGGTCCTCGCGATCGTGCTGCCGATCGAAGTGGTTGGGCACATCAACCGGCGCGTGCAAGCCTTGAACGAAGAACTCGAGTCGCGAGTGGTAGCCCGCACCCGCGAACTGGAAGAAAGCCTCAATGAATCGCGGCGTCTTGCGGTGGTTGTGGAGTCGGTTCGCGAAGGCGTGATGCGCATCAGCGCCGATGGCGTGATTGCGTACGTTAACGCCGCGCTGTGCAGCGAGCTGCAATGCACCGCGCGCGAGCTCATCGGCTCTTCCGTGTCGTCCATCGATGCCTTGGGTTTGTCCGACCGGCAGTTCTCGGAAATCAGGGAGGAAGTCAGCGAATCTGGATTCGTCTATCGAGAGATGGAGCGGACACGCGCGGACGGCACTCGCTATATCGCCGGCGTGACGTTCACGCGCCATGGCTTGGATAGCTCTGGCACGCTCATCGCCGTCTCACGAGACGTGACAGCCCGCCGGCGACTCATCGACGACTTGCTCGAGGCGAACGAGTTGATCGAACGGGAAATGCGAGCGCGCGCCGATTTCATTGCAACCGCGAGTCACGAGCTGCGAACGCCGGTGACGACGCTTCGCATGCTTGCAGCGCTCCTGTTGGAGAAGTTGGGTCCGCGCAACGCGCTGGCGCCCGAGGACGGACGCCTTCTCAGTGTCTTGGACCAGGAAACGCGCAGATTGGCGTATCTCGTCGACGATCTCCTGAAGATTGCCCGATTGGACGCTCCGAATGCCGCGATCAGGACCACGGACGTGGATCTGCGGACGGTGGTGCAATCTGGTATTGAGGAAGTTGGCCGCTTTGGAGCCGCCGGCCCTCGCATCGAGCTGCACATGGGCGATGCGCCCGCCATCGCTCGCGGCGATGCCGAGGCGATGCGCAGCGTCGCTCACAATCTCGTGGGCAACGCGCTCAAGTTTACCCCTGCGACCGGGCGCGTTGACGTTACGGTCGAGGTCGACCTCGATCGCGTACGCTTTATCGTGGCCGATACGGGCATTGGCATATCCAAAGACGACTTGCCCCATATCTTCGAACGCTTCTATCGGTCGCCCCAGGCGGCAGCTCAGGCGTCGGGCGCCGGTCTTGGACTCGCAATCGTAGCGCGTCTCGTGGAATCCATGCACGGCACGATTTCGGTTGCGAGCGAGGTCGGACGCGGCACGACCGTCACCATCGAGTACCCGCGAGCCAGCGAAGTTGGGGAGCCTCAGACGGTCGACACCCCAGTATCGGAGACTGCCTAAATGGCTAGCGTCCTGTTGGTGGACGACGAGCCACTCTTACGCTCGGTCTTGTGCGAATACCTCAAATTCGCCGGATACTCGGTGATCGAGTGCAGAGATGGCGATGAGGCGTTCGACCGGTTGCAGACCGAGCGGGTCGACGTCGTGGTGTCAGATGTTTTGATGCCCGGGATGGATGGCTTGGCTTTATGCGGCGCGCTGCGTTCGAGGAAGGAAACGAGCGAGATGCCGTTTGTGTTTGTCACCGCACGAAGCATTGACGAAGCGATGCAAGCCGAAATGGATCGTATCGGCGACGGCAGCGTTCTTAAACCCTTCGAACCCGAGAATCTGCTGGAGGCAATTCGGCGCGCAATCCAAAAGCGCACGTCCCCATCATGATGTAGTCGCGCGAATTCATTCGCGCGCGCCGGAGGATCGCACCAATGCAGGCTCTTGCTCTTGAAGGCGCAGCCATGTGGTCGGTTTGGCAAGCCGATCGCAACATGTTCTTCAATTCGTTTTTTCTGCGCCGCTCGGATGGCAATATCGTCGTCGATCCGCTGGTCGCAAGTGAGGAGGATGTCGCCTTCATGCGCGAGCGGGGCGGAGTGCAAACCGTCGTCATCACCAATCGCGATCACGAACGCAAAGCGCGCGAGCTCGCAACCACCTTCGGCGCAAAAATCATGGCCGGCGAGAACGAAGCAACATTGCTGAGCGGTCCGGTGGACCGGATGCTCAAGGGGGATGAAGAGCTCGCCCGTGGCATTGTCGTGATCGCGCTCGAGGGTGGAAAGACGCCAGGAGAAATCGCGCTCTCGCTTCCGAAGGAAAAAGCTGCGATCGTGGGCGACGCTGTGTGGGGAGATCCAGCAGGTTCGCTGCGTTTGCCTCCGGATGAAAAGCTCCTCGATCCCATCACGGCAGTCTTATCCTTACGCCAAGTCTGGGCACTGCGTCTGAAGACGCTGTTGGTCGGCGATGGGGCGTGCCTCTTTGGCAGCGCAGACGACATCATCGGCAGATGCCTGCAGTCGCGCACAGACGTGTACGTCAATCGGATCAACATCGACGAAGCCCCTGGCGAGAACTTTTCAGAGGCTGGCGGCAAATACGAAGGCATTTTTCACGAGCTCGGGTTGCTGATCGGGGCACGCAAACTTGGCTATCAAATCACCACTTTGCCGCCAGGCAAGATTTTCTGCCCCTTGCACACTGAGGAGCACGAAGAGGAATTATTCATCGTCTGGGAGGGCGAGGCAACTGTCCGCACGCTGCGCGGCGAAATAACGTGCCGGGAGGGCGACGTGATCGCCTTTCCACCGGGTGACGTCGGTGCGCACCAGCTGATCAATCGAAGCAACAAGCCGTGTCGAGTGTTCATGCTGGGCATGGAAGGTCTTGGTTCCGTCGCCTACTATCCGGATTCAAACAAAGTCTTGGTGACGACCCGAGATAGGCTCATGGTCAGAGCCGCGCCGGCGCTGGACTACTATGACGGCGAGTGATGACGCCTCCTAAGGTCCTCATCATAGGCGGGGGCTTCGGAGGGCTGAGCGCAGCTCAACATTTGAAATCGGCCTCGCTGGACATCACGCTCCTAGATCGCCGGAACTTTCATCTCTTCCAACCACTCATGTACCAGGTCGCGACGGGATCGTTATCGTCAGGCGAAATTGCTTCGCCGCTGCGCTCGATCCTCAGTAAGCAAGAGAACGTGCGCGTCTTGCTGGGAGAAGCCGATGACCTCGATCCAAAATTGCGGCGCGTTACGCTCAAAGACGGTGCAAGCATCGACTTCGACACGCTCGTTGTTGCGACCGGGGCGGACACCTCATACTACGGACACGACGAGTGGCGCGAGTGGGCGCAGTGCCCAAAGTCGGTCGAAGAAGGCACAGCCATTCGACGCAAGATCTTTTACGCGTTCGAAGCAGCCGAGCGATCCTCCGACGCAAACCAAATCCGCGCCTGGCTCACGTTCGTCATCGTCGGGGCCGGACCAACGGGGCTCGAAATGGCCGGAGCTCTGGCGGAAATCGCTCGGGAAACGCTGCGCCATGACTTTCGGTCCATTCACCCGCAAAATGCTCGCATCGTGCTTATCGAAGCAGCGCCCCGCGTCTTGCCGGTGTATCCTGAGGATCTTTCGCGCCACGCGCGCACCTTAATCGAGCGGCTGGGTGTGGAAGTGCTCACCGGCGCTCGCGTTCAAAACATCGATGCCGACTCCGTCACCTTTTCAACCGATCAGGGATCGACTCGGTTGCCAACCAGGACCGTTCTTTGGGCAGGGGGCATCGCGCCCACGGCATTCGGCGAACGGGTCGCGGAGCGGACGCAGGCGCCGACCGACCGAGCGGGTCGCATCCAAGTCAACGCGGATCTAACGGTGCCAGATTTTCCGAATATCTTCGTCATCGGCGATCTCGCTTCGGCATCGGGACCCGAAGGCAAACCGCTGCCCGGCCTCGCCCCGGTCGCGATTCAAGAAGGTACCTACGTCGCCAAAGTTATCCGCACGCGCCTGCGCGGAATGCAGACCGTTCCACCATTTCGCTATTTCAATCGCGGCGACATGGCGGTCATCGGTCGCGCCGCCGCCGTGGGAAATGTGTTCGGCATTCATGTCTGGGGATTGCCCGCATGGTTCCTCTGGCTCTTCATTCACTTGATGAATTTGGTCGAATTTCAGAGCCGGCTGCTTGTTTTTATCGAATGGGGATTCTTATACGTAACGTTCAGTCGAGGTTCGCGCTTGATCACGGGTCCGGTGGAACCCGGAGAAACATAAGGGCTCACTTTTGGTGCCAGTCGCCGCTTTCGATCACCGCGAGACGGCCAGCGTCGCCCCGATTATACGTATAGACCCACGCGCGCGCGAGTGAACCGTTCGCCAGATGCACCTCGCAGATGGTCCGCAGGTACGTGCTCGCCAGGGGATTCGTTGGGTCGAAGTCCTCGAGCTCGTCGAGCGCCTCGAGATGCGCTGGCGGGTCCACGAGTGCATAGACCTCGCCTTTGACCTTCCCAGGGCCAGCGATCAAACCCGGATAGCGCCCTACCTCCACGAGCGAGCCCTCCGTCCAGCCGGTATCGATGAATGTGCTGCTCGCCAAGTAGTGATGCAAATCGAAGCCGCGCATCAGCCCGCCGTACACGAAGAGGTACGTAATCTCGCCGTCCGATTGGCTTCCCAAGGAAGGCGTTGCGGTCACGCGCAAGCATTCGCGTCCAGGGCCGCATCCCACCCCTAGGCAACGCATGATAATTCGCGCCAATCACCTGACAAAAACATTTCGAACCCGGCGCCGCAAAGATGGCGTCATCGGCACCCTCACCTCGCTCTTTTCGCGCGAATACGATGACAAGGTTGCGGTGCGCGACGTTTCCTTCGAACTCGAGGCCGGCGAGCTCGTGGGGTACATCGGGCCTAACGGCGCAGGCAAATCAACGACGATCAAGATGCTGACCGGCATCCTCGTGCCGACGAGCGGCGATTGCGTGGTCAATGGCATCGTGCCGTGGTTGCATCGCACCGCCAACGGGCGTCAAATCGGCGTGGTCTTTGGGCAGCGGACGCAGTTGTATTGGGACTTGCCGCTGCGCGAGTCGTTCGAGCTGCTGCGGGCGATTTACGGCATCCCACCGGATGTGTACGAGCGCAACATGCGCGAGTTCAGCACCCTGCTCGGGCTCGAGGAGTTCATTCGGACACCGGTTCGCCAGCTCAGCCTCGGGCAGCGAATGCGGGGCGATTTTGCTGCCGCCATGCTGCATAACCCGCCCGTCGTTTTTCTCGACGAACCAACCATCGGTCTTGACGTCGTCGCCAAGGAAGCCATTCGCGAGTTTATAGGACGAACGAATCGCGAACGCGGCACCACCTTCATCCTGACGACGCACGATCTCAACGATGTCGAGAAACTGTGCAGCCGGATCATTATCATCGATCACGGGCAGAAACTGTACGACGGCAGCATCGAGGCAATCAAGCGGCGCTACGGCCGCAACCGCATCCTCGTGGCCTTCATTGAAGGGTATTGCAAAGAATGCGACATCGAGATCCCGGGCGTCCGCCTTGTTGCCCAAGAAGGCAATCGCATTTCCTTTGAATTCGACCGCGAGCGCGTTGGTGCTGACGCGATCATCGTGGCGCTGGCCAAGCAATACGAGCTCAAAGACGTCACGATTTCCGAACCGGCATTGGAATCGATCATTCGCGAAATCTACCTCAAGGGACTGGACATCGAACCGAGCATTGCAGGAGTGCTGACGTGAGGGCCACGTACCGCCGGATTGCGCTCGCTACCCTCGTGGGCTTCGCCCTCGTCTGCTTGACGAGAAGCGCAATCAATGCGCAAGCATCGGCGGCCTCGCCACCTTCCGAGGCTTTCGAACTTCGTGCGGATCTCAACCGCGGAACCTGGGCGCACGGACCGGACTTGCCCTCTCCACGCCAAGACGCAGCGGCAACCGTACTCGCTGGACGCATTTACCTGATCGGCGGCTATGGCCCTCACGACGACCAAATGGACACGACGCTTGTGTGGGAGCCGGAAATCGCGCAAGAGGAGCCCGGCAGCGATGTCATGCGCGCCGGGGTTCGGCTCGGCGCGTGGACGTACGGAGCGCCCATTCCCGAACCCGTGGATCACGCCGCCGCGGCCGCATCGGGAGGCTACGTGTATGTCGCGGGTGGGCGGATCGAAAATCTGGTCTCGAACAAATTCTGGCGTTACGATGTCGGCAACGACGTTTGGGTTGAGTTGCCATCCATGCCCATTCCGCGATATGGCGCAACCATGCAGGCTGCCGACGACAAACTCTATCTCATTGGCGGCGCGGTATCCCATGGCAACGATGCAACCAGCATGGAGATCTTCGATACGACGACGGAAAAGTGGAGCGTCGTGCCCTATGCCCTCGCCAACGAGCGGGAAGGCCTTGCGTCGACCGTGCTCGATGGGTTGATCGTCGTCGTCGGCGGTCGAGACGACCAAGAGCGCAACTTGAGCAACTGCGATGCGTTCGATCCCGCTGTGGATCGCTGGATGGCATGCTCCTATCTGCACCAACCACGATCGGATTTTGGATTGAGCGTGGTCAACAGTCGACTCGTTGCGGTGGGCGGCGATGACCTCCGTCAGGACCAAGCGACGCAGACTATGGAGATCTCCGAGCCGCAAATCGGTGGCTGGCTTGATGGACCATGGCTGCCAAGCCCGCGACACGGCATGGCACAGGTGACGCTTGGGAATGTGGTGTGGGTTATCGGCGGCGCCACAACCACCGGTACCGCGCCAAGCAAAGTCGTCATGCGCTACGTGAGTCCCGTCATCAAGATAAAATTCCGAGGCCACGCCTAGTTGGCGATTGCCGCCTACCTCGAATTTGCGAAACGCGCATTTTCTCGTGAGGGCACGTATCGCCCCCAAGTCTTTACGCACATAGGGTCGGTCTTGCTGCGCGTGTTCTTGCTCTCCACGCTGTGGACGGCATTATACCGTAACAACGGCGCGCAGGCGGGCATCTCGTTGCCCGCCATGATCACCTATGCCACGCTGGCGTTGCTGCTCGATCTCATCTACGGCGTCAACGGTGCCTATATCATCCGCGAGAAAATTCGCGAAGGGTCGATCGCGATCGACCTGATGCGGCCGATCTCCGTGCCGTTCTACGTGCTGGCTGATACCGTCGGTCAGACCTTGTTCGCCTCGCTGCAAATCGTCCCAGCGCTGTTGCTGTCACTCTTGCTCGTTCGTCTTTCTCCTCCGCCGTCGTTTGGGGCAGCCGTCGCCTTCCTCATTGCCGTGGTGCTCGGATTTGTGGTCAACTTTTTCCTCGATCTTATGATGGCGACCATCACGTTTTGGACCATGGAAATTTTCGGCGTGCAACTCATGGTGCAGTTTGTCTCGTCGCTGTTGTCGGGGTCGCTCGTCCCGCTGTACTTTTTCCCACCGGGCATTTTGCAGCAACTTGCGTTCGCGTCACCGTTCGCGGCAATCTACAATGCGCCACTGTCCATCTACATCGGCAAAGTGGCCGGAACGCAGATCCTCGCCATGTTGGGATTCCAAGTTGTCTGGGCGATCGTCTTTGGCGTCATCGCATTCGGATTGTGGCGAGTGGGCGAGCGCCGTGTGGTGATCCAAGGTGGCTAGCCGCTACCTGGCGACGTACCGTCAATTCTGGCGGCTCAACACCCTCACGCTTCTCGAGTACAAAGCGAACTTCTTTATCTGGCTGTTCTTCACGATCGTCTATCACGGGATCGCGGTCGGAACGATCTGGATCATGATGTCGCGTTTCCCATCTATGAACGGTTGGAACTGGAAAGAAGTATTCTTCCTCTATGCCCTGTACATGGTTGCGCACACGCTCAACAATACGTTTTTTTTTACGATCGGCGAAGTGCCGACGCACGTGCAAGAAGGCGGCTTCGATCGTTTCTTGGTGCGTCCGTTGGATCCGCTCTTTCAAGTGCTGTCTCAGCCGGGCCAAATCTGGCCGGATGAACTCGCGATCGCTTTGGTCTTCTTTGCATTCGCTCAAGGCGTCGTGCATTTACAATGGACGATCGCTTCCACCATCTTGCTGGTGCTGGCTTTCGCGGGCGGCGCGCTTATCGATTTTGCGGTCCAGCTTGCCGTCGCAACGCTGTCTTTTTGGGTGATCCGTCTCGATACGCTGCGTTGGGTCGTCATGTCGCTCGAGAACGATTTCACGCGTTATCCGCTCTCGATTTACAATCGCGCCGTGCGCATCATGCTCGGGTACGTCTTTCCGTTCGCGTTCATGAACTATTTTCCGGCGACGACGCTCTTGCACAAGACGTCAGAAGTCGGTTATTCGATCAATCCGGCTCTTGGCTGGTTTACGCCGGCAATCGGCGCTCTCTGGTTTGGTGGCGCGTATCTTTTTTGGCGCGCGGGCCTCAATCACTACAAGGGCACCGGCTCCTAATCGCGCGTTAAAACCGGAGCCGATTCATCAACCATCGATAGTACGCGCGGCGTGGCGATTCGTCGAAGCGCGGCCACAGGCACAGTCCACACAGCCGGCAGTTCAATTCTTGATCGCCATAGCCTAAGGTTGGATACCAGTACTTGCGGCGCTCCAAGTTTGGTGAAGCGCATTTCGGGCAGACGTTGAGAAAGACTGACTGAGCAAGCACGCTGCCCCCCTTAGGTTCGGTTTTTGGAATCTCCTTGGGCCCAAGCTCATAGGCGAGACACCACCGCGGCGCGAACCGCCGAGCAGCAATCACGGGGGTCGTATGTCATTTCATACCATCATCGAACCCTTTCGTATTAAAGTTGTCGAGCCGATTCGGATGACCACGCGCGCCCAGCGCGAGCGGCTCCTTGAGGCGGCCGGTAACAATCCATTTCTGCTGAGAGCCGAAGACGTCATCATCGATCTCCTCACCGACAGCGGCACGGGAGCGATGAGCGCCGAGCAGTGGGCCGGCATGATGCGCGGCGACGAATCGTACGCGGGAGCACGCTCGTACTATCGCTTCTTCGATGCGGTGCACGACCTCTTCGGCTTCCGATACGTGCTGCCGGTTCACCAAGGACGCGCGGCCGAACGCATTCTTTTCTCTACGGTCTGCAAGCCAGGCGACGTTGTTCCCAACAATACCCACTTTGATACCACGCGCGCGAATATCGAGCACGTTGGTGCGGTCGCCGTCGACCTCCCCATACCCCAAGGTCGTCAACCGGCCTCGATGCATCCGTTCAAAGGCAACATGGACGTGGCGGGATTGCGCGCGCTCATTGAGGAGGTCGGGAGGGAGAAGATTCCGCTCGTCATGCTCACGGTCACGAACAACTCCGGTGGCGGTCAGCCCGTCTCGATGGAGAACGTCAAGGCGGTGCGCGACGTGTGCAAGGAGCATCGCTTGCCGCTGTACATCGACGCATGCCGCTTCGCCGAAAATTGCTGGTTCATCCGCGAGCGCGAACAAGGCTACGAAAGCAAAGCGGTCGTCGACATCGCCCGCGAGCTCTTCTCGTATGCCGACGGAGCAACCATGTCAGCCAAGAAGGACGGACTGGTCAATATCGGTGGTTTTCTTGCGACCAACGACGAATCGCTCGCCAAGCAAGAGGCAACGCTTCTCATTTTGACCGAAGGATTTCCAACGTATGGCGGGCTCGCGGGTCGCGATCTCGAGGCCATCGCCATCGGCCTCAAAGAGGTCGTCGACCACGACTACCTGCGGTACCGCATTAGCTCGACCGCTTACCTTGGCAAGCACCTTACCGAGATCGGGTACCCGATCGTGCAGCCACCCGGCGGGCATGCAATTTATGTCGATGCAGCCGCGCTCTTGCCGCAGGTTCCGCCGCTTCAATATCCAGGCCAAGCGCTGCTGTGCGAACTCTATCTGGCGGGTGGCATTCGCGCCGTGGAGATCGGAACCGTCATGTTCGGCACGAAAGATCCGAAGACGGGTGCTGAAACGCCCGCCGCGATGGAGCTCGTTCGACTTGCGATTCCGCGCCGAGTGTACACGCAAAGTCACGTCGACTACGTCGTTGAGGTGATGGCCGAAGTGTACAAGGACCGAACCAAGGTGCGCGGTCTCAAAATGATTTGGCAATCGCCGCCGCTGCGCCACTTCACCGCTCGCTTCGAGCGCGTGTAGGGGGCGATTGGCAAATCGCCCCATGAGCAAGCCTTTTGAGATTCAAGAATACGTCCGTTGGAGTGATGTTGATGCCGCCGGCATCGTCTGCTACGGTGCTTTCGTACGCTTCGTTGAAGTTGCGGAGACCGAACTCTTTCGAGCCGCTGGCATGCCGTATGCAAAAGTCTTCGATACGTTTGACTGCTGGCTGCCGCGCGTGCACTTTTCTGGCGATTTTCACGCCCCGGCACGATTGGATGAAAAGTTAACGGTCGCCGCGTTCGTCAAGTCGCTTGGCACAACGTCGGTCGCGCTTGGATTCACGATCGACAATCACGCAAAGACTCGGATCGCAGATTTTGAGATCGTGCTCGTCTGCATCGATCGAACGTCGTTTGACAAGCGGCCGCTGCCTGTGGAACTGCGCGCAGCGCTTAGCCCCTTTTTGGCGTAGGGTCCTCGCTGGAATGAGGAGCCATGCAGAACCCACAGGGTTCCATGCCCACTTCGTGTGCCTGCGCTTCCGTGAGGTTGAGCAGCTGGCCCCGGCTATCAAGTTCCCGCTGACAGGGACTACCTGGAGCGTGATATACGCGGTCACCAATGATACAGACAACGTCCATGCAGCGCCCTTCACGGCCTTGACGGCGTCGCCCCTTCCTTGGGCCACGCCGCGAGGCCAACGTAAGCGCAACGGGACAGGAGCACGTCTTGCGATGCAACGCCCGCGCTAACCCAACATGTGGCGTTTATAAAAACTAGATGAGTATTTGTAAAATTTCTGACCCACAGGTGTAAAGTGGCGCGGGAACGCCGATAACGTGACCTAGGTGACACAATGATTTTACAAACATTACCCGCCACGACGAAATGGAATCTCTTCAAGATTGAAGGGCAATTGGATTTCGCAGCGGCGCCCACAGTGCAGACAGCGCTCTCTCATGCCGCGCACCTTGATGGCAGCGATCTCATTATCGATCTCGAAGATTTGGCCAGCGTGGATGAAATTGGCGTCGGCAAACTGACAGGCACGGTTGCCAAGTTGATTGCAGAGCGACCCTCCCTGCATGTGGCCTTTGTCGCCAAGGATAGCTGGCTTGCAGACGTTCTCGCGCACGCCAATCTTCCGTCCTCGGTTGTCATCTTTCGCAGTGGTTCAGAGGCGCTTCGCGCCATCGGCCTGCACAAAGCCGCATAGGTAGCGCGGCGCACAAGAAATCAAAAGGATGGCCCAGGCCGTCCTTTTTGAGCTTTAAAGGACCGCTGGTTGCACCTTCTATAATAATGAATCACTATGGCGCTACCATTGGCACAACGCGTTTCCCCGGGCGACACCTTCTCGCAGCATCATCGATACGATGCCGCTGACCTCGGCGATTTCGCGCACAGAGCAGGGGACCACAACCCCGTGCATCACGATCAAGCATCGGGTGCGCGGTCGCGCTTCGGCAAGCGCATTGCTTCAGCCGAGCAGACGATTTCTCTCATGCTTGGCATGGCAGCGTCCTGGCTTGCCGAGCGAGGCGCGGCCATCGGTCTTGGATGTTCTTTTCGATTCACCGCCGCGGTTCGCGAGGGAGACAGCCTCGAGTTGCGTTGGCGCGTTACCGACACATATCAGAAGGAATCGCTCGGTGGTATGATTATTTTGTTCGAAGGGATCGCGACCAACCAAGATGGCCTTGTCGCCATGCGCGGGACTCTGGAGATGTTGCTGCAAGAATAGTCACCGCCATCACCCATGCATCGCACAACGCGGGCAGGCGCCCAAGGCTGTTAGTCGAACGAGTCTGGTCTGATGAAAGATACAAAAACACCAAAATCATTTGGCGATATCGATCAGCTTTTGGAGCGCGTGGGCAATAAGTACCTGCTCGTCAACGCGGCACGCGTCCGCGCCCAGCAACTGGTCAACCGAGACGAGCCGGCGGTTGAAGGAGCCAATCCAGAGAAAGCGGTGACGACGGCGTTCGCTGAGATAGCAGCGGACAAGCTCGACATCGAGATCGACACCGGCGCGCGCTAGCCTCGCTTCCAACGGGCGAGCGAGTGCGGCGTTTCGCGCACCGTTACCTCCTCAATTGCCACGCGTGGGCCAACCGCGTGTTCGAGTTTTTGCGCTAGCACAAAGGCAATATTTTCAGCGGTCGTCGCCAAACCGGTGACGGAAAACTCCGGTCGTTCGTTGAGATCGCAGTGGTCAAATTCGTCAACGACCTTGCTCAGCGTGTTGAAGTCGACGACCATACCATGTTCGAGCTTTTCTGACGAGGCGGTAATTTCGACCGCATAACGGTGTCCATGTCTTCGGTTGCACGGCGAATCGTAGGGCAATGCGAGTTGATGAGCCGCATCGAAGTGACAGGTGAGCGACACGGATATCATCGGCCCGGTTCTCCCTGCCAAAGCAAGTAATGCAACTGCGGAAGCACCCGGACATTGAAGTCGCTCCACGTCTCGTCCGCAAGAACGGCCTCGGTGAGCCAGCGCAAAAACGACAGATAGGAGTTGTCCTTGCTGGCCTGCCCGCTTTCGGGTTGCAAGATGATAGGCGTCTGCGGTGGCAGATCAGCGCGTAAAGCAAGGAGCAGCGCACGTGCCTGCGCCAAATCCCGTCCGTCCGCGATGACGAATTTTAGCTGCATGCGGCCGGCGGCACTGGCGCAAAACTTGCGGAGCACGATCAGTTTGGGCGTGTAGCCCGACGAACCCACCTTTGGGCTAATCGAGAAGAGTGCCACATCCGGCAGGTCGGCAAAGATCGTGCCGCTGGTTTCGACCGTCACGTGAGCATCGCGCAATGCTGTCACCAGCGGCTTGATGTCTTGGGCGAGCGGTTCACCGCCCGTAATAACGATGCGCTTGTGATTTCGCGCGAGCGCAGCCAAGTCGTCAACGTCCGTGAGCCGCCCGGAGTCACCAGCCAACGCGTACGGCGTATCGCACCACGAGCAGCGCAGTGGACAGCCGTCGAGTCGAATAAAAAGCGCAGGCGCGCCGATCAGGTCGCCTTCGCCTTGAATGGAAACGAACGTCTCGTTGACGTTCAGCGTCGCCTGGGCGTTCATCGGACGACGTTTTTTCGCGCCGCCTCCTGCGGCTACCCCCCGCGCGGCGCGCCGCATGGCGAGAGGCAAGCTCCTGCCCGCGTCGAAAAGGCCAGTCCCTTTTCTCAACGATGCGGAGGTCATGATGGCTGCAGCGCAAGCCCAAGGCATCAGGAATGTCGCTTTTGTCGGACCGCACCACAGCGGCAAGACCACGCTCGTCGAGGCACTCCTCGCTCACACGCAAGCGATTCCTCGCAAAGGCTCGGTCGTCGACGGCACCGCGACGACAGACCACGATCCCGAATCACACGCCCACCAAATGTCGGTCACGCCAGGTTTCGCTCATCTGCGAAGCGGGGGAGTGTCAGTCAACATCATCGACTGCCCGGGAGCAGTCGATTTTCTTGAAGAGACCAAGTTTGCACTCGCCGGCGCGGACGCCGTCATCATCGTGGTCGAGGCCGACCCCAATCGTTTGCCGCAAGTCGAAATGATCGTCGACTATGTCGAATCGCTCTCCTTGGCGCATTGCTTCGTTATCAATCGGCTCGACCGGCCCGGTGCAGATTTCGTTGGCACGTACACGGCGCTGCGCCAGCGCTTCGGCAACCACGTGGTGGCCGAGCAAGCGCCGATTGGCCAAGGCGAGAATCTCTCAGGGTTCGTCGACGTGGTGAGAATGAAAGCGTACAAGTATTCGGACGGCGTGGCCAGCCCGACCACCTTGCCCGAACATTTTGCCGACAAGAACCACGAGCAGCTGCTCGAAGCGCTCGCCGATTTCGACGACCACCTCATGGAAGAGATTTTAGAGGGCACGGAGCCGCCGCTCGAAGAGGTCGAGCAGGATCTCACAACCGATGTCAGTGCCGATAAGATCGTACCCGTGCTCGTTACCAGCGGCATCCGCGGCTGGGGCGTGGCCGAGCTGCTCGACCTTATCATCCGGCAGTTTCCCGACGGCACACAAGTGCGGCGCAACGACGAAGCCGGCAAAGTTGTCGAACCGAATCCAAACGGACCGGTTGTCGCCCAAGTCTGCAAGACGATCGTCCACCCACAAAGCGGCAAGCTTTCAATCGTCAGAGTTTTTTCGGGAACGCTGAATCCGGACACAGCACTTGTCAACGTCAATCGCGACGTCAAGGAGCGTCCCGGCGGTCTCTACGCGCTGCTCGGCAAGGCGCAGACGACCGCGAGTAACCTCGGTCCCGGTAGCATTGCAGCGATAGCAAGGCTCGACACGACCGTCACCGGCGACACGCTATGTTCCAACGCTAACAAGACGATCATGCCCAAGCGCAAATTGCCGAAGGCAGCCTTTTCGTTGGCACTGCGCCCCCACGACCGATCGGACGAAGCAAAGCTCTCACAATTGCTCGTGCGCATGCGCGAAGAAGATCCGACCCTGGTCGTCGAGCGCGCTGAGTTTACCGACGAGCTTGTGCTGCGCGGTTATGGCGAAATGCACCTCGCCGTCACTGTGGAACGCTTGCAGCGCAAATACAGCGTGAAGCTTGACACGCAGCTGCCTCAGGTGCCGTATCGCGAAACGATTACGGGCAAGACGCAACAGCAAGGCCGATACAAGCATCAAACCGGAGGCCACGGCATGTTTGGCGACGTCCACATTGAGATCGAACCGTTGCCTCGCGGTTCCGGTTTCAAATTCGACGAGCGCGTCGTCGGCGGTTCCGTACCGAAGCAGTTTTTTCCGGGCGTCGAAAAGGGCGTGCGGGAAGCGCTCGAACGCGGGCCGTTGGGAGGCTTTCCGGTGGTGGACCTTAAGGTGACGCTTTACGACGGTTCGTACCACAGCGTCGACTCGAATGAGATGTCCTTCAAACTTGCAGCTTCGCTCGCCATGCGCGAGGGCATGCCGAAATGCCATCCTGTTCTGCTCGAGCCAATTCAACGAGTTGAAATCACCGTGCCAACCTCGTATACGAGCACGGTGCTGCAACAAATCAGCGGTCACCGCGGCCAGATTCTCAACTACGGTCCGAGCGAAGAGCGTCGAGGTGCCGACGTCGTCAAAGCACTCGTGCCGCAATCGGAAATGCCGCGATACTTGACCGAACTGCGCACCGCCACCCAAGGCCTCGGTTACTACACGGCAGAGCACGATCATTTCGAGTTTGCGCCGCCAAAGGTCGTGCAAATCGTCACGGCCGAACGCAAAGAGATGGCGGCCGCGGCGAAAATAAATCGCGAGAAAAATCGCAGCCAGCCACACTTCGAGATGGATTCTCGGGCATGGCTGGCTAAACTGCTCTCATCGATTCAAAGCAGCGGACCTTGAGGTCCGCTCAAGCATTCTTTAACCTAAGGAAAATTGATGAACGAAGCGTATTGCCGTCGCGCAGACGTTGCAGGCAACTCCATCGGCCGCCGTCCCTTTGCTCTACCGGGTACCAAACCGCGCTACGCGCCGGATCGACCCGCGGCGATCGAACATATTGCGCTGACAATATCCTTTGATTTCAAAAACCACGTGCTTGTTGGCAGCTGCCGCACGACGTTCCGTGCGGTCGGCAAATCGCTGGATTCACTCGAGATGGATGCCGACCACCTGCATATCAAGGCTGCACGCAGCGCTTCCGGCAAGAAGCTGTCCTTCGTGCTCGCCGGTGGCAAGCTCGAGATCGAGCTCGACCAGACGCTGCAGCCCGGGAAGTCGAGCACGGTGATCGTGGATTACGAGGCCCGACAGCCAACCCAGGGCATTTATTTCATTTCCCCTGACAAGGGCTATCCGCGCAAACCGGTTCAGGTGTGGACCCAAGGACAAGATCAAGACGCTCACTACTGGTTCCCGTGCATCGACTATCCGAACGCCAAAGCAACAACGGAGATCATCGCGACTGTGCCGGCCAACTTTTTTGTGCTGAGCAACGGAGCGCTGGTTTCGACCGTGAGCGATACGAAGGCAAAAACCAAGACCTATCACTGGAAAATGGACACGCCGCACGTGACCTATTTGGTCTCGTGTGTGGCAGGTGAATTTTCCGGCGAGACCGAGATGCTCGGGGATCTTCCGGTCTCCTATTACGTCGTCCCCGGCCGCGAAGCAGATGGCGAGCGCTCCTTCGGCAAAACGCCAAAGATGGTGAAGTTCTATTCGGATCGCATCGGGGTGCCATATCCCTATGCAAAATACGCGCAGATCGCGGTCACCGACTTTATTTTTGGCGGCATGGAAAACACCAGCGCGACGACGCAGACCGACACGACGCTGCACGATGCGCGCGCGCACCTCGATTTCTCGAGCGATGCCCTTGTGGCGCACGAACTTGCCCACCAGTGGTTCGGCGATCTCTTGACCTGCAAAGATTGGTCGCACGCTTGGCTCAACGAAGGCTTCGCAACCTACTTCGAGGCACTCTTTCGCGAATTCGACCAAGGCGAAGACGAGTTTGACTACTACCGGCTCATGCTCGCGCAGCGCTACTTTGAAGAGGATCGTAAGAAATACCGGCGTCCGATCGTCACCAACGTGTACAGCGAGCCAATCGATCTGTTCGACCGGCATCTGTACGAAAAGGCTGCGTGCGTGCTGCATCTCATTCGACGGACACTGGGCGACCAGTTATGGTGGCAAACGATTTACCAGTATGTGTCGGAGCACAAGCTGGGCAATGTGGAGACTATCGACTTCATTCGCTCCATTGAGACAGTGTCCGGCAACAACATGCTCCCGTTCTTCGATCAGTGGGTGTTCCACGGCGGCCATCCGTCGTTTCGCGTTCACTACACATGGGATGAAAAAACGAAGTCCGCCGTGGTACGTGTGGAACAAACGCAAGACCCAGAGGACGGCACGCCCGTCTTCACGCTTCCCATGACGGTGGCGTTTGGGCCCGGCAAATCCGAGCAACGCTTCAAGATCGAGCTGGAGCAGCGCGAGCAAACGTTTAACTTCGTTCTCCCCAAGCGTCCGGAGATTTTTTGCTTCGATCCTGACGGCGACGTGCTCAAGACCGTCGAGTTGCGCGTGCCCTTTGAGATGCTCATTCGCCAAAGTTTGACCGACAAGAATTTGTGTGCGCGGGTGGACGCAATTCGTGCGCTGGCAAAAGATCCATCGCCAGATGTTGTTGACGCCTTAGACCGGCTGTTGGCTGGCCGCTCGTTTTGGGGCGTGAAGGCGCAAGCCGCAGCGGCACTGGGGAGCATTCGCAGCGAGCGAGCGTTTACGGCGCTCGTCCGGGCGAGGAAAGCGGACCACCCTAAGGCGCGCAGAGCAGTAGCGCGTGCGCTCGGTGAGTTTCGAGGCGACGATGCGTGCGAAGCAATCGCACCGCTGCTTGCGCGCGACGCTTCGTACTTTGTTGAAGCTGAGGCTGCGCTCGCGATAGGCAAGACGCGATCGAAGAAGGCCTATTCGCTTTTGACGAAGGCCCTGGAGAAAAAGTCATTCAACGAAGTCGTTCGCAGCGGTGCCATGCAAGGGCTGGCCGAACTTGGCGACGATCGTGCCATCCCCGTGCTGCTCGAGTGGACAGAATACGGCAAGCCGGCCTACGCGCGTGAAGCGGCGATTTCGGCGCTCGGCAAGCTAGGGCAGGGCAACCGCAAGGTGCGGTCTCGCTTGATGGACTTGCTCGACGACAAGAACTTCTACGCTCGCCTGTCCGCCATTGGCGCGCTGGTGGAGCTGCACGACGTGGCGGCAATTCCAACTCTGGAGCGCATTGCGTCACAAGACGTCGAAGGCCGGCTTAAGGGCGCCGCGACCAACGCAGCGCGTGAGATCGCCGAATACCAAGAGAAGCCCACCGAGCTGAAACAGTTGCGGGGAGAGATTGAATCGCTGCGCGAGAGCAATAAGGGGTTGTTGGATCGCATCGACCGCCTCGAATCCAAGTCCAAACGGTAATGTAGGGGGCGATTGGCAAATCGCCCCTTACAATTCGCGACACTACATCTTGGTTGTAATCGCGAAGGTGAGCTGCGTCGCAGGGTTCAGCGAGAACGGTGCGTAGGGGTAATAATTCTCCCCGAGAAATTCCGAGCCCGAGAAGGGGAAGCCGTAGTAGAAGTTATTGTCGCCGTATGATAAAACTTGATAGCGCGTCGCGAATTCCCACGGATAACCATGATTGTGGATCATGGTGAACAAATTGGTGACGAGGACCGTCCCTCTTGTATTTGCTCCCAAGTCTCGCGACAAGCCTAGATTCATGGTAAGCCACGATGGTCCAACCAAGGATCCGAATCCATCGAACGTATGCGTATACGGGTCGGGTCCGTACTTCAGCAATTGAGGACCAGAATCCGGAAATCCCAGCGGATCTCCATACGGGTTCCCCGATTGGTAGTTGAAGGTTGGCGTTAGGTTCCAGCCTTGGAAGCGCTCATCGAGTCCGAGATTGACGATCCAACGGACGTCATACGAGGGCGTCAGGAACTGCGGCGATTCGGTGACCGAAGGTGAGTAGTATCCGTTAGGGTCGAACAGCGGGAAGTTTGTTGCATACTTGGCATTGTAGGTCGCAATCGCGCGATTCACCGCGTCAATGAAATTATGCCCGGTAAGATTTCGCTCGAACCGAATCTTTGCATCATTATATGTCGCTGCAAGCGTCACGTTGAGACCGTTTGGCGTGGTTCGAGTGTGTCCAATGAGAAATTCCGCACCTCGAATGCGTGCGGCGCCAAAGTTAAATCCTGTCGTAAGTTGCGGGGCCAGCGGGTTGGCAGGCGCATTGAGAATTTGATTGCGCGTGACGCGGTAGAATGGAGAGATTTTTGCACCCCATCCGCCCGAAAACTGATGCTCGTAGGAAAGATCGTAGTTCGTGCTGTCCTCAGGTTGAACGTTGTGCACAGCCAAAAACCCAAAGCCGCTGTAGTAGTTGTTCAGTGCGTTGACCGTGCCCGCGACGCCCCAAAACGGCGCGCCCACGTACTCTTGGTACGACGTGTTCGGAGCTTCAACGTAGCGGCCAACCGACAGACGAATGACATTCGCCGGGTCGGCTGTATAGGTCAATCCGAAGCGCGGGCTAAACTCGTTGAAGTCAAGCGAGCCGGTCACGTCTTGCCAGTTAGCAGCTCCCGGCAGCACAGCTGGCACACCCGCAGCCATTAGGTAGCCGTGACATGGCTGGGAAGCTGCATAGGCAAAACCGTCGAGACAGATTCCAAATTGGTTTTGCGACTGCTCGGCGATCCCGTTTGGTCCATTGATAGTCAGGGAGTCAAGTCCCTGATGAAACCGATCAAAGCGCACGCCAAGCTCAAAGAGCAACCGATCCGAGGCTTGCCACTTGTCCGAAAGGGCAGCATCGGTGTCAATTTCGGGCAGATCGTTCCACGAATGCGACGGCACCTTAATTTGCGCCACGGTTGCCCCCGGTGTGCACGAGGCCAGGCTACTTTGACCAGCGCTTAGGTTGCCGCACAGGACACCGCCGCCGGGCGAGTAGCTGTAGCGCAAGCCAACTTGCTTTTCGTAATCGACGTCGGCACGGAAGAGGTTGTGCTCGCTCAGTTGGTTTTGGTAGGTTGCCGTCGCACCAGTCGTGTTGTTGCGCAAGGTGTAGTAGATGCCACCCACCAGCGTGTTGGTGGCCTGATCGAAACCCCACAGCGAATAAAGCCCATAGACATAGAACCGCAAGAACGATGACTGAGTGAAGAGATGCGTATAACTAACCTTCTCGATCGATTGCTGCGTCGATTGCCCGTCGTAATACCACAATGGAACCAAACCCGTGCCGCCGCCGGAAGACGGCCACGTCAAAGTCCGGAAAGCTGTCGGATTGAACGGCTGCCCCAATGCGCCGGTGTACAGCGCTCCTGAGGGCCACACGATCTGACCGAACGCGTTGGATGCGTTCGCTATGTGGGGATCGATCGTCGCGCCCGAATAGGGAAACGGACTGCCCGTATAGTCGACCATGTACAGCGCTTGCAGGTCGTCACTCAGATCGCCGTGGTGGAGAGCAAAATGCAGATTGGCCACTGTGTTGCGAGTCGAAACGGTGGTTGTGCCTAGCACTTCAAGTGGTGCTTGCGAGATCGGGAGATTGATCACGTGTGGCTGAGCACAATTCAGCGAAGAGAAGTTGATGAAGTTGACGTTTGGACAACCCGGATCGTTCGCGGGAATCGATATCGAGGTATTATCCAGGTTGCTCGAATTTGAATAGCGGACATCAGAGTTGATGGCGAGCGTGGAAATATAGTACGTAAAGCGTTGGTCTGGCGAGCCGCCATAAACATCCGCTTGCACGGTATGGTTGAAAGCCGGCGCTCCTACGAATCCCGAGAAATCAGCCCCTCCAGGATACGAACCCCGCTGTATGACCCCGTTGACGAAGCCGGACATCGAGTGCCCAGCATCGGCCGGCTCTCCACCGGTGTAGAGTTCGATGCTCGAGAGCCCATTTGAGGCAAACGAACCGCCGTTGTACTTGTCAAAGCTGCGATTGAGTGGTACGCCTTCGAGTTCGAATCCGATCTGATCGGGCGTGCCGCCACGGACGCTCACCAGCCCGTTGCCATAGTATCCGCCACCGGTTCCAATCGTGCGTACAACGCCCGGCAGCGAGGAGATAATGCCAAACTGACTGTTGAGGGTTTCGGAACCGCCCATGCTTCCTTGATACTGGCTCATGGCTTTTGCGTTCACCGCGTAGAGATCGCCGGTGACGGATTTGTTGACGATGGCCTGGGCTGTGGTCACGACCCGTCCCAAGAGCGTGACTTGGACTTGAAGCAGAATCTGAACAAACGTGTTCTGGTCGGCCTGTATCGTGACACCCTCAACCGAGGTTGGGCTATAACCTTCTTTCGACGCGACAACCGTATACGTGTCAGGCGAGAGGTTGACAAATCCGAAGAACCCGCGGGCGTCCGTAACGCCAGTTGCGGTCTGTGATGGAGATGATACGGACACTTTTGCCCCAGCCACGGGCACGACATGCAGGTCGACGACCCTTACCGAGAGCGTCCCCGTTGTGCCGGCATCGACTGCAGCGCCGGAGAACATAACCGTCAGCGAGCACACCGCTACAAAGACGTACATGCTTCTCATGATTTTCCTCCTGAGCCGAAGCTCAACGCGCGCTTGAACTCGCCGAGAGTCGGATCGATCGCGCGGTTGCCACTGCTTCATCACGCTTCACCCGATTGAGCCATTGGAGAAAACCTGTAAAGTAGAGCACGATTGGAGCCATCGCCAGGACGACGTAGAGGAAGCGAAGCGGATATCCACCGAGCGAACCGATGTGGAGCGGATAAAAGAAGGTATACAGACGCCACCACAAAGGCCACCGCCGGCGATCTACGAGACCAACGACCGCACCCGAATGCTGGTCAACCGACACAAAACTCCAGCCATAGGGATCTGGGTCTCCAGGGACCACTTTGCGGATGCGCACCGGTGCCGTCGACGTTGCGGGTGGGTAGATCATCGTGATCTTCCCCGGCAGCGCCCGATCGCCGATAGCTACCAGAGTATCAAGTTCCATCGGCGGATGCAACGGTTGCGTGGTTGCCGAGGAAGTCTGGGACGTGTTTGGCTCCGCGATGAGGACAGTAGCAATGCCGGTGAGCACGATGTAGACAAAAAACGTGACACACAAGACGCCGGTGATCTTGTGGATGTCGAAGTTCACCCGCCACGAATCCGAACCCCACTTGATCGAGAACCCGATTAGGAGCCTCCGCCAGCCTGGCCAGAGGTAGAGCCCGGTTAAGACCATGAGCACCGCAATGAGGCCAATAATTGAGTTAATGAAGGAGCCTGTGTCGCCGCCAAAGAGATTGGCGTGAAAGTCGTAGAGCACGCCCACCGCCGACTTGCTCCAACGCTGCGCGCGGATGATGGCGTCGTCGTACGGGTTGACGAGAACGTCGAGGCGGTCATCATTTTTTTGCTGGAGACTCGCGTCATAGGTGCACCCGACCTGACACGATTCAAGAATATGTGTCACCGTTGCGCCTGGATACGCTTTGCGTACTGTCGCGAGCATCGAGGTGAGAGAGCGTTTTTCGTCGGTAGGCGTTACGTGGGCGACTGGGTAGTCGAGAAAGCCGTCGATGCGATTCTCCAGTAAGATCAGAATTGCACCCGTACCACAGGTAACGAAAAAATAGACCCCCACAAACAGGCCGAGATACTTATGCAGCACGAAGATCGCTCTACGCACGTTCCTCTACTGTAGTCTTACGAATGTATTCGCGTAAATGTAGTCGCGCGAATTCATTCGCGCGTGTTAGATTACGTCTTGGCGAGCATGACCGAGGTCGACTTGATGAGGGCCGACACGTGGTCTCCAACCCGCAGCTCCAACTCGGCCACGGATTCCGCGGTGATCAACGCAACGATATGATTGTCGCCGATGCGTACGCTGACTTTTGCCATGAGACCATCGGTTTGGATATCGGAAACGATGCCCGGGAGTTTGTTGCGTGCGCTAACCCGCATCGGCTTGCTCCGCTGTGCGACCGCTGCACCTGAGTGCCAGCACAAGCGCAGCAATCGTTTGGGGTTCGTCAATGTTCATCCCAAGCAAGGAACGAACGCGATCGAGCCGATAGCGCACGCTGTTGCGATGGAGAAAGAGGCGATCCGCGGTCCAGTCGACACGCGCGCCGCACTCATAGTATGCACGCAGCGTGGCGAGCAGATTATTGCCGCGCTCCTCATCCTCTCGCGCGAGGGGAGCCAGCAGGAGGCGGGCGAGATCAGTGCTCGCCTGGTCCGCCGAAGCCAGGCGTTGCAATTGGTTCAGCAGCAAGACCGTTGCGTTTGGTCGTAGAGCTCTGGGTGCCACGATCGCGCGCTCCTTAGAAAGCGGCAAACAGCACGAGTCTGCCTCTTGCATCGAGCATATAGATGAAAGAGCCGTCGGTGTGCAGCGCGCGAACCGGCACAGCAAATGGCGCTCCCCTGGGGCTCGTCTGCCCATTGTATGCGATAGTAATTCGGGAAACAAGTGCACCCGGCGGCTTGCTGAGCGAATTATTAGGCCCGACCCAGCGACCGATCTGATAGCTGCCCGACGTCGCTGAACCAAGCGCTCCATAGAAAAGCGAGGCGCCATCGAAAGCCACATTCGCGGCTGCCAATGGCAACGGATTGAAGGTAAACGAGTTCTTGGTCGCCGGACCAGGCAACGGGATTATCCACGACGTGCCATCTTGATGGAAGACTTCGTAGGATGCCGCTGACGTACCCGACACAGCAACTGCCGCATCTTGCGAATAAATGCCGGAACCTGAGTAGGTGTACGATCCGTTGAGCCCGCCGGTCCCATCAAGCGCGAACGCCGCCCACTTGACCGTACCACCGCGATTATCTGCCGCGATAAAAACGTGCGTGGAATCTGCGACAATGGCGCGGACGCCGCCGCTGCCGAGGGCGTCGCTAAAAGTGAGAAGCGGCGTGCACGCTCCGGAGGTCGACGTCGGCGGCGAGCATTTGTCGATATTGCCAGCGCTGTCGTCGAACCAATCATCCCCAACGCCATCGATGGCGACGGCGACCGGATGATAACCGGCAGGGAGCGAGTACGAGCCGGCGTTTGTGGAAGATGAACCGGTCTCCGTAAAGCCATAATTGCCGCCGCCACCGTTTGTCCCAAGGGCGCCGACCGACCCAGCCACGCTCAGATCGAGCGCGAGATCGAAAGGCTGATTGGTCAGCGAACCCACGAAGGATGGTGTGGTCAATGCCGGTGTGGCGGAGCCACCCGGGTGGCTCTCGTTGTGATGATGCAGCGCGGTGATGCCGATGCCGAGACCGATTGCAGCCAGCAGTAACACCAGCGGCTGATCGTAGGCGGGAACGTTGCTATTCGGGTCGATGGGTTTCGAGCACCCAGGAACGCCCGAAACGACCAACAATGCAATCGCGGCGGCTGCGATGCGCCGTCTCATCTGCGGTCTCATAGAGCGCAATACGTGCTTGTCGCGACAAAACCCCGCAGCCATGGGCTTGGTGAGGGCCGGCTGGGAAGAGTCGCTGGCAAGCGCGTCAAACGAGCGGCCATGAAGAGCGAACCGAAAGTCCGGGTCTCACTGCCGGAAGGTCTCTCTGCGGACACCTTGCGCGAGATGTACTATCGCATGGTTCTCACACGTCTGTGCGACGATCGCGCCTTCGCCCTCAATCGGCAGGGCAAGATACCGTTTGCCGCAACTTGCCAGGGGCACGAAGCGGCACAAGTGGCGGCCGCATACGCGCTCAAACGCGGCACCGACTGGGTCGTGCCATACTATCGCGACACCGCGCTTGCCTTAGCTTATGGCGTGACTCCGCGCGAACAGCTCATGTGTCTTTTTGCGCGCAAGGATGACATTTTTTCCAGCGGCAGGCAGTTTCCCAATCACTACAGCGTGCCCGATCGAAAAATCGCAAGCATCTCAAGTATCATCGCCGCTCACGTGACGCACGGCGTTGGCATGGCGTTGGCGTTTAAGATGCGTAAAGAACCGGTCGTTACGCTCATCACCTTTGGCGAGGGTTCCACGAGCGAAGGCGAGTGGCACGAAGCCATGAACTTTGCCGGGATCCACAATGTGCCCGTCGTGTTCATGTGCGAGAACAACGAGTTCGCGATCTCGGTTCCTCAGAAACTCCAGATGGCCGTTTCCAACGTTGCCGACCGCGCCGCGGCGTACGGCTTCCCGGGCGTCATTTGCGACGGCACGGATGTCGTAGCCACCTACTCGGTTATGCACGAAGCGGTCGAACGTGCTCGCAATGGCGAAGGCCCGACGCTCGTCGAGGCCAAGGTCTATCGGGCCATGTCGCACACGAGCGACGACAATCAGC
This sequence comes from uncultured Pseudomonadota bacterium, assembly GCA_963781145.1. Taxonomy (GTDB): domain Bacteria; phylum Vulcanimicrobiota; class Vulcanimicrobiia; order Eremiobacterales; family Eremiobacteraceae; genus JAJPHJ01. Next base: position 1,269,369 of record CAWADW010000003.1, on the reverse strand, counting down.
TAACCTATCGTACGCCCGAAGAGATCGAGGCGCTCAAGGGTCGCGACCCGATTCCGCGCTTTGCCGGATGGCTCAAGGACCGCGGCCTTATTGATGACGAGACGATTGCTCAAATGAAGAAGAAAGCGCAAGCGGAAGTGGATGATGCAACCGATTGGGCCGAAGCGCAACCGCCCCCGACTGAAGCTGATTTGTATACGCACGTGTACGCCTCAGGCCCACTTTCGTAAGGTTGTTGATGGCCAATAAAACGGTGCTCGAAGGTGTTCGCGACGCCCTTCACAACGAAATGGCGCGAGATCCAAGCGTTTTTATCATGGGTGAAGATGTTGGTCCGCGCGGCAATGTCTTCCTCATAACGAAGGGATTCCTCGAGGAGTTCGGCAGAGATCGCGTCGTCGATACGCCGCTGGCCGAGGCTTCAATTGTGGGTATCGCCGTTGGGGCTGCGATGGCGGGGATGCGCCCAGTTGCCGAAATCCAATTTGCCGATTTCATCTACCCCGCGTACAACCAGATCGTGGGCGAAGCCGCGAAAATTCGTTATCGGAGCGCTGGAGGTAACTCGTGCCCGCTCGTCATCCGCACGCCCTATGGCGGCGGCGTACGCGGCGCGCTGTCGCACTCAGTGAGCGTCGAAGCGCTGTTCTATCACGTCCCCGGGTTGAAAGTATGCGTTCCTTCAACGCCGGCGGACGCCCAAGGCATGCTGACGAGCGCGATTCGCGATGACGACCCGGTATTGTTCCTCGAACACAAGCGAACGTATCGACTCATCAAGGGCGAGGTACCGGAGGGCGATTTCACCGTTCCCATCGGCAAGGCGGACGTGGCCCGTCCTGGTAAGGACCTCAGCGTCATTACCTATGGCCTCATGCGCCACTTCGCAGTCGAGGCTGCCGAAACGCTGGCGAAAGAGGGGGTAGAAGCCGAGGTTATCGACCTGCGGTCCGTTCGACCGATGGATCGTAGCGCGATTTTGGAGAGCGTTCGGAAGACTCGTCGCGCGCTGATCGTCCACGAGGATCAAAAATTCGGCGGCATCGGCGCCGAGGTTTCCGCAATCATCTCCGAGGAAGCGTTCTTCGATCTCGATGCTCCTATTCGGCGCGTGTGTGGGCCGGATGTCCCAGCGATGGGCTACGCAAAAGAATACGAAGAAGCGTTCATGCCCAATCCAGGAAAAATCGCCGCGGCGATGCGCGACCTCGTCGCAATTTAAGGAGGGTAAGAATTGGCAATCGTCACGATGCCACAATTGGGTGAAACGGTCACCGAAGGGACCGTCGGACGCTGGCTCAAGAAAGAGGGCGAAGCCGTCGCCAAGTACGAGCCGCTGTTAGAAGTGGAAACCGACAAGGTCGCCTCTGAGATCCCATCACCGTTTGCCGGAACGCTCACGAAAATTGTGGCAGCCGAAGGGTCGACGATTCCCGTTGGCGCTCCCGTTTGTGAGATCAGCGAATCTGGGGTGGAAGCAAAAGCCGTACCGGACGTCTCCGCGACCGCGTCGACCGAACCCGCCGCTCGAGCAAGCCACAGCGCGGCATCCTCGATATCATCCGATGGGGAGGCCGACGACAATCGTTACTCACCGGCCGTGCGCAAACTGGCGCGCGAGCATGGAGTCGATCTGCGTCAGCTCTCCGGCAGCGGACGCGGCGGTCGGGTTACCGCCAAAGATGTGCTCGAGCATTCGGGTGCCGCGGCGACACAACATGCTCCAGCGGCGCAAACCGCGGCAACGGTGTCCGCCGCACCTACGGCTCATGTTGCTGCGCCCGCCAAACCCGTTCCAGTCGCTCCGGCGGGCGAAGGTGACACGTCGGTCCGCGTCACGCAGATGCGCAAGACGATTGCCGAACACATGGTGCTTTCCAAGACGACGGTGCCTCACGCTTGGTCAATGGTAGAAGCGGACGTCACTGAAGTCGCGAAGTGGCGAGAGCGGGAGAAGGAGAGCTTCAAGGCTCGAGAAGGCGTGAATCTGACCTTGCTGCCGATCGTTGTCACCGCTGTGTGCGGCGCGTTGCGTGAATTTCCAATGGTGAATGCCACGTGGGCAGGCGATCGCATCATCGTTCGTAGCCATATCAACATCGGCATCGCAGTCGAAATTGAAGAAGGACTCGTCGTTCCGGTTGTCCGCGATGCAGATCGTCTCAGTCTTTCCGGGCTGGCTCGGGCAATTACCGAATTGGTCGCCAAGGCTCGTAGTCGCAAGCTCACCATGGAGGACATGTCCGACGGCACGTTCACCGTCGACAACACGGGCGCACTCGGAAGCGTCGCCTCCTACCCGATCATTAACCCTCCCCAAGCTGCCATCATTACCATGGAAGCCATGGTCAAGCGACCCTGGGTGATCAATGACGCCATTGCAATCCGCTCGATCATGAACCTTTGCATGAGCCTCGATCACCGCGTGCTCGACGGCTCCGTTGCGTCGCGCTTCCTGCAATCAGTAAAGCGCCGCCTCGAAACGAACGCTCTGTAGGGGGCGATTGGAAAATCGCCCCAACGCACGCTGGCTTACGCTAAGTCGCGGGGCCCCGGAAGCCTACTCACCACGACCCCGGCGAGTGCGACGAGAATGCCGGCAGCCCCAAGCGTCAGCGGCAATGTCGTCAGCGTCGCGACCGAGCCAAGCAGCCACGACCCGAGCGGCATGAAGCCCAAAAAGATCATGGTGTAGAGCGCCATGACGCGGCCGCGCATTTCGAGGGCGGTGTAAAGCTGCAACAAGGTGTTGGTCATGCCCATGAACAGATTGATGCTTGCCCCGAGCGCGACGAGCACGCTGGCTGCGAGCAAGGTCGTCTTCGTCAGTGAGAATCCAAAAAGCGCCAATCCCGCGAGCGTCGCGCAAGCAGTCACGATCCGTCCTCGGTGGTGGCGGGTCCCCACGACCGCGACGGCAATCGAACCCGCCAACGCGCCAGCCCCGGATCCCGCCATGAGCACACCGAGCGTACCAGGCCCGCCGTGAATCGTCGCTTTTACAAAAGCGGGCAGCAGCTGTATGTAAGGCCGCCCCACAATTGAAACAAGCAGCGCGAGCAGAAAGAGCGCAAGAATTGCAGGTTGTGCGCGCACGTAACGCAATCCGTCGACGAGTTCTTGCCACAAGCCCAGTCGGCGCGCAACCGGCACTGGCGGCTTTGGCGTCATAAGTAAGAGCGCAAAAATAACCGCGGCGAACGAAAGTGCGTTGAGATAGAATGTTGCGCTAACGCCTACCGTACTCACCAAAATTCCACCGATCGCCGGGCCGATGATGCCTGGTCCATTAAATGCGGCGGAGTTAAGTCCGATCGCGTTCATCAGCTCGCGCGGGCCAACGAGAAGTGGCACGAGCGACTGCCTTGTCGGTGCGTCAAAGGTAAGCGCGCACGCGGACAAGCCAGCGAGCAGGATGACCTGCCAAATTTGGACGTGGTGCGTTTGTGCCAAAATGGCCAGCGCCAGGGCGGAGAGTCCAAGGACGACTTGACTGACGATGAGGAGGCGGCGCCGGTCAACTCGGTCGGCGATTGTGCCGGCCACTCCGGACAGTAACAGGGCGGGGATGGCGCGGGTGAAGCCGATGATGCCGAGGTAAAATGGCGCCAAAGCGGGCCGTGGCGCCAATTCCACCACGAGCCATCCCTGGGCCAACGTAGCCATCCAACTCCCGGTGTTGGAGATGATGAGCCCGATCCACAGCAGTCGGTACTCTCGGTACGCCAGCGCGCCGAAGCGCTCGGCTCCCGGCGGCGATTCGTTCTCTCCAGATGGATTTTGTTCGATCGTCGCCACGTGCGATTGTTTTGTCGCGGGTACGGCAAGTTCCGTGCCGCGAATTCGACGAAAAGAGCAGCGCACGCAGTCATTGCACGTTCACGTGCACCGCGTTCAAACGAATTTCGCAGCGCAACGATGATTCGCGATAACAGACCCCCACAACAGTAACGACCGAGCGGAGCTCGGTCGTTGACTGTTAGGTCGATGACGCTTTCGCCGTACCTTCCGATCCTTACTCTCTAGTCAGTAGGTTCGGTTGTAGGGCTTAACTGGGACGCGATCCCCAGAGCCATCCCCCAGCGTGAGCCGGGTCCCCAACGGTAGGGGTACCATCTCCGAGGACTTCAGCTCTCCACGCTTCGAAACGTGGCACCCGTTGTTGCTGACTTCACTCGGCACCGCGGTCGGTGTAGTGGCAGTATACTTAATGCACTCACATTGTGCAAGTGAACGGTTGTTCGCTTTTGAAAGAAAATTGTGGATAGCATTTGGTTTGTTGTGGATAACGATGACTGCTCAGGCCTTTTTGATTGCATTGGCAAGGATGTCGATCGCAAATGCGAGCTGATCGGTCGTGATAACGAGGGGAGGGGTTATTGAGAGAACGTTGCATTGAGGTCCGCTGGTCAATATAAGGACACCGCGCTGCATCGCAGCCCGCAGGACGTAGAGCGCAAGATCCTTATCGGGCGAGCCATCGCGCTTTATGCATTCGAGCCCCCACATGAGCCCAAGCCCGCGCACATCGCCAATTTTCCCCTTGCTTTCTTTCTGTAGCCGGACGAGCATCTCGCGCACGGATCCCTCGAGTTTTGCTGCTCGCGCAACCAACCTGCGTTCCTGCATTTCTGCAATCGATGCGAGTGCCGCCGCGCAGCCGGTAGGATGTCCGAGGAACGTGCTTGTGTGTATTGCCTCGCCTTGCGATGCGGGCCAACGATCCATGATCTCGGCCTTGCCGATGCAGGCGGAGATCGGAAATCCGGAGGAGAGGCCTTTTCCGACACAGATGATGTCCGGCACGACGCCGGCATGTTCGCAAGCAAACCAGCGTCCGGTACGTCCAAACCCCGAGAAGATCTCGTCGCAGATGAGCAACAGGCCTTGCTCGTCGCAGAACGTCCGGAGCTCTTGCAACCACTGGACCGGCGCTGGAATCTCCCCACCCCGCCCTTGCATGGGTTCAACGATGACCGCTCCAACTTCCGAAGGGCCTAACCTTTCAAGTGCGCTCCGAACGAACTCAAGACACGCAACCTTACATGATGGATACCGGAGCCCCAGCGGGCAGCGGTAACAATACGGAAAGTCCACCCGGTGGCTGAAATGCCCCAGCTGACCAGAGAATGGAGCGCGGAAAAGATCCCGGTCGGTGACCGAGAGCGCCCCATAGGTGAGGCCATGGTAGGCTCCCGTGAAACACAAGACGCCGGGTTTGCCGGTGGCGACCGCCGCCGTCTTCAGAGCCGATTCAACTGCTTCCGCCCCGGTTGAGGAAAAGATGACTCGCTTGTCGCCATTGCCGGGAGTGAGTTCGCACAGCTCGCGCGCCAGCGCAACTTTGCTTTCTGTCGGATAGACATCACCCATGCCATGGAGCAAACGATGCGCTTGGTCTCCAATCGCGTCCGCCACGCGCTCGTTACTATGGCCTGTCGCCGCCACACCAAAAAAGCCGGTGAGGTCCACGTAAACGTTCTCGTCAACGTCAACAACGTTGGCGCCGGCCGCTCGAGAAAAAAAGATAGGAAAGTCTTTGTTCACAAAGGTGACGTTGCGGCTCTCGAAGCGACGCAGCTCAGCGGTCAAGCGCCGACTCTTGGGCCCTGGCGGCCTGACCTTGATCTTGCCTGGTTGCGTGCCCAGCCTTCGAGCGTTCATTCGGAATCCTCGAACGCGAAGTCCGAGATTTTCGGGCGATAACCGAGCGGCGGACGCTGCATCTCTCCCAGCGGGCAAAGCCGGGACGCACCGCAATCGGCGAATGCGTCGCGAAGTGTCGTGCTCAACTCCGAAGCGACGCCGATCGAGTCCAGACGATGGCCCAAGGTCTTTGCGGCTCCAGCTGCCTGGGACGCGCTATTGACCGGCTTTACGGCAACGATTCTTCCGAATCCGGCGCACGTCGGCGCAGAGAACGCTTCAACACCAACGACAAACTCGGGAACTCCACCAAAGTTGGGACCGATGATGACCGTGTCGAGAGCATGCGTCTTGGGAGCTAGTGCTCTCACCATGAGCCGCCGTATGAACTCGGCGACGGCCGCCTTTTCGGCATCGCCTGCTCGCCCGCGCGGAAGAGCGCGGCCAACCTGGGCCAGAGCGCCGCTCAATGCATGCGCGAACAGGATCGCCTTGGCCTCGTCACCCTCGACATAGATTGTCTGCGGCGAGAGGCAGCCACGCTGATCGAACAATGCGACGTCGCTTGCGGCGGCCGTGGAAGCAGCCGTTATGTCGCTGCCACCTGGAACGTAGCCGAGGCTGTATGCGCTGCCGTACCCTAAAACGGTGCCTTTGCGGGGCGCTCGGCGCTCGACGTCAGCGATTGTTGCGTCGTCGCCAAAAACGACGATCCGAGAAGCCAACGGAAAAATCTTGGATTCGAAATCCTCGTCGCCTCCGGTCCAGCGCAGCGCCTTCAGCGTGCCTGCGATTGGGGGACCAAGCGATTCGAACTGCTCTGCGACCACATTCGCGAGGCACAGTTCTCGGCTCGAAGACTTAAGCATGAGGGTCGCGCCCGCCGCGGCGGCGCAATATGCCGTTGCAATCGCCGGGCCTAAGACATTGCCCGGGAGGATGGCAAGCACCGCGCTACGGGCGACTTGACAGTCGCCCACGACAGATCCGACGCTACCTTCTCTAAGCACTTGGTCGGCATCGCGCAGGACGTTGTCGAGTGCCAACTCCACGACTTCGGACGGCCACTCCCCGTCGCGCAGTGCTTCGCGCGCTGCGATGCGGACGTGGGAATTCCGGTCGCGCCATTGCGCTGCTCCTGCCAGCAGCGCCGCAGCGCGGGTACGGGCAACCGGTTGGGCGTTAGGCATGAGACCGGAGCATCGAATCAACAGTGATGCTGCAACCCTTTGGTGGAGCAGCCTGCGAGCGGCCCACGTACGTAAAACCCTCGCCTTCGCCTCTGACCAGATCGCCAGTGAGCACTGCTGCCACCGATCCTCGGTTGCTCAAATCGAAAACTTGAAGCAATCCCACGGAACCCTCGGGCAGCGGCTCAGCGCTCACAGGGTCGACCACCAAGTGACGAGTCCAATGGGGTCCGACTTTTAACGCATGGCGCGGTGGACGACCTGCAAGCACGTCGCTGAGACTCGCGTCGTACCATTGACTGCCAAGCTCGCACATGCCGTATTCAGAGATGCACCACTCCGGGGAAATGCCAAACGTCGACGCGAGCACCCGATGAAATTCATCTCGCTCAATCGATCGAGATTTTCCCTTAAATCCGCCCGTTTCGACGATGCGGCTGCCTGGGGGGATCCGGAATCTCATGCGAACGGCGTCGCAATAGTCAAAGAAATGAACGAAGGCAAACGCCGTACCGAAAATCAGCAGGGGCTCGTTGATCGAGCGCAATGCGCTGGCGATGCCCTGCGAGTCGAGGCTCCCGTGACGAACGAAGAAGTCACCGCCGCTCGCGTATCGTTCGTAGAGGCGGGAAAGCATGTAGGCAAGCGACGATTGAGGTGCGTCTTCAAAGGAAGGCGAGAGCAGCAGCATCACGATCTTTTTGCGATCTGGCAGAACGCACCGTCGGAAATGATTCCAAAGCGACGCATCGTACAGCCCGGCGTCCTCGAGCTCGTGCACTGAAGCACGCTCTCCTTCGCTCGTCGTGCCGCTCGAAACGAAACGCAAATGCGTGCGCTCAGGCGGAAAGCAAGCGATGCGGGCATCGGCGAAAGACGCTGCAGAGAGCGCGGGAACGTGCGTCCACTTGCGAACACTGTCTGGCGTGCGGTTGCGCTGATCGCACAGATTGCGATACGGTTGATTTGCCGAGTACTGGTAGGCAAAGAGCTCCAAGGCCAGCTGCTCGAACTCGGCTTCACCGGCATCCGGCTCAGAGATGAAATCCAAAAGCTTGCGATCGAGGCCGCTCGCGCGCGTCATCTTGGCGTCCAAAACAATGTGCGTTTTGACAGGGCCGTACCCGCAAACCTCCGAGCCCGTGGGCAGGGCGGCTTTGCAACACGCACTAAGCTTGTAGCCGCACATGATTTTGCAATATTTTCCCGTCGGTCCGATAGCCTGCAATTGCATCATTCTTGGTGACGAAGTGACAAAAACAGGTATTGTGGTCGATCCCGGGGACGACGTCGAAAACATCTACCGAGCTCTGCGCGAGCACGATCTCAAACTTGTCGCGATTGTCGCAACGCACGCGCATATCGATCATGTTGCAGCGCTTGCCGATCTCAAGGCGCGGACCGGCGCGCCGATCATGCTGCACGAGGCCGACATGCCTCTGTATGAAAACATCGCTGCGCAAGCAGCCTGGCTTGGCGTTCCCACGCCTTCCACGACAGACGTCGACAGCTATCTTCACGAAAGTCAGGCCCTGCAATTTGGGCAGCATGCCCTGCGTGCCGTTCACACGCCGGGTCACACTCCCGGCAGCGTCAGCTTTGTCATCGAACAACGAGAGCCAATCATCTTATCGGGCGACACGCTCTTCGCAGGCGGCATTGGACGAACGGATTTGTGGGGTGGCTCGTTCACGCAGATCATGCAGTCCATACGCTCCAAGCTCCTTGCCTTCGAGGACAACGTCACCGTCATCCCAGGCCACGGTCCGCAAACAACCATCGGAAACGAGCGGCGCACGAACCCATTTATCGTGCAACAAACATGAGCGGGGGTCCGCAATCCGAGCAACCAAAGAATCCGTATCAGCTCGAACGAGATGACGAACTTGAGACGTTCGCGCGAGGCGTCATCGACGAAGCTATGGGGAAGACGGCCACTTCTCCGCGGCAGTTCGCCTATTACTCAACGCAGGCAGCGAGGCAAATTGCTCAATACGTGTTAGAGCGTTTTATTCGCAAAAAAGGCTAGTCGCAAATTCATTCGCGCGAGAGGATTCAGATGTCGCAAGAAATTGGATCGCAACTACCGCCGCCGCTTCAGTTCGAACTGGGCGCGCATCCAACAGGCGGAGCCCCCAAAGCTGTCCTGCTGTTGACGACGGACGCCGATGGGCACTCTCGCGTCGCGGTGCTCGGCGCTCCTGAACTGCACGTCAAGGACGCGTCGCACCTCGAGTTTACCGTCCACGCCGACTCGGCCACCAGTGCAAATTTAACGCGCTCGGGTACGGCCGCCCTTTGGTACGTGCTCGACGCCGCGGCATATTGCATACGGGGCAACGTAGGAGGACCAAAAGATCCGCCGCTCCGTCATGCAGATTCGAACGGTCACGAATTGCAATCGTTCGAACTCACCGTCGTGTCGGTGCTCATGGATTTCCAAGCCAACGCACCGATGGTATCAGGCCCAACCTACAGGCGGCTGTAGGGGGCGATTGGATTCTAGTTCAAAAGTAGCAGCGGACCTTTCGATCCGCTCTCATGCCACGTCATTCCAGCGGCGCACGTACTCTTGAAATGCCAAGCAGAACGTTGCATGGCTCCAGGTGAGCGGTGATACGGAGAGTGGTGCACCGGTCAGTGGATGCGCCTGCTCTGCCAAAATGCCGCTGCGCAGCGCGTGGTCGCAAGCCCAAAGAATCTGTGCTTTGGCTTCCTCGAGTTCCTGGCGGGTTTGCGCGCAGGCGATTGCGTGCTGCGCGAGCCAAAGGGTGCAGATAAACCAGGGATTGCCGGGCAGCGACGGCGGCAGGTCCTGATAGCGCTGATAGTAGTCGTTCTCGTAGCGCGCGCAGCCACCCACGTCCGTTCGCAGCCAAAGCTTTTCGCGAATCGCCGCAACCGTTGCTGTGATGCGTTCGTCGCGTGCCGAAAACATGCCGAAATACCACAATCCGAACAGCGCACTGTCCACAGTCTCATCCCGGATCACGCCGCCATCGGGCTTGAAGTTGATCATGCGGACAAACCGCCCAAGATCGCTGGCCCACAAATACTTTCCGGCAGCAGCGCTGATTTCGTCTGCGATCGTGTTGTACATCGCGGAGCGGCGCGCTTCGCCGAACAAATCGGTGAACTGCGCGGCGGCGCGCAGCCCTGCCCAAACTGCGCCGACCGTGAACGCATGGACTCCATGGCGCTCTTCCCAAAGATCGTATGACGCTAAGGGCAGCTTGGTTACGGGATCGCGGTAGCGGCACATAAAGTCTGCCGCCCCCGTGATGATCTGGCGGTAGAGCGGTCGGATCACCTCGACATCGCGGTACTTTCTGTAGTGCTCCCACAGCGTGTAGACGACGAGCGCCGTTTCGTCTTCTTGAATGGGCAACTGTTCTCGACCATTGCCATCCATCCAGGGATGCCACGATGAACCGAGTGATCCGTCCGGGTTGTATTTGTGAAGCAAGTACCCACCGGCCGTCATCGCATTGGCGCAAAACGTGAGAAAACTGGCTGCCAGGGCCTGATAATCAGCTCGAATGAGCGCGGTTGAAACCAGCGCACCATCTCGCGGCCACATATACGAGTAGGTATCGCGAGAGAACCGCAAAATATCGGTGTCGTTGGCTGCGATGATCGCGCCATGATTGTCGATCTGCGTGCGCATCACCAAGAGGCTGCGCTTGTACTGCTCGACTAAGCGATCTTCAAGATCGGCATAGTCAACCGGTTCTTTATTGATCCACAAGCGCCAGTAATCGCGCGTCCGATCGATGAAACGCGCGGGTCCTCTCTCGCGAACGAGCGTGTCGAGTTCGTGAACGTCTTGATACGATTCGGCGAGCGCAAGCCAGTGATAAAACGTCACCGACTCGGAAGAGGCAACACCTGGCGCGTACAGCCCGATCGTGCCATCCACCGAACCCTGAGCTATTGGATTGCGGCTGAGCACCCCATCTTCGGCATCGCGCCAGGTGCCTTCCAACCCGTTGACTTCCTTGAGACCGGTGGCCCACGACGAAACTCCGACGTGGTGCCCGGTTTCATCACCAACTTGCCCATTCATGAGAAAATAGCGCCGCCGTTTATAAGCCACCAGCGCACCTAGGTGCGGGTGATACGCGAACGTGTCCCCTACCTCGTTGCCTTCGATGTGCAGATCGTAGTGAAAGAACAGTCGAATCTCACGGGCAATCAACGCGAGATTGGTAACGGTAATTCGTCGAAAGAAGATGTTGCGGTCAAAGTCGACAGCATCATTGCAAGCGACCCGCAGCATAAGGTCGGCGTTTTCCAACGTGACATTGCTGACGATCGAATCCTTTTCGTATTCGACCTTTCGCTGCCAAGCATCATCGGAGAACCAGGCAAAGCGCCCGTCAACCCAAATGCCGGTGCGGCAAATATCGCCAGGGCTGTGATTCTCTGCCCCAACGTACGGAAAGTAAATATCGCGCAGCTGATACAGCCCATCGAAGGTAATGAGCACCGACCCGTTGCCAACCGGAATGTCGCGCGGCATGGTCGCTCTTTATCGGGTAGCCGGAATCAGACCTTTGGAGGCGGCTAGGCTGCGGTCTTGGGTCGCGCCGCATTGCGCAGCGCCGCAAGAGCGTCGCCTGTGCGGCTATAAATCTTACACGACCGACTATGGGCGCACAGCTCTAAGAGACGCTGCAGTTTTGGCGAGGTCGTCACAAGGCCAACGGCGCCGCCGAGATCACGGATCGTTCGCAGCGCGCTGACCAACATGCCCAGTCCCAGAGAATCTATTTTTTTGACCCGCGTGAGGTCAACAACGTAGCGCCAACTCCCGCTTTGCGCGCACGATGTTAGCTTCAGGCGCAGCGTATCCATGCCGTCCGCGTCGAGTCGATCGCTGGCAGCGACGACTGCAACGGCGTCGGAGTCTGACGGCTGTGCACCCGATCGAATGGCAAAAAGGGCGGTAAAAAACTTATCACGCGGTTGCATAATTGGTTACCATTGGTAAGACAGCCCAACGTGGGGTTCGTGACGCCGCGAGGCGCTCCAAACCGCTACTGTGACCTAGGCCGCGGACATACCATATGATGAGGGTTGCGTGAGAAGCGGCAAGCCCCAATAGGCACCTGGCTAGCCCTGCCGATAATGAAAGAAGAACGAACCAAAGGAGTTTGGAAGAGCACCTGAGCATCGACGAGCCCATCGCTGCGGCAAGCCAATCCGATCCAGCCGCAGAGCAACTGCGTGCCCTCGGGCGCGTGGCAGCGATCTTCGGCCATTCCACTGGCGAGAAGGCGTTTGCCGCGCTGCACGAGCTTTTGTTTGCGCGCGGCATCCGGCGCCTGACTATCGCGACGATCGATCGCGATGTCACAAGTCCCGTCCACTACCACTATCACGCCGATCGAAACTTCCAGGTTGCCGAGCCGCTCGATGCGCAGACGTTGGCCTTTGCTTTGGCGTGCGAACAGCTCTGCGAGCTTCCAACCGTGGCGGGCGTTCGCAATATCGACCCCGCGGCGCGCAGCACGCGAGGTCGCCTTGCCTTTGCAATGGTCGCACCCATCCGCATCGCAGGAGCCATCATCGGTTTTTGCGTCATTCAATCTGATTCGCCGCTGGCTGCCTACGATGGCACGCTGTTGGAGGCGATCACGGTTCATGTCGGGCAAGATCTCGAAATCACTCGTGAAGCGGCGCTCTGCGAGCACGGCGCGAAGGCACTGAATCTCTTGCTCGAAACGGCGCGCGCGCTCTCGAGCGGCTTGGACCTAAGCGATCTGTTCGCAAAGTTCCACAGCCTGGTGGGAAGAGTGATGGACGCGTCTCTCTTTGTGGCCGCCTTGCTGACGCCAGATGGCGATCAGCTCGAAATCGAATATAGCGCGGAGTTTGGGCGCCGCTCAGTGGAACGCGTGCGCCTACCGCTCACCACGGTCTCTGGAGATGTCCTCAAGTCAGGACATCCAGTGATCATCCGCCGGCCTGAAGATTGGAACACCGTCCGATCGGTCACGCTGGGCGACGCGCAGGACCCGGCCTCGGCGCTGATCGTTCCAATGAAGCTCGGTGATCGGGTGCTCGGCGTTCTTTCTGTCCAAAGCCCTCGCGCCAACTCCTATTCTGAAACAGATTGCGATTTGCTCACTGCTATTTCCGAACAGGCAGCGGTCGCGGTGGAAAACCTCAAGAACCTGCGGGCCAGCACCCAGCGCGCTGCCGATCTCAACTTGCTCGTTGAAGTAGCGAGTGCCGTTTCATCTGAACTCGATCTGCATCGCGTCTTTGCAAAAATTCACGAACAAGTGCGCCGAGTCATCGATGCGCCGTTGTTCTTCGTGGCGCTGCGTTCAGGTGACGGCGAGAGCGACGTGACGCTTGAGTACCTCGTCGAGGGCGAACGCGTTTTTCCGCCCGCCAAGCACAGCATTGAAGGAACGATCGTCGGTCGCGTGATCGAAAGCGGCAAACCGATCTTGGTGCGCAACACCGAAGAGCGCGACAAGTTAAGCACCAAGCGAGTCGGCGAAGGTCCAACCACCGTACAATCCATCGTTGCCGTTCCCATGAACGTGGGCGGCCGCATCATCGGCGCAATTTCAATCCAATCGTATATTACCAACGCCTACGACGAGCAGCACCTCAAGCTGCTCAACGCCATCGCCGAGCAGTCTTCCGTCGCGGTGCAAAATGCCAAGTTGTACGAACGCGCCAAGGAACTGGCCGACAATGATGCGCTGACCGGTTTGGCGCACCAGCGCTCCGTTCAGGAGCGGCTTGCGTACGAGTTGAAGCGCGCTCGGCGTTCCAATGCCAAGGTGTCGCTGTTGATGATGGACATCGACAAGTTTAAAGCGTTCAACGACACGTACGGCCATCCGGTGGGCGACCGCGTCCTCAAAGAAGTGGCGGCAGTACTGCGCCGCGTCGCGCGAGAGACCGATGGGATCGGCCGCTACGGCGGGGACGAGTTTTGCGCGATCTTGCCCGACACCGATCGGGAAGCGGCGTGGAGGTTTGCGGAACGGCTCAACGCGGAGATAGCGCGAAAACCGTTTGACATCGACGAGCGCCAATCCATTCCAATTCGGCTGTCCATCGGCGTTGCCGTCTATCCCGACGAGTGCGAAGGCCGAGAAGATCTCGTCGGCGTGGCTGATGCAGCACTCTACGCGGCGAAGCGCGGCGAGGCACAGCAAGCCGTCAAGACGGACGACCTCATCGGATCGCTCGAAGGCGAGCTGCAGCCCTTTGGAGCTTTCATCGCGGCCCTAGCCAACGCAGGACGCGCCAAGCGCGAACAGTTGATCAAAGTCAATCATCTAGCGGCAAAGTATGCCAACGCGATCGAGCTGGACGATCACCAGCGCCACGTGCTCTTGTGCTCGGCAGCCTTGCTCGACATTGGCGAGCTTGCCATTCCCAGCCTCATCTTAAGTAAGCCCGGTAAGCTTGAAAAAGAAGACTACGAGATTATCAAAAAGCATCCAGAGTTTGCCTACCAGATGCTCAGCAGCTTGCGCGACTGCGAAGCGATTGCCACCACCGTCCGGCATCACCAGGAACGCTATGACGGGAGCGGTTACCCTCAAGGCCTAGCGGGAGAAGACATCCCGCGGCTTTCCAGGATTCTCGCGGTGCTCGAGGCCTATGTGGCGATGACCAGCGACCGTCCCTATCGCCCCAAGAAAACGCGAGACGAAGCGAAGGACGAGCTCAAAGCGTGCTCGGGCACGCAGTTCGACCCAAAAGTGGTCGAGACGTTTCTCAAGCTCGAACTCTAATTCTTGGAAGGTTCCTTTGACGGCTTGAGTTTGACGATGGCGAGGGCGAAGCTCTGCCCAAAATCCTTGCGCACGAGATAGCCGTCGGGGATACGGTCAAAAACAACAAAGCCTGCTTTTTCGGCTTCCTCGAGGCTGGTGAAAACTTTAATGCCGGTCATGACGCCAAGGCGTCGCTGGCCGTTCGTTCGGCCGCCGCATGCGACAGGAGCTTGCGGGCGTCGCTCATGCGATCGACGATCGCAAACGAGCGTGAGATGCCCGCGAAATCCATGAGCCGGCGAACCGAAGAATTCGCGCAGACAACGATGGGAGTTGCGCCGTGCTCGTTGAGTCTTTTCAGACCCGACACAAGCGCGCCGAAACCGGACGAGTCGACCGTCCGCGTGCGAGAGAGATCGATAACCGCATAAGTCGGCTTTCGCCCGGCGATGCGGGTCACCGCGCGCGCGAATCGGCGCGCGCCGGAGACGTCGAGGCGCGACCCGATGGTGATCGAGTCGTCCGAAGCGCTGATGACCCCCTTACGGAGCCCGAGCGGTAGCGTATTCGTTTTCATGATCTTGACCGGCGCATGCCGGTCCTTTCTTCTTTTCTCTTACCTCTATTACGTAGCTGTCGTTTCATTAGGACCGCAAACGTGCGGTCCGCCATTGCCCGTGATGTGACATTTGTCTCAACGGGCACACTTCGACTAGGGAACGCTTCAAAGCTCCCCTATGGTCGCTCTGTGTCGTTAAAATCTAGTGAATTTTGGAGAACGAATCAGCGGCAGTCGTCGGTTGGGCGGCCTTTCGATAGTTTCCAAGAGTGATGCGTAGCGCTTCGAGCACGCGTTCTGGATAATCACGCTTTCTCTCAGGATACCCACCCAGGAAGTCTTCTATTTCCTTCGCTGTCATCTGCTCTGCTTCGCTAACGGTTCTTCCTTTAGCCAGGGACGTGACAATCGCGCAGGTCGCAACGCCAAATCCGCATCCAGTCGTAAAATAGCTGATTTCGTCGATCCGCTCTTCCGGGCCGATCTTGACGTAAAATGTATACATGTCGCCGCACGAATCGGAGAAGTACTCTCCGGTCGCACTGGGGTTCTCCATTTGGGCAAATCCCTGGCGATTGGTAACAAGTTCCTGGAACTTTGGAAAATCCATCACAGCTCCCCTGAGAGTGCACGCACCTGCTCCGGTGCGGCGGCTTTGCTTGTGCTTGGCGCAGCGGCGCTCAATTCGAATTCACAGCGGCTATCTCCGGATGCGATGGAAGTCGTCTGGCGGGGTGCCGCGGGAAGCACTTCGCCCATAAGCGTGTGGACCATCGAACAAATCTCGGGATGTGCGCTGACATTCTCTTTGAACGGACAATTGTATTCACGGAAGCTAAATCCGTTTGGCGTGCGCTCGTACTCAACGATCACGCCGCGCTCGCGCAAAAACGCCGCGAGTTCGGCAACCCTCTCCGGAAGATCCTTACCGGCAAAGCGCGCGGCATGCCGCTTCGCCGAGCGCTTGCCGATGTTCTCAAAGAGCGCTTTCAACTTGGCCGAACCATCTTCGCGCTGCAGCTCGTCTAAGAGCACCGAGAGCAGCAACGGATAGCGTTGCGGGAAGAGTTGTTCTCCCTCTTCGGTGAGGGAGTAGACAAGAGTCGGCTTCGTGCGACCTAGCCGCTCGGCGCGCTCGGTCACAAGACCGTCGCGGCCAAGGCGCGAAAGATGCTGTCGAATCGCATTCGGCGTCACGCCGTGTTCTTGCGACAGTTGCGAGGCAGTGCGGGCGCGGTGCTCCTTCAGAGACTGAACGATGCGGCCGCGCGTGGTTTGAAAAAAGCTTTGTTCTCTCATAGAATAGGTCTGGCGAGGGTGCTAACCCCATTATATAGAATGTAGCATAGATTTTCAAGACTTATCTTGACTATTTGGACTCCAAACCCGTACAATAGAGTAAGGAAACCATGCCAGATAGACTTCTTGAGATCCGCGATCTCCATGTTGCCGTCGGCGATACCGAGATCATCCGCGGAGTCAACCTCACAATCGACCGAGGCAGCGTCCATGCGCTCATGGGCCCCAACGGCTCGGGTAAGAGCACGCTCTCGCTTGCGCTGATGGGCCACCCAAAGTACAAGGTCACGCAAGGCGAGATACGCTTCAAAGGGCAGAGCATTCTCGGTCTCCCGCCCACGGAGCGCTCGCTGCTTGGCATGTTCTTGGGATTTCAGTATCCCTCGGCAGTTCCCGGTGTGTCGGTTGCCAACTTCCTGCGCAACGCGCTCATGGCGCGTCACAAGGGTTCATCCCCGTTGTCGCCGGCGAAGTTCAAGAAACTCCTCGATGAGGGAATCGCCAAGCTAAAGATGGACCCGGCGGTGCTCGGCCGGTACGTGAATGATGGCTTCTCTGGCGGCGAAAAGAAGCGGCTTGAGATCCTCCAAGCGCTCGTGCTTCAGCCGGAGCTCGAAATTTTGGACGAAACGGATTCCGGACTCGACATCGATGCGTTGCGCATCATCGCCGAAGGCATCGAAGCTCAGCGCGGACCCGAGCGTTCGATTCTGCTCATCACGCATTACCAGCGCATTCTCAACTACCTCAAGCCCGACAGAGTGCACGTCATGGTGCGCGGCAAGATCGTCAAAGAAGGCGGTCCCGAACTTGCTCACCAACTCGAAGCGCAGGGCTACGATCCGCTCATTAAAGAGCTCGTGGAGGCCTAGAAAACATATGGCAACGAAACCGCAGACGCTCGTCGATAAAGATTATCAGTACGGTTTTCGCGACCAAACCGACACGTACACATTTAAGGCGCGCAAGGGCATCGACCACGATATCGTGGAGCAGATCTCCCAGATGAAAAAAGAGCCGCAGTGGATGCGCGACTTTCGCCATCGCTCGCTCGATATTTTTCTGAGCAAACCGCTTCCACCCTGGGCAGACCTCGAGGCGCTCGGTCAGATCGATTTCGCGGACATCTATTACTATATGCGAGCATCCGACGTTGAAGGCAAGACGTGGGAAGAAGTGCCTGCCGATATCAAGCGCACGTTCGATCGTCTGGGCATCCCCGAAGCGGAGCGCAAGTTTTTGGGCGGCGTCACCGCGCAATACGACTCTGAAGTTGTTTACCATAGCATCCGCAAGGATCTGGAAGCGCTCGGCGTGTTGTTCTCCGATATGGATACAGCGTTGCGCGAGCACGAAGACATCGTGCGCGAGCACTTCGCCACGGTTATCCCGCCTGCGGACAACAAGTTTTCTGCGCTGAATTCGGCCGTCTGGTCCGGCGGCTCGTTTATCTGGGTACCCAAAGGCGTACACGTGGACGTTCCACTCCAGGCATACTTTCGCATCAACGCCGAGAGCATGGGTCAATTCGAGCGCACGCTGATCATTGCCGAGCCCGGCTCGTTCGTGCATTACATCGAAGGATGCACCGCACCGACGTACTCGAGTAATTCGCTGCACTCGGCGGTCGTTGAGCTCATCGCCAAGGAAGGCGCGCACATTCGCTACACGACTATCCAGAACTGGTACAAGAACATCTACAATCTTGTCACCAAGCGCGCGCTGGCTCAAAAGAATGCCCACGTTGAGTGGGTGGACGGCAACATCGGCTCGCGCCTCACGATGAAGTACCCGTCGGTCTACATGGTCGGCGAAGGAGCGCGCGGCGATGTGCTTTCCATCGCGTACGCGAGCGAGGGCCAACACCAAGACGCCGGTTCGAAGATGGTGCACGCGGCCCCAAATACGACATCCCTCATCACGAGCAAGTCGGTCAGCAAAGGCGGCGGCCGGACAAGCTACCGTGGACTTGTCAAAGTCTACGAAGGCTGCGACGGGGTGAAGTCCAACGTCCGCTGCGATGCGCTGCTCATGGATCCCGAATCCCGTTCGGACACCTACCCGACGATGGAGATTGATTCGAAGAACGTTCGTATCGAACACGAGGCAACGGTATCCAAGGTCGGCGAGGAGCAGCTCTTCTACGTCATGAGCAGAGGCCTCACTGAGGTCGAAGCTACGACGATGATCGTTAACGGTTTCTTTGAACCGTTCGTCAAGGAGCTGCCGATGGAGTACGCAGTTGAGCTGAACCGGCTCATCGCACTCGAGATGGAAGGCTCGGTCGGCTAACCCGACCCAACAACGTGACCGAGACAAAAACCACACATCCGATTTCGCGCGACGACCTCGCGCGACTTTCGGCTTCGGAGCCCAAAAATGTGCTTGAGGCCAGATTGAGCGCGCTCGAGCAGTACGAGTCTATTCCCTTTCCCACGGAGAGCACGATGGGTTGGCGGCGCACCGACCTCGCCGGCATCGATCTGACTCCCGAAGCCCCCGCTCCTAGCGAGTGCGACATTGCAATCTCGCCACAAGATCGGAGCGCCGGTGTGGTTTCGAGCTCGCTTGCGGAAGCTGTCGCTCGCGGTCCCGTGCAGCTTATCGCAAGCGTGCACACGGGTATCTCTTTCAGGAAGTTTTCCGCGCTGGCCCAAAGCGCGTGGCAAGCCGGCGGATACATTTTCGTTCCTTCGGGAGTCACCGTCATAGAGCCCATTCACGTCAACTGGAAGGGCGGTCCCTACCCGCGCTTGCTCGTGGTGCTTGGAAAGAATGCGCGTGCGACAATCATGGAGCAGCATTCCCATGCGGGGCGGCTTGCCTCGGGCAAGGTGGACCTGATCGTTGAGGACGGTGCCCATCTCAACTACGTGCACGTGCAAGATTGTCCACGCGAGAGCGTGGTGTTCTCTCACCAGCGAGCCGAAATCGGCCGCGATGCCAAACTCGTCACGCTGAACTTTGGACTGGGTGGGAAGCTCGCCCGCACCGATGTCGAAGTAGAGCTGATGGGTTCCGGGGCGGAAAGCGATATGCTCGGGTTGGTGTTCGCAGAAGGCAAGCAGCAATTTGACTACCACACGCTGCAGGGACATCGCTCGCCGCACACGCGCAGCGACTTGCTCTTCAAGGCTGCGCTCGACGACCATTCGCATTCAGCCTATACCGGCATCATCATTATCGATCGCGGCGCGCAGCGCAGCGACGCTTATCAGGCAAATCGCAATCTGTTGCTCAGCGAAGGCGCGCGCGCCGACACGGAGCCCATGCTGGAAATCGAAGCCGATGATGTGCGCTGCACCCACGGCGCGACGGTTGGTCCGGTCGACGAAGAGCAGCTCTTTTACGCGACCAGCCGTGGGCTCACGCCGAACGCGGCGGCCCGGCTCATCGTCGAGGGTTTCTTCGGCGAAGTGTTTGAAAAATTTGGCGAACCGAGTATCACCGAGATGCTGCACGGTAAAGTTGCGCCGCATCTCCAGCGCGTCGGCGTGTGAGCGCAATGCCGGCGCAGGGAGTCGAAGTGGCGCGCGTCGATGACGTGCCCGAGGGTAAGGTCAAAGTTGTCGAAGTCGAAGGCCGGCAAATCGCCTTATGCAACTACGGCGGCCAGATCTTCGCGATCGATGACGTGTGCACGCACGATCGCGGTCCGCTCGATCAAGGCGAACTGATCGGCAAGGAGATCGAGTGTCCTCGCCACGGAGCACGCTTTGACGTGACCAGCGGGGTCGCAACCCGTTTGCCAGCTATCCGTCCGGTTCGCACATATCCCGTGCAGATCAGCGATGGCAAGATTTCGATCGAGGTGTCCTCATGAAGAGCGCACTTACCGCACCGGTCGGGCGCCGCGAGCCCTTAACGCAAGCAGACGTCGCGCGCATCCGTCAAGATTTTCCGATCCTGCGGGAGCGGCCGCACGGCAAGCCTCTCGTTTTTTTGGACAGTGCAGCATCCTCGCAGAAGCCGGTCCAAGTGATCGAGGCGATGGACGATTACTACCGTCGCTATCACGCCAACATCCATCGCGGCATCTACCACATCAGCGAGCTTGCCACCGAAGCCTACGAGGAAGCGCGCAGCAAAGTCGCGCGTTTCATCGGCTCACCCTGCGCGGCTGAGTGCATTTTCGTGCGCAATGCCACCGAGGGTCTCAATTTGGTCGCCTATGCTTGGGGACGCCACAATGTCAAGCGCGGCGACGTCATCGTGCTCACGGAGATGGAGCACCACTCCAACCTTGTACCCTGGCAAATTCTCGCGCAGGAAAAAGAAGCCCAACTTCGCTTCGTGCCAATTACGCCGGATGGATTGCTCGATCTCCGTTCACTCGATACTTTGCTCGAAGGAGCTAAGATTTTTGCTTTTACGGCGGTGAGCAACACGCTGGGAACGATCAACCCCGTGAAAGAGCTCGCTGCCAGAGCTCGGAGCGCCGGGGCGATCAGCGTCGTCGATGCCTGTCAAGCAGTGCCGCGAATGCCAGTGGACATAACCGATTGGCAATGCGACTTTATGGCCTTCTCGTCGCACAAAATGCTGGGTCCGACCGGTATTGGGATTCTTTTCGGCAGAAAAGAACTGCTCGATGCGATGCCGCCGTTCATGTCTGGGGGCGGCATGATCAACGTGGTCGAGTACAATCGTTCGACGTATGCAGACGTGCCGGCGCGATTCGAGGCAGGAACCCCGGCGATTGCCGAGGCGGTAGGGCTGGGTGCAGCGATTGACTATCTCGAGACGATTGGCATGGATCGCGTGCACGAGTACGAGACTGCCCTCGCGAAGATTGCGCTCGAGAAGCTCTCGCGGGAAAAGCACGTTGTTATTTACGGCCCCGATATCAGGCATCGAACCGGCGTCATCTCGATCACCGTCGGGGACATCCACGCGCACGACTTGGCCAGCATCCTCGACCGGGAAGGTATTTGCGTCCGCGCGGGCCATCATTGCAATCAACCCCTGATGGAGAAACTCGGCGTGCCGGCCACGACGCGTGCCTCATTCTACATTTATAACACGCCCGGCGAGATCGACGTCCTCATCGCGGGCATCGAAAAGGCCAAGCGGATCTTCAAGATCGACTGAACGCATGTTATGAAAGACGATTTCACCGGGATGGAAGATCTCTATCGCGACTTCATCCTCGATCATTATCGCAATCCTCGCAATGCGGGCACGTTTGATACTCCGGATGCAACATTCGAAGACAACAACCCACTGTGCGGCGACAAGATTCGCATGGATCTGAAACTGCGCGATGGCGTCATCGAGGACATCCGCTTTCGTGGCCGCGGTTGTGCGATCTCCCAGGCCTCGGCGTCGCTGCTGACCGAAGCGGTGAAGGGCAAGACTGTCGCCGAGGTCGAGAGGATCGGCAAGGAAGAAGTGCTCGAGAACCTAGGAATTCAAATATCAGCGGTACGATTGAAGTGCGCGCTCCTCGGCCTGAAGGTGCTGAAACAGGCTCTTGCTTTGACCGTAGCATCGGATCTTTAGATCTAACCCTGTAGCGGGCGATTGGCAAATCGCCCATGGAGCCAATCCTGTAGGGGGCGATTGGCAAATCGCCCCTGCCGACCGATATGTAGCGGGCGACTGTCAAGTCGCCCTTCGCACATCGGCAGGAAGGGCAGCTCCGATCAGAGCAGTTGCCCGCATGCGACCACGAAGACACTTCGTTGCAAGTCGAAGTATGCTTGCTGGACCGGATCTTGCGGCTGTCGCCGGTCTCATTGGCGACCCCGCGCGGGCAGCGATGATGTCGGTCCTCATGAGCGGTGAAGCCTATCCGGCAACCATGCTTGCCGCGCGAGCCGGCGTGTCTGCCCAAACCGCCAGCGCGCACCTCGCGAAGTTGACCAAGGCTAGCCTCATCAAGGTGGTGCGCAGTGGGCGTTACCGGCTGTATCGTTTAGGCAATGCCAAGGTCGGCCACGCCCTTGAGGCCCTTGGCGCGATAAGTCCGGAGCGTGCGATCCGCTCGCTGCGTCAGTCGGATGAATCCGCGGCGTTGAAGTTGGCGCGGATGTGCTACGATCATCTTGCGGGATACATCGGCGTCGGAATTACCGAATCGCTCGTTCACCGATCCTATATCGTGCCTCGCGGGCACGACTTCGAGATCACCAAAAAAGGCATGAGGTGGCTGGTGGCATTTGGTGTCGAGTTCGAGCCGCTGTCCGAGTCGCGCCGAAGACTCGCTACCCAATGTCTCGACTGGAGCGAGCGCCGTCCTCACATCGGTGGAGCGCTGGGTGCGGCGCTCGCCGATCGCATGATGAGGCAGGGCTGGTTTGCGCGGGCTCGCTCGAATCGTTCGCTCAAGATCACGGCCGACGGAGATCGCTGCCTTCTCAAGGACTTCGGCATCAGTATCGAGCGGCAACGTCCGCTCGATCGGGCGTAGCCGCGTTGATAGTTCGTCGCCCAGCGAAATGTGCCCATGCTATACTATCCACAACCATGATGGGAATGCGACTCGACGAGAGAGACGTTGCGTATGTGAGCAGTCAGTACCAGAGCCTCGCTCGCGCCTGCGAGCAGCACTCCTTCGACGAGGCCGATGTGCGAACGCTCATGCTTGCCGGAAGGCTGCCCCTGCCAAGCTACGTTCTGCCAGACGGCACTCCGATGGTCCCCCACGACTACTTTCAATTGGTTATAGAAGCGGGCAGCACCGATGCCTTGCAATTGCTTTTTAAGACGCGGTTAACTCATGCAGCCAAGGTCGAAGGTCTTTCTTTGGACGATGCGGACATTGAGGCGGCGTGGTTCGGATACCTCAATGGCCACTACGGTATCTGCCTCAAGAACACAACGCCAGAGAACATCGTTCTCAAGACCAAACTCATCGGGGAGGTTCATGAGCTCTTGAGCGCGCCCCAGCCGGATTCACCTTCCTGGCGCGGGCGTTTACAGAAAAGCGTCAACGCGCTCGATGCGCTCGAGCGTACGTTTACGCGCTACGATCAAATCAGATTCGGCAGGTTGCCGTCTCATGTGCTGTACGTTGATCAGGTCAGGGAGCGGTATCCGGAAGCGTTTGGAGACCAGCTCTGATTCTTTAGCTTCCCTGATAGACGACTTCGATGCGCAAACCGCTGGGGTCGCGTACCCACATTGCGTAATAATCTTCGCCTAGTTCGTTTACGATAGCCGGCGGGTCGTCGATGTCGGCGCCCAGTTCATCGAGAATCTTCGCGCACTCATCAACTTTGGCGCGCGAATCCGCATTCAGAGCGAGATGGTCGAAACCGACCCGGCGCTCGCCGTCAAAAAGATCCTCTTGGAGACTCTTTCCCTTGAGGACGATGATTTCAAAGCCTTCGCGCTGATAGCCGAAGGAGTCGTCCTTTTCGAAGACCAGGTCAAAACCTAACGTAGGCAGGAGCGCGCCATAAAATTTCTTGGCGACGTTAAACGCATCCGTGCCTATAGCCAGATGATGAATTGGATGAACCGACATGGCCCCCTAGTTGCGACATCGTCACGAGTCATTTCCTGCCCCCCGAGCGGCTTTTGCAGCTTATTTGCCCAATGGACCAGCGCGGACTCAATCGCATTGCTGTAACGAGAGAAGGCGGATGTTGTCATGGACAACGCACTCGTGACGACCGGTTTCGAGCTCGAGGGTTACAAGGTTATCAAGCACCTTGGCATGGTGCGCGGCATCACCGTTCGGTCGCGCAGCGTCATTGGGAACCTTGGAGCTGCTCTTCAATCGCTGGTGGGCGGCAATATCTCCCTGTACACCGAGCTGTGCGAGCACGCGAGAACCGAGGCCTACGAGTTAATGCTGTCGCACGCGGAATCCGTGGGCGGCAACGGCATCATCGGTGTACGCTACGATACGAACGATATCACGGATGGCGTCACCGAAGGTGTGTGTTACGGCACTGCCGTGAACATCCAGCCGTCTTAACTTCGCGGACGGGCGATTTTCCAATTGCCCCCTACATTAGGTGTGCGAGTGGACGCGGGAGGCCCGGCGCCGCGCATCCTCGGTCAAAAGTTTCTTGCGCAGCCGAATCGACTTCGGAGTCACTTCGATCAGTTCGTCGGAGCGAATCAGTTCGAGCGCCCGCTCGAGCGTGAGTACCTCGGGCGGTGCCAAGTTGGGGGCGTCGTCAGAGCCTGCCGCGCGCATGTTGGTCAGTTTCTTCATTTTGCACACGTTGACCGTGATATCGTCTTCGGTATTGGCTCGGCCGACGACCATGCCCTCATACACCTGCGTTTGCGGACCGATGAAGAAGCGCCCTCGCTGCTGCAAATTATCGAGCGCGTAGGCGGTCACAAGACCCGTTTCCGCACTAATGAGCGCGCCGAACGCTCGATCGGCTGGAAGCGCCTCTTGCACCTCATGATCGTGATACGTGTGGCTCATGACCGCCGTGCCGCGCGAAAGCGTTAAGAGTTCACCGCGTAGTCCAAAAAGAGCACGCGTCGCGATCGTGTACTCCAGTCTGCGCTGGGAACCGATCGTGAGCATGTTGAGCAACTTCGCGCGACGCTTGCCGAGCGCTTCGATCACGGAGCCGGCATGCTCGTCGGCCACATCGAGCACGAGATACTCAATGGGTTCAAGCGTTTTGCCATCTTTTTCGATAACGATGACTTGTGGTTTGGAGATCGCAAGTTCGTACCCCTCACGGCGCATGGTCTCAATGAGAACGGAGAGATGCAGCTCGCCGCGCCCCGAAACAGTAAACGTGTCCGGCGAAGCTGTGGGTGCAACGCGCAGCGCAACATTGCTCTCCAGCTCCCTCGCCAACCGCTCCCCCAAATGGCGACTGGTCACGTACTTGCCTTCAAGGCCGGCAAACGGCGAGGTATTGACTTGAAAATCAATCGACACGGTCGGCTCGTCGACCAAGACCGCATCGACTGCCTCAGGGTTTTCCCCGGCAGCGATTGTTTCTGTGATATTGATGCCTTCAATGCCGGCCAGAGCGACGATGTCGCCCGCGCTCGCTTCCTCCAGTTCCCGGCGCTGCAAACCAAAGAAGTCGTAGAGTGCGGTGGCCTTGTGCGATGTGGAACCCTGACGATTGATGCGGACAACCTGCTCACCTTTATGAATTGTGCCGCGGAAGATGCGGCCAATCGCAATACGGCCCACATACTCATTGTGATCGATGTTGGACACCAGCATCTGGAATGGCGAATGTTCGTCGCCTGGCGGCTCGGGAATATGTCGAATGATCGTCTCCATGAGCGGCCGAATGTCGCGCCCCGGCGTCTGGAGGTCATACGTCGCAAGCCCCTCGCGCGCGTTTGTGTACACGACCGGAAAATCAAGTTGATGATCGGCGCAACCGATGTCGATGAACAGCGCCAACACCTCATCGAGTACCACGACCGGCCGGGCATCTTTGCGGTCGATCTTGTTGATGACCAAGATGACCGGCAAGTCTTGTTCGAGCGCTTTGCGCAAGACGAAGCGAGTCTGCGGCAGCGGACCTTCGGCCGCATCTACGAGCAACAGGACGCCGTTGACCATCTGCAGTACGCGCTCGACCTCGCCGCCAAAATCCGCGTGGCCTGGAGTGTCGACGATATTGATCTTGATGCCGTCCCAAACGATACCGGTGTTTTTTGCGAGGATCGTGATTCCGCGCTCGCGTTCGATGGGATTGGTGTCCATGATACGCTCGCCGGCGGAAGTTGGATCCCGGAAGATCCCCGATTGCCGAAGCATGGCATCGACCAACGTCGTCTTACCGTGGTCAACGTGTGCGACGATGCCGATATTGCGAATATCTCTACGCGTGTGCATCCAATTTGTTAGTACGACGAATGCGTGGTGATGCCTCGCCGCAGGCAGGCGACAAGGTCGAAACGAAGCGACTTTGTCATGCCAAGCTCACCAGATGGCGGCAAACCGCGCAGCGAACCACATCCTTACTCAAGTCCCATCAGCCCCGACCTTGACAAATCGTACGATCCAACTAATGATCCGACTGTTCGAACCATTGGAGTGATGGGCTCCGCGGGGGGCGCTCTCGAGATCGAGGTCCGCAAACGGGCCTACGATCTCGGCGTCGCCATCGCCAAAGCAGGCTGCGTTCTCATCACCGGCGCGTGCCCCGGGCTTCCTTACGACACAGCTCGAGGAGCCCACGCCTCGGGAGGTCTGTCGGTCGGCATCTCGCCGGCGCTTTCGCGCAGCGAACACGTGCTGCGCTACGAATCGCCGGTCGACGAGTACGACGTCATCATCTACACGGGTAGCGGTCTCATGGGACGAGAGGTCGACAACATCCACTCATCGGACATCGTTATCATCGCCGGTGGTCGATCAGGAACGCTCGGTGAATTCGCCATCGCCTACGACGAAGGCAAGCTGATCGGCATCCTCGCGCACACCGACGGCATTGCGGACGATCTTCCCGACATCGTGCCGCGACTCCGCAAGAAGACGGGTGCGCGGCTCGTCTACGAAGTTGACCCCGCGAAGCTCGTTGCACGATGCATCGAGATCTATCAAACGGAGCACTACAAACATCCGTCCGTGTTTCTCGAGAAACCGGACGAGGGGGAGCAGCAGGGATGGGCCGGATCACCTTCATCGGCGCAGCGGGAGTCGTAACCGGGAGCAAACACCTTCTGGAAACGGACAGCGGCGCGCGCGTGTTGCTGGATTGCGGTCTCTACCAAGGCTCACACGACCTTACCCAGCGCAACTGGACGCCGCCACCGGTAGACCCAAAGACCCTCGACGCCGTGCTCTTGTCACACGCGCACCTCGATCATTGCGGCTATCTGCCGGCGCTGGTTGTGCAAGGCTTTCACAAGCCAATTTACTGCACGGCCGCAACTGCTGAGGTCGCCGAACTTGTCTTGCGCGATTCCGCGGGACTGCAAGAAGATGAAGCGGCGCGAGCCAAGCGGCATCCCGACCGCGGTCTGCACGCAACGCCGTTGTACACAAGCGATGACGTCGATCGGGTCGTGCCACTTTTTTCGCACGTCGCGTACACAGAGATGCGCCAAGATATTTCGGGCTGTCGCTTCCGCTATAGCGATGCCGGGCACATTCTCGGCTCGGCGATCATGGAGATTTTCTTCGACCAACGCACGCTCGTGTTTTCGGGAGACCTCGGGCGCTACGGAAGACCGCTTTTGTGCGATCCGTCGCCTGTGCCCCAGGCAGATGTGGTCCTGTGCGAGTCAACCTACGGTGACCGATTGCACCCCCAAAACGATCCGCAAGATGACTTGTGCAACGTGATCAACGCTGCACAGCGGCGCAAGGGTGTGCTCGTCATTCCCTCGTTCGCCGTCGGCAGGACGCAAGAGATTCTCTACGCCATCGGTCAGCTCCAGGCTGGATCGAAAATTTCGAACGTTCCGATCTACGTCGATAGTCCAATGGGAATAGCAGCGGATGCCATCATGGAGCGGCATCCGGAAGCCATGCGGTTCGATCTGAAGGCGCGCTTTGGCGCGGCGGATCAAAATATCGGCGCGCGCAACGTGACGAACGTTCAGTCGCAACAAGATTCGATCAAATTGAACGACATTCAATCAAACGCGATCATCATTGCGTCGAGCGGGATGGCAACCGGCGGACGCGTGCTGCACCATCTTCGCAATCGATTGCCGCGGCCCAACGACACGATGTGTTTCGTTGGTTTCCAATCACCGGGAACGCTTGGCCAGCAATTGCTCCAGGGAAAAAAATCTGTAATGATTTTCGGCGTGCCGGTTGCCGTCAAAGCCAATATCGTCCAGATCGACGGATTTTCCGCGCACGCGGATCGAAACGAACTCTTACGCTGGTTTGGGAATTTTCAGAGCAAGCCGCAAACGTTCATGGTTCACGCCGACCCCACCGCGGCGGCATCACTTGCCGCCGCGGTGCACGATCAGTATGGGTTGGAAGCTAGTCCGGCGAGGCCGGGTGAAGTAGTCGAAATCTAAGACTAAGGGCCGGTCGGTCGACCGCGCTCGAGGACCTCGTCGAGACCATCGCCGTTTTGCGCGAAGAGCCGGTCAGCCCACGTGCGCCAGACAAGTCGGCGGTCGTATTCTGCGACCGGGTCGACGCGAAGCACGTCATCTTCTGTGAGTTCGCGCGTCAATTCGATGGGAAGCGACAGCATGAGTTCGGCCCTCCTAATTACTGTATACCGCAAATTTCAGTAACTAAACCATGAGCCGGAAGACTCATTCCACATCATGGAATCCAAACCGGGCCTAATTGGGCTTTTTCAGATGCTCCTCGATGATCTGCTTGGCCGCGGTTTTTGGGTCGAGCTCTCGCCGCAGCACGGCCGCGAGAATGTTATCCATCGAGCCGTTGCGCGACAGCGCCTCATTCACATACGCTCCTAGCCCGCGCGTAACGGCTTCGAGGACTTCGTCGCGCAGGCGGTCTCGCGAGCGCCCCATGAGCTCGTCGGCGTTGAGAACCTGGCGATGGCGTTGGCAGGCATCCCACACCTTGTCGACTCCCTGACCAGTCAGCGCAACCGTTTCGATGATCGGGGGAACCCATCGTCTGCGGCGTTCCTCGGCGCCACCGAGCGTCAGCATCGCGCGCAAATCCGCCACGGTCTGGGCCGACCCAGGCCGGTCGGACATGTTCACCACAAAACAATCGGCTATCTCGAGCAAACCTGCTTTGATCGTTTGCACGCTGTCGCCGAGTCCGGGCACGGTGACGACGAAGACCGTATCGGCAACCTTCATGATCTCCAGTTCAACCTGACCAACGCCGACCGTCTCAACGAGAATGACGTCGCAACCGAATGCATCGAGCGCGCGGATGACGTCTCGAGTCGTGGGAGCGAGGCCACCGGGAGTATGGCGGGCTGCCATGCTGCGGATGAAGACGCCTGAGTCACCGGCGTGACGCTGCATGCGTACGCGGTCGCCAAGAACCGCTCCACCGGTAAATGGGCTTGACGGATCGACCGCAATGACGCCAACCGATCGTCCATCTTTGCGAATAACAGCCGTCAGCGCATCGACGAGCGTTGATTTTCCCGAGCCAGGCGGCCCTGTGACGCCGATGATCTGTGCGTGGCCGGTATGCGGATAAAGTGCCGCGGACAACGCAGACGGCATCGCGATCGTCATTTTCGATGGCGGTGATCGCCCTGGCCAATGCGCGCCAATCGTGTTCGACAACTTTGCGGGCCAACTCGGAGATGCGACCGTGCGCTTTTGCGTCGTCTCGCTTTGCGCTCATGAAAGATGGCTTCCCGTCGCCTTCGGGCTGAGCCTGCGCAATGCAGGGTAAAACGGTATCCGTCAACCAAGCTGCAGTGCATGGAAACCGCCACAGCGCGACTGCATATTCGCAAACCCTTCAGCCTTTTTTCAACGGTCGTTTCGCATGGCTGGTACCAAACCTAGCCCTTTCGCTGGCTTCAAGATCAGCACGTGCTCGTTCGCGCAGAGCGTTTGCATGACGGCAGAGTCATGGTCGTGCGCATGGAAGAAGGATCGTCGAAGCGCGCCAACCATAAAGATGTCACCCTGACCGTGATCGGGGAAGGAGCGAACGATCCGGGGGTGGCCACTGAAATGGCTCGACGAGTAGCCGTCATACTGCGCGCCCACGAGGGATCTGGAATCGTTTTATGCGCTGTGTCGCACGGTGCCGGATTTACGCGAAGCCCGCCGTCTCGGTGCAGGCCGGTGCATGCGCGCGCCCTCGCTCTGGGAGGACGTCATCAAGACCGTCCTGAGCACGAACGTCAATTGGCGCCAAGCCGTCACGATGAGCAATCGTCTCGCACAGCTTGGCGAGCCCGCGCCCGCGGATCCAACCTTACGCGCATGGCCAACGCCTGGTCAAGTTGTCAGAGCGGGCGAACGTTTCTTGCGCGACGTCGTCCGGGCGGGCTACCGCGCTCCATACATCATGCAGTTGGCTCGGCAGCAGAAGTCCGGCGAAATCGATCTCGACAGCTTGGATGCTGCTTCAACGAGGATGACCGGAAAGGAATTATTCGCGGCGCTGATCGCGTTGCGCGGCATCGGCAAGTCATCCGCACACTTTTTAATGAACCTGCTCGGCCACTACGATCATTTGCCGGTCGACAGCGCCACCTATGCGTACGCGCAACGCCATTTCTTCCGTGGCAAGCGGCCAACTGAGAAGCAAATCCGCCGGCGCTTCACGCGCTACGGGAAGTGGCAGTCGCTCGTGTATTGGTTCGGTCGCTGGGAGCCGCGCCTGGCTTGGTGGGAAGGGCCGACTACCGACGACAAGAAGCTCAAAGCAGTCTCATGATCGTTCACGCCGATCTCGATGCCTTCTATGCCAGCGTCGCGCAACGAGACGATCCTTCGCTGCGCGGCAAGCCTCTAGTGGTTGCAGGCGCAAGTCGGCGCGCCGTCGTGCTGACGGCCTCCTACGAGGCGCGCAAATTTGGCATCCACAGCGCCTTGCCGCTTTATCAGGCCAAGGAGCGCTGCCCGGACCTTGTCATCGCCGCTCCGGATTTCGCCAAATATCACGACGCGAGCACCGTGGTCTTCACAATTTTCAAGCAACATGCGCGAGTGGTGGAGGGACTCTCCTTGGACGAGGCGTTCTTGGATCTCGGCGATTTGGAGCTAGACGCAGCCATCGCCGTGGCGCGCGAGGTCAAGGCAGAAGTTTGCAAAGCGACCTCGCTGACCGTGTCGGTGGGCATTGCGTGCGGAAAAATGGTCGCAAAGATTGCCAGTGACGAGGGAAAGCCTGACGGTCTGGTTTCGGTACGGCCTGGCACCGAAGCAGAGTATCTCGCTCCCAAGCCTGTCCGCCGCTTGTGGGGAATTGGTCCGAAAACAGAGCAGCGATTGCGCTCGTACGGGCTCGAGCTCATCGGCGACATTGCCGCGCTCCCCGACGCGCGGTTGCACCAATTGTTTGGGCGCTGGGGCAACGAACTGCGCGATCTTGCCCGCGGCATCGATCCGCGACCGGTCGTCGACGATTGGGAGGCTCGCTCGATTTCGAGCGAGGAAACGTTCGAACAAGACGTCGCCGATGTTGGCGCGCTCGAGCGAATCATTGCGACGCAAGCCGTCGAACTTGCCGAGCGGTTGCAACGCAAGCAGATTCGCGCTCACACCGTAGGGGTCAAAGTCAAATTTTCCGATTGGCGGGTGATGGGTCGGCAAACGTCCTTTCTTGAGCCGATCGAAGACGCCGGCAGTATCGCTGAGGCGGCACAGCATTGTCTACGGCGCCTCGCCATCAGTCGGCCCGTCCGGCTCATCGGCGTGCGCGTCAGCAACTTCGCCCCTCCTGACGTCCTTCAAACCAGCTTGTTTGGTACGCATGGATCGCAGGCTTAGTCCACAGCGCTGGCGCAGGCAACGAAAGCGCAGATTTCGACGCCTTGTGCTGCTGGCGCTCGTTGTCGCACTGCTCGTCTTGCTCATCTATTCATTTCTCCATCATCGCGCCCACGTATTTGCACCGCCCACTCCCATCCACACGGCGCGGGCAGTAAGGAAGACAAGTTGGCTCAATGCGGGCGCACCGTGGACGCCGGGCGATGTGGCGAAACTTCACGGCGACGTTGCGGCCCTGGCGGGCCTGCCGGCGTTTCCTCAGAGTACGGGACTTCTCGTCATCGATGGGCGCGACGGGCACGTGCTCTACAGCCGTAACGCCCATCAGCCCTTGGTGCCCGGTTCAACAGTGAAACTGATAACCGCGGCAGCCGCGCTTGCGGCTTTGGGAAGCCAGCATCGCTTTGTCACCCGAATGGTCAGCGATGGTACGATTGACGGCGCTACGCTTCGTGGGAATCTGTGGCTCATTGGTGGCGGCGATCCGGAGTTGACGAGCGATGATCTGCGCCGCGGCATTCGAGTGCTCCAGCTGGCTGGAATCGATCAGATCAGCGGCAACGTGTATGTTGACGGTTCGCGTTATGGCGCAGATCGAGTGAGTGCGAGTTGGCTGCGAGAAGATCTGCAATACGGCTGGGCCGCCCCGGCCACTGCGCTGTCACTCAACGGCGGTTCCGTGCAGTTCACGATTACGCCAAAGGAAGGAACGCAAGCTGACGTCGCCGTGGATCCGCCGGGCGAGCGAGTCATTGCGTCGGTCGATACGGCCGCAGCCGACGCTGACAACACGCTGACCATCGACGCGCTTCCCGATGGTTCAGGCTATCTCGTGCGAGGCCAAATCCCATTTGGTGCTCCACAAAAATATTGGCGTGCGGTGGGCCATCCCACCCAGGCTGCGGCAACTTCGCTCGTCGCGATGTTGCGCCTGGCTGGTATTAGTGTGGGTGGATCCGCGAATACCGACGCTGCTCCCGCACGAAGCGCCACGCTTTGGCAACATCAATCGCGACCCTTGGACCTCATCGTGAAGCATATGTTCCTGCTCAGCGACAACCATTACGCTGAGGAGTTGCTACGCGAAGTTGGTTGGAACGCAACAGGCCTTGGCACGCTCGACAACTCGTTGCATGCGGAGCGCGCATTTGTGGGTGCGAACGGCGTCCCCGCAAACGAAGTGGTCTTGGTGGACGGCTCGGGTCTTTCCGAGGCCAATAAGGTTTCTGCGCGATCGCTCGCAGTGACGCTGCGTTTCTTGCTGAATCAACCCATGCCGGAGCCGCCGTTCACGCTCTTGCCGCGGGCAGGCATCGAAGGGACCGTGGCCGTTCGGCAACTTGCGCCGCAAACTCTGGGTCACGTCTTCGCCAAAGACGGGTACATCGATGGCGCGAGCTCCATCGCGGGATACCTGCTCACAGCGCACCATGGTCCGATCATTTTCGTTTTCTTGGTTAACAATTGGCAGCAAGGTCTGGATGCGGTGTGGGCCGCTGAAGATCAAATGCTCAACGACATCGCAAGCATGTAGGGGGCGATTGGAAAATCGCCCCTAGCGCCAATCTTGTTCGCGACAAAATCAAATCGTCTGAATCGTCGTCCCCGGGAAGTACGCTTGCAGGATCTGCTCGGCCGCCATGCCGGCTTGCGCACGTCCGCGGGCGCCCCACTGACACATGCCCACCCCGTGGCCGACCCCATGCCCCTCGAGTTCGAAATCCGTGCCGATCCGGTTGACGTCAAAGAATGCACTTGGAATAACCTTGTAGCCGAGAATGCCTAGCGCGCGTTGGTAAAAATCTCGCCCGCTCATGTTGACCGATACGAGCGACCCGGACGCCAACACAGATTTAACCCGGCCATCCGGCCAGCGCCCTGTGATTTGAATTGCGGTTAACTCGCTTTCGGGGAGACCGACGACGCGAGCCATGGCCTCGGCTCTCACCGAATTCGTCCACCGAAAGTATGGCGCTCCGCCGCAATATGCACGTCCGGAGCGATCAACATCAGAGATGCCCCCCAGATACGAAGGCGCGGGCTGGCCCGTCAACTCCTCAGACGACGCCGTGTGCCCGCCGCACGATGAGGAATAAAACACCGATGCCGGCTGCCCCGCGAACCACACAATTCGGCCAGCTGTGTCCCTCGCCGCGCTGACAAGGCTGGAAGCCACTCCATCGATCCCCCGATAGACTTGGCTCGAGGTGTCATCCTTGAGGTCGTATTCGCGCAATACATTCGACAGTCGCGAGCGGGCGGCGTAGGTACGCACCGCTATTGCCTGAGCGCGCAGCGATTCTAAATCCCATCCTGGGCTGACTTCGGCTGACATTACTGAGGCAACGTAGGTTTCTACGTCAACCTGATTGACGACAAGCAGCTCGGATTGCCTTAACGCAGCAAAAAGCATTCCGGAATACGTACGCGCAGTGATGGAGCCGTCCGTGGCTGTGGCCACAACTGCTAAAGAGGGTGCACCTGTGAACTCAAGCACTCCAGTACCGAGCGGCGTGGCACCGCTAGCTTGGGTGACGGTCGCTGCGCGCGCGTCAATCGCGACCCCGTTGACCGTCAGCCTTTCAAGGGCAAGAGCTGCGAACAGGCGCACACGTAAAGGCGCAGCGAAGTTCACCGTTTGGCCAAAAACGCGAGCCGCGGGCGCAACCACAACGCCTCCGGCGGCGCAGGCCAGAGTTGTTAGGAAGCGCCTGCGACGCACGAGCACCAAGGAATGCGTGAGCACATTTCAGGGAAAGGCGTTGTCGCCCCAAGTGCAACCCACCTGCGCTGAAAACGTAGGCGGCGCAATCGGCGGCGTGGAATTGGCGAGCCATGATGAAGCAGTTCGGAGTTATTTTTTTATGTCTCGGTGTCGTGGCTTTAGTATGGTGCAGCCGGCTCGCGCCTGCTGGACCGGCTGCTGCTGCAACCTCACCGCCGATTACAACGAGCGGACCATATGCAAAAGCACCAGCGCTGGGCATTCACATTGGAACGCTGCCGCATGGAGCCAACGACGCCATCACAGACGTACCAGGCGTGCTTGTCGGGCAAGTAACACACATCGAAGGATCCGGCAAGCTCGTCCCAGGCGTGGGCCCAATCCGAACGGGCATCACCGCCATCATTCCGCGCGCAGATATCTGGCATCATCATCTTTGGGCCGCTGTGTGGCCGCTCAATGGCAATGGCGAAATGACTGGCTCGCTCTGGGTTAACGAGGCAGGCTGGCTCGAGACGCCGATCGCGCTCACCGATACGCTGTCCGTCGGTCGAGTCGATGACGGCGTCATTTCTTGGTTGATCAAAGAATCGCCGCAGATAGGGATCCAAGAGGACGTGCCGCTGCCCGTCGTCGCTGAAGTCAACGACGATTTTCTCAACGACCAGCAGGGTCGTCACAACACCTCGGCCGACGCCGGCGTTGCGCTTGACGCTGCGCGCGGAGGTCCGGTCGAGCAAGGGAACGTGGGCGCGGGGACGGGTGCCGTCGCGTACGCGTTCCATGGTGGCATTGGCACGGCGTCACGCAAGCTGGCGGCGGCTGACGGTGGATACACCGTCGGTGCGCTGGTCAACGTCAACACGTTTGGTCGGCGCGAGGACTTGACGATCGACGGCGTTCCCGTGGGAGCGCAGATCAAGGACCTCCAGCCGTATTTTCCTCACCAAAGCGATGGTTCGATCATTATGGTCGTTGCAACGAACGCGCCGCTCTTGCACACGCAGCTCATCGATCTGGCCAAGCGGGCTGCTTTGGGCTACGCCCGCGCAGGAGGCTCGTCGCGCGAGGGTAGTGGTGACATCATCATCGCCTTCTCAACGGCGAATGTCGTCCCATACGCCACAAATTCGATGACCTTCCAAACCACGGTTATGGACCGCGCGTTTACCAACCCGGTGTTTTGGGCGGCGATCGAAGCAACCGAGGAGGCTATCATCAATGCGTTGCTTGCCGCTCACACGATGACTGGGCGCGACGGCGACACCGTATACGCGCTGCCCCACGATCGCTTAATGCAGATCATGCACCGCTACGGCCACTAACAAGGCAATGTACGGGGCGATTGGAAAATCGCCGCAATGTAGGGGGCGATTGGAAAATCGCCGCAATGTAGGGGGCGATTGGAAAATCGCCCCAACGAGTAGCGGGCGACTGTCAAGTCGCCCATGAGAGATGAAGAAACGATTCCGACCCGCCTGTAAAACGGCAGTCCTTAGGATTGGAAAAGATAGGCTTCGCGTTGCCTGGACCAACTCAGGCATCGCCGCCGTCGAGCGCGAAACGCTGACGACGAAACGCGATCTCAAGCGCCGCGTCAAAATGGACCTTCGTCGAAGCTTCGCCGCCGCCGGTGCTGCGCCAATTTCTAACCCTCGCCGCGAAAGGGAAAGGCGAAGAAGCGCCAGTGGATCTCGCGTGGGCCAGAGACTTTGAACGCGACGTACTTGAAGCGACCCGACGCATCCCCTACGGCCAGACTCGCTCGTACAGTTGGCTTGCCCGCGAGGCAAGGAGGCCGCTTGCCGTCAGAGCTGCGGCAACCACGATGGCCCGAAATCCGCTGTGGCTTCTCGTTCCATGCCATCGCGTCATCCACGCCGATGGTTCGATTGGATCGTACGGCAACGGGGCAGTCGGTCAAGCGCGAAAGCGCGCCTTACTCGAGGAAGAGGGCGTGAGGCTCGCGTCACCTACTCGCCGAGTCAAAAAGCGTTCCAAGGAGCAAGCGCGAACCACCCACCGATGAACGAATTTTTTCCCATTGCGCTCTTCGTGCTGGGGATCGCGATCGGCGCGCTTGCGATTTGGCTGAGCCGCGCCGGCGAGACGCGTAACCTCGACAAGCTGCAAGCAGATTTGACCGAAGCTATTGCTGCGCGCGCTCGTTTGGAAGCGCAACTTGCCGCCGAGAAAAAAGCATCCGGTGAGAAACTCGCCTTGCTCGACGAAGCACAGCAAAGGCTTTCGAACGCCTTCGCGGCGCTCTCAGCGCAAGCTCTGCAAACCAACAACCAATCGTTTCTGGACCTAGCCAAACAAACGCTCGAAAAATACCAGCAAGCAGCAACCAGCGACCTTGACAAGCGCCAGCAGGCAATCGATAAGACGATAACGCCGGTTCGAGAAGCGCTAGAAAAAGTCGACGCCAAGATAGGGGATCTCGAAAAGAACCGCGTCGGCGCGTACTCGGCGTTGAGCGAGCAAGTAAAAGCGCTCGCCGAGGGGCAGACCGCCTTGCGCTCGGAGACGTCGAATCTCGTGCGTGCCCTCAGCTCGCCCACGGTGCGAGGCCGCTGGGGCGAAATTCAACTTCGACGGGTGGTCGAAATGGCCGGCATGCTGGCCCACTGCGATTTCTTCGAGCAAGAAACCATCGAAAGCGAAGACGGCCGACTGCGGCCTGACGTGCGCGTCCGGCTGCCGGGCAACAAGAGCATCTTTGTCGACGCGAAGGCTCCCATCGCCCCGTATTTCGAGGCACTCAAAGCGGAAGACAACGAGGCACGACGCAGCCTTCTTGCAGCATATGCCCAGAAAGTGCGCACGCACATCAACAACCTTGCCAAGAAGGCGTACTGGACCCAACTCGGCGAGGCGCCCGAACTCGTGATCATGTTCTTGCCGGGTGAGATGTTCTTTAGCGCCGCACTCGAGGCCGATCCATCGCTAATCGAAGCGGGGAGCGAACAGAACATCATTCTCGCCACGCCCACCACGCTGATCGGCTTGTTGCGCGCCATCTACTATGGCTGGAGACAAGAATCAATCGCCCAAGAGGCCAAGGAGATTGGCAATTTGGGTCGTGACTTATACAAGCGACTCAGCGATCTCTCCGATCACTTCACAAAGCTCGGCAGCAGCTTGCGAGCATCGGTTGACTTTTACAACAAGGCGGTCGGCACGCTCGAGAGCCGAGTCTTGGTGAGCGCCCGAAAATTCCGCGACCTCAAAGCCGTGGGGAGTGATGCCGAACTACGGGCCTTGCCCCAGATCGAGCGAGTACCGCGGTCATTGCAAGCACCGGAGATCGTGGGCGACCGCCTCTTTCCGCCCGAAGATCAGTCGACTGATGACGACGTCGATGGTGTTGAGGAGCTCAATCGCGCAACAATCGCGGAACGCAGCCCTTCGAGCCCGGCGCCTGTTTTGGCTGACACTAAGACTCCCGCATCGCCTAAATCGGTACCCGAGCCTTCGTAAGACGCCGCATCGATCTTATTCCACACGTAGATCGTAGGCTTGCCCGCGGCGCCAATCTCGCGCAACACCACATCGACCGAATCACGCTGGCGTTGCCAGTACGGGTTGCTCGCATCGATCACATGCAGCAACAACGACGCGCTGCTCACCTCTTCCAGCGTCGCGCGAAACGCCGCAACCAATTCCTTGGGTAAGTCGCTGATGAAACCAACGGTGTCCGCAAGGATTGCGAAGGCTCCGTCCGGCAAACGAATCTTGCGAAGCGTGGGGTCGAGCGTCGCGAAGGGCTGATCGGCCACCAGCACGTTGGTGCCAGACAAGGCGTTGAGCAGCGACGACTTGCCGGCATTGGTATATCCAACCAGCGCGACGACCGGCGTGCCTTGTCGGCTGCGTCGCTGCTCGGCTCGGCGCTTGCGAACGTTATCCAACTCACCTTCGAGGTGGGAG
The DNA here is from genome assembly GCA_963781145.1 of uncultured Pseudomonadota bacterium. Taxonomy (GTDB): domain Bacteria; phylum Vulcanimicrobiota; class Vulcanimicrobiia; order Eremiobacterales; family Eremiobacteraceae; genus JAJPHJ01. The sequence goes on along the minus strand of CAWADW010000003.1, from coordinate 1,230,957 downwards.
AGGCGCAAGCGAATGCGCCGGCGATCGACTTCGAGTTTGGTTTCACCGGGACCGCGCGTGCCGATGCCACCGCCCAGACGCGACAGCTCCTCGCGTGACCCGATAAGGTTCGCTGCGCGATGGCGCAGCTGCGCGAGCTCCACTTGCAACTTACCCTCGCTCGTGCGCGCATGGCTCGCGAAAATATCGAGGATGAGCACCGAGCGATCCATGACCATCACGCCGCTGAGAGCCTGCTCAATCGCGGCCCGCTGCCTCGGACGCAAGGGATTGAGCGTCACGACAAGGCTCGCACCTGTTTCGCTGACAAGACCGACAAGCTCGTCGACCTTGCCCCTGCCGAGCATGGTCGCAGGGTCAACAGCGGGCCGGCGCTGCTCGAGGCGTGCGACGACCTCGCCGCCGGCGGCCCGCGCCAAGGCGTCGAGTTCATCCATCTCGATGCCAAACAGATCCCGATTGTCGCCAGTGTCGACGCCAGCGAGGATAACGCGTTCGCGAGCCGGGGCAGTTGTGTACGTCCGAGCCATAGTCTAGGTATTTCAAGGGCGACTTGCCAGTCGCCCACTACATTATAAAGAAAAAGGGCGACTTGTCAGTCGCCCGGTACGCGCACGAATGAATTCGCGTGGCTACATTAGACGGTTGCGAGCTCTTTGGACTTGCGCAACCCGAATGGGTGGTCCGCCACTGGCGTCAGCGGTGAGAAGCGCAGCTGCTTCTGATATGTTGAAACCAACAGCTCGATGCCGCCGCGAACGCACCCTTCCTCCGCAACGCACTTCGAAAGCTTCTTCATGAAGTAGCCTTCCAAATTAGAGAGTGCATGCAGCCAGTAGGCATCGTGCGTTAAAGTTGATCCGTCAAAACGATCCTTGTTCACTAGCCAAACGAAAACCGGCTCGCCGCCTTCTCGAAATCCTAACACAAAGAGTGGGGTTGGCTGCGCAGCCGGTTCGGAATCAGATTGAAACGAGCACGTCGTAAAAAATTCCAGTATGACGTGCTCGGGCTCGATTGGTTTGCTCACGAACACCTCCCATCACAACCGCCGTAGCCGGACGCGCGCGCCATGCGAGCGTGGTAGGTCCGCTCGGACCTTTTCGAAGCATCAACGGCACGCTCCCCCGCGCCGATTTGTCCCTTTTTCCAGGACGAAAGCCCACCGACGCATAGCCAAGCCAAGACTCACGGCCGGATGCACACCGACCGATTGGTTGCCCCTTTCACCTTTGTCTTCGGCCCGCCAGCCGGTGGGAACAGCATTTTAATTCTCGTGGCACTTTGAAATGCGATCGCAACCAAAAGCGACGCTTACTCGACCCATCAAACTTTTCGTGCTTTTTACGGATCTCACGACACGTCATCAACGAGAACGAAGCAAAGGTGTTCGCTCGTGCGCGCGCGATTTTCGCGCCGCGCGCAGCTCATGGTGTTTCCGCCTGGTTATTACTTTCGGCGCACATTTCGAGGACAGGGGCCATATCGTCAGAGCAGAAGGTGTCTGCCATCACGTGTTGCTTTGCCGACCTCGCCAGTCATACGAGAGCATCCGCCGATATCGGTGGTGAGGAGAAACAACAGAGCATTGGTTCGCGAGCCGTTTTTTGTTCAGCTTTCTGACACGCATCTCTTCCGCGACCCATCCACGAAGCTGTGGGATGTCGCTCCTGATCCGATGCTCGATCACGCGCTCGAAGAGCTCGACAAGCTTGGCTCCCCAGCCTTCTTTTTGGTGACAGGCGATTGTTCGAGCGATGGGTCCACCGATTCGTACCGGCGACTCGAGGAAAAACTGCAACGTTTCAGCGTGCCCGTCTATTACGTGCCGGGCAATCACGACGATGTCGCGTCGATGGCCCGCATTTTTCTGGGAAAAGAGCTCCCGCCACGCGAGAAACTAACTCAGGTCTTTGAAGCCTTGGGTTGGCGCTTCGTGCTCCTGGACAGCTCGGTACCGGGCGAGGACGGTGGCGAACTCGGCGATGCTCAACGCGCGTGGCTGCGGGCGACTCTTGCGGCTCAGCCGAACACGCCAACCATCGTCGTCGTGCATCACAACCCCGTACCAGTCGGCTCGGCGTGGCTCGACCCGATGACGATTGCCGACGCGAATGCGCTGACCGCCATCCTCGAAACCTCCTCGCAGGTCCGCGCGGTGCTCTTCGGGCACGTCCACCAAGTCTTCGAGACGCGTCGTAACGGGGCGCAGTACTTGAGCGCACCCTCAACGTTCTTTCAATTCAAGCCCAACTCGCCGCGCTTCGGCAAGGACGATCGGGCTCCCGGCGTTCGCATCGTCCGCCTCAATGGCGATACGGTACGCAGTGCCGTCTATCGCTTCGGAGAAGCGCTTCCGCCAATCTAAACGATCCTAAAGGTCCGCTGCTACGCACGCATAAAATAAACGGCATGCTGAATCAACGCGCGAAGAATCTCTCTCCTTCGCCCACGATGGCTATTGACGGACGCGCCAAAAAGCTCGCCGCCGAAGGAGTCGATGTCGTCAACCTCAGCGTTGGCGAACCCGATTTGAACACTCCAGACACCGCAAAGACGGGTGGCATCGCGGCGATCAATGAAAATTTTACAAAGTATACGGCGGCGGCGGGCATCGTCGAGTTGCGCGAGGCCATTTCGGACAAGCTTCGGCGCGAGAACAACCTGGAGTACGCGGCAGATGAGATCGTCGTCTCCAACGGTGCGAAGCAGTCGCTCTTCAACATCTTCATGGTACTGCTCGACCCTGGTGACGAAGTCATCATTCAAGCGCCGTACTGGGTGAGCTACCCGGAGATGGTAAAAATCGCCGGCGGCACGCCGGTTATCATCAACACGGATGCGAGCACGTCCTTCGAGCTGCAGCCGTCAATGATCGACAACGCGATCACTGGCCGGACGAAGGCAATAGCCCTTTGCAACCCAAGCAATCCGACCGGCGTTGTGTACGCGCGCGAGCAACTCCAGGCGATCGTCGACACCGCCGCACGCCACAATCTGACCATCGTCAGCGACGAGATCTACGAGCGGCTCACCTACGACGGAGCCCAAGCAATCAGCGTCGCGGCACTTGGTCCAGACTTTCGCGAACGCACGGTGACGGTCAATGGTTTTTCGAAGGCATTTGCCATGACCGGCTGGAGGCTTGGATATACAGCGTCTCCCAGACCCCTCGCCAAAGCGATGTCTGAACTGCAAAGCCACTCGACGTCCGGACCTTCCTCGATAACGCAGAAAGCCGCGCTTGCCGCCTTGCGCGGCGATCAGTCGCCAGTACGCGCGATGCGCGAACAATTCGATGAGCGCCGCCGCTATGCGATACATCGTGTTCGCTCCATCCCTGGTTTCGAATTAGAAGTTACGCCGCGCGGCGCGTTCTACGTCTTCCCAAACGTCAAGGCGCTTTTTGGCAAGACGCTCGCCGATCGGGTAATCAACGGTAGCGACGACGTCTGCATGGCGTTACTCGACTTGGCCCGAGTTGCGATCGTTCCGGGCAGCGCGTTTGGCTCGCCCAAGCACGTGCGTATTTCGTACGCCGCGTCCATGGAGAAACTGCGCGAAGGGTTCGACCGCATCGAGCGACTGTTGGCGCCCCTCGCCCAACCCGTCTAAGGCGTAGTTGGCAGCCTACATTAGCGGGCGGCCAGCGGCGGCGCTTCGCTTTCGCTGACAGCGCCAAGCTTTTTCGGCCGGCCCATCCATAACCAAAAAGAGGCGATGAGGCAGATGTCTGCGCCGACCCCGAGGGCGACAGACGCACCGAAACGCTCGGCAATCGCGCCGGCTTGCAGCGATCCAAGGGGTGCCAGCCCCATCATGAGCATGTTGTAGAGTCCAAGAACTCGTCCGCGTATCTGCGGCCCTGCTTCGGTCTGCAAAAAAGTGGTCAGGCGAACGACGAACTGCACCATGCAAAAGCCGAGCAGTGCGACGAGCACCGCTGCAAACGCGAGTTGTTTGGCAAGCGAGAAGGCAATGACCGATGCCGGGAACACAAAGGACATAGCAACGAGCGATTCAAAGCGGCTGCGCTTGCGCCCGGCAAGCGCGACAGAACCGGCCAGAGCACCTGCGCCTAAACTACTCAAGAGCAACCCAAGCGCGCCTGCAGTCCGGTGCAATTCGAGTTTCACGATAACTGGCATGAGCAGCACGTAGTTGAACCCAAAGATGCTGTAGACGACGAGTGCGACAAAGATTCGCAAAAGTAGCGGGTGACGCGCGATGGCGGTAACCCCATCGATCGCGTGGCGGAGCAACACCAGATGAGCTCCTTCCCTGGCTTGGGGAGGCTCGGTCCGCATGGCGACCAGCGCAGCCACAACGAACATGTAGGACACCGCGTTGGCGAAGAAGTTGGCCGCCTCACCGGCTCGCTCGATGATGAGCGCCGCGATCGCCGGTCCGACAATTCGCGCAATGTTGAAAACCACCGAGTTGAGCGCAGACGCATTGAGCAAATCCTCGGCGCCGACGATGTCGAAGATGAGAGATTGCCGCACGGGAAGGTCCAGCGCATTGATGAGGCCCGCAAACAGCGCCAGCCAAAAGATGTTCCAGAAGGTCGCATGGCCCGTTACAACCAGGACGCCCAACGCTAGGGCCTGGAGTGCAGCCAGGCTCTGGGTGACGATAGCAACGCGACGTTTGTCCAGCAGATCTGCGCCTGCGCCTGCAAGCAGGGAAAAGAAGAGGGCGGGCAACGTTTCCATGGCCGTGACGAGGCCGAGCAAGAACGGCGAGTTTGTGATGCGGATAACGAGCCATCCCACTGCGACGATCTGCATCCAGGTACCGATGAGAGAAAAGATTTGTCCGGAAAAATAGAGCCGGTAGTTTCGGTGCCGCAGCGCGCGCAGCGTGCGGCTAAAAAAGCCGTCGCGCAGGGACGAGGGTTGGAAAGGCAAAGATGGTCTCCCGTTAAGGCAGATGTATGCCGATTATAAGGATACAACCTTTTCGCGTGACCTTGACGGAATAGGGGATGCAGCGTGCCCAGATCAAGACGATGGACAACGGAAATCAGCCAGCAAGAAACGGCGCCGACCGGCAGTCGAGGAACGACCAGATGGGAGCCGACGCTCGCGTTTCCAAAATCCGGCGCACACCGCGCGACGCTCGGCGATCGACTCTTTGCTGAGGTGCACATCGACGTCAAGTTGCAGCAAGAGCGGGAAAACGTTCGCTCCGATAGCATGGATAGCACAACGTCGCGCATGACAACCCCGTTTGTCGAGAGCGTTGTCTACGATTATATGGGCGTCGAAGATGGCCGGACGCTCATCATCCGTGAAACGTCGCGTCAAGGAGAGCGAATCGAGCGATCCATGCTGTCGGTGACGTTGAACGAAGGACGCCCAACCAAGATTCGATTCCCGTCCGGGGTCGTGACGGTTGAAATCGATGACGAGCACGTCGCCATCGTTCACTGGGTCGGTCCGTAAGAGGAGACCAAGCGTGCCCCGGACTGCGTTGACCGTGGGAACCTGCCACGCCGAACCAGGCCAATTGAGCTATGGACTCTTCGAGGGTCCGGCGCTCCCCACAGGCGGCAGCGATTCGCTTGCCGTGATCATAGCCCAAGGCAGAGAAGACGGACCGGTTTTTTGGCTGACGGCCAACATTCATGGCAACGAAGTCTGTGGGATTCCCGTAATCCATCGTTTGCTCACGCCCCAGTTGTGCAACGAGTTGCGCGGAACGATTGTCGCTATGCCCACGCTCAATCCGTCTGGGCTGCGCACGCACCGCCGCCATCCATACTACGATGACCGCGATCCGAATCGAACATTTCCCGGCGTGCGTCGCGATACGGGCGAACCGCGCGAGCCGACGGTCTACGAGCGATTGACGGCTCGGTTGCTCGAAGCCATTCGTGAATCAGCTTCGTATTACGTGGATTTGCACACTGCTTCCCTGCTTTCGGTTCCTTTCTCAATCCGCGATCGTGTGTTGTATCGCAAGGAGGCTGAGAAAGCAGCGGCGATCGCTCTATCGGAGCGCCTCGACGAGATGGCGGCAGCGTTCGGCTTTCCGGTGGTCATGGAATATCGCGTGGGGGGATATGTCGCTCGGGAACTCCATCGCTCCACCACCGGAGCGGCGCTGCAAGAACTGCGCTTGCCAGCATTCACGGTGGAGCTCGGGCCGCACACCATCGTTGACGAGCGAAACGCGCGGGCCGCCGTCATCGGTTTGCGAAACTTGTTTCGCTGGGCCGGAATGCTGCCGGGAGAGCGAGAGCCGATGCCGGATCTGGCTGCGCCAAAGATCACGCGCCGCTTGCGCCGCGAAGACGGGCCGTATCCTCCGGCCGCCGGCATCCTTGACTATCGCGTGCAGGCGGGCGACACGTTAGCTGCGCAGGGAGTCGTGGCAGACCTCCGCGACCTATGGGGACGGCCGATCGGCGACGGGCTCGTTCGCGTCCTAGCAGATTCTTGGGTGATCGGCCTCGAGGACGGCATTCTCGCGTATCCAGGCGCCGCCATCGCGCACGTTGCGGTGGTTGAAGACTCGCCGATCGTGGACGTATGGCCGGCTTAATGGCGCTGAAACTTAGCGGCTACGCGACGATAACTATTCTGTGAGTATTTCCGACGCGGGGAACCAAGAACCGAATCGTTGTGCGGCAGGCAGCAAGCCTGCCGCTCGCAAGCCCGCCCGCGTCATCGTCCAGCTGCTGGGTGCAGCGTTACTCGCCGTGCTCTCGTGTGTGTCCACCGGTGGCGCTGCCGATATCGCAGCGATCTACCCGCACGCGGTCGGCGTCAACGCCGCGTTGTTTTTTCGAACATCCGACAGCACCACATACGTCAGCACCGGCGACATCGATGCCATGTGGCTGCGCGACTCGAGCGTGCAAGCAATGTCCATGCTGCACGATCGTACGCTCATCCATGGCGTGATCGCCCGGCAAGAGCGGCTCATTGCCATCGACCCGTACGCCAACGCTTTTCATCGCGACTATGGGGTGGCCGAGCGAAAATTCGAACTCGACTCGCTTTGTTATCCGGTCAGGCTAGCGGAGCAGTATGTGAGAACGACGGGCGACGAGTCGATCTACGATCCGCACTTCTACGCCGAACTGCACATCATTTTGAAAACAATGCTCATCGAGCAACAGCACAACGATCACTCGACCTATCACCGTAACGAGCACGCAGCGAAGGACGGCACTGGTCTTGTCTGGAGTGCGTATCGGCCCAGCGACGATCCCCAGGCCTACAACTACAACATTCCCGAGAACATGTTTGCGGCCACCACCTTGCGTGACATGGCGACGATTTTTCACGATCGTTTCAACGACGACACGAGTGCCCACAAAGCGCTCATCGCAGCAGAACGCATTTCGCAAGCGATCGAAGCCAGAGCGGTCTTCTGGTCGCCGCGGCATGGTTGGATTTATGCGTACGAAATTGATGGCTTGGGACATGCGAAGTTCATGGACGACGCGAATGTGCCAAGCTTGCTCTCCGCACCGCTGCTGGGATACGGTTACAATAAGCGTGTGAATGCGGCGACGCGTGCCTTTGTCCTTAGCCCGGGTAATCCGTATTACTATCACGGCCGCTACGCTAGTGGCGTCGGCAGTTCCCACACGCCTTGGAATTATGTGTGGCCGATGAGTCTCATCGTCCAATACCGTACGGCCACGGCAGCCGAGGAGAAGAACCAGATCGTTCGCGAGCTTGCGCTCTCAAACGCAGGCGATGGCGCGCTCCACGAATCTTTCGATGTCAACGACCCGCGCCGCTATACCCGGCCCAAGTTCGGCTGGGTTAACGCGCTGTTCGAACAGACCTTTATCCAATAAATGTAGGGGGCGATTGGAAAATCGCCCCTTGTAGTCGCGCGAATTTATTCGCGTTTATAATCCCGTATATACCGGGCCGCCCCCGCCTTCGGGGGGCACCCAGTCGATGATCTGATACGGGATCCATGATGTCGCACGTCTTGCAGTGGACGCAGTTTGCAAAATTGATCTGCAGCCGCTTGCCTGAATCGCTGAATCCATTCTTTGTGATCGTCGGGCTTCCCGCAGCAGCCGGCACCATTTCGTAGACTGCCGCCGGACAAAAATACTGGCATGGGTTGCCAAATTCGTGCGCGCACTGGGTCGCGCAGATATTCGTATCGGCTACGTGCAGGTGGCACGGGCTATTTTCGTCATGCTTCGTGCCGCTGCGGAAAACATCCTCAAGCTTGTTGAAGGTGAGCTTGCTGTCGTATCTTGGCCGCTCGAAACCAGGCACGTTGCGGCCAAAATAATCAACCAGTTTCTCCATGCGGTCGTAGCCCGCATCACCTGGCAGCCGGTCGTAGATGCCAAAGCCTCGACCGCCCGTGATCTGTCCGAGCACCGCGTTAATCATGCCAGCAATTCTGCCGCGTTTAAATCCTTGATGGAAGTTGCGTGCGGCGTACAGCTCTGACCGAATCCATGAATGTTCTATGCGATCTTGATAGCTTGCAAGCGGATTATTGTTGAGGATGGCGTCGAGACACGTCTCGGCGGCGAGCATGCCGGACTTGAGCGCCAGATGGATGCCTTTGAGGCGCATGGGATTGAGCATGCTCGCGGTATCGCCAACGAGCAGCACGCCGTCAGCAAAGGGTTGAGGGATCGACCACCAGCCACCCTCGGGAATCGCCTTTGCTCCGTAGCGAAACATCTGACCACCAGCAAGCAGTGCCGCAACGGAAGGGTGCTCCTTGAATTTTTGAAACTCGGCGTGCGGCTCGAGCAGTGGGTCGCGATAATCCAAACCCACGACGTACCCGACGTCCCAAATATCGTCGGCCATAGAATAAATGAAGCCGCCGCCAAACGTCTCCGGTTTCAACGGATACCCGAGCGTGTGAATCACAGCTCCGGCGGGAGTCGACCCTTTCGGCATCTGCCACAGCTCTTTGATCCCGATGGAATAGACCTGTGGATTGCGTCCCTTTGAGAGTTGGAGCTTGCGGTCGAGCTGCTTGGCAAGCGTGCCGCGCGGACCTTCGCCTAAGACAACCACTTTGGCAAGAAGATCGGGGCCCGCTTCGTAGTTTGGTTTTGGCTGACCATTGCGGTCCACACCCTTGTCGCCAGTTCTCACGCCGATCACGCGATCGCCGTCGTAGAGAAGCTCTTGACCCGCCGTTGCCGCGAAGACTTGGACGCCTAAGGCTTCTGCTTGACGTGCCAGCCACTTCACAAGTTTGTTGAGGCTTGCCACGTATTTGCCATGATTGTTCATGGGCGGCGGCAAGAACGGCGCCTTGATCCGCTCCGACTTGGACAGCAACCAGAACTCATCGGAGGTTACCGGCGATTCAACCGGACATCCGGCACCTAGGAAATCTCCAAACAGTTCGATCATACCGCGCGGATCAAGCACCGCCCCAGAGATACCGTGGTCGCCAACGTTTTTTGCTTTGTCGATAACGAGGATGTTTTCGCTCGAAAGCTGGGGGCCGGTCTTTGTGCCGGCTTTTACTGCGTCATTGTGTTCGCGGTAGAGTTGCGCAAGGCGAATAGCACCGCCCAAACTTGCCGGACCAGCGCCAACAAAGAGGACGTCAACTTCGAGCACGTCACGTTCCCGAGGCATGCGTTCCCTTTTGCTGTTGCGTTAGAGCAATACTGCCGACGCGCTTGCTAGAACGATTCCGTTCTGCTGCGCTGTAATCACGTAGTTGCCAGACGGCAGGGTCTTGCCGCTGTACGGTACGACGATGCTCACAAAGCCGGACGCAGATCGCGCCGGCACAACCATCGGGATAGCAATCTTCACAGTATTGCCTTTGGGCGGCTTTAAGTCGAACTCGGCAATCGCAGCCGGGGCTACACCGGGGTTCGTCACGGCAAACGTGCATTCAAAATGCGCGCCTTGCCCCGCGCTGATCGGGGAGATTTCGGCGCCGTCAATCGACAGGGTGCCCTTCGGGTGCTTGACGTCAAGTCCGGTGAAGGTGGAGTCAGGTTGGGGCACATCGAGCTTCACAGTGCCGAGCATCTTTCTTTGCCCATCGAGGAAAGAGAAAAGAATGCTCTTGTACTTCAGTGGGTCGTCGGTGGTTTTGACGACAAGCGACGCAACTGCGGACGTTTGATTTGGCGGTGCAGTGAGCGAGAGTGGAAAGTCAGGAAAAGCGGTCGTGTCGCCACGCGCGCTTACCGTGGCAATCTTGGCTGAGTTCTGGGTTGTGTTTTGCAAGGCAAACGACAGCTCAACGAGGCGAGACGCCTTCGTCGGATCCTTGGCCGAGCCATCGTAGGCAAGGCGGAGCGCTGCACCGACAATCGACAGCGTATTGGGCACGGGTGTGGGAGACGGCTCAGGGGATCCGCTCGGCGAAGGCGTGGCGTTCGGGTTAAAAAAGCCGCTGCCAACTGGTTCCGGCGAGTTAACTCCCGGCTGCGGATAACCATTGCTCACGGGTTGTGGTCCGGAGACAGGAGTGCCGAAGCCAGCATTTGTGCTACATCCCGCGAGTACCCAAATGATGGCAATGGCGATGATGGGTTTGGACCGCAAGATTCTTTCGAAACGCATTGAGGAAAACTTCGTGGCCTCGTCCGAACCGGCCTTCGCCGCGGAGCCAGCTCACATGAAGAATGAATTAAGAGAAAAACGGATTGTGCGCACGTTCCTGAGCGATTGTCGAGGCTGGCCCGTGTCCTGGGAACACGACAGTCTCTTCGGGGAGTGAAAGAATCTTCGATCGGGCGTTACGCAGCAAATCGGCATAGCCGAAGCGATCGCCAAATAGCTTACCCAGCGAGCCGGCAAACATGGTGTCGCCTGTAAAAATATTCCCCTGATAGATGAAGCACGACGATCCATCAGTGTGACCGGGGGTGTACAGCATGCGAATCTCACCATCGCCGAATGGCAGGCTGGCGCCATCGACGATCGGGGTCGCATCGCGAGCTGCCCGACCGAGCGTTACGCCGTCGAGAGGATGGATGACCGGCGTTGCGTTAGGGAATGCCTTGCGCACGGGTTCGAGCGCGTCGCTGTGATCGAGATGTTTGTGGGTGAGCAAGATGTATTGCAAGTCGATGCCCGCGCTCTTAAAGCCATCGATGATGTTCGAAGGCTTGCCTGCAGGATCGACAAACGCGCCGATCTTGCGGTCGCGCAAGAACAAGAAATATCCGTTGCTCGGGTGCGGCGCGTTGATTTGGTGAGCGAGAAACTTTGGGAGTGCCTTTTCTTTTGGATACCAACGCTTCAGTCCGGAATCGACCAGTTTCGCGACGTCCAACCCCAAAGCAGTGCCGATGGCCCGCGCCTCTGCCTCGGTTGGCTGGCTCGCATCGGCGAGCAACGTGGTCAACCGAGCCGTGGCTATGCCGGTCTCGGCGTTGAGGGTTTCAATGCGAGTCTTGGTGCCCTCGCTCGCTTTGCGAACGATATCACCAAAAGTGTCTTCCAATTCGTGCTTCATGGAGCTTAGGGTATTGTAGCAGCAGACCTTTAGGTCCGCTAAACCGCTAGAATCTTTGCAGCTGCGGACTTTTGGCTCCGTTCGGACGCACGATAACTTGAATAATCTGCACACCACCATGATCGTCGGCTATCCGGATCGTGGCACTGCCCGCTGTGCGTGGCGAGATGGTGAGCGTCACCTCTGGGCCCGCAGCCATTTGAACGCTCGTCACAGCGACGCTTGCGTTCGAACTCATAATGGTGAACTGGCGCGTGTATCCTGCCTCGGAGATGCGGACCGATTGGGCGGACCCCGACGACACGAGCATCAGAGTGCTTGCGGAAGCCTCAAGCGGATTGTTCGATGCGGACGGGGACGAAGCGCCGCCTCCGATCGGAGTGCCAGGCGAGCCCGGTCTGAGGGGTATGGGTAATGGCAAGGGGGTTCGGATGCCGCCCGGCCGAGTATGTCCAGGTGCCGACGGGACCCCTTTATGCAAACCAACTGGATGATGCTTCTTATTAAGCGGGCTCATACCCACACCCACGCTGACGGTAGCCGAGCCGCCTGCGGAATCGGTGACCATCACTGAGCCCCGGCCGTTAGACCCGCCTGCTGTGACCGTGTATGTAATGTTGGCGCCTTGGCATAAGGTTGGTCCGCTTGGTGATACGCTTGCGGCGACGGTGCCATCGGGAATTGCGCTCATCGTATCAAACACGCCGCACGCGCTGTCAGATGCAACGAAGGTCATGGTGCCAGAACTGTTTGGTGGGAATTGTAGCGTGTTCGGAGTGACGGTAATCGAGCCCGCAGTGACAAACACATCGACGGTTGCCGTTCCACTGTGGTCGTCGTTGACGACGACCCCGCAGTTGCCCGCGCCCAACGGCATCACAGTAAACGTTTGGGACGAGGTGCCGGAACTCGGGCTTACACTCGCTATCGAGGTGCACGAGCTTTGGACGATATTGAAGTTGCCGTTGTAACCGCTCTCGCTCACGGTGAACGTTCCGTTCGATCCACCCACCGTCAATGGCAGCGAGGCGACGCTTGGCGAAACGGGCCCAAACGGCCCAACAGTCACGCTCACTGTGGCGGATTGCGTATGGTCGTCGCTGATGTTGACATTGCACGGACCACCACCAGCAACCGGTGTGACTGTGAAGGTCGTACCGCTCGCGCCCGAGTTAGGGCTTACCGTTGCGATACCGGCGCACGCGCTTGCGTCGATCGTTAGCTGGCCGGAATAATGGGATTCCGATGCGGTGAAAGTTTGGGAATTGCCAGATCCGACATCATTGAACGTCAGAGTCGTCGGATTTGGGGAGATAGGCCCGAACGGCCCAACGGTAACGCTGACCGGCGAACTCGTATTGCCGAGTGAATCCTTGTATGCAAACTGGCAGCTTCCGCCAGAAGCAGTTGACGAGGAAGTGACGGTGATTGTTCCCGAGACAGCAACCGGGTTCGGAAGAACGGTCGCGATGCCCATTGATCCACAAGTGTCGCCAGTGCGCGTAAGGTTTCCGTTGTAACCAGGCTCGGAGATTGTGACGGGCTTACCGACGCCAACGTCGGTGAACGATAATGAGCCCGGCGAGAGGACGGGCGTGGCTGTGACGGTGACGCTGATCGGCTGCGAGCCTCCGTGGTTATCCGTCACCGTGATGTTGGTCGTTCCTGGTCCGACCGCTGTAATCGTGAATGACACTGGGCCTGGCCCAGCGCCAGAAGCCGGGCTTACGGTGGCGACCGTGTTATCACCGGTCGCAGCCGAAATAGCGCCTGTGTAGAAACGCTCGGAAGCAGTAAATGGCGCAGTGTCTCCCGCTCCATTGAGCGTGACAGACGACGTGCTGACGCTGAGCGACCCGGGATTCACGGTCACGAGCGTTGTGTCGCTGCCGTTATTCGCGTCAGTAAATGTGAGAGTCGACGTGCCTTGCTTTTTTGGTGTGACTGAGAAAGTGGCGTTTGGTCCGTTCTGTGGAGAATTCACCGTGGCGACACTGGCGTCAGAACTGCTCGCGGTGATGCTTCCAGAATAATTTGGGTCGCTGACGTTGACGTCTTGCGGGGACGAGGATGACCCGTCAAAGGTAACATTTGCGGGAGAGGTGAGCGGACCCGTGATGGTGAGGTTAACGAAGATCGGGCCGCCTCCGTGGTTATCGGTTATGGCAATCGCCGGGTTGCCGGCGGAAACTGGAGTGACTGTGAAGGTAACGGGTCCAGGACCAGGACCAAATGCTGGGGAGACAGTCGCTTTGCCGGTGTCGTTGCTACTTGCAGATATATGGCCCGTGTAATTTGCTTCGCTCCCGGTAAACGTTTCTGTGGAACCACCAATGGTAAGGGTTAAGCTTGTTGGGTTTACCGTGAGTCCTCCGGTTGACACGCTGACATTCACGGTGGCGCTGCCACCAAAAGTATCGCTGACCGTAATGGTCGTGTTCCCAGCGGCAACCGGTGTCACCGTGAAAGTCGCTTGCGGCCCACCATGCGATCCTGGCGAAACCGTTGCCACCGTCGTGTCACCACTCATCGCGCTGAGCGCGCCTGTATATGATGGGTCGCTTGCCGTGAAGTTTTGGCTATTTGTCGTTCCGAGGAACGTGAGCGACCCCTTGTCGGTCGTCAGCGGGCCAATAACGGTTATGTCACCGTAGCTGGAGCAGCTCCCCCGCTCACGGTGATGGTTGTCGTGCCAGCACCGACAGGCGACACTGTAAAGGTTACCGGACCCGGACCATTTCCCGAGCCAGAGACAGTCGCAACTGTTTGTATCGTTGCTCTCCGCGGTTATCGGGCCAGTGTACGATGATTCGCTTGCTTTAAATGTTTGCGATGCCCCACCACTAAGGAAGGTCAAACTCCCGGGATTAACGGAAATGCCGCCCGGCGGAGTGACCGTTATGTCGACGGTCTGCGTGCCATTGTGATCATCCTTAACGGAAATGGTCGTGCTGCCCAGCATGCACTGGCGTCACCATAAATGTAACTGGCCCGGGCCCGTGACCCGAAGCAGGCGATACAGTTGCAACGCCTGTGTCCGCGCTGTGGACGTTGATCGCTCCAGTATAGTTTGACTCCGAGGCGGTGAATGGTTGAGGCGAGCCGTTAACGAGAAATGAAAGACTTGATGGACCCACGGTTAGCGTGCCGGGTGGGGTGACCGTAACGTTAACAATCTGCGAGCCGCCATGATTGTCGGTAACGGTCATCGTCGTGCTGCCGGCACCCACCGCGGTTACCGTAAACGTAACATGCGGGCCGTTGCCTGACGCAGGCGACACCGTCGCGACGGTGGGATCCCCGGTTACGGCACCGATCGAGCCGGTGTAGCTAGACTCCGACGCCATAAAAGTTTGCGGCGCGCCGTTCACAAGGAACATGAGGTTGGAGGGGCTCACTCCGAGCGCTGTCGGAGCGGTCGTTGGTGGTGTTGACGAACCGCCGCCCCCACCCCCACCATGCCCGCCGGCTGCTGCCGCGATCGCGCCCAAGCCAAGAAGAGCCGCTAGAATTCCGCCTGCCCCTCCACCACCATGGCCCCCGGTCGGAGCCGGGGTTGGCAAGACGCGCGCGATGACGTCATCGTCCGGACACTTGAGCGCGGCAAACGATGGCTGCACGGTATCGAGCGCCACTTGTTGGAGCGCACCGTTCCCGGAACTAACCGCCGCCTCACCAGCTGTGAAGGTGATACCCTTGGACGTACTCGCCTTACTAGGCTTGGCAGTCAGGCTTCCTTGGTAGACGGCGATTGTTGTCGTGTTGGCGTTGCGTATGAGACTGAAGATTGCGGTTTGGTCGCCCGCCGCAAAGGTGAGCGATCCCGCCGCGATCGTCACCCCACGGCTCAGCGCTTGGGCGCACGCCGATCCCGACGAGATGTTGACGAAGAGGCTGCTTGCTGAAACGGATGCCATGGCCGTGCTTGTCGGTCCAATACGGACGCTGCCCACATCCGCGAGATTGACGAGCGCGAGTGAGTCGACGCCCGTTATCAAGGTATCGCCGGAGTGAATGATGCGCGAGGAGAGAACATCGCGCGACACGCCGTCGCGACCCCGCACCGACACTGCCCCGGAAATATTGGTCACTACCGGGACCGCCCCGGTTGTCGGCGTGCCCGCAGCGACCACGAATCCTGGGAAGAGCATCAAAAAAAGACACAGCCACGCCAAATACCGAACTGCTCGGTTAGGCAGCCGCTGGAGACAGCGCATCCTCGAACTTTCGAGGAATAAAATACGGGCCCATAGGCACAACGTCGCAACAGCCTAGTCCTTTGGAGCGAAGAAGAAGAACACGTGGCGCAACTGATCGAGCGAATTCTCGTCTGGGTTGCTGTCCTCGTCGCGGCCGCAGCGCTCGTTGCCGTGATTCTGAATTTTTTGCCTGGCAACTTCGGTGGGCTCAGTTGGTTGCGCGGCGGCAGTCCGACACCGGCGCAGGCGAGCGCGATGGATCTCGCCGAGCAAGCCATTTCTCGAGGGGACACTCGTCAGGCGCTCGCGCTCGCGCAGCGTGCAGTCCAGGATAGCCCAACCGACGCGTCCGTCGCGAACCGAGCCGGCAACGTCGCCCAGCGCGCAGATGACCCCCAAACAGCTGAGCGCTACTACCGCGCAGGGGAGAGCGCGGATCCGCACTATCCTTGGAACTTCGTGGCGCTGGGGCAGCTCTACGAGCGCCAGGGCAAAAAAGAGCTTGCCGACGCGCAACTCCGCGTTGCCACCGCGACCGCTCCAGACCAGCCCTTCATTCACTACGACCTTGGCGTCGTGGAGTTGGAAGAAGGGCTCTACGCCGCCGCACTTTCCGACTTCGAAACCGAACTGCAGCGCTCGCCGACCTATCGACCGGCGACGATCGGTCGCGCCGAAGCTCTCGAGAAACTCGGGCGCAAGTGCGAAGCAGTAGCCCTGTACCGCAAAGTGGGCGTCGATCCGCGCAACACGAAAACGCGGCGTCCTCTCTTGATAGTCAAGCCGATTGCGGCCCCGAGTCCGTCGCCCCCGCCATCCCCCGTGCCCACACCAACGAAGGTCATTGCGCTCGCGCGGCCGAGTCCGACCCCAACATTGACGCGCGTGCAAAAGACCATGCGTCGAGACGCCCGTTCCAATCCAAACACCAACGCCCGCCCGTCCACCATGGGCGACAGCCACGCCAAAAGGCGGACTCATCGCGACAGCCCCGACCTCGACGCCGCTTTCGATAGTCTCCGGTGACGCGCGAAGCTACCTGCTTGACGTGACGCAAGATCTCGGATTTACTCGATCACTGCCCGATGCCGACGCAAGCCAATCGAGCGCGGTGCTCAACACGAGGCTCAATTTTGCGCTGGCAAGCAGGCCGCCGGCGGTCGAGGCGATGCTCAGCGTTGGCGCCGCAGCACTGCTTAGCGGCCGTATGGCACTGGCTTCTAAAGCATTCAGCGCCGCAGAGCAAGATGCGCCATACGACTGGCGCGGACCCTACTATGCTGGTCTCACCGCTCAAGCAAATGGAGACATGCAGCAAGCTGCCACGCTCTTCGGTGCGGCCCTTTCGCGTCAAGGGCGCGCTGAAATCTACACGAGTCTGGCGGTCGTGCAATTGCAAACAGGCGACATTGGTTCGGCTGCTGTGAATGCAAACAGGGCGACGCAGGTAAATCCCGCATACGAGCCTGGTCGTTTCGTCGCCGGAATGATCGATCTTATTTTGGCCAATGTCTCCGACGCGAAGAACAACTTGGCGGCAGCGCAATCTTTAGGTGGAGCGCCGCAAAGGACGGCGTATTTTCTGGCTGCAGTCAGCCAAAAAACATAGCCGGCGTTGTAGTCGCGCGAATTTATTCGCGCGGGTTTTTCTTGAAGTAGGGTTTACTCAGCCGCCTGCGCGCCGCCGCTCGGCACGCTTCGCACGCACGCGAAACAACGGAATCAAGAGCAACGCAAGCGCAAAGGCTGCTGCGAGCGCGAACGCAACGTCGTTGAACGCGGAAACGTAGGCTTGTTGGCTTAACTGCTGAGCTAACACCGCCTGCGCTTGCGAGCTTGCCTGCCCCGGTCCGAGATGGCCGGTAATGCCGCGTTGCCAGCTCGGACAGCCGCTCGCGCGTGGCCACGCCGAATTGCGTGATCGATTCGCCAAAGCGCTCGAAGTGAAAGCGTTGACGGTTGACGAGCGTCGTTCCGATGATTGCGATCCCGATTGAGCCGCCGAGCGTTCGCGTCAAGTTGAAGAGCGAAGAGGCGTCGGCTTTCTCTTGCGGGGCGATGTTAGTGAGCGAGAGCGCGCCCACCGAGGTAAATAAGAACGGCAGCGAGGCACCACGGAAGATTTGCAAGTAGACGAGCGTCTGCCACGACGTTTGCAAATTGATGAAGCCATTGCCGAAGAGCGAGATCACAAACAAGATGATGCCGATAGCCATGAGAATGCGAGAGTCCACAACGCTTGCGAGGCGGCCAACGATCGGGAAGAGCACGAGACTCACGAGCGCCGGCGGCAAGAGCACAAGCCCAATTTGCAGCGCTGTGTAATGCAAGAGCAAACCGGCAAAGAGCGGTAAGATAAAGATTGCTCCAAACAGGGCCGCGCCGAGCATGGCGCCAGCAAACGAACCTATGGCAAAATTGCGATTTTTGAAAATGCGCAAGTTGATCAGCGGATTCGGCAAGCGCAATTCGAAGTACAGAAAGAGCACGAACGAGACAAGTGAAATCACGGAGAGCGCTATGATGAAGGGCGACTCAAACCAGCCGTCACGCTGACCTTCCTGAAGCAAGACCTGTAACGTGCCAAGCCACGCCGCAACGGTCAAGAGCCCGAGGAAATCAATCGGAGCCCCGCGCCGCTTGGCAAGGACTTCTTTGTTTTCACCGATCAGCATTTGGCTCAAAATCACAGAGACCGTCACGATCGGCACGTTCACAAAGAAAATCCATTGCCACGAAAGTGTGTCTGTTAGCCACCCGCCGAGCGTTGGGCCGATGGCGGGACCCAGCGCCGCACCGACACCGAAGAGTGCCGACGCCATCGCGAAATCTTGCGGCGGAAACGCCTCGAGTAGGATCGTCAAGGCAACCGGGAGGATTGCGCCTCCGCCAATGCCCTGCAGGATGCGGAAGAAGATAAGCGAGGGCAGATTCCAAGAAATGCCGCACAAGAACGATGCAATGACGAAAACAATTTGGCTGATTGCAAAATAACGTTTGAGACCAAAGATGCTCGACATCCAGCCTGTGGTCGGAATGATGATAACGTTCGAGATGAGGTAGCCAGTGATCACCCAGTCGATCTCGTCGACGCCGGCCCCGAAGCTCGATTGCATGTTGGGCAGCGCGACATTGACGATGCTTGCGTCTAACACCGCGATCAATGCGGCGAGCATGACTGGAATGGCGATGAGCCATTTGTT
Organism: uncultured Pseudomonadota bacterium; assembly: GCA_963781145.1. Classification (GTDB taxonomy): domain Bacteria; phylum Vulcanimicrobiota; class Vulcanimicrobiia; order Eremiobacterales; family Eremiobacteraceae; genus JAJPHJ01. The sequence continues at coordinate 1,212,113 of CAWADW010000003.1, read as the reverse complement.
GCCCGTAATGAGCGGCTGTCTAGTTTTCACGACTTTTATGCTCTGTATCGGGCGATTGGCAAATCGCCCGTCGCTCGATCAATCTCTAATGATTGGTCGTGTCGATGCTGACTTCGACGGACAGCCCTTGGCGCAGCAAATGCTCGGGATCGGAGCTTGGGTCGATCGCGATGCGCACGGGTATACGCTGCACGACCTTCGTGAAGTTGCCGCTCGCGTTATCGGGCGGGATCAGGGCGAAGGTGGCACCGGTCGCCGCCGAAAGGCTTGCGACCCTACCTTTAAATACGCGATGCGGAAACGCATCGACCTTGATGTCGACTGGCTGGCCAACGCGGACGTTTGCGATTTGCGTCTCTTTGAGGTTCGCGTCAACCCACAGATGTGTTTGATCGGCAAGTGCCATGAGCGGCTGTCCGACGGAGACCTGGTCGCCGACGTTGACAGACTTCTTGCTGACGACGCCATCCACGGGCGCAGTGATCCTTGTGTATGACTCCTGCAGTCGTGCGTTGGCAAGCGCTGCAGCGGCGGCTTGCACTTGCGCCGCACTCACGTGTGCTTGCGCCGACTTGATTTCGGTCGTCTGCGTGCCTGTTTGTGCCTGCTGGAGTTGCGCCTGGCTGCCGACAACTTGCGCTTGGGCTTGGCTGACGGCGGCTTCGGCTGCATCGATGCTTTGCTTCGCGGAGTCGCGGTTGGCGAGTGCAGTCACGTAGGCGGCCTGCGCTGCATCGAGGTCCGATTTGGCGATGGCGCCTTCAGACGCGAGGGTGCGAGCCCGAGTGACGTCATTCGCGGCTTTCACCGCATTGGCTTGGGCGGCCATGTAGTTGGCGCGAGCCGACGCCGCGCGTTCCTGCGCATTGAGCACGCCGCTCGCCGATTGCGAGATGCCAGCTTGGGCCTGCGCGGTTTGAGCGGCGGTCATCGCGGACTGCTGGGGAACCGCAGTGGTTGCGGCTTGCAGGTTGGCGACTGCCTGCTCGTAAGCGGCTTGCGCTTGTGCCTGCGCTACCTTGTAATCGCGATCGTCCAACTGCACGAGCCGATCTCCGCGATGAACGAACTGGTTCTCGCTCACGTAGACGGCAACGACCTGGCCTTTGACCTTCGCGCTAATCGTTGTGATGTTGCCGCCAATTTCAGCGTCGTCGGTACCGACATGATGGGCGGAAAAGATTAGGAAGCGGATGCCGTAATAAAGTCCGATGACGACCAAAACGGCAATGATGGGAATAAGAACGCGACGCTTGCGACCGGTCACGGGTTCGGGTGCTCGTGCGGCGACTGCCATGACTTATGCTTCCTCCAGATGTGGAATTTTGACGCCGTGAAGATGGAGGCGTAGCTTGTCGAGGAGAGACACGAGCTGCCGCTTTTCGTTTCTCGTCAATCCGGCCATCGCGCTATTAACCACTCGTAAATGGAATGGTACGAATTTTCGCATGAAGTCGCGCCCCTGAGGAGTGAGTTGCGCGAGAATCATGCGCCTATCCTCGGGGTGATTAATACGCTTGACGAGACCTTCGTCGACGAGGCCGTCGATGAGACCCGTAATGTTCGGCCTCGACACAACCAAGTATTGTCCAATTTCGGAAAGAGGTATTTGCTTTTCAGGGTTGGCGTTTAAGACCATGAGCACACCCAAACGCCCAGGCGAGACGTCGCCCTGCTTGCAGTACTCAGCCGAAAGATTTTCAAGACCTGCAGCGGTGCGCTTCAGCGTGAGGAACGTGTTCATGGTGTCGTAGTCGCTGCCGCTAAAGCGATCGCACATTCCGGCAACGCCACGGCGCAGCAACGCCATGTCGGCCGGTGCTTCGCCGTCCGTCCGGGGAGTGGTTTTCATGAGTAGTTCAGCTCCTAATGGTTTAGTGGCTAATTATAAACCGCCAACCATTTCTCCTCTCCGTCGGTGCTGTAGCGGGGTATAGTGCGATGCGGGAAAATGTACATTTCTTGACGCCAACCTGCCGGATCAATGGCCCTCACGTGGGGGAACTCCATTTTGCGCTCCGGGATGCAGAGCCGAATTTTAGACATTTCTAGCTTGACATTCTAGTAAACGGCATTTACAATAGATTGGGTAAACAGAATTTACTATAAGGAGACCCACATGTCACCACAAACCATCGACCTCCACGTAAATCCTGCCGAGGAGACCATCGCTCTTGGGCCGCTCGCGGTACGCTTTTTGATCACCGGGGAGAATTCGAGCGGAAGCGTCGCAGCTTTTGAGATGACTGTCCCGGGCGCGGGGCGCCTGGCGGCGCCAGCACATAGCCACGACCACTATGAAGAGACGATCTATGGCATCGACGGAACACTGACCTGGACTGTCGACGGAAAGCAAATCAAAGTCGGGCCGGGGCAAGCATTATGCATTCCGCGAGGCGCCGTTCACCGGTTCGACAACAACGGAATCCAGGATGTGAAGGCGCTCTGCGTGGTCACGCCAGCGGCGTTAGGTCCGCTGTATTTCCGCGAATGTGCCGAAGTGCTCAACTCCGCAGCCGGAGGTCCGCCAGACCATGTGCGCTTGGCTGAGATCATGCGCCGCCACGGTCTCACGCCGGCTCTGCCCCAGCCTCAGAAGTGAAGCCCTGAGGATGAGTCAGAAGACAAAAACGACTGACATGCTCATCGGCGCCTTGCTGCGGGTTCCGGCTCAGGCTATCCACCGGCGTATTATCAACGAGCTCAACGCGGCAGGGTTTGAGGAGCTACGTGTGCCGCACATGGCGGTGCTGCAGTTTCCCGGTCCAGATGGAGTCCGCCCGGGTACGCTTGCCGAGCGCGCCGGCATGAGCAAGCAGGCCATGAACCAGCTCCTTCGGAGCCTCGAGGATCTCGGCTACATCACCCGGTCCGACGCAGCCGACGAGGGCCGCGCGCGAATTATCCGATTTACCAAACGCGGGCGCGCCGCATATTCAAAGGTCCACGACATACTTCACGACATCGAGCGTGAATGGAGCGCTGAGCTTGGGCCCAAGCACTTCGCCCATCTCAAAGAGGCGCTCTATCGCGTCTGGGAGAGCCCGCTGACCCGCCAGCCAGGCTCCGCCTAACTCCGGCCGGCCGGAATAGACCTGCTGAAGACAGCTATGGCTGTTTCTTCCCTGCGCTCCAGGGGCCCGTCACGAGGTGTTCCCAAGAGTGCCGCATTTCCGAGGCATATCAGTACTACCCCGTCGGTGCTGTAGCAGTAAAGTTGCGCTCGACCATTAGGGTTCAGCCGTCTTGATCAGAAGCTGCGGGTGGCCTCCAACCGGCCAGATGCGCTTTACCGCCGTTTTGGTTTTAGCGAGTTGAAGTCTGCAATCGGCACAATGGCCGCAACAGGCTTGCGGTTACGCGTCAAGACGATGCGTTCTCCTGCGATCGCGACGCGCGACACCACGTCTGCGCTATTATGGCGAAGCTCGGCTACAGACACATAATTTGATTGATTCGAAGTGAGGATCTTGGCGAGCTTTTTTTCGCTCGATACCCGTTTGTCGGTTGGCATTAAAGAGTGCCCTCTCAAAAGTGCTCGATCGATTGGGCCCCGGACCTGTGTCAAAATGCGCATTCTTGACCAACATCCGGTGCCCTATCAATTGTGATCAATATGTGTGACCAATCGAGCCACCGATAACGTCCGGCGCATAGGCTTTACTTCGGCGTAATGGAAGCCAGCCGGAGAGGGTCCCGGCTGCAAAGAAGGAACCGGATTTCGCCGAGGAACTTCCGACTCAGAGGAGGCGCACTATGGAACGCTACGGTTCCTCCCGTCGCTACGACGTAGTTTGCGCAATCGTGGTGCTCTTGGGCTTGCTGGTTTCCACCGCAGCAAAGCCGGCCGCAGCGCCAGCCAGTCATGCTCAATTTGAGCAGGCGTCAGTCGATGCCCCCGCAGACAGCAACTGCATGCTCCACCCCGAAGGGGACCAGAACCCGAACGAGTCTATCCACGTCTATGCGGATGAGGACAGCGTGGTCCGCTTTCTTGCGGTGCGTGCGACGCTGGCGAACAGCGTCGAGCGGTTGACGCTCGATTGCACCGGTGCCAATCAACGGGCCAAGACCTATCCCGTCGATCTTCGCTCGGAGTTGACTTTCAAACCGCGCCCATTTGACGGATCGCGCACGACTCTGGCGGTTCGGCCGGCACTGACCGGCGATCCGCGTCGCTTCACGACGGAAGAACTGCTAAAGGCAGGCTACGGACTGCGCCCAGATCCGACAAAGAATCCAGACGCGTACCGAGGATGGCTGGCTGCGGCGAGCGTGCTGGTGTATAGGCTCCGCAGTGACCAGACTTTGGTGTGGTTCCCGACCACGCGCCAGCCTTACCTCACCCGAGCCGAGGATCCCCCCGAAAGTGTCCACAAGAAACCGTCGGTTGGCTGGACTGGGGCCGTGCTGTATGGTTCCTTCCAAAAAAAGGCCACGTCCGCTGAGACAATCAGTTACGGGTCGAGTTCGGCGACCCTCGTTGTCCCAAAGTTATCGCCCGGTCCCATTGCCGCGGCGACGATATGGAACGGGCTCGACAATGTTTTCCAAGCCATCGTCGATGTTAATACAACAGCGACAATCGCATACTTTGGGATTCACCACCAATCTTTTGACAAGCACCGCGGGCACACCGACACCGCAGGAACAAGATTCACTCCTCAGACCGGCGATCACATCTCCATGGAGGAGTGGTATTGCAACGCCAAGGGAGCCTTGGATCTTAACGGTGGCTACGAGTGCACGAACATGGTCGATGTCACTCAACACGTACAATGGGAATGCGATAAGGCCGCAAGCTCAGACTGCCCGTCCTACAAGCTCAACGCCGCGGACCTGGGCAACGGCAAGCTCGGGTGGCAGACAGAATTCATCATCGAAGATGACTCCAAGCACGCCGGCGAGTGGCCCATTTTCTCGCCGGTGACGATGAAAGGGTCCGCCGATGTGATCACGGGCGACGGTACCAGGGGATCCGGCAGATTCGTGAGTATAAACTACGGGAGTCTTAGCGACCCGAAGATCAACCTGTTGACCGACAACAATAATAGTAACCGGCATCTCCGCATCACGCTGCCAACCGGGGCAGTCAAATGGGTTCAGACAAAGTGTGGACCAAAACGCAAGTGGAGTGCCAATAGCGGAAGCTGCGTCCTGAAGAAGTAGCGCCCCCGCCTGCGACTACTCGCTAAGACCTTTGACGGCCCACTCATCGAGCTGAATAAGGTCGGGAAGCGTCGCACACGCGTGAGGACGCTACATCTATGGCGAGGGCGTGGCCGTGATTAGGCAGTCGACCTTTGGGCTTGCGTTATTGAAGTTGTGCACTTCTTCCATGGCGCCTTTGCCAACTTCATAGCCATAGCCATCGGTTGTCGACGACAACATGTGAGAGCCGTCGAAGTATTCGCTGACCGGAAGAACGCCGAAGACCGTGAGGTTTGTATTGCCTGTGCAGCAGAACACGCGGCTAATTGTTCCTCCCCCTTGGGCGGGGTAATCATAGAACGATGTAAGCGGAGGGCCGGGAACCTGGGGAATGATAATCGTCGGCGTCACTGCCGCAGGTGATGCGGTCGGATTTGCCATGTAGCCATAAATAAGGGTATTACCACTCGTATCGTTAGCAAGCAGCTGTATCTGAGTGCTGCCCGTTGTGGGCGAAGTGGGAAGCTGCTCTTGGTACTCGTACGTCACTGCAGTGCCAACGGTTGTTGAGCCGATCACCTGGTTGGTCTTCGGGAACGTTGATGCTCCCGGCACCGGGGTGCCCAGATAGCACGCATAAGTCCATGTATTGCCGACTTTGAGAGGCAAGAAAGGCGACGGGCTCTGCGACGGGCCAGGCGACGGGGTCTCACCAGGTGAGGGCACCGAACTACCTCCGCTGCCGCATGCGGCTAGCCATAGACTGGCGCTGACAAGTGCGAGTACGAGTACTGTTCTCATCCGCCGACTATACCAGGTGAGCGCAACGAAAGTCTTAAAGCTTTGCTCAACGAGGTCTCAAGAGATGTTCAACGAGACTCGGAACGGACTGCGCTAAGCGCATCGAATCTCGGGATTGACAGACTGAAGTCTAGACCTTAAGTGCTTCTTCCATCGCCTGGTCTTCCGACCACGCCGCGCCTTCGGCCGCGAGCTTTTCCTTTTCAGTGTCGCTCAGTTGCTCTCGCAATGTTGCCACAAGCTTCTCGTAGCTCCACTTTTCGGTGTACTCGCGCTCTAGCCCAAGTTCCGCATATTGCACGTTGACATAGCCGATAAGCCGCGCTGCATTATGCGCCTGTCCGCACATCGCCTCGAGTGATGCGAAGTGCTGCAACGCATTCGCGAGGCCTGCTGCAAATTGTGCTTGCCAGGCCCAATGCAGTCCCTCGCGCGCGGCCTTACGCGCTTTGTCCACATCGCCCAGCGCAATATGATACGCAGCGATGTTGATGTACTCAATGGCTTTGTCCGCCGCGTTCCTCCCACGTGAGTCTATCTCCAGGGCATCGGTGGCCAAGCGAACGCGCCTGCTCAACTTGACCATCTGCAAACTCCAGCTCCGCGAGACCCCCCAGCACGAGGGATATCCCCGCCTCGTCTCCGAGGGCTTTGAACGCCGCAAGTGCGTACGTAAACGACTCGCGCCCCGCGGCGACATCGCCGAGATGCCATTGGATAAACGCCTGCTGGTGCAGGCACCGAGCCACTCCCCCCTTATCCCCACACTCGCGCGTCGTTGCGAGCGCGCTTGCGGTCATCTCACTTGCCTCCTCCACGCGGCCCATTTGAAAGAAAGAAAACCCGAGCATGCGGAGAGCCAGCGCTGCCCCATGGCCGTCGCCCACAGATCGGTAGAGCGCGAACGCTCGCTCGGCACAGTCGTGCTTGCGCTTGCCGTCGGAAAGCGCACCGAGCGCCAGCCATAGCCGGGCCGCCACCTTCGGGTGCGCCGATTCGTCAAGGGTTGCTTGCGCACGGTCAATCCAGTAGCGCCCCTCCATCGCGAGTCCACTGTCCAACCAGAGTCGTACCAACGCCCCGGCTACTGAAGCACCAAGCGCCATGTCATGTCCGTCAGTAAGCGCCCACTTCAGTACGGCGCGGTAGTTGTCACGCTCCAATTCTACGCCCGCCAGCCAAACGGCTAATGAACCGGTACCATGGCGTTTATCGGCCTCTTGCGCTTGGTCGCGAAAATACTCTGCGTGACCGCGCGCTAGCCGTTCGCGTTCAAGTCCTGGCGCGAGCTTCTCCAACGCGTAGGCGCGTGTGGATTCGAGGAGACGATAGCGTTCTTGCTCGCCAGCCGTGTCAGCGACGACCAACGATTTGTCGGTCAAACACAACAGCAGATCCAAGATGTCGATCTCATCGAGATCATCGCCGCCGCATACCGCTCGAGCCGCAGCCAGACTGAAGCCTCCGGCAAAGATGCCTAAGCGCCGGAACAGCGCCTGCTCTTGAGCGGTGAGCAAGTCGTAGCTCCAGTCGATGAGCGCGCTGAGAGTCTTGTGGCGAGGCAGAGCCGTGCGACCCCCTGCGGTGAGCACTTTAAACCGATCGTCCAAACTTCGGGCTAGGCTATGAAGATTGATAACATGGCTTTTTGTTGCCGCTAGCTCAATGGCTAGTGGAATGCCGTCCAAACGACTACAAATCTCAGCGATAATGGGCGCATTCGCGTTGGTGAAGGCAAAGCGAGCATCCGAAGCAAGTGCCCGGTCAACAAAAAGCGCAATGGCTCCATAGCGTAAACCTTCGTCGGCTTGCAAGCCTTCTGCCGAGTCCGGCAATGATAGCGACCGAACCTGATACACCATCTCTCCAACGATGCCCAGCGCTTGGCGCGAGGTCGTGAGAATCCGGATGTTCGGGCAGTTCTGCAACATCTCGTCGGCAAGCTCCGCAGCCGCATCTAGGACGTGCTCGCAGTTGTCAAAGATGAGTAAGGCCTGTTTCCTTCTTAAGGCTTCGACGATAGAGTCGACCAGCGGACGACTCTGGCGCTCGCGAACAACGAGTACCCTTGCCACAACGCTGGCCACAAGTACCGGATCTGCTATTGGTGAAAAATCGCACAACCACGCACCGTTAGGGTAGAGGTCAAGGAGATCGACGCCTACCCGCAGCGCCAGTCGCGTCTTGCCGACACCGCCTGATCCCGACATGGTGACGAGCCGGTGAACCTCAAGTAAGGACTTTGCCTCGACCAGATCGTGCTCGCGACCCAGCAGCGTTGTTAACTGAAACGGCAAGTTGTTTGGCTTGCTTTCAGCCGAGTAGACATCGCTCCCCGTCGGGCCAGCGAGCAAGCCAGCTCGTCCGGCCTCGACGACCGCGCGTGCTCGTGTCGGCGCATTAAGTTTCGCAAGCACGTGATCGACGTGCGATTCGACAGTGCGCCGGCTCAAAGACAATCTGCTGGCGATCTCTTTATTGGCGAGTCCGAACGCCATAAGCTCCAACACGTCTTGCTCCCGCTTCGTGAGAGGAGAGAAGAGTGTAGTTGTCGCCGCCATCGCAACGTTCGCGTCCGGTTTGTGTTCCACCAAAACCCAAACTCAGGCGACCATTTTGGGACGCCAGATGGGTGTTGTTCAACGGCCCCCATGACGACGCCCGCCGCTAAAGGCGGTCTGAGAGTTCAAGTGGCCACACAACCTCAAATCGTTCAAGGACGACGTCGGTGCCGTCGTCTACCGCGAATCCTTCGCGAGCACCCTGCCTCTTGAAATAGCGTGCGTGCGCAGATCGCCACCACTCAAGACTGCGGTCGCCGCCGCCTTCATCCCACGCAAAACTCTCGTCAACATCGCCAAGAGCCTTGATGTCGACTTGCAAAATGTGAATGATGCAACGCGGCAAGTTGTTGCCGTCGATGACTATGCTGAGGTCTCCGGGCGCGGGTATGCGCTTGCCGACTTCGACGAAGTCTCGGAGCAGACTTGTCGTTGCACGCTTCTTCCCAGTGACGACTTGGATCGCCAGTTCATCGGCGAGGTCTGCGCAATCACCAAACCTCAAGACGGCGAATTCTTTGTCGCCAAGCCGAACCGAGGTTGCGTAAGCATCCCAAAATTGTTCTAATCGTTCGCTGTTGATCAGGTTGTCGGTCATGTTCTCCCGCGAATCCAGGTGGTGGTCGCCACGATGATTCTAGGGCACATGACCGCCAAGGGCGTCCGTAATACTACTGAATAATAGGCTGGGACGCATCGCCCAGGCGAATTTCAGTAGTATTACGGATGTGCGGACGAGGGCGCTTGCACTAGGCTATTGCTAGTAAATTCGCCATTGACGAGGAGATTGTGTTATGCGAAAGCTAGCGTTAGCACTGCGCGAAACGCTTCACGTGACCGTTGTCGGAGTTTTATTGTCGGTGTCGCTCGCGGTTGTTGCATGCGGGGGTGGTGCAGGAGGCGCAGGTGCGTTTCAGGGTCCACCACCGCACGGTTCGCCGACACCGACGCCATGCCACTCGTGTGTAGCCGCAGAGTACCTGGTACCGACGGCTAACAGCTATCCTTATGCTATCGCGACTGGCCCCGACGGCAATCTCTGGTTTACCGAACACGGGGTAAATAAAATCGGAAGAATCACGACCGGTGGGAGCATTACTGAATTCCCTATCCCCACCGCCAACAGCATTCCATTTGGAATTACTGCCGGGCCTGACGGCAATGTCTGGTTCGTCGAGATCTCCAGCCTCAGGGATAACATCGGACGGATTACGACCGCTGGCGTCATCACAGAGTTCACCGCTCCTCCAGGCAGCCTTCCGATTGCTATTAGCGCCGGGGCCGATGGGAATCTCTGGTTCGCAGAGAACTTAGGAGGAAAAATCGGAAGGATCACAACCGCTGGAGCGATCACAGAGTTTGCTGTTCCCACCTCGAACCCGGGTCTAGTTGATATTACCGAGGGGCCAGACGGTAATCTCTGGTTCATCGAGGACACGGCCAATAAGATCGGAAGGATTACAACCGCGGGCACCGTGACTGAGTTCGATGTGCCCAGCCCAGCCGCTCAACCGGGGCGCATCGCCGCGGGTCCCGACGGTAATCTTTGGTTCACCGAAGGGGCGACCTCCAAGATCGGAAGGGTTACGACGGCCGGAGCGATCACTGAATTCCCGGTCCTCACCGCCGGCAGCATTCCACTCGGTATTACCGCGGGGCCCGGCGGCAATCTTTGGTTCGTCGAGGAAGATGGTAGCATCGGAAAGAGCACGACGGCCGGGACCATCACTGAGTTCCCTGGCGCCCCATTCGGCAGTATTCCAATCGGTATTACGACTGGGCCCGACGGCAATCTCTGGTTCACCGAGTCGGCGAGCAACAAAATCGGAAAATTTACTCCGTAGCCGACCGCTCGGAAGCCGCGCCTGCTCGACGAGCAGGCGCGCACACTGAGACCTTACTTTACCATATTCATTACGAACGGACCCATCCCGCTAACCTGAACGATTGTCACACCCCTGGCCCGGCCGTAGTGGTGCACGCCTTTTGGAATGTAGGCGAATGCTCCAGCCCCGCCTGCCGTCATCTTTGCTGGGTCGACTGTATCGCCGAAGCCGATCATGAACGTCCCGCTGAGAACCGTGGCGCGCTCATCATCCGGATGCCAATGTGGTGGCACCGTTGCGCCGTCAGCGAGTTCAAGGCGTATTATGTACGGTCCAGGCTTATTCGGATCACCCCAAACCACAGCCATCTGAACCCCGGTGAGGCCGTTGACCGGCGCCCATTTGAGATCATCCGGCATGAGGATCGTGGGTGCCGACGCGTTTGCCTTCGAGGTCATTTCCGCCGATGAAATGCTCAGCAGAGTAAACATGGCAAGGACCATAAGGAGTAACCCTAAGATTGATCGTTTCATAGATTTCCTTTCGTTAGACAACCAAACTAGTGTCTGGCAAGTCAAGGTTGCACCGGCGTGAAACTCATAGTTGCCCAATCGGAGACTGCATTTAACGTCGTGTTTGTTCGAATTTGAGTTTGTAGCGGTCCTGTGCGAAAATCGAATCCCTTTCCAAGCGCCAAAGCGTTTAGCGGAAATGGCATCGGTGGTCGAGCGCTGGAAACGGAGAGAGTCAGGCTTTCCTCGCTGAGGGACCAGCCCAAACCGTCGATCGTGTGAAACGGCGAAAAAGTGCTACTCACCAAACCAGGTAAGGGGTTATTAGGTCCACTGTTGGCCCGGCGGTGGTCGCAGTTTTTATATATCATGTCATGGTATGCTTGCGGGTTAATCCGAATCGCTTGAAATTCGAACTGGGCGTCGTTGCCATTCGGGAGCCGGTAACCGTTAAGGGTCGTCTTGGCCGGCGACCCAGACATGTCGGTAAAGTGGCAGAGTGGAACCAGAGCTGAAGGATCCTGCGGAAGCCCGACGATGAGTTCTGACGCATCGTTCCAGGATATCTTGACAGTAGACTCGCTGGCGGCCACGCCTTCTTTTTCCGCAGCACTCGTCGACATACCGGCGGGAAGCAAGACGCGAACTTCACCGCGACACAGCTCCACGCTCATCGGTGCGTGTAGCCACTTCGCTTGCCAGTCGTATACCCTGCGGACGGTTCCAGGCGTGTGCCACGGCGTAAAAGTGTACGCCTCATCCCGGTGGACCGCGACCTCGATGTCGTAGTGGTAAATCCTCGGGTGTCCACAGTCCTCTGGTCCAGTGAACGACGCGCTGGCACCCGCTGCGGGCACGCCCGCGGAGCCGGCGATGACAACGATGACACCTTTGGTCACGCCGTCAACCGTGTAAGGATACACACCGGGAAGCGGAAACGGCACACGATGAGAATGCGCCGATGCCAACCAGAAGGAATCGAACGCACCGCGCGACGAGACGATATTGTGCGGCCGGGAGCCGCGATTTGTCCAAAGCACGCTTCCTCCGGCGAGGATCGTCACGGATGTTGGGGTGATCCCTGAGTCGGTGACGCTGACGGATCCCGCGCTGGTTGGCGGCACTCCCGCGGCGGGAGCGATGTCTACGCGTATGGACAGAGTCAGCGCGCCCAAAAGCAAGAACACGATAACCAAGAATTTCTGAAGGCGCGTCGCAAACATGCGCGAGAACCTGTAGCGGCGTGTCAGCGCAGCGGCAGTCCTATTCGCTCAGCGGCGTCAAAGGCACGTCTTGGACCGGAGGAAAGTGAGGAACGTCTACGTTCAGTTTTTTAGCCGATGTTGGCGGGGCGGAAAACTTGGCCCAAAGATTTACCTTGGATTTCGATTCAAGATAGGTCAAGTCTGAGCTGCACACGCACTTCCCTTGCGCGTCGCGCATGACGGTGTATTTGGTGCTTCCATCGTCAAGATAGATGCCTGCAAGCGTAGCATTGTCGTGCATTTGATCAGGCCCGTCCATCAAGCCACCCAGCGGAATTGTCGTGCTCGTAGCGTTTGTCAAGACAAACTGCATGGAGACCATGTTTCCGGAAACACGTTTGAGCTGGGTAACATCGATATGGGTGCCCGGCGTCTCTCCATCTGCGCTGCCGAGGATTTTTGTTCCAGCGCCCATTAACACCAGAGCGCAAAAAATAACGCGAAGCGTTCGAAACATGATGATGCCCTTTCACACGTGAGGCGAAAGTACAATTTCGTCGGAAAGTGACGGCGTTTGACGATGGGCTTCCCAACGCCCTCGTAAAGACAGGGAAAAGACCGTTTTGGGCGGCAATTTTGGCCGAGTTCGAACACTCGTGCTAGGTTTGAGAGTCGGCAGGCTGCTAACACGAATCGAAAAAGCGAACGCCACCAGTGCCGATCACCGGTTGACAGCTGCCTAAATTGTCCCACGTCAGATAATAAGATTGCGCACGGTACGTTTGCGTACCGACTAGTTGGATGACATGAGACTATCATTGATAGATAGGTATAACCGAGCTTTGAATCAAGGAAGAAGTTTTAGTGCTTGTAATTCTTGTGTTGATTCTGTTGGCCGTCACGGGCCACCTCAAGCTGTAAGAAAAGGGGGCGAAGAAACGCCCCTTCACTTTGTTAAAGACAGCTGGAACGAATTGCGCTGGATGCGCGTTGTAGGTACCGAGGTACAATTCTAATCATGCAGAGATGCCGGATGATTCTCGGTGCGTTTCTTATGGCAGTCATGGGCGTGGTCGCACACGCGACTTCAGCGACTGCCCAAACCTATGACTATGGTAACCCCGGCGTTGCCAACGTCAGCGTTGCCAACGGCAGCGTCGTCATCGTGCGGGGCGACAGCGGAGCGCAAGTTGCGGCGACGGTCAACGCACCGTTGGTGCCGGCCGATTACATCGCCACGGGCTCAGGCTCGAATGCCGAGGTGCAGTTCGACGGTATCTCGATGCTGCGACTCGCGAACAATACCCAAGTACGCTTCGTCAACCTTAGTCCTAACTCGCGAGAAGTACAGCTGGGCGTCGGTACTGTCGACTTAGCAGAACTGCAAGGTGCGGACGGCAGCCCGCAAATCGATACCCCGTCGCTTACCGTTCGCCCTAATCAGACCGGTGATTATCGCGTAACTGTGAGTAACGGCGAAACACTTGTCACTGTACGCAGCGGAGCAGCAACCGTCACGACGGCTAACGGTGCGCAGACGCTTGCGCCCGGCGGCACACTCGTTGCCAACGGTTCCTCGATCACGATGCAAGACGCGATCGGACTCGATTCGTTCGACCAATTTAACATTTCTCGCGACCAGGCGGCGGTCTCAGCTTATAATTCGAATCCGTACCTTTCGCCCCAGCTTGCGGGTTACTCAAACCTGGCCAACTATGGTCAGTGGGAAAACGTGCCGAACTACGGGTACGCTTGGGCTCCGAACAACCAAAGCCAAACGAATTTCGCACCCTATCAGAACGGTCAGTGGGTGTGGGAGCCAGGATCCGGCTATACGTGGGTTGACAATGCGCCTTCTGGCTACACGACGTCTCACTACGGCACGTGGTTCAATAACCCAAGCTACGGCGGATGGCTATGGCAGCCTCCGGCTGCTCAAACTCAGACCTCGTCAACAAGCCTCGCGTCCTCGTGGCTCCCGGCTGTCGTTTCCTTCTTCTTGACTGGTAACAACGGCAGCTCTGTTGGGAGCCTTGAAAGCCTTCTCGGCGGTCTCGGCAATTCCAGCAATGCAACCACTAGTAATACCAACATCGGTTGGATTCCGCTCGCGCCAGGTGAACAATATCAACCGTGGTACGGGCAGAATAACACGTATCCGTCGACCAATGTCACGAACGTCCCGAACGTCACCAACCTCTACAATTACTACAGCAACGCACAGTATTACCGTGGCGTCACGATGGTACCGGTGAGCGCTTGGCGGAATGGCAACTTCACCCGATTGGTGGTTGTACGGCCGCAGCAGTTGAAGCAGGTCGTGTTGATTCGCGGTGCGGTTCCCATCGTTCCGTCGACGCAGAATCTGCATTACACTTCAGTAATCACCGTCAAGCATCCGATCGTGCTTTCGCGCACGTTCGCCGTTCCGCGCTTCGCGGCCAAGGCGCCCATCGTTACGCGCCTTTCATTCAAAACGCAACAGGCGCTAATCAAATCGATTATCAGTGTACATCCGAAGGTCGTGCCATTGCCGCCGCGTACGTTGAAGCTGGCGCATCCTGTCTATCATCCCATCGTGCATGCGCCGATACATGTGCCAACAATCGTCAAGATCGCGCCACATCCGGTCGTGACGCACAAGCCCACGCCGCACCCGGTCGTGACGCACAAGCCCAGGCCGCATCCAGCTGTGACGGCCAAGCCAACGCCGCACCCGGTCGTGACGCACAAGCCCACGCCGCACCCGGTCGTGACGCACAAGCCCAGGCCGCATCCAGCTGTGACGGCCAAGCCAACGCCGCACCCGGTCGTGACGCACAAGCCCACGCCGCACCCAGCAAAGACGCCCAAACCGACGCCGCGTCCTGCGAAACACACCTCGGCGCCTTCGAGCAAGCCCCAGGTGACTCCGAGTTCAGGTTAGATGCGATAATCGATATAGAGGGAGACATCTCATGACATTGTTATACGGTCGCTCCGGCAGATTGCATAAGACATTTCTCGTGTGGGCCTTGGTTCTCTCGATGCCCGCCTGGATGATGTCGCCGTCGCACGCGGATAGCGCTGCGACTACACGCAACATCATTTTGGGTGCAGTCGCGGTGACTGCGGGTATCATCCTTTACAACAACTACGAACACAAAGTGGCGCAAGCCAATACCGTGGTTGGATATACCGCTGACGGCGGCGTCGTCTATGGTGACGGCCGTGTCGTGTACCCCAACAGCGGCGGTGTCGTGACCTACTTGAGCAACGACGGATCACGGCCGTGTACGTTCAACGGCTATGGCCCGCGGTGCGCTCCCACGCATCTGTACGCATATTTCCCGCACGCCTACCATCCCGCATGCTGGCCGCCGGGTCACTGTAAGCAATATTGGAAAGAACATCACGACAAAGACCATGGCAACCAAGACCATGGCAACCAAGAGCACGGCAACCAAAGCCACGGCAACCCACCAAGCTCGTCATGACATCATTCGCGCCGTAACGATGGGTCAAATTGTGCCCGCTTGAAGTGCAGCCTCGCCTTGTGTCACCGTCGAAAAGCGCTGGAAGTGGTCGAAGACACCCGTAAACGTGCCCGTCCCTTTTAGCAGAAATGCCCTGCCTTGATACGTGCCGTCAATTCGAGTCACGTACCAGACCTTGGGCATCGCCCATCCGCTCGTCTCGGTCACAGTGCCGAAGGTGGAATGTGACGGAAGTACGTTCGGGATGTACGTTAGTTTATCGACGCGGCCGTTCGCCAGCTCGATCCACATAGTTCCGCTGCCATGTTGCGTGTCTTTGATGCCGCTCCCGAAGACGACGGCAACGGTTCCCGCGGGGCACGCCGCGCACGCTTGCGGGGGATCGAAGACATAATCGCCGATGAAACGCGTGTCGTAAGGCTCTTTAAAGAAGATCTTCCCCACACGTCCAGTCCTGATTCGTTTGTGCGTCGCGCTGAGCGATCTGTTGTGCGCTAAATGCTTTGTTATCGTCGGCGATTCTGATGTACTTGATCTTCACGAATGTCCCGTCGCTCATTAATTGCCCGCTGTCGCTGTCCTCCGTATGATGAATCGGTCCGGCGTGCAGCACTGTCGAGAAGTGACGTTGCATGCCGATGATGCCGCTGACATTGGTCAGCATAAACCGCAGCGGCTCGCAGTACGATTGGAGGAACGGGTGTCCCAGGCGACACACTTGCGCGCACGTCAAGGGTTGTGATTCCAAACAGGATCACCCACAGCACCGTAAAGTTCTTTATCCAGCGCATGCGCCTACCCGCCTTTCACCACCACGGAATATGTTAATCAATTGCGCACCAAAAGTACATGCACCTCCGCGTGTTCCTTCGGAGCACCGTCGGGGGCTAGGTCCGCGCAAGTTCGCAGCCGAACTTCCAACGTCATCTGTGCGCCAGTCAATCCAAGCTTTCGAGCTCCTCGTGCGAGATGCGATCCGCCAATGGCAGATGAATCGCTTATCTCTACAAGCAGCCGGGCTCGCCTTTTACCTGGCATTGTCGCTGGGGCCGTTGCTCATCATCCTCACAGAGGTCGGAGGAGTCTTCGTTGGGAGAAGTGCGGCCCAGACAGATATTTTGGGACCGCTCAAGACACTCATCGGTTCGCATGCAACCGGGATTATTCGTGGGCTCGCTGCCAGCTTCTCGAAGCGGTCGCCAACTTTTGTGCCGTCCATCGCGAGCACTATTTTGTTGCTTGTTGGAGCAGCCGGCGTCTTCGAACAACTCAAACAGACGCTCGACACCGTATGGGAAGTCAAGCCAGGCAGCGGCATTGGAATTGTCTCCTTGCTTCGTAGGCGCGCTCTGTCAGTGCTGCTCGTAGCTGGATCGGTGCTTCTTATCCTCGCGTTAGTCGCCGTGACGACTTTTATCGCCGCAGCAAATCATGCTGCGGTTGGACAGACTCCGGTTCCCGGGTGGTCTTTGTACGCGATCAACCTTCTCATATCGCTTGCGGCAACCACGCTGCTATTCGGAATCACGTTCAAGGTCTTGCCCGATACGGACGTGCTGTGGACCGACGTCTGGGTGGGTGCGGCGAGTACCGCTATACTGTTCATCGGTGGTCAATTTTGCATCGGATACTTTATGGTGCGCAGTGGATTAGAAACTGAATACGGCAGAGCGACGGCGATGATCGTCATCCTCGTGTGGCTGTATTATTCAGCGCAAATCTATCTCTTGGGAGCTGTGATGACGCGAGTCTATGCTTCACGCTATGGCTCGAGGTCGCGCCGCGGGGACCCAGGGGATAAGCGAAGCTAGAGCAGAAAAAAACTCGTAAGGCGCTCCAAGGCAAGTCTCGAGCAGACGCGCTCTCTACGCGAGTTCGGGCCACGTAATGTCAACCTGCAATCTTGGCACGCCTTTCGGATAAGCACCTTTCGGATTTTGTACGTTCCATTCGCGTGCTCGCACGACTAAGTATTCGAAGTTTTCCCACACCGCTTGACCTCCGCGCTTACGCATCAATGGAACGAGGCCTTCAACGATATCCCACGCTTGAATGACTCTGCCCGAGTAGACATCGAGCAGCGATTCCTCGGGAATAAGCTTATGCTTGACGAGACTGCCAACCCAGTCATACGAATTCCCGAGGTTTAACCACGGGTTGCTATCGCGCTCAAAGGTCCCCTCCAGGATCGAGCGCCGGTAAGCCGGCTCGGACATGCGCGATTGTATCACCCTTCTCGCAGCATCGACCCACGCGTTGAATTGCGGATCCTCTACGCGCGCCAAGACGGTGAGCAGACCGGTGAGCTGATTCTGCGCACGCAGATGACGCAGCTGAACGACGGCTGCGATCGCGGTCGCGGCTATGACGACAAAGGTTCCGATGGCGGCCGCGGTGGCCAAGGTTTCTTGCGACATGTTGTTACCTCCCCATGCTTGGTGCACGACGTTTGGGAGGAATGGTGATTATCCTATGAGCTCCATCATCGAGGTAACATTGTCAGGCGACCCAAACTAACGGGGTATTAGCTGTGCCCTTACGGGCGCAGCCGCTTCTCTGGTTGGAGGTCGCCAATGTCGCTCGAACTCATTAATACTTCCGGAACCATCATGACAGTTGTTATCGTGGCTGCAACCGCCATCGCCGCGCTAGTGCAGCTACGGCATTTGCGAACGGGAAACCAAATCAATGCGATGCTCAACATCGGCGAGAGGTTCCAAAGCAAAGCGTTTCAGGACGCACAACACATTGTTTCTGGGCATCTAAAGTCCGCGCTTGAAGACGCAACCTTCCGAGATTATATTATCGCTCTTGGGCGTGGTCTGCCGACCCCGGATGTTGAGCCTGGATATATCGAACTTCGCCAGGCAGCAGTTCTCATTGGGAACAGCATCGAAGAGCTCGGGATTCTTGTGAAGAACGGGATCGTCGATGAGAAGCTGTTCTTAGATCGCTATTGTTTTGTCGTGATTCGGAACTGGAACGTTTTAGAGTGTTTCACCGCATTCAGTCGTAATGCCACTGGGAGTGGCGCTCTTTGGGAAAACTTTGAGTACGTGACCGTTCTCTCTCAGGACTGGGAGCGATCCCATCCAACTACGTATCCCAAGGGGGCCCGGCGGCTCGAAGTCCACAACCCATGGCCTGTGTCGCCGCTGCCTGCCACCGGCTAAAAGTCAAAAACGAAGGAAGAAGCTAATGGCGCTCACCCAAATCGACAGCGTCGCCGCCCTGGTTGTGATCGACATGCAAAAGGGTGTCGTCGCAATGCAGACGATTCACCCCGTGTCCGAAATCACGGATCGCATCGCCCGGCTTGCGCGCGCTTTCCGTGAGCACAATCTGCCGGTCGTTCTCGTCAACGTAGCCGGTACTGCCCCAGGACGCACCGCCGTTAAATCAAATTTTAAGCCGCCGGCCGATTGGACTGAACTCGTTCCCGAGCTGGATCGGCAGCCGAGCGATCACACGGTGACCAAGATGCAGGTGGGCGCGTTCTACGGAACGTCCCTGGAGCAATTCCTGCGTCGCCGCAGCGTAACTCAGGTTGTCTTCACAGGAATCTCGACGAGCCGCGGGGTGGAATCGACGGCGCGCGATGCTTATGATCGCGGATACAATGTCGGGCTGGTTGTAGATGCGATGACCGACCTTGATGCTGACGCACACCGGCACAGCATTGAGAAGATTTTTCCTCGGATCGGTGAGACGACTACCACCGACGATGTGTTGGCCTTATTGAAGCAGCGCGGTTAGGACTATTCAATCGAAGGAATGATCATTCCAAGCCAGGAACGCCTTGGGAATCGCTTCCTTATAGTCGCCTATCCTTCAATGTTAGGAGAGGACTTCAATGAAGGTTTATGCTCGCTTTGCCGCGTGCGCGCTGATAATCGCTTTGACGGGCACGCTCATGCTGCCATCGCAGGCAGCCACCAAGAACCCAAGCAGCGCCTTGATGGCGCCAATCGTCACCACATTCGACGCCATCAACGCCGGCAACGAGTCGTCGTGGAACAGCGCACACACGGCCGATGCGGTCATCCTCGACAACATCGCTCCCTACCGCTGGGATGGTCCTGGTGCCAGTGCCAAATGGTGGGCCGCTTTTGGCACCTGGATGAAGACCAATAACATGACGAAACCGCACATTACCCACCAGGCAATCCAATTTTGGGAGCAGACAGGCAACCGGGCTTACATGGTCGTGCCGACGATCTTCACCGCCGTGCAAAACGGAAAGCCGCTGACCCAGACTGGAACTTTGACGATCGTACTGGTAAAAATGGGCGCTGCTTGGAAAGCGGCGGGCTGGACGTGGGGCACGACTTCGTCGAAGTAAGCTAGGCTGCCGCTACTTCGTAGAAGTTTTCTCGAGCTTTTCCAATGAGTCGGCAGAGACATTTGGCGCAAACATCGACAAGGTGCCAATGCACGCGCGTCCTTGCAGTACCACAAGCCTTGACGATCGAGTCCCACAGGAGTAGGGTTCCCAGCGTCAGTGCCATGAAAAATCCGAGGATTGCTCATCCGCCTCCCGACAACGAATCGATCATCGCCTGAGGCAACGCGAAGATAAGAGCGATCAAGAGCGAGCCGGCGTTGGCAGAGGTCGGGCTCTGGCCGAGGATCATGGCGTCCACGTCGTGGATATAGTGGCCCGCAAACGCGAAGGCACTCACCTGCCTCAGTCCCTCTACTAAGTGATTGTCGATGTCCTCAGCGTGGGTTAGCCAGCCCGAGATCTTGCTGAGCAGCAGTATGATCGACAAAAGAAAAACGATCGCTCCAAAAAGCGTAAAACGTTGGCGTCTCCGCTGGGCGATGGCGTTTGCATGCCAGCCGAAGAATTCCCGCCGGCCAAATTATTGCGGTGTGCCCCGAGGGAGCACGGGCGGCTGAGGTTTGAAGAGCGACGCTCCATAACTCAGTACGGGTTGCATTTCCTCAGCCAACACGTCGGGTTCGTAAATTTCCAGATACTTTATATGCTGACCCGCAGAGTTCGGCTCCATGGCAAGATCGATCGATCTTCGCAAGGCCAGAGGTGGATTTCCCTCAGCACCCATCACCCCACTGCTGTTTTCTGCGGCGCTGCGCATTTGCAGACCAGTAATAACGCGTCCACTATAGTCAATAACAAATTTATCATCAGTCTCTGAATTGGGGCTGTGTGGACCAGCGCCGGCATGGACATTGCTCGACTGAAGGACGAATCGGCCACCCAAGATCTTCATGGCTTCGTCGACGATGGCTTGCCTCGTGCTCGCCTGCCCGCCGCGTTCGATTTGGCCCTGCTCATTAATACCAACTTGCCCCGCCCCTGCCGAAAAAGAAACGTACTGATTAGGAAAGTCGGTGGCATACACTTGGAAGACCTGTTGCCATGCCCCAATATATTTGGATGGCAGATATCCGAGGGTTTGCCACTTTTTGAGATCCTTCGGCGTGTTTGGTAACGTGCACTCGGCAGAAACAGACGTCGGTCCGTCGGCTGCAACCATTCGAAAAGCAGACGAGTTTCCGTATCTGCTGCTCAGTTGACTCAAGAATGCGAACCAACGGTTGAGGTAGATTTTATTCCAGGGCATCGGAAGTTTTTCGAGCGTGCCGTTGCCAGGTCCATATTGAAGCGCGAACGTTTCGGTTTTTACGCCCTTCAGAGCCCACGTAGGCGTAAAAAACCCCGGAAAGATGAGGAGGTGTACCCATTTCTTTGATGTCTGTGCGGCGGCAAACAGTGCATCCAGCTTCGACCAGTCGGGCTTGCCTTCGATCGGCTCGATGTCGCTCCAGTGGATTTGCAAGGCAACGCCACTGATGAGCGGATTATTCAACGTTCGCAAATCCAACGATGGGTTTTCCGGCACGTCCTGTATAACGACCGCGAGTCCGCTCGGTGCCGGTTGATTGATTGGCGTCGACGGCTGCGCGGGTTGTACCATTGCTGCGGTCGGAAGTTGCAGCAAAACGATAATCAAAAGCACACCGAGAACTACCAGCCGGTGTATGAGCATATCACTCCCCATTCTGATAACGCGTGGGTCTGGTGAGGTCTCCGGGCGTCGCCCTGAGTGACTTTCCTGCGCTGCGAGGCTCTTGACCTTGTGGCCGGCCATCTGACGGATATAAACGCTTGCTGATGGAAGGATGTCTGCGTGGCTGTAGCATCAACCCCGCCTGACGTCACCGCGCGCAATTGGTCGACTGTCTGTCATCTTTCCGCGCTTGCCATATTCTTCGGAGCGCCATTCGGCAATATTTTAGGTCCCCTAATCGTCTACCTGATCAAGAAGGACGATGATCCATTCATCGCGTTCGCCGGGCGTGAATCGTTGAACTTTCAGATTTTTATATCGATCTGTTGGTTCATTCTGGTTGTTGCCTATGCCGCAACCTTCATCTCTGCGATTCTGTTAGTGGTTCACGGATCGGCAGCTAAAGTGTATCCTCCCTTCCTCGTGCTGGCGATCTTGCTCTGCTTCCTACTTCTTGGCATCTTCGATTTCGTCAGCGTCGTTATCGCGGCGGTTCGAGCGAATAAGGGCGAACAGTACCGCTATCCAATCACCGTGCGATTCGTTCGTTAGGCAATGATTCCTGAAGGTTGGCATAGCATCACTCCTCGGCTCGTGGTTCACGATCCAGCCAAACTGGTTCGTTTCCTGAAGCATGCGTTCGGTGCGACCGGAGAGTTCACAACAGCAGCGCCGTCCGAGATGAGAATTGGGGACTCGATTGTTATGGTAAGTGGTGTGGGTCCGCGCGATCCAATGCCGGCCTTTCTCTACCTCTATGTCGATGACATCGATGCAACGTACCAGCGTGCATTAGAAGCAGGCGCCGTGTCGCTCGAAACGCCGGAAGATTTGCCGTATGGAGATCGGCGCGCGATGATAAAGGACCCATGCGGCAACGATTGGCAAATCGCCCAGCGAATCACATTGCGCTCGGATGGATAGCCGCGCCGTAGCCGGCCGCCAATACCGCAACGGTGGACCGCGGAGTTAGGACATCGACCTCGCCAAGGGCTGACCGCTCGCGCCGCTCCGTGTACCCAAGTGCTGTCCAGGCGAAAAGTGTATTGCCCCAGACGAGCCACGCGCGGTTGTCCGCAGCGATGTACGCACCATCGGGAAGATCGATGAGATCCGCTCGGTACACACGTTTGACCCGCCGTCCAGCGAGCCGATCAAGGTGAAGCTGCCGATCGATAAGATCGGCGCTTACCGGGTCGCCATGGCACTTCGCCCAGAGGGCGCGGAATTGTCGGTAGTCGGCGTGCCGGCATTCGGCACAAGGCCTGTGACCTGCGGCGAACGCGGTCGCCTCATCGAGAAAAAAGAGTTCGGTATACGAGTGCGGCCGCATGATGACGCGGCGAATTCCGCGGAACTCTGTTCGGCAGGCCAGCCAACGTCGCACCTGCGAGTACCTGACTATGCGCCTCGCATCATCATGCAGGATGCCGCGGTTCCCCATGACGAGGCCACGCCCCGCGAGCGCAACGATCTCGCCAAACGGAGTAACCCGGTTTTGCAGCGGCATGGATCTAGTCACATCCGCTTTGCGGATCGACTGATCCTCCGGCCCGAGGAGTCGAGTTGCGCTAGCGGGAGTGTCTCGCATGTGCGAGGGGCACCAGACCGAAGTACGCGCGAATGGCGTTACCGGAAGCGGTGAGCGTGCCTCCCGCGATAGCAGCTTGACGCGCTGTTATTTCAGCTTGTTGCATTTGCGAGTACGTATAGTTTGCAGTCGTCGAATTGTACCCGATGTAGGCAAAGAGTTGATTGACGTGATTAAAACTGATAAATTGCGCATTGTTGCAGTTGGCGAGGCGAAGCATTGTCGTGATGTACTGCGCGTCGAGCGGCGCCCAGAATGAGTATGCGTCACGAATCTCAATTGTGGTGGAGGGAACGATAATCATGTGATCGACAGACTGAGATTCCTTATCGATCCAATTCTCAGTGATGAATGTAGGCACGCCCGTTGACTTTAAATTTTGCAGATACGCGATGGCATTTGTTTGAAGAAAATCGGGCGGGTAGATATGAATATCGAAGTGCTGGAAAGATTGACCGTTCGTCTGGAGGTCGGCATAGTAGTTATACGTTTCCCAATCATCCGAACCCGCACCCACGACGGTTGAAGAGCCAGCGCTGGAAATTTGCGCCTGAATCGCCGCGACGTAGCCGGCAAAACCGCTGGGTGTGTCGATGCCTGAAAGGCCAGTGTTGTAGTCGATCGTGGACGGTTCGGTAGCAAGGTCGATGTCATTTGGCTTAATGTCATCTATGACGTGCTGGGCGACTTCGGCAACTCCATTTTCGAGCATTGTCTCAGTCAAGCCGTTGTAGTATTGGGCTGGCGTTTGGGGCGGTGTGAGCAACGACGGAAAGATGATGTTCGTTTCAACGTTCACTTTCATGCCGAGCGCTTGAATGCCTGAGACAACTCGCTGATAGTAGTTCAGATATGCTGAGTAGTTGGTGGTCGTAAAATTCGAATTAGGGAGATTCGCCGAGTTGTTCACGAGCACGGGATAGGAGATGTCAATCGTGACGCCCTGGATGCCCATCATTTGCTGCATTGATTGTGCGTAGTCAATCGCGTTGGTGACTGAATCAGTAATCTGTGTCGCTGACTTACCTGGCAGCCATGTGAAAATCGTGTTACTGTTCGCCCCGTTGTCTTCCGCGAAGACTTCGGTGGAGTTGCCGGGATTTGGACAGGTCTGGTCGACGGAGGTTGTAAAGCCACTGACTTCGGGCGCAATGGCGTTGTAAAGACTTTGATAGATCGTACCGGGTGGCACCGTCGGTGACGCTCCCGGTGTCGGGCTTGCCGAGTTAGGCGTACTTGGGAGAGTCGAGCCCCCACCCCCGCACCCCGAAAAAGCCATACCCACGGTAAGGACAAGTGCCGCCAGAACGGCCAGATGGCGATGAAACGCTCTGAACATGCTTTAAACATCGTCACGGCAATGTTTAGGATGCGGTGAATTTCGTGAGGATACTATGAAAAGAACCGGTCCGGTTGTGGCCAGTATCACTAGGGTGAGTTTGGCCGCTAGCGGCTAGCGGCCACCCCATTACGTCAGCGCGGCTTTAATTGATGGAATATGAAATCGTTCCCCTCGCTGTCAAAGGCGAACGCCAGAAAACAGCCAGGGGTCTCGTAAATCTTCGCGTCGTCCTCGAACGAAATTCCGTTTGCTTTGCATGCGGCAACCGTGGCGTTGATGTCGTCGACTCCGAAGTGAACCCCGCCTCCCTTCTCCCACGGCGCATTCGGCGGCTTAACAATGCCGAATGTCTCGCCAGTCGGAAAAGTCCACTCCACGCCAATAGGTTGAAATTCCAAAGTCGGGGCAAAGCCCAATAGGTCGGTGTAGAACTTCGTGGCCCGGTCGAGATCCTTGACCAAGTACGCGGTAGTGTCTACGCCTCGGATTCCAATTTTGCTTGCAGTAGCCATAAAATCACCTTCATCTCCGGTTGAGGTCAACACCCGTACCCTTCGAGGCGAGCGTTCTCCTTCGCCCGCACGGCACACGAGGAGGGGCAAGGTGAGGGGTGAAGGCTCGCATGCACTCTTAACCTCGAGGTGTTGTTCATGAAATACCGGACGCTTGGCCAGACCGGCGAGCGCGTCTCAATATTGGGGGTCGGTGGCTTCCATTTAAGTAAGCCAGATGACCCGCAGCTGGCAACTCGTATCGTGCGCACGGCGCTCGACCACGGCATCAACTTTCTCGACAATAGCTGGGACTATGGCGAGGGTGAGAGCGAGCGACGCATGGGCATGGCCCTGCGCGACGGGTATCGCGATAAGGCATTCCTGATGACGAAGATCGATGGCCGCACCGCTCAAGGTGCTACGCGGCAGCTCGACCAGTCACTGCAGCGCCTTCAGACCGACCACATCGATCTTTTGCAGTTCCACGAAGTGATCCGCATGGAAGAGCCGGAGAGAATTTTCGCCTCGAGTGGGGCACTGGAAGCTGTCCTTCGAGCCCGCGAGCAAGGAAAGCTACGCTATATAGGCTTCACTGGCCACAAGAGTCCTGACATTCACACACACATGCTCGAGGTTGCAGACCAACACAACTTCCGCTTCGATACCTTGCAGTTGCCGCTCAATGTGATGGACGCGCATTATCATAGCTTCGAGCAAATCGTGCTTCCCATCGCGCTGCAGAAGCAGATGGGCGTTCTCGGTATGAAGCCGATGGGTGATCCGTTCATTTTGAAAAGTAACACGGTCAGCGCACCAGAGTGCCTGCGTTACGCGATGAGCCTACAAGTCAGCGTCACTATTACGGGGATCGATTCTATGGTAATCTTGCAGCAGGCACTAGACGCGATCGACAACTTCAAGCCAATGACGCCGCAGGAACGTGGGGAGCTTCTGGCAAGAACCTCGAGGGCTGCCGAAAATGGGGAATCCGAGCTCTACAAAGTAAGCCAGCATTTCGACAGCACCGAGCTACATCCCGAATGGCTTGCCTGAGATAAGACATTCAGGCAGATTCTTTTTTGGCGACCGGCGCGGCGAATGCCCGGACGCCGGCGCGTGATACGCCGGCGTACGGATTGGTGACGGTCTGTCGACTAGCGGATGATCAGCTGTGTCTTGTTGCGTGCGGATGCGGAGCCTGATGCGCTACGCTATGTGGCCGGGCAGCCTGCGCGTGCATGACGCTCTGCGGAGGCCGCACGACCTGCGGATGCGCGACGCTCTGCGGATGTCGGACCGCTTGCGGGTGCGCAACGCCTTGCGTATACCTGGCAACCTCATGACGCGTGCTGCTTTGTGTATACCTCACCACCTGCGGATGCGCGACGTTCTGCGGATGTCGGGCAATCTGCGGGTGCGCCACGCTATGCGAATGGCTTGCGACCTGCGGGTGTGCCACGCTGTGCGAATGGCGTGCAACCTGCAGGTGCGCAGCAGTCTGCAACTTGCGGGTTTCCGCGACGTGCTGCTTCGCAACTACGTGATGCTGAGGCCGAATTGCCACGAAGCTGCGGGGCAGGTTCGTGCGACTCAGCGGGCGGTCAACCGCCGCAACGGCTGGCCGGCCGTGATTGACTTTCGCGAGGAAGTTCCGGTTCTCGGCCGCGATTTGCTGGTGCTGCACCTGTGCTGCTGTGGGCGGGTCGTGGCGTTCAAAATGCGCCACGGCAAGTTCGTGCATCGTCGGCCGCGCCTGAATTCCATTCGGGCCGCCGTTGAACGAGACTCGGTTAATGGTCGTATTGTTGACGATGACCGTTCTGTCGACATACACGTTGCGCACGATCGTCGTGTTGACGTTCGTCACGGCTGTGTTGTAATCGAACTCGTTATCTTGCCACTCGCCACCGACGTAACCGTAGCCGAAGTAGCCGAACCCGTAGGCGATTCCGCCATAGAAGCCGACTTGAGGCGCCCAGTAGCCGGGACTCCAGTCGTACGTGCCGTTATCGTAGGCCCAGTAACCTGGTGTCCACAGCAGGCCAGGGGCCGGTGCGAGCACCCACGTCCCTGGAACCCAGTAGTACCCATCGGGACTCCACGCCCAATAACCTGGCGTCCAGATGTAATTCGGCGCTGGAACCGGTGGCTGCACGTAGACCGGCACCGGCGGCGGTCCGATGTTGATCCCAATCGCGATGCCGACCGACACCTGCGCTCGCGACGGCGTCGGCGCCACCGCGATCAGCATTGTCAGCATCGTTATCATGACAAGGAAAGCAAGTTTTCTCATTAGTTGGCCTCCATCTCTGGATGACACTAATCTTTTTCCCAAACCACATTGGGCGGTCAGGGGCTAAACGTCCCAGATCATGTTTTAATCTTGCGCAAATGGAACGGGGGACAAAGTGCGGGACGCGCTATCTCCGCAAGAACTAAATGAAATTTCTTAGCGCTGTTTATGCAACCGCGACGCTATGCTCGACGCTGGTCGAATACGATAGATCACCCCGTCTTGGTCATCCGCAACGAATAAACTGCCCTGCGATCCAACCGCGATGCCCGTCGGACGGCCGATGTAATTTGTGCTCGCACTCGTTCCGAAGCCCCAAATGAATGCTACCCATTGCGTGGTCGGGTTCGCCCAGTTCACCGATGTTTTTGGTGCGTCGCCATTCATTGGAACGTATGCCACTTCGGGCACCGTTGACGGACAGCAATGCCACGATCCGTGGGAAGACGCAAAGAGATCGCCACGAATCGACGCCGGAAAGACGTAGGCGCCGGTCGCACTGGCCGGATAGAAGACAGCTCCAATATGCGTTGCGTACGCCGGAAATTCCACCCGAGGGATGGCAACCGACGAGCAATCAGCGCCCGTCTTATATGCAACGCGATTCTCTTCGCAATCCGGCCAGCCGTAGTCGACGGGCGAACCGGTCTGCAGCGTGACGGGGTCAGCAAACTCATATGGGTGCGTGTAGGGCAGGTTATCTTGACCTGCACCAGCTGCCCACAGGGCTCCAGTCGCTGGATTGATCGCAAGGGCGATGGGATTGCGGATTCGCGTCGCAATTGTGTGCATGCCGCTGCCGTCCAGGTTCATCGCTTGAATGCTGGCGCGAGTTGGATCTACTTCGAGGCACGAATTGCATGACGAACCAACACCAACGTAGAGGGTCGAAGCGGAGGCCACAACTGAGCTCGTGTGATGAACGTCGCCGTCGGAACCTGGTGAGATCGATCCCGTGCGAATCGAGGCGATCTTGACGGCGGACGAATTCGGCTCGCTCTGATCGCCCAGGTGGTACGGAATCTCGTATACGCCGTATTGCGTCGCAGCATAAATGGTCGAGTGATCGGCCGAAAGGGCAACACCTTGGGCGGGCGAGTCCGGCAGCGTAATGAATATTGACGCCACTCCCGCGGTCCCCGCGCTCTCCGCATTGGGGACGATATAAATTTGTGCACCGCTGGTGCCAACGAGCAAATCGCCGTTGGGCAGCGCCGCAAGTTCGCGCGCACTCGCCACCGACGCGATCGTATTCGACACGAAGCCCGAAGCAATGTGAATGTTCGGATTCGTGGTGGGCGCCGGATTGCTGCCGCCCGGGGTGGGGCTCGGCGCTGGCCCTTGGCCGGGGGATCCCACGCTGCTACCGCCGCACGCGACGACAAATGCGGCACTGATACCTAGAAAAATAGACCATAGCGCCGTCATCCGACTCATAAACACCTCGGCCCCTCTGTAGCCAGAGTTCGACAAAATTGCGTGCCAAACTGCTGCAATTTGTGTGCGGAAGATTATACTTGAGCGCCAGCTTGCAAAGGATTCCCCGGAATCTTGCGCGCATCGAATTCGTCCTGGACATGAGGTTACTGCAGCATGCAACTCCGACACATCTATACGGTAACATTCTTTTACCCGGATGGTTGGCAGGTTGACTTAACCGGTCCAAACGGAACCGAAGAACACCATTATTATTTCGCGGAAGGGCAATGCGAAGGACTTCTGAAGGGAAAGTTTCGGGCCGGCAACCACCCGCGGCGTCGAACGGACCGCACGTTTGCAATGAACATGCAAGGCTTCATCGAGACCGATGACGGCGCTCTTCTGATGGTGGACTATCAGGGATATGGGCGAGCCTATCCACCCGGTCGTCGACAAGTCGTCGGGGTAGCGTGGCACATAACCAACGCCGAAAAGTATCAATTCCTTAACGATTCAGTGTGTGTGATTAACGGCGAAGTGAGGGTGCCGTCCCCGCCACCCGAGCCGCTAGCTCAAAAAGACGTCCAGTTGGTGTTTGCCGTTTCCGAAGTTCTTTGGGAGCCGCCGAATTAGAATGGCTAAGCCGTTCACGAGGAGCACTACTATGCAGCGTGCCAACATTAGCAAGGTCAGCGCCGGTGCAGTTGCTTTGGGTGCGCTCGCCATGGGCGCGTTTGCAATTGGTGCACTTGCTATCGGTTCGCTTGCGTTAGGAGTCGTCTCGATAGGCAAAAGCACGGTAGCCCGCGCGCGATTTGGCAAGCTCGAGGTCGGCGAGCTTTCGGTGAAGTCGCTGCACGTGGAGGAACTAAGAATTCTCGAGCGATGATATTTCTCAATGAACGCGAGGTCGCGTCGCTGTTGCCGATAGGCGACGTCCTCACCGCCCTCGAAGGCGCGTTTCGCGCTCAGGCGGCGAACCAGACCACCATGCCGCTGCGGACCATGGCGACCACAGACGCCGGGATAGTGGGTGCGATGCCGGGTTCGATTGCGGGCGAGACGGCGGCGTTAGGCGCTAAACTCGTCACGGTCTTCCCCGGCAACGCTGCCACAGGGATGCACACCCACCAAGCGCTCGTCGCGTTGTTCGACTCCCGCACAGGACAACCACAGGCCATTATGGATGGGCGCTTCATCACCGAAATACGCACGGCAGCCACTTCCGCGCTCGCCACGCGGGCCTTGGCGCGGCCCGACGCTCGAATCGTCGCGATTTTAGGCACAGGCGTGCAAGCACATGCTCATATTGACGCGCTCCGCGAGGTGATGCACATCGATGAGGTTCGGGCGTGGGGCCGCACGCAAACCAAAGCAGCCGAGCTCGTGGATTTCGCCGGCAAGCGCGGTCTTCGTGCGCGCGTCGCCGCCAGCCCGGGTGATGCGTGTCGCGGTGCCGGCGTCGTCTGTACGGTGACGTCTTCGCGCGATCCAATCCTTACGTCATCCGACATCGAGCCCGGCGCGCACGTCAATGCGGTCGGCATGGCCGGCCCAACTTCCCGAGAGCTCCCAGGCGAGCTTATGGCGCGCGCAACGATCGTCGTAGATTCGATGGACGGCGCACTCAACGAGAGCGCGAACATCATCCTCGCAATACGTGAGGGCCGGCTGCCCGCAAAGCCATCTTTGACCTTGTTGTGCGACGTCATCGCCGGCAAGGCTCCCGGCCGACGGGGCCATGACGATATTACGATCTTTGACTCGCTTGGCATCGCGATCGAAGACGTCGCCTGCGCTCGGCTCGTGCATGATCGAGCGGTCGCCCAGGGCGTGGGGAAGCAGCTGACCCTCTAGGTCAAGTATTGGAGGCGTGTCCAACATGTCGACTGGTTCGAAGGTACGAGTATACGGACTCAACCACATTGCGCTCGAGGTTACTGATATTAAGAAGGCGGTCGACTTCTACGCAGACGTCTTCAACCTCGAGAAAAAAGACGAAGGGGAGGGCGACGCATTCTTCAAGCTTGGCGAGCACCAATTTTTGGCGCTCTTCGAAGTCAAGGCGATGCAACCCGATAGAGTGCGGCATTTTGGGCTCATCGTCAAAGACGAGCAACAGATCGCGCTCGTGCGAGAGAAAGTGTCAAAACAATACGGACTGAAACTCATCCCTGGCTTTCGCTGCGATTTCCACGATCCGTTCGGAAACAGAATTCAGGTGGTCGACCTGCACGACGAATCGCTCGTCTGGCTCATTCCGTATCAAGAAGTGCAAAAAGCCGGAATCAAGTTCTGAGAACAAACGCTCGACCTATTGATAGACCGTCACGCTCGTTCCGTCACCAGGTTCAACGTAGACGTTGCCCAGTCCCAAATCCCGCGCAACCTCCCAGCCCGATGCTGGATGCGACGCAGGATAGACGAGACGGTTCTCGCCTGTGGGTGGTCCAAGGCGGTGAATGCGCGTGAAGCCGAGATGCTGTAAATGCAGGGCGAGATGCGAGGTGCCGTACAGGTCCACGTGGATGGACGTGGGAGGGGGAAAGGGCGGTAAGCCGCTCTTTGAAGCCTGCGCTCCAAATTGTGCCAGATGTTCACGCACGTCGGATGGGTCAAGCACGTCGTATTCCGCCTCTTCGATGAGCCCCTCGCGATTCAAGCCCGCGACGTGTGCTCGCGCGAGAACCATTGAATCGGTGGGTGATCCCAGCGGCACTTGATAGACGGGTGCCCCAGCCATTGCGACGCCCACACGAACCAGCGTTTCCTGCGAGAGATTTGTCGCGATGTCGTGTCTCATACGCGCGACGAATTTTGGCAAGAGTGTTGAGACGTGTGCCGGATCCAGCAACTTGTTGCGGAGGAGGCCTAGGACTTCGACTTCAGCCTGCATGCGCTGATAGTCGTTGACTCTGTAGGTGTTGCCAGCCGCGTTTTGACGTACGCGCACGAAGGCGAGCGTCTGCGCGCCGTTCATGTGCTGGATTCCTGGCGCAAAATCCGCGTGACTGTTGACCGGATCGTAAATCCTCGCCTTGACGTCGATCGTGAGGCCACCAACCAAATCGACGGCTTCCTTGAACCCGGCAAAGTTCGCGACGAGGTAGCCGTCGACCGGTAGACCGGTAAGTGAAGCGACCGCTGCAGCGAGATCTTCTGGTCCGCGCGGCGGCGCTTGCTGGTCTCCCATGAAGAACAGTGTTTTGATTTTCGGCACGGTGTTGTGCCATTGCGGCTGCGCGATAAGAGCATCTCGCGGTATGGTGATCGCGTAAATCGTGTGCGCTTTAGGATCGACACGCGCTAAGATAATAACATCGGCCTGGCCTGCTGCGGTTCCCAAGCCGAGCGGATCGTTGGCCGCAACACCCCGAGCGTTGTTCGCCACGACCAGGATATTCATCGGACGAGCGCCCATCGAAAGGCGAGCGGCGATGCCGCCCGCATACTGTGGCGTATTCCGCAACAGGGTGACGGCAAGTTTGAAGAGCACAATTGCTATCACGCAACACGCGACCAAAAGCGCGAGGCGCTTCCACAAGAGTGAACGAGGATCTATCATACGCGCTCCACAGCAGCAACGCACGCATAGCGAGACATTCTCGCTCTGCGAGGCCACCGGTAAAAGTTACGGTACTGGTTACGACGCGGGAAGTGGAGGCGCGCGTTCGCCGATTCGACTGTGGAGCGAGAGTTGATGAAGGACGAAAGTGTCCTTGTGAGGGTGTAGTGAGGCATACGCTTCGCGCGAGCGCCGGCCTGCATAGAGGATGAAGTGGGCGATCCGACCTGCATTTCTCTCGAAGCGGTAGAGGAGCGTCGCAAGAGCCAGAGCGGTAAGAATGCAAAAGAGTCCGTGGGCGGTAAGGCTTGCGAACAGCGGGCCGCCGAGCCATATCCATCCACCAAGCACCTGACCGTAGACAAGTGCCTGCTCTGCTGTTTCCATCGCAAAAAGGACCAGCAGCTGGACGGAAAACGCCGCAAGAAGCACCGTTACTAGGTCTGTAGCGAATGTATGATTCGCTACCATACGTCGATTTAATGCCTCAAAACGCAGACCTAAAGCGACCTCGCGAATACGCATTCCAACATAGCAAGCGATGACGGCAAGCCCAACGAGCAGAGCAGGCACGACATCCAGGTTGCTTCCATCCGTGAAGCGACCTGGACCGAACCACCCCGCATTTGAGGCAAATTCGATGCATGGATCGGCAATCGCCGCAGCGATAATCGCCGTTGCTACGCAGAACCACACGCGTATTGAGGTGCTAAGCACTCGGTGCGAGTGATTCCCCCAATACGATGGCTGCCCTTCCAGTTTGCTAAGTGAGCAGGCTCTACCAAAGAAGCGGCACCAACCGATAGCGAACCTTCTGACGGTACTCAGCATAGCCAGAAAGACTTTTGGAAAGAAATCTCTCTTCATCCAACAGCCGCCATGCGATGACGAAGGTAATCGGTATGAACGTGAGGAGCCCCTACCACGATCCGAGTGCCAGAGGCGTGCCTAAGAGCAGAACAAGTGCGCCTCCATACATGGGATGCCGAACGATTGCGTACGGCCCTGTTGAAATGACTTCTTGGCCCTGGGAAACTTCGATCGTCCCCGCGGTAAATGGGTTCTCCCGGAAGACAATAAAAATGATGAGAAAACCGAGCGCCGCTAAAACGTCTCCCGCAATTACGACTGAGCCTGGAACATCCGACCACGCAAAGCGATGATCGAGCGAAGGAACGACAAGGGCACCAATGAATGCGACGCTTGCCAAGGACTGTATCAGTTTCTGGCTTGCCTCTTTCTCGGCTAAGGGACCAGATCTTACGCGGCGCTCGAGAAGCTTCGGATCGTACCTCCACAAGTAGGCGGTGACCAGCGCAGCTGATGTGCCAAAGACAAACAGGTAGACCCACGCCTGCCAGAAACGGAGCGTCCATGCGGGAGCAAAGAGCAAGGCCCCCAAGGCGACGATAAGAAACGCGAATCCAGAGACCGTTTTTCTAGCTAGGTCGTTCATGTTGTTAGTTTACCACGCCAACAGGTTTGGTAGAGACACGAGGGAAGCGTAACGTCATGCAAGATAAGGCCGTCCGTTACGACGTGATCATCGCCTGCAGCGCGCTGCTCATTAGCGCGGTCACTTCCGCTGCCTTAGTTTATCAAACGCACGTCATCTCTCGGCAATTTTCGGCAACGGTGTGGCCGTACGTATCTTTCGATGTTACTCGAGGAGCTTCGTCGCTGAGCGTGGCCATGCGAAACGACGGGGTTGGTCCAGCGCTCCTTCGGACCGTCGATATCACGGTCGACGGCAAGCGTGTCCCATCGCTGAATGCCATTGTGGACCCGCTCGTTGCGAAGGTGACGAGCGCATCGAAGAGTCACGATACACGGGCGATGGTTTCCTCAATCCAGTCAGGTGAAGTCTTGCCCGCGAACCAGCAAGTTACGCTTGTCCAAGTGAGCGGAGCCGATGCCACGCGTTTGCTTCTTGCTATGGCGCCTCGCCTTAATCTTTCCGTTTGTTATTGCTCGCTCTTGGGGCGATGTTGGATTACGCAATTCAACGATCGATCGAACGAACCTCACGATATTAGTACGTGCCCTGAAGTCTATTCTTCCCCGTCGAAATAGTCGAGGGCATCGGAACGGATTGATCGGCGCTCAGGCGATGACACGCCCCATTTCTGGCTGTCTGGATAATGCCACGATTCGCCAATCGGGTTGTCGGCCACGACGTACACAACCAAATCCTGCGATCCGTCGTTGATGAGCTGGTGTGCTTGACCCGGTTGAAAGATGAAGGCGTCGCCCGTTTCGATGGCAGTTGTGCCATCGTCGTGGCGGACGATGCCTTTGCCAGAAATCACATGATAGAATTCCCATTGCGCGCTGTGCGAATGATACGGGTAGGGAGTTTTTCCCGGAGCAATGCGGAGGATCTCGACATCAAACGGATGCCGTCGCATCAAGTCCGTGGACTTCGGGTCGCGGCCCAATGCTTCAGAGACCTCAAGGCCGGCACCGGCAAACTTTCCTTTTGGCGACGACCAGGTGAGCTCAGAAATGTCTTTCGTGTTGATCTTGCGCATGCCGTTGTGCTTCGAGTTTCGGGATGCGGAATCCGTCTCAGGCGCTTCTCACCTATGCGTGGTATGCTTGGGTAATGATTCCCATGATTTTTAGGCTCAAAAATGCGCTTTTGGTCGCGGCTGCCGCTGCGGCTGCGATCGCACCACTTGCAGCATCCGCTCAAACCAACCAGCGGATCGTCAACTACTCAACCACGCTGAGCGAGACTGACCCACAGTCGCAAACGGGCTTTTTCCCCGGCACGTTGCAATTTGCAGTGAGCTCTGGCGGCATTGTCAGCGGCTGGTACCGAGAAGCACCACAGGGAAACTATGTCCCCGTTTCCGGCTCGTGCGATCGAGGTCGCTGTTGGTTTACGTTGGACAACGGCAATTTCCAGATCAGTGCTACGCGTCAACCCGATGGAACGCTTGCGGGCAGCGCCATAGCCCGGGGCGCGGTAGCGGAACTGGCTGCCTATCCGCAAGACGCAAGCTCGCGAATTGCACCAAGCGCAGCGTATCCAATGACGTTTGACTTTGTTGCGAAGCCGATAACCAGCGGATAGTAGCGCCGCGCGCTAAGCTGCGCAAACAATGGTCCCGGTGAGGCTGCTGCGAACACCGCGATGCGATGAAGCTTCCGCATCATGTCGTCAAGAATCGGTCGTATTGGGATCGAACGAGTGACGACTATCAGCGCGTTCACGGCGAGCAGCTCAACAAAAGAGAACTGGCTTGGGGCGTCTGGGCCATCCCAGAGTCGCGCCTCAATGTGCTCGGGGATCCAGCCGGCAAAGACATACTCGAGTTCGGGTGTGGCGGTGCGCAATGGTCGATCTTTTTGGCCAAACGCGGCGCTCGGCCGGTTGGTCTTGACCTTTCCGCACGCCAGCTGGAACACGCTCGACGTCTGATGGCCAAGGCGGGTGTTTCTTTCCCGCTGGTTGCAGCCAGTGCTGAATCGGTTCCCTTACCTGATGCTTCATTCGATATTGTTTTTTGCGACCATGGGGCAATGTCGTTCGCCGCGCCCCGGCGCACCGTGGCGGAGGCGAGTCGACTCCTGCGGGCGGGCGGGCTCTTTGCCTTCAATATCGCGAGCCCGTTCCTTGAAGTGTGCTGGAACGATGCAGACGATTGTCTTGAAACGTCGCTGCAGCGCAACTACTTTGAAATGCGCGGCGGGGAGGATGAGAACACCGTCGTCTTTCAATTGCCTTACGGCGAATGGGTCCGGCTTTTTCGTCGCCATGGTTTCGCGCTTGAGGACTTGATCGAGCTGCGCCCTCCCCCAAATGCAACAACGAGCTACACGAAATTTGTGACGCGAGCGTGGGCGCGGCGATGGCCAGCGGAAAATATTTGGAAGCTACGAAAAATGGATGCTACGCCCTCAAGTCGGCGTCCACACCGCGCGGGATCAAATAGAAGATCGTGATCAAGAGATACAGGGCAAAGCTGAGCATCGGAACAAACAGGCCAGAGACCATCGCCAGCGGGTAGGTTATCCAACCGACTCGATACGCAAAGATCGTTTCACGGATTGTCTTGGCGCTCACCTCATCTGCGAAGGCTCGGCTGGCGGCAAGGTGATTGAGCATCACATTATACGCGGTTGCCGACATCGTCAAGGTAAGCCCGTATAAGAACGTCGTGGGTCGCATGGTCGGATACGTGCCGAGCAGCGATGTCGCAAAAGGGATGAAGGCAGTTGTGGCGAGCAGCCACAAATTGTAGAAGACCGTTTTTCGATCAACGGAGCGCACGAGCCGGAACAGCGCGTGGTGGTTCTGCCACATAATGCCGATCACGGCGAAACTCATGAGGTAGGCGATGAGATTTGGCCACAGGTGGAGCAGCGCCCCCGTCACCTCTGCCTCGGGCGGAGGGTGCTCCTTGAAGGCGGGTAAAACAAAACCCAAAACAAGCAGCGTCACCGCGAACGCGAACACGCCATCGGAGAATGCTTCGAAGCGGGCTTTATTCATGCAACATCAAAATCGTATCCGTCCATGATGCAATTCTCATTCCTTGCGCAGCCCGAGGTGGAGACACTCGTCGATGACCCGACCGGTCGCATCGTCTACAAGCGCGCGCTGTTCGATGAAGCACAAATCCGCGCCTGGTTCGACGAGCTCCGAGAGGATGTCCAGTGGCGCGCGGAACGCAGACCAATGTACGATCGAGTCGTCGACGTTCCTCGCCTGGTGGCATCGTACGCACTCGACGATCCAACGGTACCCGCCCCAATCCAAGGGATGCGCCCGCTCGTCGAAGCTTTCTGCGCTGTGCCGTTTAGCTCGGCCGGTCTTAATTTTTATCGCGACGGCAACGACAGCGTTGCGCCCCACGGCGATCATGTCGAGCGGGGTCCCGACAATGCTCCGGTCGCCCTCGTGAGTCTTGGAGCCACGCGGCGTATGACGATTCGCAGCAAAGCGAAGCCTCGGCGCGTGCTCGATCACGATCTCGAGCCTGGAAGTTTACTCGTCATGAGCTACGAAAGCCACCTCAACTTCGAGCACGGCATTCCAAAGACTCGCTCTCCCGTGGGACCGCGCATCAGCGTGGCTTTCCGTCAAATCACTCGGGGGCGAGCATGACGACACCGCTTGGATCCAGCTTGGACTTCATTCAGATCCGCGATCGCGATGAGGTTCGGATCTTCAATTTGTCGCGGCCGAAGGCGAACGCGCTGAACAGCCAGATAGTCGACGAACTTTCTGCCGCGGTCCGCGACGCCGGATCCGATGACGCAGTCCGAGCAGTCGTCGTTGCCAGCTCCCAGCCTGGATTCTTTTCTGCCGGCTTTGACGTCAACGAGGTGTTCGCGTACGACCCTCCCGCCATGCGCGCATTTTTCTTACGCTTTGTTGACGTCTATGAAAGCTTGGTGCGCCTGCCCAAGCCGGTTATCGGAGCGCTGACCGGACACACGGTTGCGGGCGGGGCGTTTTTGGCGCTCGCGTTTGACATGCGGGTTATGGCCGCCGGCGACTACGCGTTTGCCGTCAATGAAATAAATTTCGGAGCGATCGTGCCGTCATCGGTGCGTCGCTTGCTCGTCGACACGATCGGATATCGCCAAGCCGCTCGCATGATTCTTAACGGTGACGCCGTGAAGCCGAAGCAGGCGCTGGAGATCGGACTTGTCGATGAAGTCGTCGCGGAGACCGACGTCTTCGCCTCAGCGATTCGGTTAGCGCACGAACTCGCTGCCAAACCCAGGGGCGCATTTGGCTTCAGCAAACTCGCCCTTCACAAGGATCGCGGTCACCTGCTCGAAGCGCACGACCGCGGCTCTCTCGACGAGTTCATCGATCAATGGTTCTCACCCGAGTGCGTCGAGCTTCGCCGATCGCTCACAGAGTCGTTGAAAAAGCGCTGACGTGGGTGACGGACAGGGGTTACGATCGGCAGTTCTCGTCGAGCAGGTCTTCACCGTGGCCCGGGTCGGGCCCGGCGTCAGTGTCGTGCGCGTAGTCATCGAGGATGTAGAAGCCTGGCTTTCTGCCGTGGTCCCATGTCGCGCCTGTGACGACGAGCGTGTGCAGGCCCATGTTGTTAGAGGCCCCGGGTAGCTTCTGCAACAGGAAGAACGGATTCGCTGTCTCGAGCGTGGGAGTGTCCACGCGTATCACGCGATAATCTTGCACGCCGTAGCGAAGGATCGGCTTCGACCAGGTCGCCCCAATTTCGTGCTCGTCGGCAGCAAGCATTTGGCGGATGACCGGCTGCACGCACGCGATGTGGATGTGGAGTTGATTTTGAGTTCGGCCAGAAACTGAGTTGATCGCAAGCCCGATGTCATCCCGTTGCCTGGTCGCGCGCTTGGGTAAATATCGGTAAGCCGCCGACCACGCCAGCGCCCAATAGTTTGGCAGGCGCACGTCTTTGACTTGCGGATCTTCGATGCCAGTGACGCGGATGGTCGGAACCGCCAAATAGTGGTAGCGGCCAAAAATGCCTGGCACGATGGCCACCTCGTTCTTGGCATCGACCGAAAGACAGCCCGCGCGCAGCGTGTGGCCGTGTTTTTTGGCAGCGACGCACGACTGCACTACCGCCCACAATTCATCCGGATTTTCGAGAGCGCGCCAAACGATCCCAATGCCCAGACCGGCAAGCACGACAAACGCAGCGAGCACGATCCAAACCCGCCTCCGGCGCTTCACATCAACCCGCCGTCCTCGCAAACCGGAGGCTAGCGAGCCCCAACGCGAGCAGCCCAAAAAAGATCGTCGCGACCGCGGGAAGCCACAAATCCCCAAGCGTCGCGCCGCGCACAATGATGCCTCGAAGGAGTTCGAGGAAATAGGTGAGCGGCAACGCATAGCTGACCGCTTGCATGGCTTTGGGCATGAGTTCTATTTGAAAGAACATTCCCGAGAGCATGACGGATGGAATCACAAAAAACGCCGTGATCAGTAAGGCCTGGATCTGTGATTGCGCGTAGGTGGAGACGAGCAAGCCGAGACCAAGCGACGTCATGAGGAAGCCGGCGCCAAGCACCAGCAACAGAAAAATGTTGCCGGCGATCGGCACATGAAAGATATTTCTCATCATCACGAGCACGAGCATGAAATCAAAGAAGCCGACGACTCCATACGGGACGAGCTTGCCAAGCAGCAGCGCGGTCGTGCCGATGGGAGTCACGAGGACTTGATCCAGCGTGCCGCGTGTGCGTTCCTGAACGATGGAGAGCGCCATGAGCACCATCGTGATGTTTTGCAGCACGAGACCGATGAGGCCTGGCACCAAGAAGTTTGGCGTGCGCAGCGACGGATTGAACAAGATCATCGGTCGCACGTCGATGGGTTCCGTCTGATCGGACACGCCGCGCAGCCGCTGGGCCATAGCCGCACCGATTTGGACCGCCGCTGCTGAGGCGACTTGCGCGATGTTCGATTGCGATCCATCGACAAGCACTTGCACCGGGGTCTGCTTGTCTCGGAGGATATCTGCTGAAAAGTTCTCTGGGATGTCGAATCCCACGTGCGCCTTGCCCGCGACAATAGCTTCTCGCAGCGCTTGCGGCGAATTGACCCGCGATATGATGTCGAACTCACCCGAGCTCTGCAGCGCAGTGACGAACTCATCAGAGAGTCGGCCCGCATCTTCGCTGTAGAAGACGGCCGGCACGTGCTCGACGCGCAGATTGATTGCATACCCATAAATCAACAGCTGCATAAACGGCATGGCAATGACCAATGCAAGCGTCATCGGCTCGCGCAGAATGTGGCGCGCTTCCTTGTAAATCATCGCGCTCATCCCGTGAAAATCGAAGAGCGCCCTCATGCATCACGCTCGCGGGTGAGAGTGACAAAGACGTCTTCGAGGGATGGGTCGACGCGTCGTATGGCTTCCGCAGGGGCGAACTTCTTCAAGTCCGAGGCGAGCTGTTGGAGAGAAGTGGCGGACTCCACGACCACGTGGAGTTCGCGACCAAAAATCGTGGCATCGCGCACGTACGGAAGGCTTCGAACGGCTGCGAAGGTGGGCATGGTTTCCTCAGCGTCGATTGCGTAGCGCCTGGTATCCGGCCTATTCACAGAAGCCAGCTGTCTCAGCGCCGCGCTCGTGCCGCAGGCAATAAGCTTGCCGTTGAAAATGTAGCCCACTTCAGAGCAGCGTTCCGCCTCATCCATGTAGTGTGTCGTGACAAAAAATGTCTTGCCGGCCTCTGCCAAGCGGAAGAACAAATCCCACAGATCGCGGCGCGCCACAGGATCGATGCCAGCGGTCGGCTCATCCAAAAAGACGATCGGCGGGTCGTGCAAGAGCGCCGATGCAAGCGCCAGCCGCCGCTGACAGCCTCCGGACAAAAACGCGGAGCGCATGTTGAGAAACGGCTCGATGCCGGTAAGTGCGACGACATCTTGCTTGCGTTGCTGGCGCTGGTTTGCCGACAACCGGTATGCGCGCGCGAAGAACTCGAGGTTCTCATCCACGGTGAGATCGTCGTACATCGTGTACGCCTGGGCCATGTAGCCGATGCGCCAGCGCACGGCCGTGCCGCGCGTAACGACGTCGAGACCATCGATAGAGGCCGAGCCGGCGGTAGGCAAGAGCAGGCCGCACAGCATCTTAATGGTGGTCGACTTGCCGCTGCCGTTAGGCCCAAGCAGGCCGAAGATGGAACCGGACGCAACGGAAAAAGTCACATCGTCGACCACCGGCCGCGAACCGTAGTACTTCGTGAGGCCGTTGAGGGTGATGGCCGCCGGCTTCACGGCGGCGAGACCGTGACCGTTGTGCCACCGTATAAACGGGTGCCCGCATCTTTGATGCGGATCTTGACGCCGAAGGTTAGCGTCGCTCGGTCGTCTGTTGTTTGCACGTCGCGCGGCGTGAACTGCGCAGTGCGATCTCGCTCTTCAACCATGCCGACAAAGGTTTCCCCGGGTAGAGCATCGCTGCGAACCGCAAGACTCTGCCCCACGGCGAACGGCCCCAACTCGCGCTGGGGCACGTAAATCATCACGAACGGATCTTTCAGCGTGTCAATGACAACCGCGGTGGCTCCGGGCGGCAGGAGGTCTCCCGGCTGCAAATCCATCGACTCGACGGTGCCATTCGTGGGGCTGCGAACGCTCATCTCATCCAGCGCTGCGTTAGCTGCGTCGAGCGATGCCTGGGCGGATTCGACAGCCAGATGCGCCTGCTGGACGTAGCGCTGCGCGAAGGTCGCTTGGTCCAACTGATCCTGCGCCTGATCGAGCCGGGCTTGCGCCACCTTCTGAGCGGCTCGTTGCACGCGGTCATCGAGCCGGATGAGCAGTTGGCCCGCCACCACGTGATCGCCCGGCGAAACCCAGACGCTCGCGACTCGTCCTCCAGTCACGCTGCCGACGTCAACCGCTTCGGTGTGAACCGTGCCGCTGTAGTCGGTGTGTTGACTGCACGAGCAAAGCGCGAAGATGAGCAGCACGGTCACGCCACAGGCTGCACGAACTTTGGCGGTTTGCCGCAGGTTGGATGCCGCCGCGATCGCCTGTGCGTGCATCAATCGGGAATGATCTGCCGGGTCCCGG
Source organism: uncultured Pseudomonadota bacterium (assembly GCA_963781145.1). Classification (GTDB taxonomy): domain Bacteria; phylum Vulcanimicrobiota; class Vulcanimicrobiia; order Eremiobacterales; family Eremiobacteraceae; genus JAJPHJ01. The sequence continues at coordinate 1,170,292 of CAWADW010000003.1, read as the reverse complement.
TGGCGAGAGGGGTGGGCATTGCACGAAAATTGACGGGCGCACGCGCGGTGCACGCCAAAAGACTTTCCGGGAGCCGCACCGCGACGCGCTCGAGACTTTCGAGCGCCTGCGGCACATCAAGCGGTACGAGCATGGAGTGGATTTCGTGCAGTTTCCCGGTCAGAAACTCGCCCATTTCGCGAGCCAATGAACCCATTGCATGGAGGTCGATTCGCTTCGCAGAGGCGCGCGCCTTGCGCCTGCTTCGGAGCAGCGACAGCGCCACGTTCTCGTTCACGCCCCGCTCCAAGTCGCGCTCCATATCGATCCAGTCGTCAACGTGCGCGCAAAATTCGCCAAACCTTCCTACCGCTTCGACAACCATACTCGACGCCTGCTCGGGAAGGAATGCTTGTGCCGGTCCATGAGCGATCATGCGGTAGAAATGACCAATGCGATTGCCGCGACGAGCCGCGCTGGCGCCGGCAGCGTTTGGATCCATACACACGTCAAGCGCGCGATCGAGAAGCGCTCTTTGGGGATGCAGATCTGTTTCGGGGGCCGCTGGCGCTTCAAAGGCAGCGTGAGCAATCAGCACGTAGAGGAAAGCAACGTACTCGGCGGCGATCGGCTCGTCGCGATCCACGAGGTCGTCGACGATCGACGTAGTCAGACTCACGCTCAGCGCCGGCTCAGACCGCTCGATAATGCCGGCGAGCGAGATGCCCCGTGGCCCCAGCACGCGTTCAAGCAACCAAATCGCCGGATATCCCATGCATTTGCCGCCGACGTAACGGGCGGCAGGCATCAGGCGGTTGCGAAGTTCGGGGTCGGCAGGGTCAAGAAGCCGGGCGCAATGCTCGCGAACCGCACTCCGAACCGCCCCTGCGTCAAGAAGTGGCTCTAAGACATCGGATGCATACACAGACATGCGGACCTCTACCTTGGAGTTCGCGAAAAGCGGGCTTCTCTGCCTGACGCGGCGTTCCTGGCCTCAGGGAGGCAGCGAGGTTTTGCGCGAGTCGCACCGTAACATCGCGCCGATGTTTCCGGTGTCAAGCCATAGTGAAGCCGAAAGCCATGCTTGGTGCAAGCGCGTGATGTTAAAAGAGGCGAAGGGTTTTTATTTTGCCAGTCGCTTCTTGCCGCGGCCGAAACGTCTCGCCCACGAGGCGCTGTATGGCGTGTTTCGCGCGGCCGACGATCTTGCCGACGAACCAGGCTTCGCACCGTCCGAACGCCGCTTAGGATTGGCATACATACGTGAGGACCTCGCCAACATCCGAAACCCCTCACATGAAAGCGCAGCGCCGTGGTTCCCTGCCGTCCGCGCTGCCTTTGCGCGCTACCCCATTTCAATCGACGACGCTCTTCGGGTGATCGATGGGTGCGCCGCCGAAGTGGACGGCGTGCCGATAGACTCGATTGACGACCTCGAGCGATGCGCCTCCATGATTACGGGTGGTGTTGGCCGTTGCGGGGTAGTGGTGTTGGGAGCGTCGGATCCCGAATCCATCTGGCGCGCGGAGCAGATCGGCGTGGCAATGCAGCTGACGAACATGCTGCGCGATATCGAGCACGATCGTCAGCTCGGCCGCGACTACCTTGCCTTCGCGCGCCACGGCGATCGAGACTTGCTGGACGTTAAGCGTGCGATTGCGCAGCGCGCCCATGCACGGTACGCAGAGGGGGTACAGCTTGCGGCGCGTTTGCCGAACGACGGCTCCCGCGTGACGGTCATGCTCGCCGTCGACCTTTACCGGGCACTGCTCGAAAGATTAGAACGCCAAAACTTCGATCGCTCGGCTGGTCGCCCGTCAATTGGCCGGGCCGAATTGTTGTGGCGCGCGCTGCGAACAAACCTTGCGGCGCTCTCACGTTAGCCGAGAACAGATCGATTCCAGCCGGCGCACGATGCACACTCTGCGTACGCGCTTGAAAGAAACTCTAAGATCGCATCCTCCGGAGACTGCGCCGTGCGAATATCCTCATAGCGAACGATAAACAGACCGAGCTGCTCGTTCCAGAACGCTGTGCTAGGTTGAAGAACTCGTCGCTCGATGTCCGGCGGTTTGGGGTACACGTAGGCTGCAAGCGCGGGTTCTGGGAAGCGAGCATCGCCGGGCCAAAAGCCTGAGTAGATTTCTTCCACATCCATCGACGTTCGAAAGAGGAAATTTGCGTTGGGTGGCGGGGATGCAGGCTTGCCTGTGTGGCGAGTATAGGCCAAGTCGAACGAGCCCCAAAAGAAGTGGACAGGTGAGTGCCTTCCGCGAAACGGAGCCCGATGTCGTTTGAACGTCGAGTCTATGAGGGATAGAACGTGCCAAAAGCGATGCACGTATTCGGCATCGTACGACGAATGCGTCGTATCGTTCGGGAAAGCGATGGGATCTGGGACCTCTTGGGGCATGGGAGTGATGTGGACGTTGATCCCCAGATCGGCGAGCAACGACATCACGCTTTCGTAGAATTTCGCGACGGAGCGCGCTTCGAGGTTGAGGCTCCCGACCTGGCCATCGCTCTTGTTGACGATGAGTTTGTGTGAAATGAAATCAAAGTCAATTTGGAAGGTCTCTCCGTGGTATGGAATAGGACTCGTGGTGAGCCCGCGTGAGGTGACATAGAGCGTCACATGAAACCACTGCGGTTCAGGTGGCGCAAGCACCATGCGAATCTTGCCGACGATCTGCGTGTAGAGTTGGAGGGTGTCTTTTGTGTCCTGCCATTGCGCGAGAGGGAGCGAGGGCCAACTTTCGGACATGACAATCTCCTTGAGCGTTTGGAAAGTTTGCTTAGTCGGTCGTTGAGGGGCGCTTTTTTCGTGTCTTCAACGGTGAGGGGTGCCGAGGCTCGTACACGCCTAAAGTGGCGCCGTCGGGGAGCTTCGCGCGCGCTACGAGACCCCACCCTCTGTCCTGAATGCGGCCAATAAACGTTATGCCCTTTTTTCGTAGTGCCTTGACCGTGCGTTTGATGCTACCCGTCATCAAGTAGATTTCGACCCAGCCTTTTCTGTCGGTTGGATGAACGGCCAACTCCGCTGGGGGCAGTGCAAAAATAGGCCAACCGTCGCCCGCGTCGACCGAATCCAGCCCGAGCACATCCTTGAAAAAGGCTCGAACAGACTCTGCCTTTTTGCTGAAGACGATTACATGAATTCCCGAGATTGTTTTCATCGCTTGGAAGAGGTGGACCTAGACTTCGAATGCGCGGGTACAAGGACCCGCTCGAGCAAATCGTAGAAAGACCTTTCAATGATTGCGTTGCGCATTGCCACAATCGTTGTGGCGGTCGCGCTCATGGGAGCTCTGGGCTCGTCTGGGCTTTCAAAGGATGTGAGCGGGAGCGCTTCGATCGTGGCGGGCGGCGTCACAACGCTGTCCACGTCCATCGGCAACATCTCCCTCAAAGCATGGCCCAGCAATGAAGTCAAGTGGATCGCGCACGAGCACGCTGCAAACCAACAAGATCTCGATCGTCTGCGCGTCGACCTGACCAAAGATGCCGGAAACGTGACCCTGAAGGCGATCCCATTTGAAGGCTGCGATGAATGCGGCATCGATTTGGAGGTGTGGGTACCCCGATTGGTTTCGGTGGCTGCAAGCGGGGCGGTTGGTAACATCTCGCTTGCGGGTATCGCAAACACCGTCGTTGCGAGAACGTCAACTGGGAACGTTGATATTTCTGCAAGCGATGGAAACCTCATCGCCGCAACCCAAACGGGCAACGTCAGCGCGAGTCTTTCAAGCCTGCGGGGCACGCGGCGGATCATGCTTTCCGCCGGAACGGGAACCATCACGTTAAGTTTGCCACGCTCGGCCGACGCAGCCATTTCCGCCTCGACTCATATCGGCAACATTTCGAGTGCTTTTGGATTGCCCGAGAAACAGATGATGAGCGCAACGCTTCAAACCAGGGCTGGAAATGGGTCCATCCGGGTGCGCCTTTCCACGCGTATAGGAAACATTTCGGTCCGAGCGCGGTAAACAAGGGGCCGGGCGCGCGAGCTATTCTGAGCGCATTCCCAGAGCAATCCCAGCAAGGACTGCTAGATTTATCATCATGAAAAGCTTTCGTTTCGCGATCCTCGCGATCGCTTTGACTCTCGTGCCAATCGGCGCGCTCGCAGATACGACCTCGGCCGCCACACCGTCGCCGCAAATGCGTGCAGCGTTCGCCGCTATGGAGCAAGCGCACGTGAAGGTTGAGCAGCTCCACGCGCAGGCGCGGCTGGCAGCATTAAACGCCCTCAGCGCGTCTCAGCGGACGATGCTCGCGCAAGTGGTGGGGCAGCTGGCCATCTCCTCAAACCCGGACGTTACCGCCGCCGCGCGTACCCTCGACAGCTCGTTGAGCCAATCGCAAGGGCGGGCGATCGTGAACATCTCGTCCTCTCTTGAGACGCAGTCGCGGCAGATCATGGATGCAGCGCGTCAACAGATGATGGCTGCAAATCCGCCAATGCAAGGGCCGCCTGGCATGGGTGGACCCGGGATGCGCGGCGGTTGGGTGGGTGCGCGCCATGACGTCACGTTCGGTCCGCAGGAGCAGAGCACTGACCCAGGGATGCTTTTGCTGCTCATGTCGCTGCATGCGACCCAGCCGGATGGCGGCATGCATTTGATGTTCTAATGCCCAGCCTAGCTCCGCTGGTGCAACGCAAAACGGTTTCCGTCAGGATCTGTGACGAAGCAACTCATGCATGCAGGGCCCTGCATGACGTCGGTAACGGTAACCCCTTGTGCCGCGAGTTTGGTGCGCAACTCGGTGAGATTGTCAACTTCAAAAGTTGCGCTGCACTGCGACCCGGGCTTGATTCCAATACCTTCACCATGCCCAACTCCAAAAGTCGTTTGACCGACATTAAACTCCACCCAGTGCTCGCCCGCCATATCGCTCGGTTGCAGACCGATCACATCGCGGTAGAACGCGACTGCTCGAGGAACGTCACGTACTGAGTAAGCGACAAACGCCATGTCCTTGATCACGATCGACCCTCCCACGGTGTGACGGCGCTGATTCCGCGTGGACGCAGCGCGGTCAAGAAAATTGCAAGCAGCAACCGCACACCAGCGCCAAACCAGCCCAACGAACCAAGAAGCGCGTGCAGAGCAAAAGCTACATAGAGATCGAAGAGAGCACCGGCGAACAGGAAGAAAATAATCGTGTCGATCACGCCGACGTAACGGATCGGATCGCGTGACGCGAGATACAATAAGTAGCCAAAGCCCAACTCAAGGATCCCGAGGACCATCAGCAGCCCGACGCTGAGAACGGGTAGCAGATGAAGATCAGCCGGCGCGAGCACGGCAAGCGGTCTGGCGCCAAAGAGTAACAAGAGTCCGACGACTGTGGCGAGGATGGCAAGCAACAATAAGATCACCTTGAGCGCCGCGAAGTCGGGAGACGTATGAACCGTTCGCATTCGAAAGACTTGGTTGTTTGAAGCGGCCGATGCCTCTTTCGAGCAGCCACCTAACAGCCTTGAGGTGCCCTGGACCGTACCGCAAAGCTGGACATGGACCGGGCCCTATCGACCTTGCACAGGGCAGATTAATGCCCTATGATGCTTACGGGGGACCGCTGTTGAAAAATCTCGCAAAAGGGGTTGTGACGCTCGCCGTTTCTGCATTGGCGATCGCGTTCTTAGGGGCTTCGAATGTCCCCACCCTGCCGATGCCCACGAACGCGGCGATGATCTACAATCCCGGGTCTGGTGACTATGCAGGGTTTCGCATCGTTGTGACACCAGATGGTCGCGCGATTTCAATCGATGCCGCCGGCCACTCATCCGCGCAATTGCAATCCGAAGTCGTGGAAAAGTTTTTCAACGATCTCGCGTCGGTCGGCCCACTCGAGCAGCTTTCTGGCAGACCGTGCACGAGCAGTGCCGATGTGAATGCGCCCACGACGGTCGAAGTGAACTCATCGATCACCATTAGTTGGAGGGGGCAGCACTCGCCGGCGCTGAGCTGTGTAACCGATTCACGGGCCCAACGGTTGTTGCTCGACGCCACCCAAATTCAGCACGCGCTCTACGTGCAAGCGTATCGGACGCGCAATCTGGCCACGTACGGCACGCCGTATGAGGGCGCTGCGCCAACCTACGTCGGTTACGAATCGAGTTCACGATTTTCGTTCGATAATTTCTACGGCGGCGGATTTACCAACACGCCGTTCAGCAATGGCCATTTTTACATGGATCACTTCAGCAACGGACTGCAATATGTGAACCCATTTACCGGTTCTCCGTACTCGGGCACGCCGTACACCGCATTGCCGTACGCCGCGCTCCCGAGCGCATCGCCATTCAGCGGCCTGCCCTATTCGAACCCGTATAACGCCAACCCATTTTCTGGTTCACCTTATTCAGGCAACCCGTTTAGCGGCTCTCCGTTCACGAGTCCCTACACGAGCGGACCAACGTACACAACCAGCGCCCCGTAGAATTTAACCGGGGCGATTTTCCAATCGCCCCCAACAGGCCGAACCCGCAATTCCAGTCGCTCGTCGTTTATTCGCCGCCCAGCGGGTTGGCGAGAACATTCATCGATTCTGGCGGCGGCGGCTTCCTCGGCGGGTGATCGGAATGAGCTCCCGGGATAGCTCGCTCCCCAAATGAACTTCGACGGCCGCTCGCGAGTGCAATCGTTCCGGCCTTCGTGATGTACATCGCCTCATTGAGTTCGCCCGATGGCTGCTGCGCAAGAGCGAAGATGCCGTAGGGTTGATTTCCCGCGAACACGGTCGTCGTGTAGTCACCCACCATCGCTCCGATGTTCGTTTGCGCAAGCCATTGCACGCTCATAGGGCCGGTCAAGAAAACCGGATTGCTCCACGTTGATCCGCCATCCAAGGATGAAATATACCCAACATCGAGCGCGCACGTCGCCGGCGCGCAGGCGGTGTTGGCGTAATAATAATAGGTGATACCTAGGTGCGCGCTCGGACCCGCGGTCAGAGGCGCCACTCGAATGCCTGGGAGAAAATGATCGACAACGCTCGTCTGCGCGTCGATCGGCACGCGCGTGGGCACAGTCCAGCTGACGCCGTCGCTCGACGTGCTGAGCACGATATCATTTTCCGCGCATTGCGTCCGAAAGCGGCAGTCTTGCCACACGAGATAGACGGTTCCGCCGGCGTCAACCGCCGCGGAAGGCAATGGAGCACTGCGCAGATTGGCGGCTTCGAAGTGATCGGAGATAGATGCCGCAACGATCGCGGAGTTCCAGCTCACCCCACCGTTTTGCGACACGAACGACAGCACGTTAAACTCATTATAGTCGTCAACGGGAACGACCACACGACCGTTTGGCAGCACGACGGGCTGTCCGCCGATGCCAGTCGCGTTGTTCGCCGTGGCCAATCCGGGGCCCCACGTCACTCCGCCGTCGACGGACGTGCTCATAAGGACCGTGCCGTTTGTGGCTGGATTATCCCATTCAACGTAGCAATGTCCGTAGTACGGACTCCCGGGCGAATCATCGCAGGTGATCCAATCCTTGTCGCTCGAGCTTTGATTGGGCGCGATGCTGATTGGATTGCTCCAGCTGAACCCGTCGCTCGAACGGCTGACGACGGCGCCAGGAGCGGGTGCACCGCTGAAAATAACTGGCAGCCCGGCAATCAGCCACACTGCGTGCAACGCATCGTACGCAACCGAGGGATCGCTGATGCTGTCGAAGGCACTGCCCGGCTGCACAATATTTGTCGTTCCCGGGAGCACGCCGTCCAACCAGGTCAAGCCGCCATCGTGGGAGGTTGCAAACGCGATATCCGATGAGCCCGCGTTAAAGAACCGGCCCGATTGAAATGCAGCAACGATCGTCGAGCCAAACGAAAACGCTGAAGGCTCAACCTCCGTTGCGTGTTGGCTTGAACCGTTCGTAAAAATGTCCGTCGACAACCGCAACACGTCGGAGGCTTTCGGACTCGGGAAATTACTCGGACCTTTGGGGAAGGGAGCAATACCCGCCCCGCCGCCGCATCCAGCCACGAGCAAGGTAAGCATTGAGGCCAGCAAAGCGACGCGCAGCGGATCCAAGACTTGCTTCACGCGCGCACGGCCGAAAGGCAGTGCTGTCATTCGGGTTCGAGGTTCGAGCCGAGCGGCAAATCTCCATGCGGGAAAGCGAGCATCTTGTGCGAATTTGGCGCGAAATGATTCAAGTCCGCGACACGGATTTTGCCGAGGCGACGCTTTTCATTCCCGACGTTTACCACGACGCGCGGGGTTACTTCAAAGAAAGCTTCTCGACGGAAAAATACGCCGCGCTCGGCTTGCACGATGTATGGGTGCAGGACAGCGTTTCGCGTTCCAAACGTAACGTTCTGCGCGGCATGCACTATGATATGCGAATGGCAAAATTCGTCCAGGTGTTGCTAGGCCGGATTTTCGACGTCATCGTGGACGTGCGTGAGCACTCGCCCACCTACCGGCGCTGGCAAGGGTTCGAACTAACAGCGGACAACCATCACCAACTCTACGTCCCTTGCGGCTTTGCTCACGGCTTTCTGGCGCAGAGCGACGAGACAATTGTCCATTATAAGATGAACGCGCTGTACGACCCGTCAACCGAACGCGTCTTGAGTTGGCGCGACCCACAGGTCGGCATCGTCTGGCCGCTAGAAGGCGAGCCGATTCTTTCGCCCAAAGACGCTGCGGCATAGAAGGAAGATCGATGGACGCTGCACAGCAAAAAGGTACGGGATTGTTCATCACGCGTTCGATGAGCGCGCTGGCGCAAGAAGAACACCAGGCGCCCGGGCTGACGCTGCGGCGTGCGCTGGGTCCGTGGGCGCTTATCGCCATCGGCCTCGGCAATATGGTTGGCGCGGGTATCTTTGCTACGATCGGCGATGGGGCGCATAACAAGGCGGGTCCCGCCGTCATTATCTCATTCTTGATCGCCGCTGTGATCAGCGCGTTTGCGGCTTTGTGCTACGCAGAAATTGCCTCGATGGTGCGAGTCGCAGGCAGCGCGTACACCTACACGTATGCAACGGTTGGTGAGCTGATAGCTTGGATCATTGGATGGAACTTGATTTGGGAGTACGGCATGGCATCGGCGCCGGTTGCCAGTACCTTTTCAGCCAACATCCAAAACTTTCTCGCCTCGATTGGATTGCATCTTCCTCTGTGGGCCACCGGCGCTTACGATGCCGGGGCCCACACCTACTTTGACGTCATCGCCTTTCTTTCGGTCATCGGGTTCTCCATCTTGCTTGCGATAGGCATTAAAGAATCTGCCGGCACAAACTCGCTCTTGGTTGTGCTCAAGATGGGCGTGCTCGTGGTGTTTATCATTATCGGACTACCCTTCGTGCACGCGATGAATTGGCATCCGTTCTTGCCGCATGGGTGGCTTACCCACTCGACCATCGGAACGATCGGCGTCATTCCCGGCGCGTTCATCGTCTTCTTCGCGTTTATCGGCTTTGACGCGGTGACCACGGCTGCAGAAGAAGCAAAAGATCCGCAACGCGATGTGCCTAAGGGGGTCATGGGTTCGCTGGCTTTGGGAACGCTCTTCTACGTTTCCATTGCGATCGTGCTCACCGGCATGCAACCCTCGGGGGCAATCAATGTGGCGACGCCGCTTGCGAGCGCCTTGGAGTTCGTTGGAAAAGGCGGCTGGGCGTGGCTCACTATTGCGGGCGCGGTGATCGGCACGTCATCGGTCATTCTGACCGGCTTGTTGGGCCAAAGCCGTATCTTCTTTGTCATGGCCCGTGACGGCCTTTTGCCCAAGAGCGTGGCCGTGATTCATCCGCGCTTTCGCACGCCCGCTCGAATGACCATGATCACCGGACTCATCGTTGGTTTGGTCGCGGGGTTCGTTCCGCTCACTTGGGAGCTGGATCTCGTGAATCTTGGAACCCTCAGCGCGTTCATCTTCGTGGCGCTCGCATTGCTCATACTCCGCAAAACACAGCCAAACCGGCCGCGCAGCTTCCGCACGCCATTTGTGCCGCTTATACCAATTCTCGCCGTCGCATCGGCCGTGTTGCTGGCATTCTTGGGATCGCAGCCGCTAACGCGCGAGGTTTTCGGCGTTTGGATGCTGGTTGGACTCGGCGTGTACTTCCTGTATGGCTTCCGCCACAGCGAGGAACGCAAGGCGGCCCAACAGACGGGCATAACCAAGCCGTAATTTCAGCGTAGCGGCGAGCCCGCCAAGGCCAATCTGTGCGCTATTGCGGTGGGCCGGCTGGGTCGGTCCCTCCGAGCGTACGGTTCATCGACGCGGGGTCGAGCGCCACCGAGCATTTTTGGTTGTCGTGAACGCTGCCGCCGGCATGCTTTGATGCTCCGCTGTAGTGCAGTGTATCTTGCAAGACCGCCTGCATGGAAATAAGCCGGCGGTTGTCTCGATCGTAGTCGAGCTCTGCGCTGATGTGAGCGGTGCCAACGGCATAGCCGAGAGGTTCCCCTGACGCGGTCATTACGGGTTCTTTCATCAGCACTGTGCCGGTCGCCGCGATCGTGAAGACGTGAACGCCCAGAACTGACCGGGTGCCGCTGACGATGAAATGCAGCTCCGGCTGAGAGGTCATGCCATACAGTTTTGTGCCGAGCTTGCCAGACCACTGATCGCCGATTGCCAAATCGTTCCCAGCCTTGACAGCCAACTCACCGAGAAACGGGAGCGGCAAAAGAAAGAGACCGCCGAGTTTGCCTGAATCGCGCACGACTCTGCCTTGCGCATCGACGAGCGACCAACCCTGGCCGGGCTTGGTTACCGCTTTCGCATCGTCGACTGTGGCAGTGATCGTGCCGAGCCGATGAAGCGTTACGCCCTCAGCGTTGATCTTCGTAACGACGATGCTCTCGAAGCCTTTGACATTCGTCGGAGCCAGCGATTGGTTGATCGCTTTCCCGAATGCGTCTTTACCCGCAATCGACTGAGAGAGCACGGCGTGCAAACTGTAGTCGAGTTTCTCGCCGACCCTGCGAACAGGTGAGGCCGGTGACGGAGAGGCTTGCGGTATGTCTGCGACAGCAGAAGGCATCGCCAGTAAAACGGCGGCGATTAGTGCCAGCACTAACATTCACGTTTCACATTAGGTCGCGAAGGAAGCGCCACCTGTTTGACGCTCCCTTCGGGACATGCAAATGTAGCACCAAACACAGAATGAGAAATCTACATGGCGCTTTTTTCGCCGGTCTTCTCGGCGAGTTTGCCCAGGCTGACCATGACGAAGATGCCGATCAGCGTGACAATCACCGCATAAATGAACTCCGGAGCGATCCCTTTGCCGCCTGGCAGCAGCTGCTTGATGAGATCCGAGATGGCCATGTTCCATGCAAGCGCCGCAATGACACCGAACGCTGCGCTTGCAAGCGCGATCATCGTGGCGAGAAACTGTGCGCGATTAACCATGAAGACACCCTCCTTTTAGTCCGCTCGTATTTTTCCCCGAGGACGTTTGCACCTCGGTCGCTGGCAAGGGGATTGACGTTGCGGGAACAAACCACCGGAGCACTCGCGATTCCCCATCGCGAAGGTTTTTCGTTTCATCCCGCATGGAAAGGAAGCTCGATGTTTCATCGCAAGTTTTCCACTCCGCTTCTCATTGTCGCGCTCCTCTGCGCGGGAGTGATGGCAAGCGGTTGCGGTGGTGGCAGCGGCGGACAAAACGCAGCCAACAGCGCCGCGACGGCGACCGGCCAAGCTATGAACGGGGCTGGCGCTATGAACGGAGCTGCGGGGCAAGCGGCGCCCATCCCCGCAAACCTGGATTGCAAGAGTCCAATCGTATGGGTCAATCTCAATACCCACGTGTATCACGAGCAAGGCGATCCTTGGTACGGGCGCACCAAGAACGGTCGATATATGTGCATGGCGGCAGCGAACGCAGCCGGCTATCACCTCGCCGGCGGTGCTGCGAACGGTGCAGGTGGGAGCATGACAAACTCGATGAGCAACTCATCGGGCACGATGACAAGCACGCATCACCATCATCGCAATGCGCCAGCCCCGACCAGCACGTAAGCGCTCGGAAGGACGCGTGTTGGTACGCGTTATCGGGCAACTCGAAACGAGAGGCGGGCCTTCGGGTCCGCCTTTCTAATGTTCTTCGATCGAGCGCATGAGATACGATGGCGACCCGCAGGTGCCGTACGCAAGGGGTATGAGATCACCTTTCACCACAACGGTGTCGCCATCGGGCAATTGACCGATTTGATCTGGCATAGCCCCGAGTGCTATCCGTCCGCCCCATGGCGCATGTTTTGGCGAACCGAAACGCAGGTACGTGCACGAAAGACTGCGCTCCAGCCTGCCGGCAATCCACGAGAAATCCGCAGCATGGCCGAGCATTGGGTAGTCCCCGGTTGCAATGGGGAGCGGGGTCGGTGCGAGGTCTTGCGCAGCGTGCCTGACCAGCGATGAACACGCGCCGATTGCCAGCGCGGCGAGCAAGGCAACCAGCGGACGCAGTCTCAAAACCTGACCTACATTTGGAAGATATGAAATGCCTGGGGCAAGATTCCGAACGCGATCGTGCCCACTGCACCTGCAGCTACCGCCACCCACGGTGCCAGCGCATTGCCAGTGGGCTGCGCAGCTTCGTCTTCGACGTACGAGTACATATCCCACACAACCTTGCCGTAAACATAAAATGACACGAGCGTGCCGAGAACGAGCGCGATTGCCATAGCGAAGCCCCATGGTCCCGCACTCAGCCCTTGTTCCAACAGCAGGATCTTGCCATAGAACCCGGCCGTCGCCGGTATCCCCGCCAGCGAGAAAAAGAAGAGCGCCATGGCCGCAGCCGGCCACGGTCGACGAAAATGCAAGCCACGGTAGGCTTCGAGATTTGCATATGCATCGGAGCCGTCGCCCAACAGCGCCATTACCGCGAATGCGCCGAGCGTGGTCAGGGCGTATGCCACGAGGTAAAACAACAGTGCGTTGAGCCCCTCGCGATTGACGCCCGCGAAGGCGACGACAAGATAGCCGGCTTGCGCGATGCTCGAGTAGCCTAAGAGTCGCTTGAGATTGCGCTGGCGGATCGCGCCGAGGTTGCCGACGAGCATCGACAGAATCGCGATGGTCCACAGCGGCACGAGCACGATCGAGTCATGGCCAACAACGACATACACGATTCGGGCGAGCACGGCAAATGCGGCCGCCTTCACCGCGACCGCCATGTAGCCGGTGATCGCAAGTGGCGAGCCTTCGTAGACGTCAGGAACCCAGGTATGGAAGGGTGCGAGGGCGAGCTTGAACGCGACACCCACGAGAAAGAGCGCAAAGCCGATGAAGAACAATCCGCTGGGATTCGCCGCCGCGGTACCCAGCGCCGCGAGGCCAACTCCACCCGCGGATCCATAGAGGAGCGCCGATCCAAAAATCAAGAAGCCTGAGGCAAGCGATCCGAGCAGGACGTATTTGAGCGCGGCTTCCTGCGATGCTTCACGCGGGAAGCCCGTGCCCGCGAGCACGTAGAGGGCCAACGAAAGCTGTTCGATTCCCAAGAAAATGATAATGAGGTTATTCGCGCCGGCCATCACCATGCCGCCGATCGTGCAAAAGACCAAAAGAGCGGCATAGGAGCCAGGGCTGCCTCCATCTTCCGCCTTGCGCAGCGAAGAGAGCAAGAACGTGATGGCGAGCGCAAGCAGCAACACGACATCGAAGAGCCACGAGAATCGATCGCTGGCGAAGGCTCCGGCAAGCGTTGTTATGGCTTGTCCTTGGAGCGGCAGCAGCGTGACAAAGGCACCGATGCAACTCAGGATGCCAATTCCATACAGCACAGCCTTCGATGCCGAACGGCTCAGCAGATCGACGATCATGATGAGCAACCCGCCGACAGTCAGGACGACGATGGGTGCGAGGACCGCCCAGGAGATGCTCACGCCGGCGACGCTGGTCATAGTTGGCGCCCAGCGGCGTCGTGCACGCGCGAATGAATTCGCGCCAAGCGGACCTGAAGGTCCGCTGCTACATTCACGCGCGAATGGGTTTGGGCGACGACATTACGGGGTTCGGTCGTTGAGCCAGCCGGGCCACACGCCCAGGAACACGATCGCGGCGAGCAGCGGCGCCACGAGCCACGCTTCCCTCGCGCGCAGTTCGAGCGTAGCATCGGGGCGCGGCACGCGCTCGGGACCATGCATGGTGCTTTGGAAAAGCTTGAGCATGTAGACGCACGCAAGCACGACGGAAATGAGCGCAAAACTTGTGGCGAGCGGCTGGGTCTGCCAGCTTCCGATGAGAATCAGAAACTCACCCGCAAAGCCGGAAAGCCCGGGCAATCCTAGCGCAGCCATTGCGGCGATGAGCATCATAACGGCCAAGCGCGGAGCTCGGTGGCTCATCCCTCCGAACCGCGCCAGGTCGCGCGTGCCGACTCGTTCTTCAATGAAGCCCAGCAGCAAGAAGAGCGCAGCGGCGATCAAGCCATGGCTGACGATCATCAAAATACCGGCCGAAATCGAAGTAATGTCAAACGCGAAGAGCGCGAGCCACACGAGGCCAAGATGCGACAGCGACGAGAACGCAACCAACGTTTTTGCGTCTTGTTCTCCCATGGCGGCGAGCGCCCCATACAAGATGCTCGCTACCCCGAGCACGAGCAGCAGTGGCGCCCAGGCTTGGGCTGCATGCGGAAAAAGCGGAAGCGCAAAAGCGAGCAGGCCGAAAAGCCCTGCCTTGCTTTGCACGCCCGACACCATCGCGACCACGGGCGGCGGCGCATGCGTGTACGTCGGCGGCATCCAGCTATGGAACGGGAAGGTTGGCGTCTTGATGAGGAACGCAATCGCAAACGCGGCAAAGATCCACCATTCTAATTGAGGGCTCAGGTTCAGCGTGCTCCCGCTCAGTTCGAAGGTATGCGTTTGCGTGACCAGCGCAACGACCCCAAGCAGCAACACAAGCCCACCGGCGCCGTTGTAGATGAGGTAACTCCACGCTGCCCTTCGCGCCGCCTGCGTTCCAGAAAAACCGGTGAGGAGCAGGAACACGGGAATGAGCATCAGGTCCCAGTAGATGTAGAACAGCAGCAAATCCGCGGCCGTGAACAAGCCGAGCAACGTGGTTTCAAACGCCAAAATCAGACACAGGTAGCCGCGCAGCCGGGGCTGCTGCGCGTAGGAAAATGCGGCCCACACACAAGCAGCGCTGACGAGCGTCGTGAGAAGAACGAAGAACAAGCGCAGGGCGTCGATACGCACGTGGTAGGCCGCGACCCACGTCCCTGAAATCCATGGCACCGATTGATCTGCAGCCGTGCCGACGCCGAGCGCGAGAAAAGCAAGCGAGAGGGCGAACGTTGCGAGCGCTCCCGCAAACGCGACGGCCTTTTGGATCGCAGTCGCTTGGCGAGGCACGAGCAAAAGGACGATCGCAG
The DNA here is from genome assembly GCA_963781145.1 of uncultured Pseudomonadota bacterium. Lineage (GTDB taxonomy): Bacteria > Vulcanimicrobiota > Vulcanimicrobiia > Eremiobacterales > Eremiobacteraceae > JAJPHJ01. Next base: position 1,154,947 of record CAWADW010000003.1, on the reverse strand, counting down.
TCGCCAAGGGCAAGAAAATGACCGTATCGATCAGCATGTCATTTCATTCCCACTGCGATGCCGCCATGCGCGAGATACAAATAAAACGCGAGCACCAGCACCATGCCGATGACCATGCTCAGCCCGTAGCGGCGCAGATAGCCGGTCTCCCAACCGCGCATGGCATCGCCCACTCCGGTTGCGGCGCGAGCAACGCCGGCGGTGACGCCACCGACGCCTTCAGGGTCGATGTAGCGCGCCACGTCCGAGGCAAGCGTCAAGGCCGGCACCTCAAAGAGCCAGTGATAGATCGCATCGAAATAATAGGCATTGAGCAACAGCGCGCGCAACGGGCGCAACGCCGCGCCAAGTCTCATGCGAATCTCCGCGCCGCGCTGGTACAGAACATATGCGGCGGAAAAGCCAAGGATCGCCACGAGCGTGGCAATCGAAGTGACGAACCAATTGATCTCGCCCATCTGCGGAAGTTTTCCACTATCGGCGAATGCGGGGGCGAGCGTGCTTGAAATCGTGTCGTGTCCGGGCAGAACAAGCCAACCGCCGACAACGGACAGCAAAGCGAGAAGAACCGTCGGGATCAGCATGGTGAAGGATCGCTCAGCGTGAGGCTCGTGTTCGCCGCGATACGCCCCCGTAAAAAACGTCAAGAAAAGCAGCCGGAACATGTAGTAGGCTGTTAAGAGCGCGGTCGCAACGGCAAAAGCCCAGAGTACGGGGTGGTGCGAAGCGAGGAGTTGATCGAAGATGGCATCTTTCGAAAAGAAACCGGCGAACGGGTAGATGCCAGAGATGGCAAGCGTGCCGACGAGGAAGGTCCAGAAAGCAAGCGGCATGCGTCGAGCCAGGCCTCCCATTTTTCGGATATCTTGCTCGCCGCCAAGGTTGTGAATGATGATGCCCGCGGCCATAAAAAGCAGCGCCTTGAAAAACGCGTGGGTGATGAAATGAAAGGTTCCGGCGGCATAAGCGCCCACGCCAACCGCGAGCACCATGTAGCCGATCTGGCTCATCGTCGAGTACGCGAGCACGCGCTTGATGTCGTACTGCACGGTGCCGACGGTGGCCGCGAAGAAGGCGGTGGCGCAACCAACCACCGCCACCGTTGTGGCCGCAATCGGAGCGTGGTCGTAAATGGGATGCGCTCTTGCTATCAAGTAGACGCCGGCCGTCACCATGGTGGCGGCATGGATCAAGGCGCTGACCGGCGTGGGGCCCTCCATCGCATCCGGACAGCCAAGTTTGCAACGGCAATTGAGCCGATTTGGCGACCGCACCGAACAGCAGCCAGATGCCGATCCAGTTCAGTGCGCTTTGACTAGCGCTCGTCACGTTCCCGAAGACTTCCTTGTACGATACACTGCCGAAATGCGCATAGAGAAGAAAGATAGCGATCATGATCCCGACGTCGCCAATGACGTTCATGATGAGCGCCTTGCGGGCAGCCAGGACCGCGGCGGGGCGATCGGCGTCAAAACCAATCAGCAGGTACGACGCCAATCCGACGCCGCCCCAGCCGACGAGCAGCCACAAAAAGTTGCCCGCCATCACGAGCAGCAGCATGGTGAAAACGAAAAGGTTCATGTAGGCAAAGAAGGTGCGATAGCCCTTTGCCTCTGCCATATAACCAACCGAATACAGATGAATGAGAAAGCCGACGCCCGTAATGATGAGCATCCACAACAGGGCCAGAGAATCAATGCGCAACTCAAACGAAATAGTCAGCGGCGGAATGTGAGCCCAAAACTGCGGATGCGCGGCCCAGGCAGGCGGATACTTCACGGTCAGCACTTGCGCATCGGGCGGCAGCTGCCAAACAGTCCACGCGAGCATGGCCGTTACAACAAACGCTCCGAGAATAGAAAGGTTTCCAATAACCGCCGACACCGATTCGATGCACGCGCGGGCCAACGAGCGCGATGACAATCATGCCGAACAGGGGCAAGAACAAGATGGTGAAGGGTGCGGTGCGGAGGAATCCTTCCATCAGCCCCTCATCACGGAAATCTCATCAACGTCGGCATCAGGCCGGCGCCGGAATACCATAACCACGATGGCGAGCGCGATTGCTGCCTCCGCCGCCGCGACGGTGATGACGATAAAAACGAACACTTGGCCTGACATGTCGATGAAATGACGCGCAAACGCGGCGAAGGCGAGATTGCCGGCGTTCCACATGAGTTCGATGGCCATGAGCATGGTGATCGGGTTGCGCCGCAGCAAAAACCCGATGACGCCGATGACGAAGATCGTGGCCGAAACCGCCAGGTAGTCCGCAAGGGGAATCTGCGCCATGCCCACCTAGAAGCGAAGCTCCTTCCTTCCGGCCATGACCACAACGCCGATGACTGCGATGAGCAGCACGAAACCCGTGACTTCGAAGGCAAACAGGTGCGTCGTCAAAAGCGCGGTGCCGAATGTCGCGACGAGTCCAAAGTCGCTCGGCGCCGGTTGGTACGCCCCGACTTGCGCACCCCGAACGCCGGCGAACAGAAGCGCAAGCGCGGCGATCCCAGCCACGATCGACGGCGCGGCCTGAAAGCTCAACCTGCCGGGAGCGATTTCGATTCCCTGATTCCCGATGGTCAAAAGCGCGATGACGAACAAGAAGAGCACCAAGATGGCGCCAGCATAAATGATGATCTGAATCATCGCCAAGAACTCAGCATTGAGAGCGTCAAAAAGAGCACGGCAAGAGCGCTGAAGTTGACGATGAGAGCGATGACCGAATGCACCGGATGCTTGCTCGCAATCACACCGATGCCTGTCACGACGAGCACAACTGCGCAGATCCAAAAGAGCGCGATCACGGTACGCTCACGCCTGGGTCTGTGTCCACTGAGGATTCTGTGTTCGCCATGTGCTGCGTGAATGGGTCTTTCACGAGCAACTTGTCCTTGCCGTAGACGAGGCGGTCGCGCGTGAAATCTGCGATGTCAAAACGGGGCGTGAGCACGATCGCGTCGGTTGGGCACGCCTCTTCGCACCAGCCGCAGAAAATGCAGCGCAGCATGTCGATCTCGTAGCGGTATCCATAACGCTCGCCGGGAGAGACCGGATTTTCGGGATCGTTCTCAGCTCCGATGACCGTGATCGCGTTTGCCGGACATGCGACCGCGCACAACTCGCAGCCGATGCAGCGTTCCAAGCCGTCATCATATTTGCGCAGTTCGTGGACGCCGCGGAATCGCTCGGCATGGCGAAACGGCTTGTTCGGATAGTCGATGGTCGCTTTCTTCTTGAAGAGATACTTCAGCGTGGTCGCCATCCCGATCACGAGGCCGCCGACAGCTTGCAAGAAATACTTCATGTCATGCGCCTCAACGATTGCCTATCGCCGCGACGATGCGCCGCGACGATCAAGAGGTTGGCGACCGCCGTCGGCAGCAAAAACTTCCAGCCGAATGACATGAGGCGGTCGTAGCGCAAGCGCGGCAGCGTCGCGCGCCACCAAATCATCACGAAGAGCAAGACGCTCACTTTGACTAAGAACCAGACGACGGAGAGATAGGGCAACTGCGACGACCCACGGTCCGTCGCCGCCGCCCAAAAAGAGCAGCGTTCGGATGGAGCAGACCGGTGATCATGTTGACGTATTCGGCGACGAAAAACGTGCCGAAGCGCAAGCTCGAATACTCGGTGTGAAATCCCGCGACCAGTTCTGTTTCGGCTTCGGGCAAATCGAACGGAGCGCGGTTGGTTTCTGCCATGGCGGTTATGCCGAAGATGAGGAAGGGGATAAACAGCGGGATTGCATACCACAGGTGGTGTGCGGATTGTGCGGCAACAATGCCGCCCAGGCTGGTCGTCCCCGCGAGCATAACGACAGGGACGATAGCCAAGCCCATGGCAAGCTCGTACGAGATCATCTGCGCGGTCGATCGAATGGCGCCCAGCAGCGACCATTTTGATTGCGAAGCCCAGCCGCCGAGCGCGATGCCGTAAACGCCTACCGAGGCCACGGCCAGCAAATAAAGGATGCCGACGTTGGGTGAAGCGATCGCGATCGGGTCGCCATTTGGATACCAGCCAAATGGGATGACCGCATACGCAAGAAGCGCCGTTAGCACGGCGATTGCCGGCGCTACCTTATAAATGAAGCGATCCGCCCCGCCCGGCGTGAGGTCTTCTTTGAAAACCAACTTGACCGCATCCGCCGCGGGCTGCATGAGACCCCAAGGGCCGCACCACGTGGGTCCGAGCCGCAACTGGAACCAGCCGAGCATCTTGCGTTCGGTCAACATCAGATACGCGAACGACGTGACCACGATGAAGATGAGCACGCCGGACTTGATGGCGACGGTCAGTACCCACTCAGGCACAGGCGTCATGCGCGGATCTCGTGGGTCATGCGGAGATCTCCGAACCTGTAGGGGGGGATTGGAAAATCACCCCAGGACTTGTAGTTGTAGGGGGCGCCTGCAAAGTCGCCCCAGCCACGACACGGGCGGAGGCAGAGCCGAAACCGGAAGCGTCAAGCAATCGGTTCACCGGCGCTTCAGGCATGTCGCCGAGCACAAGCGCCACACCCGCGGGCTGCTTGCGGTCCGACTTTTGCTTCCACGTCGATCTCGCCGCCGCTACCTGTCAGCCGCACGGTGTCGCCTGGCGCGAAGCCAAGGCGTGCTGCATCGTCTGGGGAGAAGATCGCAAAAGGCCGAGGACGCATTGCGGCCATTCCGGGGTCGTGCGCAGAGGGCCCGCCACCGGCATACAGTTTTGGAATGGGAATGATTGTCAGGCCTTCGTGTGGGGCGATGTGCCAATCGCCCGCTACGGGTTCGACCTTCGGGCGAGGTAGTGATTCCTTCGGGCTGCGCGAACGCGCCGCCGCAAGCGCGCGGTTCAGCTGCGCAAAAAGCGCGCCAACGTCATCGCTTTGGTCCATCGCTTTACCCATTGCGCGAGCGAGCGCCGCAAGGATCTGCGCATCGGTGGCCACGTGAACCGGCGGCTCGACCGCCTGGGCGAAGGCTTGCTGCGTCCCCTCCAGGTTGGTCACGTGCCCGCTCTTCTCGGCGAACGATGCGGCTGCGAAGACCGCATCTGCGTGCGACGCCGTTTCGGTCATCACTTGCTCCGACCACGGCAAGAAACCCGACGCGGCTCAACGCACGATGAACAAGTGCGCCATCTGGATACGTGAGCGCGGGATTCGCTCCCGCAATGAAGAGCGCGTCGAGCTTCCCATCCGCGGCAGCGACCAGCATTTCGCCTGTGGTCATTCCCGGCGGCTCGATGGGCACGTAGCCCGGGCCGAGGTTGGGTACGCAACCGGCCGCTTCTGCGCCGCGCGCGTTGCCCATAGCACCAACGACCAAGACGCCGACCGGATGATCGTACTGGTGCAGCCGCTCCATGAGACGATCGAGCGCGAGAATCGCGTCAGGGTCGCGGCCATTGTGGATTGCGATGATCTTCTCTGCGCCGGCGAGCTCTGTTGCGATCTCGGCAACGAAGCCTTCGCCTGTTTCTTCCTTGCCGTGATGCACGACGTCGGCTAACTGCTCCATCAATGCTCCGATGGCGCCTGGTGCGTACTCAACGTAGCGGCACGGCACGGTAAAATCAGGTTTATAGGGGCCGACGAACATGAGCTTTGCATGATGCCGCGCGACCGCGCGCCGCAGGCGCAAGTCAAGGATAGGCGCCTGCTCGGAGGTGATCGCGCCGAAGACCAAGATCAACGACGCATCGTCGAGGTCGTTCGAGGCGCGCGCCGAAGCGCGCCGGCGACGCAAATTTCTGCAGCGAGGTGCGGTAATCGATATTGTTCGTGCCCAAAACCTCTCGAGCAAATCGCTGCAGCGCAAAAGCCTCTTCATCCGACAAACGACCGCCGCCGATAATGCCGACGCGCCCGTGGCGAGCTGCTGCCGCCAACTTTTCGGCAGTGAGCGCAACCGCCTCATCGAACGTTGCGGCTTTGAGCTCTCCGTCGCGCCGCAGCAGCGGCTGGCGCAGTCGTGTGGGCTCATACAGATAGTTAAACGTGTAACGGCCCCGATCGCAGATCCAGCCATCGTCGATGGCAGTATTCTCCCGGGTGAAGGTTCGCATGATGCGCCCGAAGCGCGAGTCGATTCGATAATTGCACCCAACCGAGCACTGAGTGCAGACGGAGTCAGCGTGACTGAGGTCCCAGGGCCGCGAGCGAAAGCGATACGCTTTGCTGGTCAACGCGCCAACCGGACAGATCTCGGTTGTGTTGCCTGAGAAGTACGATGCGTAATCGTCGCCACGAGCCGTGCCGATCAGCGAGCGATGTCCGCGCTCGACGACAACCAAGTTGCGCTCTTGCGCGATTTCGTCGTCAAAGCGCGTGCAGCGCCGGCACAGAATGCAACGCTCCTCATCGAGCACGATCGTCGGACCGAGATCGACCACCTTGGGCTTGTGCAGCTTCGGCTCAGTCAGACGGCTGGCGCCCGGGCCATAACTCATCGTGAAATCCTGAAGATCGCACTCGCCGCCCTTGTCGCAAATGGGGCAGTCGAGCGGATGGTTGAGGAGCAAGAACTCGAGCACTCCGCGGCGACCTTCCGCCACGCGCGCAGACGTGGTGTGAACGACCATGCCCTCAGCTACCTGCGTATTGCATGCAATCTGCAGCTTTGGCATTTTCTCGATTTCAACGAGACAAATGCGGCACAATCCTGCCGGGTCCATCTTCGGGTGATAGCAATACACGGGCACGTGCGTGCCGAGCAGTTTCGCGGCCTCAACGACAAGCGTGCCTTCGGGCACCGAGAGCGGATTGCCATCGATGATCAGGGTGACCATGCGCCGCGACGTTTGTTTGCTCATGGCTCAGCTTGCAGCTGCCACCGCCGTTGCCCGAAGCGGACATCCGGCAAGTCGCACGTGGGCTTCAAATTCTTCGGGAAATCGGGTCAGAACGGACGACAAGAAGGGCATGATCGAATCGCCCAGCGGGCAGAGATTCGTGCCGGTGATCGTGTTATTGATCGTGTTGAGCACGCGCAAGTCGTTTTGCGAACCCTCTCCGGCCTCCAGTCGCGTTACCATCCTGGCCACCCATTGTCCGCCTTCCCGGCACGGCGTACACTGGCCGCATGATTCGTGCTCGAAAAAGCGCGCCAACGTTTGTGACGCGCGAACCATGCACGTCGTGTCGTCCATGACGACAAAGCCGCCCGAGCCCAGCATAGTTTTCTTGGCCGCGAGCGAGTCGAAGTCGATGCCGGTATCGAGGTCCTCCTCGAAGATGGCTGCCGACGATCCGCCGCCCGGGCTGGATCGCCTTGAGCCGCCGGCCGGGGAAGAGTCCGCCACGCATACTCCTCGATGAGTTCGCGCGCCGGAATCCCCATGCGGCACTTCGTAGTTGCCGGGCTTGCGGACGTGGCCGCTGACGCTGATGATCTTTGGCCCTGGACATTTTCTCCGGTCCGATGGACGCGAACCACTTCGCGCCGCGCTCGATGATGTGCGGCACGCAGCAGACCGTTTCCACGTTGTTGACCACGGTGGGCATGCCGTACAGGCCCGCGTTGGCCGGAAACGGCGGCTTGAGCCGCGGCTCGCCGCGTTTGCCTTCGAGCGATTCGAGCATGGCAGTCTCTTCGCCGCAGATGTAGGCGCCCGCACCGCGGTGCAAGATGATGTCCATCGAGAAATCCGTGCCCAAAATCCGCCGACCGACATAACCTTGCAGCGCTGCCTGCTCGACCGCGCGTTTGAAGATGCGGTAGCCTTCGAGAAACTCGCCGCGGATATACATAAAAATCTTTGCGGCGCCAATGGCGTACGCAGAGATAATCAAGACCCTCGATGATCTGAAATGGCGAGTACTCGAGCAGCATGTGGTCTTTGAACGTGCCGGGTTCCGCTTCATCGCAGTTGCACACGAGATAGCGCGGCCGGCCATCGTTGGGCAGAAAGCTCCACTTCTTACCAGTCGGGAAGCCGGCGCCGCCGCGGCCGCGAAGGTTCGATGCGCTCACCTCGCCCGCGACCGCCTCCGGTGTCATCTCGACGCAGCGCCTTTTCCAGGCTCGCGAAGCCGCCCAGGCGCTTGTAGGTTTCGATTTCGGTAAGATTCGAGCTCGCCGATGCCGCGGGTGAGAACGCGGTTCGAATTGTGCCATCGTCTACTCCGCCGGCAGGCTCGCGACCGGGTCCTGGGCTCGCCACGTTTCGAGCAAGCGGTCGAAATCCGCCGGCGTCACGTCGTAGTGGAACTCGAGATTGTGCTGCAGGCACGGCGCGCGATCGCAGGCCGCCAGGCACTCGACTTCTTCATAGGTGAACTTGCCGTCCGGACTTGTTTCGCCGTTGGCCAGGCCGAGTCGCCGGCGCGCGTGCGCTTTGCAGCTCGTCGGCGCCGCGGAGCATGCACGACAAGCGTGCGGCAGATTTGGATGACGTGTTTGCCCGCCGGCTCTTTGAACAGCAGCTATAAAAAGAAGCGATTGACTCGACTTCGGCCGGGGTGATGCCGGCGAACTCGGCAGCATCCAAGATCGCCTGCTCGGTCACGAAGCCGTCCTGCTGCTGGCAGAACTGCAGGAATGGGATCAATGCCGATTGGGTCTTGCGGATACCTCGCCGCAAGTTCGCGCCGCTCGGCGTTCTCGCTCGGGCGTCATCGATCGACGTCTCCGAAGACCGGGTCGAGACTACCGATGATCGCCACGACGTCTGCGATGAGATTGCCCGGCGCAAGACGTTTGAGCGCCTGCGTGTGATAAAAGGACGGCGGGCGCCAGCGCACGCGCCACGGCTTGTTGCCGCCGGCGCTCGTCACGTACATGCCCATCTCGCCGCGCGGGCTCTCGACCGCTTGGTACACGTGCCCCTCCGGCACGTTGAAGCCGGACGAAACGAGTTTGAAGTGATGGATGAGCGCTTCCATCGAGTGCTGGATTTCGGTTTTTGGCGGTGGCACGATCTTGCGGTCGTCGATGACGACCGGTCCTCCCGGAAAACGCTCGCGCGCCTGCTTGATGATGCGCCATGCCTCATACATCTCGTTGAGCCGCACGACGAAGCGCGCATAACAATCGCCTGAAGTCTGCGTCGGCACCTCAAAATCGTAGGTGTCGTAATCGCAGTACGGACGCGCGCGCCGAACGTCATAGGCAATGCCCGTTGCCCGCAGCGGCGGACCGGTGAGCCCCCAGTCGATCGCCTCTTGCTGCGTTACCTTGCCGATGCCGACTAATCGATCGACGATGATGACGTTCTTTTCGACGATGGCTCGCATGTCGGCCAGACGCTCGGGAAAACGTGTGATGAAGTCATCGATCGTGTCGAGAAAGCCGACTGGAACGTCGATGGCGAGGCCGCCGATGCGAAACCAGGATTGGTGCATGCGAGCACCAGTGACGAATTCCATAATCGAGAGAATGCGCTCGCGCATCTCGAACGCGTAGAAGAAAATTGATTGCGCACCGAGATCCAAACAGTGGGTGCCAAGCCACACAAGGTGGCTGGCGATGCGCGTGAGCTCTGTGAACATGACGCGCAACACGCGGGCGCGCGGCGGGATGTTGTCAATCCCCAACAGTTGCTCGGCTGCCAGCACGTAACACAAGCTGTTGGAGAGCGGCGCGAGGTAGTCGGCGCGGTCGACGACCGTGATGGCCTGCTGCCAAAATAGGTTCTCGGCTTGCTTTTCGATGCCCGTATGCAGAAATCCGATCTCGGGCTCAGCGGTGACAACGGTTTCTCCGTCAAGGCGCAGCATGACGCGAAGCACGCCGTGGGTGCTGGGATGCTGCGGGCCCATGGAAAGCACGAGCGTGTCGCGCTCGTCCCCGCGTTCGAGCCCGATGTCGGGATTGTCGCGGAACGCGGCCAGGTCGAGCGAGCTCATTCTTTCACCGGAGGAACTGCGCCGACGCGCCCGCCGGGGACAAAGCGCCGCTCGAGACCGCGCAGCGGAAAGTCTTTCCGCAGTGGATAGCCTACAAAATCGTCTGGATTGAGCAAGCGACGGAGATCTGGGTGCCCTTCAAATCGAACGCCAAACAGATCGAAGATCTCCCGCTCGGCCCAGTCAGCGCTGGGCCAGACACGCGCAAGCGATGGAACGACCGGATCGAGATCCTGCGGAAAGACCCGCAGTCGCATGCGCGAGAGGTTCATCAACTTGCCGGGGTTGCGAAGGTCGTCACCCAGTGGTATCGCTATTAAATGATAGGAGACCTCGTATCGCGGGGTGAGCGGATGGTGGTCGGTGCCGCCGACGTCGAGCAGATGGTTGAAACCGCTTGCTCGCAGACGATCGATAACGGCAAGCAAACCACCCGGACGCAAGGCAATCTCGTCCATGTCGTCCTCGGCCACAGCTTCGAGAAAGTGCTCGCCGGCGGCTTGCGTCAGCGCCTCGATCAGCGGCGCAAGCGCGGCACGCTCGGGATGGGGTTTGATGCTCTCAGGCATTCGATGAGAGCACCTTGGCCTTGCCGCCCGCGCGAATCTCGCGACGCAGTTGCATGAGCGCATAGATGAGCGCGTCCGGGCTCGGCGGGCAACCTGGGACGTAGATGTCAATGGGTAAGAACGTATCGGCCGGCGTTATGGCATAGTTGTCAAAGATACCGCCGGTGGAAGCGCAAGCTCCCATTGAGATGACCCACTTTGGATCGGGCATCTGCTCGTAGAGCTGGCGCAGCACCGGCGCCATCTTGTTCGAAACGCGGCCCGACACGATCATCAGGTCGGCTTGACGAGGCGACGAACGAAAAACTTCTGCGCCGAAACGGGCGGTGTCGTACTTGGGTGACACCATGCTCATCATCTCGATCGCGCAGCACGCGAGCCCCATGGTCATCGGCCAGATGGCTGACGACTGCGCCCACTTGAGAAAATCATCGAGCTTGGTGACAACAAACGGCTGATTTTCGTCTAGCGCCATAAGAATCCGCCCTTCTTCCATACGTAGGCGTATCCAATACCTAGCACGACGATGAACGTCAACATCTCGGTGAATCCAAAAAACCCAAGCGATTTGAGCTTGACCGCCCACGGATAAAACGAGGCCGTTTCAACGTCGAAAATGACAAACAGCATGGCCACGAGGTAAAAACGAATCGGGAAACGGCCGGTGAGTTCTGAAGTCGGCGGCACGCCGCACTCGTATGCCTCAAGTTTTTCTTTCGTGGGTCGCTTCCGCGTGAAAATGCCGGGGACGATCGATATCACGCCTGCGACAACGAGCGCCACGATGAAAAAAACGGCAATGGTCGTCCAGGGCGAAGGAAGCATCCGTATCCTCGGGGCGGGCCACCCGCGAGCGGCCAGACAGAGACTTTGTGAAATTTATCCCAAGGTTCGGTTTGGCGGGAGCCGCTGCAAAACCTACGTTTGCGCCGCTCCGGTTTTAGAGGAAAGTCAACCCGCGCTGCCGCGGTACGAGTCCGTTCTCCGCAAGCCATTGCGCGTTGTACAAGCGAGAAAGATAGCGCCCTCCGCCATCGCACAAGACGGTAGCAACCGTGCTCGTGGGCGGAAGCCGCAGGGCAATGCGCGCTGCCGCGGCGACGTTCAGGGCTGCCGATCCCCCGAGCAGCAGGCCTTCCTCGCGCAAGAGGTAGTAGGCCATCTCAACCATCGTGATGTCATCGATTCGGATTGCGTCGTCAGCCACAGCGGTGCGAAAGTTTTCGGTTACGCGTTTGATGCCGATGCCTTCGCTGACCGAATCCCCTTCAACCTCGAGCGTGCCGTTCTTCACGTATGCGTACATGGCGGAACCCATGGGATCCGCAACTACGGTCAAGACGCTTGGCTTGCGCTCCTTGAGCGCCACCGAGACCCCAGCAAACGTTCCACCGGTTCCCGCTGACGTCACAAAAGCGTCGAGGTGCTCGCCGCACGCGTGCCAGATCTCTGGGCCGGTCGTTTCGTAATGGCCTCGCGCGTTCGCAAGATTGTTGAACTGGTCGGCCCACATGGCGTCGGGTAGAGACTGCGCTATGCGCTGGGCAACGTGATAGTAGTTCTCCGGATTCGTGAAGGGGGTGGCCGGCACGAGCCGCACGTCGGCACCAAGGACACGAAGCAGTTCGATCTTCTCGGCGGATTGATCGTCCGGCGTGACGATGATGGTTTTGTATCCTCGGGCATTGCCGAGCATGGTGAGCGCGATGCCGGTGTTGCCCGCCGTGCCTTCAACGATGGTGCCGCCAGGGCGCAAACGACCAGCGCGCTCCGCATCTTCGATAATGAACTTCGCCGCCCGGTCTTTTACCGAACCGCCAGGATTGAGGAACTCGGCTTTGCCGAGAATCGTTCGATCGATTGCAGCTGACAGGTTGGCTAACTTGATGAGCGGCGTGTTGCCGATCGCGTTAAAAAGGTCAGGGCTCAAGGGGAAGGTTTTCATCGAGGTGCGTGGTTCGAGGAAGGAGGTAGCGTTCTTGCAACCGCACAGGGGCATCTCGAGAAAACTGACAGAATGGATAGCATCAATGAAGGACGAGGTCCACAGGCTCATCATCATCGGCTCGGGGCCAGCGGGCCTAACGGCAGCCGTTTATGCAGCGCGGGCCAATCTCGAGCCGCTCGTTTTTGCGGGCGGTCAGTACGGCGGCCAGCTGATGCTTACCACAGATGTCGAAAACTATCCGGGCTTTCCAGAGGGAATTTTGGGTCCCGAGATCATGGAAAAGTTTCGCGCGCAGGCCGAACGCTTCGGCGCGACCATTCACAACGTTGACGTGACGCGCGTTGACTTCTCGGGAACGGTGCATCGGGTTTGGGTGGACGAGCAGGAATATCGCGCACACGCTGTGATCGTCGCGACTGGTGCCTCGGCCATTTGGCTGGGCCTAGACAACGAGACCGCATTGCGGGGAAGAGGCGTATCGAGTTGCGCTACCTGCGACGGAGCCTTCTTTAAGGATAAAGAGATTCTCGTGGTTGGGGGCGGCGACACCGCGCTGGAAGAGGCGCTCTTTCTCACGCGTTTTGGTCGCAGCGTTACCATCGTCCACCGGCGCGATCAACTGCGGGCTTCAAAGATCATGCAGCAGCGAGCCATGAAGCATCCGAAGATACGGTTCATCTGGGATACCAGGGTGGAGGACATCCTGGGGGACGGACGTGTGAGCGGCGTCCGCTTGCGCAATGTCAAGACGGGCGAGCTGTCGGAGCGCAGCAGCGATGCGGTGTTCGTTGCCATCGGCCACAAGCCGAACACCGGGCTTTTCGCGGGTCAACTCGACCTGGACGCTCGAGGCTACATCGCGTCGAGCGACGGCGTGCACACGGCGATAGATGGCGTTTTTGTTGCGGGAGATGTCTTCGATTTTCGCTATCGCCAAGCGGTGACCGCGGCGGGCATGGGGTGCCGCGCCGCATTGGAAGCTGAGCGCTACTTAGAGGCGGAACACGCTCGAGAAGAGGCAATCATGTAGCAGCGCCTCGAACGAGCGTTCGATTCGCCGGAAGCCCTTAACGGCTTGGGCGGAACTGGCCGATTCTATTATGAGAAAGACGGCGCGCTCCAGAGGTGCGGCGAGCTCCCATCCGGCTTGTTCGACCAAAAAAAAGCGGCCCGGTTAAGGGTAGTACGCGATGTCCAATCTTGGAAAAAATCGGCGCAACGACGCAGCCGCCGGCCAGCCAGCCGAGCCAACCAATCCTGCCGTCGTCAAGGCGCGCGATCAGTTGGCTCGAGGCGACATGGATGGGGCGGCAGTCACACTACGCCAACTTCTCAAGCTGCCTGATCTATCATTAACTACGCGGATGGATGCCGCCAAAGCGCTTGGGACAGCAGGTGCAACGCCGGATGCAATCGCCACCTTCCTCGACTGCGGGCGCAAAGCACTCGACGCGGGTGATTTGGCCATCGCGCGATCGAGCTTCGCCTCGGCCCATACGCTCGATCAAAAAAGTTATGACGCGTTGTTTGAGCTGGGTCGGGTCGACTTAGCTGAAAATAAGCGCGAACAAGCGCTGGAAAAATTTGTCGAAGTGCTGCGCAAATCAAATTTGCGGCATCTACCCGCACTCTATGAAGCTGCGGTTCTGTACGAGGGCGATGGTCAAACCGATCAAGCAATCGCAGCGTACAAGAAGATTGCGGAGCGCGACCGCCATCACGTACCCACGCTGACGCGCTTGGCAGATCTCTATCGCAAGAAAAGCATGCTCGGCGATGCGTTAGGATTCTACTTGCAAGGCGCTCGCGCGGCGATGGCTGCCATGCAGTATAAAGAAGCGCGACGGCTTGTCGATAGTGCGCTGCAAATCGAAGATGACAACTGGGAAGCCCGCCGCTTGGAATCCGAGCTTTCAAAGGTCGAGCCGGCCAAGCCAGTGGAGCCCGCCCAAAAGCAGACACTCAAGCCTGCCGCTGCAGCCACACAGCCCACGAAGGCAGTGGCAGCGCCTCCGGCACCGGCGAGACCGGCGGCCGCGAGCACGCCCGCACCGGCGAAACCCACGCCTCCTGTGTTTGCTCAGGCTGCACCCAAGCCAGCACCAGCGCCGGCGCGCGTTGCCGCGCCGCCACCTCCACCTCCAAAGGTAGCGCCTGCTCCGGCAGTTGCCGCCCAAACCGCGAAGCAAGCTGCGCCTTCGGCGCCGGTTGCCAATGGTACGAGCTCGATATTAGCTACACCCAAATCCTCGCCGGCCGAGCCGGTTGCCACAGGGAGCGCCATGGATAACGATCTTCCAGAAGAAGTGACACTGCTCGAACAGCAGTCGGAAGTCACTTCGAAACTGGCTGCAATTACGGCCGAGGTTGCCGAGGCATATAAGAAACGCGTCGCCATCGAGAAGGATATCAAGGCTGCCCAAGCATCGCTTGAAGCGCTCAACGCGCAAAGAGGCAGCGTCGAATCAAGCATTGCATCCCTTAAGGCCCAACTTGACGCGGTGAGCCAGGCGAAAGCCGCCGAGGATAAGGCGCTTGATGACCTGCGGGCGAAACTCGAAGACACGCGAGCGAATTTGGAGAAACTCGCGGCGCTACCGCAGTTCATCAGCGACGTGGAAGCAAAATCCTCTGGCGTCGCCACGCTCATCACGAATGCGACCAGTACGCTCGAGTCGGCACAAAAGCGGGTCGCCGAGGCTGCCAGCAATGCAAGCGCGGTTGAGAAGACCGCAACCGACCTCATGAACCGGATCACTGCTGCGCGCGCACAAGCAGATGACGTGCAAGGCCAACTGCAAAGCGTGCTGGCGGAATCGAAGTCGGCCAAAGCAGATGCCACCTCCGCGGCAGCGAGCATTGCCCAACTCAAAGCAACCGTTGCAGCGCTCCAACAGCTCAAAGCGCAAGTTGACGCAGCGCGCAACGATCTCAGCACGCTGTCTCCCGCGATCGAGGCGAAGAAGGCGCAGGCCGCAGCGGCAATTGGTCAGTTAGATCAAAAGCGCGCTCAGCGTGATAGCCAATTCCAAGCTGCCTCATCGCAGGTCAATGGGGCAACTCCCGCGACCCCGAAGGCGCCAGCACCTGCCGCCGCCGCGCCGGCACCCGCAGCCAAGCCAGCCGCGGCCCCAGCGAGCGCGGCCGCTGCTGCGGCGAAAAAAGCAGATGGCGGTAAGATCGACGTGGATGCGCTCGTCGTCGCCGGGCGACTTGACGAGGCGCTACGCGCGGCTCGCGATGCCGCCAACGGCGCCGCCGATCCGGATGTCAGGTACGTTGAAGCGGCGCAGCGCTTGCGCGAAAGCGGCAACGCTGCCGCTGCGGCGAAGGCGTGCGAGAAGCTCGTCAGCGGTGGAAGTACGAGTATCGCAGGTCGCTACTGCCTCGGCCTTTCCTATGTTGACCTCAAGCGATTCAAAGAAGCGTTATCCATTTTCGAGGCCTTGTCGGATGGCGACTATGGCGTCCTTCGCGAGAACGGCATTGGTTTGTGCTTGCGGGGTCTCGGCCGCACGGACGAGGCGGCGCAGCACTTTTCGAAGGCCCTCGAAATCCCGGGCCAGCCGGATGCCCAGTATCGAGACGTTCTCTACAACCTCGCAGACTTGTACGAAAGCAGAGGCGATCAGGAATCGCTCAATCTTGCGCTCTGGTCGTTCGAAGAGATCCAAGCCGGTGCCCCAGATTACCGAGACGTTGGCAATCGGATCACCGCGCTCAAAGACCAGCTCTCAAAGATCGAGGTGCCTGAGCCGAACCCCGTGTTGACACGAGACGGGCGAGGCGGACGTGACGCTAGGTTCTAGCAAACTCGCGAAGGCACAAGAAGTCGCCGCCCTCAAGGGACTTAGGGCGGCGGTCCCTTTGTATGTCGAAGCAACCGACGCCATGGCAAACGAGCGGCGATGGGATGCTGCGGTACTCATTCTCGCTGAAGTTTTGAATACACGCGAGAAGAAGCGCGGTTTGTTTGGTTCCAAGGAGGTCAATCCGCTCGGAGCCGAACGCGCCGTCCTTGGCAAGCAGTTTGCGAAACTCACGCGCCAGGCGCAGGTGAACGACTCTATTTTGGAGCTGCTCGGGGCTCTGGCCACCGAAAATCCTGATGATCCGGTTATCAGGCTCGCAAATGCCGAAGGTTTGTATCGCGGTTCGTACATGGCCGACGCCATCGATGAATATCGCTACTGCGAAAAGCTCATTCCCGACGACGGCGCCATCCAGGCGCGCCTTGGCGAGCTCTACGCCGTCATGAGTCGTAACAGCGAGGCGGTAGATTATTTGCGGCGGGGCATTGGCGAGCTCATGCAGGCCCAGCATTTTGACTCAGTTCCTGTCTTCGCCCAAAAACTGCTCGAAGTCTCGCCGCAGTCGGCGAGCGATGTTTTGCGGTGGCTTGAGTCGTTCTCGGATGATGCGTTCAGCCAAAAGCGCGATCAAATCGCGCGCGTGGTGGAAACCGCGCGCGACGCAGGACTGGATGACGCGCGATGGGCGGGAATCGAGAAACGCTTGTCGGTGCTTCCCGCAGTCGAAGACGTTGTGGAGGCGTCTGCAGCGCCGCCGATCGCATCGCAGGCCGAAGCCCCCGTTGAAGAATTCGCTGACGAATCAGAACCGCAAACGCCTGACCAGCCCGACGAGGCTGCTGAGGAGCCAGCGGAAGCAGCGCCGGCCTGGGCGGCCCATCCAAGCGAGAGCGGGGCGAGTTCGGCATGGGATGACGTGTCGAACGTCGAGCCTGCAAGTGATGACGAGATACGCATCCTGTTTGGTTCCGCGTCAAACGAAGAGCCCGAAGGAGTCGTAAGCCAGGGCGCATCCAACGGCGTTCAATCAACCCCACGCGAATCGGGGCGCACGGCGGCTCCCCAAGGCTACACCTCGTCGGTGAGCATCGGGAGCACGCAACCCACAACCGCTGGGGGACTGCCGCCTGGGCTTGCAGCGTTTACGCGAAGAAAAGCGGACACCGCGTTTACCGCGGGGGATTTTGCGTCAGCCGCGTCCAGCTACGAGCGACTGATGAAAACGGGCTTTGATCCAGAGGTTGCGACCCCGCTTTTGGAATGCTACTTGGGGCTGGAGCGATTTGACGATGCTGCTGTCCTCGGTCTGCAGCTCGCCGACCATCAAGCTGACGCGGGCGAGTTGGAAAAAGCCCTCTCGACTCTTGCCTTAATCTTAGAGCACACGACAGACCCCGCGGTGGAGCAGCGGCACTCAGAGCTTCTCGCCGCCTCCCAAACGTAACCCCTCGCGTAAATCGAAATGTAGGGGGCGATTGGAAAATCGCCCCTCGCGAATTTATTCGCGCGCTTGCAAGCTATCTGGATAGGGGACGCGCTACGCGACTTTGCGCTTGTGCAACGTAACGATGTTACCCTCGGTGTCGTGAATCATCGCCAAGAAGCAGTTAGGGGTTTCGTGCTGCATAAGGACGGGAATGTTGCGCGCCTTGAGCGCGGAAACGGCGGCATCAAGATCGTCAACAGCAAACAGAATGCCGTTACTTGGTTGGAACGGCATCACGGCACCGCCCCCGCCCCATAAACCAAAGGTCGTGCCATCCGCAAATTCGTATTCCGCTCCCCTGTTGTCGGGATAAACCATGACCGGTTCGATGCCGAGCACGTCGCGATAGAAAGCGATCGCCCGGGATGCGTCTTTGACCATGTAACCGCTTAAGTCCATGCCAGTGATATGAAAAGAACGTTGACTCACCGTCGTTGCTCCTTGCCCCAATGTCCGTGTGGTGTCACGGTGCCATTCGCCCGTCGCGAATTTCCTCCCACACACGAACGGGGCGATTTTCCAATCGCCCCCTACAAAACAAACGAAACGCGGGTGATGTTACAGGGCGAAGGTGTAAACGAGCCTGTAGGTTTCCGTAGCGGGCTTGCCGTTGATAATCGGCGGCTGGAATCCGCTATCCTTCGCGGCAGTGAGTGCGGCATTGTCGAGCATTTTATTCCCGGTCGATTGATCGATGCGGGCGGACACGACGGCGCCACTCGGCCCGATCGTCGCAAGCACAATGGCCGTTCCTTCCACACCTTGGGTCTTTGCCATTTCTGGATACTCAGGTTGCACTTGGTGCGTAAAGCGCGCGTCCACAACGACATCCGGCGCGTACACAGGCGTTGCGTCCGCTTCCGGCGTCTGCGCCATGGCGAGCGCAGCCGGTGTTGGTGTTGCCGCTACCGTCGTCGTCCTCATCGCGGCAGTAGTTGTGCCGGTCAGACTAGAGGATCCCTGATTTGCACCCGTATTGGCAGCGGTCGTCGGTCCAGACCCTGCAACGTCCGACGTCTGACCGGTGGAGGCGAGTTTCCTCGCGCGCGCAGATGTCAAGGCGAGCTCTCGCAGATGTTTTAGATGAAGCTCGTGTGCCGCGAGTGCGGCATTACGCGCTTTTGACTGCTGGCCGGCCGCGGTCGGCGTCGCTGCCGGCGTTGGCGTAGCACTTGGTTGCGGCGTGGGCGTTGACCGCGACGCAACGATCGCCACTCGCAAATCTTTCACTTGCATTGGTATGTGTCGAGCGATCTGTTTCACGGTCGAAGAAATGTTCGCTGGGTGCATGGCTCCGTAAATCATTGCAGGCAGGATGATCGCCGCCGTGGCGACCGTCAAGATGATGCCGAACTTATTACGGGGTTGTTCCTCGCCGGGCGTGGGGATGGCCCGACGCCGAAACCGAAGATGGTCCTGGTTCTTCTGCACGCTGCTCCCTACGCTTTCAACACTCGCAACTGCGGTGTTAGAGATAATATCGACGCAGGGAGAAGTTCGACTTAGAGGGGTCCGATTGCGCCTGTGACGTCTGTCACAAATTTTGCGGCAAACGCAACGCGAGTTCGCAAAAAATTCTCACGCCGCTGCGCAAGGCATCCTCGTTGAGGCGAAACTCCGGCGAATGAAGCATGGCGTGGGGGCCTGCGCCCTGTGGTGCGACGCCCAAACGAAGCATGCAGCCGGGGACTGCCTGCGCGAAATACGCGAAATCTTCGGCACCCATGCGCGGCGCTGGGAGTTCGACGACCGCGGGGAGGTCCGGCGTGGTTTGCGCGATGTCCGCCACCAACTTCGTCAATCGCGCATCGTTGATGAGCGGCGGATACCCCCATTGGTACTCAACCTTGCACTGCGCGCCGTGCGCCTGGCTTATGCCACCAGCAATTCTCTCCAGCCGCTGCGGCATCGTCTTGCGCAGCTCGTCGGAGAAGCAGCGCACGGTGCCACCCAGCTCGGTTCGATCGGCGATGACGTTGCGACGATACCCTCCATTGATCGTTCCGATAGAGACAACAACGCCCTCCAAAGGATCGACTTCGCGGCTGGCAATGCGCTGCAAAGAACTGACGACTTCGGCCGCGATGGGGATCGTGTCGACACCGAGTTGCGGCGAAGCCGCGTGACCACCACGACCGCTGATCGAAATAACGAAATCGTCGGCCGAGGCCTGCATGGGTCCCACGCGCCAGCCAATGACGCCCGCGGGCAACAGTGGTAAGACGTGGATCATGACCGCTGCGCTCACCGCGGGCGATTCGAGGACGCCCGCGTCGATCATTGGTTTTGCGCCTCCCGGTCCTTCCTCAGCGGGCTGAAAGACAACCTTAATCGCACCCTCGATGCGGTCGCGCTGCGAGGCGAGCCGCACCGCGGCACCGAGTAGCATCGCGGTGTGCGCATCGTGCCCACAGGCGTGCATGACGCCCGCAATGGTAGAAGCAAATGGTTCGCCGCTACGTTCGGGGACAGGCAGGGCATCCATGTCGGCGCGCAAGAGCAGCGTCTTCCCCGGCTTGCGGCCCTCGATGAGACCGACGACCCCAGTTTGGGCAAGTCGCCGATGGGGAATGCCGGCGCGGGTGAGTTCGCGCTCGACCAACGCACTGGTCCGCTGTTCGAGGAATCCGAGCTCGGGATAGCGGTGAATCTCACGCCGCCATTCGATGACGCGGTCGTCTACGTGCGCCAGATCTGGCGCGGTCATGCGATGAGCGCTTGCGCTGTGCTACGGCCCTCGGCCATTACCTGTTCGATCGCTTTGATGCTCTTTGGCACCGCGCTCGAGAGCACATCGGGACCAGAACTTGTGATCAAGACGTCATCCTCAACACGCACGGAAATACCGCGGAAACGGTCCGGCACGTCTGGGTCGTCAGCGATGTACAAACCTGGCTCGATCGTCACAACCATGCCCGGTTCGAAAGGCCGCCAGTCGCCGCCATGGCGGTACGATCCGACGTCGTGCGTATCCAGACCAAGCCAATGTCCAATGCGATGGAGGGTGAACCGCTTGTGCGTCCCTTTCTCCAAATGCTCCTCGACGCTGCCCTGCAACAGACCGAGATCGAGCAGGCCTTCAACCAGCACGCGCGCTGCTGCATCGTTGACTTCCGACCCAATTTTCTTGCCAGGTCTGCACAATTCGATCGCGCGCATATTTGCCACAAGCACGATTTCATAGACCGCGCGCTGCTCGCTCGTAAACTTCCCGGAAATCGGCCACGTGCGCGTGATATCGCCACAATAATAGTCCACCTCGGCGCCGGCGTCGACGAGGACAAGCGAACCATCCGGAATCAGGTCGCGGTTGGTTCGATAATGAATGATTGCAAGATTCTTACCGCTCGTCACGATGCTTGGGTACGCGGGCGCCTGGGCACCATGACTGGCGAACACGTATTCAACGATCGCTTCGACTTCGTACTCGTGCATGCCGGGCCGCGAGTAGCGCATAGCCGCAACGTGCCCTAAACCTGAAACTTCAACCGCGCGCCGCATGCCCGCGATGTCAAACGCGGATTTGATGACGCGAAGTTCGTGGACGAGCACGCTCGGGTCGATGACTTCAAGCGGTCCCCCCTCGGCGCGCGCGCGCGCTCGCCGATAATGCCGCAAACGCGCCTCGATTTGCTCGTTGAGCGCTCGAGCGCCGGCAAAAGAATAATACAAGCGGCCAGACGTCTCCAAGAATTCCCCGAGACGGGTTTCGAATTCGCTCGTTGGATACGTCGCATCCACTCCGACGAGAGTCTTTGCGCCTTCGAGGCCGGCGCGCCGCCCGTTCCAAGTCTCCTTCTCCTTATCGTTCGGCATGACAAACAGCGCCGACTTGGTCGTTGGATGATTGGGCGCGAGCACCAGCACCGCATTGGGCTCGTCGAACCCCGTCAGATAGTAGAAGTCGGAATCTTGGCGAAAATCAAAGTCCGTGTCGTTGCTGCGAGCGACCTCCGGCGCGCTTGGAAAAATGGCGACTGCGTCGCCCATTGCCTTGACAAACCGCTCGCGGCGGCGCAAGAATTCATTCATAGCTTACTGATTGCGCTCCTGACGCAGGTACTGTACGGTCTTTCGAATGTGCTGGCTGTCGCCGGCATCCGGCGAGCGCCGCAAATAGGCTTCAAGGTCTTCGATCGCTCGATCGTAGCGTCGCAAACGGGCAAAAAGAATGCCGCGGTCGCGGAGCTCGGTGACGTCGGTTGGGTCGAGCAGCATGCGCAATTGGATGGCGACAAGACCTCCCGAGTAATTTTGCGCTTGACTGAATGTGTTCTTGAGATTCAAGAGTACTCGCTTGACGATCGAGCGGTGGTCAAGCGGCGCAAGGAAGTCATCCCGCCACGCGATGCGACCGTGGTAGATTCGTTCCACCAGTGCGATGCATTGCGCCACGTCCATGATAGCGCCGTTGTGAAACGGGTCGATGTACAGCCGGCTTGATGGGTCCGGAAACCTCACGACAAAATGCCCAGGAAGCCCTACGCCTTCCAACGGAAGACCTATCCGCCGGCTCACTTCCATGAGAAGAACAGATAGGGTTATCGGGATGCCGACGCGCCGGTCAATGACCGATGACAACAGGCTATTGGCCGGCTCGTTGTAGGCGCGCTCGTTGCCGCGAAATGTGCCAACCGCGAAAAGCGTTCGTAAGATCGCGGCGATCATTGCATATGAACCATCGCCGCCAGCGGTGGCGGCGGCTCGGCCGGCGAAAGCATCGAGCTGCACCAGATATTTGTCGACGTCGACGGAAGAATCGTAGACCGCAGAAATGAGCAGACAGGCTGTGTCTAATGGAAGCTCACACGCACGCTTGTCGCATTCAGCGACAAGCGCGCGCAAGGACGTGATCGCGGCGTGGCTTTCCATGGATGCCGGGGTTCTTGCTCACATCTCGCGACACCTCGACCCGCGCTGCGGCGTACAGGACTGACGGCATGCGTGTGATTCCCGGCAATGGGCCAGGTGACGATCGCTCCGAGGTCGAGGCGCGCCTGCTCACGCTTGTTGCCGAATGCGTCAACGCGCGCGCAGAGCGTGACGTTTTGCGGGAAGCGACGCGCGGCATCGCCGGCATTCTCGATGTGGGTTGTTTGGCGGTTACCATTTCACCAGCCGATGGAACTTTGTCCGTCACGGCATGGTCCGACGGCGACGAGGGCTTTGCCGAGGCGGTCAACGCGCGGCGAATGCCTCTTTCGATGGATCAACTGTTGTCGGCCGCAATCATGGGTGCCACCTGGGTCGTGCAGCGAGATGGCAGCGACGAGCTCCGTTCGGATCTCCTCGCGGCCCATCCCGGACGCGAGTCGTTTTCAGCCACAGCCGCAGTGCCACTCGTTGCATCCCAAGGCACGCTGGGTGCGTTCGTCATGTACGCCTTACGCGAAACGGCGTTTACTGCACGGCACATGGATGCAGTCTTACATGTTGCGTCCATCATCGCGTCGGATTTAGAGGAGCGCAAACAGCAGGCTGAGATTTCCGCACGAGAAGAACACGCAAGCAAGCTGTTCGATCGCGTCGCGGATCTCAACGAGGAGCTCAGCGAGCGAGCGGTCACTGCGAAAACAGCCGACTACTTTTTGGAAGTTACCTCCGCCGCCGTAGCAATTGTGTGGCGACTCGAAGCCAACCGCTTTGTTGCGCGCTCAGTCTTCGGCGACGAGTCTGCCGCGGGTTTCGCGCAGACGTTTGTCGCGAACGCAGATGCAAACATGCCTGTCGGCCAAGGCCCGTTGGGTCGAGCCGCCCGCAGCGGGGAAATGTCGCTCGTTAAGGACGCGCTTGCGGATCGGACTTTCGCTCCCTGGGTGCAAGTCGCACAAACGCACGGTATTCGATCGGTGTTGGCACTGCCGCTTCTGGTTGAGCCACGAGCCACTATCGTCCTCGAATTGTATGCGCGCGAAGTCGACGCATTCCCCGAGAGTGCCATCGCCGCTTCCCTTGCGTTTCTACCTCATGCACAGAACGCTTTGCGCAATGCGCTCGATGCGGATGCCTTGCGCTTGCTTGCGCGAGATCGCGCACTGGCGGTTTCTGCGGCATCTGGCATTTCTCGATCGCTCGATGAGGCAGAGGTGGTGCGCAGCATCGCGCGCGCTGCGGTCGAGGCGATGGGCGCAGCGTTCGCAATCGCCTATACGGGGACCGGTAGTTCGCTGAGCGTAGCCGGCGGGTGGAACGCGCCTGCGGAGCTTTCTGCCAGGCTGAGCGTAAGCGCTGCCGATCCGGCGTATGCGTCGTATCCACCCGTGCAAGCAGTCCGCGAGGGACGATATGCGTTGCGCAGTAACGTGACCAACGACAGCGCCTGGATTCGACTTGGCTGGGAACAACTTGCTCGCGAGCACGGATTCAATGCCGTCAGTGCCTTTCCACTGTTGGCCTCCGGGAAGTCAATCGGCGCCGTGGCGCTCTTCTTTTCTGAGCGCGCACCGTCGCTCGAATCAGAAGAAGAGATCGTTCGGCAGCTTGGGATTCAAGGGGGCGCGGCCATCGAAGCGGCCAGGAAGTACGATCAAGCAAAGTCCGCCCGCAACTTCCTCGACCGCATTTTGGAAGAATCGAACGATGCAATCGTTCAATTCGATTTGCACGGCACCGTTGTATCGTGGAATAAAGGTGCCGAGCGCATCTTCCGCATGACGCGCCACGAAGCACTCGGCAAACTCTTCTTCGAACTCCCGATCATTCCGCCGGACCGCCGTGAAGATATTCGGGAGCTGCTGTCGCGCGTGAGCCGCGGCGAGCACGTGCATGTCTTTGAGGTCGAATGCCGCAATCGCGATGGGGGCCGCATGGAAGTGTTGCTCTCCGCATCGCCCGCGCGAGATCAACACGGAAAGATCGTTGGGTTGGTCGCGTTTAGCAAAGATATTTCCGAACAGAAGAAGCAAGCGGAGCAACTCCAACGACAAAACCGCAATCTCGTGGTCATGCGTGACGTCATTCGGTCGCTCAGCCGCGAGGTCGGCTTCGGCGCTATTTGCAGCAAAGGTTTGGAAAAGCTGCTCGAAGTGCTCAATGTGGACGTCGGCCGATTGTACGTGTACGACCCGACGGAGGGCATCTTGCAAAACGTCGCGCAACGCGGGTTCCTGCCGGAGGGCGCCGACACGGTGAGCGTGCGTGCCGACGGATCCGGCGAGGAAGGGCCCCTCGCTGCGGCTGTCGCCTACCGGCAGACAATGTTGACTGGAGATGGCGCAGACGTGCACCTCGAGAACGCGCATTTTGCGCATCATTCCATTGCCGACCTTTCCTTGGTTTTGACCAAACCGCTGACGCTCGGTGACCAAATCATCGGAGCCGTGCAAGTGTTTGGGTTTGACGGCCGCCGTTTCTCAGCGGACGATCAAAGCATCTTCCACGCAATCGGGGACGAGCTTGCTGTGGCGCTCCGCCATGCGCGCATGCTGGAAGAGAGCTCGCGCATGGCCATTACCGATCCGTTGACCGGCCTGTACAATTACCGTTTTACGCAAGACGTTCTTCGCAAGCGCCTGTCGGAAGCGCGCCGCCGCAAGCGGCCTCTGTCGATCGTGATGGTGGACGTCGACAGCTTGCAAGATATCAACGAGCGCTTCGGTCGCGAGTTTGGTGATCTCGTGCTCCGCCATTTTGGCAGCGTGCTGCTTTCGTCGGTCCGCATCTCGGATATCGTCGCGCGTTACGGCGGCGACGAGTTCATCGTCTTGCTTCCTGAAACGCAACTCAGTGACGCGGTGATGTTGGCCGAACGCATGGCCGCAAAAATCGGAGAAGCGGATTGGCCCGCCAAAGATGAGGAGCTCACGATCACGGCGAGTTTGGGTGTCGCAGCGTATCCAGAAGCGGGAACGCAGATGCAAATGCTTCTCAAGGCAGCAGATGCGGCGCTGTATCGGGCGAAACAAGCCGGCAGAAATACAGTTTATCCGCGTCTCGACACGCTGCCGCGTTTCGCCGGCTAGGTTCGAATGGGCGATTTTCCAATCGCCCGCTACACCGAACGTCGGGGGAAGCGCCAACGCAGAGCCGAAGTCGAGTTCATGCTGACCCAGACCGATTCGCTGCTTCAGTGGCGCAGTGAGTTCCCTATCCTGTCCACCTGCAACTACCTCATCAGCAATTCGCTTGGCGCCATGCCCGCGCGGGCGCGCGATGGTCTCGCGCAATACGCCAACGATTGGGCCGAACTTGGCGTGGTCGCTTGGGAGAAGTGGTTGCCGCTTGTCGATCGAGCCGGAGACCTCGTTGCCTCGCTGATCAATGCGAAACCGGGCGAAGTTATCATGCAGCCCAACGTCTCGACCGCGGAATGGATTCTTATCTCCTGCCTGGATTTTTCGGGCAAACGCAATAAGGTCGTCTACTCTGATTTAGAGTTTCCAACCGTTCACTACGCGTGGCAGGCTCAAGAACGCCGTGGTGCGCGAATTCACATGGTATCCAGCGGTGACCGGGTTACCGTGGACACTCAAGCGATGATCGATGCAATCGATGAAACGACGCTCGCCGTTCCCATCTCGCACGTCATCTTCCGGTCGAGCTACATCACCGACCTGAAACCAATCGTCGAAAAGGCGCACAGCGTGGGCGCGATGGTGTTCCTTGACGTCTACCAATCGGTTGGCACCGTTCCCATCGACGTCAAGGCGCTTGAGGTCGACGCGCTCGTTGGCGGTTCGCTCAAATGGCTGTGCGGCGGGCCCGGCGCCTCGTTCCTCTACGTGCGGCCGGATCTGTACAAGACACTTGTGCCTACAAGCGTGGGTTGGTTTTCCCATCAACGACCGTTCGATTTTTCGATGGATCGGCTCGAACCGGCCGCCAGCGCGTGGCGCTATGCGGGCGGCACGGCGAATCCCGCGGGCTTGTACGCCGCAGTCGCGGGCTTGAGCATCGTGAACGAAATCGGCGTCGCTCGGATTCGACGCCGCAGCGTCGAGCTGACTGAGCGCGCGATACGCTGCGCTCGGGAGCTGGGCGTGCAGATCAACTCACCCTTGGAATCGTCGCATCGGGGCGGTCATGTGACCATCGACTTTCCAGGTGCTCGTGAGGCGAGCAACGAGTTGATACGGCGACGCGTCCTCATCGACTATCGGCCCAACGCCGGCATCCGCATTGCTCCGCATTTTTACAACACCGTCGATGAAGTCGACGCTGCGTTTGCTGAGGTTCGCTCCATCATTGAAGGCCGCTGACGTCGTCATCGTTGGTGCCGGTCCCGGCGGCGCGGCTGCGGCGTCCGTGCTTGCATCAGCCGGTGCTGAGGTCGTCATGCTCGAGCGCGCCCATTTTCCGCGAGACAAGAGCTGCGGAGATGGCGTTACCGCGCACGCGGTGGACATTCTCGAAGAGATGGGCGTAACGTTCGCGTCCTTCGGCGATCGTGCCGTACGCACGCTGGGCGGCCGGATCGGCGGACCCGACGGGAACACTTTTGCAGCTGCTCCGCCGGCGCAAGGCGGTCGGCAGGTCGAGTGCTGGGTCGTGCCTCGGATGGTGCTTGACGAGTGCGTGGCAAACTCTGCGGTTCGGGCCGGCGCCACGCTCGTGCAGGGTGCCAACGTGACAAGCTTGATGCGCAGCAATGGCGCGACCAGCGGCGTGGAGTATGAGGATGGCGGCGGCGTGCGAAAGCTGGCGGCAAAGATCGTCATCGGCGCCGACGGCGCGCACTCAACCGTTGCCAAATCGCTCGGGGTGCGCTCGGCGTCTCCCCGCGACCTCGGGTACGCGCTACGGGGTTATTATGCCGGAGTCACGGGGCTTAACCAAGATCTTGAAATCTATTATTTCGACAAGCGACTCTTGCCCGGCTACGGTTGGGTCTTCCCAACTGGTCCAACAACAGCAAACGTTGGGATCGGAATCTATTCGGGCGAACTCGATCGATCGGCACGCAAGCTGCGCGACATTTTGGACGACTTCATCGCCACCGAGCCTAATCTGCACGGCCGCTTCGACAACGCAAAGCCGATCGGCCGCGCGATTGGCTGGCCGCTCCCGGTTTCAAGCGCACACCGCCGGACCGTGTTCGACGGCGCGATGCTGTGCGGCGATGCTGCTTCGCTTGTCGACCCGCTGACGGGCGAGGGGATTTGGACCGCATTGGTATCTGGCAGATCGGCAGCGCGGGCCGCGCTCGCTGCCTTAAAGACCAATGATGCTTCGCGCCACGTTCTGGCCAGGCACCAACGCGAATGGATCGCAGAAGCCGGAGGGTATCTCTCCTCGGGCCGACTGCTCAAGAACCTCGCAAAAAGCGCAACGCTCATGAATCTCATCGTGCGGCGCGCGCGAGAGAGTTCGTACTACGCAAGTCGGGCAATCGGATACGGCTTAGGAACGCTTGACCGACGGCGCGCTCTCCGTTCGATCGTGCTCAAAGCCATCGTCAACCCATCGTTTTTCCGATAACGTCGGGGGGCGATTTTCCAATCGCCCCCTACAGCTCGCGCTCTTCTTGTTTCAAGAATCGCTTGGCGGAAGGGCATAGGTCGACCACCGGGCAGCGCGCGCACTCAGGATTGCGCGCGTGACAGATTTGCCGGCCATGGAAGATGAGCCAGTGGGAGATGTGGGGCCAATCTCGCTTTGGAACGACTTTCATAAGCTGGAGTTCGGTTTTTGCCGGCGTGGTTGCGTGCACGAGTCCTAGGCGATTCGCTACGCGAAAAACGTGGGTGTCAACGGCAATCGCACCTTGGCGGTAGGCGGTTGCCAAAACGACATTTGCGGTTTTGCGGCCAACGCCGGGAAGTGCAAGCAGCTCCTCCATGGTGCGAGGCACGCGGCCGCGAAAACGCTCGACGAGTGTGCGAGCAGCGCCTCGAATGTTTTTTGCTTTGACGCGGAAGAATCCGCAACTATGAATGTACCGTTCAAGCGTGCGCAATGGCGCTTTCGCCATGGCTTGTGGCGTTGGATAGGCTTTGAAAAGTGCAGGCGTCACCATGTTGACTCGCGCGTCGGTGCATTGCGCCGACAAGATGACCGCCACGAGCAGCTGGAAAGTATTGACGTGATGCAGGGCCGTTGTGGCGTGGGGGTACGTCCGGGCAAGTCGCGCAAGGATCTCGGCTCTGCGGCGAGCGGGAGCTAGGCGAGACGAACCCGCTGTCGAGAGCGATCGATCAAGACGAGACCGTCGCGCTGCAAGCTCTGGAGGATGTCGTCGAGCCACGCGGCGTCTCTTGCCTCAAAATCTTCCTTCACCTGCCTTCCGATCGCGGCAAGGTTGGCGCTTCTGCGGCTACAAAGCTCGCGCATAATGCGCCCGCGATAAAAGCGATTTGATCCAACAAAGGGCGTTGGCGAATGCGGCGACGTGGGTTTGATCGAGCCCCGCCGCGCGTAGGCGCAGCACAAGCGTGCGGGGCACAGCGCGCACTTCGGAGTGGATTTGCAAAAGAGCGCTCCCACATCCATAAGTCCCTGCGCCCATTGCGAGCTTTGACCCCGAGGAAGCGCTGCGCGAGCAAGCGCGGCGACTCGCGCTGGCGATGCGTGGTCGCGACCGGTGAGCGTGCGCACGAGCACGCGGCGGACGTTCGTGTCGACCACCGGTACCTGAGCGCCAAATGCGAAACTCAAAAGTGCAGATGCGGTATAGAGGCCTAGCCCCGGTAGTTGTTGCAGTTCGCGCAGGTCGCGCGGAAGACGTCCGCTGCGATCACGAACAACGGAACGAGCGCATTGCCATAACCGCAACGCGCGGCTGTTGTAACCGAGACCGAGCCAGACGCGAAGCACTCGTGCGAACCGCGCCTTCGCCAAGGCGCGGATACTCGGAAAGGCCGCAAGAAACTCGCGATATTTTGGTATCACCCGATCGACCTGCGTCTGTTGCAGCATGATTTCCGACACGAGGATTCGGTACGGATCGCGTGTGCGGCGCCAAGGGAGGTCGCGTCGGCGCGTTCGGTAGAACTCGAGCACGCTGCGTTGCAACTTCTTAATCCTTAAAGAATTGGGACGGGCAGGTGTTCGAGCCATGAACGCCAGTGCAACGCCAAGCGCCTGCCTCCTGCTAAGGAGACCACACGGCGTCTTGCGAATTACCCATAGTTATGTCTTTGAACGGCCTTTCAGACCAACGCTATCCCGGCCGGCTTTTTTGTGTCGAAGGGATCGACGGGTCGGGCAAGAGCACGCAGATCGCCCTCCTGCACGAGTGGCTCAAGAGCGAAGGGTATGCGGTGAAATTCTCCGAGTGGAATTCGTCACCGCTCGTGAAGAACACGACCTCGCGCGGGAAAAAGAAGCAGCTGCTCACGCCCACTACCTTTAGTCTCATTCACGCCACCGACTTCGCCGACCGCACCGAGCACGAGATCATTCCGTATCTGAAGGCGGGTGCAGTCGTGCTGTGCGACCGCTATTGCTTCACGGCGTTCGCGCGCGACGTCGCGCGCGGAGTCTCACCACGTTGGGTTCGTCAACTCTATCGCTTCGCGGCAGCGCCAACGGTCGCGTTCTACTTTCGCGTGCCCTTGGATGTCGCGCTCGATCGCATCGTCATGGGCCGGCCTGACCTCAAGTACTACGAGGCCGGGCTCGATATCGGGCTCTCTATGGACCCCATGGAATCGTTTCGGATCTTTCAGGCGCGCATCGTCAGCGAGTATGAAAAGATGACGGATGAATTCAACTTCACCGTCATGGATGCGACCAAGACCATCGAAGATCAACAGCGGCAGATGCGAAACATCGTTAAGAAGCACATGCCACGCAAGAGCCGGCTTGGCGTGCAGGGCAAACCGGAATCGAAGTCAGCGTGAGGAAGCTTCGTTTCTATGGCGACGCTCCCACCAATCTAGAGAGCGTCGGAGAAATTCGCGGCAAGCTGATCGTCGTTGAAGGGCCCGATGGCGTGGGGCGCTCCACGCAAATCGCCGAACTGCGGCGCTGGCTCGAGGGCCGCGGCAGCGCGGTCATTGAAACGGGGTTCACACGCTCCGAGCTCGCAGGCAAAGGGTATCAAGCAGGCCAAGCAAGGACACACGCTTGGCTCGATCACGCTCTTCCTTTACTATGCGACCGACTTTGCCGATATCGTCGAAGGCCAAATCATCCCCGGCTTGCGTTCTGGCTACATCATCTTGGCCGATCGCTACATTTACTCGGCGATCGCTCGGGCTGTGGTGCGAGGCGCGGATCCGCAGTGGATTCGAGAAGTCTATGGCTTCGCGCCGATACCGGACAAAGTGCTGTACCTTAAATTGGGCGTGAATGAACTCATCGAACGAACGATCAATTCGAGCAAGGGGTTTAACTATTGGGAATCGGGGATGGATTTGCGTTTGGGCAACGACATGTTCGATTCGTTCAAAGAATATCAAGCGCGCGTCCTGCACCAATTCGAGAGCATGACGAGTGAATATGGTTTTCAGGTGATCGATGCTGACCGGCCAGCCGATGAGGTTGGGGACGACCTGCGCCTTGCCATCGATGGCGTGCTCAGCCTTGCGTGAGCGCTCGGCTCCACTTCGGCACCTCGAGTTGGAATTATAAGGACTGGGTCGGCCCGTTTTACCCACCTGGCACCAAGGCGCCCGACATGCTTGCGTTTTATTCTGGAATCTTTTCGTCGGTCGAGGTCGACTCATCGTACTATGGCATTCCGCGCGCAAGCACGGTCGAATCGTGGCGGCAGCGCAGCGGCGACGGATTTACGTTTTCCTTCAAGACCCCCTCGACCGTCACGCACGAGCGCCGCTTCGTGAACGCGGACACATACTTTGCCGCTTTTCTCAACCGCGTCAGAACGATGGGCGACAAGGCTGGCGCCATCCTCATTCAGTGTCCACCTGACTTTGCGCCGACGCGAGATGCTCGCGCCGCGCTCTTTTCATTCTTGGAAACGGAACTGCCCGGCGATCTGCCGGTCGCGCTCGAGCTTCGCGATCCACGCTGGTACGATAGCGCGCTCTTTGATTTAGCGCGGACCATGAAGTTCACGCTCGCGGTGACGGACGGATCGCACGGCGATACCGCGCTCGCATCGAGAATCGTCGAAGACCTGGTGCGGCAACCGTCCGTTCCCTACGCGTACGTTCGCTGGTTAGGCGACCAGAGTTTTCCAAAGTACGATCGCGTCCAGCTTGACCGCAGTGGCTCGCTGGATGTCTGGGAGCGTTTGATCCGCTCGCTGCGTGCCACATGTACCGATATCTACGCGTACGCGAGCAATGACTACGAGGGTTACGCTCCGGCTACCGTGCGCAGCATGGTTGTCCGCTTGGGCGAACCCGCCCCGCCAGAGACCGGCGAACTGCGCTTGTTATGATCGCTCGGGAGCGTTTTGACGTCATCATTGCAGGTGGCGGAGCGGCCGGCTTGTCATGCGCCCTGTTCCTGGCGCGGGCTGGAGTCAACGTTGCTGTTTTCGATGGAGCGCAGTCGAGCTTGCGACGGGTCGCAAAGGTCAATAACTATCTCGGGTTTCCGGAAGGCGTTGGAGGCGCGGAGCTTTTGGATCTCGGGCGCCGGCAGGTCGAACGCTTCGGGGCGCGTTGCTTCGATGACCAAATCACCGAGGTGCGAACGACAAGCGATGGATTTGAGCTCGATGCAACCGGGCGCTCATGCGCCTGCACGTATTTCATCATTGCTTCGAACAAGCGGACCGACCTTGCCTTGCAACTCGGGTTGACACTCGGGGGATTCGGCAACAAATTCGTGAGCGTTGATTCGGACGGTCAAACCCCCGTGGAGGGCTGCTTGGCAGTGGGCCGGATCACGGGCTTGCCAAGCCAAGCGATCATTTCAGCCGGGCACGGCGCCCACGTTGCGATCGGACTCATCCAGAAGATTCGGGGCGGCTATTACGTGGACCACGACACGTAAGTAAACCATTTGGCCCGCCGCCGCGTATAATGGGTGAAGGGATCAATCTTCGAAATCGCCCCAGGAGGCAATAAAGAACCTATGACCCGACAAACCTTGCTACGAGCGGGCCTCGCGCTCGGTGTCGCTTTTATGGCCGAACGATTCATGGGAAGGAGATCCATAGCTTTGGCTCAGACGAAACATTATGAATTCGAATTGACTGACGCGCAGTGGCGCGCCCGGCTCACCCCGGAACAGTACGCGGTCCTCAGACAAGCGGGGACCGAACCTGCGTTTAGCAGCCCGCTCGAGAAGGAGCACCGGGAAGGTACGTTTTCATGCGCAGGCTGCGATCTCGCACTATTCTCATCTGCAACCAAGTTCGACAGCGGTACCGGCTGGCCGAGCTTTTGGGCGCCCCTGCCAAATGCAATCGAAACGTCGGTCGACAATTCGTGGATCGAGACTCGGACTGAAGTGCATTGCCGCCGCTGCGGCAGCCATTTGGGTCATGTGTTTGACGATGGGCCAAAGCCCACGGGGTTACGCTACTGCATGAACGGCGTAGCGCTCACCTTCCATCCCAAGGCCTGAATCGCGAACTAGTTGCGTCGGAGTTTGAATAACGTGCGCACTGGCATGCAAAAACATTCGCATCGCGCGCGATGACGGTCCTTTGGTCTGGATCGACGACAAAGATGACGTTGGTCCCGGCGCCAAGATAGACGCGGGATTTTTCTTCGACGTCCTCCCTTCGATCATCGGGAGACAGTATTTCGATGACCGCGTCTGGGGCGATGCATGGCACGTCAGTCATCTCCTGCTCCTCGATCGGCATCCGCTCGTAGGAGAGGAATGCGATGTCAGGCACGAGCGTGCGTCGTTCCTCGCCGGGCGGCTGGAGCGCAAAGCGCCATTCGGTGCCAACCATGCCGTTGTTGAGCGCAGCAGACCACGCATCCAGGGCCACAGCGAAACGTGTCTGCGCAAGAGCATGTTTGCGCTGTGGGCTCACTTTTTGGAGAACCCTACCGTTGACCCACTCGAACGCCGGCTTAGCGTCTGGCAGGATAATTTCAGGCATACGTTGCTCCCTATCCCAGAACTAAAGCTCGAGAATTTTGATCAAATCGACCATGGAAACGATCCGGCCCGCGACGATGTCCTTTTCCGCAAAGTCTTCAGTGTAGCCATTCTCCAAAAGCGATCGATGAGCGTGCGAATCGCGAGCCACTTGAGCAACAACCACGCATGCGTGAGCTTCTCTGGCAAACGTTTCCAGCGCCGACAGCAGCAGCCGAGTCGACTCCGTGCTGCCCACTTCGAGAGGAAGGTGCACGAGTCGAACCGTGGTGTGATCGACGACGCCGCTCATCACACTTGCAATCTCGCCGTTTTGGACGGCGCAGAATGCGACCGCGTCTTTTTGTCCTAAGAACGAAGTAAGATCAGCCTCGCGCGGCACGGGCCAAATGTCCTTATCGTGCAGGTACTGAAAAAGCTGCGCTGCATCGCTGGGCTGCAAGCGTCGAATATTCAATGAAGCGCGAGGATGAAGCGGCTGCCCCTCGCGCGAAGGGGCGCTCATCGCGCTACCGCGACGCGACGAGGGGGACGAGTGGCACGACATTTGCACATCGGCATTTCCCGACTGAATCGAGCCATCGCTGACTATTCGCTCGCCCGGCTTGAATTCACGATCGCATATCCCGACGCCCCACAACCTCCGGTGCTGCAAAGGATCGGCGGTGTGACCGCCTCGCAGCCCATCGGCGCGTGGGCAGGCACGATGAAGCGGGTCGCCACGCTGAGCAGATACATCGATGATATGCGCACGGCGAACGCTGCGCTCGATCGCGAACCCGTCTTCGACCGATTGGTCAAAGCGATTCGGCACGTCGGCATGCTCGCCTGGAACATGGAAACCATGCATCGTCGAGCGGGCGGCATCGGATAGCACGTTTGACCACAGGCTCGGTCGTGGTCGTCGGTGCGGGCGTCATGGGCAACGGTATCGCTCATAGCCTGGCAACAGGCGGCTTTGAGGTCGTGCTCGTGGACACGGTTCCCCAAGCCCTCGAGCGCGGCATGGCAACCATCGAGAAGCATCTCCGCGCCGGCGTTGAGCGAGGCAAGATAACCCCGGAGCACGCGCAGGCAACTCGGGCAAGGCTTTCATCCTCAACCATGCTTGATGCCGCATCGAAGGCCGATCTCGCGATCGAAGCCGTACCAGAAGAAATGTCGCTCAAGCATAACGTGCTCAGGCAACTGGATGCGCTCTGTCCGGCACAAACAATTTTCGCCACCAATACCTCCGCGCTCTCGATCACCGAAATTGCCGCCGCGGTGAAGGATCCCTCCCGCGTGATTGGCATGCACTACTTCAACCCTGCGCACATCATGAAATTGATCGAAATTGTGCGAGGCCTCGAAACCGGCGTCAGGGCAGTCGAGGTCGCACAAGCCGTTGCTGCACAAAGCGGAAAAGAGACCGTGCTCGTCAACGAGGCGCCGGGTTTTGCGACGAGTCGCATCAACGCGATGATCGGCAACGAGGCTTTCTACATGCTCATGGAAGGCGTCGCCTCGGCGCGGGATATCGATAAAGCGATGAAGCTTGGGCTCAACCACCCCATGGGTCCGTTTGAAATGATCGACCTCGTCGGCCTCGATACGCGGCTGCGCGTGCTCGAGTACTTGCACGCGACGCTCGGCGAAAAGTTTCGGCCTTGCCCCTTGCTCGTCAAGTATGTCAAGGCCGGCCGCCTTGGGAGAAAAGTTGGCCGTGGCGTGTACGATTACCCGGATGAGCTTGCCCAAGCGCAAGATTCAAAGAAGCGCAACGCGCCCTCAGTCAGCAAGCTGTGATACCCCGCAAAGAGTTTTCGCGCACGCTTGCCACCCCAGTTCGCAGGCAAGAGCTGGTCGGGTAGGTCGGGATCGATAAACGGAAATCTTCGGAAGTCGTGCGTGAGCATGAAACGCGCGACGAATGCATCGGCGTCGGCAAGCTTTCCGCGACGGCGGAGCATTTTGTCTTTGGCAAACCGCGGAGCGTACGTGCGGATGAAGGCTTCGTAGACGCGCCCGATGGCTCCCAGATCCCAACACTGGTTCACGAGCTGCGCGTCGCGCGTGTTGCCGACGCCTTTGGCGAGAAAAGTGCGGGCAAAATTGACGGTGCCGACTCTGCTCGCGAGTCGGCGGACATCATCGCTGCGGTCGCGAGCGGCAAGGTAGATGCCAGAGCCCAGAGCCCCAAAGCCAAGCCAGGCGAGCTGCTTGCGCATCCGGTCGCGCAACGCTCGCTTGCTTTCCGGAATAGAATACGTGAGCAGGCACCAGCGCTGATTCCAGGCGCGGCCATCCGCTCGGTAAATGCGCCGCGTTCCCTCCTCGATGAGCGCGCGACCTGCAGGCGACAGGCGATAAAACGATCTGCGGCCGCGGCGTCGCGCGCGAATCCACCGTTCGCGCGCCAGCCGGGCGACGGCCGATCGCACGGCAGTTTCGGACATCCCTAAGACCTTCCCAAGCGTCACGAGGGCACCCAGGCGAATTTCCCCGCCTTCCGGATAGACATAATCTCCGAACAAGGTGAAGAGCATCGAGCGTGGCCGGAGCCGCGCCAAACCTGGCGGCGTCAGCCGTGGTGATTTGGGCAGTTGCATGGCCCTCCCGAACCTGTTAAAATTATGAGGCGAATTTATCGCGACCGTGGTAAAAATACCACATTATTTCGGAGGCTCCTGGATGGCACGCATCAAGACCTTTGACGACTGGGTCGAAATCATGCGGATGTGGCAAAAAGACCTGGACGTCGACCCGGAAATTTTCACCCGCGTCCTCGGGGGGTACAACCTCGAAGCAAAATACGGCGATCTCCGCAGCAATGAAATCGAGTTCGGGGAATTTGCGGGTCAACGCAAATGGGATAAGGTCATGCAGATTCCGGATCAGCGCATGCGTGACGCGGTGCTGAACATGATCATCTATCAGGGCGACACCGAGTTTGCATCCAACGAACAGCAACGCCTCCTGTTGCGCATCGCGCCGTCTGAATACGACTTGTATTCCATTGCACGCGTGTTCATAGAAGAGACGCGGCACGGCTATCAGATGTGCCACCTGCTCGTCAATCATTTTGGCAATGACGGGCGGATCGAGGCGGAAAAAATGCTCACGCGGCGCGCAGATCAGGGCACGCGCTTGCTCAACGCCTTTAACAACCCTGTCAAGCATTGGCTCGATCTCTTCGCTTATCAAAATTACATGGATCGCGACGGCAAGTTCCAGTTGCAGATGCTCTCGCACTGCGGGTTCGCGCCGCTCTCGCGCAGCATGGGGCCGATGCTCAAAGAAGAATCGTTTCACCTCGGAACTGGTTTGACCGGCTTGAAGCGGGTTGCGAAATCAAACGTCGTGCCAGTAAGCGTGCAGCAGAAATACCACAACAAGTGGTTGTCAGGCTCACTGGATCTGTTCGGCAACGACCATTCATCGAGTGCCGTGTGGGCCTACATTTGGGGCATCAAGGGGCGCCCCGAGGAAGACAAAGAAGAGGCAGCCGCGGATAAGGAACTGCTCAATGACTACGCCCGCCGCCAGTATTACGATGAATGTTCGAAGCTCGTCGCCCAAGTCAACTCTTCGATTCCCGGCGACGACAAGCTCTATGTGGCCGATATCCGGTTTAACCGGAAGATTGGTGAGTTTGCCGGCAAGCGATACTCAGTCGATGGCCGAATCTTAGACAGCGACCAGTACGAACAACATCTGCGTGAAGTCTTGCCCAGCGACGAAGACGAGAAACTCCTGGCCGAGCTCTTCAAGCGCGAGGACTGGGTAGAAGCCCGCGCCGCATAAATCGTCCCGAACGTAGGGGGCGATTGGAAAATCGCCCCATTCGTCCAACCGGAGAGGAACCAAATGGCCATTAAAGTTGACAGTGACAACAAACCCACCAGCGCCACAGCCCTGGTGAAATATCGTAAGGAAGGCGAGCATATTGCGATCATCACGCTCGACGACCCACCGGCGAATACCTACACGCATGAAATGATGCGCGAGCTCGATGACGCGATTCTGAAGGCGCGCTTTGACAAAGAGGTGCAAGTCATCGTTCTCACGGGTGAAGGAGAAAAGTTTTTCTGCGCCGGCGCGAACATTGGCATGTTGCAACGAGTCGATCCCACGTTCAAGTATTTCTTTTGCCTGCATGCTAACGAGACGCTGACCCGCCTCGAGCAAACGCCCAAACTCGTCATTGCCGCACTCAACGGTCACACGGTCGGCGGCGGTCTGGAAATTGCCATGGCGGCCGACATTCGCTTAGCGCGCCGAAACGCAGGCAAGATCGGTCTGCCCGAGGTTGCGTTGGGCGTTCTGCCGGGCACCGGCGGTACCCAGCGCATGACCAGGCTCATCGGCCGTGCGAAAGCGATCGAACTTATGGTTACGGGCCGAACGTTCTCATTTGAGGAAGCGCAAGAACTCGGTTTGGTCAATGACATTTATGACGGCAACGGCGAGGCGTTCCTCGAGGAAGTGCTCTCGTATGCCAAACAATTCACCACGCCGAACAAGGCGGCAAAAGCGGTTGGAAATATCAAGCGTGCGGTTGTTTCGGGCGGCGAGGTGCCCTTCTCCGAATCGCTCGCGATCGAGCGCGAACTCCAACAGTTGCTCTTCCAAAGCAAGGATGCCAAGGAAGGGCTCGACGCCTACGTCAACAAGCGAATGGCCAAATTCACCGCCGAATAAAAGCGTGGCCGCGGACACATCCAAAGGGGCGGCGCGGTGCCGTCCCTTACTTTTGGATTCGCTCGGCACGATATCCAAAGCATGAGGACATTTCTTCTGCAGCGAGCTTTGTGCGTTCTTTTTGTCACCGCTGTGTTGATGGTGCCGCTGGCCGTGCGCGCCGACGAATGCAATTCGTCCGATGCGCAGATCTTGGCTCGTCAAGGCTACGCGTTTCTCGATCAACAGCGCTGGACAGACGCGAGACAGTCCGCTGGCCAGCTCGCGCTGTATGCGAAGAATTGCAACGACCCGAAGGTGGGCTTCCCCTCGGTCGTGCATAGCGCGTATATCGGCGCAATGGCGCTCCATGGACTGGGTGAAGATGCGAAAGCAAGCCAAGCGGCGCAGATGGGCGTGACCGTACTCGACATGCTTCATAAGGAGGGCGGGTACGAAGATCTCTACAACGCGCTCGCTCCCAAATTCAGCGCCCTGGAGTCCCAGCTCAAAACCTAACGCAGTAACTGCTGAAGGCGGCCTGCCGGCACTCACCACTAGGTTGCCAAACCGCGGCGTCGCCGGCGAAGAGCCAGGGCGGCCACCAGCGCCACAGCGGCAATGTACGGGCTAAAAGCCACCAACCACAATCCAAGGCTCAATAGGCTAATCGTGAAGTTGCGAAGCGAAGCGACGGCAGCCAGCCACGCGTCGGAAAGCAGCTTCATTGAGGTCGGCGCGGCGAGCACCGCCGGGCTACTCAACGTGATGTCGATCGTCGAATAGGCCACTTGGTATTTCGTGCTCTGCAGCTGTGCATCGAGTTGTTCGATCTGCTCGCGTACCGAACTCAGCTGCTGCGTCACCTGGAGCACTTGGTCGATCGTGCCGGAGCGATCCATAATGGCGAGCATGTCGCGTTCCGTGCGTCGCAGATTGCGAAGGCGGGCCGACATGTCAATGATCTGATCGGAGGCGTCTTGTGCACTCACCGACCGCGCCTTCACCTTCCCGAGCTTACCGAGCGCGTTTAAGGTTCGATCGAAGCGGTCAACTGGAACGCGAATCTCCATCGTTGCAGAGTGCGCGTCCGATGGGGATTCCGGCGTGTCGTCGTTAAGGTTGATAACATCTCCGATTTGGTCGACAGTAATCAGGCTTGCGGCCTGCAGCGCTTTGGATACGTCTTCGACTTGAACACTGATGTTCGCGGTTCGAATGAGCTGGGATGAGGTTCGCCTCGTCTCGAGCGGTTTCAAAGCGGGTACGGGTTGCGATGCACCCGCGACGCTTGCTTCGCTCGCCACCCCCGATCGTGCTAACGATTCCACTGTAGGCGTGAACCGTTCCACATAAGGTGTGAACCGGGCTGCATCGTTGGCGGTGCGATGATGCATAATGTTGAGTGCGATACCGAGGATGATGGCTAGGATCGTGACGAGCACAAGGAGCTTGTCACGCAATCGCGCGAGCATGGGTGTACCTCCTATCGCGCAGCTGGTCGGCGGACGCCGCGCGTCCATCGGTTTAATCTTATTTATGTATACGTGCGATTTGGCGGCGTGGTTCAACCGAGCTCGAAGAGGTTCGCGCGACGGCGCTCTAAAAAAGGTCTTTCG
Organism: uncultured Pseudomonadota bacterium; assembly: GCA_963781145.1. GTDB lineage: Bacteria > Vulcanimicrobiota > Vulcanimicrobiia > Eremiobacterales > Eremiobacteraceae > JAJPHJ01. The sequence continues at coordinate 1,115,101 of CAWADW010000003.1, read as the reverse complement.
TTTTGGACACCTTGGTGATCGAGCGTCCGGCGAACATTTTTGCCAATCGGTCGTTCCGGTTGTTCTTCGCCGGACAAGCGGCGAGTTTTATCGGCGACGGCCTGCGCACGCTCGCCTTGCCGCTGCTTGTTTTCCACCTGACCGGCTCGGCGCTGACGCTCGGCATCACCTACGCGCTGCAGTTCCTACCCTTCGCGTTGGCTGGGCTTGTCGGGGGCTCGCTTGCGGACAGGCTCGACCGCCGCCGACTGATGCTCGTGTGCGACGTGGTCAGGTTCGGGATCCTGATCGTTCTGATCGTAGGACTCGTCCGCGGGTCTCTCTCGTTGTTGCTGATTTACTCGTCCATCGTCATCATCTCAATCTGCGCGGCGATTTTCTTGGGTGGCGAGGCATCCTCCATCCCTTTTGTCCTGGGCAAAGATCGTGCCACGCAGGCGGTGTCGACGCTGATCGCAGCCGAGCAGGGAGCAAACCTTATCGCGCCGCCAATCGGGGGCGCACTTTTCTCGCTAGGGGGCGCCCTGCCGGCGCTCGCGGTCAACGCCTTAACCTACTTGGTTTCGTTCGGGGCGATTTCAAGAATTCGAACGCTCGGGCCGCAAGCTCCGGGGAAGTTACCCAGCCCGCGCGAGCTTTGGGCCGACATTCGCATCGGCTTTCGCTTCCTTTGGGCCGACGCAGCGATGCGCGCGATTACGCTGTTGTCGCTCGGACTCAATCTTTTCGGCATGATGGCGGGTGCTATCTACATCCCATTTTACAAGACCACCCTTGGTGCGAGCGATGCCCAAGTTGGCCTCACCCTCGGAATCGGAGCTGTCGGCACCATGCTCGGGTCGTTGCTCGCCGGAGCCTTTGCAGGGAGATGGCCGTTCGGAAAAGCGCTGTCCATCGCGTACGCGATCGATGCCTTGGTGTTCGTGCCGGTTATCTTCTTGCACAACTTGTGGCTCGTGACGCTTTTTTGGGCAGTGGCAAACGCAGGCGCGGGATTCGAAACAGCCCAGATCGTCTCGTGGCGCATGCGGATCATTCCTCAAGAAAGCGTGGGTCGGGTCTTTGGGGCGGTGCGGCTCGTCGTGCTCATCGGCATCGTTCCCGGCTCCATCTTCGGCGGCTACCTCGCGGAGGCGCACGGAGCGCGGCTGCCTGTGATCGTCGCAACCGTGGGATATCTCGTGCTTGCCCTCGGGGCGATCGCCGTCCCAGCGGTGCGGCGTGACAAGCGTTAGCGCGAGCATGGCGTCTGCAGTCGCAGAGCGTCTCGAAGCGCTCCCCGTCAACGCAGGCATGCGAAAACTTGTCGCGCGAATTTCGGCCGGCGGCTGGTTTGAGTTTTACGATCTCTTCATGAGCGCGTACATCGCACTTGGACTCATCCGGCACGGCCTGTTTAGCGCAACTGGGAGCGACCTGGCGAGCGTCGCGGGCTTCACGGCTGCCGGCTTCGCAGGCATGTTTGTCGGAACGTTGCTTTTCGGCTGGGTTTCCGATCGCTTCGGACGCAAAGCAACGTTTGCGTGGTCACTCTTGGGCTACTCGGTCATGACCGCGGCAATGTCCCTGAGCGCGAGTGCTCTCGCGGTGGACGCATTTCGCTTGGCGGCAGGCGTTGGCATCGGCGTGCAGATCGTCACGATCGACGCATACATCTCTGAAATCGCACCGAAAGCTTCTCGCGGGCGGCTCATTGCCTTTAGCCAAGCAATCACGTACACTGCCGTACCGGTGGTTGCATGCATCTCGTACCTGCTCGTTCCGAAAACTATCGCCGGCCTTGACGGTTGGCGTTGGGTCGCCCTCTTGGGCGCTTTCGGCGCGGTGTTCGTCTGGCCGATCGCAACTCGCCTCGTGGAATCACCGCGATGGCTTGCCAGTCGTGGGTGTCAGCGTGAGGCAGATGATGCCCTCGAGCAGATCGAGCGGCAGGTTGGCGTGTCCACGCCATCAGCGCCAGCCCCTAGCGGTGGGATGACTCGCTCCGCCGCGGTCTCACCGAGCATCTGGAGCGGAGCCTACCGCTCGCGAACCCTCATGCTCGTCGCCTTTAATATCGTTCAGACGATCGGATTTTATGGCTTTGCATCGTGGATACCGCTGCTGCTCTACAAAGGCGGAATAACGTTCGTGCGCTCGCTCGAGTACACGTTCATCATAGCGCTCGTGACGCCGCTCGGTCCGCTGCTCGCCGTGCGTTTTGCCGATGCCTTCGAGCGTAAGTGGCAGATCGTGGTGCTGGCTATCATCAGCAGCGTTTTCGGGTTGGCGCTCGCCGCGGCTCGCGCGCCGTGGGCAATCATCCTGTGTGGCACGTTCGTCACGCTTGCGAACACGTGGTTCTCGTGCGCATTTCACGCTTACCAAAGCGAGCTCTACCCGACGCCGATTCGCGCCCGCGCGGTTGGCTTTGTCTACAGTTGGAGCCGTTTGAGTTCGATCTTCGTCGGCTTCTTGTATGCATTCATACTGCGCGAGTCGGGCACTGCCGCGGCGTTCGAAACGATCGCGCTTGCGATGGTGATCGCGGCCACTATTGTCGGCGCGTTTGGGCCGTTGACCAATCAAAGACAAATCGAGGGACTGGCTCCTTAAGCTGCGAAACCATTGTTCATGACTGCACGATTGTTTCGATTGCTGCCCGCGATCGCTATGACAACGGGTGTCTTTCTCATGGGTCTCGCGGCCTTTGGCGCTGGGGACTACGCATTCTCACCCCCGGTTGGTTGGACCAAACTCACGAGCGGAACCAACATGAAATGGGTCGACCGAACGGGCAAGGAGTATGTCGTCCTTCATCCGACCAGCTTTAACGGTGACCTGAGCTCGTTTGTCAGTGCCATGTTAAAAAAAGAGAAGACATCAAAATCCCACGGAACATGTCTGGACAAACAAAAATTACCTTGTGTGCGGCCGGCACACTGGACGCTATGTCATTTGGACTGCGTCAGGCGGCGGTCACACAACAATTTGGGAGCAAATGCTCGCATTGTGGGGGCAAGACGGGTACGCCGTGAGCTACACCCGACCCGAGAACCACAAGCCGAACACAGCCGCCCGCGCCTCGCTGCTCTCCATTTGCGGTGTCGGCGAATCAGTGCAACCAGTTGGTGGCGTACCGGTGGGTCCGCAGAACAACACACCCGCAGCCGGTTCAGGACAAGGCGGTGAACCGACGATCGAACAACCAACGCCCGGTCCAACCGGAACGATCTACCACCCCTATATGCCCGTCATTCCCGGTGGCGGTTAGCCAAGCCGGTCGACCTTTGCGGCAAAGATAAAGTCGCTTTCGGTCAATCCATTAATCTTGTGGGTCCAGATTTCTATGCTGACCTTACCCCAGGCCAAGAAGATGTCGGGGTGATGGTTTTGTTCTTCCGCAATGGCGCCGACGCGATTGACGAACGCGAGCGCTTCTGCAAAATTCTTGAAGCGATGCGATTTGACCAAGTGGTGATTGTTCACGATCTCCCACCCGCTGACTTGAGCCAACAGGTTGGCCGCCTCAGCCGACGGGAGCGGTGGAACCCCGCCGTGGCAAGCAACACAAGTTTTTTCTGCTAAGTCCATAGGTCGTGATTAGCTGCGGCCGAAGCCGGCCTGGTGCAAGCCATTGAGGATGAACTGCACCGCAAGAGCCGCCATGATGATGCCGAGCAGTCGCGTCAGTACCCCGACGCCTGTCTTCCCCAGCACTCGCATCACGAGATCGGCAGTACGCATGCACAGCCAGGTCGCGAGCAGTCCGACCCCATAGGCGGCGTATACAATGATGAGCCGCCCGCGGTTCGCACCGCTCAAGTTGACCAACAGCAGCACCGTTGCGATGGTCCCTGGCCCTGCGATAAATGGAATCGCGAGGGGAAAGACCGCCACGCTGTCCACGTCGATGCTCTCGCGTTGACCTTCCGGATCGCCTTTGGCTCGAGAAGGTCGCCCGAAAAGCATGTCGACGGCGATCAACAGCAGCAAGATGCCACCCGCGATCGCAAATGCGGGAAGCGTGATGCCCAGATACAAAAGTAAGTAGCGGCCGACCACAGCCATAAAGACGATGATAGCAGCGGCGACCAGGACGGCGCGGTTCGTAATGTGCCGTCGCTGATCGGGCGTTGCGTGAGCGGTCATGGCAAGCGTCGCCGGCACCATACCGACGGGATCTAGGATGGTAAAGGCCGTCGCGAAAGCGGTCACTGCAAAATGTGCGTCCACGTGCGAACGCTTCAGGACAAAGTGGCGCTGTACCTAGTGAGGCTTCGGTTCGATCATCTTGGCGAATGTCGAGACTAACATTGGGTCAAACTGCGTGCCCGCGCCTTTTTTCAATTCGGCGAGCGACTCGCCCTCGTTCATGCCTTTGTGGTATGGACGATCCATGACCATCGCTGAGAAGGCGTCGATGAGCGTCACGATGCGCGCCAAGACGGGAATATCCTCGCCAACGAGTTTGAATGGGTAGCCGCGGCCGTCGAATCGTTCGTGGTGGTGCAGCACGGCATTCGCCGCGTCTTTGAATCCTGGTATGTGTTCGATGAGCATGGCCCCGATTTGCGGATGGCGCCGAATGAGATCGTATTCATCGCGGGTCAGGCGCCCTGGCTTTCGAAGCACTTGGTCCGGAATCGCGATCTTGCCGATGTCGTGCAGGACGCTTGCGAGCAAGAGCGATTGCGTGTCTGCTTTCGACAAGCGCAGCAACTCGGCAAATTCCTTCCCTAAACGGTTGACATGCTCTAGGTGGCTTCGCGTCGCCGGATCGCGTGCCAAAAGCGCCGCCAAGAGCTCGGAGACGGGTTCGAAGTTTCCTTCGAGACGTAGTTGCGTCGTACCGACCCTCTGCAGACGCGCCATGGGGCGGCCTTGACGCTTGCTCTGGTAGAGCGCGGCATCCGCTTTTGCGATGATATCTGATGGCGTGCGCCCATCCGCGGGTACCGACGCGAGACCGATCGAGCAGCGAAGCGGAATAGAGGTGCTCTGGTTGAGATGCAGTTCGCGGCCCGCAACTTCAGCTTCGATGCGCTCGGCGATGCGCAAGCCTGCTTCCACGTCCGTGTCGGGCAAGATGATCATGAACTCGTCGCCGCCATAACGTCCGATGACGTCCGATCCTCGGCAGGTGGCCAGGAGCACGGCCGTCAGCATCCGCAGCGCATCGTCGCCGGCCGGATGGCCGTACGTGTCGTTCACCAGCTTGAAGTTGTCGATGTCCATCATTAAAACGACGAGCGGCAGATTGGTGAAGCGCGATCGAGAGATCTCTTCCTCGAGGCGCGTCTTGAGATAACGATGGTGGAAGAGGTTCGTCAGCGGATCTCGATCCGCACGGCTCTTCGCGTCACCGAAGAGTTGAGCGTTTTGCACCGCAAGCGCGAGCTGCTCGCCGATGGCGGTGAGCAAGCGGACGCTCGTGTCATCGAAGGCGCGCTCGTTGTATGATTGGGCAGACATCACGCCGATGCAGCGGTCGCCCAAGCGCAACGGCGCCATGGCCAGCGACCTGACCGATCCGTGCTCGTTGCGATGAATCGTGCGATGCGGCTGCTGGTTGATCTCTTCGCCAGTTTGGAGCACGATGGGTTGGCGCGTTTCCATCACGCGCTTAGCGAATGAATTTTCGAGCGGCACGGGTTCGTTTTCGAGTACTTCCTCACCCTCGATCGCAAATTCGAGCTGCATGGCGTTGCCCCGCTCGGCGGCGAGCGCAACGAAGAAGACCTTCGCGTCCATGACGCGGCGCACTTCGTTACACACCGTCTGGCAGAGGGCGCGAATAGAGAGTTGCGACGAGAGCGCACGCGAGACTTCGGCGAGCAGTTGGAGTTCTCTCGCACGCTGGTCGGCGCGGCTGAGATGTTGAGAATTTTCGACGGCGATAGCCGCCTGCTCGGCGATAGCGACCATGACGTCGCGGTCGCGCTCGGTATAGGCGTGCGAGCGCGAGCTTTGAGCGCAGATCACACCGATCGTTCGCGCACCGATGCGCATGGGGACGGCCAGAGCGGAGATCGGGGAGTCGTTGTCATCGCCGCGCTCGATCCAAGGATACCGCCGCCAATCTTCTGCGGTTCGCACGATGATCGGCGTGCCCTCGCGGAAGACGTGCCCTGAGAGAGACCCCTCGAGGGGAATCGGTCCGCCGGGATCGACGAGCTTGTAATGATCGACGCAGTAGGGGAGCGTCATGACGCGTTGCTCCCACGAGCCCAGCGCGACATAGAAGGTGCCGGCATCCATCACGTTGCCGACGAGTCGATGCAGACGCGAGAACAAACGTCGCAAATCTCGCTCCGCTGAGAGCGCGCGCGCGGCTTCGAGCATAAGCCGAAGTTCGGTGCTGCGGGCGCGAGCTTCTTCGCCAACGAGTTTACTGCGAACGGTTACCGCGGCGAGGTCGGCCGCCGCGCTGACGAACTCGAGTTCTTGATCGCCGTACATACCTTCGCGCCGAGTGCGCACGCCGATGTAGCCGAGCATCTTCCCGTCGTGCCGCATGGGCGCCACCAAGATGGAGCCTGCCCCGTCTCCGGTCGATTGCAGGTAACCACCCGTGGGAAGTTTCGGCAAGCGACCAAAGAGCATCGTGCGGCCGCTGCGCAGCGCTTGGCTGATAAACTTTCTATCGATGATTGGGAGCGCGTCGCGTTCGTCGACATTGCGTTGATACTGCAAACGATAGCCGTCGGGGGTGGTTGCGTCGGCGGTGGCAGCGACGAGTATCGGCGCATCGATGAAGTCGCGAAGCACGGCGTGAAGGTTTGCAAAGAAATGATCCTCAGACCCGGATGAAAGTCCGAGGAGCCGCCCATAGAACGCTTGCTGGCCCGCCGATGGGCCGAAAGCGGGAGTAGCCGCACTCGGCGGCGAGCTTGAATCACGCCCGTCGTGAACCGGTTGCGAGCCTCCGGGAAAAGGCGGCGAAGAGGCCATGTGTATATTAGTGTCCCTGTATATGTGACTGGCGTCCTACGGGCATTGTGACAGCTCCACCTCCGCTGTGCGCCAGGTAGCCGTGCCGTACTGGCGACCCGCGTGCCGTAGTGGGGCGACCCGCGCGCCATAGTGGGCGACCCGCGCCGTAGTGGGCGACTGTAAAGTCGCCCATCTAGCAGCGGACCTTCAGGTGCGCTTACCCGAATCGGGCGATTTTCCAATCGCCAGCTACAGTTGTCCCGCCGAGTAAGACTCGGCCACGAGCTCGATCACGTGGCATACCCTGGCGTCCACTTTCCGCGACAGCAGACCCGCCTGCAGCTGCATCGCGCACCCCGGATTCGCCGTGGCGACGATGTCTGCTCCGCTAGCTTTGATATCGTCAAGTTTCTTGTCGAGGATTGACGATGCAAGGTCGGGATGTGTCACACTATAGACGCCGGCGGCGCCACAACACTCGTCGGCGCCGCGTAGCTCTACGTACTCGAGACCGGGGATCTGGCGAAGCAGCTCACGCGGTTGCCGGCGCACGCGCTGTCCGTGCGCGAGGTGGCAAGCGTCTTGATACGTTACCCGGCCACGAAGCGTATGAAGCGTCGGTCGCAAAGCGACCTCTCCGATAAATTCGTTGACATCCCGTACCTTTGCGGCAAAGTCGCCCGCCGAAACGTCGCCAGGCAGCAATTCATTATAGTCTTTCATGATCGCCCCGCAGCCGGCTGAGTTCACGACAATAGCGTCTAGCCCTAAGTTTGAAAATGCTCGAACATTTCGTGCCGCCATCTTGGCGGCGAAGTTGCGCTCCCCCGCGTGGACGTTGAGCGCCCCACAGCACCATTGATTTTTCGGAATGACGACTTCGCAGCCATTGTGGGTCAAGACGCTGACCGTTGCTTGATGAACGCTGCCAAAGAGCGAGCGCATCACGCAACCAAGGAACAAACCAACGCGCGCGCGGCGTCTGCCACGAGCAGGGGCAATTTCCCAATTACCCTTTACCTGGGCGACTTGACAGTCGCCCGCTACACGAGCGAATTGCGTGGTGGTTTGATTTCGGGGAATCATGCGCACGAGCTGAGCAAGCCGCTTCGGCAACGGCAGCGACTGAACGAGGCGCAGAAGCGGCGACAGTTGCTGCAAGGTACTCGCCGGAAGCATCGCCGCCTGAAACAGCCACGGGGATGGCAACACACGCTCGAACGCGAGCGCGCGGAAACGCCTCCATCCTCTCCTGCCCGGCGAGAGTTCGCCTTGCTGCTCGATTTGATAACGTCCGCGCTCGAGGAGTTTGCCGAAAGGAACGCCCGCCGGGCACACAGTCTCACAGGCTCGACAACCCAGACACTGATAGAGGTGGTCGGCGAGGTTTGCATCGACAGCGGCTGAGCCTTCCGCGACCTCCTTCATTAGGAAGACTCGACCTCGCGGCGAGTCGGGTTCGAAGTGCAAGACGCGGTACGTGGGGCATGCTTGCTCGCACAAGCCGCAGCGCGTGCACCGATCGAGATCCGCAAGTTCGGGCCGGGGTTCGCCCGCGTAACCGGTCGCGCTGTCCATGAGCGGCTTAGATCCCACCCAAAAAGCGGCCAGGATCGAAAGTACCAGTCGGATCGAAGGCAGCCTTGACGCGTCGCATGAGAAGGAGCGGTGCATTCGGCGGTACGGGTTGTCGCAGCTTTGCGCCCAGCGGGAGTGGCGCCCGTACGTACGCGATGCTCCAACCTTTTGCTTCGCCCTCGCCCTGCATAAGACGCAGTGTCTCTGTGAGGTCATCATGGTGCGTGGCATCAATGTGTATGAAAACGACGCCGCTGTGCGGATGCGCACTGACCTCGGCGTTTCTGCAGTGTGTTTGGGCCATGGCGCACGCAGCCGGCACTTCTGAAGGCAAGCACGTAACCGAGCAATTCAAGAATTGGTCGGCGGCGTACATGGCGCCCCCCGCAAGTTCGGCTATGTCCGACCACCCAAACAAAATTCTATCGTGATCGAGCAGCAACGTTGAACGCGCCCCGCTTTGCGTGCAGACTTTGATCACGGCGTCGGCAAGCGTGGATGCGCCCACTCGCGATCCGCCGCAGCGCACGACAAGCGTCCAGTCGCCATCGGTGACATGTCCGAGCGCCCGAATATGCCGGGTCGCAGCGGCGTCGTGCATCGTTGTCGCCATAGGAAAAAGCGCATGGGAAGTCATGTTCGCCACCGCTGCGCACGCTTGGTCCGCGCGAGAAAACGTCGCTGCGACGCCGCGCTGCTCCGCTGGAAGCGGGGCAACCTTGAGCGTCACCTCGCCGATAAAACCCAGCGTGCCGCGCGCCCCCACAAAGAGCTTGGCGATATCGTAGCCGGCAACGCTCTTGACCACTTTCGATCCTGTATACGCGATGCTTCCGTCCGATAAGCACACGCGCATGCCGAGCACGTTGTCGCGAGGAGTGCCATACTGTTGGCGCAGCGCTCCCGAGCTGCGCGCCGATAAAATTCCGCCGATGGTCGCTTCGCTCGCAAACGGAGGATCAACCGCAAAAAATTGTTGCTGCCCTCGCAAGACATCCGCAAGCTCGGCAAAGGTCGTGCCGGCGGAAACTGTCACCGTCAGATCGGCCGGAACATAGTCGATCACACCGTTGCACCGCGTTGCATCCAAGACGACGTCGACGTCCACAGGCGAGGGTGGCTGGAATTGTTTCGTGCCGGCGCCACGAATGACGACGTTGGCGCCCTCAACTGTCAGCGTATGGATCGTGGTGGCTGCCTCGGAGAGCGTGCGTGGCGAAAAGACGAGTTTGGGAACTTTACCCGCGACCGCGTACGAGGCACACTCCTCCGGACGGACGCGGGGCCGGATACCGGCACGCCGGCCGAGTTCCTCGGCGATTGGAAGGTTCAGTGTTCGCAGCTCGTTGCGTGGCATCAAAATGCCGGCCCGATGGAGCGCTCGACGTCCGCTGGGAGCTCGCCGCTTGCGTGAATCCGCGAGCTCTCGCCGCAGCGGCGTGAGGTGGGGAACATTTTCGCTGGATTGCACAGACCGCGTGGATTGAAAGCTGACTTGAGTTTTGCCATCATCGCAAGGTCGGCAGCGGCGTACTGCAGCGTCATGCAGTCGCGTTTTTCGACGCCAATGCCATGCTCGCCCGAGATGCTGCCACCTGCCTCTACGCAGGCGCGAAGGATGTCAGCCGCCGCCGCAACCGTCCGCTCGTAATCCCCTGGCTTTCGATCGTCGAATGCAATCAGCGGATGCAAATTGCCATCGCCCGCGTGAAAAACATTGGCAATCCGCAGGCCATAGTGCGCACCGATCTGAGCAACCTGCGCAAGCACCTGCGGCAGCTTGGTTCGCGGAATCACCCCGTCGGCAACGTAGTAGCTTTTGCTGAGCCTTCCCATGGCGCCGAAGGCGCTCTTGCGACCGAGCCAAATGCGCTCGCGTTCGGCCGCGTCGCGGGCTTCCCGCACTTCGCGGGCGCCATTGCGAACGCAAATGCCGCGAACCGCCTCGGCCGACTCGGCGGTGCTCTCGGGTAGTCCCTCAACCTCAATGATCAGGACGGCGCCCGCATCCGTGGGAAATCCCGCGTGCACGAACGCCTCGATGGTTGCCGTGGATAGCTGATCCATCATTTCCAGTGCGGCCGGAATGATGCCGCCCGCGATGATGTCCGAAACGGTGCGCGACGCATCGTCAATTGCATCATAGACCGCAAGCAACGTGCGCGAACTCATGCGCACGGGCGTCAGCTTCACGACGATCTTGGTCGCGATCCCAAGCGTGCCTTCCGAACCGATAAAGACTCCCAAAAGATCGTAGCCTGGCGCGTCAACCGTTTTCCCACCGAGCCACACAATGTCACCCTGCGGTGTCACTACTTCGCAGCCCAGCACGTGATGCGAGGTGACCCCGTAGGCTAAGCAATGCAGGCCGCCTGAATTTTCGGCAACGTTGCCGCCGATCGTGCACACGCCTTGACTGGAGGGATCGGGAACGAATTGCAAGCCGAGGTGTTTTACCGCGCTGGTGATGTTCGCATTCACGACGCCAGGTTCGACAACCGCTAGCCGGTTAATAGGGTCGATCTCCAAGATCCGGCACAGGCGCGCCATGGAGAGAACGACCCCGCCCCGCTCGGGGATGGCTCCGCCGGATAGGCCAGTGCCCGCGCCGCGCGCGAGATATGGGCAGTCATATTCATTGCACAAAGCGACGAGCGCAGCAACTTCCTCGGCGCTGCCCGGCGAGACCACGGCCTCAGGCAGGGCGTGGTCCGCAGAACCATCATATTGATAGTTGGAGAGATCGCCGGGCTGCATTGTCGCGTGGTCGCGACCAACGATGGCAGCCAGCCGTTCGAAGATGGCGTCATTCATGGAAAATGCTCCTTCGTCGCAAGGTCGAACCGCCCCCGGCTCGAACGACGAGCGCCGTATGCAAATCGAACGCGTGGTTCTCACGCCGCACAAAGAGGTATACAACCCGGGTGATGTGATCAACATCTCCGTCTATTTTCACGAGCCGTTTGTCGGGCAGCTCGAAGTCGGCCTGGTGCCGCGCAATCATCCTGAGGAGGCTGGCTTCCGCGCAACGACCTTTGCCAAAAGCTCGAATACGCTGTATGAGGGTCAGGTCTACATCTGGGAAGTTGACATTGGTACCTGCCGGCTCCGCGCTCGGTTCGTGCCCGTGAAAGGTAAGCCCGCACTCATCTGGGTGGGCGACCAAATCCTCGAAGTGCGCCCCCTGGTTCCCATCAAACGGTAGTGGGAGAATTCCATGGTCACAATTGGCAAACCGCTGCCCCCGATCAAGGGGCAAACCCAATACGGCCCTCTCGACCTCGCCGACTTCCGCGGGTCGAAATCGGTCGTGTTGTGGGCGTATCCCAAGGATGCCACGTCCGGCTGAACGGTCGAAGCGCAAGACTTCAGTCAGCGGTCCGCTGACTTCGCCGCATTGAACACCGCACTCGTCGGGGTTTCCCGCGACACCGTTGAGTCGCACATCGCCTTCGCAAAGGCCATAGGGATCGAGCCACCGCTGTTGGCGGATCCCGACGGTTCCATTTGCTCTGCGCTCGGCGTGTTGACTGAACCTACGAGCAGCGCAAAGCGCACAACCTTCGTCATAGACAAGGACGGCAACGTCAGGTATGTTTTCGAGGCAGTCAAAGTGCCGGGTCACGCGGCCCACGTGCTCGAGGTCGTGCGTGAGATGAATTCCTAGCGCTTTGCAGGAGACTACAGGCCAGCCAAACAATCCGGCCGGCCGAACGAGCTCAAGGAGGCGCACATGAGCCCCAGCCGCAAGAAGCGTTCGGCGTCAAAGCCGACCAAGAAAGTAAAGAAGGCAGCTCGCCGCGCGGCTCGCAAGCCGCTCGCGCGCAAGCCCGCACGACGCCCTAAAGCCAAAAGCCGCACTCGCGCGAAGGCGCCGGCGAAGAGCGCCAAGCCCAAGCGGACGCTGGGTAAGCGCGGTCCGCACTCGGCCGCGCGCGCCAACGGCGCACCACCGAAACGTGGCGTGCACCGCGGGGAAGAAGAACCGCTGCTCGAGCAAACGCACATCGAAGAAGAAGAATCGGTCACAATTGGCGGCTACGACGAGAGCGAAGATTTCGAAGAGCCATTTACTGAAGAGGAAGACGAGTACTCCGACGATTCGGACGAGGGATTCTAGCTCGCACGCAAGCGAGCGAACCAGGGTGCGCAAACGAGGCGGGGCGATTTGCCCAGCCTCGTTTCTTGCTGTTCACCTCGTTGCTGCTGCCGCCTGGCTGGTGGTTGCGGGCATGGCAATTGCCGACCGTCGCGCCTTGCGACCCATGCGCCGCAGGCGCAAATTCGAAGAGCACGACGCGGTGTCAATCATTGTGCCCGCGAGGAATGAGGCAAAGAATATCGCCGGGTGGCTCTTTGATGCGAGGCAGCAGCGCGTGCGCGATCTGCAGATCATCGTGGTCGACGACGATTCGCAGGACCAGACTTTCGCGGCGGCCGTCAGTGCGGCGCGCGGAGATCAGCGCGTCGAGGTTGTGCAAGGCTCGCCGCCGCCAGCGGGTTGGATCGGCAAGCCGTGGGCGGCATACGTGGGAGCTCGACGAGCCCGAGGCACGTGGTTGCTCTTTAGCGATGCTGACATGCGCATGCAGCCGGAGGCTTTACCGAGTGCGCTACAGGCCGCCCGTCTGCTCGACGCCGATGCTCTTTCAGCCACCTCGACGCTCGAATGTGGAACCTTTTGGGAGCGGCAGATCATGCCCGTGATTGCGTCGGTGATCTTCTCGGCCATGCCGGTCTTTGCCATTCACGACGAGCGTTTGCCGACGGCGCTCTTAGCGGGAGGCTTCATGCTGGTCCGCGCACCGGCGTACTGGCTTGCCGGAGGCCATGCTGCGGTTCGCGCGTCCATTGCCGAAGATCGCGACCTTGCCGAGCGGCTCAAAGGTTTTGGTTACCGGATACGCATGCTTGACGGCAGCGAGCTCATACGAGTGCGAATGTATCAAGGCTTTGGAGAAATGTGGAGAGGCTGGCGCAAGAATTTTTACGAGGGCGTGCGACGTAATGGCTTTGGGGCAGGGATCGCGATTTTAGGATATCTTGCAATGCTCGTGCTGCCGATCCCGACGCTCGTTGGCGCGGCGGTCGCTCGCACGCGCGGCCCTCTCTCGAGGCAGACGAGCATACTGGCGGCGGCAAGCGCCGTGAGTGTGGCAGCGACCGTCCTCGTACGCCTTATCCGCGATCCGGCCGTAGGCCTACAAACCACAGCGACGTCCATTCTCCTGACGCCTGCATCGGGGATCTTCGCGGCTGCGGTGATGGCGGCGTCCGCCTGGAGAATTCTCAGCGGCCGCGGTCAAGTTTGGAAGGATCGAACGATTGCTTAGCGCGCGTAGTCTTCGCGCACGTCGGGTGCGTCTGCGAACGCTCCTCTCACGTACAGCAGGCGCAGGATGACAAATCCAAGGGTCAGCGCGACCAGCGAGCTGACGCCTGCTTCCGGTCCGAAGCTGCCGCCGGTGAGCCACGCAGGACCGCTAACGCTTTGCGTCAGGACCGTCCCAGCGGGCATAACGAGGCCGCTCACCGGAAAGCCAAACACCGGCCCTTCAAAAAGATTCCAGGCAAGGTGCGCCCCAAGCGCCAGCCAGAGAGATCTTGTCCAAAGCAAACTGCAACACGCCCATACGGCATACGCGAGTAGCCCCAGCAGCGTTTGCACCACGTTCGATTGCGCATGAGGATTATAGAGATGAACGCCGGCAAAAAGCAGCGACGTGATAATGATGGCCGGCACCACGCCGAATCCTTCCCAGACATTCTGAAACAAGTACCCGCGAAACGAAAGTTCTTCGAGCAGTGCTCCCGCCAAGAAAACGCCCAAGGCAGCCGCGAGGATCTTCGCATCTGAGGAGATGCTGCCCAACCCGACGATCCTCGTGCTCTTGGTGAGCGCTTCCACCACGAACGCAACCGCTTGCATGCCCGCGCCAAAAGCTATTCCTAAAAACAACAGCTTCAACCAAGGTCCTCGGGGTGCAAAGCCGAGCGAATCGATCGAGCGGCGATCGACAAACCGTCGCAGCCACACGGCAACCAGCAGCGCTGAGATCGCTGTGACGATTTCTCCCGAAATCTCTTCGGAGAGAAACGACGGTTCGTGCGCCAAACCTCCCACAGCTATAAAATAGAGACTCCACAGCACCAAGCTGACGATTGGCACGGCGATGATAAAGGTGATGACTCGCCAAAGCGGGCGCACTCGGTCATCCTTGACGAAAAGGTCTGATCGTTGCAAAGCGGCGGAATCTTGCGCATCGGTCGAGAACAACCTTGTTCGATGGAAGCCAGAGTTACAAAGACGGATGTCAACCTATGGGTTGCCTTTGCAGACGAAGCCAAAGCAAACCGGCTCTACTCGGCGTACGCTCAGGCTGCGCTGAACGAGGGCTACCCCAAAGCTGCGCAGGCTTTCATGGAGGCCGCCGGTTCCGAGGCCATCCATGCCCAGGCGCTGCTTGCCCCATTAGGAGCCGTTAAGACAACCGCCGACAACCTACGCCACGTCATTTTGGAAGAAGCCAAAGAGAGCGAAACGAATTACCCGCGCTATATTGAAGACGCGCGGGCCGAAGGTCGGCCAGACGCGGTGGCCGTCTTTGAATTGGCGCTCGAACGCGAGCGCTACCACATTACTCTGTTTCAAGACATCCTCGATGGACTCGCAAAGCTCAAAACAGCGCCGGCTACAGACGGACAGGCTCGCGCGGCGAGTGCGCAACCGCTACGCCCCCCGCAGCCTCGTGCACTTGTGCAGCAAAAAACAGTTCACGGACCGTCCGAGATGCGCAGCGAACGCGAACGAATTGTTTCCCGTTCTCGCATCCGGGAAGTTGTCTTCGGGGCTCAGGATGGCGCACTCACGACGGTGTCCGTCGTATCAGCCTTCTACGGCGCCACGCACAGCAACAGCGATATTTTGCTGGCCGGGCTTGCCTCGGGCTTTGCGGGAATGATCGCAATGAGCGCCGGCAGCTACCTCTCATCGAAGGCCGAAGCGGAAGTTGGTCGTGCCGAGGTCGCGAGCGAAGCGCGTGAAATTGCCGCGAGACCCGCGGAAGAGCTCGCAGAGTTGATCGAGATTTACCGCCAGCATGGAATGCCGCCCGCACAGGCACGTGCCGCAGCGCTCGAGGTCGCAAAGGATCCGCAAAAGCTGCTGCGTGTTATGGCCAGGGAAGAGCTGGGACTCGATATCGAGCCGAAGGAAAATCCCATCAAGAACGCCGGGGTGATGGCTTTGTCGTTTCTGAGCGGGGCGGTCTTTCCGATTCTTCCGTACACGCTGCTGCATGGTCCGACCGCATTTTGGTCGTCTATTTTCCTGGCAGCCGCCGTGCTCTTTGGTGTCGGCGTCGTCAAAGCGCGCGTGGCGGATACGAACCAGTGGAAATCCGGCCTTGAGACGTTCGTTATCGGGACCGTCGCCGGGCTTTTGGGCTACCTCCTAGGCACGCTCATTCCCAGATACTTCGGCATTACGTTTACGGGCTAACCTGCGCTCGCGAATGTCTTCGCGGCTGCTATGGCCGATCGTCCACCCACACAGCACCATCTGGTCCAAATTCCTTTTTCCAAATGGGCGCTCGAGTTTTTAGCTGATCGATCGCGTAACGGCACGCCTCAAACGCGGCGCTGCGATGCGGGGCAGCTACCGCGACGACGACACTGGGCTCACCAACTTCGAGCCTGCCGTACCGATGATGGATCGCAACTTCCGAAATCGCAAAGCGAGACTTAGCTTCCGCGGCGATCTGCGCGAAGATAGCTTCTGCCATTTCCGGATAGGCGTCGTACTCGAGCGCAATCACTTTATGGCCGCGCGCGGTGTCGCGCACCCTCCCCACAAAGGTCACAACCCCGCCGGCGCCGGTGCTCGCAACCGCGCGGGTGACCGCGGGTTCATCCAGCGAATCGCTCGAGATGGAGAAGAGCTTCATCACCCACCGGCCATGGGTGGGAGCAGAGCGAGTTCGTCGCCATCGCGCAGCACGGTGTCTGCCCGCACGACCGTTTGATTAACGGCAAAGGCGACGTGGTCGGAGACTGCCAAGAGGCTCGGAAATCGTTCGCGCAGCATGCCGAGCACCTCCGATGCGCTGGTGCCCTCAGGCACGTCTGCACCGTATGTCGGTTGTCCTGTTGCTTCGCGATGCGCCGCAAAAAACCGCACCAATACACGCATGGGCCTGCTCTCTACCCGAAGGTAGAGCAGCGAACCTTCAGGCGGACTCGACATTTCCTAGGAGATGCGCGCTGTGCGCACAAATCGCTTACTTCCAACACTGATCGAGCTCTTGAAAATCTCGGAGGAAGAGATCATGGCTTTTGAAGTACCGGCGCTTCCCTACGCGTACGATGCGCTCGAACCATCCATCGACAAAGAAACGATGACGCTTCACCACGACAAGCACCACGCGACCTATGTGACCAATCTGAACGCAGCGATCGAAAAGCACCCAGAGCTCGCGGCCAAAAGTGCAGAAGACCTTCTTTCCGACCTCGCTTCTGTGCCCGAAGATATTCGCACGGCGGTGCGCAACAATGGAGGTGGGCACGTCAATCATTCGATGTTCTGGATGATTATGGGTCCAGGCAAGGGCGGCGAGCCAAAAGGCCCGCTTGCCGATGCGCTCAAATCCGCATTCGGCGACTTCGACGCGTTTAAGAAGCTTTTTGTCGATACCGGCCTGAAGCAATTCGGTAGCGGGTGGGTATGGCTTGCGCGCTCGCGCGATGGAAAGCTTTCTGTCACAAGTACGGCCAATCAAGATAATCCCATGTCGAGCGGTCTCTTGCCCATCATGGGCAATGACGTTTGGGAGCACGCCTACTATCTGAAGTATCAAAACCGGCGTGCTGATTACCTCAACGCCTGGTGGAATGTCGTCAACTGGGATGCCGTTGCGCAGCGCTTCGCGGCGGCCCGTTAGCGCCTGATGGGGTTGCTGACTGGCAAGAAAGCATGCGTGCTGGGGGTCGCAAACCGTTGGAGCATTGCAACGGCGATCGCCCGCGCACTGCACGCGCACGGCGCATCGCTCGCCCTTACCTACGAGGGCGAACGCACCCGCGACGACGTGGAGAAGCTCGCCGCCGAGCTTGGCGGCGCGCCCACGAGGGCGGCCGATGTCGCCTCCGACGAGAGCCTCGACGCTCTCGGCGGCTTCATCGCCGACAAGTTCGGAAAGATCGACGTGCTCGTTCACAGCCTGGCGTTTGCACGCAAGGAGGAACTGTCGGGCAAGTTTTTTGCCACAACGCGATCGGGATTTTCGTTGGCGCTCGACATAAGCGCGTACTCGCTCATCGCGTTATGCCAACGACTTGCTCCCTTATTCGCGGAGCACGCCTCGGTCATGGCGATGACGTATTTGGGTTCGGTCCGTGCCGTTCGCAACTACAACGTCATGGGTGTTGCAAAGGCCGCGCTGGAATCTTCGGTGCGCTATTTGGCCGCGGACCTGGGAGAGATGGGTGGCGTCCGCGTCAACGCGATATCGGCTGGGCCGATCAAAACGGCATCGGCGCGCGCAGTCGGAGATTTTACCAAAATCCTGACCGACCTCGCAGCTAAGTCGCCCCTGCGACGCAATGCGATTGCCGAGGACATAGGCAACGTGGCAGTCTTCTTGGCAAGCGATCTGTCATCGGCAATCACGGGTCAAGTGTTGTACGTTGACGCCGGCTACAATATTTTGGGCATCGTTTGAAATAACCGCTCAGTAACGAATATGGAGCAGCGGACCTTTAGGCCCACTCCGCGTTGGGGAAGGGCCCCTTGAGTCAATCGCGAAACTTTGGGGCCGCTGATTTACGATGTAAGGAGGTGAGGGCTGTGGGACTAACCTGGCAGGATGTCGAGGACATTGCGTTCGAGCTGGCTGACAGCTACCCGGATGAAGATCCGAAGCAAATGCCCATGCCCGAACTCCTCCGACTCGTGACCGAGCTGGATGATTTTGAAGACGATCCTGAAAAAGTCGACGAGGAAACGCTCGAGCGAATCGCCCAGGCCTGGAGCGAGGAGCTCGCGCACCAACCTTAAGGCGCATCTCCTCGCCGGTCATGAATAAATCTCTCGGGTTGTTTGTCCTCAACACCGTCCTCGTGCCGGGCGCGGCGTTGCGTCTCCATGTGTTTGAAGATCGATACAAAGCGCTGATGGGCCAGTGCATCGAACAGAAACTGCCATTCGGCGTGCTTTTGTGTCGCAACGGGAACGAGGTAGGCGAGAATCTCGATCCGGTCGACTATCGGCACAACCGCGGTCATTCGGCAGGTTTCTAAACTTAACGCGGGGCGTTTGTATATTATCGCGTTGGGCGTGCGTCGCTTCAGGGTTGAACGTGTCATCGCAAAAGCGCCGTTCTGGCGCGCCGACGTCGCGTATCTCCAAGAGTCCTGCACCCGCGCAGATGAAAGCGTCTTGCGCGATCTCGCGCTCGAGCGCTTTCGCGACTACCTCGAGGTGCTTCTCCCAGGATGCGGCAGCGAACTCGAATCTATCGAATTACCGACCGATCTTGCTGCGTCATCGTACGTTATTGCCGATGCCCTTCAAATTGATGTTCGCGTCAAGCAAATGCTGCTCGAGGCTGAAAGCCCATCACAGCGTTTGCGCATCGAATTAGGGTTGCTCGAAGAAGAAACAAAAAGGTTGCGCGCGCGTCGTTCTGGCGGACTGCGCGACGACCGAGGCGTGCAGCTGGCGCCCCAAAACGTGCGATTTTCCCGGAACTAATAATGCTCGCGGACGCGGTTGAGTCCTTAGGGGAGCGGCTGCGGCGCCGCGCTCGACAGGCGCTTTCCATCGCGCAAACCCGTCCAGCCGCCGTGCTGGTTCCGCTGTTGGGCTCGCGCGTGAATCCGACGCTGTTGCTGTGCGAACGGAGCACCGACGTCCTCGAACATAAGGGTGAGATCTGCTTTCCGGGTGGGTCTATCGAGCGCCACGACCGCGGCGCAGTGGATGCCGCACTGCGAGAAGCGCAAGAAGAGCTCGCGTTGTCGAGAGAACTCGTCAGCGTTCTGGGTTTGCTTGACGATGTCGAAACAACGGTTTCGAATTACACGATCACCCCAGTTGTAGGGTACGTCGAAGGGAATCCGGCCCTTCTCCCTGACCCGCTCGAAGTGTCGCGCGTTCTTACGGTGCCGCTCCTGCGATTGCTCGAGCCAGGCGTCGAGGTGAGCGCGCAGACGGAATATGGCGGGGTGATAAAAATGCGCTACGCATATGTGTTTGATGGCACTAAAGTGTGGGGAGCGACTGCCCGCATCGTGCACTCACTCCTCGAACTCTTACGCGTTTGATGTAGGGGGCGATTGGAAAATCGCCCATCTCCAAAGTGTAGGGGGCGATTGGAAAATCGCCCCTACGTTCCGTAGGCTTTGAGCATCTCCTGAATGCGCTGCGTGATCGACATCGCGTCATCAAAGCGGCGTTGCCAAACGTTGCGTCCGAAGATGAGTCCTGTGACACCAGCGTCCATCGCGATGCGCGCTTTATGGACGAGATCTTCGTCGCTGATCTTGCTGCCGCCGGAGATGAGCACGAGCGTGCGTCCTGCCGAGATGACGACCTTTCGAATGGCAGCTTCTTCAGACAGCCGCTCGGTCGGATACGGCTTGGGTTGCTTGTCGCTGTCGGTCACCTTCGGCACGTTGAGCTTCACTATGTCGGCACCCATCTCGCACGCAACGCGAGCAGCGTAGTCAACCGCGTACAGCGAGTCCTGGCCGCCTTTTTCTTTGACCGCTTTCCCTCGTGGATACGCCCAGACAACGAGCGGCATGCCGAATCGATCGCAGTCCTCGCGAACGCGGGTGAGCTGCGCCATGTCTTGCGATTGTGCTGGACTGCCGACGTACAGCGTGTAGCCGACGGCATCGGCTCCGATCCGAACGGCGTCTTCAACCGATGCGGTCATCGGCGAAAACGCGTCATCGTCGCTCGGTATGTTTGTCTTGCCGTTGATCTTGAGGATGAGCGGCACTTTACCAGCATACTTGTAAAAATACTTACTTGCGAGTCCATAGTGCAGCGCGATGCCCGAGTAGTTTCCTTCGAGCGCAAGTTTGTATTCGAACTCAGGGTCGATGCTGTCGGGATTGTCAAAAAAGTCAACGGGGCCATGCTCGAGCCCTTGATCGATCGGTAGGAGCAGCAGCGTGCCGTTTGCCGGCCCGAATTCATACAGCAGTCGATGGAGCCGTGCTCGCTTCCCTGGAGCAAGATTCAAATCGTCGAGCGTCGGTCGCGGGACTTTGGTCAGCATGGGGAACCTCCAGTTGGGCCCATAGAAAATACGCGTTTGGGCTAGGTTTCACCCGCAGATTGGGTACGGCTTCGCGACCTCGGTAGCATGCCGTCGAGGCCGAAGACGAGCCCGGTCGGCAAGACGACGTTGATAAAACTCAGAGCAAGCGTGGCGAAATCAAGGCCGCCCACGTCGGTGATGTGCGCATAGGAACCATGCATCATGAAGTAGTTGAGCGCAAGAAACGTTCCAACAATGCCGCCCACTCTCGTGAACAGACCAAGCAACAGGCTGACCCCGGTCAGCGTTTCGCCCCAAGCGACAAGGTGGCTGAACAGGCCTGCATTCGGCAAGACAACGTTGAGGAGGAAATCATGGTATACACCCGTCTGGCTCGACGCATTTTTTGTCACCATATTGGCCATCATCCCATCAGGACCATAAAACGCTGGGTTCATAAGTTTTGGTATGCCGTGGGCTAGCCAAGCTGCGCCGGTGACGATGCGTAGGATGGCGAGCCAGGTGGCGTATTTTTGAGGAGGTGGAAGCATGCTGCTTGCGCCTTTCTGCGGAGACTTGTTGCTCCAAATAGTTGCCTTAGACTTTGGGCGTCACCTGTCAAAGGCGGGCGCGGACAAGCGCGCGAAACGGAACGCTCGTGGATACATTCGACATCACGGTTATTGGCGGAGGACCAACCGGACTTTTTGCTCTGTTCTATGCCGGCATGCGCGGCGCCAGAGCGAAGGTCATCGATGCACTACCCGAATTCGGCGGTCAGTTGTACGCGCTGTATCCTGAGAAGTATGTCTACGACATGCCCGGGTTTCCCGCGATCATTGCTGCAGATCTCGTCAAGGGCTGCGTTGAGCAGGCAATGCAGTGGCCACATGCCGTGTGTCTCGAAGAGCGCGTCACGAATATCGAGCGCCTGGAAGACGGCACGTTTAAGCTGACGACCGACAAAGCCGAGCATGCGACCAAGACGATCATTGTGTGCTCCGGCATCGGCGCCATCAAGCCACGCAAGCTGCCGGCACCAAGCGCCGCGCAGTTTGAAGAACGGGGCGTTCATTATTATGCGCGCAACTTCGATGCCTTCAACGATTTGCGCGTCATCATTGTCGGCGGCGGCGACTCGGCGGTTGACTATGCGCTCGCTCTCGAGCCGCGCGCCAAATCGGTGACGATTGTTCACCGTTCCCAATTCCGGGCGCATGCCCATTCTATCGAACTGCTGCGCAAATCGAAAGTGCAAATTCGGCAACCAGATTTCGAAATCAAGGAAGTGCACGGTGACGGCAAGGTCGAGGCGGTCACGATCGTTCATAGCAAGACGAAAGAAGAAGCCAGGGTGGAGGCCGACGCGATCCTCTGCGCCCTTGGGTTCGTCTCGGATCTCGGGGAGCTCGCACGATGGGGAATCAAGACCGAAGGAAATGGAGTCACGATCGATCCGATCACGATGGAAACCAGCGTCAAAGGAATTTACGCTGCCGGCGACGTCATCGCCCACGCCGGCAAACTCAAGCTGATCGCCTGCGGCACCTCCGAGGCTGCAATAGCGGTGAATCAGGCGATGGTGTACATCAATCCAACAAATAAGGTGCAGCCGATCCACTCAAGCAACCTGACGCTGCCGATCTCGGCGAAGGTCGGCGCTCAGCCGTAGAAAAGCACGTGAAGAAAGGCCTCTGTGTTGCGCTGCTGCTGGCCGTCAATGTCGGCGGTCGCATGCTGGCAATGGCCGACCTGCGCGCGATGCTTTCGAAGATCGGGTTCGCTTCTGTCCAGACGCTCCTGCAAAGCGGCAATCTTGTCTTTTTGGGCGATGGGCGTGATGCCGGCGAGCTCGAACGGCTGCTGGAAGTTGAAACCCGAAAACGGCTGCACGTTGAGACGGACTTCTTTATCCGCACGCCGCAGGAGTGGGCACGTATCGTCGAGCGCAACCCATTTCCAAAGGAGGCCCGCGCCGACCCGGGCCACCTCGTGCTCATGGTATTGAGAGACACTTCCTCCGCGAAGGAAGTGAAGACGCTGCAACAGGCCATCGTGGGGCCCGAGTGTGTCCGAGGCGACGGCCGGCAGCTGTATATAACCTATCCGGCGGGGCAAGGCCGCTCGCGCCTGACGAATGCTTTCATCGAAAAGAAGATACGCACTCGCGGCACCGCGCGAAACTGGAATACGGTGTTAAAAATAGCGGCGCTCGTAAAAGGAAACACGCGCGTTTAGATTTGCCATTGTTGCGCATTCCAAAAATCGGAGAAAACCGGCTCGGGCACAAAATTCATCAAATCCGTGTTGACCGCGTAGATTCGTCCCTCCCACACGAGCGGCAGATATGGCAAGTCGCGATTCAGGCGGCGCTGAATCTTAGAATATGACGCCTTGCGCTGTGTGAGGTCGTAGGTTGCGGTAGCCTCTTCCGACCAACGGTCCACCTCTGGGTCGGAATAGAATGCATCGTTGTAGGCTTGTGGCGCAAAACTCTTCGTCTCGATCATGAACGATCTATCGGGGTCGGGATCCGCGCCCCAGTCGTCCACCAAAGCGTCAAACTTTCCATCGGTAGCGAGCCCGGGATTACCGTAAATCACGTTCCGAGGAACAAAGCGAAGATCGGCCGCCACCCCGATGTCGCGCCACGCGCGTTGAATTTCTTGCGCCATGGTACTCAAGGGATTCGATTCTGTCTGGTTCAGCAAAACAAAAGACAGCGCGCGCCCATTCTTCGTGCGAACCCCATCAGGCCCGACAATCCACCCAGCGCTATCAAGCAGCGCTCTCGCGGCTGCCGGGTCGTATGCGGGCGCCCCAGTCGGATCGTATGCCCAACCTGAAGGGGGAATGAGAGTCTGCGCGAGTGTGGACGTTCCCGCGTAGGCGGTTTGTACAATCCGGTTGCGATCCAGCGCAAGAGAGAGCGCCCGTCGAATCCGGATGTCGTCGAACGGCTGGTGTCGCATGTTGAAGGTGAGGAATCTCTCTAAGAGCGATGGCACGAGAACGGCGTGTATGCCTGCGGTTTGCTGGATCTGCGAGTATTGCGCGGGCACCAGTTGCGCTGCCACATCGAGCTCGTGGCTACCAACCATTTCGAGTTGCGTATTCGGATTGACGACAATGCGCACGTCAACTTCGCCGACCTTCGGCGCACCGTTAAAATATCGCGGATTCGCTTTGAGCAAAAGCAGCGATCCATGGTCCCAGCGCTCGAGGCGAAATGGTCCGGTGCCGATCGGATGTTTTCCAAATGGATCCGTGTTGATATCAGACGACTTTTCCAAAATGTGTTTCGGAATGACGAACCCGCCGGTCCCTCGTTCAAAGAACTGGATGAGCGCGGGCGCGTAGGGAGCTTTCAAATGCAGTACGACCGTGTACGGATCCGGCGTTGACACCGACGTAATATGCTGATAAATGGCCGTATAAAAAGTGTTCACCTTCGGATTGACGTAGGTCTGATAGGTAAAGGCAACGTCTGCAGAGGTGAACGGTGCGCCATCTTGCCAAATCACGCCGTGGCGCAAATGATACGTGATCGTCTTGCCATCGGGGCTGATGCCGCCATTGGCGAGGCTTGGTACCACGGTTGCGAGGTCGGGAATGATGTGGGCGTGATTGTCCAACATAATGAGGCCGTCGAAAATTGCCGCCTCCATGTAACCTTCTTGAATGAGTCCGCTGAGCACCGGATTGAGCGTGTTCGGTTCGGCGATGATCGCGAGTCGCACGATGCCATGGATAGTCGAGCGGTTGCCGCGCAGTTGCTCTGTGGACGTCCCTACTTTGCTGCAGCCTGCGCCGAGCATGACGAGAGCGCAGCCAAACAACGCCGCGCCAGCGCGAGCAAGATGGCGTAAGGCGAAGAAAGCCGGCATCGTTGCCGGCTTTGCTTCACCACATGTGGACGGGGTGCTCAGGTGGTCGGTCCGGCTGTCGTCGTCGAGATGGCCGGCGCTTGACCTCGCAGCAGGTCGTAGAATCGAACGAGCACGAGGGCAGAATACGCGGCCGTTAAGCCGCCGACAACGAAGCTGACAATCAGCCCGATGATGGGTATGTGCAAAAAGACTCGATTGATGACAGCCCCGATCGCCGAGACGACGATGATGCCCAAGAAGGCGGTCAGGCTGGGACCAATGTTTTCGCGAACGAGTCGCCACGAGGTACGCAAGGCATCCATGACGCCCTGGTTACCGACGACGATGGCCGGGATTGTGTACATGAAGAAGAAGGCCAAAACGATGCCCGCGATCCATCCGATGATGATGATGACAAAGCAAATGACTCCCACGATCAGTCCAATAAGGAAGAGCAAAAACAACGGCCCTATCTTCCCCATCGCTTTTGACACGCCGGCCATGAGGTCGGCTGGCTGGCCATGCCAAACTCGCTCGGCGCCCCCCATCACGACGGCCTGTGCTAAGATTCCCAAGAGCACGATAGCCACAAAAAAGACGATGAGCAGCAACCCGGTCCCACCCGCAAGTGCCGCCCAAATGCCAGGTCGGGCTTCGCCTGTGCCACCCATACCGGAGAGCGCGCCGGCTCCCAGAATTGAGGCAGCTATGGTGGCCGCCACAAACACCGCGAAAAGCCCTCCAGCGAGCGAAACGAGTGCTGTGGGGACCGCAAGGACGAGATTTTTGGTAAGGACGGTAAAGGCGCTTTGCAGCTCGGCAACCGCGTCGAACTGACGATTGACCATAGTGAGCCTCCATATGGCCTAGATCCGCTACTGCGCTAGCCGCGTCGGACTTGCGTCGAGCATCGCCGTTTTCCCTGCGCGAGCGATGCGGCGCCCCGCGAGGGGCCTTGTGGGTCGATCCGATGTTAGGTTAGGAAACGGATCGTAAATGGGTAGCGATAAGCGATTCCCTTGTTCGCCTGCACAGAGGCGATAATGACGAGGACAAGATCGGCCAGCCCGACGAGCGCGACCAGCGGGAAGAGGAGCACGCCAATCGCGATGAGCGAGAGAATGCCCGCAACGACGCCGACACCAATCGCATAGATGGTCATCGAGATTTGAAAATTGAGAGACTCCTTGCCATACTCGTTGACGATCGGCATCTCGTCTTTCTTTATCAACCAAATGACCAGCGGGCCGATGATGTTGCCGAAGGGTATGATGACGCCGGCCAACGCAGACAGGTGACAGAGCATTCCCCAGAGCTTTGGGTCGGCTGGAGCCGGAGTGGGATTGGTCGGGGGCGGATTGACCACTGGAAGCCTCCTTCCACATTTGGCGGCAGTATGTCAAGCGAGCCACCTTCAGAGTGCAGGCAGCGCCCTTCGGGATGCTAGGGTTAAAAGAGGTTCTCCTGCGCTTGCATCGCTGTTTGCCGGGAAAGAGAACTGGTAGCGCCGAAAATAGAACACTCGCACGCATCATGAGGAGCCACTCTTTGACCGATGTGCTCGCGCTCGGCGGCCGCAGTTTCCGCTCGCGCTTGATCATGGGTACCGGCAAGTTTTCAAGCCCGGAAGTCATGTCGGATGCACTTGGCGCCTCCGGCGCCGAGATGGTCACGGTCGCGCTGCGCCGCGTCGACCTCGATGCCAAAGCAAACCCCATCACGGATTTCATCGACCAGTCGAAATACTTGATCTTGCCGAACACCTCCGGCGCGGCTACCGCTGAGGAGGCCGTGCGCCTTGCGCGCCTGGCCCGATCGGCTGGATTGCCCTCTTGGATCAAAGTCGAAGTGATCCCAGATCCGCATTACCTCATGCCCGACCCCGTCGGCACCCTCGCGGCGTGCGAGACGCTGGTGCGCGAAGGCTTTACCGTCCTTCCTTACATCCATGCGGATCCTGTGCTCGCCAAGCGCCTCGAGGAAGTTGGCGTGGCTGCAGTCATGCCGCTGGCGGCGCCGATCGGTTCGGGTAGAGGCCTCAAGATGGAGGCTGCCATCGCGATCATCATCGAGCAGGCCACCGTGCCGGTCGTGGTGGATGCCGGCTTGGGCGTCCCTTCGCATGCGGCAGCAGCGATGGAGATGGGGGCCGACGCGGTGCTCGTCAACACTGCGATAGCGACCGCCGCACATCCAGCACGAATGGCCCACGCCTTCAAACTTGCCGTCGAAGCTGGGCGAGGTGCTCGCCTGGCAGGGCGCGCACCTGAGTTGCGCACCGCGTCTGCATCCAGTCCTCTTACCGGTTTCCTTCACAAACAAGAGCCGCAATGACCTTCGCGCAAACGTTCGATCCTGCGGCGATGTGGAGCGCCACCGCTCGAGCACGACATGCAAAGGCAGCCGAGGTTCGCACGAGCGCCGCTTTGGGTGCGCGGACGCTCGATCAGGTCGCGGCGCTTCTCTCACCTGGCGCCGGCACGCTGCTCGAGGAATTAGCGCAGCACGCTCGTGCGTTAACGGTGGAGCGTTTTGGGAAGACAATCGGTCTCTACGCACCGCTGTACTTGAGCAACGAATGTGTGTGCACGTGCACGTATTGCGGCTTTTCAATGGGGCTTGACATCAAGCGCAAGACCTTGCGTATTGATGAGGTCATGCGCGAGGCGCGCGCATTGGCATCGCATGGTTTTCGCAACATTCTGCTCGTGTCGTCCGAGCACCCAAAATACGTGAATGCTGGATACCTTGCTCAATGCGTGGCAGAAGTGAAGCGCGAAGCACAGTACGTGGCGTTGGAAGTGGCTGCGGCGCAGACGCCGGAATACGCTGCGTGGGTTGAGGCGGGATGCGACGGCATCGTCCTCTATCAGGAAACCTACGATCCCATCATGTATCCCAAATACCATGTCGGCGGTCCGAAGAAACAGTATGCGTCGCGTCTCGCCGCGCCCGAGCGCGCCGCTGCGGCTGGCGTACGGCATCTCGGGATCGGCGCGCTGTTGGGTTTGTCGGATTGGCGGTTCGAAGCATTGTCGCTCGTCGAACACGCGCGATATCTCTACCGGCATTGCTGGCGGGCCCAGATCAACGTCTCATTTCCCCGCATCAACCCTGCCGCCGGAGGTTTCGCCCCTCCTCAACCTGTGAGTGATGCAGAATTGGTCCAGCTGATTTGTGCGATCCGCATTGCCTTGCCCGCAGCCGGTATCGTCCTTTCCACTAGGGAGCCCGCCGTGCTGCGCGATCGCCTCGTTGCGCTAGGGGTGACCCAGATGAGTGCCGGGTCGAGCACCGAACCGGGCGGCTACACAACGCCGGGCGCTGCCGGCGAACAATTTCACCTGGAAGACACCCGAACGCCCGAACAGGTTGCACGCCGGATTGCAGAGCTTGGCTACGATCCAGTGTTCAAAGATTGGGAACAGGACCTGACCGACAAGGGGCGATTTGTCGATCGCCCCCTACAGACGTGGGCGGGATCATGACGGTGACTGCAAACGGCAAGTCGCGCCGCGCGGCCGTCGGAATGACGGTGCTGGAATTCCTCACCCAAAATGATTTGGTCGCCGAGCGCATCGTGCTCGAACACAACGGCGCGCCGTTGCGTCGCGATCGCTTTGCAAAAACCATCTTGCAAGCCGGCGACACGCTTGAAATCGCGCAGATGGTGGGCGGCGGTTGAACGAACCGCGTCAAACCAAACGCGCAATCCTCGAAGCGGTTCGGCTGTATCTCGTCACGGATGCGTCGCCCCGAGTGGAGCCGATCGAGAAATTTCTTTCGGCAGCGGTGGCGGGCGGCGTCGGCATGGTTCAGCTACGCGACAGAACACTCGACGACGCGCGCCTCTTCGACGTTGCGCGGCGCTGCTCGGCTACGTGCCGCGCTTTGCAGGTTCCATTCATCGTGAATGATCGTGTCGACATTGCGCTCGGCTGCGGCGCAGACGGCGTCCACGTTGGACAAGATGATCTCCCGGTGCAGACGGTACGCCAGCTCGTGGGTGACCAGCTCCTCATTGGGTTGTCAACCCACTCTGAGGAACAGATCAAGCGGGCCGCCTACTTGGATATTGACTACATCGGCGTTGGTCCCGTGCATGAGACGCCGACGAAGCAAGGACGCCCCGCCGTTGGACTCGAGCTCGTGCGTTTCGCTGCGATGCATGCATCTCAGCCGTTTTTTGCCATCGGGGGGTTGGATCCGAGCAATATTGCGAACGTTGTCGCCGCGGGTGCAACCGGTGTCTCTGTTTTGCGCTGGATTTCCAACTCGTCCGACCCTTGCGCGTCAGCTCGTCAAATAGTCGACGAGTTCAAGCGAGCAAGGCACGCACTGGCGTCGCTTTAGGAAACGCTCAGCGTGTCGATCAAATCAAACGAGCAGTTTGCGGAGCGCTTGCCCCCCGGCCAGTACATGGCGCGGGACTTTCCCGTGCTCCATGTCGGCGATGTGCCACCCTTCGATCCAAAGAAGTGGCGGTTTCGCGTCTTCGGCGAGGTGGACCGGCCGCAAGAATTCACCTGGGAACAATTCACCGCATTGCCCACGCGAACAGTCAAAGCCGACATTCACTGCGTCACGCGCTGGTCGAAATTCGACACAACCTGGAGCGGAGTACCATTTCGGCATCTGGCGCAGGTAGCAGGCGTGCAGGCGAGCGTCCGATTCGTCCTGACCCATGGAGCAAATGCCTACAGCGCCAATCTGCCGCTGTCAGTGGCAGACGCTGACGACGTCTTGCTCGCGCACACCTACGAAGGGAAGCCTCTGGAACCAATTCATGGTGGACCGGTGCGCATGTTTGTGCCGTCGCGGTATTTTTGGAAGAGCACAAAGTGGTGCACGGGCGTTGAATTTTTACGCGAAGACCGCCCGGGTTTTTGGGAAACCCGTGGCTATAACAACGATGCAGATCCATGGAGAGAAGAAAGGTATTGGGAAACGTAGTGTCGCGGATTTTGCAGATGGAGTGTAGTGTCGCGAATTTATTCGCGACACAGAGAATTCTCGGGCCCTATATGGGACGGCTGAAAACCGCGTGTTGTCCGGCAGGCGATACCGCTGGCTCGCGCTCGGCGACTTGATAGCCGGCATCCCGCGCCTGATCGAGGCAGCGTTCGCAAACCTTCACCGTACGGAGTCTTAAAGTTGAAACACGGTGGGCGAGAAAGTTTCGGCCCAACCGAGCTTGAGAACCACAAAATGCACACGTTGACATCGGATAGAACCCCTCTGCAATGGCATGCGCCGCACATAGGACTGCGTGGGTTAGTCCTTGTTACAGCGCACTTCGCGCAGGGTGTGCACACGTTTGTTCGAAACGCCCGAAGACATGCGCGCTACCGTTTGGTCTCTTTGCCTCGCCATCGCGCTCTGTGCGCTGGCTGCGATTGCGCGACAAAACCCTTACGACATGAGGCTTCACAAATGGGAGCTGACACTGGTCGTGGCTCTGGTTGGACTGTTTCTTTTAGCCAATGTCGCATCGAGCGTACGACCGGTTCGCGCCGAAGAGGGCTTTGCAGCGCTCGGCGCAATCGGCGGATTTGTGATCTCCATCGCATTCGTCGCTGCGGAACTTCTGGTCGGGCCGCCGCAGCGGATCGGTGGCGCGCCGGGTCAAGTGTACCGCCCTCCGCATAGCGCTCAACTTGCCATCGCCTTTCCGGAAGTCAGCGCAAGTTCGCTTGCTGCAAGGCCGCCGGATTCGGTTACGGTTCTCATTGGTGGCCGCCGCGAGAATCTTGCGATTGGTAGCGAAATGCGAATTCGCTCGTACGTGCTCACCGCGCAGCGCTGGCCAGCCGCGTACGTTTCCGCGTGGTCGGCGGCGCATGTTGGACAGACCGTGACGCAACGCAACGGCATTGCTTTCGTTTCTCCCGTTTTGCTGTTCCCGCAGCTCGATACCGATGGTCTGCCGATCGACAGTTTTGAAGTGCCCGCGCTGCATCGAGAAGTCAGCGTGAAGTACTACCCAGGATTGCCCCAGCGCGGCATCGACATCCCGTTCGTGCAGCTGGAAATCGATGAAGAAAACGGCGGAGCGCTCTTCCGGGGAGTTTCTGTGAGCGGCCGAGAGCTCAAGCACGCAGGCGTGGATCTGGTCTTCACCTTGGGCACATACCCGGTCGTTTCAATGGCCCCGACGCCCGACAACTTCATGTTTGTGGTCGGGATCTGCATGACCAGCTTTGGACTTTTGGGCTTTCTCACCGTTGTCACGCGGCAGAGCCTGTTGCAGACGGCCACATGATCGATTTGGTTTCCGTCGTCCAGCGAATGCCCGACGGTTCTTACGAAGTACGCGACGATCGCGTAATCGTGGGAGCGTCACTCGGCAATACGAACGCCTGGATCGTGGGCAAGGCGACGGGAGCGATTCAGAAGATGTACTCTCTCAAGCTGGATCAAGACGTCTTCTGGTCGACCGTCGTGACGTATGGGAGCTCCAACCATCGGGTCCTCGTCGGATTGGAACTCGAAGATCGAACGCCCGAGGAGCGCCTCGGCCAGGAAACAGGCCATGTCATCTTGGCGCCTGTCAGCCCGGGAAAGTTTGAGTTCCATCCCGGGTACCAGCGCCATCGCTTCGAGTTGCCGAACAAACTTTTCGTCACGGAAACGATCTTCGTTCCGCGAACCGGTCTTGATGATCCAGCAGTGGCCTACTTTGTCGTGGACTTTTTGAATGCCGGATCCGAAAAGTGGGATCTGACCGTAAGCGCGTACGCGAAGCTCGCGGGTACCACGACCAAAGACATCGTGGCAACGTATGACGCAAAACTGCGGGGTCTCATCGCCTTCAACAAGTCTAAGCCGGACTGGGTACGGATTTTCGGCACGAACGTGAAACCCCATGGCTATCAAACGGTTCAGCACGCGGCGGAGTCATACGATCCGCTGAACGTGCCGCAGTTGACCAAAGACACGACGGGAACAG
The DNA here is from genome assembly GCA_963781145.1 of uncultured Pseudomonadota bacterium. Lineage (GTDB taxonomy): Bacteria > Vulcanimicrobiota > Vulcanimicrobiia > Eremiobacterales > Eremiobacteraceae > JAJPHJ01. The sequence goes on along the minus strand of CAWADW010000003.1, from coordinate 1,083,521 downwards.
GCGACGTTATCGCGGCGCTCGGCGCGGTTATTTCGGTGGGGCCCGGTAAGACCGAACGAATGGTCTTCTTTGAGGTGTTCTCAGAGCTGGGCGAAGCGTCCGCACGGGCTATCTATGAGGCCGCGCAGGACGTGGACGGCGCGTTGCACCGCACCAACCACTACTACGACAGGGCGCTGTCGGCCGCGCAGATCATTACGCCGGAGAAAACGATCAACGACGGGGCGTATTGGGCCAAAGTCAACATGCTGCGGGTGTTGGCGCGTTACCCGCAAGGAGTGGGGTTCACGAATAGCCCTGGTTCCTCACCGAACCTTGTGGGACGCGATCTTGCGTGGTTCACGTTCGGGTGCGACTTCTTGGACCCGGATATCTCCAAAGCCATGCTCCTGCGTTTCGCTCTCACGCAGTACCCGTCCGGTAAGATGCCGGAGTATTACAATGCCGTCACTGGCGATATCCAAGACTACGGACTCAACATCAATGACGATACACCGCTCTTCATCCTCGCCTGCTCTCATCATTACGTAACATCGGGCGACGTAGAGTTCCTGAAGGCAGTATGGCCGGCCATCTCCCGCGCAGCAGATTATATCCTGTCGCAACGCGACGATCGCGGACTGGTCATCTGCACCGCAACCGGCGAGGAGGTCTATGGCATCGCCGGTTGGCGCAACATCATTGCGCATCTGAGGATTAATGGCGCGGTGACGGAAATCAATTCGGAATGTTATAGGGCACTTTCGGTGATGGAAGAGCTCGCCCACGCGCTGGCGGGCGTCTCGGGGCGGCGCGAGGAATACGAAGAAATTGCGGGGCGCTATGCTGGGGGAGCGCGCGTTCTCAAGGATGCAATCAACGAACATTTACTCAATCCGCGCAATGGCATGTACCTGTTGAATATTGACACGTCTGGTGAGGCGCATGCTGACGTGACGGGCGACGAAGTCTTTCCCGTCATGTTTGGCGTCGCGCCGCCAGCTGTCAGTTACCGTATCATCAGCCGCCTCAACACGCCGGATTTCCAGACAGAAGCGGGATTGCGCACAGTCTCGCGGCTTTCGCCTGACTACACGCCCTATCGAGACGTCGGATTGATCGGCGGGGTATGGCCGGGTCTTTCTTTTTGGTATGCCTTCGCGGCTGCCAAGATTTATCCGGACACGATGGCGCGAAACTTGAGGCAAGGCTACGCGCAATATCTTCGTGATCCGAAGATCTTCAACACGGTGCCCGGACAGTTTTCCGAATGGTTCGACGGCGAATCGCTCGTCAATCGCGGCATGCGGCTTTCTCCATGGGAGCCGCCTCGCTACCTCTGGGCGGCGATTGAAGGAGCGTGCGGTCTGGGCTTAGCGGAGGCTCCCGCGCGTTTGCGCGTGGCCCCGCTCATGCCTTCAGGCTGGCAGTGGCTTGGCGTCAGGTGTCTTCCTCTGGGCGGGCGATACTATAGCTATTTCGTCATGCGCAGTGGCGACCGATTTCGAGTTTTTTCCGACGGGCGTCTCGACGTTGACGGCGAACTCGAAATCTTCGACGAGGATGTCAGCGAGCTCATCGACCGCCTTGACCCCGACATGGTGGCGATGGGACTGCGGCGGGGCAAGGAGTTGCTGATCTGCGTGGGCAGTACGCTCGACGTCGCCTACACCTTTCCGCTCTCGCTCGGCAGGATGATCGACGAGCAACGACACTACCAGGCGCACATCTTCAACGCCAGCTTGAACCGTTGGATAGAAGGCGAAAATGCAGACGGTAAGGACTTCCGGGATATTGCCATGCGCATCGAAGCTCAAAGCTTCGCACTGGCGCGCCTCATCCCCAGGGATTAACGCGAATACATTCGCGACGCTACCTGTTTTCGGTCTCGTGGTGGCGCTGCTCGTTACGGGCTGCACCAAAGTTCAGACGAGCATAGGGTCTGGTCATGCGGCGAATCCTTGGACCATTCACGGCGTTTTGCGCGTGGGCTCGTACGAAGATCTCGACAGCCTCAATCCATTGCTTTCCACGCAGCTGTTCGTGTCTGACGTCTCGCAAATGATTTTTTCTGGGCTGATCGATTACGACGATCATGCCAACCCGGTGCCAGATGTTGCGCTCGAGGTGCCCACGCAGACCAATGGCGGGATCAGCAAAGACGGTAAGACCATTACCTATCACCTCCGGCGTGGCGTAAAGTTCTCGGATGGCGCGCCCCTAACGTCGGCCGACGTCAAGTACACTTGGCAGCAAATCATGAACCCCAACAACAACCTCGCGTACCGCTACCCCTACGACCAAGTGACTTCAATCGACACCCCAGACGAGGCAACGATCGTCGTCCATCTCAAAGCACCGCTCGCGGTGTTCGTCGAGGCTTTCATGCGTAACGGCGTCGTCGGCTCCATCCTTCCGAGGCATCTGCTTGGACAGTATTCGGACCTCAACCGGATTCCGTTCAACACCAAACCTATCGGCAGCGGCCCATTTGTGGTGGCGAGTTGGGAGCCGGGAACGCTGCTCACGCTGCGAGCGAATCCCCTGTATTGGCGCGGGCCGCCGAAGTTACATGAAGTGCTCTACCGCATCATCCCAAGTCAAAATACGCTCTTGACGGATGTCCTCGGGCACGATATCGACCTCTACTACGACGCGCCTGAGGTCCAGTATGCGACCTTACACCGGCTCGCGGGTTATCGGGTCACGCACGTGCCGAGCATGACCTACGAGCACATCGATTTCAACACCGCACGCCCGCCTTTCAACGATGTCCGCTTGCGACAAGCCGCCGCCTACGCCATCGATTGGCAAGCGCTCGCAAGTCACGTGTACTTTGGTCTGGACGAACCTGGAATCGGCGATACGCCGCCCTTCTCGTGGGCGTACGACCCAAGCATCTTGCCGTATCCACACGATCTTGCAAAAGCCCGAGCGCTGCTCCGCTCTGCAGGCTGGACTCCCGATGCGAGCGGCATGCTCGCCCGTAACGGTCAACCGCTGCGAATTGATATTGCGACTGTCGCCGGCGTGACCTCGAGGGAAAAAGCCGAGGAGTTGATCCAGCAGAATCTTCACGACGTCGGCATCACCGTCGACATCCACAACTACCCGGCCAATTTGCTCTTCGCGACCTACGGTGGCGGCGGGGTGCTCGCCCACGGGAATTTCGATCTATCGCTGTATGCTTGGACCCTCACGTATCCGGATCCAGACGACACGGTGACCTTGGGGCCTGACGAGATTCCCCCGAAGGGTGAAAACTATACGTTCTATGCCGACCCGCAAATCGGAGCATGGCAGAAAGCCGGACAACTGCAGTATGCTCGAGGTGCGCGCCGGCCGTACTATGTCCTCATCCAGCAGCGCATTCATGCAGTCCTACCGTTTCACACCATCGTGTGGCGCTCGACCATCGATGTGGTCAACACCGATCTTGTGAACTTCAAACCCGTTCCGGCCGTCAGCGACTTTTGGAATTCGTGGCAGTGGCAGATCTGAGAAGTTCAAAGGTCCGCCGGGCAAATTCGTCCGGATCCAGTCTGGGTGCGCTGCTGACCCCGCCGAGTTGGTGCATCCAGAAAAACGGTTTTGGCGCGGTATCGCCTTGCCAGATTGTCTGCGGCTCAAACAACAGGTACACATCCCACGCGGGAAAGTGAATCCCGAGCACGCGACCATACTCGCCGCCGACGACTTCGTCCGGATCCCAAAACTGTCGTGCCCTCGGATCGGAAACGAGGGTCGTCGCCGGCCCAACATTTTTTTCTTGTGCAGCGAGTTCCGGCACCCACACGACGTACGCCGCAAGGCGTGAGTCTGAATTTTTTTGAAGCAACTGCTTCTCAACTTCGGAAGCACCCCGAAGGCAAAATGGTCAGGTAGGGCTCACGAGCATGAGCACGCGCACTTTGCCGCGGTCGGCATTGAACGCATGCTTCAATTGTGTCGACTGGCGGTCGAGCACCGCGTACGAGATCTGCTTACCGCGGCTCTGACACGATGTCAACCATGCCGCAAGCAACCCCCAGGAAAAAGATCGTCTTCGCATGACTCTTTGCGATTCTATGGCCGGGTTACGGAAAAGGCCGAAAAGAGCGCTGAAGTGATCCAGACCGTCGCAGCGACCCACAACAGCACCGAGACTCCGCTTCTGGAGAAAAGCTTCACCGGTCCGCGAGACGGTGAAGCGCACGCGCCTGACGGTCGATAGAAGATCCAAAAACTTGCCGCCAGCATCACGAATGAAAGACCGAATAAGTAAGGCGTATACGGCTTTATCCCGGCAAATGCTGCGGCACCGCTGGCCCCCAACACGGCGACCAAGAGCGGACCCAAAAGTGGCCCGCTGCAGCACGCGGCTCCAAGGGTTGCGGCGATGACGGTGCCGATGCTGGCCGACGCCGCGCCGGCTGCGCCGGCGGTGCGTGGTGCCGGTCTATCTTTGCTTGCCATGCTGCGCTTTGCGCGGTGGTGGCGATATGCGGCTGCACAACGCGAGTCGTTGGGCATTGTCCGCGACAACGGAGTACGCGATCTCCAACAAGTTGCGCACGCGCGGGTCGGAGATTGTGTAGACGACAGATCGGCCGCTTCTCTGACTGGTGACGTAGCCGCACCATTTGAGACACGCGAGGTGGTTACTCACGTTGCTCTGACTAATTCCGAGTCGGACCACGAGCTGGCCGACATTGTGGGGTCGCTCGAGCAGCATGCGCACGATTTTCAAACGGGTCGGATCGGCGAGGCCCTGAAAGAACTTCGAGTGGACGCCTTCGGGCGCTGCCGGTCTCGGTGCGTTTTTTGTGGTGCTGGAGGTTCGAATCATTGACTGATGATATATCATTAGATTACAATATGTCAATGCTTAACCAGGCCGGGCGTCGGATCGTGGTGGAACTCCTGAGTGTGGAAGGCTGCCCCAATGCCGCCGAGGCCCTTAGAATCGTCACCGATGCACTTGTAGAGACTGGTCTGCGCGCGGACATTCATATCACAGAAGTGCAAACACCCACGCAAGCACGTGAGCTCGAATTTTTGGGTTCCCCGACTGTCCGCGTCAACGGGCGCGACGTTGAACCAGGCGCAGGCTCTTGCTGCTTCGGGTTGACCTGTCGAATCTACCGCCGAGGCGGAGCGGTGAGCGGGGTGCCCTCACGCGAGCAAATCTTAGCGGCGCTCGAGTTCTGCGATTAGATCTCGAGCGCTATTTTGCCGCGGTGCTCATTGCTCTCCAATCGCTCGAAGGCAGCGCGACCTTCCGCGAGCGGATAGGACGAGTCGATTAATGGCTGTATCTTCTTGCTTTCGACGAAACGGATGAGCGAGAGGAACTCAGGCAGCGACCCCATCGTCGAGCCAATGATGCGCAGTTGATGCCAGAACACGCGAGAAAGGTTCGCCGGCGGATTTGGCCCTGTTGTGGCGCCCGCAACGACAATTGTGCCACCCAAACGAACCGCGCGAATGCTCGTTCCCCACGTCGCCTCGCCAACCGATTCCATAACCGCATCCACGCCCTCGCCTCCAGTAAGGGCAGCGATCGCTTTCGCTGCCTCGCGCCCAGCGAGCACGGTCTGCGTGGCTCCCAAATGCAAGGCCTGCTCGAGTTTTTTCTCAGACGTCGACGAGGCATAAACCAAGAGACCCGCCGCGGAGGCGAGCTGAATCGCAGCCGTTCCAAGACCGCCACCCGCGCCGACGACGAGCACAGAGTCGCCCGGCCGCAGACGGGCTTTCACGAATAACATCCGGTACGCGGTGAGAAAGGTGACGCACAATGCCGCTGCTTGCGCACCGCTTAACGCTTTGGGTTTCGGGACGACGTGCAACGCCGGCAACACGACGTATTGGGCAAACGACCCCTCCAGGTCGCCATCGCTGAGCAGCGTGAAGGTGCGGCAGAGCATCGGGTCGCCTCCCGCGCATCCGGCGCAGTGGCCGCAAAAACGAAGCGGGTATAGAATAACCTCGGCGCCGATATCAGGCGTTCCAGGTGGACGATCGGGTCCGTAGGCGTCGACCACCCCATAACCATCGCATCCCAAAATTCTCGGTGGGGTGATCGGGTAACCAACCACGCCGCGCAGGGTAAAGAGATCGTGGCGGTTGAGGGTTGCCACGCGCATGCGCACACGTACCTCGCCGGTTTTGGGCGAAGGTGTCGGCCGCTCCCCAATTTCGATGTTCGCAAGCGGGTTGTCGCCGCCCAAACGAGCGGCGAAAAGTGCACGCATCATTTACCTCCGGGGGATGGCGTCAAACACCGCCACCGACGTAGGGTACGAGCACGTCGCGAAGTTGGGCACCACGGAACGAAGCGTCTGGGTGTTGTAAACGCTGACGCTATCCGCGCGCGCATTTGGAACGTACAGCCGGTGATTTGCGGGATCAAAGGTTGGTAACCACGGCGTCAGCCCCGTTGCCAAGGTGGCGACGCGACGCATCTGCGGAAGAGCAAACACTGCGACGTCGCCAGCTCCTTCGTTCGTGACGAAGAGTCTTGCGGCCGTCGAATCAACGGCGACGCCGAGCGGCAACGACGACTTCGATCCGGTGCTTATCATGCCGCCAATGCGACGCAGCGTGCGACTATCAAAACGCTCGAGGCCTGGGCGAGCACGAGCACCGTTGACGACGCTCGTGTCATTATCCGCAACAAACACCTCGTGGCTCAGCGGATCAAGAGCAATGCCGAACGGCCGAGCAGCGGTTTTGGCAGTGGCGATCAACGTTGTCCGGCCGATCGCATTGACTGCAAAGCGCATGAGAGAATTGCCGTTGATATTGGAAACGTAAAAGCCGCGACCGTCAGGAGATGCCGCAATGCCTTCTGGGGTTTCTCCGGCCACGACAGAAGAGACGAGCACGGGCACGCCCTGCGGGTTAATCCGGTAAATGCGGACGCCTGGATGCCCGGCGTCAGCATTATTGTCTGTTGCGGCGACGTAGCCCCACGCCAAACGCGCTATTTCGGAGAATCGAACGCCGGGTAACGGCGCGGAAACACGCCAGTGCATGCTGCGCAAGTCGATCGCCACGATTTGCGATTCGACGGCAAAGACGCCGCGCTTGGAGCTTGAGTCGACCGCGATGCCGGCTGCTCTTCCACCGACGCTGAGAGCGCCAGAAAGCGAGAAGTTGCGGGCGCTGTTGACGTTAACCGTACCGTCTGAGTAGCAGGTGGAGAGCACGAGCGGCTCGTCTCCAACAGGCGGACTCACGATGCTGACGGAGGCCGAATCTGCGATCCCGTTTCCAGTGGTCGCGACGATATCTGCCGATGTCGGCACATCAACTGCACGGTAAAGGCCGTTATTGTCGATGGATCCGGGACCTACGACAGACCAGCGAACGTTCGAAGGCGCACGTTCGCCGATCAGCATTGTATGGAACTGGAGACTGTTGCCGGCAAAAACCTTTGCGCTTTTCGGCAAGATTGAGATGCGCGGGGAAAAATCCACGGCGTTGCCTCGGCTGGAGCTGCACATGAGGCCGCCGCCCCCCGCGAGCACAAGGATGAAACAGGCGACAAGCGTTTTCTTCACGAGACGACTGCTCCCGTGGCGCGATCGAGCCAGCGGTACGCATTCGGCAGTCGGTCGGCGAACGTCTGCGTGCCAGGCACGACCTCTTTGCGCCGCGCGGCGATCGTGTCGACGACAGCCACGAATCCGCTTGGCAAACCCGCGAGCGCACTTCCTACGATGGAACCATCGGGATGAACCATGCAGGCTGGCGCGGCGTGATCCGAGTGGCTGCACACCGCAACGTAGACGCGATTTTCGACAGCACGGGTTCGCGCAATGTCGATAACCGGCAACTCCTTCGGCGGCAAGCGCCACAGGAGTAGATCGGCGCCGCGCAACGCTGCAGCGCGCGCAGGCTCTGGGGCAACCATTGCTTCACCGGTGAGAATCTCAAAGTGGAGTCCACGGGCCCGATCGAGTGCTCGCGTCATAGCGGCGGTTGAGTCTCCGGTGCGAATCACCGCACTCACTGTTTGCGCGGCAAGCGCCTCGAGCGCACGCTGGTCGTCACGCTTACGGGCCGCACTTTGATACATCGCGATCCAAAGCCGAGGGGGAACGCGGTGCAAGCGTCCATTCTTGCGCGGACGCAGGCGCAGCGCTGCGCGATCGGCGGCGGACAAGAATGAAACGTATGGCGCAGGCTTGGTTCTCTTGACGTCGGCGGTTATAAACTGCGGCTGGTCGGGTACAGCGCGCGCAATGACCGAGCCGTCTGGCGCGACGATTTGACTGTCACCGGCGTAGTGCACCGCGCCGAGCTCCGAGCCGCACTTGTCGGCGGCTGCAATCCAAATGCCATTTTCCAGTGCGCGCACGCGCAGCATGTAGTCGGCCTGCACGTTGCGGATCTGCGCGTGCGATGGCCCAAAGCCGACCCATGCCGTTGGGTCAGCTACGAGCCATGCGCCTTTGGCCGCGAGCGTGCGAGCGATTTCCGGATTGCGGCCGTCAGCGCAAATCATCATACCGATGCGGCCGAACGCGGTTTCAAAGACCGGAACATCGCGGCCCGCGCGAAACCAGCGCTGGTCGAAATTCCAAAGCCGTGCTTTTGCGTACGAGCCAATTTCGTTGCCTGCGGCGTCGATCAGCACCGCCTCGTTTCGCAAACTCCCATCCGGCTGCGTGCGCGCGATGCCAACCACGACGGCGGCTTTTGCGCGGCGAGCCTCTCGCGAGATTATGCTGAGCGCTTCTGCGTCCGATGGTATGGTATGGCGATATGGATGCGCATCGAGTAAGACATAGCCTGGATAACTGCATTCCGGAAGGACGAAAAGCGAAGCTTCGTTGCGCCGGGCCTTGCGCATGGCAGCGATGATGTCGGCGAGCGCCTCGCGCGCGTGCTCGACCGATCGCGCACGAAGCTGGGCGCAAGCAACGCGAAGCGTGACGCCCCGCACTCGTGCAGTTGCTGCCGCCCTCATATACTTAAACGTAGCAGCGGACCCACAGGTCCGCCATGGAGCAGCGGGTCTTCAGGTCCGCTCGTCGGGTCAAAAAACATGAAGTTCGGAATCGTACTTTCCGCGGTGGTCGCGCTCACCCTTGTGTGTTCGGGTGCTGGCTTTGCAGCGACGCATGTAGCCCTTGCACCGTTGGACGAATACTTCGGAAAACAGAAGATGAGTCCCTTAGGCATCGAAAATACAATTCACGACACGAGCCTGCGCGTGCGCTACGATCCGTCGCACGCAGCGCGATACTATCAAGGGCTCGAGTCAGCCGAAGATGCGCTCCACGATTGGGCGCGCAAATATCCGAAGGATCCATGGCTTGCCGGGCGCGCATACTACATGTCGGCTGTTTTCTGGTCCATGCACACGGCGCAGGCGGATGCTGCTGCTCAGCGGTGCCGCTTGTTGCTCTTCACACAGTTTCAAGGTTCACACTGGTCGGCGCTCGCCGCACACGAAGCACAAAACAGCGCAGCCCCAGCACGGGTAGCGAAGGATCGCTCTCCTTAGAGGAAGTGGCGCCGAAGGTTGGCACCGATGCCGACCGTCATGCTTTCAAAGATCAACGGCATGCGGCGCACATCAGGCCCATCGCCCAAATCGAATTCAGGCAACACATCAAAGTTTTGTAGTTCTTGCTCGGCAAATCGCGCGTACCGCGTGTTCGGATACAGCGTTTCGAGCTCCTCAAGAAACCCAAGTGCGACGCGGTCGTACTGCGGCGTGTGCTTGCCGATCAGAAAGGTTGCAAAACGAGCCATCGTGTCGGGCAGCCAGGGGTCGCGGGGATACCGGAGTTCCCAGTCGGACAGGGCAGACTGCACCGCGTTGATTCGCTCGACCTGACCCGGTAACGCGAGCGGCGAATCGCCTTCGATATTCATGTCGTGAATTGCGTTGCGCACGCTCAAGTTGCTCAACCGGTACATCCCGAAGTAGACGTCCGCGGGCGCTTGGACGGAAGGCAGCGGCGTTGCGCTGATGCGAAACGCGTTTGCAGCTGCGGCTTGGCTGGCTGGAGCAAAGAGCGCGCACGTCACGATTGTAAGAAAAAAAGCGCTCCCGTTTGGAAGCGCTTTTTCTTTTCGAGTGCGGTTGCTAGAACTTAAACCCAAGGCCTACGTACGGACCTGCGTGGGTTTCGTTGATGGGTGAACTCTGTTTTGCCGTGAAGCGGTCGCCGCTGAATCCACCCATGATGTAGAAGGGTGAGCTGCCCAGCACGTAGTCAAGACCAACATCGTACTTGATGATTTGGTACTCGAGCGTTTTCTTCAAACCGGTCGCAGGACCGCTTTGCACCGTGTACTCGCCTCTTACGTTCGGGTAGTAGAAGCCGGAGGCAAACCAACCAAGGCTATTGGCACCAAGGTCTGGGAGCTTCTCAAGGCCTGCACCCGGACCGCTCAGCACTGGATAGCCGTAGTTCGTTGCCGCTTGCAAGTAGCTGAGGCCGAAGTTAATCCACGGATTGATGATCTTGAACTCAAGCCGGCCGTCGATGGTCGACTGGCGCGCTAAGAACTGTGGGGTTGCGGCCTGTCCACCATCAATCGTGTTGAAGAGCGTGGTGCTCGTCCCTGGGACGTTCGTCGTCTGGTACTGATCTTGGCGGAAGTCTACCTTCACCGCGAATGGGTTAAACAGATATGCGCCGGAGCCAACCTGCCCGTGCGAGGTCACGTTGTTCGCAAACTCGTTGGCCACGCGACCCTGCGTGTAGCCGCCTTGGATGTATCCAAGGATCGGTTTCGGCGTCGGGCTCGGAGCGGGAGTCGGTACTGGCGTCGCAGGCGCGGTTGGAGCCGCCGTTGGAACTGGAGTCGGCGGTATGTAGCGCACGACGCAGACATGCTGCTCGGGCACCCATTGCACGTAGGCTCCGAGTGCTTCGGAAATGACGCGCACGGGAACGAGCATGACGCCCTTGTACATCATCGGCGGTACGTCGAGGGGACGGGACTCGCCATTGATGAGAACTTCGTTCTTACCAAGGGTTACTTGGACTTGCGAGCCCGGCTTGGAAGCCGTGACGGATTTGCTGCCCGCATCGAAAGAAACGGTCGCACCCATCTGCTCGAACATGCTGCGCAGTGGCACGAGGATGGTCCCGTTCTTCACGAGTGCTGCAAGGACGCGTCCTTGTCGCAGCGTGTCAGGGCGGGCATAGACATGGTGATCGTTAAATAGAATTGGAACTTCGCCTGACGGCGGGCTGCCAAAATTCATCATGGCGTCAGAGACTTGGAACCCGGACGTTGCCGAAGTTACCGTTCCGGTGAAAACCTTCGTCTGCGAGGCCAAGACGTTGACAGAACTGTCAGCGAAGCTTGGCGCAATACCCGCAACGGCAAACAACGCCGCTGCGAAAACCGCTAAGTGAAAATGCTTCAAGTTTAATCCTCCTACAGGATAGGTCAAACTTACTAGTAATCGTTTGCGTTCCTTTTCCTTTTTCCCACCAATAGACCATTGGAAACCAGACCGCAATGAGGGACATGCAGAAACGTGGGCCGACTTTAGTCTAGCGCGTAGCGGTCGGGTTCGGGAGCCGGCCGCTACCTTATTCCTTTGTCGTCTAGAACCGGACTCCAAGACCCAAGTAGGGCCCAGCATGCGTCTGATTTATCGGCGCGTTCTGCTTTGCAGTGTAGCGATCGCCGTTGAACCCGGCAATGACGTATATTCTTGATCCATAGTTCAGCCCGATATTATATGTCAGTATTTGGTATTCTTGTAGGTACGACGTGCCGTTGTTTGGCCCGGCGGCTTCCATATACGTACCGCGCATGTTGGGATAATAGAAGAACGAGCCGAAAAAGCCAAACGAACTGCTTGGATCGGGCAGCTTCTCTAAGCCCCCTCCGCCGCCTGTCAGCCGCGGGTTACCGTAATTCGTGTACACCGTCAGAAAACTGCCGGCAATATAAATGTGGGGCTTCGCGATCTGATATTCAATCCGCCCGTCGATATTTGTCTGCCGGGCTAAGAAGACGGGAGTCGTTGCGAAACCACCATCGATTGTCGCAAAGCCCGTCTCCGGGTTACCGGATTGATCCTGTGCGTTGTGCGACGTGCGGTATTGATCCGCGCGAGCGGCCCCGACGATCGCCCATTGGCCGAAGAACAATCCCGCTTCGCCGTTGTACCCGCTCTGATCGTGGACATTATTAGCATACTCGTTGGCAGTTCTGCCGGCGACATACGCGCCTTGGATGAAACCAAGCGGTGCGGGAGTAGGTGTCGCTGTTGGTGTTGGTACCGTCGTCGGTAGAGCAGTGGGCGCCATCGTTGGCACAGGCGTCGGTGGTATGTAGCGCACGACGCAGACATGCTGCTCGGGCACCCATTGCACGTAGGCTCCGAGTGCTTCGGAAATGACGCGCACTGGAACCAGCAAGACGCCCTTATACATCATGGGCGGCACGTCGAGTGGACGTGACTCACCATTGATGACGACTTCGCTCTTGCCGAGCGTTACCTGGACTTGCGAGCCCGGCTTGGAAGCCGTGACGGACTTGCTGCCCGCGTCGTAAGAAACGGTCGCGCCCATCTGCTCGAACATGCTGCGCAGCGGCACGAGAATCGTACCGTTCTTCACGAGTGCTGCAAGAACGCGTCCTTGTCGCAGCGTGTCCGGGTTGGCATAGACATGGTGATCGTTAAACAGAATCGGCACTTCGCCGGACGGCGGACTGCCAAAATTCATCATGGCATCGGCAAAACTCGGCGCGATGCTCGAGAGCACGAACGTCGCTGCGACGAGCATCGCGAGACGGAATCGCTTCAAATCGTGTTCCTCCTCGTTAGCGTAGCTCCAATGGGCACCCTCGTTTGCGCTTTGCACTCAATTTCCCACCCCAGCGCGATAAACCGCGCTGGGGGACAAGATAAAAATTTAAAAAAAGGCGCCCGAGACATACATCGGGCGCCTGACGACTCTTCGCGGTGTTGCGCTAGAATCGAACTCCAAGTCCGAGATACGGACCTTCATGTGTCTGGTTTATGGGAGCACCGGATTTTGCAGTGTAACGATCGCCGTTATAGCCGGCAATGACGTATATGTGCGACGCTCCGTAATCCAGGCCGATGTCGTACTTGTAGAGCTGGTATTGCTGAACGAAGCTCGCGCCAGCGTTGGGTCCAGAAGGCACAACGTACGTTCCCTTTACGGCTGGGTAGTACATGATGGATCCGTACCAACCCAGTGCGCTTTGGAAATCAGGCAGCTTGTCGAGTCCAAAACCGCCTCCCGTTAACCGTGGATAGCCGTAGTTGGTCCACAAGTCAATGTAGCTTCCGGCAATGTTGAAGTGCGGCTTGAGAATTTGGTATTCGATCCGTCCATCGACGTTGGTCTGTCGCGCTTGGAACACGGGAGTGGTTGCAAAGCCGCCATCGATTGTCGCAAAGCCCGTTTCCGGGTTGCCGCTTTGATCTTGTGCGTTGTGCGCTGTGCGGTATTGGTCGCTGCGCACATTGCCGACGATAGCCCACTGTCCGAGGAAAAGACCTGCCTCGCCCGTGTAGGCGGTTGAATCGTGATTGTTCGGTGAGAACTCATTCGCGGTGAGGGCACTGACATAGCCGCCCTGCACGAAGCCGAGCGGGGCCGGTGTTCCTGTTGGAGCAGGCGTCGGCACAGGTGTTGCCGGCGCAGTTGGAGCCGCCGTTGGAACCGGTGTCGGCGGTATGTAGCGCACGACGCAGACATGCTGCTCGGGCACCCATTGCACGTAGGCTCCGAGTGCTTCGGAAATGACGCGCACTGGAACGAGCATGACGCCCTTGTACATCATCGGCGGTACGTCGAGTGGACGTGACTCGCCGTTGATGACGACTTCATTCTTGCCGAGCGTTACCTGCACTTGCGAGCCCGGCTTGGAAGCCGTGACGGACTTGCTGCCCGCATCGAAAGAAACGGTCGCGCCCATCTGCTCGAACATGCTGCGCAGTGGCACGAGGATGGTCCCGTTCTTCACGAGCGCTGCAAGGACGCGTCCTTGTCGCAGCGTGTCGGGGTTGGCATAGACATGGTGATCGTTAAAGAGAATGGGCACTTCGCCAGACGGCGGACTGCCAAAATCCATCATGGCGTCAGAGACTTGGAACCCGGACGTTGCCGATGTTACCGTTCCGGAAAAAGCCTTCATCTGTGAGCCGGAGACGTTGACAGAACTGTCAGCGAAGCTTGGTGCGATGCATGCAACGACGAACAGCGCCGCCGCGGCCACCGCGAGATGTATGTGTTTCAAACGGTTTCCCTCCTTAGAACCCTTGGGAATGAACCCAGAGGGCAAACGCACGTATGTTCGAAACAGGTGTATCTTACCCTCTGCCTTCATCCAAGATATAACGTAACTATACCCGCGTTTGGTGCTACAGAATCAAGTGGCGGAGCCTCGCGAAGAGAGACAGAAAAGACAAGTTAGTGCCATGCCTGAGACAACGGTCAAAGTAGTTCTTCTAGAAAAGTCGCCCCACCCAACCGCTATGACGGCGACTGCGGCGCGGACGTGCTACTCCGCGAGCGAGCCCTCCGCGATCGTCGAGCGCTGGGAGCGCAAGCCGGATGACATGCTCGCGACAGTCGAACGTGTGCGGGCTGCAGGGCATCATTCCACGCTCGAACACAACATTTATGTCTTCGGTGTGACCGGCCTTTCCCGGGCAGCGACCCATCAGCTCGTGCGCCATCGCCACTTGCAATTCGATCAACAAAGTCAGCGCTATCTCGCGTTCAAAGACGCTGCTTTCCCGTACGTCAAGCCGCGCAAGCTGTCATCCCTGCCGGAACTGTCCAAACGTTTCGATGACCTGATGCGCGAAATCGGCGAAACGTATAACGAGTTGTTGAAAGGCGGACTGCCAAGCGAGGATGCGCGATTCGTCCTGCCCAACGCGGCGGCGAGCCAGCTCGTCGTGTCGGGCAACGCGCGCGCGTGGTATGAATTCCTCACCCTGCGTACATGCAATATGGCGCAATGGGAAATTCGAGAGATGGCATTTTCCATATTGCGCATTCTCAAACGCGAAGATCCAGTTCTCTTTAAAGATGCCGGCGCAACTTGCGTGCGCGGATTCTGTCACGAGCCCAATGGTCCGGAATGTCCGAGATACATAACCGTGATCAAAGCGCAAATGAAAGAGGGAGAGCGTGCGGCGAACTGGCTCGAGCAGCGGGGCAAGGCGCTCGGCGGTTTGGAAAATGGAAAATCACAAAACGGGGAGTCGAAATTAGAGGATACGTCGTAGGTCAGCGTCCATTTCCGCGGGCGACATCTGCCCAATCTTCACCGCGCGCACGATGCCGCGAGCATCGATAAAAACCGAGGTTGGCAGCGCGAACACGCTGTAGGTCGCTGCCGCAGGGCCTTCATCGATAACGATTGGGTACGTGATCGAGAATGGCTTCACAAACCTCTCGATGAGTTGTGGCGTCTCTTCCTGATCAACGCCAACGACTTGCAAGTGCGCTCCCTGCAACTGGCGATAATGTCGCTCGATCGCCGGCATCTCCGCTTTGCACGGCGGACACCACGTTGCAAAAAAGTTGAGCCACACCGGTTGGCCGTGGAAAGATGACAGCCGGAGGGGGTCGCCTGTAAGAGTTGTGACTGGCGCGTCCGGTGCGGCCTTGCCAATCGGACTTGCTAATGCGGCTCGGCGGAAGGCGTGGTAATCCCGCAGTATAAGGAGGCCGGCCACCGCGAAAAGCCCAAGCACCACGAGCCAGAGTCCGAAATTTACGGGTTTTTTGGTCATCTAGTTTACCTGTAGGGTTATCGTAACATTTACCAAGCCAGGAGAGTAAGCAGGTCCGTGAAACTCAAAACAGCTTTTCTCGCTTTTCTATCCGCCATCCTGACGTGCGCGATGGCCGCGGGTCTGTCAGCAACCATTGTGGGCTGTGCCAACAAGGGAGCAGCGCCCCAGTCGAGCCCATCGCCAGCGTTGTCCGTGACCGTGGCAAAAGCCAGACGAGGCGATGTTACCGAGCGCGTCGAGCTCACCGGGATCGTCGCAGCCAAGGCGCAAGGCAATCTGCAGTCCGCAATCACCGGCGCGGTGCTTTCGGTGGGCGCGAATGTCGGAGATCAGGTGAGCGCAGGCGAAGTGCTCGTTCGCATCGATGATTCAACGGTGCGGGCCCAAGAACAACAAGACCTTGGCAGCCTCAACGCGGCGCGCGCACATCTTGCGCAGGTGCAAAGCGGCGACGTCGGCGCGTCGAGCAGCGCCAACGCAAACTTGCTCTCAGCCCAAGTTGCGTATCAAACGGCGCTATCGAATTATCAACGGAACAAGCAACTTTTCGCGCAAGGCTTTGTCTCGCAGTCGGCCGTTGAACAAGCTGCGCAGGCCGAGGCTGCTGCGCAAGCGCAACTGCGCAGCGCGCAGGTCGGCGCGCAAAATGCGAATCTCGGCGGGGGTACCACGTCCTCTGCGCAATCTGAGATTCGAAACGCGGCGGCAGCTGTTCAGGAAGCTCAAGGTGCAGTCGAGCTTGCGCAAGCGCAGCTCGCTCAAACCGTCATTCGCGCGCCTTTTTCAGGCGTGCTAACCCAACGCAGCGTCGATCCAGGCACCCTGGCGGCGCCCGGGACCCCGCTGGTCCAAGTCTCCGATCTCGATCCGGTGTACGTCAACGTGAACATCCCGGAGGAGAACCTTCCTTATATTCACGCGGGAACGTCCGTCGATATCACCGTCGATTCTCTACCGGGACATAGTTGGCATGGAACGGTCGATGCCGTCAATTCCGCGACGACGCAAGGCACGCTCTCGTATCTCGCCCGCATCGTCCTGACGAACCCCGCGCTCTTGCTCAAAGCTGGGATGGTCGCGAATGCAAGTTTTGTCAAGGCGCAGCACCGCGACGTTGTTCTCGTGCCGAGGGCTGCGGTGTTTGGGGGCGAAAGCGGCGACGAGGTGTACGTACTGGCGAACGCATCGGGGTGCAAATGCGACGGGCAGGCCAAAGCGGTGAGCGTGCGACGCGGACTTCAGACCGACGCAGAGGCCGAGGTCAGCGGCCCGGGCATTGCGCCGGGCACGACGATCATCGTGCAGCGGCCCGACACGCTCAAAGAGGGATCGCTCGTAAGCATCAGCTCTGCAAGCGGTCAAGCGACATCTTCGTCGCAGGCCCTCCAGTAGTCTCCCCGATTCGGCGCGCTCTCTCTTCCAATAGAGGAAAGCATGAATAGAACATCGGCCGCTCTCCTGTGCGCGGCTCTCGCAGCATTTCTTGGAACGGCGACGGCGGCTTTCGGTGCTCCCACGTCGCCCACACCGACACCCACGGTGGTGCCGATGGCTTCGCCGACGCAGCCCGTCAACGCGGCTCAGCCGACGGCAGTGCCGACGACGCTGAACTTGAGTCAAGCCGAGCAAATCGCGCTTGCTTCATCTCCGCAGCTGACGTTTGCGCGGGCGGTCGTCGATCAATCGCAAGCCGGTATCGGCGTCGCGCGGAGCGGCGAGCTCCCATTAATTGACGCTTCTGGCAGATACACACGCCAGAAAACCAACGCGTTCACGGGCACCGGCCAGCCCTCGGTGCTGACTACGAACAGCGGCAATGTCTCGCTGAGCCAATTAATCCTCGATGGCGGACGCGTCAACGCAGAAGTGCAGGCGGCGCGCTACACCACAGACTCGGAAAAATTAACCTTGCTGCGCGATATCCAAACGGTTTTGTTGACGGTGGCAGAGCAGTACTACGCGGCGTTGCAAGCTCGCCACCAGTATCAAGCGGCGCTGCAGTCGCTCTCTGTAGCTCGCGTTCAAGAGAAGCTCGTCGAGGCGCAATACCACGCTGGCGTGGCATCGAAAGCCGACGTCCTCACGGCTCAGCTCCCGGTCGCACAGGCAGAGCTCACGCTTGCCTCTGCACAAAACGGCGAAGCCGAAAACGTTGCCGCGCTCTTGACAACCATGGGGTTACCCGCGACGACGCCGGTGTCGCTGCAGGATGATACAAGCGTAACGCAAGGCAATGCGGATCTCAATGCGCTGATCTCAACCTCGCTCTTGCAGCGAACCGACCTTTCTGCCGCCAAGGCAAGCGTCGACTCAGCGCAGGCCAGCGTCCGAGCCGCAAAGCTCGCCGCTTTTCCGGTGATTGGTGGCACGGCAAGTTCGGGTACCGCCAGCACGAGTCAGAGTGGCAGCAACTTTGCCTCCAGCTGGTCACTGGGAGCAAGCCTCACGTTTCCGATTTATTCGGGCGGCCTCATCAAGTCGCAAGCCGATCAAGCACGGGCCGTTGAAGCCCAAGCCGAAGCCAACTACAAATCCGCCGAGCTCAACGTCTATCTGAACGTGCAACAAGCGTACCTAGGTCTGTTAACCGCAAGTTCATCGCTTAATGCGGCCAAGGTGGCGCTCGACCAAGCCCGCGTGGTGCTGGACGTCACGAATGCGCAGTTCAAAGCGGGCGTGACGACGTTGCCGCTCCTGCTCAATGCGCAATCGCAGCTCACAACCGCACAATCCAATTACGTGACTGCGCTCTACTCCTACAAGATAGCGCAGCAAAACTTGCTGTATTCGGAAGGAACGCTCGCGCCAAGCTAACGAACCTCGACTCATGCCGAAGCGCGCGCGCTTTCTTGCTGTTGCAGGGTGCGTCCTTTCCTTTTTACTTGTCTCGGGTTTTGCTTGCTCGAAGACGCAGTCAGGCCAAACCACAGTAACGATCGACAGTACGTCGTTTCACCCCGGCAATCTGGTGGTGACGAAAGGCACGCTTGTCACCTTCATTAATAACGACACGGAGCCGCACACCGCCACAGCCGTAGGCGCTTTCGATTCTGGGCCAATTGCGCCCAACGGCGGTCGCTGGACTTGGGTGGCATCCCTCGTGGGCACCTACCAGTATCATAGCCTCATCCAGCCCACGATGGCGGGTACCATCACCGTCGTCGAAGCCACCCCGACCTATTGAACCGCCGGATCGCGCTTTTCTTCGCGGTCCTGTGCACGTGCGCGAGCTTGAACGCATGCACGAAAGTCGGGTTGCAGACCGGCCAGAATGCTGCCTCGCACACGATTCCTGGCACGCTGCGCTATGCCGACCTTGAAGAACCCACCGGACTCAATCCGCTGCTGCGGCTTCAGGCGGTGGCGACCGATCTCGACATGTTCATATTCGGATTCTTCTTCAATATTGACGACAAGTTGCATTGGGTACCCGAACTTGCAGTTGAAGTGCCCACGCTTCAAAACGGCGGCATCAGCAAGGATGGCTTGACGATTACCTATCATCTGCGCAAGGGCGTCAAGTGGCAAGACGGCGCTCCGTTCACCTCACACGACGTGATTTTTACGACCAATGCCATCCTCAATAAGAACAACAATCTCCAGTCGCGCAACGGTTGGGATCAACTCGATCACGTCGAAGCGGTCGGCGACTATGAGGTGAAGTTTCACCTCAAGAGGCCCTATGCGGCGGCAATCGCCAATTTCTTTTCAGAGTCCGGAAACTATCCGGTTCTTCCCGCCCATCTGTTGGAAAAATATCCAGATATCAACCACGTGCCGTTCAACAGCAATCCGGTGGGAACGGGTCCCTTTAAGTTCGTACGTTGGTTGCATGGTGACCGCATCGAGCTAGATGCGAACCCTCTTTACTGGCGCGGGCCGCCAAAGCTCCAGCATATCATTTATAAGTTCGTTCCCAAGGACACGACGGTGCTCGTTCAGCTGCAAACGCACGAAATCGATGCGTGGTTCCGCGCGCCTTCTAATCTGTATAATGAAATCAAGAAACTCGAGCCTCAGTATCGGGTCCAACTCGAGCCGTCATTTATCTATTCTCACATCGATCTCAATCAGAAGAATCCGCTCTTCCACGACCTCCGAGTGCGCCGCGCGATAAACTATGCAATCAACAGGCAAGACATCATCGACAAGGTTACGCATGGCGTCCAGCTCGTTGCATACTGGGAGATCAGCCCGCTCTCGTGGGCGTACAATCCAAACGCTATGAAATACCCATACGATCCGGCGAAGGCGCGCGCGTTGCTCGCCGAGGCTGGATGGACGCCCGGGTCCGATGGCATCTTGCAAAAAAATGGCCAGCGCCTGGCCTTCGACTTGTCGGCGGTCGCCGGCGGTTCGACGGGTGAGGCGACCGAGTCGCTCGTCCAGCAAGACTTAAAAGCCGTCGGCGTTGATGCGAGCATCAAGAACTATCCTGCAGAGCTTTTCTTCGCGCCAGGCCAAAATGGCGGCATCTTGCAAATGGGCAAATACGATGCCGGGTTCTTTGCGTGGGTGGCCGGGGTCGACCCGGAAGATGAATTGTCAATTTACGGCTGCGACGAATTTCCGCCGATAGGTCAAAACAATCTTTTCTGGTGTGACCCAACGCTGCAAAAGGCAGAGGTAGCGGCACGGGAGACGTACGACCTCGGTCAGCGCGCGAAATACTACGGCATCACTCAGTCCGAAATTGCGTCACAATCAGTAACCATTATTTTGTACTTCCAACGACAAATCTACATCACGTCAACCAATTTCCACGGATTCGTTCCTGCTCCGGCCACGACGAGCAATTGGAACAGCTGGGAATGGTCAATGCAATGAGAAGTGTAGCGGGCGACTGTCAAGTCGCCCCCGTCGTCGCGCGAATTTATTCGCGCGCGTTCGTTTGTATGGCGCTTGCATGCGTTCTAGCGCTGGGCGGCTGCTCCAAGGTGTCAACTCAGTCGGGTGGTGCGCGCCCCAATGGCGCCGCTCCCATTCCAGGCGTTCTGCGCTATGCTGAGATCGTAGAGCCCGACAGCTTGAGCACGCTGCTTTCCACGCAAGTGGTGACGGTGGACCTCAGCTACCTCATGTTCTCGTACTTTTTCAACGTCGACAATCATGACAATTTCGTCCCCGAGATAGCGACCGAGGTGCCCACGCTTGCGAACGGTGGGATCTCGGCAGACGGGAAGACTATTACGTATCATATGCGCCCGGGCGTGAAGTGGCAGGACGGCGTGCCGCTCACGTCGCGCGATATCGTCTTCACGTACCGAGCGATCATGAACCCTCGTAACAACGTTCAGGTTCGCGCCGGCTACGATCAAATTGCAAGCGTCGAAGCCAAAGGCGCTTACACGGTGGTTGTCCACATGAAAAACGTGTTCGCGCCGATCGTCGCGTACTTCATGGGCGTGCAGGGCGGATTCTCCATTCTCCCAGCGCACTTACTCGAGCAGTATCCGGACCTCAATCACGTGGCCTGGAATAACACGCCTGTGGGGTCGGGACCATTCAAGTTTGTCGAGTGGGTGCATGGGGATCACATCACCTTGGAAGCTAACCCCTTGTATTGGCGAGGACCACCCAAACTCAACAAAATCATCTACCGCATCGTCCCCGATTCGAACACAATCGTGACCTTATTGCAGACCCACGAGCTCGACGCGTGGTTTAGAGCAGACCCTGGCAAAATTACCCAGTTGCGCGGCCTGAGCGACTACAACGTGATGACTACCGCTGAGAACGTCTTCGGCCACATAGACTTCAACGTCGAAGACCCGATCCTAGCTGATGTCAACGTTCGTCGGGCAATCGAAAGCGCCATCGACCGCGAGCGGATAGCGGCGGACGCGACGAACAATGTATTCGTGCAAACCGACACGGACCAATCTGTGTTTAGTTGGGCGCTCGATCACCACCAACCGTTTTACCCCTACAATCCTGCCAAAGCTGCACAACTGCTCGATCAGGATGGGTGGAAAGTCGGGCTGGACGGCATCCGCGTGAAGAACGGCACAAGATTGTCATTGCAGCTTTCTTATGTGGGCGGCCAAAGCATCGCTGAAAAACTTGGCGGGCTGATGCAACAGGAAGCAAAAGCCGTCGGCATCGAGCTTACGCAAAAGACCTACCCTGGCAATTTGTATTTTGCTTCAAAGCAAAGTGGTGGCATTCTCAACGGGGGCAAGTATCAACTCGCGTACTATGGTTGGGTGAGCGGTGTTGATCCAGATAACTCATCGCTGTATCGTTGCAATCAGTTCCCACCGCAAGGACAAAACACGCTCTTTTGGTGCGACCACACGCTGGATGCCGCTGAGGTCGATGCGCTGACGCACGTGGACCAAGCGCGCAGAATTCGCGACTACCACATTATCTCAACCGAGTTGGGCGAACAGGCGCCGACAGTGTTCATGTTCGCCGAACGCCGCGTCGACGTTATGCCGAAGCAGTTTTCAGGATTCTCCCCCTCGCCAGCGGAGTCCGCAAATTGGAACGCCTACGACTGGTCCATGCAATAATCCCTGATCTGTAGGGGGCGACTGTAAAGTCGCCCATATACGGCGATTGGAAATCGCTCCGCGCACCCCGTAGCGGGCGACGGTAAAGTCGCCCCACGCACCCCGTAGCGGGCGACTGTAAAGTCGCCCTTTTCGCATATGAAATGTAACAAAGTGACGTCGATCACAGTCCCAAGGAGCGTGTGACCGGGCTCACGAACTGGACCAACCGGTATACTCCCCGACAAACGTTATAAGCCGGAGCTTACGCTGCATGAGTCGGCAGAAATTTCCCAAGAAAAATAGGGGTACGACACTCCTTGAAATTCTCGTTGCAGTCGCTCTGCTGCTGATCATTTTCCTTTTTATCACAGCTGATTTGATTCAGTCTTCGCAAGCCGAGAATGTTTCGGCAACGCGAACAGAATCGATGAACGCCGCAAACTATCTCTTAGGGGTTATGCGTGGCGACTCACAATTTTGGAACGGTGCGGCTGGCGACGACTGGGCAAGCGGACCTGGTGGACAGGATCCATGCGGGAACAACTATCCTCCGTACACAGACACGATTCTGACGCCAACCTGGCATCCAGCGCCAGCGTGCACTCCTAACGGAGCAAATCCCGGCATGTTTCCGGATCTCGTCGGCACTCCCGTATTTCAATACATGTGGAACGCGCAGGAGCAAGCAGGCGACAAGGACGTCGCGCAGCTGACCGTCTGGGTTCAAGTTGAAGAAGGCGGCCGCTTCAATGTGTACGAGCTGCACAGCTCGCGCACGAATATCCACGCACAACCCTCACCGTCTGGAGTTTTCCCGACCGAGCCCCCGGCAACCTCAACACCTACCGCGCCCAGTACGACACCGCCGCCAACCAAGCCACCAACGCCGACCCCAAAGCCGACACCAACGCCAAAACCGACGCCGACGCCGGTGAAGACGCCAACTCCGCCACCGACGCCAACGCCAACACCTAAACCGTCGCCGACACCTGTTCCCTCGGGAACGTTTGAATGAGAAAACATCAGCGCAACCGTCGAAACTCTGGCTTTACCCTAGTGGAGATGATCACCGTCGTGGCTATCTTCGGGCTCATACTCACGTTGCTCGGGGTTGAATTCGTCTCTGTGGTTGATCATACGCTTCACACTCGCGTGAACACCGACGCCGAGTCACAAGCGCGCGTGATCAT
Source organism: uncultured Pseudomonadota bacterium (assembly GCA_963781145.1). GTDB lineage: Bacteria > Vulcanimicrobiota > Vulcanimicrobiia > Eremiobacterales > Eremiobacteraceae > JAJPHJ01. Next base: position 1,060,098 of record CAWADW010000003.1, on the reverse strand, counting down.
GTCCAAAGTGGAAACGCATATGCGCGCGGCTTACTGGGACTACGTTGATGCTCCACCGGGATCGCCAGCGCCGGTTGTGTCTCCAATCTCAGGGACGACGCCTGCACCCTTTGTCGTGTTCTATAGAGTAAGTGCCGGGGGACTAGTGGGCACACCAACCCTGTGCCCGAGCAAATATGCAATCCCAGGCGCACCGTGTCCGCCGTTTGAACAGGTCACGATACAACTCGACCCATTAAGGCCCGGAGTACTCGAAGAAATCGTCGCGCCGATGACCCTCGCTGGTCCCGGTCCAGCGGAACCTCCAATCGTCCTCGGCAACAACGTCACGAGCTTTGGCGTGACGCCACCATCTGCATCCTCGACGAATCGCTACGACCTTGCGCTGACGGTAACGATCGGACCAAACTCGCACTGTGTCAACAATCTTTGCTCGTTTACACTCAACGACTCCGTCTACGTTGGAGGTCAAGAATGATAGCAATTGGACCGTCGCGCAGGCGGGCCCCCGCTCGGAACGGGGATTGGCGCTCATTGGTGTCGTCGGGTTGCTCCTCGTATTTCTTGTTTTTGCGGGCGCGCTGCTCACACAGTTGGCAAATGAGATCAACAGCGTCAAGAGCTCAGGCGTCTCGAATGAAGCACTTTCGGCAGCCGATGCTGGCGTGCACGCGATGGTGGAACAAATCCAAACAGACTTGGCAAATAACGTGCCACCGGCAGGGCCCGTGGATTATACCTACCCAGAGCCCGGCGCCTCCCCTCTGACCACGAGCTATCATGCGACGATCGATCCCGCCGATATCGGCGAATGGTTTGAACTATTATCTGATCACCTCGACGGGCACTTATCAGCAACGGGTTCGAGCTTGCGAAACGAACAGTGCGCGCAATAGCCCGTGCGGTGCCAATATCCGACTTCGCGAGCTTCTCAAATTACGAATCAAATCAATTCGGCAACCCTGTTTGGTATCTGTCCTCTCAACATTTTAATGGGCCTGTGTATTCCGGTGGCCCGATGCGCATTGCGTACGCGACCCCTGCGCCATCCCCTGGACCTACGGTCGAGCCGATCTTTGGAGCGCAGGTCGAAACGCTCAACACACCCAGTGTGGGCTGCACCAGGCGACCCCAACATGACCGGCGACTGGTCGAGTGTTATGGCACTTGGCGGCCGGCGCCTTTTCCATAGACAACACACCTCTATCTCTGCCGCAGCCCTCTGACGATGTCTACGTCGCGAGCGAAGCTTGGGCAGGTGATGGCAGCGCTTTTCCGACTGGTAGCAGTTATCCGACGCCGGGTTCCAGGCGGGGTCAACGGCCCTGGTGTTTACATCGATGGCTCAACGTCTGGCGGTAAGGATGCAGCCACCACAACCGTGCCCACCGATACGACCGGCATCTTCATAAACCTCGGAACAACACCAAACACCGCTTCGGTTATCAGCACCGTTTCGGGAAATACCGACACCCTGACCATCAATAGCGCCGCTTGGGGCGATACACCGTATACGGTCACCATCAATTACAGCGGCTTTCAACACAACCGGAGATTGTAGCGGTTCCACCACGGTAACGCATGCTGGCAACACTCACACTTTCTCCGGCACGCCATGTGGAGCTCCAGGACCGGGCGTCACAAACACGGGGAACGGCGCCATCTTTGCCGATGGCAATCTACAACTAGGTTGTACCGCAAGCAAGCTGGTCTGTGGCACAACGCCGACGGCAAATACCACCCTCGAGGGAGATTTCTCTTTCGTCACTCCGGATTACTCGGGTTGGAACCCTACCGAAGGTTCAGAACAACGACATATCTATCATGGGTGACTTGCTTTACGATACCCTCTCTTCGCCCTTCGACAAGACGGCGTTATGGGGTAATGACGTGGTGCTCAAGACGACCGCAACCACAGGCACCGTTATCGACGCAGCCATCATCGCGGGATACCCCGGCGAACCATCGAACGACGGAGATTTCAACAACGTCCGGTGCACAAGAACGGGATGCGGCTCGAGCAGACCAGGGTGTCTTGCTGATCAACGGTAGCCTGGTCGAAAATATTCGCGGCGCTGTCGGAGAAGTGATCGCCGGTAACCAATTTGGTTTCGCTCGCGTCATCAACTTCGATTCTCGGTTCGCCACAGCTCCGCCACCGTTCAACCCGACCACCGGTGCGTTGCAGATTGTCGCTTACGAAGACATGGGCACATAGTCGATAGTTTGCGCGAATCCAATCGCACGGCTCTGACAAGGGCGGACTCTCAGGGTCCGCTTTTTTTATTGCGGGCAGCGGAAGAGTAGAGTCGCGAAGCGGACCTAACGGTCCGCTGCTACACTCACCTCGTCATATGACGTCGCATGTCGCGTGTCACACGCGAACACCATTTTAATGCCAACAATCGCATCATATTGCATGCGTTTGCTCCTCTGTGCTGGCTATCACACCTCCTCTTTATCTAAGGGAGCCGATGATTTCTAATAAGAAAACAAGTCTAATCTGTGTCTCATGTACATTAGGTGTCCAGACTGCGAATCCGGAGATTGTTTGTAATGCCAAAAACAGCCAAGCCGCCGCAACGTCAACGCGGCACGAGCCTCATCGAGGTTCTAGTCGCGACCGTCGTGTTGACGCTCGCATTTCTCTTTGTCTCGGGCGATATGATCGCTTCGACACAAGCAGAAAAAACAGCAGACAATCGCGGGATTACGATCTCGATGGGAAATTATCTGCTCGATACCATGCGCCAGGATCCAAATTTCTGGAACACTTCCATCGAGCTTATCGGGGGAAGTTGGTCCGGAGCACCTGGCACGAGCGATCCCTGCGGCAACGCGTGGCCAGCCTACAATGATAACATCGCGTCGCCGACTTGGCATCCCATGCCCACCTGCGTCACCGGCCCATTCGCAAACGTCGCTTCGCACGGCAGCTACGAGTACATGTGGAACGCCAGCTCGCAAAGTGGCGATGCTAATGCTGCGAACTTGAGCGTGTGGGTGGCGGACAACACCGTCAGCAATGCCGGCACGCCCGAAGTTTTTGAGCTCAATCAGCTGAACCGTAACGATCCAACGCCGAACTCGGCTGGCGTGACGCCGCCACCTGTGTCACCGTCGCCCACACCGTCGCCGACGCCGACACCAAGTCCGACGCCGACGCCGAGCCCGACGCCGAAACCGTCGCCGACGCCGAAACCGTCGCCGACAGTGACGCCGAGTCCGACCGTGAAGCCGTCACCAACGGTGAAGCCGTCGCCGACGCCAACGCCGCAACCGACGGTTATCCAGTGATGCGGCAGCGCAACAACCGTCGCGGATTCACGATCGTCGAGATGCTCATCTCCATGACCATCATGGGGTTGGTGCTGGCGCTCGCGGTTGTGGAGTTCGCGATGGTCTTCAACCACAACAGTCTCACGAGCGCGAACATCACCGCCGAAGCGAATGCTCGTATCTCAATGGCAAAAGTTACAAATGAAATGCGTCAGGCCATGCCGGACGTCACGGATTTCACCACGCCTCCCTATCCAATGGTTGTCACTCCGACGGCGCCTCCGCCATCGACCGCTCCTGGCACGTCCACGTCGATCGAGTATTACCGGGTCGACAACGGCAGTGCCGGTTTGACGGCGTCTCCCATACCGGTCGACTCAAACGGGAATCCGGTCCCGTGTTACGATGTAGTGACGCTGACGTACGATCCGGTCGGTCAGACCATCACGCGTACCATATCTCTCGTACAAAACACAAACTGTTCGACTGCTTCGATCACCACCGACATCTTGGCGAGCAACATCGTCGGCTTTAGCGTGAGCGCCGTATCGGGTACTCTCTTTGACGTTGACCTTCAGACGAGAGCGACCACAGGTGCTTACAACATTTACGATCTCAACACGCAAGTTGCATTGGGGTATAAGCCATGAAGCGCCACTCAAATCGTAGAACGCAGCGCGGTATAGCGCTGATCACTGCTCTCTTGATGACCGTGATCTTCCTCGTGTTGATCGGCGGTCTCATGTCGCAAATGATCGCGGAGCTCGACAGCGTCGGTGCTCATAGCCGTAGCGCCGAGGCGCTCAACGGCGCGTATGCGGGCGTTGAAGACATGGTGCTCCAGATCGAAGAGACCGCCTCGGGTCCAGGGCACGCTGCTCCATCGCCCATCAACTACACGTATCCGGCTCCGTCGACGGTCTCGTACAGCGCATCGGTCACGAGCACGTGGAACAGTTCGAGTGGTCTTGTGTACTACCTGATCAAGTCGACCGGTACCGAGAACAATTCAGGTCAGCAGCGTCAAGTCTTGGCCTTGGTGAAGAGCTCTCCGTATTCGTACTTCGAGCAGTTCACCGCGGGCAACTCCGGCAGCGTTTACTACGTGAGCGGGGAACATTTTGACGGCCCCGTGTACAACGGCGGAACCATGAACATCTGGTACCAAACACCAGGAACGTCAATTTTCAACAGCACGGTGAATACGGTAACGACACCGAGCTTCTATCAAGGCGCCGGCAAGTCATCGGTGCCGTACGGCAGCGTCGACTGGAACCAAGTGACTGGGGCAGGTGGACAAGGAGCGCTCAAGATCGGCACAAATCCCATGCAGCTGCCGACTTTCCAAGAGAATCTCGTGGACGCGAGCGAAGCATTCTACGGTAACTCCAGCCACGATAGTAGCCCTGCCGGCACCGGGCGCGAACGGCATCTACATCAATGGGCATAGCGCAATAGCTGGGCCTGCGGGTGCGCTGCAATCCGGGCTGTACATGCAGGGCAACGTCACCATGACGCCTTGCAGCGGAAGCTGTGGCACGTACTCCGGAAATAACGAAGTATGGACGCTCAAAACAACGGGCGGTGCGGCTGGCATCGGCGCGAATTACACCGTGGCCATCGACTTCACCGGGATGACCACGACCGTCACCCAAACGAGCGGCTGCGTTACGTCTGCACGTTACGTATACGCGGCGTTCTTTCCGGCCAACCGCAAGCTGGTTCAACTTCGGCAAATGGCGCAATCTTCGACGATGGCAACGTGACGATCGACAGCGGCACGGTCCATGGGGATTTCTCGATCGCCGTGCCTGACTATTCAACCGATAACGCCCACACCATTACGCTCGGTGGCGGCGCGCCCGGCATCCTGTATAAGGACCAAAGCTCGACGTCCACCGACGAGCTTGGGATCTGGGCAAACGATATCACCGTTAACTCGACGACAACGACCGGATACGAATTCGACGGAGCATTCTCACCGGATACTTTGGAGAATGCCCGCCCTGCACCGATGGAACGTTCTCGAACAAGAACTACAACGGCGGCGTGGAGGGAACGTTCACGTTCCACGGCGGTTTGATCCAAAACGTCAACGGTGCAATGGGTATCTCAAGCGGCGGTACACGATCCATGGGTTTGATCGGCAATACGTCTACGACGCGCGTTTGGCCGCGAATCCACCGCCAGGCTTCCCGATCACCAACAAGTATGACATCGTCGCCTGGCTCGACCAAGGTACATAGAGCGCACGTCGCAGCGCCTTGTAGCTGGCGACTGTAAAGTCCCTAGGCGAACCGGCGAAACAGACGCGGAGGAGGCACGGATGCCGCCTCCGCTTTTTTGTTCCGTATAGCGCCCGCTCGTAGTGGGCGACCAGAGTCATTGCGGCGCAAATGACCTTGTAGCGGGCGACTGTAAAGTCGCCCAGTCCCCGCGCGTAAGGGCGTCGAGAAGGTCACCTCAGCCGTTGCGGCCTACCCAAGGGAATCATGCGGCAAATCATTCCTGGGCACATGAACGCAGATGATTTTGCAAAAGCGAAAGCGGTTCTGGCAGGCGGCGTCGACTCGCCTGTGCGAGCAGGCTTGCCGGTTGGAGAGCCAACTCCGTTTCTCGTCTCGGGAAAGGGCGCCCACGTTGTCGACGTAGATGGGCGCGAATACATCGACTACCTGTGCGCGTATGGTCCGGTCCTGCTCGGCCACGCAGACCCCCGCATTGCGCGAGCGGTGGATGCGGCGATTCGAAAGGGTGCGGTCTTTGGCGCAACCCACCCTGAAGAGGTGCGTTTGGCGGAGCGCGTCTGCATGCGTTTTCCCTCGATGGAGCGGGTTCGCTTCGTGTCAACGGGTACCGAAGCGTGCATGAGCGCCGTACGGGTCGCTCGATCGGTCACCCGGAGGGAAAAAATCGTTCGCTTCGCGGGCTGCTATCACGGCCACAGCGACGAGATGATCTTCGGCGCCGGCGCCTCATCACTGTCCTCAGCGACGACTCGAGTCCGGTGTGACGGGGGGCGTCGTCGACGATGTCATCATCGTGCCGTACAACGACATACCCGCGCTCGACCTCGCTCTGCGCCAGCATGGCAACGACATCGGCGCGGTCATCGTCGAGCCGGTCGCCGCAAATATGGGCCTTTGCTTGCCCGAACCTGGTTATCTCCAAGCGTTGCGGGATCGAACTCAAGCAATCGGCGCCCTTCTGATCTTCGACGAGGTGATCACCGGTTTTCGCCTTGGCTCGAGTGGAGCGCAAGGTGCGTATCAAATCAGACCAGACTTGACATGCATCGGCAAGATGCTGGGAGGAGGACTTCCTATTGCCGCTTTTGGGGGCAGAGCGGACATCATGGCCGCTTTGGCGCCGGAAGGCCCGGTCTTTGTCGGCGGTACGTTTTCAGGAAACCCGGCTTGCGTCGCTGCGGCGCACGCGTTCTTAGATGCCATCGAGTCGGATGAGAAGTTTTTTGTCCAGATCGAAGGCCTGGCGCGGCGTCTAGCGGCGGGTCTCACAGCAATTCTTGAAGTCGCTCGATCTGCGTTACCCGGTCGTGCAATGCGGCTCGATGGTCGATTTCATGTTTCGACCGGGAATGCCGCATCGCAATATGCTCGAGGCAAAGGAAGCGGATGCGAAGGCCTACGCGCGCTACTATCACGCCATGCTGGACCAAGGGATCCTCTTGCCGCCATCGCAGATGGAGTTGATGTTTGTGACGGCGTCGCACAGCGAAGCCGACATCGAGGCGACCCTGGCGGCAGCGCGCAGAGCGTTATTGTGAACTCAGAAAATTCAGGCAAGAACAATACGCCCACCGACATTACGCGCTTTGTCGAATGCTGGAATAACGAGCATTTTTTTGATGCCCACGAGACCTTAGAGCCGCGCTGGATCGCAACCCGCGACCGCGGCTTACGAGGCCTTATTCAGCTTGCAGCTGCGTTCCATCATCTAAGCAAAGGCAACAAGAAAGGCGCCCGCACGACGCTGGAGCGAGCGATCGGGCGGCTCGAGGATAAAGGAAACGCTCCGTGTGCGATCGATCAAGCCGCGCTCGCAACCTTCGCACGACAGGTACTCGCGCTACTCGATACGGCTGACCCGCAGGCGATCATCGCATCGCGCCCCCGCCTCGCGATTACGTAGGGGGCGATTTTCCAATCGCCCCCTACAAGAGGTGGCGAATCAATTAGCGATTGCGGCGGGTCATTGGGAGCACGTCGGCTGTTCGGGGCTCCACTGCTTGGGCGAGCGTTTCGACCACCTGCGGGTCGAACTCGGCACCTTTTCGTGCGGTGATTTCATTGAGAGCGTCAAGGGTCGACATCGCCGCCGGACCTGCCGTCATTCGTACAAAAGCCTCAGCGACGGCAACGATTCGTGCCTCCAGTACGATCTGATCGCCAACCAGTCCGCGCGGATATCCGCTTCCATCGGGCCGTTCGTGATGCTGTTCGATGACTTGCGCGATCGTGCGACCGTCTCGCCATCGGGCGACCAGTCTCGACCCAAGTTCGCAATGCGCTGGTCCGCGCTCGCCTGCCGGCAGCGCGAGTATTCCTACGTCGTGCAGCAGCGCAGCACGTCGCAGAATCTCGAGGTTCCAACCATTGATGCCGAGCGCAGATCCCATGCGGGAGGCAAATTGCGAGATGCGCCGTGTGTGGCCCCGTTCGAGCCCATCCTGCTCGTCGATGGCAACTGCGAGTGCTTCGATCAAATCCCCGTTTGCCCGATCGAACTGCCCCATGCGATTGAGCAGCGAATCGTTTTCGCGCTCGAGGGCCGCAACGTAGCGCTCGGTGCCCCAACCCGCTGCCCCGAGGCTGGCCCGCGCGATCGCGAACGGCGCCGCCAAAAAGAGCAGCACGCCGAGCCTGCCGGCAGAAAGTTCTCCGGCTGCCATAAAGCCGATGAGCCCGAATGCCGCATACTGGAGAGGCGACCACGGGAAGAAGCCGCGCCACCCATCCGCCGACGCAGTTCCTACCGGACCGGCAAAGCGCAGCAGTGAAGCGACAACTTCAAGACCGAACGCCGCGACCACAAACACAGCGGCGCCCGCAAGAGGCGTTGCGTGCTTCGCCGCAAACGAAGCGATGAGCGCCGCAAAGAGTGGGGCGAGAATCGCCCAGCAGATCGCTTGCGCGGTGCCAAGCCGCGTCGAAGGACGCGTCACCGCGCGCACGATACCGCGCACGCAACCAACAAGCACTGCCACAGGGGCGCCATAGAGAACGTAGCCGGCCACGCCGATACAAAACGCCGGGCCGATGATCCGCCGGCCAAACCTGGCCGCATCTGGAGCGCCGATTTCCAACAGCGCCGCAGCGGCGAGCAAGCTCGCAAAGGTTTGCGAGACATGCGGAGCATTAACCGCAGACCACAACAACACGGGAACGATCGCCACGAGCATGAGCCACATGGCCGGTATCTCGCCGTTGTCGCCCTCATCAGAGGACGTCGGTCGACGAAGGTCGACCGACGCACGGCGCCAAGCTTGCCTCATTCGCCCGAACTTCAAAATGATGCTCACCCGCAAGGATAGAGTTATCCGCTTGTTTGACCCCGCCCGAAGGCTTGCTGTTACCGTTTTGGCGGGAAAACCGAAAGTGTGGCCGGGCGCACGTCCAGGTGGCGACAGATGCGGGTATGCGCCCCGGGCGATGCGAACGTTCCGACAACTATTACCGTTATTGCAGTGCTACGGCTACAACTATGACGCAGATTACTCGCCCACACCACTCCGCCACAGGCCTCCCGGCTTTGTGTGGCATCGCCCTTTGGACCGTCTGCCTTGCGCTCGTTTTTGCCGCTCCGGCCAAACCTGCGCAGTCGGCCTTCGTCAGCTTGAGCCTCACGCGCTACGTGAAAGTGGGGCAGCTTGATGCAGGCCAGTATGCGGGAGTCTCGCCCGGTAGAGTCGTCATCCATGTCGGCGATTCGATTGTGTTCACACAACGCCGACACGCGACACCACACCGCGACCGGTATTCCCGAGGAAACGACGTTTCCGGACAACCCTCGATGGACCGACAACGCGCTGCAGGCGGGCGGCAAGATCGGCGCGGGGGCATGGAGCACGGGAGATCTCGCGCCAGGGGCGCATTCGTCGCCCATCATCGCGACGAAGCCCGGAACCTATCTCTACGGATGCTTTTTCGACTATTCTGCTGGGATGCGCGGCGAAATAGTCGTCCAGCCCTGATGTAGGGGGCGATCGGAAAATCGCCCCGAAGGAGTAACCGTGGAATTCCGCGAGCCGATCGAAAAGCTCATTCGCGATCCGCGAGAGTTCACGCGCGACGTGAAGTTCCCGCCCGCGTCCGAATTACGCATTTACGATACCTCCCTGCGCGACGGCGAGCAAATGCCCGGCATCGCCTACACACCCGAGCAGAAGTACGAAATCTGTCGCCGGCTGTCTGATATCGGCGTCCACATTATGGACGTTGGATTTCCAGCCGTTTCCGAAGACGAACGCCGCTCGCTGCAACTGATCATGCAAGGCAAGCGCAAGGGCGAGATCCGCGCCGACCTCGACGTCGTCGTCATGTGCCGCAGCAATTCCAAGGACATCGACGCGACGCTGGACGCGCTGGAAGAAATCAAAGTCCAACCGAGCGACGTCACGTTCTTCATTTTTACGTCGGGCAGCGATCTGCACATGAAGTACAAGATCGGCAAGACGCTGTTGGCTCGCGAAGGCAAGCCGGAATCCGAGTGGCTGGACTTACCGCTTGAGTTCTATCGCCAGGCGAATATTCGCATGCAGTGCGACGCCATTCGCTACGCGCGCAGCAAGGGCGTCCGCTATGTCGAGTTTGGCGGCGAGGACGGCAGCCGCGGCGACGTCGATTATTTCATCGAACTTTTCCGCAAGGGCATCGAAGCCGGCGGGACGAGGCCTTCCTGGCCCGATACCGTCGGCTGTCTCACTCCCGAGGCCACGCGCTGGTTCTGCACGCGCATCGTCTCGGCGTTGCCCAAGGAGATCACGCTCCTCAATCATTTCCACAACGACTATGGTCTGGGCACGATCAATTGCATCACGTCGCTCGCGTGCGGGTTCCGCGCCTTCACCGTCACGGCCAATGGGTACGGCGAACGTGCGGGCAACGTGCCGCTGCATCAAGTCGTCACGGCACTGCGCGTTCTTTATGGCGTCGATATCCCCGGTTTTCAGTATAACAAGCTTCAGGAGCTGGCCCGCTTCATGGAATCGGTGTCCGGATTCCCGATCGAAGCGCACGAGCCCATCATCGGCGCAAACGTCTTTTCGCACGAATCGGGGATCCATACCCACGCCATGCTCATCGACCCGCGCATGTACGAAGCCGTGCCTGCGGCCCTGGTCGGTGCGCATATGCAATTCGTCTTTGGGAAGCACAGCGGGCTGTCGGTGATAGAGTCGACCTTGCGAAAAAATGAGGGACGGCTGGCCAAGGCGGGCATCACGGTCGACGGCAACCTGAGCAAGCAAGTCTTAGAGGAGGTCAAGCGGGTTCGCGAAGAGCGAGCGAGAACAGGACGGGTCTCCGAGATCGTCGCGCAATACTACGAGAATATGCGCCGCCTCGGCCTCACCGAGGACGACGTCGTCCAAATTGCCGAAGGGATCGGTCGCAAACAACACGCCGCGGTGTGACCAACAGCGCATCGCTACAGGGCACAAAGAGAGAGAGTGATACAAATGGCAGAGTCAAGCATCAACGAAGCGTACGTCACGACGGAATGGATCCGCAGACCACTCGCCGACCTGGACGGCGTCTCACCCCAGGAAGCCGCAACCGATCCGCAAGGACGCAGAAAACTCGAAGACCTGTTTGTCGAGCTTGCTGGCCATCACGTGCGGTTGAGCAATTTGGGCCTGCCGGCGTTCGATCCGCATGAGCTGCGCAAGGCGCTGGGTTTGGAACAAGCGCATGGAGGTCATGCACGCCAGCCGGCACGGCAGGTTCGCCTTGGGCCAGTGAAGCGAAGCCCGCTGCTCGACGAGCTCGGCACAGCTCTCACCGGCGGCGATGTTGACAGCGTGGCTTTTTTCAACATCAAGACAGGCGCTATCGAACATTTCATGCACAACTTAGGCGATCAAGAGACCGCGCGGATCGCACAGGCGCAGACCAATCCCGAGCTGCGAAAAATCAACCCTGTGACGACCGAGACTCGCTACGGCATCATGTCCGATTTCATCAGTTTGGTGGAGGACATCAACGTGGCTGGGCGCTTGCGATCGTCCATCTCGGGCAAAGGCGCCTTTCGCCGCTTTCGCGAGGCTGTGGATGAAGATGACGGGTTGCGACGCCGTTGGCTTGCCTATCGCACGAAACGTCACTACCTGCTTGCGCTTGATTGGATGCACAAGCTTGGCCTCAACCCAGAGCAGTTTGGGCTAGCGGGTGCAGATTACGACTGGCAGCCGCCAGCGCCGGGGACAGAACCCGCGGCGGAGGCAGCGCCAAAGACGACCGATACCACAGAAGCTAAGGCGGAGCAGCCAGCCAGCGCGCAAGAGTCTGCTGAAAGTGAAACGCACGCCGGAACGAATGGGGAACCGGCTTCGGAAGCGGCCGCCGAGACGGCGCAAACAGAGCCCACTGAAGCGGCCGGTCACGTAGCCGCGGACACGTAGCATCGGACTTTAGGTCCGCTCAACGCCGGGCGCACCTGAAGGTGCGCTACTACATTGCGAAAATGATCAGGCCCGGTGTGAGCATACCGGGCCTGATTCTTGCAGAGTTACCCGCCGGACGTCGCGCTGTTGGGGGACCGCTGTTACGGCGCCCGGCACGCTCATAGGATATGACAGCCACTGCGTTCGTTACAAGCCAAAGGTAGCAGCGGACCTTCAGATCCACTCCTGTGGCCTCGCGCACCTCAGCGGTGGAACGATTATTCTATCGAGCCTCCCAGCACCAACATCGCTCGGAAGGCCTGAAACACGGTCAAGAAATCCTCGTGGCTAAAGCGCACCGTGCGGCCATCGAGCCGCTCGCAGCCCGGTAGGAGTGACGCCAAGTCAGCCTTTGCGGTCGTTGTCAAGACGAATTCGAGCACCGCAGGCTTCGCAAACGCATATGACATCGGCTTGCTGTCCTTGCATTTTGCCATGGCACGTTGCATCCCGGCAGCAATCGCCTTGCGGGCTTCTTCGGGCGAAAGAGAGCTCGCCGCGTATCGGCCGATAGCGCGCTTCACTTCGACCGTTTCAATCCAGGGCAAGAACGAACGAGCATCCGCGCACGCGTTTTGGTCGCCGCTGAGAAAGATGACGGGTACGCCAAAACATCCAGCCACCGCGGCGTTGACGCGCGCTTCGCTGCAGTGTTCGCCGTTGATTCGCACGTCATACGCCGTGGATCCAGAATAGGTGTGATCGAGTATTGCGTCCGCTGTGCCGGCGGGCGCATGATAGCCGACAAATGCAGCGGCCGCGAACGATGGATCCAATCCCTGACTCATGGAGAGAGGCTTGAGACTTCCGCGAATCAAGCGAACGTGCGGCGGCAGTTCTTCATGAATGAGGTTGCGCATGTTCCAGTGCGAATCGTTGACCACGATCTCCGTTGCGCCGCCGGCGAAGGCACCCTCGCAGGCAGCGCGCACCTCTGCGGTCATCAGTCGGCACGAATACGCGTATTCCGGTTGACCTGTGGGATCGGTTTGCTCGACTGCAGTGATGCCTGCGACGCCTTCCATATCTGCGGAGATGTAGACTTTCATAACAGGTGAGTTGTCGTCGCTTTCCGCGCGCACCTTGTGTGCAAAGGGGACCGCTCGAGCAGGCCGAAGTGCGCCTCGAGCATGCGTTTGCAAATGGTCGGCCTTCGCGAGCTTCGCGACCTGCCGTCGGCCGCTGATATCCAGCTCCTCTTCGCCCACTTGAACGCGCGACATTTTGGCGGCGTGCTGCGCTCGCACCGCATTCTCTTTAATCGCCGGCTGACCTCAGTCGCAGGTCGAATCGCGTACCGAGCCCGGATCATCGAGCTGTCGGAACCGCTGCTGCGCAAACACCCTCAGCATCTCGAAGCGACCCTGCTGCACGAGATGGTGCACGCATGGCTCCACGAGCACGGGTTACCAAACGGGCACGGGGCGCCATTCAAGCGAAAGATGCGCGAAGTCGGGCTCTCAAGCATCTACCATTTCTTGCCGGTGCAAAGCGCAAAACGCAGCAGCCGGCGCTACCTGCTTGTGTGCCCACGATGTCGCGCGCAGGTCGTGCGGCGTCGCCGGCCCGGATACCGCGTGTCGTGCGCTCGCTGCTCACCACAAGGGTTCAGCGCACGGGTCGAATTGAGCGTGCATCGAATTGCTTAAGGGCAGGTGATCATGGCACGGTACATCGTCGGCATGACGGGGGCAAGCGGAGCGCTGTATGGGATCCGCGCGCTTGAAGCTTTGCGCAACGTGCCCAACGCGACCGTGCATCTTGTGATGAGCGAGCAAGCGCGCCGCACGCTTGTGATTGAAACCTCGTACTCCGTTGCGGCCGTCGAAGCCTTAGCACATCACGTGCATGACGCTGCCGATGTTGCGGCACCGATTTCCAGCGGCTCGTTTAAGACCGACGGTATGCTTGTGATCCCCTGTTCCATAAAGTCCGCTGCCGCGATCGCGTACTCGTTCAACGATAACCTGCTCGTGCGCGCCGCTGATGTCTGCCTCAAAGAACGTCGTCGCTTGGTCCTCGTGGTGCGAGAGACTCCGTTGCACCTTGGGCACCTGCGCACGCTGACGCAGTTGGCGGAAATAGGCGCCGTGATTTTGCCGCCTATCCCGGGCATGTACACGATGCCGAAGACGATTGATGACATTGTCAATCACACGGTCGGCAAGGCGCTTGACGCGCTCGGCGTTCCCAACGAAACCTTCGCACGCTGGCGCGGCCCGAATGGAAAAAACTAAGGTTCGTCGTTAGCGCAAGGCGCGGTAGAACAGCCACAGCGCAGCAAGAAAGACCGCGATGGCGAAGAGCCGTAGCAGCTGTGCGTGGTGAACGCGCGGCGCGATGCGCGCGCCCACCTGTGCACCCACAATCGCGCCGCCGGCGATCGCCAGAGCTGGACCCCAGCGGACGTCGTGATAGTATGCGTGCGAGGCCGTGCCAAAGATAGCGGTCAGCGCGATGATGAAGGTCGACGTTGCCGTGGCGACATGCGGCAAGAACCCAAAGACGTACACCATCGTCGGAACAAAGATCAAACCACCGCCCACGCCGAAGACGCTCGCAACGAAACCCGCCAGCAAGCCGATGATGGCGGCTATCGGAACCGAAAAAGCTGAAGTAATCGCCGTCGGTGCGCCCGTAGCGTTGCCATTGACGCCCGCTCCTCGGCTGACAAAGATCCTGACTGCGACAAAGCTGAGCAGCAATCCAAAGAGCAGACTGAACAGGCGTCGCGGCACGAACTGATCCACCAGGCCCCCGAGCAAGGCTCCCGGGATACCGGCCAGAGCAAAGACAAAAGCCGCGCGCAAGTGCACGCGGCCTTGACGAAGGTAGCTCACCGAACCAGACGCTGCATTCGCCAGCACAACGACCATCGAGGTGCCAGCCGCATCCTTGGGTGGATAGTGCGCAAAAATCAAGACGGGCACCACGAGCAAACCGCCGCCGATGCCCACCAGCGTGCCGTACGCTCCAGCCACGAACCCGAGCACGAGGAAGGCCGCAAGGTCGAGTCCGCTCATGCGCCAGTCCTGCGAAAGTCGAAAGCGGGGCAAGAACCAGACGCGAAAACGCGAACGGCGCACCCTTGAGGATTAACGAGCATGGCGCGATATAGCGCTCGCAAAGAAATCAGCATAGGCGTTACGGTGGGTGGTCTGAACCTCAGTACCGGGTTCCACATCATCGCTGGACCCTGCAGTGTCGAATCTGCAAGCCAAATCAACAGCGCCGCGGCTGTGCTTGCCGACCATGGTGTGCGCATCCTGCGAGGCGGCGCCTTCAAGCCGCGCACGTCTCCCTACTCATTTCAAGGGCTCGCGGAGAGCGGACTGCGGTTGCTCGCGCAAGCAGCTGCAGAGCACGGCATGCTGTGTGTCTCTGAGGTGATGGACACAGAATCGGTAGACATGGCCTCGGCGTATCTCGACATTTTGCAAGTCGGTGCGCGCAACATGCAGAATTTTTCGCTGCTCAAGCGACTTGCCAAACAGAAAAAGCCCATTCTCGTCAAACGCGGCATGTCTGCGACGATCGAAGAATTCTTGCTGGCCGCCGAGTATGTGCTGCAAGGCAATGAGAATGTGATCCTGTGCGAGCGTGGCGTGCGCTCCTTCGAACCGCTCACGCGCAACATGCTCGACTTGGCTGGAGTCGCGCTCTTGCTTCGCATGAGTCATTTGCCGGTCATCGTCGATCTTTCGCATTCGACCGGCCGGACTGACATCATCCCCGAATTAGCGCGAGCCTGCGTTGCCATGGGCGCAACGGGAATCATGGTCGAGGCGCATCCCGATCCGAACAACGCGTTATGCGACGGCGAGCAGGCAATGCCGCTCGAAGCAGCCGCCACCATGATCGATGATCTGAAACCTTGGATCGAGTTGCGTGCCCAGCTTGACTCCGAAAAGGCGGCGGAACCAAGCCCGGCGATTTGACCATGACGCGCAGCCACTGGGTCTACCTCGTGCGTTGCGCAGACGGAAGCTATTATTGCGGTTATGCGCGCGACCCTATCGAGCGCATCAAAGCCCACAACCTCGGCAAGGGCTCCAAAATCTTGCGTGGCAAGCTGCCAGTGAGGTTAGCATACGCACGACGGCTTGCTACCAAGAACGCAGCTCTGCGCTACGAAGCATCGCTGAAAAGCCGCTCACATCGGGAAAAAGCCAACCTCGCTCGGCGCTGGAAACAACACTTGTAGCGGGCGACTGTCAAGTCGCCCAAGTGTAGGGGGCGATTGGAAAATCGCCCCTCTTGATCACACGCGGGAAATATATTTGCGATCTCGGGTATCGATCCGTATTCGATCGCCCGGGTTGATAAACAGCGGCACATTGATCGTCGCCCCCGTCTCCAGCTTGGCTGGTTTCTGCACGTTGGTAGCCGTGTCGCCGCGGAAGCCGGGATCTGTTTCGACGACCGCCAGATCGATATGATTGGGAAGTTCAGCGGCGATCACTTTGCCGTCATGGAACTGCACGTTGATGACCATGCCTTCCTTGAGCAAGTCTACGTTATCGCCCAACAGGTCGTGCCCAAGATGGATCTGCTCGTAGTTTGAGTTGTCCATGAAACAATAATCGTCGCCGGTGCCATACAGATACTGCATTTCGCGGGTCTCGACGATGGCGCGCTGCAGCATCTCGCCGGCGCGAAAGGTTTTCTCGAGTACGTTGCCTCGCATGACGTTTCGCAGCCGAGTTCGGACAAAGGCCGAACCCTTGCCAGGCTTCACGTGCTGAAAATCCACTACTTGCCACAACTGGCCGTCGACGATAATCGTGACGCCGGTACGAAAATCATTGGATGAAATCATTGTTGTTGGTCGTGCTCCTTCGATGTGCCAATGCGTAATTCTGTGCCGGTTGCTAGTCGCGCAATGTTGCCGGCGTGCTTCCAAACCACGAGGATCAAGGCGATGACTCCATAGCCAACGTACCAACTTGGCGCGCGAAACAGCCAGAGGCTGATCGGGACCGACACATTGGCGAGCAACGACCCCAGTGATGAGTAGCGGGTGATGCCCGCAGTTGCAAGCCACACGATCGCCCAGACAAACGTGGCCGGCCACGACAAGACCACGAGAACACCCAATCCGGTAGCCACGCCTTTGCCGCCTTTGAATCCCAAGAAGATCGACCAATTATGTCCGACCACCGTCGCAAGTCCTGCGGCTGCGACTCCCCAATTTCCGTATCCGAGCCAATGCGCCGCGAGTGCGGTAGGGACGCAACCCTTGATGACGTCGCCGATGAGCACGAGCACCGCTCCGGTCGGACCGAGCGCGCGCATTGAGTTCGCGGCCCCAATATTTCCACTGCCCACCGTGCGGGGATCGACGCCGAACAATCCGCGCCCGACGAGAATCCCAACCGGAATAGATCCGATGACATAGGCGCCGGCGATGATGAGGGCAATAATCATTTCGACGATTCTTCACTCGCGGAAGCGATCAGATCATCGGTCTTCGTCAAATCCTGTTGGACCCGAGGTCGAAAGACCAGACGCACGGGAGTTCCCAGGAACCCAAAGGTATCTCGTAGCGCGTTCTCGAGATAGCGCTCGTACGAAAAATGCAGCAAGCGCGCGTCGTTGACAAAGAAGACGAATGTGGGCGGGGCGACGCTGCTCTGCGTGGCATAATAAATTTTCAGTGCGTGTCCTCGGAACGGGGCGGGCGGCCTCGCGCGAAATGCGTCGCGCACCACGACGTTTAACTTGGCCGTCGGCACGCGCTTGTGACGCTCATCGGCGACCGCTGCCGCTGCTCCCCAGATTTTTGACACTCCTTTTTTCGTTAGCGCAGACGCGTACAAAATGGAGGCGTATGGCGCAAACGCGAACTCCTTGCGGAGGATCTCGCTTGCTTGTTCGCGATCGAACGCGCTGCCCTCCACGAGGTCAACTTTGTTGATCAAAAGGATGAGGCCCTTGCCTTCTTCGATGGCCAGACCGGCGATGCGGCGATCTTGCGCGGTGGCACCGGACATCACGTCGATGACGACGATGGCGACATCGCATCGTCCAATCGCAGCAACCGCCCGCAGCACGCTGAAATGGTCGAGCGCCGGCCCTCGTCGCTCGTGCTTGCGGATGCCCGCGGTATCGATGATGACAAAATGCCGGCCATCCGCTTCGATCGCGGTGTCGGTTGCATCGCGCGTCGTTCCTGGCGAGTCGGCAACAACCGCACGCGGTCGCCCAAGCAACGCATTGGCAAGCAAGGATTTTCCAACGTTGGGCTGGCCAACGATTGCGATGCGTATAGCTTCGTCGTCACTATCAACTGGCAATGTGGGTGCGGGAAGCCGATCGACGATAGCGTCGAGCAAATCCCCACTTTGCAGTCCATGAATGGACGAGACAGCAAGCGGCACGTCAAACCCAAGCGAGCAGAATTCGTAGATGCTTGCCGAGGTTTTGGGAGACTCGACCTTGTTGGCAACAAGCAACACTCGGTCGCGATGTCTGCGGAGCAGATTGGCGACGTCCGTGTCCCCGGGCATGACGCCAGTCTTTGCGTCAACGACGAACACGATGAGGTCGGCTTCGTCAATCGCCATTTGCGCCTGTCCGCGGGTCTGCGCAGCGATGTCATCGACGCGCCCGGTCTCAATGCCGCCGGTATCGACCAGCGTGAACTGGCGGCCGTTCCACTCGACCACGCCATACAAGCGATCGCGGGTGACGCCTGGCGTTGGTTCGACGATCGCAACGCGCTCGCCAACGAGCCGGTTGAAAAGCGCAGACTTGCCGACGTTGGGACGGCCGACGATCGCAACGATTGGCATTGACCCGGTGCTCACTGTGCGACAAGAATTCGCTATCCAAGGCGCGGTCGCCCCCGGCTACAGGGCAGCGCAACTCCAAAGAGAACGACTTCCGACATGACGCCTCGCATCGCTGCGGTTGCGTTTGCGCTGATGGTCCTAACTTCAGTCTGTTGCGTGGCCGCGCAGGGCCATGGCAGCGCGTACGTCACCACCCTGCCACCAGGCGCAACCGTTTGGTTAGACGGACAGTACGTGGGCGAGACTCCGCTTTTTATCGATGGGCTCGAGAGCGGACATCACGTCATCTTGCTCACGCGATCCGGTTGGCAGCCGCAAAGCACCGCTGCCGATATCACCGTGGGTCACGTTACTACTGTCAGCGCAGTGTTGAATCAGAACGTGGGCCTGAGGCCATCCGCCAGTCCGGCAAAAGGAACGCTGCGCATGCGAGATTCAGATGGCGCAAAGGTTTCTATCGATGGCGCGGTAGTGGCGCAAAACTTTGACGCCCAATCGCTGCCGGCGGGCGATCACATTTTAGTCGTTGTGAGAGGCAACCAGCGAATTGCGAGCAGCTTCCACATCTACCCCGACACAACCACGACCATTTCACTCGCACCACAAAGTGCAAACGCAGGGCAGTCAAGCGCAAGCGAAGACCTGCTTGCAGCTCTGCAAGACTACGTGCCACTGAGCGACTTCGTGGTGAATGGCGACGACATCACCATTCACTACCGAGGCGTCGAGCTCGAATGTTCCGTGGGCTCGCTTACCTACACGATGAACGGCAAACCGGGCACACTGAGCGTGGCGCCAGCGATGGTGGGTGACAAGCCATTCCTCCCGGTCTCATTGCTCAACCGCCTCTCTGGCAAGAGCTAGCGGGCGCAACAAGGTAGGCTGCTCCCTAGGGCTCAAATCTAGGGCATGCCTTCGATTTATCTCCAGACCTTCGGCTGCCAAATGAACGTGGCCGATTCTAATGGCCTCGCGCACCAAGCGTGGTCGCTTGGGTGCTCCTTCACCGACGCACCCGAGAATGCTGACATTCTCATCGTCAACACCTGCGCTATTCGCGAAAAGGCGGAGACTCGCGTGTACGGCCGGCTCGGCCAACTCAAAACGATCAAGCGGCCGGGCAGCAAGCTCCTCGTCGCTGGATGCCTCGCCGAAAAAGACCGGCAAATCATGCGCAAGAAGGCGCCCTGGGTGGATGCGCTCTTGGGTCCGCGCGAATACCGGCGCTTCAAGACGCTGCTTGCGGACTGGGGCGTGCCGACCGATCTGCCGCCTCCGCAGACCCCGATGCGCTTGCCCTCGGCAGAAGATGCCCCCGACAGCGACTCTCCACTCGAATACGCTCATCTGCGGGCGCTGGTCAGCATCACGCGCGGCTGTGAAAAGTTCTGTACGTACTGCATCGTGCCGTACACGCGCGGTCCGCTTGAGAGCATTCCTCCCGAGGAAATCGAGGAGCAAGTGCGCCGGGAGATCCGCTGCGGCGCTAAAGAGATTACGCTGCTCGGCCAAAACGTCAACTCGTATTCGTATGAGGGACTGAACTTTGCGAACCTGTTGCGGCGCATTGGCGCGATCGAGGGATTAGATCGGCTGACCTTTTTGACCTCGCACCCGCATGATTTCAACCGCGAAGTTGTCGACGCGCTCAGCGAGCTGCCCAACGTGCAGCCCCGGCTTCACCTCCCGGTTCAATCCGGGAGCAACGACGTGCTCAAGGCGATGGCCCGGCTGTACACGATCGAAGAGTACCTCGAGAAGATTGCCTATTTCCGAGAGCGCTTGCCCCGCTGGGCTCTCACAACCGACATCATCTGCGGTTTTCCGACAGAAACCGAAGGCGACTTTCAAAAGACGCTGGAGCTCGTCCAGCGCGGCACGTTCGAATACGCTTTCATCTTTGCGTACTCGCCCCGATCGGGCACGCCCGCGGCGACCATGAGCCCGCAAGTGGATCCGCAGGAAAAGTTGCGCAGATTGCAAGCGATCAATACCGCGCAGAACGAATGCTCGCGGCGTTTCCACGAAGGCTTCCTTGGCGAAACGGTGCGAGTGCTCGCTTCTGGCCCATCAAAGAAAGACGCCACTCGCATGGCGGGCAAGAGTGGTCACAACGTGACCGTCATCTGGCCGCGCGATGAGAAGACCAAGCATGCTGCTTCGGTGGACGTAACAGTGGAGCAGGCGCATTCTTGGGGTCTCATCGGCCAGGTGGCATAACCATTCGCAACGCCCGCGGCGCGCGAGCGCCGCACGAAGACGCAAGGAAAACCAAGACGGCGCGAACCGCAGCCGTCGATGCCGCTTCCGAAGCCTCCAGTACCTCGCCCCTGATCGCTCAGTACCTCTCGCTCAAGGGCGAGTACCCGGAAGCGCTATTGCTTTCCCGGGTCGGAGATTTTTACGAAGCATACGGCGACGATGCTACAGAGCTCGCCACTGCGCTCAATATCGTGTGCACTTCGAAAGAGGCGGGCAAAGGCAAGCGGGTTGCTATGGCCGGAGTGCCGCACCACAGCGTCGACCACTACTTGGCGCGCCTTTTACGTCAGCGCCGAATCGTGGCCATTGCTGAACAAATGGAAGAGCCAGTCCCCAATCGGCTCGTACGGCGCGAGATCCTGCGCGTGCTCACCCCGGGCACCGTTCTCGAAGATCAATTCCTGGAGGCATCGCGCAACAATTTTCTCTGCGCCATCGCGCAGGCCGCGGGAGTCACCGCGATCGCGTCAACGGACATCTCCACCTCATTCACCGCTGTCAGCATCGTCGAGGATGAAGACGCGCTCGCCTCTGAACTTGGTCGGCTCTCGCCAGCAGAGTTGATCGTCGAAGCGGACGAGGACATCGATCGATTCAAACCGCTGGTTTCCCCTGAGTGTCGCATCGCTGTTTGCGATCCGGTCGAAGCGGTTTCGGCGGATCCGCCGGTCGTTGCTCGCGTGGCCATGGCCGAGCGCGCGGCGGCGCGCGAAGCATTGCAATTACTGGAACGTTATTTGACATATGTACGCATGGACGGGCGGACGTTGACAGAATCCGCCGTGTTGCACGAGACTCGCCGGACCATGGTACTCGATCGCACGACGCGAGGACACCTGGATCTGCTGGTGGGCTCGGGAGAAAGCAAAGTTGCGTCGCTGCTCAGCGTGGTGAGCAAGACGAAGACTCCAATGGGGAGTCGCCTGATCGCTTCGTGGATGTGCGCTCCGCTGCTGGAAACGGCCGCGATCGCACGCAGGCACGATAGTGTCGAAGCATTTTTTGATGCCCCGTCCTTTCGGCTGGATCTGCAGCGGACGCTTGGCGCGATCGGCGACATCGAGCGGATCGCTCAGAAGCTCCATGCGCGCCGAGCTGGGCCGCGCGACCTCGCCGGTTTACGCCGCTCGCTCGAATTCGTAGCTGTGGCGGCCGAACAGTTGCGCGGGATGGGCTGCGAGCAGTTTAGCGCTTTTGCCGCGGCGCTGACGCGAGATGACGCGGCAACAAACGCTGAGGCAATCATCGCACAGACGTTGCTCGACGAGCCCAGCGCGACGCTCCTCGAAGGAGGCGTCATTCGACCGCAGCACAGCGCAGAACTCGCTGAGCTGCTCGGTTTGCGCAACAATGGACGGGAGCAGCTCCTCGCGCTCGAAGCGGACGTGCGCGCGCAGACCGGTGTCAAGGTTCTCAAGATAAAATACACGCAGGCATTCGGCTACTACTACGAGGTCACACGCAGTCACGCCCAAGCCATGCCCGCGGAGTTCGTGCGCAAGCAAAGTCTGGTGAACGCGGAACGGTTCAGCGATCCACGCCTTAAGGAGCTAGAAACTCGCTTAGTAACGAGCCGATCGCACCAGGTGATCCTCGAAAGGCGGCTCTTCGACGAACTCGTGGAGCGAATAGATAATTTGCGCGCTGGTTTGCTGGGGTGCGCGCGGATCGTGGCAGAAATCGACGTTTTCTGCTCGCTTGCCCAGGTGGCAGCCGAACGACGGTACGTGCGACCGGTCATGCTCGAAGAAAGCAGCTTGACCGTTGATGCCGGCAGACACCCAGTCGTCGAAGCATATGGAGGCCTCGATTTCGTTCCCAACGAGTGTCGAGTGGATAGCGAGCACCGCTTCTTGCTCATTACCGGTCCGAACATGGGCGGAAAATCTACCTATCTCAGACAGACGGCGCTCATTTCGATTCTCGCGCAGATGGGATCGTTCGTGCCCGCGGCCAGCGCGCGGGTGGGCGTCGTCGATCGACTCTTCACCAGAATCGGCGCGGGTGATGACATCGCCGCTGGGCGTTCCACGTTCTACGTTGAGATGGCTGAGATGGCCCTCATCTTACGCAACTGCACGCCGCGCAGTCTGCTTTTGATCGACGAAGTTGGCCGTGGCACCGGCACGATCGATGGCCTGTCCATCGCACAATCCATCAGCGAATACTTGCTCAATTTGGGCGAAGCGCTCCCAATCGTCTTGTTCGCAACGCATTTTCACGAGCTCGTGGACCTAGCCAAGTCGTACCGCGCGATCGCGAATCTTCACGTTGCGGTAGCCGACGAGCCAACCGGACCAGTTTTTTCTCATCGTTTGCTGCCCGGGTCGAGCAGCCGGTCGTACGGCATCGCGGTGGCCAACATGGCAGGCCTGCCCAAGCCCGTCGTCCAGCGAGCTCAAGAGATCGCCGCAGAACTCGAGCAACGCCCAGCAGTGACGACGAAGCGTTCGAAAGCAGCCGGCAAGGCGTCGGCGGAGCAAGATCAACTGGAAATCAAGATGCTCTAGGGTTGCTCCGGTGTGATGCGCGTCACTCCTCGCGCAAACGCACGGCTGCTGTAACATAGCCGGCCCACAACCGTCCTTTGTATGTGAGGACAAAGGACCTATCCACTCACGGAGTGCGCCGGCTTGTAGACGCACTGACCTTTCCGCTCGTGGTCGCCGCTGCGCGATGGCTTGCCATTGGTTATCTGCTTGCCCTTCCGATGGCCGGGGCGATTCCTTGGAACATCCGTTGGGCGCTTTTGGTGTACGGCGCGATCACGACAGCGTTCGCAGCCGTCTATCAACATCGCGATCGTGGAGATCTTCGATTTACGCAAATGCATCCGCTCGTGGTGCCCGCGCTCGTCACGATCGACGTCGCCTACGCGGCGCTGATCACAAAACTCTACGGCATTACGCTTTTTGTCATGATACCGGCTCTTGATCTTGCCACGCTGACCTTGCCGGCTGGACTCGTCGTGCTCGTGGTGGTCGATGCTGTCTTGTTTGCAATTGCGATGCGCTTTGTACCCAGTGCCCCGCGGCCGGCCGCTCTTGAGATCATGAGCCTCACCTTCGCGCCCTACCTGACAATCCTGTACGCCTTGTACGGACGGCGGCGCGCAGAACGCCAGGTGCGCGCCATCGATCAGGTCCTCAATGCGGGATCTGAACTAGGCGCCCAACTTTCCCTCTCAGATGTGCTCGTGCAGCTGCTCAACCTGCTCGGTCAGTTCCGCCGCGTCGTTCCTTGGGATACGTGCGTCATCTATGTCGTGCAATACGACGAGATGGCGGAAGAAGAAATGTTGGTTGCGGCGGAAATTGCTGGCAGCGATGCCACGGGGTATCGTGGCACGAAGGTAGCGTTCGGCACCGGCGTCGTCGGGTATGCGGCCGCTAAGCAGCGCGCGGCGCTTGTCGCCGACCTCCACAAGGATGCGCGACAACCTGATGGCGATCTTCATAACGGCTCGCGAGGCAGTCTGGTCGTGCCAATCATCGGTGACGGTCAAACCGTTGGGTGCGTTCAGCTCATCGCCACGTATCCAAATGCGTACACTGCTGAGCAGTTGGGTCTCGTGGGTCGTCTCATTTCGCTGGCCTCAGTGGGCGTGCGCAATGCATTGTTGCACAGCCGCACGAGAGCTATGGCCGATACCGATTCGCTCACCGGACTTCTTACCAGTCGAGCCTATCACGAGCGCCTGGAGGTCGAGTTTCGCAAAGCTCAGGCCGGGCGCAACTCGCTCTCGTTGCTCATTATCGACCTGGACAATTTCAAGGCCATCAACGACACGCACGGCCATCCGGCAGGGGATGAAGTTCTGCGGCGATTCGGCGCGCTGCTGCGGGAGCAAGCTCGCCGTGACGATGTTTGCTGCCGCTATGGCGGTGACGAGCTGGTCGTCGTGATGCCTGGCACCATCAAGTCGGAGGCGGCGGTCGTTGCGGGGCGTATCCGCAAGACCATCGAGGAAATGGATTTCGTTTTTGACAAAGCCACGGTCAACGCGACCGTTTCCATTGGCGTCGCCAGTTATCCACAGGACGTGACGACGAAGCAGGCGCTCATCAAAGCCGCAGACGTCGCGCTCTACCAAGCGAAGCAAAACGGGCGCAACTCGATGCGCGTTTTCACCCCCTCCTCCACCAGCTAAATTGTAGGGGGCGATTGGAAAATCGCCCCTCTCTCGAATTGCATCGCGGGAACCTCCCAACGTTCCACGAATTTTGCTCGCGTGCAAACGCTGCAGCGAATCCGTTTACTCGACGAAGATACCATTTCTCAGATTGCCGCGGGAGAAGTCATCGAGCGGCCCGTCTCGGTGGTCAAAGAACTTATCGAGAACAGCCTTGACGCTGGCGCCTCTTGGGTCGCTGTCGAGCTGCGCGGCGGGGGTCGCACGGAAATTATCGTGCAAGATGACGGGCGGGGAATCATTTCAGAAGACCTACCGCTTGCCTTGCATCGGCATGGCACGAGCAAGTTGTCGAGCGCAGCAGATTTATTTTCGATTCGAACCCTTGGGTTTCGCGGTGAAGGGCTCGCCAGCATTGCCGCCGCTGCTGGTAACCTTGAAATCATCTCCCGGGCATCAGGCCAGAATTTTGGCGCTCGAGTCGTCGTGCGCAATAGCGTTGCCGGCAACATTCAGCCGGTGGCGGCTTCGCCTGGAACCAAGGCCATCGTGCGCGATCTCTTTGCAGCCACGCCCGTTCGTCGGGATTTTCTTGGAAGCGACAAGGGCGAGTTCGCTCGCATCAGCGCTTTTCTATCGCGCGTTGCGCTTGGCTGGCCGAAGGTTGCTTTTTCTCTGCGGCATGAGGGACGCGATGTGTGGTCGTTGCCTGCTGTTGGCGCTCCGGTTGACCGCTTGGAAATGGTCTTCGGTCGTGGTAGTCGCGGATCGCTAACAAACGTCAGCACATCCCCAAACATGATGATCGCGATCTGTGGCTTCACGTCGCGCATCGGAGTGGATCGCCCAAACCGGCAGGGCCAGGTTATTTTCGTCAACGGCCGGCTGGTGCGCAGTCCTGCCTTGAGCGCGGCATGGTCGGCAGCCTATGCGAACAAATTGATGACTGGTCGCTATCCGTACGGGGTCCTCATGCTCTCGCTGGCGCCCGGCGATGTTGACGTCAACGTCCATCCCACCAAAATCGAAGTGCGCTTCGTAAGTGCGGCCGCAGTTTTCGATGTCGTTCGCAGCGCGGTCGATGAAGCGCTTCGAGCGGGGTCGGTTTCCCAAGGGTCCGCGCGCATCGGCCCGCTGTCCGCGTCGAGTCCCTTTCCTGCCAGTGTTGCCGGCGCAGGGGAGGTGGCCGCAATTTCGCTGCTCGACGGCACCGGGGAGGATCTATCGAAAAACCTCGAGGGCGGGGCTCGGGCTCTTGGGCAAATCGATCAAACCTTTATCGTGATCAGCGACCGGCACGAGCTGCTCATCATCGACCAGCACGCTGCCCACGAACGCATCGCCTTCGAGGCGCTCGATGCACGAGCCGGCGCCACGGAAACATCCGCGCCGTTGCTCCTGCCGCGTATTGTTTCGCTCACACCAGATCAGATCGCGACGCTTGAAGCTTGCCAAGACGATCTCATCGCCATGGGCGTCGTCGTCGAGCCATTTGGCGATGATGCGTACCGCGTGAGTGCATTGCCATCTGGTTACGGCGAGCGCCGGTTCGATCTCGCAGGCGTCCTCGACGATCTAGCAAGTGGAGCAGATAATGTAGCAGCGGATAATGTAGCAGCGGACCTTCAGGTCCGCTCTGACCGTAGTACCGCCGCAAGCCAGCGTCGACGCAAGCTCCTCGCGACGGTTGCCTGTCACTCGGTCGTCAGAGCGCACGAACCGCTCAGCGTTGCTGAGCAGTTGACTCTGTACGATCGCTTGCGCGTCTGCCGCGATCCGCAGACGTGCCCGCACGGGAGGCCGACGACGCTGCGCTTTAATGCGGAAGCGCTCGCCCGTGCTTTCAAGCGGACGTGAATCTGCGCGAAGACTCGCGCGCGCTCGTCATCTGTGGCTCTACGGCATCGGGGAAGTCTGCGGTTGCACTACGAGTGGCGGAGTTGTTCGGCGGCGAAATCGTTAACGCCGACTCCCGGCAAGTGTATCGCGGCATGAGCATCGGCATCGGCATGCCACCGCAAGACAGTCTCGAACGCGTGCCGCACCATCTCTATG
This sequence comes from uncultured Pseudomonadota bacterium, assembly GCA_963781145.1. Classification (GTDB taxonomy): domain Bacteria; phylum Vulcanimicrobiota; class Vulcanimicrobiia; order Eremiobacterales; family Eremiobacteraceae; genus JAJPHJ01. The sequence continues at coordinate 1,032,893 of CAWADW010000003.1, read as the reverse complement.
GTTTTTTGGATCCATCGCAACGCTACAGCGCCGCGCGCTTCGCCGCCGACGCCGCTGGCATCACGCGTGCAATTTGCAAGCGCGGGAAGCTCGCCATCGTTGTTGGCGGCACGGGATTCTATATCGAGGCGCTCACCGGCGCAATGCCGCTGGATCGTCCACCGCCCGACGAGGCATTGCGCGCGCGGCTACGGCTCGAAAGCCGCGTCCACCCTCCCGAATTCTTGTGGGAATGGCTGCAGGTGAAAGCGCCATCAATTGCAGCCGGCGCTCGACCGAGCGATTCGTACAGAATCTTGCGGGGGCTGGAGCGTGCGATGAGTGAGGTGTTTCCGGATCGTTCGGAGCCCGGCGCATGCGGCGATATCCGCTTCGTGGTTGTTCGCTTGAGCCTGCCACGGGGAGAATTGCGGCGGCGCGTTGCGCTTCGCGTACATGAAATGTTTCGCGCCGGCCTCGTGCAAGAAGCACGAACGGTGCGCGCCGGCGCGCCCGATGCGCCGGCTTTGTCCGGCTTAGGCTATGCGGAAGCACTCGCAGTGTGGGATGGGTATGCGACGGAGCAGGAAGCGATAAGTCTGACCATTGCGCGCACCGAGCAGTACGCGAAGCGTCAGGAAACCTGGTTCCGCCATATGCGCGACGTGCCCGTTATCGACGCGTCGGACGAAGAACTCGCGACGGCCAGCATCGCTGCCCTGGCAAGGGAAAGATTGGTGCCGGCGTGAAAGAGTGGCGACCGCCAAAAGCAGCGGTGGTTGTTGCATTCCATACCACCGCAAGAGAGATAATGGAGAAGATGGCGTGAAAAATAATTTGCCCTTGCAAGACGCATATCTGCAAGCGATCAAGCGCGAAAACGCACCGGTCACGATTTATTTGCGCAATGGTTTCCAGTTGCGCGGACACGTCCGCGGGTTCGATAATTTTACGATCATTCTGGAATACGATAACAAACCGCATCTTGTCTATAAGCATGCAGTCTCGACCGTTTCGCCGCAAACACCGGTGCAATTCTCGGGAGCGGAAATCGGGGCTGTGCGCCCCAACGCGACGGTTGCGGTTGATGGCCACGAAGCCGCCGCAAGTGACGGCGTCGTTCGAACTTCTGTAGCACCGTAGCCCCACTTCTGGCTCATGCCCCTCATCGCCGTCACCAAGTGCCACGGGACGGGGAACGACTTCGTTCTCCTCGATGCTCGCGGTGCAGCGGAAATGTCTTATGCGGCAATCGCCAAGGGGCTTTGCCACCGTCGCTTTTCCCTGGGCGCCGACGGCCTGCTTGTCATCGGCGAGCCAACCGCTCCCGGCTGTGCCGCCTCGATGAGAACCTTCAACGCTGACGGCAGCGAAGCGGAGATGTGCGGCAACGGCATTCGCTGCGTGACGAGGTTCCTTCACGAGGAAAACCCCGCGAAGACTCAGTTCGACATTGAAACTGCAGCGGGCGTTATGCGCACGAACATTGCAGCATGGCAGGGGCAACCCGGCGTTCGAGTCGCGATGGGTGAGCCTACATTCGCGCGAATTCAATCGCGCGCGGTCCCGCCTGGGCGTACGCTCTCATACTCGGGCGAGCAGTACGAAGCGCAGTCTGTGTCCTTGGGAAATCCACACACGGTCGTATTTGGTGCGGGCGATCCAGCAGCAATCGACCTTGAAGCCTTGGCCGAGGCTGCAAACAGTAGCGCCAACATTGATGCGACGAACGTCGAATTTGCCACAGTCCAACCTGACGGCATCCACATGCGCGTGCGCGAGCGCGGGGTTGGTGAGACGTGGGCGTGTGGAACCGGAGCATGCGCCGTCGCCGCAGCCGCGATGCAGTCCGGTTGCGCGAAGTCTGCGGTCGTCGTGCATTCACGGGGAGGCGCGGTGCTCGTGGAATGGGCGGGAGCTGGTCATCCGGCGTACTTGACGGGCGATGCCCATCTCGTTTACCGCACCGAAGTGGACGTACCCAATCGCTCATGGAGCAGCGAACCATCAGATCCGCTCCCTAACGTCAATGTCCCCTAAGACGTCGCAGGTAAAAGCGGCAACGCTGCGGGCAGTGTTTGCTCGAGCCGACGGTTCCGTGCTCGATCTTCCGCAGGTTGCTGCGGCTGCAGACAGTGGATTCATCGGTCCAGCTAACCCAGCCGATTTCATTCCCCTGCCCGAGGGCACGTTGCTGCTGACGCTGCCGGGGCGGCAGGTGGTCGGGTACCGCGATGACGCGCCGACGATCATGAGCTCCGACGGTGACGAAGAGGTGACGGCGGTTGCCGCAGCCCTACCGCTCGGCTATACTCGGGTGCTCATCCCCGCGTATGCCGAGCGCAAGACCGCACCCCGACTTCCTTTATATGGTTATACAGCAGTCGCTTGGAGTGACGGTGGGTTCCGTGTTGCGGCCGTGCGCACGGACGAACTCGAAAGCTGGTCGCCCCAGGCCCATGCTGCGGAGGCGGTGCGGGAAGGTATCGCACTGCGCTCGCTTGAGTTTCCAAACAACACGCTCGTCGCGCAACTTGCTCGCTGCGCGACCGAGTACGGTTGCTTTACCGCACAAAATGTCTTCCTGCGAATGGGCGAAGCAGCGCTTCCAGTGTCTCCCGCGTGCAACGCACGCTGTCTGGGATGCATTTCCGAGCAGGAGCCCGACGCGCAGATCCGCAGCGCCCAGGAACGCGTGCGAACCCGCCCTACGGTGGAGGAAATTTGCGAGATTGCCGCCGCGCATCTTCGTAACGTGCAGGACGGCTTAGTTTCGTTCGGCCAAGGCTGCGAGGGCGAGCCGCTGCTTGCCGCGCCTTTGATCGAACAAGCCATAGGGCGCATTCGCTCGGTGACATCGGCCGGCGTCATTCACTGCAACACAAACGCAAGCATGCCAAAGGCACTTGCCCGGATCATCGATGCAGGTCTCCAATCGATTCGGGTCAGCGTGAATTCGGTGCGGCCGGAGACGTACGCGGCCTACTATAGGCCCAAGGGATACGGCTTCGAGCAGGTTGTCGAGAGTCTGAGGGTCGCCTCGTCCCGAGGCATCAACATTTCATTAAATCTGCTGACGCATCCAGGGGTGACGGACGATCCAGCCGAGATGAGCGCATTCGCCCGACTCCTCAGCGAGGTTTCGATCAACATGGTGCAGACGCGAACGCTCAACGTCGATCCGGCTTTATACTTTGCGTCGGTGGGCAGGCCTTCAACCACGCCGATCGGCATGCGCGCCTGGTTCCAATGGTTGAAGAGCGAATTTCCGGCGGTGAAGGTCGGCAACTTCACCCGCGGCTTCGGCTAATGTAGGGGGCGATTGGCAAATCGCCCCGATGTAGTCAGCGGGCGACTGTAAAGTCGGCCATGTAGGGGGCGATTGGAAAATCGCCCTAATATAGTCGCGCGAATTTATTCGCGCGTTTAAACTGCGCCGACGAGTTCGTTACGCAGTTCTTTGGTAGCGCCAGGCTGCATAACGATCAACATGGCATCACCTGCCCGCACGAGAGTCTCGCCATCGGGCACGATCACGTCGCCATCGCGTTCCAGGGCAACGATCACGCAATGTTTAGGCAACCGTAAATCGGAGAGACGTTTTTGATTCGCCGGCGATGACGAAGGGACGGATAGTCTGACTAGCTCCAGATTCCCGCCGCGAAAGCTCATGAGCGGCGAGACGTCCTTGACGTTCACCTCCTGCTGCACGATACTCAAAACGATCTCGGTACCACTCACCACCGAGTCTATACCCAGCTCTTCGAAGATCTGCTTGTTCTTCGGGTTGTTGACGCGAGCGATGGTGCGCGGGCGGGCAAATTTTTTCTTGGTCACGAGGCAGATCACGAGATTGTCCTCGTCGTCGCCCGTATCCGCAATGACGACGTCCGCACGAAGCACGCCGGCTTCTTCGAGCACTCCAGGATCGCAGCCATCGCCCACTCGGGCGATCTCACAGTTGAGAAACTGGCAGAGCCGTGCGGCCTTCTTCTCATCCTTCTCGATGACGACGACTTCGTGTTTCTCTTCGAGGAGCGCCTTCGCGACGTAGGTGCCAAGCTTGCCGCCGCCGACTACAACGATGAACATTGATTACACAGCTTTCGCGAGCGCGCCGGCAAAGAGCTTGCGGAACTCGCCAACAAATTCGGATTTCACGATGGCGACCACCCGATCGCCCTTCTCGAGCTTCGTCGCCGGCGTCGGGATGACGCTGTGGTTGCTGCGCACGATGAGGGCGATCTGGCTCTTCTCGGGCACGGTGAGGTCCTGCACGGTGCGTGCCGCCTTTTCAGCCGTCACCGTCTCCTCGACAATTTCGGAGTCGGCCTGGTCGAAAAGCAGCGACGAGAACTGGGCTTCAAGCAGTGCTCCCGACATGAGTCGCGCACCCACGGTCGTTGGACACACGGTCGAGATGCCGAAATCGCGGTACATGGAGGAGCGTTCGGGATCGTAAATTCGCGCGACGACCCGTGGAATCTTGAAATGTTGCTGCGCAATGAGGGCGGCCATGATGTTGCGGTTGTCGCCTTGCGTGACCGCAGCAAAACCGTCGGCAGACTCCGCCCCCGCCCGCCGCAGCACGTCCACGTCGATGCCCGTGCCCAACACGAGCTTGCCGGGAAAGTCGCGACCAACACGGCGAAACGCGTTGGAGTTTTCGTCCACAACGGTGACGTCATGCCCGTCACGCGCGAGGCGTTTGGCCAGCGTCGAGCCGACGCGGCCACATCCGACAATAAGAAATCGCATTCGGTGTAACTCCAGTGATGGAAAAGCGACATTCGGCTTCGGGGCGCCGGTTTGTGATTCCCGGTTCTGGCAATGCTTCAAGGAAGGCGTCAAAATGCGGCAGAAGCCAAGGAGCGGTAGGGTGCGGGGTGTAGCTCAGCTTGGTAGAGCGCTCGGTTCGGGACCGAGAGGTTCGCAGGTTCAAATCCTGTCGCCCCGATACTGGTTTTCCCTGCGTGAGGCCTTAAACACCGTGGCATTAGAGATCAAGCTTCTGCAACATGGGGATGAAGCTGTGCTCGCCAACGTCGCGGCGGGTGTTTTTGACTGCGACCTCAACGAGCAGTTAACCGAAGAATTCCTCGGGGATGCTCGGCATCATCTCGTGGTCGCGATTGAAAATAGTTTGGTGGTGGGCTTTGCGTCGGCAGTTCACTACATTCATCCAGATAAGCGCCCAGAATTATGGATAAATGAGGTCGGAGTAGCACCGACTCACCAGGCGCGCGGTATCGGGAAGGCATTGTTGCGAGCGCTCTTCGATGCCGGTCGTGCAACCGGCTGTGGGGAAGCGTGGGTCCTCACCGACCGTCAAAATGCGTCGGCGATGCGGCTGTACACCTCGCTGGGTGGCAGCGAAGCGCCAGGTGATCAGGTGATGCTCACCTTCTCATTGACGCCTGATGGTTCCGGTGTGCATCACAGGGTCGCGGCCGCGAGGTGATTTGGTAATAATGTTCTCGCGCTTCGGACCATCTGCTCGCGCGGTGGTCACTCTGGCCGAACAAGAATGCCGAAATGCCAGCCAGTACTATCTTGGCACCGAGCACTTGCTGCTGGCTATGGCCATCGCGCCACCGCCTGACATCGCTGCATATTTTGCCAGCGTTGGGGTAGAACCGTGGCAGGTAAAGCGCGCCTTGCGCGAGACCATGGATGGTGCACTCGATCATCCATGGGAAGGCGTCATCGTGACGCCACGCGTCCAACGCATTTGCGCGCTTGCCTCGCAAACTGCCTCCGAATCCGTGCAACCCATGCATCTGCTCGAAGCGATTCTCTCTGATGGCGGCGGGGTTGCTGCGCGTGTGATGCGACGGCTCACGGCAAGCGCATCAGCCATTAGGCCAGGTTAGCCCATGCATCATTTCGAGCAAGAACTGACCTGGTGGATCATCAGGGTCATCTCGCACTTGGGATATGTCGGCCTTTATGCGGGCATGCTCGGGCAAGCCATCGGCGTGCCCCTACCAAGCGAACTGATGCTCTCGTTTTCGGGCTACCTTGCGTCGTCGCACGTGCTGGAAATCATCCCGGTTATTGCCGCAGGCACGGCCGGCGATTTTTCGGGGGCAATCATCGCCTATTTGATCGGCTACTACGGCGGTCGTCCGCTCCTCGTCCGCTTCGGCCGAATCTTCTTTGTGCGCGAGCGAGAACTCGAGCGGGCTGACCGCTGGTTTGCCCGCTATGGATCGCGCGCCGTTCTCGCGACCAAGCTGCTTCCGGGCATCCGCGCCTTTGGCTCCTATCCCGCGGGCGTGACGCGCATGCCGGTCACCCCGTTTCTCTTGTATACGCTTTTGGGCTCCGCGATCTGGTGCACGCTGTTTAGCGAGATCGGCTATACCCTTGGAAGAAACTGGGTGCGACTAGGTATATATGCCCGGCCCGCCTCATTCATTCTCCTTGGTCTCGTGGTCATCGCAATCGCTGCCTGGTTGTGGATCCACTTGCGGGCAGAGCGTCAAGCGGCGCGTCCGTAAGCGGGCCGCGCAGCCTCGCTGCGCGTCCGTAAGCGGGCCGCGCAGCCTCGCGAAGCCAAATACCTTTTTGTGACCTCAACCGCTCTGCCAGCTCCTCTCCAAGAGCAACTCGACCGTCTCCCAACCGTTCCCGGTGTCTATCAAATGGTGGACACCGCCGGCAAAGTGCTCTACGTGGGCAAGGCAATTGACCTGCGCTCGCGCGTGCGTTCGTACTTTCAGGCGGGCAGAGCTCACAGTGCGCCGCTTGGACGCAATGGTGGAGCGCGTCGCTGAAGTTCGCACGATCATCGTCCGCAACGAGAGCGAGGCGCTGCTGCTTGAATGCAACCTCATCAAGCAGCACAAGCCGCCGTTCAACGTTCGACTCAAGGACGACAAGAAGTATCCATATCTCAAAGTGACCCTCGGCGAAGCGTTTCCTCGGGTCATCTTTACGCGCAAGCTCATCCGCGATGGCGGCAAATACTTCGGTCCGTTCAGCAACGCGGGCGGTTTGCGAGATATGATCGATCTCATTCGGCGAACGTTTCCGTTGCGCACCTGCAAGTTCACGGATATCGGCGTCAATTACCATCGCCCGTGCCTGCAATATCACATCAAACGCTGCCTGGCGCCGTGCGCTTTCCTCCAGACCAAAGAAGAATACGATGCCACGGTGCGCGACGTCATGCTGTTCCTCGAGGGCAGACACCGGTTGCTCGTTGACCGGCTCAAGCGCGAAATGGAGTTTGCCTCCGAGCAGCTGGCCTTCGAACACGCCGCGCGTTTGCGCGATCGCATCAAAGATCTCGAACGCGTGATGGCGCGACAAGAGGTCGTCTGGAAAAGTCAGATTGACATGGATCTTATCGCGGCGGCGCACGGGCAAGGCGTCTCGTGTTTGGAAGTGTTCTTCGTGCGCGGCGGCAAGCTCTTAGGCCAGGAACATTTTCTTGTCGAGGGGACCGAAGGACGCTCGCCGGATGAAGTGCTCGCTGCGTTTGTCGAGCAATTTTACGCTGCGTCCCCGGCCATTCCCAAGGAGGTGATGCTCGAGGCTCGCATTCCGGAGATGCAGTCGCTGGAGCGCGCGCTGTCAAGCGTGCGCGGCTCCCGCGTTCGTATCTTGGTTCCCGAGCGCGGCCAACGGGCCGAATACCTTCGCAAGGTTGCGCGCAACGCCGAACAGCACTTGGCCGATTATCTGGCCAAACGCGAGGTCGCCGAAGAGCGTACCAATACAGCGCTCGAGGAATTGGCCACAAGCCTTGGGTTGCCGGCTCTCCCCCAACGGATTGAGTGTTTTGATATCTCGCATGTTTCGGGCACGAACGTCGTGGGTTCGATGGTCGTCTTTGAAGACGGCAAGCCGGCAAAGGCCGAGTACCGGCGTTTCAAGATTCAAGGAGACGAGCGCAACGACGATTTCGCGAACATGAAGCAAATGCTTGAGCGTCGTCTGCGTTACCTTACTGCCGACGCGTTGCCGGCGTCTGCCGGCAGGAGCGCAAGTTTGCCAAACGGCCCAGCCTCTTGATCGTCGACGGGGGTCGGGGCCAACTCAGCGCAGCGTTCGAAGTGCTCGAGGCGCTCGATCTCGTTGCGCTGCCGATCGCCGCACTAGCGAAACAGTTCGAGGAGCTGTACGTGCCAGGTGAAGACCTGCCGATCGTCTTGCCGCGCAATTCGCCTGCGCTGCATCTCGTGCAACACGTGCGAGACGAAGCGCACCGTTTCGCAATCGCCTATCACCGGGGGTTGCGCGGCAAAGCGCTCGTGTCGTCCGCCCTCGATGCCATTCCTGGCGTCGGACCCGCTCGGAGAAAGGCCCTGATACGGGCATTCGGCTCTGCTTCGGGCGTACGCCGAGCGAGCATCGAGGAGCTCGTCAGCGTCCCTGGGATCACCCCCAAGCTCGCTGGAGCTATCAAAGAAGTCCTCGCCCAAATGATGTAGCAGCGGATCCCCTCTAGTCCGCTTGGGGCAGGTCCGGATACCGCTTTCGCCGCACCCTAGGGCCATGAATTTTGTTATCAGACTTCTGGTCAATGCTATTGCGCTTTTCCTGATTTCCAAGTTCAACTTCATGGGTATCCACGCTGACACTATCACGGATACGCTCATTGGCGCGCTCGTTCTCGGCGTCGCCAACGCAGTGGTTCGGCCGATTCTCATGCTCCTCAGTTGCCCACTCGTGGTGGTCACGCTCGGGCTGTTCACCCTCATCATCAACGGGATCATCTTGTACTTCGTGCTGAAGTGGCTGCCAGGCTGGCACATCCCAGGCTATTGGGCGGCCTTCTGGGGCGCGATCGTCCTGTCGGTGATCTCGTGGATCGTGAGCTTGATCATTCGCGACGTGTCCGAAGAGGACAAGCGCTTTTCGAAGTAGCGGCGCGCGGCATCAGGGTTCGTTCTCGCGAAGCGAGAGCGCTTAATCCAGCACATTTCCTTAGTCCAAAGGCTTTGACTAACTTGGACTAAGTATGCTAGACTAATTGGCAATGAAAACGCTGACGATGCACGAGGCAAAGACCCACCTCTCCCGATGGGTCAAGGCCATTAGGGAGGGGAGGGAGCCGGAAATAATCATCGCCGTGGGTGACACTCCGGCGGCGCGTCTTGTGCCCTATGCAGGGCCCATGCGGCGCGTGCTCGGCATCGATCGCGGCCTCATCAAAATCGCGGATGATTTCGACGCCATTGATGACGAAATCGCAGACCTTTTCGAGGGCGCCATTACCAAGAGGCGTCGCAAGCGGAATGCCAGCTAGCCCAAGGCGAAAAGTAGCCAAAAAAGAGTCCCAGGCGCGACCAAATGGGTTGCGCGCGTTGCTGGATACGCATGTGTTTCTCTGGGCGTTGGGTGAGGTTAACCGCCTATCCGAGAAGGCGCGACAGGCGATTGAAGACCCCGCCAACGAGATTTACGTTTCGGCAGCAGTCGTGTGGGAGATAGCCATCAAGTATGCACTCGGTAAGCTCCAACTGCCCTCAGAACCTGCCACCTACATTCCGGCGCGGGTTGGTGCGCTTGGGTTTCGGGAGCTTCCAATTCGATTCGAACACGCTTTGCTCGCCGCATCGCTGCCGCGACACCACCGGGATCCCTTCGATCGGATGTTGATCGCGCAAGCGCGCATCGAAGGAATGACGTTTATTACAGATGACCAACTCGTGGCGCGCTATTTTGTCAACTTTCTCCCGGCCTCAGTGGTTTGACAAGGGATGTCGAAACCACAACGCATCCTTTTGATCGTCCTCACGGTCGTGGCTTGGCTGGCGGTGGCGTTGCAGATTTTCTTGACCACGCGAGACGTTCTTAGCCAAGGATTGTCAACTGCGCACGGCATCGTCAAAACCTTGAGCTATTTCACCGTGCTCACGAATCTGATCGTCGCCATTGTGACGACGGCCTTGCTTGCGCGAGGAAAACAGGATAGCTTCCTCACGCGCCCGAGCACCACGTCCGCGACCGCTGTCTACATTACAGTCGTTGGGATGATCTATTCGCTGCTGCTGCGAGCGCTATGGGAGCCGACGGGCTTGCAACTCGTCGTCGATGTCGCGTTGCACGACGCAGTTCCAATCCTTTACATTGTCTTCTGGTTACTGTCTGTGACCAAAGGAACGTTGAAATGGGTTGCGCCGCTTTGGTGGCTGATCTATCCGCTGGCATACGTCGGTTGGACTGCGTTACGGGGGTGGCGGACGGGTGAATATCCCTATCCTTTTGCGGACGCGAACGCGCTTGGCTACCCGACCGTGTTTCTGAACGCAGCTCTGATTTTGGCTGGGTTTTTGGTGCTCGGCTTAATCGTTGTGGCAATCGACCACCTCCTCGGGCGCCGACGTCCGGCGGCGCTCACATAGATTCGAACGCGCGTTCTTGTATTGACCCGCCGAATAAGGTAGAATGGATTGGTCGCGGGGGCGTCACGGTTTCGACGGGATGCGCTCTGGCGAGGGAAGCAGGCGGAGTTCCGAGCCCTCCTAAAACGATCGGACAACGTATAAACGCCAACAGCGAATACGCACTGGCAGCCTAATTAGGCTCGTCACGCTTGCGGGGCAACGGTGCCGTCTCGGGCCCGCAAGTGTCACAAAGTACGGATACCGGGAGTAGGCGCTTCGATGCCTCCGGGAAATCAATCGAAGCTGGCGGCGCGGCAATCCCGCTCGGGGGAGTACGCGTCGCGAGTGAAAATCCCGAGATAAGCCTGTAGATGCTCTCGTGGGAGACTTTTCGGACACCGGTTCAACTCCGGTCGCCTCCACCACGCGTAAGAAGCGCGAATAAATTCGCGCGACTGCATTATCAGAGGGGGGAAGGTCTCATCCGCGTCCGCGCAACCGCGCTTTTGGTTGCACTCCTCATCGCCGGCTGCAGCCGCCACGCGACCCTTCCCACGCCTCATGAGATCACCATCTACTACTGCAAAGCCGGCAGCAACGATCTCGTCCGCGTTCCGTTTACCGTCGATCCAAAACTGTCCGGAACGATGCTCGCATCGTATGCCGTGAATCAGCTTATTGCCGGCCCTCCCGAGGGGGGCGATGCCGTCGTGCTCTTCCCGCACGTGACGTTTGCCACGGTTAGTCTGCAAGGCACGACCGCAGTCGTGAACCTTACGGGCGCAATCGAACGTTTCTTCCAGCGTGGCGGCGGCGACGAAGTGGGCATATTCAAGTCTCTGACCTATACTCTGACGGCCTTCCGGGAGTCAATCGCGTCCAGGTCCTCGTGGGCGGCCAAACAGTTGCCGCCTTGCCTGGGGGGCAATTCGAACTCGACGAGCCGCTCACGAGGGCGATGTTCGCTCAATGATGCGCCAGATGGGGTTGGCGCTCGCTGTCATCGCAATGTTCTTGGCAGCAAGTGGAGCGAACGCGCAACCAATTGGGATCGCGCTCGCGGGAGACCGCAGCTCCATCTACGTGGCGGGCCGCGTCGTGCGTTTTGAAAATCTTGCGACCACGCGGGGGCAACTCGTTGTGCGCGCCGACGACGCCGGCCTGCAGAGCACGCTGGATCTCATTGGCGCACGACTCCAGTATCAACCGGGTACGAGATTTGTCGTCTTCACCCGGGCAGACGGCAAACTCGTGACGTTCACGGTTGGCAGCAACGCCGTGACCGTGGATGACACCTCAGAAGGCATTCCGTTTGGTCCGTTCTACGACGGAGAGCATCTTTATATACCGCTGCTCGCGCTTTGCCAAGCGCTCGGGTTGAGCGTGCGCGCCTTTTCAGGCGGCTACGCGTTCGCACCACAAATCGTTTCGGTTTCCCGACGTGTCGGGCAACGACGGACCGTCATCGAGATCCAAGCCACAGCTCCGTTGACTTGGCGCGCTGGCTATGGAAGCGATCCAAAAAAGCCGATGCTTGTGATTACCTTTTCGGGATTTTCGAACGCAGCCGGTAGCAAAGTCGAGCTGGGTGGACGCGAAGCAAGGACAGCCCTCATCGAACAGCAAGGGCCACCCGGGTTTCCTATCACCGCTGTGACCCTCGATGCGCTCCACGGTGTAAAGTTCGCTGCCCATCGGACCTCGAGCTGCAGCATGGATCTGATTCTGGCTCGCGAGGATAAGTATCTCGCGCTCGGCGCTGTTACCGCAGCCACGCCTTCGGTCTCACTGAGCGCAACGCCAAGTTCCCAGGCAACTGCGCCACCCCAAAATTCGCCAGTGCCAACAGCAGTGCCAGAGCCTGCCGCTTCAGGACCCGAGCCTACCGCCGTTCCTGAGCCAGAGGTCACTGACAACGGTAGCCCGACGATTCCGCAAGGCTCTCCGAGCCCGCTTGCGTCAGGCGCAGCACCGCAAGCCACTTCAAGCGCGCCGCCGGTGCAAAAAATTGTGTATGTGACACAGACGGATGCGCCCGGCGTCAGCCGCATCACGTTAATGCTCACCGGACCTGTTAATTTCGAGTGGCATCGTCTGGCCGATCCCGACAACCGCTTCTGGATCGACGTTTCACAAGCCGAGCTCGTTGGGCCCGCGCAAAACCTCGCGGTGAAGCTGGCGGTCGTTCGCTCCGTCACGATTAGCCAGAACGAACTAACACCCGATCACGTGGTGCGCATCTCGATCGATCCGACGCAGCCCATTGATGTCGCCATCGGCGGCATTGAGGGTACACCGAATGCGCTCGGCATCGACATTCGTTCGAACCCGCCGCCAGCCGATGCTCCTTCCGGCGGCGTTGGTTCCCTCATTGGAAGCCCACCAACGCCGCAGCCGGCAGCATTCTCAACCTACGTGCCGACGGATCCGAAGCTTATCGTGCTCGATCCAGGACATGGGGGCAACGATCCGGGGGCGATCAACCAATCCATGGGGTTGACGGAAAAAAACCTGACGCTCACCATTTCAAAACGTTTGAAAGCCGATCTGAACACGCCGGCTGGCATGTGACGCTGACTCGCGATGGCGACTACGAAGTTGGCGATCCCGGTGGCAACGATAAGCAAGAGCTGCAAGCGCGCTGCGACATCGCGAATGCCGCGGGTGCGCGCCTCTTTATCAGCGTTCACATCAACGCGTCGGTCTCGAGCGATCCGAGCGGGATCACGACGTATTTCTGGAGAGATGGATCCCGTCCGCTTGCGCAAGCGGTGCAAAGCGAAGTCGTGAGGGACACGGGGGCCGGCGATGCGGGCGTTATCCGCAACAACTTTTACGTTATTCATCACACGGTCATGCCGGCGGTTTTGGTTGAGGCGGCATACCTCAGCAACGATCACGATGCCCGGATGCTCTCTCAGCAATCATTTTTGGACCGGGTTGCGGATGGCATCGCGCAAGGCGTGAAAGATTTTACCGGCGGACCGCCCGCGAAGTGAGCAACCAGAAGCGCCTCGTCGCGATGTTTGATTCAGGGCTTGGGGGGCTGACCGTTCTCACAGCCCTCCATCGCACTGTGCCGGACGCAGACATCATCTATGCGGCAGATACGGCGCGTGTGCCCTATGGCGATCGATCTCTTGAAGAAGTAGCAGGTTTCGCTCGCCAAATCATTGCTCACTTGGCCCACGACGATCCCGCCCTGCTCGTGATTGCGTGCGGAACCAGCTGCTCCGCATTCGATCGCTTCGGTTACGAGCCGCGAAACTTGGAGACCCTTCCTATTGTCGACTGCGGCGTACGCGCCGCAGTTGCGACGACCGCGAGCGGACGCGTCGGCGTTATCGCAACGGCCTCAACAATTGGGAGCGGCGTGTTCGAGCGCAAGATAGTGCGCGCGCTCCCGAACGCACGCGTGACTTCCGTTGGTGCTCCCCGCCTGGTGCCGCTCATTGAATCGGGGGCATGGGACAGTGACGAAGCTCGCAGGGCGGTCGAAGAGTATTGCCTGCCGTTTGCAAGGGAAGGCTGCGATACGGTCGTGTTGGGCTGCACGCACTTCCCGCATCTGCTTCGATGGTTCGAGCGAGCGCTAGGACCGGACGTCAAAATCGTGGATCCGGCCGACCAATGCGCGCGCGAAGCGATCCCTTTGCTCGAGGCTTTCCTTCCCGGCGGAGGCACCGTTCGTTTTGATGTTTCAGGGAGCGTGGAGCATTTCGTTCGCTTAGCGCATGACGCTTGCGGGAGTCACCAGAGCGCAAGTCCGGCATGCTGACTTTTCAGATCAGGTGAAACACCCGGAATACCACTAAGGTTGAAACAATCGCTAATGCCGCGCCTGCCAGCACCTGGGCGACCGTGTGCGAGCGGATATATACGCGGGCCCAGCAGACCAGCGGCACGATCGCGACGTAGGGCAGTGGCTGCAAACCGAAGAGCAAGAACATAACCGCAAACGGGCCTGTGATCCCAAAGGCATGCGTGCTGATTTTCCACCAGCGCGTGATCAACATAATCGCAAGCGTTGCGCCAACGTAGCCCCACGTGATGGCAATAAGCACGGTCGGCGCATGCACCGCCGTGAGGAAGAGCGCAGCGATCGCGTCGACGACGACGAACGCCATAAACGCGCGGTGGCGTTCGTGGCGATCGGACATATCGAAATCGGAAATCCTGCCCGAGAGATAAAGATAGAAGACGCAGAGCATCGGCGCGATGGTGAAGAAGAACAGGCCAGCAAACGATAGTTCCCAGAAGTGGGGCGTGGATGAGGAATACGCACGCGCAACGATAACAAAGAGTACCGTCGCGCAGATGAAGGGATTGAAAATGGTCGACAGGCTGCGGGCAAATTCGCCGACGGCGCGATGCTCGCGAATGACGATGACGTCGTGGCTCTCACCCAGAGGTGAACGAGCGTTGATCACGGCCCTCGGCCCCTTCGAATCGCGCATGCGCTTCATTATAACACGTAGGGGTCGATTGGAAAATCGCCCCACGTAAGGAACCTCAACGATGCGCCATTATATGCCGGGGGCCGAGCCGTTCACATTTGAAGGCGGCCCCGCGGGCGTATTGCTGTTGCATGGATTTTCAGGAAGCTGCTCTGAAATCCGGGAGCTCGGAGTGAATCTGCATGCGGCAGGTTTCGGCGTGGTAGCGCCGGCGCTCGCTGGGCATGGCACGTCGCCGGACGATCTTTTAGGAGTGACGCGCGAGGATTTCTTCGCAACGGTCGAAGCGCAGTATCTTGCTGCAACAGAACGTTTTGAGAGGGTGTACATCGTCGGACTTTCGATGGGCGGCGCTCTCGGGTTGCACCTCGCCGCGCGCCACGAGGTGGCGGCCCTCGCGACGATTTCGACACCGGTGTTCATGGGTCGGCTGGTCTCACTCTGCGTGCCCATCGCCATGCGCTGGGTGCCCAATCGAAAAGTGATCAGCAACTATGCCGCGCGACGAGGCGAGGTTGTGGGCTACACGACAACGCCACTTTCATCGCTTGGGGTTTTCTTAGACGTGCTCAAAGTTGTGCGTCGTGAGCTGCCGCGCGTCACGGCTCCGCTGCTTGTGATTCACAGCCGCGGCGACCAAACTGTGCCAGCGGCAAATGCTTCCTTTATTGCTGCCCACGTCGCGAGCCAAGAAAAGCACGTCCTGGTGTATCCGGGCGGCCGACACCTCCTGACCCTGCCTCCTTATCTCCGCACAGTCTCAAGTGACGTCATCGGGTTCTTGCGCGAGCGTGAGGCGGCGTACGTCACAGGTGCGTCGGGCCAAACCAAAGGGGCCTAACTTTGCCCGCACGAAGCCGACTGGCATGTTCTCATTTTTTGTGCTCGCAGCGACACCGGCGGCTACAGCCCCAACGCCAATACCACTCGCGCTCCCGTCGAATTTTCAGTTCAATCCAGTATCAGCCGCTTCACAGCATCCGGTTCTGCTCTTGATCGTGCAGACGCTGTTCATTACCGTAGCTGCCGCGATGATCGTGCTCATGTCCATGCAAACGACGAAGAACGAGGGGCTTTCAGGAAGCATCGGAGGCCGCTCAGAATCCGCCTACCGCGGGCGCATCGGATTCGATCAACAACTGACTCGCCTGACAGGCGGCATCGCCGTCGCCTTTGTCTTTCTTGCGATCACCTATTTCTTGGTGACCCGCTGACTAGGAAAAATCATCCGATAATAGGAATGACGGGAAACTTCTAGAGCGGGGTGCCTTAGAAAGACCCATGCTGCTTAGTGTCAAGGACCTTGAGGTCACCTTTAAGACCGAAGATGGCATCGTGCGTGCCGTCAACGGACTTTCTTTCGCGCTGAACGCTGGCGAGACACTCGGCATCGTCGGAGAGTCCGGCTCCGGCAAAAGCGTCACAGCGCTGTCGATCATGCGACTGATTGCCATGCCCCCGGGTCGCATCGAAGCTGGTTCAATCGAATTCGACGGCCAAGATTTGCTGCGCATCGGCGAGGCACAAATGCGGCACATTCGCGGCAATAAAATATCGATGATCTTTCAGGATCCCATGACAAGCCTCAATCCGGTCCTCACTGTCGGCGATCAAATTGCCGAGACCATCATGCTGCATCAACACCGCAACAAGCGAGATGCGATGCAACGCGCGCTCGAGATGCTTGAGATCGTGCGCATCCCGGAGGCCGAAGAGCGCATCAACAACTATCCGCATCAGTTCTCGGGTGGCATGCGCCAGCGCGTGATGATTGCCATGGCATTGGCGTGCGATCCCCAACTGCTCATCGCGGACGAACCAACCACTGCGTTGGACGTGACGATCCAAGCGCAAATCCTCGATTTGATGCGGGACTTGCAGAAGCGTCTCAACTCAGCCATCATTATGATCACTCACGACCTGGGTGTGGTTGCAGAAGTCTGCGAACGCGTGCTCGTGATGTACGCCGGCAACCTCGTGGAGTATGGCACGGTCGATCAAATTTTCCGCGATCCCAAACACCCGTATACGTTGGGTTTATTGCAGTCGCTGCCCAGGCTGGACGAGTCTGGTCGAAGACGACTCGTACCGATCAATGGTCAACCACCGAACCTCTTGCGGCTGCCGACCGGCTGCTCGTTTGCCGCTCGCTGCCGCTACGCGTTGCCAGAGTGCGCAACGACGCCGCCGCCGTTGATCGACTTTGGGGACGGACACATCGCCCGATGCATCTTATATAAGGAAGATAAAGCGCTCGACCTGCGGAGCGTGAGCCTACAGAAGACAGCGCAAAGTGGCTGACCAGAACGAACAAATCGTCGAGGTCCGCAACCTCGTCAAGTACTTCCCGGTCACGCACGGTGTATTCTCCCGCCACGTCGCGGACGTCAAAGCGGTTGACGGCGTCAGTTTTGCCATCAATCGGGGCGAGACGCTCGGGCTGGTGGGCGAATCCGGCTCCGGCAAAACGACGCTTGGGCGTTGCGTGCTCCGACTACTTGAGCCGACCAGCGGCGACGTCATTTTTGAAGGTCAAAACATCACCCACGTGCCTCGAAAAGTCATGAGGTCGCTGCGCAAAGAGATGCAGGTTATCTTCCAGGATCCGTATGCGAGCCTCAACCCACGAATGACGGTGGGCGACATCGTCGCAGAGCCGCTCATCATTCACCGCCTAGCGCGCGGTAAGGCGGTGGACGCCCGCGTGCACGAGTTGCTGCGCACGGTCGGCCTGTCACCGTATCATGCGAATCGGTATCCCCACGAGTTTTCAGGTGGTCAACGGCAGCGCATCGGTGTGGCTCGGGCCCTGGCGGTTAATCCAAAGTTCATCGTGGCGGATGAGCCGGTCTCCGCGCTCGATGTCTCAATCCAAGCGCAAGTGGTCAACTTGCTGCAAGATCTGCAGGAGCAACTCGATCTCACGTACCTCTTTATCGCCCACGATCTATCGGTTGTGCGCCACATTTCGGATCGCGTCGCGGTCATGTACGTGGGCAAGATTATGGAAGTCGCGAGCCGCGACCAGTTGTACGAGCGGCCATTGCACCCGTATACGCAGGCGCTGCTCTCCGCTATTCCCATCCCTGATCCAAGGATTGAAGCCCGGCGCGAGCGCATCATTTTGCAAGGCGACATTCCCTCGCCGCTCAACCCGCCGAGCGGCTGTCGCTTTCACACCCGCTGTCCAATCGCGTTCGAGCGTTGCTACACAGAAGTGCCGGAGCTGCTCAGCTACAACGGCCATCAAGTCGCCTGCCACAAGGTTCAAGAACTCGGCGGCGCCCAGCCCGAGATCCGCCCCACCACTGTAGGGGCAGTGTAGTCGCGCGAATTTATTCGTACGGGTCGTCTAAGCCCGTAGAATATGTCCCGCTTTTGACACCCTTGACGGGCTAGTGTATAGTAGGGGACGTTTGAACCATCGGGCACCATGTCCCGAGCAGCGGTCGAGGTCGATCGACGCGGTTCATGCGGAAAGGCCAGTTTGTCAAAGTCCCTCATCATAGTAGAGTCACCGGCGAAAGCCCGCACCCTCAAAAAATTCTTGGGCTCCCGATATCAAGTGCTCGCGTCGGTCGGGCATGTCCGCGATCTTCCAAAGAGCCGCCTCGGGGTCGATATCGAGCATGACTTCACGCCCTCCTATGTGACCATCAAGGGCAAGGGCGACGTCATCAAAGAGCTGCGCAGCGCAGCCAAGAAGGCGACTCATATCTATCTGGCCACCGATCCAGACCGCGAAGGTGAGGCCATCGCCTGGCATCTCGCGGAGTTGCTCAAACTCGAGCAACCCAAGCGCATCGAGCTTCATGAAATAACCAAGCACGCAGCTCAAGAGGCGCTGAAAAACCCAAGCCCAATCAACATCGATCGGGTCAACGCGCAGCAGGCGCGCCGCATCCTGGATCGGCTTGTTGGCTATCAAATTTCCCCGCTGTTGTGGCGCAAGGTTCGAGGCGGCCTTTCAGCTGGACGCGTGCAGTCGGTCGCGGTGAAGCTCATTGTCGATCGCGAACGCGAAATCGCCGCCTTCCGCAAGCATGAGTACTGGACCGTCTCCGCGACGTTATGGCCGCACGGGCATCACGATGCTTTACATACGTTCGTCGCGGATCTCGTGTCGGTCGGCGGCAAGAAAGCAAATGTTCCCGCCGACGTCGCTGCCGCCGTCGGCCAAAAGAGCATGTACGTCACGACCAGCGACGACGCGCACGCGCTCGCCGAGCGTTTGAAGACGACCAAGTTTTCAATTACCGGCATCAAGCGCTCGGAGCGGCGTGATTTCCCACGCAGTCCGTTTACCACGAGCACGCTGCAGCAAGAGGCGTCGCGCAGACTGAAGATGCGCGTGCGCAAGACAATGCAACTCGCGCAAGGACTCTACGAGGGAGTCGACACGGGTGAAGGCACGGTTGGCCTCATCACCTACATGCGAACGGACTCAACGCGGCTTTCGGAATCAGCCCAGAGCATGGCCCGCGACTACATCATTGGGCGTTTCGGTGCGGAATTTCACGGCGGGCGCCAGTACAAAGTGTCAGAGACAGCGCAGGATGCTCACGAAGCGATTCGCCCCACGGATGTGAATCGAACACCTGAAAGCATGGCGCAGTATTTGGATGCAGCGCAGCTCAAGGTGTACCGGCTTATCTGGGAACGATTCGTCGCAAGCCAGATGTCACCGGCAGTGTACGACCAGACCACTATCGACATTACCGCCGGCGATTGCGCATTCCGCGCAACCGGTAGCGTGCTCAAGTTTGCCGGCTACACCGCAATCTATGAAGAAACTCGCGATGAGGATACCTCGGAAGACGAGGAGCGTCGCAAGCAACTACCAGCTGTCGAGGAAGGTCAAGCCCTCGATCCTCGCAAGGTGACCCCAGAGCAGCACGAAACGCAACCCCCGCCGCGCTTCACCGAAGCCAGCTTGGTCAAGGCGCTTGAAGAAAAAGGGATCGGGCGTCCCAGCACCTACGCGACCATCGTCGAGACCATTCAAGGACGCGGCTACGTGCGCTTGATGGAACGTCGCTTTGTGCCGCAAGAGATTGGCTTTGTGGTCACCGATTTATTGGAGAAGCATTTCAAAGAGATCGTTGACGCCAACTTCACGTCTGAGATGGAGCGCCGTTTGGATCGCGTCGAAGAAGCTCACGACGATTGGGTGTCGTTGCTGCGCACGTTTTACGGACCCTTCGCGGCAGATCTCAAGCTTGCCGAAGAGCTATTTCCAAAAGTCGAGCTCGAAGAAGACGAAACCGACGAGGTGTGTCCAACCTGCGGGCGGCCAATGAAGATCAAGACGGGTCGTTTTGGCAAGTTCCTTGCCTGCTCGGGCTACCCTGAGTGCAAGACCACGCGACCCATCATCAAAGATTCCGGCGTCATTTGTCCGCGCGACGGCGGCCGAATTTTGGAGCGCCGGAGCAAGCGCGGCCGCGTGTTCTACGGCTGCGAGAAGTATCCGGAATGCACGTTTGTTGCTTGGGATACGCCAATCGTCGGTTCGGCCTGCGCGGTCTGCGGTTCTTTCCTCGTGCGCAAACATGGTCGGGCGGAGGGTAAGATCGTTTGCCCCGTCGACGGAAGCCACGAGCATGGTTTCGTTGAGCCCGCGCCCTCGGCCGTCGAGCCTGTGCCCTCGCCGAATGGGCAGGCGAGCGGAATTATCATTTCCCCGGAAAGGGAAGAAGAGCAAAGCCAAAAACGCAGCGCATGATGGATCGGCTGCGAATCATCGGGGGCGGGCTTGCCGGCTGCGAGGCCGCATGGCAGGCGGCGCACCTCGGAGCCCAAGTGACCTTATACGAAATGCGCCCGCATGTCAGCACGGGCGCGCATCGAACCGCCAACTTCGCCGAACTCGTGTGCAGCAACAGCTTGCGGTCCATCTCGTTGGAGAACGCAATTGGGTTGCTCAAAGAAGAGATGGCTCGGCTTGGCTCCCTCATCGTTGCGGCGGCGCGCGCGACTGCAGTTCCTGCAGGCGGAGCATTGGCGGTCGATCGCGAGAGATTCTCTGCTTATGTTGAAGAGCGTTTGCTGGCTCATCCACTGATCGAGGTGCGACGCGAGGAAGTGCAGACGCTCGAGTTTTCCGATCCCGTTATCGTTGCATGCGGGCCGCTCGCCTCACCCGCTCTGGCCGGCGCGTTAGCGCAGCTCTGCGGCAAACCTCATCTGCATTATTTTGATGCTGCATCGCCAATCGTCAGCGCGGACTCGATCGATCGCTCGTGCGTCTTCGCTGCATCGCGGTATGGCAAAGGCGGCGAGGATTATCTGAACATCCCATTGGACGAGCAGCAATATCTTCAATTGGTCGAGGACCTTGTGACGAGTCCGAAAGCACAACCGCATGGGGTCGTGGACGAACCCACTGAAGAGACCATGCCATACTTCGAGGGTTGCTTACCGGTGGAAGAAATGGCGCGCCGCGGACCCGACACGCTACGCTTCGGCCCCTTGAAGCCCGTTGGTTTGCATGCTCCACGGTCGCCGAACCCGAGGAGGCGATTTGCAAATCGCCCCTTACCGTCCGTCGGTCGTCAACTGCGCCGCGAAAACGCAGCCGGCACGGCCTACAATATGGTCGGCTTTCAAACACGCCTCACTTGGCCCGCCCAAAAATCCACCTTCGGGAAACTCCCAGGTCTTGCAAACGCCGAATGGCTCAGACTAGGAGTGATGCATCGCAACACGTTTGTGGATGCGCCGCGGGTTCTCAACGCAGATCTCTCGCTACGCAATGCACACAATGTATTTCTCGCTGGCCAGATCAGTGGGTGCGAAGGCTATGTCGAAGCCGCGGCCACGGGCATGCTCGCCGCACACAACGCATGCCGTCGCCTCAGTGGGCAAGGTGAAATGTTCTTGCCGCCGCCGACGACTGCGCTCGGTAGCCTCCTAGCGTACTTGCGCGATGACACGAGCGCAGACTTCCAGCCACAAAGTGTTTCTTTCGCTTATATGGCACCGCTGCCCAAGAAAGTTCGTGATAAGCGAGAGCGCCGCCGGCAACTCGCGCAGCGTGCATTATCGGAGATCGACAATATGGCAGCAGCTCTTGTAGGGGGCGATTGGAAAATCGCCCCAGTAGCAATGGACCTTGTAGCAGCGGACCTTTAGGTCCGCTCGAATAATATAATCGCATGATACGCTCCACCACAATTTGCGCAGTGCTGCGCGACGGTCATCTTGCCATCGCAGGCGATGGCCAAGTGACGTTTGACAAGACGGTGATGAAGCACAAAGCGCGCAAGGTTCGCCGCATCGGCGATGGCAAAGTGCTCGCTGGATTTGCGGGATCGGCAGCGGACGGCATCACGCTGCTCGACAAGTTCGAAAGCAAGCTTTCCGAGTTCCGAGGCAACCTCACGCGGGCAGCAGTGGAGCTTGCCAAAGAGTGGCGCACCGATCGCTACCTGCGCCGGCTCGAAGCGCTCCTTATCGTCGGAGACTCAGAGCATCTCTTCGTTTTGTCCGGAACAGGCGACGTGGTGGAGCCCGATGACAATGTCGCGGCTATCGGCAGCGGAGGCCCCTACGCCCAGGCTGCCGCCGCGGCCCTCTTACGCCACACCCAGCTCAAAGCTGAAGAAATTGCCCGCGAGGCCCTGACCATAGCGGCCACGATCTGCATCTATACGAACGGCGAAATCACGGTCGAAGCGCTCTAGATCTGTCCTTAAAAGCTTCGCGGGACAGAGGATTATGGTAGCGTTAATTTAGAATTAATGACCCGCGATAAACCGCAGGGCCTTGTGCGCCCTGGGGTGTTCGCACTTTAGACGTGGCATATTCGAAGTTCCACTGTCTTCAGAAAGGGTCAGAAATGATACTAAAACTCCTAGGTCGCGCCGGCATACTGGCGGCCCTAGTTGTGGCCTGTCAAGGAACATGGGCATTGGCAGCGAGCACAACTGGAGCGCTTACCGGTTATGTCCTTGTCGATACCGGCGCGCCTGTCGCTGACGCAACCGTCAGCGTAACAGCCCCATCCGAAGCGAATTCAACGAAATCGGACACATCTGGACACTTTGCGTTCATTTCCCTTATCCCTGACACGTACACGGTCACGGCCGCAAAGGAAGGTTATACGACCATCACCCGTTCGGGTATCACCGTCCTCGCCGATAACACACGAACGATCACGATAACGACCCAAGCGGTCAAAACGCTTGGTGTAGTCACCACGCGTGCGGTCGGCGAGCTTGTGAAGCCTGGCACGACTTCAGACGTGTATTCAATCAACCCGACGGTACAAGAGAAAGTCGCAAATCTTGGCGGCGGCGGAAGCCTCAACCAAGCGTATTCGGCGCTCGCATCGACGCCCGGCGTCGTGGTCCCTCCCGGTCAGATGGGTTGGTTTCAAACCATCCATATCCGCGGTGGCGACTACGATCAGGTAGGCTACGAATTCGACGGCGTACCTGTACTGCGTTCGTACGATAACTATCCGACAACGACCGCATCAACACTCGGTCAACAGGAACTGCAAGTCTACACCGGCGCAGCTCCCACCGACTCACAAGGCCAGGGATTGGCCGGCTACATCAATCAGGTCATCAAGGCCGGAACGTATCCCGGGTTCTCCAACTTGTCGCTGGGTATCGGCGCGCCGACGCTGTACAACTCGGGGAGCATCGAAGTCGGCGGAGCCACTCCGGATCGGAACTTCTCGTACTACATTGCGAGCACCAATTCGGCTCAGGACTTCCGTTACATCGACCAAAACAACGGCGCCAGCTACCAGAGCACGTTTGGCACGCCATTTGCGAACCTCCCTTGCCCTGGAAATGCGACGAATCTTAATTTCCGCAGTTGCTACGCGTCGGGCATCGGTCCGGGCGGCCTCGCCTTGGCACCGCCGATCGACGCCGTGGATGTGTCGAACGTCTATGACCGGGAGAACCTGGTCAACCTGCACTTCGGGTTGCCGCACCGTAATGACAGCGGAAAAGATGATATTCAGCTGCTCTACGATGTGTCATACCTGAACAACAAGTACTACAGCTCTGCGAGCGACTGGGGATTCAGTGACCCAGCCTTTGCAGCGCTCAATGGTAGCACTAACTATCAATACTTCGCTGGTAACCTCGGCTTGGGCATCCAATATCTCGGCGCCGTCGGGGCTCCGCTAGCGTCAAACTACCAAGCGATGACCCACCCAGTCTATTTCGCGTACAACCCAAACAGCATTGCGAACGGTCCGGCGTTCATCCCGTTCAACCAGCGTGATGGTACGGCCAATCCCAACTCGATCATAAAGGCGCAATACCAGCACAACATCGGTTCGTCCGCGTACCTACGAGTTTACGGGTTCTCCGATTATTCGGAGTGGCCGCAGACGTGTCCAATTACCCTGGACACAAATTTCGTAGGCTACTGCCCACTCAACTACTACGTACGACAGAATCAGCAAGGCGGTTCCCTTTCGTACGGAGACCAGATCAATGACAAGAACCTCATAACCTTCGATCTCAATGATATCGCTGGCATCGACTATCGTGCAAACGATGTCACGATGATCAACCAACTCGAAGGACTAAGCAACTTCGCGTATGCGACCAGCTCGGCCAATCCAACAGCGGGCATCTGCTACTCGAACGGGTCTGCAGGCGCACCCCCGGCCGGGACCGCGATTAGCTGTCACTCCGCATTTGCGCAGACCTTTACATTAGGGCAAGCACTCGCGGGAGCTCCTCTGCCCGCGCCAAACTGCGGCGGCCCAGCGTGCGAATGGTTTGTGGCTGAAAACGGACAAATCGGTGGCGGCAACTACGCCAAGCCCAACTTCGCCAACGTTGGCATCCGAGATCAATGGAAGCCCACGAGCCAACTGTTCATCGATGCGGGCCTGCGAGAAGACCGCTTCTCCTACCAACTGTCCAATACCGCAGCGACGGCGGCGCGACCGTTCTGGTTTGCCGCGTGGAACAACTCGTACTGCGCGCTGCCCGGCGGCGGAAACAAGCCGTTCTATAACGTGGCAGACGATACTGCAGCAAACTCACCGTGTCCGTTAGTGAACGGCATCCAAAGCGTTCCGGCGACGTTGACAAACCTGCCGAACGATTCGGAAACGTTCTATGTCTTCCAGCCGCGCTTGGGAGCCACGTTCACTGCGAACCAAGACAACGTGATCCGGTTTAGCGCTGGGCGTTACGACCAGGCTCCGAACACGGCATTCGAACAGTACAACCTGCTGCAGCAAGACCTACCGTCATATGACGGCAACAACTTCTACGCGTTCGGTTTCCACACAACGACGCACGCGATCTATCCCCCCACGTCGGATAACTTCGATCTTTCGTGGGAGCATCATTTCGCGGGAACCGAAGCTAGCTTCAAGCTGACGCCGTACTATCGCAAGACGCACAACCAAATCCAAAACTTCTTCTTGGATCAGAAGACCAACTTCGTTTCAGGTCTGAACGTTGGCAATCAGACTGGAGAGGGCGTTGAATTCCAACTCAACCTTGGTAACTTCAACGAGAACGGCCTCTCGGCGCTGCTCGCCTACACCTACAACCACTCGTACATCAGTTTCAGTAAGCTGGGCAACGGTGGTACCGTGCTCGATTCCATCAACATCTCCATCCAACAGTACAACTCGTTTACCAGCGGATGCAACAGCACAGCGCCAAATAGCAGCACGACAAGTCGTTGCGGCTCGTTTGGTAATGCCAACGCGTTCCCGTGCTACACGACTGCCGGCGCCGGCGTCGCGGTCTGCGCCCCCGGTGATGTAGCAAATCCGTACTGGAACGCGCCAGCGCAACCAACACTGGATCCAACCGCCAACTACATCCCGTTCGGCACGATTCCGGGTGCAATCGAAGCGGCTGATTTCTCCTACGAAACGCCAAACGTAGCCTCGCTCGTGCTCAACTTCAAGCACGACAAATGGGCTATATCGCCGCAATTCCAGTTCTTCGAGGGGACCTACTACGGTGATCCTCTCAGCGGATTCGGAATTAACCCGGCAGCATGCACGGCAACTCTTGCATCTCCCATCTCGGGTGATCCGCGGTACCCGTACGGGGCACCCGGCGGTTCGCCATTCGATGCAACGACTTGCGGTGCAACGAATCCCGCCAACGGACTCGGAATAGCGATTCCAGACCCGTTCACCAAACAGTTCGACAGCCTGGGCGCATTCCGTGCACCCAATCAGTTCTTGATGCACGCCCAAGTCTCGTACATTGCTTCGCCACGGATGACTTTTACGATTGGCGCGGCAAACATCATCAATACCTGCTCCGGTGGTACTGCAGAGCCGTGGACGCGACTGGCGACCAAGGCCGTATGCGGAGCCTACCTCCTGCCTGGCTACGATGCGCCCGTGAAGTACGGCGCCAACATCTACAATCCGGGTGCAACGTTCCAGCCTGAGATACAGTACCCGTACCAAGAGAACCCCATCGCCGCGCCGCTGCAAGCGGTCTTCCAAGTGAAGATCAGCCTTTAGTAGTCGCGGTTCTCTCCAACGTCGAGGCTCCCGGATTCCGGGAGCCTCGTTCTTTTGTGAAGGGCTTTTTATCGTTACCTGATAAACTCCGCGCCCATGAATACATTAAAGCTTTCAGTTCTCATTCTATTCTTGTGCTGCGCGGTTGCCTCGCTCGGACCGGCTCGTGCCGCGTCATCCATGCCAACAGCGGCGCCAGCTCCCACTGCCGCTCCGCCCGCGACGGCGAGCGAGCAGCAATTCATCAGTTCGGTGACAGTGGATCTTCAGAACCGATTTGGAACAACCGCGCAAGCTGCGGCCGCCGGCTACTTCCGCTATACAAACGAAGACAACACCGGCGCGATCAGCTGGGTCAACACGAGCTATTGGAAGAGCGATCCGAAGCACCCGAGCCAGCTCTGGTACGATGTCAACGGCAAGTTGATCGGTGCCGACTTCTCCATCCCGATGGCAGATTCGAAAACCACGCCTACGCTTTGGGGCATGTCGGCATCGCGTTGGCTCACGTTCGAGCACCACGCACACTTCGGAGTGAAGACCGCCTCGGGTATCAAATTTGGCGGCGTCGGTCCAAAGGGTATGGCGAAAATCGGTGGATCGCTCAGCAATCCAACGAAACAAGACGTCGTCAAGCTCGGGAAAGCAAAAAGCGTCAGTGATGTCGCATTTGTTTTCGAATTCCCGGCGATCTGGGATATCGAAATCTGGCTTGTGCCAAATCCACTGGGTGCATTCGCGGAGCACAATCCCAACGTGAAGCCCAGCGCCAACGCTGAGTCAATGTAGTCGCGCGAATTTATTCGCGCGTTCTCAGGCTTTCGCTTGCCAATCAAGAGCGCGCCGGTGACGCCCGAGTATACCGGCAAGAATCATCGCCCTAGACCCTTGATCTCTTCATATGAACTGCCGCCGGTAAGCCATGGGGGCTCACCGGCGGTAGTTATAAAGAATACCACGAGCTCTTTGCTTGGTCGCGCACGTTTGGCCGGCTTTGAGTACAAACGGAGGTACCCTTCAACTCCTTGCTCGCTCTAAGGAAAAATATCTCCGGCGTGGTATAATTAGCTTCCCATGGAAGAGCGAAGACAACTTGAGCCAATTGACGGCGTGATGCAGTTCGTTGAGCGAGCGTCGAGTAACCCGCGTTTGTGGCCGTGGTTCCATGCTAGAGTTTTTGACTCATCCGGTGGCTACAGGCAGGGAGTGCCGGCGCCTGGTCACTGCATCATTATGCAGGTAGGCGAGGCGATGAACGCATCCTGTCGTTGGGGGACACTCGTGTCACGCCGTAGAGCCACCGCGGGCGATATAGACATAATCCCAATGGGCACGTCAGCTATCTGGGAGGAGGATGGACCGTCGACGTGGCTCGCCGTGTCTCTGACACCAGCACTTTTAGGAGTCGCGGCCCGCGGTACGGATCTCAATCCCGATCTGGTCTCAGTGGAGCCGCGGCTGCAGGTGCGAGATCCCTTAATCGAACATGTGGGCTGGGCGCTCAAGGCCGAACTGGAATCAAATGAGCCCTACGATCGCATCTATGCCGAGGGCCTCGGCATGGCCCTCGCCGTGCACTTACTACGACGCTATGGCCGCGGCACTTTCGGTTCACCAAAAAGAGGCCTCACGCGTCGCCAGTTGCAAAACGTGATCGACTACATCAACAGTAATCTGCAAAAGAATCTCTCGCTTGCCGAGGTCGCAGCCGTTGCTGGGGGCAGTCCGTCGCATTTCAAAGTTCTCTTTAAGCAGAGTGTTGGTTTACCAGTTCACAAATATATTGTTCAACAACGCGTCAAGCATGCAATGGAGCTGCTGTCGCGCGGCAACACCAAGTTAAGCGAAGCGGCACTCCAGGCTGGTTTTGCAGATCAAAGCCACATGGCGCGATGCATGCGCAGGGTCATTGGCATGACCCCGGCCGCGGTCATTCGCAGTTTAGGCTAAACCTTCTGTCGACTAGGCCGGGCCTGGTACCCTTGCCCGTACACGTTGCGGATCTCCAAGCGGGCGCCGTGCTTGCGTAGCAACCGGCGCAAGTTACATACCTCGACCTTGAGCAGGTTATGCTCGCTCGCGCTGAGCGGGCGACCTTGCGTCTCCATCATTTGTTCGTACGACACAGTCTTACAAAACTCGGAGAGCAACTTCGCAAGCAGACGAAACTGAGTGCGGCTGCAGCGTACGTTTTCTTGCGCGATAAAAACTTCGTGTGACTCCGGGTACAAAGTGAGCTCGCCTGCTTCCAGTGAGGTGAAGTTGGAAGCTGACGCATATTGGAGCCATAAATCGCCGTCGATCGCCATTGCTCACTTTCACAAAGTCTAGTGTTGAAAGATTCTTGCGGCTCTCCCGTGTCAGGCCCTCTTTTAACTATTCGTCACAATGTGCATGAATAAATCCAAACGTTCACGACCGCGGACAATCGGCCATGATACGGCTTATCTCGCTGGCGCTCCGCTGACCGTGCGACTCCACGTCGCGCTCTTCGTGTTGCTGGTTGTGTTTGCTCAGGAAACGTGGATACTGGCAAGCACGACCGGGGCACTTATCGCTTTGGCGTTTTGAGTCAGCTCCGTCAAATGGCTGGATGCAAAAGTGCTGCCAGATTTATCCGGGATCAACGTCCCGACCAATGCTGCAGTTCTCACCCCGCGCGGCGCATACCGTGACATCCCAATTTGAGAGCCTCGATTTTTCAATTGTGACGCGAGCCGGGAACCAAAGGCGTCCCGTCGAAATGTGCTACAGGTCGTCAAAATAAGCTCGACCTCCACCCTCGCTCGTGATAGGCTCAAAGAAAATGCATCACTTTCACAGACGAATCGCCTTCGTACTCGTTGCGGTCATCATCGCCAGCGCTACGCTTGCTAGAAGCAGTTATGGTGCGTCGGGCACCGTATCTGCGCTGGCGAGTTTTGACGGTAATACGGGCTGGATTAACAGTCAGCCCTTGACGACCGATAGTCTGCGTGGCAAGGTGGTGCTCGTCGATTTTTGGGAATATACGTGCATCAACTGTTTGCGCACGTTGCCCTATTTGCGCGAGTGGTATAGCCGGTATCAAAACGATGGGCTGGTCATCGTCGGAGTCCACACGAACGAATTTGGCTTCTCCGGTGTTAACCAAAACGTTAGCGACGCGGTGAAACGTCTCGGTATCACTTGGCCCGTTGCTCTCGATCCTAATAATGCCGTGTGGAACCGCTACGGCACCAACGCCTGGCCAACTGAATATCTCTTTGACCAGCACGGTCAGCTTGTGGATGTCGAGCGTGGCGAGGGCAACTATCAAACCACAGAAGCAAAGATACAATCGCTTCTCAAGGCGGGAAACCCAAATCTGCACCTGCCCGCTCTTATGGCGTTGCTCCCGCAGGATAACTACACCAAGCCCGGAGCGGTGTGCTATCCAATGACGCCGGAGACCTTCGTCGGCCCGTGGCGCGGCCAAGTAATCGCCAATGCGCCGGCATTTCACGACACAAATGGGGGCGATACGAACTACGACGATTCCCGAGCGAACCACCAACCAGGGCAGCTGTATTTACAAGGCTACTGGCACACGTCATCCGACGGTCAAGCAATGGTCTCAGGTGGAAATAACGGCTATCTGAGCATGGATTATCAGGCCATTCAAGTCGTCGTCATCATGAAGCCGGAGAACGGAAAGGCTGCGCGGGTGAATGTGACGCAAGATGGTCAGCCCGTTGCCCGTCAGGATGCAGGCAAGGATCTAAGCTATGACGCGAATGGTGCTTCGTACGTTAACGTCGATGCGCCACGCGCCTACGATGTCTTGGATAACGCACATTTCAACAAGCACGAGCTCAAATTATTTCCGCAGCAGTATGGAGTCGGGATCTACGACTTCGCATTCGAATCCTGCGAAGTGCCCAAGTCCCTAATGTAGCGGGCGACTGTTAAGTCGCCCTTGTAGGGGGCGATTGGAAAATCGCCCCAAGGTAGTTCGCGCGAATTCATTCGCGCGTTCATAGCGAATATCCACAAGGTAAGCCTAGACCTCCCGCGCAAGTCGCGTGATCTTAGAAGGGTGACCGGAGAATACGTGCCGACGCTGGCTGAAGTATGGGACTTCTTGGTTGGATTTAAAGAGGCGACCGAGGCGAGCTTTGAACGTCTCACGTCCGACGTTGCCGTCTTGAAATCGGACATGGCGACCGTAAAGTCAGACATCAAGGTCATAAAATCCGATATCATTAGTGTAAAGTCCGACGTCGTGCAACTACAATCTGATATGCAGCGGATGGACCGCCGGCTCGTGCGCATGGATGATCGGCTAGCCGATCTCTTGTAACAATCGGGCGATTTTCCAATCGCCCGCTACAGTTACCATCGAGTGGGTCTAAGCGGCGGCCACGCCGGACGCGAGCTTCGAGACCGAATCCTTTGCGTCTCCAAAAAGCATCATTGTCTTCGGATTCTCGTACAACGGATTATCGATGCCGGCGAAGCCAGGATTCATGCTCCGCTTGAGCACGACGACGTTGGCGGCCTTGTCGACGTCGAGAATCGGCATGCCGTAGATCGGACTATTCGCAACGCTGCGCGCCGCCGGATTGGTGACATCGTTGGCGCCGATGACAAGCGCCACGTCGGCATGCTCGAACTGCGGATTGATCTCGTCCATCTCTTTGAGCTGGTCGTAGGGAACGTTAGCTTCGGCGAGCAGGACGTTCATGTGACCCGGCATGCGTCCGGCAACGGGATGAATCGCAAACTTGACGTCCACCCCTCGCTTCTCCAGATTTTGAGCCAATTCGCGAACCGCGTGCTGCGCTTGTGCCACCGCCATGCCGTACCCGGGCGCGATGATGACGCTGCGCGAATACGCCAGCAGTGTTGCGACGTCGTCTGCAGAGGCCGATCGTACCGTGCCGCCGCCTGATGCACCCGTCGCACCTCCGGCTGCCTGCTTCACCGCGCCGAAAGCACCAAAGAGCACGTTTCCTAGTGAGCGATTCATCGCCGTCGCCATGGCCATCGTGAGGAAGGTACCCGATGCGCCGACCAAGGTTCCGCTAATGATGAGGACGGTGCTATTGAGCGCGAACCCGGTAATCGCAACCGCGAGCCCGGTGAACGAGTTAAGGAGCGAGATGACCACCGGCATGTCGGCGCCGCCGATGGGCAGCACGCTCAAGATTCCCAGCAGCAGCGCCGCCGCGACGAGCCCAACGAAAGGCGCGGGCGCAACGTTGCCAGCCAAGGAGGAAGCCGGCAAGCCCAACGATCCCAAGCAAAACGATGCCATTGACGACTTGCTGACCGGCATAGGTAATCGGCCGACCCGTCATGAGCTCTTGCAACTTGGCAAACGCGATAATGCTGCCCGAGAAGCTGATCGACCCAATGATGCTACTGAGCACGATGGGAAGGACCAGATCCCACGTCGGCGTCGATGCGTTGTTGAGTATCCGCAAAAACTCGCCGCCTGAAACGAGCGCCGCCGCGCCGCCGCCGGCACCATTAAAGAGCGCTACCATTTGCGGCATTGCCGTCATTTTGACAAGCCGAGCAGAAATGAAGCCGATTGGCGCGCCGATGACTGCCCCAATGACGATGTCGGTCCACGAAAGAATGTGCGTGTCAAATCCTGTTGCAACGACCGCGATGAGCATGCCGGCCATGGCGAGGATATTGCCACGACGAGCAGACTTCGGCGAGCTCAAGAATTTGAGCCCCACAATAAAGAGGATCGCCGTGATGAGGTACGCGATCTTAAGGATGACCTGCGTGAGGGTCATCGCGACCCCGGCTTTCCTTTGAACATCTCGAGCATTCGTTCGGTGACGGCAAACCCACCCACGACGTTGATGGTTGCGAGAACCATCGCGGCAAGCCCGATCGCGTGACCAACCCCACCGCCAATGGCAGCGCCGGCGATGAGCATCGCCCCGACGACGACGATACCGTGAATGGCGTTGGTGGCCGACATGAGAGGCGTGTGCAGCATCGATGGGACTTTCGAGATAACCTCAAAGCCCACAAAGATAGCCAAGACGAAAACCGTGAGTTCGCTAAACAGCAGCTCCATTACGAGGTCGCTCCTGCAGGACGCGATTTCACCGCTTCATTGACGATTGCGCCGTCGCGCGTCACGGTGATACCGCGGGTAATCTCATCGTCCATGTCCACCTTGAGGTCACCGCTGCGCACGAGGTGATCGAAGAGCGCGAGGACGTTGCGCGCATAGAGGAAGCTCGCATGTTGCGGCATGCTGCTCGGGAGGTTGAGCGGCGCTATGATCGAGACGCCGTTGCGCACCACCGTAGAGCCCGGCTCGCACCCTTGTGTGTTACCCCCTTGCTCCGCGGCGAGGTCGACGATGACCGAACCGGGTCGCATTCCTCGCACCGCTGCCTCGGTGATGAGTATGGGAGCCCGCTTGCCTGGGATGAGCGCGGTCGTGATCAACACGTCCATTCCAGCAGCGGTCGCGGCGATCAATTCCTGATCGCGTACCTGTTGATCTTGCGAAAGTTCCTTAGCGTAGCCGCCCGCGCCCTCCGCGCCTTCGTGCGGCGCCGAACCCAAAAATGTCGCTCCTAGGCTTTCGATCTGTTCTCGTACTGCGGCGCGAACGTCGAAGCCAGTGACGACCGCTCCAAGGCGCCGCGCAGTGGCGATGGCTTGCAGGCCGGCCACCCCTGCGCCGAGGACAAGCACTTTCGCCGGCGGTATGGTTCCCGCGGCGGTCATGAGCATGGGGAAAAACTTGGGAAGCGTTTGCGCGGCGAGGAGCACGGCTTTGTAGCCGCTGACCGTTGCCTGTGATGACAGCGCGTCCATGCTCTGCGCGCGTGAGATGCGCGGGATCAACTCCATGGAAAATGCAGTAACGTTTTGTTGCGCAAGTTTCTCGGCAAGTTCGGGCGCAAAAAGCGGCTGGAGAAATGCGATGAGCGCGCTGCCCGCCGGGAAAAGGGAGACCTCGTCATCCTGCGGACGCTGCACTTTGATGACCAGACCCGCTTTGGCAAAAAGCGCAGGTGCCCCGTCGACGAGGGTTGCCCCGGCATTCGAGTACTGCTCGTCCCCGAAGGCCGCGGCGTTCCCAGCGCCCTGCTGAACGTACACTTGGTTGCCGCTTTTGACCATGCGTCCAACGACATCGGGCGTGGCGGCGACGCGGTTCTCGCCTGGCGTTACCTCCTTCGGAATGACAACGTTCAAAGG
Source organism: uncultured Pseudomonadota bacterium (assembly GCA_963781145.1). GTDB lineage: Bacteria > Vulcanimicrobiota > Vulcanimicrobiia > Eremiobacterales > Eremiobacteraceae > JAJPHJ01. The sequence goes on along the minus strand of CAWADW010000003.1, from coordinate 999,435 downwards.
CATCCTCCAGCTGCTCTAAAAAGCCGCGACCATAATTTCTCGGAACCCCTCATACCTTCACGCGCTTTGCGCTTTCACCCTGTTCTCATCGAATGTTTATCTGCTTCACAGCGCACAAAAGCTCGACTTGCGTCATACTATGCGAGGAGATATATATGAAGCTACCGACTCCCGCCATCATTGCGGTCACGCTGACCCTCGCTGGGGCGATCACAAGCTACGCCATAGAACACGATTCGGCTGCAGCCCAAATCGGCTGCAGCGACGACTGCAACATTTCGGCTCACGAAATGCAGAGCGGCGCTGAAGTAGCCATGACAAACATGCCGGGCATGCAAGCAACGCCCGCAGCGGCCGGTTCGACCGCCCCGGCCGCCGACACATCGATGGACTCAATGTCGATGCCCATGCACGGCGGGCACATGCAGATGACGCCTGTGCGCCAGGCTAGCCCCGCGGATCGCGAAAAAGCGAACCAAATCGTCGCAGCTCTGAAAATAACGATGGAACCATACAAAGACTATCGTGTTGCGGAAGCCGCAGGCTATGTGCCATTCCATCCCGAGTTCAAGCAACCCATCTACCACTTCACGAACATGCGCAACGCCTTCCTGAACCTCTTCTCGTTCGACCCCACTCGCCCGACTTCGCTCATGTACAAGCCAGTTGCCAGCGGCTACGAGTTGGTCGGAGCGATGTACACCGCGCGGCGTGCGGCTACTCTCGATCAACTGAATAACCGGGTGCCGCTCGGCGTGGCCACTTGGCACCTGCATGTGAACCTGTGCAAGCCCCCGCAAGGCATGGAGCGAGAAATGCTACAGCCAAACCCACAGTTTGGGCTCGCTGGCTCCATCACAACGCAAGCGCAATGCGAGGCGGCCGGCGGACAATTCTTCCCCGTCGTCTACAACTGGATGGTGCACGTCTGGCCATTTGAAACAGATCCAGCAAAGGTTTGGGCGAGCGAAGAACATCCAGGCGTGATGAACGAGTAGCCCAGGGAATCACTCGAACGCGGCGCGAACTCCTCAAGCGCCCATGGAATCAAGTCAACTCACCCCAGCGCGCATCGTCGCGGAACTGGATCGCTACATCGTCGGCCAAGCCGCAGCAAAACGCGCGGTCGCGGTGGCGTTGCGCAATCGCTATCGCCGCGAGCAGATCGCCGGCGAAATGCGCGAAGAGGTCATCCCAAAGAACATCCTCATGATTGGCCCGACGGGTGTCGGCAAAACAGAGATCGCGCGCCGGCTCGCCCAACTGGTGTCCGCGCCCTTCATTAAAGTCGAGGCGACGAAGTACACGGAGGTCGGCTACGTCGGCCGAGATGTGGAATCAATGATACGCGATCTCGTCGAAGCCTCCATCCGCCTCGTGCGTGCCGAGCGTCTCGAGGAGACGAAAGACTTAGCGGAAGACCTTGCCGTCGAGCGCCTGGCTGACATTCTCGATCCCTCAACGCGCGTCAACTCGCCCGCCTCGACGGATGCCTTCACGACCATTTCAGCCATGCTCGGCCGCCAGAACCAAAGCCAGGTCGCAACTGAGCCGCCGCCGCAGCGCACCGCTGAACTCGAAGAGCGTCGCCGCCGACTCAAAGAAGAGATTCGTACGGGATTTTACGACGTGCGACTCATCGAGATCGAAATCGAGGAAACGCCACAGGTTATCGGCGCGATCGGGGGCCCCGGTCTCGAAGAGATGGGCGGCAACATGAGCGATCTGCTCGCAGGGATCTTGCCGAAGAAGCGCACCAAGCGGCGCGTGTCTGTGGGCGACGCCAGAGAAATCTTTAAACAAGAAGAAGCCCAAAAACTTGCGGACAATGAATCGCTCAAGCGCGAGGCGGTTCGCCGCGTCGAAGAAAATGGGATTGTTTTTATCGACGAGATGGACAAGATCGCTGGGAGCGGAGGTCGCGGTGTTGGACCCGACGTCTCGCGCGAGGGCGTGCAGCGTGACATCTTGCCAATCGTGGAAGGCTCGACTATCATAACCAAATACGGGCCGGTCAGAACCGATCACGTGCTCTTCATTGGCGCCGGCGCCTTTCACATCAGCAAGCCTAGCGATCTCATTCCCGAGTTGCAAGGGCGCTTCCCGGTGCGCGTGGAGTTGCAAAGCCTCACCAAGGATGACTTCGTCACCATCCTGACGCAGCCAAAAAATGCGCTCATCGAACAATACAAGCAGCTGCTGGCCACAGACAACGTGCACCTAGAATTCACGGAATCCGGCATCGACGCGATTGCGAAACTTGCCTCGGTGGTCAACGATCAGACCGAGAACATCGGCGCACGAAGACTGCACACCATGCTCGAGCGCGTGCTGGAAACGGTGGCATTCGAGGCTCCGGAGAAGAGCGGTACGGTTACGATCGACGCGGCGTACGTCGAGCAGCGGCTCGACGAAATCGTCAAGAACCAAGACCTGTCGCATTATATCCTGTAGCGCGAATGGCATATCATCGACGCATCCTGATCGAGCCAAATCCGATCTTGCGCAAGGTCGCCAAGAAGATGACCGCGCTCGAGTTGCGGATGCCGCTCACCCAGCAACTCATCGACGACATGCTCGAGACGATGTACGCCGCACCGGGCATCGGCTTGGCCGCCCCCCAGGTCGGGAATCTCCAAGCGGATCTGCGTCGTCGATGTCGGAGAGGAAGAAGAGCACAAGCAGTACGTTTTTGTGAATCCGGTGTTGACCGAATTTCGAAGGTGAGGAAACCGCACCCGAAGGGTGTCTCTCGATCCCCGGAAAGATCGGTGACGTGACGCGCGCCGCAACTTGCGCGATTGCCGCCTTGGACCGGCATGGCAAGAAGGTCCGCTTGGAAGCCAGCGGCATGCTCGCCCGCTGCATTCAACATGAAGTCGACCACCTCGACGGTATCCTCATCATCGACAAGGCGGCGAACATTCGAGACGCCGCCGTTGTACAAGCCGGCGACGCACAAGCAGCAAAGGCCGCCAGAGAAGTCAGCATCTGAGATGGCGAGCCGCCTCAGGACGGTTTTCTTTGGGAGTTCCGATTTTTCACTTCCATCGCTGCGGCGCATGCTCGCGGAGCAAGAGGTCGTGGCCGTCGTCTCGCAGCCGGACAGGCCGGCGGGCCGCGGACTTGCGCTGACGCCAACACCGGTCGCCAAAACAGCGCGCGAAGCCGGCGCGGTCTTGCTCCTCCCGAGGCGGCTCGACGGTGCATTCATTGCGCAGATCGCATCGCTACGACCGACGCTTCTTGCCTGTGCATCGTACGGGAAGATCTTGCCAACAAATCTCTTGGCAATCGAAGGTTTGAGGGCGCTCAACGTGCATCCAAGCCTCCTGCCGCAATATCGCGGCGCCACGCCGATTCAGGCAGCCTTACGGGATGGATGCGAACAGACCGGTGTCAGCGTGTTTTGGATGGGCGCGGGCACAGACGATGGTGATATCGCGCTTTCAAGAAGCGTCCAGATCGACTCTGACGACAATTACGGTTCACTCCACGACAAACTCGCCCGCATCGGTGGCGATTTGCTTGGTGAGGCCGCCCAACGCCTCGGCGAAGGCAATCTTCCGCGCACGCCACAGCGCGCTGAGGCAGCGACCTATACGCGGCCAATCACAAAGGAAGACTTGCGCCTGCGGTTTGACGTTCCGGCGCGGTCTGTCGTGAACCAAATCCGATCCTTTAGTCCTAAACCTGGCGCTTGGACGACGTTCGAGGGCAAACGGCTCAAGGTGTTGGAAGCGAATGTCGTGTCGCGAACGCACTCGCGATCCGAGAACGCAGCGCCGGGTGATGTCTTGGACTGGGATGAGCTCGGTCCAGTCATCGCAACTTCGTCGGGCGCCGTCTGCTTGACTAAAGTAATTCCTGAAGGCAAACCCATGATGAGTGGTGCCGAGTTTGCAAAACGTACGAAAAGAAACGGGTAAAGGACGGAGTCCACGCGAGATAGCGCTGCGCGTCTTGCTCGCAGGCGGTGGGCAAACGGCGCTCGACGCCGCGCTGCGCGAAAACGAGCTCTTCGCGCGTGACCGCGCTTTACTAACGCAACTCGTTTATGGACCGCTCAAGATGCAGCGCAGTCTCGATTGGTCCTTGAGTCGAGTCGTGAAGCGCCCGCTAGCGACCTTGACGCCAGCGCTGCACTGGACGCTGCGTTTGGGCGCCTACCAGCTGTTGTTTTTGGATAAGATCCCCGCTCATAGTGCAGTCGACGAGAGCGTCAAGCTGGCGCGCCGGCTGGGTCATGCGGGAACGGCGTCGCTCGCGAACGCCGTCCTGCGCAAGATTGCGTTGAGACGAGAAACGCCTCCACTGCCAACGCCCGACGAACCGGTCGATGCCTTCGCCGACTTCGCATCGTTGCCCAACTGGATCGCCCAGCACTTTATCGATCGCTTTGGATTTGCGGATGCGGTGCGGGCGACCCAAGGCATGAACGGCATGCCGAGGCGCGCAGCCCGGGTGAACACCCGCATGGCAAGCGTTGATGAAACGAGCGACGCGCTGCGGCGGGTCGGGATCGTTGTGCAAGCGAGCCGCTATGGAATAGCTGAGTGCCTCGTGTTGGCATCGATTCCCGCCAGCGGCGCGAGCGCGCTGCAACGGATGATCGGCAGCGGCCGGCTCACCATGCAAAGTGAAGAGAGCCAGCTCGCCGAGCAGCTCCTCGATCCACAACCGGGTGAAATCATCCTGGACGTCTGCGCTGGCCGCGGCGTCAAGACGGGAGCCCTCGCACAAAGATGTGGCAGCGGACCTGTAGCAGGCGACTATCAAGTCGCCCAAGGCAGCTCCGGAAAGATTGTCGCGCTCGACGACGACGCAACCAAGCTCGCGCTCTTGCAGCAAGACATGGTGCGTCTCGGAGTGGAAAACGTTGAGGTGGTGAGAGCAGACGCCACAAGAAAGTATGAGGTAGGATATCCACAGGGTTTTGATGCGATCCTCGTCGATGCGCCATGTAGCGGCATCGGCACGATTGGCAGACGGGCAGATTTGCGTTGGGCCAAAGATCCAAGCGATCCGGCTCGTCTCGCCCGCACCCAGGCTGCCATCCTCGCGCAAGCAGCTTCCCATGCCAAACCGGGTGGACGCATGCTCTACGTGACGTGTTCGACCGACGCGCGAGAAGATGAAGACGTTGTAAAAGAATTTCTAGGAACCCATAGGACGTGGCAGGCGGTCCCACTACCGTTGAACGCCCCCGAAGGAACGTTTATTCGCATCCAGGAGTCTATTCTGACGATCCCAGGAATCGACGGCGCCGATGGATTTTTCTATGCCATGCTCCGAAAAAGGTAGTCGCACGAATTACTCGGCTGCGCCGTGAACCGGACCTAAAGGTCCGCTGCTACATAGGATCCCGAAAGATCTGCGCCATGGACGTCTTAGCGGTGCGCTGGGAATCGCTGGCCCTCGTGGCTTTTGCCATTGCCCTCGCGATGTGGGCGCTCGCCGACGCCTCGCGCAAGCGCCCACCGTTGCCAAAGAGGGCGCGCGCCACTTCACGTTCGAGATTTCTCGACCTGGGAGAAGGGCGAGATGCCAAAGCTTCGATGACAGAGCGCTGCTGGGTCGCAGCCCGCAATGTCACATAGTTTTCCATGACGTCACCGTGAGCAAAGAGCACGCCCGTTTGATTGTCGATGGCGCACGCACGCTCGTCGAAGATCTCCATTCGACGAATGGGACTTTGGTCAATGACAGAGCGATTGAGGGCCCAACGGTTCTCAAACCCGGTGACAGGATAGCCGTGGGGCCCAATATAATCTGGTTTTTAGGCGAGGCACCTTAAACCGCGAGCGCTTGTGAGGTTTGCATGGAGGTCGCGGTAACCACCGACGTCGGCCAAGTTGGTCGGCAAAATGAAGATGCCTGGTGTGCGGAGCAACTGCATCGTAATGTCACGCTGCTTGCAATCGCGGACGGATTTGGCCGCATTCATGGCGCACCGGCGGCCTCGGTTGCGCTTGACGCCATTCGCGAGGCGACCCGGCGAGAGCTTCAGGCGGCGATACCGCCGCGCAGTCTTACTGGAGCAGACGTCCGGGATGTCCTGATCGCCTCATTCGGGCAAGCCAACGACGGACTCTTACACTCCAGTGGTGGCGATGACGATCACGTTAACGCAGCATCGACGTGCACCGCTGTCCTGATCGTCAGCAACCAAGCGTTTATCGCGCATATCGGCGATTCGCGAGCATATTTGTTCCGGCGCGGCGAGCTCGTGCAGCTCACGACTGACGAATCGATCATTCCCGAGTTTGTCACGAGCAACAGCGGTGTACCACAGCGGTCGCGCTATCGCCCCGTACAACCACTACTCATGCGCGCGCTCGGTATCGAGACGCAGTCGATGCAGCCGAAGGTCACCCACTACACGCTGCATGCTCACGACGCGATTCTGTTTTGTACCGATGGCGCATTTCGCGCCCTTTCCGCCACCGACTTGCAGCTCGCCCTGCAGCAGAAAGATCACCCAGCCGAATGGGTCACGGATAGAATTCTTACGCTCTCGCGCGCTGCCGGCAGCGTCGATAACGCCACGGTTCTGTTGGCGCGCAATGCGACCGAACACGGCGCTCCAGGCGAGAGCAAAATGGATACTCGTCCTCGAGGCCGTTCCTTCGTCGCGGCGTTTGTCGCGGTGACAATCGCTTTGTTGCTTGGCGTTTCGCTCGTGTGGAACGCCGATACGAAGTTCTACTTGGCCTCCGACCCGGCGGGGAAAGTAACGCTCTACTCCGGCTTGCCGGCGACCGTTTTGGGTGTTCCCCTGCATCTCGTGAGAACGACGTTCAATGTCACCGCGCACTCCTTGCCGAGTGCACTACGCGGTCAACTTCAGGATGGCATCAAGGTTGCCACCCCCGCTGCCGCTACTTCGCTCGTGTCGGCTTGGCAGTCGAAAGCGCAGCACTAAGCCAGCCGCGTCAAGCGCGCCGGATTCCGGTCGCGCTGCTTGTCGTCCTCGCCGCAATCGCAGCCATCTACATTGTCCTCTTGCCCCTTGATGGCGCGTTTCCGTGGTGGCTCCTCGTGATACTTGCGGCATGTTTTTTGGCGTGGAGCGTCAGCATTCCGGAAGCTTCCTCATGCGACAAAGCCCTGATTGCGATCGTGGCAGCCTTGTGCGCCATCGGCATCCTGACCATCGCGCGGTTGGACCTCTACTTAGGCACGCACCAAGTCATTTCGATGATCGTCGGATTGGCGATCGTCATCTTTGGTCAGCGGCTCTTTCTCCAATATCGCAAACTTGAAAACGTCACCTATGTGTGGGTGCTGCTCTCGCTCGCGTTGTTCGTGCTGCTCGTCTTTTTTGGCACCGAGGTCAATGGTGCGCGGCTTTGGTTTCGGGTTGGTCCCTTCACCGCGCAGCCGGTTGAGGTCATCAAGTTGTTCATGGTCTTCTTTATGGCGGCGTATCTCTCAAAAAATGGTGCGGCGCTTGCAGCACTGCGGCCCAGCGCAATCGGTGAGACGTTGCGGCTGGTCTGGCCGCTGTTGCTTGTTTGGGGGATTGCCATCACGAGTCTTGGTTTGCAGCACGACTTCGGCATGGCGGGCCTGTTTCTCGGCATTTTCTTGGTCATGCTCTACGTCGCGTCGCGGCGCTTGGATCTGGTCATTGTCTCGGCCTTGCTTTTTATTGCTGCCGCGTGGATCTTGGCGCAGAGCTTTCCTTATGTCGGAGCGCGCATCGGGATTTGGCTCGATCCCTGGAGCGACCCGTTGGGACGCGGTTACCAGCCAGAACAATCATATTTTTCGCTCGCCGCTGGGGGTTTGCTTGGCACGGGGTATCATTTAGGCCATCCAGGATTTATTCCGGATGCTGCAACGGACTATCCGTTCGCGGCGATTGCAGAGGAGTTCGGTCTGATCGGCGGCCTCGCGGTGCTGGCGCTCTACGGAGCTCTCGTCGTTCGCGGTTTTCGCATCGCCTTCTTCGCACGCGACAATTTCACAGCATTGCTGGCGGCGGGCTTCGCCGCGACCCTAGGAATCCAAGTGGCGATCATTGTCGGAGGGGTTGTTGGGTTGCTACCATTAACTGGGATCACATTGCCCTTCATCTCGTATGGCGGGTCAAGCGTGGTCGCTAACCTCCTGATGATGAACTTTCTATGGCTCTTTAGCCGTCCCGAACAGGCCGCGTAAAGCGCAAGAGCGAAACGGCCGACGTCTAAGAGTGTAGAGTCAATGGGGACCGTTTTGTGAAACCCGGATCTTCCAATTGAGGGCGATGTCGCGTCTTGTTGCTAGAGCGCGAGGGATCGTGCTCGTTCTGGCTGCCAGCACGTTTGCAGCCCTCGTGCCGCACAACGCGGCCCTCGCCGCGGGGAACGTCCTTTCAAGCCGCGCGCCAATGACCATCGCAGTTGTTCCGGTCCTTCAGTACATTCAATCGCAGCAGCTCCCCAACGGCCACGTGCGAGTCTTGTTACAATTCTCCAGTCTACCGAACGTGCGGGTCGTCTCAAACGGCGCAACAGCAAACTACGTGTTGCAGTTTAACGGGACTGTTGCTGCTCCCACCGTGCCGACGATCATTCCTGTGAATCTCGGCGTCATCCAGACCGTCAATATCGCGATTCAAAACAATGCGTTGTTGGTTGCAATTTCCTTTCAAGCGCCTGTGGTGCCCAAGCTGACGAACGCGCCAGGGAATCTGTTGATCGTCGATGTGCCGCCGTTTTCGTATGCGACGCCCGCGCCGGGAGGTTCCGCATTCCAACGCCCGAGCAATACCAGCGGCTCCGGTGGTGGCGTTACCACGCAGATCGTGCGCTTGAACTACGCGGACCTTTCGGAAGTCGTTGGCGTTCTCTCGGGAAGTGCCAACATCTCGCCCGGCAACACCTTTAATCCGCAACCAGCCCAACTCGGCATGCAGCAACAGCCCGGCTTCGGCACGGGCAATTTTGGAACTGGAAATTTCGGGACCGGACAGACGATCCAGCCGTTTTCGCAGTATCCTACCACCGGCGTCTCGGGAGAAGAGCAGCCTCTTGGCCAGCGCGTGACCGATAACATCGCGATTGACCGGCGCCTCAACGCGGTCATTCTAACTGGAACACGCGATCAGATCGCGCCCATGCTCGCGTTGATTGCGCAGCTCGACGTACCGGTGCAGAGCGTCTTGCTCGACACCCAAGTCATCGAAGTCAACGAAACCGGGGCTACGGCGCTCGGCTTGGATTACAATCAGAGTACCACTCAGCCGTTGACGCGCATCTTCAACGCGCAATCGGCAATCCTCAACGGTCTTCCAGCCCAAGTGATCGCCGGGGCGCTTGCGATTCAATCAAATATTTGGGCACTCGTCACCTCGGGGCACGCGCGCGTGCTCGCTTCGCCGAAGATCCTCACGCAAGATGGGGTGGGTGCTTCGATCTTAACCGGAGATTCACTGCCCATTCGGGTCACCACACCGGTCGGCGTGGGCGGGGTTGGCGCCGTGTCCAGTCAGGTCGAATACATTAACGTCGGCGTCACCTTGCAGATCTTGCCCCGGATCACGGGCAACGGTGGAGTTGATGCGAACGTGTTCTCACAAGTGTCGTCTGTCACGGGCTTTGACAGCAGTAACGATCCGCAGATTTCTACGCGCCAAGCGCAGACGAAAGTCAACCTCATGGAGGGCCAAACGCTCGTAATCGGCGGGCTCCTCCAAGAACAAGACATCCACAATCTCCAAAAGATCCCCATTCTCGGGGACATCCCAATCTTGGGGGCGCTCTTCCGTTACCAAACCGAAACAAAACAAAATACCAATCTCGTTATAACGGTAACGCCTCACGTGGTCCCAGCTCCCGTGACGCAACCCGTCACCGGAACGCCATCCGGTTCGACGCCCTAACGCTGACGAAACACAAAGGAATCCCGATGCGCCGGTCTTTCTTGCTCTTGGCGGCTTCCTTGGCGCTTGCGCTGAGCGGCTGCAATAATGCTCACTCGCTCTCGTTGGATCTCACCCCGAATCCGCTCGTCGTGGGAGTGCTCGACACGCGGGCGACCATTCATGCCCACGCCGTCGCCAGGGGCTTCGGCAAGGTGCCAATTGGGTCGCTCCAGTTCGCCGTCTACAATGCTGCGGACAGCGAACTAGCGAGTCAGACGGAAACCGTTGACCAAAGCATTCCCTCATCGCCGCTCGGCTATGTGGTCGACAAGGATTTCACATTTCCGATCAACGGAGCAATCGTTGCCCTCAGCGGCATGAAATACATTACAGTCCGCATCCTCGGACCGGGCGGTGATGTCATCGCCCAGCGCCGACTTGATGTTGTCGTGCACGTGCTGAAGGATCTTCCCATTCCACCACTCGTGACGCCGACCACCACTCCGTCGCACTAAACGTATGTAGGGGCGATTTGAAGATCGCTCTTTTCTTTTTGTAACCGCATGGTAGGGGGCGATTGGAAAATCGCCCCTCGCGAATTTATTCGCGCGTCCTCTCGTCGCCGATTCCGGGATGTGGCATCCGAGCTTTAGGTCCGCTGCCCAGCATGAATTGGAGCGACTCCATTGAACGTGCGTTCAATGCCGAAGCAAAGGCGCGGCGCGAGGAATCGCCGCTCAAGTGCCCGGGCGCGCAGCCGCGTCGGACTGCTCGTGGTGGTGCTTCTGATCCTTGCGATCATCGTTGCTATGGCTGCCATCAACAGGCAAATCAAAGGCTATTTTACCGGCGGCGAGCTTCCGATCCCACAAGCAAGCGCAACGGCCATTCTGGCGCCGCCCCCAAGCCCGTTTGTCCAAACCCCGTCGCCCGCGCTTTCTGTTCCGCTAACGGGCACGGGACCGAAGGTTGCGATTATCATCGATGACTGCGGCTACAACGTGAATCGCTGCAAACAGTTTCTCGAAATGCCCATTCCCATCACGATTTCGATCTTGCCAATGACGCCGCATGGGAAAGAACTGGAAGCAGACGCCATGGCAGCCGGTAAGTCGGTCATGCTGCATTTGCCGATGGAAGCTGACTCGCCGTTGGCTCACCCAGGCCAAGGCGCCATCATGACGGCCATGTCGGATGCCGTGGTGGTGGCCCAGGTCGAAGCTGACCTTGCATCCGTGCCCGACGTGCCCGGTGCAAATAACCACATGGGGAGCAAGGCGACCAGCGACCCGCGCATCATGCGCGACGTGCTCCAAGTCTTCCAAAAGCATCATCTCTTCTTCATTGATTCTATGACCAGCTACACGACCGTCGCCGCAACAACGGCGCACGCGCTCGGCATCCCCACTGCCGAGCGTGACGTCTTCTTGGACGATTCAAGGGATCTTAAGTACATCGAAGGTCAGTTCGCACAACTGCAACGAGTGGCTCTCAGGCGGGGGACTGCCATCGCGATCGGGCATCCGTTCGACACAACTGCGCAGGCGCTCAAGGAAGCGATACCTGAGATGCAGGCCGCCGGCATCACGTTCGTCGCCGCCCAATCTCTGGTCAAATAGAGTTATTCGCGCATTCGTCACATCTAGGACGCGAAACTTCGCCACACTGCGCGGATGCCTGCCCCGCGCATCACCCTTGCAAGCTTGGCACTTCCTCCGGACACCTCACGGTGGCGGCCGTGCGATGAAGGGCTAACCAAACGCACGCTAGCCGTATTGAGCGCTCGCTATCATCGTCGGCGCGAAGTGCTTGCGGCTCGCGGCTCCACTGGATTGGCGCTCGAGCGAGTCCTCGGCGCGCTTCGCCGCCTCCAAGGCTCGCAGATGTGTGCATACGACACGGCAGATGGGATCGTCGTCAGCGAACCCTTTAATGCGGTAGCGAGCTCGATCAGGCTGGCCGACCCAAGCGTCACCCGGATGTTGGTCTCGGCGCTGCTGGGGCGAGCACCGCCGGCCACGCTGACGGCGGCGCTCGCGCCCTTTGGGGATCGTGCGCTCAGGCTTGCCGTCAACGCGGGCGTTCGAGTGACGGTTGTGCCGAATGGACGGGCGTTTACTCAGTGCTCGCCAGCCGTTGCCGCGCTGGTTCCCGACATCGATCGATGGCAGGCGCCGCCAGCCGGGCTCTTCGTCCTCGAAGAAAAATTGATTTTATTGCGGAGCGGCGCACTGCGCATGGCCGCCGCTCATGAATTTGCTCACGCCCTTGATGCTCTGCTGGCGACCCGTCCCCGCTCGTACTTTTCATTTGAGAACGCCGAGATTCGCGCTTCATACGCGACCACAAGCGGCTATATCAACGAGTATGCAGCCAGCGGTCTTGACGAATACTTCGCCGAGTGCATGCGCGCGTACGTTGAGGTAAGCGACGATCGTTCGAGTTGGCTTCCACTGACCCGTAAGGATCTGCAAACCCGCGACGCGAGAATGTTTTCCATCATTGATAGCCTGTTCCGCGCAGGTCGTCTGTAGGGGGCGATTGGAAAATCGCCCCGATTTACCGTCGAATAACTAGCAGCCCAAGCAACAACCAGTTGATAACGTGGCCAGTCCAGCAGTACGCGCAAGGCATGCGGGTGACAAACAACAGACTGTAAGCAAGATACACGGAGAGCGCAGCGGCTAGGGTCGACGCGACCGTTGCCAGCATCCACACAACCGGGTTTGACAAGAAGGGCGTCATCAAGAGCAACGCAAGATAAAAGAACAGCCCGAGCAGCGAGTTCGGCGGTCCCATTGCCCTCGCCCGAGGAGTGAAGACAACGCTGGGCTCCTTAATCGCTCCGCGCTCACCACGAACTTGCTTGTGCAGCATGAATGCAGAAATGTAGAGCCCCACGAGACACAGGCACGCAATGACGGCAGAGAGCACTTACGTTGCGTTCATCCAGAATTCGGCGATGCGCTCTAACCCCGTGACAACATCAGCGGGCTGGGCAGACCACGTCAGGCGTAGATGCCCTTCGCTGGCTTCGCCGAACACGCTGCCGGGGACCGTCACGACGTCATAGCGGTCGAGCAAATGATCGGCGGCCGCTTCCGAATTGGCCCAGCGTTCCGGCAGCGCGAGCATCGTGTAGAAGGAGCCTTGGGGCTCGACGATCTTCAAATGAAGGCGCGCCGCAGTATCGATGAGCAGTTGGCGCTGCCGTGAGTACCAGTCAAAGTGTGCGCGTAGGCGCTGCGGTTGACGCACAATCGCGAGCGCCACATGTTGTGCGAAAACATTCATCGACATCAACATCAAGGCATGCGCTCTCGCCATGGCGCTCACCGCATCAACCGAACCAATGACAAACCCCGTGCGCATCCCGGTGAGCGCGCAAGATTTCGATAGGCTCTGCAAGGCGATCGCGTGTGGGTAATGATCCAAAAGACTTGCATATGGCTTGCCGGTAAACGTCAATTCTCTGTAGACCTCATCGACGACGACCCACACCGGCGGCCCTTTGCGTTCGAGCAGCGCCCGCGCGAGCCGGCGCACTTCGGGTTCGTCCATCACTGTCGCGGTGGGATTTGCCGGCGATCCAAAGATAATCATCCGCGTTGCTGGCCCCAGCGCGTCAAGCAGCGAGTCGGCCGACAACGCGAAAGCATCGTCAGAGTTTTGTCGAACTGTTCGCAGTTTGATCCCTTCCATGTCGCAACAACGCGCGTACGACGGGTATGTAGGGTCTGTCAATAGCACTTCGTCCGTGCGTGCGTCGAGCAACGCCTTGACCGCAAGGTAGATACCTTCTTGCGATCCGTTGACGACGCAGACGTTCGCGGCGGTGGGGTTGTAATAACCTCCATATATCCGCGCGATTGCCTCGCGGAGCTCTGGCAACCCAGCATTGGGCGCGTAGGGAGTGCCATTGTCGCGAACCCAATCCATCGCTTCGCCGAAAGGCGCGATATCCGGCATAATAGTTGGTTGACCCATCCCAAGATCGATCGAGGTTTCGCGCTTGCGTTCGTGCATGGCGCGGATGGCGGATGGTTTGATGGCTGCAATCAGTGGATTTCCCGAAGGATTCATCAGATGGCCAACCCGTGTTCGCGCAGCGCCGCGTTGAGCGACGTTTTTCTATCGGTTGATTCCGAGCGCTGCCCGATGATCAGCGCGCATGGCGTGGAATAATTCCCTGCGGGATATTGTTTGGGTTGCATTCCAGGGATGACGACCGCGCGCTTTGGTATCTTGCCCCGCGACGTCGCCGGCTTCGGTCCTGTCACATCGACGATCGGCGTTGACGCAGTCAGGACAACGCCCGCTCCCAGTACTGCCTCGCGCTCCACCATGACGCCTTCGACGATAATGCAGCGCGACCCGATAAATGCCCCATCTTCAATGATGACTGGCCGCGCGCTCGGCGGCTCGAGGACGCCGCCGATCCCAACACCTCCGGAAATGTGAACGCCGGCGCCCACCTGCGCGCAACTGCCGACGGTTGCCCACGTGTCGATCATCGTGCCTTCGCCGACCCGGGCCCCGATGTTCACGAACGCCGGCATCAAGATAACGCCGGGCGCAAGGTAGCTTCCGTATCGAGCGACCCCGGGCGGCACGACGCGCACGCCTGCATGGCGCCACGATTTCTTCATTGGAATCTTATCCCAAAAGCTTAAAGGTCCAGCGTCAATCGCGCTCGCTTCTCGCAGAGCAAAATAGAGCAGGATCGCTTGTTGCATCCAGTCATTCACAACCCAGCTGTTGCCGTCAAATTCAGCGACCCGAACCTTGCCGCTGTCCAGCAACTCAATAACCTGATCGACAGCCACTCCGACGTCCGGATCCGCCAAACGCTCCCGATCGGCAAAGGCCGAACGCACGAGCAACTCTACGGTCGTCATATCCAAAGCCATCGCCGCGATTTTCGGCGTCCGTTGACGACAACCCGCGTGGCCCATGGACGTTTTCAACAGATGTGTGACATCTGGGCAAAGCTCGATACTGTGGAGTTTGTTGATGGGACGAAAATTATACGATTGGGCCGCCGTTCAACGCTACCACGACGCGGGGAACACTCGGGATGCTTGCATGGCTCGCTTTGGGTTTGGGATCGCCTCCTGGTACAAAGCAATACAGTGCGGCCACCTTGAGACGAAACGTCGAGCCGTTGTCGTTGACTGGAATGCCGTACGAGAATATTACAATGCGGGCCACACCTTCTGGGCATGTCGGGCCGAATTTGGGTTCTCTGCCGAAGCGTGGCGTAAGGCGGTCAAACGCCACGATATAACTCCTCGGGTACCTCGGTGGCCGCTCGAACGAGTGTTGAGGGAGTCTAAGTCCAGGTTATCAGTCAAGCGACGTCTGCTTGAGGAGGGACTCCTAACGAATGCATGCGAGGAGTGCGGTCTGCGCAACTGGAGAGGTAAACCTCTCTCAATCCACCTTGATCATCGCAATGGCATCCGGAACGATCATCGGCTGGAAAACCTGCGCATGCTGTGTCCAAATTGTCACAGCCAAACGCCGACTTTTGGAACGCGAAACAGAAAGCAAAGAGTCGGTCAGCAGCGAATGAACGGCGTTGTCCCGGGTGGTGTAATTGGCAACACGCGCGGCTCTGAACCGCGAGAGTCAAGGTTCGAGACCTTGCCCGGGAGCATTTCTTGGCCCCATCGTCTAGAGGCCTAGGACGCCGCCCTCTCAAGGCGGAGACAGGGATTCGAATTCCCTTGGGGCTACGCTTTGTGTTTCTTACAGATCTTTGTCTTTGAGCAATTTGTTAGCGTTGTAGACACCCACAAGCCAACGCGCTCCCGCGGTTCCGAGGAAAAAACAGCTGGCGTATACGTAGAGTCGCGCTGTCTCCCATGGCAAGACCGAAGGTTGTTGGAACAGCCAGTCGCCGACGACTCTCACCGAGACGAAAACAACCAGTGCTATCCAGAACATAAACAATCTTCGAAAGGGCAATTCCTGGAGTAAAAACCCAAACAAAAACCCGAACAGAATGTTGAGCACCGGTTGCGCGATCGTGTAGATCAAGGTGCCAGAAACGTCCATCAATTGGTCCCTTCATGGCAGAAACCTGAGTGATTTCCGTTTGCGCGCCATCGCGCGTTTCCCCTGCGCTGGGGGGAGCCTGACCATCCGAGAGTAAACGTCGAAGCGACGCATGCAAGCTGTAGTTCTCGTGGGTGGCGAAGGTACGCGCCTGCGGCCGTTGACCTACTCCGTTCCCAAACCAATGGCGCCTCTTTTAGGCCGTCCTTTTATCGGCTGGATCATCGAACGACTGCGCAAGGCTGGCGTCGATGAAGTCATCTTGTCATGCTGTTACCTACCCGAGGCGATCGAGTCATATTTTGGTGACGGCGCCAAATTCGGAGTGCAGCTGCACTACGTCTTTGAAGAAGAGCCACTCGGCACCGCGGGCGCAATCAAAAACGCCGTCGACAAAGTCAAAGGAACGATTTTTGTCTGCAACGGTGACATTCTCACCGGGGTTGATTTGGTTGCGCTCCGCGAGGCACACAAGCGACACCAAGCCATCGCCACTATCCACACGCGTGCAGTAAAGGATCCAAGCCAGTTCGGCGTCGTCGAAACCGATCGCGAAGGACGCGTGCTGCGCTTCGTGGAGAAGCCAAAACCCGGAGAGACGAGCGCTTGCGACATCAATGCGGGGACCTACGTGCTCGAGCCGGAGGCGCTCGATGCGATTCCATCCGGGCAAAAGGTGTCGATCGAGCGAGAAACGTTTCCGAAACTGATCGAAGAAACGCACCGCGTGTTCGCAGTTTCAACATCGGACTACTGGATTGACGTGGGCCGCCCCGCAACGTACGTGCAAGCCCACCGGGACATCCTGGATGGTGCCTTCGAGCAGCCGATCGGCACCGAAATGGCCAACAAGATCTGGGTCGCTGATGGGACAGCGCTGCCGAACGGCGTTACACTGAGCGGTCCAATTTATTTTGGCGCGAACGTTACGCTCGAAGCGGGTGCGCGCATCGGACCGTATGCAGTGCTCTACGACGGCTGCAAAGTCGCACGCGGTGCGACCGTTGCGTCAAGCGTTCTGTGGGCCGATTGTTTCGTCGGCCACGGAGCATCGGTGCGGGACGCAATACTAGGGCTTGAAGTCGTTGTGGAACCGAACGCTACAGTGGAACCTGGTGCCGTACTGGGACGAGACGAGCGGGTCGTAGCGCGCAAACCTTAAGCGCCTAAAGAGCGACAAACCACGTCGACCGTGCGTTTGGAGGTGGTCTCGATGTGGTATAATATCAACAGGTCGGACGCTCTGGCGTCCGCCTTCATTAGAATAAATAACACGCAAGGACAGAGCTTATATAGTGCAAGCAGCAAGACGCTCGGCGCTTTTGTTTGGTAATAGTCTCGAGGCTGGAATGCCGCGGGCTCTTTTCGTTGGGTCGTATCCGCCCCGCGAGTGCGGCATCGCAACCTTCACCGAGGATATTCGAGGAGCCTACGATTTGCTCGTAGGGGCGCCCAGCGATGTCATTGCGGTTACCGACGGCGGCAAATCTTACGCGTATCCCGCGATAGTGCGCTGCGAAATCGAGCGCGACGACCGCGGCTCATACGTGCGCGCCGCGCGATTCGCGAACGATCACGAAGCCGATGTTATCAACATCCAGCATGAGTACGGGCTCTTTGGCGGCGAGCAAGGCGACTATATGCTCGACTTTCTCGCCCAGGTCCGCAAGCCGGTTATCTTGACCTTGCATACGGTCCTCCCCGAGCCGGACGCTCGCATGCGCCTCGTCACGCGAGAGCTATGCAACCGCAGCGACCGCGTTGTGGTCTTGGCGTACAGCGGTCGGCGTATTTTGGAAGACCGCTACAACATCGATCCGCGCAAGATCGATGTCATCCTGCATGGTGTGCCGGACGTGCCGCTGCGACGCAGCCACCACTTCAAGCGAGCATTCGGCTTGGAGGATCGCACCGTCATTGCAACGTTTGGGCTGCTGAGCCGCGGCAAAGGTATCGAGTACGTGATCGACGCCCTGCCGGCAATCGCTGCTCAGATTCCTGATGTCGCATACCTCCTGCTTGGTGAAACACATCCGGAAATTCGCAAGCGCGAAGGCGAGAGTTATCGCGAGAGCTTGTGGCAGCGCGTTGGCGCACTCGGTTTGAAAAACCGCGTGCAATTCGTCGATCACTACATGAATGACGAGGAAGTCGTCGAGTATCTGCAAGCGACCGACGTGTACGTGTCACCCTCGCTTGATCCGAATCAAATCGTCAGCGGCACCCTCTCGTATGCCGTAGCCTGCGGCCGCGCCGTGGTCGCCACAGCATCGATTTATGCGAAGGAGCTGCTGGCTGACGGACGCGGCGTCACCGTGCCGTTTAAGAATTCGCAAAGCATCGCAGCAGCGGTGAACTCCATCTTGGGCGACCCACAGCGGCGCGCGTCCATCGAAACGACGGCGTATCGATTTGGTCGCGGCATGACCTGGTCGCGAGTCGCGCGACAATGCGAGCAAACCTTTGCGCAAGCGCTGAAGCTGCAAACCGGTCGCCTGGCTCGCAGGGTAGGCGCGGCCGAGCGTGCTGCTTCGACCGTATGGAGCGATGCGTTGCAGCGCCACGCGAGCTCGCTCGTCGCTTCTTTGGGCGAAGGCACCGGCGGCAACTCGTAGGCTTCTCCCGTTGAAGAATCTTTCCCAGAGTCTGAGCCCAAGTGTCTCGGCGCCAAGCAGTATTGCCGCCGCACTTCAGCCATTTGTTGATTGCGTTGCCGGCAAGCCACCCTCGTTTCAACACGCTCGCAAGCTCATGCACGAGCACGGCATGGTGCAATTTGCTCAGGGTGACCGCATACATCTCGAGCACGGCTATTGCCTCGATGACAATGCCCGGGCTTTTCTCGCAGCCGTGTTGAGCCTGCATCTTGACGCCGCTCTGGAAGACGCGCGGGTCATTGGCGAGGCGAGCTTGGACTTCGTCGAGCGCTGTCGAAGGTCAGATGGCCAGTTTCATAACCTGATGGCCGAAGATGGTTCCTTTACGGATGAGGTGGGTTCGCCGGAAAGTTTTGGACGCACCGTGTGGGCGGCTGGTGTCGCTTCTCGATGCGCGCCGATCGAGCAATGGCGAAAGCGCTCTGTCAAGCTCCTGCGAGATGCACTCGAACGCATCGGAGATCTCGCCGACTTGCGGCCCAAGGCCTATGCGATCTTAGGTCTTGCAGCGGCCACAGCCCCAGAGGTCGCTTCGCTCGTGCCACCGCAAGGGGATCTACCGCAATCACTCGCGCGCGACGCCGAAGAAGTTTTGAAGTCATGTTGCGATTCCTTGCGCGTGGAATTCGAGAGCACTGCCAAGGCTGGGTGGGATTGGTGGGAACCAGTCTTAACGTGGGGTAATGCCCGGCTGCCCGAAGCCATGTTGCGGGGCGCCGCCGCGCTCTCAGACCCGAAACTGGAAAACGTAGGCATGCGTGGCCTTACCTTCCTCGCTGGGCTCACGCAGCCGCAAGACACATTCCTACCAATCGGCAATGCGGGCTGGTACGAGCGGGAAAAAGAGCGAGCAACCCACGACCAGCAGCCCATCGAGGCATGCGCCATGGTAGATTTGTGGCTAGCAGCGTCGAAGCTTACAAGACGCCTGGAGTATCAAAGCAGAGCCCTTGAAACCTTCGGGTGGTTTTTTGGGTTGAATTCGGAACGGCTCGTGATGGTCGATGCACGCGGTGGATGCAAAGATGGACTCAGCCGAAATGAGTTCAACATTAACATGGGAGCGGAGAGCACGCTCTCGTATCTCCACGCACACTGCGCGTTAGCAGCCTCGCTCCAAAAGGAAATGTAAGTCGCGCGAATTTATTCACGCCTAAAGATTATGGATAACAAAGAAACTCAAGCACTTGACGCTTATTCCCGGGCCGTCATCGACGCGGTCGAACGCGTTGGTCCCGCGGTGGTCAGCGTGGGAATGGCCCGTCGAGCTCCAGAAAAACTCGCGCGACGCGGCCTTCCAGAGCTGCTCGGTTCGGGGAGTGGTTTTGTCATTGCGCCCGACGGGTTCGTGCTCACGAACAGTCACGTCGTCAACTCGGCAGATAGAATCGAAGTGCGCTTTGCGGATGGGACCGTCAGCCGCGCAACGGTTGCCGGCGACGATCCTCACAGCGATCTCGCTGTGCTCCGCATACCGGGATCGGGACTGCCCCACGCGTCGCTCGCCGATTCGTCCGCCTTGCGAGTTGGACAACTCGTCATCGCCATTGGCAACCCGCTTGGGTTCCAGGCGACCGTGACGGCAGGAGTCGTCAGCGCCCTTGGCCGCACGCTGCGATCGCAAAGTGGCCGACTCATCGAAGGCATCATTCAAACGGACGCAGCCCTCAACCCAGGGAACTCCGGCGGCCCGCTGGTGGATTTTCGCGGTGACGTCATCGGCGTCAACACGGCGATCATCGAAGGTTCGCAAGGCATTTGCTTTGCGATTTCATCGAATACCGCAAAACAGGTTGCATCGCAACTCATAAATTTTGGCACCGTACGGCGAGCATACCTCGGGGTCATCTTGCAGATGGCCAAGGTGGCCCGGCCTCTCGGCGCCCGATACGGCCTCAAGCAAGAGGGTGCAGCGCTCGTTACTGAAATCGATCCTGAAGGCGCAGCCCGCAAAGCCGGACTGCAGACCGGCGACGTGATCGTCAAAGTTGGCGAACGCGCGGTGTTCTCGCCCGACGACGTCCAAGTCGTTCTGGGGCAGCACCGCATAGGTGATCCTCTCATCATAGGAGTGTTGCGCGGCGATGAGCGACTTGAGATCGAAACGTTGCCGACGCTGCTCAAAGAAGCCGCGTAATCATACCGCGAGCGAATTCGCGGGACTACAAGAGCGATCTCACGAACTTCGGACGAGATGGATGCTCTCGCAACGCTTAATGACGAGCAGCGCGCCGCCGCTTCTGAGACGGAAGGCGCGGTTCTTATTTTTGCGGGCGCAGGAAGCGGAAAGACTCGCGTCCTCACCCACCGCGTCGCCTACCTGCTCGCAGAGCATAAAGTACCAGCGCACACGATCCTCGCGGTCACCTTCACGAACAAAGCTGCGGGAGAACTGAAGAGAAGGCTCGCGCAATTGGTTGGGCCGGCCGCGCATGGACTCTGGGTCGGTACGTTCCATTCCATCGGTGTGCGAATCTTGCGGCGCGACGGCATTGCGGTTGGCGTCGGCCCGAACTTCGTCATCTACGACGAGACCGACCAGCGCGCGCTCATCCGGGAGATCCTGCGGGATCTCAACGTGGACGAACGGCACTTCCCGCCGGGCGGCATCTTGGCTCAAATAAGCCGGGCGAAGGAGCGATGCCAGGACGCGGGTGCGTTCTTGGAAACGGCTGACGGACATCTTTCGAAGACGGTGGCGTCGGTGTACGTGGAGTACGAACGCCGCCTCGCACGAGCCAACGCCTTGGACTTCGACGACCTCATTATGCGCACGCTTGCGCTCCTCGAGCGCAACGACGACTTGGCTGCGCAGTATCAAAACCGTTTTCGGTACGTCCTCGTCGACGAGTATCAGGATGTCAACCAGGCGCAATATCGGATGGTGCGTGCGCTCTCACTTGGATCGAAGAACATTTGCGTGGTCGGCGACGACGACCAATCGATTTATAGTTTCCGCGGCGCAGATCACCGAATCATCCTTCGCTTCGAGCGTGACTTTCCTGGCGCGAAGACCTTTCGTTTGGAGCGAAACTATCGCTCGACCAATCACGTCCTTGCGGCAGCCAATGCGCTCGTCAGCCACAACACCCAGCGGCATCATAAGAAACTGTGGACGTCTCGGGAGGGAGGCAAGCCCGCTCGCGTCTACGCAGCCAACAGCGATCGTGATGAAGCGCGTTTCATCGTCGACCTGATTGAGGCCGGCATCCGCGAGGATGGTAGAAGCTTCAACGACTACGCGGTGTTGTATCGGACGAATGCTCAGTCACGCTCCATTGAGGAAGCCATGCTTGCGATCGGGATGCCGTATAGGGTGGTCGGCGGCGTGGGCTTCTATGCGCGAGCTGAAATAAAAGATGCGCTGTCCTATTTGCGTTTCATTGCCAACCGTGATGACGGCATCAGCCTGCGCCGTATCATCAATGCCCCACGCCGCGGGATTGGCCAATCCACGCTCAACGCCATTGCTGACGAAGGTGCGCGCCACGACAAGACCTTCGCTCAGGCGCTCGTCGATCCGGCGATCGTCTTGACGGCTGCCCCCAAGAAAGCAAAAGACGTTGCCGCCTTCATGCGCGACATCGATGCGTTCGCTCGGGTCGGTGACGAACGCGGACCGGCCGCGTTGCTCATCAGCATTTTGGAAGAAACAGGCTACGTCAGAGAACTCCAAGCCGAAGACACCCCGGAAGCGCAAAGCCGTATCGAGAATCTGCGCGAACTGATCGGCGTTGCCCGCGATTACGAAGAGCGCGAGGGACCCGACCTGCTCGGCTTCCTATCAACCATTTCGCTTGTCTCGGACCTCGACGCAATGGACGAAACCAAATCCGCCGTCACGCTCATGACGTTGCACATGGCAAAGGGCTTAGAGTTCCCAGTCGTCACCCTCTGTGGACTCGAAGAGGGCACCTTTCCGCACAACCGCGCGCTTTTGGATCCGTCGGAGATTGAAGAAGAGCGCCGCCTGTGCTACGTCGGTATCACCCGAGCTCAGGACGAACTTTACTTGACCCTGGCTCGGCGGCGCATGACCTACGGTAGTGCGTACATGCACCCACCTTCGCGCTTCCTCGGAGAAATGACTGGGCTCGAATACCTCAACGCTCCTCCGGTGCCCGCAGTGGGGATGGGCGGGGGTTGGGACGACGTCGCGCTTCCGGCGCGAGCGTCAGAGCCGGTTGCCGATCTCGCAATCGGCGACGTTGTCGTACACCAAAAGTTCGGGCGCGGTTCCGTGCTCGACGTCCAAGGAGCGGGTGGCGATGCTTTTGTGACCGTGCAATTTGACAACGCCGGGCGCAAGAGCATTATGCTCAATTACGCCAAGCTCGAAAAGCTCGAAGCATAGGCCAACCAAGGCCTGTGTAGGGGGCGATTGGAAAATCGCCCCATCAAAGGTGGGCTGCCACAACGCAATCGAACGCTTCAGAATATGGCTGCAAACAGGCCTGTTCGTGTCGCTATTGCAGGCGCCCGCGGTAAGACGGGAAGTGTTGTCGCCGCAGCGCTTCGTCATGCGCCCGGCTTGGACGTGGTCGGCACGCTCGTGCGCCCGAACTCAAAGCTGGACAGTGGTGAATACTCAGACTTCGCAGAACTGGCGACTTCGCAAAGACCAGATGTCTTAATTGATTTTACCGTGTACCCCGCTTCGAAAACGCTCGCACTGCAGGCGCTCTCGCTGGGCATACGGCCGGTCATCGGCACGTCCGGGTACACAGCAGCCGACGTCGAAGAGCTCCGCGAGACGTGTAACCGATTGAGGATTGGCGCGGTGTACGCACCGAACTTCTCGCTTGGCGCCATCCTCACCATGCAGTTCGCAAAAGTTGCGGCGCCGTTTTTCACCCACGCCGACATCGTTGAAACTCATCATGCCGGAAAAAAAGATGCTCCATCGGGTACGGCGATTGCAACCGCACGCATTATTGCCCATGCGGGCCACGTGCGGCGCGAACCCTCGGAGATCGTTCGAGTCGAAGGTGCTCGCGGAGCGGAGGTGGACGGTGTCAGCGTTCATAGCATTCGCATGCCCGGCGTCATCGCCAGCCAAGAAGTAATCTTTAGCAACGCGGACGAGACGCTGGTCATTCGTCACACAACGTCGACTCGTACCGCGTTTGTCTCTGGCGTCATCAAGGCGGCGCACGCTGCAGCCCGCCTCGATCACTTCGTCGAGGGTCTTGGAGAATTCGCCTCGTGAAACCACTGACCGTTGCCGTGGTTGGGGCCACGGGGCTTGTTGGAGAAACGCTCATCCGCCTCTTCGCCGAACGGCGCTTGCCCATCGCCGATTTGAGACTTTTTGCGGGCAAACGCTCGTCCGGTACTCGCGTATCGGCCCTGGGCCGGAAAATCGAAATCCAAAAGTTGGACTCAAGCGAGCCGAAGAGTTTTGCGGGCGTCGACGTGGCCTTCTTCGCCGCAGATGCGCAAACCAGTCGCGCGCTTGCACCAAAACTCGCCGCGCAAGGAATGCTCGTCATTGACAAATCCGCAGCATTTCGGCTTGACCCGAGCGTGCCGCTCGTCGTTCCCGAGGTGAATCGTGACGCGCTTGCGGATCACAAGCTCATCGCCAATCCAAACTGCTCGACCATTCCCCTAGCGGTGATGCTCGGGCCCATTCATCAACGTTTTGGATTGCAATGGGTGAGCGTCGCGACCTACCAGAGTGTCTCGGGTGCTGGCAAAGACGCGCTCGACGAGTTCGAGCGCCAAGCGCGCGGCGACCAAAGCCCCGCTAAAGCTCTGCCGCATCGCGCCGTCGGTAACGTTTTCCCCGAAAATGGGCCGGTGGATGCAAGCGGGTACGGTGAAGAGGAGCGCAAGATTGCCGCGGAACTCAAGAAGATCCTGTCGGATGACGACATACGGGTGTCCGCAACTTCAGTAAGGGTGCCCGTCGCCGTGTGCCATGGCGAGGCCGTTGCCTTCCAAACGCGAGAACGCGCTTCGCACGAGGATATTGCGCGAATCCTTCGCTCGGCGCCGGGTGTGAAGTTCCTCGAAGGCTTTGCGTACGCAACGCCGCTTGAAGTGGCGGGCACCGATGATGTTGTGGTTGGCAGACTCCGCTCGGACACGGCGCATCCCAGCGCATACCTGGCATGGGTGATGAGCGACAACCTGCGCAAGGGAGCTGCAACCAACGCGATCCAGATTGCCGAAGCAGCCTTGGCTCTGCAACCGAAAGCCGCCGTATGAAGTCCCCCAAGGCGACGGGCGCTTGGGTGGTGATGAAGTTTGGAGGCTCGTCGCTTGCAACCGATGAGCTGCGCGAAGCGGCAGCGTCGCGAGTAGCCGAGGCGGTGCGCGGAGGCAACCAGGTAGCAGTCGTTGCTTCAGCCATCGGCAGAAGCCCGCAAGCGTACGCCACCGATACGCTGCTCGGGCTGATTCCAGGCCTTAGCTCCGGTCCGAACGCGGATCTTTTGCTCGCGTGTGGCGAAATCATCAGCGCTGCTGTCTTGGCCGAGCTGCTCGAACGAAGAGGGATTCCAGCTCGGGCGCTCACCGGTGGACAGGCCGGCATCATCACTGATGCAACGCACGGGGATGCGCGCGTGCTCTCGGTTGATCCCAAAACGATCCTTGCCTTGCTCGATTCCGGTGTGACGCCGGTCGTGAGCGGGTTTCAAGGCGTGACGGATGATGGCGTCGTGACGACCCTCGGGCGCGGCGGCAGCGACCTCACGGCCGTTGCCATGGCAAAAGCGCTGAACAACGCCGCGCTGGAAATCTACACCGATGTTCCGGGAGTGATGACAGCAGATCCGAAACGCGTGGCGGCAGCCAAAACTATAGAAAACCTGACCTTCGAAGAAGCAACTGAATTGTCAGAACACGGCGCAATCGTTATGAACGACAAAGCCGCAGATCTCGCCAGGGTTTCGAAGATCAGTTATTCCGTGCGCAGTCTCCTCAGTGGGGAAGGAACCTCAGTCGAGGAGCTGCGATCGCCGCAGCGCGAGCACCCGGTCACAGGCGTGGCAGCATCGCCTGGGTATAGTTTCATGCATCTCGTGCCCGAAGCGGCGGTTCTCCCCGGTGGGTGGGAGCAAGAAGCCTTTCGTACGCTGGCAGACGCACGCATTAGTATCGACTGCGTGAACGTCAACTCCGCTGGACTTTTCTTTATCGTGCGCGATGGGGATTACGAGCGCGCGCAATCGCGGCTCGAAACGCTGCCGCTAGCAGTGCGCACTCGCCGGGGATGTGCGAAAATTTCCGTTGTCGGGGTAGGCATGCGAGGGACCCCTGGTGTGATGTACCGCGCCGTGCGAGCGCTCAGCGGCGCAGGCGTGCCCATTATTCACAGCACGGACTCCAACATCACCATTTCGCTGCTCGTTCCGGGCACACTCGCCGCTACCGCGGAAAAAGCGCTGCACGACGAATTCGGTTTGAGCTCAACCGCAAAAATCTAGCATCGAGCCGCACGAAAGGTCAAGATGAAGCTGCAAAGCGGTGTTGGTTTCAAACCGAGCGTCCTCGTCGCAGAATCCCTCGACGAAAGCGGAATGGCGATCTTGCGCGAAGGCGGGCTTGAGGTGTGCGAGGCAGCCGAGCTCTCGCGGGAGGAATTTGAATCCCGACTGCCTGATGCACAAGCACTCATTGTTCGCAGCAAGACAAAGGTAACCCGAACCATGCTCGGGATGGCCAGCTCGCTCCAGGTGATTGGCCGGGCGGGCGTAGGCGTGGATTCCATTGACGTGCAAGCTGCGACCAACGCGGGCATCCTCGTCCTTAACACTCCGGACGCAAGTACGATTGCAACCGCGGAGCACACCCTAGCCATGCTGTTGGGCCTGTGCCGCCGCATCAGCGCGGGCCAAGAGCGCATCGACAACCAGCACTGGAGCGCTCAAGACCTCACCGGAATCGAGCTCGCCGGCAAGACCCTGGGAATTGTCGGGCTGGGTCGCATCGGAGCGACGGTCGCCACCAGAGCGCGCGCCTTCGCTATGACCGTGTTGGCCCATGATGCGGTCGTCAGCGCTGCGCGCGCCGACAGCCTCGGCGTCAAACTTGTGCCGCTTGACGAATTGCTAACGCGTGCAGATTTTGTGACGCTTCACACGCCCTTGACCGCTCAGACCGAAAACCTCATTGGGGCGCGGGAACTTGGACTCATGAAGCCCACCTCCTCCATCATCAACTGCGCGCGTGGCGGTCTTATCGATGAGGGTGCCCTTCTGTTGGCGCTTGAGTCGGGACACATCGCAGGCGCCGCGCTCGATGTCGTCGCCGAGGAGCCACCCAAGTCCGAGGCAACCTGGGCACTTCTGCATCACCCGCGCGTCGTCGCGACGCCGCATTTGGGCGGTTCCACGAAGGAGGCCCAGGAGAAAATTGCCCGCGATCTGTGTCGCGATGTTGTTGCGGTGCTCAGGGGACGTCCTCCGTCGAGCGCCGTGAATGCACCGGTGAACGTACCTCAAGAAATTCGACCGTTCGCCGAGCTGGCGCATCGACTTGGCAGCATCTTCCCACAAATCTGTGACGAGAAAAGTCTTTCTCGGTTCGACATCATGCTCGAGGGCGAACTTGCCGGGTATGAAGGGCTTCCCTTTGCTGTGTCGTTCTTAGTCGGTCTGTTGCCGCACCTCACTGAAGAGCGCGTTTCGGCGGTCAACGCGCTCGAGGTTGCCCGCCGCCTGGGTGTTCTGGTGGAAACACTTGGCGCGCCATGCGAACGTGGTTTTGCGAAGGCACTGGCAGTCAGCGGAGGACGCAACGGTCTCGCTGGTACGGTCGTTCACGGCGAGCAGCTTCGGCTCATCGATATCGACGGGTTCGAACTCGATGCGGCGCTCCAAGGCCACTTGCTGCTCACCCGTCATCACGACGTCCCAGGGATCATCGGTAAGGTGGGCACGATCCTGGGTGAAGCGCATATCAACATCTTCACGATGGAAGTTGCACGCAGCGAGCGCGGAGACGCAATCCTTCTGGCCGCCGTCGACCGAGTACCGGACACCGAGATTCTGCGGCGCCTGCGCGACATCGAGGACGTGGAGTCTGTGAGGCACGTCGAACTTTGAAGCTGTTCCTGGCTCGCCATGGCGAGAGCACATGGAACGCCGAGGGCCGCTACCAAGGACGCCAAGATCCGCCGCTCTCCGAGCGCGGCGTTGCGCAAGCCCGATTGCTCGCCGCTCAGTTGCAAACACATAGGATCGACGCGATCGTATCCAGCCCATTGCGGCGTTCCCTTGAAACGGCGAGGATCTGCTCAGAGACGCTTGGTCTTTGTGTAAGCGTAGACGCAAACCTCACAGAGATATCCCACGGGGAATGGGAGGGGGAGCTGCTTGCCGATGTTGCGCAGCGTTGGCCGCATCTACTGGCGCAATGGCGAAATGCACCAGCGGAGGTCCGGTTCCCGGGAGGCGAATCGTTGAACGACGTCAATGCCCGGCTCGCGGCTTTTCTGTCGGCTGCACCGGAGGATGGTAAGAGACTGCTCGCCGTGACGCATGACGTTATCATCCGGCTCGCCATGCTGTGGGCGTCGGGCAAACCTGCGTCCGCGTTCAATGAGGTGCACTCGGACAACGCCGCCTTGAGCGAGTTCGAGCTCGATGGTGCCGCGTTGACAGGCGTCGCGTTGAATCTCACAAAACATCTAGGCCCGCTTCGTGGCTCAGCTGTGCCCCAGGCTTTGTAGCAAGGGCGACGACGGAACTTACCCAAGTTCATCGAATGGTGCGTGAATGAGACAGGGAAGATTCGGACCCTTGGTCACGGCCATGATCACGCCGATGCGTGACGACGGCAGCGTCGACGACGCCGAAGCGGGCCGGCTCGCGCTGTGGCTCGCCGACCACGGCTCCTCGGCGGTCGTCGTGGCGGGAACCACGGGCGAAGGTCCGACGCTCGATGATGACGAGAAGCTGAGCCTTTTTCGCGCCGTGGCGAGTGCCGCCGGGCAGAAGATGGCGGTCATCGCCAACGTCGGTACGAACGACACCCGACGTTCGGTCGAGTTCGCGAAACGGGCCGCGGCCTGCGGCGTGCATGGCCTGATGGCCGTCGGACCATACTACAACAAGCCGCCGCAAGCGGGCCTCGCGGCGCACTTCACCGCGATCGCCGATGCCACGCGCCTGCCGCTCATGATCTACAACATCCCCGGACGCACGGCCGTGAACATCCTGCCCGAGACGATCGTCGCCCTCGCAGACCACCCTGCGATCGTCGCCGTCAAAGAGTCAAGCGGCGACCTCCAGCAGCTCGCCGAGATCGCAGCCCGCACGCCTCCACAGTTCTCCGTCTACAGCGGCGACGACCATCTCGCGTTGCCCTCCGTCGCCGTCGGCGCATGCGGCGTCGTCAGCGTTGTCAGCCATGTGGCGGGTGACGATCTCGCCGCCATGCTCGCCGCCTTTGCGGAAGGCGACACCGACACGGCGACCTCGATCCATCAGAAACTTTTACCGCTGTTCCGAGCGCTGTTCGCGGTGACCTCACCCATCCCGGCCAAGGCGGCGATGCGCGCCTTTGGTTTTGCGACCGGCGTCTGCAGGCCGCCGCTATGCGCGCTGACCCCCGAGCAAGACCAGACATTGCGAGCCGCCATCGCGGGTTGGCTGCCGGCTGGGGTCGGCATCTCTGCCCGCTAGCCAGACGTCGACCGGCGCCTCCTGCCGAATCCTTGGGACCCGTGTCGACATGGTCGACATGGATCAGGCGCAACGCCGGATTATGGACCTGGTCGGCTTCGCGCCGCTTCGCCCAATCGTGACTTTCGGCAGCGAGATGGCGATGCTCGCAAGGCGCGACCGCGCATTCCGCGATCTGTCAACGCGGCTGATCTCGTGGTGCCAGACACGATCGGCATCGTGTATGCTACGCGGCTCCTTGGCCGGCCGGCCTGCCCGAGCGCGTGCCGGGTGTGGAACTGGTCGAACGTCTCTGCGATGCTTGCGCACGACGTGGGTTGCTCCGTCTTTCTCTTGGGGGGCGCCACAGTGTCGCCGATCGCGCGGCAGAAGCGCTGCGAGTCGGCACTCCTGCTTCTGATCGCCGGCACTCATGCACGGCTACTTCGAAAACGCGGAAGCGGATTCGTTCGCGTCGCGCATCCGCTCGTCGGGGGCAAGCTTGGTCCTGGTCGCGCTTGGCTTTCCACAGCAAGAGTTCTGGATCCGCGATCATGCCGAGATCGCTCGGCCGGTGTCGTGCATGGGCGTCGGCGGCACTTTGACGTCATCTCGGGCAAGTTGCAGCACGCGCTCCGAGACGGCTCGGCGACTTGGTTTGGAGTGGCTCTATCGCCTCGTGCGCGAGCCTTCGCGGCGCCTTGGCCGCCAGCTTGCCCTGCTGGTGTTGCCCAGGCGCTTCGCGTCGCCGACAAATGTAGTGTCGCGAGTTCATTCGCGACGGTCATCGCGCGGCTCAGGTAGCCCCCGCTGAGGCGGACATCAACCGCAAACTGTCAAATCGCCGCCGAAAGATGAAGGGCATGATCTTCGCCGGTGGACTTTCGACCCGGCTCTATCCTCTTACGCTCGACTTACCTAAACCGCTCGTGCCCGTGCTCGACCGGCCGTCTTAGGCCATGTCATCGGAGTATTTCCGGGATTTCGGCGTGGACGATCTCGTCGCTCAACCTCCACTACTTCCCGGAAGCGGTCACCTCGTACGCCGGCGACGGATCAAGCTTTGGCGTTCAGATCAACTATCTTCACGAAGCGGAACTGATGGGCAGTGCGGGCGCTGTTCGGGCGGTGGCCGACCGTTTCAAGGAAACCTTCGTCGTCATCGGCTGCGATGACGTGACGAACCTTGATTTGGACGCTGCGATGGAATTTCATCGAGCCCGCAAGCCGAGGCGACGATTGTGTTGAGCGAAGTCACGGATGTCTCGCAGTATGGCGCCGTCATCGTCGACTCGTTGGGCCGCATTTTGGAGTTTCAGGAAAAGCCGCCCCGCGGCACCGAACGGAGCAAGCTCGCGAATACCGGCATCTACATTTTTGAGCCTCGGCTGCTCGAGCGCATTCCGCCAGAAAACATTCTACGATTTTGGTAAGCAGGTTTTCCCGGAGCTGTTGACCGCCAAAGCTGCGTTTTATGGAATGCGTCAGCAAGGTTATTGGTGTGACATTGGCACGCCAGATGAATATCGCAGGGTCCACCGCGACGCGTTGGAGGGGCGAATTGGGCTTGCACCGCCAGATGGCGCACGGATCGCAAATCATGTGCTCGTTGGAGCGGGCTCCAATGTCTCGCCAAAAGCGACCATCACAGGCCCGACCTGCATCGGAGCCAGATGCACCGTCGAAGACGGCGCACAGCTGGTCTCTTCGATTCTTTGGCAAGGGGTTCGGATTGGTGCCGACGCGAGCGTCAACAACGCTGTGTTGGGGAACGATGTGGTGGTCGCGGACGGCGCAGTGGTCCAGGGCGGTGAGTACGGCGGTGGCACGCGAATAGATAGCAGTTCGCGTCTTTAGACCGGCCGGCTGTCGTGTGCCCAAACCTATCTTTTGATCGCAAGAGCACCGCCGAAAACGTTCTTGACACCGGCACATCGGAGAGCGCAGGCACACGCGGTGAGGGTTGCTCCTGTCGTCACAACGTCATCAACGAGCATGACGTGCGCTGGGCTCAACCGATAGGCGCTCGGTGCCGGTGCGAAAGCGTTGCCGACGTTTACTACACGCTCGGCGAGTCCGAGCGAGCTCTGCGCGTGCGTTGCCTTGACGCGCACGAGCGCATCGCAAACAAGAGGGGCGCTCAGCGCAGACGCCACACCCATGCCAATAAAGTGCGCCTGATTGAATCCTCGGGCGAGCAGCCGAGTGGGATGCAACGGGACGGGAACCACCGCATCAACGCGAACGCGCAGCTTCCTGCCGAGCACGTAACCTAACAGCGCCGCAGCGCTTTTTCGATTGCGAAATTTCAGGCTGAGCACGGCCGAGCGCAGCGGTCCCGTGTAAGCCCCGAGAGCCATGATGCTCGGTGCCTCGGATTGTGCCGAGCGATGAACGATAGAGAGAGCTTCGAGATCCCTTCGGCAATTGCCACAGAGGTGGGAGCCGTGGGTCCCGCACATGGCGCAGCGAACGGGGACCAAGGCGTCGAAAACGTGGGCGCAACGTTGCAGCGCAAAAGAAAGCACGATGCAACCATCACGTTGACAAGGGATCGCGTCAAGCGAGGAGGGTTCTCGGCGTGGGTGACGAGCGGTTCATGCGCCAAGCGCTAAAACTGGCGCAAGGCGGGTTGGGCAACACCAGCCCCAACCCGCTGGTCGGGGCGGTCGTGGTTGACCGGAGCGGCAACGTCGTCGGCGCCGGTTATCACGAAAAGGCCGGGGCTGACCATGCGGAAGTTGTCGCTTTGCGAAAGGCGGGCGAGCGTGCGCGCGGCGCAACACTCTACGTGACGCTCGAGCCGTGCCCCCATCACGGCCGAACGCCACCGTGCGTGGATGCCATCAAAGCCTCCGGCATTTCGCGAGTGGTAAGTGCGCTTGCAGATCCAGATCCTCTGGTCGCGGGAACAGGTCACGCCAGTCTTCGCGACAGTGGGATCGAAGTTTCAGTCGGCATGGAAGCAGACGAAGCGACGCACCTAAATCGAATGTACCTGCAGCACCGCCTCACCGGTCTGCCGTTCGTCACGTTGAAGATGGCGCAAAGCCTCAACGGGACGGTCGCGTCGCGCCCCGGCGAACGCCGGCAGCTTTCTGGCAAGCGAGCCTCAAACTTCGTACGCAAGCTTCGCTTCGCGCACGACGCCGTCATGGTTGGCGTTGGAACCATCTTGATCGACGATCCTCAACTAACGGTTCGCCCCTTCAAGCCGCGCGCCGTCCCTTACACGAGAGTGATCGTCGACGCAAAGGGTCGCATTCCCATGCGCGCGAGAGCGATCAAAGATCAAGCGCGGTTTAAAACAATCGTTGCCACGACCAACCAAATGCCCGGAGCAGTCCGCGAAGGGTTGATCAAACGCGGCGTTGCCGTGCTGGAGTGCGCCCGCACGGAGAGCGGGAGAGTCGATCTCGGTGACCTGCTGGCTCAACTTGGTGCACAAAATATTCTCTCGGTCTTGTGCGAAGGCGGACCAACACTCGCCGGGTCGCTGCTCGCCGGCCGGCATCTCGACGAGCTGGTGTGGCTCATCGCCCCGCTCATGCTGAACGCACAGGAAGCTGTTCCGGTAGTCAGTAACGGCGCCCACGATCTCGCATTGCATTTTGACGCAGTCAAACGCTTAGGAGACGATGTGCTCGTAACCGCGCGGGTGAAGCGATAGATGTTCACCGGCTTGATCTTCAATCTCGCCGCAGTCAAAAGGGTGACGCCGGGCAAGGGCGGCATCGAGCTTGCCATCGAGAAGCCGCAAGAGCTTCACGGAATCGTGGAAGGTGACAGCATTGCGATCAACGGCGTTTGCCTCACCGTCACTCAGGGTGGTGCAGTGCTCGAATTCGACGTGATTCCGGAGACGTTGGCTCGCAGCAATCTCGCCACGCTGAAGGCGGGGGACGTCGTGAATCTCGAGCCCAGTCTGCGGCTCGGCGATCAAGTTGGCGGCCACATGGTGTATGGGCACGTTGACGCCACCACCAAGATTCTGCGCAAAGACCAGGAGGGACAGGGCTATCGCTTGTGGTGCGCTGTGCCGCGAGGCCTCGAGCGGATGATCGTGGAGAAGGGGTATGTGAGCCTTGACGGCGTCAGTCTAACGGTGGCGGACGTTAAAGCTAAGCAATTCGCCGTGGCCCTGATACCGGAGACGCTAAAACGCACAACCTTGGGGCGGAAAGACGTCGGCCTTTCCTTAAATATGGAAGTCGACCCAGTTGCCCGCTACGTGGCGGCCCAACTGGAGAACCGCGCCCGCGCCTCGAGCGCACGGCGCCCACACCGAGGTTAGCATGCCGCTCGCAACAATCGAAGAAGCCATCGCCGACATCCGTTCCGGCTCAATGGTCATCGTCATGGATGATGAGGATCGCGAGAACGAAGGCGATCTAACCATGGCTGCTCAGATGGTCACACCGGAAGCTATCAACTTCATGACCAAATACGGCCGCGGGTTGATTTGCGTGCCGATCATCGGCAAGCGGCTTGACGAGTTGCATATTCCCATGATGGTTGTCGAAAACACGTCGAGGCTGGAAACCGCGTTCACCGTTTCGATCGAAGCAAAGAACCGAACGACGACCGGTATCTCGGCGCACGATCGCGCTGCGACCATCAACGCGCTGCTCGACCCTCGTGCCAAGCCTAGCGATTTTATTTGCCCTGGCCATACCTTTCCGCTGCGCGCTCGCGATGGCGGCGTGCTCGTTCGCGCCGGTCAGACCGAAGCGGCGGTCGATCTCGCGCGGCTAGCTGGTTTGTACCCAGCCGGGATCATCTGCGAGATTCTTGCAGATGACGGCACGATGATGCGCCGGGCTGCCCTGGAGCGCTTTGGCGCCGAGCACCATCTCAAGATCATTACCGTCAAAGACCTCATCGCCTACCGCATGCGGCACGAGAAGCTCGTGCAACGCATCGCAGAGTTTAAGCTCCCAACCCGATACGGCCAGTTCACAGGCTATGGATACGAATCACTGGTAGATGGCGCATGCCACGTGGCGATGGTCATGGGGGAAATCGGCGACGGCAAAGACGTCCTCGTCCGAGTCCACTCGGAATGCCTCACCGGTGACGTCCTAGGAAGCCGGCGCTGCGATTGCGCGGCGCAACGCGACGGTGCGTTGCAAATCATCGCGAAGGCGGGGCGCGGCGTCTTCTTATACTTGCATCAGGAAGGGCGCGGAATCGGGCTCGCCAACAAACTGCGGGCCTACGAGCTGCAAGATGAGGGCGCCGATACGGCCGAGGCCAACGAGCGGCTTGGGCTGCCGGTGGACAAGCGCGACTACGGCATCGGTTCGCAGATTCTTTTCGACCTCGGCGTGCGAGAGATAAGAAACATCACGAACAACCCGCGCAAAATTGTTGGGCTGGAGGGCTACGGCCTCAAGATGATTGGTCGCGTGCCGCTCATCATCGACAGTGACGAGTTTAACGGTCCATATCTTCAGACCAAGCGCGATAAACTTGGCCACCTCATCGACCTCGCCGACGCCGCGAAGGCAAAGAGTCAAGCCCAAAAAGGCTCGTAGCGTGCGCTTTGCCATCGTCCGCGCACTGTTCAACGAAGAAATCACGAAGAGGCTGCTCGCCGGCGCGCAACGCGCGTTCAAGGATGCGCGCGTTGCCAAGCGCGATGTTGAGGTCGTCGAGGTGCCTGGTTCTTTTGAACTTCCGGTGACCGCGCTCTGGCTGGCCGAGTCAGGGCGCTACGACGCGATCGTTTGCTTGGGGTCAGTCATCCGTGGACAAACTGCGCATTTCGAATACGTGGCCGGCGAAGCGGCGCGCGGCATCGCCCAAGTTGCGCTGCAAACCGGCGTGCCGGTGATCTTCGGCGTGCTCACGACAGAAAATGTAGAACAAGCGCGGGCACGATCGGTAGAGACGGCGCGCGGGCAAGCCCACCACACCAGTGCGAAGAATGGCGGCAACAAAGGCTACGAAGCGGCTCAAAGCGCCCTCCACATGGCCTCCCTCCGGCGTACACGTAGGGGGCGATTGGAAAATCGCCCCAAAAGGCGGCGCTGATGCCACAGCGTCTGTGTAGTCGCGCGAATTTATTCGCGCGCGAGACGTGGCAATGACGCCTGCACACATCAGCTACCGGCCCGGCGTCCTCCATTTGCTGGATCAAACGCAGCTGCCGGGGGCGACGATCTTTGTAGAAATACGCACGTTGCCTGAAGTAGCCGCCGCCATCAAAGCGCTTCGGGTGCGCGGTGCTCCCGCAATCGGCATCGCGGCTGCCTACGCAATGGCAATCGAGGCTCACGAGCTTGCTACTCGAAAACTCGATGACACTACTTTCCTCCACAGGCTCGAACAGGCGGCCACGGGGCTCGCGGCGGCTCGACCAACTGCGGTCAACCTTGCGTGGGCCGTCAAGCGCCAGCTCGGGATTGCGCAAACCAAATTGAAGGCTGGCGCGTCACACGAATTGATCGCGATTGCGCTCGACGAGTCGGCTGTGGAGATTCATCAGGACGATATCGCGGCATGCCGTCGCATCGGCGACAACGGCGTCGCGTTCCTCGCAGAACGCCATGCGAAGGCACTCGAGCCCAAAGAGCGCCTTCGCGTCCTGACGCATTGCAACACCGGCGACCTTGCGACCGGTGGTTACGGCACAGCTCTCGGCATCATCCGCTCAGCGTGGAAAGCTGGCAAGATCGAACGGGTCTTCGTCGACGAAACGAGACCTCTGCTCCAGGGTGCCCGCTTGACCGCGTGGGAGCTCCAGCAGGACAGCATTCCTCACACCCTCATCGCCGACAACATGGCCGCTCACTTCATGCAGCGCAAAGAGATCGACGCGGTCATCGTTGGCGCCGATCGAATCGCGCGCAACGGAGATACCGCAAACAAGATCGGTACGTTTGGTCTGGCACTCGCCGCCAGGACTTTTGGGTTACCATTCATCGTGGCGGCACCTGTTTCAACATTCGACCCAGCGATCGCAACCGGTGCTGATATCGTGATCGAAGAACGCAATCCTCACGAAGTGACGACCTTTGCCGGGGTGCGGTCTGCTCCGCACGACACCGTCGTCGCCAATCCGGCATTTGATGTGACGCCTGCCGACTATATCGCCGCGATTGTTACGGAGCGCGGCGTGCTCACGCCGCCATTCACCGAGGCGATCGAGGCGATGCTGCGATCCGAACCGATCTCGGGGAAGGTGCGATCGTGACTCCAGCTGCGATAATGTCGCGCATAGGGTACCTTCAATTCGTAGGTTCGCCGCCCACGCGGCTGCCGGGCCTTGTCGTCATCGCTGGGAAGGAGCACATGCTCGCCGACGACGTGTTGCGTCGCATCGTTGAGGCTCTGCTGCCGGATGAGTCGCTGCGACCGCTCAATGTCGACACGCTCGACGCGACCACAACTGAGGATTATTCCACGCTGAGCGAAAAATTGAGCGCACTGCCGTTTTTGGCTTCGCGCCGAATCGTGACCGTCCGCGGGACCGCTGACCTGCGCAACGATGACCGCATCGCTTTGCGCGACGCCATCCCCGAGAACATCGGCGAGGAGGCTCTGCTAGTCATCGACGATTCTGGGGAGCCCAAGCCGCAGCGCGGCAAGGCTCCCAAAGACAAAGTTGATTCCACGGGATTTGCAAGCCGTGGTTCAGAGTCGCTCTTCATCAATACAACCTTGGACCAACCGGAGCGCGAGCGATATATCGAGGAGTATTCGAAATCGATCGGCGCAACTGTGGACGTTGGAGCGAAGCGCTATCTCGCGGCCTTTGATAGTGTGTATGAAATACGCAACGCGCTCGATCGCTTGGCGCTGATCGCAAGAAAAATCGTCAAATCGGCGGCGGAAGAATATGTCAAGCCCCCCGGAGATCCCAAGCTGTGGGATTTGGGCAATGCTGTGGGGCGAGGCGACCTCCACGCTGCCCTGCGGCTTTCGCACGAGATGGTCGCCAAGCCAGAAGACGCGACGGGCCCGTTGATTTGGCTTGCCGGCGACGCTCAAATCGCCTGGGAGCTCGCCAACGGCGCCAATCCGAATAGCTGGGCGGCTGCAACGGGCCAGTCTCCCTTTCGTGCCATGAAGCTCTGGGATTTGGCTCGCAAGCGTTCGCCTCAGCAGTCGCGCGACAACGTGCGGCTGACGATGAAGGCACTCGAGGACTCAATGACGGGCAAGCGCATCGCCGATCAAGCGCTCGAAGAAGTCATCATTCGCCTCTGTACCCAGAAATAATGTGGCAGCGGAGAATGTAGCGGGCGACTGTAAAGTCCCCGTTTGGCAGCGGAGAATGTAGCGGGCGACTGTAAAGTCGCCTGTTTGGCAGCGGAGAATGTAGCGGGCGACTGTAAGTCGCCCATGCTCGCGCAACAAGCGCACCGAGAGGTGCGCCGCGACATCGGACCAAAATACGAACCACGTGACCGACTCCTATCAGTCTCCATTTTCATGGCGATACGGCCGCCCGGCCATGCGAGCGCTGTTTTCCGAAGAAACCAAGCGCCGTATGTGGCGGAGACTTTGGCTGGCGCTGGCTCAGGCACAGTCCAAGGCGGGTCTCGTCAGTGAAGAAGAGGTTGCGGACCTCCGCCGCTACGTTGACGCCGTAGACATTAAGGCTGCGCACGCCATCGAGGCTGAAATCGGCCACGATCTCATGGCAGAGCTGCGCGTCTTTGCCTCGCAGGCTACAATAGGTGGCGGCAAGCTCCACCTGGGCGCCACCTCCATGGACGTGGAAGATAACGTGGAAACGGCGCGCATCAAAGTCGCGCTCTCCATGCTGGTGAGCAGCCTCGCAGACGTGCTGAAAGTCTTCGCGGAGAAGATTGACGAGTATGCAGACCTGCCCGCTATGGGATACACCCATCTCCAAGCCGCCGAGCCGACGACGCTCGGGATGCGGCTTGCGCTGTGGGCGCAAGACATGCTCATCGACTATCACGAGCTCACCCGCGTTGCGGCATGGCTGCCCAGTAAGGGCCTCCGGGGAGCCGTGGGGACGTCCGCCTCTTACAGCAGACTCCTGAAGGAAGCGAAGTCCTCGCCCGACGATCTCGAGCGAGACGTGCTTGCCGCCTTCGACCTCTCGGCCCTGGGCGTGAGCGGCCAGACCTATCCCCGCAAACTCGACTATCTGGTGCTAAGTGCCATCGCCGGTTTTGCGGCATCGTGTTCCAAATTCGCCTTCGATCTTCGGGTGCTTGCCTCGAGTCCATTCGGCGAGCTCGGCGAGCCCTTCGGCCGCAAGCAAGTCGGCTCATCGGCCATGCCGTTCAAGCGAAACCCAATGTTGTGCGAGCGCATCAACTCCTTGGCGCGGATTCCCGCGGCGAACGCACAGATTGCCTGGCAGAATGCGGCAGACAATCTCCTCGAACGGACGCTTGATGACTCCGCCAATCGTCGCACCATTATTCCCGAGTCATTCTTGGCGGCAGATGAAATAACGATGCTCGTGCACAAGGTAATCGGCGGCCTTCGGGTGGACAAGGCCGGTATTGCCAGAAACTTGGCGCAGTTTGCGCCTTTTGCGTGCACAGAAGCTGTTTTGATGATCGCTGCGAAGCGCGGCGCGAACCGGCAAGAGCTGCACGAACGGCTGCGAGAAATCTCAATGCGCGCCTGGGATGCCGTCGAGAAGAACGAACGCAATCCGCTTGTCGGCTTGCTAGAGAAGGACGATCTCATCGCCACGTATGTTAAGCCGAACGAACTCGATCAGGCGATGAAAGTTGAAACGCACACGGGGCTTGCAGCGCAGCGAGCTCGAAAACTTGCGGCATCATTGCGAAGTCTTGCGGAGGCAAAGGCGGCACCAAGAGTTTTGGATATCGAACTTTCGGCGCGCGAATAAATTCGCGCGTACATTTAGAGGAAGGCCCTGTGAACAAAGGCGTTGAGGTCGGTCGCGGAAAGACCAAGGTACTCTACCAACATCCCGAGCAGGTGGACACACTTGTAGTGGTCCAGCAGGACAACATCACGGCTGGCGACGGGGCAAAACGCCATACCATTGCGGGCAAAGGACGACTCGCAGCGCTGACGGCGAGCCGAGTCTATCGCCTGCTCAACGCGGCTGGGTTGCCGACGCACTTCATCAGCGGTGGCGAAGATGAAGATGCAAACGAAATGATCGTGCGTCGCTGCGAGATGATTCCGATCGAAGTCGTCGTGCGGGGCATCGCGGCCGGCTCCTACCTGAAGCGTAACCCGGGAGTCAAATCTGGCACCGTGTTTGCGCCTCGCCTGGTCGAGTATTTTTTCAAAGACGACTCGCGACACGATCCTCAGTATACCGCAGAGCAAATCGTCGAAGAGAAGATCGCGACCCAAGCCGAGGTCGGCGTCATGTCCGACTACGCACGGCTCATCTTCGACATCCTCGCGCATGCCTGGCGCCAACAGAACGTGCTCCTCGTCGATCTCAAAGTGGAATTCGGCCGTGCCAAGACCGCAGAGGGCAGCACTGAGATTATCCTCGCGGACGTCATCGACAACGACTCGTGGCGCATTTGGCCCGCCGGCGAGCAAGCGCTGATGCTCGACAAGCAAATCTATCGCAACATCGCAACCCCGAGCGCTTCGGATCTCGACAGCGTAAAATCCAAATACGAAGAAGTCGCAGAACGCGTCGCGCTATTCTCCAAGCGCGGCGGTGGCTTCGTTGGCATCATCATGGGTTCGACTGCGGATTCTGCGCATGCAGACAAGATTGCAAAAGCGCTCGCGAATTTGGGAGTCCCGGCGCGGCGTCATGTCGCCTCGGCCCACAAGACCCCGCTGTACGCGCTCCAAAAAGTTCAGCAAATCGACAACATGCTGGGCAGGGCCGTCTACATAACGATCGCCGGCAGAAGCAACGCACTTTCGGCGTTTGTCGATGCCGCGACGGCGAATCCGGTCATCGCCTGCCCCGTGCTTGGCTCAACCTGGGGCGGCATGGAAGTGGTGTCCAGTCTCGCGCTCCCTGGCGGGGTCGCTAGCATGGTCGTTCTCGAGCCAGAAAATGCTGCGCTTGCCGCTGCGAAAATTCTCGCCTCCGACGATTCCGTGCTCTATGGTCGGGTCGTCGTTGCGCAGTATCGCAACCGCATGCACGTCACCGAGTCCGATGCGCGGCTCAACGCCCCCGCAGGGAGTGGCAAAGCGGGGACCTGATGGGCTTTGCTGCCGCCGCAGACCTAATAGAGCTCGCGGCACAACCGCTGCCGCTGGACGAAGGCAACGACGACGAACTGAAGCGCCTCGCAGACCGCGAGGCGCTCGCACTCACCCCCCAGGAATTACGGGCAATTCGAGAACGATTGGGGCGCAATCCGACGCGCACTGAGGCGCATGCCTTTGCCATCCAGTGGAGCGAGCATTGCTCGTACAAAAGCAGTCGCGCATTGTTAGCCCAATTACCCACGCAGGGTGTTGATGTGCTCGTGCCGGTTGGGGAAGACGCGGGAATTTTGCGCGCGGGGATCGTTGACGGCACAGAATACGGCGTGGTCGTCGCGCACGAAAGTCACAACCATCCGTCGCAAGTCGTACCGTTTGAAGGCGCGGCAACTGGGATCGGCGGCGTCTTGCGCGACGTGCTCTGCATGGGAGCAAAGGTTGCCGCAAGCGCAGATCCATTACGCTTTGGACCGCCCGTTCCCGGATCGCATTCCGCCTACGTTGCGGCTGGTGTGGTAGATGGGATCGCGGCCTATGGAAACGCCGTCGGGGTCCCCAACCTGGCAGGCGACGTGTACTTTCACCCGTCCTTTAGCAGCAATTGCTTGGTCAACGTTGTCGCGCTCGGTTTCGTCGAACGCGACCGGATCATTCACAGCCGAGTCCCCTCCTGTGGCGAGGGCTACGACCTCGTGCTGGTTGGAAAGGCGACCGACGGCTCCGGCTTTGGCGGTGCTGCTTTCGCTTCATTGACGCTGGATGCGCAAGAAGCAGAAGCCAACAAGCGTGCTGTCCAAGTCCCCGATCCATTTCTCAAGAATGTAATCATGCGAGCAAGTTATGCTGCGTTTGAACTCATCTGGAAGCGCGGAATCAAGGCGGGGTTTAAAGACTTGGGCGCCGGCGGAATCATGGGAAGTTCATCAGAGCTGTGTAGCGCCGGCGGTTTCGGCGCGCGCATTGACATCGAGAGAATTCCGGTGGCTCTTTCGGGACTCTCACCCTTCGTTGTCGCGATGGCCGAGACGCAGGAGCGCATGTTGTGGGCGGTACCGCCTTCGTTTACAACGGAGTTGCTCGCGCTGTACAACGAGCGATATACGCTTCCGGAAGTTTCAGCCAACGCGAGGGCAGCGGTCATTGGAACGGTAACTCGCGAGCCTTGTTACGTTCTAACCGCAGCCGGCCGTTCAATCTGTGCTTTGCCGATCGACGTTCTCACGCAGCCGGTCCGGGCGAGTTGGAAGGTTGCGCCTTCACCACCAGAGCTCGAGGAAGCTGCGCCGCCGCTGCTCTCAGATGTTGCGGGCACGCTGCTCACCATTTTGTCCCATCAGGATGTGTGCAGCCGCCGGCCGCTCGTCGAGCACTACGATTCAGTCGTGCGAGGAGCAACGGCTATCCCCCCAGGGTACGCAGACGCGGGCGTGCTGGTCGTTCGTCGCGGCTCTCCGCTGGCCATTGCAATATCGGTGGACGGCAACGCGCGCTATGGGACGATTTCCGCCAAAATGGCGGCAGCCCACGCGGTCGTCGAATCAGCGCGCAATGTCGCCGCCGTGGGTGCTGTGCCAATTGGCCTCACCGATTGCCTTAACTACGGCAATCCGGAAGATCCGATTGCCTACCGCGAGCTTGCAGACGGCGTCGGGGGGTTGGCAGAAGCCGCACGCGCGATCACCGTCGCGTCACCGGATGGATTGCCTTTCATCAGCGGCAACGTCAGCCTTTACAATCATTCTGCGTCGGGCAGCGCGATCGCGCCATCCGCGATCGTGGCCTGCATCGGGCGCATCGAGGATGTTGGCAAGATCGTGACGATGCAGATCATGTTCCCGAACCAGCGACTTTATCTGCTCGGCGCACGCGACGCGCGGCTGGGTGGTTCGGTCTTGGCCGATGTGCAGGGTCTCCGCGCCGCCGGACCGCTGCCCGCAATCAACTACGATGAAGTCAATGCGGACATAGCCAGCGTTCTCAAGGGCATTGACCTTGGCGGCATCACCGCAGCGCATGACATTTCCGATGGCGGCCTGCTCGCGTGCCTCGCGGAGATGTGCTTGGGAGGCGAAGGAAAGGGCAGCATCGGCGCCTCGCTATTTCCGGTTGAGCAGTGGGCCCCGAACATTCCGATATCGTCAGCGCTCTTTGGCGAAGCGGGCGGCTTCGTTGTCGCAATACACCCGAAGGAGATCGATCGATTCGAAGATCTCGCTCGGCACTTGGGTGCCGTGGCGATTCGTCTCGGAGAGACGGGCGGCACGCGTCTGGCGATCGAGGGCCTGTGCAGCATCCGTCTCGCCGATCTTTCGGAAAGCTGGATGCATCCGCTCCGGGAGCTGTTCGCGTGAAAGCCCCACGAGTCGCCGTGCTGGTTTTTCCCGGCACCAATTCAGAGGAAGAGACGGTCGATGCGTGCGCGGCTGCGGGATTAGACGCTCGCGTTGTTCTTTGGAGTGAGTTGCCCGGCAATTTGCGCGACTTTGCTGGGTATGTGCTTCCCGGGGGGTTCGCCTTCGAGGATCGAGTGCGCGCAGGGGCGATTGCCGCAAAATCGCCGAGCGTCGCGGTCGTCGCGGAAGAAGCAGCCCGCGGCAAACTTGTCTTGGGCCTTTGCAATGGAGCACAGGTGCTCGCCGAAGCAGGCTTGCTCGGGCCGATCGCAATCGCACGGAATCTTCCCTCTGGTCATTTCCAATGCCGGATCCTAGACGTCGAGCTGGCCGCGGCGCCACAACGCTGCGCGCTCACAGTGGCCCTACCCCGGGGCATCAGGATGAAGATGGCGATGGCGCATGGTGAAGGTCGATTCACGGGCGAGCCTGCGCTTTTCGAGGGGCTCGAACGAGATCAGCGCATCACTTTTCGTTACGTTGGTGGGGCGCCTAATAGCGCCATGCACGGAGCCGCCGGCATTTGTAATGATGCGGGTAATGTCCTGGCGGTTATGCCGCACCCCGAGCGTGTCGCCTGGAACTTCAATCTCGCTTTTGAGGATCCAGCGCTTCGCGGCCTCGACCCGATGCAGACCTCAACGTCAGATCTGATCTTTCAAAGCATGGCCCGCGCTTTGAACATGTAGGGGGCGATTGGAAAATCGCCCCTGTGCATACGGGCCAGGATTCTTGGGCGCTGCGAAATAACCGGCCGACATGCAGCAGCGACGATCGGGCGGCGCAAGGCGAAGCTGGTATTGGTTGCTCGTCGTTCCCTATGTAGTGATGCTGTGGGCACCGTCGTACAATTCGATGGAGCCGTCGATTGCCGGCGTGCCTTTTTTTTATTGGTATCAGTTCGTTTGGATTGCGGCCACAGCGTTGATCATTTGGGCGGTCTATATCCTGGCGCATGACGCGGAGCGCGAATGATCTGGCCGGCGGTTGCCGTCTTCGTTGTGTTGTTCGGGCTCGTCACGGTC
Organism: uncultured Pseudomonadota bacterium; assembly: GCA_963781145.1. Classification (GTDB taxonomy): domain Bacteria; phylum Vulcanimicrobiota; class Vulcanimicrobiia; order Eremiobacterales; family Eremiobacteraceae; genus JAJPHJ01. The sequence continues at coordinate 955,677 of CAWADW010000003.1, read as the reverse complement.
TTGGGATTCCTTGGGCAGTACTGGCGCCGCGGCAATTTGGATCTGTTGCACGAGTGGGCGCTTGGAGGCCGCCAGTTCGGCACGCTCATTTCCTGGTTTCTCATCGGCGGCGATCTGTATACCGCCTACACGTTTATCGCGGTGCCCGGCTTTGTCTATGGCACGGGAGCGCTTGCCTTCTACGCTTTGCCCTACACGGCGATCGCCTTCCCATTGGTTTTCATCTTTGCGCCGCGCTTTTGGACCATCGCTAAGAATCGCGGCTACATCACCTATGCAGACTTCGCGCGCGAGCGCTACGACAGCCGCAGCCTGTCGCTGGCAGTCGCGCTCACGGGCATTGCCGCCACGATGCCGTACATTGCGCTCCAGCTCGTGGGCATCCAGGTCGTCATTAAGGCGATGGGTTTGGGCGGTACTGGGATTTTGCGCGACTTGCCGATCGTCATCGCCTTTGTCATCCTCGCTGTGTATACGTATCGCGGCGGCTTACGCGCGCCAGCGCTTGTGGCGGTCGCAAAGGACACCCTCATCTACATCACGGTCATCGCCGCTGCGATCATTATTCCGGCGAAACTTGGAGGCTATGCGCACATCTTCGCGGCGGCGGGTGCTGCGATGGCCGCCAGACCCAAACCAACGGGTCTGCTCTTGGCGCCTTCGGAGTATAGCGCCTACATCACGCTGGCTCTTGGTTCGGCACTGGCGATTTTTATGTATCCGCACAACATAACTGGCGTGTTGAGCGCCTCGGGACCGAAGGTCATCAGGCGCAACATGATTGCGTTGCCCGTCTACAGCCTGTTGCTCGCGTTGCTGGCCACCTTTGGTTACATGGCAATTGCGGCGGGCGTCAATCCCGAGACGACGAGCGAAGCGGTGCCACAGTTGTTTCTTAAAATGTTTCCGGCGTGGTTCGCCGGCTTTGGATTTGCAGCCATCGCAATCGGGGCGCTCGTCCCCGCGGCGATCATGTCGATTGCCTCGGCAAACCTCTTCACCCGCAATATCTATCGCGAATATATCAACCCGAACTGCACGGATCGCCAGGAATCAACCAATGCCAAAGTTGTCTCGCTTGTGATGAAGCTAGGCGCGCTCATCTTTGTGCTCGGCCTGCCCACCGAATATGCGATCAACTTTCAGCTTTTTGCGGGTGGTTGGATACTTCAGACATTTCCCGCGCTCATCTTTGGCATGTACACACGTTGGTTCCATCGCCGAGCGCTCTTCCTCGGCTGGTTGCTTGGCATGGCGATCGCGACCTACATGCCAGCATCGAATGGTTTCCATTCCGTCTACCCGTTGCATCTCGGCTCGGTGGTTGTTCCGGGATTTGTGGCGCTCTATGCCCTTCTCGCGAACCTGGCGGTGACGATCGTGCTGACGCTCGTCTTTGATGGAATGAAAGTGCCGCGGGGTTCCGATAAGACGACGCCGGCGGATTATGTGGAGGCGACGTAGCGGCAGCACCATGAAAATAAACGTTGCCATCGAACCTATCATTCCCGACAACACGGCCTTCACCGTGCTGACCTCTCTCCATCACTTGGCGTACACCGAGCTCACGAAAGTCGAGCGGTCGGAGCATATTTTTCTCGAGGTTTTGGATAACATCCGCGCGGACAAGGTCGTCAGCGAGCTGGCGCGCGCCGAAGTGATCTTTAACCCCAACAAACATCGCATGAGCTACGCTGCGGAGAATGCGCGCAACTTCGAGCCCGCACAGTTCGAGGCGCTCGTGCGTGACAGGGACGAGAACAACCGGCCGCTCCAGGAGCTCTTGGTAACGACCTTTGGGATGACAGCGCTGCTGGGGCTAGAGCGAGCAGTCGGCTGGAGACTCTATGAGGCCAAAGGCTCTGCCGCTCGCGACCGGCTCGAATGGGCATGTGCAGCGCTGCTGTGTAACCCAGTCTCCCAGCGCTTCGAGATTCGGCGCCGCCCCCTCAGCCTGCAAGTCGGGGAACCTGCTGCACCCGCGGCGAAGAGAGGAAAATGAAGCGCAAGTCGACGCACCCGCCGTCGCTCTTCACCGTGGCCACCTTGGGTAGCCACTCGGCGTTGCAAATCCTCAAGGGCGCCAAGGATGAAGGCTTTCATACGCTTGCCGTGGTGACGCCACTCAACGAACGGCTGTATTCAAGCTTCGCGTTCGTTGACGAAGTCATCGTGATTCCACGCTATGGCGATTTTCCCAAGCTCGAGCAAGAGCTCAATCGCCGCAAGGTCATCCTCGTCCCCCATGGCTCGTTTGTGGCGTATCTCTCGATGGAAGAGCACAAGCGGATGACGACGCCATATTTCGGCAACAAGGCAGTGCTAGATTGGGAAGCCGATCGCATGCGCCAACGCCAATGGCTCACCAAGGCGGGCCTCAAGATGCCGCGGCAGTTTACCAAAGCAAGCGAGATCGACCGCCCAGTTATCGTGAAACTGTATGGGGCGCATGGCGGCAAGGGATATCTTTTCGTCAAGAACCCGGAGGATTTTACTGCGCGCGCTTCCCATCTCGTCGAGCAGCGCTACATCATGCAAGAATACGTGCTGGGCGTTCCCGTTTACATTCATTACTTTTATTCGCCGCTGACCGGTAAACTCGAAATCATGTCGATGGACCGCCGTTACGAAAGCAACGTGGACTCACTGGGGCGCATTCCGCTCGCGGATCAGGAAGGCTGGGATATCTCGCCATCGTATGTTGTCATCGGCAACCAACCCATTAGCTTGCGGGAGTCGCTCCTCGCCGAGGCATTCGATATGGGCGAGGCCGTGGTGCGCGTGAGCCGTGAGATCTGTCCGGATCGCGGTTTGTTTGGCGCGTTTTGCTTAGAGACCATCGTGACGCCCGAGTCCGAGTTCTTCCTTATGGAGATCTCCGCGCGCATCGTTGCGGGTACCAACCTTTTTATTGACGGCTCTCCTTACTCGTATCTCAACTATGACGAACCGATGTCCACCGGCCGGCGCATTGCGCGCGAGATCAAGAACGCGTTGCTCTCGAACAGCCTTGAGCTCGTCCTCGACCGGGCCAGCCGGCTGTCCTTTGACGTATCCTCGGCCCACAACGGAGAGTCGGTCGCCGTCCCTGGCCCCGGGGTCCCCGCAAACTGATGGGCGAGGCGACGTCTCCCAGCGCCGCCCTCGCTTCGTACGATACTCGCCGCCTCACCCTAACGTGCATCGGCAGTCATTCGGCGCTGGACGTCTGCTTGGGCGCCAAGCGCGAAGGCCTGCGCACGCTTGTGTTTGCCGCGCCTCGCCGCGAGAAGACCTACGCAGTCGCCTACCGCAGCCGCGAGGATGGCACCGGATGCGTCGATGAGGTGATCATGGTCGATCACTTCGCGGACGTCATCAACAACCAGAGTCAACGCGCCATGCTGGAGCGCAACGCGATTTTCGTGCCGAATCGTGCCTTTGAGGTGTACGCCCGGGAGCGGCACTCCTATGACGAGATCGAGCGAGGCATGCGGGTTCCTATGTTCGGATCGCGTCGCTTGTTGCGTGCCGAGGAGCGCGACGAAGCGAATAATCAATACAAGCTGCTTGACGCAGCCCAGATTCGCTATCCGCGCCGACTTGCCGGACCGGACGACATCGATGGTCTCACCCTCATCAAGGCACAGCATGCGAAGGTAAAGTTTGAACGCGCGTTCTTTCTGGCTGCCAATCCCGAGCAGTATCGAAAGCGTGCAGCACACTATCTTGCTTCAGGCATTGTCACCCAGGAAGGACTGGCCGCGGCGGTCTTTGAGGAATACGTGTTGGGTCCGACGGTCAACCTCAATTTCTTTTGGTCGCCGGTGTTAGAAGAGCTCGAACTCTTGGGAACGGACACGCGGCGCCAAACCAATATCGACGGCATTCGCTCGCTGCTGGCGATCGACCAAGCGCCGTTGGGGGCGGCCTTTGCCGCGTCGATGGAAGAGGCCGGCCACATTGCAGCAACGATCACGGAATCGATGCTTGAGCAGGCCTTTGAGATGGGTGAGCGGTTCGTGAAGGCAGCGCGCTTGCAAAGCCCACCAGGCATCATTGGTCCTTTTGCGCTCCAGTGCGTCATCGCACCCGGGCCGCCGAAGTCATTCGTTGTCTATGACGTAAGCTTGCGCATCCCCGGATCACCGGGAACGAAATACACGCCGTATTCGGCGTATCGTTGGGGCAAGGAAATGTCGGTTGGCGAACGCATCGCAAAGGAGGTCGTCATGGCCCGCGATCGTGGGCGGCTCGCGGAGGTATGTACGTGAAAAACCAACCGTCGGAGATGGTCGCGATCATCGATTTTGGCGCGCAATACGCGCAACTCATCGCCCGCCGCGTTCGCGAGGAGCGCGTCTACTGCGAAATCTTCTCTTACGACACGCCTTGGGCCGAGATCGCGAAGAATAAACCGTCCGCCTTTATCCTGACGGGTGGCCCTCAAAGCGTCCTGGAGGCCGGCGCGCCACACGTCGATCCGGAGATCTTGGAGTCGGATAAGCCCATTCTTGGGATTTGCTATGGAATGCAAGAGCTGGCCTACGCGTGCAAGGGGAAAGTCGTCCCGGGAACGATCCGGGAATATGGACGCACGGAACTCACGGTCGATGCCGCGCAATCGTTACTTTTCTTAGACGTGCCCAGTGAGTTTCTCGTGTGGATGAGTCACGGCGACACGGTCACGGAAATGCCGAAGGGCTTCATCAAGCTGGCCCATACCCCAACCTGTGCGCTCGCGGCGTTCGGAGATCCTGAGACGCAGCGGTACGGCGTGCAATTCCACCCCGAAGTGCGGCACACAGAACACGGGCGCACGATCCTGCGAAATTTCCTGCGCAAGATCGCCGGTTTGCACCAGCAGTGGGAGATGACGTCGTTTGTCGACGCTGCGGTCGAAGAGATCCGCGCGCAGCTTGGCACAGCGAAGGCGATCTGTGCGCTTTCCGGTGGCGTCGACAGCGCCGTGGCTGCGACGCTTGTAGCGCGCGCGATCGGCGATCGGCTGACCTGCATCTTCGTCGACCACGGCCTCCTGCGACAAGGAGAGGCCGAACAAGTTATTTCGGCATTCCGCGGCGTGCTGCACCTCAATTTGATCGCCGTCGATGCGAGTCAGCGGTTTCTCGACAGGCTGGCCGGCATTGAAGATCCAGAAGAGAAACGGGTCATCATCGGGCGCGAATTCATTGAGGTCTTCGAAGAGCAGGCAAAGCAAATTCCGGGCGTTGACTTTTTGGTGCAAGGCACGCTGTACCCAGATGTGATCGAAAGCAAGACGCCGCTCAGCAAAGGCGGGGCGAAGATCAAAACGCATCACAACGTGGGCGGACTGCCCGACATCATGAATTTGAAACTGATCGAACCGCTACGACTCCTCTTTAAAGATGAAGTGCGTCGCCTGGGACTCGAGCTTGGGTTGCCCAGCCATGTCGTAAAAAGGCAGCCATTTCCCGGTCCTGGACTGGCGGTGCGCATTCTCGGGGCGGTCGACGAACAGAGACTTTCCATACTGCGACGAGCGGATGCCATCACGCGGGAAGAAATCGAGCGCGGGGGATCCGACCAGCCTTGGCAATATTTCGCCGTCCTCACGCCGCTGCGCAGCGTCGGAGTCATGGGTGATTTTCGGACCTATGGCAACATGGTCGCCATCCGCGCGGTGGCAAGCGATGACGGCATGACGGCGGACTGGGCGCGCTTGGCCCCCGAGGTGCTCGCGAAAATCTCGACGCGCATCGTCAATGAGATTCCCGAAATCAACCGGGTCGTGTACGACATTACGAGCAAGCCGCCCGCGACCATCGAATGGGAATGAGAGCGCTCGTTGTGGGCTCGGGCGCGAGAGAGCATGCGCTCGTCTGGAAGCTCGCCGCATCAAAAAACGTCGACCAGATTTTTGCAGCGCCCGGGAATGCCGGTACCGCCCTGCTCGGCACGAATTGGCCGATTGCGGCCACTGCCAGGCTGGAGTTAACCGAACGCGCACGGGGCGAGCAGATCGATCTTGCAGTCATCGGTCCTGAAGCGGCTCTTGCCGCCGGAGTTGGCGATGAACTCCGTGCAGCGGGTATTTCGGTGTTTGGCCCAAACAGCACGGGCGCGCGTCTTGAAACGAGCAAGGCGCATGCGAAGCAATTCATGGACCGCCACGGCATACCCACGGCGCGGCACCGTGAAGCACACGACCTCAAGCAGGCGGAAAGAGCGCTAGCCCATTTTCCAAAGGGGGTCGTCTTGAAAGCCGACGGTCTGGCTGCCGGCAAGGGAGTCGTTGTCTGTGCGAATACGGACGATGCACGGATAGTTCTGGCTCACTGGTACGGCGAACGCAAGCTTCCCGGTGGCGGCACGACGATCGTCATCGAAGAGCTGCTGGAAGGTCGGGAAGTCTCCGTTATGGCGGTGCTGGATGGCCAGCGGTATTACGTGCTGGCCGCTGCGTGCGATTACAAACGCGCCAACGACGGTGAGAGCGGACCCAACACGGGAGGCATGGGCGCGTACTCGCCCGCTGACGACGTGCTCGACCAAGCCAAGCTCGAACTCGTTCGCCAACAGGTCTTGGAGCCTACGCTCCTTGGCCTCAAGAGCGAAGACATCGACTACCGCGGTTGCCTCTACGCCGGATTGATGATGACGCAGCGGGGGCCCATGCTGCTTGAGTTCAACGCACGCTTTGGCGACCCGGAAACCGAGGTCGTCCTCCCGCGCCTCGAGAGCGACCTCTTTGATCTGCTGCATGCGGCAGCGAACGGCAGCTTGACCGACTGCGAGCCTCCGAAATACTCGGCGGGCGCCTGCGTTGGGGTCGTGCTTTGCTCACAGAGTTATCCACAGCGATCTGACCCGGTGGATGGGTTGCCGCCCTTTGAGCCTCGGTCCGAGGATGTCGCGGCGTTTTGGGGCGGTTCGACGCTGAGCTCAGGCAAGGTCAACGCATCCGGAGGCCGTGTCCTCACCGTGTGCGCACTCGGCGACGACGTGGCCGACGCTCGCAAGCGCACATACGTCAGCGTCGAGCGGTACATGGCGGGATTGCCGTCCAGCCTCTCGCTTCGCTACCGTTGCGACATCGGCGAGCGTGCGGCGGCGGCGATTCGTTGACAGTTTGAGAACTTTCAAGTAAGGTAAAACTAATGGGAGAGCTCGAGCAGGACGTGCACCAACCATACATCCCAAAACCAAGCGGCAGCGAGGATGCGGTTCACGACGCGTGCGGCGTGTGTGGCATCTTTGCGCCCGGCGAGGACGTCGCGCGCCCGACCTACTTCGCGCTGTACGCTCTCCAGCACCGCGGTCAGGAAAGCGCCGGGATTGCTGTATCCGACGGCAGAGACTTGCGCGTCCACAAACAGATGGGCCTCCTGTCGCAGATTTTCACCGAAGAAATTCTGGCGCGCCTGCCCGGGTACTTGTCGGTTGGCCATACCCGCTATTCCACGACCGGGTCGTCCGTCGTCTACAACGCGCAACCATTGCTTGCGACGAGCACCCTTGGAGCTTTTGCGCTGGCCCACAATGGGAATCTCGTCAATACCGAGGCGCTTCGTCGCCAGCTCGCGCCAGAAATCTCTGAAGCAGCGGATTCTGACTCGGATGTTCTCGCGAAGCTCATCGCGGCTATGGATCACGGCGATATGGAAGAGCGAATCGCAGACGTCATGCAGCGCTGCATCGGAGCCTTTTCAATCGTCTTGGCAACCGAACAGCAATTGTTTGGATTCCGCGATCCGTGGGGCGTCCGGCCGCTGTGCGTCGGGCGCTACGGCGACGGTTGGATGATCGCGTCCGAATCATGCGCGCTCAACACCGTGGGTGCGGAGTTTGTGCGCGAAGTCGAGCCGGGAGAAATCATCATCGTTGACGAGCGGGGGATGCGCTCCCGGAAGGTTAGGACAGAATACAAACCTGCCAATTGCATCTTTGAATACATCTATTTCTCTCGTCCCGACACCATGTACGCTGGCCAGGAGCTGTATCTGGCACGCTACCGGATGGGTCGGGCAATTGCCCGCGAGTGTCCAGTTGCCGCTGACGTCGTCATCGGTGTTCCGGACAGCGCAACGGCAGCAGCCATCGGCTATGCCGACGAATCCGGTTTGCCATATATCGAAGGCCTGATGAAGAACCGCTACATCGGACGAACGTTCATTTCGCCGGATCAGAGTATGCGCGCGCAGGGAGTCAAGCTCAAGTTCAATCCGTTGGTCGCCAATCTTCGCGGCAAGCGGATCGTGCTCGTGGATGATTCGATCGTCCGCGGTACGACCACGCGCCAGCTAGTGGCCATGCTCCGCCGCGCTGGAGCTTCAGAGGTGCACGTGCGCTTGACTTGTCCGCCCATGCGACACCCGTGCTTCCTGGGTGTCGATACCGCCACGTACGAGCAGCTCATTGCCGCTAACTTCACCGTTCCCGAGATTCAAAAAGCGATCAATGCCGACTCTCTCGGCTACCTGAGCGAAAATGCTCTTGTCGAAGCGACTGGTCGCCCGAGGAGTGATTTTTGCATGGGTTGCTTCACCGGCCGTTATCCCGCCGGGATCCATGAAGAGCTAACCGGGAAAGTCCGTGAACCGGAAGCGGTGATGTAGGGGGCGCTTGGAAAATCGCCCCACCAAACGTAGGGGGCGATTGGAAATCGCCCCTCGCAAAGGAGAACCATGCACACCAAACACCTCGCACCCTTGCTCCTGATTGTGTGCCTCATCGCCCCGGTGGCGGCGCTTGCCAGAACCATCACCGTACCCGCTGGCGCATACATCTATGCAACTTCCAATAATTCAATGACTTCGAAGACCGCATACCAGGGTCAGACCTTTTCCTTTATGGTGCGCTCCCCGTATCCGAACGGCGACTCCGCGTTCGCCAACGCTAAATTATACGCGAGAGTTGTGAACGCGCGTAAGGCTGGTCAGGGCACGAAACCAGAGTTGAGTTTTATAATCGACAAGATCGTCCTGAGCAACGGAGCATCGAGCATCATCTACGCTAATCTGATCTCCGTCGAAGAGAACAAGAAAAACAATGTCGGAACCGTTGCGCTTGAGGCGTTGGGGGGCATGATCGCAGGCAACATCCTCGGCAAATGGCTGGGGACTAACGTTGGGGGTGCGCTTGGCCTCACCGCGGGTGTTCTGTATGGGCTTAACAGCAAGACCGACGTCACGATTCCACTAAACGGGGAAGCTAAGTTCCAACTGCAGCACACGCTGACGCTAACGCGGTGACGTAAAACGCGAGGCGATTTTCCAATCGCCCCCTACAGCTTGGGGGTGAGGCGTTGGTGAGCAGCCTCGTCTGCCTTTGCGTGAACTTCCCGTTCCGCTAACAGTTCGGCGAGGCGAACCAGCGGTCGAACTGCGACAGCCGTCGGCCCCTTGACGATGTGGCCTGCATCCTTATCGGCCCACGATGTACCCGCGATATCCAAATGAATCCACGGCGTTGAGTCGACAAACTCTTTTAGGAACATCGCGCCATAAATTGTGCCGGCTTGCCGTCCGCCGGAGTTCTTCATATCTGCAATGACGCTCTTGATCAGATCCGCATACTCCGGAAAGAGAGGCAACTCCCAATAACGCTCGCCGTAGGGTGCCGTCGCCTCGTGAAACAGGTCCACGAACTGACGGTCGTTGGACATCACGGCGGTTGACTGGCTTCCAAGCGCGATCACCGCGGCGCCAGTGAGCGTTGCAATGTCGACGAGATGCGTCGCCCCAAGTTTGCGCGCGTAGCACAGACCGTCTGCCAGGACGAGCCGCCCTTCCGCGTCGGTGTTGGTTATTTCGATCGATTTTCCGTTCATGGCGCGAACGATGTCGCCGGGTTTGGTCGCTTTGCTGGACGGCATGTTGTCAGTCGCCATCACGATGCCGATCACGTTAACCTTCGGACGCAATTCCGCGATAGCCGCCATCGCGCCGATGACGGTTGCGCCGCCGGCCATATCTCCTTTCATCGCATCCATGTCGAGCGCGGGCTTGAGCGAAATGCCGCCCGTATCGAAGGTGATGCCCTTGCCGATCAAACCCAAGACTGTCTTTGATTTCTTGTTTCCGCGATACTCGAGCACGATCACCTTCGGTGGTTGATCTGCGCCGGCCGCCACCGAGAGCATCGATCCCATGCCGAGTCGTTTCATCTCGGCGCGATTCAGGACGGTGACTTTCACCCCATGTTTTTTGGCGAGTGCGGTCGCGCGCTGCGCCAAGTGGGTGGGGGTCATGTCGTTGGAAGGAAGGTTCACCATCTCGCGGACGATGTTGGAGGCTTCACCAAGAACCAGTCCCGGACGCACGGCGCGCTCGAGCGCCTTTGCCGCCGCCGCAGTTTCGACAATAAGTGTCACATTGCTGACCGCATCTGGCTTGCCATTCGGTTTGCTGCGATACGGCGCTGCGTTGAACGTTGCCATGATGGCGCCTTCAGTTGCGTTCTCAACCGCGGCCTCAGCGCTGAATGGAATCGGTTCCGGAATGACAATAGCAAGATCGCTGAGCTTGCGCGCGGCCGCAGCGCGGACTGCAAGCCCTGCGTATTTCGCGAAGGCCCCGGGGTGAAACGTCGCGCGCGGCCCTAATCCCACGACAATCACGCGTTTTGCTCCAAAGCCCTTGCCACCGGGCACAACGTGAACCTCACCGTCGCGGCCGAGCATTTCGCCCCGCTTGCGCATGTCCGCGAGCACACCTCCGGTCGCGCTGTCGGTAGCGACAAATGCAGCGCTCGGATTGCCATCGGCAAACAGCGCAACGGCCAGCGCATCTGCTTTAACGCGGCCAGGTTGCGCCGCGCGAAGGGTAATCTTCATTAGGTATCTCCCGAACCGAAAGGTTCGATGCTCAGAAATGTCGTGACGGTATCAATTATACAAAGCCGACAAAGCGACCTTGGCACGTGCATAGGGAGGGCCAACCCGAGCGACAAACGACGCAATATATTATGAAGGAGGACGCTTACCGCGCTGCGGGCGTCGACATCGACGCCGCAAACCAAACGGTCGCACGCTATCAGTCGATTCTCGACCAGCAGATTGATCCGCGGGTGCTCCGAGGCATCGGTGGCTTCAGCGGGAGTTTTTCGCTGGAAGGGTTTCGCGAGCCGGTGCTGGTGGCCAGCACCGATGGCGTCGGTACCAAGGTTATCGTTGCGGCAACCCTCGGGCGCTACGACGGCATCGGAGCCGATCTCGTCAATCACTGCGTCAATGATCTGCTCTGCTCGAACGCACAGCCCTTGTTCTTTCTGGACTACCTTGCGATGGGAAAACTGGACGCTGACGCTGCGCAAGCCATCGTGGGTGGTATCGCACAGGCGTGTCGCCAAAATGGTATGGCGCTCCTCGGCGGTGAGACGGCCGAGATGCCGGGCGTCTACACGCCGCCGCTTTTCGATCTTGCGGGCACGATCGTCGGGGCGCTCGAGCGGCGCGACATGCTCGACCTGGCGAGTGTCAGCGTTGGAGACGCAATCGTCGGTTTGCCCGCAAACGGGCTCCACACTAACGGCTACTCGCTGGCGCGCAAAGTGCTTGCGCAAACACGTTGGAGTGAACCGGTTGCGCAGGGCAACACGACAACTATCGGCGATGCGCTCCTTGCCATACACCCGAGCTATTTGCGGGTCGTACGCGCGATGCAGCGATCCGGCATTACCATAAAGAGCATGGCGCACATCACCGGAGGCGGTTTGATCGACAATGTTGCGCGCGCGCTGCCCGATCAACTGGCGGCTCGCTTCGACGCGGCAAGCTGGCGAGTGCCACCCATCGTAGCGCTGGTCGCACACGAAGCGCGGCTTTCATTGGATGAAGCGTACCGCACGCTCAATATGGGGGTTGGATTCTGTATGGTTGTGTCGCCGCAGGATGCCGCACGCGCTGCGCAGGCTGCGAACGAGGCGCTGGTAATCCAACCAATCCAAGGAGCCGCTGGACCTGCAGCGATTGTCGGCGAAGTCGAGCCGCGACACCAATGCGGCCCGAGCGTGCTCGTCGGTGGCGCGTAGCATGACGACCGCAACGGCAATCTTGGCATCTGGAAGCGGCACAAACTTGCAGGCCGTTATCGATGCGGCGCGTGAGGGAGTGCTTCCGCTCGACATCCGGCTGGTCGTCTCAAACAAAGCCGACGCTCTTGCGCTCGAGCGCGCTACGCGCGCCGGGATTCCCACTTCACTAGCGCTGTTCGATCGCCAAAAGGAGGATCGAGCTGCGTACGCCGTTCGTCTGGCGTCCGTGATCAAAGCGAACGGAGCGCGCTTGGTCTTACTGCTCGGCTGGATGCACGTGCTTGCGCCGGAGTTTCTCACCGCTGGGTTCGAGGGCGTTCTCAATCTGCATCCGGCGTATTTGCCTGAAGATCCAGCAGCTGACACGGTGCGCTTCCCGGATGGCACGCTCACGCCGGCATTTCGCGGCGCGCGAGCGTTGCACGATGCCCTAGAGGCCCGCGTACCCTGCACGGGCGCGAGCCTCATTGAAATCACGCCGGACATCGACCGTGGGCCGGTGTTGGCGCGCAAACCGATGCAACTGTCAGCGCATGAAGATGAAGCCACAGCGCTTGCGCGGCTGCACCTGCTCGAACAGGAGGTCGTGCGCGAAGGCGTCTTGCGATGGATTGCAAGGCGGTGCCACGCGTGAACGTGTTTCGGCGGACCAAGATTGTTGCCACGCTCGGACCCGCATCGTGCGAGGCTTCGCAACTCAATGCGCTCATCGATGCCGGAGTCAACGTCTTTCGCATCAACATGTCGCACGCTACACACCAACAGTTTTGCGCTTGGACGAAGCTCGTGCGATCGACCGAGCGTCAACGCCGCACGATCGTGTCGGTCCTCGCGGATCTGCAAGGGCCCAAGCTGCGGATTGGAGAGCTCGAAGGCCATAAACCTGTTCATCTTGCCGCCGGCGCGCCTTTTGAGATAACAACCGCTCACGTGGTCGGCAATGCGCAGCGAGTGGCAACCACCTATAGCGAGCTTCCGAACGACGTCAAAGCGGGCGATCGGATTCTGCTTGATGACGGTAAAATCGCATTGCGCGTTGTTTCAACGAGCGGGTCGGTTGTGGCAACGATGGTCGTCAACGGTGGCGAGCTCGGCGAGCACAAGGGTATGAATCTTCCCGGCGTGCATGTGTCCTCACCCTCGCTAACGGAAAAAGACCGAGACGATCTCGCGCTGGCCGTGAGCGAAGGAGCGGACTTCATCGCGCTGTCGTTTGTGCGCAGCGCAGCCGACGTGAAGGATGCCCAAGCGGCGGTGAAGAGGGCAGGCGCCGACACTCCAGTCGTTGCCAAGATTGAAAAGCCCGAAGCCATTGATGCACTCGAGGAAATCCTTGATGTCGCCGACGCGGTCATGGTGGCGCGGGGAGATCTCGGCGTTGAAATGGCACCCGAGCGCGTACCAACGCTTCAAAAAAAAATCATCAGTCGCGCGCGCGCTCACATGATCCCCGTCATCACGGCCACGCAGATGCTTGAGTCGATGATGCACAATCCGCGTCCGACCCGCGCCGAGGCGTCGGATGTTGCCAACGCAATCATCGACGGCACGGATGCGATCATGCTCTCTGGTGAGACCGCTGCGGGCGAGTATCCAGTCGAATCGGTCGCGACCATGGTTCGGATCGCCCTTGAAGTTGAACACAGCTTTCCGCCTGTGCGCGACCGGCGCCGCAGCTCCGTAACCAATGATTCGCAAGCCATCTCGCAGGCGGCTATTTCGATCACCGAATCGATTGACGTGCAAGCCATCGCCGCATTCACGCGGACCGGTTTTTCTGCTCGCATCGTCAGCAAGGACCGTCCACCGGTTCCCGTGTACGCGTTCGTGCCCAATGAAACGATCGCGCGCCGGCTGATGCTTGACTGGGCGGTGCAGCCACGGGTCCTGGATTTCGGCAAGAGCACTGACGAGCTTATCGCGGCCGTCGAGGAAGAGCTCTTGAGCCTTGAGGTCGTGGTCAAAGGCCAAGCAGTGGTTCTCGTTGGTGGCACGCCGCTCGGCGTCGCCGGCCGCACCAATCTCTTGAAGATACTCCGCCCCGGGGAATGACCCTACCAGGCAAAATTCGGGTCGACGCGCAGCTCTTCTGGGCGCACTCGAGCTAGATCGCCTCGGTAGTATGCCGCGGCGGCGATCATCGCCGCGTTGTCCGTGCAATATTGCAACGGGGGCATGATCACCGAAATAGCAGTTTTGGCGGCACGGCGTACGAGTTCGCTGCGCAGGGAAGAGTTTGCCGCGACTCCTCCCGCAAGCGCGATGGTTGTCTGCCCTAATTCGTGCGCCGCACGAAGCGTCTTTTCGCACAGCGAATCGACGACTGCGGCTTGGAAGCTTGCGGCAAGATCGGCAAGCCGGTCCTCCCGATCCTGCGGATGCGCGTCGAGATGATAGCGCACGGCAGTCTTCAATCCAGAAAAACTGAAGTTGAACGATGAGTCTCGGACAAGTCCGCGGGGGAACTGGAATGCGTGCTCGTCGCCGGTTTGGGCGAGACGATCGAGCACCGGGCCTCCGGGGAAGCCGAGTCCCAAGAGTCGTGCGACCTTGTCATACGCTTCGCCGGCGGCATCGTCGAGCGTACGGCCGACCACGCGATGCCGACCTGGCGTCTCCACCAAAATCAAGTCCGTATGACCGCCAGAAACGACCAAACACAAAAATGGGGCTGCAGGCGCCTGCCGTCCAGGCCGCTGCGGGTTCTCGAGATAGTTCGCGAACAAGTGGCCATGCAGGTGGTTCACCGCATAGGCAGGCAGGTCGCGCGCGAAGGCAATGGCTTGCGCGGCGGCCACGCCGACGACCAAGCTGCCGGGCAAGCCCGGGCCGCACGTGACCGCAATGCCGTCGAGGCCCTCGAAGCTACCACCCGCCTTACGCAGCGCGAGCTCGATCACCGCATTGATTGTCTCCGCGTGCTTGCGACTGGCGATCTCCGGCACGATGCCGCCGTACTCGCGATGAAATTCATCCTGACTTGCCAAGATGTTGCTCTGTACGGTATAGCCGTCGACCACCACAGCAGCAGCTGTGTCGTCGCATGAAGTTTCGATGCCTAGCAAGCGCATGTTGGCGAAATTAGGATCGCGAAGAAATTCGCGACGCTACCTTTTGGACCGTACCTCTTCGGCGAGCTTTGCCGCAAAATCTTTCACAAACATCGATTCTTGAGCGCCTGAGCGCGAACGAACGTTGACGCTGTCTGCAGCGACCTCGCTCTTGCCCACGACCAACATGTAGGGCACTTTTTGCAACTGATGGTTGCGAATTTTTTTCTGCAGCCGCTCGTTGGAATCGTCAATGTCCGCGCGGAATCCCAAATCACGCAACTGAGCGAGGACCGCCCGCCCGTATACAACCTGCTCGTCGGCGATCGGGAGCACGACGGCTTGCACGGGCGCCAGCCACGCCGGAAACGCGCCGCCGTATAACTCAATCAGATAGGAGACCATTCGCTCCATGGTGCTGACGATCGCGCGATGGATCATCACCGGGCGTCGTTCCTTCCCGTCGGCGGCTATGTACCGCAACTGAAACTGACTCGGCAGATGGAAGTCAACTTGGATGGTCGAGTAGGTTTCCTCGTGGCCCATGACGTCCGCCAGCTGAATGTCGAGCTTCGGACCATAAAATGCTGCCTCGCCGACCGCCTCGACGTAAGGTAACGCTAGCGAGTCCATGGCCTCGCGCAGCACTCGTTCGCCTAGCGCCCACATGTCATCGTTGTCGACGTATTTGTCCTTATTCGCCGGATCCCGCAATGAGAGGCGATAATTGTACTGCGTGATACCGAGATCGCGATACGCGCTCTCCACGAGCTTCATGACATTCGTGAACTCTTCTTTGATCTGCTCCGGCTCGCAAAAAATGTGGGCGTCGTTCAAAGTCATGCAGCGTACGCGGCTCAGTCCGCTCAAAACACCGGACCGTTCGTAACGATACATCGTACCGAGCTCGGCGATACGCACCGGCAATTCGCGATAGCTGCGCTCCTTTGACTCGTAAATAAGGATGTGATGGGGGCAGTTCATGGGCCGCAGGACCATCTGCTCGGTCTCGAGATTCATAGGCGGAAACATCGAGTCGTGGTAGTGTTCGTAGTGGCCCGAGCGCATGTACAGCTCGACCTTTGCCAGATCCGGTGTGTAGACGTGCTGATATCCGAGGGCGCGCTCGCGCTCCAAAATGTAGTCTTCGAGCAGCCGCCGCACCGTTGCCCCCTTGGGTAACCACAGCGGAAGACCGGCGCCCACTGAGTCGCTCACGGTGAACAGCTCTAGCTCTCTGCCTACACGACGGTGGTCGCGGCGCTTAGCCTCCTCGAGGCGATACAGATATTCATCAAGCTCTTGCTTGCTGGGAAAAGCAGTGCCGTAGATGCGCTGCAACATCGGGTTGTGCTCGTCGCCTCGCCAGTAGGCGCCGGCGATCGAGAGTAACTTCACCGCACCCACTTCAGAGCTTGAGTGAACGTGACCGCCGCGGCACAGATCGGTGAACGTACCGATGGTGTACATCGTGAGCGGCTCGCCTTCGGGAATGCCTCGCACGATATCCACCTTAAACGGCTGCTTGCGCTCCTCGTAGTATCGCAGGGCTGCTTGGCGCTCGATGGGCTTGCCTTCCATTACCAAATCGGCGGCGATAAGCTCGTCCATCCGCTGCTCGATGCGAGGCAAATCCTCGGGAACAAACGGCGTCTCTTTAAGAAAGTCGTAGTAAAACCCGTTCTCAATGGCAGGTCCGATGGCGAGCTTGACGTCCGGGCCAAAGAGGTCGACCACCGCGTGCGCGAGCAAATGCGCTGCAGTATGACGCAGCGGACCCAGGTCCGAAGTGATTTTCGGCTTCACGGTTGCTAGATGGTCTCCGTTCCTTGGCTTGCGGGCGGTGCAAAGAGAGAATTCGCAACCGGCACATTATCTTTGACCGTGCGCATCGTTGAAGTGATGGTCGGAAAACCATCCGTGCGCGTGGTCGTCAGACTTGTGGGGTACAGCTCGCCTAACGGTCCGGCACCAAACGTGTCCACCGTCGAGATTGATGTGGCATCCGGCTCAACCGACCGATCCATCATCGGTTGGAACGTGTGCGGATCGATGAGCATGTCGTGTGGGATGCCAGCCTTGGGAGCGACGTTGACAACATAATACAACTTCCCATCGATTGTCTCGGAAGGTTTCAGCGTCACGCTTGTGGGCCAACGGTCGCTGAAAATCTCAGAGCTGTTTGCTGCAACCGCATCTGTGATGAGTTCTGCTCGCCGCTGGCCAGCGAGCAGATGCACGACGCCGCTTTGATCTTGCAGCCAAGCGAGCTTTCCATTGAAGCCCGTCGTCAGCTTAGCGCCTCCGCCTTCGGGCGCGACGACTTGGAGATAAAAAGTCGGAGCTTTGGTTGTCGTCGTGACGACCATCGTGTGGCCCGCGATCGTAAAGCTAAAGACCGAAACCTGCGTGGTGATTTTCGACAGCAAGTCCCGCCCGCCGAGCGCCTGCGTGTATCTGTCCATAATCGTTACGAGGTTCGGCGAACCAGCCGGAACCGGAGACGTGTCTGCCGCGGCCGCCTTCGCGAAGATGAGCGCGCACACAACTGCACCAATCAAAGGCGCAAACAAACGTTTCAACAAAGGCCTCCTCACTGCATCACACGTTCCACGTCCGCTGTCTCAGCCACTTCTATGAATCTAGCGGTACACTAGGGGTGGTGATCCTTCGACGTTGCTCGGAACCGGGAACGACTTCACCTTTCTCTCATGAAACGTGGCTCACCAATTCACGTTCTATTAGGGAATGATCGACAGAGCGACGAAGGTTGGAAAGAGTATGAATTTCAAGAACAAAAAACCACTTCTCATCGGCGGGATTGCCGTCGCGGCACTCCTTATTATTCTTTTTTTTGTGCATGCTTCGCAGAGCAAAAACGACACTCACTATGTGACGGCTCAGGCGCAGTACGCGGACATCAACTCGGTGATCGAAGAAACCGGCACCGTCAACCCAGTCGACGAAGTCAACGTCGGCACGCAAGTGTCCGGCACGATTTCGCAGTTGTTCGTGGACTACAATTCGATCGTGCGCAAGGGCGAAGTTCTCGCCAAACTCGATCCCACGAGCTTCCAAGCCGCGGCCGATCAGGCCAACGCGACGCTTGACGTCGCGAAGGCCCAAGCAGCCGCCGGATCAGGCACGGTGGCCCAAAATGCCGCGAACACGCAGAACATGCAGGCGAACGAACAGCAGCTCATCGCGAACGTCAAGAAAGCTCAAGCGCAAGAGACCTTATCAAGCATCACGGTCAGCCGCGATCGTGCGCTGATGGCTCAGGGTTATATCTCGCAAAGTCAGTTGGACACAGACCTGGCGGCCGAAAACAGTAATCTGCAAGCGTTGGCCGCGGCACAGCAGCAGGCCAGGGGTGGCACGGCGCAGGTGGTCGGAGCAAACGCGGGCGAGCAAGTGTCGCAGAGTCAGGCTCTAGCTTCGCGGGCGCAAGTGGAGGTTGCAGCGGCGCAAGCCGAACAAGCGAATTACAATCTCAGCCGAACGGTCATCACGAGCCCCATCGACGGCATCGTAGTTTCACGCAGCGTCAGCGTCGGCCAAACGGTTGCGGCCTCGCTACAAACGCCCACACTTGTTTGTCATTGCCTCGAGCCTCAAGGACATGGAAGTCGACGTCTCGGTCGACGAGGCCGACGTTGGTCAGCTCCGCGCCGGTCAAACCGCACTACATTTCGGCACCCGCATACCCAAACGTTGCCTTTAAGGGCATCGTCAACCAAGTGCGCGTGAATCCGACGACGGTGCAAAACGTGGTCACCTACGACGCGGTCGTCATCGTGCACGACGAGCAAGAACGTCTCAAGCCGGGCATGACCGCAAACGTTACGATCGATGTTGTGCACCGCTCGAACGTCCTGACGGTGCCACTAGCAGCGCTGCTGTATCGGCCGTCGGCTCAACACGCATCGCACGCCGGTGGCGCAGCCCGTGCGGCCGGGGCAAGCGGCGCACCCAGCGCATCGTCGTCGCCCCCACCTGTGGCGGGCGCGCCCGGTTCACACGTGACCCTCTGGGTATTGGCCAAGAACAAGCCCGTCGCAACGCCCGTTGTGATCGGATACTCAGACGGCAACAACGTTGAAATAGCGCAAGGCAGCCTGAAATCTGGTGACCTTGTCATTACGAGCGAAATTCGCAGTAGCTCCACCAGCGGCTCGAGTCCAACCGGGTTGAGTCCCGGCCTAGGAGCGGGGCGCGGTTAATGGACGCCAAGCGATCCCCGGTCGTCGAAACGCGCGATTTGCACAAAATCTATCAATTGGGCTCGATGCAAGTCAATGCGCTCAATGGCGTCTCGGTTGCGGTCGCGGCGGGTGAGTTCGTCGCCGTCATGGGCGCCTCCGGATCGGGCAAGTCAACTTTTATGAACCTCCTCGGCTGCTTGGATACGCCAACCACTGGATCGATCGTCTTGGAGGGCCAAGATGTGGCAACCATGTCGCGAGACGAATTGGCGGCGATTCGCAATAAGCGCATTGGCTTCGTCTTCCAAGGCTTTAACCTGCTTGCTCGCACGACAGCGCTCGACAATGTGGCGCTCCCAATGCTCTACGCTTCGGTCCCGCCACAAGAGCGCGAGACTCGGGCTCGCGAAGCGCTCGTGAGCGTCGGCTTGGGCGAGCGATTGTATCACAGACCCACAGAACTCTCAGGCGGCCAGCAGCAGCGCGTTGCGATCGCGCGCGCCTTGGTCAACCAGCCGTCGCTGATTCTCGCGGATGAGCCGACCGGCAACTTGGATTCAGCTAGCAGCAAAGAGATCATGCAACTCTTCCGCGGTCTCAATGACTCGCGGGGCATTTCCATTGTCTTGGTCACGCACGAGCCCGACATCGCGGCCTGGGCAAAACGGGAGATTACGTTCCGCGACGGTCTCATCGTGAACGACAAGGCGGTGGCTGCATGAACATGAGATCGCTGTTTAACGTTGCCTGGCAGGCGCTCGTCCTTAATGCGTTCCGCTCGATCCTCACCATGCTCGGCATCATCATTGGTGTCGGCGCGGTCATCACCTCCATGGCGATTGGCAACGGGGCGAGCGCTGCGGTCGCGGCACAGCTCGCGCGGCTTGGGAGCAACCTTGTTGTCGTCGTGCCGGGTAACATCATCCAGGGTGGAGTGAGCCTGGGCTCTGGCGCGCGCCAATCGCTGCGAGCGAGCGACGCGACCGCCATCGCTGCGCAGATACCGGGCGCAGCAGCAGTAGCCCCCCAGGCGGGCACGTCAGCGCAGGTCGTTGCGGGCGGCAACAACTGGGCGACGCAAATTCTTGGGACGACACCATCGTGGCTTCAGGCAAATGCCTGGACAATTGGGAGCGGCCGATTCTTCACCTCTGACGAAAATCAGGAGATGGCGAAGGTGGCTGTGCTCGGTCAAACCGTCGTCACCAATCTCTTTCCCACAACAAACCCAATTGGCCAAACGGTGGTCATCCACAACGTGCCCTTCCAAGTCATTGGGGTGCTCGCCTCAAAGGGTCAGACAGGCTTTGGCAGGGACCAGGACGATCAGGTGGTCATCCCCCTCAACTCGTTGCAGATTCGGCTCACGGGCCAAAACTGGCTGAGCTCCATAACGATCTCCGCGCAATCGCCGGATCAAGTGGCCGCTATCATCAGTTCGACGGAATCGCTGCTGCGCTTGCGGCACGGCCTCACGCCGAAACAGCCCGACGATTTCTCAATTCGCAACATCTCCAATGTCCAGCAGGCCGCAAGCGCCACGTCACGCGTCCAGTCAGTGTTGCTGGCGAGCGTCGCGGCAGTCTCGCTGATCGTCGGGGGCATTGGGATCATGAACATCATGCTCGTGTCTGTGACCGAGCGAACGCGCGAAATTGGCATTCGCATGGCCGTCGGTGCGAAAGAGCGTGATGTGATGCTTCAGTTCCTTGTGGAAGCGGTCGTGCTCGCTTTGATCGGCGGCATTATCGGGATTCTCGCCGGACTGCTCTCATCATTCCTCGCGTCTGCGCTTGGCGGCTGGACCGTTATCGTCTCACCTGTGTCCATAATTATGTCGTTCACCTTCGCAGCGCTTGTCGGTATCGTGTTTGGATTTTATCCAGCCAGGCGCGCCTCGCTGCTCAACCCTATCGAAGCACTTCGACACGAATAAATTGTAGTCGCGCGAATGTATTCGCGCGCGAAGGTTCCAGTTGCGCTAGCGCCCAAACTTTCGACATTGTCAATATTGACACCGCGTTATCTTTGGATTGGCATCGTTGCTTTCGTCGGGATCTACATTTTCTTAGATCTCAACAAGCTCTATGCGTTACGCTACGGCTCGGATGTCGGCGCCTTCTTGCAAACGTTGCTCAATTTTGCGCACTCTGGCTCGACCTTCAACTGGCCTGAGGGACAGTCTCATCTTGCAGTCCATGACTCGTGGGCGCTCTTGATCCTTGCTCCGCTTACAGCAATGTTTCCGCGACCGGAAACGCTGCTCGTCGTGCAAGTTCTTGCCATTAGTATCGCTGCACTGCCGCTTTACTATTTTGCTCGTGGGTGCGGACTTGCAGACCTACCCGCACAGCTGCTTGCGCTCGCCTATCTGATCAGTCCGTCAACGCAAGGCTTCGCCTACATGGATTTCTCCGAAAATGTCTTCGTGCCGTTGCTTGCTTTTTTGCTTGCGCTTGCTGTGCAGCGCCGTTCACTCGTTGCCACCTTAGTACTCGCGCAGCTCTTAATGGGATTGAAAGAGGACCAAATTTGGTTTCTCGCGTGGTTCGGCGTCGCCGGGGCGATTTGGTACGATCGCCGGCTTGGCTTGGCCGTTGCGGCACTGGCCGCAGTCAACGGTGCAATCTACTACGGCGTCCTTTTTGGTCTTGGCCATAGACCGGTTGGCCCCGAGTATGGGTTGCACATACAGTGGTTGAGGCAGGACGTAGCGTTCCTGGCCGAAGTGCTCGCGCCATTTGCCTTTGCGCCGCTCGCCCTTGGCTGGCGCATCGCGCTGGCCTTGCCGCTCGTCGCCGAAATTACCATGAACGGGTACTGGGCCTATCCCATGGCGCGCGCCGGCACCCACTATTCCGTACCGCTTGTCACGCTCATTGCGATTGGTGCGGCCATTGCCATCGCGCGCCGGCCAGCGCTCGCCAAGTACGCTCTCGGGTGTTCGGTGATCATGGCTGTTTTTTTTAACGTCACCGTCTTGCACATCGGACGCCATCTCTTTGCACCGGATGCCGCAGGATATGCGCGCGCTCGACAGATCGCGCTCAGCGGTAAGCCCTACACGTTCACACGGGAGGATGAGGGTGCATTTGTCGTCGCCTCCCCGAACAGCGAAGTGCGACTTGTTTCCACACCCAACTTTCATCCCAAGCCCGCCTGGAACACCAGCAACGAGAACTGAGGGACTATGGCCATCTCTATCGCCACATCGGAAAAAGACGTCGCTCGATGCTTTGAGGTCATGAAGCAGTTGCGCACGCACCTTGCAACGGTGGCGGAATCTTGCGAACGCGTGGCCGCGCAGCAGGAGCAAGGCTACCAGCTTGCGCTCGTCGAGCGGGACGGCAGCGTCGTTGCGGTCGCCGGATTTCGGATCATCGACATGCTCTTTTCCGGCAAGACGCTCTACATCGACGACCTGGTCACCGATGCGACGCGACGATCGCAAGGACTTGGCCAGGACCTGATTGCCTGGCTGATCGAGTTCGGAAGGAAGCACGGTTGCGCCACGCTTAGTCTCGATTCGGGCTTAGCGCGCGAACGAGCGCATGCTTTTTATTTCAGGGTCGGCATGCACATCAGCTGTTTTCATTTCCAGCAGTCTCTATGACCGTGCGCGGGTAATTGAGCGCGCGGGTCGAATGCGAGGCTACCCCGGCTTATGCACTCGGCGGGATGCTCATGTGGCAAGTGAAGAGGAGTACTCATGAGTCTGACACCTGACCCAACCTCGACGGCGCCAACCGAACGACCAAACGGCGTCGTCACCTACCTCAAGGTCCTGTACGCTCCCGGTGAAGCGTTCGCCACTTTAGCGCGAGTCCCGACGTGGGGCTGGGCTGCGATTATCGGGATCGTGCTGACTCTCGTTGGTACTTTCATCTTGCTTCCGGCGACGATGCACTTTACGCACATCGCACAGGAGAAGCAGCTTTCGCAGATGTCGGCAGACCAAGCGGCCGCCGCGCGTCAAGCCATGGCGAAGCTTCCCTCGTCGTTCTATGCAATCTTCGGCTTGGTTGCTGCGGCGATCGCGCCCTGGCTCTTCTGGCTGGTCGGAGCGGTCGTCTACGTGATCGGCGCTTCGCTGAGCGGCGGTGAGGCGCGCTTCAAAGGCGCGTGGGTCATCGCCGTCAACCTCTACATCATCGCCGCTCTCGGAAGCATCATCGGCGCGATCATCGTCATGTTGCGGGGGGTGAATAGCGTCAACACTGCTACCGATCTCTATGCGCTCCCCTCCCTAGGCATGTTCGTGCACGGATCGCCGAAGCTCGAGATTTTTCTCTACGGATTCAATATCATCAATATTTGGCTTTATATTGCTGCCGTTATCGCGCTCGAGCAAGTTATGAAGATGAGCCGCGGCGCTGCGATTGCGACCGTTGTCGTCCTCGCCCTCCTTGGGGCCGGCATTGGCGCGCTCTTCGCCAAATGATGGGAAACGTTCCAAGATGCCGCGCTAGGTTTGCCCTGCTTGCATCATTGTCGTGCGCGCTCGGCGTGTTCGCGCTCTCGTTTGCGCAAGACCCAGCGCGCGCCAACGGTACGAGCCCGGATGCAAACCAACCCATGAACCTGGGGCAAGCTGTCGACTTCGGGCTGGCGCACAATCCTGCGGTGATCAAAGCTTCCGCCGCCGTGTCCGACGCCGGCGCGACGCTGGCGCGCGATCGCGCCGCCAATCTCCCCACGCTCAGCGGAAACCTCCAAAATCAGATGCAGAAGAGCGCCAACAGCGGACAGTTCGCACAAATCGGCGTGCCGGTTGCCCCAACTTTTTCGCAAAACACCGCTGCGCTGCGCGCAAACTTTAACGGCCTGAACCTCACGAACATCGATCAAGCCAGAAGCGACAAGCAAGCCTTCGATCAGGCGAAACAGCAGCTCGTTCTCGCGCAAGAGCAGTCGACGCAAAACGTCGAAACATCGTTTTATGCAGTGGCGCAAGACGAGCAACTCACCGGCATCGCACAAGAGAACGTTAACTATAACCGCACGCTCATGTTAATCGCCGACGTCAATTATCGTGCCGGCAAAGTGGCAGGCCTGGATCGGCTCAAGGCGCAAGTCGCGTACACGTCCGCCCTCGAACAACTTGCCTCCGCGCAAGCGGACCAAGAGGATGCACGAGAAAACCTCGCGCAGCTTATCGCCGCACCCATGGCGCAGCAGTTCGCCATACCAAGCACGCTGCCAGAGCCGCCGCTGCCGGATCTTGACCGTAGCGCGCTCGATCAACTGGCCCTCGCCAATCGGCCCGAAGTGGCCATCGCGGAAGCCCAAGTCAACGCTGCGCTGATTAGTAACAACCTGGTTGACGCGCCTAACCGGCCGAACGTGCAGATGTTGGGCGAATGGGGCAATCAAGTGTCACCCACAAACAACGCTTTGATCCTCAATAATTTCAACGCCTGCGTTGCGGCGGGCAATCCTCCGGCAGCGTGCGAGCCTGGTGGATCGCACTTCTACGAGATCTCGATCATCTCGACGTGGACGCTGCCGCTCATCGACTACGGCACGCTGCACGCGGCGCACACGAGCGCGCATCGCGAGATCGACTCGCAGATAGCCCAGCTGGCGAGCACCAAGCAGCAAGCTCTGATCGATGTCGATCAGGCAGTCAGGCGTCTGCTGGTCGACCGAGATAACTTGACGCTGGCCGCGAGCAACGTTGAGGTTGCGAAGCAAGCCGCCTCTATTTCCGCAGCTCAGTACAAAGTAGGAATCATCAGCCAGACCGACGTCACGGCCGCGCAGCAGTCATATCTGACCGCCGCGAAGGACTTATTGAATGCGCAGGTGGCCTATCTTTTGGGCATAGCAACGTTGAAGAAGGCGACGGGCACGCTGACGGGAGCGGTATGAAAAAAATCTGGAGCAACCCAAAGTGGCGCATCGGTCTGGTTGCGCTTGGCGTGCTGCTGCTCATCGGTTTGGGGGTCTTGGGTCGTCGCGGACCTGACGCTATCGAGGTCAACACGACCACCGTGAAACCCAGTACGCTGACGGTCAAACTACCAGAAAATGGTGTTTTGTCGCGACCGCAAACGGTGACCATCGCCGCGGAGGTAAACAGCAACATCGTTTCGATCTCCGCTCGCGAGAGCCAGCACGTACGTAGCGGCGACTTGTTGATGAAACTCGACGATCGCCAGATCGCCGCCTCAGTTGCGACGGACCAAGCCTCGGTTGCCGAAGCCCGCGCCACGCTCTCGGCAGCGCAAGCACGCCTGCAGGCTGACATTAACGCGAAGAGCGAAGGACAAATTTCCGGTGGCCTCGGCGGCGCATCCATTGGACTTTCTGGCGCGTCGCAGCTCGTGCAGGCCGAACAAACGCTTGCGGCCGCTCGGCTTGACTTGCAAACGGCGAAGGAAGCTTACGATGCAGACCAGGCGCTCTACAAGATCAACGGTTTGGCGCGCCAGCAGTTGGATAAAGATAGGGCTACCTATAGCGAAGCCCTCGCCAACCAAGCAGCCTCGCAGCAGCAATACGATCTGCTCAAACAACAGCTTCGCGAGACTGGAGGCCAGTTAGGCACCCAGATTCAGGCCGACCGAATCTCGGTTGCAAGCGCGCAGGCGCAGCTCGACTCCGGCAACGCAGCACTCGTTCTCCACACGTCCTATCTCGCGGATACCGAAGTACGCGCGCCTTTCGACGGTGTGATCCAACAACTTGGCACGGAAACCGGCTCGGCCAATCCGCTGGTCGAGGGCGATGCCGTTATTCCAGGCCAGGTGCTGTTCACGATTGCAAGTGCTGGGCCGATGGTCGTCAAGGCTCAGGTCGACGAGCAAGACATCATCAACGTGAAGCTGGGCCAGCACGCCCTGATCACGGGTGAGGATTTTCCCGGCCGGACGCTCCCGGGTACGGTGAGCAATATCGGCGTCGTCGTTGTCCAAGTGAACCAGGCGGGCAACAGCGCCAAGAATGTCGAGACGACCATTGCGCTCGATCGAGAGTATGGGTTCTTGCGCACGGGCATGTCGTGTGACGTGGACATTATCACCGGCTTTGCGCGCAACGCGCTCGTTGTACCACTCGCCGCCGTTGCGGATGACGGGCAACAAACATTATGTCTTTGTCGTCAAGAAGAACAACGTTACCAAAGTGGCGGTCAGCAAAGGGCTGGCAAGCGACACTGACGTGGTCATCACCAGAGGGCTCAAGGCTGGGGACGTAGTTGCGACGACCAATGTCAAGGACCTCAAAGATGGCGCCGCGGTGAAGATCCAACCATCACCCAGCGCTTCGCCTTCATCGTGAAATTCTGGGAATTCTTCGGCTCGGCATTCGAAACACTCTGGGCAAATCGCGCGCGCTCGATTCTCACTATGATCGGGATCGTCATTGGCACGGCCGCAGTAATTTCGATTTTTGCGCTCGGTCAAAGCGCATCAGCGTCAATCCGACTCAGCTTGGCTCAGTTCGGTAATCAGGGCATCATCATTAGTCCCGGTGGCGGGACTCGAAGAATGGAGACCATTCAACTCGACTGGCGAGATTTTGCCGCAATCCGCGACGGGTGCTCGCGCTGTCTGTCGGTCGCGCCTGCCTACGACTCGTACGTCACCATACGGTCAGGGCACGCAAACGACACCTTCGAAGTTTCCTCCGACACAGACTTCATCCCCGACAAGCTCCCCATGGCCGAAGGTCGGCGTTTCAATGCAGATGATGTCGAGGGCGCACGAGCCGTCGCAAACCTGGTCATGCCCGCGAAACAAAAACTCTTCGGCGACGGTCCCGCAGTCGGGAAATACGTGCGCATCTACGACCGTCGCTTCCTCGTCGTCGGGGTGTACGCACCGATTAGTCTTGGGTTGCTCGGCGGCATCGGCGGAGGAAGCGATGCCCTCATCAACATCCCATACACCACGTACCATCACTTGCCCGGTTCGCAAATCGTCTATATACAAGTGTGGGCTAAGCCAGGCGTAAACACCGCCGCAGTAATTGACGAAGTGCAAGGCATTCTCAAACACATCCACGGACCGCACGCTGCCTTCGAAGCGCAAGATTTTACCGAACAGGTCAACCAGTTCCAGGCGGTGATCGAAGCGATCGCCATCGGGATATCTGCCATTGGATTCATCGCACTGGTGGTTGGCGGGATCGGGGTGATGAACATCATGCTCGTCTCGGTCGTGGAACGGACGCGAGAAATCGGCATACGAAAAGCCATTGGGGCGTCGCGTCGCGACATCGTGTGGCAATTCTTAACCGAGGCGGTGGCCATCACGCTCATTGGGGGTGCCATTGGCACCGTCATCGGGGTCGGCACCGCTCTGCTAGCAAACGTCCTTGTGATCAATAAACTTTCGAACCAGGCCGTGCCAATAAACTGGTTTTCTATCCTGGTCACTTCGGTCAGCTTTTCCGTGCTCGTCGGCATTTTTTTTGGTACCTATCCCGCCACGCGTGCTGCCTCCCTCTCGCCCATCGATTGCTTGCGGCATGAATAAGCTCGCGGAGTTCCTGGCTCAAGCGCTCGACGTCATTTGGCACAATCCGTTACGCTCGCTGCTGACCATGTTGGGGCTCATCATCGGCGTGGGATCGGTGATCGCCATTCTGGCAGTCGGGGACGCGACCACAAAATCCGTGCTGAACATCCTCTCGCCGTACTCGCTGGCGTCGGCGTTCATCTTTCCCAAGGAAGCACCAGCCCGACCCGCAGCTTGCGGTCATCCGCTACGATGACGCCTTGCGCGTTCGCGCGATGGTGCCAGATGCCAAAGACGTCTTGCCCATCCTTTCGATCAACATGGAGACGCGCGCCAATCATCAGGATAAGACGGTCCGGGTGGTAACAGCAGGAGTGGGCCAAGGAGTCGATACCACGCCGCTCTCGGAGGGACGCCTTTTCGACAGCCACGATCTCGCTGCGCACCGCAAGGTCGCGATCTTGTCGGATCGGGCGCGCAAGGAACTGCTTCCTGAGGTTGCCGGTTCGGCGCTCGGACAACACGTGCGGCTCAACGGCAGCGACTTCGCAGTCATTGGCGTACAAGCACCCCCGATCAACGCTGGATTGTTGGGCGGCAGCACAGCAGGGCTCTCGACGATCACCGTACCGTACACGCTCATTCCGGAGCTTGGCTACACAAATATTTTTGGGTTGACCATCGTCGCCGCGGACACCGTGAGCTTGCCTGGCATCAGTAACGAAGCAATTGCAGCGCTCAAGAAACTCCACGGCGGGCGTGCGCAATACGAGGAGCGCGACATCAAGCAGTTGAGCGATGCCATTACAAAGGTCTTCAGCGTGCTCACTGCCGTTATTGGTGTCGTTGCCAGCATTTCGCTCATTGTAGGCGGTGTCGGCATCATGAACATTATGCTGGTTTCAGTTACCGAACGAACGCGCGAGATCGGCATTCGCAAAGCCATCGGCGCAACACGGGGCGACATTGTCCTCCAATTCTTTATCGAAGCGCTGTTGCTATGCGTTATCGGCGGGTTCATCGGTTTGCTCAGCGGTGTGGCCCTTGCAGAGATCGTGATTCATACGTGGATCAGACTGCTGACGCCCGCGCTTGTGTCTTTCGCCTGGGGACCGATCATCCTGGTTGCCATCGCGTTTTCGGTGGGGGTCGGCATACTCTTCGGCACATACCCGGCGGTGCGAGCGTCGTACCTCAATCCAATCGACGCGCTGCGCTATGAGTAAATCAATCGTCGATATGGAACAAGTGACCAAGATCTACGAGATTGGCGACATCAAGGTGCCCGCGCTGCGTGGGGTCTCGTTTGTGGTGGAACCGGGTGAATACGTCGCAGTCATGGGCCCGTCCGGATCGGGCAAGTCGACGCTGATGAACCTGATCGGGTGCCTCGACAAACCGACGACCGGAACCTATCACCTTGACGGCGTCGATGTCGCTGAGCAATCGGATCAACAGCTGGCCGCGATCCGCTTAAAAAAGCTCGGGTTTGTCTTTCAAGGGTTCAATTTGTTGGCCCGTACGAGTGCCGTGCGCAACGTGGCGCTTCCCTTGTTTTATCTCGGCGACAGGGGTCGTGAAGCCAAGGCCCTCGAGGTTCTCGAGAAGGTTGGTCTCAAAGATCGTGCGCAGCATCGCCCGAACGAACTTTCAGGCGGTGAGCAGCAACGCGTCGCGATCGCGCGCGCTCTGATTAACGAGCCCGCTATCGTCGTTGCCGACGAACCAACGGGCAATCTCGACTCCGTGACGGCCGAAGGGATTATGGGGCTCTTCGAGACCCTCAATGAAGAAGGCCACACAATTATCATTGTGACGCACGATGACGACGTCGCTCGTCACGCGAAGCGAATTATTAGGCTTCGTGACGGACTCATCGTGCAAGACCATGTGGGGAGCGATTGGCAAATCCCAACACGCAAAGATCTGTAGGGGGCGATTGGAAAATCCCCCATCGCGCAAAGATCTGTAGGGGGCGATTGGAAAATCGCCCCATCGCGCAACGGACCTGTGGGCCACGTGCACAAATGAACAGCTCGCGCCTGCGCCAACAATCGAAATATGCACCTAACCACGCTCGGCGCCTTCATTGCTCTTGAAATCGCTCTCTGCTTCATCCCTGGCCCTGCGGTACTGTCCGTCGTAGGGGCGGCGTTAAGCCAGCGCAAGCACGCGGGCTATGCGACGGCTCTAGGGATTCTCACCGGGAACGCACTCTACTTCATCGTTTCGGCACTCGGGGTGGCGTCAATCATCATTGCCTCCCGCCCAGCTTTCATGACCATAAAATGGTGCGGCGCCGCATATCTGGCGTACCTTGGAGTCCGCGCCTTGCTCACGCGCGCTTCGGATGTTCCGCATTCGATTCCGGCGCCCGCCGAAGACGCTGTGAGGCGAGGATGGATTAACGGCACAATCGTGCAGTTGTCGAATCCCAAAGCCATGATTTTCTTCACCGCGATCTTGCCGCAATTCATCGATCCGCACGGTAACTTGCTGCTCCAAATAACTATTCTCGGATTCGCTGGCCTTGCAATTGAGTTTGGCGTCCTTTCCTTCTATGTGTCCTGCGCCGACCGCATCGCCCAGCGGGGCGTCAATACTACCTCACAGGTGTGGGCTGAACGCATCGGGGGCGCATTCCTCGTGGGCGTGGCCGCAGCCGTGGTGCGCGAAACGCTATAATGTAGCAGCGGACCTTTCGCTCCGCTCGGTGAATATTAACAGTATGGCCACAATGATGACCAAACCAACCGCGAACGTGCTTGTCGAACTCGACGGTGCCTTTGCCTATGTGACGCTCAACCGCCCGGAAAAACGAAACGCGCTCTCCCTCGAGATGATGGAAGAGTTGCACGCGGCCTTCCATGGCATCGGAGAAAACTCTGCAATACAAGCTGTCATTTTGAAGGCAAAGGGTCCTGTCTTTTCCGCGGGTCATGATCTAAGCGAGATGGTCGATCGCGACTTAGAAACCTACCGCAAACTTTTTGACGTGTGCGTCAAGATGATGGAGAAGATTCAGGCCATCCCGCAACCAGTCATTGCCGCAGTGCAGGGTCCGGCGACGGCAGCTGGCTGCCAACTCGTCGCGACATGCGATCTCGCCGTCGCAACCGACAGCGCCTGGTTCGCTACACCCGGGGTAAAGATCGGATTGTTTTGCTCGACGCCAATGGTCGCAGTGAGCCGCACAATCGGTCGCAAGAAGATGATGGAAATGCTGCTCACGGGCGAACCCCTGCCGGCGCGTGACGCGCTCGCTGCCGGGCTCGTGAACAAGGTCGTGCCGGCAGACCAGCTGGAATTGGCTGTCCGCGACCTCGCTGAAAAGATTGCCGCTCTGAGTCCTTATACGATTGGCATTGGCAAGCAGGCCTTCTACCGGCAAGTCGAAATGACACAACACGAGGCGTACGAGTACACCAAAGAAGTCATGTCTCTTAACGCCAAGTCGAGCGATGCCCACGAGGGCATTACCGCCTTTTTGGAAAAGCGCAAACCTCACTGGCAGCGGCCCCAAGAGTAACGCTACGAAAGGACTAACTCATGAAGTACACTCCTCTTCTCGTTGTAGTTTTGGCATTTTGCCTAGCGGCGTGTTCGGGTAACTCGCAAAGCTCAAGCTCGGGCAACTCACCAGCGCCAGTCGCGTCCGCTGTTGGGGGAGCGATGAATGCGGCAGCGACTGCAGCTGGTGGAGCCATGAAAGCCGTAAAAAATGCGGGAGCAGGTGCTATGTCCGGAATGACCGCGATGGTGGGATCGCACACAGTGACTGCCACCTTGAGTGAGGAAAACGGTTCGAAGGAGTCCGGGAAAGTCACGCTCGTTGGCGCTGGCAGCAAGACGACCGTGACCATCTCGCTCACGGGCGAGAGCGCCACCGGCAGCCAACCGGCGCACATTCACGTGGGCCCATGTCCGACCGTCGGGGCAGTAAAATACCCGCTCTCAAACGTCGTGCTCGGGAAGTCGGTCACGGTTGTGGCTGCACCGCTCAGCCAGCTCACTACAGGTACTCTTGCCGTGAACGTCCACCAGTCTACAGCCAATCTGGGCAAGTATGTAGCCTGCGGGAACATCCCCAAACACTAGTGGTCCAGAGTTCTGGCTAGCAAGATCGCATACGGTGGCCGGGCAACTTGTCCGGCCATTTTCTTATGGATGTGGTATCCGGGCGCTGACGACGGGGACCATCCATACGGCGTACCCATTTGGATCTCGCACGCTCGCGATCATTTGGTTAAAGTATGCCGCCGCGGACTCGCGCGTGTACCGAGTGAGCTCGCCGATCGAATCGATATATCCATCGCGCCATGCTTCGAGGATCGTTGCAAACAGTTCTCGTGAGCGAAGCGTATCGACCGTGATGTAGTCGATGGTGATGTGTTCGAGCTTCAGAGCGGCGAGGATTCCAAACACGTTGCGCCCGATAAAGAGATCGGTTCCGGTTGCGGTCGCGAAACTCACCGGAGCATCATACCAAAAGTCACGTGGATCGAGCGCACCCCGTTGAAAGTGCACCATCCCGTAATCCTCTGGAATCAGGTGCAGGTAGCCACCCGGGCGCGTCACGCGCGCAAGCTCCGCAATCACGGCATCCGCGTGCGGAATTGCGTGAAGGACATGGCGACAAACCGTGAGGTCAAAGCTCGCGTCACCTGCGTTGAGCGCGTAGACGCTTTGATGCTCGAAGGTTAACCGGGGAGCAAGCGCTGCGTAGCGCGACCGCGCCAGATCCAAGTGGTCGTCGATGATGTCGACTCCGAGCACGCGCGAGCGCGGGAAGAGTTCGGCCAAACGCGATGAGATTTCTCCGGTGCCGCAACCGGCGTCGAGGATGCGGGCTTCATCCGGCAGCACGTAACGGCGAAAGAGCGGCACTTCTTGAGGCCAAATGGATCGAGCTTGTGCATCGAGGTTGCGCACCATCGATTCATCAGCCATCTGTTTAGCCTGCGGATTGAGATCGCTCATGCTAACGTCATCCAACCGCAGGCGATCCGGCTTCCGCCAGTCTCGCACGAGCGGTGGAAAGGTCGATCGAGCCAGCCATGAGGGCATCGAGAAGTTCGGCACGCTGCCGTGCGCGGATGGCATGCAGCTCAGCACCGACCTCATGGGCGACGTTACGCAGCAAGCTGATCTCATCGGGAGCGTAGGTTTCATCATCGACGCGATCGCCGCACAAAAGCGCGCCGAAGAGCTTTCCCCGCACCGGCAAAGCGAAGGCAACACCGCGATCGCCCAGCGCGCTTGTGATACCTGACAGGTCAACCTGCGAAAGATGCTTGCGAAGCCGCACGAATGCCGGGTCGTCAACGCCGACCTCGTTGGGTATCGGCTGGCCACCACTCGAGGCAATAAGTCGGTAGCTACCGTCAATGCGCTCGTAGAAGGCAGCACCACTTGCCCCCACCGCCCGTGGAATTTCCTTGGTTGCCTGCTCCAAAAGCGCATCAGCATTCTCCATGAAGCCGGCTTCCTCACAAAAACGCTGCAAGCTGCGAGCAGCCTCGTACTTGCGGCGGAAGAGCGTCCGTTCGATCACGTTTTCTGTTTTCTTGAGGAGCGCATTGAACGAGAAGCCGAGCCCGAGTGCCACGCACAGCTCAACGGCCAAACTTATACCTCTGCCCGCAGCGACTTTGGTCAGCAAATCTTCAAGTAGGACAAAGATTCCTACGGCGAGGGTGGTCAGGATCGTGTACACGAGCGTCCGATTGAGCACAAAGTTGACGTCGATAATGCGATGTCGCAAGATTGCGTAGGCGCAGCCGAGCGGAAAAATCAAGACGGTTAGCCATTCGACGCCAGAGAGGTGAATTGGGTGCGTCGTGATTGGCAGCCGATTGATGAGGTTTAAGAGCACGCCGAATCGACTGATGAGAAAGGCCCAAAATACCCAGCGAACGCGCTGTCTCTGCACCCCTGCGGATCTCGAATAGCTGAGAATGAAAAAACCTAAGATCACGAATTGCGTGGTAACAAAGAGTGCATTGACAATCGACGATGGCAAAGGAAGAAGCTTACAGCCGGTCTCGGTTTGAGCAACCGCGTTAATCGTGGTGTCGAATAAGGCAGGCAGCGTCGTGGCGACCACGGCTATGCGCGTTAGAACGATCACGCGCCGTGACACATTTCGGGTTATCGCTTCGATCACTAGGTACAACCACAGCGCCCCCGCTGGCCAGAATACGGCGCTCACGATGCCGCCGACAAGTCGGCCCTGTGGTGGCAGCGCACCCCACCACGCGTCGGGCAAAGCGATGGCGATATCGAGGCACCAGATCCCTAGTAAGAGGGATGCTCGATCACGGCCCCGCCACAGCACGAAGACGCCCACCACGAGGAGGAAGAGCTTGAACCCGAGCTCCCCTCCAAACGTTAGGCGCGAATCTTCCTGCTGCAAGCGATAGGCTGTCGTGAACTCGCGATCGCCTCGAGTCACTCTGAGCGCGATCGTCTCCCCGGCACGACCAGTTTGTACGGGTATGGACCGGTAGGCGATGGCCAGGCGGGCAGGCAGATCCATCTGAGGTAAGAGGATTTTGTCGCCATCTTGAAGGCCTGGGGCGGTCTTTGGGTCGGCCGATATAATCTCGGGCGCGCAACTCGAGCCAGCACCGACATTAGGACCGAAGCGTGCGCTCTGCGACCAGGAAAAAATCTCAACCGCCAGCAGCATAACTGCCGCGATTGTCAGGGCCGCTGCACCCAGGGCTCGGGGCCTCATCGGTGCGACCTTTCGAGAACCAGAGGCATCGTTCCTAACGGCGGCTGAGTGCTCTTTCTCAAGAAACGGTCCAAGATTACAAGCATCATGACGAGAAAACTCGCAAGCCGCGCCAACGAAGATAACCCGACGCTTGACCCTAATGTGTGGTATACTAGTGGTACAGCGACTCTAGGCATTGAAATACGACTGCCCCTGTTACTGCCGCTTTCAGGCGTATCTCACACGGGGCAGTTTCTTTTTGAACACTTACGCTTTCGACTGTTGACCAAGCTAACTCTAAGGAGTTGCTCCTTGTACGCACGCATCGTAACATCAACCTTGAAATCCAATCGTCTCAATGACTTCACAGAAATGTTTGAAAAGCAAGTCATTCCCATGCTTCGTAAGCAAAACGGCTTCAAGGACGAAATTGCCCTTGTAGGCCCAAGCGGAACCGAAGTCCGCACCATCAGCCTCTGGGACAAGAAAGAGAACGCCGAATCTTACAACACCACGACCTATCCGGAAGTGCTGAAGATTCTCGCAAACGTTCTCGAGGGAACGCCGCAGATCAAAACCTACGACGTTGTGAGCTCAACCTTCCATAAGATTCCGACTCTCGCGACAGTCTAACGCGCGAAGTCTTTCCTCGGACGGAGCGGTCGACGAAGACCGCTCCTTTGCATTTTCACGCTTTCTCGAAAGGAGGTAACAACATGAATCTGTTTTTCGAAAAATTAATCTGGCCGTTGATCGTCCTCGTCCTCATTGAGTTGCTTTTTGCGCAGAGCCAAGCACACTGGTTCCTCACAACCTTGGCCTTCGCCATCTTCAACATCATTGCGTTCGCAGGCTTTCGCCTGATCGTTCCGCGGCGGACAGCACCGTCGTCATCCTGAAATTCATGGATTTTTAAGCGCCCTTCCCTAACATTGGACGTGGTGGGGTAGGATCGTACGTGTCCTCATTCCCAGCGCGCTTATGTGAGGGCGTTGCCGTGAAAAAAATCATATTGGTTTTCAGAGTGCTCCTCGGTGGCGTGTTCGCCGCGGCTTTGGTTTCGATCGCAGTCGGTTGTGGCGGCGGCGGAGGCGGAGGAGGCGGCGGTGGGGGAACGCTTCCAGGACCGCAACCTTCACCATCACCGACGATGCCCACAATACACATCAACCTCTTCGGAACCGCCAACGGCGTTTACACTGACCCGACCTTCGGCTCTGTGACCGGCTACACGCAACAGAAGCACGCTCAGGTACTTGGTCTCGCGCCAGGCACACAAGTGGTTCTTACCAACAACGATAACGTCGCGCATACACTCAATGTCTTCACAGCGTTTCCGACGCCAGGCCCGCAGAGCACTGCTGTTGCACTTAACGGCGGAGTTCTCGGCGTCGGTTATCAAAGCGGCCCGATTCCACCAGGTCAGAGCACCGGCGTGTTGACAGTAACGAATACTCCCGGCAGCCTGTATATTATTTGCGGCATCCACTATATTTCGAACAACATGCGTGATGGGCTGATCGTCCAGGTTGGGGCGACACCAGGGCCACAGGCAACCCCGATGCCCGCAGCGAGCGGGATGTGCCATGGTTACGGCTGCTAATTCGCACGAATAAATGGGCAAACGTCGCGACTAATAACCAGCATGAGTTCGTAGGTCACTGACTCGAACGCATACAATGAAGAGCACGGCCCATCTGGGACGTGCTCTTTGTTTATTCGTCTAGTGATTAACCTCTTAAGGAGATCTTCATGGAGCGTAAGCGCGATTCACGTCAAGCAACACTGAGCGTGTTCGGTTTTGCTCTAGGCTGCGCCCTGGCCGGATTCATCCTGCGGTTATTGCTCATACCCACGGGTTTGGTGGGAAGGACGTCCAACGTTATGATACTGGAAGGCGACATCGGAGGGTATATCGCTAGAGCCCTTCTTTTCGCGCTTTTCGCGGGTGTCGCAGGAGCCGTTATTGCGTTTATTCACAACGAATTTGCGAAGCGAAGCTGAACCTGGCTCGGACTGCGAGTTGCGGGGTTCGAGGAGTACCTAACATGACTGTTGATCGCGCGGTATTGGCAAAGCAGGTAGCGGATCTACTCCATCAAACCGCCGAGGACCATCATGTCGCCTTTCAACAGACCGACGGAGTGGATCCAGACTGGTCAATTTGGTACGCCGGACACCTGCTCGAAAAGGGTATCGAGAAATTGCTTGACGCAAAACTGTTAAAAAGCGATCTCATTTACCTCTTGGTGAACGCGGACAAAGAGATCAACCGTTTAGCGCCTGGCGCGAGATGGGAGACGTGGTACGCACACAATCTCATTTCCCGATATCTCCCTCAATAATTTAGGGTTTGACTAGCGGATTTTTTTCGGCAAATGCGCCGTTTGGATTCGGCTTCACCCACACAATGAGGTCCCAGACCTTCGGAAAGTCGAAGATCGTCGTAACCTCAGAGGCGGTCTTCACTTTTCCCATCTTCACGAGAGTAGCTGCGCTCGGCTGCTTGAGATCACCACCCGCCTTGACAAAGGCGGGCGCCATGACGTAGTGATAATACGCTATTTTGCCGGTTGAAGGGTCCTTCGTGACCCAATGGATGTGCTCGTCAAACTCGTACCAGCGTCCTGGGTTGACACCGAAAAGGTTGGGTCGCACGCCCGTGCTGTTTGGCACGGAAAAATCGGCTCCCAGTAAGGTGCCATTCTTGTCGTACCACAGCTGGCTCGGATGCCGATCGTCTATTGAGGTCCAATGAAAATTTGCGTAGCTAATCGCACCGGTCTCATCGACCTCAGTATAGCGAACATAGCCGGCCCTCTCAGCATCCCGAGCATGGGGAAATCGGGCGTTGAGGTTGGATTGGATGGAGCGAACAAATGCTTGTTCGCTGGCTGACATTGACCCGTGATATTTTGGCGCTTCATCTGCCTTGACGCAGATGGTCAGCGCCGCGCTGAAAGCCAAGAGGAGGAGAACAAAATGCTTGAGCATCGCGATATTAGTGGAAGAAGTACGGATCCAGCACGCTGACTTCAGCGATGTTATCGACCGGCAGTCCGTTGCGTTCGGCCGCTTTGCGGATTGCATCCTCACTTGGACCATCGTATACGCAATAGGTCTTCTTGTGATCTTTTACGACGTACGAATGGACCCAGGTCACGCCGAGGTCTCCATTTTTGTCGACGACGCTCCGGCATGCATCAGCTCCCGCGTTCGTGGCCGGAATCGACAACCCGTCCTTAAAAGTGCGCTCCACTATATATCGAGGCATGTACATCCCTCCATCAATTTCGGCTCGAAAAGATTGACTTCGCGACCCTTTTGGACCTGCATTATATCGTGAGCACCACCGGCTTGGCAAGCGCGGCTAGGGCCGCAACGGTGGACA
This sequence comes from uncultured Pseudomonadota bacterium, assembly GCA_963781145.1. Lineage (GTDB taxonomy): Bacteria > Vulcanimicrobiota > Vulcanimicrobiia > Eremiobacterales > Eremiobacteraceae > JAJPHJ01. The sequence continues at coordinate 917,851 of CAWADW010000003.1, read as the reverse complement.
GCCGAACGTCTTGCTCATCGATGCCACATAACACTCGGGCCGAGGAGCGGCAATCCAAACACTCGGTGTCGTTGCCTACCGGTACCATCACCTTCTTGTTCTCCGATATCGAAGGCAGCACCGAGCGCTGGGAAAAGCATCACGAGGCTATGAAGGCGGCCGTGGCGCGCCACGAACACCTGATGCGCTCGTCGATCACACGGCATGGCGGCCATATTTTCAAGACCGTTGGCGACGCGTTCTGTTCCGCATTCGCGACCGCGCCAAACGCTGTCAATGCTGCACTCGACGCCCAGCGTGCCCTCAGTACGGAAGATTTTTCCGCGGTCCATGGCTTGCGAGTCCGAATGGGCTTGCACACCGGATACGCCCAGGAACGCGACGCTGATTATTTTGGTCCGACCGTCAACCGAGTCGCACGGCTCATGACCATCGGGCACGGTGGGCAGATACTCCTCTCAGGTGCAACGTACGAGCTCGTGCGCAACGAAACATCGCATGAAACGAGATTCACCGACCTCGGTGCGCACCGACTCAAGGATCTTGCTCACCCCGAGCATGTCTGGCAGCTAACGGTAAAGGGTCTTCCGAGTGATTTTCCACGCCTGAATTCGCTGGACACGCTGCCCAACAATCTGCCTATTCAAGTGACGAGCTTCCGCGGCCGCGAACAAGACCTTGAAGATCTGAAGGTGCATCTCGCCGAGCACCGCTTGGTGACGCTCATGGGAGCCGGGGGCGTCGGCAAGACGCGACTGGCGGCACAACTTGGCGCGGAAGTTCTCGACCGCTTTCCTGACGGAGTATGGATAGCCGATCTCGCAGCAATCACGGGTTCGGAATTGGTGTCGAGCGTGGTCGCCAAAGCGCTGGGCGTAAGCCAAGCGCAAGTGCACGCGATCGACGAGTCGATGATGCAATTCCTCAAAAGCAAGCAGCTTCTGTTAGTTCTGGATAATTGCGAGCACGTGCTGGAGGCAGTTGCGTCGCTCGCGGACGCGATTCATCGCCATTGCCCGGACGTTCGTATTCTTGCCACCTCACGCCAGGCGCTCGGGGTGAGTGGGGAAAAAGTGCTGCGTGTCGCTTCGCTGGCGGTGCCCGATAAGGTGGCGAATCTCGATTCAACGGCTGCTCTGAGCTTCGGGGCGGTGGCCCTTTTTGCCGACCGCGCGTCGCTCGTCGATCAATCCTTTCGACTGGGTGACGATAATGCGTTCATCGTGTCGGATATCTGCCGCCGGCTCGACGGGATTCCCCTTGCGATCGAACTCGCTGCAGCACGCGTCAAGGTCATGAGCATACCGACCCTCGCGCAGCGGCTCAACGAGCGTTTCGAGATTCTTACAGGGGGCAGCCGCACAGCTCTCCCTCGTCAGAAAACGCTGACGGCCCTCTTCGATTGGAGCTATGACTTACTCTCGCCGGAGGAGCGGGTGCTGTTTAATCGCGTGGCGATTTTTGCCGGCAGTTTTACCCTCGATGCCGCGACGTTTGTGTGCGCCGGCAACGGCAGTGAGCAGAGAGATCTGCTCGACTTGATCGCCTCTCTTGCGGATAAATCGCTGCTCGTAGTGGACACGAGCGGCAATCTGGAGCGTTACCGCATGCTTGAGTGCACTCGCCAGTACGCGTTGGCAAAACTAACGGCGAGTGGGGAGCGGGAACGGCTCGGGCGTCGGCACGCCGAACATTTCCAAGGTGTGGCACAGGAAGCGGAACGAAGCTTTGGCGCGATGCCGCTGAGCCAATGGCTTGCGACACTCGAGCCGGAGGTTGAAAACTTTCGCGCGGCGATGGACTGGGCGCTTGTCAAAGGTCAAGACGTGGCTCTCGGCGGCTCTCTTGCAGCTGCCTTGCAGATGTTCTGGTGGCATGGTGGCGTCGAGGCGGAGGGGCTTCGTTGGATCGAAGCGGCACTCCATAAAATCGATGAGAGCGACCAGGCTGACGTGGCGGGCCAACTCCGACGGGCACTTGCGCTCCTCATGTCGCGCGTGTTGTACTCATAAACCCAGGAACGGAGGACCCGCGTGGATACAGAAAGTTTGCGCACTCTGCAAGCGCCCATCAAGGATCGGTATCGCGCCGAGCCTAGCGCCGCGCTCGTCACGCTGCGAGCAAGCGGCCGGATCGATGATCCCGAAGGGCTCAGTTGCAGCGTGGAGACTGGCCGCGCGCTCGTGAAAGCTGGCCTGCACCCCGCAACGGGTGGCGACGGAACGTTCGCCTGTTCAGGTGACATGTTGCTGCAGGCACTTGTCGCGTGTGCGGGCGTGACGCTGCGGTCTGTGGCAACGGCGAAAAACATTCAGTTGCGCGGTGGAACCATACATGCTGAGGGTGATCTCGACTTCCGCGGCACCTTAGGTCTCGATCGCACCGTGCCGGTCGGCTTTAAGAATATTCGGCTTCGCTTCGACCTGGATGCCGACACGACGCCCGAAGAAGCCGCCACGCTTCAACAATTGACGGAACGATATTGCGTCGTCTATCAGACACTTGCCCATGGGATTACCCCTGAGGTCAATTTCCGCGTCGAGCCGGCAAGTCGGCGCGCGTAAGCAGCCAGAGGAGCAGAAATGTTAAAGGTTGGCGATAAGGTTTATATTGATGGGACGAAGGAAGAAGGCGTTGTCAGAGAGGTTCATCCGCATGAGATTCTGGTCCGAGTGACGGTTCCCGGCGGACATGAAGACCGGAAATATGGCCACCAAGATCTTCGACTCGATCCTACGATGAAAGAAATATCGAAGTTTGTAGATCACTAGTTGCAATGAGAGGAGCACCTATGAGTACTACCCACGCACCCACCGTCCTATCCGACGAGAAAGCTCATCTCGAGAATTTTGATGATTTGGATTTCAACGTTTTCAGCGGTCAGAAATGGGATCAACTTAAGAAGAGTCATGCGCAGAATATTATTGTCCACTGGCCGGATGGCCGGACAACCACAGGCATCGACGTGCATATCGCAGATATGAAGAAAATGTTCGTTTACGCGCCTGACACCCGTATCAAGGAGCATCCCATTAGAATTGCGTCTGGGGAATGGACTGCGGTCACAGGCATAATGGAGGGTACGTTCACCGAGCCGATGCCAATCGGCGATGGGAAAACAATACCCCCAACCCGCAAGTCGTTCAAATTACCTATGGTGACGATTGGTCGTTGGGAAAACCATGTTATGGCTGAGGAGTGGTTATTCTGGGACAACCAAACCTACATGAAGCAGATCGGAGCCGCATAGCCGCCAAGAAGGTAACGGCAGGTCTGCGCAACCGTCGCTAAGAACCGCTGGGTCTCGTTTTGTCGGAAAAAGGAGAAAGCTGTGTACACCGCACCTAGGATCATCGTCACGATCGATGCTACCGAGGCTCTGACAAATATTCTAGGACAGAGTGAGAGTATTTGTAACCCCCTAGTCTGCCCGTAACTGATTGAAAAACCCGAAGTCCGGCGGTCGCGGGTCGACCGCGAAAGGCAACGCGTCTCCGAAGGTGGTGGACAAATACCTTGCGGGCGTCCCCGAGCCTGCCCGTAGCACCTTGAACAAAATGCGCGTGACGATTCGGTCGGCCGTGCCAGCGGAGGCAACCGAAGCCATCAGCTATCAGATCCCCACGTTCAAGTACAAAGGATCTTTGGTGGCGTTCGCCGCGTTTTCAAACCATTGCAGCTTCTTTCCGATGAGTATGGCAGTGATACGAGCGTTCAAGAACGATCTGAAGAGCTTTGACACATCGAAAGGAACTATCCGCTTTCCTTTGGAGAAGCCGCTGCCTGCCGGTCTCGTAAAAAGAATAGTGAAGGCGCGAGTAGCGGAAAATGAACGCAGGAAACGAAGTTGAGGATACGAGGCATGCGCCGCTTACCGCTTGTGCTAATCACGCTTATCTCAGCAGGTCTTTTTGTCGCCATGCTGAGTGCCGCTCATATTGCGACTGCCAACACAGCTGCGTACGATACGAACCTCGTTGTGAACGGTGATGCAGAGATGGGGGTTGTGCTGCCCGACAAGGGGCCAATGCAAGGTTGGCAGACGTCCGGCAACTTCAGCCAGGCGCACTATGGATATGATGATTACCCAGGCACGACTGACTCTGGACCTCCATCGCGTGGCAAAAGCCTCTTTGTCGGCGGGCCAGCTGACGCGCTGTCCACCGCCACGCAAGTCGTTGGCCTAGATGCGTTGGGAACCGACATCGATGGCGCGCATGTGCAATTTACATTTTCTGCCTACATCGGTGGCTATGGCGCACAGAAAGATTACGCCACGGTGAGCGCAACCTTTTTGGGCTCTGACGGCGCCAAGTTAAAAGCTGTGATCCTCGGTCCAGTAACCGCCGAGCAACGGAATGGCAAGACGAGTTTGCTGCCCCGCTCGAGCAAGGGGCCCGTGCCCAAGTTAACCCGCTCGGTTAGGATCGAGATGGTCGCGACTCGTTTTGAAGGTGTCGCCAATGACGGCTATGTTGACAACGTTTCGCTAGTGTTATCGAGGACGTAAGACCAACGCCATCGATAAACCTCTCAATCACTTCAGTGCGCAGTTCGCTCGGCTCGGCACCGTGCTCAAGCCGGATCGCCGGGTTGTCGACCGCGCGGGCATTCTGAATCCGGCGTGTGCCCGCTTGAGAGACGGGACCCTGCAGCTCTTCCCTCGCATGGTTGCGCCTGGCAATGTTTCGCGCATCGGGCGCTTTCAAGCCCACGAGCAACAGGACGGGAAGTTGACGGTCGATCAAGCTGGTTACGCGCTTGAACCCGAGGCGCCGTATGAGATAAGGAACGAATCCGACGGATATGGTTGCGAGGACCCACGAGTAACCTATATTGCAACCCTCGATCGTTATGTGATGGCGTATGTCGCTTTCGGACCGCCGGGACCGCAGGTGGCCGTGGCAGTATCGAAAGATGGCGATGCGTGGCAGCGCGTTGGATTGATGCACCGCCACAATCGGAGAATGTGCCTTGCCGACAAGGATGCAGCCTTTTTCCCCGAGCCTGTGCTCTCACCAGGAGGCGTGCCGTCGCTCGCGCTCTACCACCGTCCGACGCTCTGGTCGTTGTGGCGCAAGCACGGGGAAGCAGGTGCCAAAGTCATGTTGAAACGCTCGCCTGAACGCCGCGAAAGCATCGCGATCGGGTATGTTTCGCTCGATGCAGTCCGTAAAGACCTGAGTAAAATCTGCGACGTCATTGAAGCGCATCCTCTCAAGCTGCCGTCCGCACCCTGGGGCCAAGTGAAAGTCGGTGGTGGCACGCCCCCCGTGCGCATCCGTGAAGGTTGGCTTGCGCTTATTCACGGCGTTGATCAGCTTTCCGAGAAAAACGGTAAGACCCGCTTGCGCTACTGCGCGGGAATTATTGTGCACAGTGCGTCGCGCGTCGACAAAGTTGTCTATCGTTCGCCCCAGCCGCTTTTTGTACCAGAACTACCCCTCGAAGTGCGCGGTAAGGCCGGAGAAATAGTATTTCCTACGGCGATCGATCCTCGGCCAGATGTCGGCGACCGAGTCTATGACATCTACTATGGCATGGGAGACAGAGCAATTGGGCGAGGTCGCTTGACGCTCAGTCCTTGAGGTGTAGACGTGCAGGATCTTGCAACAACGATCTTTGGACTTTTTAAGCGTTACGATATCCGGGGCACAGTTCCCGACGAGCTAACGCGAGATTTTGTTTATCAAGTGGGCCGCGCGTTCGTCGCACAGTTTGGGTTATCACACATCGTCGTCGGCCGGGACATGAGAGAATCCGGTCAAGCGCTGTTCGCGGCATTGGCGCAAGGTGCGGTCGACCAGGGCGCGCACGTCACCGACATTGGATTGGTCTCAACCGACGCGCTGTATTTTGCCACCGGCAAGTTCGCCTTTGACGGTGGGGTCATGATCACCGCGTCACACAATCCTGCGAACTACAATGGTCTGAAGTTTTGCCGCAAAGATGCGGTCGCAGTCTCGTTGGATACCGGGCTGGCAGAAATGCGCGATCGGATCATTGCTGGAAACATCCCGCGCAGCGACACTCGGGGCTCAATTTCTCAGCAAAATATCCTTGAGGATTTTGCCCAACACTGCCTCTCAATGATCGATCGACAGGGGATCAAGCCGTTCAAGATTGCCGTGGATGCGGCCAATGGCATGGCGGGGCTCACGACACCGGTGGTCTTCAAGAAGTTGCCCTGCGAAATCGTCCCGCTCTATTTTGAACTCGACGGCAGTTTCCCCAATCATCCCGCGAATCCAATGGATCCTGCTAATAAGGTGCAACTGCAAGAAGCAGTCCTGGCGCATCACTGCGACCTTGGCGTCACGTTCGATGGTGACGCCGACCGGATGTTCATCGTGGATGAGAAAGCCGGGCTGATTGATGGCGGAATCATGACGGCTCTCATTGGGCTGAACGCACTCAAGCGTTTTCCGGGTGCCAAGATCCTTTACAATCTTATTTGCAGCCGTTCCGTGCCGGAAGTGATCACCCGCGCCGGCGGGATTCCCGTGCGCTCGCCCGTCGGCCACTCGATTATCAAGCCGATCATGCGAGAACAGAACATTCCCTTCGGCGGCGAGCACTCTGGGCACTATTATTTTCGCGAGAACTGGTTTGCCGATTCCGGGATGATCGCTCTCATGCACTGTCTCGAGCTCCTGAGTCGAAGCGGGCAGACGGTGAGCGAGCTGATCTCACCGATTGACACGCGTTTTCGCTCCGGAGAGATCAACTCGCAGGTGAGCGATACGCAGAAAGCGTTACAAGACGTCGAGGCGTTCTACACGGCGCAAGGAGCGGGTATCGATCACCTCGACGGCGTGACCGTTGAGATGGCAGATTGGTGGCTCAACGTCCGCCCTTCAAATACCGAGCCGCTCCTGCGTCTGAACGTCGAGGGTGACACGAGATCGCTTATGGAGCGCCATCGTGACGAGGCGCTCAAGCTCTTTACCTAAGAGGTTTGAAATAGGAATCAAACGGGTGGTCGATGGGCTTGAGCGAGGAAGGACGCGTGGCGAGGGTGGTAAGCAGGCTCCGGGCAGGCCTCAAACGTACAGATAGCCCACGCTGCTCTTCGCCTTGTTTCAAACAGTCTTTCAAGGAGATTTTTTGTGCGTCAGGATCGTCACTTCCTCATGAAGAGAACAACGATTGTCGCCCTCGTCATGATCGCGGCGCTGCTCGCCGCGCGATCGACCGCTCTGAGTGACGCCAACAGTCGTGAGGGCTGCATGAATCAATGGCTGTTCAACGGCGTGTGGCGCGTCCAAGTGACCAAGGTCGAGCCATGGTCGAACGGTGGCCCGCCCGCCGGCTGGCAAGTCACTGAAGTCTGGCGCAATGGCACGACTCAAGAACTCGCGCCCGGCGATTCCTTGTTAAAAGACGAAAAGGTCACGCTCAACAATGGGTCGCTCCTTGCATCTACCACAAACACCGGAATCTTGTCGATGGGGACCGTGGGCTTCCATACCTTCGCGCCGGCCGCACAATTCACGTACACGCAAGTCTTCCTAGCCCCAAACTTCGACCCGTCCAACAAGCCCCAAGCTGTGGATATCATTTTCGACGGTGCAAAGCTGGCAGTGTTTAAGTCAAAGCCGCAGTTCACCAGCGCGCACTACAACTTCCACTTCAACCTGGGTTGTGTTGCGACCGGCAAGGCCGCACAGGCCGAGGGCGGCTCGGGGGAGATTGCTGCGATCCCCGGCTGTATGAATCAATGGCTCTCCAACGGCGTCTGGAAGATGCGCGCAACCGCGATCGCTCCCGACAACAACAACGATCCGACAGGTCCGCAGATCGGTTGGATGATAACGGAAGATTGGGTGAACCTCACGAGCCGACCACTCGCACCGAGTGACACTCTTATGCAGGATCAATACCTCATTACTGCAGGCGGACAAAACACCCCCGCAACAAACAGCGCGGGAACGTCGATGAACCAGGAGCAGCTCGTTTTTCGCACCTTTCCTGCAGGCGGTTCGTTTACGTACCAACAGCGCTTTCGCTGGGCGCCGCTGAACCCATCAGACAAACCAGTGAAACTCCTTGAACAATTCGATGCGACAAAGCAAAATGCGCGCGTAGGCTTGCCTCGCTACAAGATTCCGGCAAACTTCCGCATCGACTTCACCTGCACAAAATAGCGCCACGGATCTGAGCTTCAAGGGAGATTCTTCGGTGCAAAACGCGACGCAAAAATCAATGTCGTTCATCGTTCTCGCCATCGCGAGCTGCGTCGTGCTGCTCGCTCGGTCGGCGAGTTTCGGCGACGCAAATAGCCGCGAGGGCTGCATGAATCAGTGGCTCTTCAATGGGGTGTGGCGCGTGAAAGTCACGAACGTCGAGCCATATATGAACGGCAGCCAGCAAGTTGGCTGGCAAGTTACCGAGGTGTGGCGCAACGGAACGTCGGGAGAAACCTCCCCGGGCGATGCGCAGCTCCAAGACCAGCGACTAGAACTCGGAAGCGGTGCTATCAGTGTGAAGGAGTCGACCGCGGCTAGTATGTCAATGGCAAACGTGGGCAACAATACGTTTGCGCCCGCCGGGCAGCTGACGTATAAACAAATATTCTATAGCGCCAACGTTGATCCGTCGAATAAACCAAAGGGTCTTGAGATCTTGTTCAACGGAGTACTGCTTGCCCAATTGAAGTCGAAGCCGCAGTTCACTACCTCAAAGTATAACTTTCACTTCAACCTGGGTTGCGTCGCGACCGGCGCGGCCGCCAACGCGGAAGGTGGGTCCAACCAGATTGTTGCGACCCCAGGTTGCATGAACCAATGGATGAGCAACGGGGTATGGAAGATGCGCGTGACCGCATTTTCGCCGAGTCCACCCGATGCGAAGCCAGAAGACCAAAACGGCTGGCGCGTGACGCAGACATGGGTCAACGCCACGAATCGTAAGCTATGGCCCGGTGGGTTGTACGGTCCGGGAGAAGCGCCATCAAATGTGTCCGACGAGTTTCTTGCCACACAGAGCGGGAACAACGCTTCATCCTTTAACGTGGTAGGCGGCTTCGCTCTAGGTTCGCGAAATGTTGTTTTTCCGCCCGGCGGGTCATATACGTTCTCACAGCTCTTCGCAGGGGGTGGTTTGAACGGCACCGACAAGCCGGTTCGGTTGCTCGTCACCTTCAATGCCGCAATACAGAACGCGCTGCCAGGCATGCCCCATTATCCCAAACCGGCAGACTTCCGCATCGACCTCACATGCACCAAATAACAACATTCGGTTACACCGCTCTATAGCCATCGCCGAGGAGTATGAATATCGTGCGCTTCTTGAGTATACCCCTTGCAAGTGTTTTCGTACTTGTAATGCTTGCAGGTCCCAGTGGCATCACGCCCACGCCTGCCGCCGCAGACGACATGGGAATGACCACGTGTCCCTCGTTCGCCTCCACGTCGTGGGTGAACCCCATGCCGCCCGGTAATTCGGGAAACCGTTATTCGCTGACCCTCACACAACGCGAGATGACCTGTGGACAAGCGGAATCGTGGGCAAAGAAGCTCATCGTCCAGCACATACCGGGTAAACCCGGGATGCCGCAGTACCCTCCGCTCAAAGGAGGCCCGCCGGGCTACGTTTGTACTGGGTCTCCGGACACGACGGGCCACGCCTGGCGAGGGCACTGCCTGAAGTCAACTGGTAAACCGTTCGGGCCTTCGTTTGATTGGACCGACGACTGAACCCAGCAAGGGCTGCCGAAAAGCGCATTCCGATCCCGGGCACGGAGCGTAAGGTCTGGCCCGGAAGCCATCGAGCGGAGTCGCTGACCTCCGACGCAGACATTCTTTTGACGGCGTGGCTGCGTCCAAAGCGCGGCGGAGATCTCGATCGCGAGCACGCGCGAACGCTTGGCGTGATGCCGCCACTGCAGCGCACGTATGCCGATAGGAAAGCGCTAGCGCGGCAAACAGGCGCAGATCCGGAAGACATTGAGGTTCTGCGTCGCTATTGTGAGAGCTTCGATCTCACGGTCGTCGACTCACGCTGGAGAGCCGTAGCCATCAGTGGCTCGATCGGACGACTGGTTGAGGCTTTCGGGGCAACCGTCGCGATCTTCGAAGATGAGAGTCAGCGGCGTTTCCGCCATCGATCGGACGCATTGCATGTTCCTCCCGAGATCGCTGCCGTCGTCCGCGGCATCTTCGGTCTCCATCAATGGCCGCGCTCGCGAAAGCTCGGATCTTTGCAGCGCCACACCACACCACTATCTGCGCGTGATGTCGCCACTCGCTACCAGTTTCCTGAGGCTGACGGTTCCGGCCAAACGATTGGCGTCGTGCAATTGCGTGGGGTATTCAAACCGAGTGATTTCGACCAATGCATGCGCGCGCAAGGCCTCAGCCCTGCGCTTCCGATAGTAAAGCGAGTCGATGACGCTGCCGTCGCACACGAGATCGCGACAACGAAGGACCTCGAAGCGGCGCTCGACGTGCAAATCATTGGCTCGCTCGCGCCCGGCGCACGCATCGTCGTGTATGAAGCACCCGACGATGAGCGTGGGTTTCTGGATGCTATCGCGAAAGCGCTCTTCGATGAAGAGCATGCGCCGTCGGTGTTGTCGATCAGTTATGGATGGCCCGAACATTTGTGGACGCCGGTTGCGCTCGGCATCCTTGACGATCTGTTTACGGTTGCCGCGCTTGCGGGCGTGAGCATTTTCTGTTCATCCGGAGACAATGGGGCGGAGCTCGATTATGACGGCAAGCCTCACGTGTTGGCGCCGGCATCAAGCCCCTTCGCGATCGCGTGCGGAGCGACGGTCATCACTGCAAATGCGACCCACCCAAGAGCAAGCTTGGGAAAGGACCGGAGGCGGCTTTAGCGAGCGATTCGATGTTCCGAAATGGCAAGACGTCGCACGATCGACAGCGTCACACATCGGCATGAATCCCGCTCGCGGCTGCCCGATGTTGCCGCGCAACAGCAGCCCGGCTATTACGTGGTTATGGACGGAGTCGAATTGGCGATGGGCGGCACGAGCGCCGTTGCGCCCGCGTGGTCGGCGTTCAGCGGCGCGCATCAACCAACGTCTGAGCGTACCGATCGGATTCTTTTCGCCGATTCTGTATCGACAGAGTAAAAAGCCACTCTTTGTCGATATCACGACAGGTAGCAACGGTCGTTTCCAGGCCGGTGCTGGATGGGATCCGTGCACGGGCCTGGGCGTTCCGATTGGCATCGCGATAGAACAGGCGTTGCGCTAGAGGCTACCCTAGTGCTTTAGTTCATGCACCCGAGTGCGTCGTCGCGGAATTGCTTGTGGGCGGCCTTGATACTTATCTGCAGCCTTTTGGAGTCGCTCTTTATCAACGCCTGGCATCTGGGCCAGTTTGTGATGGAGCTCGTCGATGGATTGCGCGTGGGCGTCGATGCTGCTTGCTGCTTGGTCTTGCGTAGCGCTAGGCATATTGGTTGTTACTCCCTATTCGGCGGCGTTCCCCGCCAGTGTTTGTGAGGACGGTTGGCTTATCGCCGCGGCGTGCTCCAGCGCCTGCTCGTCTTTTAGCCGAGCCCCAGCGCTCATCAGCGCCGCGAGTTCTTCCCTATCATAAATCTGCGCCAGAAGTCGCATCAGGCGTTCGTACCCGTGTTGCTCGGTTCGCTGCCGCATATCGTCGTTTGTGTAGCGAGCGTCGGTAAAGCCGACGAGCAGAGCCGCGCGCTCGTGATCGCCGATGAGCCCGGCCAGCACAGCGTGATGCTCCAAGGCGGTGGTCATCCACCGTGCGCCCGATTGCCTTAGCAGTCGGAGCGCTTCTCGAAGCATATCGCGAGCTTCGTCGAAATCATCGACCGCCATTGCGTACGCCGCGAGATTGCAGACCGCAAGTCCTATTGGCGCAGCGTTCAGCTTTACGAACGTTTCTCGGGCCTTGCTCGCAGCCGCTCGCGCGGCCTCGATGTTTCCAACAGCAAACTCGAGCTCACCGAGATTCAACAAAGCGCTGGCGTGCGCCTCGCTACCGGGTCTCTCCAGACGCGCGACTTCGGTAAAACGCCGGCGCGCCAATTCGACCTCGCCCCGCTGAAGATCCGACACGGCCCAATTGCGCAAAATTGCGTTCACGGCGATTCGGGATAGCGCCTGCGGCGATTGGTACGCCTCGGAAAAAATCGCTTCAGCCTCGTCGAAGCGTCTGGAGTCGCGAAAGCAGCTGGCAAGATTGCAAAGAGCGAGTGCGATCTCATCCGGATCGGCTGCCGCTCGCGCGGCAGCGAGTTCGAGGGTCGCGGTCTTTTCGCGCTGTGTGCTCGGACGACCCACCAGCCACTCCAACCGAACGTGGTGGCGCAGAATTCGCGCTTTCGTCAACGCATCCATAGGCTCTTCGACGAACCTCATCGCGTCATCGAACCAACGGATGGCTTCCTGCGGCGTCGTCAAAAGCTCCGGGTCGCTCAAGCTGTGAAAGCAAACTGAAGTCCAGCACTGACATTGTTACCGCGAACGATCGTCCAGTCCAACACCGCTCTGATGTTATCGATCTCGGGCGCGAGCGCATGCTGCCACTGCACGTCTTCCAGTGCCGTCACCAGAGGGGCGAAACCGCTGACAAAACTGGCGTAATAGCGAGCATGCTTGGCTGAGATGTCGGCGGCTTCGTTTGCCTCGGCCAAACGTTCGCGGCTGTATTCTCGGATCGAGTTGAGCATGCGATAGCCCTGGTCATCGCCACGCGATTCCACGGCGACGAGGGATTTCGAGACCAGCGCGGAGAGCAACTCGAAGACCTGCCACTCATCGATGCTTTCGTCCGCGCACACGGCTGCAGCGGCCGCGAGTGTCCAACCTCCGGCGAAAACCGATAGGCGTCTGAACACAGCTCGTTCCTGCTCGTCGAGCAGATCGAAGCTCCAGTCGATCAGCGCGCGAAGCGTTTGCTGGCGCGGCAGACGGTTGCGACTTGTATGAGACAGCAACCGAAAGCGCTCGTCTAACTTCTCGGACAGCTGCTTGAGGCTCAGCACCGGCGTTTTCGCGGCAGCCAACTCAAGAGCAAGCGGAATACCATCCAGGCGACGGCAGATGTGCGACCACAATCGCTGCATTCTCGTCAGTCAAAACAAAGCGACTCGATGCGGCGCTCGAACGATCCACAAACAGTTTGACGGCGCTATAATCCAAGGCCGGTTTTGCGCCTTCCGCGCCATCCGGCGGAGCGGCAAGCGTCCCCACGTTGTAGACGATCTCACCCACGACATCGAGCGCTTGACGCGACGTGGCGATGATGCTGGTCTTTGGGCACAAATGCAAGATGAAGTCCACCAGAGCCGATGTGGTGGCAAGGACGTGTTCGCATCCGTCAAAGATCAGCAGCATGCGCTGATCGCGGATAGCCGCAGCGATGGACTCAGCGACGCTTTGGGCTGCGCTTACGCGTACTGATAGGATCGAGGCCACTTCGGCAGCCACAGCATCGGCGCTGGTGACGAGCGACAGATCGACCAGCCATACGCCATCGGGAAAACGGCTTAGCGATTCGGCCGCAAGTTGCAGGGCCAACCGCGTCTTCCCGACGCCGCCCGTGCCGACGAGCGAGAGTAGTCGCGTTGCTGCTAGGCTTGTCGCGAAGTCGCTCAAGATCATCTTGGCGGCCCATGAAAGCTCGTGAGCTGCAGGGGAAGATTGTTCGGAAACTCCTCGAGCGATCGCAACGGTGGAAACTCGTCGCGCAGATTGGGTGCGCGCAGTTGGTACACACGCTCGAAGCCCTCCAAGTCCTTAAGTCTGTGCTGCCCAAGATACGAGAGTTGAATGTCGGCCGGGAGCTCACCTGAAGTTAGATCCGCAGCGGAGCCCGAGAGCAGTACTTGTCCCCCGTGACCAATCCCGAGAAGCCGGGCTACCTTATTGAGCGGTCGACCGAAGTAATCTCCGTCGCGTTCCTCGACTGAGCCGGCGTGGATAGCCATGCGGACGTTCAACCCGTCAACGGCGCTCCAATCCTCGGCCGCCAAAGCCCGCTGTGCCTGGAGAGCTGCTGCGATTGAGTCCGAGACGGTGGAGAAAGATGCGCAGAATTGATCGCCCACCGTCTTGAAAACGCGTCCGCGGGACGCCGCAATCGCGGCGCTCATGAGTTCGTCGTGACGACGAACTGCTGCGCCCATCGCGCTGCGATCGCGCTCCCACCGCGACGTGCTGCCTTGAATATCCGTAAATAACAAGATAACGGTGGTAGTATCCACTGTGGGAAGGTTTCTCTTTGCGTCGCAAGGAGCCCCCCAAAACTTTGGAAGCGACGACGCTGTGCGTCTCGCGCCAATCACCGAATGGATGCACCCGCTACGCTGGCCTGCTCCTTCCACCGTTGAACGTTCACGCCCATCACGAGGAGCCAAAGCATCAGCAATAGTTCCGCGACGAAGCCCAGGACGTCAACGTAGCGCGACAAATGGTTTGCGAGCGCAGGTGACAGAAAAGTCAACCAGCCCAAACCCGCAATCACCATCAGCACGCCAAGAAAGCGAGGCAGAAAGGTGGACCTGAATATGAGGTAGCCGATCACGATGTCAAACAATCCGAAAAATATGATCTCTGTATAGCCGGCTTGCGCATTCAAATTGAGAAACATGAGCGCCAGAGCTTGCAACTGCTCCAGCTTAAACACACTCAAGTAGTGGTTACCCCCCAAGACGACCAGTGGGGCGACTTGGAAGAGGCTGCCAGAAGCCTGAATAGCGCATCCGACGAGGCTAAAGAATGCCGCAAGTAAAGCGAGGCTCCTGTTCACAGGCTTAAACAGGCCGTAGAAGAGAGCCGTCACAGCGGCGTACAATGCGGTCCCGATGAGGCCGATTGCGAAACCGGTCCGATATAAAGGCTCGTGCGCCAGAATGTTGTTCGCTGTCGCCGCGGCATCGCCGGATACGACAATCCCGCGAACGAGCACGACGGCGACGATTGCTGTCAGAAAGTAAAGCAAATAGACGACACCGGTGACCCTAGCGCTTGGCCACGGCGACCCCTCTGCAATCCGTTCGGTCATTTCAGAGCCTCCCAGCGACGGCACCACGAGCATGAGCACGCTGCTCGCAGGAAAGAACGGTTGTTGTCTCCAATTCTTTCAAATGTAAATGTAAACCCACATTTACATTTTGTCAAGACCTAATCGCACAGAAGCGGAGCGCGACAGAGGAGAGTATGCCCAACAAGACCCTCGCGCCCAAACAAGCACGCAGCCGCGAGTCGCTCGGGCGTCTGATGAAGGCTGCCCGAGAGATCCTCAATGAGAAGGGGATCGAAGGCGCAACCGTGCCCCGGGTCGCCGCTCGCGCCGGTCTCTCACCTGGCTCCGTGTATCGCCGCTTCCCAAACAAGGACGCGCTCATGCGCGCAGTGATTTTGGAGACTCTAGAAACACTCGACGCGGCAGCCGCATCGGGCTTAACGCCTGAACTGGCGGAACGCCTCTCGCTTCAGGCGTTCGTCGAGGCGATTGTGCGGCATAGGTTGGTCAGCCAGCGAAAGAATGCGAAGATGCTGCGGGCGATGCTTCAGTTCATCTTGTCGCATCCGAACGTAGCGTTCAAGAAGAAGACCGCCGAGTTGAACGCCCGCTCACTGCAGCGCGTCACGGAGTTCTTGTTATTGAAACAAAGCGAGATCAACCATCCGGATCCAAGGAAGGCGTTGCCATTCGCCTTGAGGGTGCTGGGAGCCACGTTGCAGCAGATCATCGTGCTCGACGCCCTTCCAGGCGTCCCGGACCCACTGCTGCCTCGGACCGATGATGAGTTGGTTGAGGAGCTTACTCGCGCGTTTCTTAGCTACCTCGGTGTGGTATATAAATAAGAGATTATGGCATCTCGCACAAAGCATCCCCTTCGCGACACCATTACGATTGGTGGCAACCTGACCGTTAGCCGCATGGGCTTCGGAGCGATGCGTCTTACGGGGCCGGGCATTTGGGGACCGCCCAGCGATCGAGCCGCTGCGGTCGCCTTAGTTCGTCACGTCGTTAACGCCGGCGTCGCTTTTATCGACACGGCTGACTCGTACGGCCCGTATGTGAGCGAAGAGATCATCGCCGAGGCCCTCGCACCATACCCCGATGACGTCGTCATCGCGACCAAAGCCGGGTTCGTCCGCCCGGGCCCGGGTCAATGGGTGATCGATGCGCGACCCGAAAGGTTGCGCAACTGCGCTGAAGGTAGCCTACGGCGCCTCAAGCGTGATTGCATTGACCTTTTCCAATTGCATCGTATCGACCCGCACGTGCCCATGGAGGAGTCACTCGGGGCGCTGACAGATCTCCAGCGGGAGGGTAAGATCCGGCACATCGGCCTTTCTCAGATTTCGGTCGACCAATACAAGCAGGCGAAGAAAACAGCGGCGATTGTTTCAGTGCAGAATCTCTACAACGTCGAAGATCGCAGCTCCGAAGACGTGCTAAAAGTGTGCGAACGAGACGGCACAGTTTTTCTGCCATGGTTTCCTTTGGGCGGCACGGGCTCACTAAAGCTCGCAGCGCTGGAGCGGATAGCTACCGCGCATGGAGTGAAGCCTACTCAGGCGGCGCTGGCATGGCTGCTCGCTCGATCTCACTCTATTTTGCCTATTCCCGGCACGTCGTCGATCGCTCATTTCGACGAAAACCTGAAGGCTGTAGAACTCGTTCTTACTGCCGCTGAGTTGGAAGAACTGAGCTCATAGAGCGACGACCTGTAGTTACGCGTCTTTTGAGTTTGTGGCTAGCGTTTGGGCTTGGGGCATTCGTGGGTGGCCCCTCCCCGGCCGATACTTAGGGAAAGACCTTTTGCGCCCGGAGAGTACAGCCGCCGAGAATGGAAAGTCACGAACAGGACGCTGTCCTCGAGATCCTTCAGGCCGGTAACAACTCGGAATGGCACGTTTTGCCAGAAAAACCAGCCGAGTATCCAATTGTCATCCGCAACGGGACCTCAGAGAGCCACGATATTGAGATAAGCGTCGTCGACCCTGCTGATTGGGCGACGGTCACACCATCGCGCTTGGAGTTGCGGCCGGGAAGGGAAGCTACCACCCAACTTGTGTTCGCCGCCGGCGTAGAAACGAATGCTCCCGCAGGCGAATCCCGCCTGACCTTGGAGCTGCATGACTTCGAGGGCACTTGCTTAGGGCAGCTTGTGGCGAGCGTGTATATCGTCGCCTACTACCGCCTGGACATGTCCATTCGGGTTCGCGGTCCCCTTTTGCGGCGCAGCATTGCGGAGGGTTTTGTTCTCAATTGCAAGGTGGTCAACCGCGGTAACGCCGAGTGCGCCGTGCAACCGCGGTCCGAGGATGACTCCTGCATCGCACTGACGTCTCCGACAGTCCGCATCCCTGCGAGGGGAGAAGTCTCGTTTGATATCGAGGCGCGTTGGCGCTCCAATCCTATGCAAGCGTATCCAAGTGCGGTAAAAGTGCGCGCGAGATATCCACACGGGGAAGTCGTCGCGGAAGTCCCGTGGGACGATGTAGTCGCAAGCCTGGGCTCCATGGTCCCACCTCTGCAAGAGGATGAAGGATTTCCCAAGATTATGCGGCTAGAACTCGTCACCCAACGCGATACAACCCTCGAGCCGATGACCGCCAAATCGGACGACCTGGAACGAGGCCTCGCCCCGGAGGCGCATCTCGATCCCGCGCCGCGATCAGCCTCGGGTTCACAGTCAGAAACTTCCCCAACGCCGATGCGGGTCCAGATCACTCCGCCGGGAGGGATGAAATACACGTATGGTCGGAGAGTGCACCCGTGGTGGCCACCGGCGGAACGCTTTGGTGGACGCTGGCGGGTCAAGGCGCTCCCAATCGTGGCCCTCGCGTTGATTTGCGGTGGATTGTTCACAGCGGCAAAATTTGAAAGCTTACGCGCGCTTATCCAGACGACTAAGGCCGGCCATACTAACAGCTTCGTCGTGCACAGTCATCGATCAGTGCGGGTTTTCGCGAGTCATCACGTTGTGGTGCCTACGCACGAGAAGGCAGTGCACATGCAGGTTGGAAAGCGTGCAAGCGTCGCACTCGGACGACCTGCGTTCCCCTCTCCAATCCCAATTCACGCTTTGTCTCTGAAGAAGCAGTTGCGTCGACATGCCTCCACTTTGCCAAGTTCGGCAGCGCTCGCGGCGATTCCAAAGGTGCCTGCAGAAGGGGAGCAACATCAAAGCCCTTGCAACACAGGGACCGAGCAGACACTTGCAAATCCGAAGTCTGGAAGCGTCGGTGTGTCAACGACGAGAGGTCAGATAACCATCGTGGCGTCTGGAAACCATAACAATCTCTTTAGTGCCTACAATCAGTGGATCGTCACGCTCAACGATAACACAGGTAAGGTATGGACGGGCGGTGCCTTAAAGTTGGTGTCGGATCCGAGCGGGCCGCATCCCTATCCATCAGATTTTTACTACAGTTCAAACATCCCGGCGGTTGATGGTGGCCGTACGTACTACGTTGAACTCAGCGAGCCAAATGGCACGTGCGCTCCGCAATCGCTAGGCTCGTTCTCAACGTAATCTCAGATCTTACAGGTGCGGAAACCAGTTATGATGTCTCGACGGTGCGGGCGATAGAAATTGCGCCAGCGCGTCGTGATTAAACGCGCTCGGGTTGACCATGCTCCACCACGCAGCACCATATGCGTGCCGAACCAAGGTTCCGAATACTCCTTGTAGGGATCCGCAAGAAACCCGGGATAAGGTCCGAACGTCGTGGCTGTCCATTCCCACACATTGCCAATCATTTGACGACAGCCGACTGCGCTCTCTCCTTCAGAGTATGAACCTACCTCTACCGTTGCACCGATCCAGGCTTCCAAGTTCGCGAGACAAGGATCGGGCGGCGATTCACCCCACGGGTAGCGGGAACCGCTGCCTCCAGTTGCAGCCACTTCCCACTCCGCTTCGGTCGGCAGCCGTCGACCCGCCCATGTGCAAAAGGCTTCCGCTTCAAACCAGTTGACATGGCTCACCGGATGATGATCTTCCATCGCAAGCCACTGGTCGAATTGGCGACGTTCCCACTTTCCGATAGCGCCGCCATCGGTCCGCTTGCGCCAGTAGAGCGGACATTCGGCGTGCACCGAATCGCGCCACGCCCAGCCGGCGTCCGACCAATAGCGCCTGTTTGCATAACCAGAATCATCTACAAACGCGGCAAACTCGGCATTCGTCACCGGCGCGCGGGAGATCTGAAAATCGTGGAGCTCAACCGCATGCGCCCACTTCTCGTTATCGAAGACAAAGGTGCTACCGGGCTCCGCTCCAACGCGATACGCGCCACCCTTTACCTTGACATCACCGGACAGCGCCCCGCCCTCACTTCCTCGGTGCATACTCCCGGCGAATCGTGGCTTTGGATAACCTAGCGTCTGGCGGCTATAGATCGACGCTTCACCGTGCATGTCTTCGTGATAGAGGACAAGGCGATAAAAATACCGCGAGGTCTCAGTGTTCGCGGAATCCTCTCGAGCACGGCGCTTCACGTCATCAAGCTCGCGCCGCATGAAATCAAGCGTTCCTGCGCGCGATGGCAGCGGGAGCGACCAACGATCGTCATGGGGAATCTTGGCCGAATCGTATAACTGGTCAGCATTTGCGATGATGGGCTGCAGCCCATAGAGGTTGCGCAGCACCCAGAACTCGGCGAAATATGCGACATGACCCAGCTCCCACAGGTAGGGATTCACGATCTCGAGCTTGGGAACGACCAGTTGCTCGTCGCTGAGGTCGTCGACGAGCGCAAGGGAACGAGTGCGCGCGTCTTCGAGAAGGGAGATTACCGGTTGGTTGATCGCGGTGTGATACACGGGCGCCTCGATTTCGGCGTAACCGGGTACCGGCCTGCCCGCGCCAAAGTGCCTTGAGAGTTGGCATTATCTCCCCGGCGCCCAAGGGCTCGACTCTTGGCAACTCGGTAACCGCCGATCGCTACGCGAGCATCCTCCGCTCGCTAGGCCACCGCGTGACGATTGCGCGCGAGTACTGTGGCGAAAGCTTTGACTGTCTCCTCGCGCTTCACGCGTGTAAAAGCGCTAAGAGTGCTCTCGCATTTCGGAAGCGCTTTGCAGATCGAAAGCTGATCATCGTGTTGACCGGTACCGATCTGTATCGCGATGTCAAGACAAGCCATATCGCCCGACGCGCGCTCGAAGCGGCGTCCGCGATCGTCGCGCTCCAGCCTGAGGGTGTCCGCGCCGTGGCGCGAAAGCTGAGAAGAAAAGTAACAGCTATTGTGCAGTCAGCTGCCCTTGTGCGGGGGCCAAAACACCGCCACAGTCTTCACTTTGAGATCTGCGTGATCGGGCACTTACGCGCGGAGAAAGATCCATTCCGAACGGTGCGTGCCCTCCGAACGCTGCCGCCGTCGCTTCGGATTCGAGTCACGCAAGCAGGCCGCGCGCTGCAGACGAAGTACGCACGGGCCGCACGGCGATATCAAAGAAAGAGCGGATCGCGCTATCGCTGGCTTGGTGAAGTCTCTCGCTACTCCGCCCGCGAGCTTCTGGTCTCGAGTGACCTCATGGTCTTGTCGTCTCGGATGGAAGGGGGCGCCAACGTCCTGTGCGAGGCGATAGCGTCGGGCGTTCCTGTGCTTGCATCGAGGATACCGGGCAACGCTGGCATTCTGGGGCGCGCGTATCCTGGACTCTTTAGCGTCGGAGATACCAAGTCGCTTGCAAGGTTGATCGAGCGCGCGGCGACGGACCCGCCCTTCCTGAACTCGTTACGCCAACGCTGCACGGCATTGCAACCACTTGTGTCCCCAAAGCATGAGCGGTCCGCGTGGGCCTCGCTGCTGCGATGAGGTTCCCCGAGATCAGTTGCCCGAATCTAATGCAAATATGTCAACGGCCAAACCAACGGGCGCGGCGGCTCGAACCAAAATGCTCCTTCTCGGCTCGCAGGGCGACCGACGGTTCGTGGTAGGTGCCGGTCGGCTTGGGCCCCGAGAAGAAGTCGATGTCGACGCGGCCGATTCGCCCGGCGCCGAACTCTATGTAGCAGGAACCCGTCCCCATATGGGGTTCCGAGTGTTCGCCGCTTCGCAGGCTCGCGATAAGGGAAGTGGCAACGGCGCGAGCCGCGCCCTCGGCGAACAGCCCCGCCTTCGGCGTCCCCTGTTTTGCGCAATCACCGAATGCATACACGCCGGGGAAACGCGTCTCGAGCGTGTTGGGGTTCACCGGCACGTAACCGTCCTCAGCCATGCCGCTCGCCTGAACCACATCCGGAGCGCGGTGCTTCGGTACGCCAAGGAACAGGTCATAAGGAATTTCGGTTCCATCCTCGAGGACGGCGACGTGCCGTCCGGGATCGAGCGAGCTCACGTCACGGTCGCCGACGAACATGATATTACGCTCCGCAAACGCGGCGAGCAACGCCCGCGATGTCTCAGGTGACGGAGGAACCGGAGTTCCGAGCGGAATGGCGAGAGTGATCTCACAGGCACCGCGCACACCCCCAGTGCTGAGGTAATCGTGCAGCAACAATGCCGCTTCGCTGGGCGCCGGCGGGCATTTGTACGGCGATCCACAGACACCGATGAGTGCTCGGCCTTTCGTGAACGTGGGGAGTATCTCGCGCACTCGTGCGGCGCCTGCAACGGAGTAAAACTCGTTGCCGTCTTCGGCGAGTCCCGGCGTCGCATCCATGTCGTAGTCGGCGCCGAGTGCGACGACCAGGATATCCGCCTCATAGGTTTCGGCATCGGTGGTGATACGTCTCCCCACGGGATCGATCGCGGTGATCGTTTGCTGCCGGAAACGCACGCCGGGCTTCACAAAATCCTTGTACGGGAGCCGTACCGCTTCGAGCGTCGTCCGGCCGAACATCACGTCAAGCTTCGAGTAGCCGAAAACGAAAGCATCGTTCTTGTCGATCAGCGTCACCTCGACGTCCTCGCCTAACGTCTCGGATAATAGGGTGCTAAACTCGAGACCCCCGAAGCCAGCTCCTAGAACGAGGACGCGCTTTTTCATCAGCTCCGCAGCACGAGACGAACCCTACTTCCCAGGCTGCGGCACGATGCGAATATAGGGCTTGGGAGACTCCCAACCTTGCGGATACCTCTCCTTCGCTTCTTCGTTGGAGACGGAACCGGCGATAATCACGTTTTCGCCGTTTTTCCAATTTACCGGTGTTGCGACTTTGTGTTTTGCCGTCAGCTGAAGCGAATCCAGCACACGCAGCACTTCGTCGAAATTGCGGCCGGTCGTCATCGGATAAACGAGGATAAGCTTGACCTTCTTATCGGGCCCGATGATGTAAACGTTTCGCACGGTCTGATTGTCTGCCGCTGTGCGCTTCGTTGCGTCTCCCGTAGCGTCTGCGGGCAGCATTCCCCAAGACTTCGCGATAGCAAGATCGGTATCGCCGATCATCGGATAGTTGGGCGCGAATCCTTGGGTTTCTTTGATATCATTTGCCCATCTCGCGTGATCGTCGACCGGATCGACACTCAAGCCGATGATCTTAGTATTGCGCTTGTCGAACTCCGGCTTTATCTTCGCCATATAGCCGAGCTCGGTCGTGCAGACGGGAGTAAAATCCTTTGGATGGGAAAACAACACCGCCCATCCGTCGCCGATCCATTCGTGGAAATGGATTTTGCCTTGCGTTGTCAGGGCTTCAAAGTCGGGGGCCGTGCTGCCGATCGTGAGAGACATTGCGAAACTCCTTCATCGTCGAGTTGGCTTGAAGCTCGAACGCATTTGGCCATAGAACTTCGCCTCCCCCCTAGGGTTCAAGGGATGTAAGGAGATCGGGCCGTAATTTGACAGCGCGCATGGTAAGGGCGCTGGCTCGCGTTGCACCAAAGTGCGGCGCGATAGAGTGACAGGAGCTAAACGTGCAGATAGACCCGATCGACCGCCAGTTAGACGAAGTTTCCAAGTGCTGGGATCTGTTGAAACATCCATTCTACCAGCGATGGGTTGCAGGCGAACTGACACCCGCTGAACTGACATATTACGCCGGGCAATACGCGCATGTTGTGAGAGCCATTCCACGCTGGCTCCTCGCGGCGGGGGAGAGCGATCAGGAAAATGCTGCGGAACTGAAGCTCCACGCAGCCGAAGAGCACGATCACATCGCTTTGTGGGAACAGTTCGCTGGCGCTCTTGGAATCGACCAGACCACCTTGCAAGAAACACGTCCGAACGCCGCCACAGCGGCCCTTGTCGCGCGAGGTGACGCATTGGCCGACTCTGGCCACGCCGCCGCGGTTGTTTGGTCGATCGAAGCGCAGTCGCCGGCAGTTGCGGCTGAAAAACTGCGTGGTCTCAAAGCCCATTATAAGATAGAAGCACACACAGGTGGCGAGTACTTTGCGCTGCACCAGGAACTTGACAAGGAACACGAAGCGCAGTTGCGGCGAGTGATCCGCACCCAAGATGCCTCGGTTCAGCACATGGCTCCGGTAGCTGCTGCAACAATGCTCGAAGCAATGTGGCGGCTGCTCAGCGCGGCCGAGTCAGTTTGCTAGACGCTGCCAACGCGGCGCGGCGACGTAAATCAGGTACGTTCATTTGATCGGAGAGGCGATCGAAGCTCGACCGCGGTCCTTTCCAGCGAAGGTCCTCGACCGTATCAAAAACCGGCACATCCAGCCGCAACGTCGCAAGGGTGCGAAACAGCAGGGCATCACTCCAAGCGCTGAAGAGCGCCCCGGAAAGCGAGCGTGCCCGAGGAATTGAGGGATGCCACTTGCGCCAATCCTTCGGAATCTCTTCAAGATGGTGGTAGCGTGACAAGGTCATGGCGGCGGCCTTGGAACCCCACCCCGTCACGCCCGGGAATCCATCTGCGCTATCCCCGACCACAGCCAAGTAGTCCGGAATGGATTGGGGCGTCACCCCGAACTTGGCCACCACGGCGGCCTCGTCGCGCACGATGTCACGTCGGCGGTCCAGCTGAACGACTCGCGTGCCTTCAACGCACTGACTCAGATCCTTGTCAGGCGTGCAAATGAACACGCGGCTCACACGATCGTCTCGCGAAGCCTTAGCGGCGGCGGAAGCCAAGGCATCATCGGCTTCGTAGTAAACCATCGGCCAAACCGTAACTCCCATTGCCTCGAGGGCTTCCTCTAAAAGAGGGAACTGTGAGAGCAACTCGGGAGCTACGCCGTCACCAGTTTTATATCCAGCATACAGGTCGTTCCGAAAGGACTCTATGACGTGATCGGTTGCGACACCGACATGCGTGGCGCCGCGCTCGAGCATGGACAAAACCGAAACCAGAACACCGCGTACGGCGCCGACCTCTCGTCCCTTCGCGTCTGCCGCAGATGGTACGGCGAAAAAATGTCGGAATAATTCATAGGTCCCGTCAATCACATAGACCTGCACGCGGCTCATGTTTTCGTTCCCCCGCCGCCATTTGCCTCAAGACTGGCCATTGTCATTTACTTGCCAGGTCTGTGGCCTATCAACCTGAAAAAAGAGGATGCGTGGATAACGTAGTTGGAGGCCCTATCCCATGAAATGGCTTTTCGAGCCCGGCCACACTGATCATCGACGCGGAAGCCGTTTTGGAGGTCGACGCCACGTCGACGGTCGCATGAATGCAGAGCCGCATGCCTGATAGAACTAGCGACGTACGCGGGGGCAGCATCAAACGCGTTGCGTCCGCCGTGGATGAAGGATCGATCGCGATCTCATTCGTTCACCAAGTGCTTCAGGAATAGCGAGAGGAGTTTACATGCAGCGATTCGCTGTCGCCCTTATCCTCGGTTGCGTTCTCCTGCCTTCGGTCGCGCGAAGCGCTGAAAAGACACCATCGGCGGCAAGTTCGTTTGTCCAATCCGCAATTGTCGCGGCCGTCGAAAAAGATCGCAAGATGTACGGAGGCCGCACACCTCTTCCCGCCGTTCTGATTGGTGTTTGGGACGGCAAAGGCGCAAGCTTCGTGCGTGCGTTCGGCTATGCCGATCTTGCGAGGAGGCGGCCATTGACGCCTGAGGACCATTTCCGCATCGGCAGCAACACCAAAACATTCGTGGTGAGCGTTATCCTGCAATTGATCGACGAAAAGAAGCTCAGCCTCGACGACCCCGTCAGCCGCTTCACTCTAGGCGTCAGCATACCCAACGGCGATAAGATTACCGTACGCGAACTCTGCAATATGCGTAGCGGCCTCTTCGAGGCATTCAATACGCCTCAGTTCGCGCGGTTGAATATGACCGTCCCAAAGAATTTCAACCCGCGCACGCTCGTCGCTTGGGCAGTGAAACAGAAACCCTACTTTCCGCCCGGGAAAGGCTACCATTACAGCAACACCAATTACTTGCTTCTCGGGCTCATCATCGAGGACACCACAAGAGACAGCGTTGGAGATCAGATCCGCAAGCGGCTGTTGGAACCATTTGGATTAACGCAGACCACCTATCCGCAAACGGAGGCCATGCCGGACCCGTGGGCACACGGTTACGGGCTCGACAAGCAGCGTAACTGGGAAGACGTGAGCAACACGATTCCCGTTGCATTCATGGGATCGGCCGGCGAGATGATTTCGGATATGGCGGACATAAAACGTTGGATCAAACTGTATGCCACCGGAAAGACGGGCGGACCGGCGACCTACCGCCCGCTTTCAGAGTGCAAACAGTTTCTTGGGAACACCGCGTTTGGTCTGGGCATCAACTGCAGCGCGGGCTGGTACGGCTATACCGGCGCGCTTCCCGGTTATAACACCGCGGACTACTATTTCCCGGCGACTGACACGACCATCGTTGCGTGGATAACCTACCAGGCTGAGGAACCCCCGGAGGGCGTCGCGAGCGTGATCTTCCGAGATATCGCGCGCATCATGACTCCGGCCAATGTTCCATTCGTGTACACGCGCGACGAATTACATCGCGCCGGCTTCTAATGCGGACGTTTTCCCGGGTTTGCTAAGTACACCGTCAAGAGCTAGCTTTCCGCTTGTCATTATTGGAACCTATGCTCGAAAGATCCAGCTACTCCGCAAACCTCACCTCGCGTTACCACCGAAGCTTCTTGTCGCCCTTGTTTGCAAACCCTGGCCAAACGGCTCTGCGATCAGCGTGATCTGCGAGCTGTTTGCTTGCCTTTGCCCAACCGCTCCTAACAGGCTTCTGGGACCTGCGGAGAATGATCGCGTCTTCCTTAGCAAATATCGCAATTCGCTCTATCATCTTGCGATACAAGCTAACCTCCTCACCGAGCACGGTCAGCCGGTTAACCAAAATTGCGGAATCTAACGAGAAGCCGATGGTGCATCATCACCCATCTACGACGCCGCACCCGGCAGACTCAACTGCCGCATCCGGCCTGCGGGTTTTGCCGCGCCGCGGCCGCGAGGCGCGTGTCGTTAGCAACAATCTGGTCCGCTACGTCTTGCGGAACTCCACGCTGGGTGAACGCGCACGCGGCAATCGGACCGTAGATGCTGCTCGAGTAGAGGCGGCCGATGTCCCTTTGCCACACTCCGGGCACCTGGGAAGCGCCCTTTACGAAAAGCTCGACGTAGTTGACGTTCCCTTCGGTGGCAGTCACGTCGACGATACCGTAATTCCCCACCACGACGACCTGCGCGATCTTCCCGGTTGTTGATTCGCCTTGCCACATCGTTCGGAGGACTTGCACGTCCGAGGCCGGACCGTAGTCACCACCACCACCACGAGAGCACGCCGCTGCCGCGAGCACACCCAATGTCGTCACGATCACCAAAGCGCGAATTCGCTGCCTCATGCCGGTGATTTAGCGACCTTCTCACGGGCTTCCTAGGCTCCCAAGGTATACACCGTTGCTCACATTCGAAACACGCTCCGCACTCTCAGCGAGCGGTCCCGGCCGATTTACCACGTAGCTGTTCAGGCGTGCGGCTGGATTGGCGACGAAGGTGTGCAACGCCAAGCGCCTACACGGTTGACTAAAAACTACAGTCGTGCGGAGGAAAAACTCGCCATTGCTTAGATACGAGATAGGACCAACTCGCCCGAGGTGGGCTTGATGCTTCGTTTGACTTTCGTCGTTCTCGCCGCGGCTTGCGCAGCGCTCTTTCAGGTTTCCACGCCAAGTCCGGCAGCAGCTGCCATTTCGCCCGCCATGTACAGCGGCATGAAGTGGCGCTTCATCGGCCCCTTACGCGGAGGACGGACGGCATCTATCACCGGCGTCGCAGATTAGCCCAACGTCTTCTACATTGGCGCAGTCAACGGCGGCGTATGGAAGAGCGACGACGCCGGCCGCACATGTCACAAGCTGCGCAATTGCAGGTTGCACCCCTGTCGCCGCGCTCGCGTTGTTGATACCCTTGAAAAATGTAAATGGCGCGAATTTATTCGCGTCCTTGCGCTACTACATTAATGCCGCAAACGGTGTGGGGCATGAGGCTGAGTTTGGTTGCGAGCAATTGGCTGATGACGTCAAATGCATGCCTCTGGTCGGGTGTCGGCGCCGTATCGGCGGACTCAACCGCTGCCTCGAGCGATTCAAGCGCAACGCTCAATGCATGCAGCGATGTCAAGTTGAGTTCGGGGTAACCCATTGAGTTGTCGGGATTAACGGGTGGCGGCGCACCGGCAATTTCGGATAGCTTCGAATACGCGGCCACTGCGGCAGACGTTGAACATGCGGAACTTGGATGCGTCTGCGCGGCCCGAAGTTTAGTGAGCGCACGCATCGCGCTATGGTACGCGGAGAGCCCGCGCGCCTGCCATTGCTCGATCTGCCAGGCGAAGTGAAATTGAGCGCGCAGATCCGAATCGCTGGCGGAGATGCGTGGATCGCGAACCACCTGTAGCGGACGCTCTGACATCTGGCCGTCAATCGTCATGCGAACGGTATAATGCCCTGGGGGTGCCCAAGGTCCATCGTTTTGCTCGTTAGTATGTGAGCTTCCGGGGAAAGGCGCATAACGCAGGTCCCAGACGAATTGGTTGAGACCGACAGCAGCAGATGGTGGCACCGGTGCCTTCACGTACCATGCTGGATATGGATACTTATTCGGATTTAGCAGCGGCGGGTGGTCGTCGCTAGCCGATTGCCGCACCACGTGCCCAGCTGCATCGATCACTTCCAGCTTTATGGCACTGCTCGGCTTCGCCCCAAGCTCGTAATCGATGATGCCGCCGTCCGGAGGGTTCGGGGCGGCTGGTTCATCCGGCGGCAGCCGTTCGCCCTGATCGTCACCGGGTCGAACGCGAACGGTGGTTGCCGGCGCAAACAACCATGCGCTTCTCGTCACGGCGTCATCCGTAAGCTGGCGCAGTGGCACCAGATCATCAAGGACCCAAAAGCCACGTCCGTGCGTCGCAATAGCCAAGCTGTCGCCTCGAATGGAAAAATCGCGAATGGAAACATTTGGGAGATTGAGTTGTAAGGGAAGCCAGGTGTCACCATCATCGAACGAAACATACGGACCGGTTTCCGTTCCGGCGTAGAGCAGGCCGCGGCGCTCGGGATCCGAGCGAACGGCATTGAGGTAGCTTCCCTCGGGAATTCCTGACGCGATCAATTGCCATGAGGCTCCGCCATCTCGCGTACGGTAGATATATGGAGTTTGGTCGTCGAGCCGATGACGATCGATCGCCGCGTATGCTTCGCCCGGGGCGAACCACGAAGCATCGAGCATCGTCACCTTACTCCAGGGTGTCAGCGCAACGGGCGTAACATCGCGCCAGTGCGACCCGCCATCGCTAGTCACCCAAATTTTTCCGTCATCGGTGCCCGCCCATATCTCGGCCGGGCGTAATGGAGATGGAGCGATCGTGTAGATCACACCGCGTCGCGGACCTGTTCCTTGATTATCCGCCGCGGTAGCAGCATCCAAGTTTGCCGGCACGCCGGGATTCACGCGCGTCAGATCCGGGCTAATCACGCTCCACGTTTGTCCGCCATTGTTCGTGCGAAAAAGCACTTGACGGCCGAAGTACAGAGAGCGGTGATCTGCTTGCGAGAAGACTAGCGGCAATGTCCATGTATTGCGCCATTGCTCTGCGGGATACGCGAGCGTTGGATCGATGGTTTGATTCTGAGACGAGCGCAGGTTGTGCCGGTCAACCATGCCGCCGAATACAACATTCTCATCGAGGGGGTCCGGAGCGAGCATGTCGCTTTCACCCCCGACCGTCACGGCGCGCCAATCACGGAACGTGAGAGAATCGTACTCGCTGCGGCTCAGGGCCATGACCGATCCGCTGTCTTGCTGCGAACCATATAGGGCAAACGGAAAATTAGCGTCGGTGATAACATGATAGAATTGGCCGGTCGGCTGATTGTACCAGGAACTCCAGGTTCGGCCGAAGTTCAGGCTGACGCTTGCGCCTTGGTCGCAACCGAGGATCATCCGGTTGGAATCCGTTGGATCGATCCATAAAGCGTGAAAGTCGTCACCGTCTGGCGATCCCTTGAACGCGGTGAACGTTGCACCGCCGTTCATCGAGCGATAGAGCGCAGTATCCGCAATATAGACGATTTTGCTGTTCTTCGGATCAACAGTCACTAGCGAAAAATACCATCCACGATCCCAAATGCGCGGGTCGCGGTCGACGAGCCGCCAGTTTGCGCCGCCGTCATCCGAACGATAGAGCCCACCCTGCTTGGCATCTACGATCAGATACACGCGCTTCGGGTTAGATCTCGCGAACGCAATGCCCATTCTGCCGAGCCGGCCGGAAGACGGCAACCCATGACCGATCATGTGATGCCACGTCGTTCCACCGTCACTCGATACGTACAAACCACTGCTTGGTCCGTTAGATGGCGGATAGATATTCCAGGGAGGGCGCCGTGTTTGCCACATGGCTGCGATCAGATGGTTTGCGTCAGCTGGGTCCATCGCGATGTCAACCGCACCCGTATTGGCGTCGACGAACAGCACTTTTCGCCAGGTTGCGCCGCCATCGAGCGAGCGAAATACACCGCGCTCGTCACTCGCCGCATACGCGTGCCCTAG
Organism: uncultured Pseudomonadota bacterium; assembly: GCA_963781145.1. Classification (GTDB taxonomy): domain Bacteria; phylum Vulcanimicrobiota; class Vulcanimicrobiia; order Eremiobacterales; family Eremiobacteraceae; genus JAJPHJ01. The sequence goes on along the minus strand of CAWADW010000003.1, from coordinate 887,947 downwards.
CGCCGCAACGAAGAGACGGTCTGGATTTTTTGGGTCGACGACAATCTGCGCAATCTGCCGTGAATCAGTCAACCCGATGCGCTGCCATGTCGTACCGCCATCTGCTGACTTGTACATGCCGTTTCCGTACGAAATATCGGAGCGCATGTCGGCTTCACCCGAACCGACGTACAAAATTCTCGGATTCGAAGAGGCAATTGCAATCGCACCAATCGAACCGATGGGCTCACGGTCGAAAATCGGCACCCACGTGCGTCCTGCATCATCTGTTTTCCATACCCCGCCGTCGACCGATCCGAAGTAGAAGAGCGCAGGGTTGCCCGTAACTCCGCTAACCGCCAGGACTCGCCCGCCGCGAAAAGGCCCGATCAAGCGCCAATGGAGCGCTGCGTACGATTGTGACGTGATCGTGGAGTTCTGCGCACGACTCGTGGTGACACCGCCGCCAAACAGAATGCTGGATACGCACGCGAAGATAGTTGTATGGATAAAGAGACGCCAGCCTCGCCGGCACCTCGTGTTCGTTGCGCTCACTTGATAGAACGACCATTCCACTGGAATCTGGCGTTCAACCTTCTTTAGCGGAAGGCCGAGCGCGCCACATCCCAACGTCAGTAGTTGCAGCGCGCACGTGCGCCGCGAGAGGCAATTCTTGCAGTCTCAAATCCCAATGATCTCCGAAATTGCTGGAGCAGCGGCTCTGCAGAGCGACGCGAGCGATGTAACCGATCATCTCGCCGACCAAATGTCGAAGCACCACTTTCGTCAAGCAACCACGGATAGTTGTCGCGCCGAGTAGATCCATGGCGGCGTTCGCATCAAACCAAATTGAATCAACCGAACTTAAATTAAGTCAATGTGACGCGATTCGAATCAAAGCTGTCCGGTAGCGCGTGTTGCTATCCGGGCAATTTTTTGAAACTGCGGTGGCACAAACTGCCAAAATAAACTAGCCCAACTGCTCCAACCGATCCCACACCGCTGCAAGGAATAGATCGTCGTCCAACATTTCAGTCGGCACGTTCACAACCCGCTCTCCACGAAGCCGACTTGAACTCGTATGCCTAAGTGTGTTTATCATCTGCCAGGAAAATGAAGTGTCAAAGATTATGATTGCCGCAGGACCACCATCCGATTGGGACGCATGCCGCGATGTCACTCTCTCCCGCCAGGTGCGTGGAGACGCATGGGAGCGGTTTGAGAGGGCCAAATGGCTGGATGCCTTCTTACATCATCGTTGCACGGAGGCCGATTTGGAGCCACGATTCCGTGAGTTCATCGACGCTCATCTGAAGGAGCGGCAAAATGAACTTATGACAAAAGACAGGGCTCAATGATGGAGGGAGTGACGCGTTAGAGCGATGACTGAAGGTAACAGCGGTGTAGCTACCAGGTTTCCACTAGCGAAGGATCACGAGAATTACACGAACGAAAACGCCAGCGAGAATACGCCGCCGCAATTAATCACTTAAGGACTCGCGAGACTCCTTATGCGGAGTCTTTGTTGCCGAGGGGCAGGGCGTGGGAGTAGGTTTTGGCGTTGGGCACGGTGTCGCCGTGCGCGTCGGAGTGGGCGTCGGCGTCGGGCATGTGCATGTGGGCGTAGGTGTTGGCGTCGGATGCGGTGTGCCTGTAACGGTGGGCGTGGGCGTGGGTGTGGGGATTGACGTGCCCGTAGCCGTGGGGGTGGGAGTAGGCGTCGGGTGCGCAGGGGGAACCAGCGGTGGCGAGTTGGCGCTTGCGGAGTTACCGTGAATCAATGCCACCGGGATGAGAAATATCCACCAGGGGAATCTGGAGTGACTCGCCGCTGCGACTGGCGTTGCGAGTGGGGCAGACGTCACCTGAGCGACTTGAGGAGAGGGCGGCCCGATGAAGGGCGTTTGAGCAACGATTGGTGCTTTGTTGCGCGAAGTGACGGGGTACGGTTTCGCGTAGGATTCGATTGCCGCAAGGGCCACCGTTGAGATATTGCCGCAGGCTTGCGGAATGTATACTGTCTTGCGCGGCAGATGGATGACCCACATCCACGTGTCTGGCGGAACCGCGACGTCGCGAGAGATCTTCACGCCATCCGAGTAATATGCCATGGCATCGAGATGGAACCACCCGCCGGTGACGATGCTTTGCGCGGATCGCATGCCCCGTTCGAATGCCGCGCGATCGACATCCAAGGCCTGGAGCGCGAGGACTTCGCGTTCCGGGTGCTGGCGCATTTGGGCCATGAATTGAGCGCGCGATTCGCTCCTGCCGAAGAGTGGCTGGCTACCGAGCACCCAAATCAAGTGCGTCTTGCCGAATGCCGGCAACGCGAGGCACACCAGCGCTAGTATAAAAACAAATGTCTTCACGACTGTCTCTCGGCGTTATTGTTCATCTGGCGTGCTCAAATGCTAGCATAGAAATCACAGCAGGAAAACTCGCCCTAGTCCACTTGTCCTAGGGCCTTCGAGTACAAGAACGAGATTACGAATCACCCTATATGATATAGCATCATATATTCGGGGGCGATTGCATCGAACCACGTGGGCGGTCGGCGACGATCTGGAGTTCCGTGCAAACCCTCAAAACGAAGGGAGTGTTCGAGCACCTCGATCGGCCATCTCTTTTGAATGAATTCCGGTTACACCGTGATCTTGAAGGTCTGGTTGCCCGCGTGGCAATCGACGTTGTTGCCCGATCCGCTGTTGAAATCGAGGGTAAAGGTGAGATGCGTCGACCGACGCCGCCATCGGCTGCGCGATCGAAGCTGTAGGTGACCTTTTGCGATTGCTTCGGGCCAAGCGGCTGCAGACCAATCTTGTCGACCCTTGGTCTGGCAGATGGTGGGCGCGAGAGGTCTCGAACCTCTGCCCTCTACAGTGTCAATGTAGCGCTCTACCCCTGAGCTACGCGCCCCCGGACAACATGTTTCGTGTGCTTCGGTTCGGTGCCCTTGATAATTCGTTAGCGCTTGTTTTCTGGAGAGAGTCGCGATGCAACGTCGCGATAGAGCGCGCGCGACGTCGCAGTCAACAGCTCAGCCACGCGGAATATCCCATCGCCGGAAAGCGTAATTCCCTGCCATGGCATACCACGATGGCGCAACACCAGTGCGTACGTATCGTTCGGGAGCGCATAGACGGCAAACTCATCCGACTCAGCTAAGCATTTTGATCCAGCCAGGACATCGTTCTCAATATCGCTCCACAATTTCATGGTGCTCTCCCCAACGCAACGACTCGCGCTAGGATGTTCTGTATTGGGCATCGCCAACCTACAGGGAACCCGTTCGTTGGGAAACGAAACGCTCAGGCCCTAGGGCGAATAGCTCAGTGGTAGAGCACTCGCTTCGCACATGATCGCGTTGTTCGCACATATCTACCAAACGCGATAAAGTCGAATGCCGAAAGGTCGCCATTACGGGTGCGTTCCGCCTTTTCCGCCATCTGCACGTTTCTTTGGGCACGTCTGGCGCACGCGCTGGCGCGGATGCGCCCCCGTATGGTATTTGCAACTTCAGCCCGATTGTGGTAGTATCCTTACATGAGTGTAAGAAGTAAGGCAAGGATTACCAGCAAAGGTCAAATAACTCTACCCGCAGAGATTCGTCGAACGCTCGGTGTGGCTCGTGGCGACGAGGTGGTCTTTGAAATTGGGGCTGGTCAGGTTACCGTTACTCCTAACCCCCCCGACAATCGTTTTCGCAAGTATGCAGGACGCTATCGTATCGGCAAAGGCCGGACAGCGGCTGAAACCGACACCTTTGTACGCCGCCTACGCGGCCGTGACGAATGAGCTGTGCGATCGATACGAACGTTCTGCTGGATTTAGTCGCCGGCGATCAAGCGGCGGGGACCCGTGCGGCGGCGGTTCTCGAGGATGAAAGCCGCCGTGGAGGCCTTGTCATCTCCCCGCCCGTGTACGCTGAGTGCCTCGCCCACCCAGGCTGGCGTCAACGTGATGTCGACGCGCTGCTTCGTGAGACGAGAATAGGAGTGACGTGGGATCTGTCGCAACAAATTTGGGTGCGCGCCGGTTTCGCGTTTTCGCAATTTGCTGAGCGGCGACGCAAAGATCGCGGTGCCCAGCCGCGGCGACTCTTGATCGATTTTGTAATCGCTGCGCATGGTCTAGAGGTCGGAGGACTGATTACGCGGGACAGCTTTTTTTCGAAATATTTTCCTCAGCTTCGGATGGTGCGACCCTAGGTAGCGAATACTTTGCGGTGCATGTTCGGATGGTGAGTAAGTTTTCGCGAAAGTCCCTCGCGGAGAAGTGTGGCGAGTGACAAAGCCCAACACCGCGAAACGACCTAAGACGAAAATGCGTGCTCGGAAGAAAGGCCCAAGCTGCGGCCTGTGCGGAAAGTTCGGCGCACTGACCAGAACGCGGTGTTGCGACAACCCTATATGCGACGATCAACACACGTATAGGCTCTTCTCCTATGCAAGAAATAGCTGCGATCGCAACCACTCTCGCTACACAGTTTGCTCCTATCACCACAACGAGGGTCACTCCGGGGATTGGACGCTTTGCAGGTTGTGCCGCGGCGCGTTCGAGACGGAAATGTACGTGTGGTACGGTACGAACGAATATAACTTCCAGAAATTGAAGAACCCACCAGCTTATGAGCTAACACTGTGCGCGTCATGCGAGGCGAGAATTCGCCTCGGGGAAGACGGGTACACGCTCAAGTCAAGCGGCGAACACCTATGCGCGGCGTGCCGATCGATCATGCGATAAACGGTCAGGTATTGTCTGGGGATTGGCACACGTCCCGGCAGGCGGTGGTTACAAAAACGGACAAATCTTTCAAACAAAGGCTCGGGCGAATAGCTCAGCGGTAGAGCACTCGCTTCACACGCGAGGGGTCGTAGGTTCGAACCCTACTTCGCCCAGGTTTGATTCACTTGCAACCGGGAACATCAGCCAGACAGAGAGTGAAACAAAATGCCAACAAACGAAAGCAAAACGGAAATTAGCCGCGCAAAGCTGGCCGAGTTACTCAATGAAGATTTGTCGCGCGAGTATCAAGCGATCATCGCCTACGTCGTGTACTCGCAGGTACTCAAGGGTGCGGAGTACATGAACATTGCCGCGCAATTAGAACAACACGCCAAGCAAGAGCTCGAGCACGCACTCATTATTTCCCGACAGATCGACTATCTGGGGAAAATGCCGACGGTCAACCCAAAGCCCGTACGTGTCTCAAGCAAAGCAAAGGACATGCTTCGTTTCGATTTGGCCAACGAGACGGAGACGATTCGCAACTATCAACAACGTGTTCGACAGTGCGAGCAACTTGGGGAATTTGCCATGGCCGAACAGATTCGTGGGATCCTCGTCAACGAACAGGACCACCAAATCGATTTGGCGACTGCGTTGGGTGAAGACGTACCGGCCAGCTCGCGCACGAAATAATGAAGCTCTGCGTTGCCGTAGCTTGCGCCTTCGCGCTGCTTTTGCCGCTTCGCGCCCTTGCCTGGGGGCTGGAGGGGCATCGGATCATCGGCGAAGTTGCCATGCAGAATCTGCCGGCCGAGCTGCCTCCATTTCTCCAAACGCAAGCGGCAAAAGACGAGATCACGTACCTAGGGTCTGAAGAAGACCGACTCAAAATTGGGGATGAGGAAGTTGCCTGGGCTCGAGAGTGGCCAACCGATCACTACCTCGACGTTGAGGATGATGGCACAGTCGCCGGCGTGGTTGCTCTTTCGGCATTGCCAGCGACGCGCGACGACTTCGCCGAGCTGTTGGTGAACTCGCCTCGTCACATCGACGCCTACAACGTCGGGTTCCTACCGTACGCCATCCTTGAAGGGTACGAACAAGTGCGCAGTGATTTCGCCCTCTGGCGACAGGCGGTCGCCGATGCGCAAGTCCACGGAGGCGATGCAGCCAATACGATTGTGAAATATCGCGAAACGCTCACGATTCACGACATTGGCATTTTTTCACATTTTGTTGGTGATGGGAGCCAGCCGCTGCACGTGACCGTTCATTATAATGGTTGGGGTCATTATCCAAATCCGCGCAATTTCTCGACCGACCCCAAAACGCATGCAGAGTTCGAGAGCGATTTCGTCTCGCGCTACGTAAGCGCCGCTACGGTGAATCCTTTCTTTCATGCGCCGACCGAACTCACCGCGGTGCCGCTTCCGGATATCGAGCGTTATCTTGCCGATACCAATGCCCAAGTCGTTCCGCTCTACGAGCTGAAGGCGCGAGCCGGCTTCGACCTTGGCGGCGTGGGATCGTCGGCGCGCAATGATGCCATTCGATTTGCGAGCGCGCGTCTGGCGGCAGCAAGCCAAATGCTCGATTCGCTGGTCTTGACTGCGTGGAGAACGAGCGCATCGCTGCAGCCAAGCGATTAGCCGCGCGAATAAATTCGCGCGGCTACAGTTTGTCTTCGAGTCCAGCCGGTGCGAGTTTGGAGAGCATGACATCCAGCCGACTGGGGGGACGGTCGGCACTTTCGGCACGCTCCTTGCGGATCACCGCGCCGCGAACGAGTTGGCCACCGAGAAAGCGGATCGGCTCCGGTGGAAAAGAGCGATGTGGCCGGTCGACGAGGGCGCAGTGCGACCACTCGTCGCTGCGGCCAAGCGCGAGGCTCGCGAGGATTTTGCCGCCGACCACGCTAGGTCCCACGCCATTACCGCTCCAGCCGATTCCATAAAAGATGTGCTCGCGACCCCCGAGCTTACCGATAAGCGGAAGACCATCCATGGTACGATCGATTGGTCCGCACCAGTCATCCGTGACCGCCACGTCGGACAGCATTGGATAGTAACGACGAAAATCTGACTCCACCAGCTTTGCCCGCGCAGCATCTCGATCAATATTCGGGCCGATGCGATCGCCGTAGACAATGCCCCAGCCACCCTTGCCAAAAACGATGCGTCCGTCGCGGGTCGTTCTATAGTAACAGACCATCATTTGCGAATCCGTAATACCCTCGCCACCCGTCCATCCGATCTGCGCGAGTCGATCGGGAATAGGTGCAGTCGCGACGATGTCGCTAGAAATAACGGCGATCGTGCGACGCAGCTCCGGCAAGCCAACGGCCCAGGCGTTCATCGCTACCACGACTCGCTCAGCTGTTAGCGAGCCCTGGTCAGTCTTGATTGCGACCGGCGACGTGCGCGAGAAGCGGCGAACCGCTGTGTGTTCGTACAGGCGAATGCCTTGCCGCGAGGCTACGGCGCGCATGCCGCGCACAAGTGCCGCCGGCTGGACGGTTGCGGCGTCGCGTTCGAGCACTCCGGCGCGATGGATCGAAGAACCGGTGCGCTGCGCAGTCTCATGTGGGGTCAGTCGTTCGAAGGCGTCAATGCCGAGGCGCTCGCAACTCCGAACGACTCCTTCCCAAGCTCCCATTTGCGCGGCGCTTGTAGCCGTCCACAGCCATCCTCGCTGGACGAAGTCCGCATCGATGCCATGCTCCGTGCAAAACGATCCAATCGTCTTGATCGCGTCTTGCGATGCGGTGACCAAACGGAGCGCTTCGTCCTCTCCGAAAGCCGCTGCCATCGAGGGGAACTTCGGCCACCAGGTGAGCGCAAAGCCACCGTTGCGTCCGGATGCGCCGGCGCCACAAATATCCCGCTCAAGAATGGCCACGTCGCATGATGGATCGAGCTGCTTGATGCGCAAGGCAGTCCACAGGCCTACATAGCCGCCGCCGATGATGGCGACATCCACCTGAGCGTGATCAGCAAGCGCAGGTGCGTCAGGTTCGTCGCCAAGAACGTTCGAAAGCCACAACGATCGATGGGCGGCCACACGCGGTCCCTCCGAAGCCGCCTTTCGTACGTCAGGGGTCCAATGCTTCCTCTTGTTTCGGTACTTTGCCTCACAAAGTGACACCTTTGCTACGCAAAGTCATTCATGCGACACGCATGCGATTGAGCAAATCTGTTGACAAACATGCCTTTTTTGGGGTATGAGTAATTTGTGAGCAGTGGGTTACGCTGGGGTTTTGGTGCCTTCGGGATCGTGCTTGTGGGCGGCCTGATGCTCGCCGCGCTTTACACGTTCTCAACGCCAAATCGCTTCGTTACTCTTGGCACACCCATCCGCCAGGATGATTTCGTGTACACGGTTACGGGCGTCGGCCGGGCGCCGAAAATATCCAACAGCGCGAGCCACGCCACTGCCCAAGGTGAGTTCTATATCGTTTCAATCCGGGTTGACAACGATGCGAAGCGCGTGGGCTTCGTGTGGGACGAGCGCATTCCGCACATCGTTGACAGCCAGGGTCAGCGCTACGACAAATCGCCCGTTGGCCAAGCCGCCCTCGACGCCTCGCTCAAACCCCGTTTTTCGATTGCACCTGGAGACAGCACCACGTTCCAGGCGGTGTTCGACGTGCCGCCGAATATCGAAAAACCAGCGCTCGTGTTTGATAACGGCATTCTCATGGGCGATGTGTTCAATTTCGTTGCCTACCGGCGCATCGGAGTCGAGCTCTACTAAGGATGCGCAACGGTAAGACTGGGGGAGAGCTTGTCAAAGCTAAAACCTCATGAATGACGGCCATCTTGCTAAGCTCGACGGCAAGCGCGTCCGCGTTACTTTCAAAGACGGTAGAAAGACGATAGGCGTTTTGCAACGCGACCTAACCCAGAAGTGTTGGGAGCTTTTGCGCGCTGACGCCGACAAGCCGAAGCACTCCCCTCAAGGTGTTGGCGAGATACTCTTCTTGCAGGACGTTGAAAGCGTCGAAGAGTTTATTTTACGTCCGTAGTCTCGAAAAAGCGTACGCCCTTGGCTTCGAGCGCAATGCTGGCGCCCATCGGCTCACCTGACTCCAGATCTCGCAGAGATGTGGGTGAACCAACGATCTCGGTCACGACGCGTTGCCAGCTGTGATTGATCAGCAAGAGTCGTTGCTGTTTGGGATCTTGTTTCGAGCGCCATACAAAGATTTGCACCTGATCACTTGTGCTGCGTGCCACCGGTAGGGCGCGACCTAACACGGCGACCGCTTTGTAGATCTTGGCCAGATCTGAGTTGCCATTGCCGTCCAAGCCGTTCAGTTGGAAATACTCGATGGGGTAGGTCAAGAAAATTATGCGGCCGGCGCCTAGCGTGCGCTCAAGGAGAACTGGATTACCATTTGGATCTGTTGCCACGACTTTTGCTTCTTCTGGCTCGCACCGCATTGGAGCAGAGCGGCGGGCTGCGCCGAGAATCGTAAATTCCAGTTTTGCGTCTTGCGCGATCCCGCCGAAGTTGCGCACGAAACGCATGTGCACCAAGTCCTCGGCCAGTTGTTCGACCAGGCCATACCGGATCAGAAGCCTCGCTCCTACAAAGCGCCCGAGTTCCGGAAACCACGGTTCACCGCCATAAGAGATGTAGACTGTGCCACCTTCGCGCACGAAGCGCTCAACGCCAGCCGCATCTTCGGTCGTGACTTGTTGCAGGCAAGGTATGAACAACGTGGTCGCTTGCGACGGGTGCGCGGTTCGTAAGTCAATGAAGCCCACGTCAAGCCCGGCTTGAACGGCGCTGCTGTATGCTTGCAGAAAGAGATCGCGAAGCTCAAGTTTGCTCCAACCCCAATCGAAGGGAAAGTCGGTTGCGTAGTACGAGGTACGCCCAATCGCGGCAGTCGTTCGCAAAGGTTCCCATTCATCCGGATTGTGTTTGACCGCGTACGCTGCGAAGCGTTGGAATTCGGCCGCCTGAGGTTTGCGCGATCCATCGGTGCGAATCACGCCGAAGTGCAGTTCGTAGGGGTGGTGTGAATACGGGGCGCGATTCTCCAGCATAAAGTCATGAGAATTCCAGATGAGGGTTCCGCAATTGCCGGCTCCGAAGGCCGACCACAGCGTCGATCGGTAATATCCGGCTGCGAATACGTCATCGGCTTGGTCCGACGAACATCCAAATTCCTCAAGCAAGACTGGTCGATCTAACGGCTTGAGCATTTTCATCGCAAAGCCGGCAAACGCGGCGTGGCGCAACGAATCGGTCTCTTTCGGATAGAAGTGTGGGCCGACAAAGTCCACGAGCTCACGCAGCGCACCTGTGTTTGGAACGCCGCGCTCACCTCCAATGAGGTCCCACGCACCATCGCCAACTGAAACGTTGCACTCCGGATCCGCAGCTCGGAGCACATCGATGAGACGCTTCGCCCAGCGCTCGCTCTGCTCGGATCCAATCGTTCCCGCAAAGAGCGGCCATTCGTTCGTCAACAACCACGCCGCGATGCGGGCGTCTCCCGCAAAGTGCGAGGCAATGGATCCGATGAGCAGCCCGCTGGCGTCGAGAAGAAGCGAATCCGTATACCAGTTCCTTCCCTTGCTCCACTCGGGCGCCCAATTCTCACCAGACATGTGGCCGACCAAAAATGTGGGGATCGACCACATCCCCGCATTTGCGGCTAGCTCGATGACGGCACCAAGCCGCTCACGAGCCTTCTCGTCAACGACATCGGGTGTGGGCAAAAAATCAGGGAGAAAGCAAAAGATTCGAACCACGTTGGCGCCGAGAGCGGCGAGCTCGCGCAAATCTGAGGCAACGGCACTAGATTCAAAGCGATCGCGATACATCCAAGGCCCGGTCCGCTTCGGCCAAAAATTTGCCCCGATAAGATACACGGGTTTGCCGCTGGTGTCTCGGAAGTAACCGTCTCGAACGCGAAGGCGCTGCACGCGGCGGCATTCTCTCGTCATGTAGCAACGGACCTTTACATTCCCGCGAATAAATTCGCGGGACTACATAACCCGTTGGACAAAGATGGGCTCTATGAAAGCATTGATCGCGCACCGGCCCAAGGATGTCTCGATTGGCGATTGGGAAGATCCGAGTCCAGGCGAGCACGATGCCGTCGTAGCGGTCGCGTCATGTGGAGTGTGCGGCACTGACCGCCACATCGCAGACGGAACCTATCCTGCGAAATACCCCAACGTGCTTGGTCATGAGATTGCCGGTACAGTTGTGTCCGTGGGGCGCGGTGTGGATCGGGTCAATGAAGGCGACCGGGTGGCAGTCGATCCGAACATCGCCGATCACGAGTGCACGCCATGCCGGCGCGGCGACGTTCACCTTTGCGAGAACCTCAGCGCTATCGGCGTCACGCGTGCGGGCGGCATGGCACCCCAGGTGCTCGTGCCACAATCACAGCTCTATCGAATCCCGAACTCGCTCGCTTTGGATGAAGCGGCGTTTGCCGAGCCTCTGTCTTGCGTGGTGCATGGCTTAGAGCGGGTGAAAGTCCAATCCGGAGGTACGGTGGCGATTCTCGGCGCTGGAAGCATCGGGTTGCTCGCGGCGCAAGCCGTGCGAGAGATTGGTGCGGCGTCCGTCGTGATGTCGGAACCATCCGCCGTGCGACGCGATCTCGCTGAATCGTTGGGCGCCGATGAGGTCTACACGCCCGAGATGATGGAGCACGATAGTCATAGCGAGGAGTACGATCTCGTTTTGGAGTGCAGCGGCAATCCCGAAGCGCTGCTCACCGCGGTGCGTCTCGCGCGCAGAGGCGCAGACATCTTGCTATTCGGCGTCTCCCCGCAAGGAGTCAAAGTCGCCATCGAGCCATACGAGCTTTACCGCAAAGAGCTGCGACTTGTCGCTTCCAACATCAACCCCTTCACCATGGAAAAAGCCGTCGCGCTGCTTGCTGCCGGCACCGTGAAAGTACAGGGTATCGTTTCGCATCCTGTTGGATTGGCCGACCTCCCCAAACTCCTGCTAGGAAAGCCTGCACCTGACGAAATCAAGGCAGCGTTGAGATTTTCACCGACACCAGGTTGACGGAGCTGCCGATCCTGGCAGCTTCACGCGCGGCAAGCGCAACTTGAAGGCTCGGGAGAGCTCGTCGAACATCGTTGCGTGCGACATAGCCTGGTTCGCGAATCGAGCGCACCATGTCTTCGATTGCTGCGCGCACGGCTGAAGCATAGAGCGCTTGCTTCGGGCCGGCGTCGAAGATAAAGCCAGCGCTCGCGTCGGGGACGCTTGCAACGGAACGGCTCATCATACGGCGAATCGTGGTTGTTCCAACCGCCGCGCCTTGCCCGTGGAGTTGGAGCAAGCGGGGAATCCATCCATCCAAGATAAGATCGACGGATTCAAACGAAAGAACCGTGCGAGTCCGCTCCATCTGAGGCTGTGTCACGAAGGCGTGGTAGTAGGAGGCAAATGCTCCCTCGGTGTGCGCGACCGCAGCAAAAACCCGATCTTCAGGGTGCTCGCCGCTATAGGTGAGAGCCACCACGCGCTGAGGGTCGCCTGCGATTCGGCCGCACCAGTCGAAAAAATGTACGCCGTGTTCGACGAAGATCCCGCCAGAGAGTTCTTTGTTCCAAAACCAGTGGCTGTCGTCAAGCCCCTTGGAGCTTGCGATGTTTTCGACGGAAATGCGGAGCAGAGGTCCGACGAGCTTTGATTTTGCAAAGAGCGTGACGGCTTCAACGAGTGGCGTGTAGAGCATGGGGTAATCGACCGCTGCGACAAGCTTGCGCTCCCTCGCAACGTCGATGATACTCTCGGCAAACTCCACCGTCGTGGCCACGGGTTTTTCAATAAAGACATGTTTGCCGGCGCCGAGGGCTGCGAGCGCTTGGGGCCCATGCTCGGCCGGCGGAGTGGCTAGGATGATGACGTCAAGTTCAGGGTCCGCAATCAGTTGGTTAAAGGTTTGGTGGACTCGCGAAATGCCACGCTCGGCTGCAGCGGCTGAAGCCCGCTGTGGCGTCCGGCTGGCAAGTGCGGACACTCGAATCACCTCGCTGTGCGCGAGCGACTCTATAATGAAGCGCCCGAACGCGCCCGTGCCGTAAAGTCCAGCGCGCAGCTGGGAAAAGCGGCCATTAATTAACAAGAATGCTGAACCCGGTCCAAGAAGATATCTAGAAGTATTCGAAAACGACCAAAACTGCTCTACGCTCGTAACAAATTCACCCTTCCATTGCTATAATCCGGTATATATGTGGCTCACGCGCTTTGCCATTAAGAATCCAACGATTGTCACGCTCTTTTTCCTGGGCGTGACCATCTTTGGTTTAGTCGGCTATCGGATGATGGGACAAAACGTCAATCCCAACGTTCAATTTCCCGACATCAGCATAGAGGCCGACTATCCCGGTGCCAGCCCAGACGAAATGGAGCGATTGGTCGTCAAACCGATTGAAGACCAATTGCAAAATGTCAATCACGTGCAGCACGTCAGCACCACGATTGAAGACGGCATTGCCTTCATGGACGTGACGCTCAACTTGGGCACTGACGTGAACTTCGCCGCCAACGATGTTCAACAGGCGGTCGACGCAGCGCGCATCTACTTGCCATCGGATCTTGACCCGCCGTTCGTTTCGAAAAATGACACCTCGGGCGATCCCATCGTGATCGAAGCGGTGAGTGCACCCAGTCTCACGCCCATCGAACTTTCGAATATCGTGAATAACGAGCTCATCCCGGATCTTCGAAACGTCCCGGGCGTTGGCGGCGCTTCAGCCGGCGGCCTCTACGACCGACAAATCACGATCGAGCCGGATGTGGCTCAGCTCAACGGCGTGGGAGGCACGCTGCTCGACGTGAGCAACTCGGTAGGCGTCGGTAACGTGAGCTTGCCTGGCGGTCGGATGGACCAGCCGTTTCAAGAGACAACGGTGGGCGTCCGTGCGGACATTCGGAGCGCCGATCAAATCGCGGCGCTGCCGCTGACGTTGCCGGGCCAGACGAATGGGCAAATCAAGGTCGGCGATGTCGCCAAGGTCATCGATGGATTCGCAGACCAACGGCTCATCTCGAGTTTGAACGGCGGTTCGGGCATTATTTTGCAGGTCGTGCGCGATGCGAACAGCGACACGAAGAACACAACCGCCGCCACTCGCGCCGAATTCAAGACCCTCGCGGAGAAGTACCCGCAGATTCACTTCAAGGAACTGCAGGCATCCGCCGATTTCATGCACGACTCGATTAATGGCGTGCTGCAGAATCTTTTCGAAGGCATCTTGCTGACCGCTATCGTGCTGCTGCTCTTCCTGCATATTCTGCGCAGCGCGGCAGTCGTCATGATCGCCATACCCACCTCGATCTTGGCGACGTTCTTCGTCATGTGGGTCATGGGGATGACGATCGACCTGCTCTCGCTGATGGGCCTGTCCCTCACGGTTGGCATCTTGGTGGACGACTCGATCGTCGTGCTCGAAAACATTACGCGTCACCGTTTGATGGGTAAAGGGCCCGAGGAAGCCGCGATCGACGGGCGGACAGAGATCGGCAACGCGGCGATTGCCATTACGCTCGTGGACGTCGTGGTGTTCGCGCCTATAGCGTTCATGTCAGGCATCGTTGGAGAGTTCTTGCGCGAGTTTGCGCTTGTCATCGTGGTCGCGACGCTCTTCTCGTTGCTTGTGTCCTTTACGTTAACGCCATTGCTCGCCGCGCACTGGGCGCTCCTCAAGCGACCGAGGCCGCTGCGCTCGGCGACCGCTTCGGGTTGGGCTAAGTTCATCAACGCCTTTGGCAACTGGTTTGAAGGCGTGCGCAAGGCATATCATGACGGCGCGCTGCCCTGGGCGATGAAGCGCCCATGGATCGTCATTGTTGGCTGTTTCGCTCTCGTCTTTTTATCCTTCGTGCCGATTGTCGCGCAGATCGTTCCCTTTGAATTTCAACCAACAACCGATTGGGGATTCGCGATCGTCGACTTGACGTATCCGCCCGGAACGCCAATCGGCGTCACCGAGTCCGGTCTGCTGCGACTCGAGGATGCCGTCCTCAAGATGGATGGTGTCCAAAGCGTCAATGGCACGGCCGGACACAAGTCGGGCACGCGCGGCGGACAAGTGGCGGAAATGTTCGTCACCCTCGACCAAAAGAAGCGGCACAACGAAGATCAAGTGATCGCCGCGGTCACGAAGCTTGGTTACCTTGTGCCGGGCGGACTCATTGAGGCTTCGCACGGCCAAAACGGCGGCTATGCGCCGATCCAGTACACGTTGACTGGCGCATCGAGCGAAGCAGTCGAAGCTGGCGCCAACAAGCTCAAGAATTTTATTGCGACCATTCCCGACTCGAACAACGTGCAGACAACGACGCAGATTGCCGGGCCGCGACTTGAAATCGATATCAATAGCGAGCGCGCCGCCTTGCTGGGCGTCTCTCCGCAGGACGCCGCCACCGCTGCGCGGGCTGCGATTGGCGGTGTCATTGCGACAAAGGTGCGCATGCCCGAGGGTCTGGTCAATGCGATTGTGCAGCTTCCGCCCGAAACGCGCAATGATGAAAGCCAACTGCGCGCCGTCACGGTTCGAGCTGCTAACGGCATGCTCATACCTCTGAGTTCAGTCGCCAACTTCAAGTGGATGCAGGAGCCGACCGAGCTCACCCGCGAGGACCGTCAGCGTATCGTGACGGTGAGCACCGATACGAAGAACGGCGCGCCGATCAGCAAGGTAAAGAACAAGATCGATGAAGCGTTGAAGCAGCCACACTTCTTGCCTGATGGGGTGAGCCTGAAAGAAGCGGAAGGCAGTGACAGTCAGCTGCTCACCGAGTCTATGCAAAAGATCGGCATCGCGCTGCTCACGTCCTTCGTGCTCATTTACATGCTGCTCGTGATTCTCTATCGCAGCTACTTAGCGCCGCTCATCATCATGTTCACTGTGCCGCTCGCGTTTATCGGAATTTCGTTTCTGCTGACGGGCATCAATCTTTTGCATGACGTCTTGCCGAACGTGCGTTACTTCCAAGGACAGACCCTGAACATATTCTCCATGCTCGGTATCGTCATGCTCACCGGGCTCGTGGCCAAGAACGGAATCCTGCTCGTTGACTATGCCAACACGCTGCGCAAGCGCGGCTTTTCGATTGCGGAAGCCATGCGAGAGTCAGCCTCGGTCCGGTTCCGGCCAATCATTATGACCACGGCATCGATGATCTTCGGCATGCTACCTCTCGCGCTCGGCATCACCGAAGGCGCAGAGTTCCGCAAGTCGATCGGCACCGTCATCATCGGCGGTTTATTGAGCTCGCTCCTGCTTACGCTCTTCCTCATTCCGGTCATTTATAATGGACTGGTCGGATGGATGGAGCGCTTCCACGAGCGTCGCCAGAAGCGGATGCTCGAACTCGCTGAAGAAGACGAAGAAGAGGAAGAAGAAGTCGGCCCGCTCCCGGAACGCGTCACCGCTCATCTCTAACCCTATCTAGCATTTGTAGGGGGCGACTGGAAAGGCGCCCCTTGCTGTGTTCCCCATCGCACTTTCGTGACAAGCATCTAAGGCCAGTCGACTAGCCGAATTATTAGTTTATGAGGTGGTGGGCCGCAGGCATATTGATTGGGGTGCTGCTCTTTGTCGCTGCGTGCGCGGGCGGGTCAAGCGCGCTTCCCGGTCCCCTTGGACCTGAACCAACAAGTCCTCCCACTGGAACACCCCCTCCCAGCTCCGCTCCATCGCCATCACCGACCCCCGTTGGTACGACACCCGCGGAACCAATGATCGATAGTTGCCAGGTCTTTCCATCGGATAATCCCTGGAACACCGACATCTCAAGTTATCCGGTGGACCCAAACTCTGCGAATTATCTCGCGAGTATGAATGCGTCGACCAAGAATCTGCATCCGGATTTCGGATCGAATCCGACGTACGGGATCCCATACGTTACGGTGCCTGGAACGCAAGCGAAAGTGCCCATCACCTTCACGGAGTACGGCGATCAAAGCGACCCTGGTCCCTATCCATTTCCTGCAAACGCACCCGTGGAAGGTGGCAATGGTTCAACCGGTGACCGGCACGTGCTCGTCATCGATCGCGACAATTGCGTTCTCTACGAAACCTATTACTCGTTCTATGTTGGCCCAGGCTGGGATGCAGGCTCGGGCGCGATCTTCCATTTTAACTCGGATGCATTGCGCCCCGATGGATGGACCTCAGCCGATGCTGCCGGCTTGCCGATCTTCGCGGGCCTCGTCCGCTACTACGAAGTGCAGCAAGGCGCGATCAATCACGCACTGCGCTTTACGGTACATCAAACCCAGCAAGGCTTTATTCATCCGGCAACCCATTGGGCGAGCAGTTCGACGAATTCGAACCTCCCGCCGATGGGGCTTCGCGTGCGCCTGAAAGCAAGCTATGACATTTCGCACTTCACGGGCGAATCAAAAGTCGTGCTCGTTGCGTTGAAGAAGTATGGCATGATCGTGGCCGACAATGGTTCTGACTGGTTCATTACCGGCGAAACGAACACAAATTGGAATGACAACGACCTGAACCAGCTTAAGACAGTTCCCGGCAGCGCCTTTGAGGTCGTCAAAACAGGCCCGATCATTCACTAGTCCGAATAACCCTCGGACAGGGTTTGCCTCCGAGGTAGCATGCATGAGATTTCCTTGGCTGTTGATAGGGGTTACGGCCGGAGCCATAGCGGTTCTTGCTAGCGCAGGACCAGCCCGCGCGCTCTCGGTTGGAGACACAGCACCCGATTTCACCGCCGACTCTACGCTGGGCGGCAAGGTGAGCTCGTTCAACCTCAAAGACGCGCTAGCGAAGCACGCCATCGTGCTGTATTTCTTCCCCAAAGCGTTTACCACTGGCTGAACCATCGAGGCGAAAGCCTACGCCGCCAGGTTGGCGGATTTTGAAAAGCTCGGAGTAGAAGTGGTCGGCATTTCACCGGATGACGTGAAGACGCTCGCTGATTTCCAACAGAAAACGCCCGCACCGCAACGATTCGTCAGCGATGCGAGCCGTACGGTCATCAAAGCTTACGGTGTCGAAATCGGCATCGGATCCTTGACGCTTGCCAAACGTCAAACGTTTGTGATCGGCAAAGACGGTAAGATACTCTTCAGCTATTTCGATTGGAGCCCGTTGACCAACGTCAACAAGACCTACGCATGGTTACAGCAACACCCGCAAAACTAAGATGTAGTGTCGTGAATTTATTCACGACTCTCGGGTTGGTCGTCGCGTCGCTCGCGCTCGCGGGGCGCGTTTGGGCGGCAGCCCCGCCACATGTGGGATCTCCCGCGCCGGCCTTTTCGCTGCCCATCGTAGTGAATGGCGGCGGCACCGTTTCGCTAGATTCACTGAAGGGCCATGCCGTCTACCTCAACTTCTTTGCGACCTGGTGTCAGCCGTGCAAAGAAGAGGTACCGTACATCTCAAAACTTTCGCAGCAATTCGCAAAACGCAATGTGGTGGTCATCGGCGTGGATGAACTTGAGTCCGCCGACAAAGTCAAACAATTTGCGCAGCAGTATAAGCTCGCGTACAAATTGACGCTCGATAGCGGCGGGGACGTCGGCGGTAACTATGGGCTTTTAGGTCTCCCTTTGCACGTTTTCATAGCGCCGAATGGCACGGTCGCAGCGTACCGGGTTGGAGAGATGTCGGAAGCGCAGGTTCGCGCTGCGCTCCAGGAAGCAAGCTCTGCACACAGCTGATGTCGTCGCCCGAAGTTATTCGCGCGTCTCCGCATGGCGCAAGAATATAATTTCCTAACGCCGTGGCGCTTCGATAGTGCAACAATCTTCGAAGTTGCTGACATCCTCGAGGATACGGCTTCGTTGCCACGCTGGTGGCCCGATCTTTTTAAATCAGTGACCATCCAAAAGCCCGGTGCCGAACATGCTCTGGGTCAGGTTGCGTACTGCGAGTGTCGCGCGCGGTTGCCGTACACTTTGCGTTTTACCTATACCGTTGTCGAGCAGCGTTATCCCAACGGCTCTACGCTGACCTCGACCGGCGATCTTATCGGCACGGGGATCTGGAGACTCGCGGAACGAGACGGCGGCGTCGACGTTGAGTACGAATGGCGCGTCCGTTTGGAGAAGCCCCTGTTGCGGTTTATGTCACCACTCGTGCGGCCCTTTCTGGCGAACAACCACGAGTGGTCGATGCAGCGCGGGCAAGAGGGGCTGCATCGCGAGATCCTACGGCGGCGCAAAGCATTCGCGCGCGAATAAATTCGCGACTACAGGACCTTGAGCAGGCTGAGGACGACTGCGATGCCCAAAAGAGACGTTGCCACGCCGACAATGAGGTTGCTCGCACTGCTTGGACGAAATTGATCCTTGCTTAGATCGCGCGTCGTGGAGTAGAAGCGCCAGACCCCGAAGATCGCAAGCAGACATCCAAACACCGCAAAAGCCAATCCCAAACGCTCGCTGCCCAAAGGAGATGGCACCGTCGCTTCTCCGGGAAGGATCCGGAGGAAGAGCCCGAACCGAGAGATGACAAACCCAAAGGCCATAACAGACAGCGACGTTCTGACATAGGCCAGAAACGTTCGCTCGTTTGCCAAAAAATCGGTTGGCTTCGAGGGCCCAAAGGGAGGCACGCTCATTGCTGGCGCGATTCCATTTGTTTCGCCTTGAATCCCGGCTGTTCGACAAGGCACAGCACCGGTGCGCGCACAACTATGCTCCGGTGCGCCTGGCGGTAAGAGGAATACAGTTTCTCGTGGCAGCGGTTGTGTTGCTGTCACCGAGCACATCACTGCTTGCCGCCTCGAGCGTGATGCTTCCAAATGGCTGGCAGGTGACGCCGGCTGGTTCGATCGCACCGCTCGGCACGCTGCCACTCCACATGGTCGAAGATCCCTCAGGTCGATGGCTCGCGATCACGACTGGTGGTTACGGAGCGGTTTCCATCTCTTTGGTCGACGAGCAAACCGGCAGAGTCGTCTCGAATTTGCCGGTCCCAGGCGCCTTCTATGGCCTGGCGTTTTCAGGACAATTGCTGTATGCATCCACGGCGAACGGCAACACAATCGAGCGCTACAAGATAGCGCGAGATAGCGGAGCCCTTTCAACCGCGGGATCCATCAAGCTCGGCACGGGCGATCTTTGGGTTTCTGGGCTGGCGGCAACGCGTGGCATGCTGTACGCCGCCGAGCTCGACGCCGATCAGCTCGTCGCAATCGACGCAGGCCGAGGCAACCAAGTCTGGTCAACCAAGGTCGGCAGAGCGCCATATGCGGTCGTGCTATCTCCTGACAACCAGACGCTCTACGTCAGCAACTGGGCGTCGTCTTCAGTTTCGGTTGTGAGCGCGCGCAATGGGAAACTCGAGAAAGAAATAACCGTCGGCGAACACCCCAACGCCGAATTATTGTCTCGCGATGGTGCGGAACTCTACGTCGCATGCGCCAACAGCGATACCGTCGCCCAGATCGACACGAAGAAGCAGGCACTGCACGCGACCATCGATGCGAGCATTTATCCGCACGCACTGGAAGGCGCAACCCCAAATGGCCTCGCCCTGTCGCCGTACGGCACGACGCTTTTTGTTGCGGATGCAGGCGACAACGCGGTCGTCGCCGTGGACTTAACGACCAGCACCCCCACCGCGTTCGGTGCGATTCCGACAGGTTGGTATCCGACAGACGTCGCCGTGTCCAGGGATGGCCAGAAAATTTACGTTCTCGATGGGAAGGGTGTGTCGGGCCATTCCAACCCGTTGTACGTGCATTCCGACGTCATCCCCCATGGCGCACCACGAGACGAACGTTACTACGTGGCCGCGCTTGCAACCGGCGATCTCGAAATGCTGCCCCTATCAAATCGGGCGAGCCTGGTCGCGGGACTCGCTGAAGTCCGCCTCAACTCCCCGTACAAACCAAAGTCATCGATGATTGCTGGGTTGCCGAAGAACGTGCACGTTATCTACATCATCAAGGAGAATCGAACGTACGACGAAGTGTTAGGTGACGATCAGCGTGGTAATGGGGATCCGAATCTGACGATTTTCGGCAGGCGCATCACGCCGAATATCCACCGGCTCGCGCAGTCATTTGTCCTGTTGGATAATTTCGACACGGACGCAGCTGTTAGCGCGGATGGCCATAATTGGAGCACGGCCGCCTACGCAAGCGATTGGGTTGAGAAGTTCTGGCCCCCCGAATACTCCGGCCGACGGCCAACGTATGACTTCGAGGAACGCGGGCCAGCATCGCCCCGAGCAGGATACCTGTGGAACGATGCCAGCGATCACGGCGTGACCTTTCGCGATTATGGAGAATTTCTCAAGCTGGGCGGCGATGCACCGTTTGCCCCCTCCGATCCGTCGCTGGATGGCTTGATCGATCCGAATTACCGGGGGTTCGATCTTCGCCACTCGGATCAGGAGCGGATAGAAGAATGGCTGCGCGAGTTTCGCCAGTTCGTCGCCAACGGGAAGTTGCCGCAACTGGAAATCGTTCGACTTCCGAGCGATCATACCGCGGCGACCAAGCCCGGTTACAAGACGCCATACGCAATGCTGGCGGACAATGACTATGCAGTCGGACGCCTGGTGGACGCCGTGAGTCACAGCTCATATTGGGCGAATACCATCATTTTCAGCGTCGAGGACGATGCACAAGCTGGACCGGATCATGTGAGCGACCACCGCGCCGAGGCGTTGATCGTCGGCGGTCTTATCAAGCGGGGCCTCGTCGATCACACGCATTACACGACCTCGAGCGTCTTGCGCACGATCGAGTTGCTCTTGGGTCTCCCACCGATGAGCCAATTCGACGCCGGAGCAACCCCGATGACCTTTGACTTTGCAAATCAGGCGAACGCGGAACCGTGGACCGTCTCAAAACCGCTGATCGATCTCACGAGCATGAATCCCGGCAATAACCCGGACGCAAAAACGTCGCAATCCCTCAACCTCAACGAAGCCGATGCCGCCGATCCCTCAACGCTCACCGCAATTTTGTTTCGCTACGCACGGGCCCACAAACACTAACCTCTTCGCTCCATTCTCATCAAGCTTTAAGAAATCGCCGAGATTCTCGGAACTCTTAGCGCCTTCGCTTGCGTTAGGACAACAGTGTGCTAGTTCTCACATAATTTTCACGCTAAGATCTGGCTATCGGGATACTATTTTGGTAGACGAATCCGAAAACCACTGTGAGGTCCTTTTGAAATGCGAAACAAATACATGAAGAGCAATTGGAAAATCTTCCCGCTTTCTTTGAGTTTTTGCATCGCCCTTGGGTGCTGCGCCGCATTGTCAACGCAAGCACAAGCGGATGACACAAGCGATGTTGGCGCCAGCGTTGCGAGAATCAGCGTCTTGCATGGCAACGTCGCCATGCAACGCGGCGATTCAGGCGACACGGTGGCAGCGAGCATCAATGCGCCGGTGAACGTTGGCGACTATCTATCCACGCCAGCTGGCGATTCGCGCGCCGAAGTACAGCTCGATGCGAACGATTTCGTTCGCATGGGCGCTAACTCGCAGCTGCGTTTCACGCAACTCGATGCGAACAACGAGACGTTGCAGCTGGCTGCCGGCACGATCGAGTTGCGCATGTTCAAATACGTCGCCGATCCTCAAGTGGACACCCCTTCGATTAGCATTCGGCCGAACGTCGCGGGCCAGTACCGCGTTTCCGTCGCGAGCGATGGGAGCACGACGTTTACCGTTCGCTCGGGTAGCGCGGATCTTTTAGCGCCGCAGGGCACGCAGACGATCGGCGCCGGACTTACCGTCGTCATCAGCGGAACGTCATCCAATCCGGTCATTCGACCGGTCGCGGTCGTGGCGTACGATGGTTTTGATTCATGGAACGCACAACGCGATCAATATGCGCAGCAAGCCTACAGCGATCAGTACGTCAATTCCGACATCGTCGGAGCAGACGATCTGAACGCAGACGGCCATTGGGTATGGGAACCTAACTATGGCAACGTTTGGGTTCCCTACGGAGTCGCTCCAGGGTGGGCTCCCTATCACGATGGTCGTTGGGTTTGGGAACCGTATTACGGCTGGACCTGGGTTGGCTACGAGCCATGGGGTTGGGCGCCTTACCACTACGGTCGCTGGTTGTACACCGGTGGCTACGGGTGGGCTTGGTATCCCGGCCCAGTATATGTTCGCCCTGTGTACCGGCCAGCGCTGGTTGCGTTCTTCGGTTTCGGCAGCGGTGGCTCAAGCTTCAGCTTTGCTTTCGGCAACGTCGGCTGGGTACCGCTTGCCCCATACGAGCCATTCCATCCATGGTGGGGTCCAACGATCGTCAATCGCACGGTTATCAACATCACCAACGTGAACGTCACGAACGTCAACGTCACGCACATCTATCGCAACGCGCTCGTGACGGGCGGAGTGGCCGTCGTGTCGCATTCGAACTTCACCGATGGTACTTCTTATCACTATGTGGCGGTCCATCCGGCAGATCTCCGCTCGGTGTCGCTCGTCAAGAGCACAGTGCCGATCGTGCCGACCCGGCAAAATCTATCGTTCACCAAAGTCGAACCGGGCCACGCTGTAGTCGCGGCGCCGCTCTCGCCACACTTTGCGCGACTCTCGGCGCCGACCAAGCTACCACCATCCTTCGATTCGCAACAGAAAGCAATCGAAGCCTCCAACACACGCGTCTATCCCACAAACGGGGCGTCAACGAAGCTGCCGGCCGGCAATAGAATCCAGACGAAGTCCACCGGGAGCGCACCAGCCCAAGGAGCGGCGCCATCCTCGGCCTGGGGTCGGTTCAACGCCAACCGAGGCGGTACAGCGGCGCATGTCGATGCGCCGGTGGGAACAGGGGTGGGTGCCCGAGGAGTAGGCGCTGCCGCGCCCGCTAGCCCGAGCGCAAAGGATCCGTGGAGGAAGTTTGCTCCCGCAAACAATGCCTACACTGCCAATCCCGGTGGCGCGACGAATCATCCCCAAACTGTCACCCACCACGGTGGCGCAAAACAAAAGAAGCCCACCGGTTCAAAGAAGCCCGGTGGCGGCTAACCCGTAGAGCAGGGATACCGGGTCGGGCATTGAGCCCGGCTCGGTTTTGTATTTAGTGGCCCCCTGGAGAAGCGTGCGTGTCTGAGACCAGATCGAATCGGAGCGTGAGCATTCGATCTCTCGACGTCTGAGAAGCAGACAGGTTTTCCGTTGCATTACCGCTCGTCGATGAACTCATGTGTTTGGTTAGGCGCCCGGACACGGGGACGAGGGTGGTTGCCTCATATTGAATTGTGCCTTCCGTGTACACATCGTAATTCTTGATCGTCTGCTTCTTTTGAATGGTGACGATGCTCCCGTTGACGGCGCTTACGGAGTAATCAGTCGTCACGTTGCCGTTCATATACGGTTGATTCGTTTGCCAGCGCGTGGATGTGTCGAGACCATCGGAGGGAGCGAATCGAGTGCCGAAATACGAAAGCAACTCTCGCGTCACGTCATGAATCGTCGATTGCGGAAACTGAACGGTCCCATCGGGCGCAACGGTACCGTCAAAGGTTGAGGGGCGGGCGATGCCGTTCCATTGTTCGATCACCTGAATGCCCAATGTGCCGTCGGGCGCCACCGCCATGATGTCGACTGTGACGGTCCCGGTGTTGCCGGTCGAGCCGCTGGAGCCTGGCGGTGCCGCGTTGTAAGCGCCGATAACACCCGACGGGTCTGGATTATAACCGCCATACGATTCGCTCGTGTCATTGATCTGCAGATTTGCGACCACCTTGTACACGACTTCACGCAACGGCTTGTAGACTGGCTGGCCACCGGATGCGGCGGGCGTCGAGGTTGCCGCCGCGGTCACGGCTGCCAAAACGATTGCAGCTAGCATTGGATTCACTCCGGATTTCTCTAAGGAATTTTTTGCGGCGCCGATGATCAATGCCGCTCAATGACCGTTAGACGGCCAATGCTTGGCTCCTTGGCCAGGCCGCAAAACCGAGGTCTCGCTTGGCTCGCGTTAGGGTTGCCAGCGCTCCACGCGGTAATACGGGGTTTCCAAACTAGGGGAGAAACCGCGCATGCCAGCGGGGATGGCTTCGATCTCGCGTAGTTGCGCGATCGCCACAAAGGGAACATCACGTGCCACCGCACCTTGCACGACAACGTAGTCGCGAATGCGCCGTAGGCGGTCGTTCGTCGCCAAGGCGTCATTCAGAGCTCGATCGACTTGAGGTTCGCAAAAGCGCGTCACGTTGTACCCGGCGGGTGGGATCTGCGAGCAGGCGAGCAGCCAGGAGGTTTCCGGATCCGCACCCGTGAGAATATCGTGCAGTGCGAGTTGATAGTTGCCGGAAGCCAACGGTCCAGCGTCAGTCGAGGTGGCTTCAAACTGCTGCGCGGAATAGGTCCGAATCGTGAGCGCAACTTTGGCGCGACGTGCCTCTTGCTGCATGATCACCGCCAGGGTGCGCTCCAGTTGGCGGGTGCCTTCGATCGAGATCGTGAGATTGGAAGGCAAGCTGGCAGAAGACCTGGGCGTACTCCTAGGTACGTAGGCCCACGTGAAGAGACCTCGCGCGGCTTTTCGGGAGTCGAGGATGCCGTGCGATGCGAGCGCGACATCGCGACGAAAATCGAACGCATGCGCAATGGTCCTGCGAACGGCCGCGTCATGCAAAACCGCGTCGCGCGTTTGCATGCTCAGACAGAGAAAGCCGTAGATCGGCACGATCTGAAGCTGCAGCCGGCGATTCGCTCGCAACTGGGCCAGCACGGATGGATCTGCGGCCAGGTATGCGTCCGCTTCTCCAGTCTGCAAGCGCACCACGACGGTCTGTGGATTCGGCACAAATTGAATGCGCAAGCGCGCAATCTTCGGCGCACCTCCAAAGTAGTCCGCGTTCGCTGCGAGCTGCAAACTGTCACCGCGGTGCCATGCCTCGACGCGAAATGGTCCCGTGCCGATCGGGGTGGCGTCAAAGATCGAACCGCTCAGCGGCGCGACCCGTGCGAGCAGATGCGCTGGGAGAATTGGATAGTTCTCGGTTTCAAAAAAATACGTCAAAAATGGGGCGAAGCGTGCGCGGAGTCGCACTCGCAAGGTCGTCGCGTCGAGCGCTCGGATGTCGGCGACCTGGTCGAAACCCAGGCGAGTTGGCACGGGGTTGCGGCGATCCATGACTGCACGAAAGGTTGCGACGACATCCGCAGCGGTAAAGGGCGCTCCATCTTGCCAGCGCACGCCGCGCCGCAAGTGGTAGAAAATCGTTTTTCCGTCGGGCGAGACGTCGCCGTTCGCGCTGGTCGGCACCCGCGCCGCGAGATCAGGCTCGAGCTGACCATTCGAGTCTATTCGAACCAGGTAGGAGTAGACGAGCGATCCTATTTGTTCGGCTGTGGGACCACTCGCAAGCAGTGGGTCGAGGGTGCGCGGTTCGGAAGTTTGCGCGATGACAAACGTCCGCGGGCCGCTCGGGCCAGTGCCACGAGTGCATCCCGCGAGCGCCGATGCAACGACCACACCCGCAACCAGCACCACCACTTGGGCACGCGCGAATAAATTCGCGCGACTACATGTCATCCCATCGGTTTGGTCAGGCGTGCTTACAGCTTCACCTGGAGCGTCACATATGCTTGGAACGGAATTTTTGTCCCCAAGAATTGGGTGTTGTTGTTCCCATTTTGTACGGTGTACGGAAACGCGTAGTTCGGATCTCCAGCCGCGCTGGAGAATGTACTTGAATTGGGGGCTACGCTAAATGGGAGCGTTGTATACGTGCAAAAATTCGTGCGATCCCAAGGATAGCCGCGCTGATGGCAAGCGTCGACCAGACCAGTCATCGCGAGGGTGAGTTGTGCAGCTTTCGTCAGCGCATAACCGAGTTGCATGTTAGCGGTAAGTCGCGAGGGCTGCATGAACGCACCCATATTGTCGAACTTGCCTGTGAAGTCGTCGGGAATTGGGAGCGTCGACGAGTTAGCGGTTGCGGGATCGCTGCCGATCATGGCAAGCGGTGCCCCGTAAAAGGTGCCGGAAGTGAACGTGAGCGAGGGTGTTGCCGTGAAGCGTGCGTGTTTGTACTGCACAAGCAACGTCGTCGTGACCGGCGGCCCGAAGCCATTGCCCGCAGCGAGCGGTTCTTCGGGCAACACGTCATAGGGCGCGTAAGCTCCGTTCGGATCGAAGAGCGGTTGCACGGATCTGTTCCAATAGGGGTTTGGGATATCGCCGCTGGCGCAGCTTGGGTCCGGAGCGCCGCCCGGCGTGAAGCACTTGGCCGCCCCGGCGCCCGTGCTCGTGCTCCCGCACACAGCGCTTCCAAATTGCAACTGACCCGCTGCGCTGCCGCCCGCGCTACACGCAGACGTGTAGGCGTTGTACTGTTGGACCTGATGATTGATCAGGTCGAGCAGATTAAAACCGCTGGCGAACTTGGCGTAGTGGAAACGGCTATAGTCGTAGGTGAACGCCAAGAGCCCGGAGACTCCGTCGCTTTGGAAATTGCCTTTTTGAAACGCGAGCTCAACGCCAAACGATTTCTCGCTCCCCACGTTCACGCCCGATTCGTTGCCGCTTGTGTCGAGCAGGATGTTCTCGAACTGTCCCGTGGTCCCGCGATAGTATGGCGTCACTTTAAAGCTCATGTCCGTTCCGTGCAGACGTTGCTCCCACGAAAAATCAACGTTGTGCGACACATCCGGGACCAAGTCGTGCTGAGGAGAGGTGAAGCCGTAAGGAATGAATTTTTGGGCCATCGCCGTTGCGATATCTTGTTGCACCGTTCCGTATTGTACCCACGAAGCATTTGGCGGTCGAGCATACGTTCCGTAGGACGCGCGCAGCGTCGTATCGCCCGAAAGCTGGTACGTTGCAGCCAAACGAGGCTCGAAGACCGAGTTCGATTCGCTCGAATCGCTCGCAAGACTGAGTTGGATCGGGGCGCTTCCCGCCGGACACGCACTCGCCGCGCCGGTCGCCGGATCGATGGTTCGCTGCTGAATTGTCAGATTGGCTGACGCAACGCAAAACTCGTGGTTCCAAGCATTGATCCAAAATTGACGCGCCGGATAGCCATCTGCTTCGTTCACAAGGCGGTCATCATAGCGTTCCACGCGCGCACCCGCATCGAGCGTCAGGCGATCGTTGGGGCGAAACCGGTCGGCGACCGAAAAGGCAGTCAGGATAGGACTGACTTGATTGATCAAACCGCCCAACCCGTTTTCGGTTGCGATCCAACGGGCACCATTGGTCGCTGCGGGCGTTCCAGCGCCCGCGGTGGTGAACGGATCGAATACTCCCGAGTTGACGTTCAGGGTCGCCTGCGAGGCCGATGAAAAACAACTCGTAAACAAACCGCTAGATTGGTCGTAGCAGTGAGCGCCGTCTGTATAGCTGCCAATCAAGACGCTGCCGAGAAAATTACCACCGATCTGTCCGTTAGCCGTCGTTCCGCCACCGAGCAAGAAGTTAAAGCCCGAAGAGTAGCGGTACTCCTTCGAACTGGCGATTGACGTCGACAGCGTGAGCAGATGCTTATCGCTGAGTTGATCCGCCAGGGCGATGCTTCCGCCGAACGTGATTTCGGGCAAGATGTATTGCAGGGTCGAGGGCACCGGAATGGGGTCATTGATAAACCAATTCGAATACGAACTAAAACCCAAGATGCGCACGTACGCGTGCGTGCCGACGTTATGCTGATACTGCAGCTTCGTAAGACTGAAGCCATTGTCTGCAACCGCGCGAAGATTAAGACTGACTGTGCTTTGGAAGCTTCGCCCCGCATCTGGCGTATCGGGAAAGAGATACTGACCGACCGCCGCGGTGTTTAGCGGCGCAAAGACCTGACCCGTGTAGATGTACTGATCTGGATACGCAAAGGTCGCGCCCCCGAAGGTTGCCTTCCCTCCGAAATCACCAAATGACCCGTACGTAAACGTATGCAGGTCGCTTTCAACGTGGAGAAGTTGGAGGTCATCACTTCCGCTGTCGCTGCCGTGCGGGATTTTGTAGTGAACGTTGATGACCGCTTCGCGATCGCGCGTCTGCGATGCGCCGAGCGTTGTGCCAGGTAGATCGATGGGAGCACCACTTGCCGTGAACTGAAATGACGGGAAAAAGAAACCCGATTGGTTGAGACTCGCGCCGTTGAATGGGTCGACGAAGCGATACGATTGATAGGCAAGGGCGCCGGCGACGTAATAGGTCAACCGGTCGTCCGGCGAAGCTGCGCCGTATTCCAACGCCCCTTTTTGGTAGCCGGCCGGAAAGCCGAAACCGTACGTCAGAGAGCCGAACGGCGTGGGCGATCCAGTCTTGACAACCTGATTCACATAGCCGCTGATTCCTTGGCCATCCGAGCTTGCTGTCGCGCCGCCCGTGTACACTTGCAGTTCTTGCTGACCGAGGTTGGTCAGGAGTGCCTCGGGTGCATTGTCGTATGACCGGTTGACGGGAACGCCGTCAAACTCGTATCCGATTTGGTCTTGATCGCCGCCGCGGATGAAGATCGGCTGATACCATCCCTGCTGACCTTGTGGAACGTAAATACCGGGCACCGCGGCAAGCGCGCTGTAGGCTTGATCAACACCGCCCGGCCCGGCAAGCGGCAATGCAGCCTTTGCAGCCTCTGGTGTTACCGAGTAAAGATCGATCGTCTGGCCAGGTCGCACCAAACCGATCCCGGTGCGCGCGACCACGCGTCCAAGTGATTTCACCTCGGACGTCATGGTGATGTTGAAGTTGAGCTGCACGTCGGCTTGAATCGTCACGCCGCTTTGCGAATACGGCTGATAGCCGTCCTTCGCAGCGCTCAACGTATATGTGTCGGGAGAAAGCGAGAGGAACGTATAGCGACCCCGCGCATCGGTCATCGTGCCGGCGGAGCCTGAAGGGGCGATCATGTGAACTTGGACGCCGGACAGCGGCGCTGCAGTGGTCGCATCGCTGATGCGACCACTGATGCCGCCAGTGGTTCCGGCAAGCATCGGCGTGCACCAAGCAAATATGGCGGCGCCCGCCGCGAAGGAGACAATGAGACTAACTACGCGGCCCGCTTTCATTTGCATAAAGCCTCCTCGTGCGATACGGTGCAGAAGTTTGACAAGGCTGAACGAATCTACTACCATGCACTTATCATCCCCGGAGATCGCTACGCATGCCGACCATCGCTTCGGAACGAGGCGCGAGAAAGCTCCCCCAGCGGCCCGCTGACGGGGTTCAGATAGCTCAAGAGATCGTGCGCCGCGTCTTCGCCGACGTGCATGCCGGCATAGCGGTCGCCCTTGCTGATGGCACGATTCTGCGCGAGCCGGATGAGCCACTTGAGGCGACAATCTTCCTCAGTCATCCGGCCGTTCTGCGAGCGCTGCTTAGACGGACGTCTGATCTCGGCGCCGGCGAAGCAGTCGCGCGCGGCGATCTCGACGTCGAGGGTGACATCGAGCGTGGGCTTTCGGTGATGGACCGAATCGCCGATACGCGAACGCCCAAAGAGTGGATCGCGATCGCAGCGCTCGCGGCGAAGCTGCCAGCGCCTCCACGCGAACCGGCGCTCCAAGGCGGTCGTCAACCCGCCAGACTTCGCGGCCGGGTGCATTCGCTGCAGCGGGATCGTGAGGCGATCGCCTATCACTACGATGTTTCGAATGATTTCTATGCTCTGTGGCTCGACGACAGTATGACGTATTCGTGCGCGTACTTCCAAGATCAGGCTGATTCCCTCGATCGTGCACAACGCAACAAGCACGACCTTATCTGCCGAAAGCTCCGGCTCCGAAGCGGCGAGCGTCTGCTTGACGTTGGTTGCGGTTGGGGCGGCTTCGCGAGATTCGCGGCGCGAGAGTATGGTGCCAGCGTCGTTGGCGTTACCCTGAGTCGTCGGCAAGCCGAATATGCGAAGGCTCGTAACGCCCGTGAAGGTCTCGAGCGGCGCTGCCGGATTGAACTCCTCGATTATCGTGAACTTGGTGCCCTAGGACCTTTTGATAAAGCGGCGAGTGTCGGCATGGTCGAGCATGTCGGCGACGCCAACTTGAGCGAGTACTTCCACGCAGTCTTTGGTGCCCTCGTGCCCGGGGGACTCTTCCTCAACCATGGCATCATCGCGCAGGAAGCGCAAGCCACGGGCGTGCGTGCCTTGGCCGAGCGTTTTTTTCCGCGTCGGTCGCGTTTTACCGAGACGTACGTATTTCCGGATGGTCAAATGCCTCGCTTGCCTGCGATGGCTGAAGCTGCCCAACGAGCGGGGTTCGAACTGAGAGACGTCGAGAACCTCCGCGAGCACTATACGCAGACGCTTCGTCACTGGGCTCGGCGTCTGGCAGCGAGTGAGGCCGCAGCGCGCTCGATCGTCGGAGACTCCACGTACAACGTGTGGCGCTTCTGGCTAGCCGGCTCTGCGCACAGCTTCGCAATAGGCCGCCTCGGGGTCGTGCAGATGCTGCTCGCAAAATGGACAGCGGACGCGCGAGCACTCGTCCCAGCGACGCGCGCCGACATCTACGCTGGCCCCACCGGAAAATAGCCGTTCGTGGCGGGTCCGAGCCGCCGCCCAGTCGAAAGCCCTCGCCCATGTCTGCTGAAATAATGAAGACCCTGTTTGTCAATCCACCGAGCTTCGAGGGCTTTGATGGAGGGGCAGGTTCCCGCTACCAGGCGCGGCGCGAAATTCGGTCCTTTTGGTATCCGACCTGGCTTGCGCAGCCGGCCGCGATGGTACCCGGCAGCCGGCTCATCGATGCGCCGCCCGACGGCCTCAGCGTGGAGCAAGTTGCTCCGCTCGCCCGGGACTACGAATTGGTGGTTTTGCATACCAGCACGCCATCGTTCGCCAACGATGCGAGATTTGCAGCGAGCCTGAAAGAACACAATCCTGGGGTCATGGTCGGCATGGTCGGTGCGCACGTTGGGGTACTCCCGCTCCCATCGATGAACGCTGCCCCCGCGGTCGACTGGATGGCAGTCGGGGAGTTCGACTACACGTGCCAGGACGTCGCATCGCGCACGCCACTGCGTGACGTGCCAGGCATCGCTTATCGCGATAACGGTCGCGTCGAGTTGACGCCCCCGCGGCCAAAAATTGAAAACATGGATGCGCTGCCGTCTGTGATTGACGTCTACAAACGCGATCTCACGGTTGAAAACTACTTCATCGGCTATTTGCAGCACCCGTACGTGTCGCTCTATACCGGTCGAGGATGCCGCTCGAAGTGCACGTTCTGTCTGTGGCCCCAAACGATCGGTGGCCATCACTACCGCGTGCGTAGTGCCGACAGCGTGGAAGCCGAAATGACGCTGGCAAAAAAATACTTTCCGCACGTGCGCGAGTTTTTCTTCGATGATGATACCTTCACCGACGATCTCCCGCGAGCCGAAGAAATCGCTCGGAGGCTCGGGCGTTTGGGGCTCACTTGGTCGTGCAACGCAAAGGCGATCGTTCCGCGTAAGACGCTGGAAATCCTAAGGGCGAACGGGTTGCGTCTGCTGCTCGTCGGCTATGAATCCGGAAATCAGCAGATCCTCAATAACATCAAGAAAGGTGTTCGCCTCGATATCGCTCGACGGTTCTCGCGCGACGCGAAAGAACTGGGGATAACGATCCACGGCACGTTTATCATTGGACTTCCCGGTGAGACGCCAGAGACGATCCGCGAGACCATCCGCTATGCGTGCGAGATCGAACCAGAGACGATTCAAGTGTCACTCGCGGCGCCGTATCCGGGTACCGAACTCTATCGCCAAGCGCAAGAGCAGGGTTGGTTGCGCGTGGAGAGGGGCGATTTGGTCGATAACCATGGCATTCAGGCTGCGGCGCTCAATTATCCCGGCCTGAGCTCCACGATGATATTCAACTCGCTCGATGAGTTTTATCGCAAGTTCTATTTCCGGCCGCGCAAGATGTTCTCGCTCTTTGGCGGCATGCTGCGCGATCCGCAAGTCATGAAGCGGCGATTGCGTGAGGGTGTCGAGTTCTTCAAGTTCTTGCGAGAACGAAAGGACGAGCGTCCGTCTGTCAAGCTGGGTGCGTAGCGCTACTCCGTGTACCCGAGCATGTAGATTCCAAGCGCCATTGCGAAAAAGGTCCACAGCGTCGCGCCAAGACGACCCTTTAAGATTCCCGCATCAGCTAAAAGTTTAGCCGCCGCAAATCCTAAGCCCACAACGGAGAACCACAGGTGCTCGTGCTTGACCTCGCTCATGGAGGCCATCAGGGTCTTCATAACGGGGTTGGAGGCCATCGCTGGACTGGTCATGTGCTGCATTAATTGTTGCGTTTCCGGCCCTCCGTGCTTGTGGAAGAAAAGAAGAATGGCACCAAAAACCGCGAGGCTTGGAACGGCATAGACGCGCAGCAATGGCGATAGGCGGTCCGCGGCGCGAAGTAATTCAATGATGGCGAGCAGCAGCAGAAGAAGCACAAAAGTTCGGTGCTGTTGCACCGAAGGATCCGCAAAACTTACCCAAAAGCCGTAAGGGCCATTCGGCCAAGTCTTCGGATCATTGCGCAAAACGAGGAACTCTACGAGCCCGAACAGCATGAGGGGCGGCACAAAACGTACCCATGTGCGGCGCGGCCATTGCAAGCCGGCGATCAGCCCGGTCAATCCCCACAAGAAAAGAAAAAAACCGGCGCCCCGGTGATTGAATACTGACCACTGTGTGCCCGAAACAGGCGTCGCCGGAAGCATCTCGGGATTCTGCATGGTTTGGGTAGATTGCATGCTGCCCATTGGCATGGGAGCCGGCGTAGAGTCGCCCCTGGCGGCGGACAAAGAAAAATACCCGGAAAAAATGCAGGCAAATATGAGGGCGACCGTCATGATGCGACCGCATCGGATCATCAGGCGACTCCTTGATTAAGACGAAGCCGAGCTTGCGTACAGTTACTGCAGTGGAAATCCCTTTTCAGAACATGTTTCGCAACCTTCGTGTGTCGGAGCAACACCTGGTAGTCGAACCGTAAAACTGGCC
Source organism: uncultured Pseudomonadota bacterium (assembly GCA_963781145.1). Classification (GTDB taxonomy): domain Bacteria; phylum Vulcanimicrobiota; class Vulcanimicrobiia; order Eremiobacterales; family Eremiobacteraceae; genus JAJPHJ01. Next base: position 854,353 of record CAWADW010000003.1, on the reverse strand, counting down.
CCGTGCGAGCTTGCAGCCGAAGCCGTCACGAGACCGCCGTGCGCTTCGACGAGCTGCTTGACAACGGCAAGGCCATAGCCCGAGCCGTCGGTGTCCGCGCTCGCTGACCCTCGGAAACCGGCTTGGAACACCTCATTGACCTCGCTCTCGCGTATGCCAGGTCCGCTGTCGGAGATACGGACCTCCAACTGATCGCTTGGATGATCGCAGTCAACAGATACCGTGCCGCCCCGCGGGGTGTAGCGGATCGCATTGAGCAAAATATTCTTGACGATTTGACCGATGCGGGCTGGGTCGCCGTAAAATTGCGCGCATCGGGGCGACGGCATTGCACAGCGATGAATGGAGACTTTTATGTCCTTGGCGCGAGCAAGCGCCTCGACTGCTGCGTATTCATGGTCCAAAAGTTCGCAGACGTTTATGAGGCTTGGATGCAGCGACATCTGCACGTTTGGGCTCACACCATGCAGGTCGTCGATGAGCGTATCGAGCTGACTAAGTGCTTGAACGATGCCGAGCAGCCGCTCGCGAGTGGGAGCAAACTTGCCGTCAATGAGACCCTCCAGATTCGCCTTGGCCACAGCGAGCTCGTTGCGCATTTCGTGGATCAGTTCGCCAAGTTGTGCTGCTGCTTTCATCGTGTGCCCCTTAAGCCTGGGGGTTCTTCGCCATCTTGTAGCCGACCCCAAACACCGTTAAGACGTACTTGGGATTCGCTGGTTCGACCTCGACTTTGTGCCGCAGATTGGCAATGTGACGGTCGAGTGTGCGGTCGAACACTTCGAGATCGTCTGCTCTCGTCGCGTCGAGAAGTTGCGAGCGCGTGAACGTGCGCCCGGGGCGGGTGGCCAGTGCTTCGAGGATGCGAAACTCCGTAGGGGTCAGCGAGATTTCTTGTCCGCCAATCCATACCTCATGGTTTTCGGGATCGATACGAAGGTCACCGATGACGAGCAGTGGCGCCTTTGGTTGCCCCGCACTCGTCAGTCCGCTTTCGTGCGCTTGGCGGGGCTGAGAATTCCCGGAGCGGCGCAGCACGGTCTTGACTCGTGCGACCACTTCGCGCGGGCTGAACGGCTTGGTTATATAGTCGTCAGCACCGAGTTCGAGGCCGATGATTCTATCGATTTCATCCGTTCTCGATGTGAGCATAAGGATCGGCGTATCAGCCTCGGCTCGCATGAGACGGAACACATCGAGGCCCGACATCTCTGGTAGCTTGAGATCCAAGATCACGAGGTCCGGCCGCTGCGAAGTGAACGTCTCCACTGCCTGGCCTCCGTCGTGGGCCTTGCTGACAATGAACCCCTCGTCGGTGAGATACCGTTCCAGCACCTCAACGATCTTGGGTTCATCATCCACCAGAAGTATTTTTTTAGCCTCGGCCACGAGCATTCATTCGTGGCCGAGGACGGGTTCCACTACTAGTGCAGCGCACCGATCGACGTGGCGTACCATAGTTGGCCCTGAAACGTCGGCGTTGCCCCTTGATTGAGAGATGCCTGGAGGTTGAAGATCAAGCCATTGGCGTTTCTGTCGGTGACGTGATGATTCACAAACCATACGGCGTTGACGTAGTTAAAGTGGGTTGAGGTTCCCAGCCCATCGTTTTGGTACTCGTTGCGATAGGACAGAATCACTTGATTATTCAGTACCGGTTCCCAGGCTTCCGCGGTGTAGGCCGTTGACGTTGCAGCTCCTAAATCAGCGCCAGCGTGACCGTCATATCCGCGCTGATAGACAACCAGCGCGCCAGGGAATCCCCGGGTAGGATCCGCTTCGGCATAACCCGCCGCGCCATTGTAGCGGTCGATTTGTCCATCGGAAGTTTGAAACGTTCCGGTGCCGCCATAAGCGCCGATCTCAACCGGTTTGTATCCTTGCGCGTCGACCACGCGCCATTGGACGGTTCTCTCTGTGCTCGAACTCCAATCAGTCGCGCCGTTCGTACCACCAATGTCTCCGCTGGGTCCGAGATAACCAATTTCGGCTGTCAACCAGTCATGCGTGTAGGCGAGCTTACTTCCCCATCGGTTGGTGGAGAAGGGCCACACATGTTCTCCAACGGTGATCGCCGGCGTATTGAATGCGGCCAGGTCGAAGAACTGACTGTATGGCGACGGTGCCGGCGCTTCGATCTTGCCGACAAACAAGTGGCCATCGCGATGCAAGAGATTGTTGTACGTCACCCACATCGTATCGTAGAAACCGGAACCGTCATGCGATTGGATCCAGCCGTGGAAGTGATACGTCCAATCGTCACCGATGTAGCCGGCCGCGTGCACCGAGAGATTACCCCAAATAAGCGAATGGGGCTCCATCGGATCTCCGGTATCATAGGTTACCTGTTCGCCTACCCAGATCGGCATTGAATGACGTATCGTTGCCGGATCCAAGGACGAGTATCCAGTTCGTTGCACGTACCGTCCGTACGCGTTGAGCGCGGGAACAACGGTGTGGCAGACCTGGCAATCCATGCCGTACGCCTGCGCAAAAGGTGGCATCGCCTGGGTAGGCCGCATAGCCTCAATCACCCAGGTGAGAGCGAAGAGGCATGCGACAAGAATCGTCGCGCGCCGGAACTTCACGGTGTTACAACAACCGTCAGCGCCATGTCAGCATGACCCGGCCCACAGACCACCGCGCAATGCAGAACGTACGTTCCGGGCTTGGTTGGCGTGAATGTAACGAGTTGAAAGCCGCTTGGGGAGATGGTCGTTTTTGCGATGCCAAGATCGCTTGATTCAAGACCATGGACCCCGGACGAAGAAGTCAGACGAAGCGTGGTCGGCTGGTTGACGGGGATGGTAATCTTCGCCGGCGTGAACTTCCAGTTCGATGCCACAATGTCGATGGTTGGATGCGCAAGTGCTATGCTTGCAGCGGCTACAACCATACCGATAACCGCGACGAGGGGCCATACAACCTTGTGAAATTCTCGATGAATCATTTCAGGTATCTCCTTCTCATATAAGTATCGGACTACAATATCCCGTTGCCGGTCCAGACGGTGTGAATTGGATATGAAGGCCCGAGAAAAGTCGTGTAGATTACCACGTTCTCATGCCTGGCGCACCATAGGGATGGGCGGCGATGAGGTCGTGGACGGGGCCGGCATACGCAAGGAACGCGAACACGACTGCAACCACGGCCCAGACGCCAATTCGATCCAGGAGGGGAGAGGTTACGAGCGCCTCGGGTTCGACCGTTGCGAAAACGATGGGATCTGTCTCCGTCTTTGGCGTGAAGAGCGTGCCCACGGCCACTGCGACAAACATCAGAACACTCAAGAACAGAATGGAGCCACCAATTGCGGCCCAGTGCATTTCGGGCATCCACGCGGCCGCAGTGGTCGAGCCAAAGTAACTAACCTCATCCGTGCGTCGAGGCGACCCCAAGATGCCAGCCCAGTGCATGGCGGTCGACATGATCATCATGCCGATGAACCACGTATAGGTTTGCGCAAGCGCCAAGCCCGGCGCCCATAATTTTCGCCCGGTGAGCCGCGGAATCAGCCAGTATGATACCCCAAGAAAAGACAATGCCACTGGACCGCCCACGGTCACGTGAAAGTGACCGACAATCCACATCGTGTTATGCACGATCGTGTCCATGGCGTACGAGGCGTTGATCACCCCACCGAGACCGCCAAAAATGAAGAGCAGCATCCCCAAGGCAGGGCCGCTGAACGCGGGGTTCTTCCATGGCAGCCAAGCGATCGTCGCAAAGAATCCTTTGACGCCGGCACGCTGGGCTGCAAGTTCGAACGACGCGAACACGGCAAAGGCGGTGAGAATCGACGGGATGACGACGCCATAGGTCGTCATCGTGTGCACCCATTTCCAGTCCGAGGAGATTCCCGGCTCCATGAACTCGTGGTGCAAACCAACTGGCGTTGACAGCAAGAGCAGAAGAATGAATGTGAGTCTAGTCAATGAATCGCTAAAAACTCTTCCCTTGTAAAGCCGGGGCACGATGTTGTACCAGATCAAATACGCGCCCATGATCCAGAAGTAGACGAGCGGATGTCCAAAATACCAAAACAGCATGCGCGTGAACATAACGTTCACGGTTGGTACCAAATTCAGTGACCACGGGATGAGAAAAAGAGCATCTCCGCCGCTACGCCCAGCGTTGCGATAAACCACATCACAAACGTCGTCACCGAACCATGAACCACCAGCGGCAGCCGCTCGCCTGGGTGATTTCGCCCGAACCACAGCGCGTTGGCGGCCAGATCGATGAGCACGATCCAGGTCCCAACGACAAGCAGTGTGGCGCCGATATAAAACCACGGGCTGGCCTTTAGCGGTGCGTAAAAGGTATAAAGCACGCTGGCGCTGCCCGAGAGAATCGAGACGGCAGCCATCGCGGAGCCAATGGCCATGACCCAAAAGGCGAGCCACCCGATGGTGAGGGAGCGGTTGCGCGGGATGGCGCGGTACACCATGAGCGTTGCGAGACCGCAGATGAAGAACGTGGTGAAAACAATGGCGTTGAGCACGCCGTGGGCCGTGAGCATTCGATAATAGTCAAACCAGGAGGGCAGGTGCAGCCAGCTCGCCCGCGAGAGCGCTTGGAACAAGCCGAAGCTCGCGCCGACCATAAGGGCGATCGTGGCAAAGTAGATGTGGGCGATGACGAGCCGGTTTTCGCGTTGGACGAGCGCCTGATCCATCATTGCACCTCGACCGAGCCGTACATGAAATGATGCCCCGCGCCACAGTATTCATTGCAGAGCAACAAATACGTGCCAGCCGTGCGAAACGTATGCGTCTCTTCACTGACCCATCCCGGAATCACCATGAGGTTGACCGCGGTGTTCGGAATAAAGAATCCGTGCACGACATCCGGACTCGTCGCATAAAACGTCACGGTTGAGCCGACGGGAACCGTGATGGTCGACGGTTGGAATGAAAAGATATGCGCGATCACATAGTCATCGTATTGGTGTGCCCCAGTTTGGTGCAGGCCAGGCTCGTCAAAAGGCGCTGTCTGAGCCACTTTCGTCGGATCGATAATCTGCATGTGGCTCGGCGGTGCGATGTCGTCGTGCAAGGCCGCGACCCCCATGATGCCCAGAAAAACCACCAGCGTGACAATGCCAAAGATCATCCATGCGCGCTCTGATTTGTGCATGCTTCTCCTAGCCTACCAGCGTTGCAACAGCAAGTGGAACATGAGAAGCCACACGATGACAAGCGCGGCGCCCAGAATGCTGACAAACTTGATTGTGGCCGGCAACGAAAATTGACCCGGCTCCGGGGTATTTTTCATGCCCTAGACAATAGTCCGCTGAATTTCTCGCTCCTCTTTTCTGACATAGCTCGTATGTTTGTCGGGGTGCTCAGCCGGTGCGGCATGGCAGACAAGCACCGGAATGTGTGAACGGCGCAGGATGCCTTCTGCGACGCTGCCGAGGAACGCCCGCGGGATGCCGCTTCTGCCATGACTGCCGATGACGATGAGATCCGCATTGCGCTGGCGCGCCAATTGGAGCACGGAAGAAACGCACTCATCCTCCGGCTGCTCAAAAGATGCTTGGACATGGGCTTTTTGGGCGCAAGCTCGAGCATCGTCTAAGATAGCGCTCCCGGCCTTGCACGCCGCGTCGATTGCCAAACCTGGATCTATCCCCCCCGGTCCCGTCATTGCGACCACTTTGTTTAACTCCACAGCATGGACAAAAACAACCTCTGCTCTGTTTTCACTCGCAATTCGCAGCGCGAGTTCAATTGCGGCCTCCGAGGGTTTCGATCCGTCGATCGGCACGAGTATCTTGCTAAACATGGCGTTCCTCGCTCTCCAGAAAACATAATTTGGTATCGCGTGGCTTTAGTATGCGTCCGACATATCCAGATCGAGCGAACGAGAGATGAAGAAGGACGATTTCGAAGGGCGGAACGGTCAAAGTGTACCTTGATTCCTCACTTACTTTGTGGTACAAAGTAAGTGATGTTCGACCGCAATCGTGGACAGAAAATCTACCGTGTCAGCGGCGTGTTGCTCATCGTTCTTTCGCTGATAGCGTTGCTCTGCGTCCTTCCCTGGGGAGGCGTTGGGCCGCCTCAACCGGATGAAGGTGCGGCGGCACATGTTTTTCAGCTGTCTATCGTAGTGCTCGTACCAACGATCTTACTCTTCCTGACGACGCTGGATTGGAAGCAGCCGCTAAGAAGTATGCGACCGTTGATGTTTGCCGGCGCCGCGTTGGTTCTCGCGTTTAGCATCCTGTATCACGTTGAGCATCCTTGACAGCTTCCCATCGATTGTGGTTAGATTGTTGCCATGTTAGCCGTTCATTCTTCCCTGATCGTGCTATGCTATTATCTCTGGTCGTTCCGAGGAGTTGGCTAGGGGCATCGGCGCGGCAGTTCACGCAACATCTTTTTGCAGGCCCCCGCCAACTTCGCGGGGGTCGTTCATTTTTTGAAAGGTCGCTGCCACTAATACAGCTGAAGCGATCGTTGCCGCGAGCGGTGTTGGCGGAGATTGAATCCTGCCTTCGATCGCAGCAGCGCTGCACTGACCGCTGCAGCATTTGTTGTCAACGTTTCCAACAGGAATAATCACGCCAAAGGAGGCGCGCCGGCTAGGCCGAAGCGCCAAGCGCTATGAAGGCGATCACTTGCTGTATTGCTGTGGTCGGAGCGCTCGCGCTTCTCGCTTTTGGGCCGGCCGGCGCTCACCAGGTGAACCCATCTGACCCGGGTGCAAAAAAGGCCTCCGCTCTCGATGCTCGACGACCGCTTGCTGCCGAGCTCAAAATGAGTGTGGTCGATGGATTCACGCTCACCACAGTCGGAGATCTCATTATCTCGCGACCGCTCTCCCAATATGCGGATCGAGAACCAGGTTTCAGATCCGTGCTGGATATCCTCAATCAAGGCGATGCGCTCTACGGCAACATGGAAACGCCAATTCTCGACTTGCGAAACTTTAAGGGCTATCCATATTCGTTTGCCGGAGACTGGACATTGAGCGCGCTACCTGCGGTCGCAAAAGATCTCAGGAAGATGGGCTTCGATTTCGTCTCCCGGGCAAATAACCACGCGGAGGACTGGGGCATCGAAGGCATGCGCGAGACGAGCCGGTGGCTTGACGACGCCGACATCGTATGGGCGGGTGTGGGAGAAGATCGCGGCCTTGCGCGTGCGCCCGCATTCTTCGAGAGTCGAAAGGGGCGCATCGCGATCGTCTCGTTTGCCTCGACCTTCCTTCCTACCGCAGCGGCCCTTCCCGCAGAGGGTGCGGCCCCCGGGCGTCCGGGCGTCAGCGCACTCACCGTAACGCAATACGTCGATGTGCCGCGCCACCTTATGAGCGCGCTCGCCGAGGCTTCATGCCGCTTGCAAAAACTCAACTGTGCCAAGGTACCTCAGTCGCTCTCACTCTTCACCCAGAACTTCAAGTTGGCTAATTCATTCGGCTATGAGTATGTGATGGACCCCGAGGATCAGGCCGAGATCTACAAAAGCATTCGTGAAGGCAAACAAAATTCGGATTTTCTCGTCGCTACCATCCACTCACACGAATGCTCGCTGGATTGCGACGATCCGAACAAACCTGAACTCGCCGCCGGATTCCTGCGCGCACTTGCGCATAACGCGATCGATTCTGGTGCGGATGAGTTTGTCACAACAGGCATTCATAATTTAGGGCCAATCGAGGTTTACAAAGGCCGCCCTATTTTTTATGGACTGTCAAACTTCTTTTGGAGTGACATCCAACTTCCGCTCCCGCACGATCTGTACCAGCAAAACCGCGCAGTGTTAAATGAGGTCTTCGAGCATCCTGAGCGAGCCACGAGTTGGGATCTCTCTTCCCCACTCGATGTGTCGGGAGGCTTTGCGGAACCGTTTATTTTTCAAACTGTCATCGCGCAGACAGTGTTTGCGGGCGACCGCCTCCAAAGAATCAAGCTCTATGCTGTTGATCTCGGCTATGGCAAGAAGCTCACAGAGAGTGGCATTCCCCAGCTTGCTAATGCATCGGAGGCGCAGGTCATTTTCAAGCGTATCGCAGACGCAACCACCCAGTACGGTTTACCGCCCCTCAAGATGACGGTTGCGGGCAGCGTTGCTACCATCGAGCCGTGAGCGAGGACTTGAATGAAATCGGTCAATTGGAGTGTGGTCGTTCTTGTATTCTTACGCTTGGCGATCGGCGTCACGTTTTTGAGTTCGGTTGCCGATAGGTTTGGACTTTGGGGTCCGCCGGGCGCCCGTGGGGTCTCCTGGGGCGATTTTGCGCATTTTGTTGCATTCACTGGGCAACTCAACTGGTTCTTACCTGCCTCAGCCGCCTCGACCATAGCTTGGGTTGACACGGCCCTTGAAACAATGCTGGGCGTGACGCTTATCGTTGGAGTCCAGTTAAGAGTGTCAGCAATAGTAGCAGGGGTTCTGCTGTTGCTGTATGCAGTAACGATGGCATTCGCGCTTGGCGCGGAAGCGCCGTTTAATTATTCGATATGGTCGGCATCGGCTGGCGCCTTCGCCATCGCCGCGCTCACAACGAGATCGTCAAGGTAAATCACATCGTGATCCACGCAAGCGTATCTCTTATGCAGTTGTGAAGAGTCGGACCGAGGCTCGGTATCGAGCCCCGGTCCGATTGTTGTGCTACAGACTAATCTTCGCCGTGAAGACCGCCTCAAGAGGCGATATGAGTGGGTTTGGTTGGTACGGGAACTCGACGATCGGTTGGAACGCCGAGCCAGGATTGTAGAGGTTCGCGCCGTAGGGCAGTGGTGAGTTGTACCCAGGCTGATTGTAACCACCCGCACCATTGCCTGAAGTGCCACCAGCGCAGGTCGCCTTCGGTGCATCCTTTGTCCACGGTTCGACGCTGCCACCGAAGCAGGTGTTGATGATATTAGCCACGTTCACCGTGAACGAGACGCGCGGCGAAGCCAGCGTACGAGAGCTGGGCGTGCAGCAGCAGTTGGTTAGGCTGATGGAACCCGCCAAGACTGTCGAACACGTGCGTGTAGGGATCGGGTATCGCGATCGTACCCGTGCACTGCGTGGCATCAAACGGTGTGCCCGTGCCGCCGTATGGATAGCGCGGATCACCGCTGACCGACGAGGTGAGGCCAGCAGGACAATCCGCCGGGTTCACTCCGTAGCCGGATAGCGGGTCGCCGTAGAAGCTTCCCGCAACTAGCTGCAGTTGCGGCGAGATCGCCCACTTGTTCGCCTTGTAGTTGAGCACCAAAGCGAGCGTGTCAGGCACTTCATAAGAGTTGGACGCTGCTTCAATGCCGCCCGGTATTGTGCTGTATGGGATGTAGCTGGCATTTGGATCAAGCCTCGCTTGTGCGGGTGCGTTGAAGTATGGGTTTGCAACGCCTGACAACTCCGTGGCCAGTGCATTGTTCCCACCGTAGATGCCGCACAAGCTCGTCGTGCTCGAGTTGGGCGCGACGCCAGCGCAGGCTTTGGTGAACGAGTTGTACTGCTGGATCGCGATGTTGATCGTGTCAAGCACCGTGCCACCCGTGCCCAGCGCCTTGAACTTGATCATGCTGTGCGTGTAGGTGTAGGCGAGCAACGCCGACAGGCCGTTCTCGTTGAAGTTGCCCCAGTTGAGCTGGAACTCCACGCCTTCGTTCGTCTGCTGGCCGACGTTGAGGCCTGACACGAAGTTCGTCTTCTGGTTCAGGAAGAAGTTCTGGATCTGGTTTTGGGTCACGCGATAGTACGGGGTCAGCTTGAAGCTGGCTTGCGTCCCCGAGAACTGATGCTCCCATGACAGATCGTAGTTATCTGAGGTCGGCGGATAGATCGTGTGGGTCGTGCTCGTGAAGCCGATCGGCCAGAAGTTGGTGGCGAGGTATGACGGGAGGTTCTGTTGCAGCAGGTTGTACTGCTCGAAGGCCGTGTTCGGCGCCTGGTCGTAACGGCCAGCGCTGACACGGAACACGTTGTCCTGGTTCGCGGTGAACGTCGCGCCAAGGCGCGGCTGGAATTCCCAGAACGTCTCGGAGTCGCTCGGCACGTTGGTGACGACTGCCGGGTGCGTCGCAATGCCGTTGACGAGCGGGCAGGGCTGGTTCACGCCGTTGTCGTCTGCGGTGTTGTAGAACGGCATTTGTCCGCCGCCCGGCAACACGCAATACGATTGCCATACGCGTTAAACCAAAACGGCCGCGCCAGCGTGTCCGCTGAACCCGCCACTGCGTTCGTGTCCGACAGGTTGTACAAGAACCGGTCGTAGCGAATGCCGAGGTTTATGAACCATTGGCTGCTCGGCTTGATCTGGTCTGTGATGGACGAACGTGCCGAAGTTCGGCTTGGCGGAGTTACCGCCGCCGTATCGTCCGTTCTCAGCCACCCACCATTCGCATGCGGCCGTGCCGCACGACGCCGGTAGTCGGCAGGGGAGCCCCGCCGTTTGCCTGTGCCAGACCGAACGTCTGCGCATATGGCGAGAAGCAACTGATCGGAGTACCGGCTGCCGGCACCGTTCCGGTATAACCCGGAATAGCGTTACCACTTGCGTAGCACACGCCCGACGCTGGGTTGTTCTTGTTGACCGCATAGGCGAATGGGTCGGTCACACAAACACCGCCTGAAGCACCACAAGTTCCCACGGTGTTCGGGTTCAGACCTATCAGCTCGTTGATCATCGTCTCGTCGTTCGCGCGATAGTCGACCGCGGTGAAGTCGGAGAGTTGGACGGTCAACAGGTTCTTGTCGTTGAGCTGATCGCCGTATTGGGCGGTGCCGCCGTTCGTGTTCGTCTTCACGTAGTAGTTGATACGGGCAGTATCCCATGAAAATTGGTGGCCAGGGTGATCGGGCACGTTTCCGGCCACTCCGAGTAATTGGAGAAACCGTAAACGCGGAAGTACGCCGAGGACCCGAAATTGTGCTGGTACTGCAGCTTCAGGATGTTATTCGGGTTAGCCGCGCCATCGCGCTGGTTGAACGGGATGTTCAGCAACCCGTTTCCGATGCTGTTCGGGTTGTACGCGAAGTATACGGGATTCGTCATCTGCTTGTAGTTGTTGGCGAGCGGTTGACCAACCGCCCCGAGGTACTGATAACCAAAACCGATGTTGCCAGCGAGATACGGGTATCCCGACCCGCCGTACGCGGCTTGGTATGCCGGGTCCGAGAAGCCCCAGTCTGATGACGAGCTGTAGTATAAGTTGTTTATGTACGAGGTGTCGTACAGGAGCTGGATGTCGTCTTTGCCGGCATCGCTGCGGTGTGGCAAGCCGAAGTGTAAATTGATGACGTTCTCACGGTCGTAGACATTGGAAAATAGGGCGGTATTTACAGGGGAGCCTAATAGGTAGCCGCCAGGTCCAATGTGTGTCGCGTAGCACTGCGAGAAGTTTTGCGCGACGTCGAGCGGGGCAGACGCGCACCCGCCAGCCGGCGCGAGCCGTGCGAACGGTGCGCCCCATTCGGATTGGAGGCTTGCGCCATTGTTCTGATCGCCATACCTGAAGTCTTGAGCGGAATCGGTGCTCGCTACGTAATACGAAAAGTTGCGGTCCGGTGTCGCGCCGCCGACTTCGAAGTTATAGCCGTTGTAGAGCGTAGGGGTGCCAATGCCCATGGTGACGGTCGAAAAGCCCGGATACGTTCCTGACTTCACAACCTGGTTGATGTATCCGGCAAGACCCTGTCCTTGCGCGTCGGCGGGCGCAGCACCAGTATAAACCTGAAGCTCCTGTTGCCCGAGCGTGTTCGCCGTGGTGGTCGGATAGTTGTCGTACGAGCGTAGCACAGGCACACCGTCAAACTCGTATCCAACTTGGTCGTAGTCACCGCCCCTGATGTAGATCGCCTGGAACCATCCGTTCTGACCTGGAAAGACCGAGACGCCTGGGGTCGCCGCCAGCGCCGCGTATGCTTGGTTGAGACTCCCGCCGCCACCGAGCGATGCGACCTTGGCGGAGGTCGCCGCGTTAATCGAGTACACGTCGGCGGTCGTGCCAGGCTTGACGAGCGCAGCTGCGGCGCGTGTGGTTACCACACCAAGGGTCTTTAAGGTGGGCTGCATCGTGATCGTGACCGTCCGCGTGTTGTCCGCGGTGACCGTGACCCCAGCCTGGCTGACGGTTTCGTAGCCGTCTTTGCTCGCGGTCAAGGTGTACGTGTCTGGGGACAGCGAGAGAAACGCGAAGTGACCGCGCGCATCCGTATCCGACGTAGCAGTTTGTGAGGTCGCGGAAGCGGTGATTTTGGCGCCCGCGACTGGCGCGCCTGATTGAACAACCGCATAGCCAGTCAGCGCACCGGTCGTCCCTGCGAGTGTCCCTGTTGCCTGCGCAGAAATGACCAGCAGCGCGATAAGCGCCATGCGGAGGATCGTTCGGTTCATTGACATCCTCCTTCGAAAGTTTCACGTGAGAAGAACCCAGCCAGCCGCCAGCGCTTCGTGCTCGCGAGGTGATTGGGTCTCACTCGTAAGGGTAGCAAAAGAGAGGAGATTGGTCGCGCACGTTCGGCTGTAAACGAGGATAGGATGACGATTGCGCTATACTGGATTAGCTCGCGTTTCTCTTCACTTCCGCCGGTGTCAAGCCGATGACGCGCCGCATGCAACGCGCCATATGGCTTTGATCTGCGAATCCCGATTTTAGCGCTACTTCGCTAGTCTTCACTCTGCGGTTCGAAAGCAGTTCTACGGCGCGTTCAACGCGACACTTAATGACGTACTTGTGCACGGGCAAACCAATACTCTGCTTAAACAGCACCCTGAAGTGAGAAGCGCTGATGCCGGTGATCGACGCGATTTTGTAAAGCGAAAGATCCTGTACAAGGTGCTCGAGTATGTAATCCCTTACACTTTGCAATTGCTTATGCGTCAACCCGTGCTTGACACCGTTTGACTGTCCTCGTCCGTATCTTCTCAGCAGGTGGACGGCCAACGCCAATCCCAACCCCTCTGCGTAGACTCGGTCGTGCGTGTCCTTTTCTTCAAGTTCTGCTTTTATCGCGAGAGCTATATGCTCGATCTTTTCATCTCGCAATTGCATTTGCGGCGGCAACGTAAAAGAATCGAAGTTCAGCTGCATTTCATCGGCAGCCAACCGCATGAGCGACGGCGTCAAGCTGATTCCTAGGTACCGGGTCGGCCCGTCATCTTCCCAAGCGGGAAGGAACTCAGCCATAGGCACGATGTGTATGTCGCCTGAAACCTGAAGCCGGCGTTGGGTCAGGCCACCATGAGACCAGGTGGTCATTACAGGTGCGCCGATGTGCATCCCCACGTTGTACTGTGGCGCCACGGAGTGTTGTATCAGTCCGCCTGGCGTATCGATTAAGTCAGCGTCGAGACCAGACCAACCTCTGCCTCGGCTCGAGGCTCGGAGCACGAAGTGCATGTGGGCCCCGCCGTCCTTAGCCGTCACCGTATTCTGCGCTCCTGCGATGGTTTGGTTTCTACTCGGAATTTTCTCTTGCATATGATTGAGTTTAGAATGGGCGTCGCAGTGACATTTTTAGGGGTTTTTAGAACGTTTTGCTTGTTAGAGTAAACAATACTTGCTTTACGCAATTATATCCCGCTCTTTCTCATGAAATCGCCAACTCGCAACAGAACGGTGGGCGCTTTGTACTCTAATTCGTCAGAAAGTACATACGGCCGGCCGGCGACCAAAAAGCTGGGCCGCGTGTCGCGGGTGAAATGCCCTCACCGCGCGGGCAGCTCTTTCTTCTGAAAAGCTTCCTTTATATATAGGGGCTATGATCTGAGCCCGGTGCCTCACAAGGGGAGCGGCAAGTTGCGCCATCCAACGCAGAGAAGGTCAATATTGTCCACACGAGAGGAGAGGGTGCCCCGTGAAATACCCTATCGTATGAGTCAGCGCATCGCCCCCGTTGATCTCGAAACCGCGGACGCGTCCGTGAGGGCCGTTTTGGGAGCCCAGCGAAAGCGCTGGGGCGCTCCGCTGCTGCCTCATGCAGTCCATGCCCGTTGCCCCTCGATCTTTAGAGGAGTGCAGGCCATGTGGAGCGGTCTCGCGTCGTCAGGTCTCTTGGCTCCTCAGCTTCATAACCTAGTTAACCGTCGTGTCGCGTTCCTCAACAAGTGCCCCTTCTGACAGGACATCAACGCGGCGGTCGCCAGCGAACTGGGTGTGTCGGAAGAGAAGTTGTTAGCGGTCATCATGCAACCACTGCTTGGTGACGTCTTCGCGCAAGATGAGCTCTTAGCGCTCGAGTATGCCGATAGGATCACGTTGTCGGATCAAGATGTCGAAGACGATTTCTTCCAAAAATTGCGCAAGCAGTTTAGTGAAGATCAAATCGTCGAGCTAACGGAAGTAATTGCCTGGGAGAACGCGTCAACGAAATTCAACCGAGCGTTACGGATACCGTCTCAGCATCTGTGGAAACGCAAACGGAACCAGCGCGCACAGTGAGCGTTGGTGATGGCCGCGCAAGTTGCACGTTTGACGGTCCAGCGACCGTCTAGCGACGAACGGCTAGAGGCGAAACGCATTGACTTGGGATGCGGATTTCGCGTGCCCGTGCGGTTCTACGCATTTTCCAGGTTTTTGGGGCTACGTCGAGGAATTTTGAATTTCCAGACGAGCGCAAACACGCATGAAAATAACGTGGCGCTGTAGCTCAGTTGGTTTAGAGCGCCTGCCTGTCACGCAGGAGGTCGTGGGTTCGAGCCCCATCAGCGTCGCCAGTTAAAAGCCCGTAAAATATAACATTACGGGCTTTTTCGTTTTGGACGACGCTTGCCTGGATGTTGTCAGATCGTCTAAGCTAGTTCGTGCTCAATTAATGACTACTTCGCAGACGTTGGATGGGTGTTCATCGGGCGAGTTGGTTGCCTTGGCAGACACCGCGTAGGTTCCCGGGCTTAGCTTGTACCCAAAAAGATGAAGCGGGATGACCGATGTTTGGGGTTGGTCATGGCGAACCCAATCCTTAAGCTCTAACGATTTTCCGGGATCAAGAATCCGTGGAGCGCTCGAGCTCCGCATCCCACTGTCGAAATCTCCGGGCTGAACAACGCTGCCGGTCGAGTCTTTCACTGTGAGGTGTACCTTAAGGTCGATGGGAGTTTGAGTTGACACGTCAATGGGAGTCGACCCAAGGTTCGTCAGCGTGAACACAAAGTTTGGATCACTTGAGGGCCCGGACGGACAGGCGATCTTTACCGCCAGTTTACTCCCCGCCGCGTATCCACTGCTGGCCGGAGCGCTTGTTAAGACGGTTAGCAGTGCGCAAAGCACTAGGAAAAGCGGACGTACGAATTTCGGCATAATTGCTCCATTTTAGTTACTGGGATGGTAGAGTGGCGCACGTTACTGGGTTAAATATCGTGGTCCACGTAGGCTCTGTTGTAGAGTTTGATTTCTTTGACTGGTTTGAGTTTGTCACGTTAGTCAGTGTATAGGTTCCGCCATTATTGGTTACCGTAGCGCCCCATGACCAAGATAACGTGCCCAGTGCAACCCAAATTGCATTCTTGCCAGTTGGTCGGTAAATAAAGTAGTCAACAAAAGAATCGCCGTACGTTATGCTGTTCCCTGAACTTGGTAACATGAATTGCGCAGGTGCGTCTAGTGCGTTCCAGGTCACACTTTGTCCAGATCCCACCTCTGCGACTGGATTGGGTAGTAGTGAGGCGTTTGTACTAAAAACAGCGCACCCGTCAGCGACAGGCAGCGTTGGTGGGATCGCGGGCGTTGACGACACTATAACTTGTGATGCGGCGAAGTAGCCGCCGCCACCATATCCTGAGATTGCAGCGGGGGCTGTGGCTTTGAAGTCCGTGTTGATGCCGGCCGACGTCGGCAGACTTAACTCTGTCCCAGAACTGACGACGACATCGCCGTCGCTGCTGAACTTGCCAACTTGTGTCGGCGAATAGGAGGCACCCAATGAAATCCCGGTTGCGGTGTGAACCATATAGGCTACTCCTACTGGACGGCACTGCTGTCTCCAACATGTCGCTGCGCACAAGTTCTTGCTCAACTTTAAACTTGTTTGCGGAAGTGTTGTTGCCTTTTTGCCAGTAGAATTGAACCTGAGGGCTTGATAGCGCTGTAAGGGAAGTCGGCGCGTTCGTCGTATTGGCGCCAAAGTCGTAAGAGCCGACTGCGTTTGCCGGTGTGTTCCACGACGTCGCGTTTGCTGAGTAAGAACCAGATCCCGACCCAGGGTGAACTCCCACTTGCAGAGTCTTGCGCAGCCCTACAACCCAATCTGTCTGGGGTGGCGGCGAGCCACTTACGACGGTGTGTACATCCTCATCTGTAACGTCTAGGGTGGGGCAATTGTTCCATGGGGATTGAAGTGAACACAATACAACAAAGCTATCACCTCCGGCTCCCAAGCCTCCGCAACCCTGACCGCTGCCCTCCTCCGTTCCTTGAATAGTATAATTAACCGTGCTCCCTATCAGCAAAAGGTTGTTGTCGAGGTTGATAACGAGTGCTGTGGAAAAGGGCGGGCTCGTAGCCGTCTGCGGAGTCAGAACCGCATGAGCCGAGCTCGGCAAACCAGTAACCGTATACGATACGGGGCCGCAGTAGGCTGGTACACCTGGGTAGCTCCAACCAATACCGTATGGATTTGAAAACGTTGAGCAATTTGCCGCCGTAGGAGGGCAAAGATCGCTTGTATCGCCGGCGTACGGTGTTGGTAACGGCGATGCCGTCAGCGGCAACAGGTCGCGCAGCCTTTTTTGTGGCGCTGGTGTGTGGGAGCTAACTGGTTTACGCTGTCCCTTCGGTGACAATCTGGCGGAACTGGCAGCCTGCCTTGAGCTTACGATTTCGGGGCGTGGTGAAGCGATGTTCGAGCTGCAGGCAACCATGCTGACTGCGCCCACAATAATTAGAACAAGCACCACGAGGATGATTGAGTTGGCAAGGTTGAGGGGTTTGAAATTGAAGAGTCTATCAAACACGGTGAAGCGCCTCTTTGAAAGACGTCTTAGGTTTGAAGTGTGTTGTGTACAATCCGCCGAAAATTCGATCGATCGAGTGACGCATTGAGGTGTGCGGCTTAGCTGAGCGTGCTGACGCAGCCGTCGGAAGAAGGATTCTCCTTGTAAGCCAGTTACTTTAGCGTGACGCTTCATCATAATATGCAACATGCACAGCCACGCTGTGGGGGACCTCTACGTGTAGCATAAGTGTAGCATAAGGAGCGTACAATGACGGACATCTAGCGACGCCGGCAGAATGGGCAATGCTCGCAAGACCCTACAACCCACGGACGTTTGTAGACGTCCATGCACAACAGTGAAATCAATCCGAACATGCCTGTCACGCAGGAGGTCGTGGGTTCGAGCCCCATCAGCGTCGCCAGTCAAAGCCCATGAAATATCACTTCATGGGCTTCACCATTTTGCTCGCCATCGACCCGATGTAGCATAAGTGTTCCGCGAGCGACCGTACGTTAGGCGGTTGCGATGCCTGTAATCGAGGCCCGACCGCTCAACTGCTCAACTACTTTGCGTAATGATTCGTTTTCGACACGGCGTTGTTCGGCTTCCAGGTGATCAAACGCGGCACTTGCACCGGTGCACAGCGCATGCAACGAGCTCAGCTCGTCAGGGTCGAAAGCCTCTCCACTTCCGTGCGCACCGAAGAACGCAATTGCGGCGAGCTGGCTCCGTATAAACACCGGCATGGCGAGAATAGGCCTTGCGGTCCCCTCCGGACATCCTTCCACGGCCGGCCAATAAAGTCCATAAAGCGTTAGAGCTTCGCGAGTCGCTCGTAAGCGTGCTATCAATAGATCATCATGGGGAAGTTGCGTAAGGCACCGATCTTCCCACCCAATAGCGAAAACGCGCCTGAAGCTGTCATCATCAGCCCGCATGAACGTTGCTCCGGATGTTAGCTCAAATGCGTGTACGGGCTCCGCGGTCAGAAGCTCTGCCGCGGCAGGCAAGGAGGTAGCATGCGGTAATGCCGATGCCGCGAGGGCGAGCCGTTTTTCTGCAAGGTGCCGGTTTCGAAAGAGCACCCCGTCGACGAAAAGGTCGATGCGCCTGTGCAATGAGTTAAACCAAAATCCGATAGCCACTGCTGCTCCGACCTCTGCAACGTTGCCGAGGCGCGCTGCTGAGAGCTTCTCAGTGAAAATCCAATCGATGAAAGCGAACGCCGCTACGGCCACCGATGTAAGCATCGCGTAGACGATCGCCCGGCTCACCGCGAATCGGACGTCAATGACATGATGCTTCAGAACGGCATACGCGATCGAGATTGGCGTAACGATCCAAGCCGCAAAGAGAATATCGGGCGTAATTGTGGGCGCCCACCCAGCTGGCCACAGCTGAACGTGCGGTTCCGCAAGTAACGTTGTAAGACCGTCGGACGCGAATCCGACAGCGAAACCTGCAACGACCCACTTGACGCGCTGGCGCGCCTCGCCGTGTTCCTGCAAATACGTGGCAAGCAGAATTAGAATGCCCACACTTTCGACAACGACCGGGAAGTAGACGCTAAGATAGTAGGGGAGAGATCCATATTGCGCGCCTGTGAACACAGAGTGCCAAAACGGGTACTGAGTTGCAATGAGCGGCAACGCAAGCCAAGGCGCCGCTCGATCGAACCAAGCGCGCCACCCCGGTGCTTGGTCGTTTGGGAATCGCGACGCGAAAATCCAAAGCCCGAGGCCGCCAATGCTTCCGATCAAACTTAGCGCAAGCGAGATGGGGACGTATACGCCCGGGCCAAAGATGAAAAAGTATAGGGGTCCTGCCAATCCGTTAGCGCTCAAGGTGAAAAGGAACAGGCCCCAGGTCATGCGTGACGGACGTAACAAAAGAAGCCCAGCGCCAATCAGCACGAAAACGAGAGACGTCAATCGTTTTACTACGCTGATGAGTACAATCGCCGCCGTGTCGACCGCGACTGAAGTCAGTGTCAATGTACGAATAGCGTTCCCGTGTCTTACGGTGATGTGCAATTGCGTGCCGGGCGTCGAGATGTTCGACACGTAAGCGGTGACGCGATCTTTGTAAGAAACGGGCGTAATTTGATCGGCCGGTACGATCCCAGCCCTATCTGCCGGTAGTCCTGGCGCCACGTGCGTGACGATGCCAAAATGATCAAATGTTAGACCAAAGGTGCCTTCGCTAATGCCGCGGATAGCGGCCAGAATATTCGGTTGGGTCGTCCCTAAGACAAACGCCGATAAACTGACGACGATAAGCACACGCCAGAATTTTCTCGCCGCGCTTTTTTGTGCGTCGGCCTTCATGTCATGTGGGAAGTTCGCTCGAAATTAGCTCTCTTCCGCCTACGGTTTAGGGGTGCGGAATGCCTGATTTATAGGGCGTGACGTCGATATACGCTTTGGGCATGCAGGTTGATATTCGATATTAGATGTAAAATTGCTGTAACAGTCGCGATCTCGAACAGGCTCGAGCCTGCTGGAGAGCATCGCTTGCAATGTTCCTGGGAGCTTGCAGATTATCATGGATGACCTCGGCTTTTACGACCCACCAACTCCACAGTTCTGTCGGCGCTGTGGCAAGTTGCTAACTGCTGATAACGACGCCGATGGCTGGTGCTCCGCGTGCGCCAGCGAAATGGCAACGAACAGGAACAGCACAAGACCCCGACGGTCACACAAAAGTAAACTGTAACTACACTGTAAACTCGCCGCAGATACCAATGAACACTAGGCGATAGTCTGAGCTCTCATGAGAGATGCACTCGGTATTCGGTCATAGGCGATGGTGACAACCTCGTCGAAGCAAATCAATATGGAGAACAGTCCTCGCTATGTCAACGCAGCCTGTCCAACGTGCAATAGGTCTTCGACGATCCGACTGTGGCCACCGAGCCCGAAGCACAGTATCCAGTACTATCGGTGTGACTCATGCGGATTCGAGTCGGAGGATCGCGCTGCTCTGATTTGGTCCGTTGCCACTCAGCACAAACCAGGATCGCCCGCAAAAAGGAAGCTCCCCCGCCGCCGGCAGCCTGTCTGACCCTAGACCGGTGGGGGGGAGGGACCTATAGATGCGCTCGCACGCATGTTCGCAGATATAGGGATAAAGCTGTGGAAGGTGTGGATAGGCGCATTAATCGTAACGCCCTGTTTTGGGGCAAGGGCGTTTCAGCTGGATATACGAGCTGATGCTGATTGCGCTCTGCTGCACTAGGGCAGTTCATCGGCGTTTCTCCTCCGTCTGCCTGTTTGACGTCCACAGATAGAGGCTGGCCAGGCTTCGATTGGGTCGCCATTTCTCGCCGATCGCATCGACCTCGCGCGGGCTCGGCAGGTGGTCGAGCCGGTACAGACGGCGCACCGCAGATCGGATGCCGAGGTCGCCGCTGGGCAAGACATCGCGTCGCTGCAGGTTGAGCAGCAAGAACATGTCAGCCGACCACCGCCCAAGTCCTTTGATCGCGGTGATCTGCTCGCGCACCTCGTCGTCCGAAAGCTTGCGCAGCTTCTTGATCTGGAGTTCGCCCGACACGACATGCTTGGCAAGCGACCGCAGGTACTCGATTTTCATTCTGGACAACCCGATGGTCCTGAGCGTCGCCCGACGCATCGCGAGCACTTGCCGCGGCGTTGGCATCCGTCCATTGAAGCGATCGCTCAGCCGTCCGGCGATCGCGCGCGCGGCGAACCCTGAGAGCTGCTGCGCGATGATCGAATAAACCAACACGCTGAAGGGGTTCCCGGCCGACCGAGCTTTGCGCCAAGACTTAAGATCGATTGGCTCGGACGCATCGATGATCCGCGCGATCTTCCGATCGGTAGCCTTCAACGCGGCCAGCGCGCGATCGCGACCTTCAGACGTCTTCGTCTCCTTCGACCTACTGCTCGAGGCCGATCTGCTTCATGTAGGTCTGGTTGTCCCAGAAGAGATATTCCTCGTCCATCCCGCCGTCTTTCCAATGACCGACGGTGCACATCGGTAGTTTGAACGCCTTGCCGGTCGGCGGAATCGTTTTCCCATCACCGATCGGCATCGGTTTGGTGAACGTCCCCTCCATCACGCCGAGGACACACGTCCAATCGCCTGAGCCAAATTTGACCGGATGAACGAGAATGCGCGTGTCCGGGGCGTAGACGAATAGAGCGCTCAGATCCTGTATGTGTTTTTCGATGCCCTTGGTGACGTGACCATCGGGCCAATGCACCGCAATGTCTTTGGCATGGCTACGCGGGAGTTCACCCCACTTCTGATTGGTGAACACATTGAAGTCCAAGTCATCGAACGTCGCGATGTGCTCACTGACCCCTTGGTCACTGGTCACTTGATTGGCCATCACTATCTCCTTATTAGCCGAGTAGTTCGCGCACGCGCGGGATCACTTTATTGCCGCAGACTTCGACGCACCGCATAAGGTTCTCGTTCGAGAGCGTGCCGGCGCTGTACTTCATGTCGAATCTCGCGATGCCGAGCGGCTGTGCGGTCTCGGTGATCCGCGGCGCAGTCTGGTTTGTCGAACGCACGGCAAATAAGACGCCGACTCGAGAACGTTTCGCGAAATGTTGAATTTTTGGCATAAGTGCATGGCTCTATATATGACACTCTATGTCGAGTATAGCGAGGTAGGATTGACCTTGTCGGAAAGACGTCACGTCATGGCGACTGGTCATACTAGCAAGCTAGGAGGCGAAATGGAAAATATTCTTAGCCAGCGGTTAGAAGCGCTAAAATCTTCAATCTTGATTGCCTTGTCGAGGATCTAGAGATAGCGTCTTGCGACATGCCGACGCAACCACTAATCGAGGTAGCGATGACGAATAATAGCGCCGACGAGCGAGATGGCCGCAAGGACTTTGATTTTCTCATCGGGACCTGGCGCACCCATTACAAACGCCTTCGACAACCACTTAGCCAAAGTCACGATTGGTATGAATGCGACGGCACCTCGGTCGTTCGCCCCTTATGGGATGGTAGCGCAAATATCGAAGAAGGTGACCTTCGATGTCCAGATGAGTATATTCGCAGCCTGACGCTTCGCCTATACAGCGCCACATCACGCCAATGGTCGCTTTACTGGGGAACAGAAAAACGAGGCTTGGCGCTAGGTGCGCAGGTGGGGCATTTCGATGATAACGGTGTGGGCGAATTCTTCGCAGACGAGACGTTCGCAGGCAAGGTAATCGTCGTGCGTTACCAGTGGAAGGTACCGAGTGGCGATCACCCCCACTTTGAACAAGCATTTTCCGAGGACAACGGCAAAACGTGGGAAACGAATTGGATTTGCGACTACACGCGCACATGACTGGTATGGACTGGTGGTTTTACCAATGCTAGTCAGGCCAGGAATAGACGTTCTTCACTAACTGCTTGAGGCGGTGGCTCGTGAGCGACGTTCGCAAGATACTGATGCACGAGTGCGATGACCATACTGCCTTCACCGACACCCGCCGCGACGCGCTTCACGGAGCCCGAACGCACATCACCTGCCGCAAAAACACCCGGAACAGAGGTTTCCAGCAAATAGGGGTCGCGTTCGAGCGGCCACTGGCCGCTCCGCGAGACGTTTACCCCTGTCATGACGTAGCCCGCTGCATCCCGTTGTATCGCCGCCGACAACCACGCGGTGTCCGCGCTCGCGCCGATCATAATGAAGAGCGCGGACGCACTTCGCTGCATCGTCGTTCCATTGACGCGGTTGATAACGGTGATAGCTTCGAGATGATCGTCACCCTGAGCATCAACAACTTCGGAGAGCGTTTCCACCTGCACGTTGGTTTTGGTCTTCAGCTCCTCGATGAGGTAGTGAGACATGGTCTTCTCGAGCGCATCGCCGCGCACGAGCAGCGTGACGGCGTTGGCAAAATTCGCAAAGTTCACCGCTGCTTGGCCCGCGGAGTTTCCTCCGCCGACGATGAAGACGTCCTTGCCCTGCACATATCTCGCCTCGCCTGGCGCGGCCCCATAATAGACGCCGCGGCCCCGTAGGCGGTCCAGTGAGGCGATCTCGAGATAGCGCCACGATACCCCGGTCGCCAGAACGATCGTCGTAGCACGCACCAGATCGTCTCCATCGAGAAAGACCGCACGCGAAGCAGGATCGAGCCTTTGGACTGCGCGCGTCACGACGATCTCGGCACCGAGCCGCTTTGCCTGTTCTAACGCGCGATGGGCAAGTTCATCGCCCGAAATGCCGTAGGGAAAGCCTAAGTAGTTTTCAATTCGCGACGAAGTGCCGGCCTGTCCGCCTGGCGCTTCTTTCTCGAGCAGCAGCGTTGATAGACCCTCCGACGCACCGTATACGGCTGCAGCAAGTCCGGCAGGACCTCCGCCGATAATCGCAACGTCGTAGTCGGCACGCCCAGGTACAACAGAAAGCCCGATCGCTTTCGCGATGTCGCGCAGCGAGGGTTCGCTCAGCAGCGTGCCGTCACGCAAGCGAACCATGGGATATCGCTGGCGGTTGGGATCGTCAGGCGATCCATTGGATTCAACCGAATTGCGCTGCAAGAACTCGCGAAGCTCCTGGGTTGCGTTGTCCCATTGGGGACCGATGACGGCCAGCGGCGGCAGTGAGGGAATGTCGGCGATCTCTTGGAGGCCTTCTAGGCGGTCGAGCGCTGCGGTTCTCAAAGCCGCCGCAAGCTTCGGTGCCGACGCCGCCACAACACGAAAATCTTTCGCTTCGATACGCGCGACGCGAGACGGCTCTACGGTACGGAAGCTGACTAACGAAGGCGTCTTGAGTATGACAGGAACCTCGCTGAAGAGTTCGCCCGGCCCCCGCTCCGTGCCGACGACGCGCTCTGCGCCGTCGACGAACTTCGTTAACTCCACGCGTCCTTCTATCACGACGAAGAATGCGCGCCGCGTTTCACCCTCGTGCATGACGTATTCGCCGGGAAGCAGGCGAAGATCGGCACTCGTCTTTGCTAAGTAGTCTAACTCGCTATCCGCAAGATCGGAAAAGAGCGGAATTGCACGCAAATCGTTGCGAGTGAATTCTTTCTCAATTAGCGACCGTGTTGAGAAGCTGCGCTACGCCCCCGCGTTCAGCGGTTGATGGCCGACAGATCAAGTCGGCGGGGACACTCGGGGTCGGCCAGTATGTCAATCTCCACGATCCTGCCGGCGGCAATCGTGAAGCTGAGGATAACAAATGGCCGCCCATCCGGCCGGCGCGACACGAGCTTGCTTGTTTCGAGATTGCTCGTAGGATAGACGGCAAGTTCGAGTTGTTCGTCCGTAAGGAGTCACAACGCCAACCTGCGAAGTGTGCAATCCGAAATCATAAAGAATTTTGGGACCGCAAAACATGAACGCCTCAAGACAGATCGATAAGCTGATTCGTGACACTGCCGACTGGCGCGGGCAGGTGTTAGCTAAACTTCGAAAGCTCATCCTAGGCGCTGACGCTGGGATCGTCGAGGAATGGAAGTGGATGGGGACGCCGACATATTATAAGAACGGCGTGATCTGCATCATGAATCCGCATAAGGGCAAGGTGAAACTGGTTTTCTCTGATGGCGCGGCGGTTCGAGATCCGGACAAGCTTTTCAACTCAATGCTCGAGGGCAACAAGTGGCGAGCGATCGATTTTTTCGAGGGCGACAGATCAACGAGCGCGCTCTGAAAGCCCTCTTAAAGAATCCCTTGCGCACGACGCGTTGAAAGCGAAGAGCGCGGCAAGTAAGGAAAAATCCAAGCCCCGAAAATCAAAGTAGATTGACCGCTAAGAATTTCCTGAAAAGCCGTGTTAAGGCCGCATCACATCGCGAATTACGCGGGATGTTTGGAACTAGGTCTTACCGCTAGGAAGCGATTGAGCTTCTCAAGTTGCTGAGTAAAACCAGCTTGCATCCCTTGAATAGCCATGCCAGCCTTAGGGCCGATTTTGTATACAGCGGCCCTAATTTTGAGTTTCGTTTTGCCGTTCTCTTCAGCGAGCGTTAGTTCTGTGGTTTGGTCGATTGTGGTCTCCTCTTTTTGTCCTTCGGTCCAAGCCTGTGCGGTGTACGAAAGTTGTGAATTTGGTTCAACCACCGTAAATGCACCAAGCATGGGCCACTTTATACCTTTGTACGGGCCCATTGCTTCTCCCGCTTCCATAACGATGTAAATTTTACCGCCAACACGCAGGTCGACTTCGCACTCGGGGATGGTGACGTCATTTGGCCCCCACCATTGCTTTATCATTTCCGGATTCGTCCAAGCTTGCCAGACCGTTTCAAGTGAGGCGTCATACGTTCTTTCAAACGACAGTTCTTTGATCGGTTCCATTATTGTTTCCCTTTCTTACTCTCATGAATTGATTGTAAATAGGTATCCAATGAATCGAGTCGGTTCTCCCAAAGTTGTTTATACGCCTCAAGATACTTACTAGCTGCAGCCAGGCTACTAGGAGAAATACTGACAATTTGTTCTTTGCCGTGCCGACTTTTACTGATAAGTTTGGCGCGCTGAAGGACATTCAGATGCTTAGCAATCGCCGCAAAAGTCAGCTGATAGTGTGTTGCTATCTCGCCAATGCTCATGCTTTTCTTACTAACCCTTTTGAGGATGTCTCGTCTGGTTGGGTCGCTTAATGATCCAAATACGGAATCGAGGGTTTGTGCTCGTTCAACCATATGGTTGAATGATATAGCAGAACGAAACGTATGTCAATAGGTTAGATAAACCCACGCACTTCATCGTCTCGGCCACTGACGCATTTGCGCGGGTGACTAAGCCTTAAACTATAAACTCCACGATTGCTAACTGCGTCGGCACGCCGCTGAAGGCAGATCGCCTGTCCCTTTAAGGCGCGTACTCCAAACAAATATAAGGAATCTGCGTTAATTCGGGCTAAGGCGCTGCAATGAAACATTCTCTAGGGCGTTACCTGTATGGCTTGGCGGCGATTGGTTTCGGTATCTGTGCCCTAGTGTGGCATGACTTCAACAGTTGGCAGCAGATCAAGCCGCTTGAAAATGTTTCTCACCGCGAGATTCTCCCCTACATCATGGCCACCATCGAAGTTCTTGGAGGCGTAGCCGTTCTATGGCCGAGAACGGCTCGAGCGGGTGCTGTCGCATTGGGTGCAATCTACTTCACCTTCGCCTTGCTCGGGGTACCGCTCATCATTGAGCATCCGCTCGTCTACAATGGCTTTGGCAATTTTTTCGAACAATTCTCATTCGTCTCGGGGGCGATGATCTTATATGCGTATTCCGGTCCAACTGCCCCGGATCGAACACCAAGATTGGGTCAGATCGGGTACTACTCGTTCGGTATTTGTGTTCTCTCGTTCGGACTGGAACAGTTTTTCTATCTCTCTGAAACAGCAAGTCTTGTTCCGAAATGGATTCCGCCTGGACAAATGTTCTGGGCGATCGCAACTACCGCCGCGTTTGGTCTTGCCGCTATCGCTCTACTCACGGGGTTCATAGCGCGGCTCGCGTCTCGGCTGACCACGGTGATGCTCGTGGGTTTCTTGCTCCTGGTATGGCTACCGGCGCTTTTTGCCGATCCTCATAGTTTGCTGAACTGGAGCGAAAGTGTGGAGACTCTCGGGATCGCAGGATCGGCTTGGATGGTCGCGGACTTTCTCGCCAACGTCGCTCTTCATTAGATACGGTACATTGATTAGATTGAAGTAACCCGCTTTCGTCGGCTGCTACTTGACCAATTGAAGCGTCCCATCCGACCATCTCTTTACGCCAACGATGAAGACGCGTATCGGCGGCAAGCCGTGGGCTTGTGCGGTATCGTCGTCGTTCGGGAACCAGTAAGAAGAAGATGCAATTGGCGACTTGGGCAAATCCGCTCCCCAAGTTCGGCCCTCTGTTAACTGATTGTAAATCATCACATGGGTCAGGTTGTGGCCGTCATTATCCGTGAGATAGGCTGACTTTGACATCATGTAACTCATCGCGCCGGGCTCGAGGGACGGCAGTTCCTTGCGTTGGAATCCCGTCTTGAGCGCGGTGATGATTTGCGCCTCCGAGTCCCCCGCTAACCTCATATCCGTTATCTTGTACACAATTGGCAACAGTGAGCGGGCCGCCAAGGCATTCAGACAATCGGGGCCGCGGTTCTTAGGATTCCACAACTCCGGCCAGTCGAGGGAACCGGTCCACCCGCGCTCGACCATGCACACGAAACCGTTCGTTCCGTTGATGGCTGTTTCGAATCCGTGCGTGCCTAACACGAGAACCGCTGCGTTTCGAGAGATGGCGTCTGGAGCCGCGCTTCGTGCCAATGTAATTTCTGTATTGCGGTCAGGTATCAGATACTGTTGGATCGGGGCCATTTTCGGATAGCGCGGTTTTGCGTCGTCACTTCTCGCCGGCAACGCGACGCCCAGGAGAGCAACCACGGCGAACGCCCCCAATGCGATGGCTCTTATAAAGGTTCTCTTCATTGCGCTTCACCTGCACGGCTGAATTTAGTACCGCATGAGTCTAAGAGGAAAGAATATCCGAAATGGCCTAGCCATCCTGCACTCCCGCGGATGTAGCCAACCGTTTGTACCGATAAACATCCGAAGGTACACGCTAGTCGTTGACTCAAACATTCCCGGCGCTGAGCGAAGGAGGCTGGTGATGAACGCGATGATCAACAAGATTTCCGTGTGTAGCCGCCTGATCTGCGGGACGCTAGTCGTCTTAGCGGCGGTCGGTAGCGCACACCTAGTTCTCGCCGACGGAAGTTCGTCGGTTGGGCTGAGCTTTATCTTATTTTTCTTCGGTGCGCGAGGCCGCATCAACGGCAAGGGACGTCTCAGAGGGCTTCATACGCCGCATCCCCGTGGGATATCTGCCACGCGGATGTTTCCTTATGTAGTCCTCGGAAAGCACTGCTAAGTATTCGAAATTCTCCCACACGCCGGGGTTACGACGTCGCCGGATCACGACTACCGGCTCAAGTAGGTTCCACGTGTCAAGCACCACAGA
Organism: uncultured Pseudomonadota bacterium; assembly: GCA_963781145.1. Lineage (GTDB taxonomy): Bacteria > Vulcanimicrobiota > Vulcanimicrobiia > Eremiobacterales > Eremiobacteraceae > JAJPHJ01. The sequence continues at coordinate 826,520 of CAWADW010000003.1, read as the reverse complement.
ACTCCACAAGTCGCACGCCATGTTCTCATCGATGATACCATGTCGCACGAAGGCGCCGACGTTCTCGAAGAAATTGGCCATCATCCGAATCGACTCAAGCTCGTGCGGCATTGGCGGTGGTGCGGCGAGTTGTGCTCGACCAGCCGGCGTGCTGATGAGCCGCGGTACCTCTTCTAATATGAAGCGACGAGCTTGCGTGAATCGCTCTGACTCGAGCGTTTCGCGCACCTCGGTAAGGACAGCGATCTGATTGCTCGATCGCGTGTGGCGCAGTTGCACGAGCGCGGCGATCGCAGTCGCGGCGATGACTGCAAAGGTGCCGAACGAGGCGAGGGTACTCCACGCCTCGAGTGTCATCGCGTCTTCACCTTATTTCTCCTCAGCGAGGACCTTATAGATTTTCTTGCGCGCTTCATCCACGATCTGCCTCACTTGATTGCGCACTTGGGGATCTTCATTCGTCACGCCTTGGCGCACAGCAGCGATGAACTTGAATGCAGAGTCGCGCATGACGCTCCAGTCTGTTTCAGCGTCGTCTTCGTGCGGGTCGTCAACCTCCGTGCTGCGCTCCGCGAGCAGTGCTCGGCCGGCTTTTGTAATCGTATAGACTCGCTTGCCATCCACTTGCTCTGAGGTCACGAAGCCACCATCCTCCAGCATCTGCAAGGTCGGATAGATGGATCCGGGGCTTGGGCGATAACGGCCTTCGTGGCGCTGCTCAAGCGATTGAATGATGTCATACCCATGCATGGGTTTCTCGCTCAAGGCCGCGAGGATGATGAATTTGATATCACCGCGTCGCGCGCGCCGCTCGTTACCCCATTCGAACATACCGAAAGGCGAATGTCGTCCTCGTAACCATTTATGCCAGTGTTTGCGGCCATGGCCGAAGTCATCACCGCCGCGACCATGATACAATCTCATAAACATATCGTCAATATATCACGATATATCGTGATAGTCAACAAAGAGACCTTCCGCCGCCAAGAAGGTAGAGCGGCGGAAAGCTGCGTTGCCTATCTAGTGGGCTACGAGGGTCTTCGAGCGGTCGGCCTTCGTTGTGGCAAATTCCAACAGATCGCCGTTAAGTTTGTCCTTCATGGTTGAAGGCAAGCCGTGCGGCCCGCCCTCGTAGATCTTGAGTTCTGCGCCTTTAATCAGTTTCGAAGAAAGCATCGCCGAGGCCCCAATGGGAACGATCTGATCGTCGTCTCCATGGATGATGAGAGTTGAAACGTCGATCTTCTTGCAGTCTTCAGTGAAATCGGTCTCTGAGAAGGCTTTTATGCAGTCGTAGGCGCCTGGGTAACCGCAGAGCATTCCCTGTAACCAGAACGAATCTCGAAGACCCTGCGAGACTTTGGAGTCAGGCCTATTGGCACCATAGAACGGCGCACTCAGGTCCTTCCAAAACTGCGAGCGGTCGGCGTGCACGTTGGCTCGGATACCGTCAAAGGCTTCAATGGGCGTGCCTGCGGGATTGTTCGGCGTCTTGAGCATCAACGGCGGCACCCCGTCGACAATCACCAGTCCTGCTACCTGCCTACTTTTTCCATGGCGACCGACGTAACGAGTAGCTTCGCCGCCCCCGGTTGAGTGGCCGACGTGTATCGCGTCCTTGAGATCAAGTTCTTCGACAAGTTGGGCAAGATCGTCGACGTAGGTGTCCATGTCGTTGCCATGCCAAGGCTGGCTCGATCGACCGTGACCGCGCCGGTCGTGGGCGATGCAGCGATATCCGTGGGAACAGAGGAAGAACATCTGGTCTTCCCAGGCGTCAGAACTCAATGGCCAACCGTGACTCAAGACGACCGCTTGACCTGTTCCCCAGTCCTTGTAATAGATTTCAGTGTGGTCGCGTGTCGTAAAGATAGGCATGATTCACTCTCCTTGGCGCCACAGCGCTGAACAAATGAGATGAATTTTATTGGTTGAGTAAGCTCTGCCAATTTGAGGGAACGCGTCCCGCGGGTCCTGGCACTGGCTGATTCGATGGATGCGAATGAGGAGCGGGCAGTTGTGGTCCCGAAAAAAAATCTTCAGTGCGATAGTCGTAGAACCAATGCTCGCCAGGCTCAAAGCTTGTAATAACCGGGTGGCCCGCACTGGCATGGTGCTTGGAGGCATGCTGGCTTGGTGAGTTGTCACAGCAGCCAATGTGCCCACATTCGGCGCAGCGGCGGAGGTGAAACCACCACCCGTTCGTCGCCAAGCACTCGGCGCAACCCGTACCGCTGGGCTTTGCGGTTGGGTTGATACCGCTTCTCTCGAGTTTCACGTTCATCTCCTATTGGTCTACCTGAGATGAAAGCACGCGGGGTAGCAAAAAGAAAGGGCCGCAGCTTGTTTTGAACCGAAAGGCCTGGTCTAAACCGTTCACTCCAACCACTGGACGCGTCGAAGCTGACGAAGAGATTTCACGTGGATACCTTCCAACAGAAGCCGGAAACGGAGCTCGGGCAAGCGCTCTTTGAGGAGCTGGTTTGGATACACGGTGTGATCCGCCGAGATCTCGCAACGGTACGCCAGCTCGCAGCTGATGTCGCGACGAACATGCCATCACATCAGGTTTCCGCAGAAATCAAAGACCTCAAGCGCGATAGCAAGCTATGGCAGCTCAAGGTTGGGTGTCTTCGCTACTGTCGTTTTGTTCACTCGCACCATAACGTTGAAGACGCCGCCTTTTTCCCGTCGTTGCGAGCAGCCAATCCTGCGCTCAATCCAGTGGTTGACAAACTTGAGGACGACCATCGAAAGGTTTCCGACTTATTGGATGCGGTGGAAGAAGGCGCCGACGTGCTTACCAAGATTGATAGCGATGCCGTGCGGCGCAGTCTCGCCGACACCCTGACCGTGCTCGCCGAACGTCTTCTCGAGCATCTCGACTATGAGGAACTGAACGTAGGTCCGACCTTGCGCCGGATGCAAGGAATCTAAACCGCGAAATCGCCGGCCTCCTGGAAGACGCTCCGGCACATTTAGTCCTATTACCGCTTTTGATGTAGCGGAAGAAGAATAAGGCCAGGAGCAAGGGCACCCTCGTTGGGCGTGCTAATACTCCCCGCGAGATGAACATGCCGCAGATGGGTATCTTTGGACTGGGCGATTCGTCGCTTTCGACGCTCGCGCAGCTCGCCGGCGAATAATGGCCTGGGCGTGGTCACGGCGTTAAGCGAAAAGGCTCGGTCCGAGAGCGATCGTCTCGCCGCACTAGGCTACCGGCAAGAACTCTCAAGAGTGCTCTCGCTCTTCGATAACTTCTCCGTTGCCTTTAGCTACCTAAGCCCGATGGTCGGGATCTATTCACTCTATACGTTGGGTCTCGGCACCGGCGGACCGCGGTACATCTGGACGATTCCCCTCGTCGTCTGCCTCATGATGTTGGTCGCCTTGGTGTTCGGCGAGCTTTCCAGCGAATACCCGCTCTCCGGCGCGCTCTACCAATACGGCAAGTACAACGTCGGGCCGCGCTATGGCTGGTTCATCGGTTGGATCTACGGCTTCGCGTTGCTTGCGACTGTGGCTTCAGTCGATTCGGGCGCCGTTGGCTATGTTGCGTCGCTCTCGAATATCTGGTTTGGGACCCACCTGGACCCAAACAAGCACATGACGATTTTCGTCATCACAGGCGGCATTATCGTGCTCTCGGCGATCTTGAACTCGATCGGTGCCCAAATCATGGGCCGAGTGGCGCGCTTCGGGGTGTACGTGGAGACGATAGGTACCTTCGGCGTGTTCATTGCGCTCGCGATCTGCGGCTTTCATCAGGGTTTGGGTTTCATCTTCTCGTCCCAAAAAGTTGAGTACCTCAAGAGCAATCCGTTGGGCGTGAACTTCGCGGGAGACTGGTGGACGGGTGCGGCGCTCGTCGCCGTGCTCGCCAACGTTTACATCTTTTACGGATTCGAATCGGCGGGCGACATCTCTGAGGAAACTGTCGACGCACAGCGTCAGGTTCCCAAGGCCATGCGCACCGCGCTGCTGTATGGGGGCATCGCTTCGTTCGTCTTGGTGCTTGGTCTGCTTCTTGCGACGCCAGTATCAGGGATCGGCGGCGTTGTTTCAGGTGGTATCAACACTATTCTCTCGGCTCTGCCGGCCTGGCTTCAGGACTTTTTTCTTATTATGGTTATCGTCGCGTTCTTCAGTTGCGGTACCGCCGTTCAGGGTGCCGGTTCCCGCGTGGCGTTCGCGCTCGCTCGCGACGGAGCGCTCCCGTTCAGCGACAAGATCAAGCAGATCTCGGAGCGCCATCATACCCCGGTCAACGCGATACTGGTGGGAACGATCATCCCGTTTCTCTTCTTGCTGCTCGTCCTTGTGAATCCAAGTAAGGTCGTTCACCTCTTGTGGTTCGACTATCCGGCCAACGTCAACGCGCTCTACGCCTTGGTTTCTTTCGCCACCTCGGGTATTTACCTCGCCTTTTTTCTTACGGTCTTCGGCGCTTTTCTGGCCCGACGTCGTGGATGGAAGCCGAGCGGCAGCTTCACACTCGGTAAGTGGGGAATGCCAGTGACAATCGGCGGTGCTTTGTACTTGTTGCTGATGCTAGCGAACATCGTCTGGCCGAGTTCGCTTGCGAGCGGCCGCGCAATCTTCAATTACGGCTGGGTGACATTACTGGTCATGGGGATCATCGTAGCCATCGGAGCCGTCTACGAGGCGATCGCCCGCCCCGACCGAAACATTGCTCAGCACCGAATCGAGAGGTAACCTAGAATCGGCCGAGTTGGAGGATGGTCATGAAAACGACATGGAAGCCGCACGAGAAACACGGGCGACTCACCAAGCAAAGCGACTTGCCCGACAGCGTCTTCGCTTTCCCGAAACAGCGCAAGGAGCCCATGACTGATGCGACTCACGTGCGCACGGCTATGGCCCGCATGGATCAGGTGAAAGGCGTTTCAGACACTGATCGCGATCTCGCGTTCGCCAATATGAAGAAGGCCGCCGAGTATTACGGCATCAAGTTGTCCGAATCGTCTTGGCGTGATGTCGGCGTGCATCCGCAGACTTTCACTACTGCGCGAAAGAAACGCACCTAGTATTTAGTTCGTCGTTACTATCGCACCAAAGGTGCGGACGAGTTCGTAGAGCTCGTAGGGGTCGCCGGTTTGGCCAATGGGTCCCATTACTTGCACGGCCGCTGCCGATTCGCGGAACGCGGCCAAATTTTCCTTATGGTCCCAGCGATGCATGAGATAGCTGCGGAGTCCATCACCGATGCCGAACACCGCTGCACCGACGAATCCGTCGGGCCGCGACTTCTCGATGAGGTTCAGCACTTCGGCGGCCCTTGACGCCCTCAGGTCCAGTCTCTCGATTGCCAGGACCGTGTGCGAACCCGGCTTGATCGTCGGATCGCCGCTCATCGCGGTGACTCGACATAGCGAGAGATCGCGTTTTTCCACGGCTTCGCGATGTTCGCGTTCGAGGTGATGCTCATCCCAGGCATGCTGAAGCTTGGCGTACGCTTCATGCCCTGTGATCCAAACAAAGGTCGCAACGCGGCGCCGGTGTCGCGAGACGAAGATCGCGGCTGCCTGCACGTCGACCTCTTTGCCGAGCAACTCGATGAGCGTCTCGCTGGCAGCGATCGCAGCATCGGCACGATCGCTTCGCACGTGGATCAACTCAACTGCCGTCCATTCAGTCGGCCCTGTGCGCAACACCAAAGGTGAGCCACCTGCTCGGTGGTTAACCGGCGTATGTGCCCGCGTCTTGCGACTGCTCATGAGTTCCCTACCCTAGCGTGCCAGTGCCAGCCGTTGCAGCAATCCCTCTCGCGTGATGAACCCCACGAGTGTGCCCGTCTTGTCGATGACCGGGAGCTGATGATAGCCGCTCTGCGCCAGCACACCCAGTGCCTGCATCGAATCACTCTCTGGTAAGACGCTCTTGATCTTCTCGACCGGTGTCATTAATGAAGATACAGGTGCGTCGGGTGAGCTTGCGTGGGCGCGCGCGAGATCCGTGAGCGTGACGATGCCGAGGAGCCGGCCGTCGGCGACGACTGCCGCAGCACGTTGTCCGCTGCGCAACAGCACCTCGGTGGCGGCACGCGCACTAATGTCTGGTGAAAGCGGTGGAGGTGGCGCTGTCGCGACCGCGCTTGCCGTCTGTCCGCCGAGCGTCATACCCAGTTCGGATTGATACGCTTCTGCCCGCCCAGCCTGATAGAGAAACCAGCCGATAAGCGCAATCCACAAGCCGTTGAAGAAACTGACGGTGAACGACATGAGGATTCCGAGCACGATCATGAAGAGCGCGATGGTTTGACCAATAGCGACGGCAACCCGGGTTGCTCGTCGGCGATCGCCGCTTGCGCGCCAGATGAGCGAGTGGAGCACCTTGCCGCCGTCGAGCGGGTAAGCGGGCACGAGATTGAAGATCGCAAGGACCCCGTTCGCCCACGAGAGATAACCGGCGGCAAGGCCCGTGGCCGAATGTGTGCCGAGCGCTTGAGCGACGAAGTAGAACAGCGCTGAGATGACCAGGCTGGTGAGCGGTCCGACAAACGCAATCCATCCCTCGCCAGTGGCGCTCTCGAAATCGCCGCCGATCTGTGAAACGCCGCCGAAGATGAACAACGTAATGCGCGAGACCGGCAACCCGCGCATGCGCGCCGTCACCGAGTGCGCCAACTCGTGCGCGAGCACGCTCGCAAAAAACAACAGCGTCGTCAGGATGCCGAGTGCCACGCGCTCGCCGGAAGACAAACCGGCTGACCGCAGGGGCCCGACGTCGCTGCTGAGCAGCCACGCGACGAGCACGAAGATAAGGAACCAGCTCGGGTCGATGTAGATATCGATGCCGAAGATGCGTGCAACGCGCATGGCGGACAATTACATTCTTTAGATTTTACTCCTAGGTCGCCCAAACACAGGCAAATAAGGACTTCGTGGGGGGATTGACGAGTTTGCTAGCATAGAGGTACTCCCCGTTCGTCTCTTGGAGCCCCGTCAATGACTGCACAGCCGCAAAGTTGTGTCCTGGATATTCACCTCAAAGCCCAGCTTGGGAACACAAGCAAGTATGGGCGTATGTTTCCCACCTTGCCCCCGCTGCAGGTGGAAGAGTCCGATTTACTAGCGTTAGGCAAAGCAGGAGCGGCAATTGACGTTGCAAGTGACAGTCCCGCGGTGGACAACCCACGCATTCCAGCCGGCTTTACAATGCTCGGGCATTTCATCGCCCACGATCTCACTGCAGACCGGAGCCTCTTGCGCCATCATACCAATCTTAAAGAGGTTCGAAACTTTCGGGCGCCCCACGTAGATCTCGAAGCTTTGTACGGTTCGGGACCGGGCGGTGCGCCGTATTTGTACGATGTTAATGACCCGGACAAATTCTTGCTGGGCATCAACGACGCGGGTGAAGAAGAGGACGTTCCACGAAACCGGCAGGGAAGAGCCCTTTTGGGAGATGCTCGCAATGACGTGCATGGGATCCTTGCACAGTTTCACTTGCTTCTGTTGAAATTTCACAACGCTGCGGTCGACGAAGTGCGCGCACAAGGGGCAGAGCCTTTAGATGTGTTCTCTCAAGCACAGCGCAACGTCCGCTGGCACCTCCAATGGATAATCCTGCATCAGTACTTGCCGCTTATTGTCGGTTCTGAACTTGCGTCCGAAGCGCGCGCAAGCGGGCCGCGCTACCTGCATTTTGGTCCGCACCCATTTATTCCGGTGGAATTTTCGGATGCGGCCTATCGCTTCGGCCACAGTCAGATTCGTTCGTTCTATCGGCTCAATGCGACCAGGACAGAATCGATCATCCCCGGTTTGCAAGGCGGCAAAGCCATTCCAGCATCGGACGTTGTCGATTGGCGTTATTTTTTCCAGCTCGACAACGAGGTCGCTCCTCAAGCAAGCCGACGCATTGGGCCGACCATGGCGCACGCGTTGCTTGACATGCCTGAAGCGATGGTGGGCGCTTCAGAGGTCCCAGAATATCACTCGCTTGCATGTCGCGATCTCATCCGCGGGCGCGCGCTGAGTCTGCCTTCGGGTGAAGCGATTGCAGGCTTCTTAGGTGTTCCGGTGTTAACGCCGGATCAAGTCAGATTGAACCGATTTGGTTGGAGAAACGAAACACCTCTGTGGTATTACATCTTAAGAGAAGCGGAAGTTCTCGCCAACGGCGAATACCTTGGCCCAGTCGGTGGGCGGATCGTGGCTGACGTGCTCGTCGGCCTCATTGACGATGATCCGCTCTCATATCGAAGAGCAGATCCGAATTGGACGCCCGCGTTTGTTCGTTCCGCCTCGGACGATTTTACCATTGAGACACTAATACGGTTCACCCGATTGCTTTCCGATGGAACGAGGATACGGAATTGATATCGCGCGGGTTTCTGGGCCGTCGCAGGCCGGCAGAAGTAGAGAACCGCCTCCCGCCGGGGCAGTATCTTGTCACCGATTTCCCCGTGCTTTCGGCGGGGCCAACGCCCCATACGCCACTCGATCGATGGTCGTTCACGATGGAAGGACTCGTTGAATCACCCGTGAGCTGGGGTTGGGAAGAGTTTCGCAAGCTACCCAACCAGACTTTTACGGTCGACATTAGTTGTGTCACGAAATGGACCAAGCTCGACACGAGATGGCTGGGAGTTAGCGTTGACACGCTGCTCGAAGCGGTCAAGCTCAAGCCCAACGCCCGCTACGTGATGGCCTTCAGTGACGGCGGCTATACCACCAATATTCCGCTCGACGAAATGGTGAAAGGCCAGGCCTTTGTCGCCTATGTCTTCGACGACAAGGAGCTTGCGCATGAACACGGTGGCCCTGCTCGGCTTGTTGTGCCTCACCTTTATTTTTGGAAGAGCGCGAAATGGGTCCGCGGTCTTCGCTTCATGGAACAGGACAAAGCTGGTTTTTGGGAATCACTGGGCTACAACATGCATGGCGATCCCTGGAAAGAGGAGCGTTACAGCGGAGACTGACGGATGCAGCCTCTTCTCGAATGGCAGGTCGGCAAGGTCACAGCGATTCACCCCGAAACGCCGCAGACCAAAAGCTTGACGTTGACGCTCCCTAAATGGATGGCGCACCAGCCGGGTCAGCATTATGACGTTCGTCTGACGGCTCCGGATGGATACCAAACGGAGCGCAGTTATTCTGTGGCGTCCGAGCCCGAGCGGGTGGGCGAGATCGAGTTCACCGTTGAGCGGATTTCAGACGGTGAGGTATCGCCCTACCTCGATGATGTCATAATGGTCGGGGACCAACTTGAAGTGCGCGGACCGATCGGCGGATACTTCGTCTGGACCGTTGCTCTTGGCGGCCCACTGATGCTCGTCGGCGGCGGCTCGGGCATCGTGCCTCTGATGGCGATGCTCCGTCATCGCTCGGCGCAGCGATCCACGATTCCGACGCGCTTGCTGTATAGTGCGCGAACCCCGGACGACGTGATTTACAAAGGCGAACTCGACCGGTTGGCGGATGGTGACCCCAACCTGGAGGTTGCATTCACGTTCACTCGCCAGGCGCCGCCGGGCTGGACCGGGTATCGTCGTCGAATCGATGGCACGATGTTGAGCCAGATCATGGGACCACTTGGAGCAGGCGTGCGCACCTACGTTTGCGGCCCGACATTGTTGGTGGAAGCAGTTGCCGATACGCTCGTTCAGATGGGGCTACTGCCGCAACGTATTCGAACCGAACGTTTTGGCCCGACGGGAAAGTGAGGAAAAGAATATGCATGAGGACGAGGCGGACATGAACACAGCCTTGATGCTGGACGGCAATGCGGTTGCAGGTGAGCTGCAGCAGATTTTTGGCCGAGATATGACGGTGGCCGTTGCCAGGTGCTCGGCATGCGCGACTGATGCCGATCTAGGAGCTCTCATTGCCTTTACGCGCGGGCCGGGCATCGTCTTGCGCTGCCCGGTATGTGGAGCTGCGATTGTGAGAATAGTTCAAACCCCCACCGCGCATTATGTCGACGCGCGCGGTGCCATGTACATGCGCCTAGAACGCCTGCCTTAGCCTACAGGAGTCATTTCAGTTCGCAAGTGACCATCCAGTCGATTCCGTATTTGTCGGAGAGCATCCCAAACATGGCGCCCCAGAAGGACTTCTCCAGCGGCACTTCGATCTTACCGCCTTTGGAGAGAGCGTCGAAGAGACGCTTGGCCTCGTTCACATCTTTTGTTGCGAGGCAGAGCGAGATAGCGCTCATCCCATATTGCGTGGTCGGCTGAGCGTCAGATGCCATAAATTTGACTGCGGGCGCACTAAAGGTAGAGTGCATTATCCTCTCCCCCATCTCGGCTGGCAGGCCCATGTCGGACGGCGCATCCTTCCATCGCGACACTTCGGTTATTTCACCACCGAAAATGCTCTTATAAAAATTGAGGGCCTCTTCGCATTTGCCGCCGGTAATGAAAAGATACGGCTCGAAATCCATGATGTTCTCCCGTTGGACGAATTAAGGGACGAGCGGGTTCTGCGCCCCACCGGCGGTCGCCTCCCCGCGATTCCAACATCTGGACGCTCTGTGTATGCAACGTGTGTTAAGCTTCCACCGTACGAGTAACGGGGTGATCCAACCTGTGCGCCACAGCGTATAGAACATTATGCGAAATACTGTCCTGATCTTAGCTGCTCTTGTTTCGATTGCGTGGCTCAGCGCGGCCCGCTCGCCCGCGAGCGCGGGTGGATCAGATCTCGCGCCGCTGTACACGGCCGGTACTTGGCTCAACGGATCGGCGTCGCAGGCGTCGCTGAGCGGCAAAGTGGTCATTGTTGACGTCTTCACTTTCGACTGCATCAACTGCAAGCATGTCGTTCCCAATCTTCGGCGCCTGCTCGCCGCCCAGAACCCACAAACTTTTGCCATCGTCGGCGTGCACGCGCCGGAGACGCCTTACGAAGCGAATTCAGAAAATGTCGCAAAAAATCTTGTCATCCAAGGAATCACCTGGCCGGTCCGAATCGATAATGATTTTGCCGTGTGGCACGACTATGGAATCGAATACTGGCCGACGCAGCTGATTTTCGACCGTCATGGGCGACTTCGTAAGACGGTGATTGGCGAGGGCCAAGACGATCTCGTCAACGCGACGGTTCAAAGCTTACTAAACGAACGATGAGCCTTCTGCTGGTTGGCGCGAAATTTAGCCTGGCATGAGTTGTTTCGACCGCAACCGAAATCGTGTGTCGAGGCCACGGCTTGAGTTGAGGCTCGCCGATTGAAACAATTCTTCAAAGGGACAGGATTGGCCATAGGTCTCCTTATTGCCGTCTATGTGCCTGCTTTTCTGATCACCGCACTGGTTCGACCGACGATCGCGGTTGCCATACCCTTGGTCATCGTCATCTCCTTTGGCGTTTCGCTCGCAATCATGATTGCTCTCGCGAGGCAGCCTTGGGGACTGGCAGAGTTTGGGTTTCGGCTGCCGCAAGGAAAATATGTCTGGTGGTGCTTGGGCATTGGCGCGGTGCTCGGTTTCGTTGCAGGTTACGCTACATATCTTTTCCCCGCAAAACCGCCGTACGACGTTTCAAAGCTCGCACCGCTTGTGCTCGTGTTGTACTTTGTGGTTAGCGCTTCAATTCAGGAAGAAACGATCTTTCGCGGTCTCGTGCAGACAATAGTTGCCCGTTTTTTTACTCAGAACATTAAGCTCTTTGGATTCGCCGTCGGCAGCGAAGTTGCGATCGTTGCCGTTCTGTTTTGCCTCATCCATATCCCAGAAGGGCCGGCGGTAGGGGTCGGCGCCCTTGCGCTTGGGCTGGTTGCCGGGGAATTTCGGAGGCGCAGCGAGAGCCTTATCCCCGCAATCTTGGTCCACACGCTCTTTAATATCAGCAGCGGGATCTTCGAGTTTCTTCCAAGGTTCGCCCACTAGCAAAAATATGTCCGCGGCCCTACCCCTGAAACGTTAAAGGGTCGAGGTACCAAATTATGGCACCCTAACCAAGGAGGAATCGTCATGAGCGAATTCGTGTATCTGTATCGTGGCGGACAGCGATCTGACTCCCCACAGCAGGCTGAGCAGGTAATGCAAAAGTGGGTTGTCTGGATGAACGAGCTGGGCGACAAAGGTCATCTTAAAGATCGCGGCCAGCCGCTCGAACTCACCGGAAAAGTCGTCCGAGGCAAGCAGGGCGCGATCACCGACGGTCCATACGCAGAATCCAAGGACATCGTGGGCGGCTATACGCTGGTTGCAGCCAAGGATCTTGCACAAGCGGCGGAACTCTCTAAAGGTTGTCCGATTTTCGAATCCGGCGGCATCGTCGAAGTGCGACCGGTTATGGAGATGTAGTGGAGCCAGGCGAATCACTCTTTCGGCGTGATGCGGGGCGGATGGTCGCCGCCCTCACACGCATCTTTGGGATTCATAACCTTGCGCTCGCAGAAGACGTCGTCCAAGACGCTTTCTGCCGCGCGCTGGAAGTGTGGAAGATTCGCGGCGTCCCCGAGCACCCGTCCGCGTGGCTCATGAAGACCGCAAAGAACCGCGCGCTCGATGCATTGCGGCGAGAGCGCACCGCACGCACCTTCGCCCCGGAGCTCGGTCGTCTACTTGAGAGCGAATGGACGCTCGTTCCCACGGTCGCGGAGCTCTTGGGACCGAATGCGATCAAAGACGACCAGCTGCGGATGATGTTCTCGTGCTGTGACCCTCGATTGGCCGAACAAGCGCAGGTGGCGCTGGTGCTCCACCTCTTATGCGGTTTCAGCGTGAGCGAGATTGCCAGCGCGTTCCTCAGCAGTCATGCCGCGGTCGAGAAGCGCATCACCCGGGCGAAGAAGGTGTTAGCCGGATCGAAACGGTTGTTCGAACTTACCGATCGTGATTTCTCCAGGCGCCTGTCAGCCGTTCAGCGCGCTCTCTACTTGCTTTTTAACGAGGGCTATCACGGAGCGTCCCCCGAGTCTGCGGTACGCGTCGAGCTCTGCCGGGAGGCCATGCGGCTTGCCTTGTTCCTCGTCGAACATCCCCAGGCATCAACGCCGTCGACCAACGCGCTGTACGCGTTGATGTGTCTCGATGCGGCGCGCCTCCCGGGTCGCGTTGATGCATCTGGGAACTTGAGCTCGCTCTTCGATCAGGATCGATCGCGGTGGGATGCAAAGTTGGTGTCCGAGGGGAAAAAGTTTCTCGAACTCTCGGCCACCGGTTCCGACGTCAGCGAATATCACATCGAGGCCGCAATTGCCTGGATTCATGCCAGTGCTCCACGTGCGGAGGACACCAACTGGGAAAATATCGTCGCGCTGTACGATAAATTGATGGTCATCCGCACCTCGCCCGTCGTCGCGCTCAATCGCGCCATCGCCGTTGCCCAGTATGCGGGCCCGGAACGCGGGCTCGAAGAAATCCGCTCAATTGCAGATAAAGATCGCCTCGCCCGATATCCGTTTTATGCCGCGACACTCGGCGAGCTCGAGTATCGCCGCGGAAGATATGAGATTGCGCACAAGCACTTCCGAGCTGCGCTTGCGCTTGCGCGCAATCCTATGGAACGGCGATTCCTCAAGCAACGGTTGGAGTCGTGCATGTCCCAAGCCTAAGGCATGAGAACGGGCGCAAGTGGATCTTTGACGGCGTCGATCCATCTGGAATCTCCAAACCACTCCCAGGCGATGGTGGAGTACGGCACGGTGCCGAACGAGAGGAGCTTGTCGTGGAACGCGCGCAGGCTGAAATTTGCTCCTTCTTTGTCTTGGGCTTGCGCGAGCAGCATCTCGATTTGCGATTTCCCAGTGAGGTAATCAATGGCTTGGCCGGGCCCCATCGCGAAGCGCGTGCCTTCGCCGTAGGCGGTTGCCTCGTCTATTCCAGCGTTATCCTTAAAAAATTCGATCGCTTGTGGGAGCGTCATCTCCCCGCTAGCGAGGCCGATGTCGACCAGCACGCGCGTCGCACGATGTCGCATTAAGTGGATGACAGCCGTGCGGCCCGCTGGGTCATCATCATAGAGGCCGGCGCGCATGAGCATCTCTTCACCGTAAAATGCCCAGCCCTCGGAAAAGACGCTGTCACTGTGGACCTTACGAATGTAGTCCGGATTCTTATACGCAATGGAAAACTGGAGGAAGTGGCCCGGGATCCCCTCATGCGCGAGCACCGGGAGTACTGCTTGGCGGGCCTGGGCCGCAAAGAAACTGGTATTCTTTGGGTCGTAATCGGGGACAAAGTAAAATCCAGTTTGATCGCGATCGAACGTGCCGGGTGGATTCATGAAACCGCCGGGATTGATCGGTGAAAGTGCTTTCGGGAGCTCCACTATTTTGAACTCGCCGATATACGAGGGAATCGTGACAAGATTGTGAGTCTTGATGAACGAGACCACTCGGGCCGTTTGACTTTGATAGTATTGCAAGAACGCAGCTTTGTTCGCGAATGTGGGTTGCCGCCGCACAGGACCGCTTGCGTAGGCTTGGTGGTCGCGCTCCCACGCGGTGAGCGCGCGGTCGCGGGCAAGCTCGAAGCGCGCCATTTGGGCTAGTTGATCCGAATTCCACGGCAGAAGCAGCACGCGGCGCAGCATCCAGTCATACTGTTGCTTTCCGACGGCGAAACTACCGGCGTGCCAGGTCGAAACATGCGCATCGACCCAGCGCTTATACGCATGTAGTTCGGCCAGAGCTTGATCGCGTGCTGCGTAGAGGTCCGCCTTTTGTGCCGGTGTCAATCCGGGAGTGAGTGCTTCCAGGCTGTCGTTGAAGAGCGGATCTGCACCGCCAACCTCTTGCGATGCAACGACGCCGAACTCGCGTACAGGCTGGGTGAGATTGTGCTCCCCTTGCGCGAGCACCGGGCCGCATTGGCGCATGCGGGAGGCGGCATCGTGCGCGCGCACCGCGTTACTTGCGAACTGCTTGGACAACAAGGTAAAGATGCCGTTCGTACACTCCTCTTCGTAAATAGCGGGGTTGCGCTCGCGCCCGCGGAGGTAGGTGCGTTGCCACCAGTCCCCTTCAATGTCAGCGCGCAAGAGGAGGTAGTTGATCTGATCGTGCACGGTCGTGCCGCCCGGTGCAAGCGCCGCAAGCTCGTTGCGAAATTCCTGCAGTTGGGTGCCGTACGACTGATCGGCGGCGTCGGAGAAATCGGTAAGCTTGTCGTCCGCGGTGTGAAGACCGTTGACTGTTGTCGAGATTGGACTTGCGGTCCAGGTGAAGGTATAGTAACGGTGTGCAAGCGCCTCAACGGCGGCAGCTCGGGTTGGGATCGTTGCTCCCAGTGAAGGTGCAAAGGTAAACGCGAATGTCATCGCAACCAGAGCAAACATTCGCGAGGCCCCTGTTCGTATCTGCATGCGCTTGGGTTCTAGAGAGTCATACGCATCCCCTGAAGGGGCCGCCTTTTTTGAAGGCGGGCGCAACGATGGCGCGAATATGCTGCGCACGCGGTTCTCTGTGGACCGCTCTTAATAATTTCACGCACTTAAGGCAAAGGAAGTCATGAGAAACAAAATCTACTTCGCTGCGCTGCCGCTCGTAGCGCTCGCGATTGCGCTCACGTTCACAATGCACTCACGCCCAGCCGTCGCGGCAATGAGTCCGATTTCCATCAAACAGTGCTTCATTATCCACAAGGCAATGAGTACCAATACAGGCGGAACGCAGATTGTCTTTGTGAATCGCACCTCGAAGCCGGTGAAGCGCGTTACCTTCGCGGTAGGCTATCGCAACGCCGCGGAACACTTTCTTCGCAAAGTGACGGATGTCGGCAACTTTGCCCCTGGCGTTGTGATCGATCACAAATATTCGTTGTATAGCGATGTCACCTATGCGGGCACACAGCCAACGAGCTGCAATGTCATAGCCGCGTGGTGGCAAGACGGCTCGAGCTGGACGCCGTAAAGCGGGAATATTTTACGACAACAGGGAGCCGCCGGCGCATGGCCGGTGGCTCTTCTTTTGACCCCTCTTCTAATGAAGCAGATATGTAGGGGGCGATTGGAAAATCTCCCCACGTGACCAGCGGGACAATCACGGGACAATCATATGTCATAGGGGAACTCTCGCAGCCCATCAGCCATGGAAGTGCTGAGTGCCGTCATGCCAAGCCGTCGATCAGGTCAGAATCTGACCTTGATCCTTTTATCGCTTGTCGTTTTCGTTACTAGCGGTCTGCCGGTTCTCGCAGACGCGCCACGTACGATCCCGGTTGTATCTCGAGTGGTCGGTTTCGCCACCGTCACGATGAAGTCTGGAGCGTCGCATGAGCTTGGCTCTGTCGAACCGTTGCAATCCGGCGCGACTTTGACCACCGCGATCGACTCGATCGCCTCGGTGTTCTTGGAACAAGTTGGACAAGTGCGACTGGGTCCACAGACGAAGGCGTCGGTTTCTGTCGTCAACGGTTGGCTCTCGTTTCAGATGAGTAGCGGTTCGCTGTGCGTCATTTCTCAGTCACAAGACATCAGCGTCAACACCGGAAATTTGCTGCTCGCCGTTTCATCGCCGTCAACGACCTACGACGTGCTGCAAGACGGCGCTGCTACGACGATCGCGGTGTTCAGCGGAGGCATCGTTGTCGGTGGACCACACACGTCGACGACGACGATCTATGCGGGCAGCGCCGCGACCCAACTCGGCAGTGGCACGCTGTCCGATGTGCCGATCGGCTCCGTTGTCGGCGACTTCGCCAAGCTCAAGTGTCCGGACGCGGATGTGATCAGCCAGGTCGTACCAAGTCCCGCCCCTTCGCCGGCTGCATCACACGGGAGCCATGGCGCCACAATTCTTTACACGCTGTTGGGACTTGGAGCGATCGCTGCGGCTGCCGGACACAGCGGCGGCGGTAGTGGGGGCGCACCAACGAACGCGCCGCCCGGAGCCCTTATGCCAGCCCCGATGAGTCTATCGTTTGGCGATGTTGGATCGGGAAACAGCAAATCGTTCACGGTTCGTGAAAGCAATTATGGCGGAACTTTCACGATCGACGGCAGCGCGTGTGCGGGCACGGCGAGCGTCAGCCCGCTGAGCGGCACCCCGGGCCAAGATTTCGCAGTAACGCCATTGGCCGCGGGCGGCCCGTGTAACGTCAAAGTAACCGACGACCACGCCGGAAGCGCGAATGTCTCGGTGACCGTCGGTCCGTTTGGCGCCGTCGTGCCGAATCCAAGTTCAATAAGCCTCAGCGTTGGCGGCTCGGCGAGTCCCATTAGCGTCTCAGAAAGCGGCTATACCGGCGTTTTCAGCGTTGCTGCAACTGGCTGCAGCGCAATCGTCACGATCACGCCTGCCAGCGGAACCTCGTTCAGCGTGTCTCCCCACGCGGTTGGCAACTGCCGGATCACCTTTGACGACGACCACGGCCAAAGTGCGCCGTCGTTCGCCTTCGTGACGACAGGGACAATGTCTCTAAGTCCGCAGACGCTCCAGCTATCGGGCACCGGAGACACGCGCAGCTTCACTGTCTCGGATACCAGTTCGACGACATTCACAGCCATCAGCTCGGATCTGACCGTCGCGACGGTCACGTTGGTGGCAAACACGCCAAATGCGGCGACGTTCAACGCCACAGGCGTGCTGAACGGCAAGGCGACGATTATGGTAACCGATACGCTGGGTGGTGCGGGCAATGTAAGTGTCGGCGTTGGCCAGCCACCACTTGTCGCTCGGCGACATACGGGGCCCATGGTGCAACCACACCCTCGCCTACCTGGAGCTTCCAGTCCACCAGTCTCCCAAGCGCCGCGAGCACGACTAGTGCCAACGGCGACGACTACACCGCTCCGCAGCCCGTTGATCACGAATACGCCGCGTCTCTTCTTCGCACGCGCCGGAATGATGCAAGTGTTGACTATTACGGAGAAGGGCTATGCGGGAGTTCTCTCAGTCACAGGTACCGATGCAAACGTCGCGAGCGTCGGTCAAGCGTTTGGAGCCGGAGAGGTCAGAAGTTTGGTGGTGACGTCGAGGGGAGCGGGGCACACGCAGATCCGCATTACCGACGATCATGGTGGCCAACTTACTATCGGTGTAACTGTGCTGCTCGCACCACCTGGAGGTGCGCATGCTCGCCCTTAAGCGCTGTGGCATTGCATGCTTGGCGCTCATATTGTTTCTCACGCAACATTCCACCGCTGCACTGGCGCAACCCGCCCAGCCGTCGACATCGACCAATCGGCTCGTACCAAGCGGACTCGTTGTCGTTATAAGAAACACACCGCAAAGTGGATCGTTGGATTCGCAAGCATTGAATAATCCATACATTAGTGGCGTGGCATTGCAGATCCATTGGAGCGACATCGAGCCAGTTGAAGGGAATCCGGACTGGTCGAAGCTGGATGCGCTGTTCGCCGCTGCGGAATCATCAAAGAAATGGGTGCAGCTGTGCATCTATCCCGGCTTTTTTACGCCTGCATGGGCCCTAAAAGGCGTGCAGACCGACCTCTTTCCAATTCCATATGGACCTTACATAGGAGAGGTTGAAACGCTTCCGATGCCGTGGGATACGGTGTACCTTAACCGTTGGTTCGCGTTCCTGAAACTCGTGGGCGACAGGTACGGAATGTCGTCCGCTTTTAGAGTGATTGCGGCTGACGGGCCAACATCGGTTTCGCCTGAGTTCACGTTGCCAAACTCGCCACAAGATCTTAGGAAGTGGCAAAATGACGGCTACACGCCATCTAAATATCTCGGGGCATGGCAACAGGTCTTCCAAGCTTATGCCGCCGACTTTCCGCATCAATACTTTTCTCTGTCTACGGGATCTGGTCTTAGTATTAATGACCAAGGTAAAATCGATCCTCGAGAGCATTTGCAAACAAGGCAAGCCCTGGTTAACGAGGCGATTGGTCTCCTGGGAAGCAGATTTGCCCTTGAGATGGACGATGTCCATGCAGGCCTGGGTGCTCATACACCCAATTCACAAATGGAAGATCAATTTATTATTGGTTATAACGGCCGTATTATCACCGGTTTTCAAATGCGCACCTCTGCTGAACTCGACAGCCGAGGGATGGGCGCTGCGGGCGATCCCCCGATGGCTTTGCGACGATCAATCGACTTCGCGATGGAGTCCAACCAAGCCGGTCGGCATGTGAGCTATCTCGAAATCTACGAACCTGACGTCCTCGCCCATGACTTGCAATCAACGCTGCGCTATGGAGCGTCGCTATTTGCGCCTTGACGGTGCTGCTGTTACGTCGGAAGTTTGAGCGCGGTGCAAACTGCTTGAGAAACGTGCAGCTTGCAGAAGGCATTCAGGTTCGCCGCCAACTTACCAGCCCACCCCTCAAACGTGTGTCGAAACGTAAGGCCGGAGGACGGATTGCCGAGCGTCAAACCGCTCGAATTAGCTGCGAACGTCCCCAACGCGACATCATTCTGATAGGTGATGAAGCTGTTCAAGGCGTTTGGGGCCGCTGAAGGGTTCGGCGCGGGCATGGTGGCCTCATGAGCAGCGGAATTGGCTTCCAGAAGCGTGCCTGCCAGCGCGAGTGGGAAGAACGAAAGCGCTGTTGTCTTATTGCCGTCGGAGATATTATCCGACCATACCGTCGAGAGGTACGGAGGGGCGGCAGAGCTGCAATTGACAACCTGCGCAGTAAAATTCGCTTCGCTGCTACCGTAGACCGTGACGATCGCGAACGTACCATCAGCGGTGACGGTGGAGCCATTGAGCACGATCGCTCCGAGCGTTCCATGTCCAGCCGGCGTACTTTGGCGCGCACCATACGGATTGTTAGGATCGTTTGGCACATACGGATCATCGAGGCACTGCGTGCGAAAATCCTCGAGGTTCCAGGTCGACTCCGGTACCACCGCAACGGGATGCTGCGAATCGCAGTCGCGTGCCGAAATCTGACTTCGCGAGCAAACGTCATGTTCGAGGCGCTGGGCAATGACAAAGAGCAGAAAGTACGCAGGGTTGTCGACGGAAGATCCGGTGGCAGTGCTGCCCGTCGCAGGCCCGGAGCCACCTTTGCCTCCAGCTCCACCTCCGCCGGAGCTCGGTGCGCCGCCAGATTTTGACGTTCCCGCCGGAGGGCCAGCGGGCCCGGCTCCAATCGATAGAAGCACGTAAAATGTCGGCTCTTGTGTTGCGACGAGAGGCGGTGTCTGAGGCTCGAGCCCAAGGATGCCTTCGCAGAACTTTAGTTGCTGCCAAAGTGCCCGCGGATCGCGTTCACTCAGGTTCGGCTTGCATGCACTCTTTGCCGCCGTCTGGCCGGCCAGCGCGGCGCATGTGTTGAGCCGACCAACGAGCAATCCCGCGAGATAGGATTTCACGCCCGTGGGGACCGATTCAGCTGCGCTCTTGTACGTGGGCGAGTTGAAATTATACACCGCGACAATGTCAGTGAGATCGCCTGTGCCGCAGATTGACGTCGACAGTGGTGCTTGCGAAGGCCCTTGCGCGGCATATGCACTCGTTGTTAAGCCAGCAATGAGGCTACACGCGAGGACAAATGCAAAAACCTTCTGGGTCATAGAGCTCGCCCTCCTAGGCTTGCGCTCCGCTATTGCGTCAACGAGAAGCCGGCGAAGTCGTCGGGTGAAACGTAGAGATCGGCCGCGGTCTTCCCAACGAGCTGCAACTCGTCGAGATGCGCGACGTCAAACGGCTGAACCGCATTCTCGTCGACGCCATTCAACCCTAGCCGATCTAAACCTTGCCGCGAAAGGTCCACGTTGTAACGCACGTAGGTAAAGAGTTTCTCAGCCAGCGGCGCCCGATTGCCGACAAGGTCGCCGATCTCGGAGTCCAGCGCGTGTCCTGTGCGAGTTCTTCCAAAGACGCGGCAGAGCATGTCTTGTTCGACTCCAGCGGCCGAGATGAGTGCAGCTGGCAGCGATTGCAGATTATACAGCAGGTTCATCTCATTCGGTCGCAGCTGCAGGTTCGCGCTCTCGCTCAAGCCTGTTCCGACGGAGAGTAACAACAAATTCTCTTCACCGGCCGGCCACTGAATTTCGTACGATGGCAGCGTCGCCATGAGAAACAGTAGGAAGGCCGGATTGTTGTAGACCGTGACACCTCCGTCAACGAAGACGAACCGCTGATCGCCGACGTGAATCGTTTCGGGTGGGAAGAAGACCGGTGCCGCGGTGCTGGCGCGGACTAGCTGCCAAAGCGGCAGATTCAAGTTGCAGTCCTTCAACCCGCGCTGGTTGTACTTCGCTTTTGGATTGTTCGACAGCGGCCACGGCGAGTCGGTCGATGCGTTACGCATAACGATGAGCAGTAGCGAGCGAAGCTTGTCCGTTCCAAGCCTTGCATCTCCATCGCCATCGGTTCCTATCACCGCTTTGATCTCCGCTGCCAGCGCCTTTTGTGTGAACATTGAAGAAGATGCCAGCACGCCGAGCGTGCTTAAGAATTTGGTAATCAATGCATTCGGACCGAACTTGCGGCCAAGGCGCAAGAAGACATTCGCCGGATCGAACATCGTGTGGGCGCCGGTTAAATAGAATTCTCGAATTTGTTGAGTGGAGAAACCTAGCGACGTGAACGTAGCAATAATCGCCCCCGTGCTTGTGCCGCCGACGTAATCAAAGTAATCCGCAAGCACCAGGTCGCTACGACCAAACCTTTCGCGTAGCAGCGTCTCCACGCGAAAAAGGAACTCCAAGGCGATGAGCCCTCGAATTCCGCCTCCGTCAATCGAAAGAAGCTTCTTGGGGCCGCGCTTGGCTATACGTTCTTCGAGATGTGATTGCATCGTGGCGCCTTCTTGACTGCGGCGTTCGCCGAAAATGGAGAACCTCTTCCGTTATCAAATGCTAGTCAAGTTATGAAAGCGCCGTTCGATGGCTTACCGCTCGTCGTCGGCGTCACCGGCCATCGCGATCCGCCGGCAGAGGCGGAAGGTACCCTTCGCAAACGTTTCGGCGAGATTATCGAGCGGCTGAGCGGGCAGTATCCGTCGATGCAGCTTCTTGTCCTGTCGGGACTTGCGGCCGGTGCGGATCTATTGGCGGCAGAAGAAGCGTTGGACCGCGGCATTGCCGTGCTCGGATGCTTGCCTCTGCCTCAGTCCGATTACGAGAAGGACTTCACGCCTTCGGAACTTTTTCGTTTTCGGTCCGTCCTACCCCGATGCTGGGACGTCATCGTCGTCGGATCGTCTGAAAAACGCGAGCAAAACTACGTCGATGTCGCGGACTTTATCGCCTACTATTGCCATGTACTCGTGGCATTTTGGGATGGACTGCAAGCACGCGGACCTGGTGGGACGGCCGAAGTTGTCCACCTTCGAAAAAGTGGTCTGCCAGGTATCGTCGGCGACGCGCTCGTGGCGTACGCGCCCGACACCGGCCCCGTGTTGCAGATCGTCACTCCACGCAGGGATCGTCCGCCTCCTGCCGATTGCTTCTCAGTGCACGCAAGCTACCCGGAACGGCCCGGTTGGAATACCAAAGCTAGAAAATCCGAGAAAGTTGCGGGCGAGCAAGCATTTGAGCGCGCGATCGCGGATCTCGAGCGCTTCAACCGGGACCTCGGGCGTGAGCCCATACCCACTGGACCCAGCGCACTGGCTGCCTTGCGCGACCGAACGGATGCAGCGGCCAACAGGTTACAGCGGCAAACGGTGCGGTCGCTGCAAAGCGTGTATATTGCAACTGGGCTGGCAGGTGCTGCTCAGTTGGTACTGCCCACTGACGGCTCGTTCAATATTCCAAGTTGGGCCGGCGTCGTCGCCAAAGTCGGATTTCTGGCTATCGCCTTTGCCGTGCTGGCGGTCGCCAAGCGGAACGACTTCGAGAACCGGTACCAAGATTATCGCGCCATCGCGGAAGCGCTGCGCGTGCAATACGCGTGGTGTTGCGCAGGTGTGCGCGCTCGTTTGGTGGAGGCATCGTACTTGGAGATGCAGCAAAGTGAACTCGAGTGGATTCGAATGGCACTTCGAACCGCATATTTGATCACCGGCACCGGGGCTGCTGGCGCCGGCGGCTCAGTTGAGCATCCCGAATGTGGCAGCTGGGTCGATGGTCAACTTGAGTACTACCAAAAATCCGGAAGGCGCGAAGACCAACGCTTGCGCCGCGCGCGATGGCTTATGATTGGCGCCGCAGCAGGGGGCGGTGTCATCTCGGCGGTTGCCGCGGTGTTTGCATGGATGCTCTCCCATAACTTGCTCCCGATCCAGGCGTCCCAATATACGCAAACGTTGCATATGACGGCGTATTGGGCGACGATGCCTTTCGCAGTGGGGAGCTTGTTCGCTCTTCTGATTCGCTTTTACATCCAGCAGCGGGGCTTTGCTGAGAATGCCCGGCGCTACCAGCACATGTTCGTGGTGTTCGATGCGGCGAAGAGACTGCTGCGCGAGCACATTCGCGATCCACGAAGGGTCCTCGAGCAACTGGGCCACGAGTCCCTCTCGGAGCACGCAGATTGGTTGATTCTGCACCGCGAACGTCCGCTCAGTTTCGTGCACACGTAATCTGGGAGACACGACGAAGGCGCACTCCAGGACTCTCTCAAAACCCGATGGAATCAATAGTTGGGTGTAACATCATCCATAAATATGCCGTTTCAAATTTTCGTTTCCTACGCGCGCAACGACGACCTCCCGCCCTTAGACGGCGAGGGTAAAGGCTTTGTCACAACCCTTCTCAAGCATTTAGAGTTTCACTTCACATCCTTCGGTGAGCCCACCCCCGTCATTTGGCGCGATCGGCGAGCCATCGCTCGCAGCGAGCAATTCGACCCCATCATTGAGAAGGGTATCAACGACTCGCACTTACTGCTGGTCGTGCTCTCCAACAACTGGATTCACCGCGAGTTTTGCCGCCGGGAACTCGAGCTTTTTCCCAGCGCTGGCGCAGCGAGGGAGAAGGCGCAGTAAAACAGCGGATCATCGTTGTGGGCAAGAATCACATCGAACCCTCTGCCCGGCCTCCTCTCTTGCAAGGCCAAGAGGGGTATCTGTACTACGCTCCGGACGAAGACAATCCAAGCCGATTCCGCGAGTTTTTTGTGCGCGGAAAAGCGCGCGAAGAGTTTCACGATCGTACGCAAGAGCTTGCCGAAGATATTTGGCGGCGGGCATGCGAGCATGAACAGCTGCCGATGCCCGCTTCGACCGGACCTTCGTGGACGCCGATTTCGTCGAGTGGGCGCAAAATCTATCTCGCCAAGCCGGCCGCTGACATGCGCCCAGCATACGCGCGATTAGTTGATGAGCTGCGCCAACGCGGCTACATTGTCGAACCGAAACCGGACGCCGAGATGCCGTCAGACGCGAGCGCAAAGGAATTTATTCGAAACGCGCTCGCCGGCACAGAGTTATCGATTCACCTGCTTGGTGAAAAGGCTGGTTGGACCCCCGAGGACTGCGAACCGATTGTGCCACTGCAGCTCAAAATGGCGTCCGACGCGCAGTCGCGGCGTATCATTTGGGCGCCGCGAATAATAGTAGAGGAGCCCTCTCAAGTTGCCGAGGGCGCTGCGCGCGATCCCTTTGCCGTTCTTGCCAAGTTCGATCGCAAGCTCGACAGCGACACAATCGATGGCAGCGAGATCAGCGCCTTCGCGCAGTTCGTCATCCAGCACCTCGACAAAAACGTGCCGCCAGTTCCGGACATAGAGGCTATAGAGCCGAATGCGCGCGTCTACCTGTATCACCGCCCGGAGGACACACAATACGCAGTTGAAATCGCAAAGGCGTTGGCGCAGCGCGGCATTCAGCCGGTCTTTCCAGCCTTCGAGGGCGATCCGGCCGAGCTTGCTGCGCTCCATCGGCAGGAACTCGCCGAGTGTGATGCTGTGGTCCTGTGTTGGGCAAATGCCGCGGAGGTGTGGGTAAAGAGCCAGGCTCGCGAACTCAAGAACTGGCGCGAGCTCGGCCGCGACAAGAGGTTTGCGTGCCGCGGTTTGGTGGCTGGACCGCCTCCAGGCCAACGCAAGGATCTGCTCGTGCAACTCCCGCCGCGCAACGAGATTGACGTCGTGGTCGATCTCACCGGCTCCGAAACTCTCGTTCCTGAGGCCCTTGACCCTCTGATCCGCGCAACGCAACCGCCCAAGGACGCCGCCTAAGAAATGCGCCCGTTCCCAGGGCTTCGACCGTTTGACTTTGAGGATCGCGATTTTTTCTTCGGCCGTGAAGACCAAATCTATTCGCTTTACCGCTTATTAGAACACAGTCGCTTCATTGCCGTAGTGGGCAGTTCGGGAAGCGGAAAGTCGTCACTGGTTCGTGCTGGACTGCTTCCGGTAATTGATGAAGAAAGCCAGGGCCAAGGCGGGCGAAAGTGGCGTTTTGCCACACTGCATCCGGGGGACGCGCCCATAAAGGCGCTAGCTTCGGCCGTCACATCGCTTGCCCAGGACAGTGGTGAAGACTCCGAAATTCGCCACGAGCGTACGCTCTTTACGCTGCGGCGCTCGAGCTTCGGCCTCGCCAAAGCACTCGATGAAATTCCAAACCTTGCCGGTAAGTCTGTCCTACTCGTCGTCGATCAGTTCGAGGAGCTTTTCAGATACGCCACAAGTTCGGCGCGCGACAGGACGGCAGGCGCATTGTGGCGCGACGAGGCCACTAACTTCGTTCAGCTCTTGCTGGAAGCAACGCGCAGTCGATCCAGTTCCGTGTACGTGTTGATCACGATGCGCTCGGACTTTATCGGCGACTGCTCGCAATTCCATGGCTTGCCCGAGGCAGTGAGCGCGGCACAGTTTCTTGTCCCGTCGATGACTCGCGATCAGCGGGAAGACGTTATCCGCAAGCCAGTTGAAAAAGCCGGCGCGAGCATTGATTCGACCCTCGTTGAAGTGCTCTTGAACGACGCTAGCAGCGAGATGGACCAGCTTCCGGTGTTACAGCATTGCCTTGCGCGCTTGTGGGATCGAGCCAAAGCGGCGAATGATGATGACGCGAGCCGTCATCTCGGTCTCGCCGAATACCGCGCTATTGGGGGCATCTCGGGCGCGCTCTCACAACACGCTGACGAGGTCATGGCTTCCCTCCCCGGGCTCGAGCTCGCGGTTGAACAGGTCTTCCGCGCGCTCAGTGAAATCGACAAGGAGAGTCGCGCTACTCGCAGAGCGCTGCCGTACTCTAGCCTCCTGGCGGAAACTGGAGTTGGCAAGCGCGACCTGTTGCGCGTGCTCGATCGTTTCCGTGCCGATGACTGTTCCTTTATCTTGCCATCTCTTTCGGCGGTGCCGCTGCTTCTCGGCCACACACGAGTTGATGTCGTTCACGAGGCGCTGTTGCGGCGATGGGAGCGAATTAGCGCTGAGCAACCACACGTTCTCGATGGGCGGATGCACACTGGATGGCTTGCGGCGGAAGCCGCGGATGGGAGATTCTACCGGGCCCTGCTTGCGTTGCTGGAAACCGAATCTGCGTCCAATGCGGTGACCCTGCCACTGGACCAAGTGGAAGCGCGTTGGCACTGGTGGAAATCGCGGCCGCGAACTGAGGCTTGGGCCGAGCGCTACGGCGGCCGCCTCGCGAGCGTTGAGAAGTTGTTTCAAGACAGTCTGGCGGCACTTGCGACCGATCGAGCGCGTCAAGAGGAAGCAGAACGCCGCGAGCGCGAGCAAGAGCGTCGCAAGATCGAAGCAGAAGAAGCCGCAAAGCGCGAGCGGTTGCAGCATGAAGCTGAAGTCGATCGAATGCGTGCGGAGGCTGCGCAACGGCTAACCCACCGCACTCGGATCGCAGCCTTCGCGATGTCCCTTATAGCTCTGCTCGCGATTGTATTGGCGGTGTTTGCTTGGCATCAAAAGCAATTGGCCATCGCAAAGACTTTTACAGCGATCACTGCAACCGGTAAAGCCGATGCAGCAACCAAAATAGCACAGCAACAAAAAACTCGCGCTGACACAGAGGCGAATATAGCAACCACAAAAGCACAGCTCGCTGCGGTGAGCGCAGCGCATGCAATGGTTGAAACCAAGCTTGCCAAGGCAGCCCTCGCAAACGCTCAACAACAAAGCGAGCTGGCTGTGCAGCAGCGGAAGCTTGCAGACCAGCAGCGCACGATTGCACAAAATCGGACGGAGCAGGCCCTCGCTGCGCGCTCCCAAGTTTTTCTTCAAAGGGGTCGACAGGCGCTGCTCGACGGCGATGACAACAACGCTGCTCTTTTGCTCGCCGCCGCGTACAGCGGCGACTCGCACAATCCGGTTTTGCAGCTCTTGCTGCAGCAAGCACTTGAGAAACTTCAGATCCGGCCCAAGCCCATTAGTGCTCACGATGACCTCATCACGGCACTGGCATTCAACCCCAAAAGGAACGACGACCAGATTGCTACAGCGAGCACCGACGGTTCGGTGAAACTTTGGAGTGGCACCGGTCATTTGATCCACGAATTCCGAGATCAGAAGGATCTCATCACGGCACTCGCCTTCGATCCTGCCGGGCGATACCTTGTCAGTGTTGGTCGCGATGGGTCGGCTAAGCTCCACGATCTTGCGGGTGTGACACTTGGCTCTGATCCCCCGCCGATAGCTCTGCTTGATGTGAAGGACCAGCTCGAAGGTCACGTCGGTCGCATCAATTCCGTTGTCTTCAGTCACAGCGGCACGCGCATCCTTACGTCGGGCAGCGATGGTATGGTGAAAGTCTGGAATGCGTCGAACGGCAAAATGCTCACGGAGTGGAATGGAGCGGCCCTCGGCGTTGAAATCAACGACGCGTTGTTTAGCCCAAACGATCAGATCCTTGCCGCATGTGCCGCCGATGGTTCGCTTACGGTTTGGAATGCGGCCACGGGCGTCCAAATTGGCACGAAAACGTTGTCGTCGAAAAGCCCGCTTGTACACCTGGCGATCTCTCCCAATGGGAAAAGCGTCGTCGCAGGAGCACTCGACGGGACGATTTTAACCTTCGATGTTGATACCAACCAATCGAACGAGTTGCACTATCAACATGCTGCAATCAACGCAGTTTCATTCGATATGACCGGCGAGCGCGTTGTGAGTGCGAGCGACGACGGAAGTATCCTTCTCCTCGACGCCGCAAGCGGCGAGGTGCAGAAAACCTTACCGGCAAGGCCCGGTACGCCTGCAGCGTTAACAGCCACGTTCAATCCTTCGAGTAATGGCTTTGAGACAACGTATGCGGACGGCTCCGTCAGCTTCTGGACGCAGGAGGGAGATCCGATCGCCGTGCTGCGCGCGCCTACGGGCGAAGCGGTCGTCGCAAGTTTTTCTCCGGATGGGAGTGTGCTCGCGACTGGCAGCGAGCATGGCAAAGTGTACCTGTGGCAGTTGCCCGCTGCGTTAGCGCGGGATGACTTTTCGCATCACGGAGCCATCGATTCAATTGAATTCGATCGCGCTGGCCGCCGCATGCTGACGGCCAGTCAAGATGGGACTGCAGCGCTGTGGCGAGTCGAGCGAGAGCCCCGGATGCAGCACGTCTTACCTCATACGCCTGGTCAAGCATGGGTCGTTGGCGCGCACTTCAGCGCCGACACTCAACGCATGGTGACAGTTGGTGGCGACGCGGTCAAAATCTGGAACACTGCGTCATCAAATGCCGGCCCATTGGCTACCATTCGCACGACGGAGCCGCTTAAGCGCTTTACGCAGGCTGCCTTCGTTGGGCGAAGCTACAAGGTTATTGTTGCGCAAACCGACACGAGCCTCACGTCCCCCGTGTACACGACGAACGGATGGATGGTATGGTCGGGCGACGGTGCAAGAGAACTCGCCAAGGAACCTGGCTGGCTGACCGGCATCCGAGAATTGGATTTAACAGACGATGGTAATTTCGTGCTTTCGATCAGCGCAAGTGGCTATGCATTCTTTTGTCCGACAGACGGTGCAGATAGCTGTCGTCAGTGGACGAGTGCGTCAGAGGGCATTTCGGCTCACGACCGCTTTGTGATCGGCGGAGCTGGAGGAATGATACACATTGTAGACCGCGACGGCAATCAAATAAGCCAGTGGGCGAGCGACGACAAACGCGTCTTGGCGTTCGCGATCTCCGCCGATGGCGAATGGCTTGCATCCGCTGGTACCGGTGGGTCGCCTGGGGCTATCTGGGATCTTGCTCAGCGTGGACAGTCGCACGTGCCCCTCAGAGGTGGAGAGGGTGAAATCGAATCTGCTACGTTCTCACCAGGCACCGGGATCTTTCTCTTGGCGACCGCGTCCGATGGAACAGCAAAGCTCTGGGATCGCGAGTCTGGGAATCTCGTTGCTTCCGCTTCCGTTCCGGGATCGCGCGCAACAATCGCAGCCTTCACGCCCGATGGTTCCGAAGTCATCATTGGTGCGCAAAATGGGGGTATCTTCATCTGGCCCATTCTGGGAGGCGTTTCCAACTCCCGTGATGTTGCTGAGCGCGTGCTTCGTGAGACCGATCGTTCGGGTCTTTCCGATCCGTTAGTAAGCCAAGCGATCGGCGTCTTACAACAGGCAGCACGAAATGGGCATTAGGCAAGTTCGGCTTACGATCGTTCAAATTATCTGTGTGCTGCTCGCAGGTTTGTTCGTCGTCGCGCCCGCACGCGCACAAAAAGTCTCCTTTGAGGTCACAAGTTACGGCGATTTTCACATCGACTTCACCGATTTACGTACGCAGGGTGGCCTCGGTTTGGGAATATCGCGCGTGTACAATTCCCTCGATAACGAGCGAACAGGTAGATTCGGCAATGGTTGGAGTGCGCAAGCTGAAACCTACGTGACGGTCGAAGCTGACGGTTCTCTTGTTGTTCACGAATATGGGGGCGGTGCCAACAACGCCTTCCAACCGACAACGTTGAGCCGTCGCGCAGCAACGGACATCCTGAACGAGATCATGCGAGCAGCCGAAGAAACTGGGAAATTCGGCAGCAATGATGAGCGCCTGGCATATCGGCAGTGGCTGGAAACAGACGACAACGAGGAATACGCTTGGGAAAATTTTGCTAGCCTTGGTTTGGTGAGGCAACAAGATCCGCCGATTGGGGAAACATTTTTTAGCGGCCGGTTTGACACGGAGTTCGTTACCCGAGTTCCTGAAGGCTATCAGCGTGAAATGAAATACACCGGTGGGGTCTTGTTCGAAGCCTTCAATCTTGCGGGGCGGCTTACTCGCTACTGGGATACGAATCACAATTATATTGCCTTGAGCTATGGACAAGATGGTAACATTCGGGAAGCGCTGGACAACGAGGGCGACCGATTCACGTTCTCTTCTCAGGACGGCCTCGTCGTTCGCGTCGATGATCTTCCTGACCACTTGATACTGTATCACTATAAGCGTGGGAATACCCAGTTTAACGGTTCCGACCTCACATCCGTGACCGTGGATGGCAAAATCACACGTTATGCCTACGATCGCAACGACAGGATCATCTCCATCTGGTATCCGGATAACACATCAATGCACATTACCTACGACCAAAGCGGTAAGGCAGCGAGCGTGAAGGACACGGATGGCACCGTTACTTCGTACAGCTACACAACCGGCAAGACAGGCACGTCTGACGTTTCTACTTTCGAGGAAGACATACGCAAGTCAAGCGGTGAGAGCCATCACGATACATTCCAGTTCTTTTATGACGCTCCCGACTACTACAAAGACAAAGAAATCGAAACAGATGATGGAGTGGTGGTAAAAACGACTACCTTTAACCCCAACGGCGATGCATTAACGGTCACGACAGCAAAGGGAACCATTGAGTACGGATACGATTCCCTCGATCGCGAGATTCTTGAAAAACAGCCAACGGGCAGGACGTTCACTTGGCAATACGATCCTGCCACCGGTAGTGTTTCGGTTATCAACCAAACGGACAAGAATTCCGTTCTCACCGAACATTTCGAATATGACCCTCAAGGCAACCTCGCGAGGGCCTACGACACCGATGGACATGATTTTACGATCAACCATGATGAGCACGGGCGGATCGCCTCCGTAAGCGGCAGCCTTCATCTGAGCTTTCAGTATCCGAATGGTCGCGCGCCAAATCCAACTACGGTCGTGCTCGATGGGGTTGATTCCGTAGCCGTTTCCTATCTCCCGAACGATGACGTTAAGAACGCGCAGAGTCTTGGAGGCGCTGTCGTCGTCGATAAGGTCAGAGCAGCGCTCAAAACCGTGGATGACCTTATTTCAGACGCCGGCTTCGATGTAGTCACCTTTCCCGCAACGGGCAAGTAACGTCGATGACTCAGTCCGACGTCATTTCCGCTCAGGATTGGCACACCGCCGTCAATCGCCAAGCAACTGTGCTCCGGTTGGCCCAAAGGCAGGTCGTGGTGTTGAATGGGATGATACAATAGGTTTTTGCCACGACGTTGAATTCGAGCAAGGTCAACCCTAACTTCAACATCGAAAAACCTTTTGGACTAAGGGGTTGGCGAATTGCGCCGAGATAGCTCAGTTGGTAGAGCACAGGTCTGAAAAACCTGGTGTCGTCGGTTCGATTCCGACTCTCGGCACATCACCCAAGCCTGAAGCCCCCGGCCCATCAGCCGGGGGCTTCGCCAGCTGAGACCGTAGTTTGGCGTGCAGATCTATTGCTTAGGCGAGGCCGCGCGCGATCTTCTATCTGCTCGTTAAGCTCAAGGCTGCACCAACCTCTGCGGCTTCAGTTGTTGATGTCGTGGGTAGGTCCGATTTGGAGCCCGTCGGTCCGTTGGAGTTCGTGTTCAAGGCTCGTGAGCTCACCACCGCCAGCCATATGGTAGATGAGTCGCTCGAGCGGCAAACGCTTGCGGGGTTCGTCAAGTTCGACTTGGCCAAGTTTGAGAACGATGAAGTGATCACCGACAAGGTAGGCATGATGAGGGTTGTGCGAGATGAAGATAACCCCGAGCCCAGCGTCGCGCGCCGCGGCGATGTATTTGAGGACAATGCCAGATTGTTTAACACCCAGCGCGGCGGTGGGCTCGTCTAGGATCAGAACTCTCGCACCAAAGTAGATAGCGCGAGCAACCGCCACCACTTGGCGTTGTCCTGCCGAAAGTCTACCGACGGGTTGTTCGATGTCGGCCACGGCGACGCCCATCTTCTTGAGCTCGTCGTCGGCGATCGCGCGCATTTTGTCTGTGTTCAAGCGTCGCGTCACGCCCCGGCCGATGCTGATTTCGCCGCCAAGGAAGAAGTTTCGCCAGACCGACAACAGCGGGATCATGGCAAGGTCTTGGTAGACAGCCGTGATGCCCCGGTCGAGCGCATCGCGGGGAGAGTAAAAGTGCACGGGATGGCCATCGACGAGGTAAGAACCGCTATCGTACGAGTGTAGTCCGCAGATGATTTTGATAAGCGTGGACTTGCCAGCGCCATTGTCGCCAAGAATACATGCGACTTCGCCGGCGCGGACTGAGAGGTCAACTCCGGAAACGGCGGTGATGTTACCGAAATTCTTACCGATGCCGCGGAGTTCAACGATCGGGGCTTCGGTGCCGGGGGTTAAGCCGGCCGTCATGAGAGAGCCGACCGTTTGCTGACTTGCCGGCGTACGAGCGCGTTCGTGACGGTTGCGATCAGCAGCATGACACCGACGAAGAACAGCAGCCAGTTGTTATCCCAACCCGCGTAGACGATGCCGAGTTTGGTCATGCCGTAAATCAGAGCACCGATGCCTGCGCCGATGGCGGTGCCGTAGCCGCCTGTAAGCAAGCAGCCGCCCACGACGGCGGCCATGATATATAGTAGCTCGTTGCCCGGCCCTTCACCTGATTGCACGACGTTATATGTGAACAGTTGAATCATGCCGGTGAACCAAACGGTGAAGCCGACCGCGAGGTAGAGGCCAATTTTCACTTTGGGCACCGGAACGCCCACCGCACGCGCGGCATCGGCGTTTCCGCCAACAGCGTAGATCCAGTTCCCTACTTGCGTATGCACCAGCACCCACGTGCCGACCGCGATGAAGGCCAGCCACCACAGTACGGCGACGTGCAGGTGAATGCTCCCAACAGTGAATTCGCTGGCGAAGATTGCTTTGGCGGATGCGAAGCCGCCCAAGCTCGAGATGTCATTGGTGGCCACGCTACCAGTGAGGACCTTGGTGAGCGCGATGTTGATGCCTTGAAGCATCAGAAATGTCGACAGGGTAACCAGGAAGCTCGGGAGCTTGGTGATGATCAACAGCCAACCGTTGACGAACGCGATGAGCAGCGCCAGCGTCAACCCGACGGCTACGCCGGCCCAGACGTTGATCGACAGTTGGTAGGAGAACATCGCCGCTGCCAAGGCGGAAGAAATCACCGCTACACCAGCCGACAGGTCAAACTCGCCTCCAATCATCAACAGCGCCACTCCAACCGCGGGGATACCCAACGTGGCGGATTCGTACAACATGTTCGACCAGGACCTTGGCAGACGAAAGGCTGGCGCGAGCGCATAGAAAAGGACGAATACTGCAACGGCGCCGACAAGCGATCCCATCTCGGGCCGCGCCGCGATGCGCCAAAAAGGCGAACGCTTACTCGTCTGGATCGATGAAACTGCAGCCTGCGCTATCGCGTGCCCCTTGCAGCGAACGTTGCGATTTGGGTAACGTTGCTTTGGTCAACAAACGACGGCCCGGTCAACACAGCTTGGGCGTTACCGCCAAAAGTGTCGCCGTTGTTCTTGTATAGCGCCAACGCTTCAACCGCGAGGTAACCCTGCAAATAGGGCTGCTGGTCAACGGCCCACTCTAACTTGCCTTGTTGAATAGCCTCCACTGCCTGCTTGTTCGTGTCGAAGGTGGCCACTTTGGCATGGCTTCCTGCTTGATTGACCGACTGCAACGCGATCATCGCAAAAGATGCACCTAGTGTAACGACCTGATCGATGCTCGGATCTTGTTGCAGTTTCGAGGTGATGGAAGCTTGCACGTCCGGCGGGTTCTGTCCGTTCACGTAGAGCATGTCCGTCTGCCCGCGGAACGCCTTCTTCAATGAGGAGCAGCGTGTCTCCAGCGCTACTTGACCTTGCTCCTGGATCACGCATAACGCGTGTTTTGCGCCGATCGAGTTCAATCGTTCGCCAAACTCGGTGCCTGCGATAGCTTCGTCGGAGCCGAAATACTCCATCGCTCCGAGGGATTTCCAATTGTCCATCCCAGCGTTGAAGGCCACCACCGGAATATTGTTGGCCCTCGCGTTTCGCACGACGCCAGCCATCGCATTTGGCTTCGCAAGGGTTAACGCGATGCCATCGACTCTCTGATCGATCGCGTTTTGCACTAACTCCGCCTGCTGCGCTGCCGATGGATCCGAATAGTACCTCAACGTCACATTGTTCTTGGCAGACGCGTCCTGTGCGCCCTTACGCACCAAATCCCAGAACGCATCGCCCGGTGTTTGATGCGTGATCATCGCGACGGTGATCGGTGACGAGGCGACCCAACCAGTTGCTTGCCGAGCGTGCTGCGAGCTGCAGGCGGCCAAAACGGCAAACGCTGCAAAGGACAACGCGGCCAACGCCGACGATCTCGAATGAGGTATCAAAGCAATTCCTCTTATGTGGATCAGCCTTGCTTTTGCCCCAAGCCTAGTCCACAACTGTTCAGGTATTTGCGTGTGCGAACGGCAATCGGCAGCGGCACATCGGGCTCACATGGATACAAGTCTTGTTCGACGATTACGAACACGCGGGCATCGACTCCTTGGAGCGCGGCGATCACGGAAGCTGGATTCGGGTCGCCGGCTGGCGGCTCAACGCATACTCCTCGTCGCACCGCTTCGCCAAAGGAAAGATTCTCTTCGCGTACCGCTTTGAGCTTCTGGCGGTCTATCTGTTTTATGTGAACGTAGCCAATGCGATGAGGAAACCGGCGGATGAGCGCAACGGGATCACCGTCTCCGTAGACAACGTGGCCTGTGTCCAAGCATAGCCACACATGCTCTGGATCGGTGCCATCCAGGAAGCGTTCGATCTCCGGTTGCGTTTGGATATGGCTATCCGCATGCGAGTGCAAGCACAGCCGAATCTCATAGTCGTTGAGGAGGACCTTCCCGAGTTCGTTGGCCGCGCGGACGAGCGTGGCCCATTCAGAGTCGCTGAGCGAGGGCGCATCGCAGTATTCACCGGTCTTCTCGTCGCGGAACATTTTTGGAAGAAAAACAAGGTTGTGGGCACCGACCGCAGCTGTTAGTTCGGCAACTTTGCGTGCGGTCGTCATGATTTGTTCCAGCTCACCTGAACGGTGCAGTGCGCCGGCCATTGTGCCGCCAGCGACTCCGAGCCCGCGTTTGGTCAGTTCCTGAGAAAGGAGCGCATGGTTCGTGGGCAGATAGCCGTAGGGTCCCAGTTCGAGCCAGCCGTAACCGGCTTCGGCCACTTCATCGAGAAAGCGATGCCAAGGAATCTGTCGCTCGTCGTCAGGAAACCAGACGCCCCAGGAATCAGGCGCCGAACCCAGCTCCAGCTTTGCGCTCTCCCCGGCCGTCATGATGTCGCTCGATCTTCCCGCACGCGCAGAAAAATCCTCATGACATAAGGCTCGGAGATGGAGCGGGAGACGAGGTTCGAACTCGCGACCCTCAGCTTGGGAAGCTGATGCTCTACCAACTGAGCTACTCCCGCGTATAAGCTGATTTCTTCGGATTGGCGTAGCATCCCCGCCTGAATGCCTTGCCCGGTTCGCATCTTAGAAACGAGGGTAAAACGGCAATATGCCATTCTCAAAATGCGACAATGTCCTGTGCTTGTGCGTCGTCAGCGATCACACGACGAGTACTAGTTTTTGCAGCGATACCTGCCGGCACGTCAGCCCCGGCGCGACCCAATGCAAGTGTGGGCATCCGGAGTGCGAGCAGGCAGACCCATCTCAGCGTCAACTTCGATAAGCGCCGCTAGGCGCGTGGCTTTGCCCCGCAGCATGATACTGGGAAAACCCAGCGAATGCTGTTCGCCCGGCGCTCGCCTGTCGGCAACTTTCAGCAAGCAAGGAGGCACTCATGGCAACTGCAGGCGCAATCAAAGTTAAGGGCTACGATGCAAGCTACTATATGGTGAAGGATCTCGATCGCGCAACGAAGTTCTACAATGACTTGCTCCAAATGACGCCGACGCTTACAGTACCCGGCATGGTCTCGGAATACACGTTCCCAACGGGGGAGACTTTTGGGCTCTACCGACCCCCTGAAGGCGACTGGGAAGTGGGTCATGGTGTCCTCTTCGCGGTCGACGACGTCAACGCAGCGGTTGCGGATTTTAAATCGCGTGGCGTCAACTTTGACGACGATGGCAAGATCGATGAGACACCTGGGTGCTTCATGGCATTTGGCCAAGACTCCGAAGGAAATCGCTTTATCATCCATCAGTTGAAACACTGATAGCGATCCGGTGACCGGCCAGGCGCCCGTCCAGCACATTTCCCTCGCGCGGGCGCAAGGAGCGCCCTTGACCCCGGGTGACCTCTCGTCGCTTCTGCTGACGCACGGCAGCATGACGCTTGAGTATTATGCCCCGCGCGGCGTTGACAAGCAATCGCCCCACACGAAAGATGAGGTTTACATCATCACGCGCGGGCAGGGTTGGTTTCGTTTTGGCGCGGAGCGCGTTCGGTTCGCGCCCGGCGA
Source organism: uncultured Pseudomonadota bacterium (assembly GCA_963781145.1). Classification (GTDB taxonomy): domain Bacteria; phylum Vulcanimicrobiota; class Vulcanimicrobiia; order Eremiobacterales; family Eremiobacteraceae; genus JAJPHJ01. The sequence continues at coordinate 790,123 of CAWADW010000003.1, read as the reverse complement.
CGCGCTCTTCGTCGCGGCAGGCGTGGAGCACAAATTTGAGGAGTTCAGCGACGATTTCGAAACGTGGGTGATTTTTTACGGCTCGGAAGGCGGCGAATGATCGCGAGACTTCGTTCGTCGCGAGAGAAGCCAGCCAGCGCCGCCGACAACGGCAGCGATCGTCAGCGCGCCTGCGACAATTCGAAGGACGGTCGCGGTCGCATTGGGACGACGCTTCTTGGGCCATTGTTGCGCATCAGATGCTGGAGTGGGCTCGGCCATGTCGACACGTTCTAGAGCGGACCTAAAGGTCCGCTGCTACATGACATGAAGAGAGTAGTCATTCCGGCGCGCGTCAATGAGGCGACCATGCGCTTCGGGCGGCGTGAAGTTTCTCTGACCAATCTTACCAAAGTCTTCTGGCCTGATCTTGGTATCAGCAAGCGCGACTTGCTGCAATATTACGCAGACGTCGCGGGCGTCTTACTGCCCCACCTTCACGATCGGGCAATGGTGATGAAGCGCTATCCGAATGGCGCATACAAAGATTTTTTCTTTATGAAGCGCGCGCCATCACCCCGACCGCCATGGATCGAGATCTGTACTATAAAGCACTCCTCAGGCAACGTGATCGACTTTCCCATGATCCAGGATGTTCCATCATTGCTCTGGGTCATCAATCTGGGCTGCATCGATCTCAATCAGTGGTACGCGTGCTGCGACGACGTTGACACGCCTGACTACGTGCATTTCGACCTCGATCCAGTCCCTGGCGCCACTTTCGAGCGGGTGCTTGAAAGCGCACTTATCGTGCACGCGGCGCTCGACAAACTTGGGATGCCTAACGTTGTCAAAACGAGCGGTTCGCGAGGGATGCACGTGTACGTTCCGATCGTTCGCGGCCCCACACAAAAAGAGGTCTGGACTTTCGCCAAAGCTTTCGCGCATAGCCTAGCGCCAGAGCATGCCAAACTGCTGACAGTTGTTTACAAAACCGCCAACCGTCCGCGCGGGCGCGTGCTCCTCGACTACAATCAGAACGCGTGGGGCCGGACCCTTGCATCGGTATATTCGGTTCGGCCAAAGCGGCGCGCACCGGTCTCGACGCCGGTGTCCTGGCGCGAAGTCGAGCGCGGCTTGCACATCGAAGACTTTCGTATGGACAACGTGCCGGCACGAGTCCGCAAACTCGGCGATCTTTGGGAGTCGTTGCTCGCACAAAGCGGACGCTTTGATTTGCGCAGGTATTTATGACGGCAAAGAAAATGCAGCTGCCGATCGCTCCACCCTACCCGCCCATGGAAGCACGATCCAGCGAAACAATTCCCACCGGCAACGAGTGGCAGTACGAGCCCAAGTGGGATGGCTTTCGCTGTCTTGTGTTCAGAGACGGCGACGAGATATTTTTGCAGTCGAAGAATGGCTTGCCACTAGCCCGCTACTTCCCGGAAATGGTTGAACATGTACGTGCGCTCAAGGCTAAAAAGTTCGTGCTCGATGGCGAATTGGTGATCCGCGTGGGCAATTCACTCTCTTTCGAGGAGCTGCAGAACCGTCTTCACCCGGCGGAGAGTCGAGTGCGCAAGCTCTCGCGCGAACATCCCGCAAGCTACTTGGTCTTTGACCTCCTCGCGGACGATCGCGGAACAAATTTGGTCGCGAGGCCTCTCAACGAGCGCCGGCGCCGCCTCGAAGCCTTTGCGCAGCGGTATTTTAGTGGGGGCAGCATTCGGCTGTCCAAAGCCACGAAGCAACGCCGGGTTGTTGATACCTGGCTTTCCTCTGTGGGAGGCGCGCTCGATGGCATCATTGCAAAGCGCCTCGATCTCGACTATCGGTCCGGAGATCGCACGGGAGCACAAAAGATCAAAAAACTTCGCACAGCTGATTGCGTCGTCGGAGGCTTTCGCTACGCCAGCGGCAGCAAAGTCATTGGATCCCTCTTGTTAGGTTTATTTGACGATCGCGGCTTGCTCAACCATGTCGGCTTTACGTCTGGATTGAGCGCAGACGAACGGAAGTCGCTCGTGCGCACCCTGAAACCGCTCATCCGGCCGCCTGGCTTTACCGGCAGCGCACCAGGTGGTCCGAGTCGCTGGAGCACGGACCGCACCGATCAGTGGGAGCCGCTCGCGCCTAAACTCGTTGTTGAGGTGAGTTTCGATCACGTGAGCGACGATCGATTTCGCCATGGGACGCGCTTGTTGCGCTGGCGTCCAGACAAATCTCCGCGTCAGTGCACGATGGATCAATTAGAGTCTGCCGGCGGTGCTTCGGTTTTAAAATTGAGCAGCTGAGACGGGGCGACCACTTCGCGAAGCGACGTTACCCGCCGATGCGCGACATCTCAACTTTCGGTGGCCCGGGAGTCTGCTGCGTCCTTATTTCGGAATAGCGATCGTCGCGTACGTGCCATACTGCCCTAAGAGCATCAGCAATTTCTGAATCTGAGCTATCGCCGCGGATCAATGCGCGAACATCGAAGCCCGAGGAGGCAAACAGACATGTGTAAAGCTGGCCGTCGGAGGAGAGCCTCGCGCGCGTGCAGTCGCCGCAGAATGGCTGCGTGACGGACGCGATAATACCGATCTCCCCGCTGCCGTCGCGGTAGCTATAGCGGCGGGCAACCTCACCGCGATAATTTGGCTCGAGCGCTTCGAGCGGCAACTGTATATCGATCAAATGGAAGATTTCCAGTGCAGACACCACGTCATCGAGGCGCCAGCCATTGGTGCTCCCAACGTCCATGTACTCAATGAAGCGCAAGATGCAGCCGCTGCCTTGAAAATGCCGCGCCATGTCCACGAGCGTGTGCTCGTTCATTCCGCGCTTTACGACGACATTGATCTTGATCGGGCCAAGCCCCGCGCGCTGCGCGCCTTCGATGCCTTCAAGGACACGCTTCACTGGGAACTCGACGTCATTCATCGCCCGAAAGACCGCGTCGTCGAGCGAATCCAAACTGACTGAGACGCGGTGCAAGCCAGAGGCTTTGAGCGCTGTGGCTTTACCCGCGAGCAGCGAGCCGTTCGTCGTCAGCGTAAGATCGCGCAAACCCGGTATCCGCGCGAGCATCTCAACCAACTTTTCGATATCGCGGCGCAGGAGCGGCTCGCCCCCGGTCAGGCGGATTTTTTCGACCCCGAGCTTGACGAAGATGTCCGCAGTTCGCGCGATCTCCTCAAATGAAAGCAGTTCTCCGGACGGCAAGAAATGGAAGTCGCGACCGAAGACCTCCTTCGGCATGCAGTACGTGCAGCGAAAGTTGCAGCGGTCCGTGACTGAGATGCGCAGATCTCGAAGCGGACGGTTGAGGGAATCAAGCGCGGGGGCAGGCATTCCGTTCACTTCTTGTCGGGATCGTGTCGTTCCCGTGGTGCTAACGAACGGGGCGATTTTCCAATCGCCCCCTACAAGGGTGATTTTGGCGATCGCCCCGTACAAGGGCGACCTGACAGTCGCCCGCTACGGATCTTAGAGATTGGGGCGATTTGCCAATCGGCCCCTACACATCGGCTGCGACGGCGAAGGGTGTGCAATCCAGTGCGTCGATCGCACAGGCCGCATGCTCCGCCATAGTGACTATCTCATAGTTGGCTGCAAGCAGGTCGAGCGCGTCGGCGACGAGTTTAAGTTTGCGCTCGCTGGACATGTTCATCGCCGGGAAGAAAGAAAGCGATTGGTTGTCTTCCCGTCCGAGAAAATCAAGCGGGTGCAAGAGCAACGAGGGTGTCGTGGCAGTCACTTTGCATAAGGCTAGCGCGCTGCGGAAATAGCCCAGCGCCAACTGATGGGAAAAACTAGCGAGATAGAGCAGATAGCTCACGTGCATCGGCAGGCGAGTGCCTGGCATCGTGGTCACGGGTATCTCCAAGAGTTCGTCGCCATCAAACCTGAAACGATATGGCCGATTTGGGCGTAAACCGTCTGCGATCGACCCGAACAAGGCGCGTCGTCTGCGTCGTTCGGCGCCTCTTAAGTTGCTGCGCATGAAGTAGTACGCGCGCGCGAGCGGGCCGATGAACGTCGGAAACGTCGAAGCGTCGTATCGATAACCTCGCCTGCACAGCGTTTGCAGCAAAGCGGGGGAGCAACTAAAACCAGGACCGCGAAAACCGATTGGCCGCTGTCCGGTCGTTTTGGCGATGGACTCCTCGGCCAACTCAACCTCGCGCGCGATGGCGGCATCCGAGTACACATTCAGCCAAGGTTCGTGGTTGAAGGAATGATTGGCGACTTCGTGTCCAGCCGCGGCGATCGATCGCAATGCATCCTCGTTCTTTTCGAGCGCTGCGTCCTGCCCAACGATAAAGAAGGTAATGTTCAAATTTCGCTGTTGGAAAAAGTCAAGCACGCGCGGCACGACCACATGCAGATAGGATGGGAACGATGACCAGCTCGGGTCGCCGTGGATCTTCAGGTATGTCCACTCATTGTCGAGGTCGAGCGAAACACTTGCGATAGGTTTAGGCATTGGCTAGATCCGCGATGGGGCGATTTTCCAATCGCTCCCCAACTAGGGCGACTTGACAGTCGCCCGCTACGGGTTGGCATAAGGTCGCGGCGGCCCTGTTTGCGAGGCGGACCGTCTCGTTGACGTTGAGCGTGCCGTTGACGATATGGGCAGAATTGACGATCGCGATGCCCGGCAGGGAGGTTTGCATCGGCGGCAGGCGCTTGGAGTAGCCCAGGGTGGAAATCGGCAAGACGTAGCGCACGCGCGAGATTCGGAAGCTGAGCACGTCCTCTCGCGAGAAACCCGGATACATGCGCTCGAGTGCGCGGACGAAATTAGTTTCGATCTGCTCGTCGGCAAGACCGAACGCGGGATCGTCCGAGGCAAGATACTTGGGAAGATAGACGAGCGAGTTGCCGCGGAATTGGGCTCGGTCGACGAGGGCCGACATCTCGATGACCGCTGTGAAGGGTACCCAACTATCAGTGATGTTCGTGACGTAGAAGCCCAAGAGTGGCCGCCGCAGCAGCAGGGATGCACACACAATTCCCTGATACTTGATGCCGCGAAGTCGATGGAGCTCGTCGTCACTGAGTTGCGGGCACAGCGCTGCCGCAAGTGGCGCGGCGACGGTTATAACGGCTCGATCGAAACGCTCCTCTCGGCCGTCTGCAAACGCAACCGCAACACCCGCCTCGTTACACGCGCGCACGCGGGCCACCGGTGTGCCAACCTCGAGGTGAACCCCGTCGGCCTGCAGTTTTTGCTCGAAGCGCTCGAGCACTCGCGCGTAACCGCCCGGCACGTAACCGAACTGCTCCCGCTTGAGGCCGGAACGCCGCGCAGCATACATGCGCGCGATTACTGCCCAGATGAAGGCGGCAGATGTCAGCCGATAGTTTTCGCCGAGTTTTGCGCGCAAGAGCGGCAGCCAGATCTTTTCAAACGTTCTTTGTCCGGAGAGGCGCACAAGCCAGTCGCTGACCGAAATATCCTCAAGCTCTTCCCAGCGCCGCACTCGAGATGCGTGCAGGATCGTCGCCGCGAGTCGGGCTTTGTCGACAAGCCCGAGTGGCGGAAAGGCGATAAACTCCGGCACGTTTGACATCGAATGGAAAGCGCCGTCCGTATAAAAGCCGGTCTTCGTCGTCACCCATTGGAGTTCGCGCTCGAGCCCGAGCTCGGCGAGCAGCGACCGCAATTCGGTGTCGGAAGAAAGCGTGACGTGATAGTGGCGGTCCCACGTAATGTCACCGAGGCGCCACGCGCTCGCGAGGCCACCAAGATTCTTGGCCGCCTCGATGAGGGTCACATCCCTTCCCGTGAGGCGCAGCCGGTGAGCCAGCGTCATCCCCAGCATACCGCCGCCGATAACGGCACACCGTTGTGGCGCGGCCATTAGCGTGTTCGCGCTGGGATCGGCGGTGGCGTAAGTTCGTGCACCATGCCGACATCGATCGAGTACGCTAGGCCACACGCGACGCAAGTTGTGATGCGTGGCTTCGTCGTCTCACCGTTTTGATAGCGCATCAGAACATAACCGCAACGACAAACATAACCGGCAAATTGCGCCGGATGTCCGATGACGAGGTGAAAATCAGGGACTGGCCTGGTTACGACAGAGCCCATGCCAACCATCGCAAAGCGGCCAATGGTCAGATCGCACCCAATGACGCAGCGAGCTCCAATAGTTGCACCCTCGCGCACGAGCGTCAGTCTCGTGTGCCCGTCGGGTTCGGAGCTGCGCAATTCACTTAAGTCCGACGTCGTCGCGCGTGGAGTGCGGTCGTTGGTGAAGACAGTTCCCGCGCTCACCATGACGCCATCCTCTAACGTGACGCCCGGGCAAACGAACACAAAAGAATTGATTTTGACGCGATTGCCAATCGAGACGTCGTACGAAATGTGACTCTTTCCGCCGACGATGCATTCTTGGCCGAGCCGGGCGCCATGCCGAATGTGCACGTGATCCCATACGGCCGTACCGGCGCCGATGGTGACGCCGTCCTCAACGATCGCGGTGGGATGAATTCTTGTGTCCATGCCTTAGCCAGCCGCCGCGCTGATCCGCACGAGCTCTGGAATCACCACATCGCCGCCATCGTGGCCGTCGACACTTACCCACCGATCGCTGCGCAGCGAGCGATACGCCGCCGCGATCGCTTGCACCGATGCAAGCCCATCCTCTGGCGTGATAAGCAGTTCTTCTTCGCCCTGCAGCGAGCGGCAGAAGTTGTCGAGTTCGGCAGACAGAGCCTCGTGTTTGTCGTACCCGCTACCAAAGCTGATCCACGTCGCTTTGCTTCCGTGCCGGTAGCGGGAGCGCGTCCAACCAAGACTAATCGCACCATCGGTTCCATACACGCGCACGTAGTTCTCGTTCGCGAGGTTGCAACTCCACGAGAGGTCGATGCTCCCTAGCACGCCGGCGTTCGTACGCGCGACCACATGCGCGGTGTCTTCGACGGGCAAGTGTTGGACGCTGGCTCCTTCGTACGCTGCGATTGCCGTGATCGGACCGCACAGATACCGAAACAGGTCGACCGAGTGGGTACCGTTGTCAATGATGACTCCCCCGCCAGAAATCGCTGGATTGGCGTGCCATCGTCCGGCCATTTTCACGCCGGAGGCGAACGCATTCTCAAAGGCCAGCACTTCGCCCAACAGCCCAGCGGAAATGAACGCTTTGGCCTGAATGACATCGCCCACATAGCGAAACTTCGATGCCATCACGAGTTTGACGCCTACGCGATCGGCGACGTGCAGCATGCGTCGAGCGCTTGCCACGTCGATGCTCAACGGCTTTTCACAGAGCACATGAACGCCGCAGCGCAAGAGTTCGAGGGCGATCGGTGCATGCGTTGCGGGCGGCGTGCAGATGAGTGCGGCATCAAATCTGCCAGAACGCAAGAGTGAATGATGCGAGTCAAAAACGCGGCAGCCAAAAATATCCGCGATGCGAGCGGCTGCTTCCAGGTTAGTGTCTGCGACCGCCACGAGTTCGGCGGTTTCGCTTGTTTCTAACACGCTCGCGTAAGCTTGTGAGATCCAGCCGGCGCCAAGGAGCGCGATGCGAACTTTCTGCATGCCCTATTGACCTACCGCGGCGACCGCGTCACGAACCGTTGCCGCGATGTAGTCGACATGTTCGTCTGTGTAACGATCGTTCCACGGTATGACGATGATGCGGTCCAATGCCGCATACGTGCCGGGGAAACGTTCCCTCGAATAGTCGAGTGCCTCGGGGCGCGCAAGCGTGAATGGGTATCCACTATCGCCGAACGTGCGTCGCTGGGCGAACACCGCACAAGCGAAGGCAGGCTTTTGGATGTAGCGTGGTACAGCGGCGATGCCGCGATCGCGTAAGTATTTGGCGATGGGGCCGACTCCACAGGAGAGGCTCCTTGAGTCTACTCGAAGGCAATATTTCCAGTAAACGTGACGGCTTTGTTCGCGCACGAGAGGCGTCTCAATACCGGTCAGGCGGCGTAGTTGACTTGTGAGATTGTTCGCCAGCGAGATTCGCCGAATGACCGCCCCGCTGAGCTTGTCGAGCTGGGCGACCCCAACCGCACCGGTGAGCTCGCTCATGCGATAGTTGAGGGCAAGGAAGTAGTGATCGGGCTGCTCGTCGCCGTAACCCCACGCCTTATTAATGAAGAGTTCCATTCGGCGCGCGAGCACCGGATCGTCGGTGACGACGAGCCCTCCCTCGCCGGTCGTGATATGCTTGCCCTGTTGCAAGCTGAAGCAACCGATCGTGCCGATAGTGCCTACAGTTCGACCGCGATCGCTCGCCAAGAAGGCCTGCGCGCAATCTTCGATGACTGGAATGTTGCGCTCGGCCGCGAGCGCGACGATGTCTTCCATGTTAGCCGGATTGCCGAAAAGGTGCGTGACGACAATTGCCTTCGTGCGATCGCTGAGACGATCGCGGATCGTCCCAGCCGTCAGGTTGCACGTGTGCTCGTCGACGTCAGCAAACACCGGAATCGCCCCCTGATACAATATGGGTGCAAGTGCGCCCATATCCGTAATGGGCGATGTGATGATTTCATCGCCGGGATTTGGGTTGACGGCGGCAATTGCGCAGTGCATCGCGGCAGTGCCAGAGGCGCACGCCGAGGCATATTCAACCTCGAGGAGCTCGGCAAAATTTGCCTCCAGCATCTTGACGAATCTGCCCTTCGTGCTCGTGAGCGTGCCGCTGAAGATTGCCTCGCTGAGAAGCGCGAGCTCTCGTCTGCCCAGGCTGCGTCCGGTGGCATCTTGATCCGACGGTAAGGTGAAAGAGGAGGAGGTTTTTTCGACTAGGTTACGCACTCGATTCAGTTCTGCTTCCTGTTTGCAATGGCACAGTGGTGGGTGGTTTGCGGCACAGTTGCGTGATATAACTCCCGGTCAAGACGCCAAGAAATGCTATACTCGCCAACTGCACGGCGAGGGTTATCATCGTCGCTTCCATCGCAATCGCCCGCGACGAATGGAAAAACGCAAGACTCGCGGCAAGGAGCGGCCAGATACCCGGGACCAGAGCGGGGAGGACAAAAATCATGGATGGCCGGAACCGAATTCCGGCCATCATGACGGACCAGGAATGTGAAACGACTTTCATGCTCGAGCGGCGCGGAACTGTTCCTGGTGACGCGGATCGCCACCGGAGTCGCGCTGGAATTTCCAGAACGGGAAGCCCCAGCCGAAGGGCAGCAAAAACGACCTCGTAGTTGAAGTCCATGTGCGCCGCGCCAGCGCTCAGCTTGCGCAGCGCGGCGGTGTTGTACGCGCGCACCATGCCGGTGAGCGTTGCGAGTCGGCCGCCAGTTGCAACCGACAAATAGCGATTCGCCCATGCGGAGAGGATCTTGCGCGTCCAAGGGACGTTGACAACCATGCCGCCGCGCATGTATGGCGAGGTCAACACCATGGCGGCGTTGGTACGTTCGAGAGCGCGGAGCATGAGGTCGATGTGATAAGGCGCGTATGAAAGATCGACATCGAGCGTTACCACGACATCGCCGCGCGCATGATTGAAACCGGTTTGGAGTGCGGCGCTCAACCCTTGGTTGCGAAGATGATGAACCACTGAGACGTTTGGGTGACCGCTAGCGAAAGACTCCGCTATGGCCCCAGACTCGTCCGCACTGCCATCGTTGACCACGATGACTTCATAAGGATGCTTGGGCTCAAGTGCGCTTACGTAGCGGTAAAGCTCATCAAGGTTGCCGGCGAGGATGGCAGCCTCGTTGAATGTTGGGACAATATAAGATACTAGCGGCGTTGTTTGGCTCATAAGTAGACTGGTCCGTCAAGTCCAGTTTACCGCCGTGAGCCCCGTCACTGCGAGAGCAGAATAGCAACCATAAGGCCGCCCAGCGCCTCAAGCCTCAATCCCGCCGATGAGGCCGAAAGGCCTGGTTCGCTAGGGTCCTGCGAGCCCAAGGCGATTTGCCCCCCGCTTGCCGATAATTGTGTTACCTCCGTCACGGAAAAGGAAGGCCATGGCACACGCGCTTTGGACGGGGTCCATTAATTTTGGGCTCGTCAACATACCGGTCAAACTCTTCACCGCGGTGCGCGGGAACGATCTCTCTTTTCATTTTTTACACAAAAAAGACAAGGGGCGCATCAACAACGTTCGGACGTGCAGCGAGTGCAACAAGAAGATTCCTTGGGACGAGATCGAGCGCGGTTATGAGATCGAGAAGGGTCAGTACGTCGTTCTGACCGATGAAGACTTCAAGCGCGTGAACGTTGAGGCAACGCAGTCTGTGGATATCGTCCAGTTTGTTAATCAAAAAGAAATCGATCCGATCCTGTATGATACGCCCTACTATCTCGAGCCTGAAAAGAAGGGGCGCCACGCGTATGCTCTGCTTCGCGAGGCCCTCAAGAAATCAGGCAAAGTAGGCGTCGCACGAGTCGTCATCAGGACTCGCGAGCATTTGGCGGCCGTGCGCCCGCAGGGCAACGCGATCGTGCTGGAGACGATGCATTATGCGGACGAGATCGTTCCGGTCGACCAATTTGATCTTCCGCCCGCGAAAGAAAAGACGCCGGCGACCGAGATGAAGGCAGCCCTGATGTTGATCGACACGATGGCGGAGAAGTTCAACCCGCAGGCCTTCCACGACGAGTACAGGGATCAGCTGCTGACGATGATCAAGGCACGCGCACGCGGCAAGACCTTGCCGAAGACAACCGCGAAAGCCCACGAACCGACCAATGTTGTTAACATTATGGACGTTTTACAACGAAGCTTGAGCGAACGGCGCACCAAAGAAGCGTCGACTTCGAAGAATGGTCGGAAGAAAAGCCGTCGTCTCGTCGCAGTAGGCTAGCCGAACCGGCGTTCGATTTTCGCGTCCCACTGAGAAGGCATCGAGTCTTCCTCGCTCGAACGTGCGTTCGTGAGGCGGGGGTGCTAAGGAATGCCTTCCTTTCAGCTTTGGAAAGAGCGCGACGCTGCACTGAAGTGGCACCTGTCCACGTCAATCGCAGAGTCGAAACAATTGAGCCGGATCGAACGTCGCGTGCTTTTGTTTCTGTTCGCGTACTACGACCGAGAGCACGTCCGCATCGACTATCCCGGCCACCAAAGCTTTTCCGCGCGACACCACATCCCGCCAGACCAATTGCAAAGTGCTCTCTTGTCGCTTGAGCGTGGCGGTTTTGTGATGCCGCAACCTTCGCCGTCGAACCTGTGCGCCTATCTCCCGAATGCGCTGCTGCTCGCAGAAGCCTACGAGCGAGCAAAGCAGGCCAGCCCGGAGCTCTTTATCGCTTAGGCTGCTCGCGCACGACGTCGCGAGGGTTCTTGTCGTTGCGCAATCCGAGAAACACCGGTTGGCGCATGAGCCCGTCGGCAGTCCACTCTCCAAACCTCACTTCTGCGACGAGTACTGGACGCACCCAATGACTGGCAGCGTTGGATTTCGGCGCGGTGGCAAACGGACAGCGCTTTGTTTCCAGCGGACGTAGTTTCTTCATGACTTGCGCGAGTAAGGAGCGGTCGAACCCTGTGCCGACGTGTCCGACGTAGACGAGCTGCCCTCGATCGTACACGCCCAGGAGCAAAGCGCCGAAGTCTTCCCGCGAGCCGCGCGGATCCGTCCAACCGGCGATGACCGCTTCCTGCTCGTGATGCGTCTTGATCTTGAGCCATAGCCGGGAGCGCCGTTCCACATAAGGCGCATCCCGGCGTTTTGCCATGATGCCCTCAAGTGAGCGGCGCTTCGCCAGCGAAAACAGCTGTTTGCCGCGGCCCACGACGTGCTTCGAAAACATCACGTGCGGGGAGTTTGGGCGTAGAATGCGCTCGAGCAAAGCTTTTCGCTCTTCCAGCGGGTGTGTGCGCAGATCGGTTTTGCCTGCAAACAGCAGGTCGAAGATCACGTAGGTCGCGGGAATCGCGCGCGCAAGCGCTGGATCGCTTGTGCGGCGGTTGAGTCGAGATTGGAGCCGCTGAAACGAGGAACGCCCGTAACGGTCGAGCGACACGATCTCGCCGTCGACGAGCACCGGCAATTGCGAGAAGCACTTCGAAAGTTTTTCGAACTCGGGAAACTGCACGAGCAAATCCTTACCCGTGCGTGAATGCATCGTAGGGGATTTGTTAGCGAGGACCGTTGCAATCGCGCGAACGCCATCCCACTTGATCTCAAATAGCCATTCGTCATCATCGAATGGAGCATCGACGAGCGTCGCGAGCATGGGCTGGCGGATGACGGGGAGCCGGATCGCTATCGTCCTTTGGTCTTGCGATTGGAGATCCAACGCGCCGCATGACGGCTCTTCGCGAGATCGTCGAGCGTGCGCCCGCTCTTGACAGATTCATCGTGTCGTTCCGGGTCCCAGCGCGGATCGGCGCCTGCGTCCTTATCTTTAATGAGCAGCCATGCGTTTTCGGATCCGTCGCGCGGCCGCATGCGAACGAGCGTAAACATGCCGGTGAGCTTGCGGCCGCGAAGGATGAATTTGATCTTGCCTTTGTGAATCTCGGCGCTCGGGTTTGTGCCCTCCGCCAAGCGATACGTGCCCCTATCCCAAACGATCACCTGACCCGCGCCGTAATTTCCGGCGGGTATGACTCCTTCGAAATCCCGGTAATCAAGGGGATGATCTTCGACTTGCACGGCGAGCCGGCGATCGGCGGGATTGAGCGTCGGCCCTTTTGGAACCGCCCACGATTTCAAAACGCCATCCGCCTCGAGGCGAAAATCGTAATGAAGCCGAGATGCGTGATGCTTTTGCACGACGAAGCGCAGCGCGTGACCGCGCGCTTGCTTTGCGCCCCGAGGTTCAGGCGTTCGGGTGAAGTCGCGTTTTGAGGAGTAGCGGCGCAGCGAACCGCTCGCCGCTTTGGGCTTCTTTGGTTTCATCTCGCCAGCACAACTGCTGCCTTATTCGGTTAACCCCCTCCTACAAGGTCCGTCGATACGTAGCCGTGGAATCTGTGAGACCAAGGTCAGCCGTGGTCACGAAATGGTCACGGACCTCGCGTGACCGACCGATCTCGACCCACCAACGGATTCGTGCTGTCTGAGTCGGGCGAAATGCGTGCCCATGGATGCGGCCAGAGTGCGGTCGGCCCTTCAGGACGGCCAAGCCAGACCTTAATGCAAGCCCGCTCGCGCCAGTATTTCGGGCTTCATCCTGTGAACGCGGAGTCCAGCGACGGCGCAATACGGGAAGAACACCTGTGGGTACACCGATGAAGCTCTTGGTAGTTTGCGTGGTCGGCGCGCTACTCGTCGTTCAACGAACGCCGACATCGCAAGTCTTAGCTCAAAATGGCGGTAAAGCCGCCCCGCCGCTCGCGTCGCGCTGCTATGCTGTGTTGGCACGAAGCGACGAAGGCGCCTCGCTAAATTATCTCATCAAAGTTTGCGTGAGACAGTCTTCGGCCAAGGGAGCATTGCTCAAAGGCATGTTGAACGTCACGTATCCGGGCGGGGGCTACCAGCTTAGCCGAGCGGGGACCTTGAATTGTTACGTGCAGATCCCATCGAAGACCGGCGGGGTTCCCGAAACTCACTACGTCACGCTGTCGCTATACGAGATTGCCTACGAAACCAAAGTCGAAGGTGCACCCGACACTGAGGCATTTAGCCAGCTCCTGGACAGCGATAATCGACCGTACGGCTTTACGGTGTATGAGGGCATGAAGAACTGCAGTTCGAAGGTTGGTTCGACAGACTGGATATTCGACGATAAGGCCACGTCGGTGTTCGGCAACCTACGGTACGGGCCGCAATAGGACTTCGGTGAGGCTTAATTCGCAGTCGTAGACGTAGTTAGTCTCTCCGTGCTCTTGTAGTGAAATCTTATATCAACTGGGGCGAGGGAATCCAGGGTTGTGGGCGTCGCCATTTTTGCCCTAGCGCTCTTGCATGAGCCCCTATGATGTGACCATGCTCATGCGGGTGCACGGTCATCAAATACCATCCGCTGAGGACACGGCCGCGAGAGCCCCTCAACAGGCGCTGGCAGGCGCGCCAAACAGCGGTTAAGAAAATGGCTTTTCGAGCCCTTTCAGAGATCGTCCGTGACTGTTTTGTGACCACCAAGGCGAAAGGCTGGCAAGCTTAAGGCTGAAGTAGTTGACGTAAAGCCTTACAGCATAAGACTTCGAGAAACTTAGGGCGACATAGCCAAGTGGTAAGGCAGGGGTCTGCAAAACCCCCATCCCCAGTTCGAATCTGGGTGTCGCCTTTTTTCTTTCCCCTACGAGCCGGTCGTGCGATAGTGATAGTTGATCGTTGTCGTCTGGCCGCCCGAAATCACCGGTTGATCCTGTAAGAGGAAGCCCTGTTTGCGGCGGGCCGCAAGCTCGAGCGCTGAACGCAACTTTGCCGGAACGTTGAGGGCGAGGCTAACGCTTCCCGTGGAACAGTCCGGTGGCAACGTCACTGCGACGATGACGGCCTGACCGTGGAGCTCGCTAAACGCGAAGCGGTTGAAGAGATTTTCCGGCTTGGAGTGACACAGTCCATTCACGCGTGTCACCAGAGCATCGAGTTCGTGCGCGGGGAAGTAGTCGGTCAACAACGCGGGAGTGCCCGGATGGCGAAGATCGACTGCCACGGTCTTGCGGCCAGTTCCGGTGGCTCCATTTGCGCATTTCATCGTGTCCGTGTCCATGATGGAGACAATCGATCCAACCACGGATTGAAGCTGCGTCACTCGCACGAAGTCACAATCCGAGGTCTGCTTGCGCGTGATGCTGTGGAAATCAAAAATTGTCAAGCCCAGCTCGGAGAGCGCTTGCCGAGATGGCGTCATCACGGGCGACGCGGAAATATCACCCGCCGTCCAGCGGATAGAGAATCCGCCGCTCGTACCGGCCCATATCAGCTTTGGTGGACCTGCAGGCGGTGATGCCGGCGGTGGCGCGATTGCCATCTTGCCGCACGCCGCCACAACCGAAGCAGCCAATATCAAGACCACAAGTCGCTTCATACGTGCGCTCCTTTTCGTGGCGGTTCCAACGTCGGAGCGCGGAGGACCTGCAAGAGGGGTGGACAACGCGCGTGCTATAATCGCCAAGATGGCAACAAGGGTTAGCCCGCACGCACCGGCCTCAGACGAGGAATCGCCCGTTCTCGCCAAGCGGGCTGTGGGAGTTTTCGGATTATCGAACCGAACGGGGGCAGCGCTCGAGCGACTCGGCATCGTCTCGGTGCGAGATCTCATTCGGCATTTTCCGTATCGCTACGACGACTTACGCGATCCCACGCCGATTGCTCACATCCAAAGTGCTCGCACAAACCCGGCGGCTAATGGCGGCTCGGGCGAGATCAATGCCCTCGGCACGGTGCTCCACTGTTCGCACGTGCGCCTGCGTGGCCGCATCCGCGCCAAGACAACGGCCACCATCGACGACGGAACGGGTAGTCTCCAAGCTGTCTGGTTTGGGAGACCTTATCTTGCCGGACAACTCAAAGTCGGCAGCCGCGTTTTCGTTCGCGGGCGCGTCGACTATACACTCACCGGGGCGAGCATGAACGTGAGCCGTCATCGAATTTTGAAAGCTGACGAACCCTATCGCGGCGAACTGGTTCCTGTCTATCCTCAGACGGCGGGTTTGACGAGCTACGAACTGCGCCGCCTCATCACCGGGGCGCTCCGCCTCGTTTCCACCGACCCTTCCGCTAAGCTGGAGCTCGATCCGTTACCAAAACTCGTCAACAAACAAGAACGCTTTGGCGATGCCTGGCGCGCGATCGCGACCATTCACCAACCTGCTACACCGGAAGCAGCGCAAGAAGCTCGGCGCCGGTTGGTGTTTGAAGAGTTCTTTCTGCTGGCGCTACGCGCCGCGCGGCGTCGCGCGACGCGGCAGCATGAGGCCGCACCAGACTTTGGAAGCGTGGCTGGCAAGACGGCACAGCGTGAATTTCGCAGCAGCCTGCGCAAGACAATCCCTTTCGAACTTACGCCCGCGCAGGTTCGGGTCATCGACGAGATCGCGGGCGACATGACAAAGAACATGCCGATGAACCGGCTGCTGCAAGGTGATGTGGGGTCCGGCAAGACGGCTGTCGCTCTGGCTGCGATGATCCTGTGCGCGCAGGCCGGGTATCAGGCGGCATTCATGGCACCTACCGAAGTCTTGGCAGCGCAGCAGTTTAACAAGATCAACGGCTGGCTCTCCCAAGTGGGCTGCAAGAGCGCGTTGATCATCGGAGCGCTCAAACGCCGCACGCGCGACGACATCCTCGACCAACTGCGCGCGGGCGAGCTGGGTGCCGTCGTGGGCACCCATGCGCTGCTTACGGAAGACGTTGATTTCGCCAAACTCGGTCTCGCGATCATCGACGAGCAGCATCGGTTTGGTGTCCTGCAGCGGGCGGCGCTGCGCAGCAAAGCAGGAGATTTTGCGCCTCACACGCTCGTGATGACCGCCACCCCCATTCCGCGCACGCTGGCGCAAACGGTGTACGCGGATCTCGACGTCTCGACGATCGATGAGATGCCGCCCGGGCGGCGACCGATTAAGACTTTCGTTCGCGGCGAGGAAGCAAAAGAAAAAGTCTTCGCGTTCGTGCGAAGCGAGGTGGAAAAGGGTCATCAAGCATTTGTGGTCTGTCCAGCCATTGACGAATCCGAGCGAGCCCTCCACTCGGCGCAACAACAAGCAGAAGAGCTGCGCAAAACCGCTTTCGCCGGCATACAGGTGACCCTGCTCCATGGTCGCATGTCCGTCGCGCAAAAGGACGAGATCATGAAGCTTTTCGCTGACGGTTTCATTAAAGTCTTGATTTCGACGACGGTGATTGAAGTTGGGGTTGACATCCCAAACGCGACGGTGATGCTCGTCTTGGACGCGCAAACCTTCGGCCTTGCGCAGTTGCATCAATTGCGCGGCCGCGTTGGGCGGGGTGCCGCGCAATCCTTTTGCATTCTGGTTGCTCCAAATGCCGACGACGCCGCTCGATTGCACGTGCTGGCGAAGACGAACGATGGCTTCGTCATCGCCGAAGAGGACATGAAAATACGGGGCAGCGGCGACTTGGCAGGAACCCGGCAGCATGGCGGCAACGAGCTGCGTCTCGCACATCTGCTTCGAGATTATCCGGTCTTCGTGCGCGCGAAAAAGGTAGCTGAAGCGGTGGTGGCCGCCGATCCGGACCTCGTGCGCCCAGAGAACCGATCGCTCGCTGCGCATCTCGCGGCGCAGGACCGCGAGATCTTGCTGCGAGAGAGTTCCTAGCGCTCGTTGCAGAGGGCGAGCGTAGCGCGGTCGTGTAACTAGGCTGCATGCGATTGTCCGGAGGCGAACGCTCGGGCCAGCGAGTTGCTGCTCCGAAAGGAAGGAAGACCCGTCCCACGCCAGCGCGGGTGCGCGAAGCTCTGTTCGCTGTTTTGGGAAAGCGCGTCGAGGAAGCGCGCGTGCTCGACTTGTTTGCGGGGTCGGGTGCTCTCGGGTTTGAGGCCATGTCGCGCGGGGCGGGTTCTGTCGTTTTCGTCGACAACGACGCTGCCGCCGTCATGTCCATCCGGCGCAACGCCGTCCACTTATTGCAGGATCCTCATCGCTGGCGCGTCGTTCCCATGAGCGCGGCTCGTGCATTGCGAATGTTGCGCGGCACGTTTGACGTGGTGCTCGTGGATCCACCGTACCAACGCGGCGCCACTGAAGAACTTGCGCTGATCGTGCAACGCGGTTTGCTTGCGCAAGGCGGTGTGGTCGTCTGGGAGCATCCCTCGGGAGCCGCCAACCAACTACCCGCATCGATGCGCATTATTAAAGAAGCCAAATATGGCGACACGTCGTTAACGTTTGCCACGACGCGCAATGACGGTCGCCGGCAGCCCGAGGAGCAAGAGGATGATGCCGTGGCTGCTCAGTCATCCGCTCGCAACTCGTCGCGGGCCCGAGCCGCACGAAAATGATTCCACGAATGATGCCAAAAATGACGTCGAAAACCAGCGTGCCACCCCGCGCCGTCTATCCCGGAAGTTTCGACCCGGTGACCAACGGCCATCTCGACATCATTCGTCGCGCCGCTGCCCATTACCCAAGACTGATCGTCGCCGTGGTTGCCAATCCAAATAAGAAGCCTCTCTTGACGCTGCAGCAGCGAGTCGATTTGCTCCGCGATGTTTGTTCCGGCCTGCGAGGCATTGAGGTCGACTGTTTTGATGGGTTGCTCGTCGACTACGTGCGCGCCAGGGGTGCATCGCTGATTATCAAAGGGCTTCGCATCGTTTCTGACTTTGAGTACGAGTTCTCCATGGCGCTCCTCAATCGACATCTGCCCGGCGGCGTTGACACGATGTTTTTGCCAGCGAGCCTGGAATATGCTCATATCTCGTCTTCATCGGTGCGTGAAGTCTTTTCGCTCGGCGGTGACATTTCGGAATTCGTACCGCCCGCCGTACTACGCACAATGAAGCAGCTGCGACCCAGCCGCACAGGTTCTACGAAGAAGTCCGTCAAGAAATCCGTGGGAGGAAAGACCGCATGAGTGCTTACCGCGTCATCGACAAACTAGAGTCCCTCATCAGAGAAGGCGCGTGGATGCCTTTTGGCTGGCGCGCAGTCAATTCCGATCGAGCCCTCGACCTTATTGAAAAGCTGCGAACGACGCTGCCAGACGAAGCGTATCGGACGAAGCGCAGTGAGGGTAGCGAGCGCGCAGTCGAGATCCGTGAAGCGGGGAGCAGCAACCCGCCCGACGAGTCGAAAGCGAAGGCCACTGAGAGCGAACTGATCGCGAAGGCGCAGGCCAGAGCGGACGGCATCGTCGAGCAGGCCCAGACTGCGGCGCGTGACATACGCAAGGGTGCCGACGAGTATGCGGATCACGTGCTTGCTTCGCTCGACACGAGCCTGACCAAAGCACATGCGGCAGTGCAGAAAGGCCGGCAAGCACTTGCGGTACCGCTCGCGCAGAACAACGGGAAAACGCCGCGCGAAATGAGCGCAACATAGTCGACCCTTCGTTTTGGACACGGCAGCGGCGCCGCGCGGTCGCCCGGGCCGCGCGCGTGTTGCTCGTGGTTGCGCTCATCGCGGGAGCGTTCTTCCTTGTTCCGATCCCCTACATCATTTTTGGCCCGGGTGCGGCGGTGGACCTCAGCCGTGCCATCACGGTACCGGGTCACGTGCCTCCGCCCGGGCGCTTTTACCTCACGGATGTCAACCTTATGCCAGGCCGGCCGTTCTTTTACTTGGTCGCGCGCGTGCTGCCGGGCTTCGAAATCATTCACCGCCAAGAGCTGGTGCCTCCGAATGTCAGCGACCGCCAACTCAACTTGGCGCTGATCGATGCGATGACGGAAAGTCAGACCAACGCGCAAATCGTCGCCGAACGTGCCGCCGGCCTCACCGTGAAGGCGCGCTCGAGCTTTGTCGTGACGCAGCTTGTGGCCGGGGCACCTGGAGCCCGCTGCTTTCGCCTCGGCGACAAGATCTCAAGCGTCAATGGCCGCACCCTAAGCGACGCAGCGACGCTTCCCGAAGCGACGGCGTCGAAGCCAGTCGGCACGATGTTTTCCCTTTCGTTGCACCGCGGGAGTGCGACCATGACGATAAAATGCACGACCTTTCGCCTTCGCGGTAAGCCGCGTTTTGGCATCACAGGGAGTTTTCAAACGGAGGCCTATTCACTGCCGGTGCATGTTGCGTTTCACGTGCCGAATATCAACGGATCGAGCGCCGGGCTTATGTTCGCTCTGCAGATCTATCGAACGCTGACGAAGAAAGATATTTCGTCGAGTGCGGATGTTGCCGGTACGGGCGTGTTGGCCGCAGATGGATCCGTGAGTGCGATCGAAGGAGCTCGAGAAAAAGTGCGAGCGGCCACTCGCGCCAGGGCACGCATCTTTCTGGTGCCCGTGACAAATTATCCCGCGATCAAGGACACGCCCAATATCCGCGTGATTCCCGTTGCAAGCTTCCAAGCCGCCCTCGCCGCGCTCCAAAAAACGCAGTTGTAGGGGGCGATTGGCAAATCGCCCCATGGTAGACTATAATAGCAATTCCGTGAAGATTTCCGTCGATCCACTCTTTCATTCCGATGTTCACACGATCGAGGTCGAGCAGCTGCTTCGGCTCGGCGGCGAATTGGGATTGCGATATCCAGATGGCGCCCACATGACCGCAACGATCAGTCACATTAGTCATGGCGTGCACATGCAGGGAAGGCTTGGCGGCGTCGAGCACGCGGTGTGCGCGCGCTGTCTCGAGCCGTTCGCCCGGGCAATCCATATTGAAATCTCGGAGACGTTCAGCGAAGACGTCGGCAAAGACGAAGACTTCTACTCCGAAGTATCGCCGCTTGTGGATCGTTCCATCGACCTGACGGATCTTGTCTCCCAGCTGTTGGAAGTCGACGAACCAATAGCGCCAGTCTGTTCCGATGCATGTCGCGGGATGTGCTCAACATGTGGCACAAATCTCAACCTTAGTCCGTGCACGTGCGCGCAAAGCAGTGCCGACCCGCGGTTGGCAGGCCTGGCCCGTTTGCGGGACGAATTGGAGAAAATGTAGCGGCGCGAGTTCATTCGCGCCAGGCCAAATGCAGCGGCGGACCTTTAGAACCGCCTGGCGTTCGCGCGAAGGAACCTATGGCAAACCCAAAACAAAGGCGCAGCAAGTCAAATATTCGGACGCGCCGCCGCACGTGGAAACTGCGCAGGGTCACGCTGTCGACCTGTCCGCAGTGCAAGCAGCCTCGGCGTCCGCACTATGCGTGCACGCACTGCGGCTACTACAATGGCCGGTTGGCGGTGAAACAAAAGGACGAGTCGACGGCAAGTCGAGCGAAAGGTTAGCGCTTGACCAGCTACGGCGCCACCATTACGGGCGTCGGCTTCTGCGCGCCGCCGGGCATCTTGACGAACGAAGATCTCGAGAAGCTGGTCGACACAAGCGACCAATGGATCACCCAGCGCACTGGGATGAAGCGTCGCCACATCATCTGGCCTGACGGAGTGACCTCCGACCTCGCCGTGCCCGCCGCACAAGCGGCACTCGAAGCAGCCGGCAAAACGCCGCAAGATATCGACTGCATCATTTGCGCGACCGCTACTCCGGATTACCCATTTCCCGCGCTAGCGTGCATTGTTGGGGCGCGACTTGGCGTGCAGGGCAAGCCCGCGTTTGACATCGCGATCGCGTGCTCGGGATTTGTGTATTCGCTCACGACGGCTGCGTCGCTGATACGCTCCGGCGTCTATCGGTCGATACTCATCATCGGTGCGGAGACGCTTTCGAAAATTACCGACTATACCGATCGGACAACCTGCGTCCTCTTCGGTGACGGTGCCGGCGCGGCACTCGTCGAGCGGTCCGACGAAGATTGCTTCCTTGGTTCCGATCTAGGATCGGACGGCTCGGATCCGACGGTTTTGTACATGCCGGGCGGCGGGAGTAAGTTTCCCTATAACCGCAATGGCGAGTTAACCGACCAGCGCCTCGGCTACATCAAAATGCAAGGGCAAAGCGTATTCAAGTTTGCCGTGAACCAGATGGCGGCGTCGACGCGCAATGCGCTCTCACAAGCCGGTCTCACGACCAGCGACATCGACTTCGTCGTTCCCCACCAGGCAAATTTGCGCATCGTCGATGCGACCGTGAAGATGCTCGGCGTTCCGCCCGAAAAATGTATCGTGAACATTGCCGAATATGGCAACACGTCGGCTGCGTCCATCCCCATCGCGCTTGCCGAGGCCGTGGAAAATGGTTTGATCAAGAACGATAATGTGATCGTCTTGGTTGCCTTTGGCGGAGGGCTCTCTTGGGGTTGCGTCGTCTGGCGCTGGAAAGGGGCACCTGTTGTGCGCGGCCAGGCGCTCGTCCCGGGCGCGCTCGTGGGACTGACGGCGAATTAAGGCGAGAGCATGCCGACGGCTGGTTTCATCTTTCCCGGTCAAGGTTCTCAAGCCGTTGGTATGGGGGCTGACGTTGCGTCGCACTTCGCGCAGTCTCGCGAGTGTTTCGAGCGGACCTCGGCCGTGGTAGGTTACGACCTGCTCGAAAAAGTCTCGCATGCGAGCGCTGACGAACTCAAAGAAACACGCCTTAGTCAGCCAGCGATTTTCACCGCAAACGTTGCCATTTATCGCGCAGTTGCGACGCTTGCCTTGCAGCCAGTTGTCACCGCAGGTCATTCGTTCGGCGAATATTGCTCGCTTGTGATTTCGGGTGCGATGAGCTTTGACGAGGCAATCCGCATCGTCAACGAGCGCGGCCTTGCCATGGGTGAGGCCGCCGACGTCGCGCCGGGAGCCATGGCGGCCATCATCGGCATCGAGGAAGGCGCGGTGGATGCGGTGTGCACGCGAGCGCGTGAGGTAAGCGGAGCTCGCGTCGACATTGGCAATCTCAACACCCTGACGCAGATCGTCGTGTCGGGTGATGTCGCCGGAGTCGAGGCCGCCTGCGAACTTGCCAAGGATGCGGGAGCAAAGCGCGTTCGCGTTCTCAACGTATCGGGTGCGTGGCACAGCAGCCTCATGGCACCCGCATTACCACGCTTCGAGCGAGCAGTCGAGGGTGCCACTCTGCGCATGCCCGCGTTCACCGTGATCAGCAATGTGATCGCGAGGCCCTACCGTTCCGTGGCCGAAATTCGCAGCTCGCTGCTGGCAAGCTTGTGCGCGCGAGTTCGATGGCACGAAGCCGCAACGGCTTTGGCGGCCGTTGCGCCTGACTTCATTATCGAATGCGGGGCAAGCGAAGTGCTCGCGCCCATGATGAAGCGTCTGCCCAACATTGGCGCGATTCGCGTTGCCCATGTAGCGGACACGTTGGGTTTGGAAGACGTCGCATCCGCCCTGCGGGTCTCGACCGCGTGAACGTCGCAGGTAAGACCGCGCTCATCACCGGCGCAGGCACCGGAATTGGGCGCGCCATTGCCCTAGAATTGGCACGGGGTGGCGCTGTCCTGTGTCTGAACGGTCGGCGACGCGAGCCGCTCGAGGCGGTGCGGCAGGAGGTTGCTGGCCTCGGCGGAACCGCGCACGTGCATCCGGCCGATGTTGCGGATCCAGGCCAAGCTGCGGAACTCGTTGCCGCGGCGAAGTCGTTGCTCGGGCGCATCGACGTGTTGGTCAACAACGCAGGTAAGACGTACGACGTTCTTGTCCTTCGCATGAAATGGGATGCGCTGGATGACGCTCTGGCGGTGAATCTCAAAAGCATGTTTTATCTCAGCGCGGCGGCGGGAAAGGTCATGCTATCGCAGAAGAGCGGCGCAATCGTCAACATTACGTCCGTTGTTGCGCTGACCGGGAACGCAGGCCAAAGCGCCTATGTGGCGGCAAAGGCTGGCGTCATCGGCCTCACGAAGTCGCTCGCGCAGGAATTCGGATCTCGTCACATCCGAGTGAATGCTGTCGCGCCAGGCTTCATTGAAACAGACATGACGGCGGAGTTGCCGCAGACCGTCAAGCAAGCGTACCAGGAGCGCATTCCGCTCCGTCGCTTCGGCAGCGCGGCGGAGGTTGCAAAAGTCGTCTCGTTTTTGGCGAGCGACGACGCGTCGTATGTCACCGGACAAGTTATCG
Organism: uncultured Pseudomonadota bacterium; assembly: GCA_963781145.1. Classification (GTDB taxonomy): domain Bacteria; phylum Vulcanimicrobiota; class Vulcanimicrobiia; order Eremiobacterales; family Eremiobacteraceae; genus JAJPHJ01. The sequence goes on along the minus strand of CAWADW010000003.1, from coordinate 766,671 downwards.
CCGTCGACGGCGGAGTATCAATGTGACGGAAAAGATGCACCACAGACCAGTGGAGGGAGTGACTGTCTGATGTCAGTGTTCGACAAAGTGAAGAAGTGTATCGTAGAGCAACTCGGCGTGGATGAAGACGAAGTCACGCCCGAGGCCTCGATCACAGACGATCTTGGCGCAGACTCACTCGACCAGGTTGAGCTGGTCATGGCCCTTGAGACCGAATTCAATTTGGACATCCCGGACGAGGACGCTGAGAAGATCAAGACAGTCGGGGATGCCGTTCGCTACATCGAGGAAGTAAGCGAAAAAGCCTAGCCCAAAGCGTTCGCGGCACCGCCTCCTCGCGCACCCGCGAAAAGAGTAAGACATGTTTTCTGCGCTTTCCGATCGCCTCGGAGCGATCTTCGCTCGCCTGCGTTCCCGCGGCAAGCTGACAGAAGCGGACGTCTCGGAAGTTCTCCGGGAGGTTCGCATTGCGTTGCTTGAGGCCGACGTCAATTTGGGCGTCGTGAAAAACTTTATCGCCTCGATTCGCGGGCGCGCGGTTGGCACAGAAGTTACCGAGTCACTGACGCCGGCGCAAGCAGTCGTGAAGATCGTCCACGATGGGCTCATCGAGTTGATGGGCTCGGTGGTCGAGCCTTTGCACTTCGCGCCGACCGGGCCGACGCCGATCATGCTTGTCGGTCTGCAGGGCAGTGGCAAAACGACGCAGGCCGCCAAGCTTGCGCTGCGTTTGCAGGAGCAAGGGCGCAGACCGCTGCTCGTGGCGTGCGATGTCTACCGACCGGCGGCAATCAGTCAATTGAAAGTGTTGGGAGAACAAATTGGCGTGCCGGTGTACGAGGAAGGCACAAGCGCCCCAGCGCAGATTGCCAAGAATGCGCTCGCTCGCGCCCAGCAGTTGGGCCACGGAGCCGTATTGCTCGACACCGCAGGTCGGCTACAGATAGACGAGCCGCTCATGCGCGAGCTCGAAGCGATCAAGCAAGCAGTCTCTCCGCTGGAGACCCTGCTCGTGGTCGATGCGATGACGGGCCAAGAAGCGGTCAACGTCGCGAAAGTATTTGACGAGCGCGTGCATCTGTCGGGCTTGATCCTCACCAAGCTTGACGGAGATAGCCGAGGCGGCGCGGCGCTGTCCATTCGCTCGGTGACAGGCAAACCTATAAAGTTCATCGGCACGGGCGAAAAGGTCACCGCGCTGGAGGAGTTTCATCCCGATCGACTCGTGTCGCGAATCTTGGGGATGGGCGACGTGCTTACGCTCATCGAAAAGAGCCAGCGCGTTTTTGACGAAGGCAAGGCGAAGGAACTCGCCAGCAAGCTTCGCACCCAAAAACTCACGCTGCAAGATTTCTTAGATCAACTTCGCCAAATGCGAAAGATGGGTCCGCTTGCCGATCTCGTCAAGATGATCCCCAACATGGGAAAGCTCCTCCCCACCCAAGATCTGGACGAACGAGAGGTAGGGCGAATCGAAGCCATCATTTGTTCGATGACGCCTCGGGAGCGCACGGACCCGGCCATTCTCAATGCTAGCCGTCGGCGGCGTATTGCAGCCGGGAGCGGCACGAAGGTGCAAGACGTGAACCGATTGATCAAGCAATTCGAAGCATCGCGCCACATGATGAAACAACTTGGGCGCATGCGAGGCCTCCCTCAAATGTAGGGGGCGATTGGAAAACCGCCCCACGCAGAATTGGAAACGTAGTAGCGGACCTTTAGGTCCGCTCGGACCACAGAAAGGATATCAGTTGAGCGTCAAGATCAGACTGCGCCGAACGGGCGCAAAAAAACAGGCATCGTACCGTTTCGTCGTGGCCGATAGCGCCTCGCCGCGGGATGGGCGTTTCTTAGAGATCGTGGGTCATTACAATCCGCGACGAAGCCCCGTCGAACTCGTGCTTGATGAAGAGAAGATCAAGCGCTGGTTGAGCCGCGGTGCCTTGCCGTCCGCAACGGCTGCACGGTTGCTTGCGGACAGAGGCTTGTACGAGCGGGCACGCGTGCCGGTCCGCAAGGCGCGCGCCCCAAAGAAGAGAGCAAGTAAATGAGCGAACGTCCGCCCGATTTTGTCGATCTGGAAGAGGAAGAAGATCTCGTCGAGCGCGACGAGGCAGAAGGCATGCCACTCGCGCCAGATGAGGAGCCAGAAGAAGAAGACAACGGCGACGACGTGATCGGTCGCGCCGCGGCCGTGCTCAAGTATATCGTCGAGCGGATCGTTGACGATCCCAGCCAGATCTCAATCGGCGCCACGACGGACGATCGCGGCCCCGTTCTCTTGCTCAGCGTTGCAGAGGATGATCGCGGCAAGGTCATCGGCCGGCAGGGCCGCATCGTCCAGGCTATTCGAACGATTGTCAAAGCAGCCACGGTCGGAACGGGCGCGCGCGTCAACGTCGAAATCGTCGACTAGCGAGCACGTTTCGCCGGATCGCGTCCTCATCGGTCGAATCGTCGGCCACTTTGGGCTGCGCGGCGATGTCAAACTTGCGGCGGCGGACGGCGATGCTCTCAAAGTGGGCCTGCGGGTCGTGCTCGCACCACGCGATGAGGTGGTAACGGAGAGCCCATCGCAGATCATGCGCTTACGCCCGCATCAGAAGATATTTGTCGTCGGTTTGGCGGGCATCGACAATGCGGATGCGGCAGCGCGTCTGCACGGGGCCAACGTACTGGCCGCGCGCCATGATCTTCCTCGCTTGCCGCCGCGCACGTTTCGTGAGATCGACCTCGTGGGGCTTCTCGTCGTCGATGAAGCGCTCGGTTCGCTCGGGATGGTGCAAAGCGTGCGCCGTTACCCATCGTGCGACATGCTCGTCGTCGGACCACGAGAGCTGCTCGTTCCCTTGCTCGCCGCATATGGCGTCTCGATCGATCGAAAAAAGAGAGTAGTACGCGTTCGATTACCGCGCGGTTTCGAGGAGCTGTAATTTCTATGGAAGCAAAAACGGCGCTGGTTACCGGAGCCTCATCCGGCTTGGGTTTGGAATTTTGCAATCTTGCGGCAGCGGATGGTTACGACTTGGTTCTCGTCGCGCGGAAGCCCGAGCGTCTCGAAGAGGCGGCCACACAGCTGCGAAGCGAGCACGGCCGCAAAGTTCACGTCATGGCGAAGGATCTGGGTGAAGCGGGAGCCGCGGGGGCTGTTTATGACGAGGTCAAGCGGTGCGGCCTCGAGATCAGCGTGCTCATCAATAATGCTGGCTTCGCATATAATGGATACTTTGCGAGACAGGACCAGGCCGAACTGGATTCCATGATGCAAACCAACATGGTCGCGCTCACGGCGCTTACCCGGCTTTTTCTTCCCGACCTGTTGGGTCGGCACGCCGGTCGAATTCTGAACGTGGCTTCCACAGCTGCGTTTCAACCTGGTCCGCTCATGACCGTTTACTACGCTTCGAAAGCATATGTCGTATCATTCACCGAGGCGCTGGCAGTGGAGATCCAGGGCAGCGGGGTTACGGCAACGGTGCTCTGCCCTGGGCCGATGAAAACCGGATTCCAAGCGCGGGCGGGGCTGCACGATTCCGTCTTGTTACACAGCCCGCTCGTTATGGACGTCCGCCGGGCTGCAGAGATTGGCTATCGCGCGATGCTGGCAGGGAAGGCGGTCTGCATACCGGGGACCCTGAACGCGCTGGCGGCCTTTTTGGCCCTGCATTCGCCCCACTCGATCACGGCCCGAATGGCAAAGAAGATTCAGGCTGGTCCGCTACGCGAAGCTTCCTAAGAACTTCCCAATTGCTGCATTGACCTCTGCAGGGCGTTCGGCCATCGCGATATGCCCGGCACCATCGATAATGGTTAGCGCTGATCCCGCGATGCGATCGTGCAAGTAGGTCGAATATTTCGGCGGTGTGAGTTGATCCTCGCTGCCGACGACGATAAGTGTCGGAGCGCGAAGCGTTCCCAGCTCTGGCATCACGTCAAACTTGTCGCACGCGAGATAATCTCTGCGCGTTGACTCCACGCCAACAAGCTCGTGCCAACCGCGCACCCGCTCACGTAATGCTGGGGAAGCACCGGGTGACAGCGCGAGATCCGCGAGCGTCGATATGCAGGCCGGCCAGTGCTGATCGAGCATCTCAAAGATCTTGGGAGATACCCGCAACCGTGCCCCGCTGCCGATGAGTACCAAGCCCGCGACTTGTTCGGGAAAATCAAGTGCCCAGCGTAGCGCAACGGCACCTCCCAGCGAATTGCCGACTGCAACAGCGCGCCCAGCGTGCTTCCAGTCGACATACCGCGCGAACCAGCCGGCGATTTCCTCGACTGATTCTAGTGCCTCGCCGCCTGGGTGGCCGGGCAGCGACACGGCATCGGAGCCGGCGAAAGTGGCGGCTTGCTCGGCAAAACTGTCCTGCGTATATCCGGATCCATGAATGTACAGCAGCTGTGCCATGACGCCAAGGTTGTCGCACCTGACCTTTAGGTCCGCTCAAAGCATGCAGCGGCGGACCTCGCGGTCCGCGCACGAACCACTGGTAGGATATCGTACATGCGTTCGAAAAACACATGTTCGATATGGCGTTGGCGATTCCACTATGCGCGCCGGCTTTTGCCGTTGCGCCGCGCGACCTTGACGCGGACCTAAGCGATGCCGTCCGCACTGCGCGCCTTGCAACGCTCGCCGGCGTCGACCTTTGGGATCTGCCGTTTTGCGTTGTGGACATCGAAACGACTGGAGCTGTGCGCGGAAGGGATGGCATCACCGAGATTGCTCTCGTGAACGTGGCGCGCGGACGGGTCACGAAAGAGTGGCAAACGCTGGTCAACCCGCAGCAGCCGATACCCAGCTTCATCACTCACCTCACCGGCATCTCGGACGAGATGGTTGCAGGAGCGCCCCGGGTCGGCGAGGTGCTACCAAGTATCGTGGAGATGGTGGGTGATTCGGTTCTGGTGGGCCACAACGTGCGTTTCGACGCGCATTTTATTGAATGGGAATTGCTTCGACATGGCTTTGCTGCGCTGTCGAACATCAAGCTCGATACGCTCGCTCTTGCGCGGCGCACCATCGCCGAGGTGCCCAACTACAAACTCGGTACGTTGACCCGCGAACTCGGCATTGACGTGGAGCGCCACCATCGCGCTCTCGCCGACGCTCGAGCAACTGCAGAATTGCTCATCCATTGCATCAAACGCTTTGAGGACAACGCAGTGTTCACGCTTGGAACGTTGCTCGACCACTTACGCGTTCGCGCGCTCCCGCGCCGCCGCTCGATCGCTAAGCTCCCAGATGCATCCCAGCTGCCTGTGTGGACTTCGATTCTCCGTAGCGAGCTCGACGACGTCCCAACCAAGCCGGGCGTCTATTCGCTGCGCGATGCCAGTTCGCAGATCGTCTACGTGGGCAAGTCGCGAAACTTGCGCCAGCGGTTGCGGGCATACGCAACGGCTGCCAAGCCCGCTGGATCAAAGATGCGGGCACTGCGTGCGGTCGTTGCAAGCTTTCACTATACGGTCACGGGATCAGAGCTTGAAGCGCTGTTAGTGGAAGCGGAACTCGTGCAGATGCACGATCCTGCGTTCAACGATCGGCTGCGAAACTTTCGGCAGTTCGGCTTCATCAAGATCGAACAAGGACCACGAGGGAGGTTGCTGACGACAACGCGCCTCATCGCTGACGGTGCCCGATACTATGGGCCTTATCGGAGCATGGCTGCAGCGCGCGCGTCGGCCGCGGCATTACAAGACGCGCTTGGATTGGACTCAGGTGCTGGGCCCGATCCTTCAAGCGTGCCGCCGGCCATGCAAGAGGCATTGCTTTTTGAAGCTGTTGCTTTCATCGAAGGGCATGCAGATGAAGTGCTCTTGACCGTTGCTCGGCGTCGCGATGAGGCCGCGGCTCGCGGCAAGACCGAGCTTCTCGCGAGAGAAGAGGAGCGCTTGGACCGCTTGCGGCGTCTTCGGAGCGTGCATGCAGCGCTTGAATCCGCGGCAGGCTTGAACGCGATTGTCTTGGCGCCGGCGCCAGATCCCTCGGAGGAGGCATGCTTTTTGTTTTGTCGGGGGCGCCTGGCTGGTCGGCAATACCTTCCGCGCCGCTTGCCGGAGCGAGGCAGGGCGGCGTCCATGCTTGCCAAGATGCTCGCGGAGGGCTTCATGCCGCAAGACGTCTCGCGATGCTTTGTGAAACAGCACGAAATCGATCAACTCTTTATTTTCTCTTCTTGGTTCGAAACACGACGCGAGGGATTATACTACGCTCCATTGCCCGATCGCCGGCCCAGCGAGGGCGAATCCGAGCGTTGGGCGGAATCGATCCTCGATGGCGGATCGGTGAGCGCCGGGTAGGTCGCCGCAGGTCCGCCAAGTTCCAATCGCCAAATGAGAGAGCGGGCGCTGATCAAAAACGGAGTTTACAATGACGACACTGCGCCGGCTCTCCATCCTCACCGCACTCGCTGCAGTCTGCGCCGCATTCCTCGTAGGACCGGCTGCGGCGATCGAGCACGCGACCACGCCCGAAAACGACGAGACACGCGATTCGCTCATCGCGACCGGCACACTGGTCCACATCGTGATGCTGCAAACCGTTTCGTCCGCTCACTGCACGAAAGGCGACACGTTCAGCTTTCGCGTCATCGATGACGTAAAAGCCGGCTCGCGTCTCGCGATACCGACCGGCACGACTGGCACGGGCAAGGTGACCGATTGCGCACCCGCGCATGGAGGGCGCCAGGATGGCCGCCTACGCATCGAATTCGATCCCATCGTTTTGAGCGACGGTACGCAGGTGCCCGTTGGCATCACCCACGATAGCCTTGTTGCCGACGCAAACGAGAAAAATGGGACCGGGCCGGCACTCGAAGATATTGCGAATATGATGGTGCCCGGCTTCTTTCTCCTTGACTTCCTGCGCAAGGGCGATGATGTCACCGTCGCCGCCAACTCGCCGTTCCACGTCGCTGTCACCGAGGACGCGTTTCTCTCTCAATAGCGTCAGCGCGAGACAATGCGGTTGCGCAGCGTGCCGATCTGATCGATAACCACTTCGACGACGTCTCCGGGCTGCATCGGTGCTACACCGGCAGGCGTTCCGGTTGAGATGACGTCGCCTGGCTCGAGGGTAAACGCCGCTGAAATGTACTCAACGAGCCGATCCACACCGAAGATCAGGGACGACGTGGCCGCATCTTGTTTCAATTCTCCGTTGAGGTAGGTGCGCAAGCGAAGGGAAGACGGATCGAGTCCCGTGACGATGTATGGCCCAAGCGGGGCAAAGCCATCGAATCCCTTCGCGCGAGCCCACTGCCCGTCGCTTTGCTGCAAATCGCGCGCCGTCACGTCATTGCACACAGTGTAGCCCAAGATGACGTCGTTGGCGCGCGCAGCCGGAACGTCGCGGCAGCGCGCACCGATGACAATTGCGAGTTCCCCTTCGAAATCTACGCGTTTGCTTTGAGGCGGGTAGACGATGGCGCCATCAGGGTCGTTGAGAGCGGATGGCGGCTTGAAGAACAAAAGCGGTTCCTGAGGCACGGGGTTGCTCAGTTCGGCCGCGTGATCGGCGTAGTTGCGCCCAACCCCGATGATCTTGGACGGGAGGCATGGCGCAAGCAGCCGCACCGACGCGAGCGCCATGCGTCCAGTAGCAAAGACAAACTCTCCTGCATCAATGCTTCCTTCTCGGATTGCACCATCGACGAGTGCGCGAGCAAGCTTGTTCACCTGCGACATATGCCGACGCGTTTGGGTCCCTCGCGCGCGCAACCTTCTGGATGCCGGCTTCACGCAAGGCGGCGCCTCGGGAGACGCGCAATACCTCTGCATGAAGAACCTGCACGAATTTGACTTTTGCGTCCTGGGGGCGGGAAGTGGTGGGTTTGCAGCGGCAACGACGGCACGAAGCTTGGGCAAATCTGTGGCCGTGGTTGATGGGCAAGGCCCGCTTGCGGGCTTGTGTATTTTGCGCGGCTGCATGCCGAGCAAGACCCTGCTGCGGTCGGCTGAAATCGCCCATTTGATGAAGGTCGCTCCAGTCTTGGGCGTTCATCCGTCCGGTGTGCGTTACGACGTTGCGCAAATCGTCGAGCGCAAGAACAGGATCATCGAAGGCTTCGCAAATTATCGGGTCGATGGCATCAAAGAGTTCCCGTTATTTTTGGGCGCTCCGCATTTTGTCAAGCCGGATGAGCTTGAGGTCAACGGCCAAACCGTGCGTGCGAAGCGATTTCTCGTCGCCACCGGCTCGGTGATCAACGTACCAGCAGTTCCAGGATTGAACGAAACAGGTTTCATCACAAGTGACGATGTGCTCGATCTTACAACGCTGCCGAAAAGCGTCGTCGTGCTTGGCGGCGGGTCGGTGGCTGTCGAACTCGCTCAGTATTTAGGGCGAATGGGAACGCACACGACGATCGTGCAGCGCAGCGCCACCCTCCTGTCGAGTGAAGACGCAGACGTCGGCGAGTACCTACGGATGGCGTTGGAAAAGGACGGCATTAAGGTTCTCACGGGTACCACGCTTACCTTCGTTGAGAAAGTTGGTCAAAAGAAGCGAGTTTCGTTTCAACTCGCCGGCAGCGATTTATCCGTCGAAGCCGATGAAGTTTTTGTGGCACTTGGGCGGAGGCCAAATGTGGATGGCTTCGGCTTTGAAGCCGCTGGGATTGCATTCGACCATTACGGCGTCAAGACCGATCGCTATCTTCGCACAAGCAATCCGCGAGTGTATGCCGCTGGCGACGTCATCGGCGCATTTGAGTTAGTGCACGTTGCTGTCTACGGTGGACAACTCGCCGCACGCAACGCATTTTCAGAATCTCCGCAACCGATCAATTACGATCGCATAGGAGCGCGTGCCGTGTTTACCGATCCCGCCGTTGGCGTGGCTGGGCTCACGGAACGCGAGTGCCAGCAGCGACACATCGCGTATGAGAAGGCTACCTTTCCGTTCGCGGACCTGGGCAAGGCCATTGCAACGGAACTCACCGAAGGCTTCATCAAAATGCTCGCCGATGCGGACGGACGGATCCTCGGCGTGACGATCGTCGGGGCAGAAGCGTCCGATCTTATCCACGAAGCGATCGCCTTGATTTACTTTGGTGCCAAGTGCCACGACGTGATGGAGATGCCGCACCTGCATCCAACGCTTGCTGAAATCATCACCTATCCCGCCGAAGAACTTTCCGAGCGCATCGAGCATCAACGTCATGCAGTTGTCACGCCGTAGAGCGCGGCCATTGCACCGCTACGGTGCAGATTTACCTATGTACCGCAGACCGTATTTATACGACCTCGCCTTTGGCTTTCGCGACATCGCTGCGGAGTGTCAGGGCCTCTTAACGTTGGCAGCGCGCCACGGGGTGCCACACCCGCGCAGAGTGATCGAGCTTGCCTGCGGGCCAGCCCACCATTTGCGAGAGCTCGCGCGGCTAGGGATGGTATGTCAAGGGCTCGACATCAATCGCGAGATGCTCGGGTACGCCCGTGCTTTGTGCCGGCGTGACGGGGTCAAAGTTGCGTTGAAGCGCGCGGACATGCGAACGTTTACGACGTCCCGCCGTTATGACATCGCACTCTGTCTCTTTGACTCGTTCGCGCAATGCGTTACCGATCGCGATGCAATCGAAACCCTGCGGTGCACTGGGGCGGCCTTGCGTCGCGGCGGCTTGGCGTTTGTCGAGTTCACTCATCCGGCCGACTATTTCGGGAGAGGCAGAACGCGCACGGTAGGGCGCTGGACTCAGCGCGACGGTAACCTTGCCGTGAACGCGCGGTTCTCACTGACGCGCTTCGATCCCGTGGCTGAAACGGTCGTCGCCAGCCTTGTGATCGTACCGAAGGTGCGCAACGGAAAACGGAATGCCGCAGAACCCCTCGTTATGCGCTGGCCGCAGCGCATGTGGCTGCCCGGCGGCATTTCGCACGTCGTGCTCGCAAGCTCGCGCTTCGATATCGTTGGATGGTACGGCGACTTGGATCCAATTGCCCCGCTCGACCTCGCCGCTCAGGCGTGGCGCATGATCGTCGTTCTACGCCGGCGGTAGCGATCGCATGCACATTGTTTCCCTCTCGAGCATTTGGAATGAGGAACTCGCGCCGCTGCTCGACCCAGGTCTTGAATTTCGCGCCGTCGACCCAAACGACGCAAAGACGGCGGAGGCTGCGTTGGCTGAGGCGCACGTCGTCGTCAGCGCAAAGCTGTCACGCCGACAGATTCGGTGGTGCAAGCAATTACGCTTGCTCGTCTGCCCGGCTGCCGGTACCGACCTTATCGACCGAGCCGCCCTGCCCGCCGACGTGCTGGTCGTTAAAGGCTCGGGTCACGAGATTCCAATGGCAGAGTACGTCATCGGTTGCCTCGTGGCGCTGCGCCAGCACCTTTTTGAATCGGATGCCGCGTTGCGCCAGGGGCACTGGAAATACGGCTTTCTCGGCGACAGCGGCACGCTCGATGAACTGCATGGATCTGCCCTTGGCATGATTGGGTTTGGCGGCATCGGCCAGGCCGTTGCTCGTCGCGCTCGCGCTTTTGGAATGCGCTGCGCAGCGCTGACCCTGCATCCGGACGCAACGCGCGCTCAGGCTTTCGGGTTGGAATTCTTGGGACCACTCGCTCAGGCCGCCGAGGTCGATCGTCTCGTGAGCTGGTGCGACGCACTTTTGCTGTGCTGCGAGCTTTCGGAAACGACGCGGGGGATTCTGGACGCGCGACGCTTCGGGTTGATGAAACGCAGCGCCGTCGTGGTGAACATTGCGCGCGGACCCGTAGCAAGCGAAAAAGATTTCTACGATGCGCTTGCCAGCGGGCGGATCGCAGGTGCGGCGATCGATGTGTGGTACCGCTACCCGCCCGACTCCAGTTTCCCGTCTGAGCTGCCGTTCCAAGACTTGAAAAACGTCATCATGACGCCTCATTCAAGCGCCTGGACCGAAGGAACGAAGCAGCGGCGCGTTGCGGCCATTGCAGCCGCGATCAACGACTTCGCGCGAGGCTCCAAGCCCGCTTGAGGACACGGTCGAGCATCGCTTGACTGAGCTTTCCGGTGTTCGTGTTTTGGCGGCTCGGGTGGTAGCTTGCAAGAAGCCTGATTGTGCGGCCATCGCCGTTGCTAAGTTGATAGAGCCGGTCGTGGCCGAACGTCGGTCGTTGCGCAGCCGTGAAGCCACGTTCGCGTAAACGCGCCCAGATAGTGTCGAAGCCTATTTTGCCGAGCGCGACAACAACGCGAATCGAGCGTAGGAGGTCAAGCTCAGCGCCCATGTGATCGGCGCATTTTGCCATCTGGTCTGACGTAGGTTTGTTGCCAGGAGGAGCACAACGCAGGGCGGCCGTCATGAAGGCGTCGATGAGTTCGAAGCCGTCGCCCTTGCGCACAGACGTTGGCTGGTTCGCTAAGCCTGCGCGATACAGTGCGCGGGCCAAAAAGACGGCCGAACCATCGCCCGTAAACATCCGCCCCGTTCGATTGCCTCCGTGCGCGGCAGGGGCGAGGCCAACGATCAAGACACGGGCATCAACCGAACCAATACTCGGCACCGGTTTTCCCCAATAGTGCTCGCGTGCGAACTCGCGCTTGCGCTCGACCGCGACACGGTGGCAATAAGCGCGCAGCTCCGGGCAGCGGGCACAGACGACGATGCGGCGCCGCACGGCCTCTATGCTTGCCCCTAAAGGTCGCGGCGCGCTCTTACCCGCGTCCTTTGCTCGCGAAGTTTTCAATCGTGTCGCGTGCCTAAGGGCGAGCGGTCTCCGATCCACTGCGCCGGGTCAATGACCCAATACCGGGCAAGATTGTTGAGCGCGGAAGCGTACGTAGCACGAAGGCGCCGAAAGGCTTCCCACGTTTGCGCTTCATCGCCGAGCGTGTAGCCAGCGGCGGCGAGGCGCTCTCTCGCGGTCACGAATTCTTGCCGTTCGACCAGCGACAGCTCAGTGCCCAAGAGCCCAAAATAATCCGCGACGTCGTCAACCAGATGCGCGCCGACGCTGTGGGCAAGTTGCGCTTGCCCTTTTGGAACGCTCTCGATGGTGGAAACGACGAGGGTCGCGGCATCAAGAATGGCTCCCAAGCCCGCAATCCATGACTCGCCGACGTGCGTGGATCGAAAGTAGCAAAGAACGGGATACGCAAGATGCGTCTCAAGCACATCTCCGCACCAGGCTTGGGCTGAGATGAAGAATCGCGGCAGATCGTCGATTATGTCGAGCTGTGCGTGCGTTTCTAACAAGGCGACGCCAGAGGGAGGCGCTCCAGCGCGGGCATCAAGCACGACCAAGAACAATTCTCGCTGGCGGTATGAATTAAAGAGCGAAAAGAGAAAGGCGAGAACGATTGCAACCGTGGCTAACCCGGTGACTCCGGCCGCAAGCGTCACGATGCGAACGATGCTGCTGGAGACAATGGCGTTGCCACCCCCGCTGTTGAGCACCGCGCTTCCCGCGAGGTAACTCGCTTCCCACAACGTCGGCGATAGTGGTTTTTGCGCCTGAAAACCAAAGAAGACCAATCCATAGCCGATGATGAGTCCAAACAGCCACGTGCCGAGGAGCATCACAACCGAAGCTGGGGCGAAAAAGCCAAGCACGATCTCGCGGCGCCGCGGTGGTTGAAGGTCGAAGAAGAGCCTACTCCAGGCAAGCCAGGTGAAGCGGCGCAGGTACGCGCTGACAAGCAACCGGCTGGGGACCGGTCGCGGAACGATCACCGACGCAAAAAGGTCGAACAGGACAGCCGCAATGATTAAGATGCCAACGGGAATGGCGATTGCGTGGACGAGGCTCATCGAGGATGACATTCTCTGGTGAGCAAAGCCAACCTGGTGACTGATTCGCCGTCGATAATTTTGGAGACAGAGCGATTGCGTCTGCGCGAGCTGCAGCAAAGCGACTTCGCGGAACTGCTCGCCATGTTTAACGATCCCCTCGTGATGCGATACTACCCGAGCACCAGAGATGAAGGCGCCACGCAAGAATGGATCGACCGTGTTCTGCAGTCGTATGCCGAACACCATCATAGCTTGTGGGCGGTTGAGCGCAAGAGCGACGGCGCGTTTGTCGGCCAATGCGGGCTCCTGCTGCAAGAGGTGGACGGTATCGCTGAGATTGAGGTTGCTTATCTCTTCAAGAGCGCACATTGGCACCAAGGGTACGCGACTGAGGCCGCGAGGGCATGTCGGGACTATGCATTTTCAAGGTTGGGCGCGTCGACGGTTATCTCGTTGATCCGACCGGCCAACTTGCCTTCTCGGGCCGTGGCCGAGCGCAACGGTATGACGGTTGAAAAAACGACAATCTTTCGGGGTCTCAAAGCGCTTGTCTATCGCGTGCACGCTTCAGGCGTTCAGTCTAGTCCATAGCGCAATGGAATCCACTGAGACAACCTGCTGCATCGCTGGTGGTGGCCCGGCTGGGATGATGCTTGGGTTGCTGCTGGCCCGCGCCGGCGTTGCGGTGATCGTGCTCGAAAAGCACAAAGATTTCTTTCGGGATTTTCGCGGAGACACGGTGCACCCGTCGACGCTGCAACTGCTCGACGATCTCGGGCTCATCGACCGCTTCTTGGCATTGCGGCACACCGTGGTGCGCAAGCTTGAGATTCTCACTGCAGACGGCCCGGTGACCGTCGCCGACTTTTCGCATCTGCGCACGAAGTATGCGTACGTTGCGCTCGTGCCGCAGTGGGACTTGTTGAACTTGATTGCGCAGGATGCGAAGCGCAACGCCTCCTTCACGCTGCTCATGGAGGCCGAAGCGACGCGCCTTGAAGAACAAGGAGGCGCGGTCACCGGCCTCTATTTTCGGATTGGCGATGAGGAGCGCCTTGTGCGCGCTCGACTTGTCGTGGCCGCGGACGGTCGTCATTCAGTCCTCCGCGATGGCGCGCGTTTGCCCCGGGTCGAAAGCTCACCTCCGATGGATGTGCTGTGGTTTTCACTTCCCCGCGTGCCATCCGACCCTGAAAATGTTTCCTTGCGCGTGGGCGTTGGAAAACTCGTCGTTTTGATCAATCGGTTTGACTACTGGCAGGTCGGTTATGTCGTGCCCAAGGGTCGTGCGCAGGAAATGTTGGTGAGCGGCGTCGACCAGATCAAGCAAGGGCTCGCCGAGGTCGCGCCGGAGTTGGGCGATCGGGTCAACGAGTTAAGAACCGCGGATCAGGTGAAGTTGCTGACGGTGCAGTCGAACCGACTCCTCACCTGGTGGCTGCCTGGTTTCCTGTGCATAGGGGACGCTGCCCATGCAATGACGCCGGTTGGTGGCGTCGGGATCAACCTAGCAATTCAGGACGCCGTCGCGGCGGCAAATCAACTGTGGCTTCCGCTTCGAGAAGGCAAGCAAAACGATGCTGACCTCCAAACGATACAGCGGCGCCGTACCTTCCCTACGGTTGTCGCCCAGACTTTACAGGCTGCAGTTCAGAAGAGCTTGCTGGTGCCCGTCCTCTCGAGCGCAGCACAAATCAAACTTCCATTTCTGTTTCGACTGTTGCTCTCGCTGCCGGTTCTGCAAGACCTGCCTGCGCGGACGATCGGCATCGGCGTTCGACCCGAGCGTCCGTCGGCAGCCCTCGCAGCAGCTATGACGACTTCTCTTCGGTGAGGTAGATTGAGTATGAGGCGACGATTTCTTGGTTTTGACCACGTGGACACGCGCGTGAAGTCGCTCAAAGCGGTCGAAGCGTTTTACGATCAGCTCATGCCCGAGCTTGGTCTGCCTCGCAAACGGCTCTCGCACGTCGACGAGCTTGGCGACTGGCATTCCCCCTCGGACGAGCGGCCTTACAATACGGTAGAGTATTTTGAAGAGGCGAACGCGCGGGAGGTTGTCAACTTCATTGGATTTGTCGAAGACACAAAGATGGTGCCGACGCTAACGCGGATCGCATTTCGCGTGCAGGCACCCCTCGATGCTCGCCATTGGCAATCGTTCTTAGGCTCGATCGGAGCCGCCAGTATCGAGCCGTCTGCGTCCGACGACTATCCGGCCATCTTTTTCGAGGACCCAAGCGGCACGAAACTTGAGATTTGCGCGCGCAAACCAGGCGGTGCGGAGCCGCAATGAAGGCGATGGTGCTCCGTACGCCCGGCCCAGTCGAGCAATCGCCGCTTCGCCTCGAGGACGTCGAGATGGAGCCACTGCGGAGCGGCTACGTTCGGCTGCGCGTGCTGGCGTGCGGCGTGTGCCGGACGGACCTGCACATTGTTGAAGGCGAGTTGCCTCCAAGACATCCGTGGATTATCCCCGGGCATCAAATTGTCGGTGAGATTGTCGAGAGTGCTGATGCCAGCAAGCGCGTTGGTGCGCGCGTCGGTGTTTCATGGCTGGGCGGCGTCGACGGCACGTGTCAGTATTGCCGAAGCGGCATGGAAAATCTGTGCGATCGGCCGACCTTCACCGGGTATGACGTCAATGGCGGCTATGCAGAGTACGCCGATGCGCGTGGAGATTTCACGATTGCGCTTCCCAGTGTGCTCGACGACATGCACGCGGCGCCCCTCCTGTGCGCGGGCATTATCGGTTTTCGCGCGTTGCGCGTCGCCGGCGTCGCTCGCGGCGAGCGCGTTGGTCTCTTTGGATTCGGCGGCTCGGCGCATCTCGCCGCCCAAGTGCTCCGCCACTGGGAATGCGAGATATTTGTTGCAACGCGCGGCGCATCGCATCGAGCGCTCGCGCAGTCGCTCGGTGCGAGTTGGGTTGGCGATGCTACTGAATTGCCGCCAGAGCGGCTAGATCGGGCGATAACATTCGCACCATCGGGCGACGTTGTTGTCGCAGCGCTCTCGTCGCTGGGCAAGGGCGGCGTCGTGGCCATTAACGCGATTCATCTCGACCGGATGCCGCAGTTCGATTACGATCGCTTGCTTTGGGGCGAGCGCCAAATTCGCAGCGTGACAAATATGACCCGCCAGGATGCTAGAGATTTCTTGGCGCTGGCGGCGGAAATCCCGATCGAATCGCATGTGAAAACGTTTCCCCTGCACGAGGCAAACGCGGCCCTTGCGGCTATGAAGAGCGATGCACTTGAGGGTTCCGCCGTTTTGACGCCTATGTCATAAGGGAGTGGCAGGGGCAGCTTATCTATGCTCCTTCCAGATGATTGATAGCGCCGCGGTTACGAGCAACCCATGCTACGGCCACAGCTGTCGCACACGTAACAAGCGCCGTTTCTTCTTGTGATAGAACCGCAGACGTCGCACAGCGGGGCATCCCCCATGAGCGATGCCATCTGTGCTTCACGCGAGCGCAGCGCATTGAGTTGAGTTGCGAGCTCCGGGTCGACAGTTGAATTCTGACCGGCCGCCGCTTGTCCGCGCGGTTGGACCACCCCAGTTGAAGGCAGAGGGCGCGGCACCGCTGTTTCGTCAGCGACTTGTTGCGCGCTTACCCGCGCCTCGAACTCGGCTTGGGCATGATCGTCGTGGTTTGTATCGTCGACGTCCTTGTCTTCCGGCTTGATTTGAACGAAGTCGGTGCGGCCGAGATACTCCATGCCAAGCACGCGGAAGATGTAGTCGACGACGCTCGTGCAGTGCTTGATGTTCGGATGATCAACGAAGCCGTTTGGCTCGAAACGCGTGAAGACGAATTTGTCCACGAACTCTTCGAGGGGCACGCCATATTGCAGACCGATGGACACCGCGATCGCGAAGCAGTTCATCAAACTGCGGAAGGATGCGCCTTCCTTGTGAAGGTCAACGAAGATCTCGCCGAGCGTGCCGTCGGCGTATTCGCCGGTTCTCAGGAAAACGGTGTGCCCTGAAATCTTCGCTTTTTGCGTCCAGCCGCGGCGCTTTGCCGGCAAGCGATTGCGTTCGAGCGCCTGCGCGACTTTGCGCTTGAAGTCCGTGTTGGTTGCGTTGGCCAGAATGCGCTGCGCGGCGGCCAAAATCTCATCTGGCCGCAACTCCTCGGCGCGCTGGCGTCGCGCTTCCTCGAGCTGCTTGGCGAATTCTTCGGAAAGCGCGAGCTGGCGATCGCTGTCGGTGGCGGTCTTGTCGGTTCCCTTGTTCGATAGCGGTTGCGAGAGCTTGGAACCATCGCGATACAGCGCTATCGCCTTGAGGCCGAGATCCCACGAGCGCAGGTACGCTTCTTTGATCTCATCCACCGTGGCCTCGTTTGGCATGTTGATCGTCTTGCTTAAAGCTCCGCTGATAAACGGCTGTGCCGCCGCCATCATGCGAACGTGGCCCATGTGGTGAATGAACCGCTTGCCGAGCTTCCCGCACTTGTTGGCGCAGTCGAAAGCCGGATAGTGCTCTTCTTTTAGATGTGGCGCACCCTCGATCGTCATCGTGCCGCAAATATAATTATTGGCAGCTTCGATTTCGTCGCGGTTGAAACCGAGCAATCGGAGCAGATCGAAGTCGAGCGCGTTGTATTGTTCGGGCGTGATCCCGAGGCGCTGCAGGGTCTCTTCACCCAGCGTCCACTGATTGAAAGCAAAACCAATCTCGAATACTGTGGGCAAGGCCTTTTCGATCTTGATAATGTCCTCGGTTGTGAATCCACGAGCGCGCAGCGTTTCGGCGTTGATGTATGGAGCACCATAAAGCGAGCCCGAACCCTTTGCGTATCGAACGATGTCGTCGATCTGCTTTTCGTTGTAGCCGAGGTTGCTCAGCGCCGTCGGAAGCGATTGGTTGATGATCTTAAAGTAGCCGCCGCCGGAGAGCTTCTTGAATTTTACGAGGGCAAAGTCTGGTTCGATGCCTGTCGTGTCACAATCCATGAGTAGACCGATGGTGCCCGTTGGCGCGATGCACGTGGCCTGCGCGTTGCGATATCCGTTTTGCTCTCCGAGTTCGACCGCTGATCCCAGCATTCCCGCGCAGCGGCGAGTAAGTACGGCGGGCACAGGGCTCGGATCGATTCCCATTGGGATGACCGAGAGCTCTTCGTACTCGCCTGCCGGCGCGTTGTACGCAGCCCGTCTGTGGTTACTTTATGACGCGCAACATGGGCTCAGCATTCTCGTGATAGCGCGGGAATGGATCCGAGCTCACCTGCCATCTCCGCCGAGGCCGCGTACGACTCGCCCGTGAGAACGGCAGAAATGGCGCCTGCAATTGCGAGCGCTCGCGGTGAATCGTATGGAATGCCGGAGACCATGAGCAGCGTGCCGAGGTTCGCGTATCCCAGGCCGAGCGTGCGATACTCGTACGATTTTCGCGCGATTTCCGGACTCGGGAATTGCGCCATCAGCACCGATATTTCGAGCACGATGGTCCAGAGTCGGCACGCATGCTTGAAAGCTTCGACGTCAAGCGTATTCTTGTCCGCGTCGTAGAACGTCATCAAATTGATGCTTGCCAGATTGCAGTTATGCGCAACCATACCCTCGGCGATCACCGTGTGTGTCACCGGCTCATTGATATCGTAAACAGTCTCCTCGCCGTCGGCGACGATTTCGACAACTTTTGGTGCGCGTGGATTCTTCTTAGCTCCCGCAAACGAAGAGGCTAGGATGTTTTGCGCTAGGGCATCATTATAGACCGAACATGGGAAACCAACCGGCTGAGAAAGCGTCTAGCCTGCTGATTATAGACGTGAAGCTGTCCTTGCGGATTCTTACGACCCTCAGGGTGAGTCCACGTAATACGCGACGTAATGCCAATATCTTAAAGTAAGAGTTGCACGGACCGAAGCAACTTGGCGAGGTAGAAGCCGAGCATCACTTCCTTTTCGATTCCGTAGGTATCTAAAATGCTTCCATCTGCCGAGAAGAGACCTTGGAGGTAGGCAACCTTAAGATCGTTGCGAAACGGATTGATTTAGGTTTGGCACGTCTTTGGTAACTGCAGTGGCTTGTTTGAAACCATAGTGCCGCTCAAGATACGAAACGAGCGAGGTCTGCTTTGAACTGGTTTGCATGACGCCATTGGCGGGATTGAAATTGCTGAGGCTCGAGTCACAAGGCCAGCTCCACCGGCTGCCGCACCCTTGAGATCGTTCATCTCGGCAGTCATCTCTAAGGCCGTTTCCTCCTCTGTGGGAGCGAACACAAGCGCAACGGTGTCTTTGCTGAACACACCGTCGCCATAACCATCGAGCGTTTGCCAGCGCTTTACCTCGGTTCTGGCGATGCGAACTTCACTGCTTCACCAGACATGCGAATTTGAACTCTGTCCTTGCCAGCGACGAGCTCGTCGAGCCGTTTCCAGGTGCCGGATCTGTCAGAAATTTATGGTCGGCCGTTCGCGTTTTGCCGACCATCTTTCAGCGTCATCCGAAAGACCTGGCGCTTACCTATTTGCATGATCTTTGCAGGGCGGTACGCAGTGATGCGACGATGATCGAGCTCCGACTAAACATCCGTGGGCATGAGTACTTGCGCGCGAGTTACTTGCTTCGAATACAGCTCTTTGACCGTGCGCATCCCTTCCGGAGTGCTAATGCGGGTTTCTGGGGCATAACAAGCCGTATCGTCCAAAAACATGTATTCCGAACAATTCTGGGCGTAGAGGCCTTCGCGTTATACGCATTGGCCCGGCATCGTGCAATCATAGACAGGTGCTTTCCCCAACGCGTAACATCGCGAACCATTTGCTATATGCGAACGCGCTTGGCCTGTTTTTCAATCGCCAAGGCCGGTTTGTTCTGCCCGTGACCGGAGGCGGAAACGTGTTGTTGCATCACAACATGGGTATGAATCGCGAGGCGTTCTCCGACTTTGATGTCGCGCACGGCACGCCATGACTCAGAGCCATCATGGGCGATCGTCAAGAATCTGTGGTCTTCGGTCGCCTTTGTTTCCAGACCCAGATCCGTGCGCAGTTTGAAGACCGGCTTAATGCCTGTGAAGAAGAAGCCTTGCGCAGTTGATCGATAGTGCTTCCCGTCGACCAGTGCGGTATATTGTCGACCTACGAGTTCAGATACGGGATGATAGCCGGATCGTTGCCACGAGCGTGTCGGCCGTGACACAAGGATTGCTCGCGCGGATGCGACCGCCGGCTGGGCTTGTGTGCCACGAATTGATGATGTCATCGTACTGCACGCCTGGATCAGCGCATGCCCATGCCGCGCGAGCGATCTGATCCCAGAGGTCTCGTGCTCGAACGGTACGGGCTACGCTCTTGTCTCGCCGCCACAGCAGATCCCAGGTTCCATCGTTGCGCACCGCTTCGATGAACTTGTCCGGAACTGCGACAGAATTATTTGAGTTTTGGCCCGAGACGGTCTGAATACGCATCGCCTTCGTACGAGCTCGCCATAGCCAGCCGCGATAAGGCGGCAACTTTCTTCTCTTCCTCGACCTTCCAGTTGATGAACTTCTCGATGTCCGGATGATCGATATCGAGGATGACCATCTTGGCGGCGCGTCGCGTTGTGCCACCGCTCTTGATCGCGCCGGCTGCTCGATCGCCGACGCGCAAGAATGACATCAGGCCGCTCGAGGTACCGCCGCCAGAAAGCTTTTCGCCCTCCGCACGCAGATTGGAGAAATTGGTTCCGGTTCCGCGAGCCGTATTTGAATAGGCGAGCCTCACGCACCCAAAGGTCCATGATGCCGTTGTCGTTGACGAGATCATCTTCGACAGATTGGATAAAGCAGTTGTGAACGACGACGTTATTTGTCAGGAATTTGTGGCTCTCAGTTTCAATGTCAAATACTTCCTGGTCGCCGACGTAATCGATGCACCGTTATTATCTCATCTCTTAGTTTAGCGATGTTTCGACCTGGGAGGGACAACAATGTATCGAGTTTGCTGTTTTTTTCGGCGGATACAAACCCAATGAGTTCAGAAAACCTTTCTTTGGAGGCTTTCCAAGCAACGGTGACGTGGTAGTAATCGTTGCGATCTTGTCCGAGCGTCCTCGAACTGGGAGATGCGATTGTAGATTCCCAAATTGAGGAGAAGCTCTGAAACTTGCTTGGCAAGCTTGGCCGAGATGGTGCCTAGGACGATATCACCGGTCCTGCGACCGTTGCGCACTCTGACGCAACCATCGGCCTGAAAAAGTGATCGCAGATAGGCACAAACGATATTGACGCCGCCTGTAAGAACAGCTCCTGGGACCTCCATCTCAGTATCCCGTTTGAGCAGTTCATATTTCTGAACGAATGCTCGAAGCTTTTCTCCATACAAACGAGTGCGTCGGATTGTCAGCGTTTGCCCTTGGGCCTCCACGGCTCTCTCGTGGCGATGAACACCTGGAAAGACGTCTTCCACTAGCCTACTAACGAAGTTATGCTCGTCGTCGTTGATCGTCATGGCCTCAACCGTGAGACTTCTGTTCGTGCCCGTCTTGTATTGACCAACAAAACCATCGCCTTGCAGCCAGCCTGCAAGTGCTGCTTCGGCTGTCTCCATTTCACCGCTTTTGAGCTCGATGGTTGTGTCGGATCGTTGGATCAGTCGCATTCCAGGCTTAAGTTCTTCGACACGCCGCCATTGGCGCGTTCCCTTGTGACTCGAGCTCGCCAGAACCAAATGATCGGCGGTCGCTTCGATTGAGTTGCCGTTCGAAAGCGTAATCCTAAATACGGACTTAATCCCGTTATGTTTCGATGGCAACAATTCTTGTCGTTCCTGTGCGATCGTAAATGCGTAATCCGAGAAGATTTTTAGAAACAATTTCACCGATTGCGATCGGGCCATCTGGTGTCGTTACTGAAGCGTGGTAGGGTAAAACACGCGTGGGGTTGCGGATGCGTGTAGGAATCTTTCGCGCGCACGAGTTCTTTTGTGTCGGGGTCCACATAATAGTGACCCTGTGACGGTCCCGTGATGCCGTACGCATAGGCTAACCCCGTATTGAACCATTGCGGAGAATTCGGGGCGGCCATCTGATGGATGAGCATGTAACTCATCTCGGCGTCAAACGCTGCTGCGTCTTCGTCGGAATCGAAGTATTTATAACGGCGACCCCAATCCGTCCAGCAACCGGCGAGGCGACGAACGACCTGACGCGCGGACGTTTCCCGTCCAAGACTTCCGTCAGGCCGGGGCACTCCAGCCTTGCGGAAATACTTTTGCGCTAAAATGTCGGTAGCAACTTGAGACCAATCCGCAGGAACCTCGATGTCGCGCATTTCGAAAACAACGGTTCCATCAGGCTCGCGAATCACCGACTCACGGCGATCCCAGCGTATCTCATCGAGCGGATCGGTACCGGGTTTTGTAAAGCGACGTTGAATCTTCATGGGATCAAAAAGTGCCTTTCTCTCAAAGGTGATTTTGCCGATTACCCTATATCACACGTCTGTTCGAGGGGCGACAAGTCACCCCTACCTATAGTGGTTGTAGGGGTGTTTTCACACATTATATAGCGGTTAAGGTCCCGTTGCAACCACTTTTTCGAACGGGAGTTCGTTCGTCGCCGAAGCCTTACGGGGCGGCCAATTGAGGCGTTTCCCGCAGATACTATCCACACAACTCACACGGTGGGGACAGTCGCCTTCGCGCTTGCGGCTTTGCCTGGAAACCCACACCCTATCGCGAACAGCAGGCGCGCAGTGAAAAGCCGACCCAAAAAGCGCAAGGCGCTCCGGAGATCGTCCCCACGCCAACCAAAGACAGGACGCGGCGGCGCGCAGACCCTCGGGATCATTCCGCGTCCCAGCGGAAACGGCAGTCGTCGCGGCAGCGCGCAGCGGCAAACGGTGAATCTGGCGCTGGTGCAATTTGCGCCCAGTAAAGGCCGCGTCGATTTGAACTTCGAGCGCATCGAGCAAGTCTTTGCGGCGTTGCGCCACGATAAAGAAGGCTTCCCGTCAGTCGTAGTGTTTCCCGAAGCGAGCCTATCAGGATATTTCGTCGAAGGCGGAATTGCCGAAGTCGCGCTCAAGGCCGGCAACGTTCTCAAACGCCTCAGCAATGCTGCCCATCGAGCCTGCGGGCCGAATCACGCGCCGTTTGACGTGATCGTGGGATTTTACGAAGACGATGGCGGCAAGCTCTACAACAGCGCCCTTTACGCAACGCTCGGCGAGCGGCCAGTCATCCGCCATGTGCATCGCAAGCTCTTCTTGCCGACCTACGGCGTCTTTGACGAAGAGCGCTTTGTCTCGCGAGGCCGGACCATCGAGGCTTTTGACACGCAGCACGGCCGCGCTGCGATCCTCATCTGCGAAGACGCGTGTCATTCCGTGGCCGTGACCATCGCGGCTCTGCGCGGGGCTCAGATTCTTTACATTCCAAGCGCGTCGCCAGGGCGAGGTCTTGAAGACGCGGAGCCGGCGAACGTTCGCATGTGGCGCGACATTATGCGCGTGGCGGCCGCCGAGCATGGCATCTTCATTGCCTACGCGGGATTGGTCGGCTTCGAAGGCGGCAAAGGTTTCACGGGAGCATCGCGGCTCATGGGACCGTTCGGCGATCTCCGCATCGAAGCGCCGTTTGATGGCGCCGCCATCGTGAGAACAACCATTTCCCTTCAAGACGTCAACATTGCGCGGGCTGCCCTACCCGCGCTGGGTGATCTCGAGTCCAACCTTGCGGAAATCACGGCGATGTTCGAAAAGGAAGCACTGAGCCGACCGACGCGCACGAAATCTACGATTTCAAAATGAAGGCAGCAGTTCTTCCTATCGTTCACGCGCCGGCTGTGGTCGACCGCGGCTTGCAGCTCGACGCCGCCCTCGCGGAGCGATGGCTGATCAACTTCCTTCGCGACGAGATGATCGTTCGTCGCGGAATGCGCAACGCAATCATAGGCGTGTCTGGGGGAGTCGACTCCGCCGTGGTCACGTACCTTTGCGCAAAGGCGCTCGGCCCGGAAAACGTTTATGGCGTTCGCATGCCCTACAGCACGTCATCAGACGAGAGCTTTCGCCACGGAGGTCTCGTGATCGGTAATACGCACGTCCACGACATCGTGGTCAATATCAGTGACGCGGTCGACGGTTATTTGCAATACGAGCCAGACGCCTCCCAGACGCGCCGCGGCAACGTCATGGCGCGCCAACGCATGATCGTCTTGTTCGACCAATCAGTCAAATACGATGGACTACCCGTCGGCACCGGTAATAAATCCGAGCGGTTGCTCGGGTATTTCACTTGGCATGCCGATGATTCGCCGCCGATCAATCCGATCGGGGATCTTTTCAAGACACAGGTTTGGCAGCTCGCGCGCCACCTTGGGGTGCCCAAGGAAATTGTCGACAAGCCGGCCACTGCCGATCTGATCCGCGGCCAGACCGACGAGGAAGACTTGGGCATTACGTATGCGCGGTCGGATCGGATTCTCGCGCTCATGCTCATGGGCTATGGTGAAGAAGACATGGTGGCGCGCGGGTTTTCGCCGGCCGATGTGGTCCTCGTTATGCGCAAAGTCAACGCCACACACTGGAAGCGACACCTGCCCACCACGGCCGTCGTCTCTACGACGGCCATCAACGAATTTTATCTCCGTCCTGTCGACTACTGATCGAAAAATTTAGGCCAGCTGATTCGGAGGACCCGATATGCCCCTGCAGCTTGGAACCATTGGCCACTTTGGCATCAGCGTGCGCGACCCGCAGAAAAGCGCGCGCTGGTGGATCAAAATGCTCAATGTAAAGCGCCGGTTCTCCTTTCCAGGTGGCGTCGTCGTGGGAAGCGAGCATGTGGACATTGTCTTGCACAAAGGGAAGCCGCATCCCGAAGTGCTCCACCACATTTCCTTCCACGTCCGCGGCATGCGCGAGTTGCGAGCGGCGCTCGCCGAGCTCCAACGAAAGAACGTCAAACTCGAAGATCGGGGAGACGAAATCGGACCCGAAGGTCCGGGCTCAAAAAACATGGCTCTGTGGTTTCACGATCCGGATGGCTATCGATGGGAGCTGTCTGCGCTCGCAACTCGCAAGCGGAAAACCAGAGCAAAGAGAAAGCGAGGGTAGCATCATTCCCCGATATCTGCACACCTCAATCTTTGTCGACAACATGAACGAATCGATCGACTTTTACACGAAAAAACTCGGCTTGCGACTCCTCGATCAAGCCCACTACGAGGGCAACGCCGACATGGCGTTCGTGGGGAAGAACTGGGATTCGTATATCGAGCTCGTGTACGACCTCGAAGAGCATCCTCCATATCAGTTGGGCAACCGCTACGAGCACCTTGCACTCGAAGTCGACGGGAATCTCGAGGACCTCTGTAAACGGCTCGCCTCGCAAGGCGTGAAAATCCTCAAGGGCCCGAAGAAGTCACCGGGAGGCACTCGTTCCATTGCTTTTGTCGAGGACCCCAACGGGATTCCGGTCGAGTTGCTCGAGCCCAAGCCGGCAGCCGCCGGCGGCTCATAATATTCAATGACCAATGACCAGCGCTGAAATCATCACCGTCGGGACCGAGTTGCTCCTCGGTCAGCTCGTCGACACGAACACCGCGATCATCGCCGGGGCTCTGGCTGAAATAGGCATTGACGTCTATCGGGAAACGTCAGTCGGTGACAACGAGGCGCGCATCGCACAAGCCGTGAGCGAAGCGCTTGAGCGCGCCGATGTTGTCATCTGCGCAGGCGGCTTGGGACCAACCGTTGATGATCTCACCCGCGAGGCCGTTGCCACCGCGACGGGCAACCCCCTCGAACTCGACCAGGCGGTGGTTGAGGACCTTCGCGCGTTCTTCACAAGCCTTGGTCGGCAGATGTCTCCAAACAACGCGCGACAAGCAATGTTCCCAAAGGGCGCCGAGGTGCTCGAAAATCCACACGGCACGGCGCCAGGGTTCGCACTGCCAGTCGGCGAGAAGATTATCGTGGTCATGCCCGGACCTCCCCGAGAGATGGAGCCGATGCTGCGCGATCATGTTCTCCCTCTCCTCGAGCGCACATTTGACTTGCATTCAACCATCGTCACGCGCGTGTTGCGCACGACCGGCGTCTCCGAATCAGAAATCGACGCGCGCATCGCTGACCTCTTTCGGTCCGGCATCAACCCAAGCATCGCCGTGCTCGCGCACGTTGGCGAAGTGCACGTGAAAATCACCGCCAAAGCGTCAACGCGCGAGACAGCGCTCGCGCTCATCGACCTGTTGGAGGCCGAGATCCGCCGCCGTCTTGGCGACTGCATCTTCTCATCCGACGGCTCCTCACTTCCGGAAGCGCTTGGAAAAGAACTTAGGGCGCGTGGGTGGAGCATCGCGACGGCGGAGTCATGCACCGGCGGCCTCGTTGGCTCCATGATCACCGCCGTTCCAGGAGCCTCGGACTACTATCGCGGCGGAGTCGTTGCGTATTCTAATGAAGCGAAAACAAATCTCCTCGACGTCGCGGCTGAACTCATCGACCTTAACGGCGCAGTCAGCGAACAGGTTGCGTCGGCGATGGCAGTCGGTGCAAAGACTGCGTTGCGGGCTGACCTCGCCCTTGCGGTCACGGGCATCGCAGGACCAGACGGCGGGACCGATGAGAAACCTGTCGGCTTGGTCTACCTCGCCGTTGCGGGTGTTGACGGTGAACTGCAAACAAAGCGCCTACGGATTCCAGGCAACCGCGACGGCATCATCCGCCGAAGCGCACTTGCCGCACTCATGCTTGCATGGCGAATGATGAGAGAGCCAGCTCGGGCGCGCGAGATGTAGGATGAGTGAGGCGAAAATCCGTAAGTTATTTCGCACGCTCTCGTTAGCCGATTTATCGATCCTCGCGTCGTCCAGCATGGCACCGGCATACAGTCTGGCGGCGGTCATGGGTTTGGTCGTCGCTGCCGCGGGCACAGGCGCTCCGCTCGCCCTCATCGTCTCGACGATTCCAATTGCCTTCATCGCCATCGGCTTCATGCGCCTTGCCACCGAAAAGCCTTCGGCAGGCGGGGCGTACACGTGGGCGCGCATTGCGTTTGGAAATCGAGTTGGCTGGTTTACCGCCGTGCTGATCATCATCGGATACTATTTTGGAACGGTCGCCACGGCGTTTCCCGCAGGCGTCTACACGATCAGCATCGCGATGCCACACACCACGGCAACGCCGCTTGCTATCGCCATTGCCGGCATTTGTTGGACTGCGTTCTCGGCGTATTTCTTGATCATCGGCGCCCGTCCGACCGCGCGCCTCTCTGCCGTCTTCTTAGCAGCGGAGGTCGGCGCACTCGTCCTCATCGCGGTCCTCGCCTTCGTCCGCCCATTTTCAGGAACGCCCGCTCTCGGCAATCCTGGCATCTCTATCGGAGCCACCGGGCTGGTCGGGCTGATCGTGGGCGCGGTGCTGTCCATTTGGGTCTCGGCTGGTTGGGAGATCTCTACGTACAGCTCGGAAGAATCGACTGGCGCACCAACGACACCGGGTGCGGGAGCACTTGTTGGTCTCTTAGGGACGATGGCGCTCGTGTGGTTTTGCATGCTCGCGTTCTTGCATGTGGGGAGCGTCGGCGGATTCACTGGTCACCAGGACGATGCGCTGGCGTATGTTGCCCAGCGCCTGGGCGGTGGCTGGATTTCGCTGCTTATGGTGGCGAACGTGCTCGTCTCGAGCGCGGCGGCTTTGTGGACGACCATGCAACTGCTGTCGCGCGCGGTCTTTGCCATGGGCAGAGACAAGCTTTTGCCCGCCTCGCTTGCGCTCGTACACCCGAAGTTTGGGACCCCTTGGGTCGCCATCTTAGTCGTCACCATCCCCGTTGCCCTTATCTTGCTCATTTCAGGCTTCGCGAGCAGCGCGCAGCACACGCTTGCAACCGTTGTATCTGGGTCATCGATCTTCTTAGGGTCGACGTTCATTATCACCGGTCTCGCGTGCGCGTCCTTGCATGCTCGGCAGAACGCTGGGCAGCGTCACATTCTTTCAGGTATCGTTCTGCCGGCGGTCGGGGCATTGTGGACGCTCGCTTTTCTCATCTTCGACGTGTGGAAGCAGCAAGAGACGTTTGTGCAAGGACTCACGTTGGCGGGTGTCGCCTGTGCCCTTATTTTCTCCTTCAGCGCGGGGAGTTGGGCAAAACTAAAGCAGCCGATAATGTAACCGAGGGAAAAAGAAGGCTAGCGCCAAGCGCGAAAGAGGGCCAGCATCCCACCGACTGATAATGAAAGGCACCGCACTCGCCGGTGAACGCAAAACAACTTTGAAATCGAATTCAGGAAAATCTTCGATTGCACGGACGCTTGCAATTGTGCTCGTTATCCTCGCTCTCCAAGCGTGCGGTGGGGGCGGCTCGACCGTGAGCCCGCAGCCCAGCCCTTCGAGCTGCTCATCTGCGGACTACGCCTTTGCAACGCAACAAGCCGGGACGCTTGGCCTGCACTTTCCTGTGCGCACCAGAGATGATATAGCGCTTGGCATGGTTGCGGTTCGTTTCGAACATCGCAGCATCACACCCGAGGCAAGCGCCGCGCTGGCGCGCTTGTCTGCGCACCAAATGAGCGAACTAAACGAGCAGGGCACGGCAACTTTTAGCATTCCGCCGAGTAGCGATCCGAGAACTGTGGCGCTCGCCTTAGGAAAAGTTCGCGGCGTTGCAGCCGCCGGGCCTATCATGTATCGTCACACGCTCACCGTTCCGAATGATCCCGATTTCAACAACGTGCAACAATGGGATATGTATGCCATCAGCATGCCGAGCGCATGGGGCATTACCCAAGGCGTGACCGGCGTGCGCATCGGGGTAATCGACACGGGCTACGATCTAACCAACCCCGACCTTGCCGGCAAAGTCGATGCTTCGATTGTGTACGACCTCGGAACCGGTCAACAAGACACTGCGACGACTGCTCAGGACGAAAGCGGTCACGGTTCAGATGTCAGCGGCATCGCAGCAGCGGGCACAAATAACGGCACCGACGTCGCGGGCACGGGGTGGAACACGCACTTGCTTGAGGCGCGCGTTTTTCCTTACGGCAATAACTGTGGTGCCGCAACCCAAGACATTGCAGCGGGGATCAACTGGGCGGTAAGCAACGGTGCCCAAGTGATTAACCTGAGTTTGGGTGGAGGCGCTCCGGACAACACCTTCGAGGAACCAGCGGTCGCAGCAGCGATTGCAGCCGGTGTCGTCGTGGTGGCGGCGTCCGGTAATGACGACACGAACACGGTGGACTACCCAGCCGCAGATCCCGGGGTTATTGCGGTGGGAGCGTCGGCGATCTGCGGAGACACTCAAAACGTTCCTGGCTCGGGCCACGAGTGCGTGGCGTCGTATTCCAACTATGGAACGCGACTCAGTGTAGTCGCCCCAGGTGGCGATCCAAGTGTGGCACAAACCAAGTGCACGACCCAGGCTTGCATCGACTACCTACAATGGATTGAAAACTTAGACAGTCTCAACGGTCCGTTTACCGAGGAAGTCGGCCTCTTCGCCGGGACTTCTCAGGCGACGCCTCATGTGGCGGGCGCGGTCGCGCTGATGTTTGCGAAAGATGGGGCGCTCACGCCGGCGCAAGCTCTGTCGATCATTAAGGCGTCCGCGGACAACATCAGTGATCCGCACCAGGGTTCTGGACGACTTAATGTTTTCACAGCGCTCCAGCAGACGCCGTAAAGGGCGAGTGCGATAAAAGGACCTCCACTTTGAGCACCCAGTTTGCGCGATGGGCTCGAAGGCCCGCTGCCGTGCGTGAAGCACACGTGAAGCGCACCCGGCTCTCTCCCGCGTCCTCGGACTTTCCGATCTCTCGATCCTCTCCTCAGCGAGCATGGCATCCGGGTACTGGAAGGCGTCGACTTCGGTTTGATGGCAGCGGTGGCTGTTCTCCTCGTCCGCAACTACTTTACGCAAACTCGTGAAGATCAAATGATCGCGCTCGTCGGCATCGCGATCGGTGTCGTCTTTGCGGCTTTACAACGCCTGCCGCACGCCGCGCTTCCGGAATATCGACTCCCCGCGGCGTAGAAGCCGCCTGCAGAGGCGCAAAAGTTCCATGCGACGAACCAGATGTGTAGCGGGCGACTGTCAGGTTGCCCACGTACGGAGGTCCTCACCGTGGCACGACCCATGACTCTCACCGAAAAGATCCTCGCCGCTCATTCGGGAAACGCCGAGGTGAGACCAGGTGACATTATCTCCATCCAACTCGATCTTGTGATGGCAAACGAGCTCTCGGCCGCGGTGGCCATCACCGAGTTCAGAAAAATCAAAGGCGCCACGAAGGTCTGGGACCATTCGAAAATTGCGCTCGTGCCAAGCCACTTTACTCCAAACAAAGACATTGCAAC
Source organism: uncultured Pseudomonadota bacterium (assembly GCA_963781145.1). Taxonomy (GTDB): domain Bacteria; phylum Vulcanimicrobiota; class Vulcanimicrobiia; order Eremiobacterales; family Eremiobacteraceae; genus JAJPHJ01. The sequence goes on along the minus strand of CAWADW010000003.1, from coordinate 736,639 downwards.
GGCCACGCTTTCGAAAATGATGCGAGACTTTGCCACAGAGCAACATATCGAGAATTACTTTGAAGTCGGGCGTGGCGGCATCGAGCATGTGGTGCTGCCGGAGAACGGGATGATCGGACCAGGGATGACGATCATCGGCGGCGACAGCCACACCACCACCTATGGGGGCCTTGGCGCATTTGCAACCGGCGTTGGCTCCACTGACATCGCCGCCGCATTTGCGATTGGCGAGATGTGGCTGCGAGTGCCCTCAACAATTAAGATTGTCTACGAAGGCGGGTTACGTCCGTTCGTCTCGGCAAAGGATCTCATTTTGCGCACGATCTCCGAACTTGGCGTTGACGGCGCGATCTATGGTGCGCTAGAGTTCACGGGTCCCACGCTCAAGGAGTTACCGATCAGCGGTCGCTTTACGATGGCGAATATGTCGATCGAAGCGGGCGCAAAAAACGGCATCTTCCCGGTCGACGCAAGCGCCGAAGCGTACTGCGCAGCCGTGGGAATGAAGAACTACACTGTGTACCACTCAGATAAGAGCGCCGAGTACGAGCGCACGGTCCTCATCGACTGCAGCGTGGTCGAGCCACAGGTCGCGATTCCTTGGCTGCCCGACAACACAAGAAATGCGTCAGAACTCAACAACATCGAAATTCAACAGGCGGTTATCGGCACGTGCACCAACGGCCGCATCGAAGACATGCGCCAGGCAGCGGAGATTCTCAAGGGAAACAAAGTGCATCCGAGCGTGCGCGCTATCGTTATTCCGGGCAGCCAAAAAGTTTACTCCCAGTGTCTGCGGGAAGGGCTCGCCGAGATCTTTATTGACGCCGGCTGTGTGCTTTCGACCCCAACCTGCGGCCCGTGCGTGGGCGGACACATGGGCGTGCTGGCCGATGGCGAGCGCTGCATCTCCACAACAAACCGCAACTTCCGCGGACGCATGGGTCACGTCAAAAGCGAAGTGTATCTCACCGGACCGTACGTCGCCGCCACATCGGCGATCTTAGGCTACATCGGAAGCCCGGAACAACTTGGAACTCCAATGAAGGCGAGCGCATGATCCTCAAAGGCACCGCGCACAAATACGGGAAGAACGTCGATACCGACGTCATCATCCCCGGGCGCTACTGCAATCTCATCGACCCGGTCGAGCTGGGCAAGCACGCGCTGGAAGACCTCGATGCAAATTTTACCAAAAAGGCGAAGCCGGGCGACTTGATTGTCGCTGATACGAACTTCGGTTGCGGTTCGTCGCGCGAAGTCGCAGCGGTAGCGCTCAAAGGAGCGGGCGTCGCGGGCGTTGTGGCAAAATCGTTTGCCCGTATTTTCTATCGCAACTGCATCAATACGGGTCTGCCGATTTTCGAGTGTCCGGAAGGCGTGGATGGCATCAGCGACGGCGATACGATTACGGTCGACGCTGGCAATGGCAGCATTCGCAACGAAACGACCGGCACGAGACTTTCGGGCAACGCAGTTTCCGAAGTTCATGCAGGATCTCATCGCGCAAGGCGGGCTCCTCAAGTTCGTGGAGAAGCGCCTGGAAGAAAAGGCGAAGCTGTAGGGGGCGATGCCAGTACCCCATCGCATCGCCGTCATTCCGGGCGATGGCGTCGGCCCTGAAGTAACGGCCGAAGGCCTCAAAGTCCTCGCCCAGGCATCCAAGCTTTTTGGCTTTACCTACGAAGCGACAAACTTTCCGTTTGGTTCCGAGCACTATCTGGCGACCAAAGAATTATTGCCCGAAGGTCAGCTCGAACGCTTCCGCGAGTATAATGCGATCTTACTGGGCGCGATCGGAGATCCGCGCCTGCCGCCGGGATTGGTCGAGCGCGGAGTCATTGCGGCGATGCGTTTTGGCCTGGATCTTTACATCAACCTTCGGCCCATCAAACTTTACGCCGAGCGGCTCTGCCCCATCAAGGGCAAAACACCGGCCGACGTCGACATGGTCGTCGTGCGCGAGAACACCGAGGATCTCTACACCGGAATGGGCGGCTACTTCAAACGCGGCACGCCGGACGAAGTTGTTATTGCGAACCAAATCTTCACCCGCAAGGGATGCGAGCGGGCGGTTCGCTACGCGTTTGGTGTCGCGACGCAACGCGGCAAGCGCAAGAAGCTCACGCTGGTCGACAAGGCCAATGCCATCGAGGTACAAGGGCTATGGCGGCGCACGGTAGAGGAAGCCGCGCCCGACTTTCCGGACGTGACCTTCGAGTTCGCGTATGTCGATGCGGCGTGTATGTGGATGGTAAAAAATCCCGAGTCGTTCGACGTGATCGTGACGCCGAATCTTTTCGGCGACATTCTCACCGATCTCGGTGCGATGGTGCAGGGAGGCATGGGTGTTGCGGCCTCGGGCAATATTCATCCGGGAAGAGTTTCGCTCTTCGAGCCCATCCACGGATCGGCGCCCAAATATAAAGGGAAAAATGTTGTCAGCCCGATCGCGGCCATCGCAGCTGTAGGCATGATGCTCGAGTATTTGGGCGAGCGGCAGGCGGCAAGCGCAATCGAGACGAGCATCGCAGACCTCTTGGCAAGCGAGCGCATACCCTCGCTGGATGCGTCGAGCGGGCTAAAAACGTCGGAGATCGGCGATATGATGTGCGCAGAGTTGGCCGCCCGGGCACCCGCCAAGGCTGTGTAGGGGGCGATTGGGAAATCGCCCCAACTAGGGGGCGATTGGAAAATCGCCCCAACGAGCGGCCGATTGGAAAATCGCCCCAACGAGCGGGCGACTGTCAAGTCGCCAAGAGGACAACATGAAGAACGGCAACTCAATCGTCATCGTCAACGGAGCGCGCACCCCGTTTGGCAACTTCGGTGGGGCCTTGCGAGATGTCACCGCCATCGACCTTGGCGTGGTTGCCTCCAAGGCAGCCATGAGCAGAAGTGGCGTTCCAGCAGAGCGAATCGATCAGGTCATCTTCGGCAACGTTATGCAGACGAGCGCGGACGGGATCTACGGAGCCCGCCACGTCGGGCTGAAGGCGGGTTGTCGCATCGAAACCTCGGCGTTGACCGTCAATCGATTGTGCGGGTCCGGGTTACAAGCGATCATCAGCGGCGCAGAACAACTGTTGCTCGGCCAGGCGACGTACGTGCTCGCCGGCGGCATGGAGAATATGAGTCAGGCACCACACGTCATTCGCGGCGCGCGCTGGGGACTAGCCCTCGGTCAGGGTAAGCTCGAGGATTCGCTCTGGGAAGGGCTGACGGACAGCTACAACAACATGCCTATGGCCATCACCGCTGAGAATCTCGCCCGCCAGTACGAAATCAGCCGGGAAGCATCGGATGAATTTGCCCTGCGCTCGCACCGCGCAGCCGTACGATCTTCAGAAGACGGATTTTATGCACAAGAAATCGCGCCGGTGGAAGTCAGCGGGCGCAAAGGACCCGCGATCATTGACAGAGATGAAGGTCCTCGACCGGACACCTCAGGGGAGAAGCTTGCCAAACTATCACCGCGCTTCAAAAAAGACGGGGTCGTCACTGCCGGTAATGCCAGCGGGATCACCGATGGCGCTGCCGCGGTTGTGCTCACAACCGCAGAGCAAGCAGACCGCGACGGGCTGCAACCGCTCGGACGTTTGATCAGTTGGGCAAGCATCGGCGTGGACCCCGACATCATGGGGATTGGCCCTGCCTTTGCCATTCCGCAAGCGTTGAAACGGTCGGGCTTCGACCTCGACCAAATTGATATTTTTGAAATCAACGAAGCGTTCGCGCCGCAGGTCCTTGCGTGCGTCGACGAACTCCACCTCGATCAGAACAAGCTCAATCCCAACGGCGGCGCGATCTCACTCGGCCATCCGTTGGGGGCAAGTGGCGCGCGCCTCGCCTACACGCTCCTCCACGAACTGAACCGCAGTAAGAAGAAGTTTGGGACTGCCAGCGCGTGCATTGGTGGCGGCCAAGGCATCGCAGCCGTTTTCGAAGCGTTCCCGTAAGGGCGCGAGCACCGAGAGGCAAAAGGAGGGAATCGCCATGGTCAGCACCACTCGTGCGCAAACCATCCCGTGGGCGACATCGGTCGACGAAGCCATCGCTAGGGCAAAAACAGCTGACAAGATGGTTCTGCTCGACTTTTTCAGCCCGACCTGAGGCGGCTGCAAAGCATTGGGTGCCGTGACGTACCCTCAATCGTTCGTCCAAGACATCGTCAACAACTATTGCAGCGCGGTTCAGGTCAACAACTCACTCGATGAGAACAAGCCTGTCGTCGAACGATTTCGCCACATCTGGACGCCGGATTTGCGCATTCTCGACGGAAACGGCTTCGAACTCTATCATTGGAACGGCTATCTGCCGCCGGCCGAGTTTGCGGCGCAATTGCTCGTGGCTTTAGGGCTTGCCTACTTGCGCTTGCGTCGGTTCGAGGCGGCCGAGGCCTGCTATGCCGACGCCTTGCACCGTTTTCCAACTGCGCTCGCGGCCCCGGAGGCTGCGTACTTCGCCGCGGTGACGGCTTATCGCAAGAGCGGCGAGGGCAACGCATTGCTCCATGGCTGGCACGATTTGGAAAAGGTTTACCCCGGCTCGGCATGGACAGTGAAACAAAACTTTGATTGATCGCGTTAGCTGCCGATGAAGTTGGGCGCGCGTTTTTCCAGGAACGCTTTTGTGCCTTCGCGCGCGTCGGCGCTGGTTGCGATGCTTCCGAAAGCTTCTGCTTCGATTTCGAGCGCCGAGTGAAGATCGGTTTGGAGTCCCTTGTGAATGACCTTTTTGGTGAGTTCGATGGCCTTTGGGCCTTTGCTCGCAATAAGTGAAGCAATACGTTTGCTTTCTGCCATGACCTGATCCGGCGGGACGACCTTCTCAACCAGGTTCGCTGCTTTCGCCTCTTCGGCGCCGATCATTTCGCCGGTTAGCAATAAATACGAGGCCATGCCTTGGCCCACCAAACGCGGGAGCCGCTGCGTGCCGCCAAATCCCCCGATGATGCCAAGACTAACCTCCGGCTGACCAAGCTTTGCGGTCGAAGCTGCAATACGAATATCTCCCGCCATCGCAAGTTCAAGACCACCGCCGAGGGCAAAGCCGTTGATGGCCATGATAATCGGAAGGCGGGAATGTTCAAGTCGCTCGGTGATATGGTGGCCTGCTCTCGCTTTCTGCGTCGCACTCTCGGAATCGCGGAGGCTTGCCAGCTCGCCAATGTCGGCCCCGGCGACAAAAGCCTTGTCGCCCGCGCCGGTGATGATCGCGCAGCGTACCGATCCGTCGGCTTCCAGCTCGTCAAAAGCGGCAAGAAGATCTTTGAACACTTGTGCGTTGAGCGCGTTCAGCGCCTTAGGCCGGTTGATCGTGATGATCGCTGTGGGTCCGTCTCGCTCCACGAGCAGTGTTTCGTACGCCATTGGCTCTCCTCGGGGCGACTTACCAGTCGCCCTCTACAGAGCGGATCTAAAGATCCGCTGCTACACACCTAACGATAGTCGTAGAAGCCCTTGCCGCTTTTGCGGCCGTACTGGCCGGCGAGCACCATGCGTTTGAGCAGTGGTGGTGGCGCCATCAGTGGATCCTTGAATTCATCGAACATAATTTCGGCAATGTAGTACGTGGTGTCAAGGCCGACAAAGTCCAGAAGCGTGAGCGGTCCCATGGGATGACCGCAGCCAAGCTTCATGCCTTCATCGATGTCTTCTTTGGTGGCGAGGCCCGATTCGTACATGCGAATCGCATATAATAGGTAGGGTACGAGCAGGCGGTTGACGATAAACCCAGGCGTATCTTGCGCCAAGATCGGTTTTTTACCGACCTTCACGGAAAAACGGAAGAGCGTGTCGATCGTCTCCTGGCTCGTGACGATGGTCTTGACCACTTCAACGAGCTTCATGATCGGGACCGGATTAAAGAAGTGCAAGCCGGCGACTTGTTTGGGTCGCTTGGTGACGGCCGCCATTTCGATGATGCATAAACTCGATGTGTTCGAGCAGATGATGGCGTGGGGCGGCAGCAACGCGTCAAGCTTCTTGAAAAGGTCCTTCTTGGCGGCCATGTTTTCAATAATCGCTTCGATGACCAGATCGCTTTCCTTGAGATCTTCAAGACGCGTCGTTGGTTTGAGCTTGGCTAGCGTTGCATCGCGGTGTTCCGCGCTGATGGTGCCTTTCTCAACGAATTTGTCGAGCGATTTTTTGATGCCGGCCATGCCGCGATCCAGAGCCGCCTGGTCCGCTTCAAGGACAACCACGTCAAAACCGGCGGTGGCGGCGACCTGCGCAATGCCCGAGCCCATGAGGCCGTTGCCGCAGACGCCGATTCGTTGCAATTCTGGCATTCCAGATCTACCTTTCATTGGTATGGGCGACTTGACAGTCGCCCGCTACATTTTCGTTGGGGCGATTTTCCAATCGCCCCCTACAGCTTCATTTGAGTGATTTTTCAATCGCCCCTTACAGGAGTCAAGCCGAATACGGCGGGAGCTCGCAGCGGACCGGCTTGTCGCGGCGATACCCCAGCGCATACTCGCCGTGCATGAGCTTTTGAATTTCCCGCGAGCCCTCATAGATCACTGCGCCGCGTGAATTTCGCAAGAAGCGGGCGACTGGATATTCGTCGGAAAACCCGTAGGCCCCGTGGATTTCCAGCGCATCATCGGCCGCCTTGTTTGAAGCGTCGCAAGCAAACCACTTTGCAAGCGAGGTCTCCCGTGTGTTTCGCAGCCCTTTGTTCTTCATCCACCCCGCGCGCATGTAGAGCAGCCGCGACGCGTCGTAACTCGCAGTCATGCCGGCAATCATCTCTTGGATGAGCTGGTGCCGCCCAATTTGCGTGCCGAACGTGGTCCGCTCGTTTGCATATTTGACCGAAGCGTCAAGGCACGCCCGAATCAACCCAGTAGCGCCGGCCGCGACCGTGTAGCGACCGTTCTCAAGGCAGGTCATCGCGATGTAAAATCCTTCGCCCTCGTGACCCAGACGGTTGCGCGCGCTAACTCGCAAGTCGGTAAACGATAGTCCGCCTGTGTCGCCAGCTCGAACGCCGTATTTGTGCTTGATCGCAAACGTGTGCATGTGCTCGCCGGCGGTTGCGCGCTCGACCACAAACGCACTGATCCCGCGCTTGCCTGCAGACGGATCGGTCTTGGCAAAAAGTAAGAATGTGTCGGCCTGGGTGGCGCACGAGATCCATAACTTCGAGCCGTTCAAGACGTACTCGTCGCCGTCGCGCTTCGCCGTGCTTCGCAGAGCGCCAACGTCCGAGCCCGCATCGGGCTCGGTCAGTCCAAACGCGCCAAGCTTCTCTCCGGATGCGAGCGGGCGGAGCAAGCGTTGTTTTTGCTCCTCGGTTCCCCATTGGTAGATCCCGCAGCCCGCCAGGCCGATATGCACCGACATCATCGTCCGCAAGGCTGTGTCGCAATATTCGAGCTCCTCGCACACGAGGCCAAGCGTGATATAATCAAGACCCGCGCCGCCATACGCGTGCGGAAACGGCAGACCCACGACCCCGAGGTTTGCGAGCTTTTGAAATGCCCCGGGCAACGGAGTGCTCGCGCTTTCGCTGCGTGCCACGTCGGGAAGAATTTGTTCGGCAAGATAGCGTCGCACGTTGGCAACGAGATCGCGCTGCTCGTCTGTGAGCGCAAAGTCCAGGACGAATGACCTCCGGCGGCGCATGAGTTTTGCCGCGGGTGGCCGCCACTCCCGCGCAGAAGCCGCAGCGCCATGCGCACAAGCTCGAGAATGTTAGACTTTGCGCGCATCGCGACAAGCATTGTTGCGGTGGCGCTCCTTGGGTTCGCAGCCGGGTGCACGAAGGTGGCGACTTCGGTGAGTTCAGGTCGCCAAAGCCAAGGCGCGCCGGGAATCTTACGGATTTCAGACATCTCCGACCCATCCACGCTCAACCCGATGTTCAGCGGCGCCGATGTCGCGTACCAATTGTCGGCGTATACCCTCGAGTACTTGGTTCAGCTCGATGACCGTGGCCAGGTGATCCCGGTGCTGTGTCAGCGGGTGCCAAGCGCTGAGAACGGAGACATCAGCCGCGACGGATTGACGGTGACCTATCACCTCCGACACGGAGTGACCTGGTCCGACGGCGTGGCGTTTACCGCGAACGACATCATTGCATCCTGGCGAGCAGTGATGAATCCGCTCAACAACGTCATCATCCGGGAAGGTTACGACGCCATCGCGCGCATCGACGCGCCCGATCCATACACCGCGGTCGTGCATCTCAAACGTCCGTATGCGTCGTTGCCCACGCGCTTTTTTTCGGGGATTCAAGAAGGGCCGATCGCGGTGATGCCGGCGCACATTATCGCCCGCGAGAGCGACCTCAACCACGCTTCCTTTAACTCAAGTCCGATTGGCACGGGTCCGTTCATCGTCAAGTCGTGGGAACGCAACGGCCGACTGATCTTCGTTGCCAATCCACACTACTGGCGCGGCAAACCAAAGCTGCAAGAAATCATCTTCCAGGCGCAGCCGTCAACCGCGACCGAACTTGTCGGATTCCAAACGCACGAGATCGATGCGGATCTCGATGCCGGCCCTGGCAGGCTGCCCGAATACAGCACGCTTGCGGGCATGCATGTGCTCCAGTCAAGAAGCCTGCGGCTCTCGGTGGGCGTCATGAACTGCCAGAAATTTCCTTTCAACGACGTCCATGTGCGCCACGCGTTTGCGTTTGCTATCGATCGAGCGGCCGTGCTGCATGACGTCTACCACGACGCAGGCGTCATTGCTGACGAGTTTCTGCCGCGATGGTCGTGGGCGTACACGCCAGACGTGCCACATTATCCATTTGACGTAGACAAAGCGAACGCCGAGCTCGAAGCAGGCGGTTTCCTTCGCGGCCCAGACGGCATTCGCTACCGCAACGGACAGCCGTTAAGCATTGTGCTGGTTGGCGTCGGCGGGGATCAGCCGGGGGCGAGGCTCGATGCCATGGTGCAGGCCTTTCTTCGCACGGTCGGCTTTGCTGTGACGATCAAAGATTATCCCTACGGTTTGATTTTCGACAACATTGGGCCGATCCGGACGGGCAACTATAACCTCGCCTTTTATAGCTACAGCGTCAATTACGATCCGTCGTCGCTCGACGATTTCGGCTGCGCTTGGTTCGCGCCTAACGGGGGGAACGATTCGAGACACTGCGATCCCGAAACCGACAAACTCGAGTATGCGGCCCTTGCCACAACCAACACCGCCGAGCGCAAAGCCCTGTATGCGAAAATCCAACGGCGCTACATGACCGACTTGCCCACCCTCCCAATATTTTTCCGGGATCGTGTTGGCGTCGTCACAACTAACCTGCAGAATTATAGGGCGTCGAACGGCATCATACCGCAGTGGAACGCCTGGCAATGGTCGATGCGCTAGCACGTCATATGACGCGGCCGCAACTGTGCGGACCGTCACCTCGCCAAAACTAACTCGCGCGCGAAGCTAGCTCGATAGTTTCGTTAGGACCCACTTCCTGGGGGTCCGACGCGCGAGGACGTGCATTTGTGAACCCAATCATCGGCTTCATCTCGATTATCGCGGCACTCATTTTGCCTTTTCTCGCGCCAGCGCCCCAAGAAAAAAGCGAAGATCCGATTCCAGGTATTCGCGCGCGCCTCATCAACCAGATCAACGCACATCGCCACGCGTACGGTCTGAGCTCTCTCACCTTGGATCCCGTCGCCGAGCGGGCTGCACAATTTCAAGCACTGTACATGGAATCGAGCGGCGTGATGCGTCATGATGATCCTGACGGTCGTTCGCCGATGGAGCGCTACACAGATCTGGGCGGCCATCCAGCCCTGTATGGTGAAAACGTGGCGTACTACGGAGACTCGTTCACGGAAACAGACGCCGTGTGGCAAGCGGTTTCAAAACTCGACGCCATGATGATGGCCGAGCGCCCACCATCTGACGGTCATCGCGAGAACATTCTTTCGCCGGACTACCGAGCGATCGGTATCGGTGTTGCGGTTGGTCCCAACGGTATCTACATAGCAGAAGATTTCGTCACGCCCCAATCTTAGGCGCACAAGCGTCGACATTCATTGGCGCGAAAAAGGTCCGGCGAGGCTTTGCGCCAAGGCATTGTTTCGTCATGAGCCTTTCCGCACGGGCTGTCGTGCCCGTCCGCACGCCTCTCGACCGAAGTCTCTTCCCCATAACCCAAAAGTGGGCGTACTGCAATCACGCCGCCGTGGGGCCACTGCCGCGGCCTACGCGCGATGCGGTTGCAGCCGTTCTCGATGCGCAAATGAACGAGGGCTCTGCGGGGATCTTAGACGTTGAATCGCATCTCGAGCTCGTGCGGGCCGAAACAGCTGCTGCAATTGGTGCCGGGGCCGATGAGGTTGCCTTCTTGCGCTCGACGTCCGATGGCGCGCTCGTCGTTGCCAACGGACTGCAGTGGCGTGAGGGCGACGAGATCATCCTGCCCGATTCTGAATTCGGCGCCAACGCCTACCCATGGCTTAACCTGCGTTCTCGAGGAGTGCGGGTGCGTTTTGTGCGCTCACCGCAGCGCATGACGGTTGACGTGCTGGAGAAAATCAAAACGCAGCGCACGAGGCTCGTGACGGTTTCCTACGTTGGCTTCCTAGATGGCTATCGCCACGATCTGCGCGCAATCGGTGCGTGGTGCCGCGAAAACGGGATCCTCTTCGCGGTGGATGCCATGCAAGGTTTTGGCCACCTGCCGCTGGATGTCTCGGGCTGGCACATCGATTTTTGCTACTTCGGAGCCGCCAAGTGGCTCCTCTCGCCGCAAGGACTCTCCATCGTCTACGTGAACCGCGAGGTTGTTGAGTCGTTGCGGCCAACGCATTACTCGTGGCGATCCGTGCGCGAGCCCATGGTCTTTCTTGACTACGCGCAAGAGCTCGCTCCCGGCGCACGCCGCTTGGAGGGCGGCACGGTCAACTACCCGGGCCTCATCGGTTTCCGCGAGAGCTTGCGATTGATGCGCGAAGCGTCATTTGAAGCAATCGAGAGCCACGTGCTCGGCCTTTGCGACCATCTCATCAGCAGGGCGCGCGAGCGCGGAATCGCGGTGCTCAGCGATGTGAGCCAGCAGCACCGCTCTGGCATCGTTCTGCTGGGTCTGGGCGCGCGAGAGGTGGATGCGCTGCACGCGAAGGCCCTTGCATCGAAAGTGGGGATCACGGTGCGCGCTAGCGGCGTGCGCGTGTCTCCGCATGGCTACAATACCATTGCCGATATCGATGCGGTTCTCAATATCATGGCTTCATAATGGAAGAAACACGTCAGCCGGATGACGCGAAGGAAACTCGATCGCGTCACGGCGCTGCTTGGGGAAGAAAGGCTAGCGGAGAGGCTCGCTGGCCGGCTCAGCTGGCTGTGGTTGTCGCGCTCTTGCTCTACATCACGCTGCCTGCCAAACTCACGTTTGGGCCCGTGTGGCTCATCCCGGCGCTCGAGCTCGCGTTGTTACTGCCGCTGTTGATCACGGACCCGCGAACCATGCTGGTCGTGCCAAGTTGGCGACGCATGACGGCGATCGCCCTCATCTGCGTCATCAACCTTGCGAACATAGCGTCGCTTGGCTTGCTGGTCCACGAATTGCTGGGTGGGAAGAGTCCGCTGATGGGGAGCCAGCTCCTGAAAGGGGCCGTCCAGATTTGGCTGACCAACATCATCGTGTTTGCGCTGTGGTATTGGGAGCTCGACCGGGGTGGCCCGGACGCGCGCATGAACGCCGAGCATAGCCAGCCCGATTTTCTTTTTCCTCAAATGGTCACGCCTGGCAGCGCACCGCCCGGGTGGGCCCCAAAGTTCGTCGACTACCTCTTCGTCTCGTTCACCAATGCGAGTGCCTTCAGCCCGACCGACACGATGCCGCTCACCGCGTGGGCAAAAATGTTGTTCCTAGTTCAGGCCTCCACGTCGCTGCTCACCGTGGCTTTGGTCGCAGCGCGCGCGGTGAATATTCTCACGTAGGCGCCGCCATTAGTACCCGGTGTCGGATTGCGCGCACGGCACCATGATGGCTTCGCTCATGCCGTGGATGAGTCGCTTGTCCGCCGGTACGACGGTCGCCAGAACTCCGGACAGCAATGCTTCGTCTCCCGCAACAAAATAGTAAGGGCAGAGCCGCACACGGCCGTCCATCGTGCGCACCGTATTGGTCGGAAGATCTAGATAATCCGCGTTCACCCGTCGCGCTTTGTGATAACGCTGCAGCACTTGCGGACTCTTGTCAAACATCGCCAAGCCGCCGTCGATCACGGCCATCCACTCATCGTGCGTGAGGTCGTTGGCAATATAGACGCCGCGGCTGCCCCACGCAAGCGGCGAGAACCCCGAAGGTTTGACCACAAACTGGCGCTCGGATTTTGAGAGCTTGTAGAGCTCGCGCCAGCTTCCCACCGGTCGTCCGTCGACGTTTAGGTCGACGATCACGGCCTGCGGCGGTAGCGAGTTTGGATCAAGCACCCATGTTTGCGGAAGCAGTCGTAAGAGCCGCTCGAACACATCGACTCCAAGTTCGTTGCGCCACAGTTCGTACAGACTCGGGTTGTGGAGCAGCGCAAAAATGAGCTTCTCCTCGAGAAACGCCTTTGGAGGCGGCGTCATAACCACGCGCTTGTGTCGCGCGGCATAGAGCATGAGCTCTTGCTTCGGGACGTTGAGCAGATCAAAAAGTTCAAAGTTCCGATACAAGACGTCGACTCGCCGGCGCCCGTCGGGTGTGTCGACGACCAGTGCCTCTTCTGTGAAGACGACATCTTCGGGTTTGACGGCAACCGCGAAGGCCAGCCCATTGGCGCGCAACGCGTCGGCGAGCCACGCCATTTCGCCGCGATAGTCGTCTGATTCGGTCGAGACGACTATGGCGATCGTCGGCTGTTCCTTACCGCTGACCGACTGCGCCATTTTGCCGAAGCCCGCAACGATACCATCGTACTCGCCAACTTGGTCGAAGCCAAGCTCGCAATACACAGCGCCCATCGCGCCCACAAAGCCCATGCCTCCTGGAATGGAGTCAAGCTCCGAGGCGATCATGCCGTCATCGGTGAGGATAATATCCGGGCGAATGACGCCGGGGACTTCACTCTTGAACCGGTTTTGCCGTTCGAGGCGAACGATGTGCTCCGGCTTGCCAAGATCCAAGTAGCGGTGGAAAAACTCCGGCGCGGTCCCGCGCACGCTCATGAAATAGAGCCGATTGACTGCGCGATACAGTTTGAGCAAATCGCCGCCAAGCGTTTGCAGTTTTGCAACCGTTGCGGGTGCTAGGCCAAAGGGTTGTGGCGAGATTCGCCAGGCGACAGTGTTGGCGTCGGCTTCTTGCAGTCCAGCGACGCTGCGAAAGAGATTTGGGGCGAGATGATCGTGGACGAAACGAGCGCGATCGAGGGGCGTATCTTGGGGGCGAAGCTTAGCGCTGCAAGCCATGTGAGTTTTAGAGGCCTCCGCCGCAGGAAAAAGTTAAGCGTCGACACGCCGGTGGGATCTTCGGCATGGAGAGCAGCCGATACAAGTGCCGAACCATAGCCCGCCCCTTCGATTGACGTTGCGAGCGAGCCTTCGACGTTGCCTGCGCGGACTCAGGAGGTCCGCTGCGACAAAGCGCGCGAGGCTAGAGCCGGCGCAAACGAGAACGAGGAGTCGGCGATGTGTGCCACATTAACCGTTGTCCTCGCGCGATCGCTCACCAAACGGTATGGAGAAATCGACGCCGTCCGAGGGGTTGATTTTTCCATTGAAGCTGGCGAGTGCTTCGGGTTCCTAGGCGTGAACGGCGCGGGCAAGACCACCACGATGAAGATGATCTATTGCCGGATCGCTCGCACGTCTGGTGAGTTGCTCGTGCTCGGCATGGATACATCGCGGGACGCGCTTGAGATTAAGGCGAGATTGGGCGTCGTCGCGCAAGAAAACGCATTGGACCCCGAACTCACCGTGGTCGAAAACCTTTTGTTGTACGCTTCGTTCTTTGGGATCACAGGAGACAAAGCGCGCCAACGCGCCGCGCAGCTGCTCGAGCTCCTGAGTCTGGGCGGGAAAGAGAAGGCGCAGGTCAAGGAATTGTCCGGTGGCATGAAGCGCAGACTTGTGATCGCGCGGGCGCTCGTGAACGACCCAGATATTCTCGTGCTCGACGAGCCGACAACCGGCCTCGATCCGCAAGCGCGCTTGCTGGTTTGGGAAAAACTAACCAGTTTGCGCGAAGCGGGCCTTACGCTCTTGTTGACCACACACTATATGGAAGAAGCGGCGCGGCTTTGCAATCGCGTCGCCATTATCGACGAAGGGAAGATTCTGGCGCAGGGAACACCCGAGCAGCTCATTGGGCAGTTCGCCGCAGTCGACGTTTTGGAAATCATCGATCCCGCCGCCCGCTTGCCGGTCGATGGTCAACTCGACGGACTCATCCTACGGCGCGAGCGATATGGCGAAACCCATTATCTCTTTAACGCCGATAATCGGGTGTTGCTGCATCGCATGAACGAGCTCGGCTTTCATCCACCCCGGCACGTCGCGCGCCGGGCCACCCTCGAAGATGTTTTTCTCAACATGACCGGGAGGGAGCTGGTGGAGTGAATCCTGTCGCCGCGCTCTTTCGCCCCAACGCGTGGCGCGTCTTTCGGCGCAATTTCTATGCATGGCAGAAGTATGCTTGGTCGAGCGTAGCCATCAACATCGTCGAACCATTCGCGTATTTTCTCGCGCTTGGCTTCGGGCTGGGAGCCTACTTCAAAGTGATCGGTCACGGCTCGCTCGTGCAATTCATGGCACCGGGGTTTCTTGGCCTCACGGCGCTCAACACGGCGACCTTCGATGCCGCCTGGGGGTGTTTCGAGCGGCGAGTCTTCAACGGAGTGTACGAATCGATGGTGACTGCTCCCGTCGATCCGCTTGAAATCGCTGCTGGCGAATATCTCTGGCAGGCGTTCCGTGCGGCGCTGTATGGTTCGCTTTTCCTTGCAGTGATTGCGGGCTTTGGTCTCGTGCATTCCTTTTGGGCCTTGTTGTGCCCGCCCGTGCTAGCGCTCACCGGCATTGTGTGCGCTATTCCCGCGCTGCTCGTTTCGTTTAGGGTGAACACCCAGGAGCACCTGTTCTATTATTTCTCGTTCGTTGCGACTCCGATGGTGATGATCTCGGGCATTTTCTTTCCGTTGGATAAGTTTCCGCATTGGGCTTTAGCCATTGCATGGCTCACGCCGCTCTATCACGCCGTCATCGTTTTTCGAGCGCTTGTCATGGGGACGGTTTCCCCCCAAACGGGGCTCGAGGTGCTGTGGCTCGTTGCAGCGATCGTGTTCTTTGCGTTCCTGCCCTCAAGGTCAGTGCGGTCGCGGCTCGCGAACTGAAGGTTCGACGCTACAAGGTCAGCCGCTCCACGGGGTGGAAAGCGACGAAAATCGTTTCGGGCATCCGTGCTTTTACGGAGGCGACAATGCTCGTTTTGACGCGCAAGGTCAACCAAGAGATCATCATTGGCGATGATATTCGAATTACCGTCGTCGCCGTCGGCAGCGATCAAGTCAAGCTTGGAATAACCGCCCCTCGTTCGATTCCCGTTCACCGCTCGGAGATTTATAAGGAACGCCAGACGATCGCTCTCGCCGCTGCCGCAGTCCCCAAGATGCCAGCGTCGTAGGAGTCAGCGTTCGCCGAGAACTGCGCGCAGCGTCGAAAGCAACGCTACTGCGGCTTCGTCGCGTTCGCGACGAAGTTGTTCATCAACCGCCGCGCCCGGGTGCAACTGCCATGCGCAGGCAAGAGAACTATACCGATACGCGACAAGAACGCTGTTGAGCGCATGTTGCGTGGACGCGGTTGCTCGGGTCACGCGTTCCGGCAAACAAAGCGCACTCAAAATTCGGGGAAGCGCGCTTTCAAATCCGCCGTTGGCGATTGCGTCGCACAAAGACAAGTCAGCGGGCGAGAGGGTCGCTTCAAGAGCCGCTGCTTGGCCCCGCAAGGATTGGGGCGGTCCCAAAACACCATGGGTGCGTGGAAAGAATCGTGCTGCGATCGCGCTGGAAGCGTCATCGACGGGAGAGCACGCGAGTGCTGCCTGCAACGAATCGTGGTCGATGGGTCCGCTCCAGCCGATGTGACCAAGGTGCACGTCCTCGATGAATCGCCGCAAAACCACACCGCCGAGGCCAGCGCGAGAAGAGACGCCAACCTCGCTCTCGACAAGTTCGTCGTCATCGCTCGTGAGAATTTCGTCGCTTAACCGCTCGTCTTGCGGCATGCTCGCGCTCTTGCGTCGAGCAGCGAGGAGCAGCATATCAGCGGGAAGGTTGCGGCGTCGCTGGTTCACGATGCACGCCTCCACCATTGCCACCACGGATGTGCAGGCATGACAGCAGTGCGCGGAGTCGTCGACACGTGGGATGTGCTCGCCGGTACGATTCTTGCCTGCGCTGCATCGACATCCGCCAGCGTGACTGCGCGCTGCGAGCGCTCGGCGGCCACTTCTAATGCCTCCCGAGCTAACGTGATGAGGCGCCGAGGGACGCCTTTGCTTCGCTGCCATAGCGCGTGAAGCGCATCATCACCAAATGGGGATCGCGCTCCCGCATAGCCGGCCTGCCGCAGCCGATGCTCAATCAGGCCCGTCGATTCTGATTCGCGCAATGGTGCAAGCTCGAGCCAGAAAGCCACTCGGTCGGAAAAGTTCGGTCGCCGCGCGACTGCGTCTGCAAGTTCCATTTGACCGGAGAGGGCAACTGCAAGCAACTTGCGTTCGTCAAGCTGGTAGTTCAAAAGAGAGCGAAGCGTCTCGAGCATCGATTCGGGGAGCAGCTGTGCCTCGTCGATCAGCAGAACAGGCTGCTTGTGCGATGCGGCATCGAATAAGGAGCGTTTCAATGATTCTTTCATGTCACGCAGCGACGCGTCGGGTTCAAACTCAAAGCCAAAGCAGTCCGCGATGGTCGTGAGCAACTCTGCTTCGCTCGCAAACGTGGGATCGAGGATCAAACCAACGAGGTTGCGCTCGTCCGCGTACAGCTCACTTGCTGCGGCGTTGAAGAGCGTGGTCTTTCCCGCGCCGATAGCTCCAACGACTACTGCCAGGCCGCGGCCGCTGCCCAGACACTCGACGAGGCGCCTGCGCCCATGTGCCCCCGGCATCGTATCGTAAAAGAACGCTGGATCCGCAGTATCCAAGAAGGGATCGCGCGCGAGCCCAAAGTTTTCGAGGAACATCGCAATCGCCGGGTTCAAGCGGTCCTCTGGCGCCCCCTGGAACGGGGCGATGGAATTGCACGCCCTGGCTGCGCCATGGTATAATGGAGCAGCGCAAGTTTAGGGCATTTCAGCGCAGGCGGAGGCGATGCTTCCGCCCTCTGTGTGTCAAGCGGACACACGCGGCCCTAGTAATGCAGCAAGCCTGCGGGCTTCGCGGCAGAAAGGCAAACATGGCAACGTCAAGCTCCATCATTTCGATGAAGCAGCTCCTCGAAGCTGGGGTGCACTTCGGTCACCAGACTCGCCGCTGGAATCCAAAGATGGCGCGCTACATCTTTCAAGAGCGCAACGGCATCTACATCATCGACCTCCAGAAAACCGTTCTCAAGCTCCGCGAAGTCTATGAGGCCGTCAAAGAGCTGTCGCGTCGCGGCAAGATTTTCCTCTTCGTCGGCACCAAGAAGCAAGCGCAAGAGGTTGTTCGCGAAGAGGCCGAGCGCTGCGGAATGTTCTTTGTCAATCAACGCTGGCTCGGCGGCACGCTCACAAACTTTCAAACCATGCAAAAGCGTATCGCGCGCTTGCGCGAACTCGAGCGCCAGCGCGACACGGGCGTGTTCGACGCCCTCACGAAGAAAGAAGTCAGCAAGCTTGAAGACGAGTTGGCACGTCTCGAGCGTTTCCTCGGTGGCATCAAAGACATGCCCCGGCTGCCCGATGCGATCTACATTGTCGATCCGCGCAAAGAGCGCATCGCAGTTTTGGAAGCGCGCAAGCTCAAGATTCCGATCGTCGCCGTTATCGACACAAATTGTGACCCCGACGAAATCGATTTTCCGATTCCCGGCAATGATGATGCGATTCGCGCCGTGAAACTCATGACGGGCAAGATAGCCGACGCAATCATTGAGGGTCGAACCGAAGCGCAATCCGGCGTCGAGGCAGATCGATCCACAGCGCCGGAAGCGGCGAGCGAAGAGCCGACGCAAGCCGAATAGTGGGCGACGATAAAGTCGCGAATTGTAGCGGGCGACTGTAAAGTCGCCCAGGGAAGTCACAGGGAACAGTAGTCTCGCGAGGAAACGGAACACTCTGAAATGGTAAAAACATACGCGCCAAGCGCGGCGGACGTCAAAGCGCTTCGGGGGGCAACCAACGCGCCGGTTATGGATTGCCGCAAGGCGCTTGCCGAAAGCGGCGGCGACTTCGAGCAGGCCAAAAAGCTCTTGGCCGCGCGGGGCCAGCAACTTGCTGCCAAAAAGAGCGAGCACGAAACGCACGAAGGCTTCATCGGGCACTACATCCATCAGGGCGGCAAGCTCGGCGTCCTCATCGAACTCCAGTGCCAAACAGACTTCGTAGCGAAGAACGAACAGTTTCAAAAGCTCGCACATGACCTGGCAGTGCACATCTGTGCATCGCGCCCGCTGTATGTGAGCAGAGATGACATCCCCGAGAGCATACGCAAAGCCAAGGAAGGCGAGCTCGACGGCAAAGTCGACAAGTACTACGAAGAAGTCGTGCTGCTCGATCAGCCCTACGTGCGCGACGAGACGAAGACCGTCGGCGAACTGGTGCACTCTGCGGTTGGCGTGCTTGGCGAGAACATCCGCGTCCGCCGCTTCGCCCGGTTCGATATCGGCGAATCATAATGACCGGCAACGGCATCGGCGCTGCGCCCGTCTACCGCAGAATCTTGCTCAAGCTCAGCGGAGAAGCGTTCGCGCGCGAGGCCGGCGGCGCGATCGACACCGATACCGTCTATCTCATTGCCAACCAAATCAAAGAAGTCGCCCAGGCCGGCGTGCAAGTTGCCTGCGTCGTGGGCGGCGGCAACATTTGGCGCGGCAAGGCCGCCGCCCACGCGAACATGGACCGGTCAACCGCCGACTACATGGGGATGCTTGCTACCGTCATCAATGCGCTGGCGTTGCAAGATGCGCTCGAAGACATCGGCGTCGTGACGCGCGTCCAAACTGCGATCTCCATGCATCAAGTTGCAGAGCCATACATTCGACGGCGTGCCATTCGTCATTTGGAGAAGGGTCGAGTCGTTATTTTTGCGGCCGGCACCGGGAACCCGTACTTCACGACCGATACGACCGCCGCGTTGCGCGCGCTTGAAATCGGTGCTGAGGCGATCCTCAAGGCGACGCAAGTCGACGGCGTGTACAACGCGGATCCGAAGAAAGATCCCGACGGCGGCGCGCATCGAGAGGCTCGATTATCTCGAGGTCCTGCAGCGCGGTCTCGAGGTGCTCGACAATACGCGCTTTAACGCTGTGCATGGACAACGGCCTCCCGATCGTCGTCTTCGAACTGATGCGCGAAGGCAATATCAAGCGCGTCATCTGGGGCGAACCGATCGGCACATTTGTTGGGAGGGACTCCAAAAGGTGCTACCCCAGCTGTTCCGTGACGCCGAAGACCGGATGAAGAAGGCGGTCGAAGCGACTCGCGGCGAGTTCACCTCCATCCGCACGGGCGCGCGAACGCGGGGCTGCTCGACCACGTGCTCGTCGAAGCGTACGGTTCTGAGATGCCGCTTCGGCACGTCGCCAACGTCGCCGTTCCGGATCCCGCGCTCGCATCACGGTCACCCCCCACGACAAGTCGATCCTTGGCGACATCCGTAAAGCCATCGAGAAATCCGATCTCGGCATCACGCCAAATGTTGACGGCGAACATGATTCGTCTTCGATTTGCCGGCGCTCAACGAAGAGCGCCGCAAAGAGCTCGTCAAGCGTCGTGCACAAACGTGCTGAAGAAGGACGCGTTGCCAGTGCGCAACGTGCGCCGCGACGCGCATGACCAGCTCAAGCACGCGCTCAAAGACAATACGGTCACCGAAGACGAGAACCGGCGTTCGGAAACGAGCAGCTGCAAAAGCTAACGGACAAGTATATCGCAGAGATCGATCTGCTCGTCGAGCACAAAGAAAAGGAGATCATGGAGGTGTGAGCGTGCCCGACCTGGGCCAAGAAGAGCTCCTCCTGCTTCCGTATACCCGAGCCATAGAAGCGCTTGCAGGGCCGCAACGTCACGCTGCGGGTGGTCGCTCCGCCATACGCCGCGCTTGGTCGCGGCGCGCTCCATATCGTGCGCGTGACCCACGACGCAGATACCGTTCATCTCGAAGCAACGTACGACGACTACGAACGGCTGCCATGAATTCCGCCGGGACGCTTGAGAAGATTCCGACCGCCGAACGCTTCCGTCGCGAACTGACTGGCAAACGCGTCGCTATTGGGATCCTCGTGGCAGTGGCTGGCATCGGATCAATTTTTAACCGATTACACGTTCGCGATGGTCATCACCGCGATCACGTTGATCGGTTCGGTTGAGTTCTCAAACCTCGCCCGCCGCGCTGGTTGGCAGATTTCTTTACCGATTGCTCTCGTCGCGTGCGCAGCGTATCCTGCCCTCGCCTTCTTTGGGCTGTTGGGCCGTTATCGAGTCCGCGCTTGTTGTGGGCATTATCTTGGCGTCGTTCGTTGCTGCGCTGCCGGCAAACTCAAGCCAATATGACGGTCGCGTTGCGATGACGGTGCTCAGTTCGCTGTATCTGGGCAAGCTGCTCTCGTATATGATTCTCTTGCGCGCGCTGCCGCACGGAGCCCGGCTCGTGCTGTGGCTTGTGATCATCGTGGTGTTGACAGACACAGTCGGAATGATCGTCGGACTCGGTTTTGGCCACCGGCCGCTTGCGCCGCGTCTTTCGCCCGGTAAGAGTTGGGAGGGCGCCATCGCTGCCCTTGTTGTGGCGAGTCTCGCAGGCTTCGCGCTTGTGGTGGCCGCTCGGCGTGCCTGGTCCGTGGTGGTTAGCGCTGGCCTTCCCGCTGTGCGTGTCGGTGGCCGCCGAATTTGGGGACCTCGTCGAGTCGGCAATCAAGCGCAACGCACAAGTGAAAGATTCGGGCCACGTGTTCGCGGGGCATGGCGGTGTGCTCGATCGATTCGATTCCTACATCTTCGCTGGCGTCGTTGGATACGCTCTGCTGCTGTTTGCCGGCGTGCGCTAACTCCTCTCGTGTTGCGCTACGTTGCGATTTTAGGTTCCACCGGATCGATAGGCCGACAAGCGCTTGCAGGTTATCGCGGCGCACCCCGATCGCTTTTCGGTTGTCTCACTTGCCGCCGGCTCGAATGTCAGAGCTGCTTGGCCGAACAAGCCAACGCATTGCGGCCCACAGCTACTCTCTATCGCGGACGAAACCCGGGCAGCGAACGCTCGCCCAAAAGCTCTCCTATGCGCCGGATCGAATCTGCTCCGGAGAAGAAGGTCTGGTCGCAGGTGGCGACGGGCGCTGGAGCGGATATCGTTGTGGCGGCGACCGATGGAATGGCGTCGCTGCGCGCAGTCTTCGAAAGCATCAGTCGCGGGTTGCACGTGGCGTTGGCCAACAAGGAACTGCTAGTGGGCGCCGGGCGGACGCTCTGCGCGCTGGCCCGCTCGACCGGCGCGCGTGTCCTTCCGGTCGACTCCGAACACAGCGCGCTGTTTCAGTGCTTGCTCGGCGAACATAGTGAAGATGTCGCTTCGGTTGTCATCACAGCGAGCGGCGGCCCATTTTGGACGTGGTCGCTCGAAGAGATGGAAAGGGCAACCCCTGAGCTTGCGCTCCGCGCATCCTATTTGGGCGATGGGCCAAAAGAACACGCATAGATTCTGCAACCCTCATGAACAAGGGTTTGGAAGTCATCGAGGCGAGCTATCTTTTTCATCTTCCGCCGTTCAAAAATTGAAGTCGTCGTGCATCGCCAGAGCATCGTGCATGGGTTGGTCATCTTTGCCGACGGTAATGTGAAAGCGCAACTTGCGGCGCCCGACATGCGCTTGCCAATCGGATTTGCGCTTGCTTACCCGGAGCGGCTTCCAACTCCGTTCGCGCGAAGAGAAACGAGAGCAGTAATCGGAATGGAAGGGAAAAGCTCGACACTCTCGTTTGAACCGGTTGACGAGGCGACGTTTTCCATCCTTGCAGCTTGCCTATCGTGCGCTGGAGCTTGGAGGCACCTACCCCGCGGTGCTCTCAGCGGCAAACGAAGAGGCAGGACGCGCGTTCCTGCAAGGGCAAATCAAGTTTACGGAGATTTGCCCAATCGTGGAGGGCGCGCTCGCTGGACACGTTCCGACAAGCGATGGGCTCGACGAAGTGAAAGCGGCGGACAGTTTCGGCCGCGCGTTCGCACGACGTGCCTCGGGCGACGCAGCTCGGCGCTAAAAGAGAGGAAGCTCAAGCGGGGATCCCCCGAACGAAAGATGGTCGACAGCTTGGTTTTTGGCGCGCTGCTCTTGTCGGTCTCCCTTGCGGGCATCGGTAACTTCCTGATTTATCTTGCGCTGCTCTCAGCGCTCATCATCTTCCACGAATTCGGGCACTTTGTTTTTGCGAAGCGAGCAGGCGTCACCGTGACGGATTTTGCCGTCGGTTTCGGGCCGTCGCTTGTTGCGGTGCGCCGCGGCGACACGACGTATCGCCTCAACCTACTGCCGCTAGGCGGCTACTGTAAGATGCTCGGCGAGGATACCGAGGGCGCGTCGAACGATCCTGGAAATTTTAATCACAAAAGCCTCGGCGCGCGCTTTCTCATCATTGCCGCGGGACCGATCTTTAACTTGCTGCTGGCAGCGGCGATATTCGCGGGTCTTGGCGCCACGGTCGGCGTGCAAGTCGGACCCACCACGATGGTGGCGTCGGTGAAAGCAGGATCGGCCGCGGCGCAGGCGGGTCTGCAACCTGGCGATCAGATCGTTGCGCTTGACGGCGCGCGGGTCAGCAGCGGCAGCGACATGATTGCATACATCCGCGCGCATGGGGGCAAGACGCTCCAGGTTGACGTCCTTCGAACCGGCACGCGCCTGCATCTGCGCATCGCCGACAAGTCGCAAATCATCAATGGTCAACTTGCCGGAGCCCTTGGTTTTTACGCGCAAGAAGCCACCGAGCGAAAGCCGATCTTGGCCGCCGTCGCGTACGGTTTCAACCAAGTCGGCGCGACGGCAGCCGGGCAGTTTGTCGGAATCGTCGACGCGATTCGCAATCGGGACGCATCCGTTATTAGCGGACCGGTGGGCATTGCCCACGTCGTCATGGGAGCCGCCGCGCTTGGCGCTCCCGTGGTGCTCCAAATTGGCGCAGTCATTTCCGTCGTGTTGGGCCTGATCAACCTACTGCCGTTTCCGGCCCTCGACGGCGGGCGACTCGCTTTCCTCGTTGTTGAACTCGCGCGCGGGCGTCCGATCAATCCGGAGCGCGAGGGGCTCGTGCATCTCGCCGGCTTTGCGCTGCTGATGGTGCTCGTTGCATTCGTCACCTACCACGACATCGTGCAGTGGGTGCACGGCAAAGGTGGACTATGAGCGCGCAACAAGAATCCCACCCGTACCGCAGTGGTCGGGGATCCAGGAACGTCAGCCGCAAGCTCCGCCGCTTGCCGCGCGGCGCCGTTCGCGCCCGGTCAAAGTTGGGAAGTTGACCATCGGGGGCGATGCCCCAATCTCCGTTCAATCGATGACGACCACCAAAACGGATGACTGGGCGGCGACGCTGGAACAGATTCACCAGCTGGCGGCTGCGGGTTGCGAGATTGCGCGAGTATCGGTGCCCGATGCAAAAGCGGCTGCCGCGTGCAAGAAGATCAAAGCCGGCTCGCCGCTGCCTCTCGTTGCGGATATTCATTTCGATCATCGATTCGCACTCGCTGCAATCGAGGCTGGCTGGGACAAACTGCGGCTGAACCCGGGCAACATTCGAGACGAGCGAAAAGTTCGAGAGGTCGTCGAGGCCGCCAAGGCCCAAAAGATGCCAATTCGTATCGGCGTCAACAACGGCTCGCTGGCGCCTGACATCGTCCAGCGTTTCGGTCACACGCCGGAAGGCATGGTCGAATCGGGTCTGCGGCACCTTCGCATTCTTGAGGATTTAGATTTTCGAGATATCGTCGTTTCTCTCAAGGCGCACGACGTGCGCACGACGGTCGCCGCGTATCGCCTCATGGCCACCAAAGTCGACTATCCATTTCACCTCGGCATTACCGAGGCGGGAACGCTGCGCAGCGGCACCGTGAAGAGCTCCGTTGGCCTTGGAATTCTGCTTGCGCAAGGCATCGGCGATACAATTCGCGTCTCGCTCACCGCCGATCCCGTGGAGGAAGTCCCCGTCTGCTGGGAGCTGTTGAAATCGCTGGGCTTGCGAGAACGGGGCGTCGAAATCACGTCGTGTCCGTCGTGCGGTCGCGTCCAAATCGACATCGTGAAGCTCGCCGAACAAGTCGAGGCAATCACAGCCGAATATCGGGCGCCGGTGAAAGTCGCGGTTATGGGCTGCGCGGTGAATGGTCCGGGCGAAGCATCCATGGCCGATGTCGGCATCGCCGGAGGCAAGAGCATGGGTCTTCTCTATCGCGACGGGGTCATGGTGCGATCCCTTCCTGAAGCCCAGCTGCTCGACGGTCTGCGGGAAGAGATCGAAAAAGTCATTGCCGAGCGATATCCCGAGTATCGCTAAACCCATTCGCGCTCCCGCGTTTTTGGGAGCAGTTCTCCTGGGTGCAACCGTGTTGCGGGTGGCTGTCGCGCTGCGTCGGCCACTGCAAGTCGACGAAGGCTACTCGCTGCATCTCGCGGCATTGCCCGTGAAAGCGGGGTTAAGCGCGGTGGCGACCCTTGACGTGCATCCCCCACTTTTCTTGTTGGTTACTCACGCGCTGCACAGCGTGGGCGTCGCAGACGTCGGAATGCGAATCATTATGGCGGCGCTGGGCGTTGCGGCCGTGGGGATGTTCTACGGCATCGTCCGGGCCTGGCATGGAGAGCACGTCGCGCTGGTTGCGGCAGCGTTTGCCGCCTTCATGCCCAGTCTTATCTTCTACGACAGCATGATTCGCATGTACGCGCCGTTTGATGCCTTTGCGGTTGCGACATTTCTGCTGCTCTCCTTCCTTTATACACGCAAGGATTTGACCGTCGCGCAGAGGCGAGCACTGTGGTGCGGCTGGGCCCTTGCGTGCGGCGCCATGATCCAGACTCTCTACTTGGGGTTTTTTGTCATCGC
Source organism: uncultured Pseudomonadota bacterium (assembly GCA_963781145.1). Taxonomy (GTDB): domain Bacteria; phylum Vulcanimicrobiota; class Vulcanimicrobiia; order Eremiobacterales; family Eremiobacteraceae; genus JAJPHJ01. The sequence goes on along the minus strand of CAWADW010000003.1, from coordinate 711,441 downwards.
CGCGCAACTAGCATATGCTGCCCTCATGCGGCGCGATGGACTCGCGCGCTCGCTCGTCGGCGCGGCGATCGCGTGCCTCGCTTGGTTGCCACAGCTGCCGACGTTTTTGAATCAGCTGCCGCGCGGCGGTCTCGCTTTCCCTTTTTACGCACAGCATCAGCTTGCCGCGTTGTTCGAACTGCCGGGGCAAGCAACGATTGCCGTGCAAACGCACGGCGCGGGCTTGGTCGTCGTGTTGGCGAGCATCTTTGCGTGGGCTTGGATTGCGATCTCGGTTGCTGCCGGCCTTCGGGGCAATGGAGCTTCGCTGGCACTATGGATGGGGGTGCCGGCGCTCGTCACGCTTGCGTATAGCGCGATCGCGCACAAACTGCTCTACACCGACCGATACTATTTGCTCTTCGCGTATGCACTGTGCGCGCTCACGGGAGTTGCACTGGCGCGAGCTGCCGAGAAACGGATCGCTCTTGGCGTGGGGTGCGGGGTTGTTGCGGGCGCCATCGTGGGCGTCCTGGGATGCGCGTACGCCTTTGACGATCGCTTGTATACCGCAGATTGGCCAGGCGTTGCGCAGTTGCTTGGCGAGCGAACGCAGCCGCGGGACCTAATCGTCATGGAGCAGGGCTCGCCGTTCTTTGTGCTGGAGCGCGGGCCGGTGCTGGGTCGCCATCCGCTGGTTTTGGTGTTTCATCGCGGCCAAGTCGGCCCGACGTTGAACCTTGTGAAACCCTTTCGGCGCGTATGGCTGCTGCTTTTCCAATCCGGGCCGGTCGATCCGAACGACGACATGGTCGTCGGCCTCGAAAAGCGATATCGGTTAGCGGGCCTTTGGGCCTTCGAGCGATGGCTGCCGGCCGAGAATGCCAGCGTGGTTCTCTTCGAAGAAAGGTAGTGTCGCGAATTTATTCGCGACCTTTGAGGGCCAGCAAAGGCCCAGGGTTTTGACGCCGTCGGCAAGGAAAGCGGCAGCATGGCAAAAGGCATGGAGAAAAAAGAGGTCCAGCGCATTCCGCGCAAGGCCGACGATCTGTCCGAATGGTACACGCAAGTCTGCCTTCAGGCCCAGCTGGCCGACTATACGCCTGTGCGCGGCTGTATCGCCATGCGGCCCTACGGCTTTGCCATCTGGGAACTCATCACCGCAGAGTTCGATCGCCGCTTTAAGGCCACGGGTCATAGCAATGCTTATTTCCCGTTGTTCATCCCCGAGGGGCTTTTCATGCGCGAGGCCGAGCACGTCGAGGGGTTCGCCCCCGAAGTCGCCGTGGTCACCGAAGGGGGCGGGGAAAAACTCACCGAGCGCTTGGTCATCCGGCCCACATCGGAAGTCATCATTGGAACGCTCTACGCCAAATGGATCCAGTCTCACCGAGACCTACCGGTACTGATCAACCAGTGGTCCAATGTCGTGCGCTGGGAAAAGGCAACGCGGCCTTTCCTGCGCACGCTTGAGTTCCTATGGCAAGAAGGTCACACGGCGCACGCGACTCGGGAAGAAGCCGCTACCGAAGTGCAGCAGATGCTGAATATCTACCGCGAGGTTGCGGAGAGCGTCCTCGCCTTGCCAGTGATTAGCGGACGCAAAAGCGACAACGAAAAGTTTGCAGGCGCTGAAGCAACCTTTGCCATCGAGGCGCTGATGCCGGACGGCAAAGCACTGCAAGCCGGCACGTCACACGAGCTTGGCCAGAACTTTGCGCGCGCCTACGAGATCACGTTTACCGATGTTGACGAGCAAGTCAAACACGTCTGGACAACCTCGTGGGGAGTTTCGTGGCGCGTTCTCGGTGGCGTCGTCATGGCGCATGGAGACGATAACGGTCTCGTCCTGCCCCCCGCGATTGCACCCTATCAAGTTGTTATTGTTCCCATCCCGCGCAAGGGGGCCGATGACGTGCTGCCGGCAGCGCAAGAGCTCGCGAGAGAACTGGCTGGCACTTGCAGAGTGCGTCTGGACGATCGTCTAGAGCAAAGCGCACCGTGGAAGTTCAACGAGTGGGAGCTGCGCGGCGTTCCAATCCGCATTGAGCTCGGGAAAAGGGATTTAGACTCGCAGGTCGTCACGGTGGCCCGGCGTGACACCCTGACCAAGGAGACGATCCCGCGAAGTGAAATCGCCGCCCGCGTTCCCAAACTTCTGAGCGACATCCAGCAAGCGTTGTACGAGCGCGCCCGCGCCGATCGCGACGCGCGTACGACGATCGCGAACGATCGGGAGTCGCTGGTAGCGGCACTGCAAGCCCAGCGTGGGTTCGTCTTGGCGCCATGGTGCGAGCAAGCATCGTGCGAACTCGATATCAAGGCACAGACCGGCGCCGTCTCCCGTGTGATCGCGGGCCCAGCCGAGGCGGGGCAGCGCTGCGCGTACTGTGGGCAGTCGGCAAAGGTACTCGCGTACTTTGCGCGCTCGTACTAAGAGCTGTAGCAGCGGGCCTTTAGGTCCGCTCTTCCTCGGGGCGACTTTCCAGTCGCCCCCTACAGGTCAAGTGGTATTCATCGCGTTGCTGGTCGTAGCGTTGTGCTGTGCCGCTGCGCGTGCCAACACCGGCGCAATCCTCATGTACCATCACGTATCGCCGACCGTCCAAAGGGGTCCATACGCCCGCGCGCTGACCGTATCTCCGAGCGAATTCGAGCAACAGCTCCGGTGGCTCCGCGGCCACGGTTGCGAGCTCGTGACGGTCAAACGAGTATGGTCGGATACCATGCACGCGGAGCTCGCTCCCTGTGAGGCTGCGTTGACGTTCGACGACGGTTACGCGGATGTCGCCACCTATGCCATCCCTCTGTTGGCGCGCTATGGCGCGCTTGGCACGCTCTACATCGCGACTGGGTTTATCGGATCTGCGGATCACATGACCGTTGCCGACGTTCGCGCAGCGAGTTTTGCGGGCCACGAAATTGGCGCTCACACCGTTAACCACGTGGACCTAACCAAACTCTCCTACGCCCGAGCGTATCATGAAATCGACGCCTCAGCCGCATCGCTGCGGCTGTGGTTGGGTTCGCCTGTTTCCAGCTTTGCATATCCGTCCGGTAAATTCGATCGCGAGATTGCCGATGCGGTTCGAAAACTGCATTTCGATGATGCCGTGACAACCAATCCCGGTCATCTCACCGCGAGCGAGAATCCCTACGAATTGCCACGCTACCGAATCGTGCACGGCCAGGGGTTGTCGCTGCTGGCCCACGTGTTTCCACAAACAGCTGGCGCGACGGCGCCTTGGGCGGCCCTCATCCATGTCGCTCGCGAGCGCATTGCGGGGAACGACCCGCAAACCGCAGAAGCCATTGCCGTCGCGCTCCTGGCCCGGAAGTTTCCCGAGCAAATCCTCAAGGTGCACGTGGTTGCCTTGCAGCCGGCCACGGTGGCCGGCATTGTTCTGTCCGGTGTCAAGTTTCATGCTGTGGTGGACCGCAGGCGATTCGAGCGAGACGTGCAAGAAATCGTCGGCGCGACGTTCTCAGCGGCGCCGAGGGTCGATGAGGTCGATGTTTGGGCGACCGTGCCGATCCAGGTGGGTTCGGGAGCGATCGTGTCGGGAGACTACGCGACGCCGACGGCAAAAACGGTTTTTTCCGCGGCGGTCGTTCGGACATTGCGCGCGGCGCAAACAGACGGCTGGAACCTCGGCGTCACCTATTGGGATCGGCAGTGGCTATGAGCGACGAAACGTATCAAAAGACCCTGTTGGGCAACGGCATCCGCGTCATCACAGAACACATTCCGTTCATTCGCAGCGCGGCCATCGGCGTGTGGGTTGGCGTTGGTTCCTCCAACGAAGAAGCTCCCATTCGCGGCATCAGTCATCTCATCGAGCACATGCTCTTCAAAGGAACGCCGAGCAGGAGCGCGCGCCAAATCGCCGAGACGATGGACTCCGTCGGTGGCCACCTGAATGCTTTTACCGACAAGGAAGTGACCTGTTATCACGCGCGCGTGGTTGACGTGCACTCAGAGCTTGCTCTGCGGGTGCTCGCCGACATGTTCTTGCACGCCAAATTTGACCCGGTCGATCTGCGCAACGAACAGCAAGTGATCTTGGAAGAGATTCGGATGTACGATGACTCTCCCGACGAAATCAGTCAAGATCTCTTCATGCGTTCGGTGTGGGCAGGCAGCTCGCTCGGTGAGCCGACCATCGGCTATGCCGAGACGGTGTCGGCCATCAATCGCGACTTGATCGTGCAGTACATGCGCGCCCGCTACACGCCGGATCGGGTGGTTGTGACGGCCGCCGGCAACGTCGATCACGCAGCGTTCGTCACCTTGGCGCAAGAATTGCTGGGTTCCATGCAGGGCAGCTTTGACGGCGTCGATCCGCCCGCACCAACGTTTCGCCCCACCGTTACCGGCAAGCAGAAAGACTGCGAGCAGGTCTACGTGCTGGTTGGCGCGGAGGGGACGAGCGCAAATGACGACCTGCGGTACCCGCTGTCCGTGCTCGATGCGATCTTAGGCGGCGGCATGGCTTCCCGCCTCTTCCAGGAGATTCGCGAGAAGCGCGGTCTCGTGTACAGCGTGTTTTCATCACACAATCCGTATCGCAGCGGCGGCATCTTTAGCATTTCGGCCTCGACGAGTCCTAAGAACGCTCAAGAAGTCGTATCCTTGGTTCGCTCCGAACTTGCGCACCTGGTCGAGGATGGGGTGAACCCCGACGAACTGTCGCGGGCCAAGGAGCACATCAAAGGAACCATGCTGCTGTCGCTCGAGAGCACGAGCACGCGCATGATTCGTCTGGGCCGAACCGAACTGAACTTGGGGCGCCACGTGTCGCCTGCTGAGGTGATCGCGCGTATCGACGCCGTGACCAAAGAGGAAGTTGACGAAGCGGCGCGACGGATATTCGCACCGGAGCGACTGGCGCTGACCGTCCTCGGACCGGTCGATCCGCAAGCCATCGTGAGCGCATTCGAATCGCTGGCAAAGTCCGCTTGAGGCCCAAGCGCCGCGCGCAAGACGCATGACGGCATACCTCGTCGTCGCCGCGATCTTGTACCTCTTTGCGCAAGCGCTGCAAATGGGCACCGGTGCAGCCCGGCTTGCGGGTGTCCGCAGCAAACGCGTCGCCACCGGCTTGACGCTCTTTAATCTTTTTGCGACCAGTTCGCGCATGCTCAACCTGATCTATGCACCACTTATGGGCGCGCTGATTGATATCTCGCGACACTTGGGCGACGTGGGCGGTTTCGAGCGAGATTTGCGGGTCATCATCGCTGCCGCAACGCTCGGTTCAATCCTCGGCGGCGTGCTAACGCCAACGTTCGCGGTGCTGCTGCAGCGCGGCATTGCGTCATTCGAACGGTCGGGCTCCCTCGTCGGATCGATTGCCAGGCTCGTCCGGCCTACCACCTTTGCTGCGGCCCTGGCAGAATTCCGTTCGCCGCGAGCCGCAATGCTTCGCTACAGCCCAGCAGGTTTGCCAAAAGCGTTCTTATTTTGGAATGTCATCGTCATGGCATTTTGGGTAGCGGGCCCACTGTCGGCGTTCTACGCAGGGGTTATCGACGCCAAAGTGACGGGGACAGCACTCTTGCTCTCCGGTCTTATTACCGGCGTGGCGACGGTGACGCTGACCCTCGTCGTCGATCCGACCGCCGCGGTCATCACCGACCAGGCCGCATTGGGCATGCGCCCCGAATCCGACATCAAAGCAATGCTCTTGTATCTCGTGTTGGGCGCGATTGCCGGCACGCTCCTGGCGCAGCTTGTGCTGTGGCCGGCGGCGCATCTCATCGTCATCGTTGCGAGGTTCTTGGTGAATCATGGTTTGCAGCATGGTTAAGCGCATCGTTATCGTGTGCGCCGTGCTTTGTGCAGCTTTTTCAAGCGGCTGTGCCGGGCCGATCACAAACTGGATGGTGAACTTGCGCAATTCGCAAGGTGACGCCGCGCTCGTGCGACCAACCTTGCCGGAGGCGGAAAAGGAATATCGTCTCGCGCTCGCCCTCGATCCCAAAAATGCACATGCCCGCGCGGGTTTGGCAAAAGTGCTCTACTTGCGGGCAAAACTCGATTTCACACAAAGCATGCTCGATGAGGCAGCCGATGAGATCGCGCAGTCGCTCATGTACGCTCCCGATGACGCCACGGCGCTCGCCTTGTCAAACGAGATTGGTCAGGCCAAGATTCGACGAGAAATCGTTATTTCGAACTACCCGCTGTATGGCTCGATCAACGCGGCCCTCGCTCCAACCTTTAAGTCGATCAGCGAGAGCAGCAGGGCGATTCAAAAAGAAGTGAAAGCGTTTTCGAGCGATTTTGACACGACGCATCTCACCAAGGCCATCGTTGGCTCCTACGACCTCGAAGATGAGGTCCACAGAATGAGCCAGCGCTTGGTTACGTACCGGGGCTACGTGACCTCAGGTCAGGTCAAGTCGACGATCCCGTCGCAATCCACCGCTCCATCTCTGTTGCCGATCCCCTAATGTGGTCGCGCGAATTCATTCGCGCGGTCGTCAAAAAACGTCGCAAATACATTCGCGACACTAGAGGTGCGGCTTTTGTAGGGGGCGATTGGAAAATCGCCCCGACCCATTCGCCCTTGCAAAATGGTGGAAGTCGTAGATCTGCCAGCCCGAGTGGACGGGGACCCGGCGGTAGCGCTGCATGAACGCATACAGCTCCCGATTTGCTCTGAAGCGCGGCACCTCAACGGCGACAAAATATCGAGCACCCTTCGTGATGGCGCTCGTCATGTCGTGGACATTCCAAACGAGCACATCCTCTTCCCAGCCGCGATGACCGATCGTGTACAGCACCGCCGGATCGTAATGGCCCAAAACGATGAGGGAGCCCGGCTCGAGCGACTGACCGACCTCGTTTGCGGCCGCGTACACGTTGCGGCTCCACGTGTAGTAGGGATGTATCTGGAGCATGTTGGTGTACGCGGTGAGAAAAATCGCGGCGCCAAACCCGAACTTCGCGCCTGCGGGGAAAGGCTGCGGAGGGACGCGTTCGAGGATATAGTCGAGCGCGCCGGCGGCATAGAGCACGGCGAAGAGCGCAAACGGGAGCAGATAGTAGTCGACCCTCTCGACATTGACGACGACAAACAAATACGCCGCCAACACGGCGAACCACCATCCAAAAAAAGCCGAGCGCATGCCGCCATGCGGATCGGGCGGCTGCGTGAACGCCGCCAGCAACAGGAGCGAAAAAAGCACCGGGCCGAGGATGGTTGACGCAAGCATCTTCTGCAGGGCGAATGCGCTCTGAAGCGCAGCAAGCAGGGCGGTCGGTCCGCTAAGATCCACCTTCAACGCAGGCAACACGTGTTTTGCGGTGATGCCCGAGACCCAGTGCCATTCGGCGATTGCGTGAAGGTGCGAGAAGTAGAGTCCAAACGGAAGAAAAACGGCGGCGAGCAACACGTAGTTGGACCAATCCAGTAATGCCCGCGCCTTATTTTTCCAGATGGCGATCGTCAGCATTGGGGCCAAGATGAGGAGTGCGGGAGGCTTGGCGAGCGCTGCTAACGCCATGCAAATGCATGCGAGCGCCAAGTCATTGATCTCTCGCCGCCTGCTAAAACGCCACCAAAAGAGCAGCGCACCGGCGCTGAAAAAGAGCATAGCGCTTTCCGGGATGATGGCTCGTCCATAGTACACAAGCCCAGGTGCGATGGCATAAAGCAGGGCGGCAAGAAGTCCGGCGCGGCGAGAATAGATCTCGCATCCGAGCGCGTAAACGAAGGGAATCGTCGCGAGGGAAAAACCGAGAACGAGCAATCGCAAAAAGATTTCGTGCACCCCGAAGACACGGTACAGCTGCGCTGCGGCAAACGGCACGATTTGCAATTCGAGCTCGACGTAGTTGGGCGGCGGGCCGTCGTAGTCGGTCTGAGGGTAGAATATGTTGTTGCGCAACTCGTAGAAGTTGCGGGCAATCGCCGCACCGTCGCCCTGACGCCAGGCTGGATGGTCCAAAATAGGATCGTGAAGATGGTAGAGGCGAAGCGCCAGAGCCAGCAAGACGACGAGCGCAAGCGCGAGCGCGTGCGCGTTTTTCACGTTTTTGGATCGACTGCAGGCTGATGATGGGTGTGGCGAAACGTCCAATACTTGTTGACAAAAAAGTTGACGCCCATCCCACCCACGGTGCCGCACAACCAGATGAGTGAGTTACGCAGATGGAAGGCGGGGAGGAAGCGATCGAGCAGGCCGGTGATCACGATGCCCAGGACCAGCGCCATGCCGGACACGGTCAAGAACTGTGCAAGTTCTTTGCCCATGTGGCCTTTTGATCGGAACGTCCAATGCCTGTTCCAAAAGTAGTTGTTGACGCCGCCGGCGATGAAGCCGATCGAAAAAGCGAGCTTGAGATCGAAATGGATGTGCAAGAGCGCGTGATAAATGACGAAGCTGATGACCGCACCCGACGCGCCCACGACGCCGAACTTGAGAAACTGCCGCAAGCCTCGGCGCATAGCTAAGGGGCCAAACGCGCTCATGCGAGCCAATACCAATCGGCGAAGAGAACGGCAAATAACCCAAGCAGGGGGAGCGAGAGCGCGACGATCGCTGAATTAATCAGCGGGTTGCGTCCCCACAGCGCCATCAGCATGAACGCCGGAAAAATGACCAGCACGAAGCGCGGCATGCTCATCAAGCTCGCGGTGGACATCGGGACCAAAAGGGAGGCGGCGAAATACCACGAGTAAGAGGGGCGTAACGTCCGAAACGCCACCACCATGAGCGCCAAGAAGGCAAAGGTGAAGGCAAGCTCGATCATGTGATTGACCGAACCGCTTGAGGCGAGCGGATGCTTGGCAATTTCACTGATCGTGTTGGCGATGCTGACCCACGGCGGTGCGAGATGACGGTGCCAATTGTCTTGCACTTTGAGAAAGTACAGCGGATCGCCAACGAGCGCGTAGAGGTACGCCATATATGCAAGCAGCCCGGTGGGCACGAGCAACACGCCGATAGCGCCGCGGGTGAGCGTCGTACCCCGCCGCTCGCGCCAGCCGCGCCACGCCTCGTAGGCAAGCGGGATCGCCGTCAACATACCCTCGACTCTGGTCAGCGATGCGAGTGCGCCGAAGATGCCGGCTGTAACGTAGTTTCCGTGTCTCGCGTAGTAAACAGAACCGACGGTGAGCGCGAGAAAAAGCGACTCCGTGTAGACTGCGGAGAAGAAGATCGCCGTTGGAAAAATTGCCGTGTAGAAGATGGCGTGATAGGCAACCGTATCGTCGCCGTACTCGAGCCGCACAAGCGCGTATAAGAAAGCCAACGCGATAAAAAACGAGAGGTTCGAGATGACCAGGCCGGCCGTCAAATGATTGCCGATCAATCCGCCGAGAACGTGAATCAGGAACGGATAGAGTGGAAAGAAGGCCACCTCCGTTCCTTGATAGCCGTTGGTCGCGATGTTGAGGTAGTGTTGCGCATCCCAACGCCCCCACACGTTTAACCAGACGCTATGTGACGCAACAAAGTGCTCGCCTTGACGCTGGCCGATGACGACCGCGGCGAGCGGAGCAATGACGATCAACGGCAAGCGCGTTGCGACGAACGCCGTCGATACGTGGTGCACCATTGGATAGTAGCGGCCAAGCACGCCGACTTTGATCGCGACTGACACAAGGATGATTGCCCCCGCCATTGCCGCGGCCGTCGATAGCTGGGCAGGCATGAGAACAATGTACGCCCACAGACCCAAGAATGGCACATAACTCCACGCATCGGCCTTGAGCATGTCTTCCAGCGAGACGTTGCACGTCCAACTGATCCAGCGGGAATATGCATACCACCCCACGAGCGCCAAGAGCACGCCGCCAACCGAGGCAAGAACGAGCGCCACGTTGGAAAAGAGCAAGGACATGCGGGTGTGCGTTGCCAGCAAATACCAGACGAAGATTCCGATGGAAAGTCCCGCGATGGCAGTGAGAATAAAGCCCGGCCGCGCGCTTCGGGGTATGAGAAGAACGGGTCGGTTGAGGCTGACTTCCTCGTTGATTTCGGGCGTCGTCAGAGCGGCGTCCACGACATTTCGCGTTCGCCGTTCCGCCATATGGCCCTCTCATTGTGGCGTATCGAGGGATTGACAGCGTGTTGGAAAAGTTGCGTGGATGCACCCTCCAGGCGGTGCCACAGCGCTTCGTGCATGCATGCTCGGCTTGGTCGCCGCGCTCGCCAGTTTGCCCACAGTCGCGGATTCGACCGACACGCAAACCGGCGTGTTCGTTTCGTACAGCGCGACGGCAACGGGTCCCACGATCACCGTGCAGCAGAGCGATCGCCTGCGAGTCTACGTCGTCGACCCCAACGTTGCCGTACGCGAACGCGAAAGCTCAGGGCAATGGCAATCAATTTCGTTTGCCGATCTGGCCCAAGGGGAGCCGCTGACCTTGCATCTGACGCCGGCGGGTTTCGTGTCGCAAGTGGATGCAGAGTACACGCTCGTGCTCGCGCGTTTGGTCACCTACAACAATGGATACGTCGTCACGACCTCGGGCATCGCGTACAAACTCGTCGGGCCGGCGGCGAGCGTTGCCGCGCCGCTCGAGCTTGGAACCTTTCTCAAACTGCGTGTTGACTCTGCGAACAACACGGCGTTTGATCTCGCGGCTTCGAAACAACCATTCACGGGTGGTCCGCTCGCAGCGCCAGTATCGGTGACCTTTATTGTGACCGTGCCTTCCAACACGCCGCCGAGCGACATCATCTACCTTGCGTCTGACGCGAGCAGCTGGATTCCTAATGCTGTCCGCATGTCGCCGCTGACGGCGAATCGGTGGACTGCGACGCTGTCGATCGGGCAGGGCTCTTCCCTGAAGTACAAATACACCCGCGGTTCTTGGCCGACGGCTGAAAGCAATCAAACCGGCATCGAGATTCCCAACCGAAGTCTCGTGGTTACAAAATCGGGTACAGGGCAAACGGTGCAAGACACCGTGGCGCGCTGGTCCGATCTTCCTTCATAAAAGGAGACGCATCCATGGACACGCTCGATTTTGTCAAAGTGACTGAAGCTGCGGCGCTTGCCGCATCGCGCTGGATGGGGAAAGGCGAACGCGATAAAGCAGATGGAGCCGCCGTTGAGAAGATGCGCGAACTCCTCAACGACATGGATATCCGCGGCCGCGTCGTCATAGGTGAAGGCGAACGTGACGAAGCGCCTATGTTGTTTATTGGCGAGGAAGTCGGCAGAGGCGGCATCGAGGTCGATATTGCCGTTGACCCAGTGGAAGGAACAAATCTGGTCGCTAACGGTTTGCCGAACTCTATCGCGGTGCTGGCGGTGACTGCCAAGGGCGGTCTCCTCAATGCGCCGGACACATACATGGACAAACTGGCGGTTGGGCCGAAGGCAGCCGAGTACATTCATATCGATGCGACGGTTGCTGAGAACCTCGAATTGGTGGCGAATGCGCTCGAGCGCTCGGTCGGCGACATCACGGTCGTCATTTTGGACAGACCGCGGCACAAAAAGCTCATCGAAGACGTGCGCGCTGCGGGCGCAAAGATCAAGCTCATCTCGGATGGCGACGTCGACGCCGCGATAGCGACCGCTATCGACGGCACAGGAATTCATGTCGCTATGGGCACTGGCGGAGCACCCGAAGGCGTCCTCGCTGCAGCTGCGTTGCGTTGCCTAGGTGGTAATTTCATGGGGCGGCTCAAACCGAGGAATGAAGACGAGATAAAACGTGCTAAGGAAATGGGTTTCGTCGACGTCAATCGCGTTCTAACCATGAACGATCTCGTCAAGCGAGACGACATCACCTTCGTTGCAACGGGCATCACCGACGGCGATCTCGTGCGAGGCGTACGCTTTTTCGGCAACGGCGCGCGCACCCACTCGATCATCATGAATAGCCACTCGAGCACGGTACGTTTTGTGGAAACCGTTCACCGATTCCGCGCGGAGCCATTTAGGGTTCGGCAACACTGAAACTACTCTCATTGGTCACACCCGATGCGATGGTCGAGCGCGTTTCTGACATTGGGCTTGGGCTACTGCGCGAATGGAGCATCACTGGGATCGCGTTAGATCTCGACAATACAATTGTGCCCTGGCATACGAGCGATGTTGTGCCTGAGATTGCGAACTGGGTGCGGCAGGTCCGAGAAACAGGTGTTCGCTTTTGCTTGCTGACGAACAACTATGCGTCGCACGCGCGGCGAGTCGGAGCCGCCCTGAACATGCCCGTCGTTCGCGGCGCGCTCAAACCGTTGCCGAGCGCATTTTTGGCTGCGCTTCGGCAAATGCACAGCGAGGCCGGACAGTCGTTGTCGGTCGGCGATCAATTGTTCACCGATGTCCTTGGAGCCAAAGCCATCGGCATGCGTGCGATCGTCGTCAAACCGATCACCAGCCGTGAGTTTCCGACGACGCGACTGTTGCGGATGCTTGAAGGACCAGTGTATGCGCGACTGCGGCGGACCGCCGCGGCCCCGCCTTAGCGGGAGCGCCGCTCATGCAACGCTATGCGATCATCGGAAGCCCCGTGCGCCACTCGCTGTCGCCTGCGATGCAACAAGCAGCTTTTGACGCGCTTGGCATCCGAGCGAGCTATGAGGCGATTGAGGCGTCGTCTGCCCAGCAGATATTTTCGCAGCTGCGCGCAGCGCAGTACAATGGTTGGAATGTCACAACGCCGCTGAAAGAAGAGGCTGTTGCTTGCGTCGATCGGTTGACCGAGGCCGCCTCTCGTGTGAATGCCGTGAACGTCGTGCGCGCTGAGAATGGCGAGCTCGTTGGTCACAACACCGATGGAGCCGGGTTCGTGTTGGCCGTGCGCCAGTTGTGGTCGGCGCGAGCGCTCGAGGTTCCGATACTGATCCTCGGCAGCGGCCCAGCCGCTCGCGCTATTGCGCTGGAACTGCGCGACGCAGGCGCCGAACCATTGTTTTGCTGGTCTCGCAACCAGCAGCGAGCGGCCGCCATTGGCCCACGACCGAACCACGCGATCAAGTTTGTCATCAGCGCGCTCCCGTCCGACGCCGCCGTGCCGGCGGAATTGTTCGCTTTCACCCGCGACGTCGATATGGTTTTCGATCTGAACTACGGCACCGCCAGGTCCCCGGTGCAGGACATCGCTGCTCCCAGCCGTTGCAATGGACTGCCACTCTTGCTGCACCAGGGGATGTTGTCTTTTCAGTGGTGGACTGGTATAGCTGCGCCTGCTCTGAAGCCGATGCGCGCGGCCCTCTAGAATCCGGTGGAAGCGGACCGATAGAATAGACGTGGCGGCATCGAGTGGCGGCTATCTCGGTCGTCGAATCGCGTACATTGATGGACTGCGGGCAGTCGCCGTGCTTTCCGTCGTCGTGTTCCACGTTGCACACTGGGACGCAAAGCTTGGTCCGGGCGTATTGCAGCACGCTTTCATCGAGGGTGCGCACGGGGTTGATTTGTTCTTTGTCCTCTCAGGCTTTTGCCTCTCTTACCCTGTGCTGCGCACAATGCATGCGCGTCGAACCGCGTTATTCGATATTGCTGGATATGCGGCCAGGCGAGTCGTTCGCATCGTGCCCTCCTTACTATTTGGCAATCCTTGTCATTGTATGCGGACTCCTCATCATAGACCACACAGGCTGGCGGATGCCTGAGGAGCTCAGCCTTGCCAGAGTAACGTGGTTTAACATGGCGAAACAAGTCCTCTTTGCCGACCGCCGCCCCGAGTTCCTCAATCCATCCTTTTGGACGCTTGCCGTCGAGTGGCGCTGGTACTTTATATTTCCGCTCGTGCTCTGTGCTCTGGACACGGTCGATGCGTGCATTCATTTTTGTCGCAGCCTGCTGCGTCATCGCCGGTGCAGCCACTCGGGCAGGCGGCTTCGACTTGCCAATTCTTCCCGCATTCATGTTGGGCATCGTTGCGGCGGAGTTCGAGTTGCAACAGCGGCCGGTTGGTCGAGTCGCGGTGCTCATGTGCATTCTGGCCATATGTCTCGGGTTGTTTTTGGAACCGTACTACGCAGTTGGATATTTTCTCCAGCAGCAGCCAGGCTGGCAGCTTGCTGCATTCTTCTTTGTGCTAGCGGCCGGTAGTCTTGCCCAGTCTTCGGGCTGCCCTCTCCGTTCGACCACTCGTTTGGATTGGAGTAGCGTCGTACAGCATCTACCTCATTCACGAACCTGTCATCGGGGCGCTCGAGTATAATACGCAGATCCCGCTCAGCTCTCGCGGGCGCCGTCGCGGTGATAGCTGGGGTCGCTTTCTGGGCAGTCTTCGAGCGTCCATTCATGAACAATCCATTGAAGGGTCGCCTGATCGCAATCATTTCTCCATTGGTTGCGCGTTTCGCAACGCTTGTCGGCGTACCGAGCTCAATACAGCTTTCACTAACAACAGGTGGCCAGAAAGCCAAGCCGCCGGACCAGCCCTCATCGCAGACCATGGAAACCGAGACGCTGCTTCACATCTCCGGAGCGTGACAGAGCGCACGCAGGCGGCCATCAGGCGCGTACTCGGCGAGGTGGGAACCGATGCAAACACCATGCGGGCAAGAGCGAATGGAGACGGGGAGCTCGGCCGAAGGATTGCTCATGTCGACGGACTACGCGCCGTGGCCGTCTTGCTCGTCGTGGCATGCCACACGGCGAAGTGGGATCCTCGGCTGGGACAGGGTCCGGCGCTCCAGGCTTTGTTGCAAGGAACCCATGGCGTCGACCTATTCTTTGTCCTTTCCGGGTTTCTGTCTCTCGTACCCTCATACTGCGATCGCTGCGTTTGCGCGGCAGGGTTGCATTCGACATAGCGGGTTACATGGCTCGCCGCGTCGTGCGAATACTGCCTCCTTATTACTTTGCGATGGTGGTGCTGGGTCTCGTACTCTACGTTTTGCCGCACTTCGGCTGGCGTGTACCAGAGTCGTTTAGTTTGGCGAAAGTTGGCTGGCTCGATGTTGGCAAACAGGTCATCTTTGCAGATCGCCGTATCGAGTTTTTGAACCCTTCGTTTTGGACGCTGGCGATCGAGTGGCGTTGGTATTTCCTGTTTCCACTCGCGCTCGTACTCTGGACTCGTTCCGTTCGGGCATTCATTTTTGTCTTGTGTGCCTGCATCATTGCAGCCGCTGCTACGAGTGCGGGCGGGTTCGACCTCCCAGTTCTTCCCGCATTTCTCATGGGCGTCATCGCTGCTGAAATCGAGCTGCAGAAGCCTGCCATCGGGCGTCTAGCGATTCTCTTCTTGGCCCTTGCGCTTTGTATCGCTGTCTATTCGGCGCCGAACTCGATGCTCGGTTATTTTATGCAAGTGGAAACGGGTTGGCAGGTCGCGGCGTTCTGTCTGGTGCTAGCAGTGGGTAGCGCGCCACTCCTGCGAGCAGCCTTCTCTTATCCGACCGCTAGCGTGGATCGGGGTGGCTTCATACAGCATCTACCTTGTCCACGAGCCACTCGTTGCTACGATCGAACATAACACAGCGATGAGCGCGTTCTTAGTGGGAGCCCTGGCCGTCACCGCTGGAACAGCCTTTTGGGCGGTTTTCTAGCGCCCGTTTATGGCGACGTCACTTAAAGGACGACTGGTGATGTTTTTGCATCCCCGCCTTTCCAGATTCATGGGGTTTGTGGGCATAGCCCCTAGCGTTTACGTGAGGAGCCGATCAGGCACGCGTTTGGGGCCGGGCCCCGTGGAACCGAAAACGGTAAGAGAAGAACTCATCGGTTAACTCTTTGAGCCTGGTCACTAGGTCGCTCGATTTGCCGCCCGCCCCTTAGTGGGTACAGGCGCCCCTCCAGATGGCGTCATATACAATGCCGGGTACCTTCGCCCGAAGGGACCGCAAAGAGGCCCCCAAAAAGACGAAAAGTGGCCGGAAAGCGGATGAAAGGTTGGGTCAAGCCGACCCTATAGGTCCGTCTCGAGATGCCGATAGTCTAAGTAAGTCCGCTGCGAGTCCTTATGGGGACTGGGCTTGCATGTGGTCCGGCTCCATTGTCCCAAAAGAACGGAATCGAGAAGTAAATGGCAGCGAATGTAAGCGATCTCCTCGGCCTGCGCATGGACGAACTAATGCGCGTGACGATCGAGCGCGGCGCATCGGACTTGCACATGAGCGTCGGCCTTCCGCCGATGCTGCGCATTGACGGACGCCTCACCCCGACAGAATTTCCTAAACTCAGTCCCGACGACACGAAGCGGCTGATTTACAGCATCCTCACCGACCAGCAAAAGGAAAAGTTCGAGAAGAATCTCGAGCTCGACTTCTCGCACGGTTTGAAAGGTTTTGGCCGTTTCCGTATCAACGCGTTTCGCCAGCGCGGCGTGATCGGCGCAGTGTTCCGCGCAATTCCCTCGTCCGTGCCTCCACTCGGCAGCCTCAACTTGCCGCCGGTCATGGGGGACTTGACGATGCGCCCGCATGGCTTGATTCTTGTGACCGGGCCGACGGGCTCCGGTAAGTCGACGGCTTTGGCCTCGATGATCGACATCATCAACGCCACGATGGCTCGCCACATCATGACCATGGAAGACCCGGTCGAGTACTTGCACTTCCACAAGATGTCGATCGTCAATCAGCGCGAGATCGGACATGACTCTTACAGCTTTGCCAACGCGCTGCGAGCAGCGCTCCGCGAGGACCCAGACGTCGTGCTCGTCGGCGAAATGCGCGACATGGACACCATCGCCACCACGCTGACCATCGCGGAAACGGGCCACTTGGTGTTCGCGACGCTGCATACGTCGGATGCGGCGCAGAGCATCGACCGAATCATCGACGTGTTTCCCGCACACCAGCAGCAGCAAATTCGAGTGCAGCTGGCGGCGGTGATTGAAGCGATCGTCTGCATGCGGCTACTGCCGCACGCCTCAGGCGTCGGACGCGTGCCGGCGACTGAAGTCATGATCGCGACGCCGGCGATTCGTAATCTCATTCGCGAAAACAAGTCTCACCAAATTCACAACGCCATCGTCACGAGCCGGGGCATGCACATGCAAACGTTCGACATGTCGCTGCGTGACCTGGTTCGCAAACACATGATTACTGAAGATGAAGCCCTTGCGGCATCGATGCATCCGGAAGAGCTTCGTAAACTCATCGAAGGCTCATAACAAGGGGGGACCTACAACAATGAACATATCGTTACTGTGGTTGCTGCTTCTGTTAGTCATTCTCTTGGTCGGCCAGGCAACGAAGCTGTAAGCCTCGCTGCCACGACCCAACCAAGTCTAGTAGAACTCGAGGATCTAACGTGATGCCGAGCTTTGCCTATCAAGCGAAAGACGCGAGCGGAAAGTCCGTCAATGGCGTCATCGAAGCGGAGAACGAGCGCGTCCTGCGCGCCAAACTCCGCGAAATGAACTACTACGTCACGGGTATCACGCAAAAGCAGACTGCGGGTCTGAATGCAGATGTCCAGACGTTGTTTGGAGGCGTCATTGGCAAGCTCAAGGGGGTCTCGGAACAGGCGCTTGTCGTCTTTGCGCGGCAGTTTGCCACGATGATCAACGCCGGATTGGCGATGGTGCGGTGCCTGGACGTGCTCGGCATTCAAACTGAGGACGCCCAGCTCAAGCCGGTGATCGTGCAGGTCCGTCGAGAGGTCGAAGGCGGCTCCACGCTTGCCCAACGCGCTCGGTAAATTCCCGAAAGTCTTCTCGCCGCTCTTCACCAACATGGTTCGCGCGGGCGAGCTCGGCGGTATCCTCGACGAAGTGCTCAACCGCCTCGCCGGTTTTCTCGAAAAAGACTTCAACCTCAAGAAGAAGGTGAAGTCGGCGATGACCTACCCCATGGTCATTTTGGTCATGGCCGTCGTCATCGTGTTCTTCTTGGTGACCTTCATCTTGCCGACGTTCGTCAGCCTCTTTGTCGGCATGAACATGAAGCTGCCCCTACCGACGAAGATCCTCATCGGCTTCACGGAGGGCGCGCGCAATCCGTTCGTCGTCGGCATCACGATAGTCGTCTTGATCGTTGGGTTCATCCTCTTCAAGCGCTGGACCGCGACCCAGACAGGCCGCTACCAGTTCGACAAGTTCAAACTGAAGCTGCCGGTATTCGGCATGCTGATTCGCAAGGTCGCGATCTCGCGCTTCTGCCGCACCCTTGGGTGCCTTGCTGCAATCGGGCGTCCCGATCATGCAGGCCCTCGAGATTGTGGGCAAGGCTTCCGGCAACGAAGTCATCGCGGAGACGGTGACGAAGGTACGCGAGTCGGTGCGTGAAGGCGAGTCGATCGCCGTGCCGTTGATCTCTCGGGTCTTTTTCCGCCGCTCGTCACGCAGATGGTCGCGGTCGGCGAAGAAACCGGTAACCTGGACGGCATGCTTAGGAAGATTGCTGACTTTTATGATGTCGAGGTCGAGTATATGCTCGCCTCGTTGACCTCGCTCTTGGAACCGCTGTTGATCTTGGCGATGGGCTTCGTTGTGGGCTTCATCGTTATCTCAGTGTTTCTGCCGCTGTATCAAATCATCGGCAACATAAAGTAGCGTCTGGCGACGCAGGCTGTGCCGCGGAAGCAGGCGAGACGGAGTTCAAAGCGTACGCGCACAGCAAAACGCTCGAACTCCGGGATCGTCTCGTGGTGGCGCACATGGGCCTGGTCAAGTCCATCGTTTCCCATTACGCGCCGAATCAAGGCCAAGCGCAGCGCGACGATCTCGAACAAGTCGGTTTCGTCGGCCTCATCAAAGCGGTCGAGCGCTACGACCAAGCCTCGGGGTGCCGTTTGAAGCGTATGCCCGGACGGTGGTGTCAGGCGAAATTTTCCACTACCTGCGCGACCTCGCTCCGTTGCTGCGGGTGCCGCGCTGGTACCGTACGCTCAATCGCCAGCTGCATGAATCGCACGACAGACTGGTCGTCAACCTCGGGCGAGAGCCGACTTGGACGAGCTCGCGACGGACATGAACGTGCTCGTCGACGGCGTCAAGGAAATCTTGCGCCTGCGAGACTCGTACAACCTCATGTCGCTGTCGGAGCGGGGGAGATCTGTGAGGATGCACCGCGCTTTTCAGCGATTCGCAGCACGCGCCATCAGACATTCCGGCTGCCGATCGAAGACCGCATTGTCTTAGATCGCGCCATCGAAGGTCTGGCTGAGTTCGAGCGCCGCGTGGTCGAACTGTTCTTCTATAAGGATTTAACGCAGACCGAAATCGCGCGCCGCTTAGGCTTCTCGCAAAAACATATTTCGCGGACGCTCGCGAGCACGCTCCGAAAGCTTAAAGAAGAGATCCGTTGACCCAAGCGCCCCGGGGAGCTACGCGAGTCAGTACTGACTTGGGTTGGTTCGGCTTGAGCCTTGCCTGCCTCATTGGTGTCGTGACGCGTTTCTGGCACCTGGGCGCAGCCAGTCTCTTATACTGACGAAGCGTTTACCTTCGCGATGGGCGGCTTTGGCCGTGCCGGCGCTGCTGCACAACCTGACGACGAGCGACTTTCACCCGCCGCTCTTTTATCTTCCGTGACGCACTATCTCATGAGCCTGCACTGGCCACTGTGGGATTACCGCTACCTGACTGCGCCGTTTGGCATCTTTGACGATCGTTGCAACCTGGGGCGCCGCGCGGCGGATATTTGACAGCTCTGTTGCTTCGCTGTCAGCCATCGCGGTCGCGCTGTCACCGGCGCTCATCACCTACGACCGGATGTTTAGGATGTACGCTGTGCTTGTTGCCCTGGCGACGCTTTTCGTGGTGGCTGCTGGTGCGAAGCTGAGCTTGCGGTGGGCCGCAAGCGTACGATGCTGTGGGTGGCCTATGCAGCATGTTGCGGTCATCTTAGCGTACACGCACTATCTTGGTTTTCTCGAGCTTGCGTGTCAGGCACTCTATTCCGCCTTTCGATTTCGCACCAATAAGCCAGCCTTTTTTTGGCTACGCGCTGGTCGTGCTATCGTACGTTCCGTGGGTCGACCACCTACGGCAACAGTTGCCGCTCGGCGGCCTCACGCTGAGCCGCCCTGGCTTTGATGCGGGTCTGGCGGCAAGCCTGCGCGATGCGTTTGCGATGGGCGCGCCCGACTCCGCTGTCATGGCACGGTGGAGCTTGGATTCCTTGCGTTGTGGTGGGGGTGATCGTGGTCGCGGCAAGCTGGCTGGCGTGGCGAAGCGCGCTCCCGTTTTGGATGGAGCTCTTCCGCTTGGCATTGTCGCCTCGGTCCTGCTTGGCACCAATCTTGCCTATTTTCCCCGGTATCTGTTGATCGATATTCCGCCCGTGGCGATTGGAGTGGTGCGATCGTGCAGTCGATTGCCGCCCACCAGGCGCGAGTCATCGCCTGGGCAGTTGCGCTGGCCAGCATTGCTTTCTTGGCCGTCGGCGCCCAGAACGTCTTGCTTGATCCTTACTATCAGTTTCCAAACTGGTACGCAGTCAACGCGTTGATCCTGCAGGTCGAACGACCTCGTGATGCGATCGTGCTGGACGCTGGCTACGAGCGGCTTGTCGTGCAAAACTATACTGCGTTTCGCGGTCGCCCGCTGTTGAGTTTTATGAACCCTACAGATTTCACCCCGATCCTCAATTGGATTCGCGATCATCCTCGCGACCGAGTTTGGTACATCGAGCATCAATACGCTTATTGGGATCCAGATCGGCGGATCGCGTCCGCCTTAGCACGGAAGCGGCCACAACTTCTCAGGCAACGTTTTGCGCGCCAAGCAGCAGTCAATGACGTGACTGTGCTGCTCTTTGACAAAGTGCCGATGACAAAATAACGATGGAAAACCGGCGCCTATGGTTCCGCGAATATGGCGGCCTCGTTGTGGCGCTCGTCGTCGGCGCCTTGTGCCGTTTTTGGGACTTGACCGGCCCAAGTCTTTTCATCGACGAGGGTTTTGTTTTTCACGCGAGCGATCGCCCCGTCCACGATGTGCTCATGATGGTGGCGTACAGCGATTTTCATCCCCCGCTCTTTTATCTTGTGACGCATTATCTCACGGGGTTCTTGCATTGGCCACTGTGGGATTACCGTTATTTGACGGCGGCCTTCAGCTTGCTCGGCATTGCGGCAACCTGGGCCATAGCCCGCCGCTTCTTTGGAACGACCGCCGCTTGGATCGCAGCACTCGCGCTCGCGTTGCAACCTGCGCTCGTCGAGTGGGATCGTCTCTATCGCATGTATGCGGTGCTCGTCGCGTTGGGCGCGGTCTCGTGGTGGTTGCTGGTGCGAGCGGGCGACGCGCGCGGCAGAGGACGCTGGTTATGGTGGACGCTGTACGGATGCAGTGCCGTCACGCTTCCTTACGTGCACTATGTCGGGGCACTCGTCGTCTTGAGTCAGGGATTGTATGTGCTCACGCGGTTGCGGACAATGTGGCCGGCCCTTGTGGGCGAAGTAGCGGCGGCGCTTGCTCTCATTCCATGGCTGTGGGCGATTCGGATTCAGTACCCCCACGGCGGCCTCGTGATTGCAATGAATTCGTCGGCGTTCTCCTGGCCGCACGTGATCCGAGCCTCGCTTGCGTACGGCATCCCTGCGCAATGGGTCATTCGCCCGGATTTTGATTTGTTCTTCAGCATCGTCGCGATGGTGCTGCTGCTCGCGGGAATCTACGCGGCTCGTGCGTCCGTCGTCCCCTTCTGGCTCTTTCCCGTCGTCATACAAGTCGTCGCATCATCTGACGACCGGCAAAGATCTCGTGATCCCACGATACCTCTACGTGTACGTGCCCGCGTTTTGCATCGGCTTCGGCGCGCTGTGTGCAGCGCTTGCCGCGACAAAATATCGCGTCACGGTTGCAGCGCTCGCGGCTGCGTACTTTGGAGTAGCGGCGGTGAGCATCCCCAACATGCTGTTTGTACCCTTGTATCAGTTCCCTGATTGGTATCAAGTCAACACGCTGCTGCTTGCCAACGAGCATAAGTACGATCTGATCGTCCTTGACCAAGGTGCGGAATATTGGGTGGTCTATCAGTTTCAGCGGTTTTAGCCGGCACCAGATCGACGCGCCAGCGCTGCCCACGGATCTGCCGCTCACGATGCGTTGGCTCGACGGCTATCCGAACCGCCGAGTGTGGTACATCGAAAATCAGCCCGGTTTCACCGATCCAAATCGAACCCTCGAACGCCATTTGGATGCGCTGCGGCGACCCTTGCGCGTGTGGCGGCAAAACCGAATCTTCACCGAGGATGTCGTGCGGATTATTCTTTACGGTCCGCGGGTTGTGGATGGTGGTAAGAAAAGGGTCGTCACGACCGCATCTCCATAAGCAGCCTCGGTCGATTGCCACGAGACTCGACGAGGGTGGGTTCGCGCCAACGCGTTGAACGCCAATCGGTTGGGATCGGGCAGGTCCGTCTGGTAGCCGATGTACCAAATCCGCGGCAAGCGCGAGGCCTGCTCACCATAGCGAGCAGCTTCAGCCTGATTGGTCACGAGAAAGAGTGGTCGATCGCGAGTTGCTTTAGTGTCGACGAGCGCGTAATACACCATCGATCCGTCAAAGACGACCGCATCTCCAGGCTTGATGCGGGCGTCAAGAAACTTCCCGTACTGGGTCCAATCGACCGGCATGTATGACGACAGGAAGTGCTTGTCGATCGTCGCGGTCGCCATCATCACGAACAAACTCGTCAAGATTGCTATGGCCAGCGGGCGCAGCCGCCTGGCTTGCAGCCAAGCACAAAAGATCACGATGAAGAAAACGAGCGGCACGACGGCTTGCAGCAAGTAGCGTTGGCCTAAGAGCAGTTTCCCTGAAGCTAAGGAGTATCCGACCTGCAACGCGATCGGAGCAAAGAGCGCGAGCGCGTCAAAACGGCGCTGTACCGTCGCGACCGCGAGGCCGCCCACAATGACAATCCACAGCGCCACGGAGGTCGCGGCAGCGTACTCGATGGTCGTCGGCAAACCATCAACCAAAAGAACGGGCGGCGCTCCCACGAGCTCCCACATGTGGCCGGCCAGCGCGTTGAAGGCGGTGCCGCCGAGCGGGTACTGCTCGCGAAAGACCGGCAGCCATGGAGCAAATGCGGCGAGCGCTGCCGCGCACGCGAGCCAAAATCCAAGCGTGCGCCGATGCACGAAAGCCATATACGCCATTTGGCCCGCCAGCGTAAAAAAGGCGAGGTACTGGGTGTAGAGCAAGGCCGTCACGATGAGCGCATAGGCAAACCAGCGGCGCCCGCGACGCGGCTCGTCGAGCGCCCACAGCAAGCATGCCCAGCTGAGCATCGCAAGCGACCAAAGCATCGCGTACATGCGGAAAAATCCATCGAAGAACGCGAGCACAGGACTGATGGCGATAAGAAGCGCCGCCACTGGGCCCCACGAGCCTACGACCCGCCGTGCCAGCGTGTAGGTTGCCGCGACGCCAACGACGCCGATGAGCGCGGTGGCGATGCGAAACAGATAGACGCGCGAGGTGAGCGCGAAAAGAGCGTGGCCGAGGACGTACACGAGGGGCGGATGGAAGTCTCCAGTCGCCAAGAGCACGACGATTCCCGCGAGTGGGTGCGAGGCGATGAAGAACGTGAATGCTTCATCGGGCATCGTCGAGTGATGAAGCAGTCCAACAAAACGAATGAGCGCCGCAATGGCTAAGATCGCCCAGAAGCTCGGCTGAGATAGCGGATTGGGAAGGCGATGTGACTGTCCCATCATTTAGATTGTCGGCAAGGTCGCTGTGGCGCCCATCACCTTTTGCCGAAAACTGATACAAAGGGTCCTCAAGCGGACTCTTAATCTTGGTACCTGGGTAATGAACATATGCACGCACACAGCTTTTTGGCGTCATAGAATCGAATAATATGAAGACCATGCAAAAGGGTTTCACCTTGATTGAGCTGATGATCGTTATCGCGATCATCGCAATCTTGGCGGCCATTCTGATTCCGAATTTCCTGCACGCGCGGGCTGAGTCTGTCACCGCGGCCTGCGAAGGCAATGAGAAGCAGCTCGCAACTGCTGAAGAGGAATATGCGGTCGACAACGGTGGGGCATACGCGTCGCTCGCAGCGCTGACGACGCCGTATCTCAGCGTGGTCGTCACCGATCCTGTGAAGAAGGGGAACGCCTACACGGTGACGATTCCAGGCACCGGTTCAAATGGCTCGTACCAAATCTCTGACGCGGGAGGGCACGACTCGACCACCACGACGAGCCTGACGCAGACGGGCGGGGCGGCGTGCAGCGCATGTCGCTCGATCGTGTACGCGCAGGCGTCGGGTATCCACGGAAATTAGAGCAAGAAACGGCCGATAACATATGAAGGGAAGTCTCTTCGCGGATGAACGAAGGGCGCATTCCGTGCACGTGTGTCATATATCACGGGTTTTAGCGTCTAAGCCAGTCGCGGTTGGGCATTCCCTATAGTGGGGGAGAGGGCAGAAAACGCGCTTTTTGGTTCCGCACGAGATCACGATCGATCTTAGCGAGCGCGGCGCCGGTCGAAACGGCGTCCCTTGATGGGCTTACAACTCGTCCGCTCACTCAACGTGAATTCACAAAATCGAAAGGGTTAAAGTCTTCATGAAGAAACTGCAAAAAGGGTTCACGCTCATCGAATTGATGATCGTGATCGCCATTATCGCGATTCTCGCAGCCATTCTTATTCCGAACTTCCTCCATGCGCGTGCTGAGTCTGTCACCGCGGCCTGCGAAGGCAACGAGAAACAGCTTGCTACAGCCGAAGAGGAATACTCGGTTGACAATGGCGGCGCGTATGCTTCGCTGGCCGTCCTCACGACACCATATCTTGAGCGTCGTTGTGACGGATCCGTGCACAAGGGCAATGCCTACACCGTGACGATCCCGGGTACGGGCTCCAATGGTTCGTATCAGATCTCGGACGCGGGCGGACATGACACGACCACCACGACCAGCCTCACGCAAACGGGCGGTGCTGCATGCGCGGCGTGCTCATCCATCGTTTACGCACAGGCATCGGGCATCCACGGTAACTAAACGCTCGACGCGGAACAAAGCGAAAGAGCCGGTCCCCGGACCGGCTCTTTTTCGTTCCGCCTTTGTATGGCCGGAGCCTGAGCGGTGAGCGCAGTCACACACGGTACCGACCGGTCATACCGGGGTCGTACTTGGGCATTAAGGATTTGGAGGACGCGAAGACGGGCCCACACATGAACACGCCACAACGAGGCTTCACTCTCATCGAGCTGATGATCGTGATCGCCATCATCTCCATTCTGGCTGCCATTCTCATTCCAAACTTCATGCACGCGCGTGCGGAGTCGGTGACTTCAGCGTGTGAAATGAACGAGAAAATGCTGGCCACGGCAGAGGAAGAGTATTCGGTCGACAACGGCGGACTCTATATCGCCATCGCGTCGCTTACCACTCCATACTTGAGCGCCAACCTCACGGACCCAGTCAAGAAGGGCAACACCTACAGCATCAACACGACGGTAGGGACGTACGGCTCGTATCAAGTTTCCGATTCGGGCGGCCACGACTCAACCACGATGATGCAAGTCATCCAAGATGGATCGTCTGCCAGTTGCACGTCGTGCACGTCCGTTCTGTGGGATCAGAATTCGGGCGTCCGAGGAAAGTAGCTCGCACGCCACGCACCTGGACGAGGTGCCCGCCCTCTTCTATCCGGCAATCGCAAGCATTCTCGGGCTTTTGATCGGCTCGTTCCTCAACGTCGTCATCAGCCGCGTGCCCAGCGGCGAATCCATTGCGTCGCCACCCTCGCATTGCCCCGCGTGCGGGCATCGCCTGAGCCCCTGGGAGAACATTCCCGTCCTGTCGTGGCTTGCGCTTCGTGGGCGCTGTCGCTCTTGTAAGGCGGACATTTCTGCGCGATACATGCTCGTCGAACTTGCCACCGCCGCGCTCTTTGCGTTGGCCGCCGCCGAGTTCGGGCTTACTGTTTGGACTCTCGCGGTGTTTGTTCTGCAGCGCCTTTGCGATCGTGACGCTCTTTGTCGATATCGATCACTTGCTGATCCTCGACGTGGTGACGGTGCCTGTTGCGCTCGTTGGGTTGCTTGTGGCGTTGCTCGATGGCCGGGCAATCGATGCCCTTGAGGGCGCGGCCATTGGGGTGGGGCTTTTCGGTCTCATCTACCTCGCGACGCGCGGTGCGGGTTTGGGGTTTGGGGACGTCAAGCTCGCGGGTTGCTTGGGCTTATATTTGGGTTTAACGCACTCAATTGCGGCATTTGCCGCGGCGTTCATTGTGGGCGCCATTCTCGCAATACCCGTGCTCTTGACCCGAAAGCGGCGTGCCAAAGATGTGTTGCCACTCGGGCCATTTCTCGTCCTTGGAGCGCTCATCGTGGTCTTCGCACCCGGTCTTGTGTTCGGTCCTTACGCTGCGTACCAAGGCTTGCTGTACCGCCATTTGGGCGGGGGCTAGACGCGGGTTTTGAAAGGGCCGGTTGCGTGGGGCGATTTTCGAATCGCCCCCTACACTGCCGGGCTGTGATTGCCGATACTTGGGGACAAGCGCTGTTTTACGAGCGCCCGCGGCCGCCACTACCTTCGCGCCGCAATTTTATGCTTGGAGTTTCATGGCCGTGCAGAAGACGTTTGATAGACCGCTCGATGCCACTCTTCTCAAAAAAGTTCCGCTGTTCGCAGAGTTCGGCGACGAAGACCTTGCGGCGATTGCCTCGCTGGTCCAAACTCGCCGTTTTGCCAAGCACGCGGTGCTCGTGTATGAAGGGGATCCAGGCGACGCGCTCTACATCGTTGTCAAGGGAAATGTGGCCGTCACCCGGCTTTCCAATGAAGGCAAAGAGAGCATTCTTTCGATCCTCAAAGAGGGTGACTTCTTCGGCGAGATGGGTGTCTTGGACGCATCGCCGAGATCGGCAACTATCAAGGCTCTGGGCGATGTCGAAGTAGCGATCTTATCGCGCAAGGATTTTCTCGACCTCTTGGGACGCAGTCCGCAAATGAGCTTGAGCTTGGTGATGACGCTTTCGTCTCGCCTGCGGGCGACCAATCAAGCAATCCAGGCTGCCTCATACCAGGATATTAGGACCCGACTCGCAGCCCTGCTTCTCAATCTGGAGAAGAACTTCGGCGAGCGAGTCGAGGGTGGCACGCGTCTTACGTTGCGGCTAACAAATCAGGAAATGGCGAACATGATCGGTACGACGCGAGAGACCGTCAACCGGATGCTCAACCGGTTTTGGGATGAGAAACTCATCGATATGCGCACCGCCAACGTGGTCATCATGGACCACGACAAGCTCCAAGCAATTCTCCACTAACCGCCCTGCTGGCTCGAAATCGTAGCAGCGCACCTTCGGGTGCGTTTTGCTTTTGGAGCGGAGGGCGACTTGCCAGTCGCCCACTCAGCAATCGCGGTGGCCGATTTTGCAATCACCCACGACAGGAACCGTAGTTGGGGCGATTTTCCAATCACCCCCTGCACCCGAATCGTGTCCCGAGGGGTGGCATTGCCAGTTCGTAAACCTAGCGCACACCCTTATCGTCCAGTAGCTGGTATCGAATAAACGTTCTAACATTGGCCTGCCGGGGTGCCGATGTTTTTTAGTGAGGTTATCTCTTTAGCCCCGTCCTCATATGTTTATAACGGGGATGGTTACGAGAGGCTCGGCATCTATGTCGTTTTTGGGCAAGCTGTTCGCGCGCGGATCCAACAAGTACGTTGGCATTGATTTTGGCTCGCACGAACTGAAAGCAGTTCAGTTTGGGTCATCCGGCCGAGGCGCTGTTCTCGAGCACGTCTATCGCGTGAGCACGCCCGCGAATAGCATCAAGGATGGCGTGGTCAGCGATCCGCAACTCGTGGGCGAGGCGCTGCGCGCGCTGATCGGCGATGGCGCGTTCAGCGCACGCAAAACGATTAGTGCGGTTTCCGGTCCCACGGTCGTCGTACGCCAGGTGACCATGCCGGTCATGAGCGAGCGCGAGCTGCGGGAGTCGACCAAATACGAAGCAGAGCGGTTTCTCCCATATTCCGTGGACGAAGCGCAGATCGACGCGAAGATTTTGGGGAAGACTGAGGACGGCCAGAACATGGACGTGCTCATCGTCGCTGCGCAAAAAGATCTCGTCACGTCGCAAATGAGCGCATTGCAGTTTGCAGGCTTGACCCCATCCGTGGTCGAGGTCGAGCCCTTCTCGATGGTCCGCGCGATGATCGCTCCGGAAGACGCGCAATTCGAGCAAAACATCGCCATCATCAACGTGGGAGCCGCGTCGACGAGCATCAACATCACGAAGGGCGGCTTCGTTCCGTTTACGCGGAACGTGCCCATCGGCGGCAACGCCATCACGAAGGCTATTGCAAACGGCCTGAACGTTTCCATGGACGATGCCGAAAAAATGAAGCGGGAGAAGGCGCGCATTCTTTCGCAGCAAGATACCGGGCCCGTGCCGCCGACCGTGACGCGAATCTTCAACGTGATCACGCCGCCGCTTACAGAGCTTGTCACTGAGATTCACAAATCGCTCGACTACTTCCGAACGCGCTTTCGCGGCGAAACGATCGAGTCAGTCATTTTGGGCGGCGGATCGAGCCGCTTGGAGAATTTGGACGCGTTTTTGAGTCACGAGCTCGGGCTGCCCGTCGCTCCTGCGACGCCACTCGAACGCGCCGCGCACGATCCCGCAGATTTTCCCGCAGAGTTCTTACGCGACGCTGGGCCGTCCATGATCGTCGCCGCTGGCTTAGCCAAGCGCGATTTGCAGGCCGAAGGCCGAACGGGAGCAGCCGCGTGAGCACGGAGCGTTTGATCGAGGAGCACGCTTGTGATTGACATCAACCTACTTCCTTCAGCGCAACGGCGGTCAGTTTTTACTTTCGACCGAGTGTTCTCTATCGGCCTGGCGGTGCTTGTGGCCGAGTTGCTGCTCGTGACGTTGTTCGACGTCTTTGAGAACGTCCGAATCAACAGGTTGAACAGCGACATTGCAGCCTGGACGCAAAAAGTGGCGGTGGAGCAAGCGGCGGTGAAGGAAGTTGACGATCTGCGCGACCAGGTCGCGCAGCTTCGAGCCAAAGCCGATCTGCTCGAGCGCATCAAGCAGAGCCCGCTGCAACTTGCAGAAATTCTTTCGGACATTGGGAACAATACGCCGCACGGTATGTGGTACAACAGCGTGAATGTTGCGCATGCAACCGATGGCGGCAACGTGACGCTCTCCGGCGACACTTCGACGTATCGCGAAGTTGCGGATCTCATGTTGAACCTAGACGGGTCGCCCATTTTTGGGGACGCCGACTTGACAACGAGCACGCAAGCCGTGTCGCCTACTTCTCCGAATGGCGGTGACGTGGCGTTCTCCGTCATCGGAACGCTCAGCCCGGCAGTGATTGGACAACAATGAACCAGCAACAGAGCAACCTCAATCGCATTCTCATCGTTGTCGGCGTGCTCGCGCTTGTCTTCATTGGCGCGTACTTCATGGTGATCCAGCCAAAGTTGACGCAAGTCTCCGCCTCGCAGGCACAGCTTGACAATCTCCAGTCCCAGTACACGTCACTGAAGGCAGTTGCAGATCAAAAACCACTCTATCTCGGATTGATCAAGCAAGTACAATCACGTCTGACTGGCGTGGAATTGACCGCCGATCCGCGCGCGTACATTCCCTCATATCTCAAGCAGATCGAGGACCTGGCGACGCGCGATGGTTTGGTCGTGACGGCAGTCGTGCCGCAGCCGCTTCCGACGCCGTCGGGCTCGCCGACGCCTGGACCCGCTCCAACGGGAGCGAGCGCGCTGCAAAACGCACCGATTATCGGTCAGCCGCTCGCGCGTGCCGGCAAGGCGCTGAACGCGTCAAACACGCAAGCGGAATCAGAGAATGCGCAAATGCCTCAAGGCGGCGCCCAGACCGCAATGACGGGTGCGACTCCGGTGCCTGGTGCTTCAGGTGGTGTCGTGGGGAATCCGGCCGTGAAGCCCGGCGCGAGTATGTCGCCGCGCGTGAACGCAATCGTGTACCTGAATCAGTCCTTCCAGCAGGTTCCAATCAACATGGAATTCTCGGGCAACTACACGGACTTACAAAAATTCCTACGCGATCTCAACAAGTTTCCGAAGCTCATCGGTGTTGGCAACGTGGTCCTAACGTCAACGCGCGCCGATGTTGGCGTCACGCCTAAGCTGCATATCGTTCTGCCGATCGTTGCGTACCGCTTGAGCCCAGGCGGCCCGCCACCGCAGGCGACGCCGGCTCCGGCAGGGGGTCAATAAGTCATGAAGCTTCTCGTTGCAGCTTCGGCCATCGGCGTGTGCCTGGTGCTTGCCTCGTGCGGTGGCGCACCGCCGCCGGCACCGGGTCCTGTGACCGTCGCGCCAGCTCTTGGCACGCCGCCACCGGTGACGACGACGCCCGTGCCTATCGTAAAGTCGAAAACGGTACCAAGCGCGGGTCGCCCGGATCCGTTTGTGGCGCTCTTTGGGCCACCGACCGGCGCGGGGCCGACACCCGCACCCAAAGTTGCTGTCTCCACTTTCCCCAATATTCCGACGCTTCCGGGATTCGAGAGCGCGCCGGGTGCGGGCGGAATTTGGGGAACGGTCCACCTGACCGGCATCTTCGAACACGACAATGGCTTCGTGGCGATCCTGGAAGACAATGGCAAATCGTACTTCGTGCGGCCTGGTGACAGCGTCGACGATCAGTTTAGAGTTATCGCAATCGGTCCAGATTACATCACGCTCGGAACACAGACAGAAGAGCGACACTTCTCGCTAGGGGGTTAAATTAAATGCATCGGCATCTTCGGTTGACGTCGGCCTGGCTCGTATGGTGCGCCGTCGCATTCGCCGGTCTGGCTTCTCCGCAGCCCGGCCGAACCGCCGACAATCCGATCAAAGACGTCTCGTACGAAAAACGAGGCGGATCGTTTGAATTGTCGGTGGCAGCGGCAGGGCCGGTGACGACGAAAGTCAGCCGGTACTCGGTGGACGCAAAGAGCGACACCGTGGACCTGGTGGTGGATGTGTCGCCCGCATCGTACGACGGTCAGACCAAGGTTATTGGTTTCTCGAGAGGTCAGCTGCAGCAAGTTCGCGTTGGGCAGCTTTCGGCAACGCCAGCCGTCATGAGAATCGTGGTGGAGTCGTCTGGTTCGCCCAAATATGACTTGCAGCGCAGCGGCGATCACACGCTCAAACTCTCGGTGCCAACCAATCAGGTCGCATTTGCGCTGCCCGCGCAAGAGGCCGCCGCCGCGGCACGCGAGGCAAAGACTCGACAGGATACGGCTCTGAACGGATCCGCTGTGTCCGCTACGGCGAGCACCGGATCCACAAACTCCGCGCACCAGGTGGTGGCCGTCACCCATGCGGTTTCCAAACCTGCTGCCAAGCCCGCGCCCCAAGCGCATGCCGCTGTGGTAAGCCATCAAGTGGTTGCGAAGGCATCCGTTCCTGCTTCGAAGCCAGTCGCGAAGGTAGCGGTTCCTGCTTCGAAGCCTGCGGTCGCTCCGGTCGTCGTCGCCGAGGCGACGCCGAACCCGTGGCTGCCGGGTGGTAAGTTCTACTGTAAGGTTCCAAACAAACGTGGCGCTGCCGCCGGGACGATGGCGTCGCACGAAGCGACAAGTCACGCCGCAATGGCTCCGCCGGGACCGCCGGCGGGGATGATGGACACGAGCGGACGCAACGTGAATCTTGATGTGAAAAACGCGGATATCTTGGACGTTCTCAAGCTGCTCGCAAACGAGAGCGGCCAGAACATCGTCGCAACGCAAAACGTCCATGGTACGGTGACGCTTTCGCTGCATGACGTGCCCCTCAGCACGGCATTGGATCTCATCGTGCGCACCAACGGCCTCGATTATCGCAAGATGGGCAACATCTACGTCGTGGGCACGACCGCCGATCTCAATTCAGAGTTCGGAACGGCCGGCCAGATGGCAACCCAAACCGTCGCGTTCCCAATTAAGTACGCAAATCCGGCGGATCTTGGAAAACAACTTTCTGGTGTAATTCCGCCGACATCGTTCACGATCGATCCGCGGACGGATACCGTGATCGTGAGTGGAAGCCCAGACATCATCCAATCGGCTCGGAACTTCCTGGCACTGGCTGACGTTCCGGCGCCGCAGGTCGTCTTCGAGGTGAAAGTTCTTGACGTCACCCACGATGGCAATCTCAACGTCGGCGCCCAGTGGGTTGGAACATCCCCATTCGACCTGTTTGAAAATTGCATCGCGTGTCCGCCCGGCGGCATTACGGTGCCAGAGACGACGATTAGCGGCAACTCGATTGCGCCGCAACCGTTTACTCGGAACCCGCTCTTCATTCAAGGCCAGCTCAACTACCTGATCTCGCACAACGACGCGAAGGTGCTCGCCAATCCGCGCGTGGCCGCACTCGACAACCAGCAAGCCAGCCTGCTCGTTGGTCAGACGTACCCGCTGGTCTACTACGATCCGCGCTCGGGTCAATTCCAAGCGCAATATATCGACATTGGTGTCAAGATCATCATCACCCCGGTCGTGAATACGGATGGCTACATCACGACGACCATGCACGTCGAGCGTAGCTCGATTGTAGGTCTCGTGCAACAGTTCCCAATTCTGGACAATCGGAAAGCCGACTCGATCCTACGGGTGAAAGATGGCGACACGATCGTGCTTGGCGGTCTGCTCGACGACGAGTCCACGGTGAGCGTCAGCAAGGTGCCGCTCTTGGGCGACATCCCGATCCTTGGTGCGTTCTTCAAGAACGTCCAAAAGACAACGACCCATCAAGAAGTGGTGTTCTTGATTACCCCGCACATCATCGCCGGCCAATAGCGCCGAGTCGCAACCGGAGGAGCCGCAGCCTCTTGGCCCGCGGCTCTTTTCTTTTGCGCTCGCGCAGATCGCTTGCTCGACAAGGGCGAACTCGCCTCGCGCTAAAAGCCTGACGCTTATGATTCGATACATGACTGCCGGAGAGTCGCATGGCCCGGCCCTGGTGGGGATCATCGATGGCTTGCCCGCAGGGTTGGCTCTCGATGTTTCCAGCTTGAATGCGGCACTTTTGGCCCGGCAAGGCGGCCACGGTCGTGGCGGACGGATGAAAATCGAAAAGGACGAAGCGGAGGTGCTTGCCGGCCTGCGGGGCGGGGTTACCTTGGGTTCACCACTTGCCCTGGTCATTCGGAACCGGGACTTTGAAAATGTGCGGGACCTCATGGATCCGCTGCACGGCCACGGTGAACCGATCACCCGCCCGCGCCCCGGACACGCGGATTACGCGGGCGCGCTCAAGTATCGGCACCGGGACTTGCGCAACGTACTCGAGCGCGCAAGCGCCAGAGAAACGGCGATGCGCGTGGCGCTCGGCGAAGTGGCCCGCCAGTACCTTAGCGTGTTCGGCGTCACAGTGCGCGGGCATGTCATACAAATCGGAGACGTCCTCGCCAAGAACCCAAAAGCGCTACCCGATATTCAGTATATAGCAGCATCAGCGGTACGCTGCGCCGATCCCGAAGCGGAGGCGCACATGGTGCGCCGCATTGATGAAGCGAAGGCTGCGGGCGATACGCTCGGCGGCGCATTCGAAGTTCGCGTCAGCGGCATGCCGGTGGGTATCGGAAGCAATCGGCAGCCGGGCGATCGTCTTGATGCGCTCCTTGCTGCAGCCCTTATGAGTATTCAGACGGTCAAGGCGGTTGAAGTGGGGGAAGGCATCAGTTCCGGGGGCTACGTCGGGAGCCGGTCGCACGACACGTTCGAAGTGCAAGACGACGCCATTAGCCGTGGCAGCAATCGAGCCGGCGGCATCGAGGGCGGTCTCTCCAATGGCCAAGATATCGCCATTGCTGCAAGGCTCAAACCTTTGGCAACCCTTATGAAGCCGCTCGAGTCGGTCGACCTCGCGCAACAAAAGCGTGCGCCCGCGGCAGTTGTGCGCAGTGACGTGTGTGCCGTACCGGCCGCATCGATCATCGGAGAAGCGATGGTCTGTCTGACGTTGGCTCCACTGTTTGCAGAAAAATATGGCGGGGATTCGGTCGCGGAAGTCATGGAACATTTCACCTCGTCACAACGCGGCGCAGCGGCGCTGTTTGAGAAGCAGTAGCGAGCATGGCGGCGAGCGGGCGCAGCGGCGAAGGCAAAAGTGAAGGTGCGGTGCAGCAACGCGTGAGCGGCGTCCTTGCGCAGGCCCGTCAGCATCTTATTCGCAACAACGCAAAAGCAGCCACCGCGTTGCTCAAAGATATTGCGGACATGCCCGACTGTCCGACCGACCTCCGCCTGGACGCAGCCAAAATGCTGGGTACGGCAGGAGCGAATACGGAAGCAGCGCTGTGTTACCTCAACGCTGGACTAGCGCTCTTGTACGACCAGGGCGACATGACGCGCGCACGCCAAGCATTCGCAAGCGCCCATAACCTCGATCCCCAAAATCTCGACGTCATCTTCCACCTCGGTCAAGCGGACGTCGTTGAGGGGCGCACCCAAGATGGGCTGGCCAAGTTTATCGACGTGCTGCGCAAATCGAACCTCAAGCACACGCCCGCGCTCTTTGAGGCAGGCTGCATTTACCAGGCGAATGGCCAGTACGACCAAGCGATTCTTGCTTTTAAGAAAGTCCTGGATCGGGAGAAAAATCACATCCAGGCAATCGTGCACATGGGTCAGCTGCATCAGATCAAGGGCATGATCCCAGAAGCAATCGGCTACTATTTGCAAGCCGGGCAGATTACAAGAGACGCGCAGCAATTTGGCACGACCCGACAGATCGTCAACATGGTTCTCGCTATCGACGGCAATAACGCCCGCGCGCGCAGCATGCTTGCCGACCTCGACGACAAAGGCGAGGAAGAGGAAGGCGACACCGAAACGTCCGCGCAGACAGCCGTTCCGGAACCAATCCTGGTCGAGGTTCTTCCACCGGAGGAGAAGTCCAAACCGCAGAGGTCCGTGGCGGCTCCGCCGCCGGTCGCCGCCGCTCCGCCAGATGATCAAGAGAACGCCGTGCACGCCGAGCTGGAAAAGCTTGCACAAGCACGGGAATCGGCAGCCGCCGAACTCGCTCGTCTGCACGAAGAGATTGCAAAGGCGCAGCGCGAGCAGCAGTTGGTCGCGACGCAGGCGGATCAGGCAAGTCGCGCCGCGCAGGAGCAGCGCGCGGCGCTGGAACTTGCGGCGCAGGAGGAAATCGCCTCTGCGCGGGCAGCGGCGGAGCGGGATCTTGAAGAGGTTCGCACGCGTCTTGCGCAAGCACAAGCCGAGGCCGAAGAAGCAGCTCAGACTCGCGCGGCTATCGAGCGAGCCACGGCTGAACTCGATGCGAAGCTTGCCCTCCTGCAAAGCGAAGTGGAAACGGCCGAGCAGCGCAAGACTGCTGCGCAGAGCAAGAGCGTTGCATCGGTCAAAGAGCTCGAGCAAAAGGCGAAAGCACTGCAAGCGCAGGTAGCGCAAGAAGAGAAGCGCCTCGAGGAAGCGCGGGTACTCGCCGCCGAGATTCAAACGGATGCGGCGAAAGCGCAAACGGCACACGAGGCCGCCATGTTGGAGCTCGCAGCCCGCCGCCAGCGGGCACAAGCCGACCTCGACAAACTGCAAAATGCGGCGGTCGAAGCAGCGCGGGCAAAAGATGCCGAGCGAAACCGAGCGGAGCTGTCAGTTGCCGAGCTCGATTCGAAGGCCGCCCAGCTGCGCAAGGAACTCGCGACCGCCGACGCGCGGCGCAAAGAAGCCGACGTGAAGGCAAGCGCCGCCGAGAAAACGCTCCAACAACTCGAAGCACGGGTGACCGAGGCGAAAGCCAAAGGCGACACGGCAACGGCAGACCTGCGAGATATCGTCGAGCAAAGCCGCACGGCCCAATCAACCTCAACCGACCTGGCTTCCAGGCTTGCAGATCTGCAAGCCGCCATCGATGCGGCGGAGAGCAAGAAACGAGTGCTCGAAGACTCGATCGGGAAAGTGAAGCCCTTGGCTGCAGCCGCGGAGAAGCGACGCTCTGAAGCGGAAGCCATTGCAAATGCGGCAGAGAAGGCCCGCGAGAAACGAGAAGCAGAGCTTGGAGTGCTCGAAGCGAAAAAGCGTGAGTTTGAAGAGTCTTTTACGAAGACGAAATCGCTCATAACGGCAGCGGAACGCAAGCGCGCCGAGGCCGATGCAGCAGCAGAGCAAGCGGAAGCGTTGCGTGCAAAGCGTGAAGCAGATGCGGAAGCATTGGCGACCCGTGTCGCGATGCTGGAAACGACACTGCGCGACGCAGATGCGCTGGCAAAGACGACTGCGGCCGAGGGCGCTGCACTTCTCGAACTCTCCGTCAAAGTGAACGAGCAGCGTGCAACTGTCCTCGAGCTCGAAGGCAAAAAGGCACAAGGCGAGCGCGAGCTTGCGCAACTGGCCTCGGATCTCGATTCGACGCGCAAGGCGGTTGAAGATGCGCAGGGTGCGCTGGCCGCGCAGGTGCAAAGCCACAAGGACAGCGCCGAAATCGATGCGGAGGCAACCGCGGCGATCGTGCCTGCCGAGTCCTGCGTTGAATCCTTGAGAACGATTGAAGCGCTCGCAGCGGACGGAGCGTTGTCCATCGAGATGGCAACCGAGCTTGCGAGCCTCATTCACGAGGGCCATGCCCCGCAGGCGCTTCGGGAGACGCGCAAGCGAGCGAATTTAGAGGCCGCACCAGGTCCCTTTTTGCTTGTCAGCGGCGATTTAGCACGCGATCTTGGAGATATCGCTGCAGCGCGCGAGGCCTATAAGACGCTGGCCGTCGCCGACCCGAGCAGCGCGCAGGTAGCTCAGTCGCGAATGGGCGATCTGTTCCTGGCGTTCGCGCAGCGCAGTACCACGGCCGCCCTTGCTCGGGATGACGCGCATTTTGAGGCCGTTGCCGACCCGCACAAGGCAATCGAGACATATGCGGAGCTCGTCGCGCGCTTCCCAGACGACCCAACGTTCCGCGAAGAACTTGGGGCGCTCCACGAACAACTTGGGAACCATAACGCTGCGGTGCTCGCATACACGCAGGCACTTGTGGACTACCTCGGCAGCGATGATGTTACGCACGCTGCAGAACTCGCACCGAAATTGATCGCCATCTCGCCTGATGACGGATCGGCGCACGAGCTTGCATCGAAAGCGTATGAAAGAGCGGGTCGGCGCACGGAAGCGAAGAGCGCGCTCGACGCTGCCTTGCGTTGTTACCACGCAGCATCTGCCGCTTCGGATGTGGAGCGTGTCTGCCGCAGGCTTGCTGAGATCGCAGAAGATCCCGTTCCCTACCGGCGCGAACTCGCAACCTTGCTGAATGAGGCGGGGGACAGCTCGGGCGCAGCGGAGCAACTCCTTGAAGGTGCGGAAACGCTCATCACGTGGTCGCGAGGTTCCGACGCTGCCGAGTTGCTGAAACAGGCAGAGCCCATGGCCTCGCATGACGAGATTCTTCGCGAGCGTTTGGCATTGTTGCGGGCCAAAGCGGCCGACGTGCAGCGCTCGGTTGACGACGTCGCTCGCGGCGACTTGCTTGTCGGCAAGGGGGACTATCAGCGGGCGACCCAAGCGTATCGCCAAGCGTTGGAAGAAAACCCGCACGACGCTCGTGCAGGGTATCAGCTGGCGTGCTTGCTGATGGATCACACGAAGGAATACGAGACCGCCGAAAGACTTTTGGAAAACGCTTCGGAGTTACGGCCCCACCATGCTGCCACTCGCTATCGGCTCGCGCTCGTCAAGGCTGCGCGCGGTCAGGTTGCGCAAGCCGTGGAATTGCTTATCGCGATGGCGCGCTTTGACGAATCCAATGCGGACTTCATCGAGCAGTTTGCCGAACGCTTGGAAAAGGACGCCGAAGGTGGGGACGTCGCCGCCAAATACAGACTGGGTATCGCCTATCGCGAGCTCGGGCGGGTTGACGAAGCGCTCGTCATTCTCCAATCAATTCAACGCGAGAGCGATTATGTTGTGCTTTGCCATAATGCGATTGGCTTGTGCCTGCGCCGTCAAGGATTGGACACAGCAGCGGCCAAGCGTTTCAGTAAGGCGATCGAGACGCCCGGCTATCCTGAGTTTCAATATCACGAGGCGCTCTACAATTTGGGCGAGCTCTACGAAGCAAAGGACACGCCCGAATCCTTGGCCCTTGCGCTCTCTTCTTTTGAAGAGCTGTACGCGAGCGACTGTACGTTCAAAGACGTCGGCGATCGCATCAAGTCCGTTAAGGCTAGGATGGGTGCGGCAGAGCGTCCGAAAGTGAAACGGCTGCCAACCCGTACGCTCGAGCGCGGCTAGCACATTCACCGGCCAAGTGTCCTGGCTAAGGGAACGACCCTTTTTGGCCGATGATATCATCGGGGAGCCTCTAGCCGTCCCCAGCTTTGTTTTTGTGAAATGTGGGGCGTTGACAACGCTTGAGCTCATGGATGGCGTCGCGTAACAGCTTCGACCCCGGAGGTCGCAGCACACAAGGCGTTCGAGCTCGTGGGGCCGTTGGCTACCATCGCCGCTCGAATCCGCTACAATTTGCGGTCACGATGGTCTTGCTGGCGTCTCTGTTGTTGCTAGCGATGGCCGCTATAACGCGCTTTACCGTTGGCGAACCAATTCTGCCGAAGTGGCTAGCGCAAGCCATCCACCGTCCGCAGCCTGCGCTCCCACCCGGCATGACCTACGATTTCGAAATCGTCAATCCCGATACGAAGCGCCCCATGGACGTGCTGCCGGAAGTCGGTGTCATCGAGATGCGGCTCGCGGTGACCAACGACTCGGCTTTGCCGATGACCATACGATTCAAGAGTGGCTCGCAGTGCGAGTTTGTGGTGCGCAAGGTTATCTATTATGTCGACGGGCTATTTGCGCTTCCAATCGAAGTTTGGCGGTCGAGCTACTTCCACAATATCTCTCCGAAACCGAGTGCACTTGCGCTGCAGCCCGGTGAAACGAAAGTGTATAGTGCCGCGTTTGACTTAAATGCTCTCAATGCACGACAGGTACCGGCTGGAACCTATCGAGTGATTGCGATATTCGATAAATGGGAAACCTCGATCGCGATCGATAAGCCACTGTAGCAGCACTTATTTTTGGTTCGCGTCCCCGAAGCGGCATGAGCGTGCCAGAGCGGGCAGAAACATAGCCCCATGAATGTCGTGCTCACGGGCTTCATGGGCGCAGGGAAGACAAGCACTGGCAAAAGGCTGGCAAAGCTCCTTGGGGTTCCGTTTGTTGACACGGACGCGGAGATCGAACGCCGCCATGGCCCAATCGCGGAGCTCTTTGCTTCAGAAGGTGAAGCCGCATTTCGCTGCCTCGAGTCCGCATTCATAATCGAAACGAGTGGCGGTGGACCCGCCGTGATCGCGGTCGGTGGAGGAGCGGTGCTCGACCCCCGCAACCGCGCCATACTGCGTCGCTCTTCCTATATAGTCCACTTAGCCATTTCCGCTCGAGCAGCTCACCGACGCGTTTCACGACGCCAGCATAGGCCGCTGTTGGGCGCAAGCCCAGATATTGAAACCGTGACCGCCTTGCTTGCCGCGCGGCAGCAGGCGTACGCCGATTGCGACCTCGCGATAAGGGTGGATCGCCGCAGCGCAAGAGAAACAGCAGAGATCATCGCTCGCTGGTACGGCGACCAACGGGCAACCGAGGCAGCGAGCCGTTGAGAATCGTTGTCGACGGGTTGCCCTATCCGATCGTCGTTTCGACCACTGGCGCGAGCGAGGCCGCAGAGATCCTCTCGCGGGGGAGCGCGCGTGCGTTTCTGGCGACAGATAAGGCCGTAGCAGATCGGGCTCGGCTCGTCGCGCAGGCGCTCGCCGCAGCGGGGTGCGAGGTTTGCGGCGAACACGTTATGGCCGCCGGCGAGCGTCATAAGCGCTGGGCCTCGGTGGCCGTGCTCCACGAGCGCATGCTCGAGGTGGGAGCCGAGCGCGATTGTGTTCTCGTTGCCGTTGGGGGCGGAAGCCTGACGGATGTCGCAGGCTTCGCGGCCGCGACGTATCTGCGTGGCGTGCGCTGGCTTCCTGTGGCAACAACCCCACTGGGGATGGTCGATGCCGCGATCGGCGGTAAGACCGCCGTTAACTTGCCGCAAGGAAAAAATCTCATTGGCGCGATGTGGCATCCTATGGCCGTCATTGCGGATCTTGCCGCGCTCAGTACGGTCCCAAAGCTTTCGCTCAGAGACGGCATCGCGGAGATCGTGAAAGCCGCGATCGCTTTAGACCCATCATTGCTCGAGCGAGTGGAACGTAGTAGCGCCGATATGGACGTTGCGGCTTGGGCGCCGCTGGTTGCGGCTGCGGCGTCGGTGAAGGTTCGCATCGTCGCATCCGACCCAAATGACCGAGCAGGAAGAGCAGCCCTCAATTTGGGTCACACGTTTGCCCACGCGTTCGAGCAAGCGTCACGATTTCGGCTTGCGCATGGCGCCGCCGTGGCCTTAGGATTGCGCGCGGCAGGCATGCTTGCGCGCAACCGAACTGCCTGGAGCCAGCCGGAGCAGCGTCGGGTCACAGATGCACTGAGACGTTTTGGACTTAAGGTGCGCCTCTTGGGCCTGTCTTCCGATGCCATCATCGCTGCCATGAGAATGGACAAAAAACGGAGCGGTGGGGCTTCTCGGTTCGTTCTCCCCGTTCGCTTGGGTGAGGTGGCAAGCGGCGTCGAAGTATCGGACGATGAAGTCCGCGGCGTCCTGGACGAACTCTCCAAAGCTCCACTCCGGCGCGGCTGGTGAACGTGCGCATATGACCGACTCAACCCAGTTCGTCGACGTCGTGCTGGACGTGCCGACAGCTCAACTCAATACACCGTTCACCTACGCGGTTGGTGCGGACACCCCCGCGCTTGGTGCGCGCGTTCGCGTACCGTTTGGGAAACGGTTTGTCTCTGGCTGGGTTGTGAGCGTGCGAACGGAGACCGAGAGTCTGCACGAGATCAAAGCGATCGACGAAATTCTCCAAGAGAGGGCGATTCCCAGCGAAGCGATCGTGCTGGCGCAGTGGCTGAGCCGCCGATATGCTTGCACGTTGCGCGAAGCTTTGGGGACGGTCGCGCCGCGAGGTCCACGCCAAAGCGACCGCTTCCAGTTTCTTCGAAAGCCGCTCGAGCGCGACGCGCATGCGACCGAGCTGTATCGACGCTTGGGCGCGAAGCAATTCTCCGCACTTGTCGCCGCTCGGTTTCTCCGCAAGGCGAAGCTTGGATTGCCTCTGGGCGCCGCCCGCCAGCGCCTCATGCGTCTTGCCAACGATGGGATCCTGACGCGCGTGCCGGTGCGCCCTCCCGGGAAGCCCAGAGCGAGGCTTGGCAAGCGCGTCGCGGTGTTAGACGATGCTTCCAAAGCGAGAGGGCCAGCGGCACGACGTCTCGCCGCGGTGCTTGCAGACGCGGGAGGGTCGTTGCCCTTGGGCGATGCGAGAAAGCGCGCGCAAGCGAGCATGGCAACTGCGCGAGCGGCCGCCGCTACCGGAGTGATTCGCCTTTTGGAAACTGCTGCCAAGCAGCTTGGGGGCGCCGGCGCTCCAGTGACGATGGCGCTCACTCCGACCAGTGAACAGCAAGAGGCGATCGATCGAATCGATAGCGCCATGAAGGGTGAGCCGGTGACCGCCTTGCTCGAAGGCATAACAGGTTCAGGAAAAACGCTTGTCTATTCATGGCTGATCAACCGTGTGCGCGCAAGAGGGGGGAGGGCCATTGTCCTCGTCCCCGAGATTGCCCTGACGCCGCAGACCGCAGCTCGATTCGCTCAAGCATTCGGCGCGAGCGTGGGGGTGCTGCACAGCGGTCTGTCCGCGTCGGAGCGCGCGAAGGTTTGGCGAGACGCTTCCTCCGGCGCGATCGACGTCGTTGTTGGCGCGCGTTCCGCAGCGTTTGCGCCGCTCCCAAACCTTGCGCTGATCGTCGTTGATGAGGAACACGAGCCGTCCTACAAGCAGGACGTGGCACCCAGGTATCACGCGGCCGCTGTCGCGATCGAGCGGATGAAAGCTGTTGGCGGAGCGGTCGTTTTGGGTAGCGCGACACCGAGCCTCGAATCCTATTGGAGCGCACTCCAGGGTCGCATCATGCACCTGCGCCTTACACAACGCGCAACTGCGGCGCCATTGCCGGAAGTCGAGATCGTCGACATGACCGGTCAGCGCGGCCTGCTTGGCAAACGCGCAATCGGCACGACGCTTGCCGCCGAACTCGAGCAGTGTCTGGCGCGCGGCGACAAAGCGCTCCTCTTCGTCAACCGGAGAGGTTATGCAGGGTTGCTCCTGTGCCGCAGCTGTGGATTCGCGCCGCATTGCCGACGCTGCGCCGTGTCGCTGGTGGTGCATGCCGCCGATCGTTCGATGCGCTGCCACGTCTGCGGCGAGGCGTTTCAAATCCCGGCGCACTGCCCAAAATGCAAAGCGGCGGACTTACGGCCGTTCGGTTTTGGCACGCAGCGTATAGAAGAAGAGGTGAAAGAACTTTTTCCGAGCGCCCGCGTTGTGCGCATGGATTCGGACAGCACCGGAGCGCTGGGAGCGCACGAAAGGCTGCTGACTGACTTCGCAAGCCAAGGCAACATCTTGATCGGCACGCAAATGATCGCCAAGGGGCTCGATTATCCATCGGTCACGCTGGTCGGTGCTGTGGCCGCGGACCAAGACTTACATCGGCCCGACTTCCGTGCTGCCGAGCGAACCTTCGCGCTGCTCACGCAAGTAGCAGGACGAGCAGGACGAGCCGGGCCAGGCAGTTCCGTCGTCGTGCAGACCTACGCGCCGGAGCATTATGCCATAGCGCTCGCCGCACGACACGACTACACTGTATTTGCAGAAAAGGAACTGGACGTCCGGCGAGAGCTACACTATCCGCCGTTTGGCCGAATCGCGTACCTTGTCATCGCCGGTTTGGGCCAGGCAAGCGTTGAGGACGGAGCTCGGGAGCTCGCAACGACCCTGCGCGCGGCCGCGCAAGGCGTGGAGGTGTTGGGACCCGCGCCCGACGTCCTAGCAAAGGCGCGAGGAGAGTTTCGTGTCCGAATCGCCATCAAGTCTCAAACCGAAGAGGCTCTGCTCGAGGCGTCTGCCGTTGCGCAACAGCAACGGCTTCCGGCCGGCGTTCGTTTGACCGTTATTGTTGACCCACGTTAGCTGTCCTTAGAAGGAAGTGCCGAGACCGACGGCCGTGCCGAAATCGGATTTTGGCGAAGTGACTGACGGAAAGCAACAATGCGCCGAAATGCCGAGCCGAAGAAAAAGTCCGCCTCCTCGGCGCGGAAAAAACATCAATCCTGCTTGGCCAGCGAATAGCGAAGAGGTCGTGCCGTTCGCTTGCACGTGGGGATAGAAGAACCCAGTTGAGTAAGGCGTGAGTTGACTCTGCACACTCGGTAAAAGGGAGTAGCCAAAGCCGAAGGCATTCACGTTGGCATTGACCGTGGAACGCTGCGCGGACAGAAGGCCGATCCCAAAAGCCCAGCGAGAATCGTGCGGTTGGTAGAGTGCGCGCAGCTGCGCGTACGAGACAAGCGGCCGGTCACCGCCGGCAAACTTGTAGTTTTCATAGGTCAGGGAAGCCAGATACGAAGGCGCAAGCCGACCAAGCATGTCGACCCAGAATCCCGATTCGGTTGCTGAGCTAGGAAATGCAATTGGCGTCGATGTGCTGCCCGGGCGTTGGCTGGATCATCCCGCCGCCGCCAGAGCCCCACAAGTAGCCGACAGCGACAAACCCATTACCACCCACAGCGGGCGTCGTTGGTGACGGACTGGGAAACGGATTTGATTGCACGGTCGCACTCGGGCTCAGGCTCGGGATCGGACTTGGAAAGGGGTTCGCCGTAGGAGCTGCGTCGATTGGCAGCCCTGAGGCAATAAACACGAGTGCGAGAACGGCCAGAAAAGGACCGAACGTGACGAAGGGGCGCACTCAGCCCTGCTTTGCAGCCTGCTTCGCGAGACGGGATTTCTTGCGGTTTGCTTTGTTGCG
This sequence comes from uncultured Pseudomonadota bacterium, assembly GCA_963781145.1. GTDB lineage: Bacteria > Vulcanimicrobiota > Vulcanimicrobiia > Eremiobacterales > Eremiobacteraceae > JAJPHJ01. The sequence continues at coordinate 667,698 of CAWADW010000003.1, read as the reverse complement.
ATGGATAATTCCGCGCGCGGCCGCCTTATCATAGGCTGATGCTACCCCGCGAACAAGCTCTGGTGAGGCGCCTTGGGCCGTCGCTTTCTTAAAGGAGGTCTTGAGCCTCGTTTTTACGTCGAGATTCCGTTTGCGTCGCTTCTCAGACGCGCGAACCCACTTCTTTGCTGACTTGATATTGGGCAAATCGTTCCCCTCTACACACAGTTGTCGATGATGTTGGAGCGCTCGTACCTTCCTGCGCCTGCAGCGCTCCCCCTCCGGGGAAGTTCGAACCCAAATGCGGAAAGCCGCAGTGGGCATAGGTGTGCCCACATGCAACAACAATGATGATTGTGCGCTTTATCGCGAGCCCTAGTCTCTTGCCAAGCACCGTCGACGCGCTGCGCCGCTTTGCTCCAGAGTCTTTGCTCGCGTGCGTGAGTGACGCGGACGTCAACGCGACTTTGGTATCTCTGCGCACGAGCGAAGATCGCGTGACGGAGACAACCCGAGGCGTTGCTGAAGTCATCGGGGCCGCTCACACTGCCGGTCGTGCCTTTCGACTGGAGCTACAGCACGACGACCCGGCGACATTTTTCACTGACGATATGCTCCGAGCCATTGCGGTTGACGTGCATGGCGTTTTGCGCTGCTCGGTTTACGTTGCCAAGCGTTCGGTGCCGGTATCCGATTGGGCGAACATGCGGCCAATGGGCTGGGGCGCCGCGGGACTTACCCTCGGTAACGCATCGCCGGTTCTCCCCTTTGGTGGATCTGAGGCACTTGGTTTGGCCATCGAAGCCGGCGGGCAAACGACGATCGCGAAGGTGAAGCTGACTGGTAGCTTAGACGGCTCGCCGCTGCAAACGATCGCTTCAGCGGTGGGTGGAACAGGCAGCGGTTTCAGCGAGATCGCCGCGTATCCCATCGGCAACCGCAAGGATGCATCATCGATATTGATTCTCGAGTTAGGGGATCTCAAACGGACACCGCTGCATCGCGTGCTTGAGGTCATCGAGATTGAGGCCAAGCGCTTCGGAGCCACGTCTGGGCCTCGGAGCGCTGCTTTCAGACGCGCCGTCTCGCGCTTTTTACCGATGCGCTTGAAGATGCACATGGGGTTGACGGTTGACCGGGGTCAAGTGATCGAAACGCACCTGACCGCGCGCGAGGCGCACGCAGTAGATTCGTGCACCTGCCGCATCTGACGCTTTCGATCTGGGACCTGCTCGACATCGGGCTGACGGCGTACTTCGTCTATCTCGTCCTCCTGATCATCCGCGGCACGCGCGGGATGCAAATCCTTGCAGGGTATCGCGCTCTCCTCTCCGCACGCGCGGGAGCCCAATATTTCCATCTGTGGACCGTCTTCTCGCTCCTCAACGCGCTCCTCATTGTTTCCGGCGTGGCGATTCCCATCGTGTTCCAGCCCGAACTTCGCCGCGCGCTCGCGCAGCTTGGACGAGCGGGCTTCCACGAAGGACGCCCGCAGACCGAGCGAACCTGGCGCGGTGCAGGAGCTGTGCACTAGTCCTCGGTACCGCCGCAACGGTCTTATCGCGCAGCGCCATCGGTGCGATCATCGTCGTCGAGCGTCAACGCCGCGCTCGACGAGTACGCTCGAAACGGGGACAATGTCGATGCAGCTCTGAGCGCCGAGGTGTTGCTCTCGCTCTTTTCGCCGCGCTCGCCGCTGCATGACGGCGCCGTCATCATCCGGCGCGACCGCGTCCTCGCAGCTGGTTGCTTTCTTCCTCTGTCCGAGGTCGTCTTGCTCGATCGGCGGACTGGAACGCGGCACCGCGCAGCGCTTGGTGTGACCGAACAGACGGACGCGCTCGCGCTCGTCGTCTCCGAGGAGACCGGAGCGCATCGCGATCGCAAGAGGATGGACGGCTGGAGGAACAGCCGCAAAACGCGCAGGCCGTGTCGGCCGCGCTGCAGTCTTCCTTGCCGTGGACGCGCGGAGCGCGAAAGCCGCGGCGACTACGATCATCGACTATGCGCGGACGCTGTTTCAGAGAGTCCATCTGGCGAACAATGGACTGGATAAGACGAAACTTCGATCTTAAGGTCATCGCGCTCGTAGCGGCGATCGTGTTATGGTTCACTTCAACCACCTGAGCGCTTCGCAGACCTTGACGAAGACGCTGGAGGTGCCGCTTGCGGTTCACGGCGTTCGGAGCGGCCTGGTCGCGAACGTCCGGACGCAGCAGGTAACGGTGGAGATCGCAGGCGCCCGCGCAGCGCTCGAAGACTTGGTACCGGAAGATTTCGTCGCGTACGTTGATTGCAGCGGCAAGCACGCGGGCACGTTTACGGCTTGCCGTCTCCGTCGTCGGACCGGAAACGATCAACGCCGCTCTCCGTGACGCCGGCACGGCGGTGGTGGTGCTCGATCTGTATGCGTACCGCCGCGTTCCCGTCATCGCCGATGACAGCAATGGGTCGACGGTGGCTGCCCAGATCGATCCGAAGACCCTCGTGGTCGCGGGTGGCCAGGCGCGGTGTCGCGGGTGTTTGCCGCGCAGGCGAGCATCGCGGCGGCGAACTGACGAAACCGTTCGGTGACCGTCAAGCCGGTCCCCGTCGATGTCACCTCGTGCCGGTCAAGGCGTGACCCTTGCGCCTGCAAGCGTGCGTGTGGCGATCGCGCCGCGGAAAGACATAGGACAAGATGAACGAGCTGTTCGGAACTGACGGCGTGCGGGGTGTCGCGAACGAATTCTTGACGCCGGAGCTCGCTTTCGCGCTTGGTCGCGCCGGAGCTTATGTCTTGGCGGCGCATGGCGCGCGACGCCCGGTCGTCGTCGGGCGCGACACGCGCTGTTCCGGGCCGATGCTCGAAGCCGCGCTGTGCGCTGGCATTTGCTCGATCGGTCTTGACGTGCTGCAGCTTGGCATCGCTCCGACACCCGGCGTCGCGCGGCTGACACGCTCGCTAGGCGCGGCGGCGGGAGTCATGATCTCCGCCTCGCACAATCCGATCCAGGACAACGGCATCAAGTTCTTCGCTGCAGACGGCTGCAAGCTATCCGACGCGCTCGAAGACGAAATCGCCGCGCACGTCGCGGACGCGTCAGCGCTCCCGCGGCCGCTGGCGCCGAGGTCGGCACGATTGTGGAAGAGCGCCGCGCCGTCCGCGACTACATGATCCATTGCCAATCGCTCGGCAGCGACCTGAGCGGGCGGACGGTGGTCATCGACGGCGCACACGGGGCTGCCTTCGAGATCGCCCCGAAAGTATTTGCACAGCTTGGCGCACGCGTCGTGAAGCTTGCACTGCACGCCCGAACGGCAAGAAAATCAATGTGCATTGCGGATCGACCGACCTTACGTCGCCAAGCACGAGGTTGCCGCCCCCATCCCGGGAAGCATTGGGGTCGCCTTCGACGGCGACGCCGACCGCGCGCTGTTCGTTGATGAGATCGGGCAGTTGAGGTCACGGGAGATCACGTGCTGGCGATGCGCGCCAAAGACTTGGTCGCGCGCGATGAATTACCTCATCGCACCCTGGTTGCGACCGTCATGAGCAACATCGGACTCGAGACCGCCCTGAGCGAGAAGAGTATCGCGCTCGTTCGCACGCCGGTCGGCGACCGGTATGTGCTTGAGGAGATGCAGCGTGGCGGCTTTCGGTGGGTGGCGAGCAGTCGGGTCATATCATCGATCTTGAGGCCAATACGACGGGCGACGGGATCGCGACCGCTGTCTCGGTCGTGAGTCTCGCCGCAGCAAACGGCGAGGTTGGCTGACATCGCGAGCATCATGCGATCGCAGCCCGCAAGTGCTTGTCAACGTCACGGTGCAAGACAAATCTTGCGTGGAGCCGGTGCGACGTGCAAGAGCTCGATCGCGCATACGAAGGAAAAGCTTGGCGCACAACGGGCGCATTTTGGTTCGCGCTTCGGGTACAGAGCCGCTCATCCGCGTCATGATCGAAGGGCAAGACGAACGAGAAATCCGCGAGCTTGCCCAAAAGTCGCCGAAATCAGCGGCAATGAATCGCGGCACTTCGGCGCCCCATCAGGCAGGAATCTCACGTCCCAGGTCCCAAGATGCGCGCAAGTGGACGTGATGGTCGGCACGGAATGCTGCGACCGCCGCCCGTATAATTTGGGGTAACCAAAGCCGGGAATTCCGGCAACTCTTCAAGCGAAACCGGCAGTTCAAGCCGGTTTCGCACAGCCAAGCCGAATCCGCATCGAACTTCGATGCGTTCGTGGGAGCGGGGGAAACCCAGGTGACTCTGGGGTGAATCTGCAGGTCGCAGAGGCGCTTTCTTTCAGCGCTAACCCGTCAACTAACCCCGTAGGCGTATGAGAGAGGAAATGCTGCGAAAAGCTATCGCTCTCGTTTGCTGTTGTCTTTTCTCAGTTTTGCCTCGCTAACCAACGCCCAGCGCACCCGCCACCTATACCGTCGCGCTCAGGCGATACGCTGTCGGCTATAGCCCAGCGATTCCATATGAGCGTCGCGCAGATCGTTCGCCTAAATCATCTGCGGGATGCGAATGTTCTGGGCGAGGGTCAGATTCTGCATATTTCGGCACCGCCCGAGAAACGCAGCCCAGCGATCGCGATGCGCAAGCATCGTCGTTTGTCGCCGCCGCCAGGCACCACAAGCTGCACGTTGCAGCGTCAACCGGTGAGTACGCCTGCGCAGATCGCCGAGTTGCGAGGCTTGTGGGTAGCGACTCATACGGGCATGGCCCCGCCGAGCTTTGCAGGCATCCTTTGCCGCTGCCCAGCGCGTCATGGCTTTGGAGGTACAACTGACCCGCACCGCGCTTCGCTATCTCGGCGTTCCATACGTATGGGGCGGTGAATCCTTTAGCGGCGTTGACTGTTCGGGATTCGTGCAGAGCGGTCTTTCGCCGATAACGGGATCGAGCTACCGCGAACCGCCGACGCGCAATTTGAAGTCGGACGACAGAATCGCACAAGCCGGCCTGCAGCCGGGCGATCTTGTTTTCTTCCAGACCTATGCCGAAGGCGCATCGCACGTTGGCATCTATCTGGGCGACGGCCGCTTCGTGCATGCCTCCGCCTCCGACGGCGTGCGGGTCGACTCGCTCTCTGAAGATTACTACTCGAGCCGCTATATCGGCGCGCGCCGGAGCGATCTAAGCCGATCGATTGCACGCGTTCGCGCGTGTCAGGAGAAGACGACCGTCTTATTTCCATAGACGAAGATCCGGTTCTCGAGTGCCAGCGCACGGCGCGGGTCAGCACGGCACGCTCGGCATCTCCTCCCTTGCGGATCATGTCCGCGAGCGAGTCGCGGTGAGTGATCCGCACGATGTCCTGCTCGATGATCGGACCTTCGTCCGAGACCTTCGTCACGTAATGGCTCGTTGCGCCGATCAGTTTGACGCCTCGCTCGTACGATCGGTGATATGGCCGTGCCCCGATGAATGCGGGAAGAAACGAATGGTGCACGTTGATCATGCGGTTCGGATATTTGGCAACGAACCCGTCGGATAGCACCTGCATGTAGCGAGCAAGAACGACAAGGTCCATGCGCTGCTGGCGAGCAATTCGTGCTGCGTGTCTCAGCGGCGTCTTTGCCTGCCGCTGTCGACACGAATGTAATGAAAGGGGATGCCATAAAACTCCGTCAGCTTGCGTAAGTCTTCGTGATTGCTGATGACGAGACATATCTGACAATGCAATTCGCCGATCTGATGCCGAAAGAGCAAGTCCGCAAGGCAATGACCGGACTTCGAAACCAAGATGGCGACGTTCGGTCGGGCCGACGAGCGCGCAACGCGCCAGGTCATGGCGAACTCGCGCGCCAGGCCAGCAAATTCTGCGGCGAATGTCTGGAGCGGGATGCCGAAATCAGTGAGGTCCCACTCCAGGCGGAGAAAGTACTCGTTGACCTCTGGGTCTTGATGCTCGTCCGCGCGGACGATATTGCCGCCGCGTTCGTAAATGAACGTTGTGACCGCAGCGACGACTCCTTTTCGATCCACGCATTGCACGAGGAGAATGCCAGTCTCCGCCATCATAGTCTCACTTGGCGCCGCGACAACCCATCGACCTGCGAGAGAGGTTGGGCCGCCAAAATCTGCGAACGCTCGTTCGCAACGAGGAGTCACAGTATGTTCAAAACTATTTTGATCCTACTGGTTGCGTGTGCGTTTGTTTCCGTTGTGTGTGCTGGCGCGCAGGGCAATACCGTTTTGAGCAAGACAATCATCACGGTTTACCATCCGGGTAACATGCGCGTGATCGAGACCGTCAACGGATCCTGCTGGACCGGGTCGATCGCGGTGCAGCGCACCGATGCGTTTCGCTGCATGAGCGGCAATACAATCCACGATCCATGTTTCATCAGCGGCAAGAAATCCGTCGCTTGCCCGGACGACCTGCTCCGAGATCGTGGCACTGCGATGAACCTCACGGCGTCGTTGCCAGGTAATGCCCAGACGGGGAGCGATAACGTGTGGGCGTTCCAGCTTGCGTCCGGGGCGTTGTGTCGCATGGGCACCGGCACGATAACTCCAGGCTATCCATATTACTGCAGCGCGCCACCTGTATGCAGCGTACCCAAGCGGTCATCCGATCCATCCGTGTACGAATCGAACTGCGGTAAGACCGAAAATGGGATGACGGTGACTTCGCTGAGCGTTGAAAAAATTAGCCGGATCTGGAAATAGCCATGAGTTCCGCCGCGCTCGGAGTACACTTCGAGCGCGAGATTAGAGAACAGCCCGAAGTTTGGATGCGCATCGCCCGATCGCAGACGGCATATGAGCTGGCACGAGCGCTCGGAGAAGAAGTCATCCTCGTCGGCAGTGGCAGCTCACTCTTTGCGGCACAGCTTGGCGCGCTTGCGTTACGAAGAAGAGGGATCGCGGCGCATGCTGTAGCCGCCACTGAAGCGCGTCTCGATCATCGTGCCTATCAAGACAAAACAATTGTTGCGATTTCTCAAAGTGGCCGCTCGATCGACGTCCTCGGCGCACTCGAGATTCTTGCGCCTCGCAGCGTCATAGCACTGACAAACACGCCCGGCTCGCCTCTGGCCGCTCGAGCCGATCTCGCACTGGACGTCGGGGCTGGGACCGAGCTTGCGGTACCAGCGAGCAAGAGCGTCACCGCCGCGATCGCCATACTCCTTTGGGCTGCGTCTATTGTTGGTGGAGACTCAGGACGCAGCGGCGACGTTCTCACAGCAGCCGCGCAAGAGGCGCAGCACTGGCTTGAGAGCGATGGTCCATCGGATGTTGCGGCCGCATCTGGGCAGATCGCACGTCGGCCGCACGTCGCGGTGCTCGGCTCAGATTATGGTCTGCCCGTGGCGCGCGAACTCGCGCTGAAGCTCAAGGAGGCGAGCTATTTGCACGCTGAGGGCTTTCGCTGCAGGCGAATTCCGGCACGGGAGCGTGTCGATGGTGGACGATTCCTTCAGCGTCATCGGCATCATTGATGAGGACGCACTCGCTGTGGTGCAACGGCCGCTGCGCGAGTTGCAGCAATCCGGCGCCCTTCGCTTCGTTATCGGGTCGCAGGGAATGGACGGAGCTGCCGGCCTCGGACCAGACAACAACGAGGCATACAACACGCTTGCGTGGCTCCTGACGGGCCAACTGCTCGCCCTTGGCGCCGCGCGCGCTCGCGGCATCGATTGTGATTCGCCGCGCGGATTGACCAAGGCACTAGTGACCGAGTGAGCGTCGAGACACAAGCGCTCGAGCGCGAGATCGTTGCGCGCGATGCGCGGTTGGTCCGTGGCGTCGGCCTAGGCGGCGGGGTGGCGATCAACGTCATCTCTATGATCGGCATCGGGCCACTCATCACGATCCCGCTTGTGCTCGGCGCGTTGCATGGCCCGCTGTCTTTGATCGGCTGGATACTGGGAGCGCTCCTCGCCATGTGCGACGGACTCGTTTGGGCGGAGCTCGGATCCATGCTACCGGGTTCGGGTGGAACGTACGGATATTTGCGGGAGATCTTCGGTAAAGTACGTGCGGGAAGGTTGCTCGCCTTCGTCTTCGTTTGGCAAGTAATTTTTGTCGCGCCGCTCAATCAAGCGACAGGTTATATTGGTTTTGCCAATTACGCCGGCTACCTGTTTCCAAGGCTCACCGTCTCACCGTGGGGACTCAAAGGTCTTGCAATCGCCATCGGGATCGTCACCATCTTCGCCCTGTACCGCGGCATCAAAGAAGTTTCTCGCATAGGGCTTGTGCTTGCTGTTGCCTCCATCGCTCACGTTGCTCTGCGTGATCGTCGCTTCGTACGCCAGGTTTTCGCCCGCGCAGGCTTTGACGCTTCCGCCGCACGATTCCGTTTGGCTTGGCTTACGCGCAGGGCTCGGTCAAGCGCTCATCATTGCGATGTACGACTATGCCGGCTACGGTCAGTCAAGTTGCATCGGTGGCGAAATGATCAATCCTTCCCGCACGATTCCGCGCTCGATCATCATTTCAATTGCGCTCGTTGCCGCGTTGTACGTTTCGATGCAGCTCGGGATCCTCGGCGCGATTCCGTGGCAGAAAGTCGTGCCGCTCGCAGATGGGTCGCTGCCACCGTTAGGTCAACATCTTGCCTCTGCCGTCGTGGAGCATGTGTTTGGAACGGGGGCTGCCATTCTCGTTACCCTCTTGATCCTCGTGACCGCCTTCGCGTCGGTGTATGGTAACCTGCTTGGCTACTCGCGAGTCCCCTTTGCCGCGGCGGCAGACGGGGTATTCCTCAAACCGTTCGCGCACGTCAACAACGAACAACGATTCCCTGATGTTGCGCTGTTGGTCATGGGCGTCTTTGCGCTCATAGCGTGTCTCTTTACACTCGACCAGATCATAAACGCCCTCACCGCCGCCGGTGTGCTCATTCAATCCATCGCGCAGATCGCGGCACTGGTCGTCATCCGCGCTCGCGGAGCAATTCCCGCGTATCGGATGTGGCTGTACCCTCTGCCTGCGCTGGTTGCGTTGGCGGGGTGGATATTCATATTTTTAAGCGCGGGCCTCGCCGCCATTATCTTTGGCATCGGAAGCCTGCTCGCGGGTGTCTTGGTTTTCATGATCCGCGCGGCTCGACGCCGTGAATGGCCATTTGGGCAAACCATATCTGGACCTGGAGCTTGAGAGGTAAAACGCCTTTCCGCGTTCGAACTGACGCGGCTCAAAGCAATTTTCGTGATTGCTTTGCTCGTGGCGTTGGTGGAGGCGCGATAGGAGGTCGTTATGGCTAAGGCGAGGGCCATTTCTGGCTTACTCATCCGGGTCGTTACAAGCGCGGTTCTTTTTGCATCGGTTTTAGGCTTCGGTCGGCTTCAGGTTGACGCGGCGGGTGGCGTCACCGGCAACCTACGGGGCGACGTCGTCGATTCGCAGACCAATAGCCCAGTGGTAGGCGCGAGGGTTACAGCCATCTCACCGTCCGGGTCGTTTTACGCCAGCACCGATGCGCACGGTTTCTTTGCTCTGCTGCAGCTGCCAACTGACACGTACACCGTGACGATCTCAAAAGATGGATATGTTGGTCAAGCGCTGACTGGCATTACCGTCCTCGGGGACGAATCGCAAAGTATCGGCACCCTTCGACTCGTGCCATCGCCGAAGTCGCTCGGCTCGGTGCACATCACCGGGCATTCGGCGGCATCCGCCTTTCAACCAACCCAGACGACGGACGAAACAACGTTCGTCGGCGGTCGCGTGGACCAGGCGCTCGGCGAGAAGGGATCGACTGACTACAATAAACTCGTCCAGTCCGTCCCCGGGGTCATCACAACCGTGAACGGGAGTCTCAATCCAATCTCCATCCGAGGATCGGCGAGCGTTGAAATAGGCTATCAGTTTGACGGCATCGATTTTAGCGGAAACTTCTTTGACGAAAACGGCGATGACTCGTATCTGAACGGTATCGGCGGCGGTCACGGCTCATTGCAAGTCGTCAGCGGAGCCGGCGACGCGACCCAAGGCGGCATCGGTGCGGGCGTCGTGAATATCGTTCCAGGCCGAGGCTCCTACCCCGGCGATGGGTTCGTGAGCTTCGACGTTGGCTCGCCATATTACGACCACTCGATGGCGTTTGAATATGGCACGGCAACCAAAGACAACCGTTTTTCGGATTTTTTCTCCTCGCGAACATCGCGCGTAGCGCCACAAATTGCACCGTACGGCAGAGATGCTTCGGATGCGGGTCAATACTTAGGCACCTCGTTCACCTACGACGATGACGTTCTCAATAATTTCTTCTATCACTTTGGGAAGAATCAAAATCAAGAAATTCAAGTGTTAGCGCGCTGGATGGATCACCGTTCGTGGTCCGAGCTCGGCGGTCTAGGGAACGTCAATTTCTATCCTTACGATCCGTTCTCGTACACGCAGTTCCAGACCGACCCAAACGGCGCCGCAATGTGGCCGGAGTGTCCGACGTCGGGCGCGTGCGGTTACCCCAACCATGGCGAAGATCCAGGTCTTGCGTGGTACCAGTCGATCATTCCTTATTATCCGCTCGTGCCGACAACAAAAACCGCACCGACGCAGCCCGAACAATACATTTACGGTCCTGAAAACGTGCTGAAGTTGGGCTACACGTGGAACGTGAACTCAACGACCGCTCTGAATGCATTTTTCTACAACTGGGGCGGCCTCTTCCCAAGCAATATTACTGGTGACTCGCAATTTCTTACGACGGGCTCGTTCTTTCCGGGTTACAATAATGTGGGTGGGCGCCGCGTTGGATTCCAGACGCAAGTCACCAAACAGCTAGGCGAGAAGCACACGCTCTCCATCGTCGGCAAATTCGAAAACGGATTTCCTTTCTGGCAGCAGATGAACTACGGTAACACGTGGGTGGGATTGTACAGCGGCCGGCTTCAGGACGAGGCGAACATGACGACTGCTGGCTTTCCGGCGGGTGCTCTGCCGAATCAGCCCCGGATCGAGGACTGGTTCCTGCCAGCCAATACGAATGCGCCCGTTGGCGCCGGCAATCCGTGCATTGGGCCCGCAATCGACAACTCGTTCACTCAAGGCGCAGCGACGAACATGGGTTGCTATTTGTACTCGTGGATGTTCGCGCATCATCTATGGCACGGCCACCTCCCCGCAGTTCCGAGCACGGGTTTCACGTATGGTACTACGGATTTCCAACAGTTTGGGATCGGATTTCGGGACCAGTGGACGCCCAACGCCAAGCTGCTAGTTGATTGGGGCGTTCGCCTTGATGGTCAGAACCTGCGCTGGGGTCCGAATCAATTTTCAAAGGATTTGACCAACCCGTCGGATGTCGGGCTCGGTTATGCCGCGCTTGGGAATGACTATCTCTATCCGCGGATCGTCGAACCACGCATCGCGACCAATTATATCTTGGACTCCAATAACAGCATACGGGCAAGTTACGGTCGGTCGATAAGTTTCTACTTCGCCCAGACTGCTGGAACGCCAACCGGGGCGGCCAACATCGACCCGCTCTTGTATCAGATCCCCGCAAAGGATTCTCCAAGCTATAGCCCTCTCGGGCCGGCGTGTGGCAGCGGTTGGCATGGCCCGGGAAGCAACGCCAACGGCAAGTATTCCTCAAATCCATGGGTGACGTTCTCTGGCGGGGGAACGCTTGGCATTCCCGGCTATTACTTTTTCTGTCCAAACTATGCCGAATCGGTGTACTGGCTCTTCGATCAAGCCTTCGCGGCGCCAGATGTGGGTGGTAGTGCTCCCGCTACGTACAGCAACTTTGATATCGCATGGAGCCATCAGTTCCGCAACGGCTGGGGCTCAAAACTCACGAGCTACTGGCGCCGCGGATACGGCACCTACCAGGTGACCTTGCTCAATGCCGGACCTCCTGATCCCGTGACGGGTCAGCAAAATGCCGGATCGTTCGCCGTTCGCGAGACCGGGGTCCAAAAAGCTTTTGGGCTCGAGGGTTTTGTGACGACGCCAACGCCGCCCAATGGATGGAGCGGCTTCTTGTCGATGGATTACGTCAACGAGTTGACCAACACGCCGCCGGTTGCTGGTTCGGATAGCTTGCCAGTGGTCTCGCAATACTTATATCAGACCGGCACCTTATTCCACCAATACTATCTGCCGCCGTTTTCCGCAGTCGCGGGCGTCGAGTACAAGCGCAAAGGCTGGCAGTTTAATCCGATCTTTTCGTTCGACTCCGGCGTACCGTTCGGCGTTGGAAAAGCGGCCATCGGCTTTGTCAACGGGGTTCTCATGCAAATCCCAACCGGGAACCTCGGGGTCGCAACCCCGTATGCGGGGCCCGGCCTGCCAAATCAATCTTACAATGCAACCTGTTACGTTGATCCTGCATTTCCGGGCAACTACTTCAATCCCAAAGACTATGCGTGTCGGGGATACAACGAGCCAGCGCTCGCGGGCCAGGCATTCACTAAGGCGCGACTCTTCACAGATCTGAACGTCCAATTCACGCACGGCCCCGCGACGATCGGTTTCTTGATCAGCAACGTCTTCAACAACTACCGCGACGAACCAACGATCAACAACGACTGGCAGCCGCTTGCGACCGGCTACGGCGGCTTGCAAACGGGTGAATATCCAAGTGGGTATCCGTTGAACCCCGATGGGTCGACCAATACCTTCTATTACCAGGGCGCGAGAGATGAGAGTCAGTACGATCAGTTCTGGCTCCCCTATCAGGAATTGTACAACCCGGGTAGGACGTGGCGATTCTACATGCAGTACTCGCTGTAAGCCTGGAAAGCAATGAGACAAACTTTGAGAACGATCGCTCTCCCTTTGCTTGGCCTCTTGCTCGTTGGCTGTAGCGTCGGCGCGACTGGCGGTCCAACGCTGAACATGAGTTGCAACCCCGCAAGTCCCAGCTGCAGTAGGCTCCAGTTCGCTGTCGGTACGGCGAACATCTACGGGAGCTCGACGGGCCTCAACGTTGTTTCGACCATGCGTCAACCAAATGGTGAGTCGGCTCTGGGCGTCGACACGCCGACGATCAGAGGACCCTTTACCGATTCGAATGCCGCGGTTCCGGCCGATGGCACGAATCTCGCCGATCCCTACACCTCGATGTTCTATTTCGCGCCAGTTGGCGCAGGGCCCAGTCTGCCCGAGACAACGGCGACATCACCAATCATCTCAGGTACTTCGCAGACAGTCCATCCAGGGGCGCCTTTTTGCGATACAATCGGTGCGCCTCCGCCTGGTTTTACCCAGTGCCCTCAAGGTATCGCCCCGAACACCTCAACATTCGGTCAAAGCGGCGGAGTCTTCGCCATGGGGCTTGCGCCCTACAACGTTGTCGCGAACACCGCACAGTCGTACAGTTATCAGCCTTACCCACAACCGATGTACGACAACGGCACGGTTCACCCGCAATTTGTGCCCTGGGGCGGACCGCCTGCGTTCGATCCGGATGGCAACGGTATGGGCACGCGAGATGGTTTGATTATCTTGGGTGCAGACTCGTTTACGTATGGATGGTGCTCGATCAAGCCAGGATGTCCATACTTCCTCGGCGTTGGCGAAGGCATAACGGTTTTCGAGGGTGTGTCGCCCGCAACGGGCTCGTATTCGCTCGCCGTGCAAGTTGGGATCATCGGCGCCAATGGCTCCAAGCAGATCAGCACGTTGAAGGCGAACGCTCAGCTGAATTCGCTGACGGTCCTCCCCACGCTGACGGCGCCACTCGTCACGCCGGATGCCAACGGCGATGGAGGCGCGAGCTTCTCTGCGGTGCTGCCGGCCGGTGTCACGGAGGCGCTCGTCCAGATCGTCGATTACGGTCCGGCTGCTGGCCCGATTGAGTTTGCGAGCGGCGGGTCGCTGAGTGCGCCGAACTGCCAAGGCCCCAAGGGTGCGTCATTTGCGCCCGTCTACTATACGGTCGTCGTGCGCGCTTCCGGGGCCTTTGCGCTCGCGCCCAATCATGGACCGAACAATCTTGCCGGGGGAAACGGTAGCCTGACGCCCACTCCTTCCATCTGCACCGCCGCGCAGAACAATGCGACGGTCGGAACAAATGCGGGCGATAACATTAGCGTGCAAATGATCGGCTTCGACTACCCCGCTTATGAAGCTGCCGTTTCCTTGACGCAAGCTAACGTTCCGCAAGCGCCGCAGATCACGGGATCGGGCGGACAGTCGGATAGTACGATTTCGCTGGGAGCTGAAGAAGACTATCCGGGCTACACGCAATCATCGCTTGCACATCTGCGCCGTCCCTTTGTCTTCGGCCGATCGCTCCGAGGCATCCTCGCCCCTCGGCAATCCCCGGACGTCTATCGCAAACTCGGCCTCCCCGCGCAATTGTAGGGGGCGATTGGCAAATCGCCCCACGTAATAACGGACCACGTAGCGGACGACTGTCAAGTCGCCCAGGTAGGGGGCGATTGGAAAATCGCCCCTCGGCGACATCAGTCTGTAGGGTGAGCTTCGAAAAGTCTTCCGCGGATAACGGTGATGGACATCGGGGAGATCAAGAAGGCTTGCCGATAGCGGACGTTGACGGTGGTCTCTATGGGTCCAGTGTTTGGCGAGGGGATCTCTGTGGCTGAGTCGCCGCTCCATGCATACTGGTCGGCGCCGAACGTGAGGACTTGCGTGGGTCCGCTGAATGTTCCAAGTTCCGCCTGACCTTGTTGCATCTGACCTGGAAACTCGATGACCACCTGGTGTGACTCGCTATCTTTGTTGACAAGCATGATCGACCATTGGCCATCTGGTCTTTTCGCCGCGTACGCAGTGACCGGCGGATGCTCTGCATGCGGCAGGATGTTCACCTTGTAGAGTGCATGTTCCAGATCGCCCGGTTCCAGCCACTGCTGGGTAAGCATTTGTGCTCCATAGTATTGCGCCGCGTTGGCAAGAATCTTAAAATTCTTATCCACGATGAACATACCGTAGCCGCCCCATTTGTTGCACTCGCGACTATGGCCGAGCGGCTCGGCTTCATACTGGTAATAGTTGATGCCCGAAACGCCATACGAGAGGGCCGTGCCAATCCAGTCGGCCATCCACAAAGCGCCAGAGATCTGCTTTGGCACCGGGCCACCATTATTTGCAAAGTTTGATTCAGTGATATACATGGGGACGCCCGGCGGCAAGCCGTCATTGTGCCAGGCGTCAATGACTTGACGCACGAGCGATGGTTCGCGAAGCAGATCCATGCGCAACGTTGCGCCCTGATCGCACCCGCGAAACGGGTAGTGCTCAAAGGACATGAAAGCGAGGTCCTTCATTCGTCCGTGTGATCGTAGATAGTTGAGGAAGCGCCGAAACCACGAGTCATCGCCTTGCGCATTGCTCCAAACCTTGATGTCGGAGTTCACGCCTTGAAAAACTGGCCCCCCAAGTTTGACTGATGGATCGACGGCGTGAATGGCCTTTGCAAACTGAACATAGAGCGCAGCATAATCCTCGGGCATTGCATACTGACCATCGACTTCCTCACCCATCTCAATGTGGTCGAGTGGATACCCCCTGGTTTTGAGATAGCGAATTTCCGCGACTGCGTTCTCCGGCGTGCTGTACAGTATGGGGATTGGGTACATCATCGGGAACCCGCGCGTGATCGCGTTGCGGGAAACAATGTCGAGGCCCGGCTGGTCTTGCCCCGTGCGGATTTGATCCGCTGCTGTGTGCCAAGGATCGATCGACGACACAAAAATGACGGTCTGGTGCCGCTTGCACTCGCGTTCGCTATCGGGGTTGCCGCCACAGGTCGAATGCACGAGGATATCATGCAAGACCCCGTGGGCATCGAGCTGTCCAAGATGGAGTTCTTGGATGGCGTAGCCCACGCAGTTGCGCGGGTCTTGCGAACCGTGTTTGTCGCAGGTATTCGAGGAGCGGGTCATCCAGATCCGAAGAAATCGAACTGAGAGCAGCGATGGCGCAAGCTTAAGCCGGGCAGTGCCGCCTCGGCCCCCAACGACCGTTCCGCCCGGAAAATCATGCCATGCTCCGCTGCCTTGGTCCAAAATCGCGTCGCCACCCGTCCAAAATTGAACCTTGTACTGGGTGGCATACGGATCGACCCATTCGATACGAATAGCGTCTACCGGTTTTGGATGAATCAAATCGATCACTGCCCACTGGGGGTGATCTTCGTCGGGCTCTCCCGTGTAGGCGTGAGTGAGATAGGGATCGCTCTTCCAATATGTATTTGGGTTTCCGTCATCGATGCGCGAATAGTTGTTGTCGTCTCCCTGATCTTCGGTGGAGCCGCGATGTGGGAGCATGTAACCAAAAGAGTCGATAATCTCCGGGCTTTGGGGTGACGCGCTGCTCACCCAGTATCCTTGCTTGTGCGCCGCGTCGCTAAACTGCCCAACCGGGTTCCAATGCCAATCTTGGATGGAGAGTTCCGTGTACAGCCGATAGCTGACAACTCCTAAACCCGCCCGCAGCATGAGGTCGGTGCGGGGTTTTGAATACAAGAATGGGACCTTGCCGGCGTCATCGGAATCGATGCCGACGCCGACCGCATGCAAGGGTCTTATGATGTTGACGACATGCGAAGTATCTACTTGAAGCGAAATTACTGCCCCAGCTACAGATACCACGACAAGAACGAGGATGTTCAAATCATCGTGCCCCGTGTCAACCGCAGTTTCGAAGAATCGGCGGCAGTTCTCCTCGAATCACGGTGAGCGATTGAGGAGGCAGCATATAGTAATGCGTCTCCCACTGAACGCGGCATGGCGGCAGTGGGTTAATCAGCAACTTCACGGACGCCGGCGGACCATCCGGTTGCGGCCACGAAAGCGAAGCCTTACTCTGCCAGCGATACTGTTCCGGTCCAAAAGACACTTGCTCCACATCGCCGGTGAGGCTCGGCCACTGTAGAGCAGGCAGGCCCTCAAATTCCAGATCGACCGAATGAACCGCTGTATCTTTATTGATGAGCAGAATTGACCAAAGGCCGTCATCGCGCTGTGCGGGATAGGCAGTGACAAGAGGCGCCCCGTTGCGACGGATATTGGTGGTCGCAGTATAGAGAGTGAACGTTCCCGTTACGGGCGACAGCCAATCGTGCGTCAGCATCTGCGCGGCAAAAAATTGAGCGCCGAGCGCGCGGATGTGCGCGTGCTGGTCGGCGACGAACATGGTCAGGTTTCCCCAATCAGTTGGACAATCCGAATTTTGGCTGAGCGGCACCGGTTCGTACTGATAGTAAACCACTCCGCTAACGCCATTTGCCAGAGCGCTTGCCATGTAGTCGGCTTGCCAGAGGGCGCCCTCAATCTGCATGGGTATTTGCGTGAAATTAACCGCCGAGAAGTTCGCCTCGCTAATGTACATTGGCACAGTCGTCGGCAAGCCATCGGAGCGCCACTGGTTGACGATGCCCTTCATGATCGAGGGCTCCTGAAGAAGATCTTGCTGCAACAACGCTCCCCGATCACAGCCACCGAAAGGGTAGTGTTCGAACGACATGAACGCGAGCTGCCCCATCTGCCCATGCGAGCGGAGGTAGTTTAAAAAACGGTTGAGCCACGAGATGTTGCCTTGCCTATCGGGCCAGGTCTGCAGTTCAGAGTTGACGCCTGAAAACACTGGACCGCCTAGCTTCAGTGCTGGATAGATTGCATGAATCGCCTTGGCCCACTGCACGTAGAGTGCGGCATAGTCTTCCGGCTCTGTATACTGTCCGTCAGGCTCTTCGCCCAGCTCGACAAACGCTACCGGATAGCCGCGCGTCTTGAGATAACGGATTTCGTTGACCGCATTCTGTGGCGTGCTATAGAGCATCGGGACCGGATACATAGCACCGAGGCGGCGCGTCAGGCCGCTGCGCGCGATCAGATCGAGTCCCGGTTGTTCCTGATTCGTGACGCGGTTTGCGTGTCCGTGCCAAGGGTCAACAGATGAAACATACGTTGCGGTTTGCCGCCAACCGCACGCATACTTTTGGGGATTCGCGCCGCCGCATGGTGCGTGGTGAACGTAATCGCTAAAGTGGCCGGTTGTGGTTACGTTGCCGACGAAGATTTCGTTGATCGCATAGCCGACGCAGTTGCGACGATCAGAGCTCCCGTGTGAGTCGCACGTGTTTGATGAAGCGGTCATCAGCACTCGTACGAAACGCGCGAGAATGGACGCCTTGCCGAATTGCAACAAAGCTGTTCCACCACGCCCATTTGCGACGAGACCGGAAGGAAAGATCTGCCAATCGCCTTCGCCGGGATCGTTGATGGCATCGTCGCCCGTCCAGTATTCGATCCGATAGTTGGTGGCATACGGATTGGCCCAATCGATTCGAACCGCATTGATTGGACGCGGTTGACCTACCTCGATCACGACCCACTGGGGATGTTGGTCATCCGGATCGCCGGTAAATGGCTGCGTGAGATACGGATCGCTTTTCCAGTACGTTTTTGGGTTGCCGTCGTCAAGACGCGAGTAGTCTTCGTTGTTGCCCTGGTCGGTCGTAAAGCCGCGATGGGGCAACCGATAGCCAAAAGAGTCAATGATCGGCGCGCTTGAAGTGTGGTTGCTTGAAATCCAATAGCCCTGTGTCCCCTCGCTAAACGTGCCCGAGGGATTCCAATGCCAATCTTGGACGGAAAGCTCCGTGAACAGCCGATAGCTGAGCCAACCAAGCCCAGCCGCCAACATTTGCGTGATGTTATGCCTCGAATAGAGCGAGGGGATGCTGCCGGCCGGCTCTTTGTCGACCGTTGAACCAAGCGCGAACAGCGGGCGGATGATTTGAACTGGCCGCGTGCGATCGATTTGAATGAACTCAACCGTGGCTGAAGGACCTGGGGCTGGGAAAGGCGTTTCTGCGCGGGTGGCCGAGGAAACCACACTGACAAGCAAGCCAAATACGAGCGCCAACGGCAGCGAGCGCATGTGCCCGCACATTCATGGCGAAAAGTAAACACCCTTCGCCGCCTGCATAAACTCGCGCGCTGAGCGACGGAGAGCTTGGATTCATGCACTGCGGCAACCCGCTCCGCTTGACGTTGCCCCGGTCACCCTGGATACAAGGTGGCAACGAGCAAGAACTTGGACCCCAACGAGCGAACGAACGAGGGTCGCGCTGGTCTCGCGTGCGAGCCCTAGGGGTGTCGCACTCCGGGTCGAAGCGATTATTCAGGCGGCGTTTACCGACTGGTTGGCTCTTAAGGGTCGCATAGTGATTCGCAATGAGTTTGCCATGAAACATGTGGAATGATGTCATGCAGAAAATGACGGATGAAAATACCCGAGAAGCGCTTCACACTCTCTCGAACGAGAGACCGAAGTACTCGAACAGCGAGTTGTTTGAGTTCGCGGCTACCTTGGGGTCCCTGGAATGTCCACACGCCGATTTGGCCGTGGCGTTCGCGGCATATGTCGGGATGAACATTGAGACGATCTGTTCGGCATGGGAGTATCGATTCTACAATCTGAGTGCTCCCGAAGATACCCGAGGAAAGGCCCTGGCAAAGTTCGAGGAGATCGTGGCGCTGATAAAGCGGAACATCGGCACGTAACGCATCGTCAGCGATCGCACCGTCTGCCTTTAGCGTTCCAAACGCTCGCGCAATAACGTAATGGCCGCGTGCACGTTTCCGGTAAGATCACTTCCGCATTTGGGGCATCGCAAGAGGTCGCCAGATTGAAACGCATTGATGACGTTTCGCGCTTCCTCGTCTGAGAATTGCATCGCTGTGAGGCCGCAATGCGTACACTTAAAAGGCGCGGGATCTTTCAAAGAACACCCCCTGCTTGCGTGGAACTGACGTGCCGCATCATTAGTCATTCGCCGCCGCTCTTCCGCGGCCAAAACGTCTTTTAAGAAAGTGTCGTCGCCGGGACACCTTGACCTTGTTTGGCGAGTCTCAGCGGATGGCCACTTGCCACAGCAGCCACCATCCGATGATCAGGGCGGAGAGCATTTCAACTGAGAAGGCGTAAGGTCGCCTCGGGGCACCTTGGCAGACAGTTGCGACGAGGGCGTACGTGTCGCAGTCAGCGCAGTTTGGAAACACAAGCATAGGGTTGGCGGTCCGTCTCTAAAGAGCAAGAGAAACCCAGCTTAGATTTATTTCCCTGTTCCCGGCCTCGAGAAACCTACCGGGAATTCTTGAGACTTTCGGACCAGCCTACTCGCCTTTTGTGGACTCTTACGCGCAGGCGGGGTGCCCGCATTCGCATTTATGCTGTTGCTGGTGCTCGGTGTGTTTGGCGCAATGTCCACTGCAGAACCGGCCAGAAGTCGCCATGCACTTGCAGTGCTCGTGTTCGCATTTTTTGGGCTCAGCCATGACAATTAATCTCCTCAACAAGATGCCTGGGCGCAGGAAAGGCTTAGCTATCGTTTGTTCCTTGCGTTAGCTCGCCACCTGCTCGACGAGAGAAAACGCTATTGACACGAGCGCTCCCGACCCGTGACACCCCATGCCTCCTCTGAGCGAGCTCAGAATGAGCATTTCGAAGTGATGCACGCTCTTACAGACGAAGAAGATCGGGTGATCAACCAAGACCTTTTGGAGGGCGCTCGCGAAGAACTGGCGACGCGGCGTTATGCCGTCCTTCGTCCAGACCTCATCATTTCAGCCGCCGACCGTCTCAAGCTGTGCGCCGCCGTCTTTCAAGATGCGCACCTCGAGGCAGACCAACCGGACATGCATCCCAATCGGAGTCGCGCCGATGCCGTTCTCAGGTTTGCGTGGAGAGGAAGCGACGTTGACCTCAGTCTAGGGCCGAACCCGTCAGCTGCTCCGGAAACTCGTCAGGTCGTACGGTATACGGCGAATCACGAAGGCGATCGGGAATACCTAAGGCTAAGGGCGCTCGACATTCCCGAATTGAGAAAGCTCCTCGTCGGCCTCCTCAATCTCATTCCGCGGGAGTCGCGACGGGAAAAGGGATTACTGGGCGTGCATGCCTTGCGGACGTTCGGAGATGTTGTTTTCGTTCGACATCGTGACGGGAGCGTCGAAGCTCCAGTTGATTGGGTCGCATCCTATGTAGCATCAAAGAGCGGGGACGGTGCAGAGACGCAGTTGACCTTAGATCAGGACGGCAAACTGCTCATCGCTAAGGCTGCTCTTGCCGGGGGGCAACTGGTTGTGCATCATGACGCCACATTCTTTCATTACGTCACGCCTCTCGTAAGTGGAAGCACAGGCGGCAAGCAGCGTGACGCTGTGGTCATTACTATTAGACCAGACTTCGAGTGAGGACAACGGACGCTTTGGTGCTTTCGGACTAACGCATGCAAGGGCGATGGCATGTTACAATGATCGTAGGTAGCCCATCGTAAGGAGAACCATCATGTACACGGCCCCAAAAATTCTCGCATCTCTTGATGTCACGGCTGTCATGTCTGAAACTCTCGGCCAGTGCGAATCATGCGCAGGAACGTTATAGTTTCCTCCACTTAGTTACGTACGGTGCACATCGTGGAGCCGGCAACTTGCCGGCTCTGTCATTTTGTGAAGCCAGGGCAAAATGAAGAGGACCTAGCTTCGATGCCAGGTCCTTTCACAATCGGACGGTCCGAATCAGGCGCTTGCTTTGGCAGCCGCGGGAAGTCCGGTCGAGTTTTTGGGGTCGATTGGAACGTATTCATTCTTACTTACCCGGCCTATACGAGGCTCAAGGAAGTCCCTCACTTTTTCAACCGATGGGGCTTCCCACAAGCAGATCGTCGTCAAACGGTCGTTGCTGGTCACATACTGTGGCAAGTTGAGATCCGTAGGGATTTCCTGAGCTGCGCTAGCCACGCTGGCCCAAAAGGCATCGGGATCACTGACCCGGTGAATTACTGAAACGAACATAGCCCATTCCTTTCAGTCTAAGCGAGCAGTTGGACCTCTACGTGGACTTAGGCGCCACTTCGACACACACCTTTGCCCGGCGTGCGCGGTCGTAAGGAAGAGCTTACGTCGCTTGGGGCGCCTTCGGCGCAGCCTTGTGCCCGCACTCGAATTTGTGCTGCTGCTGTCGTGTGCAACCCGCCGTGGCCGCTACAGCACGCCATCGATCGCTCGCCGCGGCCAGCACCGTTGCCTCTGTTCGTAGACATATCGCCGCTGAGTGCCGATCGTGCTCGGGATTTGCGCTCGACTGCGAGGCGCTCATTCTCTGCCAAACTGATCGGCCATCGGCGCGTCTGGCTCATTCAGGGAGGACAAGGAGACTTCGCGCCGCGCTTTAGAAATGGCCTGACGTTTGTAGCCGTCGACGTACGATTGTACCACGATCGTTAGGTCAGGCTCTGCCAAAGGGTTGCGCTGTCGAAATGAGGACCCACATGTTCCTGAAGCGATGCTTTATGCTGATGCCTCTTTTCTTTTTGGGTTTGTGTCCAGCACTTGCGGATCAAGTTCAGAATGCTGGATGGCCGACGAATGGCTATACGCTCGCCAACACGCGGCACGTGGATTTCCCAGAAATCAACGCGAAGACGGTTCACCGGCTTGCGCTCGTTTGGAAATATAGAACCGGTGAATATGGCGTTTTTGAGACAACGCCCATCGTCGTCGGCAACTCCATGTACATTACGACCGGAACGACTGACTCCGTCATCGCTCTCGATGCTCGCAACGGAGAGGTTAAATGGCGTTATCAGCCGACGGTCGGAAAAGTGCCGCCGATTAATCGAGGCGTGGCAGTGGATTCCGGCACGGTCTTTTTCCTGACGTTTGATGACATGCTCGTGGCGTTGGATGCTGATACGGGCGTCATACGCTGGACGGTGCACGTGGCAGATCCAGCGCAGGGTTACAAGGAGATGATGGCTCCGCTCGCTTGGGGAGGCATGGTTTTCATCGGATGCTCGGGCGATGAAAGACGAATCCGCGGGTTTGTTTCTGCATATTCGCAAGCAGATGGTAAACTCGTGTGGCAGTGGTGGTCGGTATCGCCAGGGTGGGAAGGACACTATGTCAACAGCGTAAATGGACTTTCTTTGGGACGCAACGTAGTGGTTGAAAAGGAGAATGCCAACAGGTATCGCGACGCGTGGCGTCATGGTGGTGGCGCGGTGTGGATGACGCCGGCTCTGGATACGGCTCGAGCGACTCTTTACGTGGGCGTTGGAAATCCCTCGTTCAGCCCAAGCCGGCCACAACCAGGTGACAATTTATACACGGCGTCAGTCGTCGCGCTCGATGAGCGCACTGGAAAACTCCGCTGGTATTATCAAGAAGTGCCTCATGATCTATGGGACTATGACGCCGGAAGCCCGCCTGTCTTGTTTCAAACCAAAGATGCATCGAAACGGAGCATCAGCGCGGTTGGAGAAGCTGCAAAAACAGGTTGGTTTTACGTCCTCAACCGAGCTGATGGCGCGTTGATCAGAATCTCCGATCCATTCGTGCCGCAACACGGCATCTTCAGCCTGCCGGCGACCTCGGGATGGTTCAGCGAACCGTCCGGGGAGGGAGGGGCCGTTGCACCCGTTGCATACGATCCGATCAGACATCTTGTCTTTATTCAAGCCAAGCAAGGAAGGTTTGTTAGACGCGCGGGCGCCGAGGAGTGGACCGGAATCGGTCCGACACCTGAAATACTCGCCTCGGTCAACGTCGATACTGGCAAGATATTGTGGCGCAAGGTCATTTCCACCGGCTCAACATCCAATAGGCTGGAAGGCCCGCTTTCGGCCGTGGACTTGGTGTTCATCGGGCAAGAGTATGGGGGCTTATTTGAGGCATTGGATGCCAACGATGGTGAGTTGCTGTGGAGCTATCAGACGGGCCCAGGTGACGAGACCGAGCTCGGCTTACCGCATCGCACCTTCGTGCAATACGTCCACGACGTTCTTTCATCTATAAAACACACGCTGCTGCGCGAACCGCCGCCGCCCGCTCCGGTATCCCACATTCACGCTTCACCGATTGCGTACGTCATAGATGGGCGGGAGTACGTCGCCATCGCCGCCGACGCATACTATCGGCTAGGCCGTTCTCCGGGCGATACCGTATACGTCTTCGCGCTCTCCAGGTAGGCGGCAGATGCCGTAGACCGGCTGAGCGAGCGCCGTTGCTCGAGGGGGCGCACGACGGCGTTCTCGATCAGCTGGTCAAAGATGACCTTCGTTAGAAAACTATCCGCCGCAGCAAGGCTAGAAGACCCCGCCACTCGTCGAAGAGCACCCCGAGCGCGTCCGAGAAGGCGCATGCGATGAGCATCGCGGAACCGACGATGGACTGCGAAGTCCTCGTCAGTGATGCTGAGCCGGTGCTTTTCGGCGAAACGCTGTATGCTGGGTTCCATCCACCTATTGCTCCATCGCAAGAGAAAACACGGCAGATCGTACCACGAATATGGTGGCGGCGCGAGATGTGTGACAACGGCCGCCGGCTCAATGTATACGGAGCCTCCTGCACTTGCAACCCCCAGACAAAAGTCATTATGATCGAGAAATGAAATAAGCCCTTCATCCAACGGACCGAGGCGGTCGAAGACGTCCCTACGCACTAGCATGCAGTGGAACTCAACCAGGTCGATGGGTTGACGAACGAGCAGCGAACACACCAGCGAAACCGGCGTATTTCCGAAGCGATGACGCTCGTGCATGCGCCGATGCCCGTCTTTCTCGACGATCTTTAACTCCGCGCCGGCGGTATGGATGATCTGCTTCGCAGGGTTATCGATGAGATACAGTGGCCCGACCGCCCAAGCACCTGTTTCTTCGGCGCAAGCAACGAGTTTGTCCAACCAGCCTGGCGTGACGCTGACGTCGTTATCGATGAAGGCCACGTATTTCGTGTGCACGTGGGGCAAGCCGAGATTGCGAGCCTCGTTCGCCCCGAGATAGTAATCCTTTCGTACGAGCGTAAATCCACGCTTGGTTGCTTGGTCTCGTAGATAGTGTGCCAGGCCACGCGGAGAATTCCCATCGATGTAGACTACCGGTACGGCTGGGTCCGTGCAGGCGAGGACGCTGTCAAGTGATATCTTCGCCTTGCTAAATTGCTCTCGGGGCGTAATGAGAATGGTAACTGCAGATTCAGGCATCGCGTTCCGCCTGCAGAAAAGCGACGCGCGGCGTCACCGATGCACTTGCGCGCCTGCGCCGCTCGAAGCCAGCAATGACCGTCGGCTCGAGCACTCGCTCAAACAGCACATCGATCAGTCGATCTGCAATCCGTCGTCCAGGAGAGCCCATAGTGCTCTGCGCTACTCTCTGCACGATCTGCAATAACCTTCGTCGCTCGGTGTTTCGGAAACGAACGCCGCCTTGCAACATGTGATCGTTTTCGGTCAGACCCCATTTCTTTGCAAAGTGACGGATGCTTGGACGGAGCCACACATCGCTCCATCGGAGCAAGAACATCGGGAGATCCGACCATTCGAACGGCGGCGGGGACACAATCAGCACAACCGAATCGGGTTCAAAGTACAAGGAACCCCCCGCCTGCGCAACGTCGAGGCAAAAGTCCCGGTGCTCTTGGAACGAAGTAAATCCTTGGTCGAAAGCCCCGAGACGGTCAATCACGTCTTTTCGGGTCAGCATGCAATAGGACTTGGCGTAGCCGCAGAGACCCCGCTTGAATTGCCCACGCACCTCGGCAAGCGGCTTACCGGCAAAAGGAGCAGTTTCATGGAGACGACGCTCGCCATGTTCCTCTACGATCCTCAGATCAGGGCCGGCCGAATAGGTGATCGGTTTTTCCATGTCACCAGAGCAGTAAAGTGGTCCCACAACCCAGGCTTGCATCTCCTCCGCGCACCGAATGAGGGCGCCCAACCATCCGGGTGTGACCAGCGTGCAGTTGTCAAGAAATGCAACGTACTTGGTTCGGACATGCCGCATGCCGATATTGTGTGCCTCACTCGACGTCAAATATCGGTCGGTGCGAATGAGCGTAAAGTTTCGCCTACGGGCCTGTTCTTGAAGATAGCGCCGGACGTGAGGCGGTGAATTGCCGTCAACGTACACCAACTCGAAGGGCGGCTGCGTAAACGCGTAGATGCTTTCCAGTGAGGTCTTTGTGGCGCTGAAATGCTGCCACGGTGAGATGATGATGGTGACACTCTGGTCGGGCATCGGCCGGGTGCTCGGACTCACCATCGGATTACCTTCCCGTCCCACCAAAAGAGTCCAGTTGCTTTGGTCTGTGAGCGCGTAGCCAGAAAGAACACCGTGTCGGTAGAATGTGCAGCATCGATTTGCGCCTTCGGGCCGCCGATCTTCGTCTTGACCCAGCCCGGATGGACGCAATCAACCATCACGTTACGGGCTTGGAAATCTGCCGCCAATGATTGGGTGTAGGAGTTCAATGCCGCCTTGCTGAGACGATACGCAGATGCGTAACCATCCGACGGGTGCGAAAGCAGACCCATCACAGAGGAGATATTGATGATGCGCCCGCCTTTCGCCATGAGCGGTGCGAACGCTGTGCACGTATGCACAGCGCCATAGAGATTGACCGCGAGCGTCCGCTCGACAACTGCGTCATCTACCCCGCTCGCCTGCATCTCACGGTCCTCATCGAGAAACACCCCCGCGTTGTTGACCAAGATATCCACCTTCTCATATTGGTTGTGGACGTCACGCGCAAGCTCCCGTACTTGAGCGCCGTTACTGACGTCAGCGACGCGCAAATTGACACGCAAACCTTCCGTCGCCAGCGCATTGACGGCCGCGGCACCACCGTCAGGATCGATGACCACGAGGACGCAGCAAGCACCTGCGCGTGCAAATGCTCGCGCAATTGCGAAGCCTATACCGCTGCTTGCCCCGGTCACGACGGCAACCTTGTCCTTGAGCGCATTGCCAGCCGCGATATTTCTTTGTACACGTTGAATTCTCGAAGCGGCAACTCTCGAGCGCGCTGACCAGTAAAGTCTTTCAAGCAGCGCCCGAACGCGTGCGGCCGTAACGTTAATCATCGACTGCGGCAGCGATCGAAATCGGAGCTGGCATTGTTATTTTTTCGCCTGGTCTTCGCGTATTCCCGCACCGAGTCACAGCCCAAGACAATCTGACGCATCAGAGAATGGGACCTTCGATAACATCAGGTAGGCCGGGCGCTCCATGCGGGCGAAACGTCCTATTCCCTATACTAAAAACAAAGGATTTTTCTGGCAAGAGTGCCGAGTCATCCAGGCTTGGGAGAGCATATGCTGGCGAGTGAGCGAGTAACACAACGTTACGCGTTTCGTCCTGACGTCGTTGCGACAGAGCTCGAAGATGGAGCAGTGCTGCTCGATCTCGAGACCAAATATTTCTATCGGCTGAATCGAACTGGTTGGATTATCGCCCAGCTTTTCGAGACAGGCGCGTCGCTGCAAGACGTTCACGCCTACTGTCAAGCATTGGGCGCGACCTCGTCAGAAGTGGGCGCCATCACGTTGTTGGTTAAGGAGCTCTTGCGCGACAATCTCGTCGAAGCTTCGAGCCAACCCGCGGGCGAGCCAGCGTTGCGAGAGGCCACGTCGATTCCGTGGTCGATGCCTACAATTGAGAAACAGGCAGAGCCGATGCAGCGCGTCATCATCAGCGCATTCGATCCAAGCGTGCCGCTGGTGGAATGAGCGCGAGAAGTGACCCTGATCCGCGATGAAGTCATAGCCAGGGACTTTTGCTGCGGTCCTCTTCAAATAACGCTGCGGGCGCAAGATGTAGACCTCTATCATAAGATTGCGGAGACATTCGAGCTCTACGATTTCACCTGGGCGCCGCCACGTCGCTCGATCAACGTCTACGCTACCAGATCCAATGCCCGTACTCCTCAGTCAATTGGCGATTTCTTGCGCTGCGCTCGCATGCTCGTCGATCACGTGCCCATCGGCCTCAACGCTTCGACGGCCTCAGGTGCGCGCGCGAAGGCAAGCTTCACCGACCGAGGTGAAACATGGCACATCACGGTTCCTGATAGCCTCGTCCAGGCGGGTAAGCTCGAGGAACTTGAAGATGTCATCAGTCTCGTTTTGACAACCGGCTGGAGGCGTGGCGGTTGGACGCCGATTCACGCTGCCGGAGTGCTCAAGGACAAAACGTGTGTGCTCGTGTGCGCGCCGACCGGGGGTGGCAAAACGACACTGACCGCTGCATTGGTCAGACGCGGCTGGCGAGTGCTAGGCGATGACAAGATTCTGCTCCGCATGCGCGACGGTCTGCCCGAGGTTGCGGCGCTTTTGCACACGTTCAATCTGCACCCAAAAAGCCGCGAATGGTTCCCAGAAGTCGGCGATCTCGAACAGCTACCGCGCTATTCTGTGTGGACTGAAAAACGAAAAGTCAGCGTCGCCGCGATTTGGTCGCATGCGCCCGCACAGACCGCCACGCCGTCTGTCCTCATCTCTCTCCAGCGACGCACGGACGCCGCCAATGCGCTCATCGAGCCACTAGGCCAGCCTGAGGTGTTGACGACATTGCTGCGGCAAACCGTGATTCCATCCGAGCGCGGGACCGCCAGCGAGATCGTCTCTACCGTGGCGCGCGCCTCTACGCATCTGCAAGGTTTGTCCGTCGAAGTTCCAACAGATGCATACCACGATCCAGACTTCCTGGCGGCGCTCGAAGGCGCGATTGAACAACTGCAGTGACAAGCGTCAGCGTCATTGTCCCCGCTTACAACGCGGCTTCGACAATCGGCGACATGCTCAATGCACTCGTGCGTCAGATAGATGCGCCTTCAAACCTCGAGATCATCGTGGTTGATAACGGATCGACCGATGGGACGCCCGATGTAGTGCGACGCTTCTTCGGCGTTGGGTTGCTCGCTGAACACAAGCGCGGCCCATCAGCGGCCCGTAACCACGGCCTGCACCACGCGACGGGCGACGTCATTGTCCACCTTGATGCTGACACGATGCCAACCCGCACCTGGTTGAGAAATCTCATTGCGCCATTTTCCAACCCTGCGGTGGTGCTTGCTGCCGGGCGAACGCTGATCTTCCCTCCGAGCACTGCAGTCGAGCGCTACATCGCGGGGGCAGGTTTGTATGAGACGGATCGTGCCATCAGCCGATTGCCGTTTCCGTTCGTGCCTTCGCTTAACATGGCAGTTCGTCGAAGTGCAGCACTTGCCGTGGGTGGTTGGGCCGAAGAGCTGATGACCGCAGAAGACGTCGACTTTTCGCATCGCGTGCTGAAGGCGTATCCTGCCGACATCGCCTACGCTTCGAACGCAATACTTTTTCATCGCGTGCGCAGAACGCAACAGGAGCTCGTGGCGCTCGCTCGCTCGTACGGGCAGGGCGTAGCGCGGATGTACCTTCGCTATAGCGACGAAGTGGGCTGGGATGCCATCAAGACCGCAAAGATCAAAAGCCGGCTTGCACTGCGTGCGCTTATCACCGCTTCGTTACGTTGCGGCCAAGCAGTCCGCCTTGCTACGGCTCGACAGGTCGAGTTCTCCCACTGCCATTTCGTGTGGTCACGCAACTTCGCTCAAGGCTTTTTTGACGAATATTACCACGAGCGGCGAGGCGCGGCAGCACGATGAGCTCGGCAAGCATCGTTATACCGGCCTATAATGCCGAGAAGACTCTTGGCGATTGCCTGCGTGCGGTATGCGGCCAGGACATGCCGAGATCGCAGTACGAGGTGATCGTAGTCGATGACGGTTCGAGCGACGCTACAAGAGATGTTGCTCAATCGTTTGGTGCCCAAGTCATTCGACAGCACAACGCAGGGGCGAGTGCGGCGCGCAACGCCGGGCTTCGCACTGCATCGGGCGAATGGGTTGCCTTCACGGATGCAGATTGCGTGCCAGCACGATCGTGGCTTCGTCTGCTTGTCAAAGCGGCCATGGATGCAGGCGCCTCTGCACCAGCGGTCGGGGCTGCCGGCAAAACAGTCGGATTTCAGTCCCGCACTGCGGCGGCGAGTTTTTGCGATCTTGCTGGCAGCCTGGACGCCCAGCACTATCTTGCGCATCCGAAATTCCCATTTGCGCCATCGGCGAATCTCATGTACCGGCGAAGCGTTATAGAAAAGGTTGGTGGTTTCGACGAGCGTTACATTTCGTACGAAGCTTGTGATCTGCATTGGCGCATCACCCACGCCGACGACGGTCCCTTTGTGTACGAGCCGCGATCGCTTGTGTTTCATCGCCACCGCGAGAGTTGGAAGGCGTTTTGGCGCCAGCAGTACTCGTATGGCATGGGCTATGGGCAGTTTATCATCCACCATCATGACGAATGCGATTGGACCCTCATGCACGAGCTTCGTACGTGGGGCAACATCGGGAGCCTCGGACTGCGCGCTTGGCTCCCCGCGCGAAACAAGGAACAGCTCTACAATCGCGGCATGTTCGTCAAGCGGTTCGCGCAGCACTTAGGCTTCCTGCGGGCTCGGCTTGGCAGGCCAGACCGCGCGCGATGGTAGGGAAAACGCTCGCGCCCAAGTGGACGCCGCTGGGATTTGCGCAACGACTGCGGAGGATATTTCGCAAGCCTTCGGACTTTTGGTTCGCGTCGTCCATCTGCCTCTTCATGTGGCGCGCGCCTGAAATGCTGCGCCGGCGCAATCTGCGTGTATTTCTTGATGAGCTGCGCGCGTTTCCGCGGCCGAAGGCGGACAACGCTGAGGCGAGTTTGGAGAGGATCCAGCGTCTGCGCCAATTCTGCCTGCGCTTCACCGTGCTGCGATCGAGAGACAATTGTTATGTTCGCGCCCTCACGTTGTATCGTTTTCTTGACGCGGGGACTAATGGCGTCAACATTCACTTCGGAATCGAGCAAAAAGAAGACCCACTGGAGCGCTTGCGCGGTCATGCGTGGGTCTCAGTGAATGGACGGCTCTTCGAGGGACCACCGGAGGTTATGTACGCGAGGATTAAAGAGGTGCCGCTCGCTTGTGCAGACGTTCGGCCATGAAAGAACAGCGAGGAAGCGAACGAGGAGCCTTTGCCGCGCTGCTTGCGGCCGCCACAGCGATCGAACAACGTAGCCCGATCGATCTAGCCAACGCGTTGCAGGCGACGCCTCGGCAAGCGCTGCTGCGAGCAGCCTCGCGCCATCGCTGCCTGGGCTATCTGAGGCGTGGGATATTGGAACTCGGCGTCCGCAACGCTCACGCAGAGGCGCTAGCCGACGCGACACGCGAGTACGCAAGCAAGGCGGCAATCCAGGCGTATGCGGTGCGCAGTCAGCTAAAGCAGCTCATTGAAACGCTCGACACAGCGACTGTTCCCTTCGTGCTTCTCAAAGGCGCGGCGCGCCTTTTTCGGGGTGACAAAGAAGCTGACTACAGCACGATGTACGATCTCGACATTCTCATTTCTAAGGACGATGTGCGTACGGGGGCCGCCTCGCTGGAACGCGCGGGTTACCGCGCAAGGATTCCCATGCGATCGGCCGCGCGCTACGGGGCACGACATCATCACATCGCGCCGCTCCACCCGCAAGGTCCGGGACTTCCGGTCGAACTTCACGTGCAGCTTGCCCCACCCCGTATGCTCTCCATGCCGACGGACTGGCAAGCGTGCAAACCGTACTTCGAACGCGTCGGCGCACCGGGTGCACAAGCTTTTTGTCTTGATGCGGTTGGAAGCGCAGTGCATCTTGCGATACATGGCGCAGGCGTCAAACGTTTGCACGACGCCATCATCCTGTCAAGAATCTTGCGTAGCGAAAGCGACATGCCGGAGCGCGTTTCAGCGGCAATTTTCTCCGAACGTTGGCAGCCTATTGCGTTGCAATCCGTTGTTGCGCTCAGCAGCAAAATGGCAGGCTTTGAGCCTCAGATGACACCGCAGGTCGAACGCTACCTCGCGTGGGTGATGCGACGCGAAGATCTTTCGCCATATATTCGGGACCGCTCGCAATTCACCGACGCATGGTACAGGAACGGTGGCAAGCTTTGGGGAGCGGCCACCCGCCAAGCATTGCCAACTCCGGAAGCCGAACAAGACGTCGTGACGTCGGCCGTGGGCTTTGCATACCGGCTCGTTGGACGAATCATCACCAGCGCTGTCGCCGCGACGTCCATGACCCGCTCGTGACTTCGACTGCTCCCAGCGCAACGATCGCCCAGAATAGTCTACGAACGTTCGTCGCGCGCTTGATCGTCACCGTGCTCTCGGTGGTCACCGGTATTGTGGCTGCGAAGTGGCTTGGTCCCGCCGGCAAGGGCGCGTACAGCGGCACGATCATGCTGGTTTCGATCGTGATGGTCGCACCGGCTGGCATTGGCACTGCGATCACTTACGCGCTGACCAAGCAGCGCCGAGGTGTCTCTGAACTCTTGCCATCTGCCGGGCTACTGCTGTTGTCGATTTCGGCCCTGACGTGGATCGGCGCGTTAGGTTGGGGTCTGCTGCGCGGTTGGAATCCGGTGCTTTCGATCTTCGTGGCAGCCGTGCCACCCTCCATCGTCCTCGTGTGGCAGGGCGGGTTTTACGTCGGCCTTGGCCGCTTACGCAATCTCAACGTGCAATCGATGGCTCTGGCACTCGCCACCTTGCTTGCGGTCCTCGCCGCGGTCAGCGTCTTTCGCGGCGGTGCAATCGGTGCGTTGTGGGCGTGGGTTATCTGTCTCTACGGTTCAGCTTTTGTGGTGATCTGGCACGTGTTTGCGCTCAGCCGCCGGAGCTCGCGCGAAGTACCGATAGGACACATCACCTCCGGCCTTGTCCGCTTTGGAACTCAATCGAGCGTGAATCTTTTCTTGGGAGCGGTGAACTACCGCATTGACTCCATCATCTTGATCGCCCTTATGGGAACCGCGACTTTCGGAATCTACTCAATTGCTGTGGGTTTTGGCGAGCAGCTTTTCTCATTGACCCGTCCTATTACCGCAGCCATTAGCCGCGATATCGGGATCAACGATGCAACGGCTGCCGCTGCCATGACGGCCAAAGTCATTCGAACCTGCACTGCTCTCGTCGCAGTGGTTTCTATCGTCGCGTTTATCGTTGGACCGTGGCTCATCGACGCGGTATATGGAACGCGCTTTCGCGAAGCCGCGACACCCCTCCGTATCCTCATACCTGGCATCGTCGCGTTCTCGACCGCGGGTACTTTCGCCGCGTTCTTCATCCTCCAAGTGGGGAGGCCGCTCATCATTTCCATAGTCAACATCGCGATGATCGTGGTCCAGGCGCTCATGTGTTTCGCCCTTGTTCCTCGCTTCGGCATGAGCGGCGCGGCGTTCGCTTCTACCATCACCTACGTGGCTGGAGCGTTGATGAACACCGCGTGGTTTTGCCGGATAACACGGACTGCTTTTTGGGATGTTTGGATCGTTCGACTCGATGACATCAAAGCGGTGCGCAGAGCAATGCTAGAAAGCGTTGACTTCGCGGTAGCGCAACATAATAATCTACCGCACCGATTGCAGAGGTCTAATGCGGCGTTTCCGAAAGAACGGTAACATTTCCGTGGCAGCTTGACTGGTCGTTTAAGCGACGTCGGGCCAACGGGAAGAGCAGAAAGGCCGATAGAATAAGGGTTCACGCCATTGATGGGGCGTCGCCAAGTTGGTAAGGCACCAGACTTTGGATCTGGCATGCGTAGGTTCGAGTCCTACCGCCCCAGCGTGATGCGTACCGCTCAAGGTACGCTTGCTCCAATGAACCACGGCCCCTGGAAAAACGTATCAATGTCATTGGGTAGAGGGGAGCCCCTTTGACCGCAGGCCGACGCACCGACGAGCAAGTTCTCACCGCTTTGGCGCAGCGCGACCTTTCGGCGCTTGAAGAGCTTTACGACCGCTACAGCAAGGTCGCATATTCTCTTGCCTACAGAATCGTGGGCGATCGAGGCACAGCCGAGGACGTGGTACAGGACGCCTTCCTCTCTGTTTGGCGCCAAGCCGCGAGCTACCGGCGAGAACGTGGCGCGCCGCGAACGTGGCTTCTGGCCATCGTGCATCACCGTTCTATCGACCGGCTGCGTAGTAGCGCTGCGCCCTCGACGACGATTCCCTATGAGGACCTTCCGGAAGATCGAGAAGAACTTGAAGCTCCGAGTATCTGGCAACAGGCGTGGACTAATGTGCGGGGCGATATCGTGCGACATGCTCTTGCGCGACTACCCGTGGAACAAAAGAAGAGCATCGAGCTTGCATATTTTTCAGGCTACACGCAGTCGGAGATTGCTGAGCTTATGGGCGTGCCGCTGGGGACCGTGAAAGGTCGCATGCGCATCGGATTGCAGAAACTGCGCTCGATGCTTGCTTCGCAAGAGATTGGAGCTTCAAGTTCATGAATGACGACGTGCACGTCAGCGAGAGTGCGGGTGCGTACGTTCTTGGCGCGCTGGCCCCAGAGGAGGCGCACCAGGTGGAGGCGCATGCCGCTACCTGTTCGGAATGCCGTAAGGAGATCGCGGAACTCAAGCAGGTCGTCTCTGTGCTTCCGCTTGCGGCCTCATCCGTGGAACCTTCAACCGATCTCAAAGCACGCATCCTCGCCGCAAGCAAAGGAGAAGATCAAGCAGACGCGATTCTTCGTCGAGCCGTGGTGACATCGGAACAGCATGAACCAAAGCGAGATTTCTGGCATCGGCCGATTCCTTCATGGGCGGGTGTTGCAGGCTGGTTG
The DNA here is from genome assembly GCA_963781145.1 of uncultured Pseudomonadota bacterium. Classification (GTDB taxonomy): domain Bacteria; phylum Vulcanimicrobiota; class Vulcanimicrobiia; order Eremiobacterales; family Eremiobacteraceae; genus JAJPHJ01. The sequence goes on along the minus strand of CAWADW010000003.1, from coordinate 633,324 downwards.
GGATTGGCAGCCGCGTGCGTCGTGGCAGGCATCTTCATTGGCGTGACGGGCGAACACAATCGGATGCTCGCTTTTGTGGCGCGCTCGTCATCGTCAGTTTACCCCGCCGCTGAGACTGTTAGCCGATCGATCGCGAATGGTTCCTATGCAGTGTACCCCGTCAGTACCGAAGAGCTGTCGCAGGCTGTCGAGATCATCAATGATTCTAAAGTCTGGGATTTCAGTTTAAGCAAGACGGGCAAACGGATGCCCTACAAAATCATCCAACCGCCGCATGTCTCCCACGCGATGATCGTCACGGACATGCCCCCGCTGAAAGCGGGTATGGTGTATCAGGTCTGGCTCGTCCGCAAGGGCAAGATGCATAGGGCCGGCATCGTCATGCCCGGCCACGGCGTGGAAACGATCATCCCCATGCGCGTGCAAAGCGGTGACGTTATCGCGTTTAGCATGGAACCAAGTGGTGGAAGCGCGCTGCCTTCCAGCCCGCTCATGATGCAGCAGACGTTGTGACGAAAGGGGCGATTTTCCAATCGCCCCCTACACGGGGACGTCGGCTTTGCGCTCACCGATCGGCACGTACTTCACGTTGCGCGGACCGACGTAGTTCTCGCCCGGACGGATGAGCTTATTGTTGGCGTACTGCTCGATGAGATGGGCGCACCAGCCGGTAATGCGGCTCATGGCGAACACCGGCGTAAAATATGGGGGCGGGATTCCCAGCGTGTAGTAGACGGAAGCGCTATACAGATCGACGTTCGCGTAGAGTTTCTTTTGTTCCCAAACCGTGCGCTCCATGAGCTCGGTCAGGTCGACCCAGCTTGCGTCGCGCCGGCGCGCTCTCCCGCTTCTTTGGCGATTTGCTTGAGATCGATGGCGCGCGGATCGTTCGTCTTGTAGACCGCGTGACCAAAGCCCATGATCTTCTCGTGTTTGGCGAGCTTTTGCTCGACCCAAGAATGCATTTTCGAGGGGTCGCCGATCTCGATGAGATTGGTGATCACACCTTCGTTGGCCCCGCCATGAAGCGGGCCTTTCAGAGTAGCGACTGCAGAAGTCACTGCGGCGTACATGTCAGCCAGCGTCGCAGCGGTGACGATGGCGGCGAAGGTCGATGCGTTCATGCCATGGTCGGCGTGAAGCACGAGAGCCGCGTCGAGCAAGCGCGCCGCTTGGGGGTCGGGCTCCGATCCGTGGAACATGTAAAGGAAATTTGATGCTGTGTTGAGTTCGGGTCGCGGGGCAAGTGGCTCTTGGCCTTGGCTTAAGCGATAGAAGGAGGCGAGAATCGTCGGAAAGACCGCCGTTAGTCTTTTGGCCTTCTCGAGGTTCGCCTCGGGCGTCATCTCCTTGGCGTGTGGATCGAAGAGGCGATCGCCGAGACGGCCGTTCGAAGGACGTCCATGGGCGTCGCGGTTTTGGGTACCTCGCCGAGAATGTGCACGACTGGCTCTGGGAGCGCGCGGCGGCGGGCAAGATCGGCGCGGAATGCTTCAAGGTTCTCGCGGGTGGGGAGCGCCTCGAACCAGAGGAGGTAGGCAACTTCTTCGAAGGTGGAAGCCCGCGCGAGGTCATGGATGTCGATACCGCGGTAAATGAGCTGCCCGCGCTCGCCATCGACGTACGAGATCCGCGTGTCTCCGACGACGACTCCACGGAGTCCGGCCGGGGCAGATGGCGGTATGGCTGCTGTCGTCATTCTGGCGCACCCTCTCTTACTTTGTGACCATTCGCGCATGGGGTAAAGGTCCACTCCAAACAAGCTCAAAAAGGCATGCGGGAAAAGTCTAGATAGTTTGCCGAAGGAGCAATCTCATGCGGAAAAAAGTTACCATTGTGGGCGCAGGCAACGTCGGAGCCACGACAGCCCATTGGCTGGCCGCCAAAGAGCTTGCCGATATCGTCTTGGTCGACGTCGTTGACGGAGTGCCGCAGGGCAAGGCGCTGGATTTGCTCGAGGCTATGCCCATCGAGCGCAGCGACGTTTCGATAACGGGCGCGAACGATTACTCGAAAACGGCGAATTCCGACATCGTCGTCATCACCGCCGGTTTTCCTCGCAAACCAGGTATGAGCCGAGACGATCTCTTGCGGGCAAATGCGGAGATCGTCGGCGCGGCGACAGAGCAGGTTGTCAAGCTTTCGCCCAACTGCATTCTCATCATCGTGACCAACCCTCTCGACGCGATGTGCGAAGTTGCTCGACGCAAGAGCGGCTTCCCGCGAGAGCGCATCCTTGGCATGGCCGGCGTGCTGGACTCGGCGCGCTTTTCCACCTTCATCGCTGCCGAGCTTAGCGTCAGCGTGGAGAACGTGCACGTCATTTGTCCTTGGGCGGCCATGGGGACCAGATGGTCCCGCTACCCCGCTTCTCGACGGTAGCCGGGCGTCCCAATCACCGAGCTGATGGATGCCGCAACGATCGACCGGCTGGTCAAGCGAACGGCCGGCGGCGGCGGTGAGATCGTGGCCTTTTTAAAGACAGGGAGCGCCTATTACGCGCCCTCCAGGGCCATCTGCGGAGATGGTCGACGCCATCCTCAAAGACAAGCACAAGATTTTGCCCTGCGCGGCCTATCTGCAAGGCGAATTTGGCATTCGCGACCTGTTCGTCGGCGTACCGTGTAAACTGGGCGCCAAGGGCCTAGAAGGCATTTTTGAGGTCAAGCTGACGGCAGAAGAAGAGCGGGCTTTGGGCAAGAGCGCCGAAGCCGTGCGGGAATTGGTCGGAGCCCTGGCTAAGCCTATCTGCGGGACAGCGATGCGGACGGTAGACCTTGGAAGCACGTACTAAGGCTCTGTCACATGCCGTCGTCCGATGCTGTCATATAGCTAAGCGAGCGCTGGGGCATCGTCGGTCTGCGGACGTTGACCGTGTCGAGAATTTGAAGCCCTACTCTTGAGACTTTGCTCTCCGCTTGGAGGAACGTCTCCTTTTGAAACGCGCGGCGAAAACAAGAACGCGTCCGGCGCCGATATCAACGGCGCCGCATCAAGCTCCCCGTCAGCATACGGACCGACGACGGCACAACGGCAGAGGGACTAGCCTCGGACATCAGCGCTGGAGGCATGCGGCTTGTCAACCAGCGCTGATTTCTCCATCGGGACCCACGGTGTTGCCCAGATCGCGATCGCCAAGCGGCGAGCAAGTGCGCGCGCCGATCGAAGTTGTTTGGCGCGAACCCGGCCCAGAAGGGCGCAACCATCTATGGGGTCCATTTCCAAAACCTTGGATCCGAGCGAGCGTTTTCGCTGTTTGAAGCGATCTACTCGCCGTCGAACGGCGAGCAGTTTTTGCCGAAGCCCCTCGACGGCGACATTCGCGCGCAAGGGAGCGAACCGCTCACCCCTACGCATCATGCGTACTACATGCGAATCATTCGCCGCATCGAGCAAGCGCACAAATCGTCACCCCTCGATACCGACAAGTTGCTGTATGCGCGTCTGCATGAGGGTCGGCCACTGAAAGAGGCGATCGTCGAGTTGGGCCTCAGTACCGACGATGGGTTGGATGATTTTCTGAGTTCCATTTTCGGTGTACCATACATCGATCTAGCGCCGCAACCGACCCGATCCAAATTGCTCCGACACGATTCCAGTCAGCGTCGCCACGACCGGTTATATCGTCCCGGTCCATCTGATCGATGATAAGCTGACCGTCGCCATGGCCGATCCCGCTTGACTTGCCTACCCTCGACCTCATTTTGTTGCGCGCGAAGCACCAAGTTGAGATACGGTTTTCGCTGATCGAAGACGTCGAGAAAGCAATCGATGAGGTCTATCACGGGACCACGCTTGCATTCCGTCGACCGGCTGCTGCAAGGCTTGCCCACGATAGCCGCCGAGGGTCTGGGGCAAGAGCACCAAGATGTCGAGGACCTCGAGACCCTGCGCAAGATGTCGGATGCGACGCCGATCGTGTCGCTCGTGGAATCCCTCTTGCGCACCGCCACCGAGTATCGAGCAAGCGATATCCACTTGGAGCCCTACCACGACACGGTACGCGTCCGTTTCCGCATCGATGGCGTGCTTACAGGAAATCCGCAAGCTGCCGCGCCCGATTTATCCGGCGGTGGTATCGCGCATCAAGATCATGGCGCGCATGGACATCACCATTCGCCACGTTCCGCAAGACGGCCGTGCATCGATGCGCTACCTCAAGCGGGAGACGGATCTCCGCATCGCGTCGATGCCAACGGTCAATGGCGAGAAGATCGTCATCCGGCTGCTTGAAAAAAACCCCGCCTTCAAAGACCTAACCGCTATTGGGTTTTCGGAGGGAAATTACCAGATTTTCTCGCCGCTGGTCAAGCGGCCGTACGGCATGATCTTATGCTGCGGTCCAACCGGCAGCGGCAAGTCAACCACCTTGTTTGCGTGCCTTCAAGAAATTAACGACGGACTTACGAACATCACGACGATCGAAGATCCAGTCGAATATCGCGTGGGTGGCGTGAACCAAGTGGAGATCAATGTTAAGCGAGGCCTGACGTTTGCCTCGGTGTTGCGCTCGCTGCTGCGGCAAGACCCAGACGTCATCTACGTGGGTGAAATCCGCGATCGCGAAACTGCCGATTTGGCGGTCCGGGCTGCGTTGACGGGCCACTTGCTGCTCTCGACGCTGCACACGAACAGCGCCGTCCAAGCGATCACGCGCCTGGTTGACATCGGTGTGGATCCTGCACTCATCGGATCGTCGCTTGATTGGCGTCGTCGGCCAGCGGTTGATGCGTCAGATTTGCTCGCGCTGCGTTTACGAGTACGAAGTAGGAGAAGACGAAGCCGTGTTGCTGCAGGAGCTCCTGCCGTTGGTCGCGCCTTCCACGCTGCGCCGCGGCAAGGGTTGCCGGCACTGCCATGACACTGGCTACTACGGCCGCCTCGGCGTGCACGAGGTCATTGGGGTTGATGACGGGCTGCGCCGGCTGATCGCTAGAGGCGCGGATTCAAATCAACTGCTCGACTACGTCTCGGCGAAGGGATTCAACGACCTGCGCGATGACGCGCTGCGCCGGTTGACGAACGGCGACACAACGCTGCAAGAGGTTGTGCGCGTCACGATTTAGAGGCTCGCCCTGTGTTTGTAGCCGGCGATTGGAAAATCGCCCGTTGTTTTTCTCGAACCGCATGATTTCGCTTATGGCTTCCAAAACTGAGCGTCTCATGACCCAGGATAGGAGCTTTGGTTTTCGGACGCGCGCTCTGCACGCGGGCACGCCACCGAACGCTGTCAGTGGCGCAAGCTCGTTGCCCGTTGAGATGTCCACGGGCTTTGTTTTTGACTCCATCGCACACGCGAAAGAGTTGTTTTCGCTGCGCACCTACGGCAATGTCTATAGCCGCATCTCGAACCCAACCGTTGCAGCGTTCGAGGAGAAGATCGCAAGCTTGGAAGGCGGGCTGGGAGCTCTGGCCACGTCATCGGGGCAGGCGGCGCAGCTGGTCGCGATCCTTTCGCTGGCGCAAAACGGCGACCATTTGGTTGCGTCCTCGAATATCTACGGTGGAACTATAACGCAGTTCAGCGTTTCGCTGCGCCGTTTAGGAATCGAGACGACCTTTGTGCCCGGCTCGGATCCAAAGGCGATGGCGGCCGCAATCCAGGAGAACTCAAAGGCGCTGTTTGTGGAAACCATCGGCAACCCATCAGGAAACGTGGCTGACATCGAGGCGCTGGCGAGCGCTGCTCACCCAGCGGGCTTGCCGTTGATCGTTGACAATACGTTCGCGACGCCGTACTTATGCCGACCGATCGAGCACGGTGCTGATATCGTCCTTCACTCGGCCACGAAGTATATCTGCGGTCATGGAACAGTGATCGCGGGGGTGCTGGTGGAATCCGGAAAATTCAACTGGGCAGCTGGCAAGCATCCCCTCTTAAGCGAGCCGAGCCCCAGCTACCATCACGTTCGCTTTACAGAGACGTTTAACGAGTATGCCTTCCTGACTCGCGCGCGAGCGGAAGTGATGCGCGACGTTGGTGCATGTCTTTCCCCGATGAACGGGTGGCTTTTGGTGCAAGGTTTGGAGACCCTGGCGCTGCGCATGGAGGCGCATGTGAAGAACGCCGTGCATATAGCACGCTTCTTGGAACGACACGCCGGAGTGAAATGGGTGAGCTATCCTGGGCTGCCATCGAGTCCCGAGTACCCGCTTGCACAACGGTATCTGCCGCTTGGGGCTGGAGGCATCGTCACGTTCGGCGTGGTTGGTGGGCGCGAAGGCGCCGAGCGATGCATCGAAGCACTCGAATTGTGGAGTCACTTGGCCAATATGGGAGACGCCAAAAGTCTGGTCCTTCATCCCGCTTCCACGACTCACTCGCAGCTGAGCGAGAAGGAACTGGCCGCAGCGGGCATCACCCCCGACATGATCCGGCTCTCGGTGGGATTGGAAGATTCAGACGACCTCACGTGGGATCTGCAGCAAGGGTTGGCCGCGGCGACCCGAGCAGCCAGTTAGTCCGTCATGATTCTTACTAGCCCAGCGCAGCGCCAGCAATTGCTACGCAGAGCAAAGACCGTTGCCGTCGTCGGCGCGAGCGATAATCCCGCACGTCCAAGTTATTTTGTTGTGCGCTATCTCAAAACTCACGGATATGTGGTGTGGCCCGTCAACCCAGCCTACAGCACGGTTGATGGTACCCAGTGCTATCCATCGCTAGCCGCGTTGGTCAGCGCACACGGCGTGCCTGATGTTGTCGATGTCTTTCGGCGTCCGGATGCCTTACCGGCGTTAGTAGAAGAAGTGATAGCCGCTGGCGTCAAGGCGATATGGTTTCAGTACGGCGTCGTCAACGCGAAAGCCATCGAGCGGGCCGATCAGGCAAACCTTGACGTCGTGGTCGACCGTTGCATGAAGGTCGAGCACGCCCGGTTCAATCGAGGCTTGAGCACGCAGGGTTTCGATTCCGGGATTATAACCGCCAAGAGACCCGTGTAGCCGCGCGAATTTATTCGCGCGTCGGTTTGTGCTGCGCAAGCTCTTCAAAGATGGCGTTTTCCACTTCGCCCCGGTGTTCTTTGCCATCGGCAAACAGGTAGGTTGGAGCAGTGAACACGACCCCGTCGACTCCGTGATCTCGAATTTCAGCGATCTCCACGGAGACAAGGGCACACGGAAATGGTACCGTGCGCAGCTGCTCCTTGAGGATCCTCGCCTCTCCGCGGACCGCCAGAATGAGGTTGTCAGCGAGAATTTCCAGCGCTACCTTGGCAGTGCCGGCGCCGATGTTTCGGTGCGCCGTACTGCGGGAATCCAAAGCGAGCGCCAACCTATCGGGAGCTGCGGAAACGATCCAGCTGCAGAAGGCTGTGGATGGGATCCCTTCCGCTGAGACCGTCGCCAAAATGGCTCCTGTTCGGCGCTTCAGGGCGGTTTGTAGCGCATCGCGCAAAGTTTCCGGTGGCGGGTGCTGCATAGCGTCCTTAGAAAATTCGCTCCTTGGGGCGTCCTACGCTGCCACCGTCAGTTTCCTTTGTTTGTACGGTTCATGGAGCAGAAGGGCTCCCGGAGCGATGCGCGAGTACCCGCGGGGTCCAGCGGGAAGACAAAGCTGCTCCTATATCCCCAAACATTGATTAGAGGATACAGATCCTAGGGCCCGCGAAACGGCGCTTTGTGACTGAGCGGATTGGATCTGGCCGGGCTTCCCGGGAGGCAGCGCAAGAAAAGCGTCTGCTCACCGTCGACCAATTTGGCACGTACCTTCAGTACGAGCGTGGTTTAGCGGTGCGTACGGCCGTGGAATATCCAGCCGACATGCGTGATTTTGCAAGATTCTTAGGCAAGGATACCACGGATCGGCAACTGCTAAGGGCAGGACGCGAAGATGTCAGTCGTTACGTTCAGACAATGATGGGGAAGCGTAGGTACAGCCGCGCCGCGGTAAAACGACGGCTCGCTTCGATTCGGGCCTTCTATAGGTTCGCGCGGCGAAAAAATCTTATCCGGGAAAACCCATTTGATCAATTTCCGGGCCCAAAGGGCGGGCGACCACTGCCGAAGGTGCTCTCGGAACGAGAGGTTAGCAAACTGCTGGCGGCGCGGGTGCACCCAGATGACGAGTTTTTGTACTCGCGAGATCACGCGATGTTCGAGGTCATGTACGCCGCCGGGCTACGCATCGGAGAGCTCGTGGGGTTAAACATCCGCGACGTCGACCGCGAGCGGCGTCTCATGCGCGTTACTGGAAAAGGCAATAAGCAGCGACTCGTGCTGTTTAACAAGACTGCGCTCCACGCGCTGAACCGATACCTCGGCGTGCGTCCAAATGCCGCCACAGACGCGCTTTTCCTTGGTCGTCGCAACGAGCGGTTGACTGTTCGCGGCGTAAGGTTTGCATTCGATGCGATGAAACGCGCTGCGGGGATCGAAGGCGCTGCAACGCCGCATACGCTGAGGCACTCGTTCGCAACCCATTTACTCGAGCATGGAGCCAATCTTATGGTTATAAAAGATCTGCTCGGACACGAAAGCCTGAGCACAACGCAGATCTACACCAACATCTCTCTTGAACATGTGCGTCAGACCTACGAGGAGGCCCACCCGCGCGACAAGGACACCCAGACAAAATAGCGGCGGCCTAACGCGGCGCGGGATGGATTCCTTAACTAGAAGCGTGGATCGTCGACAACGTAGCGTGGGATTCCGATATCAGGCGTGTCACTGACGATCTCACCATGGCGTAGTTTTAATGGCACAACCCCAGCCCAGACGGGGAGGTCTAGGTCTTCTTCATTATCTTTTGGCGGTCCACTCCGAACCTTCGCCGAGGCTTCTTCTATCGGCATCTGCAGCACGAACGTGGCGGCAAGCTCGATGTCTTTCGGCGCCCGGATCTCATCCCAGCGCCCCGGCATGATGTGCTCGCTGAACAGACGTAACGCTCGGGTCTTGTCGGCGGGATCCTCGATCGCGGTCGCTCGGCCAAAAATGACAACAGAGCGGTAGTTCATCGACGAATTAAAGGCAGACCGAGCGAGGACGAGCCCGTCGACAAGGGTGACGTTGAGGCATGCGTCAAGGCCGGTCGAGAGCGCTCGCGTGAGCCGGCTGGCTGATGACCCGTGCATGATGACACGATCGCCGTCTCGCGCGTAGAGCATGGGAATCACGACGGGCAAGCCATCTTCGACGAAACCGACGTGACAAACAAGCCCGGCATCCAAAATCGCATCGACGGTCTCACGGTCGTAGCGACCCTGGTCAGGCAGGCGACGCAATTTAGTGCGCGCCGAGTTGGGCATTTCTGGCATGCTAGAGGTTAAACTGAACCCCAAGCGCTGGTGCACGCAAGTTCGCTGGACCCAGAAGCGAGCGTTCGCCGTAAAAAAGCTGCAAGCGCTGTGCTAAGCGCAGATCTCCATAAAGATCGAGCTTTGGCCGCTTTGGGTCGTAGAGGCGGGCGTCGATGCCGAATGGACCGGCTGACTGGTAGAGCGCTTGCGCTCCCAAGTTTGAGTATAAGACCCCAAATGAATACTGCAGCCGCGGCGAATCTTGTAGGTTGATTAGAAAATTATAGGTGGTCTTATATCCAAGGTCATTCGCGCCAACGGTGAGATGCACCGGAAAGCGCGGCAAGAGTTCGAGATTGAAATCGCTTGCTGGCCCGGGCGAAGCGTTATTCCATGTCATCCGCACGTGAGCTGTCGCAAGCTCGAACCCGGATCCAGATGAGGAACCCATACGGAATCCAGCCGCGGATCGCGGACCCGGCGAACCAGCTCCTCCTTGCGGTTGACCTGGACTCGGCGTTTCAGTTCCCTGTGCGGTTGAAAAGGTACCAAGGATCGCGTTCGCCTTGGCGATCGCGCCGCTCAAATTGTGCACCGCGCCGCGCAGCTCGCCCTGCACCTGCGGGTCGCCCGTAATGCTCTGAATGTCGGTTGCAACGGCCTTGAGCTTCTCGCTTGAGTCTTTCAAATTTGCTGTTGCACTGAGCAGGTTTGCCTTCATCGTGGGATCGGTGGCAATCGAAGTGACAGCCGCCATGGTCTTGTTAAGATTATCCGCTGTGGCCGAGAGATCGTCGATGAGTGCGGCAAACTTCGGCCCGTTCCCGACCACCAGCTTGCGCAAGGTTGTCGTCATGGCGGTGACGTTTTGTCCGTTCTGTGCGAGGACGGTCTGGAATCCGGTAATAAGTCCGTTAACGCTCGCGACCGTCGTATTGAGTTGCTCGCCGAGCAAGTTGAAGTTTCGATCAGCGTGCACGACGAGCGCATCCGTGTGCTTCGCCACGTTATTGAAGTGGTGCACCATTCCAGGAAGCTCGGCATTCACGATCGCTAGCGTCTTGTCTAGATCCCTCATTCGCTTTTGCCCCTCGGACACGAGGTCGGCGATCGTCGGCGGAACGACACCCTCAGGCTGCTCACCCTCGGGAAGCACCCTTCGGGGTAATGGGACCGCTGACGACAAGTCGGCGGGAGGGAAAATGGTGAGCGTCGACTGTCCAGTCAATGTGGTTGCCACAGTGAAGGTGGAACCTCGATAGACGGTATTGTCGCCGTTAATCGAACAGATGACGCTCGCGGTCTGATCCGGCAAAAGTCTGATCTTATCGACGGTGCCGATGTCGACGCCAGCCAGCTGCACGGAGCTGCCCTCTTGTAAGCCGACGACGTCGCGGAAATGGACGCCAATTTGGTAGGAATTGCGCATGAGCGAAAAGTTGCTGAGCATCGCCCACACAACAAAAATCCCGAGGATGGTCAAGACGGCGAAAACACCGACCCGAAAAGCGACGGTCACGGGATCAACTCATGCGTGAGGGTCGCGAATAAATTCGCGACGCTACAAGGGAATCGGACCAACTTCACTTCCCTCCAAGAACTGCTGGACGATGGGATTTTGAGAACGCCGGAAGTCCTTGGCCGATGCGACCTCAATAATCGTGCCTTCAAAGAGCATTGCGATGTTGTCCGAGATCGCATAGACAGACGGCATGTCGTGCATAACGACGATGCTCGTTGCATGCAACCGCGATTGAATGGCCTTGATGGTGTCGGTAATGACATTGGTCATGATCGGATCAAGTCCCGTTGTCGGTTCGTCGAAGAGAACGATTTCCGGGTCATTCACGATTGCACGGGCGAATCCCACTCGCTTCTGCATGCCGCCTGAGAGCTCCGCGGGGAGCCGGTCTGCAACGTCTCCCAAGCCGAGCGCGTCCAACGTGTCGGCCACGCGCTCATCGATCTCCTTGCGCGACAGTGTCGTGTGCTCGTAGAGCGGAAAGCTCACATTTTGTGCGACGGTGAGGGAGTCAAAAAGCGCGGCCGCCTGAAACGCAAATCCCATCTTCTTGCGGATTTCATTGAGCTCTCGCTCTTGCAAGCCAACGATGTTCTCACCGTTGATAAAGATGTATCCGGCATTCGGCCGTCGCAGGCCATCGATGAGGCGCAAGATCGTTGACTTCCCCGCTCCGGAGAGCCCGATCACTGAGGTGACTTGCCCGCGTTTGAAATCAAGCGAGAGATCCGACAGGACGATTTTCGGTCCGAAGGCCAGATCGATATGTTGGAGGCTCACCGCGACGCTTTCGGACGGCGTCACGGGGCCGGGCAGTTCGCGTTCGCCCGCTTGCGTTATCATCGGAAGAGCACAAACGAAAGCGCAAAGTTAAAGGCGAAGATCAAAATGATCGAGGTAACCACGGCCTGGGTTGTCACGCGGCCGACTCCTTCTGCTCCGCCTTCTGTTCGCAGGCCTTCGTAGCAGGCAATGAGAGAAATAATGATGCCGAAGACGGCGGCCTTCAGCAAACCCTTTTCAAAATCGGTAAAGTCGATGAACTGCTGCACGGAGATCCAGTAGGTGCTCGGCGGCAAGTGAATGCGCAGCCAGGCCATATAGTATCCGCCCCAGACTGAGATCATATCCGCGAAGACCGTCAACATAGGGAGGCCAATGATGCAGGCAAGCAGCCTGGGCACAACCAGCACGCGCGTCGGGCTTGTGCCCATGGATTGATATGCTTCGATTTGCTCGGTGACCACCATTGAGGCGAGTTGAGCGGTGATGGCGGCGCCGGCGCGGCCAGCGACCACAATGGCTGTCAGAAGTGGACCAAGCTCGCGCACCACGCCGTACGCGACGCTCCCGCCGATGATATTAACGAGTCCATACTGCTGTGCAGAAGCTGCTGTTTCCAGGGCGATGACAAAGCCCGTGAAGCCCGACGTGAGCAAAATGATGGGCAGCGACGCGACGATCAAGAAGCTTGCCTGGCGCACCACCTCGCTTGGCCGGAAACGCAGCGCCAAAATATACCGAACCGAGTCGATGAGCAGCAACGTCACCCCGCCCGCGTACTCGAAGAAACGACGCGTCAGCGGAAATGATTTTGGCAACGTGCGAAGGTAGAACGAGGCTCGAAACATGCTAGGTCTTTGTCTCTTTTAAGGCTTGCGCTATCGTACGGGCGCCTTCAAGGCGGCGCTGGGCTACAGCCCGTTCCGCGTGCAAATTGTACTGCCGTTGATACACGTCATCAAGCTTGCGGTCGACCTCGGCCACATGGGCCTGGGCTTCGTTTGCAACTGCTCCGAAATACCGAAGCGCCTGCTGGCGAAACTCACGTTCGGTCTTCTCGCTCAGGGTTGCGGCCAGCTGCGCGCGCGCGCGCAGCAAGCGTTTGTCGGTGATGTGAAAAGCGTCGACAAGCGCGAGCAGTTCGGACACGTTCATTTAAACGCCGCTGCCGGCCTTCGTCGCAAGCGGCTTGCGCCCGAATGGCGGGAGACCGAACGAAGCCAACGATTCCTTTTGGTGCGCGATGATCTGCTCGATGCCGGCCTTGGCAAGCGCCAGGAGCCGATCGAGGTCGGCGCGCGAGAAGGGCATTTGTTCGGCCGTGCCTTGCAGCTCGACAAAGCGCCCGTCGCCGGTCATCACGACGTTCATGTCCACTTGAGCTTTCGAATCTTCTTCGTAGCACAAGTCGAGTGCCACCCGGCCTGCGATGATGCCAACCGACGTTGCCGCAAGCCAGTCGACGACCGGCCAGCCACGCAGCGTGCCCTTTTCTCGAAGCTTCGCGAGCGCGAGGCACATCGAGACAAACGCGCCGCACAGGGCCGTCGTCCTCGTGCCGCCATCCGCTTGGACGACGTCGCAATCGAGCCAGATCGTACGCTCCCCCAGGGCCGTCAGGTCGACGACCGAGCGCAGACTCCGCCCAATGAGCCTTTGGATTTCATGGGTGCGGCCCCCGATCTTGCCTGTAGCTGCTTCCCGCGGCGTGCGCTCGAAGGTCGACCGAGGCAGCAGCGAATACTCGGCAGTCACCCAGCCGCCGCCTTTGCCCTTGAGAAATGGCGGGACCTTTTCGTCTACCGTGGCCGCACAGATAACTTTGGTGTGCCCCGCCTCGATGAGCACCGAACCTTCCGCATAGCGCAGATAATCCGTGCGGATCGACAACGGGCGCAGTTGATCGTCAGCCCGTCCATCAGCCCGAAGGTCCGCGGCCACGCTCACTCCACCGTGACGGTTTTGGCGAGGTTGCGCGGCTGATCGACGTCGCAGCCCTTGCGATCGGCAATGTGATAGGCTAGGAGATAGAGCGGCACGACGTTGATGATCGGTTGAATAAGATGATGCGTCTGGGGCACGGTGAACACGATATCCGCGTTTTCGATCGCCGCGTCATCGTGCGGATTGGCGACGGCGATAATGCGGCTATCCCGGGCCTTAGCTTCAGCCATGTTTGACAGGATCTTCTCTTGCACTGGGCCGCGCGTGGCGAGGACCACGACCGGTACATTCTCATCGAGTAAGGCAATCGGTCCGTGTTTCATTTCTCCGGCAGCGTACCCCTCAGCATGAATGTACGATATTTCCTTTAGCTTGAGCGCCCCTTCGAGGGCGATCGGGAAATTCACATGCCGGCCTAAGTAGAGCATGGTCTTGGCCTTTGCAATCCGGCGGGCAACCGGCGCTATTTCCTCGTCCGCGTTCAGCGCCTGATCGACGAGCGATGGTAATTCACGCAACGCAAGGCCAAGCTCGCGAAGCGTGGCTTTGTCGACCGTACCACGCACCGCTGCCAGGTGCATGGCAAAAAGGACCATGTCCACGCACTGCGCGGTAAACGTCTTGGTCGCGGCGACGCCAATTTCTGGGCCGGCCTGCATGTACAGTGTCGCATCTGCCGCCCGCGCGAGAGCCGAACCGACGACGTTGGTAACGGCAAGCAGCATTGCGCCACCTGCTTTTGCAACTCTGACGGCCTCGAGAGTGTCAGCGGTCTCGCCGCTTTGCGAAACAGCCATAGCCAGCGTATTGCCATCGACCACGCGGGTGAGAGTAACGAAACTCAGAGCCAAGTTCGAGTTCGACCGGCAATCGCGCCAGCTGTCGAATGAGATACATGCCGTATGCGGCCGCGTAAAATGCTGATCCGCACGCGAACATCGAGACTTTTTGAATCCTCCGCAGGCGCTCGTCGGGAATCCGCAACTCCATGAGATTGACGCTGCCGTCCTCACCCAATCTCCCCACGAGCGTGTCCTTGACGACCTTGGGCTGCTCGTAGATCTCCTTGAGCATGAAGTGTTTGAAGCCGCCCTTTTCCGCCGCCCCAACATCCCAATTGATCTGCGTAACCTCGCGGTTGATTTCTTGCCCGGCGAAGGTTGAAATCGTCGCGCCTTCTCGCGTCACCACCACGATTTCGCCTTCTTGCACGATCAGCTCGCGCCGCGTGTAATTCAGGATCGCGGGAATATCAGAGGCGACGAAGGTTTCACCGTCGCCCAACCCCACGATGAGTGGCGAAGCACCATTGCGAGCAAACACCAGCTGCTCGGGTGCATCGGCACAGAGAACGCCGAGCGCGTACGCGCCGGAGACGGCTTTGAGCGTTTGACGAACCGCGGCAACGATGTCGCCTTGGTAGTACTCTTCAAGTAAGTGGGCGACGACTTCGGTATCGGTCTCGCTTGTGAACGTGTGTCCCTTGGCGATGAGATCGGCGCGAAGTCCTAGGTGATTTTCGATGATGCCATTGTGAATGACCGCGATACGCCCTTTGCAGTCGAGGTGCGGATGAGCGTTCGTATCTGACGGACGTCCGTGCGTCGCCCACCGGGTGTGGCCGATTCCCGCGGACCCATGCAGAGGGCTCGTTACCAGGAGTTGCTCGAGGTTTGCGAGTTTGCCGACCCGCTTCGAACCAAGAACTCGTCCACCGTTGACCACGGCAACGCCAGCCGAATCGTAGCCCCGATACTCCAAGCGGCGCAGCCCATCGAGAAGAACCGCAACAACGTCGCGGGGTCCAATATAGCCGACGATTCCGCACATGCTTTAAGAGTTCGCTCCTAACGGTCGAGGGCGGCTGTGACTGCCGCTTATCAAGAGCCGGTTCGCCCCGGCAATCGGACGACCTTGAGACGTTCCGCCGTCAATATCGAACGAAGGTCGAAGACTGCGGCTTCTATATCTTTGTTGACCACCCTATAGTCGAACTCGGCCAAAGCCTGCACTTCTTCTTCTGCAATATTAAGCCGAGCATCGATCTCTTTTTGACTATCCGAGTGCCGCTGCTCGAGCCGATGGAGCAGGTCCCGTTCCGTTGGCGCGGTCAGAAAAACCAACACTGCCTGCGGGTACAGCCGCTTGATTGCGCGTGCTCCATTCACTTCCGGCTTGAGTATCAAGTCACAGCCCTTGGCTAGCGCCTCATCCACGGCTGCGCGAGGCGTGCCATACAAATTGCCGGCATACTCTCGGGTCTCAAGGAAGTAACCGGTGGCGGCCAATCTACCGAATTCGTCCCGACTTGTGAAACGGTAATGCACCCCTTCGATCTCGTAGGGACGAGGCGGCCGGGTCGTGGCGGAAACGCAGTAGGCGACACCGGGTTCGAGCTGGCGCAGGCGCTCGATGATGGTGTCCTTGCCGGCCCCAGAGGGTCCCGAAAGGACGAGCAGCACACCCTTGCTCATTGTGGTCGCGATTTTTTTGCTCTCCTTGTCGAAAGATCGCGCATGACGCTGGACTCTTGGCTTGTTGCGCGCCTCGCGCGAGAACTCGACGTCATGCTGCGCGGGGCGAGAATTCAGTCCGTCCAGACTCTGCGTCACGGGGTCATCTTCTTGTGTTATCGGCGCGGCGTCCACATTGCCTTGCACGCTAGGCTGGATTCCTCAGATCCGATGGTCGGCGCATACGAATGCGCGCGGCCAGAAAAGGAATCCGGCCCAACTGGATGGCTCGGGGACGTCGCGCCACTGCTGCGCGGCGCAAGCATTGAAGCGGTCAGCGTCGTGCCGCACGATCGCGTCATGATTTTCGATGTAAGTTCCCGTTCAGCTTTTGGCGTGCCTTCACGGAGCCGGCTTGTCTTCGAAATCCAACCGCGCAAAGCAAACGCTCTGGTGCTGCGGGCAGGCCACGACGCAAAGAGCTGGGTCATCGTCGCTGCCGAAAAGCAATTTGCACAAAGCGGCGTGCGGCGCGTTGCGGTCGGTTCGTCGTACGAGCCTCCGCCAGCCAGACGGTCGACGTTGGATCGCGCTCAATTTATCGTCGCTGCTCGTGAGTTGAGTAACGCCGACGCAAAAGGCTGGGAGCGACTGCTTGCGGCTCACGATCCGCGCTGTACGCCTACCCTTGCCAAGGAGGTCGTGCATCGCTTCACAACACAAGGCGAGCCGCAGCGCGCGCATGCGGCGTTGCTCGGGTGGACAGCCGTTTGCCAGGAAGTGGAAGCTGCCCTCGAGCGTATGGGTTCTGTTTATTTTTGGTCCGAGGGCGAGACCGTCGCTCTGTGTCACCTCATCCAGTTGAGCTGGCCCTCATGGCAGATGGGTACCATTGAGTCACTCAACGATTTGTCCGCGCGAGCACTTCGCGAGCAGCCCGCCAGCGTCGCCGGTTCTCCGCGAGTAACAATCAAAAAGCGGCTTCAAACCATGCTCGCGCGCTGCGAACAGGAAGTGCAATCACTGGAGCGATCGCTCGATGTGGCGCAGCAAGCCGACCGCTGGCGCGCAGCGGGCGAGACGATCTATGCGAATCTCTCCGACATCCCGCCAAACAGCCGAGAGTTTATCGCGCCCGACGGCGCGCGCACGGCGCTCGACCCACTGCTCACGCCGAAGCAAAACGCAGCTGAATACTTCCGAAAGTACAAGAAAGCTCGCAGCAGTGTGGCGCCGGTGCGCGCTCGCCTGCAAACATTGCAGAACAACAGGGAATATTGGGAGCATCTCCTTTGGGAAGCGGAGCGCGACGATCTCGACGCTGCGCAACGCGGCCTCCTGATGGCAGAGCTTGCTGCCGCCATCGGCATGAAGCGACAGGAGAAAAAGACAAAGCGCACTGCTGCGCCACATCCGCGGGTCGAGCTCTCCGATGGCGCCGTCGCCTACGTTGGGCGTTCGCCCAAAGAAAATGAGCGGCTAACTTTTTCCGTCGCTGGTCCAAACGACTACTGGTTTCACGCGCGCGGCCTTCCCGGCGCCCACGTGATCGTGAAAACAAATGGCATCCCGCTTGTGCAAAAGCAGATTCAAGAGGCCGCGGCGTTGGCGGCCGCACATAGCAGAGGCGCCGGGGCTAAGAGCGTGGATGTCGACTACACACGCCGGAAGCACGTTCGCCGGCGTGGGGGCGGGCGTGCGGGATTGGTGTGGTACACGGACTTTGCGACGATTCGCGTCAACCCTTGATCGGCTCCCAAAACGTCGCATCCCCGAAGGAATAGAAACGATACTCCTTGACCACCGCTTCCCGATATGCATCCAAAACGCGGGTTGTTCCAGCAAATGCGCACACGAGCATTAAGAGCGTCGATCGGGGTAGATGAAAGTTTGTCACAAGCGCGTCGACGGACGCGATTTTGTCCGGCGGATGAACGAACAGCGACGTCCACCGCCCGCCCGCCTCGACCTGGCCACGGGCCGACATACG
Source organism: uncultured Pseudomonadota bacterium (assembly GCA_963781145.1). Lineage (GTDB taxonomy): Bacteria > Vulcanimicrobiota > Vulcanimicrobiia > Eremiobacterales > Eremiobacteraceae > JAJPHJ01. Next base: position 615,393 of record CAWADW010000003.1, on the reverse strand, counting down.
CAAAGAATCTTCAAGCGCCCGAAGCGTCGTGGTGCCAACCGCGATGACGCGGTTGCCGCTCTCCCGCGCCCGCGCGATGGCTTGGGCCGTTCCGGCGTCGATCTCGTAGCGCTCCGCATGCATGAGATGCTGGCGGATGTCCGCCGACTTCACGGGGCGAAAGGTGCCCGGTCCTACGTCGAGGGTCATCGTGCTCCACCCGACGCCACGCTCGCGGAGCTGCGCGAGCAGCGATTCGGTAAAATGCAAACCAGCCGTGGGAGCAGCGACCGATCCTGGTTGCGTTGCATACACGGTTTGATAGCGCTCGCGCGCGTTGTCAGGCGCGCTTCGGATGTACGGCGGCAGGGGCATAACCCCAAAGCGCTGCATCGCAGCCTGCGGGTCGATGCCGTAAAACCGAACGAGACGGTTGCCACCTGGCGCCCTGTCGAGGATCTCGATACCCGAGTCAGCATCGAGGCGTAGGCGATCTCCTGGCCTCACGCGCTTGCCCGGCCGAGCCATGGCCAGCCACGTGTCCGGCGTATCGGCCGGATGCAAGAGCAACACTTGCGCTGCGCCACCACCGCGGCGTTTCGGGAAGAATCGCGCTGGAAGGACGCGAGCATTGTTGGCAACGAGCAGATCGCCGGAGCGCAGCAGCGACGGCAAATCGGAAAAAGAGAGATGGCGGCGCTCGCCGCTCGCCCCCACCGCAAGCAGTCTCGAGTGATCTCGTCGATCGGTTGGTCGCTGAGCAATGAGCTCCGAAGGTAAGTTGTACTCGTACGTCGCCGTTGCGTACGGGTCGAGTTCTAAGGGCCCAGCCAATGTCGTCTCGCGAATTTATTCGCGAGCATTCGCCTGGAACGATTGGAAACTCGCGCGTCCGAGGTCCGCGCGATTTGAAGGCGCTGATACGAGGCGAGTTGCGTCAGCAACGTTCCGGGATAGTAAAAATTGATTATCGAGTAGACGCCGAGGCCGGCCTGCGCCATTCCGCGCGCGCCGAGCTGACACATACCAACGCCGTGACCGTAGCCGGAACCGCTCACACGAATGATACCCGAAGCATACGAGAGCGAGTGAATACGAGTACTCTTCACGAGGCGCGTTCCTGCTGCGGACCGGAATACTGTGGCTGGGATGGAAAAAGAGTGTCCGGCAATGATAAGATCGAGCGACAAAAGTCTGCCGGATTCATCATAGGGTCCCGGCCGAACGTCTTGCAGGGAATCAACATCGATGCTGCCTGCCAGCGCGCCGGTATCCGCGAGCGAGCTGAGCAACGCTGCCGCTGGAACGTCGGCGCTCCATTCCATGTAGGGCGAAAATGGGCAATACGGGTCGCGAACCGCCCGAAGGTAGGTTTGCGGATCGTTGAGCGCGTGGCCGTCTGACGTGAAACCTCCGTCGCAGGATGAGTAATATGCGTTCGCAAGATGGTTCCCGTACAGCATGACCACCCCGCGCGTCGCATCGACGGCATTGACGACGGAGTCTGATTCCGCATCGATGCCGTTGTACGCTTGATCCGCGTCGCCGGCGCGCAAGTCGAATCCCAGATCCTCATGGGCACCAAGGTGCGCAACCGCATAGGTGCGGGCGACGATCGCTTGCGCTTGCAAGGCTGAGGCGGGCGTGCTCGCGCCAACCTCACTGCCAACGACGCTATACAAGTACTGTTCCAACTCAACGACGTCGACGACTCGCAGCGAGTTATCGGTGTCGCGAACGATGAGCATGCTGCCTCGGTACTCTTGTCCGTCGAGGGTCAGGCCAATGTCGGTCAAAGGGGTAATGAGAATCTGCGACTGCGCTGCGATGCTCCCAGCGAGCACGAGCCCATCGGCTTGGGGACGGATGTCGATGACCGTTGTGACGTCTGGGGTGAGCAAAGGCGCCGACCCAGCCAAGTACGGCCTGACGATGAGGCCGCCGGCGGATGCAACCACGGCTTGCAGTTGGTGTTTTAAAAGCAAGATCCGCATTTGCGTCTGAGCGTCGCTTGGCAAGACGCAGCTCAGCAGACATCCAAGCGCAGCGACGCAGCCGACGACAAGCCTCACAGAAGCCGAGGGTGCTCCTGCGGAGAGGGCTTTCCCAAGTATTCCCTTGCCTTGGGCGTCGCCCGTCTTCCAGCCGCAGTGCGATTGACAAAACCAATTTGAATCAAGAATGGCTCGACGACGTCGACGAGCGTTCCCTCGTCCTCATTTAAACTCGCAGCCAATGCCGCGATCCCGACTGGTCCACCCGAATATTGCTCGATCAAGACGCGGAGGAATGCGCGATCGAGTGGGTCCAGTCCCAGCAAATCGATGCGCTCGAGCTCAAGCGCTGCTTTGGCAACATCTCGATCGACAGTGCCCGCCGAACGCACTTCAGCGAAATCCCGTACGCGGCGTAGGAGGCGGTTCGCGATCCGCGGTGTTCCTCTGGCGCGCGACGCAATTTCTCGAGCCCCTTCCGCGTCGATGCGGACGCCGAGCACCGATGCCGAGTGCGTAACGATCGCGCAGAGGTCGTCGACGCCATAGTAGTCGAGTCGGTGAACGATGCCAAAACGCTCCCGCAGCGGCGCCGTGAGCATGCCGGGCCGCGTCGTCGCGCCGATGAGCGTAAAATGTTTGAGATTGATCTTGATCGTCTTCGCATAGGCGCCCTTATCCACCATAAAATCAATCGCAAAATCCTCCATCGCGGGATAGAGGAACTCTTCAACGACCCGGCTGAGCCGGTGCACCTCATCGATAAAAAGTACGTCGCCACGCTCGAGGTTCGTCAGGATTCCTACGAGGTCGCCCGGCCGATCAAGCGTCGGCCCCGATGCCTGCCGAAACGTGGCTTCCATCTCCCGGGAGATGATGTTCGCGAGAGTGGTCTTGCCAAGACCCGGCGGGCCGTGCAGCAAGATGTGGTCGAGCGGTTCGCCGCGGCGCTTGGCGGCTTCGATGGAGATTTTTAGATTCTCAACAACGTCGCGCTGCCCGACGTAGCGATCAAAGCGCGTCGGCCGCAGCGTAACGGTAATGATTTCGTCTTCGATGCTTTCGCCGGCGCCGACAATGGGATGTCGGACGTGCTCGGACTTTGGCTGCTCCCCGGGCGCATCGGCACCATCGCCGCGCACTGTTGGTTTCTTTGGCACCTATTGCGCACTCCCGTTGTCGCGGGCAGCCTTCGTGGTCGCCGGCTGCTGGCGCCGGTAAATCTCGCCCAAGAGCTCTTCTGCAGTCGTGATGCCGCTGTTGTGCGCGAGCGCCTCGCGCGCCATGCGCTCGGCTTCTGCTCGCCGATATTGCAACTGGAGCAACACCTCAATAGCTTCGGCCACAAAATCAGGCGTCGGTTCGCTCTTCTTCCCGTCTGCTTCGCCTTGAATCAGGCCGAAGCGAGCGACCTTGCCTTGAAGCTTTGCGATGATATCTTTGGCTTTCTGACCGCCGATACCCGGCAAACGCCGCAAACTGGCTTGGTCGCCCGCGTCGATAAAGCGGGCAATCTGGGCCATCGGAAGCGAGAAGGCTTTCGCTGCTGTCTTCGGTCCAATGCTCGCAACAGTCAAGAGCGCTTCAAAAAATTCTCGTTCGATGGAATTGGTGAAACCAACGAACATGGACTCACCGCGGTTGCCATCGATTTGCAGGTAAGGAAAAATTTCGAGTTTGATCGGATCTCCGGGTCCGAGATTGGCCAGTTTGTCAACGACGCAGCGCGGCAGCATGATGTCGTACGAGAGCCCGCCAACTTCAACCAGCGCCGAACTGGGCGTTTTCTCTCGAAGGATGCCTTCGATCCGGGAAAACATCAGCGCTTTCGCCGGCCGTTCGATGCCCGCGAATGAATTCGCGAGGCTACATTAGCGTCGGAGGCGGCGCGGCGGCCGTGGGCGATGGCGAGCGCAAGCGCGTCCGACTCGTCATCGTGCTCGAACCTGTGCCGCAACCGGAGCGTCTGCACGACCATTGAAGCAACTTGTTGTTTGCTGGCGGCCCCGGTGCCTACCAAAGCTCGTTTGACTGCCGTCGCCGAGTAGTGGTAAATGGGCATATCCGCGAGCGCAGCCGCGCATATGAGCGCGCCGCGAGCGTGACCCATTAAGATCGCCGTGCGCGGACGAATCGCTTGAGAAAAAACGTCTTCCACGACCATGACGTCCGGGCGTAGGGTTCCGATGATCTCCGCGAGACTACGCTGGAGATCCGCTAGCCGAAGGCCGAGATTTTTCGACCGAGGCGGCGTGATGACGCCGCCTTCGACAAGACGGACGGTGCCAGCCGAAAAGTCCACAACGCCATAGCCAGTTTTGTTCAGGCTCGGGTCGATGCCTAGGATTCTCACTTCGAGGTGCCCAGGAAAATCGTAATCGCCGATCCGGCGGGCACTGACGCTCCAGCGGGCGGGTCCGTGCGCACGACCCGGGCATTAGGCGGGCTGCCGGGTGCGACCGTCACTTTGATAACGTCCAGGGGCGCCTTTCCAAGCGCGCTCTCGGCGTCAGCGAGGCTCATGCCAAGCACGTTCGGCACGGTAATAGGTGCCGCAGGTGTCGCGGATTGAGCGCTTGCGCTTGCTTGCGGCTGCGGCGAAGGAGGCGCTTGTGCGATGACGATGTCAATGCCCGACCCCTGTGGAGCTTGCGAGTTCGCTGCGGGATGTTGGCCGATGACCGTGCCCGGGGTCGTGTCAGTGACGGCCGCGTACGCCACGCTGCCAACCGCCAGCCCAGCCTGTTCGAGTGCCGTGCGCGCGTCATCGAAGCTAGTGCCGACGACATTGGGTACGGTCGCTGCGTTGGGCCCAGCGCTCACGTCGACGGTCACGGTCGATCCGGGCATCGCGTTGCTGCCCCCCAACGGGTCTTGATCGACAATCGTTCGCGCTGGAATATCCACGCTTGGAACGATGTTAATCGCAAGTTTGAGGCCGAGCTTCCCAAGCTGCGCCTGCGCCGCGTCAACGATGGAAGAAACGACGTTTGGAACCTGTATCAGCTGTGGTCCGGAGCTTATCGAGACCGTCACGGTTCCTCCACGGTCCACCGGGCTGTTCGTCGATGGGTTCGTATGGGCCACTAAACCTTGCTTCACCGGCGAATGGACGGAGGAACCCAACTTGGCCACAAAACCAAGCGCGGTCAAGGCGGCCATGGCGGTCTTTTGGTCTTTGCCAACGAGATTCGGAACCAGGACTCGCTGTGGGCCCGAACTCAAGTACAAGACGATGTGGTCGCCGGGCCGCACGGGCGAGTTGGGTGCGGGGTCCGAGCCATCGATGAGACCCGCGGAGATCGTAGGATCTTGTCGCTGCGAAAAGCTCACGGCGTCAATCCCCATGTCGTGCAGCGCCGCAAGCGCTTCGACCTGCGATTTGCCTGACAGGTCGGGCACCAGCACTCCACGCGATGCACCTTCGCGAGACGCGACCAGAATCGAAACGATAACGATGGCCGCGACAGCAGCGGCAGCAAAGGCAATCGTGCGGCGCGCGCTCCACGCCGGCGCGACCTCGAACACCTCACTGCGTTGAGCGCTACCCAATCCAAGCGAGCGCCGCCGCAAGATCGCGGTGGACGAATCACTCCCGGTTGCTTCATCCAGTTCCGCTGCGCCAAGGCGACCGCAGTGCCGCAATGCAGCTAAGGTTTCGCCGGCGCTCTGGTAACGGTCAGCGGGGTCTTTCTGCAACAATTTCATGATCACGTCGCGAAGCGGCGCGCCAATCTGCGCCCCGCAGTCCAGCGGGTCTGGGATGCTTGAATTCACGTGTGCCATTGCCACGCCGAGCGCAGTCTCAGCGATATACGGCTGGCGGCCGGTAACCATTTCAAAGAGCACGACGCCCAAACTATAGAGGTCGGCCGAAGGCGCCAAGGCGGTTCCAGAAAGCTGCTCGGGCGAGCAGTAAGGGATGGATCCCATAATCGCTTCAACGCCTGTGAGGGTTGCCGCATTTGCTGCGCGAGCGATACCAAAATCAGTCACGCGCACGGTGTCATCCGGCGTGATCAAGACGTTCGAGGGCTTGATATCGCGATGGAGGAGATCGGCGCGATGAGCAGCACCAAGCGCGAGACAAATTTGGCGAGCGTATCGCACGGCCGCTGCTTCAGGCAGTTTCCCTTCTCTCGAGATGAGCGTCGCAAGGGTTTCGCCCGCAACGAACTCCTCAACGATGTAGTGCGAGCCGTCCACTTCACCCACGTCATACGTGTTGACGATATTCGGATGCGAGAGCTTGGCAGCTGCTCGTGCCTCCTCGTAGAAACGCTGCACGAAGGTTTGGTCGGCGGCCTGTTGAGGCCGCAAGACTTTTACAGCGACCTGGCGGCGAAGCAGCAGGTCGTAGCCGCGGTACACGATCGCCATGCCGCCTTGACCGATGACGGCGTCGAGTCGGTAGCGATTGTTGAGAATCGTGTCAATCATTGATACAAGGGGAGCGCACTGGCCAAAATCGCGCGAGCAATCGGTGCGGCGACAGCGCCTCCGTACCCCGAATCCTCCACCACGATCGCGACGACCAGGCGCGGCGCTTCCGCGGGAGCAAAGCAAACAAACCAGGCGTCGGGGGCACCGCCCGGATGCGTTGCCGTTCCTGTTTTCCCGGCCACGGTCACGTTCGGCATCTTCGCCGCAGTCCCGGTCCCATACCTTACGACCGCGATCATCAAGTCGCGCATCTCAGATGCTGTTTGCGCAGAGATGGGTTCCGCCCAGACAACGGGGACGGTATGAATTGGACGCTGTCCGCTGGCGCGAATCTCCTTGACGAGTGACGGGCGCATCAACACGCCGCCGTTGGCGATCGTTGCACCGATGAGCGCCATGCGCAGCGGTGTCACCGCGAGGCTGCCCTGCCCAAATGCCATCTGAGCCAGCTCTGAGTCTGAGACCGTGCTCGCTGCCGGAACATTGTCTTTGGTCACCGGAACCGCGAGCCCCATATTCTCGCCGACGCGAAAGCGGCTCAGATATTCGTAAAACGTGTCGACCCCCATCGCAACGCCGATCTGCGCGAAGTCCACGTTGCTCGAGAAAGCAAATGCGCCCGTGAAGGGCTGGGTGCCGGTTGCCTCGTGCTCCGCATTGTGCAGCGTGAAGCCACCGATATTGAAATATCCCGGATCGTTGAAGGTACTGTCGACCGTGAACGTGCCACTGTCGAGAGCAGCGCTGGCTGTGAGCATTTTGAAGGTCGAACCAGGAGGGTACAGGCCATCCAGCGAGCGGTCGAGGAGTGGTGCGTCCGCGCGCGATCGCAATTTGCTCCACTGCGCCACGAGCGTATTTGGATCGAAGGTCGGACGATTGACTGCGGCGAGCACCGCGCCGGTTCGAGGATCGATGACCAATGCTGCGCCACGTATATCGCTCGGCAATGCTTGGTCCACGATTTGGGCGATATCGCGGCGCAACGTCAACACGACTTGACCGCCTGCAGCGCGCTGCGCTTTGGTGCCACGGCGGAAGAGGGACGCTACGGTTGTTGTGTCAGGGGCAGTACGCGGGGCCAAAATAGCGTCAAGAGCGGCTTCAAGGCCGGACTCGCCGTAAAGAGATGAGGAATAGCCCACGATCTGCGCCAGCGCGGGCCCGGCCGAATAGACGCGGCGCGCTCCCTGGCTTTTCGCAACCGCAACGCCGGACGCATCGAGCAGCTCGCCCCGCCCTTGGATGCTCTGCGCGCGCCGTGGATCTCCAGGCCGGTCCAAGATGGCGTTACGCTCGATAATTTGAACTCGAGCCTGTTGCGCAGCGAGAATGAGGAACATAACGACGAACGCGATGGTAACGTTGAGAATGCGGCGACGCATGCAGCTATCTCACGGCCAAGCGGGGTCGCACGTATTCTTGCAGCGAGCACACGTCCAGCGGACTTTCGCCTTGGGCGGCGAGCGCAAGCAGGAGTGCTCGGACCGTATCAAGCGAGGTGAGGCAGGCCAAACCATTCTCGAGTGCAGCATGCCGGATCCGGAAGCCATCTGATTGCGCGAGCGACGTCGCCGCGACGTTGTTGATCACTAAGTCCACGCCGCCCTCGTTGATGAGATCGATAACGTGAGGCGAGCCTTCGGAAATCTTGTTGATGCGATTTGCGGGAATGCCGCGGTCTGCGAGGTACTTCCACGTTCCGGGAGTCGCAAAGAGCGCGAAATCCATTTCCGCGAGCGCGCGCGCGATGGGAAGCGCCGCCTCCTTTTCGTCGTCCGCGATGGAAAGCAAAATCCGCCCACCCGGTGGAGGCAAAGCGGTGCCCGTTCCAATGAGCCCTCGCAGGAGCGCTCCGGCATACGTTCGTGCGATTCCAAGGACCTCACCGGTTGATTTCATTTCCGGGCCAAGCATGGTTTCGATGCGACGCAGCTTCGAGAACGAGAAGACCGGAACTTTGACCGCAACGAAGTCCGGCGGCGGCAAGAGCCCGGTTTCGATCCCAAGCTCCGCCAACTTCTTGCCAAGCGCAATCGAGGTTGCTGCCGCGACTAAGGGTACACCCGTCAACTTCGCGATGATCGGGACCGTCCGGCTCGCGCGCGGATTCGCCTCGATGACGAACAAGTTGTCGTCCTTGACGATGTATTGGACGTTGATGAGGCCGCGGATGCCGAGCTCGGCCGCGAGACGCAGCGTCACGTCGACGATGCGCTGCTGCATCTCAGGCGAGATGGTTTGCGGCGGGTAGACCGCCATCGAATCTCCGGAGTGAATGCCTGCTCGCTCGATGTGTTCGAAGATCCCAGGAATGCAGATGTCGACCCCGTCGAAAACGGCGTCTACTTCAACTTCCGTTCCGGCGATATATTTGTCGACAAGCAGCGGTGCCTCGGGTTGAATCGGCGGCGCGCTTTCTGCGTATGCCGCAAGCTGTGCCTCGTTGTACACGATCTCCATGCCCCGGCCACCAAGGACGTACGAGGGGCGCACGAGGACGGGAAACCCGATCGAGCGCGCAATCTCGCGCGCCTTGCGAAAGGAGAGCGCCGTCTGTCCTGTGGGCCGCGCGACCCCAAGACGCTGCAACAACGCATCGAATTTGCGGCGGTCTTCGGCAAGATCCAACGCTCCTTGGCTGGTTCCCAAGAGCGGCACGCCACGCGCCCCAAGCTCGCGAGCTAAGTTGATGGGGGTTTGACCGCCAAAGATCAGGAGCGTTCCCATGGCGTTGGTCACGCGAACGGCGTGTTCGACTTCATCGGCACAGGGCGGCTCGAAAATCAGGACGTCCGAGACGTCGAAATCAGTGCTGACGGTTTCTGGGTTATTGTTGATCATCACCGAGGCGACCCCGGCATCATGCAAAGCCCAGGCTGCATGAACGCACGAGTAATCAAACTCAATGCCTTGACCGATTCGAATCGGACCGCTGCCGACGACCACGACGGAGGCGCAACGTGGCCGGCGCAGTTCGTCTTCTTCTCCAACGGTTGCGTAATAATAGGGCGACTGGGCCGGAAACTCTGCGGCAGCCGTGTCAACCATCTTATAGGCCGTCGCGGAGGCCGGTGTCAGAGCCCGCCGGACCGTCTCCAGCTTTCTCCCGGTTAAACGGGCGATGGTCGACTCAGCAAAACCGGCGGCCTTCGCTTCATTGATCAGATCGGCGGAGGGCGTGGCGGCCAGGCGGGTCTCGACCTCGACGAGCTCCCGCAATTCCCATAGCCAAAACGGGTCGATGCTTGTGAGCGATGCGAGCTCTTCCACTGGTCGCCCGCGGCGCAGACACTCAGCGACAACGAAGAGGCGATCGTGCGTCGGCGTGCGGGCAACATCAGCAAGCTCGTCATCACTCCAGTGCAGAAATGGCGCGCCGGTCAGCGTGTCGCGCCCAATGTCAAGCCCACGCACTGCTTTGAGCAGAGCCGCGCCAAACGTGCGGCCGATAGCCATGACCTCTCCAGTGGACTTCATCTGCGTGCCCAGACGCGTATCGGCAAGAGGAAACTTGTCGAACGGCCAGCGCGGAATTTTGACGACGCAGTAATCGAGCATTGGCTCGAACGCCGCCTTCGTTACGCCGGTGACGGGATTGGAGAGCTCGGGTAGTTTGTAACCCAACGCGATTTTGGCCGCGACTTTGGCAATGGGGTAGCCGGTGGCCTTGCTGGCGAGTGCGGACGAGCGGGAGACTCGCGGATTGACCTCAATGACCTGATAGGCGTCGCTGTGCGGGTCAAGGGCGAATTGAATGTTGCAACCACCTTCAACTCTGAGATGCCGGATAATGTTGAGGGCTGCAGTGCGCAACCGCTGGTAATCACGATCTGAAAGGGTTTGGGAGGGAGCGACAACGATCGAATCGCCGGTGTGGACGCCGACTGGATCGACATTCTCCATATTGCAGATCGTGATGCAATTGTCGTCGGAATCACGGAGAACTTCGTATTCGATTTCTTTCCAACCGAGCAGAGATGATTCGAGAAGCACCTGATGGATGATGCTGGCGGCCAGTCCCGTCTTGACCGTGTATCGCAGTTCGGCCTCATCGTGTACTGCGCCGCCGCCCGTGCCGCCAAGCGTGTACGCCGGCCGCACGATGAGCGGATAGCCGGCTTCTCGAGCGAAGGCGAGCGCCTCCGTAACATCCGTGACGATCGCCGAGCGTGGTACGGGCTCGCCGATGTGACCCATTGCCTCTTTGAAGAGCTTGCGATCCTCAGCTAGTCGGATTGTGCGCAACGGGGTCCCCAGCAGTCGGACCCCGTAACGCTCGAGGGTGCCGCGCTCGGCGAGGGCGACCGCCAAGTTGAGTCCGGTCTGCCCGCCAAGCGTCGCGAGCATCGCGTCGGGGCGCTCTCGTTCGATGATCGCCTCAACATACGCTGGGACGAGGGGTTCGAGATAGACGGCATCCGCCATCTCGGGATCGGTCATGATCGTCGCCGGATTGGAGTTCACCAACACGACGCGCACGTGCTCCTCGCGAAGCGAGCGGCACGCTTGGACGCCGGCATAATCGAACTCTGCAGCTTGACCGATAACGATTGGGCCAGAGCCGACAACGAGCACGCTGCGAATTGCACGTTCGCTCATTCTTCCGCCGATCTTCGCTTGCGAAGCAAGTTGACGAAGTCTGCAAAAAAGTGGCGCGCATCGGCTGGACCAGGCGACGCTTCGGGGTGAAACTGCACCGACATGATGGGCATCGTTGTGTGGCGCAGACCTTCGTTGGTGCCATCGTTGAGATTGATCATCGTCTGCTCGACGTCGGCGGGCAGCGACTTCGAGTCGACCGCGTAACCGTGGTTTTGCGCCGTGATGATCACGTCGCCCGTGCGGCAGTCGAGCACCGGTTGATTCCCGCCTCGATGGCCGTACTTGAGCTTGTAGGTTTTTGCACCGAGCGCTTCGGCAAGTAACTGGTGCCCGAGGCATATGCCGAACATCGGTAGCGTTCCGCGCGCGATCGTCTGGCGCAACGTGTGGACCACTCGCTCTAGTTCGGCAGGGTCGCCCGGACCGTTGCTGATGACGAGGCCTTCGAGTCCGAGTTCCAGCAAGTGCTCGCTCGTCGAGTCGAACGGTACCTCGACAATCTGCACGCCTTGTTCTGCGAGCGAGCGCGCAATGTTCTCTTTGGTTCCGCAGTCGAGCAGCCCGACGCGAATCGGCCCATCGCCTCGAACTTCCTGCGTGCGCACGGAAACGGACCGGACTAACGCGGGCGTGTCTAACGGTTGGCGCAGGTAGCTCGCAAGTTCGGCAGGCGCTCGGGCTAGGGCAGTCTCGCCGACCGCAAGCACCGCGCGCATTGTGCCCGCTTCGCGGAGTCGCGTGACGAGCGCGCGTGTGTCGATGCCTTCTATGGCTCGCACCCCGCTATCGTCGAGCCACTCCGGCAGCGTTCCACAGCTGCGATGGTGGCTGGGATGGCGGCTGACGCGTTTGAACGCCGCGCCTGCCGCACAGATAGTTTTATGTTGACGGACGCTTCGGTCGAGCCCGTAGTTGCCGATGAGCGGATACGTGAACACAAGAATTTGGCCTGCGTAGGACGGATCCGTCAGCGCTTCTTCGTATCCCGTCATGCAGGTATTGAAAACGGCTTCTCCCCGTGAGATGCCGTCTGGGCCGATGCCGATGCCGATGTAGCTTGTTCCATCCTTGAGCAGCAACGCGGCAGATCGCGGACGAATTCGTGCCGTTACATTTTCGCTCACCTTGGCACGCTCTTCTGGAGCAGCGGACCTTTCGGTGCGCTCACTCCCTCGCGCATGATCACGTGGCCGCTCACCACGGTGAGCGCCGGCTTGACAGCAAAAGTCATGCCAGCGAAGGGCGTCACCCGCCCCCTCGAACGGAAACGCTCCGGTTCGACCTTCCAGGGACGCTGCAAATACAGTCCCGTCATATCGGCTGGGGATCCTGGTGCGAGGGTTCCGCCGCGAACGCCGAACAACGCGGCTGGGTTGGTTGAGAAGTTTGCCACCATCGTGACAAGCGATATGTCGGGAAGCGCGTGGAAGGTAGCGCCAACGGCGACCTCGAGTCCGGTGAACCCAACGCACGCATGGGCGAGCGGCGCATCTTTGTCGGAGTCGGTGTGGGGCGCGTGATCGCTTGCAAAGATCGTGATGACGCCTTCTGCCACCGCTTTGCGAACCGATGCCGCGTCGGCTGCCGATCGAAGTGGGGGATTCACCCGATTCCGCGACGCAAAGCCTTCGAGGAGTTCCTCAGTGAGCTGCAAGTGGTGGGGCGTCACTTCTGCGGTCACGTTAATGGCGGATGCGCGTGCCCACCGCAGCACTTCAACCGTTTGGGCGGCGCTGACGTGGCAGAGGTGCCATGCTTTTCCAGTCGCTTGGGCGACGAGGATGTCGCGCGCGGCCACGGCAGCCTCAGCAACAGCAGGCGTTCCTGGAAGGCCTAGCCTGTCGCTGACCTCGCCCTCGTGCATAATGGCGTCGGAAAAACTAGCATCTTCACAATGCGATAGAAATGGTTGGCGCAGGTCTGCCGTATAGCGAGCTGCATTGTAGAGCGTTTTGAGCGAACGCGTCGCCGCGCCATCATCAGAGAATGCAACCGCCCCTGCAGCCGCCATACCGCGCAGCGGGGCGATCTGATGTCCTTCACGACCTAGGGAGATCGCGCCAATTGCATAACAATGCGGACCGCCCAACGCCGCTGCGCTTTGCAATAAGCGCGAGACCCCCTCCGGCGAGTCGATAGGTGGGCGCGTGTTGGGCATGACCGCAACGGCGGTAAAGCCTCCCGCTGCAGCTGCTGCGAGGCCCGTGGCGATGGTCTCCTTCTGGTTGTCGCCCGGCTCTCGAAAGTGGACGTGCGGATCGATGAAACCTGGGCACAAAACCATGCCCGCGCAGTCGATTCGTTCGCAATTGGCATCGGCCGACGCGGGTGCGCCCTCGAGCAGCGCGGCGACGATGCCACGGCGGACCACAACCGTGCGAATCGCATCGAGTCCAGTCGCCGGATCGATGACGCGCGCGCCGACAAAATCGCGGTTGCCGCTGCGATCGTCGTTGCTCGAAATCATGCCACCCGCTCCCGCGTGCTCGAACTCACGCTGCGTTCGAGCGAAGCCATACGAACGTAGACGCCGTTTTCCACTTGACGCTCGATGCGACTCCGCTCGTTGCGCACGAGCGAGGCGTCGAGCTCGAGTCCGCGGTTCACGGGCCCAGGGTGCATGACGATAGCGTGTGGTGGCAACAGCTGTGCTCTAGCAGCGGTGAGACCGTACGATCGCGACAAGTCTTCGGACGGCGGCATATCCTCGCCCGACGCTCGCTCCCTTTGGATGCGCAGCAGCATGACCGCATCCGCGCTGGGAAGGACGCTATCGAAGTCGCTCGAGAGTTCTGCAACTCCCCAGCCGGGCGACGCGTGCGGCAGCAGTGCGGGAGGTCCGCACAAAACGACCGAGGCACCCAACAACGCTACCGCCTTGGCGGTGGAACGCGCGACACGGCTGTGTTTGATATCGCCGCTGATCACGAGTCGCCGCCCTGCAAGGTCGCCGAACTCTTCCACCAAGGTCATCGCGTCGAGCAGCCCTTGTGTTGGATGCGCGTGGGCGCCATCGCCTGCGTTGTGCACCGATCCATCGAAGTGACGCGCGAGAGCATGAGGGAAACCAGCTTCGGGGTGACGCACCACGATCGCATCTGCGCCGATTGCGCGAACCGTTCGCATCGTGTCCTCGAGGGATTCGCCTTTTACCAGCGACGAAGCGTCGGTGCGAAAATCAATCCAGGTTGCGCCCAGTCGTTGCGCGGCGACGTTGAAGCTGATCGTCGTCCGCGTGCTCGCTTCGAAGAACATTCCCATGACGATCTTGCCGCGCAGCCGAATACCCTCGTTGGGTACTCCCGCTTTGAACTGCCGGGCGCGCGCGATTAATGCCTCGATGAAAGGGCGATCCGCGTCATCGAGGTCTAGGAGGTGCCTCGTCTTGGTCACGTTTGCTCGTAGAGCGTCACTCGGTCGGTGTCGCTTGGTTCTCGAGCGAGCTCGACCTCAACGTGCTCCGCCCGCGATGTCGGAACAACGCGGCCGGCATAGTCAGCCTGTATCGGCAGCTCGCGCAGCCCACGGTCGACCAGCACGCACAGCCGGGCGACGCGCGGGCGCCCCAGGTCTGTGATCGCATCCAGCGCGCTGCGAATAGTACGGCCGGTGAAGAGCACGTCGTCTACGATAACCACTTCTTTGCCGAGAACGTCGACCGAGATTTCGCTATCCGGCATATCGCGTGCTGCGTCATCATCGCGGTAGATCGTTATGTTGAGGAACCCGATGGGCACGGCAACTCCGGTTCGATCTTTAATCTGGGAGTGGATGCGGCGCGTGAGGTTCTCGCCGCCTTTCCGAATGCCGATGAGCACCAAATCCGAGCTCGCGCCGTTTGGTTCGATGATTTGTTGTGCGAGCCGCTCGACCGTGCGCTGCAGCTCAGCAGACGAAAGCACGACCCTTTTTTCGCGCAGGGTCGTCGCAGGCGCTCTTGCCAAGTGAGGTCCAGCCCTTTCCCGCTTTATTCCTGGAGTGGGCGACTATCAAGTCGCCCGTAAAGAAGCGAGGCGTTCGGAACTTTTCGCGAGGGTTGCCCGCAGTTCTTCGAGCCGGGCTTGTTCTTTCTCGACAACCACTCGGGGCGCCTTCTCAATGAAGCCTCGCGACGACAGCTTGCGTTCCAATGTTTCGATTTCGTCGCGGCTTTTTTCGATTTCCTTTTGGAGCGCTGCGCGTTCCTTTTCCACAAACGAGGCGTCGACGGGAAGCAGCACTTCGACCGCGCCCATGCGGCGAGACAGCGCGTCCTTCGGGCGCCCGTCGTGCGGCGCAATGGCGTTGACGGCGCTCGCGCGGGCCAGCGTGCGGAGAATGGCTTCTTCTCTGCGAAAAAGCGAAAGCAGCTCGTCGCCCGCACCAACGACGGCGACATCGCGCAGCTCGCGATAGGGGAGTTTGGGCACGGCTCGCAACGACAGCACGGTCTCGACGAACTCAAGCAGCGTACGCATCTCGTCGCGAGCTTGGACGTCAATGCGGCCGGCCTCGGTCGGCCATGGCGCCGCCTCGATGCGAGGAGCCTCGTGCGGCAGGCGCTGCCAGAGCTCTTCGGTTAGAAAGGGCATGATCGGATGGAGCAGCTGCATTGAGACCGAGAGCGTGCGCGCAAGGATCGGAGCGCGTGTTTTCGCGCGGTCCTTGGCAATCTCGATGTACACGTCGCAAAGCTGGTTCCAGAAAAACGTGTAGATCGCTTGCGACCACTCGGAAAAATCATAGGCCTGCGCGGCTCGCTCGACCCGTTCCACGGTTTGCGCTAGCGCGTCGAGGATCCAGCGATCTGCAAGAGTCAGCTCCCGCTCGATCTGAGCCATGTAGTCGCGCGAATTTATTCGCGCATTAAACTCTGGAAAGCTATTCAAGGCAAACCTTGTGGCTTGCCAGATCTTGTTGCCGAACTTGCGGGCCTCGTCGCAGCGGTCCTTGGAGAAACGCACGTCTTGGCCTTCGTGCATTTGACTGACGATGGCAAAGCGGGTGGCATCTGCACCGTATTCGGCGACCAACTCCATGGGATCGAGTGAGTTGCCAAGGGACTTGCTCATCTTGCGTCCCTGCTCGTCCATGATCAGCGGCGTGATGAGCACGTCTGCGAACGGCTCCTTGCCCAAGAAATGCAGCCCCATCATCACCATGCGTGCCACCCACAAGAAGATGATCTCGCGCGCGGTGACGAGCAGCTGCGTCGGATACCAGACTTGCAGCTCCCGCGTCTGGTCCGGCCAACCCAGAATTGAAAATGGCCACAAGGCGCTCGAAAACCAAGTATCGAGCGTGTCAGTAGCCTGGGTGAGGTGGGTATTGCCGCACGTGCCGCATTGGGCAGGCGCCGTCGCGGCGACGTTGACGTGGTCGTTAGCGCAATACCAGACAGGCAATCTGTGGCCGAGCCAGATTTGCCGTGAGATGCACCAATCGCGAATGCGTTCGAGCCAACTCTCATAGGCGTGAGCGTAACGCTTAGGGACAAAATGGAGTCTGCCCGAGCGCGACCCCTCAAGTGCCGGCTCGGCCAGCGTCTTCATCTTCACAAACCACTGGAGCGACAGCAAAGGTTCCACAACCGTATCGCAGCGGTAGCAGGTGCCCTGCGAAATGCCATGCGTTTCTTGCTTGACCAGCAAACCTCGCTCGCGCAGCGTAGCAATCGCGAGCTCGCGCGCCTTAAAGCGATCGAGGCCGACGAACGCTGGCTCGACATCGCTCGTCATTTTTGCGTCGAAACCGATGACGGATTTTGCTTCGAGATGGTGACGCTCGCCGATCTCCGCGTCAATCTGATCGTGGCCCGGGGTGATCTTCAGCGCTCCGGTGCCGAAATCGCGCTCCACCGCGCGGTCGGCGATGACCGGAATCGGCGCGGGTGAAAGCGGACGGATGACGGTTTGCCCGATGAGTGCGGCGTAGCGGGGGTCGTCCGGGTGCACGGCGACGGCCACGTCGGCGAAAATCGTCTCTGGCCGCGTGGTGGCGATGACGATACCCTCGTCTTTGTCCTGGCGGTAGCGGACGTAGTAGAGGGTACCCTCGACGTCTTCGCGTTCCACCTCGCTGTCGGACAATGTCGATTGACAATGCGGGCACCAATTAACCAAGCGAAGACCGCGATAGATCAGCCCTTCATTGTACAGATCGATGAAAACCTTGACGACGGCTCGACTGAGGCCCTCGTCCATGGTATACCGATCGCGTTCCCAATCGGGGCCGAACCCGAGCGCTCGAAATTGTTCGTAGATGATATGCCCGTATAGTTCGCGCCATTTGGCGGCACGCTCGCGGAATTTGTCGGGGCCAAGATCGTACCGAGTGAGGCCCTCTTTGGCAAGTTCCTTTTCAATGACGTTTTGCGTCGCGATGGCTGCATGATCTTGACCGGGCAGCCAAACCGCGTTGTAGCCTCGCATGCGGTGGTATCGGGTAAGGATGTCCATGGGGGTGTAGGTCGACCCGTGCCCCATATGAGCACGTCCGGTGATATTTGGTGGCGGCATCGGGATGACGAAGGGGGGTTGCGAGGGATTGGGCTCCGCATGGAAGGCGCCCTCGGCTTCCCAGGTTCGGTACCAAGGCGCCTCGATCGCAGCGGGGTCGTACTTCTCGAGTAGCGGCCCGGTTGGCTGTGCCATGCTCGCTTTGTTCGGGCGAGGCCGGGATGACCCTGCGACGTGGGTCCTGGGCTGTTTCACGGACTTCTCACGCACGTCTCACCGCTTTCCAACAACAAAAGAGCCCCATCTTTGGTTTTATTACCAAAGGGAGTACACACACATGATTGCGATGCGTAAGTCAACTTCAACCCAAGGGATCGAGAAATGTCATGCGGCGGAACTGCCGCCCGAGTTTTACATCCTCACCAACCGTTGGAGCGGTAGCGTGAACGGCCATCTCACGACCATTTACGCCGGTGCACTGCGCCACAACCCTTCAAAGGGCGTGCTCATCATGCGAACGCTCCCGTCCGACTCTCGTCGCCTTGCTGGTAAGCACTGCACCGTGCCAACCAATCGTGGCGCGCTCACGATCCTAGAGAGTCGAGGCAGCCGCCTGCGCATCGGGATGGCCGACGGGGGACATTTCTGGTTCGAGGTTCCGGGCGCGCTGCGCCACGCAGCCTAGATGTAGACGGCGCCAATTCATTGGCGCCTCTTTTTATTAGCGCCATTCACTCTGTTCGAGCAAATACAATTTTATTCCGTATGGATCGCGGAAGTTTGCAATGCGAACAGGGGGATCCTGAATAACCTCCCCATCAAAGTCCACACCCCGTTTCCTAAGAAGCTGCATGGCTTTGTCGAGGGAATCGACCCCAAAGCCGATCGAGAATTCACCCGCGCGCTCTTTCGCTGCGGGGTGGAGCCCAATGCTGATGCCGGGGCCCTGCACGACCGCGAATTCTCCACCATAGCGGCTCTTAAGCGTCAGGCCCAAAACGCCGGTGTAAAAGCTGAGAGCGGCATCGAGGTCGGCCACTAAGATGGTCACGTTGCTTTCGTTGAATAATTGCGGCGAGGTGTCTGTCATTGGCTCAAGCCCCCTTTTTGAGCGTCGGAGAGCCTAGTCGGCGCAGTCCCGCCCCTGCGAGACGCTCCACCAATCGCAAATGTTCGAGCAATGCGTTGGTTCCGGTGTCGGTTAGGCGGAATGGTCGGCGCCGGTAGTTCTTGGTTGCGACTTCTTTTATCCAACCCCGTTGGTCGAGCCTCGCGAGCGCTCCATAAAGGGTCCCAGGACCCATGCGCAACTCGCACAGATTCTCGATATCTTGCATGATGGCATATCCATGCTTCGCCTCTCCAGCGATACTGACCATGATCAGCAACGCGGGGTCCGTCAGTAGCCGAAGCTCGCTAACGACCGGTTTGAAACCGCTGCTTCGTTTCGTCAATCTATCGTTGCACGATATATCATTAAGCGATATATTAGCACAACGCGCTGACTCCAGTCAAGAAAGCGGGCGGCCACTAATCGAGCTAGATTTAGGCGGAGACGTCCTTGGTTTGGCCGGTGGGTATGAGCACCGGCGTTTGCGCCAGGTCGATGACTTCCTTATTAATGATGCATTTCTTGATATTGGTCAGCGAGGGCAGATCGTACATCACGTCGAGCATGACCTCTTCCAGGATGGAACGCAGACCGCGAGCACCGGTCTTGCGCGCCTGAGCGCGATGGGCAATCGCGACGAGGGCTTCCTTCGTAAAGGACAGCTCGACGCCGTCCATGGCAAAAATCTTCTGATACTGTCGAACCAGCGCGTTGCGCGGCTCGGTGAGGATGCGGCGCAGGGCAAGCTCGTCGAGAGAATCCAGCGTGACGACGATTGGCAGGCGCCCGATGAACTCGGGGATGAGGCCGAAGCGCAAGAGATCTTCCGGCAGGAGCGCTTGGAGCAGGCGGCTTGTCTTCTTCTCACCCTTCGTCTCAGGCATAGCTCGGAACCCTAGGCTCTGGCTGGAAACCCGGTTTTCGATGAAGCGCTCGAGACCATCAAAGGCACCGCCGCAGATGAACAGCACATTGGTCGTGTCAATCTGAATGAACTCTTGGTGCGGATGCTTGCGTCCGCCTTGGGGTGGAACGTTTGCGGTCGTACCTTCGAGAATCTTGAGCAGTGCTTGCTGAACGCCTTCGCCGGACACGTCGCGCGTGATCGAAGGGTTCTCGCTCTTGCGAGCAATTTTGTCGATCTCGTCAATGTAGACAATGCCCTTTTCAGCGCGCTTGACATCGTAGTCCGCGGCCTGAATAAGCTTGAGCAAAATATTCTCGACATCTTCGCCGACGTAGCCCGCTTCGGTGAGCGATGTGGCATCGGCCATCGCAAGCGGCACATCGAGAATCTTCGCAAGCGTCTGGGCGAGGTACGTCTTGCCCGACCCGGTTGGACCGATGAGCAGAATGTTGCTCTTGTGAAGCTCGACCTCGTCGTTGCCCCCACTCTGGATCGAATTGATCCGTTTATAGTGGTTGTACACGGCGACCGCCAAGCTCTTCTTCGCGCGATCCTGTCCAATGACGTATTGATTGAGGATGTGGTTGATTTCTTTGGGCTTGGGAATATTGCGCAGGCGCAGATTCTCATCGACGTTCTTGTACAACTCTTCTTCGATGATTTCGTTGCACAATTCGATGCATTCGTCGCAAATGTAGACGCCGGGGCCAGCGATCAACTTGCGCACCTGCTCCTGCGACTTGCCGCAGAAGCTGCACTTCAGTTGACCCTTTTCATCCCCGAATCTAAACACGCCGTTTTATCCGCCTGAGGGTTTCGGTGCGCTTGCTTCGCGTGACTGCCGGTTGATCACTGAATCAACCAGCCCGTATTCGACAGCATCCTCCGCTGACAGGTGATAGTCTCTATCGATGTCTCGTTCGATTCGTTCGATCGCCTGACCAGTGCATTGGACGTAAATGCTTGACAAAATTTTGCGAGTATTAAGAAGATCTTTCGCGTAGATTTCAAGATCCGTAGCTTGCCCGCCAACCTGCGATACCCACGGTTGGTGGATGAGTATCTTCGAGTACGGGAGGGCAAAACGCTTCCCCTTCGCGCCGCCCGTGAGCAAAATTGAAGCCGCGCTCGCGGCGAGTCCCGCGCAGAACGTGGCGACGTCGGGTTTCACCAACTGCATGGTATCGTATATGGCTAGGCCCGCCGTCACGCTGCCGCCGGGACTATTGATATACATCTCTATGTCTTTATCGGCATCTTCCTTTTCTAGGAATAGAAGCTGCGCGATGACGAGATTCGCGAGATTGTCGTCGATTGCGCCCCCCACAAAGATTATCCGCTCCTTGAGAAGGCGGGAAAAGATGTCGAACGCGCGCTCTCCGCGGGCGGTTTGCTCGACGACCATTGGTACCAAATGTCCCATTGTGATCCTCTACTTACGTGGTTGCCTGGACTGCAACCGGTGCGTCAGTGATGCTCGCGTGCTCGACGAGAAAGTCCAATGCCTTGCCGCGCCGTACCGTGTCGATAATCATGCCGAAGCCAGTGCTTCGGCGTAGCGCTTCGATGACGGCCTCTCTACTTTGGCCATACGAACGCGCCATGGCGTCCAACTCTTTTTCAATATCGGCAGTCGTGACCTCAAGTTTTTCTTGTTTTGCAACTTCTTCCAGCAGTAAGGAACTCTTGACGCGCCGCTCTGCTTCTGGGCGGTACTCGACGCGCAGGCCAGCATCGTCCGTATTTTTGGCCGCTAAATATTCTTCCCATGGGCGCTCGATGCGTTGCATGTAGGACTTGGCGTCCGCGACGAGGTTATCAATCTCGCGCTCGACGAGCACCTCTGGCAGCGGCACGGTATTGGCCGCAAGCATCGCGTCGAGCACTTGACGCTGCATGTCTTCTCGTATGCGCGCCAGGCTCACGGCTTCAAGTCGTTGGCGCACGTCGTCGCGTAAAGCGTCGAGGGTCGTGTGATCGGATACTTGGCGGACGAAATCGTCGTCGAGTTCCGGAAGTTTTGCTCGCTTGATCTCGTGAACCGTGACCTCGAAATGGGCCTCTTTCCCGGCAAGCTCGGCAGCACGATAGGTTGAAGGGAAAGTGACGCGAAGCTGTCTCTGTTCTCCAACTTTTTGTCCATGCAATTGCTCGGCGAAGCCCGGGACGAAACGCTCGGCGCTAACTTCAGTCGTGTGATTTGTTGCCGTGCCGCCTTCAAACGGCTGGCCGTCGATGAGCCCATGGTAGTCGAGGGTGACGACGTCTCCATCTTCGACACCGCGCTCCTCGACTGGCTCGAGCGATGCAGCGCGTTTGCGCAGCGCTTCGATGCTGTGCTCCACGTCCGCATCGGTGACGGCGGCGGGATTGCGCGTCACGGGTATCCCTCGATAGTCTGCGAGCGTGATCTCTGGTCGAACCGAAACCTTAGCTTTGATGTGCACGCCCTGCTCTTGGTCCGAGCGATCGAGGTCGATGTGCGGACGGTCGACGGGCTCGAGTTGATGCTCGCGCAGCGCGCTTGCATACACCTCGGGTACGAGGTCTTCGAGGGCCTGACTTTCTATGCTGGATTTGCCGACATGCTGTTCAAAAATCTTGCGCGGAACGCGACCCGCGCGAAATCCGGGCAGCTTGTAACGGTTCACCAGCTTTCGAAACGCGCGATCTTGCGCTTGTGCAAACTCTTCGGGAGAAACTTGTATTTCGAGCTCGACTTCGGTGGGTGCGAGCTTGCGGAGCGACGTACTCAACGTGCGTGATTGCGGGCGCAGTGCATAGGGTTTTTCCGCTTTCGCCCGGCTGTGTGCCTCTCCTTTGGTAGAGGAGTCTCCTCTTAGGAGTTGTCGCAGCGGACGTTGAGGCGCGCGCAAAAGTGTGATGGAGCGGAAGACGAGATTCGAACTCGCGACCCTCGCCTTGGCAAGGCGATGCTCTACCGCTGAGCTACTTCCGCAGTTGCGCGTCCGCGTGCTTTGGAGGCTTTGGCCAACGTTCTTACGCGCTTTGCGAGATTCTCCCTTGCGGGGAAATGCTAGTGCGCAAGACGAAATTCGCTGTATGAGCGACGGCTCGCTGGTTTTTGTGATCCTCTTGCTGGGCGGCATTTTTTACATGGTGCTGATGTTGTGGACGACCGTCGCAAGCGTCCGCGAATCAGACGCAAACAACCCACCTCCAAAAACCCATTAGGAGGTCGACCATCAATGATTCTCGCCGACGATCTGTGGGCAGCCCTTGTCATCCTGCTGCTTGTCTTGATTCTCCTCGCGGTCACCGGGCACTTGAAACTCTAACGTCGCGCCATTGGATGCAACGCAACTAAGGTCCGCGCCACGCTAGTGCGCAGCGTAGCCAGCGCCGAGGTTTAGTTGGGCAGCGCTCTCTTGCGCTCGATGAACACCGATACTAATGAGCCGATGATGGCGATAGCGGTGACTACGTACGGCGACATATGCCATACATAAATCAAGAGAACGGCGACGACTAACCCGCACGCAAGCCACGCTAGGCTAATCACAATCTGCTGAGCGCTCGGTTTCTTTTTGGGCTGAAGCTTGCGGCTGACGAAGATAGACGCGATCAAGTAGACATAGGCGGCCGCCGCGAGCAGCTCGAGGACGACCTTGCCGTCGGCGATCATGCGGTCCATTACGAAGTTTTTCTCTCAAGGCTGCTTCCTCACCCGTCACGGGAGCTGGGCAAGAGAGGACTCGAACCTCCACGGGTTTCCCCACCGGATTCTAAGTCCGGCGCGTCTGCCAATTCCGCCACATGCCCATGTATGTGATAAAGGTTCTCGGTTGATTGGCTGCGTCCATGGCAATTCTGGATTCTTCGCAGCTTAGGGGTTTGGTTGTTGCCGCACCTGGAGCAAGTTACGCACGGAACCGTCGGGTGAGGTAAGCCGCGCAAGCAGATCTGCGGAATGCCATTCATCGTCGCTGTCGACGACCCCATGCAGCAGAAGTGTATCGCCGACCGCGTCGACCCAGATGGGGCGTTGCGAGAGAATGGGATCTCCAGCAAGGGCATCACGTAGTTTTTCTGTTGGAGGGAGCGTGATGGAAAGCGGTCCCGTGATTTGTCGAACAGCATCTGCGGCGAACTTCCCCACCGCGCTTGCGGCCGTAGCAACGGCCCGCACGGCTTTGCTGCCTTCGCGTGTTGCAACATCTTGAAGGGTTGAGATATTGCGAACTGCTCGACGGGTAAGCTCTCTGCGCGCAGGCTTGGGTGCAAGATAATATCCGGAAACGAGTCCGAGAGCTGCAGCGCCGAGAAGACCCCAAGTGTGTCGTGACGTCATGTGGTGCGCCGCCCTTCTATCAGGATGTACGCTGTGCGTCGTGAGGGACTTGAACCCACAACCAACGGATTAAGAGTCCGCTGCTCTACCATTGAGCTAACGACGCTCGCTCTGATTTTACGGGTTTCCTCCCAATCAAACCTTTCACCGGCCGTCGCCCGGCAATAAAGCAAGTCAACCACGCCCAACGCTCCACTTTTTACTCGGGTCACTTCTGCGTTAGCAACCCCAAACTCACGGCCCAGTTGTGAATTCACCTATGCTTTCCCGAAATTCAACCGGACAGTCATTTGGAGCGGTGTTATTATTCCACTCCAGGATGACTCGATAATTTGTAGACTTAGCAAGCTTAGGCAGCAAAACACTCGTATCGAACGGCGGAATATCCGACGGAATAGGCATATCGGCAACCCGCGGAGTCACCCCCCACCGTGGGTGGTCGACTACGACAACCATACCTTTGGCAGGAACGAGTTCGATAGTGGTGATCAGAGATATGCCATCTGCGGGCCCGCTACCAAGTTCAAGGAACCAAGGCATATAATGCAACTCACCCCTAGGCCCGACCAATATAAACGTAGGTAATGGTCCAGAACCAGACGTGACGCAAGGTTGAGGCGAGGCCGTGCTCGGTACGGGCACAGCCGAAGCGCTTGCAAAGCGCAGTATAATTGTAATTATACCAACAGCTGCGACGGTCCTAAGAATGGGTTTCACCATACCAGCCACCGAGGAGCCCGTTAACGCAATTGGCTTTCGAAGAAGGTTAGCGCTTGCGTCGTATCTGCGACCTGTTGATCGAACGAATCCCCAATACCATGCCCTTGTCCTGATTTCTGCCACAAGAGAATTGGATAACCCGAGGATGAGGCGGCCTGCAGCATAGCGATCATCTTGCGCGATTCACGGGGCGCCACGCGCGGGTCGTTCTCGCCCGTTTTCATCAAAATAGCGGGATAGGCAACACCTTTGGTCACGTGATAATAGGGCGAATACGCGTACACCCAAGGGAATTGCTTGGGATCACGTGGATCGCCGAATTCAGGAATGTTGAAGGCGCCGTTCGGTGTGAGCACCTCTCGCATCTCGCTATAGAAGCCTACATCTGAGTCGACCGCGCGGTAGAGCCCAGGGTTTCTTGTGAGCGCGAGGCCCATCAGATAACCGCCGGCGCTTCCACCAGTGATGGCAAGATGCTTGGCGTCGCCATATCCATTGTGGCCAAGCCATCCTGCACATGCCGCCAGATCATCAGCGCGCTTGTAGACGGTTGCGTGAACGGCGGCGGTGTGCCACCTTTCACCGTACTCGCCACCTCCTCGAATCATCGCCTGTGCGAACACACCGCCGCGTTCCAGCCACGCGAGGAGCGGTCCGATGAAGAACGGCGACGAGACGATTCCGTACGAGCCATATGCGGTCATGACCGTGGGAGTGGACGAGCCCAAACGGGTGCTGCGCAGCGCCACGATCTCCAATGGAATCTTGGCTGTGCCATCCAGCGATGGAACGAAGACCCGACGTACAGTCACTTTGGAATAGTCGCCCGGAACTGTGTCTTCAATGCCGGTGGTGAGCAGCCGATTGGTCGTGCGATCGTAGCGTAGCCATCGCCCAGGCGTATCATAGGCCGCATATCGGATGATGATGTCGCCGCCCGACGGATCTCCCGCGACGCCGGCGAGCCGTGAGAGGCCCGGGAGGGGCATTGTTGCCACGTGCATTCCGTTCGTCGCAAAATATCGGGCGACGGAATCTCCACCGTCGATCTCGCTCGTGACGAAGCCGCCGGGCACCGCGGTAATACTGTCAATTGCAGTCGCTCCGGCGTGCACGATAACGGAACCCTGGGCAAACGTCTTCCCCGGGGCGATGCGCAGAATGTCTCCAGTCGAATGGTGCTTGGTGGAGACGACGAGGAGGTTGCCGTCGACGAAGCTGGCGCGCTGTCCAAGCTCGCAGCAGTTGATTGCGTCGCTCGGGTCGGCGACTTTTGTAAACGGTCCGTTGCCGTACCTGACATACCCGCTTGCAAAGACGCCGTCGCCGGCATCGACAAACAGTGCATCGCCGTTGCCGTCGGTCGCTTGCGCGACGTAGTATTCGACGTTGGCGGGCTGCCCGTTGCCAAACACATACGCATCGGTCGAAGGATCGGTGCCGAGCACGTGATGATAGAGTTTGATGTTGAAATGGCGCGCGTCGGGCGCACCGGTAAGAGGAAAGCGGGTGTGGATGAAACCCTTGCCATCCTTGTCCCAGATGACTGCGGTTGGCGTCGTGCCACCGCCGGCGTGTGGAATGACGTCGGGCAAGAGACGTCCAGTTGCTACATCCAGAACCCGCAGGGTCTCTTCTTCTGCCCCAGCTTCTTGAGTTGTGAATGCGACTTGCGAACCATCCAGCGAAATAAATACAGACTCGATCGAGGGCGCAGTCTGCCCCTTAGGCACGAAAGTATTCGGATTGAAAAGCACGCGCTCCGTGCCATGCAGACTATTGCGGGTAACTAATTCGTCTTGAGCCTCAGGTGGCGTGCCGCGGAAATAGATGTAGTGCCCGTTGCGAATCGTCAAGCCGTAACGATAGGGTCCGGTCTTGGAGAGCGCGCGGACGCGGCGGCTGTACCAGCCGTAAGATGCTTGTGATTCGATGTACTGCTTTGCAATCGCGGTTTGGGCGGCGGCCCATGTGATGACCTTCGGGGAGTGGTCATCTTCAAGCCAGCGATACGGGTCGACAACCTTCGTGCCAAAATAATTCTCGACGACAAGACTAACCGGGGTGGCGGGATACCGCAGCACTTGAGGTGTGGCTGCAAGCATTCCTATGGCGACAATCGGGGCGAATACCCGCGTCAAGCGCATATTCTCAGCTCCTTTTAAAGTGGCCGTTCTTTGTTCCGAGGGTTTCGCATAAAGTGGCACAGGCTCTTTTCAATTGACAGGCTGCCGATATAGCTCTTTGGAATATAAAAAGGTCCATGGCTACGCAGGCTTCGCCCATCACCGCTCGCAGTTCTGTCGCCCCGGCGAACGTTGGGGGCGGTGGCGTTTCGCTGATTTTGGTCACCACGACCGTGATGATCGGCATGATCATGGCGATCATCGATGCGTCGATTGTCAACGTCGCGCTCGACAAAATGGCTGGCAATTTGGGCGCATCCATTGATGAAATCGGCTGGGTCGCGACCGGCTACATCCTCTCAAACGTCATCGTCATGCCGCTCAATGGCTACTTGACCGCGGTTTTGGGGCGCAAGAATTTTTATGCGGCGAGCATTGCGATCTTTACGATTGCGTCGCTCTTATGCGGCACGGCGACGAATGTGTGGGTGTTGGTCGCTTATCGAGTGCTCCAAGGAATGGGCGGTGGCGCCTTGATACCGACTGCCCAAGCGATCCTTTTCGAGAGTTTTCCGCCTGAGAAGCGCGGACAGTCTATGGCGTTTTTTGGTCTGGCTGCCATGGTCGGCCCAGCATTAGGCCCGACCCTCGGTGGCTACATAATCCAAAACTATACGTGGCCGCTCATCTTCTTCATCAATATTCCGCTGGGCATTTTGGGATTCTTTATGACGATGGCGTTCATCGAAGACCCCTCATACATCAAGAAGCCAGAACGCGCCGCCGACTGGATCGGCATTACGGCGATGGTCGTTGGAATCTCTTCGCTGCAATACGTGCTCGAGCGTGGCCAGCACGATGATTGGTTCAATTCACCGCTTATTGTGACGCTCACGATTGCCTCGGTGGTGGGAATTGCATATTTTATCTATCGTCAGCTGCACGACGAGCATCCGTTTGTCGATTTGCGCGTGTTTCGCTTCCCCGCATTTGCCTATGGAAACGTCGTTGGGATTGTCACTGGGTTTGGCTTGTTCGGCTTGACGCTCGTGCTGCCGCTCTTTTTGCAGATCGTTCTCGGGTTCGATGCATGGCAGACCGGCCTTGCGGTCTTACCGGGTGCGCTCGCGACGGCGGCGGGCATGCCGATTGCGGGTATGCTCGTCAACCGCATTGACGCGCGATTGTCAATCGCGTTCGGGCTTATTGCTTCCGGAGTTGCTGCGTGGTGGCTGGGATCATTCAGCGCACAGGCGGGCTATTGGGATATCTTTTGGCCTCGCGCGCTGCAGGGTTTTGCGTTGGGGTTCGTTTTCGTGCCCTTGTCCACGGTCATGCTGGCGCAAGTTCCCAGGGGGGAGTTGGCGAACGCTACCGGTTTGTCAACCTTGATCCGTCAGCTCGGTGGTAGTTTCGGGATCGCGATTTTGACGACGCTGCTCGTTTGGAAGGAAAAGTACGTGTTTTCCAACCTGACGGCGAGCGTGACCAACGCGCATTACGCCGTACACAATTTCTTGACTCAGTCAAGTGGCGGACCGCTGAATCCGACGCAACAACTCGATTCGATGCTCCAGGGCGACTCGGCGCTGATCGCCTTCAATTTCCTGTTTAGATTGTCAGCGATTGTGTTTGTTGCTTCGCTTCCATTCGTGTGGCTGTTGCCGAAAGTGCAGCCAGCTGCCGAGTCACCAGGGTAGCCGGGTCACTCGCGGCGCCCAATTTAAAAATGTGCCCCGCCAGAGAATCGGACTCTGACCTGCCGGTTAAAAGCCGGCTGCTCTACCATTGAGCTAGCGGGGCAAGCGCGCCTGAAGGGACTCGAACCCCCAAAACCTTCGCGTTCGAAGCGCGACGCTCTATCCAGTTGAGCTACAGGCGCAAAGTGGCTGGGGTGAATGACGGGAGTTGAACCCGCGACCTTCGGTGCCACAGACCGACGCTCTAACCAGCTGAGCTACATTCACCACGCGACTTCCAGTTCTCCGAAAAATTTCGTCGACCTTGAGAGCGAGACCGTCGCCATGATTTACAAAATCCGGGGAATGTTCGCGCGCCCGGCGAGACTCGAACTCGCGACATCCCGCTTAGAAGGCGGGTGCTCTATCCAACTGAGCTACGGGCGCACACCTTCAATGTTCGACCATTTTGAGGGTAAAGATGATATCGGGCGGACAGGACTTGAACCTGCGATCCTCTCGGTCCCAAACCGAGCGCTCTACCAAGCTGAGCTACCGCCCGTTGAACTTTCGCGACCAAAACTGCACCGCAGTCTTTCGCCTGTGACAGTTCGCGCAACGCACCTCACATTTCGCCACTTCCTCTAGGATTCTTTTCCAGCTAAATGCCCGTCCAATGAGTGTGGAAATGTTATCCTGCTTCGTCCCTCTTACATGGTCGAATTCGAGAACGATTGGGTCAGCTTCGCCACAGTCGACGCAGGCCTGACCAATTAAGAATTCGTCCTTCAGCTTCCGATTCCTAACCTTATACCGACGCTGATTCGCTTGTCGCCTTTGATTGTGTTTCTTTGCGTTTCGCTTGTAGTGCTCTTGGCTATATGATCGCTGGCAAGGCCTGCAATAAGCACCCGGCCTTGGGCATGACAGACTTCGACTTGGAAATTCGAACACAGCCTTGACCGCACCGCACAGCGGGCACTTCTTCGTGAGCAGAGAATCCAGTGGAAACATGTCAATTTGATAAGATACTTGTGCATCACTCATGGACGACGTATCACGTACGCTTGTTTGCTTGTCTAGGCAGAACAAGGGCGTGATACAGAAGAATTTTTTGGTGCCTAGGAAGAGGCTCTCATGGACAAAGCACGGCTGTTAGCATTTTTACGTACGCAAACGTTGGCCGTGCAGAGCTCCGTCTCCGCGGATGGTGGGCCACAGTCCGCAGTTGTCGGCGTCGTGGTCAGCGACGACTTCGAAGTCTTCTTCGACACAGTCGACAGCTCGCGAAAGGTCAAGAACCTTCGAGTCAACCGGAAGATCGGCTTCGTCATCGGTGGCCTGACACCGGGCGACGAGCGCACCGTTCAATATGAAGGCGTTGCCGACGAGCCGAGCGGATCCGAACTCGAGCGACTGAAGAAGTTATACTTCGCTCGATTTCCGGATGGGCCGGAGCGCCAAACATGGCCCGGTATCTTGTACGTGCGAGCCCGGCCTAACTGGATTCGATTCAGCGACTACAACCAAGATCCACCCTTGATTGTGGAATATAGCGCTTCGCAACTGGAGCGGACCTAAGGTCCGCTGCTACATCTACTCGAGCGCGATCGCAAAGCTGACCTTCACATCATCCTTAACGCGCACAGTTCCACCCGCGATGGTGATTGGCGTTATCCCAAATGCACTCTGTCGTATTGTCGCAGACCCAGTGAAATGTGTCGCGTCGGTTCTCACCACGTGAACGGTAATGGGATGCGTCTGCCCGTGCAGCGTCAGATCGCCAATCACCGTCCACTGAGTGGCATCGCCAATATCGATTTTCGCGGCGCGAAAGGCAATCATCGGATACCGCTCCACATCGAGCACCTTTGGCCCAAGCATGTTTGCTTGCACGCGGTCACGTCTGCTCGGCGGATCCTGCACTTGCATCTTGGCCGCCATGATCGTGAGTTCCACGCTGGGATTCTCGGCGTCGAAACTACCTGAGGCTATCGGCACCTCAACCTCATGATTGTCAGCCGCAAACGCAAACAGCCCTTCCTTTTCCACGCTGACCGTCATCGTAGAGTGGGCGATATCAAAATTCACCGGATGCTGCTGCGCCGGCTGCGCGAGCGCAGCCAGCCCAAAAGCGGCGATGCCACTCGCAACGAGTGACGCGTTCTTTTTCATGCCTCGCACTCAACGCGTCATCGTGGGATGGGGCATCGGAGGATGCGGCGTCGGATACATCGATGAACTGCCACCTCCGTAACCGCCACACGCGGTAATAACGGTTATCAGCGATGTAAGGATTGTCGCCAGAACCACCGTTTTTGTAAGTCTGCGCATGAGTATACCTCCGGGGCCGCGCGCCCGTGCGGCTCGGATAGTATTACCCTATTGGATGAAATCTGGGTGAAAGGCAGCGGCTAACGCAAATATTCAGGATACAATCAGAGGTTCTATTAAGCGCTGTAATGCGCGCACCGCGCGACCGCGATGAGAAACCTCATGCTTGAGCGCACTTTGAACTTGACCGAAGGTTGCGTTGTATGGGGGGTACCAAAAGATGGGATCGTACCCGAAGCCATTTTCGCCAAGCGACACGTCCGCAATGCAGCCTTCAACTTCGCCGCGCGCGACGATCGGCTCGAAGCCCGGCGCGACCAATACGCAGACCGAAACGAACCGCGCATCCCGGTTCTTGCCGCGGGCGGCCCGTAAAACGTTTGCGTTGCGCTCCGACGAGCTTGCGCCGACATATGGCGTGCGCGCCGAACGCACACCGGGTCCCCAGCCCATTGCCTCCACTTCGATTCCTGAATCATCCGCGAGGGCAGGGGCGCGAAGAATTTCGCTCAGCGCGGACGCCTTCAGAATCGCGTTCTCTTCATACGTCTCGCCGTCTTCTGCAATATCGGGATACTGATCGCCCGCGCTAACGACCCGCGGCAAAAACGAACCCCAGAGCGTCGCGATCTCCCGAAACTTATCGAGATTCTTCGTGGCAACCGTAATAACCGCGCCTTGATCCAATCGCGCCTCGTGCCAGTCGCGAAGACGTGCGGGTGCGCCCATCCCCTAGTCGCGCCGCAGCTTGAGCACCGCCATGAATGCCTCTTGAGGCAGCTCGACATTGCCAACCTGCTTCATGCGCTTCTTGCCCTCTTTTTGCTTCTCGAGCAGCTTGCGTTTGCGCGTGATGTCACCACCGTAGCACTTTGCGAGCACGTTCTTACGCATAGCTTTCACGGTTTCTCTCGCGATAATCTTATTGCCGATCGCCGCCTGGATGGGCACGTCAAAAAGCTGTCGAGGAATCACCTCGCGTAGCCGCTCTGCAAGCTTGCGACCCCAATGCGCCGCTTTATCGCGATGAATAATGAAGGACAACGCGTCCACCGGTTCGCCGTTGAGTAAAATCTCCAGCTTCACGAGGTCGCCCGGGCGAAATCCAATGATCTCGTAGTCCATGCTCGCGTACCCTTTGGTTCGCGATTTCAATTGGTCAAAGAAATCGATGATGACTTCCGCCAACGGTATCTCATAGCTGAAGATGACTCGCATGGGGGAAATGTAGTCCATCGAAATCATGGCGCCGCGGTGCGCCTGGCACAGCTCCATGATCGCCCCAATGTACTCGGCGGGCGAAATGATCGAGCAGCGCACGTATGGCTCCTCGATCGTGGCGATCGCCGGCGGAGGCGGGAGTTCAGCCGGATTGTCGATGATCAAGGATTCGCCGACCGTCGTGCTGACGTGATACACGACCGACGGTGAGGTCGCGATCAAACCAACCGCATATTCTCGCTCCAATCGCTCTTGCACGATCTCCATGTGGAGCAATCCCAAAAAACCGCAGCGGAATCCAAACCCAAGCGCAATAGAGGACTCCGGCTCGTACGAGAGTGATGCATCATTGAGTTTCAGCTTCTCGAGCGCGTCACGCAAGTCACCATACTCGGACCCCTCGTTGGCATACAAGCCGCAATAGACCATCGGGGTCACTTTCCGGTAGCCTGGCAGCGGCAGGTGTGCCGGCTTGTCCGCACCGGTCAGCGTGTCGCCAACCGTGATTTCCGAGAGCGATTTGATGTTCGCGATGACGTATCCAACATCGCCGATGTCCAAATTCTGCGCCGCCCGCATGTCTGGGCGAAACGTTCCAACCTCGAGCACCTCAAACACGCGGTCTCCAGCCATCGATCGCATCCGCGTGCCCGAGCGCAAAGATCCGTCGAAGACGCGCACGTAACAGATGACTCCGCGGTACGCATCGTACTGCGAATCGAACACCAAGGCACGCAGGTGCTCGCTGCCGCCTCTCGGTGCTGGGATTCGTGTCACAATGGCTTCAAGAATCTCCTCGATGCCGATGCCCTCTTTTGCCGACGCTTTGATGCTCTTTTCCGCCTCGATGAGCAGTGTGTCCTCGACGTCGCGGGCAACGCCCGCCGGATCCGCGGATGGCAAATCGATTTTATTGATCACCGGGATTATCTCGAGCTTGGCTTCATTTGCGAGATAAAAGTTCGCGAGGGTCTGCGCCTCGATGCCCTGCGACGCGTCGATGACGAGCAGCGCCCCCTCGCACGCCGAGAGCGATCGAGACACCTCATAAGAGAAATCGACGTGACCTGGCGTGTCGATGAGGTTGAGCTCGTACAGCTCGCCATCCCTGGCGCGATACTCAATGGTAACCGGATGGGCTTTGATGGTAATGCCGCGCTCGCGCTCGAGGTCCATCGAGTCGAGGACCTGCTCTTGCATCTGGCGGGCGGCAAGCGTGCCGGTCAACTCCAAGAGCCGGTCGGACAGCGTCGTCTTGCCATGATCGATGTGCGCGATGATGCAGAAGTTACGAACGTGGGCGTTGATGCGCTCTGTGGGCGCACGATGAGCCATGCGCTATGATACGCGAAGCGGACCTAAAGGTCCGCTGCTACAAGCTCGAGCGAAGACGCGCGCTTACGTTGAGGAAGCGGCAACAACTTTGACGGCGCCGCTGAGGTACGGCGTCGGGTCGATTGGTTTGCCCCACAAGTTGATTTGATAGTGGCAGTGCGGGCCGGTCGCAAAACCCGTCGCCCCAACCGTTGCAATCTCCTCGCCTTTCCTCACAACTTGTCCAGCGCTCACAAGGAGTTGCGAGTCGTGCGCATACCAGGTTTGTAAACCATTGCCGTGATCGATGACGACGCGATATCCGTAGCCGTAATACCAGCCCGCCTCGACAACGACGCCGGCCGCCGTTGCATAGATAGGTGCGCCGTAGTCGTTGACGATGTCGAGCCCGGCATGGAATTCACTGTCGGGATAATCTCGATATCCGAAGCCGGAAGAAATGTATCCCAAGGTCGGCCAGATAGACGGGATGGCGGCAAGATAGCGTTCCTGAGCCTGCTCGGCTGCGATCTTACGCTCGGCGGCCTCCCGGATGCGTGTCTCGAGCATCGTTGTCTGCGTTCCGGTTTGGTTGACCGCATCGGAAAGTGAGGTCAACTCGGCTGCCTCAGCGGCAAAACCCAGGTTACCGCTCATCGGCAAGTCTCGGAGCCACAGGGCAATTTTGCCCCAGAACGTCGGTCTTGCGAAACCATACTGTTCGTGCGTACGGGCGGCTGTCTTGCGCTCGCTTTGATGTGCGAGCGCTTTCGGAACGATGACCTTCGTGAGCCGATGAATCTCCTCGTTGTCGCGCTGGAGTTTGCCGACTTTCTGCCACAGAATGTGCGTCTGCTTCGAGAACGCAGCAAGTTCTTGGCGCTGTTGGGCGTCAACCTTGGCAAGGGTGCGAGCACGGGCTTCAGCGGCGCGTACGTCGGCAACGTGCACGCTAAAAAGCGTGGAGATCAAAAGCAGTATGATGATGCTTGTCAGGGCGAGATGACGGTGGGAAAGCTCGAGCTTGTACACCGCATCGCCGTTGTGAGGAACAATCTTCACGAGGACGCGTTTGTACGGGCAGAATGCCCAACGCGTAAATTTTGCGAGTCGAGCGCGCAGTGATGCGCTCTCCTTGGAATCCGCACTAACTTGTTCGAGCAAGCTCGATCGCTCGGCGTTCTTCGTCACTCAGTTCCTTGTCCGCTGTGAAGTCGCGCACCGCTTTTGCATACGTCCTCACTTCTTCACGCGAATAGATGCTCGAAACGAGAAATCCGTTGCCCTGCTGGTCAACGACGGCCAGAGCATAGGAAAGCTCCGACCCGACATCGGGGAATGCGTTAAATCGCACGAACCCGACCCTTTGCAAGCTGCGCGCCGCGTTTGCTTCCAACGCGTCCACCCGACCGCGCAGCGCGGCGATGTCCGCTGGACTTCCCGCCGCCTTTGGTTGTAGTTGGTTCGAAGTGCGCGCTCTTGCAAATGTCCGGCGCGCGATAGCCCAGTGATAGACGAGCGCCACAGCGATCGCGGCAACGAATGACATCGCAAAGATCGGGGATGTCAGGGCGTTGCCCAAATTCGTCAAGAACGATAAGACAGCGTCGTTCATGACGCTAGCCCCGCAGATTCGAAATGCAGCATCCCGCTCCTTCCTGAGCTGGGTCACACCAAGGGAGGCTCAGGCTGGAGCGATCCACGGCACCCGAAAGGTTCCGCATGCCGCTGCTACCTTCCGGTCCTGACGGGGTTAACGGACTCTCGTCGCGCGGGTCCCCAGCCTTCAACGCCTCCCACGCGCGGTTCGACTGTATGTTCGACCGCACTGCGAGTTTTCAAGTCCGAGTATAGCTGCAACCTTCAGTTGGAAGCGCTGCCTTGCGAGTTGTGGCGTTGTACACTTGATATGGCCCGCGATAAACTTTTCGAAATGAGTTTGCATGGCGGAGAGGGAGGGATTCGAACCCTCGAGGCGGTTTAAGCGCCTACACGCTTTCCAGGCGTGCCTGTTCGACCGCTCCAGCACCTCTCCATCCGCTGCTATGCACGATGTTCACGCGGGCAGGTTTGCTTTCTTGCCTCAAGGATGATGCGCGCGATAATTAACCCGCGAATAAATTCGGAGGCTTGAACTTCCCGTATCGACAGACCCCATCGAGCATCACAACCGTGATGCGCCGCTGAGAACCGGAGGGTTGGCTTTCATTTGGTCCAGGATCCGACAGAGCGAAACGGCGCGCCTATCGTGATCGGACTAGCGTCTAACGGTCATAACTGCGTGCGACTGGGATAGGCATCGGCACAGGCTGTCACGCATTCGCGCTGATCCCTAAGTGCGGCTTGGCAGTCTCATTCCTGTCCATCACAAGTGGAGCGAGACGTAATTGAGGATGCCCAGTTCCATGGTCGGCGATGGGGTGTACCCACTCTGAGAGCCAGAGATGACCCGGATTGCAACGACTTCACCACCTTGCATTGCCCACATAACATCGTCTGGGTACAGGCTCATGAAGCAGCTCGGGTGCTTCGTCTGGCAATGATACAATCCGCGTCCTTGGGCGTTATATAGCTCGGCGGGGGAATCGTCGGTAATGGCCTTTTGACATTGCGGCACGACACTGCGGCAGCCTACTGTCGCGACCACCGATCCAACTCCAGCCTGGCGCATAGTTTCCGCCGTAAACAGCGCAACGACAACCGAACGATAATGGGGCTGGAATTCTTGAGTCGTCACATACGGATCTTGAGGGAAATGCGTGAAAGTACAGAGACTTTTGGGGGAACGGGCGCTGGAAATTATCACGACCGTTTCACCGACGATGGAACTGACGGCTTCGGCCGATACCAGTTCGCACGCTTCGTGCGCAGTCGTGCGGTTTTGGTTTGCGCCTTGAGGTGCGCCACTGTTGGCTGGAATGCCATGGCTGCGGCGCGATTGGATGGACGTCCCGGGGTGGGCTGAACAACCAGCCATCAGCGCCATAAGCACGAGCAACACACCCATACGACCCACGATAGTAAGGAGCGATGTAATCATTTTTAGGTATACGAGACCGTTAAGACCGGATTTAAATAGCTCGTGGAGCACGACGCATTCGTGAATGCGTCGAGATGCTCGTTCGGTCCGATTAGCACGAGGCCGTTGTTTGGTGATCCGGCGACCCATTGCTTGACGATGCTCGTCACATCGTACGAAACTGGGAGTCCGCTTACCCCGGCAGACAGTGCGCGGTCCGAAGCGCCAGTGATCCATTGCGCCCCGGGAGACAACCACCCCGGATCTGCCGGTTCAATCGTTTGGATGCAGCTTACGTTTGTTACGACAAGTTGGTCGGGGCCGGTTATCGTATTCCTGACGGTCATCGTTAGTTTTGCGCTGAGAAGATTGTTCGCGTGTAGGGATGCTATGTTGAACAACAACCCAAGTCTCGTGTAACCATTCCAGTATTCATCGCCATACCAGTGAGTTTCGTCAGAATATGAAAATCCAACGCAGAGCGGCGAGCCGCCTTGACAGCTATCTCCCACAAGGGTTCCATGATCTTGCAAGCCGCTGCCCGGGCCGCTAGTGGTCTTAACTCGGTTTTGGTAAAAAGATTGCGCTTTGCTCGCCGAAAGTGAAGTGGTTTGTAACCCCGCAATTGCGCCTACGCAATAGGTATTGCTTCGCGTTGATTCTTGCTGCCCCGCATACGCCGTGACCGCATAACATTTACCGTTGAAACCGCCGCTCGGGGCGGGCAGCCCATCGACCGTTTGACTCGAGCCATTGGACAGAGTGGTGATGAGCGAATTATTGCCGTTGTCGACGCGATAGATCTTGTACCCGTCAACTTGTTGGACTCCAACGCAATTTGCGCACGGAGGGTTCCAGTTCCACACCAGCGTCAAGCCTGCCGCGACAATGGTGCCGCAGA
Organism: uncultured Pseudomonadota bacterium; assembly: GCA_963781145.1. Classification (GTDB taxonomy): domain Bacteria; phylum Vulcanimicrobiota; class Vulcanimicrobiia; order Eremiobacterales; family Eremiobacteraceae; genus JAJPHJ01. The sequence goes on along the minus strand of CAWADW010000003.1, from coordinate 578,291 downwards.
ATAACCCACCATGAGTCGCGCAGACGCCCGCACTCAGCGTACTCATTAAACCGGATGGTGGGGCGACCGAAAGGGCGAAGGGACTGCTGATATGCGGTGGCCGAACGTGAAGCGAACCTGAGGACGAGGGGGTTGGTGAAGGCTGCGGATTCGTGCAGTGCACTTGAAAGGACATCGTAGGCGAAGTCGTCCCTGGCGCTGGCACAGTCACAACGAGCTGCACCGAGCCTGTGCCGGAGCCCGTGATGGATCCGGTGGAAGGCGTGACAAGGAGAACTCCCGGACCCCCCGTTGTGGTTCCTGTCTGCGGCTGGGTTGGCACGTTGATGTATTTTTGCTGGCCCGGATCGTAGTACTTGAAATAATATGTCACCGATGTTCCCGAGGGCGGCGCAATGATGGTCCCTTTGAAGGTGAACGTCGCAGGGCAGCTTCCCGAATATTGCGTCGGGTTGACAGATGCAGTGGCCGACAGCGCGAACGCTGGATGCGGCAGCATCCACACTCCCGCTGCGAGGCTGAACACAACGCTGATAAACCGGACTACGCGAAGACACCACATGTTTGGAGTACCCCTTCGGTCTTGAGGTACGATGGCGTACACAAGACCAGCTTCGGCCACCGTCTTGCGGCCTCACCTACACCTTATCACCGTGGCGTCCAAGCAGCGTCTAAGTGCGTTCTGAGTCCAGAGCCGTTGCCCCAACGGTCTGGTAAGGCCAAAGGCAGAGATATTGTCTTGGTTTAGGCATGTGGATAAGGTCTGTTCGTCAGGGAATTGCGGGGAACGCATTGAACGAGCCGCGGACGAATTCAGATCAGGGGATGGATACCTGCATCGAGGGAGATGGCGTGCTACGCGCGCCGTTGGACGCCTGAAAGACAATCCGGTATACAACCTTGGTTCGGCGCGGCGGACTCGCATCGATTGCCTTGGTGCCTAGCGGCATCGGCCCCGCAACCAGGAGCCAAGGTCCCTCCCCATTGCTTTGGCGCTGGACGAGGACGAGCAGTCCACGCGGAATCAGACCGAACGAGACCTCTACGTGGGCGAACGGCGTGCCAGAATACGCGACGTGCGGCGCGCCAGGGGTCGGCAGTGGGGCGCTGCCGATGTGAGCGACGACAGGATCCGTCGCTTGGCTGCGATTCCCGTAGCGATCGAGCGCAACGAACCGGTACCAATAGTCTTGTCCTGGTTCGACATTGCGATCGACAAAGGTATGCGCGCTGCCCGCCAATGGATTACCGATGACAACGCCCATGCGATCCTGCGCCCCAGAACGCAGAACGAGCAGGCTCGCAGTTTTCGAAGCCGGCGCAGCGGCTGCAACCTGTATGGTCGCCATGCCGTTGCGACCACTCACTCCGCGCACGTATGGCATGGCGGGCGGCGTTGTGTCGACGAGCGTTACGCTGACTGCGTCGCTCGCCTCCGCCTCTTTGTTGTCAAAGCCAACTGCGACGATCCGATAGGTCAGCGTGCCAGACGTGCCCAAGGAAAAATAGTCGTCATAAAACGGCGCCGGCGTCACCTTCGCGTTGAGGGTCTCGAAGCGCAGCTCGTTCCCGGTGCGCCGCTCGACAAAATATCCGGCAATCGATGCAGCTGCGGGATGCCAAGTGAGATGCACGCGCGTCCTGCCCACGTCGGCGTGCAATGCCGTGACTCGGCCGGGCGCCGCATTATTGTGCGGCTGTGCAGCAACCGCAATCGACGGCGGTCCCAAATCACCCTGAGGGCTTACGGCAAGAACGCGATAGTAGTAGACGGTCCCGCCGCGCACCGATGTATCAACGTATGTGCCGGTCGTCGGCGCCAAAGGTTTGAAGGTGAGTGGCACATAGGGTCCACGATAGAGATTCGAGCGCTCGACGACATAGCCGGCCGTATGACGGTCCTCACGCGGCTTCCAATGTAGCGATGTTTCGTTCTGACCTGCTGTGGCACTGACCATGACCGGAGCAATCGCTTGCATGTCGATGGCAAAAAATGTCGTGGTTGCAGGCTCGCTACGCCGCCCAAATACGTCAACCGAGAAAACGCGATAGGTCAGCTGCGTGTCTCCCGGGGCATTTTGATCGACAAGTTGCGGCTGCGTTGCACTCCACTTCACCGTGAGCAGGAACGGTTTGGGGGTTACCGCGACGTCGCGCTCCGCACCGCCATCTCGCACGATCGCATACGCCATGACGGGCGTCTGGCGATTTTGCGCCGGCGGTTTCCAATACAATGCGACTCCAGGCAGAATCGAAACGCCGCGCAGCCCTAGCGGGGCTGGTGGCAACGGTGTGGCAACTGATGGATCCACGTCCGCGCTTTGCAGTGTCGGCCCGGCCACGCCGCTCGAGCTCAGGCCGGTCACCTGATATCGCCGCATGCCGCTGCCCGCGTTCGTCACGATTCGCTCGAGGCCGGCGGCAGTTGCGTACTTTTGATCGGTGCCAGCCTTCAACGCGAGGACTCCGTACGCGGCGTTGAGGTCTGTTTGCTTTGTCGCGCGCGCAACGCTCTGGTTAAACTGCCGAATGCTCGCCGCGTCTTGCGGCGAAAGCTTCCCCAGTTCGCCCGGGTCGCCCATCATAATGTGTTGCACCAGGACGCGCGAGCCGCCCGGGCCGACTTGCGACAAGCGCCAGCCGCCTGCCGGCATTCGCCCGACGGCCGGGAACCAGAGCAGGCGTACCTCACCATGGCCGTCCGATGCCGCAAGCATGCCTCCGGAATTGCTGCTGTCCGCTTTGGCCTGCGTCGCAATAACCACGCTCACAACCAGTGTGCTTATCGCAAATGCCAACCATAATCCAGGCTTCTTCACTAGCATTACCTACAGGTGCACGTGGATATAAATGTTAGGAAAAGGCCACGGCGTATCGATCTCTGCCGATGCGTTCACGTTGAGAGGCAACGCCGAAGCCTGAACCTGCACCGTTTCTCCGACGCTGAAGCAGCCCCCGGCAATGCACGCCCCGCACGAGGCATTTTCGCTGAACGCTCCGGAAATGGACGGCGCCGGCGTGATCGCGATGTCGATCTCGCCGTCAAATTCTATATAGGCGGAGACGACACTCGAGTCGCCGACGCCCAAGTACATGTGCTCGCCCCCGCCGAGGTCGACACCCTGATTCGAGAGCATTAGATACGAATCAGCGTCTGCGATCAGGAGATGCGCTTGCACGCGCGGCCCGGTCTTCTGCCCGACGTAGATGTGCCAGTCGTTCCCGCCGAAATGCAGGCTTGCGCCGTACACGCTGCTCCCATAGTGGGGACCCGGGATCTCAAAATACACGAGATTGTCCAGCGGGCTCGGCGCGCTAAACTTTCCCTCGAGTCCGCCGTCGAAGCTCCCGCCCGCCCATTGGAAGTAGCCATCAATGGTCGGTGACCCAGCGTGATTGCCGTTTGCAAACCACGCTGAGTAATCCATCCGCACTTCGGGGTTGTTGCCAAGCGCGATCGTGAAGTTGCCATCCAGGAAGTACGTGAACCCATCATCCAGCGAGCCAAGTTGCAAGCCTGCGATCAGCGTGAGGTCAGAATTCGGATCAAACGATGCGGTTTTGACGTCTTCTGGGTTTTGCATATGAATGTGATAGCCAGCGCCGCCGCCAATTTGATACAAGGCCATGATGCCCGGCACCAGGACCACTCCCGGCGGCGGAAAGCCGACATCGGCGCGGAACAACCAGTAGTCGGTCGATCCCTGGTAACCGAGCAAGAACTGTGCATGCACGGGCGGCCCACCGAACATGCCAAGATCAACGTCACCAGCATACTGGCCGCCGTTGGCAGTCTGTTGGTAGACAGGTCGAACATGCGAGTCGCTTGCCGGCTGACCAGCTGGGAAGGCAACTTCTTCACTAAATGCATCCATCGTGGGCGGCGCAACGAGATATTGGGTGCCCTGTTGATAGAACCGGTAATTGACCTGCGACTGCGCGGCTGGCATGTACTGGCTCGACGAGAGATGGACCGTGACCGGGAATGCGACCTCGAGCTCGTCGCTGCCGCCTGTCGGCGATACGAGGTGAGCGGAGACGACTTGGACGGGCGTATAGCCAAAGTTTGACGCGTAACCTAGAGGCACATCGGTCGACGTGGTTCCTCCCGAGAAAGCTGGGCGGCCTGTGAACGTGAAGAACATGTGCGGTACGTCGACGTGAGCGAAATGATTAGGCCCATTTGCAAAGTCGAAATGACCGTCGCACCCGACGACCCAACCGAGCCCCTGCTGCGCTTCAAATTCCAGGTTGTCGACCTTGATGGAGATTTGGCCGAACGTTTGCGTCACCGGCGGAGAGTTCAACGGGAAATACGCGTTGCCGCTCGTGACGATGGTCGCGGTGCCTTTAAGATCGACATTGATGAACGGCACGTGCGCGATCATGTTGGGGTAAGAAGCCAAGATGTCGGATTTGCTCACGTTTGCGGTCACGTGTGGAATGCTGACGTAGCCATTTTGGAAGTTTGCCTTAAAGCCCACGTCCTTGTCGACATTGCCTTCTAAGCCTTGCCCGTCTACAATCCAGCCTGGGACTGGGATGGTGTTGTTCGATCCGCTAAAGCCGAGCGTGTAAAAAGTCAACGTTGCGTTGCCCAACTCGACACCCCGACTGAAGTCAAACGTGACTGTGTTCGAGCTCAGGAAGAATTGACTATGCCCTATCTCCATGTTCGGGAGCGTCGCATTTTTGTACACCCAGTCTCCGGCTGGGTCAACGGTTGAAACGAGATTGCTCCACGTCGGCGGGTGCGGTGGGTTTGCAATAACGCGCAGATTTTGGTCGGACAATGCGAGATTGAGGCCCATGTTCATGTCATAGTCGGGCTTGCCGTCAGTGCGACCAGAGAGCGTCGCAACACCGGCGATCGCTCCGGTCACTCGAATGTTCTGCGCATCCGGAGCGGAAACGACATTGATCTGCCCTAAGGCGACGTTCACCCCGTCGGGCACGCTCCAGTTGTTGAAATCTATCCTGACCGGATGGGCCTCAACCGAATTGCCCCCCGTCTGAAACTTCAACAAGATGGTCCCGTGGCCGCTCCAAAGTCCGGGGCCGGACTTCGTTACGTTGTGCTGCAGACCAGATATTTCAAATGTTCCTTGCTTGGTTGCGAACTCGAATTTGCAAGGTAGCTTCGCATTGGCAGGCTCGGCGTCGTACAGTGCCGGTGGCGAACTCACCGACTGCCCCGCAGCGGACACTCCCACTACGATGCCATGCAGCGGAGCGACGGTCGTATTGACAGCGTTTATTTTGGAGTTCAGCGCGTGCGATGCGGTACGCGCAACATAGGCGACGGTTGGGAGCTTGGCAGAGCTCTGCGTGAAGGGGGATAGAAACCCGACCTTCCCGCCGAGCGCGCCGTTCGACATCCGACCGGCCGCGACGAGCAGATCCAAATTCGGAGAACTCAGCGAGGGTGGCGCGACGCTCACACCAACTCGAACCACGTGGTGCCCTTGTTTATTGGAGAGCGTCTGCGAGGGCGACAGGCTCGCTATACCGGAGAGCGGCGTGCCTGCGGAAGCATTCCGGCCGAGGCCGTGTCTCGGGGGCGAACTCAAGCCTGGGACTGCCCTTGTTTCCAGCGTCAATCCGTCGAGCGACCACGTCGCGAGGGCGTCACCGTGTCCGTAATACTTGAGCGATGCGATAGCGGTAACGTCGTCATCGCACGTGCTGCACACACCGTACGCGCTGGCGACAGCCAAGGCCGCGTTTGGCGCGGGTGCTTCGTGATTTGGAAAGTCCGTTATCTCGACGCCTTGCAAGTAGAGCGGACCCGCTGCATATGGATCTACGCCTTCGTCGATCGTGACGGAGCCGCAAAACAGCAAATACGCCCGGCCCGTTGCGTCAGCAGGCGTAGGGTTTTGACCGTTGAGCATCCCGATAAACCGATTGCGTGGTGTGACCGGCTGGTTCTTTTGGACGATCGGCATCTTCACGAGATGGAAGTACGGATTGCTGCCGGTAGCCATCGCGTTTGCGTCAACGTAGGCACCAATGTCGGCGGGCGTCATGTGCTGCACGTCCGACTCAGACAGCTGAAAGATTCTAATGGTAAACGTGCCTCTGGTCGCGTAGCGGTGCATGTTGACGTTGACGCCGTTGCTGTCTTGAAATTGCCCAGCATTGATGTTCGCGGCGGCGTTTGCGGCCACAGGAAGTGACAGAAGCAGCGGATGCGGTTGACGCTGGACGTAGGCATCCTGTGTGTTGTTGGCCGCCGGCACAGCGGTTATGGGCTCGACCGTGCCATCGCCCCAGTCGACGAAAAGATTATCGAAGCTCACTGATTGAATCGTCGCGAAGCTGTTGGGTGGAGTATTCGGCGGCGCAATGAGCTGTGGTTTGGAAAGATATGGGGAAGCGGACAGATCGAGCTTGCCGTAAATGACGACAGGATCACCGATGTAGTTCGTAATGTTGGTCGTTCCGCCGCTTGACGTCTGAAGCGCGAGGTTGACCGGATTGATGCCGCCTGTCTGGCTTGGGCAATTGTCGATCCCGCTTGCGTTGTTCGGCACTCCAAGGGGCCACTGGGCGGATTTCTCAACCTCAACGCTTTTGCTCGCGGAGCCTGCCTGCGCGAATTGCTGGTAACCGCGCACTTCCCATAAGAGGCCCAAGCTCGACAGCTTGATTGGCAAGAGGCGCACATCGGCGCTGATTTGCTCTGAGGATGCGATGACGCGGGCTGGCCCAGGCTTCGATTGCGCGTACAGTTTCTGCAGCACACTCTCCACGAACGCACCGTCGGGCGAGTAATAGGTCGAGCTTGCGTTAAGCTGCTTCTCAACCAACAGATTCCCGCTCGCGTTAAGGATCCGCAACTCAAAGTATTGAGCCAAGCCCGGATTCTCTTCTTGCCATGAGAAGAGAACGGAGTCGTCGAGCATGGGGATACCGAGGTTGGGTCCTCCCTCGTATGCCTGCATGCCGTATTGAGGGGTTTGAAGATCGATTTTTCCTTCTGGGAAAACAAGTGAGATTGGCGGGAACTTTACAACCGGCGTCGGTCCGTTATAGAAACCCCCTGTTGATTGGGACTGCCCAGTATAGGAATAGGTGACGGGTGGAGCAGGCGTCGGCTGTGCCCCAAGAGCGATCGGGGGGGAAATGATTCTCAAGCTCACCGTATGCGAGCCGCTGTTGGGAAGCGGCATCGAGAGTTGGAGCCGCTGATTGCCTGCCGTCGTGACCTGTTGCGTCGCGGTTGACAGCGGATTGCCATCGAGTTGCCATTGAACGACGAGCGTTCCAGTGCCGCTCGTTTGAATGATAGCAAAAGGATTCGGTGGCGGAGACGATCCGGAAAGCGAGAGCGCGGACGAACCACTGGGCCACGTCAGCGCGATGCCAAGAATCGACAGCCCTGCGTTACGAACGTTTCCTTGCGGGTTGATCGTCACGATAACGCGCGCCAAGGTCTGGACATTCAGCCCGGAAGAGAGCAGCAACGCAGTATATTGCCCTGCCTGGCTGTACGAATGCACGACCGGGACGCCCCACTGCGCGGCAACCCGCTGCGAGCCGTCTCCGAAGTCGATCGCTAGGCTGCCGCGAGGCGGCGTCATCCCAGCCGCTGACGCGACAAACGACACTGGTTGACCGATAAGCGCAGGATTGGGAAGCGCTGAGAAATTAACGGCGGCCTCAGCGGAAGCTGCCAGCAGAATCGTTGTCACCGCTACCGCGGCGCCAAGCACTGGTCGCCAGCTGCGCCCATGAATCATAGCATCACATCCATTCGAACGCGTAGCGTGTTGGCCGTGCCAGTGTTAGATGGAGTGACCAAATCCGTGTGCCGGTCGGTTGAAGCGTGCAATCCCAAGCTGAGATGCGGTCCGAGGTGATACGAAACCAGCGCTCCGAAGACTGCGTCTCTTGAGTCGGCTGCCGAGCCGGTTTGGTTGGCATTGGAGCCGGTCAATTGAATCTCAAAACCATGCGGCTGCCCAAATGCAGTGGATGAACCCATTGATGCTTGCGCGCTTGTCGACCTGGCGCCAAGTGGAAACGAGATAACGGCAGATTCTGCGACGGCGGCGGAAGGTGTGCCGACTTGATTGCCGGTCGCGTTGACGCCAAAGCTAATGTCCGAGGAACCGTGCGTAATCGAATACTGGAGCGTTCCGGTACGGGTCACCCCATCGCTTGACGTCGCGATTGTGTCCGCAACGGTCGCCAGGCTTCCCGTGAAGGTCAGCGTTGATACTGAGCCCGACTTGCCAAGCGTCATGTTGTATTGATGAGTGGTGGAGTCCGAACCAATGGACACCGTATGATCGCTGCCGCCGCCAAACGAGAGCGCCAGCCCTTGCGGCGACGCAATATTGAAGGTTGCGTTCTCCTGTGAATCGCCATACATTGCCGAGCGCTTAAATTCGTGAGCAAAACTGAGCGCGAGCGTCGCCAAGCGTGACAGACCGAGAGTTGCTTGACCACTCCCGCCGGCGCTATCGGATGTAGCACCGGCGCCGTTTCCGGTTGCGAAATTAGCGCCAAAGTTATGATACTCGAGGTTCAGGCTGTTCGCGCCGCTGGCATAGGTCAGGCTGGCTTTGTCAGCGCCGTCGCTCGTCGTCGGACCGCCAAGCAACTCGGGCGTCGCTCCAGAGGCGCCTCCGCCAATCATGAAGGTTAGATGCTGGCCGATTGTCTGGTCGAACTCCGCGCCTCCAGCTCGGGTGTCTTGTGGCTTGTTGTTATTTGTCGGCACAAACGTGTACGGATCGTCGACGTTTTGCAAGAAGGTCAGGTGGAGGATCTGGCTCGTCGAAAACGGGCGGCCGAAGTTGAGGAGATAGCCTTCCTGTCCTCCGCTCGTTGACGACGCAAGCTGTGGGAGCCCCAGCGCCGTCTGGTACGACCAGCCTCCCGTATTAACAATCGAATACAGACCTCGCAGCGTTTCGCCGCCCGAGAAGAGCAGCGCGGGAAGCGGCGCGGTGACAGGACCAAACATATCCTCGTAATGCGGCGCAGGCGAGCCGGCCGAGGAAGGTGCGAGCGGTGTGGGTTGCTGCGCGTTCGGGGATGTCACCGGAACCGTTCCTGGTAGAAGCGTCAAGAGTGGATCGATGCGAAGCGAGGTTGGATTGAGGGTTGTTGCTCCCGTGAAAGTGTACGCATCAGTCTGTGCGCCGACGGACATATTGGCGTTGAACGTTGTCTGAGCCGCGCCTGCCGGCAGCGTGCCGGCCGTGCCGCCAATGCCTGTGCTCGGACCCACCTCAATCGACCCGTTAGCGTGAATCGCGGCAGAAACCTGAGGCTGTGGATCCGGGCCACCCACGACCGCAAGGCGCGCCGGATCTCCCATCGCAATCGTGCCACCCAGATCGGGCGTTCTCAAATACACTCTGATGTGATACTGTCCTCGTGCGTCACTTGGAACGGTGTATGGAATATGAGCCGTTTGGATGCCGCCGCCACTAAAGGCAAAATAAGGAAGGAGCACTGGGTCACCGCGAGCGATGAGGTGGTCGTGTTCGTCGAGTAAGTCAACGATCGCAGCCAACTGCGGCGCATTTGAAACGAAACCGGTGTCGGGCGTCATCACCCGATAGGTGATCGCAATGTTGGTCGCATTACCGGCCAAGACGGGCGAAACCAGCGGCACGGTTGAGAAAATAATTCCATGGGGGACGCGGGGTGTCGGCGCCAGGGCAAAAATAGGCACGACGATGGTGCGGATCGTCGTGCCGCGCAGGGATGCAAAATATTGGCCGGGGATGCCATACACATGATTGACGCTCGCAGGGAAGACTGGGCCAACGGTGATGGTACCCGTACCATCACCAAAATCAAGCGTCGCGGTTGGGCCGCCAATCGATGGAACGATGTTCGCGGTGAAGGTCATTGTCGTTCCTACGAGCGGTCGTGTGGTGCTGGCGGAGAGGAACCCAGTCGCTGCTCGACCCGTGGTCGGCACGGTTATGAGCAGCAAAAGAAAGAAAACGCACCGCTGAATCAGCGATGCGCGTAAAAGATAGGAAGCGAAAGAGACGCTAACGCGGAGAACATTGAATGAATGTTCTCGTGGCAAGACGACAGTGCCCGAAAGCTTGACTGCCACCGCGGTGCAAGCGTTCGCCTTCGAACCCGATGCACCTTCGTGTGTGAACCAGCGCACTTTTTTTGCGCGTCAGTGGTCTGGCTCTGAAGATCGGTGGTATTATTTTATTGGCTGATAATGAAGGTAGAGAAGTCCGTTTTTGAACGCTCTTGCTTCAACAAGGTTTAGGTTCGCGGTGGTAACATCTTGGAAGAGATACTTGCCAGCGCCTAAGATCACGGGGACGACTACGAGCGAATAGTCATCGATGAGACCCATACGGGCAAGCTGTTGCACAATGGTGCCGCTGCCCAATATCGTTATATCTTTGCCCTTCTGCTCTTTGAGATCTGCGATTGCCTTCCGCTTTACTTCATGAACGAGCGTAATGTTTTTCCAGTGGGGTCCTTCCTCCACACTTTGCAGGGCTTTTGAAAAAACGATTTTCGGACTCTTGTTCACAACCTCAGCCATATGCGGATCGCTCTTCATCGCCTCCGGCGTTGGCCAGAAACTTTGCATCATTTCATAGGTCGTATGGCCGAAGATCAGCGCACCATTTGACTGCGTTTGCTGATGGGTGAACGCATCGAACTCAGCGTCTGGTTGAATCGCTTTAAACCAATCGATTTCGCCGAGTGGCCCAGCAAAGAAGCCATCAACTGACATAAATGTAAAGGTTGTTATTCTTCTCATGTTCCCTAATCTGGCGGAGAGGGTGGGATTCGAACCCACGAACGGGTATTAGCCGTTACTCGCTTTCGAGGCGAGCGCTATCAACCAACTCTGCCACCTCTCCATGGTCAACCGTTGCGCATTCTTGGCATCCGCTTGTACGCCCTCTGGTGTCGCACGGCTACAATTCTTCCTGGCGACGCTGCCGAAAAAATTCGCGAAGCTGGCGGGCTGCCTCGTCCAACAACAAACCACCGTCGACGCGTATTCGGTGGTTGAGCCGCGGATCGTCTGCGATGTTGAACACCGAGCCTGCGCCGCCGCCTTTCGGATCTGGGCACGCGAAAACGAGACGCTCGATACGCGCAGCGACGCATGCCGCCGCGCACATGACGCAGGGTTCCTTCGTGACGTACAACGTGGCGTTTGGGAGTCGCCAGCCGCCGCGATGGGCGCAAGCCTGGCGCAGCGCGACGATCTCCGCGTGAGCCGTCGGGTCGTGGTTCGCTTCCTTTTGGTTGAAACCGACCGCAGCAACCTTGTCGTCAATGACGAGCACTGCCCCGACGGGAACGTCACCGCGCTGTTCTGCAATCGCGGCTAATTCCAGCGCCTTACGCATGAACCCGGTGTCAGCCGGAGAGAATATTTGACTTTGCATTGCACGCGCCCGAGTGGGCTCGAACCACCAACCTTCGGCTTCGGAGGCCGACACTCTATCCAATTGAGCTACGGGCGCACGACCGCCAGCGCGACAGCCGCTCTTCGCAGCTGGGTTATCGGTATCCCGCCGGGAGAGACAATCACAGAGGGCTGAGCGTCCAGAGAACAAACGAAATTCGGCGTCGAGTATTTCTGCTCTTTGAAGATTGCGCATAAACCAGGAGGTTACAGCATGAACAATTCTACGAACGTGTCAAACCTAAACATGGTCCCACTTCTGTTGTTCAGCCTCGGCGTTTCCATCTTCTTGCTGTCGGGCAACGCTTGGGGATCTGTGTCCGACGGCGGCTATGCATCCTTTGCATTGTTCACCGGCGGTCTGGGTTCGCTTATCGCGGGTTTTTGGGCGTACCGAGCGGGCAACACCTTCGGATTTGTTGCTGCAAGCGCCCTAGGCACCTTCTTCGCATCGAGCGCCTTCTATCACTGGTTCTTTGTGTCGACCGCGCCGGACGCGGCAATGAACCGCGCTTGGATCTCGCTCGCCTGGACTGTCGTTTTCGGTTTTCTGGCGCTCGCCTCAGTTCGCGTTCCTGAAATCCCCGGTCCGGGTAAGCTCATGTGGTTTTTGATTTTCGTCTTTTTCCTGTTCCGATGGATTGGCCCAGCATTTCACTTGGATGTCGCGCTCAAGGTTGAAGCTATCACTGGTATCATCGTCGCGATCCTTGCAATGGTCGGAGGCTTTCTCACGCTGCGCGACGCGCTTTAGTGAAATGTGCCTCGGGCAAGAATCGAACTTGCGACCAAGGGCTTATGAGTCCCCTGCTCTACCGCTGAGCTACCGAGGCAAAGTTGTGGCGGCCCGATCTGGTCGAACAAGTTCGACTTCGACAAGGCCGCCACTTCCATTCAATCGCGCTCGGAGGGACTCGAACCCCCGACCTCCAGATTCGTAGTCTGGCATTCTAATCCAGCTGAACTACGAGCGCATCAACATGGTGGCGGAGAGAGAGGGATTCGAACCCTCGATAGCGCCTTTACAGCACTATAACGGTTTAGCAAACCGCCGCTTTCAGCCAACTCAGCCATCTCTCCCCGGGACGCAGGCTAGTTTACCACAAGGCCAAATGGGGTTTCAACCCAAGCCTGGTTCCTTCTTCTGTTTCGGTCGGAAAACGTCGTCGGCTACGGGGCAGCAAGCTCGCGGTCGTATAATGTCTCGATCATCGATGCAACGGATATCGCTGCATCGGGGTGCGCGAGGCCGCGAGCATTGCGCCGCATCCGATCAAGCAACAAAGGCGAGCCCAACAGTCGTTCGAGCGTCCTTGTGAGTTCCGGCGATCGGTCAACGCGAATGCCCACACCCCGTTCTTCAAGGTAACGCGTATTGCGTTCTTCCTGCCCGGGGAGCGGACGGAGCATAATGATCGGCAATTCGGTCACGAGCGCTTCAGAACTCGTGAGCCCACCCGGTTTGCTCACGAGCACGTCGGCTGCACGCATGTAATCATACACGTTTTGGATGAAACCGGCGATCTTGACGCGATGGTGAAGATTTTGCGCTACCTCGCGTAGCCGCCGCTCCAGCGCCGGATTCTTGCCAACGACAACGACCGTTTGTACGGTTGCGTTCAGCTTGTCGATAGCGAACAGCGCGTTTTCTAGTGGCCCAATGCCTAAGCCGCCTCCCATGAGCAGCAGGGTTGTCATCTCCGGATTTACGCCGATAACTTGCCGAGCGCGGCGTTTGCTCGTTTCCGTTGCAAACCTGGAGTCGATCGGGATGCCAGTGACGAGCACCCGATGAGGGGGCACACCTCGAGAGACCAGCGTCTGTCGCATGGCAGCGGTTGCAACGGAATACCGATCGATGTTGCGGTGGATCCAAAAAGGATGGACGACAAAATCGGTTACGACGCCCACGACTGAAGGCGCATCCGCAAACTCGCGCTTATATTCGGCCATGACTCCGCAGGGAAATGCATGGGTGCACACCACGACATCGGGTTGCAAGCCACTGACGAAGTTGCGCAAATTGAGCGCAGTGTATCGGTGCAGCCAGGTCTTGAATGCGGAAATTTTTGTGGCGCGTTCGGCTTGATCGTACGCGAACTTGTAGAGTTGCGGCAACAACTTCACAATGCCGATATAGCCGTTGCTCGCCACCCGATGAAACACGTTGGAAGCGTATCGATAGGAATCGACAACTTCGCAGTGGGCGTCCGGCATTCGTTCGAGCAAGGCTGACGAAACCGCCTGCGCCGCCGCGGTGTGTCCTTCACCGACGCAGGCCGACAGAAACAAAACAGTCGGGGATGGAGCTCGCGCCCGAATCTGCGCCTTGCTCACCTCGAGAACTATTTAGCTATCCTCCTCGTCGCTTGAACCTTGCGCTTGCTCCAAGAAATCTTCCAAGATTTCTTGCGCCAAGGTTTCATCTGATACCAGCCCGCCGCTGTCGTCCGTGACGATGAACTCGTCTGCAGATTCACAGTAGCAGACTGCGTACCGCAGTGTCGACGACGCATCTTCGACGATGCCGACAACCTCAAATTCTTGCTCGTCGCTTGGCGCCGCGGTTGCCGCCGCCGACCTTCGCCCGACAATGATCGTGTCGCAAATCTCAACCTGTTGGGCAGGCTTCGGACGACCGTTTGCCGTGTTATGGAAGCGTTCGTGCTTCATCGGCGCCTCTCTTCTAGGCTGCGTTGGGGCGATTTTCCAATCGCCCCCTACGTGGTCTTGCACCTAGTGCAAATATTTGCGCTCCGCGGCCTGTTGTTCTTCCAAAGTTCGGGAAAATTGATGCCGGCCGTGCCCTCGATACACGTAATACAGATAGTCTACCTTAGCGGGGTGGAAGGCGGCAAGTAATGATTTCTTCCCAGGATTGGCAATGGGTGTTGGCGGGAGACCCGTGTGCTTGTAGGTGTTGTATGGGCTCTCGATTGCCAAGTCGCCGAACGAAAGCGCTTGCTTGTGATTCGGCAGAGCATATTCAATCGTCGCGTCAATTTCAAGGGGCATGCCAAGTCGCAGGCGATTGTAAATCACCCCCGCGATCAGGCCTCGCTCGACGTCAACTTTGGCTTCTCGCTCGACCATCGATGCAATGGTCACGATCTGCGGAACGCTGAAGCCCAGCTTATGCGCGAGGCTAACCGCGTTTGGTGGGAGATTGCGAAGGAACTCAGAGGTCATGAGCCCTGCTATCTGCTGTGCGGTCGCATGACGCGGCACGAGATACGTATCGGGATAAAGGTAGCCTTCCAGTCCAACCGTATGCCAGCGGTCGATCTTGAGGCTCGTCTCTCGTGAGACGAGCAAGAAAGACGGTGCGGCCTCAAGGTCGCGTTGCGCAAGCCGGTTGGCGATTTGCGCTGCGGTAAAGCCTTCGGGCACCGTGATCCAAACTTGGGCAGGGCGGCCTCCTGCTGCGAGCACACTTGCGACCTCGGGTATGGTGAGGTGTGCGGGAAAGGTGTATTCAGCCGCTTGAATCGTTTGGCTGAGGTTCTTGGCACGAAGGTAGAGCGCAAGAATACGCGGCGACGAGATGACGCGAGACTGCGCAAGTTGCTCGGCGATATCGCTGACGCTTGCACCTGGCGTAACATCAATCACCACTGGCGCTTCTGGCAACCTGCGGTCCCCAAACACAAGCCAAATCCCAAATCCGGCGGCGGCCACAAGGACAAGAACAATAACAAGCCCGGCAAAGCGTCTCATGCTAGCTGCGCTCGCGGTGCGCAAGATAGGAGCTCAAAATCTCAACCGCTGCGAGCTCATCCACGTGATCTCGGCGCTTGCTGCCGGACAAATCCAGATCGCGTAGTTTTTTTGCCGCGACAGCCGTGGTGAGTCGCTCGTCCTGGATGAACACTTGGCCGTGAAATTGCCCTCGCAATCCCTTAACGAAAGCGTCAATCTTTTCTGCGGCTGGTCCGACGCTGCCATCGAGACGGAGCGGGTAACCAACGACGATCGTATCCGCTCCGCGCTCGGTTGCAAGCCGTATGACAACTTCAAAATCTCGCGCCTTACTGGTTCGCTGAATCGTCGTCAGCGGCACGGCCGGCAAACTCGGGCCCTCGCAAATGGCCACCCCGATGCGCACCGATCCCACATCAAGCCCAAGCGTCGCATTGCTCACGCCTTGCGCGCCTTGTGTCGCGATCTCGTCGCTGTCACTCCATGGACCTTTGAGCGGCGCCCCATCTGGTGCTCGACAAACGCGCGCGTGATCCGATGAAGCGCTGGTCCTCGGGCGACTTGCCAGTCGCCCGCTACAGAGGCTGAGCTCAGTGGCGCGTCGCGCAGGACCCGCAAGCGCGCGAAGTCTGCAGCGCTCGTCGACAGCACGTCAACCGACGATCCGGCCGAACCCTCTCGCACCGATCGGACGCACGCCTTGCAGAGCAAACCACCTGCCTGTGGCGACAGCCAGGCTCGTCCGCCGGAGAGAGGGCGGCGGCCCAGCACCGCGCCACATCGTGCGCACGCGTCCAACTCAGGCGAGAATCCAAGTGCTGCGAGCATCTTCAAGTCCATAACGGCGAGCAGCGTCGTGAGGTCAGACGTTTGCGCCAGCGCGATTTGAAAATCGCAGAGCGCTTCGTAGAGTTCCGGCACGGCCATGTCGAGCTCGCAGAGGGCGTCGACCACTTCAGCCACGTAGGACGCCGCGGCGAAAACATCGGGATCGACCAACTGCTCCCAGATCGCTCGCACCGTTTCGGCCGAAGTGACGGTGTCCAGCGACTTGCCGGCATGCAGCATGAGATTGACGCGCGTAAAGAAATCTAGCCTGCCGCCAAACTTACTGTGCGGACGGCGCGCGCCTCTGGCAACAGCGTCGATTTTACCTCGCTCGCGCGAGAAAAGGATCACGATACGGTCGGCTTCGCCCAAAGGACGCAAGCGAAGCACGACGGCTTCGGCGGAATACGATTTCAAAGGATCGATAGATTCCGATGCGGGCTTAGGCGGCGCCTACGGGCTCTCGCGAGGAGATCTTCCCTTTCTCAAAACTATCGCCGGTGAACGGCGATGACAAAAGTTCGCTCAAGGAAGTCACCGAGTACGCCCCGTCAGGCCGGCAACGAATGATGAGCACTTTTGGCGAGAATTCGCTGAGCACTTGACGGCACGCGCCACACGGCACAACCCCTTGGTCATCGACGCCCGCCACAGCGATCGCGGCAAGGCTTCGAGCCCCGGCGGCCGCAGCTGCACCCAGCGCGACCCGCTCGGCACACATCGACAAGCCAAGCGACGCGTTTTCAACGTTCGCGCCCGTAAAGATTCTGCCGTCGCCCGTAAGCAACGCTGCGCCGATATGAAACTGCGAGTATGGCGCATACGCGTTGAGGCGGGCCTCCCATGCTTTGTTGACCAGAGACTCGAGTTGCGCGTCATCTAGTCTTGGCACAGATTTCCTCCCAACGTGCTCAAGGTTGCGCCGGTTGTGGTGCTGCGAGACTCTCACCGGCTTCGTGTGGCATAGGCGAGTTCTTGATGCGTACGGAGAGCAACCTTCTCCCCGCCGTCTTTTCCACAACCAAAATCACGCCGCCGTCAATAACCACCTGTTCGCCAGGCACCGGGACACGTCCGAATAGGCCGAACGTGTAACCGCCTATGCTTTCAAAGTCCTCTGTCGGGAGATGCAGGCCCAGCCGTTCGTTGACATCGTCAATGTTCATGCGGGCATCAACGATAAACTCATTCTGTCCGGCGGGCGTAATTTCGGGTGGCCGTTCTTCTGCGTCATATTCGTCCATGATCTCGCCAACGATTTCTTCGAGCAGATCTTCCATCGTGACGAGCCCGGCTGTCCCGCCATATTCATCGACGACAATTGCGACTGACACATGTTCGGCCTGCATTTCGCGCAGCAACTCGTCGATTTTCTTGTTTTCGGGAATTGCCTTGATTGGGCGCATGAGGGCGCGCAATGGCGTCTCCAACTCACCGCGCGATACGTACACAAGCAATTCGCGGTCGTGGACGACGCCCACGACGTGATCGATGTTGCCCTCATACACAGGCAGCTTTGAGTAACCCTCTCGCGCGACGATCTCAACGCCATTGCGGACCGGATCGCCGGCGCTCGTGCAGATCATGTCGGTGCGAGGCGTCATGACTTCTCGCGCAAAGGTGTCGCCAAACTCGAAGATGGAATGGATCATCTCCTTTTCCTCTTCTTCGAGAACGCCTTGCTTTTCGCCGACGTTGACAAGCGTTCGGATGTCGTCCTCAGTGACATAAGGACCGGCACGGTTTGGATCGCCGCCGAAGAGTCGGATGAGCCAAGAGGTGAGCGTAACGATCGTCCATGTGAGCGGCCGCAAAATCACATACATCACATGGACGAAGCCCGAAAACCGCCCAGCCCAGGTGGCCGCATCTTGGACGACGACCATCTTTGGGACGATCTCCGCTGCAACCAAGAGCACGACAGTCATGACCACCATGGCGGTGAGGACCGGCCGCCAGACGCCGTATTCGATGGCAGCCCAAGTTGCCAATGACTGCGCGGTGAGCAAGACGATGGTGTTGCCCACAAGGATTGTCGTTAGGTAGCTGTTGCGCTCGTCTAGGAGCCGAACGAGTTGCCCGCTCTTACCATTTTGGTCTCGCTGCAAAATGCGCAGTCGGCTGAGCGCCAAAAGGGACGCTTCCGATGCGGCAAACAGCCCGGCCAGGACGACCAAGCACGCAATGCCGGCGAGCGCCATAGTCAGAGTTGGGTGCATGAGTGCGTATTCAACGCCGGGACTTGTTCGCGCAGCGCGACCTTTTTTCCACCTGTTTTAACCGCGTTGCCGAAACAAATGGGCGAGCGCTTGTCCATAGACAACTGCGCCGACAACTGCAGCCGCGATGCTCGCCACCAGCACAGCGGCCGCGCCAGCGTGTTTGGCGGACCGAGCGAGCGGGTGCGTGTCCGGCTGAATAAGGTCCATGACGTGTTCCAGGCAGGTATTGAAAAGCTCCGCGGCGAGCACGAAGGCGATCATGACGATGACCAGGAGCCAAGTGTTGGTGTCGAAGTGCAGCAAAGCAGCTCCGATAACTGCAATCACCGCAATGACGAGTTGGATGCGAAAGTTCGGCTGATGCATGACCGCGTGAGCAATGCCATCCGCCGCGTCGGCGAAGGCTGCTAAGAACGGACGATTAGGCACCGCCGGCAAGTTCCCGCAAGAGCCGGCGCGCGATCCCATGCATGCGCGCAGCTTCTCTACGCTCGCGATGGTCGTACCCGCACAAATGCAGTACCCCATGCACCGCGAGGCGGGCGATCTCATCGGCAAGCGATGCTCCGTACTCGCGCGCCTGGCGGCGAGCGGTTTCGTGCGATATCAATATATCACCGAAGGGTTCCCCATCTCGCGCACCATCGCTGAGAGGAAAAGAAAGAACGTCAGTCGCGGCATCCAGGCCGCGGTAGCGTCGATTCAGCCGGCGGATGGTTCGATCGTTTGTGATCACGACGCTCACCTCACCTCTCACACGCGGAGAGACTCGCGCGAGCACATGACCCACGATATGGCGCAATGCGGCCGGGCGAACGCCTCGCATTTTCGGAGACCGTACGAAAACCACTGGACCGGCAACATCCTTCACCAACCCGCTGGAGTATGCCCGATCGTTCTCAAGGCCGCACATGGACCAATAACTGCCGACGCAACGAAAAGATCCGCGCCGGTAAACTTGCCTTGCAGAATTGGCAGCGGCGGGGCGGGCGGTGCAACATCCGATACCCCGAGCGGCGCTAACGCGGACGCGACCGTCATATCGTTAAACTCGAAACTGGGTAAGACGTTGGGCGCCGCCATCTCGTTTGGGGCGACTTTCCAGTCGCCCCCTACAGGGGTTTTTGTGGCGACTTTCCGGTCGCCCCCGACAGGAGTTGCGGGGACGGTAATTGGCGGTTTCACCTGCGTCGCAGCAGCGCTGAGCGCGCGCTGCAGCCTGGCTCGCTGCGCCGCTCGGGTTGCCGCGAGATCGGCACTGGACTTGCGCATGGCCTCTTCGAGCTGTGCGGCAGGTGGCGTCTCGGTTTGCTTGTCTTGCCGCGCGCGGGCTCGCTTGAGAAACGTCGAGACGACGTTCACAAGGATAATCAAGACGACGAAGACCCCAATGGGATCGATCGCCGCTTGCGGCCTCCCCATCGGGCCTACGCCAGGGATCATTGCGGGGAGGTCGGCGGCGTCGGTGGCGGCATCCCCGAAGGAGGTCCGCCGCCGGACTGTCCAGCGATCGCGCTTCGCATGTTGGTGTCGGACAAGACGTTTTGCATGCGGTAGTAATCCATGACGCCGAGATGTCCGCTCCGGAACGCTTCCGCCATCGCAGCCGGCACCAACGCCTCAGCCTCGACCACCTTCGCCCGCATCGCTTGCGTATTCGCCTTCATCTCTTGCTCTTGAGCCAGAGCGGCATACTGGCGCTCGGCCGCTTTGGCTTGCGCGACGCGTCGGTCTGCTTCCGCTTGGGCCGTTTGCAGGTCAGCGCCAACATTGCGCCCGACGTCCACGTCGGCGATGTCGATCGAAACAATTTCGAAAGCAGTGCCAGCGTCGAGTCCTTTGGCGAGCACGGTCTTACTGATGTGATCCGGGTTTTCCAACACTTCCTTGTACGTCGTATCGCTGCCGATGGCGGCAACCACGCCTTCACCGACGCGCGCTATAACGGTCGCCTCTCCCGCGCCGCCGACGTAGCGGTCGATTGCCGCACGCACGGTGACGCGCGCCTTGACGTTGAGCTGAATGCCATCTTTGGCAACGCCTTGGAAGGTTGGGGTTTCGATGACTTTCGGATTTACTGACATTTGGACCGCTTCTTGCGGATTGCGCCCTGCCAGGTCGATGGCGCACGCGGCTTCCCACGTCAGTGGTATCTGGGCTCGTTGGGCCGAAATGAGCGAGAGCGTCACCACGTCAATGTGCCCGCCCGCAAGATACTGCGATTGCATCTGATCGACGCTGACTTTCAAGCCTGCCTTGACCGCCATCACGAGGGCGTCGACGATCACGCCGGGTGGCACGCGCATGAGGCGCATTCGGACGAGGCTGAAGATCCCGAGGTGCACGCCCGCGGCCTGCGCGCGGATCCACTGACCAAACGGGAAGTAGTAGAGGAACATAAAAAAGAGGATGATCGCCGCAAACGCAACGATGATGACGACAAACGAGCCAAATTCCACGACGTGCTCCTTTAAGCCCGGGTGACGATGACTTTCCCGCCCTCAACGCGTTTGACGCGAAGGCGGGTTTGCGCCGGGATGAAATCTCCATCCGTCTGCACTTGATAGCGATTGCCGTTAATGATCGCCACTCCAGCAGGGCGCAAATATGTTTGCGCCACGCCTTCAGCGCCCATGAGCCCGGTCAGCGGCTTCGTTGCGATGTACCCTTCGGTCACTGATTGTGCGCCCGCAAACGCCAAGCGTCGCAGAAATGCGCTCTCCGGCAGCCAGCGCAAAATGAGAAAGAAAATTAGAACTGACGCGATGAGCGAAAGAGCGGTCGAAACGACGCCGACGTAAAAGGCCCCGAAGGCGAGCACGATGCTCGTTAAGATAAGCAACGCGCCCACAAGCCCCGAGATACCGTGTCCGGGCAGCACGTGCAGTTCAAAGAGCAGCGCGAGCACGCCCAGCCCAAAGAGTGCCAGCACCGTCCAGTTCGAGAAGCCGGCAACGATGTGCGCGCCAAAAAACAACGCGAGCGCTGCCACGCCGATGATCCCGGCGACGAGGTGCAGCGTCTGCATTTCTATGAGCAAGCCTAAGAAGCCAATCGTGAGCAATAGACCAGAAACGAGCGGGTCTGCGGCAAACTGCGCGATGCGCTCACCGAGAGTCTGCTCGGCGACGTGCAGGCGCGGTTGATGGAAACCCGCTAGCGCCAGTGCGTCTACTTCGTTGTCTGCCATCCCGTCGACGAAATGATATTTTTGCGCCTCGGCCGGCGAAAGTGAGAGGATCTGTCCTTTTTTCTTGACCCCCGCAATAACGACATCGGGATCGGTCATCCCGGCGGCGATGTTCGTGTTGCGATGGTGCGCCTCTGCCAAGGAAACGAACTCCGCGTGCAGCGCGGAGATGGTTTTTGCCGTCGAGGGAATCGGTTCCGCCGCGCCGATGCTGGATCCCGGAGCCATGTAAATCTTGTCACAGGCGAGCGCGATGAGCGCACCCGCGGACCAGGCTCGCTCCTTGACGTAGGCAATCGTAGGAATACCCGCTGAAGCAAGCGCGTCGCGGATGTCGTTCGCGTCATCGACAACGCCGCCGTTCGTCGCCAAGACAACGAGGATCGCGCTCGCACCGCTTTCTTGCGCTTGGGTTACAGCGCTTCGCACGCGATGCGCCATGCCGGCATCGATCGTATCATCAATGTTGATGACTTGGACGAGCGGGTTCGTCGTGACAGCGGCCCGTACGAAGGTTGCGCACAAAAGGCCGACCGCAAAGAGCAAGGAAAAAGCGAGGACTCGGAGTTTCATTTACGACTTCTTTTCCAGGAAGCTACGGACTGCTTCCTGGATGGCCTTGCCGTTTGCTTTATCCTTCAGCTCAGCCATAGCAGCTTTCATCGCTGCGCCGAACTGTGGGTTCGGTCCCAGCGGGGCCATAGCGGCTTTGACCCCTTCCAGCAATTGCGCCGAGTCGAGCTCCTTGGGTAAGTAACCAGAAAGGATCTCTCGCTCCCTGGTTTCTTTCGCCACCAAATCCTCGCGGTTGCCGCGCTTGAACTCCGAAATGGAGTCGTCGCGTTGTTTGACCTGCTTGCGCATGACTTCGAGCTGCTCTTCGTCTGTGAGCTCGCCGTTGCGTTCGATACGACGGTAATTCATGGCGGAAATAGCCATGCGGAGCGTTCCTACACGCTCCGCGTCGCGAGCCTTCATCGCAGTCTTGAGGTCAGTCGTTAGCCTCTCGAGAATGCTCAGGAGCGCCGTTTGCGCGCAGCAGCGCTCTTCTTCTTCCGGCGAACGCTCGGCTTCTCGTAGTGTTCGTGGCGCCGCGCCTCGGCGAGCACGCCTGACTTTTGGCACATTTTCTTAAAACGCTTGAGGGCGCTTTCAATAGATTCGTTGGCTCCAACCCGAGTTTCCATACTTGCGACACCCCCTTTGCGTGAAACGGAGCGGTCGGCTCCTGCCGACCGTCATTTTGTTCGATTGCTCGCTTCGACGAGAGCGGTTTAGGCCCCCGCAGCCCGCACCAAGGCGCGGTCATGCGAAGGGACCTCCTGGTCCGTTGGTCACCTAGCCAGGAGGCCAGGCGAAATGGCGTCCCGACATCAGGTGGAGGTGGAGGTGGTACACCGTTTGTCCCGCGGAGGCACCGTTGTTTATGGCTATCCGGAATCCGGCATCTGGCCCGAATTTCTCGCGGGCAATTGTCGCTGCGACATGCAGCAAACGCCCAAGCAGCGCCTCATCGGCTTGTGTGTGGGCGTCGAGCAGCGTCGGAAAATGCGCCTTGGGAACGACGAGGATGTGCCCGGGTGCAATTGGCCGGATGTCGTTGAACGCCGCGATCGCATCGTCCTCATACACCAGCGGCACACCCGCTTTGCCAGAAGCAATGTCGCAAAAAATGCAGCTCTCGGGCAACGCTAGTTTCCGGGCGACAGTGACATGACTTGGAACGGTTCGGAGTTGTCTGGATTGCCAATGTAGCCGAGCACGGTTCGCTTGAAAACGATTGGCGGACCGGTGTGCACGAGGGGAACTAGGGGCGCTTGGTCGTGGACGATCTTGAGCGCTTGCGAGTAATATTCGGCTCGCTGTGTGCGGTCATTTGTGTTTTGCGCTGCGATCATCAAGTTGTGGAAATCATTGTCTTTCCAAAAGCACACGTTCTGCGCGCCGGGTGGGATGGCGCTGTCCCTGTCGAGGATTGCGTAGAGAAAATTATCGGGGTCGCCGTTGTCTCCGGTCCATCCGGAGAGGGCGAGGTCATGATCGCCTCGCTCGGTCTTATCCAAATATTGTCCCCACTCGAAGCCTTGAAGCGACGCGTTGATGCCCACGGTGCGCAAGTCGGCTTGGATCGCCTCAGCCACGCGTTGGGGTTCGGGAACGTACGGGCGGGGAAGCGTCATGTACCACAACGTTGTGGTGAAGCCGTGTGGGAAGCCCGCTTGCGCGAGCAGTCGGCGGGCGTCCGCCGGATTGTACGCGTACGCAGTTTGATTCGGATGTGGCCAAACGGCAAGCGGCAGAAAATCAGTCGCCACCTCAGCTGACGGGTCGTAGAAGTTTTTCACGATGGCATTCGCGTCGATCGCTTCGTTGACGGCGCGTCTGACCAACACGTTGGTGAACGGCGGTTTCTGCACGTTGATCGCCAGATAGAGCACATTGTTCGGAGGTTGGTGGTAAATTGTCAGGTTGTGATCGTTTGCCAAGGCGGCCATGTCATCCGGACGTGGGTATTCCCAACCATCGATGTCGCCTTTCTGCATCGCGAGCATACTGGTGGACTGGTCGGGGATGTCGCGAAAAATAATGGTCTGAATTTTTGGCTTATCGCCCCAATACTCAGCAAATGCCTTCAGGGTAATGTGGTCGTCTTTGACCCATTCGGTCACCTCGTACGGTCCGGTTCCCACGGGCGCGCGGAAGTAATTCTCGCCTTCCTTTTTCATAGCCGTGGGTGACGCGATGCCGAACGCCGGCATTGCCAAGTTGGCAAGCATCGGCGCCATGGGTCGAGTGAGCACGAACTCAACTTCGTCTGGCGCGAGCACCCGAACGTCGCTGATGACGCCGGGAAATCCGCCAAACTGGCTTTCGTAATAGGAGTATTCCAGGTTTCCTTGCAGCAGCTTGTGCCACGGATTATCTCGCAAACGCCAGCGATCGAAATTGAACTTGACGGCAGCTGCATCAAAAGGCGTGCCGTCTTGGAATTTCACCCCGTGCCGCAGCGTAAACTTCCAAGTTTTCCCGTCCGGGCTCACCGTCCAGGAGGTCGCAAGCGCCGGCTCGATATCGAAGCTGCCGAGGGCGTAGCCGGTTAGGCCGTCCATAGTGACACGCGCCACGTTGAGTGACATGCCATCAGTAACCACTGCAGGATCCAGCCGAACCGCGTCTTGATTGCGCCCAAAAATAAGCGTCGACCCGTTGCTCTCACTTGCGCCAGAACTGCCGCCCGAGCAGGCGGCGAGACCCAGGCTCGCCGCAAGGACGGCTGCCGCAATCACAAACCGCCGCGCCACACTAGAATACTTCACTTGTTTGCCTCACTCGCCAAGGATTTTGAACGACCATTTATACGTAAGCCCATTACCTGCAATATCGGTTCCTTTGAGCCTGACGTCTACCACCCCAGGGGGCAAATCTGCGGGTGGGTAGTAGGAAATGAAGGATGGCGTGCGCGTTGTTTGCGCCGTCACGTCTTGACCGTTGACCGTCAGAATGAGGCTCCCCGTGTCCATGCCCTTGTTCCCCACGGTGACAAAGGTGGCGACGATATTCGGACGAGTAATGTTGATCTGGCCTCCGGCGGCTGGTGCAGTCTCACCCACCGAAGGCGGTGTCGTGATGATCGTCAGCGGATCCGGAGCTTCTGCGAGAGCCGTGAGACCTTCTTTGGTGAGCCTGACGAGCACGGGTGCGTCCGCGAGGTTCGTGCCGACAGAAACAGCGTAGTCACCTTCATAATGACCCGAACGAACTTCCCGCATCACGTTATGAGCGAAGACGTCGCTCAGGTCGAATTCGGCACGTCCTCCGGGTGTGCCGTCTAAAGCAACCTTCAACACGTCACCTGAACGAAAGGCGCGCTGCGCATTATCGGTGACAGCGGTAATCGCGACTGACGCGCCCCCGGATTGCGCTGAGTTGGGCGTGGCCGCGGCCGAGGTCGCATATCCACCTGGGGTCAAAGCCACAACTTCCCGCACCGCACCGCTGACGGGATCGGCGCGAACCGTCACTTTGTCACCTGCCTGCAAAGACGCAAAGGTAGCCGGCTTGCCGTCCAACGTCACGCTCGCGGCCGCAGACGTCTCCGCGGAAATCACTCGACCGCTTTCGAGCACCATGCTTTGGTCAGCCACGCTAGCGATCGTGCCGGTGATGCTCGCAAAGATGTCTGCGATTGAAACCAACTGTCCGGCGCCGTCGAGGGTCACGACCAACGCGTCGCCAGGGCGCACCGCGGACAGAGTGCCGTTCCCGGTGACCGCGCCGTGCACGTCGCGGAATGCGATGGCGGTGGTGGCGGGCACGGTCGCGGTGTAGACCTGGCCTCCAGAGGTGAATTGGATTGTTGGCGGTGATGCTGCGCTGTTCGCCGCGACAACGGTGCCCGCGAAGGTCTTTGCCGAAGTTGGCGGCGGAGTAGCAGCCTGCTGCCCAGTAGAACTCGATGCCGCGGACACAACCACCGCGTGAGTCTTTGGTTTGTACGTTACCGCCGCGCCGAAGACCGCACCGAGGGCGCGAAGAGGCAGCATGATGCGCGAGCCACTGCGGCGCGGTGCGGCTGCAAGCTGTATCGCTTCTCCATTGACCATCGCTCGCTGGTCGTCCACATGGAGAACGACTTGTCGCAACAGCGTCGTAATCGTCACCGAGCGCTCTTGCAAGTTGGTCGTTACATAGGCGCCGAGCGCTTCACCCACAGCGCGAACGGCGACATAGACCTTGCCATCCAGGATCGCGACTGCGCTCGACGGCAGGCTCGCTCCGTTGACGACGACATGCATCGGCTGAGGTGCTGCGGCGATTAACGTCAAGACAATCAGCCCAAGCCTCACGAAGCGCCTCATTGTCCGAGGGCCTCGCGATAGACCGCTGCAGTTTGACGCGCTGTCAGATCCCACGAAAAATCGCTGGCACGCTTGCGACCCGCCGTACGGAGCAAATCGCGCTGCGCTGCGTCCGTTGCCAATGCATCCATCTGCTTGGCCAGCCCCGCGGCGTCGTGAGCTAGAAACGTCGCGGCCGCGTGTTCGGTGAGCTCGACAAGTGCTGGTGTCCTTGCCACGATAACCGGCGCACCCGCGGACATCGCCTCGAGTACACCCAATCCAAAGCCTTCATACAGCGATGGCTGCACCACCCCACTGCAGCCGGCATAGAGCGCGATAAGTTCGCCTTGCGTCACGTGCCCCACACAAACAATCCTTCCATTTGTTTTCTGCCCCGCGTCCAACACAAAGTCAAAGGGTCCATCTTCGGTCAGGACGAGATCGTTCGGCGCTTCCGTCATGCGCCACGCTTCAACCAAAGTTTGGATGTTCTTGTGGGGCCGATGGTTACCCGCGTAGACAAAGTACGACCGGTCGAGTCCGAAGCGCCGCTTGGCGGCCTCAGCATGCATCGCTCGTACTTGCTCGTTAAGGGTGAATGCTTCACTCACGCCGAGTGGCACCACGCGGGTTCGCGTTGTTTCGACTCGGAGGTAGGTGCGCAGGTCAGCCAAAGTCGCCCGAGCATCGGTGATGACAAGGCGCGCCGAGCGCGCTACCGGCCCGACGACCCACCGATAATACGGCGGAACTTTCCACGAAAAATACTCAGGGAAACGCAGATGGATGAGATCGTGAATAGTGTAGACGTGGGTGAGATGGGACCGACGCGGCGCGTAGATGCTCATGAAATGGACGAGGTCGGGCTTGGACCGCGCCAAAAAGCCGGCATAGAGCAATTGCTCGCCGAGGCCGCCATTAACGGCGCACGCCCTCGGAACCCACTGAAACGTTGCGTTATTCGGAAGCGGAACTGGTTCGTTGCCAAAGACGATGAACTCAAACTCTGGCGCTTGCCCCGGCAATCGCGCGGCGAGCTCCGTGACATACGCTTTCATCCCCACCGACATCTGGCGAGTCAAGCGAGCGTCGAGCGCTATGATTGCCATGCTAATGTAGCAGCGGACCTTTAGGTCCGCTTGCGAATTCATTCTCGCGCGTTCTTCTTCGACTCTTCGTGGCGACGACCGCTGGGTAAAGGGCGCTGCCCGCGCACACGTAGGCGCCACGCCAGCCTTCCAGGAGGCCTCCGCGTCTTAGCATGAGCCAGCCAAAGCGCAAGGGGGCAACCAGCCAGGATCCGATCACGCTCACCAGAGACGCACGCGCGCCCTGCGCTTCGAGGTCCGTGTAGCGCGCGAACTTGCGGCGATACTGGGTCACGCTTTCGTACGAATGATGTTCGAGGGGCTGGGCGAGCTCGGCAGTGGCTCCACTCGCATGCCAGGTCTCGTGAATTGCCGCTCCCTCGTTGGCGGATCGCGCGCGCACGTGGGCTGCACCGGTGCGGAATAAGCGCACCAATCGATCGGGCCACCAGCCAGCGCAGCGCATCGAACGGCCGCAGAACCAATTGCGACGAGCGACGCTGAACGCGATCACGTTGGACGCTGGGTCCAGCCCGTCAAGCTCTTGGCGCAGAGCAGTCGTCATGCGCTCGTCCGCGTCGAGCATGAACGTCCAAGGTGTCCTCACCAAACTTGCTGCCGCGGTCCTCGCCTGCACGTACCCGGCCCACGGGGTCTGCACGACCATTGCACCAAGCTGGCGCGCACGAATCGCGGTGTCGTCCGCGGACATCGCATCGTAGACGAGCACGGGCGACCCGTCAGGCAGCGACTGGAGACAGTCGACGATGTTCGTCGTCTCGTCCTTGGTGAGAATGACGAAGGTTATGTCGGCGTGCTTCACGCCGACATCAGCGCCCGCTTACGCGCTGCGTTCGCGAGTGAGTTCGCGCCCAGCATCGCGAGCTTTCGCAGCCGTCAGGCAGGCTTCGATGAATCCCGCATAGAGGGGCGACGGGCGGGTCGGACGCGACTTAAACTCCGGATGCGCCTGGGTTCCGATGAACCACGGATGTGAGGGCAATTCGATGATTTCGACGAGATCGGCGGCCCGATAGTGTCCAGAAAAAACCATTCCTTTGCGCTCGAAGATCTCTTTGTACGCGTTGTTAAACTCGAAGCGATGGCGGTGGCGCTCGGAAATCTCCAGCTGTCCGTACGCTTTTTGTGCGAGCGAACCTGGTACGAGCGAACACGGATACGCCCCCAGGCGCATCGTGCCCCCCATGACCTGCAAGTTGCGCTGATTCTCCATGAAGTCGATGACTGGATGCGGCGTCTCCGGCTCGACCTCTCGCGTATGGGCATTCTCCAGTCCACAGACGTTTCGAGCGAACTCGACGCACGCGAGCTGCATGCCATAGCAAATCCCAAGGAACGGCAAGTTGTTCTCTCGAGCGTGCCTGATCGCGAGCAGCTTGCCCTTGATGCCGCGCGCACCGAAGCCTGGCGCAACGAGCACGCCGCTCACGTCGGCGAGTGCTTCAATTCCCCGCTCTTCGAGCACTTCCGAATCAATACGCACGACTTCAACCGCAGCATTTTGCGACACGCCGGCGTGGTAGAGCGCTTCGTTGATCGAAATATATGCGTCCTTGAGCTCAACGTACTTGCCCACCAGCGCTACTCGCACGCTCTCCTTCGGACGAACGATTCGGCGAACCATCGCCCGCCATTCTTCTAAATCGAGCGTGCGATCGCCAAAATTAAACTTCTGGCACACCGCTTCGGCTAGGCCTTCCGCCTCGAGGTTGAGCGGAACCTGGTAAATGCTTTGCGCATCGCGGCTCTGGACGACTGCCGAGCGTTTGACGTCGCAGAATAGCGCGATCTTTTCCTTGATGTCTTGGGTGATGGGATACTCTGCGCGGCAGATGATCGCGTCGGGCGATATGCCGATGGCGCGAAGCTCGCGAACCGAGTGTTGGGTGGGTTTGGTCTTCAACTCGTCGGGCGCACCCAAATGCGGCACAAGCGTCAGATGGATGTACATGACGTGGTCATCGCCCACGTCGTGTTTAAACTGACGGATTGCTTCAAGGAAGGGCAGGGACTCGATGTCGCCAACCGTGCCGCCGACCTCGATGATGCACACGTCCGCGGAACTTTGCAAGGCTACTTGCTTGATTCGGTCTTTGATCTCATTGGTAATATGGGGAATGACCTGGACGGTTGCGCCCAAATACGCGCCGCGACGCTCCTGCTCGATGACCGAGCCGTAAATCTGCCCCGTTGTTACGTTGTGGAGCTTGGTGAGATTCTCATCGATGAAGCGCTCGTAGTGACCGAGGTCAAGGTCGGTTTCGGCACCGTCTTCCGTCACGAACACCTCACCATGCTGGTACGGATTCATGGTGCCGGCATCAGTATTAATGTAGGGATCCAGTTTTTGGATGCTCACTGAAACACCGCGGCTCTTCAGCAAGCGCCCGAGCGATGCGGCTGCTATACCCTTCCCAAGCGACGAGACAACGCCGCCCGTGAAAAAGATAAAACGGCTCACAAGTTCACGTGCTTGTGTAGTAGCGGACCTTTAGGTCCGCTCCACCCAAAATGACAAGATTCATGTACTTCAAGGTTCGCTGCGAGGAGCACCGGACCTTCAGGCAGCTAGCTGATGTGGGGCGATTTTCCAATCGCCCCCTACTCTAACCAGTTCTGTGCGTGGAAAAAGGTCATCGCTTGTGCTTCGGGACTCGCGGCTTCCGGCTCGTAGTTATAACACCACCGGGCGAGGGGCGGCAGCGACATCAGGATGGATTCGGTCCGGCCACCGGTCGCCAAACCAAAGCTCGTGCCTCGATCGTACAGGAGGTTGAATTCCACGTACCGTCCCCGTCGCAAGAGTTGGAACTGGCGCTCCCGTTCGCCGTAAGGTTCATCGCGTCGCCGCCGCACGATTGGAAGATACGGCAACAGAACGTTGCTGGCGCAATCAGCGACGAAGCGGAAGACTGCCTCTGGGTTATCCCGCAGATCATCAAAAAAAATTCCACCCACACCACGCGTTTCGCCGCGGTGCGGAAGGTAGAAATATTCGTCGCACCAGCGCTTGAAACGGGCGTAGTAGGTTGGGTCGTGGCGATCGCAGATCTCTTTCCAGCTTGTGTGGAAAATGATGACGTCCTCGCGATGTGGATAAAAGGGCGTCAGGTCGCTCCCGCCGCCGAACCACCCATCGTCACCCCGGGTGAGATACCGAAAATTGGCGTGCATGGTTGGCACCATGGGGCTTTTCGGATGAAGCACCATGGAAACGCCGGTCGCAAAGAACCTTCGGTCTCGCGAATCGTCATCCAACTCGCCCCACACGGTTGATGTGTTGACGCCCGCGCGCTCAAACAGCCCGCCATCGCTGAGTATTGAGGTAAGGCCGCCGCCCCCGCCAGCCCGTTCCCATCTATCCTTTTGGAACGACTGGCCGTCAAGGCTTTCCAACGTCTTGCAGATTGCCGCTTGCTGCTCTTCGACGAGTGCCTGTACGCGACGACCGATCTCTCCACCGGGGCCGCTCATCCCGCGAACCCCGGCTGCTTGACGGTGACCATGCGCTCCAAGCCGGCCGCGTCTGCTCGCACCTCGACACTCGCCGCGGGAAAGGCCCCCGCGGCCAAAGAGGCAAGGAGCGTAGCGTTGTGAGGACCGCATTCCAGATAGGCTGCGCCCGTGGGTCCGAGAATGCTTGGAGCTTGTTGCATCAAACCGCGGTAGACTGCAAGGCCATCGGGGCCTCCCATGAGGGCTAGGGATGGTTCGTGCGCGCGCACACCGGCATCGAGTGCGTCGATGGAGTCTTCCGCAACATACGGCAGATTCGCCACGATCGCATCAAAGCGAGCGTCGCCAGGAAACCCTGCGAACAAATCGCTGTGGATGAGCTCGACCTGCTCGGCGAATCCAAGCATCGAAACATTGTGCGATGCAAGCTCGAGCGCCTCTTCACTGACGTCGCTTCCGGTGATCTTCGCCTCAGGAAGAAAATGCGCTAGGGCGCAGGCGATTGCGCCGCTGCCCGTACCCAGATCAACGATCTTTGCTCCGGGTCGTTCGCGAAAATCGCGAACGCAAGCGAGCACAAGCTCTTCGGTTTCCGGGCGGGGAACAAGCGCGCGGCGGTCGACGGCAACATCCAGACCGCAAAACGCCTTACGGCCAACGATGTAGGCGACCGGCTCACCGCTCGCCCGCCGTTCGGTCAACTCCAGCAGCCGTGTCTTGCGTCTGCGGTCGAGGGTTGCGTCTCCGTAGGCGACGACCGCTGAAGCGTCAAGCCCAGTGATGAACTGCGCCAGCAGCCGAGCATCGAGCCACGGCGTCGGCGAGACGCCACGCAAACGGACGCGGCAGACGTCAATGGCTTCGGCAATCGTTTTTGGATTAGGCGACGGCATTGCCGGTTAGCCGTTTGCGCTCCTCATCCGCCAAGAGCGCGTCCACAACCCCGTCCAAATTGCCGTCCAAAATACCCTTGAGATTTCCCGTACTAAATCCGATGCGATGATCCGTCAATCGGTCTTGTGGGAAATTGTATGTTCGAATCTTCTCACTGCGGTCGCCGGTACCGACTTGCGCTCGGCGCGCTGACGCGGCTGCTTCTTCTTGTTCGCGAAGTTTTGCTTCGTAGAGGTGGGCCCGCAGTAACTGCATGGCGCGCTCGCGGTTTTGAAGCTGCGAGCGTTCCTCTTGGCATGCTACGACAATACCGGTCGGCTTGTGGGTGATCCTTACCGCGGATTCGGTCTTGTTGACGTGCTGGCCGCCGGCGCCTTGTGCGCGATACGTGTCGATCTCTAAATCCGTTGGGTTGACTTCAATTTCGACCGCGTCAACTTCCGGCATGACTGCCACCGTCGCCGTCGACGTGTGGATTCTACCGCTCGCCTCGGTCGCCGGTACCCGCTGGACGCGGTGCACGCCGCTCTCATGTTTGAAGAGGCGATATGCGCCTTTGCCTTTTATAGCGATCACAACTTCCTTGAAACCGCCCGCTTGGGACTCGGACGCACTAACGATCTCTGTCTTGAGCCGGTGACCTTCGGCAAATTTTATGTACATGCGCATGAGGTCGCCAGCAAACAGGCTCGCTTCGTCGCCACCCGTTCCCGCTCTGATCTCAAGGAACAAATCCTTGTCGTCGTTGGGGTCTTTTGGCACCAAGAGGGCGCGTAGACGATCCCGCTGCGCGGAGGCTTCCGCGCGCAAGCGTTGTACTTCGCCGCGGGCGAGCTCAGCAAGCTCTGCGTCGCTTTCGCGCAACAAGGATTCCGCGGAAGCGAGCTCCTGCTCGAGATGCTGCTGCCGTCGATGCGCGTTGACGATGGGCTCTAAGCTGGCGCGTTCCTTTGCGAGTTCCCTTGCAATCTTGGCGTCGTAGGCTGCACCCATCGCCGCGAGCCTTCCCTCAATGTCGGCGAAGCGCGCTTCGACGCTGCTGAGGCGAGCGTCGATCGTTGCGTCGTGATCTGCCATATTCGTGAACGTCGTCGCGCGAACTTATTCGCGCACCAACTTAAGGTGCGGGAGATTCCGCAGGAGTTTCTGCGGAGGCGGCGGCTTTGTCAGCCTTCGGTTTGCGAGTACGTGGTTTTGAGGCGCGTTTGCGCTTCGGCTCAGCTCCCCCGGTCTCGGCCTTTACCTGCTCGGAAGCGGTCGTGGCCGCTTGCGCGGTCTCGGCAGCGGCTTGCACCTTCGCGGCCTCTGCCTTAGCAGCTTCAGCTTTCGCTGCTTCAGCTTTCGCTGCTTCAGCTTGGGCTTTTTCGCGTTCGGCTTTAGCTAGATCTTTCTTGGATTTCTTGCTTGTGACCGTGCCGTACTTGGTCATAAACTTTTCGACGCGGCCTTCGGTGTCGACGAACTTCTGATTGCCCGTAAAGAACGGGTGACAAGCTGAGCAAATCTCGACGTGCAGTTTTTCGCGCGTCGAGCCGGTCGTGAACGTGTTGCCGCACGAACAGACCACGGTGGCTTCAAACCACTTGGGGTGGATCTTCTCTTTCAATGGAAATGCCTCTCGATGGACGCTGCCCGGCTGGTGCTTTGGCGACAAGGTGTCCCGCATCCAGCCACGTGCGCCGAAGGCCAGTATATCATACGGCCCCTACTGGGTCTAGACGCCCGCGTAAGGCGTGGGAAACAAATGGCGCATCAAAGGAGACGAGCATGTCGTTCATACCCTTGGCCTTGGGGACGGTCTTTCAAATGGTTTCGCAAAGCGGCATCGATGCCGCGCAGCAGGCGATGCTTACCATGGACGAGACTGACCAGCTCATGCTGCAAGCCCAGGAGCTGCGGCATCAGGAAGTCATGGACGAGCGCAGCGAAAAATTCAACGAAGCTGTCCAAGAACGCTCGGAGCGGATGCGCGAACGCGAGCTGCTCATGGACCTCGACATGTCAGACCGCAAGGTTGACGACAAGATAACCAAGGAGTGGATCGGCCTCATCCGCGGCCAATAAAATGTAGGGGGCGACTGTCAAGTCGCCCACACAAAACGTAGGGGGCGATTGGAAAATCGCCCCTCCTATTTATTGTGCTACTAGCGCAGCGAGCCCCAGCGGTGGTCGTAGGAAATGGTCAGTTGATGTGGAGGTGCGGGATACGCACTAGTGCAGTAGAGATAGGGCGCGCTTGGGAACCGACAACCTAACGTGTAGCCAGGTGCGCCGATGAGCGGGATCCCCTGGTCGAATGCACTCCAAAGCCCCGCATTGGTATTGAAGATGTTTGTCCAGGCCACATGGATGCGATCAGCGCCAACCGGCACATCAGCCCCGGCATTATAGAGCCAAAATGGATTGACGTTGTACGCATTATTGTGGCCGAAATAGTTGGCCCCAAAGAAAACTGACGTGACTTGAGACAACGTGTGGTAGTTGATCGACCACCCGTACTTCTGTATGGGAACGCCGAGGAATTGCTGATTGTTGACCACGTCACCGAGTTGAGCCGCCGTTGCCGGATCGATGCCCGTTGGATAGGCTGATTGCGTATTGTACTCAAGGTGAGCACTGAAGTTGCCGTTGAATGGAGCAGTCCCCGCGAACTCTATACCCTGATAGACGGCGTGCGCGATGTTAAATGGTTGCGCCACGAATAATACCGGACATGGAACTGGCGTCATCCCACTCATGCAATTGTTACCGGCAAAAAACAACCCTGGCGGTGCTGGGAATATGCCGTCGAAGATGTGATTTGTGAGATTCGTCCGATAGAGGTCGATGCTGATGTTGCCGTCATATCGGAAGAGCCGTTGGTATCCGATATCACCGCCAACAGCCGTCTCTGCCTTTACGCTTGGGTTTCCGGTATCGGCAACGCAGTTAAAATTCGAGCCCGGGCAGCTCGATCCGGGGTTCCCGCGACTAAGGTTGAGCGTACTAAACAAGTCGGACAATCGAGGCGCGGCAAAACCCGTTCCGAAGGAGGCACGAAACACACTGTTGGTGTCCGGTTTGTAGACGGCCGCAAGCCGCGGATCGAAGCGCTTCACTTGTAGCGTATCGTAGTCGCTGTAGTATCCGGC
Organism: uncultured Pseudomonadota bacterium; assembly: GCA_963781145.1. Taxonomy (GTDB): domain Bacteria; phylum Vulcanimicrobiota; class Vulcanimicrobiia; order Eremiobacterales; family Eremiobacteraceae; genus JAJPHJ01. The sequence goes on along the minus strand of CAWADW010000003.1, from coordinate 543,496 downwards.
AAAGGTTAGGTCGAGTCTTGGATCGACCGTATAGTCATCCCGAACCAGATACGTTCTTTCGATCTGCTTGCCGGTAGCCGATGGAACGAGTTGCTCGAAGGTGGCACTAGAAAACCCAGGCAGTCCACCAAAATAGAAGTCATCACTGTTTCCACCGGCGGCGAGCGTGAGGGCGTTGTTACCCATCGATTTTGTCCAAGATGCCAAGACGCCGCCAAGTCGGTCAAGAGAGCGTGACTCAAAGCAGCACGTTGCCGGTGCTTCATTCAGGCCATCAACCACGCGCTCCAGATACTGCTTGTAGTAGCGCAGCGTGAGCGTCCCTCCTCCGAGAGAGGTGCCGAAATCGACCCAATATTTGGGTTGGATATTCCACACGAAGTCGCCCGGGAAACCGTAGAAGGACGGTAAGCCGGTTGTCGGGTCGATGATCGGCTGGCCGCTCGATGTCAGGTTGGGGTTAGCGACCAGACCAAGCTGGTCACGATAGTCACTTTCATCCGAGGCTCCTACGACCAAATAGCTCGCGGATGAAAGGTCGTAGCGCAACTTTGCCAGTCCGGACTTGAGGTTCAATGTTTGCGTCGGGTGAGCAATGACATTTGCACCAAAGAACGGCTGATAGACGGCCTCGTAGGGATACGGAACGAAACCATCTGTTCCGTATCGATGGAGATCAATGAGGTACCCGAAGTGGCCGAACGTGTTTGTCTCCAAAACGTTGTAGTCAGTCGTTCCATAGCCGCCGGCTGTCACGATTGCCTCGCCACCCTCGGTTTTCGCTGGATCCCGAGTCACGAAGTTTACGGTGCCGCCGATGGTGTTCGCACCAAAGAGTGAGGTGCCGCCAACTCCCTTGATCACCTCGACGCGCGAGTAGATGGCTGGGGTGAGGGCTGATGCGTCGAAATCTCCATACTGCCCGTTGCGCATCGGCTCACCATCCTGCAGCACTAAGATCTCATATCCCGTGTTTGAGGTTCCGTCGAATCCGCCACCAAAACCACCTGCCCCACGAATGGTGAGGGTCGTAACGGTTCCGGGAGCTCCACCGTCGTAGCGCTCAAGGGTAACCCCTGGAAGGGTCTCGAGCGCAGTTTGAGCCTGCGTTGCGCCCAGATCGATGAACTCATTGCTTGAGATCGTTGTGCTCGCGGCCGACGACGTGTTGAGCACCGGATGGCCAGTCACTGTAACGTGTCCCAGGCTAGTGATATTCGTCGTCGTTACCGGTTGCAGTGCCACTTGCAAAGAGATCGTTTGCCCGTCGGCTAGCGGCAGAGGTGCAGACTCCGCTGTTTGGAAGAGTTTCGCCGTGACTTTCAGATAAAACGTTCCTGCGGCAAGGCCAGTAAAGCTAAACGAGCCGTCCTTAGCCGTCGCAGTCGTAAATGTTTCTGCCGTGCCGACGAGGTCAACTTTCGCTCCTTGAACCGGAGAACCGTTGTTCCCAGATACGACCGATCCCGTGATCGAGCCGGTTCCAGCTGCCCATACACTCGAAGGAGTCGAATTGAGTGCGCCCACCAAGAAGGCGAGGAATGTAAGGAAACAGACAAGACGACGCAGATGCATATGCCTCTCCTCAAAATCTAGCGATTCACCTGGGCTCGGCGTTCTCATCCACATTCGCGCGTCCCTGTCGCTACGTGCGCCTGAAGGTCAGTTCCTGAAAAGCGACAAAGCGGCGAACGTTGAGGAGCGAAGTTGTGCATAAAACACTCGTTTGTATGTTCGTTGCGATGGCGCTTGTGCTCGCGTCGTGTTCGAATAAGGGCGCAGGCATCTCAGGATCGGTTACCGCTGGGAAACTCTCCTTAGGGATGGTCACCGATGTCGGAGGCCTCGGAGATAAATCGTTCAACGATTCCGCCTACCGCGGGCTACAGCGCGCCCAAGCCCAGCTTGGATTAACCGCTTCTGTGCTCCAGTCGAGGTCTGTTTCCGATTACGAACCGAATCTCTCCACACTGGCACAGCACGGCGATGCCTTAATTTTTGCGATCGGCTTTCTCATGCACGACTCGCTCAACGACGTTGCGCCTCGATTCCCCAACACCCATTTCGCCATCATTGACTCAGTCGTCGACCAGCCCAATGTCACTTCCGTAACCTTCCGCGAGGAGGAAAGCTCATTCCTAGCCGGCGTGCTTGCAGGCCTCGTGACCAAGACAAACACCGTTGGATTCCTTGGGGGCATCCAGTCTCCGCTCATTGAGAAGTTCGAAGCCGGCTTTGTCGCCGGCGTGAAATCGTCAAATCCTAAAGCGCAAGTCCTCATTAAGTACACCGGCTCCTTTGACGACGTCGCCGCAGGCAAGGAGTACGCGGCGGTGCTCTACGATCAGGGGGCAGACATCATTTATGCTGCCGCGGGCAAGTGCGGACTTGGTGCCATCGACGAGGTCAAGAGCCGACCCAAGGGCTTCTATATCATTGGCGTCGACTCCGATCAAGATGCCCTCGCTCCAGGGAAAGTGCTCACAAGCGCTCTCAAGCATGTGGATAATGCGGTCTATGCTTTGGCGCTGGCTGCGTCCCGACAAAAAATTCCGAAGGGCCACGTTGTCCTCGGCCTCAAGGAAGGCGGCGTCGGCCTCACCGCAATGCAGTACACGAAATCGTCTTTACCGCCGAACGCCTTGTCCGTTCTCGCCGGCTATCAGCACGCAATCATCTCAGGCAAGCTCGCGGTGCCTTCGACCGCAAGCGAACTTGCCGCGTTTCGTCCGGTTCCTCTTAGCGCCTCGCGATGAGCGGCGAACCAACGCCGCTGCTTCGCTGCCGCGGAGTGAGCAAACGCTTCGGCTCGCTCGTCGCCAACGATCAAATCGATTTTGACGTACGTTCCGGCGAAGTGCACGCGATCGTTGGTGAAAATGGCGCCGGCAAGAGCACGTTCATGAATCTGCTCTACGGCGTGTTGCAGCCGGATTCGGGTACCATCGAAGTCCGGGGCAATCGCGTCCGTTTTGCAAACTGTGCCGACGCCATGCGAGCTGGGATCGGAATGGTGTTTCAACACTACCTTCTCGTCGAACGATTTACCGTCGCCGAAAATGTGTTGCTCGGGCGGGAGCGAACTGCGCGTGGCTTTCTCGATCAACGCGCGGCAAGCAAGGTCGTGCGCGAGATCGCCGCGAGGTATCGCTTCCTCATCGAGCCAGATGCGCGCGTGGAATCGTTGGGCGTCGGGGCGAGACAGCAGGTTGAGCTGCTGAAAGTTTTGGAACGCGATCCGCAGATCGTCATCTTGGACGAGCCGACCGCATCACTCTCACCACTCGAGATCGACGGGCTCTTTGAGATGATCCGTCGCATGCGCTCGCAAGGCCGAGCGGTCATCTTCATCACCCACAAGCTGAAAGAGGTCATGGCCATCAGCGACCGGGTGACGGTCTTGCGCCGAGGCCAAGTGGTGGGCAAGCTCGATCGGGCCGATGCGAGCGAAGCCATTCTTGGCTCACTGATGGTAGGCAGGGACGTGCCGCCCCAGATGACGCCCGTCGGACCAAAGTCTTCGAGCCAGCCCGTGCTCCTCGTCCGCAATATCGTCGTACAAACCGACGCAGGGAGACCAGCTGTGAGTGAAATTTCGCTCGAGGTCAAATCGGGCGAGGTTGTCGGTATTGCTGGAGTCGAGGGAAATGGTCAAGTTGAGTTCGCCGAAGCGCTCTACGGAATGCGAGCCTGTTTGTCGGGCTCGATTGTGTTGGATGGCGCCGATGTGACGCATGTTGGTTCCGTTGCGCGGCGCCGTGGCGGATTGCGCTATATTTCGCCGGACCGGCAGCGCGAGGGATTGGTGCTTGATTTCGACGCGCCCGAAAATATGCTCGTGGGCAACGAGCGCCTCATGCGGCGCGGCATGGTTGTTGATCTCGCCGCCGCTCGCGCGCAAGCCGACACGATCGCGCGGAGTTTCCGAATTCCAGGCTACACGCCTGGGGCACCGATGCGCAGTTACTCAGGCGGTACACAACAAAAGTTCTTGGTCGGCCGCGAAATTGAGAGCGGAGCGCGCGCCGTCATTGCCTTTGCCCCGACTCGGGGTGTTGATATCGGCGCAGCAGAGAGTATTTACGAACATTTCAAGCGACTGCAGGCGGGCGGTGCCTGTATTCTCTTAATTTCGTACGACCTTGATGAGATCCGTTCGCTTGCCAATCGCATCGTCGTCTTCAGCAAGGGGTGCATTGTCGGGGAGCTGAGGACGTCCCAGGCGGACGATGCCACGCTCGGGCGTTTGATGGGCGGATCTGCGGCGTGACCGTGCTGCGGCGGCTCGCACCGTTCATGCCGCTGCTTGCAGTTATTGCTCTTAGTATTTTTATCGTTATCGCCGCAAAAGGCAACCCGCTTGATGCCTATTCGGCGCTGTTCCAAGGGGCGTTCGGGTCGATGCAGGGCATGGCCGAGACGTTGACCCAATCGACGGTGTTGCTCTTTGCGGCTCTTGGCGTTGCCATCGCGTTTCGCGCCGGCTTGTTTAACATCGGTGCCGAGGGCCAACTGATCGTGGGCGCATTGTGCACTGCCGTCGCCGGTGCCTCGCTCCATCTGCCCAAAGTGTTCGAAGTGCCAGCGTGTTTCGCAGCCGGCGCATTCGGCGGCGCATTCTGGGGCTTGATTGCAGGCTGGCTCAAGGCTCGATTTGGCGCCAGTGAAGTCATCACCACGATCATGCTCAACTATATTGCCTATCTCGGAGCCAATTTTCTCGTTGCCGGACCATTGCGTGGCTCGGCCTCCGCTCCCGAAACCGCGCAAGTATGGTCGACGGCGATGCTTTCCCCCATCGTTCCTCTCACCCGCTTGACCGCAGCTTTCCCATTTGCTCTTTTGACAGCAATTGCGCTGTGGTGGTGGTTGCACCGCACGGTTGCAGGATTCGAAGTTCGCACGCTCGGGCGCTCGGAGCGTGCCGCGCGCTATGCGGGCATCCCCGTGCAAGCGGTTATCATTCGGACCATGGCGCTCAGTGGAGCGCTCGCTGGACTCGGCGGGGCCTCAGACGTTCTCGGGCTTGTCCATCGCTTCAACGCAGAGCTGTCTCCGGGGTATGGTTTTACCGCAATAGCTGCGGCGCTGCTCGCGCAATCGAATCCAATCGGAGCGATCTTCACCTCCGTCTTCTTTGGCGCACTGCAAAATGGTGCGCTTTCGATGCAAGCACTTGCCGGCGTGCCAAAGGATCTGATCTCCGTGATTACAGGTCTTGTGATCATGTTCGTCGCGGTGAACTGGTTTGGCAAGCGGGTGACCTTGCACGGCGCTCCCAGCGCCGACAGTGACGATCTCCGTGACGAACCGGCAGCGGAGCCAGCGACGTGAACGGAATGCTTGGACTTGTCGCTGCGGTGCTGGCCATCGCCTTGATCAAGGCTACGCCCCTCGTGTATGCAGCGCTTGGCGGGGTCATTTCTGAAAACGCTGGAATCGTCAACATCGCGCTCGAGGGAATGATGGCCGGGGGAGCTTTTAGCGCAGTTCTCGGATCATTTTATTTTCACAACCTGGCCTTGGCCGTGTTGATAGCGTTGCTGACGGGCGCCGCGCTCGGTTTGCTGCTGGCGTACTTGGCCGTGACCCAGCGAGCGGATCAGATTGTCGTCGGCATGGGGATCAACGTGCTCGCGATTGGTGGAGCTGCCTTTCTCCTCGCCGTCGTCTTTGGTCAGCCAGGGGCTTCACCGGAGGTTAAAAGTTTTAGTTCGCTCGGTCGCGTTGCCAGCGAAGGTCTGATGGATTTGTTCGTCAGTCCCGGCCGCTACATGCTCTTTTGGATTGCCATTGCACTCGTTGCGATCGTTCATATCTACTTGTATCGGACCCGCAGTGGGTTGCATCTCCGGGCGGTCGGTGAATCGCCGCATGCGGCGCTTACGGCCGGCATCAATGTGATCGGATATCGCTACGCCGCTGCGATGATCGGCGGTGCGCTCGCGGCGCTCGGCGGGGCGTATCTGTCAATCGGGGAAGTCGATCTCTATTCAGACGGTATGGTTGCCGGCCGGGGTTTCATCGCGCTCGCAGCCGTGATCTTTGGACGTTGGACGCCGCTCGGTGCAGCCGGGGCTTGTCTCTTTTTCGGCTTCTTTAGCAGCCTGCAGATTGCGCTGCAACGAGCGCAAGTGCCCGCGCAACTTTTGGAAATGCTGCCCTACGTTTTAACGATCATTGCGATTGCTGGATTGATTGGGAGGTCGCGCCCGCCGGCGGCCGATGGCGTGCCGTTCACGCCTTGATCGTTAGAGGCCGGCGGGATGCCAAACGGTCTTGATTTCGACGAATGATTGAATCCAATCCAAACCTTGAGCCTCACGTCCGTACCAGAACTCTTTGGGAGGCTCCGAGTGACGCCGTACCCGCTTAAGGTTGTCGCAGGCGAGGTCCGCGGTTTTGGCATCAAGCTCTTCATCCGAGATCCACAAATCGATGGCATTAACATCCATATGGGCGGCGAGCGTCGGGGCAATCTCTGCGCGATGGCCCGTGAGCACGTTGACAACACCGGCAGGGACATCCGCGGTGGCGATCGCTTCTGCCAGGCTCACAGCGCTTAAGGGATCTTCTTCCGACGCAACCATCACGACTGTGTTGCCGGAACAGATGATTGGTACGCAGGTCGAAATCAAAGGCAAGAGCGAGGGTGCGTGCGGGGCGACGACTGCGACCACGCCGGTTGCCTCGGGACTCGAGACGTTGAAGTGGGGAGTGCCCACCGGATTTTTTGTGGAGAGCACTTGCTCGATTTTATCGCACCAGCCCGCATACCACACGAGCCGGTCGATCGCCGCGCTGACCTCTCTGTCCGCCTGTGCCGGCGTTGCGGCGGCCGCTCGCAAAGTCTGCGCAAACTGATCGCTCCGCGACTCCATGATTTCTGCAAGTCGATAGACGATTTGTCCGCGGTTGTACGCCGACCGATCGCGCCAACCGGGCCATGCGGTGCGCGCTGCGCGGACCGCGTCGCGAGCATCCTTTCGTGTCGCTCGGGCTGCATGAACGATGTGTCCGTCGAATTCGCAGGCAAATGTCCGCCCAGATTCAGAGCGGGTAAACGCGCCGCCAATGAACAGCTTGGGTGTCTTGCGGACGGCTACGCGCTGCGCCAAGGGATCCTCACATACGGCAGCAATCCGAAGAGACCACCCTCGCGGCCAAAGCCGCTCTCCTTGTAGCCGCCAAAGGCCGACGACGGGTCGAATTTGTTAAATGTGTTGCCCCAGACAACGCCGGCGCGAAGTTGGGAGGCGATCTTGAAGTTCTTGCTTCCTTTATCCGTCCACACGCCCGCGGACAGTCCGTAGCGGGTGTTGTTGGCCTTCTCGACTGCCTCGTCGGGCGTTCGGAAGGTCATGACTGAGAGCACCGGGCCGAAAATCTCCTCTTGGGCGATTCGATCGGACAGCGCTACATGCGTAAAAAATGTCGGCCTGAACCAATAGCCTCGCGCTGGCAGTGCGCATTCGGTCTGATAACGCTTGCGCCCAGCTTCTTCGCCACTCGCTGCGAGCGCCTCGATTTTATTGAGCTGCGCCTTGGAATTGATTGCTCCGACGTCTGTGTTCTTGTCCAACGGCTGCCCGACGCGCAGCGTCTGAATGCGACGATACAGTTTGTCGATCACGAGCTCGTGCACGGACTCTTGCACGAGCAGCCGAGACCCTGCGCAGCACACGTGCCCTTGGTTGAAGAAAATGCCGTTGATGATGCCTTCGACCGCTTGATCCACGGGCGCATCATCAAAGATGATGTTCGCCGCCTTGCCACCCAGCTCGAGAGTTACCGGTCTGCGCAGGTGAGCGCATTCACGGGCAATCTCTTTGCCAACCTCTGTCGATCCGGTAAAAGCAATTTTGTCGAGTCCGGGATGTCTGACGAGTGATGCCCCGGTCTCGCCACCTCCGGTAATGATGTTCACGACGCCGGGCGGGAGGTCAGCTTGCTGGATGATCTCGGCCAGCCAGAGGGCGGTCAACGGCGTCGTTTCCGCCGGCTTTAAGACAACGGTGTTCCCGCAGGCGAGCGCAGGGGCGATCTTCCAAGCTGCCATGAGCAGCGGAAAGTTCCAAGGGATGATTTGCCCAGCCACACCCAGCGGTGTGGGAGCTGCATTGCGAAACGCCCACTCGAGTTTGTCCGCCCAGCCCGCATAGTAAAAAAAATGCGCAGCGGCAAGAGGCACGTCGACGTCGCGGGATTCTCGGATCGGTTTTCCGCCGTTCATCGATTCGAGCACCGCTAGCTCGCGGCTGCGCTCGGTAATCGAACGAGCGATACGAAACAAATATTTTGCCCGAGTTTGTGGTGGGCAGCGGCGCCAATACTTCTCATAGGCCGCTCGCGCCGCTCGCACCGCTCTGTCGATATCTGCGTTGCCAGCCTCGCCCACCTTGGTTAAGACCTCCTCGTTCGCGGGATTAAGGGTAGCGAAGTAGCGGCCGCTCTTTGGCGCCACCCACTTTCCTCCGATGAAGAGATCGTATTGCGAAGCGAGCTTGAGGTAATCGTGCGCTTCAGGAGCGGCAGCGTATTGCCAGGGCGCCTTGGCGGGGGCAGTCACTGCCAACCTGGCACCGCCATTTGGCGAAGCCGGTGCTTTTGGCGATTTTGAAATCGAGCGAGTTCGTGGTGCCACTAGACCTCAGTCCTTTGTAAAGTAGTCTTCCGATTGGTAAGCGCCCGTGCGCTCCTTCGTGAGCTGCATGAGAACGTCGTTCAGCAGCGAGCTTGCACCAATGCGAAAGAACGCTGGACTCAGATAGTTGTCGCCGAGGGTCTCTTTGACGATGACGAGATATTGGAGCGCCTGTTTAGCCGTGCGCACACCGCCAGCCACTTTGACGCCCACCGCCCTGCCGTGTCGCTGCTGGTAGTCGCGCACGGCTTCGAGCATGGCGAGGGCAACTGGGAGGGTAGAAGCTGGCTGCACTTTTCCCGTAGAGGTCTTGATGAAGTCTGCTCCCGCTTCCATCGCGAGCCAGCTGGCGCGTCGGATATTGTCGTAGGTCACGAGCTCGCCAGTTTCTAGAATCACCTTTAGGATAGCCGGGCGCGTTGCTTCTCTGATAGCGGCGATCTCGTCTGCGACCACGCGGTAGTTGCCCGACAAGAATGCGCCTCGGTCGATGACCATGTCAATCTCGTCGGCACCGGCCTGGAGCGCCTCGCGGGCGTCCTGCACCTTGACGTCAAGGGCGCTCTGACCGCTCGGGAACGAAGTGGCAACCGATGCCACCCTCACATCCGTTCCTGCCAACTCGCCCTTTGCCGCCGAAACAAGCGTCGGATAGACGCAGACCGCAGCTACGGAGGGCAACGTGCGGTCATCGGGGTCGGGCACGACTGCTTTACGGCAAAGCTGGCGAACGCGCTCTTGCGTGTCCTTGCCCTCGAGCGTCGTGAGGTCCATGCAAGCGATGGCCAAGTGAAGCCCGAGGACCTTGGATTGTTTTTTGATGCTACGCGTGGCAAGGGTAGCCGCTCGCTCTTCCAGCCCGACCGCATCGATCGTCATAAAGGCCACGAGGGAAGCTTCGACTTTGGAGTCTGCGTACCCGTCTAGGGATAGCAGTACGAGTCAGACGATGCGTCGCCACCTTCCAAGCGGACCTGGTGCGCACGCCGATCCGAAAACTCCACGAAGAATTTCTTGTCGGCCGTTATGCCGCCGTCGGCACCGACGTCGAGTTTGGTCAGCCAACCTTTGATCCCATCTGGGTAAAACTGCTCGTCCCAAGAACGATAAAGCGAGTTCGTAAAATAAACGCGCTTGCCATCCCGACTGATTTCGACCATCTGCGGTCCACCATTGAGCGCTTGACCCGGTTTAGCCGGGTGTTCTGCGCGGCGCACAATCCCACCCAAATGCATTGAACCGGTGAGCTTCGGCTTGAACGGATCAGAGACATCGTACTGGCGCAATTCACCCGTGCCCCAACATGAAACGTACAGGAAGCGATCGTCGAGCGAGAGGTCAATGTCTGACACCAACGGCGGCACCGCTTTGAATCCTTTAAGGAGCGGTGGCAACTGGTCCGGGTCTGCCGGCTCTGCCGCAATGTCGATGACCTTTGTGACTGCCCACTTGTCCTTATCCCAATGCCAGACCCAAATCGAGCTCGAGAGATCCTTCAGTGAGATGACGACGTTGACGAAACCATACGCTTTCGTGGGGTCGTGCGATGGGCGTAGTTCCAGCGCGGCTTGGTACTCTGCACCGAGGTCAACCGTCTGCAAGTGCTTACGTTTGCGCAGATCCCAGAAGTGGAGTTGATGTCCGTACTGTCCGGCGAGCAACAGCTCCGCATTGAGGCCATCTTCGATCATCTTGGGCGTGCCCCACTCGCTCGTCACCAGAATATCGTGACCGAGATGCCAAAAGAAATCGTACGCGAGGTATTGCGGTCCGCGATCGACCTCCCATCGCCCCAACACGTTGAAGTTGAAGTGATCGAGCAAAAGGATACCCCCTGGACCTTCACCCTGGGCATTGCCAAGCGCGCTGATGTAGATGCCGTCCGGTCCGCAATGCGTGGTATGCAGCCGCGAATACCCGGTTCGTTCTATGACTTCTTTCGGCTCGAGGACCCTCACAATTTTTGGGTTGCGCGGATCGGGCTTCGTGTCGAGAATATAAATACGAGACGATCGCAGACCGGTGACGACCAGATAGCGGCGCTCCACATGAGGATGCGGCGCATACGGACATAGCGCGGAGCTGCACGCATTCCAGCCGAAGTGATGCAGTTCGTCGCCCTCGTTGCGGCATTTCCACTTCGCCAACCAGTTTGCCATAGGATCCGGACTGTGGATCGGTGTCGATGACTGCCATCGCGTCACGCTTGGCCTTGCCGTTGACGCTGAGCATCGCGACGTAGGCGAGTTTCTCGCTGGAGCTTGCATTGCTGACTTGGCCGATGGGTAAAATGTTGGATCAGGACGGAACTGCATGGGTCATGTCCTCCGTGATCTGGCATGCGAGGAGTCCGTCAACATAGCCCTCGTGTTTGAGAAATCCTGTTACGCAAAGAACACAATTATGCCGCTAATGATGAGCGCAGCTGCCCACACGAGGTCGAAATTCAACCATGCGGTTCGTCAGGATTTGCAGGCCTAACCGATCGTAGACAACGATGGCGACGAGCGTCATCGTCAGAAGGTAGCCAAACGTGTGTACGGCCACAGCGCCGAGCCAAAGTCCAAGGGATACTGTATGAGTCCAAACGATGGGCATCTCCCGGCATGTGCATCTGTTCGGCATACTCTTGGCGCCGAGCGGCAGCAGAAAGGGCAAGAGCATCAACCCCGCGCCGTGACCTGTAGCCATAAGAAACGCCCACGCGACGAGCCCCCAGAAGCCGACCCTCATGCCAACCCAGCGGAAATGGCGCGGGCGCAACCCGCGGTAGAGACCAAAGCCGATAAGTATCGTGGCGGCGCCATACTGAGGTATATCTGCGGCAACGCTGCCTGAAGCAAAGCTGCAAGCGCGAGGATTCCGACCACTGAGGCGACGTGGCCGATGACGATCGGTGGAAGCGCAGCGAAAACTGCATTTCGGTGCCGCTCCTGCAGGCCGAGCGCGACTGCGAAGAGCCACCCCATGCCGGGGTTCACTCCGTGATAGCACCCCAAGAGAAAAAGCGCCGACCAAAACCAGGTATGGGTCATGGCAATTCAGTGGAACTAACGCGGTTATTGGTCATCGCGCAAACCGAACCGAAGTCTGCGAGGGGTAGCAGCTCAGCTTGCCAGAAAATCGTCACTACGTGCGTGATTCTTGATCGCGTGAGACTTCGCATATCGTTTGAAGAACTGAGGTTGTATCGTGGCACGGCCTGCGCAAAAAGTCGTCGGGTGGCGAAGTGGCATTTTTGGGGAACTTTTATCTGAGTTCCTCGGAACACTCGTACTGCTTGCCTTTGGTACCGGGTGCGTTGCGGTGGCAGTCGTCGGCTTGACCATGTCTGGCCGCACGAACGTTATCTTCGATGGGGCTGGAGGCTGGTTGCTCATCACGTGGGGATGGGCACTAGCCGTGGTGATGGGCATTTATGTCGCCGGCGGCGTGTCAGGAGCGCACATCAACCCCGCTGTAACGCTCGCGTTTGCGATTCGTCGAACCTTCCCGTGGCGTAAGGTCGTGCCGTATTGGATTGCGCAAATCGCGGGCGCGTTCGCAGGAGCCGCCATCGTCTATTGGGACTACAATCCTGCGATCAATGCATGGAACCTAGCTCACCATGTCGTGTCGCGCCTTGATCCAAGTGGGCTCACAACCTTTAGTATCTTTGGAACTTTTCCGGCTCAATATTTTGGCACCAGCATGGTCGGTCCGCTCGGTGACCAGATCATCGGAACGGCGTTCCTTGTGGTCTTGGTGTTGGCGATCATCGACTCGCGCAATCTTGGCGTGCAAGCCAATCTCGGTCCGTTCATCATCGGTCTGACCGTCGCCGCGATTGGGATGTCGTTTGGTGTCAACGCGGGTTACGCGATCAACCCAGCCAGGGATTTCGGTCCGCGGCTTTTTGCATTTCTCGCGGGGTGGGGTCCCAATGCATTTCCCGGTCCGAACGGATACTGGTGGGTGCCGATCGTCGGACCGCTTATCGGCGGAGCGCTCGCGCCGTTCATTTACGAGTGGTGTATCGGTAAGACGCTGGTGCGCCGCAACCAGGCAACGCCATGAAGTGTTTGCTCGCGCTGGACCAAGGCACGACCAGTAGTCGCAGCATGCTCTTCGATCTTGCGGGCCGGCCTCTCGGCAGCGCGCAGCAAGAGTTTGAACAGCATTTTCCCCAACCTGGCTGGGTCGAGCATGATCCCGCAGATATTTGGGAGAGCCAAATTCGAACCGTGCGTGATGTCCTCCAACAGACCAACACTCGAGTCGAGGATGTCGTCGCGGTTGGGATCACCAATCAGCGAGAGACCACTTTGATCTGGGAGCGTCAGAGCGGGAGGCCCATCTACCGAGCTATCGTCTGGCAGGACCGGCGCACGGCCGGCATGTGTGATCAACTCAAGCAAAATGGATTGGAGGCAAGCTTTAGCGAGAAGACGGGCCTCTTACTTGATCCTTACTTCTCGGGTACGAAGATCGCGTGGCTTTTGCGCAATGTTGCCGGTACTGCGGACCGCGCACGGCGAGGCGAGTTGGCGTTCGGCACGGTTGATTCTTGGCTGATCTACAATTTGACTGGGCGCAAAGCCCACGTCACTGATGTCAGTAACGCGAGCCGCACACTCCTCTTTAACATCCACACGTTGCAGTGGGATGACGAGCTCCTTGCGGCCCTCGATATTCCGAAAGCAATTCTACCCGAAGTGCGGCCGTCTGCAGGCCACTTTGCCCAAACCGACCCTACGGTAATCGGCGCAGTCATCCCAATCACCGGTTGCGCCGGAGACCAACAAGCCGCGCTCTTCGGCCAGGCGTGTTTCGCACCCGGTATGGCAAAGAACACCTACGGTACCGGCGCTTTCGTCGTTATGAACACTGGAGCCAAATCGGTGCGTGGACCCGGTGTCATCTCGACGCTCGCGTGGCAACTTGGAAACCAGCCGGCAGAATACGCTCTCGAAGGGTCGATATTTATCGCCGGCGCGGCGGTGCAGTGGCTGCGCGACGGTCTCGGCGTCATCGATTCCTCGGATGGGATCGAGCGCCTCGCCACAAGCGTGTCTGACAACGGCGGAGTATACTTCGTTCCGGCGTTTGTTGGGCTGGGAGCGCCATATTGGGACGCCTATGCACGTGGCCTGATCGCGGGCATCACGCGCGGCACGACCAAGGCCCACCTGGCGCGCGCCGCACTCGAGGCCATGGCGTACCAAACCAAAGATGCCATTGCAGCAATGGAAACAGCATCTGGCCTCCGTTTGCGAGAGCTCCGTGTCGACGGAGGCGCCTCCGTGAACAACTTCCTTATGCAGTTCCAAAGCGACACGTTGGGAGTGCCTGTCCTACGCCCGCGCGTGACCGAAACAACCGCGCTCGGTGCAGCGTATTTGGCGGGGATCGGCGCAGGCGTCTTCGACAAAGCGAACCTCCAAGAGCTCTGGACGCTCGACCAACGATTCGATCCTGCGCTGGATGCGCGCGCTCGCGAACAATCCTATCGTGACTGGCGACGTGCAGTTGAGCGTTCGTTGAAATGGATTGAAGCCTGAGGTGAACCGCGCTGCCGCCCTGGCAAAGCTGGACGAGCGATTCGATGTGCTTGTCATTGGCGGCGGTGCAACTGGGCTTGGCGCAGCGGTCGATGCGGCTGCGCGCGGTTATCACACGGCGCTGATCGAAGCGGAGGATTTCGCCAAAGCGACCTCAAGCCGCTCAACCAAACTCATTCACGGTGGCGTCCGCTATTTACGCAACGGCCAGCTCCAACTCGTGCGCGAGGCACTGCACGAGCGCACACATCTCTTCAACAACGCGCCCCATCTTGTTCGCGACCTGGCCTTCATCGTGCCGACCTATCATTGGAGTGAGGTTCCTTACTATCGTGCTGGGCTCGCAATGTACGATCTCTTGGCCGGACGATCTAATCTTCCGCGCAGCTCGATTCTGACCGCGCGGGAAGCCGTCGAACGTATTCCTGGGCTCAACGCAAAGCGACTACGAGCGGCTATCCTCTACCATGACGGGCAGTTCGACGATGCGCGTTTGGCTTTGACTCTTGCCCGCACGGCGGTAGACCATGGTGCGATCGTCGCGAACTACGTGCGCGCCAAACGATTGGTTTACCAGCGCGGAAAAATCTGCGGGGTGGTGGCCGTGGACTGCGAAAGCGGCCACGAGTTTGAGATCTCAGCACGCGCGCTGGTTAATGCGACGGGAATTTATGTCGACGCGCTGCGCTTGCTCGACGGAGCCTCGTCAAATCTCTTGACTCACAGCCGCGGAACCCACATCGTCGTTCCAACCGAGACGCTGGGAACAACCACGCATGCGATAATTGTGCCCAAGACAAGCGACAATCGCGTCATCTTTCTGACGCCCTGGCACGGCCATGTTATCGTCGGCACAACGGACATTCCGACGACACAACTTGCTCTCGATCCTGTTCCGACCCCGGAAGAGGTCAACTACATTGTGCGGACGGTCAATCCGTATTTAGCCCGGCCGATCTCCCCGGCCGATGCGAGCGCGGTGTTTGCGGGCTTACGTCCACTCGTTAACCGGCGCGTGGCATCGAGCGCAAGACTGTCGCGGGAACACAGCATTGATGTTTCACCTTCCGGCCTGGTCACTATCGCTGGCGGTAAATGGACAACGTACCGAAAGATGGCGGAAGAGGTGATTGACGCAGCAGCAACTTGCGCCAACTTAACGCGTACGGCATCGCCGACAGCGAGCATGGCGTTGCACGGTGCAACGACCAAAACGACGCAGGACGAATCGTTGCGTGCATATGGCACTGACGCGTCTCACGTAATGGACATTGCTAAGGAAAGCCAAGACTACGCAGCCCCCCTGCATCCGAACTTGCCATACATTGGGGCGCAAGTTGTCTACGCTGCAAGGTTCGAGATGGCGCGCACGGTCGATGACGTGCTGGCTCGGCGGACGCGAGCGCTGTTTCTCGAAGCCCAAAGTGCCCGTGAAAGCGCCCCCACCGTGGCTCGGCTGCTTGCCAAGGAATTAGGTCGCGGTCTAGCGTGGCAAGCGGAACAACTTCGTACGTTTGCCCAACTTGCATCGCTCGCCAAGATCTCGAATGAAAATACTGCTAACACAGTGTTGGCAGAATCGGTGTCAAGTTGAGAGGAGTGTTGATCTTATGTTTGTGCCGCACACCTTCGAAACCGCGCTTATCCTGACCATTCTCAGCACCATCTGCTGGGGCTCGTTCGCCAACACGTACAAACTCACCAAGAATTATCGCTTCGAACTTTATTATTGGGACTATGCCGCAGGTATTTTCTTAATTTCGCTGGTGCTCGCGTTTACTCTGGGCTCGACACCTCCGGGCGCTAACAGCTTCTTAGCAAACTTACATTCGGGGGCACCGCTGAATTTGTTTTATGCGGCGCTCGGTGGATTCATTTTCAACATCGCGAATTTTCTATTACTCGCTGGAATTGAAATGGTTGGCCTGGCAATCGCGTTTCCAATTTCAATCGGCATTGCTTTGGTTGAAGGAGTGCTGCTAAGTTACATCATCCAGCCCAAAGGAAGCGCCCTCATACTCGGGCTCGGGGTCGCAATGGCTGTGGCGGCAATCATTTTGATCGGCAAAGCATATGGCGAGTTGAAAGGCAAGGACACAAAAGTATCCGGCAAAGGAGTCTTGGTCTGCATCATCTCCGGGCTGTTCATGGGCACATTCGCCCCATTCGTAACGCGCGCCATGACGGCAGCTAACCCGCTCACGCCTTATACCGTA
Source organism: uncultured Pseudomonadota bacterium (assembly GCA_963781145.1). Classification (GTDB taxonomy): domain Bacteria; phylum Vulcanimicrobiota; class Vulcanimicrobiia; order Eremiobacterales; family Eremiobacteraceae; genus JAJPHJ01. The sequence goes on along the minus strand of CAWADW010000003.1, from coordinate 527,096 downwards.
GCCGTGCTGTTCACGCTGGGTGCGGTTATCTGCTGCCTCATTTTTAATGTTTACATGATGAAAAAGCCATTGGTCGGCGCACCCGTCGGCTTCGCCGGCTACAGGGGCGCTCGACCTTCCTATCACGTTCTCGGTTTGCTTGGCGGAGCGATTTGGGGCCTGGGCACGGTCTTCAATTTTGTTGCCGCGAGCTTGGTGGGGGTGGCCATCTCTTATGCGATCGGCCAGGCATCACCCATGATCGCAGCAATCTGGGGCGTCTTCGTTTGGCACGAGTTTCGGGGATCGAACCTGCGCGCGAAGATGTATCTAACGGGAATGTTCGTGTGTTATCTGTTGGCTTTGGTGTTGATTGCGCACGCTTATCAAGGTTCTTAAAGAAGGGGAGCACTTATGCCGGATACATTGCAAGATAACTCGCACGGGAAGTGGATCACCGTTCTTGGGAGTTTTGTCGCCGATCTCGCTTTCCGCACCGAGAAGGTTCCCGCATGGGGCGAAACCATCATGGGATCGGATTTTCTCCTCGGCCCCGGCGGGAAAGGCTCAAACCAGGCCGTCGCCGCCGCGCGGTTGGGTGGGAAGGTTGCGTTCATCAGCAAGCTTGGCCGCGACGCTTTTGGAGATCTCGCGCGTCGCACTTATGCCAAAGAAGGTATAGATGCGCAGTTCGTTTTTGAGACGTCGGAGTATCCAACGGGCGCGGCTGCCATAATTGTGGACGAGGTGAAGGGAGAAAATGCGATTATCGTTGTTCCCGGCGCCTGCTATCAAGTCACACCCGCGGAGATTGATCAGGCGCGTGCTATCATCGAACGATCCGCTGTTTTTCTCACGCAGCTTGAACTGCAGATTCCGTCCGTCGAGCACGGGTTGAAGCTGGCGCATAGACTCGGCGTACCCACGATTCTAAATCCGGCACCAGGCCTCGCCCTGCCAGAAAGCATCTTTGCGCTGTGCGACTATGTAACTCCCAATGAAACCGAAGCGGCGACGCTGACGGGATTACCGGTAACAAATATTGAGCAAGCCGAACGTGCTGCCGTCGCATTGCTGGCCAAGGGCGCACGCAACGTCGTGTTGACGCTTGGCGCGCAGGGCGCCCTCACCGTGAATTCCCAATTCACTAAGCGTGTCGAGGCGGTCGATGCAGGTCCTGTCCTCGAAACCACTGGAGCCGGCGACGCGTTCAACGGTGGCCTTGCAATCGCGCTCGCCGAGGGGCGAGACATCGTTGCCGCAACACACTTCGGCTGTGCGGTTGCAGGCATCTCCGTAACCCGCCGCGGCACGGCGCCGTCTATGCCAAACCGCTCAGAGGTGGATGCCCTCCTCGCTAGCACGCGAAAGTGATCATTGGGACCTGCGATAGCTTGCCGCGCTAGTACGTGAACTCGTGTGTGCGCCGCGAAAAATTCCCTAATCAATTTTCTATCCGGTTAACCGTTTGAAGAGTTTCGTCGTGGTTGTTCCGCATGTGGAATCACAAGGAAGGCGCGTATGATCGGCGCAAGTGTTAAAGCCTCGAGCTGGTCACCTTCGAGTATCTTCGGGATTTCCTAGGAGAAAGCGCCGTGGCTTCATCAAACATAACGGCGAGCCGTCAGGGCTCTCCAGTCGTCAGTGAATTGCAAGTGATTCCGGTCGCCGGCCACGATAGCATGTTGATGAACCTAAGCGGAGCACACGGCCCTTTCTTCACACGCAACATCGTCATTCTCAAAGACAGCGCGGGTAATACGGGCGTGGGCGAGGTGCCGGGTGGTGAGAAGATTCGGCAGACGCTCGAGGACGCGCGGCAGCTCGTCATCGGTCAATCGATCGGCAGCTATCATCGCACCTTAAACGCTGTCCGGACCCGCTTTGCAGATCGAGATTCAGCTGGACGCGGTCTGCAGACCTTCGACCAGCGCACGACGATACACGTTGTAACGGCGTTCGAGGCAGCGTTGCTCGATCTGCTTGGGAAACACTTGGGCGTGTCGGTCGCTGAGCTGCTCGGTGACGGCCAACAGCGGGATGCCGTCGAGATGCTTGGGTATTTGTTCTACGTCGGCGACCGACATCGAACGGACCTGCCATATAGGAGCGAGCCGAACGCCGACAACGAATGGTTTCTCCTCCGTGACGAGGAGGCGCTGACGCCTGAAGCCGTCACGCGGCTTGCAGAGGCGGCGCACGCTCGCTACGGATTCAATAATTTCAAGCTCAAAGGTGGCGTCTTGCGGGGCGAAGACGAAGTCGAGGCGATCCGAGCACTGCATGAGCGCTTTCCTAAGGCGCGCATAACGTTAGATCCAAATGCCGCTTGGTCTTTGATCGACGCCGTGCGGTTATGTCGCGACTTGCACGACGTGATGGCCTACGCCGAAGATCCGTGTGGCGCGGAGGGCGCCTTCTCAGGGCGCGAAGTAATGGCGGAATTCCGCCGCGCGACTGGCCTGCCGACCGCGACGAACATGATCGCCACAGATTGGCGCGAGTTGGGCCATGCGATCGCGTCGCAGGCGGTCTCGATCCCCTTGGCGGATCCTCATTTCTGGACGATGGGTGGGTCCGTGCGGGTCGCACAGCTCTGCCATGAATGGGGGCTGACCTGGGGATCACACTCCAACAGCCACTTCGATATTTCGCTCGCAATGTTCACACAGTGTGCGGCGGCCGCTCCAGGCAACATCACCGCAATCGATACGCATTGGATCTGGCAAGAGGGGCAGCGCTTGACGCGCGCGCCGTTTAACATCGTCGATGGGAAAATAGCGGTGCCTAAGAAGCCCGGTCTGGGTGTCGAGATCGACATGCTGCAGCTTCAGAAGCATCACCGCTTGTATCTGGACAACGCTCTCGGGGCACGCGACGATTCGGTCGCCATGCAATACCTGATCCCAGGGTGGAAATTCGACCACAAGCGCCCTAGCCTCGTGCGCTGATAGACGGAGCCGCTAAGCGAATGAAAGGGCACGACGACGCGCGAGAATAGGATCCGCACGATCTGGCGAGCCGGCGGCGGGGTCGTGAACGGCTGGCTTGCGATCCCAAGTGCGTTCTCGACCGAAGCCATGGCGCACCAGGGTTGGGACTCGCTCACCATCGACATGCAACACGGCGCTATCGGCTACGGGGCGGTGGTCAACATGTTGACGGCCATTTCGACGACCGGCGCGGTGCCCGTGGTCCGCGTACCGTGGCTAGACCCTGGCATTCTGATGAAGGTACTCGACGCGGGTGCGTACGCGGTCATCTGCCCGATGGTCAACACCCGTGCAGACGCCGAGATGCTAGTCGCTGCTACACATTATCCGCCGCTCGGCACGCGCAGCTTCGGACTGGCGCGGGCGGTGCTCTATGGTGGCGCAGACTACCTAGAACATGCCAACGACACGATCGTCGTGTTCGCGATGATCGAGACTAAGCAGGCGCTCGATAATCTCGACGATATTCTGTCGGTGGAGGGTCTCGATGCTGTCTACATCGGGCCATCGGATCTGTCACTGTCGCTTGGATGCACGCCCATGCTCGACGATGTCGGTAGACCCGTCGCGGAAGCTATCGACCTGATCTTGGCCCGCGCTAAGAAGCATGACCTGGTGGCTGGGATCCACAACGCCACTGCCGAGGCGGCGTTGAAGAGGATCGATCAGGGCTTTCAGTTCGTGACGGTGAGTTCGGACGTGCGTTTAATGATGGCCGGCGCGCAACAGGTCATCGCCAAGTTGTCAGGGCGAGGAATCAACTAATCACTACGGGCGAAAGCCTTGAAAGACAGACAATCGCCAAGATCTCTTGGCGGCTGCTGCCGTTGATCGTGGTTATCTACTTTGTAGCCTACATCGACCGCACGAACGTGGGCTTCGCTGCATTCGGGATGCATAGGGATCTTGGCCTCACCGCCTACGTCTATGGTTGGGGGGCGGGGATCTTCTTTCTTGCCTACTTTCTTTTCGAAGTGCCAAGCAATGTGATTCTCGCAAAGGTCGGGGCGCGGAAATGGATCGCGCGGATCATGATCACGTGGGGATTGACGGCCGCTGCCACGGCGTTCGTGACGGGACCGGTTAGCTTCATCGTCATTCGTTTCCTATTGGGTGCGGCTGAGGCCGGATTCTTCCCCGGAATCATCCTATATTTTACCTATTGGTATCCCAAGGCGTATCGTGCCCGAGTCATCGCTGCATTATGGCTTGCGGTACCCGGCTCGAATGCCATTGCCGCGATCGTGTCCAGCGGTGTGCTCCAACTCGACGGAGTCATGGGGCTCGCGGGATGGAAATGGCTGTTCATACTAGAGGCGATCCCTTCTGTGATACTAGCCTTTGTAGTTCTAGGCGTGATGACGGAGCGGCCGGCTCAGGCGACATGGCTAAATCCCGAGGAGAGGAGCTGGCTCGACGCGGAGCTGGAAAAAGAACAGCGCGAGCTCCAGGTCGGTCACGGCAGCATGACCCTCTTTCAAGCCCTCACCGACCGACGCGTGGTCGCCTTATCACTTATCTACATGACGATCGTCACCGCCACGTACGGCATCACGTTCTTCCTGCCGCTAATCGTCAAAGGCGCCGGGTTTTCTGATGCTAAGACGGGAATGGTGACGGCCATTCCGTACGTGATCGGCACCGCGGGCATGCTGCTCTGGAGCTTTTCATCTGACCAACTGAATGAGCGTCGCTGGCACTTTATCACCGCTTGCATTGTCGCGGCCGTGGGGTTGCTCGCCGCGGGTTGGCTTGGGGGCTCCGCCTGGGCGCTGGCCGCGATGTCGCTTGCTACGATTGGCTTGTACGGGTCCAAGCCACCCTTCTGGACGCTTCCCTCAGAGTTTCTCTCCGGCACAGGCGCAGCCGGAGGCATCGCGCTCGTGAACTCCATAGGCAATCTAGGCGGCTTTGCAGGACCCTATGTCGTCGGCTGGCTGAAGGATTTAACCGGCGGATATCAGGCCGGGTTGTACTTCCTGGCGGGCTGCGCGTTGTTGTCTGGTGTGATCGCTTTCTTCGCCGTGCATCGCAAACCAAGGCTGCATGACCGCTCTACTATACGCGGTGGGGCTGGCTCGATAGTTGGAAACGGAAGAGCATGATAAACGTTGGCTTTATTGGACTTGGGGTCATGGGTCGGCCGATGGCCGGACATCTTCAGGCGGCCGGGCATCGTCTTTTCCTGCACAGCCGCAGCGGTGTCTCCGACGATTTCGTGATGGCGGGCGCGACCGCGTGCGGCTCTGGCAGAGACGTCGCGCAAGAAGCCGAGATCATCATCACGATGCTTCCCGACACCCCCGACGTCGCGATGGTGTTGTTCGGATCGAACGGCGTAGCCGAGGGTCTCTCGGCCGGCAAAATGCTCATCGACATGAGCTCGATCTCGCCGATCGAGACAAAGGCATTTGCCGCCAAGATCAACCAGCTGGGGTGCGAGTACCTCGATGCGCCCGTGTCGGGTGGAGAAGTCGGCGCCAAGTCCGCCTCCCTGACGATCATGGTGGGCGGCCCCGAGGCGGCTTTCGAGCGGGCCATGCCGTTGTTCGCGGCGATGGGTAAGAACGTGACACTGGTCGGCGGGAATGGTGACGGTCAGACCACCAAGGTCGCGAACCAGATCATCGTTGCGTTGACGATAGAGGCCGTCAGCGAGGCGTTACTGTTCGCCAGCAAGGCGGGCGCCGATCCAGCAAGGGTGCGGGCCGCTCTTATGGGCGGTTTTGCCTCATCACGTGTGCTCGACGTGCATGGTCAACGCATCATCGACCGCAACTTCACCCCAGGTTTCCGCATCGAGTTGCACCAGAAAGATCTCGGTCTCGCGCTCTCAGGTGCTCGCGCCATGGGGCTTTCGCTGCCAAACACAGCAACGTGCCAGGAGCTGTTCAACGCCTGCGTCGCGCATCAAGGCGCGATCTGGGATCACTCAGCGATAGTTCGCGCCCTTGAGATCATGGCGGACTTCGAGGTCGCTCGATAAGTCAGATTCTTTTGGCGTGTGGATCTGGTCTCAGTCCCTATCAGAACACGGCTCGAGAGCGCGCTAAACTTCTAATCAAGCAGAGTTCACAGAAACCTTCGCCACTCTTCGTTGGGCGAGATAGGTCAAGCTCGCAGTACACGTTTAGCGCCTCTTCGGCCACCCGGCAATATGCTTTCTTGCCACCGAATGATCTCGGTTGATAAGAATGCGGCCTCTGTTTTCGTTACAAGGGCTTGGACCGAACTCGCCCTGACCGACAAGCTTATAGTCGGGCAGGCCGCCAGCCACCATCCGTGTCATTGCAGTTGTGCCGCCATCCTTTGGAAAGCCAGTGGCGACCTTCGTCCGGGTACCGGTTTCGCGTACACCATCACCGCGCCCGTGCTGTGTCTCCGCCAGCCGTTGGAGAGAAATCCGCCGCTAAGGCGCGTGCGCCAAAGGTTATTTCTGGTGGGCGATCGAGGACTCGAACCTCGGACCTCATCCTTATCAGGGATGCGCTCTAACCACCTGAGCTAATCGCCCGGAACCATACAACGCCAAGCATTATTCTTGCGCGATGAAGGCTGCCGGGCCTGCCGTGATGGGCTAGACGCACGGGCAGCCTTCGTCATTATTGCCAACGCACGCCCTCACAGCCAAGGTGCGCGCAAGTCGCTCGTGTAAAAAACTGCGCGTTTGGGGGATTAGCTCAGTTGGTAGAGCGCGTGCTTTGCAAGCATGAGGTCAGCGGTTCGAATCCGCTATCCTCCAAGGTTTTTTTCGAGTTTGCTCATTTTGGCTTAAAAGTACCTACGTCAATGCACTTGGGTATCCAAACCTGCGTCATGTGAGGCAAAACGGTAGGTCGAGGCTAGACGTAATCGAGAATTTAGTTCCTGGGAGGCTACAATGAAGCTTATAGCTTTTATGACACTGATTCTCACATGTATGATGCTCGGAAATGTTACGGTAGCGGCGGACGCGACACACGCTACGGTAACAGTCGAGAAGTTCAACCCTCCGGCGGTCTTGGATAACTACAACGAATTAGTCGAGGTAGTAACTGTCACCAACCTACCGGGTGCACCAGGACTCGTCTTACACATTCCGTGCCTAAGAAGTAAGCTTTCCCCCGATAACCAGATGGGGACTGGACGAGTCGTTGCTCCGGGCGTTGTCGAAGGATGCACGGCTCAGGAAATACCATCGGGTTCGGCAGCCGGGGAACTGGTAAGAGAGGATGGTGAGATTCTCCCGCCGCCGCGGCCCGAGTAAGCGGGCGTGAGACACATCGGAAACAACGCACGTCTAACCGCCCCATTTGACCGGATCTCCACATGCTCCATATGGTGATCGAAACAGTTTCACCGTTGCATTAGCGATCAAACGGGACATTCTCCGGGAAAACGATTCGCGCAATGTCTCTCACGATCGCGTTCGGAACGTCAGGTTTCCCCTTCGGTTCGCGTTGGCTGTTTACAAAGGCAATGATCGTCGCGTCTTTGTTCGGGAAATAATACGCGGCCGTGTTATAACCTGTGATGCCGCCAGTATAGCCATACCACCCCGCCGAGCAGCCGATGCCTAGACCGAACGCCAGGCCCGCCTTGCCGATCGGCAAGCACGTCACGCGTTCTTTCTGGGTGGACGCGCCGTTGGTAGTTCCAGTGACGTAGGCTTTGACCCACCTCTTCATGTCGGCCATGTCGGAGATCATCGCACCAGCGGCCCACGATACCGATGGCGGTAAGACGACGGAATCATCAACCCAATTGTTATGGGGATCGAGCATGTAACCGTGGGCATACGGTGGCGGCATGGCTGGATCGCTCACCGGGAAACTCGTTTCCTTCAAGCCCAGCGGAACCAGTAGACGTTCGTAAATTTCGTTCGCCACGGTGTCATGGGTGACGGCCTCAATAACCATACCGAGCAACATATAGTTCGTGTTGCTGTAATTCCACTTAGTCCCAGGTGGAAAGAGCGGGGGATGATCGAGGGCCAATTGTACCCAGTGCGCGCGATTGAACGTTGCGTTTGGCGCGATGTTTAGCGCCTGAAACGCCGGTAAGGCGTAGAGATCGATCAGGCCGCTGCGCATCTGCATGAGCTGGCGGATGGTGATGTGGTTGCCGTTGGGCACTTTCACGCCGAGATTGAACTTGTTTACTGGATCGTCGAGCTTGAGCTTCCGTTCGTCGACGAGCTGCAGGAGCACACTGACGACAAAGGTCTTGGTATTGCTGCCGACGCGGAACTTATCGTCGAGTGCCATTGGGCGCCGCGGCGAAAGTTCGCCGTCGCCGATGGCTCGCACGAAGCTCCCTTCCCCAGGATACCAAATACCGATCACCACACCTGGCACCGGCTGGTTGCCGCCGTATTCAGTGAGGTCTTTGTGGACGGCCGCCTCGATTTGTTGTTGAACCGCGGGGCTGAAGGGTCGACTAGTGAGTTCCGCCCCAGGCGCGGCGAGCGGCGCGAGTGCCCACAATACGAAGCAAGCAACGCACGCTAATCGCATAAGGCACAACCTCCATTCGGGGCGACAGCCCTGCCGTGAGCTTTGTGTTGACATGCGTGAAACAAGGCCCGCCTTGATCCCTAAATTGAACCCAAGAGCCTTCAACGGGCACACCCTCACTTCGGGTCCTTGTAAGGCGGCGTCCCCAAGAAATACGTAACGGGCGTGCCCGGCGCGGCTGAGGCGTAACCAGGCGTCAGGATGTTTTTTGCGCCTCTACCAATTGCCTTCGGCGGGTCACCGTTACCTGTCCTTACGGTTAGGGTTCCTACGAGTGTTTGCGCCGCACAAAGGTTGTATAGTGGGGCTGGCTTCGCCCTCCGTTACCACGGAAGGAATCGCATTTTATGAGCCCACGGACCGCGAACCTATGGGCCCTCGTCATTTGAGCGCCTTGGAATCTGTGTCTCGTCACGATCGCCGCACGCCGACGAGACCAGGCGAAATCCTCGAAGAGTTTCGCAAGAAGCTCGACCTCACGCAGAAACAGCTCGCGAGCGCTTTGGGCATCGCTCGTTCAAACTATAATATGATCGTGAATGGTCGTAGGCGAATCACGCTTACCATCGCGATGAGATTGTCAATTGTTCTCGGCCGCACGCCTCAGACGTGGCTCAGTTTGCAGAACGATTTGGATCTCGAAGAGGCCAAGCGTTCCCCTCAGGTCGCCGCGCTTCGTAGGAAGCTTAAACCCCTAGTGAGGATTAGTGATTAGGCTGCATATCGGGGCGGACTGCTAAACGCGCACCAGGCAAGGGCTGCGGCTAGCGCAAGCGAACGTGGCACTGACGCGTGGGAGGCGCGACTGCGATGTCCACACGCAGGTTTTTTCTGAGTTGTGCTCTTTCGGCCGCCGGCCTCCTGGCCTCACTCTCGCAGGGTGCAACTCGTCCTTCCTCGGGACCCACTCCAACCCCAAATCCAACCGCCTCTGCACCAACGGCACCAACGCCTTTGGCAAAGGAACTCGCGGCGTCGCTGCAACGGAGTCTACCAAAGGCAAAACTATCCGAAGCGATGACCGACAAGATCGCATCCGCTATCCAAGACGGTTTCGCGGTCAACAAAGCCTTTGCAAACGTCGACAATAAGAACCTTCCTCCACCCGATTTTGTTTTTAGCGCCGACCCTGAGCACCGGCCGTGAGCGTGGCGTTTGCCTCGATTGCCGATCTGGGCTCGATGCTTCGCGCGAAGCAGATTAGTTCGGTCGAACTGACACGCGAGTGTTTGCAACGGCTCGAGCACTACGGTCCGCAGCTCAATAGTGTTGTGACGCTTATGCAACAGCGCGCTTTGGCCGCAGCTGGTCAGGCGGACAAATATCTCGCAGCGGGAACCGACCTCGGACCGCTGCACGGCATCCCGTACGGCGCCAAGGATCTTTTGGCCGCAACGGGCGCGCCCACGACTTGGGGAGCCGCTCCGTACAAAGCGCAGCATTTCACGTATGACGCAGAAGTCGTCGCGCGGCTACAACGCGCCGGCGCGGTTCTCGTGGCCAAACTCGCGATGATCGAGCTTGCGGGCGGGATGGGCTACAACCAGGCAGATGCATCGTTCACCGGACCCTGTAAAACGCCGTGGAATCTCAACTACTGGAGCGGTGGATCCTCGAGTGGGTCGGGTGCGTCGGTTGCGGCCGGCCTCGTGCCCTTTGCAATTGGATCGGAAACCGATGGCTCCATCATGAACCCATCAGCATATTGCGGAGACACGGGCTTGCGACCAACGTATGGACGGGTTAGCCGCTACGGAGCAATGCCACTTTCGTGGACGCTCGACAAACTCGGCCCGCTCTGCCGCTCGGCATTAGATGCCGGCTTGGTACTCAACGCAATCGCCGGCCACGATGACAAAGATTTTGCCTCGGTGCAGATACCTGTTGAAGAACCCGAAGTGGGAACGACTCCGCGACGATGGCGTATGGCCACCGTAGCGGGAACAGGCCAGAAACTTCAAGCGGAGGTTGCCCATAACTTCGAAAGGTCTCTCGAAGTGCTCGGCGCGTTGGGGACGATATCACACGCTGTGCTCCCAAAGTTCCCCTACGATGCGATGGTTAGCGCGGTCATTGCGGCCGAAGCGGCTTCATCGTTTCGTGATATCATTGAAGACGGTCGGGTCCAGGAGCTAAGAGACCCAAGCGACCGAATCGGCGGGTACTCGTATCTTGTCGTCTACGCTGTCGACTATGTTGACGCGATGCGCCAGCGTGCCGCGCTCAGGTCAGCCTTCGTCAAGCTCTTCGCCGATGTTGACGTTCTCGTAGCACCCACCTTTAGCACAGTGGCGCCGCCGATCAACATTCCATTTGACAAGGCGTATCCTGGGACGGACGATGGCGCGCTCATTACCGCCTGCAACCTCGTGGGGATACCTGCGATCAGCGTACCAAACGGTATCGGGGCGCACGGCTTGCCAACCGGGCTCATGTTCGTGGGTCGGCCGTTTGCAGAAACCGATCTGGTGCAAATCGCCTCTGCATATCAGGCGCGAACTTCATACCACCTTGAGCATCCGTCACGATTCATGATGTAACTTGGTTGGAGCGGCAGAGGTGAGTTGCATTATTACTTCTTGATGCCGTCGATGAACACGATCCAATGGGTCGTCGCCGAGGCCGCGCGTATGGCAATCGCTGGTTGATAGGTGTCCGACTCATGCCACTGTTTCGCTTGTTCGAGCGTAGGAAATTCTACGATTGCCAGTCGGGATGGCGCATCCTCTCCTTCCGCCACCGAGGAAATCGGACCGCGTGCTAGATACCTGCCTCCAAAAGGCTTCAACGAGTCAACCACGATCTTGCCGTATCGCTCCACCGCGTCGGGATCATTCCAGGTGATGCAGGCAACCAAATAAGCAGGCATTGATGCTCCTCTGAAACGTGTTGTTGACTAGCGATTAGCCTTTGACCACTGGATGGCGTCTTCGAGCGCTTCTTCTCCCCAAAAAAGTTCTCCGTTGACGACGCAATTCGGCGCTCCGAAGATACCGAGTTGCATCGCTTGCTCAGTATTGCTGCGCAGGAGTCCACGTTTCGCCGACGAGAGAGCTTGCGCCAAAACCGCTTCTGCGTCGGCCCCCGCGTGAATCAGTGCTCGCCGAATCACCCCTTCATCCGCAATATCCTCGTTGTCACCAAAATTGGCAACAAAGGCCGTGCGTACATAGAACGCCGCGACGGGCTCGTCCGCCACCGCACATCCGACTCGGGCGGCTAGCGTGCTGTTGCGGGGAAACTGTGCTGGCTTTTGCCAGGGGATTGCAAACTTTGCCGTGAGCCGTTCGACATCGCGCCACATGTAGGCGCCTCGCAAAGGATTGAGATTGTAGTGCGAATCGTTCCAGCCCTGAAGCTGGAAGATGGGACCAAGCAAAAATGGCTTCCAGTGTAAGGGCACGCTTGCCACTCGACAAAGTTCTTCGATGCGCATCGCCGCGATATACGAGTATGGGCTTGCAAAGTCAAACCAAAATTCAAGGTCTGAAGATTGGCGGTCTGGATCGCTCACGTGCCCGGGCCGATCCAAACAGTCTTGACGTTGACGAATTCGCGGATGCCGAATTCGCTGAGCTCGCGCCCGTAGCCGGAAGCTTTCACCCCGCCAAAGGGCAACCGAGGATCGGACTTGACCATGCCATTGACGAACACTGCGCCTGCTTCGATGCGTTTGATAAACCAGTCGCGTTCGCTCGCATCGTTTGTCCACACACTGGCACCCAAGCCAAACGCTGTGCCGTTCGCGATAGCGATGGCCTCGTCAGCATCGTGCACGCGAAACACCATGGCGACGGGACCAAAAATCTCTTCTTTTGCAACAGCTGACTGTGGCGGCACGTCCGCCACGATCGTCGGAGCATAATAGTAACCGGGCTGCTGCAGTCGCTTGCCCCCGACCAACACCTTCGCACCCGCGGCGACTAAGGCTTGCACTTGTCGGTCGATCTCGGCAACGCTACTCTCATTCACAAGTGGGCCAACCTCAGTTGTCTCTGCCATCGGATCGCCGACGCGAAGCGCCTCAAATCGCTCCACAAACTTGCGCACAAATTCATCCGCCACGGCGTCCGCGACGATAAACCGCTTCGCTGCAATGCAGGATTCGCCGTTGTTCTGCACCCGCGCTTGGGTGGCGACCGCAACGGCTCGATCCAAATTCGCGCTCGGCATAACGATGAAAGGATCGCTGCCGCCAAGCTCGAGCACCGTTTTTTTGATTTCGTGACCGGCTTGAGAGGCCACCGTTCTCCCTGTTGGCTCGCTCCCCGTCAAGGTGACGGCGCGAACCCGTACGTCGCGGATCAGGCCTTCAACCGCACCGGCACCGATGAGGAGCGCTCCGAAAATGCCCTCTGGGAAGCCGCTGCGCGCGAAGATCGATTCGATCGCGAGAGCGCATTGCGGAACATTTGACGCGTGCTTGAGCAAGCCGGCGTTGCCAGCCATGAGCGCTGGTGCAGCGAAACGGATGACTTGCCAGAAGGGGAAATTCCATGGCATCACCGCGAGGATGACGCCTAACGGTTCGTAGCGCACGAGACTTTCGGCCGCATCGGTGGCGACGCGCTCGTCCGCAAGCTGTTCGGCCGCATGTTCGGCATAGAAGCGACATGCCCACGCGCATTTCTCGACCTCTGCGACCGCTTGGCGCAGTGGTTTGCCCATTTCTAGCGTCGCTGTTTTTGCCAGCTCGCTCTTGTCCGCTTCCAAGAGCTCCGCTGCTTTCACCATATGAGTGGCTCTCGTAGAAAAACTGAGCGCGCGGTTGGCTTGGAATGCACGTTGTGCTGCGGCGAGCTTGTGCTCGATCTGCGCTTTCGTCAAGGGGTCGAACTGTTTGAGGACCTGTCCCGTGGCGGGATTTACGCTGGCAATGGCCATTTGCTAAGGTTTCCTATTGTTTTGATACGACAGTTTTGAGATTTCTGTTGTATTCGTCAAGCATCTCCAGCTCGCCCGCGTTCGAAAGCGTCTGCTGCTGGTGCTTGACCCAACTTCGCGAGAGGCTCCCGAACACCGGCTTACCCGTGCGATGGCGGTAGATCGCAAAGAACACAATGCCGAAAATAACCCATGACGGTCCGGCGATGCGGCCTGTTGGATGGGTGATGAGCGTAAAGACCAAGATGGCTGCGATGCCGAGGAACCCGACAATGGAAATGAGCGAAACGTCGCCTTTCACGCCCTTGATGGTCAACGGAATGTTCCACGGCATGCGGAAACGCCGTGGAGCGGCTTTGTCGGTAAAGCGCAAGGTCATGAGGGCCACAAACACCAGCGTATATGAGAGCGCGGCGCCGAAGGCGTACAGATCGCCCAGAAAACTAAAGGCCCGCGGTCCTTGGAGATACGCGATGACGAGCACGATGGAGGCGATGCCCGAGAAGAAAATAATCGTTTGGATCGGGGTCTTGGTTTTTGGGTTCGTTACTTGAAACCAACTCGGCAGCAATTGAAACTTGCCCATAGAGTAGGCGATGCGCGAGGCTCCGTATACCCCAGAATTGCTCGAAATCATGACGAGGAGCGCGCCGATGATGGGAACGTACCACTTCAGGATGTTTCCAATGAGCGGCAATTGTGCGGCGAGTAAGGCGACCGCCTTATCGTTGTTGTCTGAACTGCCGAAGTACTGATAGGCTGGTTGACCTTGAATGTGCGGCATGCCGAGCACGAGGTTGGAATAAGCCAGCGCGAAGATCAAAATCGTCAAAATGAGCGCGATGGACGTCCTGGGCATGACGGTCGACGGCCGCTGCGTCTCTTCTGCCGCCTGCGCAATACTTTCGAGTCCGACAAATGAGATGATCGCAAGCGAGACGCCGAGCAAGAGCTCGTTCGTCTGCGGCCAATGGAACTTCATGGTGTTGACAAGCATTTGTGGATGCCAAGCAAAGAGGAACCCACAGACCAAGATGAGGGTCTCGTTGCAAATGTCGATGCCGGCGACGACTTCGTTCAGCCTCGACGACTGCCGAACACCACTAATGTTGAGAAGCATCAGAAAGGCAGTCACGAGTAAGACAGCCAGAAAGCGGGCGAGTTGATGATCGGCAAAATACGGAATCAGAATGCTTAGGTAGGCAATAGTTGCCCAAGCGAAGATCGCGATGTCAACCGTAAAATCAAGAAGAACGGCCCAGCCTGCCACAAAGCCGACAAAATCACCGAGTGCACGGGTGACAAAGAATTGCCCTCCACCCGCAACGGGATAGGTAGAGGCAAGTTCAGTATACGCAAGCCCGATGCAAACATACACGATGCCCGCAAACAGGAATGCGATGTTTGCTGCGCCCATCGCCGCGCCAACCACCAGGCCGAGCGCAACATAGATGTCGGCGCCCACGTCGGCATAGCCCCATGAGTAGGAACCCCACGTCGTTACTGCACGGCGCAGATCTGTGCCGGAAGTGGTGGGCATGGCGCCCAGGATTCGTTTAGGACCCACGGATTCCCGCGGCAAGAATGGTTCCGCGTGCGCTTGGTCCTATTAGGAAGCCGTGGAGGCTTCGGTCGTGAAGAAAACCATCTTTGCACTCCTTGCAATGGTCCTCGGCGTTGCGATTATCGGTTGCTCCCACAAAGAAGGCACGCCAGCCGGGGCGGCAAGCGGGGGACAGCCTGCGGAAACCATGACCCCCGTACCTGCCTCGATACAAGCGAAGGAATTTGTGACGTTTGATTTCTCAGATGTCGCGGTGACCACGAGCGGTTCGCCGGTCTTGCGATTGACAGTCGAAGCAAAAAATGGTAGTAAGGATCCTCTGCTTTGCGATGAAAGCAGTTTTTCAGCGGAACTAGCAGACGGCACGATCCTCCCACCTGACGCTGGCGCGCAAAACACCTGTGACCCTGATTCAATCGATCCGGGAGGATCATCGAAGGTCATCATGTTCTTCGATTTGCCTAGCGGTTACAACGGGCCCATCATGTTGATCATGCGAAGCGGAGACAATACGCTCATCGGCCAAGGGACGACGAACATCCACTAAGGGGGATTAGCTCAGTTGGTAGAGCGCTTGCATGGCATGCAAGAGGTCAGCGGTTCGACCCCGCTATCCTCCACCATCGTGAATCCACTATCACGCAAGGGTTTGCGAAATTTCCAATCGCTGCGGCTGGGTAGTTGAACTTGGCCTAGTACAGCCTAAGTACAGCCAATCTCAGCCCTTTTGCACTCTTAGGAGTGCCTCCAGCTTGTCTACCGCTTCGCGCTGCATGGTTGGGACCGAATGGCTGTAGGTGTCAAGGGTCGTGCCGATTTTGGTGTGGCCCAATAGCTCCTGGACAAAAAAGGCAACACCGCAACCGTCAGCGTTACGGTCATGATCCCAAATACTTGGACCACCAAAGCACCCATGCCGACAGCGCGTTACACACTGGCCGTAGGGGTTGTCAACAACATTCTCTACGCGGTCGGCGGCGACACAAACAACATCGCCACCGAAGGCGGTTATGTTGAGGCCTATGATCCTGCGACGAACACCTGGACCACCAAAGCACCGATGCCAACGTCGCGTGACGCTCTGGCCGTAGGGGTCGTCAACGGTATCCTCTATGCCATCGGGGGGCAAGACAACCTCGGTGGTGGTGCTATCCTGAATACGGTCGAAGCGTACAATCCTTTGACGAACACCTGGACCACCAAGGCGCCCATGCCGACTGCACGAGTTTATCTGGCCGCATCTGTCGTCAACGGCATCATTTATGCTGTCGGAGGATATGATGGGACAAATTACTTGAACACTGTCGAAGCCTATGATCCGTCAACAGACACCTGGACTACCAAAGCATCAATGCCGACAGCACGAGGGTATCTGGCCGCAGGCGGCATCAACGTCGTCCTCTACGCGGTCGGTGGCTATAACGTCCCCAACTTCCTGAATACCAACGAAGCCTACGATCCTATAGCGAACGCCTGGAGCACCAAAACACCCATGCCGACAGCGCGTCGGTTTCTGGCCGCAGGTGTCGTCAACAACATCCTCTATGCCGTCGGAGGAGCCGATACTGTGAGTTACTCGAATGCCAACGAAGCCTACGATCCTATAGCGAACGCCTGGACAACCAAAGCACCCATGCCGACAGCGCGTCAGTTTCTGGCCGCGGGCGTTGTCAACGGCGCCCTTTATGCGGTCGGCGGTTATAACGGCAACGTCCTGAATACCAACGAAGCCTACACACCATGATTGCGGACGACTGAAGCCGACTACTTGACCGAAAACGGGCCGCCCGCCGCGAAGAATGATGCGACGGCGGCCCGAGTCTTTTTCTTAACGCTGGCTTCAATTTGACACGCGATGGGATGGCAGTTTGCATTTTGCCTCACGCCGAATATGCAGGCGGGAGTCGTTTCTGCGCTAACTCCTATGTTACTACCGCAACTTGGAGCAGGCGTTCAACCGAGCGTCGTGACCTACGCAGGCTGTATCTGTGCTTCTGCCATTTGAGTCCGCAATGACTCATTCTCGCTAATCAATGAGTCCACTTTGTGCTTCATCGACTCGGCGTTAAGATGATCATACGCTGCCGCTGCGCCGGGTCCGAGGTTGGCAATCGCCTTTATCTCGTCCGGATCCAGGCCCTCGCCGTGGATATGGGAGCCATAGAATACAATTGCTGCAAGTTCACGGCGGACGATAATCGGCAAGGCAAGCACAGGTTGAGCTGGCCCGGAGGGCACTGCTTCTGTGCGCCACGGGTGATCTTGAAGCGATAACGGCCCATTCTCCGCCTGCAACAGCGTCATCAAGTGATCATCCTCCGGATCCAGCCTCGATATGTCGGCGTCGGTCCAACCCTTAGATTCCTCGCGGACATAGTCACCGTCGCTTTTTCGCCGGAAGAGAGCAGCCGACGCCAATGATAGCGCCCTCACAGGTTCCGCGATCAGTGCGTGCGCAACGGCTTTAGCTGTCGTGGAGAGTGGCAATGCAGCTGCGTCCCTTGCAAGTTGGACTTCGGCTTTGTGTCGCTGTCGGAAGAAGGTCGCATCGATCAAAGAATCTACGCGCTTATGTAGGCCGTTGAACCAAAAACCACCAGCAACGGCGACGCCCATCTCAGCTATGGTACCCAGCCGTGCGAGTTTCAGTTTGTCAATGAAGAGCCAATCGACGAGGGCAAAAGCGCCGACGAGCAGCGTAGTCAACACTCCGTATACCAAAGCGCGGTTCACCACAAAGCTCACGTCAATGATACGGTGTCGGATGACGGCGTATGCGACGGTGAGCGGCACAATGATGCGCGAGATTGATAACAGTCGTATTACCCATACCCATACCGGGGTGCTGGGCGCGTAATTTATGACGAAGTTTAGGGCATAACTAAGGGCTATGCCGACGATAAACGCCACAACAATCCAGCGCATGCGCTGTCTACCTTCGCCGCGCGCGTGGACGTATGTATCCACGAATAAGTATAGGGCCACGAGCGCCCACAGCGCCGTTACGACCGAACCGATAAGGTCTAATAGCTCACCCGGAGGACCGCCGTTCCAGCTTTGTTGATACAGTGTAAAAAGACTGAGGATGAGCAAAGCTGCAAAAAGCCATGGCATCAGTCGAAGCACCGAGGAGCGCCACCTCTTCATAGGGTCGTTGAGAAAACACAGCGCGAAGACGAGTAAGCCGACGGGCCCAGCAGCGCCACCGCCAGCAACATCGCCGCCAAGGAGCTGAAGGAAGATAGCGTTCACCACATAGGGCCACGGGAATGGAAACAAGACCATTGCAGCGGTGAATGTGAACGGAGTGGCACTCAGGCAATAGACGAAGAATCCCCAGGTCATTATGCTTGGCCGAAGCCAAACCAGCGCAGCCCCTAGGGTAACAAAAAGCAGGGCCACGAGAAAACCCGCAATCCGATAGGCCGCATCAGGGTCATCATATACACCCCGTGTCGCGGTGAGAATGACGATTCGTCGAACACCCCCGTGTATCAGCCCGATGGTGGCATTCTGGCCCGGCGCTGCGGTCGTCTGAAATGTTGCAAAAAAACGGAACTGCGCGGGTGTTGATTGCAGGTCGATGGTGTCACCGACTTGCATGTCAGCCTTCGCTGCGGGCGAACCGGTTTCTACGTACGTC
Organism: uncultured Pseudomonadota bacterium; assembly: GCA_963781145.1. GTDB lineage: Bacteria > Vulcanimicrobiota > Vulcanimicrobiia > Eremiobacterales > Eremiobacteraceae > JAJPHJ01. The sequence goes on along the minus strand of CAWADW010000003.1, from coordinate 508,538 downwards.
ACCGTGCCATCGCCGTTTATGTCGTAACCAAAATCACCCAAGGGGAACCATATCCGCCGCAAGTCCAAGCCGCCCGCCACGAGAACGAGCAGCGACAACGCCACGACCACGAACGCTCGTAAAGCGGCTCGGTTCGATGGGCTGTGTGTAGCCATGTGCGATCCTACACTTTGCCTAAACGGCGATCGCGCCAGGTCGAAGATCAACGTGCGCTATCTATACGTTTGACGTGAGCCAGGCGCTTTCTTACCGCCTGAGACGAGCACAAGAGTGGCTTCTGAAATTAGCTGGGGCCAGTAACTCAAAACGGGCGGCTCAGTCTCGCAAAGGGGCCATACCTACCATAGGGTGCAGGTGCGAATTCCATCTCGCGGCCAAACTCCTGGTATCATTCGCACTGCAACCTGGGCCAGTGATTGCAGCGGCCCAGGTTAAACTTTGAGTGCTTCTTCGACCGCCCGATCTTCCGACCACGCCGCACCTTCGGCCGCGAGCTTCTCTATCTCGGCTTCGCCCAGATGCTCGCGCAGCGCGGTCATGAGCTTCTCGTAGCCCCACTTCTCGGTGTACTCACGCTGTGACCCGCTTTCTTTGTATTGCACATTGACGAAACCGATGACATGCGCCGCACTGCGCACTTCTCCGCGCAGCGCCCCGAGCAGAGCCAAATGCTGCAACGCAATCGCGATGTTTATCGCATTTTGCGCTTGTCGCGCCCAGCGCAGTCCCTCGCATGCGGCCTCACGTGCTCCAAGCACCTCGCCCAGAGCAATGCGATATGCAGCGGAGTTGTTGTAGCTAATTGCCAAGTGCACCGCGTTCTTTCCGCGTGCGTCAATCTCTCGGGCCTCGCCTACTAAGCGCAGCGCCTGTTCAACATGCCCGTCTTTGAACTCCAGCTCCGCGAGATTTCCCAGCACGATGGATGTGCCTTGCTCGTTTCCCAGTGCTTTGTATGCCGCAAGCGCCTGCGCACTCGACTCGCGTCCAGCGACGATGTCGCCGCGAGCCTGGTGAACGCTCGCCGAGCGGCTGAGGCATGCAGCCACTCCAGGTTTATCTCCGCATTCGCGCATCGCCGCAAGCGCGCGTGCAATCGGCTCAGCCGATTCCTCAAAGCGGCCCATTTGAAAAAGACTGAACGCAAGAATGAAGAGCGCCCAGGCCGCCCCATGGCCATCGCCCACCAACTGGTACAACGCGAGGGCGCGTTCCCCGCAATCGTGCATGCGCTTGCCATCGGAAATCTCACCAAGCGAGCGCCAGAGCCGGGCCGCCACAAGTGGGTACGCTGATTCATCAAGACTAGCTTGTGCACGGCTGATCCAATAACGCCCCTCCACCGTGAGTCCGCCGCGCAACCATAGGTCTGCCAGTGCCCCAGCCACGGCACCACCCAGCGTTACATCGTGTCCCTCGGTCAGCGCCCACTCCAGTACGGCGCGGTAGTTGTCCAGTTCCAGTTCCACGGTCGCGAGCCACGCCGCAGTTGAGCCTATGCCATGGCGTTTGTCCGCCTCTTGCGCCTGGTCGCGGAAATACTCGCCGTGACTGCGGGCCAGTCGTTCGCGTTCGCCTGCCGCGCCAAGCTTCTCCAATGCATACGCGCGCGTAGATTCAAGCAAATGGTAGCGTTCCTGTTCTCCGCGGTGTCCGCCACCACCAACGACTTGTCAGTCAGCGACGAGAGCAGGTCCAACATCTCAATCTCATCGAGGCCATCGCCACCGCACACTGCGGTGGCCGCATCCAGGCTGAAGCCTCCGGCGAAGATCGCAATCCTCGTGAAGAGCATCTGCTCCTGGGGCGTGAGCAGGTCGTAGCTCCAGTCGATGAGCGCGCTCAGCGTCTTCTGGCGCGGCAACGCAGTACGACTACCTCCGGTAAGAATCTTGAAGCGGTCATTCAGCCGCTGGGCGAGGTTAGGAATAGAGAGCACTTTCACTCGCGCCGCTGCGAGCTCGATGGCGAGTGGAATGCCGTCAAGACGACGGCAGATCTCAGCGACGATGGGTGTGTTGTCGTCGGTGAGTTGGAAGACGGTGTCGACCAAAGTCGCCCGATCTGCGAACAGGGCGACCGCCCCGAAGTCCATTCCCTCTGTCGGATGTAAGATCTGCGATCTTATGCGGCACGTCGAGTGATGGGAGCCGCGACACTTTTTCTCCGCTGACACCTAATGCTTGGCGGGATGTGGCAACACGCGTACGTCAGGGCTGAATCGAGATCGCGTCGGCAATGGCGCGACGGCCTCCAGCACGTGCTCGCAGTTATCGAGAATGAGCAGCAGTTTCTTGCGTTTGAGCCACGGCGGGATCGACTCGTCAACTCGATGCCCTTCCACCTGGCTCATGCCCAAGACCTTAGCGATGACGCTCGCGACCAGTTCCGGGTCAGTGATCGGTGCGAAGTCCGCAAGCCACACGCCATCGGGATAATTGTCGAGCAGTTCAGCGCCAACTTGCATCGCAAGACGGGTCTTCCCGACACCCCCGGCACCGAAGAGCGTCAGCAAGCGATGGCGGCCGACCAGTTGCTTGACCTCAGCGACATCGCGCTCACGGCCCACAAACGTCGTCCGCTGAATCGGCAAGTTGTTCGGCAGTGTGTCGAGCGATTTCAGAGGTGGAAACTCTGCAGGCAGACCTTCGATGCTCAGTTGCCATACTTGTTCGGGTTCGGTGAGGTCCTTGAGCCGATGCGAGCCGAGGTCAACAAGTGAAACACTAGTGGGGAGATCGCTATGGGCGAGTTCACGAGTAGAACCTGAGAGCAGCACCTGGCCACCATGGCTAATGGACATGAGTCGTGCCACGCGGTTGACTGCAGGTCCAAAGTAATCGGCGTTGCGCTCCTCCGCATATCCAGTGTGCAGGCCGATGCGCACGCGCAAGCCATCAACGCTTGAAAAATCTTCTTTGGCGAGGGCACGTTGGGCATCGAGAGCGGCGTTAACAGCTTGCGGTGCGGTGGGGAAGGCGACGCAGAACGCATCGCCCACGGTCTTGAATACGTAGCCGCCATGCTGCTTGATCGCAGCGCTCATGAGATGCTCGTGACGCGCAACAGCGACCTTCATCGCCTCGCGATACCGCTCCCAACGCTGCGTCGAGCCTTCGATGTCGCTAAAGAGAAATGTGACCGTGCCAGTAGGCAACGACACCGAGGAGTTGAGCTGGCCCGCTCCCTCTGAGGTGGACATTGCCTTTGTATTCTGCCGAACTACTAAGTGCGCCTATGCAATGCCGCTTGTGCCAGGCGCGGGAGGAAGGTCTTCATGGTCTGCTCACGCCCGCCCCGATGCGGTATCAGCGATAAGCCACTTGTCGGTCATTTGTTTACGCGCCATGCCATGGGGATAAGTAGAGGGATTTTGAGCAATGTACCTCTCTGCACGAACGACGAGATACTCGAAATTTTCCCAGACTTGAGGAACGCGGCGTCGAACTATGGCGACCACCGGTTCAACTAAGTCCCAAGCCCGAAGGATTCGAAACGAATATACATCCATGAAAGGACCTTCGGGAATAAGTCCGTTTTTAACCAAACTGCCAACCCACTCATAAGAGTTGGCAAGGTTTAACCATGGATTATTCTCTCGCTCATACGTAAGGTTTGCGATCTGGTTGCGGTAGTTCGGGTCAGGCATATTCTCTTCCAAAACACGCCGAGCACCGTCAACCCATGCATTGAAGCTAGGGTCCTCCACTCGCGCCAAGACGGTGAGCAATCCGGTGAGCTGATTCTGTGCCCGCAGGTGACGCAATTGTATGACGGCTGCGATTGCGGTCGCGGCTATTACGATGAAGGTGCCGATGGCTGCTGCGGTGCCTAAGGTCTCTTGCGACATGATGTTACCCTCCCATGCTAGGCCCACAGGTTTGGGGCGAGTCACAATTGTCCTATGAGCGCCACCGTCGAGGTAACACACTCTAGCGACCCAAACACTCGGATATTCGGATCAGCTGTTGCCTTTATCGGGCGCAGCCACTTATGTGGTTGGAGGTCGTCATGTCGCTCGAACTCATCAACACTTTAGGTACCGTCACCACGGTTGTCATCGTGGCTGCAGCCGCAATCGCCGCGCTTGTTCAACTACGGCACATGCGCGCAGGAAATCAGATCAACGCAATTCTCAACGTCGGCGAGCTAATCAACGGGCGAGCATTTGGCGAGGCGATGAATTTGATAGGCACAACGCTCACGGCAGCCGTCGAGGATCCCATTTTTCGCAAGTATTGGCTTGCGAATATGCGGAGAGAGACGCTACCCGCGATGGATCCCATGTACGGGGAACTTCGTGGAGCAGTGCTGACCACTGCAAATATGTATGAGCAACTAGGCGTTCTTGTACGAAACAGAATAATCGATCAGACGATTTTTGTCGAAGCGTTCTGCGCTCCCATCGTCGCCTTGTGGCAGCGGCTCGCAAATCTGACAGCCTTCTTGCGTGAAGGTGAAAACGACCAAGCACTGTGGGAGAACTTTGAGTATCTTGCAGTGCTATCTGAGGACTGGTTGCAGCAGCACACCACAACTTATCCGCGAGACATGCGGCGTCTGCCGATACACAACCCATGGCCCGTGCCGCCTGTGGCTGCGACCGCGTGACGTCCGGGAGTTCCTGTCTGCCCACTGACAAGACTAGAAAGGACACCATGAAAACCATACCCGCAGCCCTTGTTGCTATCGCGCTGCTCTCATTTCCATTATCGGCGAAGGCCCACATTCAAGTCAAATCGTTTGCCATTAGCGTTGAGAACGACTTATCGGTGCCAATTGACGCCATCTATATCGAAGACGCCAGCGTCACCCGAACGGCAGACGAAGAAGGTGAACTCGACGACACGCCGAGCTTGCTGCCCTATCCTGAAGGAGAGATAAAACCCGGCCAAACCAAGCAACTCACGTTCTCGCGCCCTGGGACGCAAAAACTCGACTCCGAAAAATACCCGTTGCGATGTTCAGCTTCTAGCTGTCATTTCGACGTCATGGTTGTCCACGAGGGCGATGAGTGGTCGATTGACGATTTGAACTTGTGCAAGAACCCCTACCTTACCATTACCAAGTCAAACATACACTAAGGGTAGTGATGAAAAATCAGGCCAAGATTATTTGGCCCGGTCACCCGTCAGCCCTAAGAACCGGGCGGCTGATTTCTGTACGGACATACCGGGGCCAGAGGGCGCAGCTTCGAATTCCATGTCTTAGTCAAACTCGTGGTATCTTCATTAATAAGGAGGCTCCGTGCGCCAGGTTAGGCACCACGGCTGTTCCTCAAGTGCAGTTAGGTAGCTGTCTGGCGGCCGATGATAGTTCGGCACTGGCCAGACGGCCAGCGAGTTGATGTACCTGCATAAGCCGCAAATCTTTGCACATCTGGCCTGACGATCCGCCGCAGCTTTGGGCGATTTGAGATGGTCATATTCTCCGTTGCAATACTTTGCTTGTATCCAGTGCTCATAGCGCCTGCTATGCGTTCTTGCGCTTTCCTGAGCTATTCGCTCGGCCCACGTCATCAGCATAGGAGTTTCGGCCAGTGGTGATGCTTTGGATTTGCTGGCGATCAGTCCAACAAGCGTGGCGGCCAGTGTGCTGAAGATGAACTGCAGTCGTTTCATGTGGCTCTCCAAGAAAATCAAAAAGTCGGGGCCACGACCCGACTCCAAAACAGCTTCTATTTTGGAACCCTTCGAGCATTAGCTCAGGCCGTTACCACTCCAACACGAAGTCTACCAGATGGTGGGGGCACTGTCAAAGAGGCCGTTATTGCTCTCCAAATGCCCGAGCTGACAGATCAGAGGCAGGCCGAAGGGATCGAAGGATAGGTACGAGCGAACGCGGCGTTAGATCGTCATGGCGCAATTGTGATCGTGTATGTGGCGCTTGCTTGTTGCGCTGGTGACTCGCCGTCCCTTACCGTAAGGACGACGTTGTAGCTTCCAGCCGTGGTCGGCACGCCGCCGATACTTGACTGGCAGCCTTGACCAGGGGGAGTGAGAGGAAGATTTATCAGCGTAAGCCCTGGCGGAAGCATGGAACTTGCCACTGCAGACCAACCCCAACAATATCCTCCATCACCACCTGTAGCTGCGAGCGGGAAGTTGAAACGCGTTCCCACAATTCCATTCGGCGGCTTACCTGAGGTAATAGAAAGCGGTTGAATCGGCTGGGACCCACTGTTGCACGAGGCGAGTGTAACAGAGGCGGCTACCACAGCACATGCTGCGGCGAAAAAGGTTCTGAATGTCTGTCTGCGCTTTACCATTGTCGGACCTTTCTGCGCCCGCTATACCGTCACCAACTGCGTCCCCTACACTATGGTTGAGACTTCATAACTGTAAGCTGTTTTCTCGCGTCCTGTAGGCTGCTCTTAGCCTCTGCGACAAAGTCGTGCGGGTCAATCTTGCTTGAGGCGATCCTGTTGAACACATCAATCGCGAAATTAATTTGATCATACGCTAGTTCGTCATTATTCTCGACGTAGTTAGACCATGCGGCTTGCATTCTTAGCGTTGCTCCCAGATAGTTCTGCAAGTCTGCGTCCTGCTTCTTATCCGAAGCCACCAGGCCGAGTGCAGCGGAGTCGTGTTTCTCAGCGCTGCCAGAAATTTGATGTACTGATGGGTATGAACTATGGTGGATTCAGGCGCTATTGATAAGCTAAGGCCTCTTACGTTAGGACCCCAGTTATATGCATGCGCGCTTAGGTTCTCGACGGTGCTTGCGATCCCGCTTCCTCCACCGGCGACTACGTAAATAATTGCAAGCGAGATGACTAGGCGGAAGACTTCTTAACATGGCACACTCCTACGGATATACGCCGCTCCAAAGCGGTAACTTGGTTGACGTTGATCCACTCGGGTTTGTTGAATGTCCTGAGCCTGCACCAAGAGCCCACGTCTGAGTTGCCGGGACGTAGTTTGCTTGACCATGCCAGTTCCAATTGAGTTCGCCGATTGTGACCCAAATGCTGTTGGGTCCCGCCGGCTGGTAAGCGAAATAGTCCTGAAATTGATAGCTGTTGACATCTTCTGACGTACACCGCGACGCGCGATCACATTGATCATGCGCTTTTACAATGTTAATTGCCGGCAATATCATAAAATAATGCGGGTATACAAAATGCGGTAAAAGCCCGCATTTTCTAATTTTTTGACCAATTAATTGTGGGAAATGTGACCTGAGGTGGCGTTTAGCATAAGGAGAAATCATGGGCAGGTATCATTTTAGTGACATATCGCCTCGTTAGCGTTGCGCGGTTAGCGCTCGCGGGCACCGTTCTGAACCGAGAGCTCCCAGCGATACCCGTCCGGATCGTGAAACCACAGGCCCATATGCGGCGAGTCCGGCGCTGTGGGGCCGATCTCGTCGCCCGGATCTTCCAGTTCTACGCCGTTTTTCTTCAGCATCTCGAGCGCTTCGTGTAGCGCGCGCATACTGTCGAGGTAAAACGACATGTGGTCAATCGTGTCCGGATGTGGTGTGCCTTTGAAGAACCCGATGATAATTGCGTCGTTCGTCAGCGCGATGGCCTCATCGGACCGGAACATTTCATGCAGATCGAAGTTCCTGGTCCAAAACTGCGCGCTCTTCTCCGGGTCTCTGACGGCAAGGCTGAAATGCCAGACCGCGCCAAGTTGTACTTTCACGTCCATACCTCTTCGTAACGCATCAAGGCGCAGCTTGTACGCGCGGATGATGCGAGCTTCCTGCACATTCGTCAGGCCCCGTCATGCGTCCATCTCGGAGGCCCGCGCCAGTGCTTGCGTGTCGATATACTCTCGGACGTTCGTCAGTTTGCCATTTCGAACGGTAATGGCGAAGATCCAATTGTCCTCGAACGTCTTATTCGTAGCTATGATTTTCCCCCGAGTGAAGCCGACGACCAGAACACGGTCTCCCTGCGCTACGAATTCGCGGGCCTCAAAGAATGAACTTTCCACCGTTTCGGACTCCGTCTGCAACAGATCCGCCAATCCCGCGTGCCCGCGGCGCGTGCCGGCCAGCGGCCAGTCCACGCCCGGAATGATCCACTCAATATCTTCGGTCTTGCAAATCAGTCAAGGGTGCGGCGTTGATTGTTCCAATCGGGGTTAGGCAAGGGATTTCGAACGAACCGTAGCAATTCGCGCCCATGGAATCCCAAAAGCGCTCTGACACATATCTCAATTGCTGAGAGCCGGATGTTTACGAATGCGGATGCGGATCTTGCTCCCGAGTCAGATACCGTTGAACCGCATGGGTAACTAGTCAGCACCTCTTGAGCCTCTGATTCGTTCCGTCTTTTTCTTTTTGGTGACTACCTAGCTGATCGAGAGCAATCTAGCCCTCGTTCGTTGTCGCATACAGGCGCCACACAGGCATGTTGGTCATGAAAGACCCGCTCCCGTCGTGGGCGCTTCGTTGCCTTTTGCGCGAGATAATTTGCTTGAAAGCGCGATCAGGCGATTCGAATTGAGCTACCCGGCGATCCAATCCTTGCGGCCGTGTGGTAAGGACAATGGCGGCAACCTTTACGGCAACACACGCCCCTGCGACTCAAATAATCCGCAGTGAAGACGTCATAGCCGCTAGCGGGATCGGTGTAGCTGTCGAGGTTCTTGGCGCAAGCTTCCGCATGCGCGCGCTGAATAACCGCTGTTGCCCGTAGCTCAGAGTAGCTCTGCCACGCTTCACCGCGTCGCTTGGTTCCTCGCCCATGTAGTATCTCTGCCAACATCTCCGCGGTATCCACGATCGTCGTTCCGGAACGGTTGAAGTACTTGTTCCCGTCGGCAAACACAGCTTTGTCTTCACGAACGGCGCGAAGTTCATACCATCCGGGAAGCGTTTCAAGGAAGGACACTTCGCGCATTGTTCTCTCCAACCCAAAGCCGCACGGGGCAATGATGAGAAACTCGGGATCAGCCTCTTGCACCTCTTCCCAGGAAACAGGTTTCGAATACCCGCCCTTTTCTCCCAAGACGAGTTCTCCGTTGGCTGCTTCGACCAGTTCAGGACCCCAGTTCCCCATCGCGAACGCGGGGTCAATCCACTCGAGAACGACCACTTTCGGCGTCCGCTTGTGTCTCACGGCATCCCAAACCGCGTCGATGCGTCCTTTCATTGTGGCCACCAGAGCCTCTGACGCCTGATTCAAATGGAGAGCACGACCCACCGCCGAGATGTCATCGTAAATACCCCTAACCGTCCCCGCCTGCAGAGCAATCACCTGGTCGGCGACAACGCAACCCTCCCGTTTGAGATCATTCGGCGTCACAGCACAGACGTCGCAATGTGCTTGAGTAATGAGAAGGTCCGGTTTGAGAGTGTTGATGAGATCCGTGTGAATGTAATACAAAGGTTCGGCTGCCTTGAGCCTGCGCCGAACTTCTGCGTCAATTTCGCTGCTGGTGACATTGATGTCAAATGCCGGACTCGTGCAAGCGGGGAGGCTTATGACCCACGCAGGGTTGTCGCACTCGTGCGATCGTCCCACGAGCAGCTCATCAGCCCCCAAACCGCAGACAATCTCTGAGCCACTCGCCAGGAGTGAAACCACTCGCTTTCTGCTCAAATCACTGACCCATCTTAGGTTTGCGACTACTCACGACACCTCCGAACTGACAGATTGATTACGCTGCATTCACGTGGGCTGCCTGCACCAAGGGCTGGTCGAAGAAATCATCAATAGTAGGATGATGGACAAATCGGATTCGAGCGACACGCTTGAAGTACGACCATTTTCTTCCAGTCTCGACTACGAGCGGGTGGTAGATTACTTTCTCACCGCCGATAGCACATTCTTAGCGGCATGGGCGTGGACCCAAGCCTGCTCCCTGACAGAGACTCCTGGCTTCGAACGCTCGTTGCCGACTTGGAACGAGATGATCGAGAGAAAAAAACCTGTTTTGTGGCATGGATCTACAACGGCGAACCGGTCGGTCATTCCTATATAAACAAGATAAGGTTCGGTAAGGAAGCATACATCCATCTGCATATATGGAGACCGGACCTCAGGAAGATGGGCATCGGGCACAGAGTTTTTCAAAAGGTCCGCTCAACTGTTTGTTGATAGGTTCAGATTGAGGCGACTCGTCTGCGAGCCTTGGGCTGGGAATCCTGCTCCTAATCGAGTGTTACTGAAAGCAGGGTTCAAATGTATCCGTCGATATCGAACAGTTCCGGTTCCTATCAGCGCAGAAATAGAAGTGAACAGGTATGTGCTGAAAACTCAACCAGCGCCGTGAGGGTCAACCCGGGATAGTCTTGACGTACTCGAACAAAGGCATCCCGAAAAAATCGCTGACGCGGCCGGAGCGGCGGAAGCCGTTTTTTTCGTAAAACCGCATCGCCCGGGACAGCGGTGGTGTTGTGTCCAGGGTGACCCGATTGCATTTCTGCTGGCGCAGCTGTGATTCTACGGCGCTCAGCAACCGCGTCGCAACGCCCGATCCTTGCCAGTCTGGGAAGACGGCCATCCCGCGGACGTGCCCCTCACCATCGCCGGTTACGTTGCACGCGATCGTTCCTACAACTCGACCCGACCGGTTTGTCGCAACAAAAATGTCCATTTCTCCTAAACGGTGGCGCAGGGTCTCGTGCGTGAGCACGGTGTCGAGATATGCATCGGAAGTATAGGTTCCGCGATAGTCTTCGAATGCTGCGTGCAGACACTCCAGAATCCCAGCCTCATCGAAGTTCGTAGCCTGCCGTATGGAAAACTCTCTCAAGCTCAGATGTGTCCGCTGGCGGCGCAACTCGAGCGAACCGCGTCGAAGATCGTCGCGATGCCGCAGGCGGACGTAAACATCTTTCTATTATCGTGTCCGACGCCTCGCACGAAGGCAAAGTCTTGAGCACTACCTCGTGGATGGCGCGACTCGATATATCGAATGTACGCTTTTCCCCTTGCAAACCGGTATGGCCCCTGGGCTTCGCCGCCACAGCTCCTATCCAGATCCCACTCTCGCGGGTTGGTGTCGGCAGTACCTAACAAGTACGTCACGTGTCTTGTCACATAGCGGTGTTCTAGTTGCGCGGGCGTGCCTCGCACATACGAAGGCGATCCCATGAACCCGTACCTCCAGCGATCGAAGCTCGAACAGTTTGGATGGCGCTCGGGGCGGAAGTCATCAAAATAGAGATACGATGACGGATTGGCAACCACCAGATGCACGGCCACGCCTGAAGGGGACGCGAGGCTTGGACCCCATCCAACCACCGCATATCGTTGGACGATCTGACCGCCTGCGGAATGGCCGATGATGACGATGCTGCGCAGATGGGGAAATCGCGTGCGGTCTGCAAGCTGCAGCAGCATCGCATCAAAGACGGAATACGTACTGATCGGCACAGGCGCAGTTGCAGCAGACCCGCCGGGCCACTCATCATCCCAGCGCAACGTGTTTGCTGGAACCTTGTGATCTTTGAGGTCGCCAGCTTCAACAAACTGCGGCGCGATGAGGAGGGTTTTCTGCGCGTGCGCGCGCGCCAGCACCAGCTGCCCGGTTGCATAATAGTAGTCAGCGTTGCGGAGGACACCATGGACGATAACGATCGCACGTGAGATCTCTCGATCGCCGTCCAGCGAACCATTTCCGAAGTAGAGCGCGATGCCGTTGCCTTGCGACGTTCGGACGAGAAACTGACGATTCGCAAGCTGCCCCGAGCCCAAGTCTGGAGTGGTCGTCGAGCCTGGCGCAGGGGTAGTTGCAGCAACATGCTGCGGCACTAGGCCGAGCACGGCGATGGTAAGCGCGATCATCTTTTGTGTCATGCGAATCTGGTATCTCCGCGAGCAAGTTAGATCCGAAAGTGAACTTTGCCATGATAGACGCGCAGCCTGTCGAAAACACGGCTATTAAGGGTAAAAGCAGTGCCGCGAGAGGCGGAGTAGCAGTAGTCCTTGTCGAAGAGAGCCTATTCTAGAAGCGGGGTGTCTGTGCAACGCGAAGAGTATATCGACAGTTTTTTCAAAAGTATCAAATCGCAGCTGAATGAAGCGATGGTTGGCAAGGGCGGCCTAAGCATTCATTATAAAGATAATGTTGTTGCCGCCACATGGGCGAACGAACTTTGGGACATTCAGCTCAACGAGGGAAACGGCGAGCCAATTCAACGGCGATACGATCCCACAAACGCACGCTCGTCGCAAGATGCAGCGAACTATTTTGTCGACGCCCTGCGCCGCACGACCGGAGAGGAACCATTTTTTCGGCCGCCCGTGGCCCGCAATGGCCGTCGCTCCCCCAGCAAGTAGATTTCACGTCTCCTAGGCGACGGGTGACACGCGCCTTTTCCTAAACCAAAGTCCAACGAGGATGGCGGGCACTGCCCCGATGAGCCAACCGCCGGCGATGTCCGAAGACCAGTGGAGCAAACAGTAGACGCGCGCAATTCCAATTGCGATTGCCGCTACCGTCGAGATCAGTGCCATAGGAATGTCCACGAACCACAGCGTCGCCGCCAGGTATGCTGCGACCGCGCTATGATCCGATGGGAAGCTGTTATCTGGTGAGTGGGCTAGGAGCGGCTCCAACCCGAGCACGACAAACGGTCGGGGGTGAACGATGAGGTGACCTCCGACGAGGTCGAGTACTATCGCGATCGCACCACCGACCATTGCCCCGGGCAAGAATTGGTACGCGTGACGACGAGTCACGGCGGCAACAAATGCTGCGCCGCTTACGAGCAAGCCATATTCCGCGATGTACACCATCACGCTGTTCAACCACCCATTGCCCCACAATGAATGGAAAAACAACACAACGTTCATCCAATCCCTCGAACAAGGCTGCGACACTCACCACGCGAGAGTGAGTGTCGCACGCAAGCGCTGCACATCCCACTCCGCCAAGTCCTTCGAGTTGTTGTTGCTTCAGCGCGCAGTGTGACGGCGCTCAAGACCGTGCACTCCAATGGTCTGGAGGATTACGATGCCGTTAGTCAGGTCTATGTGTCAGATTGAGGCGTGGCGACGCGACGCGCGAGCATGCCAGGTGATGGCAATTTCACGTTTCGCACCAAGTGGAGCGCGCGAAGAATTCTGATGTGTAACCAGGTTGGATCGAATTCAAACCAACGGAGTCCGTGGCGTGCAGAAAACGGAAATGCGTGGTGGTTGTTGTGCCAACCCTCGCCCCAGGTAAGCAGCGCCACCCACCAACAATTGGTGGACAGATCCTCGGTCTTGTAGCTTTTATAGCCAAACTTGTGAGAGGCGCTATTCACTAGCCAGGTCACATGGTAGACAAAGACAAGCCTGACGAAAACTCCCCAAATGAGCCACGATGCCCCGCCGACGGCCAGAAGAACGAGACCGAGCAAGACCTGCAACAGCGGCGCACGGGCGTGCAAAAAGCGGTAAAAGGGCTGTGCCCAGAGATCCGGCGCGTTGCGCTCCTGTTCGGCCTCGCTCGGGCGCGCTTTGTTGGGCATATAGAGCCAATCGATGTGCGTCCACCACAGACCCCGATGCGCGTCGTGTGGATCACCTTCGTGGTCTGCGTGCGCATGATGCAAACGGTGAGTCGCGACCCACGTGATCGGATCCCCCTGCAGGGCTAGCGTGCCGCACAGGGCCGTAAAATATTCAAGCGGTTTGCTCATGACAATGCTGCGGTGCGTCAACGTGCGATGGAAACATAAGGCGATCCCGAGGGCACCGGTCAGCCACCACAAGGCTATGGCAACCGCAACGCCGCTCCAAGAAAAGAAAATGGGAAAGAAAGCACCGATTGCACCGAGGTGAAAAAGCACCAAGGCGGAGTTGATTGAAAATCTGTATCCCTTCTTCTCCATCCCTTAGATGTTCGTCATCCGTCTGCGTCCTTCCCACCGAAGTGGACGGGCGTCACTGGCAATTCGACGCGTGTCCTTTCGGTGCGATGACGACTTGAAATCCGATTGCTAAAAAGTATCCGGGATTTGGTTGCAGTTGTCGCCCGGCCCAGAACAAAAGGGCCCGCGAAGGCGCTAGTTGATCGATATATCCGACCGCCAGCCGCGGCGCGCTTGGGACGATGGGGCTGCGTTCACTTTCGTGATAGAACTCCAAGCCAACACCCGATCCAGAGCGAGAATTCCGCATGACGGTTATGCCCGTGAATTCTGCTCCATGAGAGACGCCACCGCCGCCAAAGATCGTCCAATTCTTAATCGTCTTCTGTGCCCAAAAGGGGAGAAAGGTTTCTGTCTCTCCGTTGCTCTTCACAATCAGAGACGGCAGAAAACCCACCTCCGGAGTGTATCGTGTTTCAGGGAGCAAGCGAATCGCGCTCGCCAAGCCCGTCTCACCGGGCTGGCCGCCAACCGACACTTCCACGTTTTTGGTTGGTCCATAGTCGACTTCCCAAATTGGACCAGTCACCGCGGGTTCGCCCTGGTGAGCTTGCGCCACGTCGACTTCAAGGTGATGACATTCCACGGGGTCGGGGTCGTCCGTCTCAAAAGGGGGACCAGCCAGTGATGGTTGCGCAACCGCGAGCGAGAAAAGCCCAAGAGCTGCGACGAGCGCAGCCAGCAGAGCCCAACACCTTCGTGGGCGCGCGTCTTGCGGCACCAAATAGTTTACTGAGCGAGTTTCAGTTCTTGGACAAAATCCCCATCCGGAGCACCCCAGACAATCCAAATGTGCCCGGTGTTATGATCGATTGCAAGCGTGTGAACGCCCTCGGCGACATCAAGATCAGCTACTTGGGAGAGCGAGCCTTTGTCGGACAGCGAAAGAACGACCACCTTCTTAGAACCGGCGCAGGCGATGAGATGGGTTCCTGGGTTGAGATCGCATTGATCCACGCCAGCCGGCATGGGTGCTGTCCCCAACAGCTTGCCATCACGCGTATACGCCGCCAACGTCCCGTTCTTTCCGCCGATCACGAGAATCTTGTAGGCTGGATCGTATTGAAGTGGATGGTTTTTCTGTATCACCGGCGTTGGGAAGGTGCGGATAACTTTCATTTGCTGGGGATCAATGACCGCGACTTCGGCAAGGTTGTCGATGTTTTGATAGATATAGTGCGTCTCGGGGTCAATTGCCAGATATTCGGGTTTATGCCCCGGGATGCTAATTGCCGCGATCTGTTTCATCGTCTTCGCGTTCACAACGTAGACGTGGGTACCATCGTCCTCGTCGCCATACACATAGTGCAAAACCGGGTCGTAGGCGATAGCATCAACCTTGCCGCCCACGTCAGCCGAGTTTAACACCTTGCCACTTGTTGGATCAATCTCCGATACGGTGCGATTCTCTCCGTCACCCGTGTACACGTGGCCGGTTGCGGGATCCACAGCAACACCGTGGAGCGGTCCAACATCGACTTGATTGAGGACAGCGCCAGAATCAGAGTTCACGATAAGGAGCGTTCCGCTCCCAGTGTGTGCCGCGTATACTCGATGTCGAGCGGCGTCAGTCGTGACATAATCAAACCCGCTGAATATTTGGACGTGTGCCGGCGGCGCGACGGGAACAAGGTACATGTGAGGCTCCTTTCGGTGTGGCGGACCTAAAAGATCCACCGGTACGTTTGACTTTTCAGGCTACCTATCGTCCGAATCGGCGGTCAGGATCTGATCCGCTCCAAGCATGCGAAGGTATGCCAGGTGTTCTTCAAGCGATGCTTCACCTTTGATCGCCGCCCACTCTTCATTGGGAAAAGCAACCGAGTCCGGCCCGTCGAGCATAATAAAGGCGGTTTTCGGCTTTCCTGGATTTCTCGTCATCGGAATATTCGACGGGATGACATTGTAGGCTGACACGCTGGGCTGCGTCGCGAGCGCATCCAGGAGCGGTGTTGACATCGCATCTTCAATATTGAGCGGACTAAGTCCAAAGAGGACTTCGACGGTGCGAAGCACCGAAGGGATGCTATAAAGTGTGTGGTCGACGTAGCCGCGCCGCACGTAGGGTCCAATCAACAGTGCGGGCATGCGGCGCGCATTGAGGTGGTCACCTGTGCCTTGGGGGTCGTCTGTCGTCACGAACACCACAGTGCTGGACCAATCCGACCTCTTCGAGAGTCCGGAGATAATTTGGCCAAGGGCGACGTCATTGCTCGATACGTATGATCCCATCGTATAGAAACCCGGATCCGTTCCCGAGGTATGGTCCGTTGGGAGCGTGAGATACGAGTACTGCGCGAGGCCATGTGCCTTGACATCCTCGAGGAAGAGCCGCGCCCGCACGGTATCAAGTATGTTGAAATCAATGTGAGCGCCCGGATATGCACGATCGGCGTGGGCCGCAAGGCCGGGTGCAATTGTGCCGTCCGCCAACATCCTCATCTGCTCACCGTAGACTCGGAATGAAACCCCCTTGCGACGCAGCTCGTCGATCAATTGGCCTCGAGGACCGAACACAGCACTGACGTTGACTCTGGGCTGTCTTGGCAACTGCGGCAGGTTTTGGAACCAGTCAAAGTTCATGACGCTAACCGGTATGGTATCCTCGCCATACATGTACACCGGCCAGATCGAGCCGGCAACTCGAGGATCTGCTTTCGTTGCTCGATCGTCCGGCGTATGGACGTTGCGCTCAAGATAGTCATTTGCTATGCCTTGGGTCGTCCATGAATGGCCGAAATCGCTCCTATCTCCATTACCCATGAAGTTGTCAAAGAGCGTGTAGGCCTCCGCAAGGGAGTGCATGTTTGGCGTGTACTTTCGACCGAAGAGTAACAAAGTTGGGTCCACGTCTGCACCGAGAGCAGACTCATCGCCGAAGATTTCGTCAAATTGCTTATTCTCTTGCACGATAAAGACGAAGTGCTTGATCGGGGGCAAACTCGAAGCCGGCGGGGGCGCAACAACGTCGAAGTGATCGTTGCGCGCAACTGTGGCAGACCACTCGCCGAAACGCTGAGGTTCGACAACCACATGTTGGACCAATCCCGTATCGATACCATTATGCTCGGAGCCAGGATCCGGCTGTGGACCAAGGCCTTCGCTGCTCAGAATGAGGAGCTGCGGCTTTATCCGAGGGTCGTCATCAATCGTCGAACTTGCGACAAAAACGACGCTGGTCGGGTACCACGCCGTGGGAATGCGCCCGAGCACTGCACCGCTATTGAGGTCAATGACGGCGACGTCATTGAAGCCTGATTCAGCGACAAAGAGCTGCTTGCCATTGGTAGAGATCGCCATACCAGACGGCGTCTGACCCGGAGGTTGATTAAACGTCACTCCCAGGTCGTAGCGTTTGGTCACATTCCAGGAATGCAAGTCGATCGAGCACACGTCATGACCGTCGGCGTTTGCGACGAGCGCACGAGCGCCGGATATCAACAGCTCGGTGGGGTGTGGTCCCGTTGGGATGTGTCTTGCGGTTGTCGTACCGTTCGGCCACGCATCGACGTGATCGGAATTGTACAGTGTCGCCAAGATACTGCTTCCGAAGAAACCCACTCGAAACGGTTGACCGCTTGCGGCGAGGCGCGTTCGGACGGCGCCGGTTCGATCGTCGATAACATCGACTTCGTGATTGGCCGTCCTAGCCACGATGAGGCGATGCGTCGCGGGGTCGTGCGCGATGCCATTGATGAGTCCCCCGACATGCAACTCCGGAAGAGCGGCGAACACGGGGTTGCCAGAAGCATTTGTTTTATAGGTGAACCGGGAGACGGATCCGCTGTAGCCGCGCGCGACGTACAAAGCGTCCTGCGTCCACGTCATTGCGGTTGCGAAGGGCGCGAACAGACGCGCGACCTCTTGCGTATGCTCGCCGACGACAATGACATCGATGGCACCCCCATCCTGCGAAAGCACCGCTAGAAGCGTACCGTCCGGTGACATTGCTTCGGAGGTTGAAAACCCTTCAACGGGAGTCGTGAAACCAACGGGTGTAACAGAGCGGCCGTCGGGAAGCGTCGCTGCTCTTGCGCCGGAAAGAGCGAGCGCTAAGATTGCCGTGCAAAGGACGCTGGTTCTCGCAAGCGCGACAAAACTCACCTTCATATCAGTGCCCTTTCGCTTCAACTCGTCGCCCGCAAAACACCTTATCAACTTTCAAGTCTAGGTCCTAATCATTACAGCAAGATGAACGTTGTCTTTGCCGTGCGTGCAATAACTTTAACTCGCCGGCAAGGAAATCAATACCTGAGCGCCTCCCTCAGAGGGGTTCGCTATTGTCAGTTTGCCGCCGTTCGCGCGCGCAATTGAATCGGCAATTGCAAGACCGAGCCCGGTCGCCTCCGCCGTCCGAACCGGATCGTCGCACCAAAACCATTCCAAACCGTGAACGATCGCCTCGGCCGAAAAGCCCGGACCGCCGTCGCGAACATACAATTCGGCACTCTTGCCTTGATGCGCGGTCCATATGCTGATTTGTCCCCCAAAGGGAGTGTACTTGATGGCGTTGTGAACCACCGCCGTGACGGCACGCTCCAGGGCGTCCGCGTCGCCGCGTACGTTGCACGACTCGCCATCACGAAGGTTCACCGAGACATCTTTGGCCGCCGCAGCGGGCTTGAAGCGCTCGCACACTTGCCGCGCAAGAGCGAACAGATCGATAAAGGTTGTCGGGTCGCCACCCTCTTGGGTGCGCGCCGCCGAGAGCAGCACACCAACCAAGGTTTCCATTCGGTCGGCCTCGCTTGCGATCGTGGCTATCGCCGCTTGGTATGCGGCTGGGTCGCGCGGCCTGCGAAGCGCAAGATCCGCTTCCGCCCGAATAACTGAGAGCGGTGCGCGAAGCTCGTGGGAAGCGTCTGCCGTAAAACGCCGCTGCCGTGTGAGGGTATCTTCTAGCGCCCGCCGAGTTACGGCCGTTCCAGCAATGGAAGCTACCGCCGCGAGCAGCAACGCCGAGAGCGCAAAGGCGGTAGCTACGCGGCGATCGGTCTCTTGGATCCAAGTGGCGGCAGTCCAAGCGATAACCGCGCCGACGCGCGATTTTTGCGCCTCAATGGGCAAGACGAGCACTCGGATGTTCTCGTTTCCCTGCGATACGTCCGAGAAACCGGTCGCCTTCGCAAGAGCCGCGAGGCTCTTCGAGGGCCTTGCCGCGCTCGAAAACACGACTTGATTGTCATCGTGAACAATGACAATCTCGGTCTGCGACCCGAGCAGGGCGAATATCTGCCCACGATCGTGTTCGTCAATGGAAACGCCGCCGTCGCTCACGTCGACAAAGTTCAGCGTGGCCTGGGCAGTTGTGCGCAAGCGGGCATCCAGCGATGCGTGCAGATCCCGATCGATGACGAAGACCGCCGCCGCTCCGAAGGCGGCCAGAGCCAACACGAGCACGACCACGTACCACGTGACGAGGCGGCCGCGCAGCGATGACAACCAGGAGATGCTCATTCGTCGGCCAGGCGATAGCCAGTGCCCCGCACGGTGTGGAGTAATTGCTTCTCTCCGTTTGCGGTTATCTTGGAGCGCAGGCGGCTCACATAGACATCCACGACATTTGAGACAACGTCACTTTCGCGGTCAAACATGGCGTCTTCGAGCATGCGTCGCGTTACCACTCGATTGGCGTTGCGCATGAAGTATTCGAGGAACGCCATTTCGCGCCGGGTGAGCGCAATGTCTCGGTTGCGACGGCGAGCCCGCCTCTTCGCGCTATCGAAGGTGAGATCGGCGACGCGCAGCTCGTTGGTTCCTAGGCCGGAGCCTTTGCGTCGCATAATCGCGCGCAGGCGTGCCTCGAGTTCGGCAAAGACGAAAGGCTTTTTTAGATAGTCATCCGCACCCGCGTCAAGGCCTTCGATGACGTCAGCAACAGTATCCCTCGACGTCAGAATCAACGCGGGCGTCTGCCGACCCGCTTCGCGTAGCGAGCGGATGACACTGAGACCATCGCGCACCGGCAAATTGATGTCCATGACCAGGGCGTCGTATGAGCCGCCGGCAGCACAGTGCTCTCCTTCTTCACCGGTATGAGCGAGATCCACCACATGCCCTTGCTCGGCCAACCCGCGCCGCAAGACATCGCACAGGCGCAGATCATCTTCAACAATCAACAACCTCACGTTTGCCTTCAGCTAAAGTTTAACACGGCATCATGACGGCAATATGAAGTGCCGCGGTTATGGAATGAATTGCCGTGGTAACGGCAGGTATCCAGCAGGCGGCGAACCTAAGGCGCCGGGCACAGCAACGGGGCGAATGCCGAGCGTCGCGCAGCTCAACGGAGCCGGAATCGTTCCAACCACGTCATCCGGAATTTCCGCAGCGGAGGCGGGAATGGGAGGCACTTCTCCACGCAAGCGACCTGGATCAAACGCTCCGCTGAGATCGGTGAGGATCGGGTTTGCGTCTCGCGGCCCGTCGGGCATGTATGGCTTCTCGTCGGGGAGTGATGCCAGCGACGGCAGTCCGAAGAGAGTGTTGACGAACTTGACGACTGAACCCGTGTCGCCGATATCGTGAACGATCGCACCCGACTTCGCATATGGCGAAATGAGGAGAAACGGCACGCGTGGGCCATCCCCGCACGGGTGCCCGTCTGGACAACGTTCGAACTGCGGGGGCACTGCGTGATCGTAAAACCCGCCGCTGTCATCCCACGTGATGATGATGGCAGAGTCCTTCCAATAGCGGCTGCGTGCTATTGCGTTGACGAAGGTCGCCACGAACGCCTCGGCAACTTGTCGATCGGAGTCATCCGTCCCCGGATGATCATCGTCGCCCATAAAATGTTTTTGGATGAAAGGACTCTGATTAGCTGGGCGCCAGCCGAAATGATTGTGCGATCCACCCTTGATGTAAATGACCGATCGATCGGGCAGGGTACCATCGCGCAGCGCCGGCAAAATCTCTTTCACACTGTGTACGTTGTGCCAGAAGACGTCGTTGTGCCGCATGTAGGCAAAAAACTGCACGACGTTGCGGTGTGACGAGTACCCCTCCAGCGCCACATTGTTCGAGTAGTTGTAACCCTCTTGATACCAACCCCAGGTAAGCGGCTCTCGGCCGCTTTGAGACATGAGGGAGAGATCGTCGCTCACCCCACGGGTGTCGTTCGTCGCACGGGCGTCATCGCGGCCGTTGAGGGTGAGAAGCACGGTGGCAAAGCGCAGCGGGATCTCAACTGGTAATTGTGGTTTCCCGGGGTACGGCCCGAAAGCTGGATCGATGCTGCTAAGCACCGGAACTCCAGGTCCCTTTCCGTTTGGCTTGACTGCTTCCTCCGGATCGCGGGCCCACTGCGTTTGACCGCTTTGTGCTGCAATGATCTCGATATTGCCCGGGGTCGACGGTCCCGTCAT
The DNA here is from genome assembly GCA_963781145.1 of uncultured Pseudomonadota bacterium. GTDB lineage: Bacteria > Vulcanimicrobiota > Vulcanimicrobiia > Eremiobacterales > Eremiobacteraceae > JAJPHJ01. The sequence continues at coordinate 487,347 of CAWADW010000003.1, read as the reverse complement.
GCCTTGGAAGAATTGATCGTAAAGGGCAAACGAGTGCGCATATTTCCACAAATATGGGATCGTATCGCAGTCGTAGTGCGACATTGTGAGCAGGCCCATTACCTGTGAGTCCGACGCGCTGTAGTCCTTCGAGCTGTCCTTTTCTTCCCGCGCGATGTACTGGTCATTCTTACCGCCGTCTATTTTTGCAAGTAGTGCCGCGCGCGAATGGCCGGGACTATCGATGTCAGGGTCAGTGATGAGAAACGGCGTAACCCATCGCTTGCCGATCGGGTCGTATTGGCGAAAACCGTGCAATCTCGCTCGTCCGGAGGCAAGATTGTCCGCACCGGGATACGTGCCGAAGTATTCGTCGAATGAGTGATTCTCTTGGTAGATGACAAACACGTGCTTAACGTGCTGGCGCAATTCTGAAATAAGTTGTTGGTTCGACCTCATTTGAGCTTGCGCACTCACATGGTGGCCGACCGTCCAAACCGCGATGGCCAGGGTGGCCACGCATAGCAACGATAGTGTCTTCCTCAGGTACGGGAAACGTCTACCCATGCGTTCACCTTCGGCTCGCCAAAGCATAAGCCTAACACAGAATGATTACGGCAGCATTAACGAGCAAAGGCGGGATCCCCACACGCCTGCAACCGGAGGAGCACGTATGCTCCCTCGATTGCCGACGGTGCGCAGGTAACGTCAGTAGCGTTGGATGACACTGAAGATCACCGAAGCTGGCGCTTGACCGAAACGTTCCGATCCTTGTGATAGCCCGCCTGTATCGGTGCCGAATTGATTCTCGGGCACAAACACGCCGAGACCGATGCGACCGTACGTGTCAACGGCTTGGTTGAACAAGTTCGACACACCAAGGTTCACTGCCGTGTGCGGCGCCACTTGCTGAGTTATGGCAAGATCTGCGGTCCCAAAAGACGTGCGATGTAATGCATTATTGCTGTCGACTTGAGCATAGTCGAGATAGAGCTCGCCTCCTTTGTTGGACGTAACGTCCATGTAGACGCCCCACTTATGGAGTGGAATCCCGGGCAGCTGCGAGCCTGGGATCAGCGTGGGGTTGCTCATCAACAGAGAAGCCGGCGCATCGAAGAACGTCGTCGATTGCGTGTCCCAGTAGGCGTCAAACAAGGTATGTTCGTTAACCCGGAAACGCTGGCTGAGTTCGACTCCCCGGGCTCTCGCTGTTGCTAAGTTGAGATTGGACGTAACGAAGAGATTGTTGATGGTGAGGGGGCTAGAACAAATTCCCTCTCCGTTGAGGTGCGCTAGGACCTCATTGATGTAGTTGGGGCCACCAAATTGGTTCACGAGCCCAACATACGGCCCAATTGGAGCATTGGCTTCGAAGATTGTATTTCGTTCGTTGGTGTCGTACCCAGTGAACTGGGTTATTGTATCCTCAACCCAGCGGTGTGCGATCGATATTTCTTCGTCAGTTGCTTTCTCGGGAAGCTCACCAACCGTTGGGATCGTCGCTACGGTGATTTGTTGGCAGTTGCCGGGCGTGATGCCGCCAGGACTTCCGATGTCAGCTGCGATAGCGGCGGGATCTGCTGACGCCGCGCCACCAGTGACTCGAATGACGTCCGCTCCCTCGGGGCGATAGACGATTGACATGCGGGGATCGAACGACCATCCCCCGATGAGTGAATCCTTCTCCCAGGCATTGAGGAAGAATTGTAGTTGCTGAGACGGGGTCCATGCGTCGCGAATGAAGTAGCTGGTTAGTCTCGTGTAGAGGGTTGGATTGAGGACCACAGGAGGAGCACCACTGACCTGTCTTTGGTCTGTGTACTGCCGCTGGTTATAAACGCCGAATCCGAAGTCGTTGTTGCCACTCGCAATGTCGTCGCTGAGGAGAGCACCAAACGTGCGATACGTTGGGCTTCTGGCCAACGACGACGGACCATTAAGCCATGAGGCGCCCCGATTGTAGTTTTGCATGAAGTTGTCTGTGAAGCCGTCGAGGGCAATCGAATTCTTGCCAAGGGTAGTCAGGAAACGCGCATGGTAGTCTTGGTTCGTCAATCCTTGCCATGCAAGCCCGCCACCTCCTGCGGGGCCGCTCGCACCCAGAATATATTGACGGAGCGGCACGCAGACTGGCGACTTCTGGGGATAGACAGTAAAGACCATTTTCCCTGGTCCGCCCGAGGCAGCCGTGCAATTGGAAGTGGCGTTGAATGCCACGAATTCCGGTGTGATGAAGTCGTTATCGCCATTTCCGGTTTTATTGTCCCACGATGTCGCGGTATAGGCCGTCAGCGTCAGCGACGTGCCGGGAGAGAAGTTATAGCGCACCTTTGCAAGACTATTCCGAAGCTGATAGGCCCCGGCCACAAAGTAGGTGATGCCTGCCAGCGTGGTCGGATCCCAATTTACGCCGCGCGTGCCGGTCTGTGCGTTGATGGAGCCTGGGAAATCGCCGGTCGTGCCAGATACTCCATACGACAGCGCATATCCAATTTTGTCCGATGTTCCCGTCGCCTGAACACCAAAGGTTTGCTTGCCGTAGCTGCCAACGCCATACTGAATTTGCCCCGTCGCTCGTTGCGTAGGGTTGAGCGTCTGCATGTCGATGGAACCGCCGATCGCGTCGGCGCCATAGAGGCCTACGGCTCCGGACCCATAGGTCACGAGCGTACTCTCGATGGAGCCTAGCGGCGAGTCAGCAAAGTTGAAACCGCCGCTTCCGCCACCGATACCCGCTGGATAAACGCCGAGCGGACCGATAGGATGGCCATCAAGCATCACTTGCGTCTCGCTCTCCTTGAGTCCACGAATATCCACTGCGATGTCGTCGCCGACGGAAGAATCCCACCCGACCAAGTTGACCTCAGGTAACTTACCTAGTGTTTCAGCCATGCGAATCTGGTTCGTGCGCTCGGCCAGCTTCGGATCGGCGACCGCTTGTATCGTCGTCGTTGTCTGCAATCCCGCCGCATGCGAACTGACAACCACACGGCCGAGCGTGTGGACATTCCCGGCGCTTTGCGTCCGTTGCAGGACCAGCGAAACGCTTTGAGTTCCACTCGCGAGAGGAATTGCATCCGAGCGAACGCCGTTGTAACCTGGCGCGTTCACGACGATGATATACGTGCCGGCTGGCAGCGCAGCAAACGCAAAAGCGCCGTATTTGTCGGACCTCGTCGTCGCAACGATGTTACCTCCTTGCTCGACGTTGATGATCGCTCCGGTGACAGGCAGGCCACCGTCTCGATCCACAATCGTACCCGAAAGCGTCACGGTCCCCGTCGACGGTTGCGACTGTACGGCTGCCCATGTCGGTTGAGCAATAAGGAAAATAAGCACAGCCAACACGAAGCTTCTTATGAACGAATGAACCAACATGAGATGAGCCTCCTTCAAAGATGCCGCAAGTGTAATTCTGCGGCGCCGGTCATAAGGCCAACAGCGCGATCCATTGTATCAATGCGCGGGTCGAGCGTTCCAACTCGGCGAGCATGTCGCATGACAACGATTCTGTCGGCCACGTCGAAGACCTGTGGCAAGTTGTGGCTTATGAAGACAACTGCCGTGCCATTGTCGCGCACTTTCTTGACTAACTCTATTACCAGAGCCGTTTGAGCAACACCAAGTGCTGCTGTGGGTTCATCCATGATGATGACCGCGGCGCCCCACAGTACAGTGCGGGCAACCGCGATCGACTGGCGCTGTCCTCCAGACAGCGTGTCGACCCGCTGGTCGATGGACCCAACCTTGATGCCGAAAGCGCTGAGATGCTCCTGAGCTTGTTTGCGCATTTCTGCGCGATCGACTACATCGAGCTTGCCTAACACTCCAGATCGCAGGATCTCGCGGGCTAGAAATAAGTTCGCGGGGATGTCGAGATCGGGCGCGAGCGCAAGATCTTGATAGGCAGTCTCAATGCCTGCCGCGCGTGCGTCCTTGGGCGTGCGAAAAGTAATAGGATCTCCGCGCAGCGTGATACTGCCGGAGTCCGGGACAATCACTCCTGAAATAACGTTCGCAAGCGTCGACTTTCCCGCACCGTTGTCGCCGATGAGTGCGGCAATCTCCCCCGCGTGCACTTCGAAATCGACGTCTTCAAGCGCAATCACATTGCCAAAACGCTTCGAGATGCCCCGCGCTTCCAAGACTGGTTTCTCCGCGCGTGCAGTCATCACCATCACGCCACCGCCATCTTGGGCTTCCGCCAGCGATCGAGGTAGACAAAAAGAATCAAAAGCGCGCCCTCTGCGATGCGTGCTACTTGTGGATCAAAATTCAGCAGGTTGAGCCCGTTAGTCAAGATCTGCACGAGCAGCACGCCGAGAAATGTGCCGAGCATTGAGCCCCGCGCGCCGAACAGGCTCGCGCCACCCAACACCGCGGCCGCTATGGCGTCGAGCTCATAACCCGTGCCGGCGTTTGGATCGCCTTGCGCTTGGCGGGCAGTCAACAAAATGCCGGCGATGGCCGCAAGAAATCCTGATATCCCATACACGGTCAGGATCGTCGCACCAACGTTGATACCGGCCCGCCTCGCGCTCTCCAGATTGCTCCCAACCGCGTACATGTAGCGGCCGCGCCGCGTTTGGTGGAGCACAAAGCCCGACAGAAGGCAGATGACTACAAAGACCCAAAAAATATTGGGTACTCCGAAGGTTGAGTTGACCGCAAAGTTGGTGAATGTCGCAGCGTTGTAGGCCACCTGTTGTCCGTTGCCGGAGATCTGGGTCAGGCCTCGCAGGATCCCGAGCATGCCTAAGGTGACGATGAATGGCGGCAGTGCAGCAGCGTTGATCAACCCACCGTTGACCACGCCGACGACCGTTCCCACGGCGAGGACGATTGCAATGGCGCCTGCGATTGGCAAGCCGTGCGCTAAGCTAAGCGCAACGAGAATGCCTCCGAATCCAAGCAGCGACCCAACGGAAAGGTCGATTCCGGCAGTGATGATGACGAACGTCTCTGCCACCGCCAGTATGCCGACCACCGCCATCTGGCGTGCATTGTTATCCAAATTTTGCAGGGTCAAGAACCCGGAAGCGGTCAAGGAAAATACAATGACGAGCAGCGCGATGATGCCCAAGAGGCCCAAGCGCATCACGAGATCCCAACGCGTACTCGCAGCCTGTCCGCGTGCGGGCATAGCTGTCGCCACGTGCTGCGGCCCGGTCACTCTTGTGCTCTCCAAAGTGCTCGACACGGCTTAACGATACGTTACCTTTACTTGATCTTCACGGAATAGTTGAAATCGATCGTTCGGAGCGGCAAGCCGAAACGCTCAGTCGCCTGCGCCCCAAAGTGGCATCCTCGCATCTTTATAATTGCCTCCTCGCCGTGCGAGAAATCCCCGTGCGACTGGGTCATGCCATCGCGTGCAGCCCCACCCGATGCTTGTTGATGGGGTCTAAGAGTCCCTGAATATCCGGCGAATCCACGTTGGCCGGGGTGGCTGCGGTGACGCCGGTGTTGATGAACCTCGGTGTACTAATGCCAGCTGCGTCAAGGATGCCGTAGGCCACGCCTCCATAGCCCATTTGAAACGGATCCTGCAAAATGATCCCATCCACGCGGCCCGTTCGCAGTTCTGAGACAAGTTGCGGTGACGGGTCGAAGCCGATGAGGGAGACCTTGTTCGAGTCTACGTGATTCTCACGAAACGCAGTGACTGCGCCTTGCAGAGTAATGAGAGAGTCCGCAAAGTAGCCGGCGAGTTTCGGAAAGCGTGTCAAGGTATCGGCAACGATGCCAATCGGCTTGACTGATTGATCGCCCGCTGCATCTTTGTGCGCGACGAGTTGAAGTCCAGGATATTTCTCTAGGCCTTCTAAGAAACCCGAATCGCGCAGCGTCAGCGATCCAACGCCGCTCAAGAAGGTCGAATACGCCACCTGACCTGCGGCTGTGCCAGTCTTCCGCTTGATTGCGGCGGCGAGAGTGTCGGCCGCCAGAAGACCACCGGCGTGGTTGTCCGTGGCCAGAAAGGTCGTGTACGCGTTCGTGTTGGCCGCCGAGTCGATGAGGATCACCTTGATACCGGCCGCCGAAACTTTTTCGATTGTGGCGTCCAACGCGGTGACACTTGTCGGGGCTAGCACAAGAAAATCCGGTTTCTTTGCCAAAGCGTCTTCGACCAAAGCGATCTGCCCTTGAATATTCGCCTCGGAGTTTGCGCCCGTAAACTGCAGACCGTTCAGGCCGAGCTGTTCGTTTGCGAGGTGACCCCCGGCGAGAACAGTTTGCCAATAGTCCGAGTTTGGCGTCTTTACAATGAAGAGAAAGCGCAGCGCGCCGAGGGAAGACGTCTTCGCTTTGGTCGAACATCCGGGCAAACTCAAACTGCCCGCGGCACTTAAGGCAAGGCCCGCAAGGGCTGCGGTTCCTAAAAGTTTTCGACGACTGAACTGAGATCGGTCGTGGAAACGCGCCATGCGATGTCACCGCCGGTTTCGTTTCAAAGGAAGGATGCACGAGCCCTAAGAGGGCATCATTGCAAGGTTGCCAATACTATTGCAGAATGCGCACTACCTTCATATATCTCTTAGCATCTCGGGGTGATATCTTGCCCATAGCGCAATACAACTGAATGGCTGTTCGGCAGCGAAGCAACGGGAGGCTGATCAACTCCCTTTCCCGCGGCGTCGACATCTTGCGCATGCTCGCGCAGGCCCAAGGCCCATTGGGCGTGACCGACCTTGGCGAGCGCCTTGATGTGGATCCCAGCACCGCTTACAGGCTCCTCGCAACGCTGGAGGCCCAGGGACTGGTCAAGCAAGAGCTCGATTCGAGAAAATACTCAGTCGGGTACGGGGTACTCGAGTTTGCGAACGCCTTGCTGCGGCGGATGAGTGTCGTCGCGCTTGCCGATCCATTCCTTGTTTCGATCACGGCCGACACGGGAGAGAGCACCCACGTGGCGGTACTGGAAGGCGCCAGAGCTGTTTTTGTCGCGCGCCAGTCAGGCGCGGGAATTTTGCGGGTCGAGACGACGGTTGGCAGTTCGGAACCGGCCTACTGCACCGCGGTCGGTAAAGCGCTGCTCATCGATCACTCCGATGCCGACCTGCAGGCGCTCTTTCCAAAGGAATCCTTGACGCGTCACACCCCGCAGACGATTACGACGATTGAAGATCTCACTGCGGAGCTCGAGCGGATTCGGCGCAACGGCTATGCGTACGACGACGAAGAGTTGCATCCGGGCGTGCGATGCCTGGCCTTTCCTCTTCGAGATCATCGCGGGCGCGTTACCGCTTCCTTTGGCCTTTCCGCCCCCGCAGCTCGTCTCACCCGCGAGCACCTCCCGACGCTCGTGAAGGTCGTCAGCGCTGCCGCGGACAGCATTTCATTTCAACTCGGCTACCGCACAGAACAGGTTGCAAAGACGTCTAGAGGCAGGTAAGTCATGCGCATGACCGGTGGACAAATTGTCGCAGAGTACCTGATCCGTGAGGGAATGCCTTATCTTTTTGGCGTCCCAGGGCACGGCAACACTGCGCTGCTTGACGCCTTCGTGGACCATCGCGACAAGATCACCGTGATGCAAGCAATCCACGAGCAAGGCGCCGCCCACATGGCCGATGCCTACTACCGGGTTGCCCGCCGAGCCTGCGGCGTGTTCACCTCGATAGGCCCTGGCGCTGCCAATACTGCCATGGGCGTTGCCAACGCCTATATCGATTCCATCCCTCTCCTTCTCTTGACTGGTTCGGTGCACACGTACATGCGCGGCCGTGGTGTTCTGCAGGAACTCGAGCGCACGCACTGGGCTAACTTTGCTCGAATGATGGAACCCGTGGTTAAACGCTGGTGGCAACCGAGCCGCGTTGACCAATTACCCAACGTGCTCCATTTGGCGTTCAACGTTATGCTCGAGGGCCGGCGAGGTCCGGCCTACATCGATCTGCCGATGGACATCCAAGCGGAGACTGCCGAAATCGAATCGCTTCCAGAGCCGCACGCGCGCCGCCCAAGCGGACGCGTCTACGGCGACCCTGAACTCATCGATCGCGCCGCAAAGCTCTTGCTCGAAGCCAAACGTCCGCTCCTGATCGTTGGCGGCGGTGCCATTGCCTCTCAAGCAGAGCCGGAGGTAGCGGCCGTAGCGGAATTTCTCGGCGCGCCTGTGACGGTCACCTGGATGGGAAAGGGCGTTATCCCGGAAGACCATCCGCTGTATGCGTGGCCGTGCGGCGATCTCGGCTCTATTTCCGGAAACACCTTGGCGCGCGAAGCCGACGTTATCTTAAGCGTGGGATGCCGCTTCACCGATCGCAGCGCTTCCTCGTTCCGCCGAGACGTGACGTTTAACATTCCACCCACAAAGCTCGTGCACATCGACCTCGACCCCTACGAGATTGGCAAGAATTATCCAGTTGAGATTGGTATCGTCGGCGATGCCAAGGCAACGCTTGCCGGACTTTTAGGTTCCTTGCATGACTACGCCAAGCCAAATGACTATCGAAATTCAAAATACTTTGCGCGCCTCTCCGAACTGAAGCGCGCGTGGGATGACGCGTTGCGACCCATGCGGGAGAGCAATAATTCGCCCATGACGATTTCGCGAGCGCTTGTCGAAACGCGGCGCGTTCTGGAGCGCGACGCCATCGTCGTCACCGGTGCGGGTAATCCCCAGAGCCAAGTATTCACGGAGTTTCCCATCTACGGTTCCGCGCAGCACATCACGGCTGGCGGCTTCTCGGCAATGGGATTTGAGGTGCCCGGCGCCATCGGCGCGAAACTGGCCGCGCCGAACCGGCAGGTCGTCGCGATCGTCGGCGACGGCAGTTTCTTGCAGACTATTCAAGAACTCTCGATGGCCGCCCAGTACGATATTCCGGCCGTCTTCCTTGTCATGAACAACTTCGGGTGGGAGTGCATCAAGAATCTCCAAGCAACGCAATTCGGACCAGATCGCATCCTCGCGACGAATTTCAAAAAGCGCGATGGCACGCCGTTCTCAGCAAACCTCGCCAATGTTGCTGTGGCCTTTGGCTGCTTTGGGGAGCGCGTAGAGCAACCGGAGCAGCTTGCTCCAGCACTGAAACGCGCGCTCGCTTCAGGTCGCCCCGCGGTGGTTGAGGCGCTGTGCAGCCGAGAACTCCCGTATAGCGGGCTGACCACCACCGGTTGGTGGGATGTCACCGTCCCTGCGTATCATAAAGACAAACGCGCTGCCTACGAAGCTGCCCGATCGGAAGAGGCGCTCACCTAAATGCCAGCGCAGCCTATCGGTCTGGCGGTGTTCGGCGCCGGGCGGATTGGCACGGTCCACGCCCGCAACGCGGCCAACCTGGCGAACGTCAAGCTTGTCGGCGTGGCAGATATCGATCGCGCTGCGGCCCAGCGGCTGGTCGAGGCAGCGAAAGCAGGACGGATCGATAGCAGCGCCGCCCTGCTGACCGATCCAAGCGTTTCGGGCGTGGTCATCGCCACCCCAACTGCCTCGCATGCCGCGCTCATCGAGCAAGCCGCCGCTTCGGGCAAGCATGTCTTGTGCGAAAAACCAATCTCACTTGACCTGGCCACCACTGAAGCCGCCATCGCCGGCGCCGAGCGCGCGAACATCATCCTCCAAGTGGGGTTTCAGAGACGCTTCGATGCGCAATTTCAGTTTGCTCGGCGTAGCGTCGAGTCTGGAGAGCTCGGCTCCCCGCGCTTCCTTCGCCTGGTCGGCCGCGATCATCGCATGCCCTCTCTCGACTATCTCCGCACGAGCGGCGGACAGTTCAAAGATCAAATGATTCACGAATTCGATCTCGCTCGTTGGCTGATGGCTCCCGCATCCGTCATCGAGGTCTTCGCAGCGGGTTCCGCGCTCATCGAACCTGCGCTTGCGCAGTTCGGCGACGCTGATACCACTGTTGCCGTCTTGCGTTTTAACAGCGGTGCCTTAGCGGTTATTGACGGCTCGCGAGAGGCGGCGTACGGGTACGATGTGCGTGGCGAAATGGTCGGATCGAAGGGCATGGTGCTCTTTGGGGACGAGCGTCTGACGAGCGGCAAGCTGCTCGACGGGAGTGCAGCCACTGCAGAGGTGGAATCATTTGTGGAGCGCTTCGAGGTTGCGTATAAAGCCGAACTTGCCGATTTCGTCGACGCCATCGCGGGCGCGCGCGCCCCTCGGGTTGGCGGCGGCGATGCATTGGAAGCACTGCGACTCGCCGAGGCGGCCACGCGCTCGTTTCAGGAGCATCGCCCCATCAAACTATCAGAGAGAACTGATGGCTAGTCGAGGGCGAACCTCGCCACTGTTGGTTCGCGGCGACGATAGAGCCGAGGGCGATCTCGTTTCCGTCACTCCAAGCGGCGAAGCTTGGCGCTACATCCGCTTTCGCGCGACGAGGCTGCGTCCCGACGGCGTCATCCGCGGCGAGACCGCGGACAATGAAATGGTCGTCGTGGTTATCTCGGGCAGCGTGCATATCGCTTCTCCCGAGGGATCGTGGAAAGACGTCGGTCGGCGCGCCGATCCCTTCTCGGGCCCGCCGTCGGCAGTGTACCTGCCATCCTCGACACATTATGAAATCATCGCGGCCGGCCGCGCTGAGATCGCCCTGTGTGAGGCGCCAGGCCCCAAGCGTTATCCCGCTCGATTGATCGAGCTGGCCAACGATGCGGGCTACATCCGCGGCGAAGGGAACGCTCAGCGGCGCATTTACAACATTCTTATGGACGAGGATGGTGCCAATAGCCTCTTCCTAACCGAAGTGATAACCTTTCCAGGCAACTGGTCGAGCTATCCGCCGCACAAGCACGACAGCGATAATCCTCCGGTAGAATCCCAACTCGAAGAACTCTACTACTATCGCGCGCAACCTCGCCAGGGCTTTGCCTTTCAGCGCGTGTACACGGAGTCCGACGATCTTGACGAAACGATCACGGCACACAACACGGACGTCGTGCTCGTACCTCGCGGGTACCATGTGTGCGCCGCTGCCGCCCAGTATACGATCTACTATCTCAACGTGCTCGCCGGCCCCAAACACGTCTATCGCATGACCTTCGATCCGGCCCACGCTTGGATCAAAGAAGGCTGGACGTGGTAGACGAGATCGAGGTGGGCACGGCGTCGGTCAACTGGGGCTTCGATCCGCTTTATACCTGGGTCACGACCCCAAGGTTTGACGACATGCTCGATCAGATGGCTGCAGCAGGGTATGCGGGCACGGAGATCGGCGACAATTTCCCGCGGGACCTCGATGCGTTGCGCGGTAAACTGAACGCACGCCGGATGCGAGCCGCCGCCTCCTTTCACGCGGTGGACTTGCGCGATCGCCAAACGCAGGAACTGGTTTTGCGCAACGTCCTCAAGGTCGCCGACCGCTTGGCGGCGCTCGGCTCAAACGTTCTCATTCTTTCGGATAAGCCGTCGGCCGGGCGACTCGAAATTGCCGGCCGGGTTACAGGTGGTGGGAGTGACGGTTTGAGCTCTACGCAATGGCGTGTGATGTGCGATGGACTCAATCGCGCCGGCGAGCGCCTTGCGAATCAAGGGATGCGCGCCGTCTTTCATCCCCATGTCGGCACGTTTGTGGAAACGAGGTCCGAAATCGACCGGCTCTGCGAACTCACCGATCCGGCACTTATCGGTCTGTGCCCGGATACCGGGCACCTGGCATATGCGGGCATCGAGCCTGAAGACATCTTCAACGACTACGCCCCTCGTGTCGGATACGTTCATCTCAAAGACGTAGACCGCGCCAAGCTCGAGGCCGTTCGGTCCCAAGGCATCGATTTCGTGGCGGCCGTACGTATGGGACTTTTTGTGGAACTCGGCACGGGGATCGTGCCGATCGACCGCATCGTGCGCGACCTGCGCGATGCGCGCTACGCTGGCTGGCTCGTAGTGGAACAAGATGCGCCAAGCGATCCCAACAGCGCGGCACGGCGAAATCGAGAATACCTGCGCCAGGAGTTTGGCTTATGAACGTACGCGAGCTGCGGCGCACGGGCAACGAAATCCGCCGCCTGACTCTGCGCGCGGTGCATCATGCGGGCGCAGGACATATCGGTGGGGTGTTTTCGGCAGCGGACATGCTCTCAGCGCTGTACTTTTCCGAACTTCGCATCGACCCAACGAAACTTCTCTGGCCGGATCGGGATCGATTCGTCCTCTCGAAAGGGCACGCCGCCATTGGGCTTTATGCCACTCTCGCGCTGCGCGGCTATTTTCCCATCGAGGAGCTTTCGACGTTTGACGCGATCGATTCTCGGTTGCAGGGCCATCCAGACATGACAAAATTGCCCGGGCTCGACATGTCGACCGGCTCGCTTGGCCAAGGTCTCTCCCCCGGCGTGGGGATGGCGCTTGGCGCGCGTCTGCTCGGCAAGAACTTTGTGACGTGGGTGATGCTCGGCGATGGTGAAATTCAAGAAGGTCAAATCTGGGAGGCTGCATTCACGGCCGCTCGGTATCAACTGGAGAACCTTATCGCCATTTTAGACTGGAACCATTTGCAGCAGTTCGGATGGGCGACCGAAGAAGGGTACGGGAGTTCGGCGCGGCTCGACCCCGTGGCTGCGCCGCAGGAAAAATGGCGCGCATTCGGCTGGCGCGTTCTCGAGTGCGATGGCCATAACGTTGAGGATTTTGTCCGCGCTTGTCGCAGCGCGAAAGAACCAGGGGGGCGTCCCTCCATCATCATAGCGCGTACGATAAAAGGAAAAGGCGTCTCGTTCATGGAGAATGAGTTCGCCTGGCACTCAAAGCCCTTCGGCGATGAGGAGCTCGCGCGAGCTCTGGCCGAACTCGATGCTGCCGATGCGGCGGCGGCGGTCTAAGAGATGGCTATCGCAAAGGCGCTGGCCCAGCGCGACGTCTTCGGCGACACAATGATCGAGTTGTGTGCCAAAGACGAGCGGGTCGTCCTCCTCGACGGCGATCTCGCGAATTCGACCAAGTCCGACAAACTGGCTGCAGCGAATCCAGGCCGTTTCTTCATGATGGGCATCGCTGAGCAAAATCTCGCCGGGGTTGCCGCCGGGCTCGCGAGCGTCGGGCTCAAGCCTTGGATCGCATCGTTTGCTGCTTTCTTGGCGACGCGCGATCTCGACCAAGTTCGGGTGGTCATCGCTCAACCGAAACTGAACGTTCGGCTTGCCGCGCATTACAGTGGCATCCTGACGGGATTCACCGGCAAGACACACCAAGTCGTCAATGACATCGCCATCATGCGCTCGCTGCCCAACATGGTGGTGGTGGCGCCGTGCGATGGTATCGAAGCGCGCGCGGCGATGCTAGCGCTCAACGAGTATATTGGCCCGGTCTACCTACGGCTGACGCGCGATGCCATCGCAACCATCTTGCCCGAAGACTACGCGTTCGAACTTGGCCGGACATTGTTGCTGCGCGACGGCTCGGATATCGCTCTCATCTCGACCGGTTCGCAAACGGTTCGCACGCTCGAAGCGGCTGGCGACCTTGCCGCGCTAGGCATCTCGGCGAGCGTGCTCCACGTTCCGACCATCAAGCCAATCGACGCAGACGCCATCGTTGCGGTAGCCTCGAGCGTACCTTGCGTGTTGACCTGCGAAGAGCATTCCATCCTCGGCGGCCTCGGTGGCGCCGTCGCCGAGATCCTCGGCGAGCGCCATCCCATAGCGGTCACCAGACTCGGATTGCGCGATGTCGACGGCGAGAGTGCCCCGAACGATCAGCTTATTAAAAAGTATGGGCTCAGCCCAGCGCACGTCGTGCAAGCCGTCCTCGACCTCGTGCGCAAACCGTGACGACCATCGCCGTCTTGCCCGGGGACGGTATCGGCCCCGAGGTGACGCGCGCCGCGGTGGAAGTCTTACGCGTCGTGCGCCCCGATCTCGAGTGCTTGAGGCTGACGTGGGTGCAGCCGCTCTGCGCGCTGGCAAAGAACCGCTCCCACAACAAACACGCGATCTGTGCGAGCGAAGCGCCGCGATCTTGTTCGGTGCAGTCGGGCTTCCCGAATACGACAACCTGCCACTGAGCAAGCGGCCGGAGAGCGCGCTCTTTACGCTTCGTCACGACTTTGAGCTTTTCGCAAACCTGCGCCCGGTTCGTGTCTTTCCTGGCCTGGAGACCGCGTCGAGCCTTCGCCCCGAGCTTGTGAGCGGTTTGGATCTCATCGTCGTTCGCGAGCTCACGAGCGGCATCTACTTCGGGCAACCCAAAGAGCGGCGGGTCGTCTCGGGCATCGAAGAGGCGGTGGACACCATGTATTACAGCGCTCCGCAGATCGAGCGCATCGCGCGCGTCGCGTTCTCGCTCGCGCGAGGACGACGTCACCACGTGACCTCGGTGGATAAACACAATATCTTCGCGACGTCCGGACTGTGGCGAGAAGTCGTGACGAAGGTTGCTCGCGACTACGCCGATGTTTCGCTCGAGCATCTCCTGGTTGACAATGCGTCGATGCAGCTGATCCGCCGTCCGAAAGACTTCGACGTCATCCTCACCGAGAACATGTTCGGCGACATCCTATCGGACGAAGCGGCCATGCTCACGGGTTCTGTCGGGAATCTGCCGAGCGCCAGCCTGGGCACGAGGACCTGCGCCGATCGTCAATTCGGCATGTACGAGCCTATCAGCGGCACCGCACCTGATATTGCCGGCAAGGGAATTGCCAACCCGACGGCGGCGATTCTTTCTGCGGCGATGCTGTTGCGGCACAGCCTTGCCGATCCGCTTGCGGCGCAGCGGATCGAACAGCCGTAGCGCACGCTTTTCAACAAGGAGCGCGCACCGCCGAACTGGCGTCTCGGGCCTCGCGGCCTTCTACAACACGCGGGAATTTACGGAGTTGATCGTTTCGACAAGCTCTGACCATCCTCTTCGGACGCGCCAACAGCCTAAAAGACCTCTACCGGAAAGGCCCCCGCTCCAGAAAAAGTTCTTCACTTGATCGACCTTGCTGCCGGCGTTATAACCCGCGATACTTCGCCCCTGCTCGATCGCACGGGTCGAAATCATCAACGCGTCCATCGGGGATGTCGAGCTCGCTGAGCAACTCAGCCATGGATGGCTCGTGGAACGCATCGACGTGAGGAATGTTTTCGGTCAGCCCGGGAACCCCAGTTCCGCCGAATCCCGTGATGATGCCGCCCCGGTCCCTGATCGTGGTCGCTTCAGCATCACCCGAGAACGAGAATTGAGCACCACTCGAATCAAATCATCTGCAGGCGTTTCGGGCGTAACGATGCGCAATCGGTCGATGCTCGAGCCACTAGACTTCAGAGCGCCTGTAAGTTTCGACAAGTCCATCATGATTCGGCGAAAATACCAACCACTACGTTACCCATATTCGTTCCTTTCTGTTCGAAAGAGCTCGAAGCGATTCGCCGCAACCTCAGGCGACGGCCTAGCAGTGGCGGTTGTCCCGATTACGAGTCTAGGTGTGCCAGTAGACGAGGACGGAACGCAAAATGCTCTCGAGACCAGTTTCTTTACGATCCGGGATTAAATTCGCATATCGCTCGGCACCGCTGCGCTGCGACACCCGATACAGCCGGCCGCGAGCATCGGCGTCACGAGACTCAGCACCCACACGCAAACGCTCCCTTTGGCGATTGCGGCAATCTTTGAGCGAGTGGAGTTCTGGATATCGGCGTGGCGGCTGGGAGATGACTAGCGCCGCATCTTGCACCGCTTGGACCACATCGTGGCGGGTTTGTAGCACAGGCAGCTCGCAGTTGCGTGAAGATCCGCTCCCGGTCCACTGCGGGGCGAGCGATGAACTGAAGGCGCCGCGTCTGGCGGGGTTGGCGGCTCACCCATGCTCTTCACCGGAAGCCGAGTCCAATCCAAGAATTCTGGCGTGATGATCCGCGGGTTCGCCAGCGGCGGCGTGGACCTGGTTTTTTGTTCTCCCATGTCGTCCGAAAATACATGATGAACGCTGTGGCAAGCAGTTGCCGGCATGCGATATACGCACAGACGCTACGAGAAGCGGATAATCTCGCAACACCGTTTTGGCCATGGCGTCGGCTAGCTTGCGCTCGCCAAACGCTCCAATGCACGCGGGCTTGCGCTCCAGCCTGCGCAGCATTCCGTCGCCGACGATGAAGAACTTGGTGAAGCTCGCCTCGATATAGGTGCCGATCAAGACGGCCGGCACTCCTTGGATGCCGGCGATTGCCAGATAAAAACCAAGCTTGTCCACTGGCACACCCGGCGGCAGTCGCTTCTCCACCTCCAAGATGGCGCGGATTCGGTCTTCCATCGCGTGCGGAATCTGGCAATCGTAGGAGGGTGCGGGGGCAAGCCCAACCAGCAGCCCGGCATTGACGAGCGTCTCCCACTTGGAGAGGTCGAATGTGTAACCGCGCAACGCAAGGCGCTCGAAGAGCTGCAAGAGCGGAATAAATCCGCTCGAGCGTCTCGGATTCTTGTGGCTGCGGTGCAACGCGATTGCCTGGCGCACGGGGCGCTCGCTAGCGTCGCTAGTCTTGGTTGTAAGCAGTGTAGGTCATCGTCCCCGTGGTCATCGTTGTGCTCGCTTGACCGGCGTCGTAGAGTACCGCAGATCCGGACCCGCCGTCGATGTCGACGTTAATGCCGCCGTCGAAGGCTCCCTGCACTGTGCCCGCCCCCCAGATCCCGACAGAACCGTTTGGCGCGAAGGCGGTTGCGACAGGCTCGACGCCCGGCGCTTGGAGCGAATGACAGCGCATCGGCCGCGCCGCCTCCGCAAGGATTGATCGATCCCGGATCGTTGCCCAACGCTATGAGAAGCGTATTGGCGGGAAGAGTCACCGCGTAGCCGCCGGTGCCGCTCGAAGAAACCACGCCGGTCACGACCATAACCCCTTGGTTCGCGTCTGTGTTCAAAACCGATCCGGTGCCGCTGATGCATAGGTTGCCATTGATGTAAACGTCGCTGCCTGAGGTAAAAGTGACCGTACCCGAGGTGATGTCAACGCTTCCGTTAACGTAAACGTTGCCGCTGTAGGTCGCCGTGCCCGCGCTGGAAACCGTCCCACCGCTCACGGTCGATCCAGCCTGCGCGATCAGGCGAGCATTCTGAGCCGCTTGGGTAACCTGCGTTGTGGAAGGAAAGTAAACGGGCGACGCACCCGAGGTATTTGTGGTTCCCGTGTTCAGTGCATCTGTCCCCACCGCTTGCGTGCTGCCCTGCACCGTGCTCGGGGCGCTGCTCATCGTAATATTATTGTTCGCCGCGATATTCGCGTCATTTGTGTGAAGCGGATCCTGTTTGATCGGCTCGGGGGCTAGGTCGTTGATATTTTGCGCAGCGTTCACGACACCGGATGGCATGGTGAGAGGCGGGGCAGGCTCAGCGATGGCTTCCACGTAGACCTTTCGGCTGCCGTTGTTTGTCGACTCACCGTAGATATATGCCGTTCCCTTGGGAACCCACAAGGGCTGTCCATTGGCATAGTCGGTAGCTACCTCAGCCCATTGGCCGTACAAATTATTGTAGCCCATGCAGGAGCGGTAGTTCATGCCATTGAGGCTGCCGGTCACGCAACCTATCGGCTCGTTCGGATTTTCCGCCAACTGATTCAGCGCGAGATTTGCGGCCGCCTCGGCCGAGTTCATCACGCCGTACTTGACGCCGACTGCTTGCGCCTGATCCACTGCGTTGAAAGCGCCGGTCACGACCAGAATTGCAATGAGGAGCAGCAGTGCGATGAGCACAAAAACGAACGCCATCGCAAATCCGCGTTCCACAGGCTTGACCCGCATCATTGTCATGACTCGAGGCCTAGTTTCGCGCATAGGTGTCGCTCTCGAAGTCCGTCGAGCGTTCGATCCACGCCGCCGGTCGAGCCGGCGACTAAATCGAACGTGATCGTGCTTTGGCTCGGGTTGTCACCCAAGTTCATTGATGCGATGTAGTTCGTGAGGACTGGTGGCGGCGAAATCAGCAGTGCTTTGATCACATCCGGTACGACAAGTAAGGCCGTGACGTTATTCGGCACCCCGTTCGTCGCGGTGATAGTGTCCGGTTCAAAGGCCCGCATGAGTTGAAACGAGGTGCCGCCCGCGTTGGGCTCGAGCCAGTAAATGTCGAATCCTTGCCAAGCAGGATAGCCTTTGTTTGCTCCATTCTGGACGACCTGAAACTGGCCGCTTCCATTATCAGCGGACGCTACCACGAGCGCCTGGACGCTGGTTGGATTAGTCCCAGGGGCACTACAGACGACTATGGGCGTAATCGAGCAGCCCATCACGCCGCTCGTATCTCCTTGGCTGAAATCTTTGCGAATCTCGTACAGCGCGATGGCGGCCATATTGACCTCGTCGACTTGCGACTGCACCTGCATCGGAGCCTTCAGCATCAATGGCATGATCATCACTATGGAGGTCATCATGACGCCGAGGATAACGGCGACGGTGAGGACCTCTGCGATGGAGAAGCCACGTTGCGTGCGCATCATGACACTTGCTGCGTCGCGTAGCTTTGAACGCTATAGGTGCGCAGGAACCCGTCCTCCACCCACTGCACGGTGACGGTGCATTGCTGAAGCCTGGTGTACGGCGCGACGTTGACGCAGGTCCCTTTGAGGGTGAAGTTACCCGGAGAGGCGTTCGTCGCGCCAGAGCCCGTCACTGAAAGACCGCCGTCGATCGGGATGGTCGGCGATGCCGGCAGCGAGCGTCCTTGCTCGATGGACGACCGGAGCGCGTCCATGTATTGCTGACCCGCGCTGACGGCTTGCAAGTAAACGTTTGCGTGCCGTATTTCGTGGATTGAATAAGGGAAAAGCCCGAAGAACGTGGACAGCCCGATGCCAAAGATGGCAATCGAGATCAACGCCTCCAGTAACGTGAATCCCCGACCATTCCCGCGGTTCGGTCTACGCATCCAACCAGCGACCCCGCTCTTGGTCCCCCACATACTCAATGCCCACATCCCCGTGACTCTGGTCACCCGACCGCCGCTGGCGTCTTGTGTCGTTCAATATGATTTGCTATGTCTCGATACGTCGGCTCGATGCTCACGAGTTTCTCGCGCCAAGCGGTCGCGGCTTGGAGGTCACCTTTGTTCTCTGCCAGACGCCCTAGGTTGTAAAGCGTTTCATTGTAGTGAAGCTTTCCCAAACCCGGCATCGTGAGAGCCAAAGCGAGTTTGCTCTCTGCTTCGTCGTAGTGCCGGCTGCCAGCGAGGTGCAGTGCCTCGATGTTATGAGCGAGCGCTTTGCCATGTTTGGTTCGGCTGAGGCCTGCGGCGATGCGCAACACGTCCACGTACCGCTTCATCTCCAGCAGCGCCAGAGCGACGAGATAGGCAATAATGGGATCGGTTTGCTTTCCCTCCATTGCCCGGTTGAGAAACGTCAGCGCTCCCTTGGTATCACCTGATTCGCCGAGGCTCTGACCGATAACGAGCCGATAATAGCCTGGAGTCGGGCTCGCCATTGCCCTGGACCACCACGACCGAACGAGCTTGTCGACTCCGCCTGCGTGCAGCAGTTGCGCCCCCTCGACAGCTTCCGTAGACGACAAGAGGCCCTGGGCCGCCAAAAACTCCAACATCTCGAGCGTGCCTGTGTAGCGAGCGGGCGGATTGGCGGCCGTGACAGAGATATCGGTTTGCTTTTGTTGTGCGCGCGCGACACCTGCCCCCGTGGCGACGGCGTTCGATGCCTCCGGCGAACCTGCGCACAGTTGATCAATCCTTGCAAGCTGCTTCGCGATCGTCTCGGCGCTGCGCTCGCGATCCTTGGCCAATTGTTCGAGGGCATCTGCTGCAGCCTCCACTTGCGCTTTACGAGCCTGAAGACTTGCCACAAACTCGCGGAGCTCGTCCGCGTTCGTAATATGCTGTTTGCTTTTTTCCGCACGGTCGATGGCCTCGGCGATGCCACAGACGCGCGCCGCCATACCATCGGCTGCCGTATCAAGATCCTTGGCCTTCGATCCGATCTCGGCGAGCTGCGCCTCCGCTCCGGCCGCGGATTGACGGATCGAGTCGAGCACTGTGCGCAAACTTGTCGCTTCACGCGCGATGGAAGCGAAGAGCCCCTTCACTGTGCGCACTTCTTCTTCAATCGCAGTCAACGCCAAACGCGAAGAATCAATTTCGGTCCCCAAACTGCTTGCGGCGCGATCTTTTTCATCCACAAACACATCAATGTGTGCGAGGAGGTCTTCCATCTGAGCGAGCGCTTCCGCGCGTTTGGTTGCCAGTTCCTCAAGCGCGGCGTCCTCGCGAAGTTTTGCCTGGAGAGTCTCTTCGAGTTGTTTGCGTAGATCGAGCACGCTTGATTCAAGCGAAACACTTTGCTCCTGCAGCGACGCAATCGCCTCAGTAGCAGCCGCAAGTTCGTCTTGCAGTTGTTGTCGCCGCCGCTGCGTCTCAATAACGGAAGCTGCCACCCGCTCAAGAGCGGGCGTTAGTTCAGTGTCCATTATGTATATCTAACCATAGCGTGACCGGACCGGAAAGCCCGAACCGTTTGATTTGAGTCTTAAGACCTAACGGCCTGCGGCTGTGGCTGCACCTGCACGCCGAGCCGGACGATCGCCGGCGCCAGCGCCAGACCTTGGACGATAATCGTGAAAAGTACGACCGAAAAGACCATCGAGACGAGTAGATCGCGCTGCGGGAACGAGCTCGGCAGACTCAAGGCCAAAGCCATAGAGAGCGCCCCGCGGAGGCCGCCTAAAGCGAAGACGTGCTGCCAGGATGCCGCCAGCCGGTGCCCGAGGAGCGCGGAAAGACCGCTGAGCCCATAGACCGAGAGAATGCGCGAGATGACCACGGCCGCGATGGCCCAGCCGGTCGCAACCCGCGTCGAGTACATCTCAGCCAGATTGAGCGAAAGTCCGACGAGCAAGAAGAGCATGGAGTTTGCCGCGAAAGCGATGAATTCCCAAAGCTGATTAACCGACTGTCTCGTGGTGGTAAAGGAGCCCATCTGGGTACCAACCCGAGAGACGAGCATCCCAGCCACGATGACCGCGATAAGCCCCGAGACTCCTAATCTATCCGCCACGTAGTAGGACCCGTAGGCAACGATCAGGGTCCCCATCGCCTCGACCATGTAGTCGTCGGTGAGTCGAAGGACGAGCAAACCCCCCAGTCCCACGATCGCGCCCACCAAAGCACCTCCGACAAGCAATTCAAGGAATTCGATGAACGGTTGCGCTGCGGACGCGTGCGTCGACGCGATGGAGACCAAGAGTGTGACTTTGAAAGCCACAACTGCCGTCGCGTCGTTAAATAGGCTCTCTCCCTCGACGATAGCTGCGAGTTGACGGTTCACGAAAAGAGACCGAAAGACTGCGACCACGGCGACGGGATCGGTCGCGGAAACCATTGCGCCAAACAGAAGTGCGGTCTGCCACGGAAGTCCGACAAACCGCACCAGCACAATCCATGACACAGCCATGCACGTCAGCACGCCAAGCGTGGCGAGGAGCGCAATCGGTACCCAGTGCCTTCGCATCTCGCTCAGTGGGGCGGTCCAAGCTCCCGCAAATAAAAGCGCAGGTAAGAAAACGAGCATCACAAGGTCGGGCGTCAGCGCGATCCTAGGGTGCCCTGGAACGAGACCGATGATAAGACCCGCAATCACCAAACCGACGGTGTAGGGCACCCGCGAGTGCCGTGCGCCGATCGCCACCGCAAGGACGACGACGAAGAGAACGAGCAGGTCAGCAAAAGTCGAACTGTGCGTTTGGCTAGCCTCGAAGCGTCTTTACGAAGACGTAAACAACGAGGCCCACCGCCGCGATCGAATAGATCCGCAAAATCCAGAGCGCGACCATTGCAAATGGCCCTAGGCGCGCCCGCGGCAGCGGTTGGCGTAGCGCGACGCTGCGCTGTTCTGGCTCGAGGACGGACGTATCGATCGTGTCTCGGTCTTTTATCATGTATCAAGTTCCTAACAGATGAGGAAACACGGTGAGCAGCCCGTACAATGCTCCCACGAGGGTAATACCAACGACAATTCCCCCCGCAACCAGATTCTGGCCGGTGGTGTTTGCCAAGCTCCCGACAATGGCGCGATCGTTGCTAAGGAGCAGCAAGAGCAACAACGCTGGCGCCATCAGCATCGTCGCGATGACGTTGACCGTAATCGTAATGGCAATCAACGGTGCATGCGGCAGCAGCACGACCGCAGCCGCAAGTATGGTTGAGGCGATGGCGGTGGCATAGAATAACGATCCTTGCGGAAAGTCAAGATTGAGGCTGTGACCGCGGTGGAACACCTCGCCGAATGCGTAGGCTGAACTGGTGGAGATCGTCATCGCGGCTACGAGGCCGGCCTCCATCATAGCAAGCGCAAAGAGTGAGGCGCCCACCGAGCCGATGAAAGGTCGCAGAGCCGAGGCAAAATCTGCGCCTCCGTTCATCTGAGATGCCTGGACTCCGTGCTGGTGGAGCACGGCGCACGTCACGAGACAGGCAACCGCGGCTATCGCCGCAAGACACGCGCCAAGGGCCGTGTCCACGCGACCTTGCGGTATGTCGGCCCGCGTCATTCCCTTGTCGGCGGTGGCGCTCTGCTGGAAGAACAGCATCCACGGCGTCACCGTTGCGCCGATGTTCGCCATGATCAACGTGAAAAACGCTAGGCTGGCACCCCCGGGGATCGGCTGCCAGGTGATGAGCGCTCTTTGCACAGCGTGGTAATCTGGGTGTGCAAGCAGTGCAGTGAGGACGAACAACAAATTGGCAAAAGCCAAAAGCAAAACGCTGCGCTCCCAGGTTCGATAGCGCCTGGTCGACACGGCGACCGCAACGACCCCCACGCCAACCGCCACGGCGATCCAACCCGGGATGCCAAAATATGCGGCACCAGCCCGGATTGCAATAAACTCCGTGATCAGCGTCAGGATGTTCCCCACCACGAGATCGGATATTGCGAAGTACCCCCAAAACGGACCAAACCGATCGAAGATAAGTTCAGCGTGGCCCCGGTGAGTTGCGGCGCCCAGCCGCACCGTCATTTCCTGGACCACAAACGCCATGACAAACGTTAGCAATATGAACGGGACGAAGAAACCGATGCCGTACGATACACCCGTCACGGCGTATGAGAGCATGCTGGGGCCATCGTTCTCGCCGAGCATGACAAGAATTCCCGGCCCAATCAGCAGAATGAGCAGCCGCACGACATGTCCGCCCGAACGGGCGTTTCTCACGCCGACCCGATCCCTTGCGCGCAGGAGATCTTCGCGGCTTGGAACCCAGGCTCGATCCGATCGGCCAGCGACGTCTGCCACGCGCGCTACCGTGTGGCTCTTTCGCGCCTGCCACGCGCGCACCGAATGCCGTCCACTGCGCGTCGCGACAACCCAATCTCGTCCCGACCGACACGAACGCGTAGCCCATCTTGGCGACGACCGATCACGGTCACGCACTGGCCGGGCAACACCCCATGCGCCGATAGTTCGCGGACGACCCGTGCGTCGCGGTCATCAATGCTCGTGACCGTCACGCGTTCGCCAATTTTTGCCCTTCCCAGGACGTCATCCGCAATGGTTGTCTTTCGGATTCCGGCGGGGATTCGGTGACCGTGGGGATCAGACACCGGATACGCGAGAAATGTTGCCAAGCGCGCAGACACATCATCAGAAATTGCGTGCTCGATGCGCTCCGCTTCCGAATGAACGCGGTCTAACGGCATTCGTAAGGTCTTATGGAGAAAGGTCTCCACCAACCGATGACGTCGCACCATGCGCACTGCCAGCGCGTTGCCTTTCTTGGTTAAGCGCAACGCGTCATTGCGCGCCAGGGAATGCTCGAGCAACTTTTCGTGTTCGAGCATGCGCTTGAACTTACTGACGGACGCCCGGCTGACTCCTAGAGAGCGCGCCAGATCTGCCGCACGCACGGGCTTGCGCTCACCAAGTTGGTAAATGCCTTTGATATAGTCCTGCCGCGCTCGTTCTGGCGAGCGATCCCCTCCAATGTTAACCATGGTTGACAATTAAGCGACCGGCTGCGAGCATCCTGCGAATCAAAGAGCCCTGGAATGGAGAGCTTGCGGCCAAGGGGACCAGGCCCGCGCGTCGTACTCTGTTGTGACGTGGATCAACAGCTGATACACTCCGTACGGCGATTTTTGTTGGCTGTCGTGCCGGAGGCAGCTGCCAATCTCAAGCGTCTTGCCCGTCGTGCTCGCCGCATCGAAGATGCGCAAATGCGTCATGAAGCACTCTCCAGCATCGCCCTCAAGGATTTTCACGTCCACGGCGGCTGCATACTCGCGACGTTTCTGCCCAAGGCTGCGGCGCGCCATTACGTCGAGCTTGTAGCTACCTTCGAAACTGCGGTCGACTATTTAGACAATTTGTGCGATCGCATGGGCAGCATCGATGAAGTGGATTTTCGAGCGTTGCATGAATCGTTGCTTGACGCTATACGACCTGACGCTCCGTTGCGCAATTACTTTCGCTATCGCGCTGCTGACGACGGCGGCTATTTGCGAGAGCTCGTTGCACGATCGCAGCGCTTATTCGCGCAGCTACCTGCCTATCAGATGATCGCCGCCTCTGTCGAAGAGGTGACGGCACGCTATTGCGAGCTGCAGTCGATCAAACATCTGCCGGCCGGTGAACGAGAGAAGCGCTGCCGAGCGACCTTTGGAGCCATTGACTCAGGCATGAGCTGGTGGGAAGGAGCGGCGGCCTGTGGCTCGACGATGCCAACCTTCGCGCTCGCTTTCGGCGCGATTCGTTCGTGCGATGCGGCGCGCGCGCGCGAGCTCTATGACGCATACTTTCCTTGGATCTCGTGCTTCCATATCTTACTCGATTATTTCATCGACCAAGAGGAAGACCGCGCGCACGGCGAGCTGAACTTTGTTGCCAGCTACGGCGACCGGCAATCAGCTCGAGAAGGAATCCAGCGCGTTGCTGTGCAGTCCCTCGCGCGCGCTCGGGCGACGTCGGATTCAGAACATCACGAATTTGCAGTCCGCGCGATGTGTGGCTTCTACTGCACGCGCAAGAGGGTTGCCGATCAGGGCCTTGGCGCTGACGCCGCGGCTATCGCCGCCGCGGTGAACATCGATCTTGGCGAGATGCCTTGGCGACCCAGCGGAAACTCGGTCCTTGGCCCCCTGCTCTCCTTGTATCAAAGGATGATTCGCGTCTGACGCGAGCTTTGCGCCTGCATGGTATAATGAGGTGCCGAGCGCGCTGGGCGACCGCGGGTGGCGAGTAATCGCAGCCTGAGGAAAGTCCGGGCTCCGCAGGGCAAGGGTGCCAGCTAACGGCTGGTCGGGGCGACTCGAAGGAAAGTGCCACAGAAACAAACCGCCGCGCAGCGTTTGCTGTGCGGTAAGGGTGAAATGGTGCGGTAAGAGCGCACCGGCGGTATCGAGAGATGCCGGCCGGGCAAACCCCACCCGGAGCAAGACCGTCGGGAATTGCTGGCAACAGCACAGGCGGCCCGCCTGAACCGACAACACGTCGCACGAGGTACCTGGCAACGGGTATCCAGAGAGAGATGGTCGCCATCGCTCTTGTAGCGTTACAGAATCCGGCTTACAGGCGCGCCTCGGCATTTTCCAAGCGCCCCCTACAGAATGGGTTTGCGGCAGGCAAAACCCTCATCCATGCGGTGCCAGTATTCGACCGACGGTTCTCCATATTTCCAACAGAGGTTCATCAACGCTCCGTCAGCGATCGATGGAAAATCGACGAGCCCCAAGTCCACATCTTTGACGACGCACCCCAACGCGTGGATCTTTTCAATCAGCCCAAGCACTCGCTCTTGGAGGACCCCAGCATTGTGCACGAATGTGGTTTGCAAGCGGCCTGACGTTGACGGCTCGCGTTGCAGCGCTTCTAGCTCGAGGTGCGCGACAGCTGTCTCTCGACGCGCCGCAAGCAACTCGCCAACGAGCGCACGTACCTTGGGGAGGAGCGCGTTTGCTTCAGCGAGCCCGAAGGTCCTCATACGACGCAGTTTCTTTAGCCTGCGCCCGCTTCACGCCTGCGGATGCGGTCAAACGGTGCTGCGCACGCAGCCAGCGGGGTCGGCGAGTGCTGAGCGCCAATACTAGAGCGTGGACCCTTCGACCACCGCGCGCGCGCCCCGACATCTCCCTAAACCCGCACCTGCGGGAGTTCACTTCGTCATTGTCACTGGACTCTCGGGCGCGGGCAAGAGCCAGGCCGCAAAATGCCTCGAGGACCTCGGGTACTTTTGTGTCGACAACCTTCCACCCAGCCTGATCCCCAAGTTCGCCGAGCTTTGTCGCGTGAGCCCGAATCTGCGCAACGTGGCCGTCGTTTTGGACATTCGCGGTGAAGAGATTTTTGGCGATTTACTCGGGAATTTGCGGATGCTCGAGCGCGATCACATTCCGCACCGGGTGGTCTTTCTCGATGCGAGCGACGCTGTTTTGGTCAGACGGTTTTCCGAGACGCGCCGCAAGCATCCGCTCTCCGATCGCGGCCGCGTGAGCGATAGCATCGCCGCCGAACGGGAAGAACTCAAACCTATCCGCGACGCGGCCGACGTGATCATCGATACCTCCGCGCTGACGCTCTCCGCTCTGAAAGAAAAGCTCGCCCACGCAGTCAGCGGCATCGCGGATGAACGCATGATGAGCGCATCGGTGGTCGCGTTCGGCTACAAATACGGCGTGCCTCTCGACGCGGATCTTGTCTTTGACGTGCGCTTCTTACCCAACCCGAATTACGTGCCCGAGCTGCAGCCACTCACGGGCGATCACCAGGCCGTGATCGAGTATCTCGACAAGTCGCCCGAAGTTACGGCGTTCAAAGAGAAGCTCAACCAGTTTTTGGACTTCTTGTTGCCGCAGTTCTTACACGAGGGCAAGTCGCATCTGACGATCGGAATCGGGTGCACGGGCGGGCGCCACCGCTCGGTCTACATCGCCAACGAACTCGCGCGTCATTTGCACGCGCAAAGGATTAAAGCGTTTGTCGAACGCCGCGACGCGCAGCGCTGAACAACTGCCGCAGGTGCGGCGGTTCTTAACCTGGATGCGCCCGGGCATGAAGCTCAAGCGCTGGATCTTGCTTGCGCTGTTTGGGGCGATCCTCATTCTCGATGGGTTCGGGCGAGTGCTCAAGCACTACGATTTTAACTTCCACTTCAACGAGAAGATTGACAACCTCGTTGCCGGCCACGCTCCAGGCTTTGCGGTGGAAGTCATTTTTATTCTCGGCGGAAGCGCACTTGTTTACTATGGGATTCGTCAATGGATGCGGTCGATTGTCGCGGTTATTAGCCCCAAAGACGGCAACCGGCTGATCGAAGTCATTTACGAGCGACGGCAACTCGATCGGGGCTACCGGCTTGTCGCGATCGGAGGCGGGACGGGCTTGAGCACGATCCTGCGCGGCCTCAAGCAATACTCGACCAACCTCACGGCGATCGTCACGGTAACCGACGATGGTGGCAGCAGCGGTCGCCTGCGCTCGGAGCTTGGGGTTCTGCCTCCTGGCGACATCCGCAACTGTTTGGTTGCGCTGGCCGACAGTGAATCGATGATGGCGGAGCTCTTCCAGTACCGTTTCAATGAAGGCGACGGTTTAGTGGGTCATTCATTTGGCAATCTTTTCCTCGCCGCGATGTGCGGCATCGCGGGTGATTTCGACCGCGCCATCAAGGAGAGTAGCCGCGTTCTGGCCATCAAAGGCCGCGTGCTGCCATCGACTCTCGCCAATGTGTCGCTGGAAGCGACACTCGAAGACGGCACGACGGTCACTGGCGAGACATCGATTTCTAAATCCTTGCATCCGATTCGGCGCTTGCGACTGGTGCCAAGCGCTTGTCAAGCGCTCCCCGAAGCACTCGAAGCCATTCTCGCAGCGGATCTCATTATTTTAGGCCCGGGCAGTCTGTTCACGAGCATCATGCCTAATTTACTCGTTCCGGGCATTGCAGAAGCCATCGAGCGGTCCAATGCGGCGAAGATTTTTGTGTGCAACATTATGACGCAGCCCGGTGAAACCTCGGGGATGACGGCGAGCGATCACGCGCGAGCGATCTTCGAGACCACCGGCCGAGGACTGTTTGACCGAATGCTGATCAACACCGGTCAGGCAAATCGTCTGCTGCCGCTGTACGAACGCGATGGTGCATTTCAGGTTTCGGCCGATCTCGAGGCCGTGCGCTCCTTTGGTTATATTCCGCTCACTGGGGATTTCGTATCCGAAGGACACCAGGTGCGCCACGATACGAACAAACTCGCGGCCGCGTTGTTCAAACTTCTGGATGAGCGCAGCGAGCGATATGGGCTCAATGCCCTTCTTGGCACCGCTGCTCGACGCACATCTCCGATCGGGAGATAGAAGAGGGGCGATTTTCCAATCGCCCCCTACAGTTTTAGGGTGAGGGCGCGAGCGAGCGTTTCCGCTGCCCGCAGTAGCAATTCGGGCGCTCGGCGCAGCGCCTCCTCGAGCGGCATCGGCCCCAACACAATCGGCAGAGCAACGGCGATCCCGGCTTCTTCGAGCTCCTGCGCAGGGCAGTCGATACTGCCGACGAGCGCCGCGGTAGGGATATTGCGCTTTTTGGCGGCTTGAGCGACAGCGAAGGGAGCTTTTCCGGAGAGCGTTTGTCGGTCGAGACGCCCTTCGCCCGTGACAACCAACGACACGCCTTCAAGTCGCCGGGAAAAGCCCAAGACCTCGAGCACGAGGTCGGCTCCCGGTCGCAGCGTGGCATGTGCGAGCCCAAGGAATCCTGCTCCCACGCCACCTGCCGCACCTGCACCCGGCACGTTGCTCACGTCCACGCCAACCGTGTGTTTCGCGACATCGGCAAAATGGCGCAATGCTGAGTCGAGTTTCGCAACGTCCGATGGCGAGGCACCTTTTTGAGGCCCGTAGACCGCGGACGCGCCCGAGGGGCCACACAACGGATTGCGCACGTCGCTCGCGATCTCAAGACTCACGCCCCGCATGCGACGTTCCAACTGTGTCGTATCGATCCGCGCGAGGCGAGAGAGTGCATCGCCTCCCGGCGGCAGCGGGTTGTCTGCTGCGTCGAGAAACACCGCGCCGAGCGCACTGAGCGCACCGGTGCCAGCGTCGTTGGTCGCGCTCCCACCGATCGCGAGGATGATTCGCTGCGCGCCTTCCTCAATCGCTGCTGCGATCAATTCGCCGGTGCCTCGCGTCGTCGCCGTCAGCGGATCGTTCTTTCCGTCAGGAACAAGCGCAAGCCCGCTTGCTTGCGCGAGCTCGATAACCGCGACTTTTCCTGGAAGCTGCCCGTACAGGGCGGAAACAGGTGCGCCATCAGGCCCAGTCACCGTTTTCGTCACCATGCGTCCACCCAGCGAGTCGACGATCGTCTGCGCCGTTCCCTCGCCCCCATCCGCAACGGGAACGATCTGTAGACTTGCCTCCGGAAGCCAACGGGCCATGCCCTGGGCTATCGCGCGCGCAGCCTCACGAGCGCTGAGGCTCCCTTTGAATTTGTCGGGCGCGATGCATATGCGCAAGCGGCAAAGCTCTACCGCCGCGCGGAGGCGAGCACGTCTGGATTGAGGGCTGTCGGTGGGGTTTCGCCTGCAAAGAAGGCGATGACGTTGCGAGCAGCAATTTCGGCCATCTTCGAGCGCGTCGCAATGCTCGCGCTTCCGATGTGTGGCAGCAGCGACGACGTTGGCCAAGTCGGCGAGTCCGTTCGCGAGTTTGGGCTCGTGTTCGTAAACGTCGAGTCCAGCGCCGGCGATCGTTCCCGCTTGGAGCGCCTCGACGAGCGCCGCCTCGTCGATGACCGGACCTCGCGATGTATTAATGAGGATCGCGGAGCGCTTCATGGCTCGCAGTGCCTTCGCATCGATCAGATGGTGGGTTTCCGGCATGAGGGGAACGTGCAAGCTGATAAAGTCGCTCTCAGCCAGCAGCCGATCGAAGGGCACGAAGCTCACGCCGAGCTCGCGCTCCACTTCGGGAGAAGCACGCACCGCGTCATGGTAAGAGACGTGCATGGAAAAGCCGCTCGCCCGTTTCGCGACGCCGCGCCCAATTCGGCCAAACCCAACGATCCCAAGCTTTGCATGATGAACGTCGTGACCGAGAAGCTGCATGATTCCCCATCCGGTCCACGTGCCGCTGCGCACGAGCCTGTCCCCCTCGGCTAGGCGCCGGGCTGTAGCCATGAGCAGGGCAAAGGCAAGATCGGCGGTTGTATCGTCGAGCACGCCAGGAGTGTTTGTCATGACCACGCCGGCGCGGGTGGCTGCCGGGACGTCAAAATTGTCATAGCCTACCGCAACGTTCGCGATAATGCGCAGCGTCGGAGCCGCGCTGAGCACGGCTGCGTCGATTTTTTCGGTGAGAAGGCAGACAAGCGCATCTTTGCCTCGGCAATTTTCGATAAGCTCTTCGGACGTCGGCGCGCGGTCATGCGGCCACACGCTGACATTGCAATGGTCGCGCAATAAGACAAGCCCCGTCTCGGGTATCGCGCGACTGACGAAGACGCTAGGCTTGCTCAACTTAGCCGAGGGGCGCCGTCTTGGGCCGACCGCTATAACCCATCTTTGCGGAAATCTCTGTGGCCGCCGCAACAACAGCCTTGCTCAAGCGGTCTTTCGCGATTGTCTGCTGACCGATTTTTGGCACGGAAACTGACAATGCCGCGACCGGTTTGCCTGAGTAATTGAAGAGCGCCGCGCCAACGCAGTAGAGGCCGTCTTCTGTTTCTTCATTGTCCTCGGCGTAGCCCTGACGACGAATGCGCTCGAGCTCGGCACGCAGCGCCTCAGGATCGGTGAACGTATTCTTGGTAAAGCGGGCGAGCGGCTTGGCGGCGATGATGCGGTCGGAATCCGA
This sequence comes from uncultured Pseudomonadota bacterium, assembly GCA_963781145.1. GTDB lineage: Bacteria > Vulcanimicrobiota > Vulcanimicrobiia > Eremiobacterales > Eremiobacteraceae > JAJPHJ01. The sequence continues at coordinate 456,650 of CAWADW010000003.1, read as the reverse complement.
GCGATCGAGATTGGCCAAAAGCGCTTTCCCAATCGCAGTACTGTGCAAGGGATGGCGGCTGCCAATGTCGGCTTGCATGTGGACGGACCGTCGCACGTCAACCTTGTCGATGAACACGACCTCGCTATCGTCAAGAACGCCCAAAAACACCGTTTCCCCGAGGCTGTTAGCGAGCTGCTCGAGGTACGGTTTGGCGACGGAGTGCGCCTCCATGGAGCGAAGGATGCCGCAGCCCACCTCAAATGCCCGCATGCCGAGCGAGTAGCGCGCGTTGTCGGGATTCCAGCGCACGAAACCCCGCGCTCGCAACGTCTGCAAGATGCGGTGCACGCTGCTTTTTGAAAGGCCAATCGCCTGACCGAGCTCTCGAACGCCGACTTCTTTCGTCTGCGTCCCAAGATATTCCAGGATCACAAGCGCACGGTCGACAGAATTGACTTTCGACTCGCCCCGCGGCTTCGCTGGGGCGGTGACTTCACCAGAACTTATCGCCACGGATTCCTCCACTCGGCCTTTCACCAACCCTTAGGGTGAGGGAGCCTGCACCGGCACAAGAAAGAGCAGTGACCGTTAGACTCCGGTACACCTCGGCGAACCCGGGACGAACCCGGCTCCGGGACAAGTTTTCCCGGAGCCAAAGAGCGGTTCCTGGTGGCGAAACGCCTAGCCCGGCGCTAGAACAAAGTTCACGTTCGAGGTTGTCTGGCCGGCCTTCACCTGAATGTTGGTCTGCGGAGGGGGCGCAGCATAGCCCCTTGGTACTGAGTTGGCTTCGATCGCAACGGTATCCGGCGACAGGGCATCCGTGACAGGGACATACTGAATCGAATAGGTCCCATCGGCCCCGCTTGTGCCGGACGGCCCAGAATCCACTTGGACCACCACGCCGGCTATGGGCTGTCCGGAGGATGACGTGATTTTGCCCGAGATGGATCCGTAGTTGCCCGGTGGCGCCGCCGGGTTGGTGCACGAAGCGAGTGCGCAAGCCACCCACGTCGCTCCGAGCCACACGGCAATACGCTTCATGTGCGTTCCCGCCTCCAGCAGGGATGGTGGAGTACTGTGCGCGCTTCTTCGCTTCCTTGCATCACCATCCGCGGCGCATCCAGGTGAGAATGAAAATCCCGCCGCCAACGAGCAGCACAGACGCGAGAACGTCGAGGATGCCCGACGCGGTTTGGTACGATCCCCCACAGAATTGCGCCACGGCGCTCGTCAGTGCAAAATTAGCTCTCCCGAGAAAGCTGCTTGATTTTCCAGCAACGTGTCGTACCTGGGCGACGACCGTTGACGGGTCCCACGCAACCAACTCATTGACGTCAGCGAGCCTTCCGTTCGGATCCACGATCAGCAATCTGGCATTGTGAATGAGCTCGTCCGTGCCGTTATCGATCACCGAAACGCCGGAAGAACGGACGAAGTTCTCGACGGTTTGCGGCGTACCCGTGAGAATGCGCCAGCGTGATGACGTCGCGCCAAATTTCTTCGCATATGCCCGGACGACTGGTAGCGTGTCATGAGACGGATCGATTGAAACCTCTACCAATTGATATGGCCCGGGCCCCAGCAGGCGATTGAGCACGCCGAACTTTTGCGTGATGATCGGACAGGAATCGGCGCAGCGGGTGTAAATGAAGCCAACAACCGCCGTTTGGCCGCGCACATCTTGGAAGGTGAAGCGTGCACCACGCTGGTCCACAAAGCTCGTTGGCGGCATGGTCGCGCCGACCTCGATGGGCGCGAGTTGCTGATCGAACGGATTGGGCTGCGCCGCAGCCGGCCTGACCAAAAGACAGGCAAACGCGAGTATGCTTACAAGGACTCGGGGAGCCGCAGCGGTTTTTATCGAATGCAAGGTCGTGGTCGAACCTTCTCCTTCGGCAGGGCCGTTAACTCCAGACGCGCGACGGCGATTGCTTGCCATGCGACGATGGTCGCCTGACGAACGCCAGGTCGTCGTCCGTGGCTTGTACGGGAGGCTCGCAATCGCGGTCGAGCCGGCGGCAATAGCGCTGTTGTTTGGCATCTTCACCGTGAGTTTGCTCCGGCTGGCCGCCGACGGTACTGAGGAACACGCTGGTCTTCAACTTCTGGCGCCTATCTTCGGGCTCGGCGCGGCCGCGTTCGCCGTTTACGCACTTTTCCTGCTGCGTGCTCCGTTGCGGGCATTGCGCGAAACGTACCAACCGATTTTCGTCGTCGACGGCTATCTCCGCACTCGCGCTCGCGACGATCTGTCACCCCGCGGCTTCAACGGTTATGTCGCCGCGCTCATGGTTGACCGGCGCGTGGCATGCGAATGGCCAACGATTGGGGAGGGCGATCTGGCCGCCGTGGAAACTCCAGCGCTTCTGGAATTTAGCGAATACGGCGGGATTCACAGGATCGATGGCCGGCCGACCGGGGTACTGCCCTTGGGTTTTCAAAACATCGGCGTCGGCAGCAACAAACCCGCTCGCTAAGGCGCGACACAAGTTTAGAATTTCCCCGAAAGCTCCGCCTTGGCGCTGTTGATTGCAGGCCAAACGTGAAATTCGCCTGCGTAGTAGACCGAAACGAAGCCCATAAAGAAGATCACGACCACGCCAACGAAAAAGAGATAGCGCACAACTGGCGGTATGCCGCGACTTTGCGGTATTTCATACTCAGACTCTCCATAACCGATTGCCATGTTGTTCTCCCTTTTCGCTTGGGGCGATTTTCCAATCGCCCCCTACACCACTTGATTGGGGCGATTTTCCAATCGCCCCCTACAGGGTTAGACCCGACCCCAAACGCCGAATGCCACCAAAATCACCTCCGCGCAGCCCAGCGCGAGGAGCACCATCATGATCTTCGTGACGTGATCTTCGAGGGCGGTCTTCTTCCACTCGGCGCGCAGGGCGACCAGCGCCACGATGCCGACGACGATCGCTCCGACGAGCGCAATACCTCTGAGAATGTGGTCGAGATCCATGTATCTTCGCCCCTAGTAGATGTAAAACATGAAGAACAGCGCTACCCAAATGACGTCGACAAAGTGCCAGTACAGCGTGGCCGCCGTCAACCCAAAATGTCGTTCCTGCGTGTACGTTCCGCGCAGCGTCTGAATCAGCACGGTGATCAAAAAGATCACCCCGATGAACACGTGAAATCCGTGCAGGCCGGTCAAGGTGAAGAATGAAGCGCCGAAGGTGCTTCCCGCCCAGGTATCATGGAGATGCGTGTATTCGTACGCTTGACCTCCCAAGAACATCGATCCCAAGATAATCGTCGCGACCGTAAACCAGACAAACTGCCGAATCCTATTGTGGCGGATGCCTTCCATGGCATAGTGCATGGTGGCGCCGCTGCCGAACAAAACGATCGAGTTGACCGCCGCGAGGTACAGATACGGTCGCTCGATGCCTGCTGGCGGCCAGATGGGTGCGGCCGTGCGCAAATACAGATACGAAAAAATGAAATCGCCGAAGATGACGCAGTCACTGATCAGGAAAAAGAGGAAGCCGAGAAGCCGCTGGCCGCGTACTTCTTGATACTCCGCGTCGTTGATCGCGTGGACGTTTGCTGCCATAATTAATGCATTGGAACCTTAGCCAGCTCTTGACTGACGTTCGCATAGGGCAGCGGCTTGCCGTAGTCATAGGGGCCTGAAAGCACGATGGGGATATCCTTGAAGTTGTAATAGGGAGCGGGCGACGGGATCATCCACTCGAGCGTCCGTCCTCCCCAGGGATTTGGACCTGCAATCTCGCCGTGTTTCGCGCTGCGCAAGGCGTTGTAGAGAAAGATCAACATCGACGCTCCCAGCACGAACGCAGAGATCGAAACGAACAGATTCGTACTCGCGTAGACTGGATCATACGTGGCCACGCGGCGTGGCATGCCGAGCAGCCCAATCCAGTGCATCGGCAAAAACGTCGCGTTGAAACTGATGAACATCAGCCAGAAATGCCACTTCGCAAGCCGCTCATCGAGCAAGCGGCCCGTCATTTTCGGCCACCAATAGTACAGCCCGGCAAAAATACCGAACACGCTGCCCCCGAAGAGCACGTAGTGCAGGTGCGCCACGACGAAATACGACGCGTGTTCGTGCACGTCGATCGGCACCGACGCGAGCAGTATCCCGGTGAAGCCTCCGAACGTAAACGTTGACAAAAAGCCCATCACGAAAAGGAGCGGGCTGTCGAGGCGGACCTTGCCACCCCACAGCGTTGCCACCCAACTGAAGATCTTGATCCCGGTGGGGACCGCGATCGCCATCGTGAGGATCATGAAGAGAAACTGTTCCCAGTGCTGCAGGCCGCTCGTAAACATGTGATGCGCCCATACCATAAATGACAGCAAGCCGATGGTCGCGGATGAATACGCGATTGCCTTGTAGCCGAAGATCGGCCGGCGCACGAACGTTGGAATGATTTCAGACACAAGCCCAAAGGCGGGCAGAATCATGATGTAGACTGCCGGGTGCGAATAAAACCAAAAGACATGCTGCCATAACACCGGCGCTCCGCCCTTTGCGACGTCGTAAAACGGCACGTTGAAGGTTCGTGCGATAAAGAGACCCGCAAGCGCAGCTGACAAATTCGCCGTGGCAATCATCGAAAGGAACGCGGTCGTGGCGGTCGCCCAGACGAACAGTGGCATGCGCGTATAGGTCATGCCGGGCGCTCGCATTTTGACAACGGTAACGAGGAAGTTCAACCCGGTGATGGTTGCGGAGACGCCGATCAGGAAGATCGCCATGCACCACATGCTCGTGCCGAACGGCATTTGCAGCGTAATGGGGGGATATTCGGTCCAGCCAGCCTGGGGTGCCCCGTAGAGGAAGCTGGCGAAAAGCAAGATGCCGGCTGGCGGGAAGAGCCAGAAGCTGATCATGTTCAGCCATGGAAAGGCGACGTCTCGCGCACCGATTTGCAACGGCATCACGAGATTGCCAAAACCGCCGGTGAGCAGCGGGATGATCACGAGCCACACCATGGCGGAGCCGTGAACGCTGTACGCTTCGTTATACGTCGTGACGCTGAGCACGTGATTGTTCGGTCCGGCCAGCTGCGCGCGCATGAGCTCGGCGAGCAAACCCGCCAGAATGAAGAACAGTCCTCCCGTGAGGAAGTATTGTACCGCGATCACTTTGTGGTCGAGGCTGAAGACGTACTTCTTGATGAAGGTGTCCGGCGGCGGATGGATGTGGCCGCCCGCGGCGACCCCGACTTCAGCGACTGACATTGCTCTGCTCCATCAATAGTCTTCTTCTAGCGCAGCGTCTTGAGGTATGCAATCAAGTTGGCGATGTCTTGTGCGCTCAGCCCGTTTGCTTGCATGTTCGGCATCGTACCCATGTCGCCGTGCGCGCCATGCTCCAAGATGTCGACAACGTTGTCTGGCGACGCCTTTTTACCGGTGACGAGCGTCGGATGGCTCGGATCGTCAAATAAATTCGCGAGCCCCGGGCCGACCTTCCGCTGCGCAAAGGGAGCGGCATTGTGACAAACCGTGCATTTTGTGTTGAAGAGCGTCTGACCAGCGCTTGCCTGCCCAGCCGCTAGGTTTATCGCAAGCACCCCACTCATCCCCGCCGAGCCCGCGTGTTGCTGCTGCGCATACCACGCATCAAAAGCGGACTTGCTTTGCACAACGACGCTTCCCCACATGTGAGAATGACCCAGGCCGCAAAACTCAGCGCAAACAATGCGGAACGTGCCAATCTCGCTCGGCGTGAAATGAATCGGCACGACCATGCCGGGAATCATATCCTGTTTGAGCCGAAACTCAGGTACCCAAAATGAGTGTAAGACCGCGCCGGTGAGAACATCGGTTGTCTGCTCGGATGACGTGATGTCGAGCGTCACCGGCACTCCGACAGGCAAGTGCATCTCGTTCATCACGGATTGCGCAAGCCAGGATAGCGAAACTCGAAATACCACTTGTGGCCGATGGCCTCCATGGTCACCGCGCTCGCGGCAGCCTGTCCAGTCGGGTAATACATCGGAATGACGATATAGCTCAAGACGGCGAGCGCCACCATAAGAGCTGCCGGTACCACCGTCCAGGTGGTCTCGAGCGCCCGATTATCGTGAATCTCGGACCCAACTGCATCCATGGGTTCGTCTGGCCGGTGACGGTAGCGAATGGCAAAGTAGATCATCATGCCATTGACGTACACGAGAATCGGCACGCCGAAGAACCAGCAGAACCTGAAGAGGTTGTCGATGGGGACGCTTACGGTAGACGCTTCCGGTAAGAACCGACCGATGGGAAAAATCACGACAACGTACATGAGAGCTGCGCTGATCACAGCCAGCACGATCACTGCTCGCCAAAATCCGGCATCAAGCAGCGGTTGAGCAGCGCTCTTGTTTCAAACTTTCTCCATCACGAAGCGTCGATGCCGACTTACACGCTTATCGCGGCGCATCCTATCATGATATGCCGAAGGTGGGAGTCGAACCCACATGAGGGTGACCTCGCGCGATTTTGAGTCGCGTGCGTCTGCCAGTTCCGCCACTCCGGCGGCACATGTCGAAGTTTGAGCAAGAGCGCCGCGCATCCTCGCAGTCACGACTTGTGAGCATGCGGCAAAAGGAGCACCAGCGGCACGCAGGCAGCCGCGAGCGCGCACGACAGCAAGAAATCCAAGCGAAAGCTTTGCGATGCCTGCGCGCCGCTGAAATGAATGAAAGCGGTGACAGCGGCAGGGGCGCTAATCGCTCCGGTGCTCGAGAACATCGTCAAGAGACCGCTTGCCGCGCCGCTGCGCTGCTCGCTGACATAGCGCAGCATGAGCGCGTTGGGCGGAGCGCTGGCAAGCCCAACGCCGAGACCAACGACGGCGAACGACAACAGCACCGCAAGCATACTGTGCGCCGTCGCGAGAATACCCTCACCGATAGTGACCGTCACGACTCCTGCGGCCAGGAGCGATCGAAGGTCGGTGCGCTTGGAGCACCAACCGCCCAGGCCTTGACCCGCCCCGAGCGGCAGCGCCAAGGCGAGCAGCGCGATGCCCGCTTGGGCCGCGCTCGCATGAAATTGCGTCATGTAGTATGTCGCGGAATACATAGTAACAGAGAAGATCGGTATGCCAGTAATGGCAGCGATTACATAGAGCAGCACCGGCCCGCGCTTCGCAAAAAGCGCCGGCTCAAAAAAAGGATCCGCAGCCTTGTGCTCCCAGACTGAGAGCATGACAAGCATCGCGATTGCGGCAACGATCCAAATCCATGCCTCGGGCGCCGACCCGTTGGCCGCGAGCATCACGCACAGAGCGGCAGCAGCCACCAATAGGATCGCCCCAGTATCGAGCCCCACGCGCTCCACCGGCCCCTCGTCTTGCGGCAATCGTAACGCTAGTGCGAGCGCGCCCACCGCGAGCGGAACGTTAACCCAAAAAATAAGGTGCCACGGGTAGGTGACGAGTTCGGCGTGCAAAGCGCCGGAAAGAAAGACTCCCCTGCCGAGCGCGCTGCCCCCATCGATGAGAAGGCCGCCGAGCACAGCACCAAGTGCGCCTGCAAGTGCGAACATGCCGTAGGTGAGGTATAACGCGCCGCTTTGCCGTTCTTTGGGTATCCGTTGGCCGATAATCGCAATTGCGGCGGGTTGGAGCGCGCCGGCGCCGAGCGATTGCACGATGCGTCCTAGCACGAGCGTGACGAGCGAGCTCGAGAGCGCGCATGCGATCGATCCAACCAAGAAAATTGCAAGAGCTGAAATGAAGACGGCGCGACGACCCCGAGCATCCGACAGACGCCCGGCAATGGGCTGCGCGATGAGCGAGCCGGTCGCGTAGATTGCCATGATCCATCCGACTTGCGCCAGCGTCGAGCCGAGCGATCTGGAGATGCTGACAAGCGTTGGAGCGATGACAGTCATCTGCAGCGCGCGTAAGAAAATGCCGAGCAGCAGCGGCGGCATGATGACGAGCGGCCGGTAAGCACTTGCAGCCTGGTTGCCAGCAGGGACCGGGATCGCGGCTTCCTGCACGCCTAGAGACGGGCTCGACGTGGGGCGATTTTCCAACCGCCCCCTACAGGCTTAGACATGGCCGAAACGATCGATGACCATACCGCTGAAAAGCAAGGCCAGGTACAGCATGGAAAACTTGTACATCGTCAATTCACTCTTGCGCGTCCCAGCGCGGGCAACCCACAAGGCGCCCGCGAGAAACAGCGCATCAAGTACGAGGGCAATCGCCAAGTACGTCAGGCCCATGAGATGCATGGGCACCATGACGAGCGTCAAGGCGATGAGAACCCACGAGTACAGCACGATCTGTTGCTTGGTAACAGCCTCGCCCCGAACGGCGGGCAACATGGGGACGCCCACTCTTGCGTATTCGTCCTTCTTCAGGAGCGCCAGGCTCCAAAAATGCGGCGGTGTCCAAACGAACACGATCAAGAAGAGCAGATACGCCGTAACATCGAGGTGATGGGTGACCGCGGCCCAGCCCAACGAGCGGTGGGAATCGAACCGGCAGCGCCCCCGATCACGATGTTTTGAGGCGTAGTCCGCTTCAGCCACATTGTGTAAATGACGACGTAGTAGAGAATCCCGATGGTTGAGAGGCTGGCTGCGAGCGGGTTGACGGCGACCCAAAGCTCAACAAACGCGAGCAGGCCGAGCACAAACCCAAAAAGCAGGGCGTTGCGCGCAGGGACCCGGCCACTCGGAATCGGGCGCAGCTTCGTGCGCGACATCTGTGCGTCCAGATCCCGATCCAGGTACATGTTGATGCTTGCCGCCGACGCGGACGCAAGCGCGCCCCCGAGCAGCGTCCAAAAGACCAGTGACAGCGACGGCAGTCCGCCCGCGGCCATCATCATCGCCGCAAACGTGGTAAACAGCAGCAGTGACATAACATTCGGTTTTGTCAGCTGCACGTAGCTCTTCGCTTTCGACCACGCCGCTGGATCAGCCGCCGCCACGCGACCAAGCTGGGAGCGGTAGGTCACGAGCGCCAGGGCAGCAACAAAGAGCACGCCCGTTGCTTGGTGGACGGAGCGCAGCAGCGGGATAAGCCCAGACATCACCGTGAGGACTCCGAGCCCCACTTGCGCGATTGCCAAGCCGAACGCCAGCCACACGAGTCGCCGAAAATCCAGAGGCAGCCCTTTGGTGGTGGCGGTCGCGACAGCGAGCGCAACGACCATCGCAAAAGTTGCATACGCCGCAAAGCGGTGGCCCATATGAATCTGACCGGCGAGCGTCGTGGCCACCTGACCAACCGTTGCAAAGTGGAAAACCGGTGCACGCGCCACCTGCGTGCGAGGCACTCATATACCCGCCAGCAATAACCGCGACCAATGCGACAATCGTGCTGATCAGCGCGAGCGCCCCGAGCGTCTGAGGCACTGCGACTTTGGTTTCCAGAATCTTACGGCCATCGAGCTCTTCCCATGCGCAGTATGACAGCAAGAGCAGGCTGACAAACGTGCCGATCCCGACGACTAAGTGAGCCGCGACGCTGGGAGGACTATTCGCATACCGGATGGTGAGCGCGCCGATGACGATTTGCACGGCCACCATCGCCAGAGAAACCCATGCAAAGCGCATTGCTTCTGGAAGTTCGCGTCGAGAGCGAAAGGCCAGCACGAACGCAGCGGCGATGAGAAGGGTAAGAATTGGCGCGCCCAGCCGATGCGCCCATTCGTAGAATATGGTCCCATTGAGATCCGGAAACCAGACGCCCCGACAGCGTGGCCAATCAGGACAGGTCATCCCGGCGCCATTGATGCGAACGATCGCGCCCCAAACCACCAAGCCGAACGCAAAAATCGCCGCAACCGTGCTCGTGAGCTTGAGGCTTAAAAAGCGAGTCCTGGTTGTGCTCGACATGATGAGGCGGTTCCATTGCGACTTCAGACTTTTCCTGTGGCCGAACAGCGCGGCATTTCCTTGTATCTCCCAAAGTCGCAGCATGCAAGAGAGGTTGCCTCTGCTTCGAGCGCGCATCGGCTCGTCGTGGACCGCTTGCGTCTCCCAGCTCCTGCCGCCCGGCGCGCAACTCTCGTGCTGCCTGGGGACAAATCGGTATCGCACCGCGCCTTCATGCTTGCTGCGATTGCGCGGGGCAAGACGAAGATCATAGGAGCAAACGCCGGCGCGGACGTCCACGCGACGGTTGCTGCGTTGCGCCAAGTCGGCGTCAGGATCCACCGAGTCGGCAACGCATTTGTCGTGAGCGGCGATACCAAATTTCGTTCTCCCCACGTCACAATCGACTGCGGCAATTCCGGAACAACGATGCGATTGCTCGCCGGGCTGCTCGCCGGCCGCGTTCACGCGGTGCTCGATGGCGATGCGAGTCTCCGTCGCCGGCCGATGCTTCGAGTGGCGCAGCCGCTGAACGAAATGGGTGCGGATATTGAAACCAGCTCGAACGGCAAACCGCCCTTGCGTCTTCGTGCTTGCGGGCAGCTGCATGGCGTTCGCGTTCGAGTGGACGTTCCGTCTGCCCAGGTTACCTCGGCCATCTTGCTCGCTGCGGTGCAAGCCCAAAGCGCGACGACAATCCGTGTGAAGTACCGTGTACGCGATCACACACAACGGATGCTACGTGCCTTTTGCGGCAAGATTGCCGTTCGCGGAGGGACTATCCGGGTGCAGCCTTCGGTGCTGACGTCGCCGCGCAGACTTGAGATCTTCGGCGATCTGTCCGCCGCGGTGTACTTCGCCTGCGCTGGCGCCCTTGTTCCAGGCTCGCACTTGCGCTTGCGAAAAATTGGTGTGAATCCCACGCGCACCGCCATCCTCGACGTGCTCCGCGCTATGGGCGTCCATATCGAGATCATCCCCTTGCGCGTGCGCGGCGGCGAACCCGCAGCCGATCTCGTGATTCGCGGAGGCTATCCGCTTCGCTGTGTTCCCATTAAGCAGCAGATCGTCCCACAGATCATCGATGAAATACCCGCGCTGTGCGCGCTCGCCGCTACCGCGCAGGGCATGCTTCGCATTCGCGGCGCAGCGGAGCTGCGCCATAAGGAATCTGACCGAATCGCCACAACAGTCGCGCTGCTGAAGTGCTTTGGTGCGCATGCGGAAGCGAAACCCGATGGCATCGACGTGCGCGGCGGTCAAACCCTGCGAGCGCCAACGGCGATTGATACGCATGGAGACCATCGTATCGGAATGGCGGCAGCAATCCTAGCGGTTGCGACACGTGCGCCACTCATCATCGCGCGTAGCGCCTGCATTGCGACATCTTTTCCGGGGTTTGCCCGCGCGTGGCGGGCAGCATTTTAGTGCGTCAGCGGTGCGCTAGTCGTCACTCATCGAACCTTGGAGCGTTGGTACGAACGTCCTTAGAAAAAGCAGCGTGGCAAAAGCAACTCGGTCCACGCTCAGACCAAGAAGCGCCGCGCTTGCGGCGATGTCAGCAATGCTCGCACCGATGCGACCGATGCGTCCTTGGGAGTCGTTGAGCTTTTGCGCCACGCCTCGCAGTTGTTCGCCCACCGTCTGCGCACTCTGGAAGGCGATCAAAGTCGGATGCGAACTTAAAGCGCGCGCTCGCTTGGCAAGCGCTGATGCTCGCAGCCCAAGCAAAAAGATCGCAGTCAGCGTACCGAGGAACGCAGCGGCGCACACCAACAACCCTGCGATGCTGACCGCGCTCACGGCGACTTCTTCGAATCCGAGGACTTTGGATTGCTGCTGGTTGGTTTCGCCTCGGTCGCCGGCTTGCTATCGCTCGATTTGCCCTCAGCTGGCTTGCCGTCCGTCTTGGCGGGTTCCGGTTTAGACTGGTTGGCCGGGTCCTTGCGAACCCCGGACGCTGAGTAGTCGTTCTTGTGGAACCCTGAACCCTTAAAAACTACCCCAACGGGGTGAAAGACGCGCGCGAGCTGTCCGCCGCACGCCGAGCATTTGGTCGGACGTGCGTCGTTAAATCCGTGCTCGATTTCGTGCGTGCGCCCGCACGCTTTGCAGCGATATTCGTAGACAGGCATTGGGTTGGCTTATTTCGCCGAGCCGCTCTAGCCTACCCGCACGGTCGGCGTAGCCACGGCCGGCTTGACTTCGCCAATGGCGCTCTCAAGGCGCCCATAGTCTTCCGCAGCAGCGGTTTCACTTGCCCGTTCTTCCAGGATATTTTTTAGGTGCACGAGCGACTCGCGGAGTGCTTTGCGCAAACGCCCTCGCCCGACGATTGCGTGGTAGAGGGCTGGCAGACTGCCGCCATACACAGGGTAGCCTATCGAGCATGCGAGCCGCGTCGTTTGTCCACGCCGCTCGAATCGGAAATCGATTCGACGCGCCGTGGAAAAAAACGACTCGAATGAAAGGAAGGCATTTCGTATGAAACGCGTGACTTCAAAATTCTCCTGCCAGCGCCGCCGGCCGGCGTGCATGCACACGTGCACCTCGACCCCCGGCGCCAAAGGTTTGTCGTCAGGCGCCGCGGCTGAGACGACACAGGTGAACCACGTCGGCCAACGAGCCAGGTCCGATACGTAATCGAACACGGACTCCGCAGGAGCGCGCACGTCCGCATGCTCGCTCGCCAGGCATTTCATCGACCGCGAGTGCCCCCCTATCGGTGATAGCGCAAGAACGCGGGTACTTCGATCTCGTCCATGCTGACCGGAGCGACCTTCTCGATTTCGCCCACGCCGATGACTCTTTGGCGATCGCGCGCCCGAGAGCCAAATCCGGTGGCGAGCACGGTGACCCGCACCTCATTTTGGAGCCGGTCGTCGATCGTAGCGCCGAAGATAACCTCGGCGTCCGGATCGACCGCCTTGCTGATGAGCTCTGCGGCTTCGTTCGCCTCGAACATCGAGAGATCGGGGCCACCGTAGATGTTGAAGATAACGCCGCGTGCGCCGTCGATCGTGGCCTCCAGCAGCGGGCTCGAGATGGCTTTGTGCGCAGCGTCAGCAGCTCGATGCTCGCCCGTGCCAGTTCCAATCCCCATCAGCGCGGAGCCCGCATCGGTCATGACGCGCCGCACGTCGGCGAAATCAAGATTGATGAGGCCTGGTTGCGTGATCAGATCGGTGATGCCCTGAATGCCTTGGCGCAAGCACGTCATCGGCGTACGAGAACGCTTCGAGCAAGGGCGTGCGCTTCTCGACAACGGTCAAGAGCCGGTCGTTAGGTATGACGATCAGCGTGTCGACCTTCTGCTCGAGTTCGGCAATGCCGCGATCGGCGATCTGCGCGCGCCGGCGCAGTTCGAATCCAAAGGGCTTGGTCACCACGCCGACGGTCAACGCTCCGGAGCCGCGAGCCAGTTCGGCGAGAATTGGCGAGGCGCCCGTACCTGTGCCGCCACCCATGCCCGCCGTGATGAACACGAGGTCAGTACCTTCGACGAGCATCGCTAGAGTCGTCGCGAGACTCTTCTGCCGCTTGGCGGCCGATTTCCGGATCCGCTCCCGCGCCAAGCCCGCGCGTGAGATTTTGGCCGATCTGCACCGTGTTCTCCGTGCGTGAAGACTTCAGCGCCTGAACGTCCGTGTTGACGGCGAAGAAATCCGCGCCCTTGATTCCGGAATCGACCATCCGGTTAACTGCGTTGCAACCTCCGCCACCAATGCCGATGACTTTGATGGTCGCCATGTGCTCGGGAACGTAACGGCGCTCTGAGGTCATTGCTTCTCCCTTCTCAGGATGAGGTGAACGAGGTGTAGAAATGTTCTCGGGATTGTCATTTTTTGCGCCGCCGGGCTTTTGGCGCTTCCGCTGGGTTGTCATCCCATCACTTCCGAAAACCACGAGCTGACTTTGTGCCACATGCCCTTGCCGTTTGTGCGCACCTGGTGCGCCGCGAATTCAGACTTCGCGCCAAAAAGAACGAGCCCGACAACCGACGCATAGGCCGGATGCTTGATGGCCTCGGTGAGACCACCAACGTGCATCGGCGTGCCGATGCGCGCAGGCAGATCGAAAAGATCGGCAGCCAGCGAGTCCACGCCCGTAAGCTGTGCGCCTCCTCCGGTGAGGACGAGTTCGGCGAGCATGACTTCGGGTGGGCAGTTCTCGGCAAGGTTCGAGCGCACGATCTTGAAGATCTCGGACATACGGGCGACGATAATCTGTCGCAAAAAATGCTTAGCGGCGGGCCGGGTCGTGCGCCCAGATAATGCCTTTACCTCGAACGTCTCGTCACCCAGGTCGACCGCCAAGTCGGCAGTGCCATAGGCAACTTTAATGTTCTCCGCCTCGCCAAAGCTTGTCTTGAGACCTAATGCGATGTCGTTGGTCACGATGTCGCCCCCGACGGGCACGGTCCAGGTGTGATAGACGCCGCCGCCCCAGTACACCGCTACATCTGTTGTGCCGCCGCCAATGTCTAAAAGCACGACTCCGGCGTTTCGTTCGTCCGGCAACAAGACGGCAATCCCCGCTGCCAGGGGCCCAAAGATGACGCCTGCGGGTTCGATGCCGGCTCGGTGCACGCACTTGAGGACGTTTGCGATGAACGAGGAGCCAGCCGTGACGATGTGCGTGTCGACCTCGAGGCGCATCGCGGACATGCCCACCGGGTCCGTGATTCCATTCTGACCGTCAACCGTGTACTCGCGCGGCAGCGTGTGGATGAGCTGGCGCTCGGCCGGCAGCGTAATGATCGTACTTGCGTCAACCACGCGCTTGACGTCGAGCGGCCCGACTTCGCGGTCCTCCCCGCTGACGGCGACGATTCCATGCGAATTGAGGGACTTGATATGCTCACCCGTCACGCCAACGAATGCACTTGACACGTGCAAGCCGGCCATGCGCTCCGCGCTCTCCATGGCAGCTTCGATGGATTTAACCGTTTCTTCTAAATCGGTGACGACGCCCTTACGCAACCCCGAGGAGGGGGCTACGCCAAAACCGATGAGGTCGATTGGGCCGCCTCGGTTGACGCTCGCGATCACCGCCGCCGTTTTCGTCGTACCGATGTCAAGCCCGCAAACTACGTCGCTACGTGCCAACGCCTACCTCTCTTTAGTTAATGGCGACCGATGGTGAAGCGAATCAGCCGGGCGAACGCTGTGCCATTCAAACTGCGCGCGAACATCCCTTTTGCAATCACGACGCTTCATCGGTAGAGCACGGTTGGTGCGCGAACGCTGCGCACGTCGACGTACGCAATCCGCTCGGGTGTGGATATCTTTGCAAGAATCGCTTCAAAGAGTTGAGCTTTTTTCGCAAGCTCGTCGTCGTCACCAAACAAAACGCGCAAATTCCGGTTGGCGGTGACGCTGATGCCTGTGGATGGGGCAATGCCGACAGAGGAGATTGGAAGTCCCAGCGTACGCAGCTCTCGCAATGCCCGCAGCGCCTGCGTCACGCCTGAGTTTGCAAGGGTTTGGCCGGCGCTCACCGGCCCGACCGGTGGGGGCACGACCACGATGCGGGGGAGCTCGGCGTGTTCGTCTCGGGCAGTTGTGACAGCAAGAACCCTCTGCGTCTCGTCGACGATAGCGGCTGCACTGAGCGGTGGCTGCGTCGTGTCTCCTGAGAGTTCAACCGTTGCCATCGGGATTCGCTCGATAACGTTAATACTAACCTCATTTGGCCAGGTGACATGCAAAGATGCGCGTCCAACCCACGGCAGCCGCTCGATGCGCCACTCGGCGGCACGACGGTTGATGAGCCACGCGTTTTGGTCCGGTGCCAGCGCCAACGCGTCGAGAACGTCGCCTTCGCTTTCGTGAGTGAGTCCGGTAACCGTCCCAATATTGGCGGCGAAGCGAGGATCTCGAGCTTGCGAGTACAGCTCGTAGCCAATGGCGCCTAGTGCGATCAGCAACCAAGCCAAGAGCACCAGACGTTGGTTCGTAGCCGCCTGTTTGACGACGTGGCGTCGAACGGGTTCAGGCCGGCTCACGGGCCACCCCCTGTTCCAGCTTGCGCAACGCATCGGCGACGCCGCTGCCTAGAGGGGAGACGACTGCGCTCGCCGCCCGTTTGGCAGCTTCAGTCGCGTTCGCAACGGCGAAGGACGTGTGCGCGGCCTCAAACATCGAAACGTCATTGTCGGAGTCCCCAATCGCCGCCGTGGCGCTCATGTCTATGCCCAAGAGGTTGGCGATGCGCTTCAACGCCTCGCCTTTGGTGGCCCGGGGATTTGTTACTTCAAGGAAGACAGGCATGCTTCGGAAGACGTTCGCAAAACCAGCGCAAGCCTCCGCAAGGATTGGTATCGTTTCGCTGACGAGCTGTTCGCTTCCGATCCCAAGCACTTTGATCGGTCCTGGTTCTGCAGGCGCTTTCCCGGTCAAGAGCGCTCGCAAGTCTGGCACCATCACGGGTTCGACTCTCGAAATGCTCAGATAGTAGCGGGCGGCATCGTTGAGCGTGTCAAGATAGAGGGCATCTCCGTAGTAAAGCTGGAGGTGAAAGCCGCGCCGGTGCAGGTCGTCATACGCTCGCAGCGCCGTTGGAACGGCTAGTGGCGTGCAAAACAGGCGCTGCTCGGTACTCAGGTCGTACGCGGCAGCGCCCTGCAATGCGATGATGGGGCCCTTCAATCCGAGCTGCACGGCAAAAGGGCGTGACGCGGCGTACAGCCGGCCGCTTGCGAGACAGATGACGTTCCCCGCTGCTTGCGATGCCGTGATGGCTGCATTATCTTGTGCGCTGATGGTGAGCGTTTCTCCGATAAGCGTCCCATCCAGATCGATGGCGATCAGCAGCCGGCCGCTCACCGGTCCCCCATCCAAACATTGTCCGGGCCGAAAACCGAGGCGAAGTCTTCGCGCAGTGCTGGGGTCAATTGAACGGGCTGGCGCAGCGGACGCGAATCGCCGTTGCTGTGTGCATGCAGATACACGCGGTCACATCCGGTTTGCGCGTTTTTGATCAGCTCGCGAAGTCGTTCGAGCCGTACGCCATCCTCGGCATCGCCATGGAGTCGAATGTGCACGGTGAGCACGGACTCGTCGCGCGCATCTTGCGGGACCGCACGAGAACCGCCTGAAATCACTGGTGCCTGACCCAGCGGCGATGCTTCGATCGCCTGGAGGCTCACTTCCGGGCGCTCTTGTTTTTCTTCGTCGGCGGATTGAGGCTCGATGTAGCCGGGCGGCTTGCCGATCGCGCGGCGTTCCTTGATCTTGCCTTTGACGACGACAATCGCTTCATCAAGCAACAGCGGCGATAATTCCGGGTACCACTTGGGAAAGACGACGACTTCGATGGCTCCCGTAAGATCTTCGAGCTTTGCGACGAGCATCTGACCGCCGGCCTTGGTCACGACCCGCCGACTCGCCGTCACGACGCCGCCAACCGACACGGTCTCGTCTTCAGGCAGTTCGCGCAGCCTCGCAATCGTGTGGCTCGTGCGTCGCGAAAGATCCACCGTCTTGTCGGCCAACGGGTGTCCGGAAATGTAAACGCCGATGGCTTCCTTTTCTTGCGCTAGCCGTAACGCCGAACTTGGCTGCTCGCGGTGCGGCAAAACCGGCGCAGGAAGTCCACCCGACTCATCTGAGCCAAACAGCGAAGCCTGACCCATCGCGCGCTGCGTCGCCCCGTGTTGGCCGTACTCCAACGCCGCATCCAGGCCTGCGAGCTTCTCGCTACGGTTGCCCGGAAGGCTGTCGAGCGCGCCGGCTTTGATCAGCGACTCCAAAACTCGACGGTTGACGATGCGACAATCCAGACGAGTGCAAATGTCGGCCAGCGACGCAAAGCCGCCACCGCGTTTCTCGATGAGCTCTCGCACTGCACCCTCGCCAACGTTTTTCACCGCCGTCAGACCAAAACGAATTGCGTTGCCGACGACAGTAAAATCTGGGCCGCTCTCGTTGACGTCCGGCGCAAGGATCAATAATTTGCGCTGCGCGCAATCGGCGAGGTACTCGACCAGCTTATCGGTATTCTGTTTCACCGACGTGAGCAGCGCCGCCATAAAAGCAAGCGGGTGATTCGCCTTGAGCCAAGCGGTGCGATAGGCGAGCAAGCCATAACAGACGGAGTGCGCCTTGTTGAAACCGTATCCAGCAAACGGCTCGATGAATTGCCATATCTTCGTTGCGAGCGCTTCGTCGACGCCGTTGCGCACGCAACCATCGATGAACTTTTTTCGCTCGGATGGAATTTTTTCTTTAATTTTCTTTCCAATGACTTTGCGCATCGCGTCGGCCTGCCCAAATGTGTAACCGGCAAGGTCGCGGCACATTTGAGTGACTTGTTCTTGGTAGACGGCGATGCCGTAGGTCTCTTCGAGAATTGGCTCGAGCTTGGGATGCAGATACGTTATCGTGCGCCGGCCGTGTTTGCCCGCGATGAAGTCGCTAATCCAATCCATGGGGCCGGGTCGATACAGCGCGACCATGGCGATGACGTCCTCGATGCGCGTGGGTCGCAACTCGGCGATGTAGCGACGCATGCCCGCGCTTTCGAGCTGGAAGACGCCTGTGGTCTGGCCAGCCGATAACATCGCGAACGTTTTTGCATCGTCAAGTGGGATGCCGTCCAGGCTAAACGCGGGATCTGCCGTCCGGCGGATTTCTTCTGCGGCTGCAGCCAGCACCGTGAGCGTTCGAAGTCCAAGGAAATCCATCTTGAGCAAGCCGACGCGCTCAACCCACTCCATCGAATATTGGGTGTTCATGTCGTTATCGCCCAGCCGAACGAGCGGTGCATAATCTGTGATGGGCCCAGGGGCGATCACGACGCCAGCCGCATGCGTGGAGGCATGGCGGGCCAAACCCTCGACTCGCTTGGCCGTGTCAAGAAGCTTGCGAGCCTGCCCATCGCGCTGATAGATTGATGCAAGCTCGGGTACCGCGTCGATCGCTTGCTGAATGGACATTGGATTCGTCGGGATGTTCGGGATCAATTTGGCGATCTTGTCGACGTCTCCGAGCGGCACGCCCATGACCCGGCCGACGTCGCGGACGGCCGCGCGCGCCGCCATCGTTCCAAACGTGACAATTTGCGCGACCCGATCCGCACCGTATTTGTTCGTTACGTATTCGATCACTTCGTCACGCCGCTCGAAGCAGAAATCCGTATCGATATCAGGCATCGAAATGCGCTCCGGATTGAGGAAGCGCTCGAAAAACAAATTGTAGCGCAGCGGGTCCACGTCCGAGATGTGCAGCGAGTATGCGACGATGCTGCCTGCCGCCGAGCCCCGGCCGGGTCCAACCGGTATGCGCTGCTCGCGGGCGTAACGAATGAAATCCCACACGATCAGGAAGTAGGAAGCGTACCCCATCCGTCCGATAGTGTCCAGTTCGTACGCCAAGCGGTTGCGCTGTTCGGCTGTCGGCTCGCCGTATCGTTCGCTCAACCCCTCCTCGCACAACGATTGCAAATAGGCCTGATCGCTTTGATGGCCCGCCGGCACAGGAAAGGCTGGGATGGCAAACGAGGTCATCTCGAGGTCGAGGTCGACGATCTCGGCGATATCTAATGTAGCATCGCAGGCATCCGGCGCCTGTGCAAAGAGCTCGCGCATTTCCTCCGCGGACTTGAAATAGAATTGATCGTTTTCAAAACGCAATCGATCCGTATCTGAAACCATTTTGCCGGTTCCGATGCACAACAGCACGTCATGCGCTGACGCGTCATCACGGTGCAAGTAGTGGAAGTCGTTGGTTGCGACGGCTCGTAACCCAAGCTCGCGCGCGAGGCCGAAGAGAGCCGGCCGGATGCGGTCCTCAAGCGGGTGGTGATGATGATGAACTTCAATGAAGTAGCGGTCCCCGAACACCGCTTGAAAGTCCCTCGCGGTCCTGGTCGCGCGGTCGACCTCGCCTTTCACGAGCGCTTGGGCAATCGATCCGCCGAGGCAGCCCGAAAGAACGATAAGCCCCTCGGCATGCGCGGCGAGCAACTCAAGATCAACGCGAGGCTTGTAGTAGTAGCCGTCGATGAAGCCGATGGAAACAAGTTTGAGAAGGTTACGGTAGCCCGCCTTGTTCGCCGCTAAAACCGTCAGGTGATGTTCGTCGCGGGCGCTTCGATCGCGATGGCCCCGGGGCGCCACGTACATCTCGCACCCGATGATAGGCTTGATCCCCTTGGCTTTTGCTTCGAAGTAGAACTCAAGCGCCCCGTACAAGACGCCGTGATCGGTGAGCGCAATTGCCGGCATGCCAAACTCGGCTGCACTCGCAACCATTTCTTTCGTGCGACAAGCACCGTCGAGCAGCGAGTACTCGCTGTGCGTGTGAAGGTGAACGAAGCTGCGCGCCATTCCAATCCTGCAGTACGGGCAAACATATGTTTGTATGCCCGAGCTGTATATTCTTCTTCCGCAGCCTGTGGATTGACTTGCGAACCGCCTGCGAACGACGGTGGGTAGCTGCGAAAAAGTTGTGGATTACCCGCGCGTCAAAAGCGACGCGTATGAGGCCCGTAAGCCCGTGGCAAAGGAAGTCTTAGACCTTGCGGCACGCATCGAAGCGGCCGCCCAACGCATTTGCTCGCATGTCCGCGCGACACCCCTTGAACACTCGCAGGCTCTGAGCGAGCTCATCGGGGCCAACGTGTTTTGCAAGCTCGAAAACCTGCAATACACCGGCTCGTTCAAGGCGCGCGGCGCGTTCAACAAGATTCTGTCCCTTCCCCATGCCGAGCGCTCGCGAGGCGTCGTCGCCGCCTCTACCGGCAACCACGGAGCGGCGGTGGCTTACGCGCTCGCAAAACTCGCGCTGTCCGGCACAATCTTCGTGCCCGAAGGCGCCTCGAGGGCAAAAGTCGCGAGCATTGCCCGGCTGGGAGGCTCCGTGCGCTACGCCGGCGCGGAAAGTGCCGCAACAGAGCGCTTCGCCCGAACCTTCGCGCAGGAGAACGGGCTAACATACGTTTCACCCTACAACGATTGGGATGTGGTCGCAGGACAGGGCACGATTGGGATGGAGCTTTTCGCCTCGTTACCTGAGATCGATACGGTCGTTGCGTCGCTTGGCGGCGGGGGGATGATCGGTGGGATCGGGGGCTACTTAAAAACCGTCAATCCAAGCGTGCGCGTTGTTGCAGCTTCGCCTCGCAACTCTCCAGCCATGATCGAGTCGATGCGCGCAGGGAAAATTGTGAAGGTCGAACATCTCCCAACGCTCTCTGATGCGACCGCGGGAGGTGTCGAACCAGGTGCGATTACCCTTGACCTCTGCCGCGACGTCGTCGATGAGTGCATCGAAGTCAGCGAGGACGAAATCCGCGCCGCCATGCGCCTTTTTATCGAAACACATCATATGCTCTTGGAAGGGTCGGCGGCGGTCGCCATTGCGGCATTATCGCGGGTGAAAGCTCTCTCGCCGAATGCCCAAGTCGCGCTCATCATTTGTGGGGCCAATATCTCGACGGACACCCTCAAAGCCGCGCTTTAGTACCTCGTTTGTCCCGGGTGCGCGTTTTCTCGCAGCGCGTAAAGTCGAAGCTGAACACCCCTGCGCAGGAAGCGCTAAAACGCCTTTGTAAGCGCTTCAAAGACCCCATTTTACTAAGGAGACGTTTCAATCCATGGCTTTGCTCGCCAGCGACCTTGAAAGCGCGGGTTACGAGTCCTTCGGATTTGGCCCGGTCCGTAAGGCCACGCACAACCTCACCACCGCCCCCCTTTTTGAAGAAGCGATCAAGCGCGGCGAAGGTCTCGCGGCGGTGGCCGGACCCCTCGTCGTCCGAACCGGCAAGCACACCGGCCGGTCGCCCAACGATAAGTTTTTCGTCCGCGAGCCGGGCAGCCAGGCTCACATCGATTGGGGGAAGACGAACAAGCCGTTCGATCAGGCCAAATTCAGCGCACTGCTCGCAAGAGTCGACCGCTACTTGCGCGACAAAGAAGTTTACGTGCTGGACGCGTTCGCTGGGGCGGATCCCAACTATCGGCTTCCGGTGCGCGTGGTCACCGAATTGGCCTGGCACAATCTGTTTGCGAGGAATCTCTTTATCCCAGTGACTGGCCAGGGGCTCCACGGTTTCAAGCCCGAGTTTGCGGTTGTCGACGCTTGCAATTTCCTCGCGGTGCCCGAGCGCGACGGCACGCGCTCGGAAACGTTCATCCTTGTCGATTTCTCGCGCCGCCTCGTGCTCATTGGGGGAACGACCTACGCTGGCGAGATCAAGAAGTCGGTCTTCACCATCATGAACTACTTGCTGCCGTTGCGAAACGTTATGCCCATGCATTGTTCGGCCAACGTGGGTGCCGCCGGCGATGTCGCGATCTTTTTCGGTCTTTCAGGCACGGGCAAAACGACGCTCTCCGCAGATCCAAATCGGGCGCTCATCGGCGACGACGAGCACGGCTGGAGCGATGCCGGGGTGTTCAACTTCGAAGGCGGCTGCTACGCGAAGGCCATCCATCTTTCGGCCGAACTCGAGCCGCAAATCTATCCCACGACCCGCACGTTTGGCACGGTGCTCGAGAACGTCGTCATCGATCCCGTGACTCGCGAACTTGACCTGGATGATGCTTCGCTCACGGAAAACACGCGCGCCGCGTATCCGCTGACGTCGGTGTCCAACGTGGCACCGGGCGGGGTGGCGGGCCACCCGCATAATATCGTCATGCTGACGGCTGACGCGTTCGGGGTCATGCCACCTATCGCTCGCATGACTCCGGCGCAAGCCATGTACCACTTTCTCTCCGGCTATACGGCCAAGGTGGCGGGCACAGAAAAGGGTGTCACAGAACCGCAAACGACATTCTCCCACTGCTTCGGTGCGCCGTTTATGGTCCACGAGCCGACCGTCTACGCGCACATGCTGGGCGAGCGCATCGCCAAGCACGACGTGCGATGCTGGCTCGTGAATACCGGTTGGAGCGGCGGACCAGTTGGCGTGGGCAAGCGCATGAAACTGCCCTACACGCGTGCCATGGTGAATGCGGCGCTTAGTGGCAAACTCGATCACGCGACCTTCGTGCCGCATCCAATCTTCAAGGTCGGCGTTCCAACCGAAGTCCCCGGAGTGCCCAAGGAAGTTTTAGATGCGCGCTCCACATGGCCCGATGCGGCGGCGTACGATGCCAAAGCCAAGGAACTTGCTCGCAAATTTGCAGAGAACTTCGAGCGCTTCGCCGGGACCGCGTCGCCCGACGTGCTCGCCGCTGCTCCCAATATCGACTAAAACGGACTCCGTTGAAGTAGCGGGCGACTGTCAAGTCGCCCACGTAGGGGGCGATTGGAAAATCGCCCCGTCTTGGCCCGATCTCGCGCGCCGGGGTCAACGTCGTCTTCGCCGAACATTGACGCTATGGATCTCGTTATCGTCGGTGGCCCACACTCTGGTGTCGGCAAGACGCTTGCATCGGAGGTCGCCATACGTGCACTGAGTTCGCGCCGAGTAGGCGCCATCAAACTCACCGTCGCGAACGGGGAACGAGACCCAATACACGATCATGGAGCATCCGCACTCGCCGTCGCCGACGCAGCCGGGATCTGCGGCCGAGGCGCGTCGTGCGGCGTGTGCGAGACAGTTTCGAGTCGAATCCCTAGCCGCCTCATCACGAGCCCCCGCGCCATTTGCAAATCCGGAACCGACACGTGCCGGCTCTCCGAGGCCGGGGCGATCGCAGTAGCTTGGGTCATTGCGCTGCGCAGCGGCGCGCCTCAATCCATCGAAGCAGCGCTCGCTTATCTGCGCGACGCAGGCGCCGAGATGACGTTGATCGAGGGAACCACGGCGCTCGAATGGCTCTCTCCAAAAGCTTCCGTCATGGTCGCGACCGACCCGGGGAAAAAGTGGAAAGGCGTCGCGTTAGCGGCCGTGGGGAGGTGCGATATCGTCTTGCGCAACCACGTGCCCGTGCCTTCTGGCGACCTGGCGGCACCAGTTGAGTTTGGACTCGCCGACCCGCTCGATTGCGATCTAGGCAATCCTTCCGATCCCGGCGTCAAAGCTTACGTGCGTCGCTTGCGCGCCCTGGTTGCCGCCGAGCGGGCCTGAGTTCCGCTGAGGGATGGGGCGATTTTCCAATCGCCCCCTACGTGGGATTAGCGGAGAGTGGCGAGGCTACGTCGGGGCGCGCGTGGGTTATTGACGGCGTGCAGCGGAGGCTCGCCGCGCGCATACTTTTCCAGGTTTCGCGCGACTTCGCGGGCTATGCCTTCATACGAAAGATCCGTCACGCCCGCGACGTGCGGCGTGACGATGACATTGTGCCTCAACAGAGAGCTCATCGGATCGATCGGCTCATCGGCAACCACATCCAACCCCGCACCCGCAAGATGCCCCGCGGCAAGTGCTGCCTCGAGGGCGGACGTGTCGACGAGACCGCCACGAGCCACATTGATCAAAAATGCACCGCGTTTCATGGCGCGCAGCGCATTGCTATCGATGAGGTTTCTATTCGAAGCGTCCATCGTGGCAGATACGATGACATAATCCGAGTCTGCCAGAGCTGCATGGAGCTGTCCGGACCCGAAGACTTTCATCCCGACGCCGGCAGGCGCACCGAGGAGGGCCCGCGCTCGGACACCGTGGAGCCTCATGTCAAAGGCCTGCAGTCTTCGTGCGAGCGCCGAACCGACGCCACCAAGGCCAATAATGCACGCTGTTTTTCGCGCAAGCGCGTTCCCAGGGGGATCGCCAACGATGCCGCTGAGCAATCGAATCTTCAAGTTCGGGTAGTCTTGCGCGAAAGTGCGAGCATCAGCAAAAGAGCGTGCTCTGCTACAGACTCGGCGTTGCCGGTTTGCGCACTTGCGACGCGCGCCACCCAGACGCCTCGGTCGGTAGCTGCCTCAATGTCGACCGTTTCCAAGCCGACTCCAAATTGCTGTATAAGCCCGAACCTACCATGCTCGATGACGGTTCGGTCGATCTGGGCCCCATAGGGGACGATCACGTCAACGCCGGCAAGCGACGAAAGCACGTCGTCCTTCGCGCAGGTCAACAGTTGGTGGGCGGGAGCGACGCTCGCCAAGCGACGCCGGCTTTCTGAGTAACCCGTCTCGCAAAAAAGAATTCTCAAAGTTTCATCACGTTCGAGTCAGTGACTTCGAGGGGCTTGCGCGCCGCGCGGCTCGAGCTTACTGAAGAAGTTCTACTTGAGCGAGCGGCGCAGCGTCGCCCTTGCGAATTCGGGTGCGCACGACTCGCGTGTACCCGCCACTGCGGCCAGCCAAACTAGGCGCGATGACGTCGAAGAGCTTTTTCACCACGTCATCCGAGTTCAAGTAGGCTGCAACGAGCCTGCGGCTGTGCAGGTCCCCCTTTTTTGCTCTCGTGATCATTCGGGCTACGGTTCGCGAGACTTCCTTTGCGCGCGTTGTGGTTGTCTCGATCGTACCGTGTGTGAACAGCGCCGTCGTCAGATTACGCAGCATGGCACGCCGGTGGTCATCGTTGCGGCCGAGACGCTTGTCGGCTTTCCCATGGCGCATCGCGCTAGGAGCCTCGAAGCGATAGGTTTCGCTCGGCAAGCTTTTCCTTGATTTCGTCGACCGACTTCTTGCCGAGGTTTCGCATGTTCATAATCTCGTCTTCGGTCTTTTGCAAGAGCTCGGAGATCTTCGTGATTCCCGCGCGCTTGAGGCAGTTGTAGGAACGAACGGAGAGGTCGAGCTCGTCAACCGGAATATCCCAATTCGCGAATGGCTTGGCCTCTTCGACAGGAGCTTCAACTTCCGTCCGTCCGCTGAAGTTCACGAGCAACGCTAACTGATCCGCAAGGATCTTGGCGGCCGTACTCAGTGCTTCGTCGGGTGTGATGCTGCCGTTTGTCTCGAGCTCGATGATGAGCCGGTCGTAGTCCGTCGTCTGGCCGACGCGCGTGTCCTCGATGTGATACGAAACTTTGCGGATCGGCGAAAAGATCGAATCGACCGGGATCAAGCCGATGATGTGCTCGACGTTGCGCTGCTTTTCCGCGGTCACGTAGCCGCGCCATTTTTCGACACCGATCTCCATGTAGAGGCGCGCCTTCTTGTCGGAAAGCGTTGCGATGTGATAGTTGGGATCGAAGCAGCTCGACGTCCGCGTCTGGAACGATATCCTGTGCCGTTACTTCGCGCTCGCCAGAAGCTTCGATCCGCAGTACTTTCGGCTCGTCGATCGCCAAGCGCAACGGCAAGCCCTTGAGGTTGAGAATGATATTCGTGACATCCTCAACGACGCCAGGGATCGTCGCGAACTCGTGCAGCACACCGTCGATCTTGACATAGGTCACGGCTGCACCTGGGAGCGACGAGAGCAGCATGCGCCGAAGCGCATTGCCCAAGGTGATGCCGAAGCCGCGCTCGAGCGGCTCGATCACAAACGTCGCGCTGCTGTCGCGCGCGCTCGCGCACTTCAATTGAGGCTCTTTGAAATTCCAGAACTGACATACCTACCCCGTGGGAGGCATTCGGCCACCCTGTTGGATTTGTGGCAGCTTGTGGCTGCCCAAGTTGATGAATCATTAGCGAGAATAATACTCCACGATTAGCTGTTCTTCGACGTTTGTGTCGATATCGGCCCGCGTCGGGGCCTGCAAAACCTTCGCCTTATTGCTTTGTTCGTCGTACTCGAGCCAGCTCGGCACGCGCCGACCTTTGGCATATTCCAGCAACGCGGCAAAGAGGTTGGTCTTGGCGCTGGTCTCGACAATCACGATTTCGTCGCCGGGACGGACCTGCATGGACGGTATGTTCACTCGCTTGCCGTTGAGCAAGAAATGGCGATGCCGAACGAGCTGGCGGGCCTGGGCACGAGACGTTGCCAGATTAAGCCGGTAGATGACGTTGTCCAGGCGCATCTCGAGCAGTGCGAGCAGTGCCGTGCCCGTCTGTCCTTTGCGCGCGGTTGCCTTTTTGAAGTAGTTCTCAAACTGCTTCTCGAGAACGCCATAGATTCGGCGCATCTTTTGCTTCTCGCGCAGCTGGCGGCCGAACTCCGACACCTTTGGCCGGTTCTTCGTATTGGCCTTTTGACCGGGCGCTGCAGTGCGCCGCTCGACCGCACACTTTTTGGACAAGCAACGCTCGCCTTTGAGAAAGAGCTTGACCTTCTCGCCGGGCTTAGCGCCGCTCGCGCTTTCGCGACGGCACATCCGGCAGACGGGTCCAGTGTATCGGGCCATTGTATCTTGTTACTCTCTCCTTTAGACGCGGCGCCGCTTCGGCGGCCGGCAACCGTTGTGCGGGATCGGCGTGACATCCTTGATAAGCGTAATTTCAAGGCCGGCGGCCTGGAGCGCGCGGATTGCCGCCTCGCGACCAGCGCCCGGTCCCTTGACGTAGACCTCGACCTGCTTCATCCCGTGCTCCATCGACTTGCGCGCGGCGCTTTCGGCCGCCATCTGCGCAGCGAACGGCGTTGACTTCTTGCTTCCCTTGAAGCCCATGCCGCCTGCGCTCGCCCACGCGATGGCACCCCCGGTTGTGTCGCTGATGGAAACGAGCGTGTTGTTGAAGCTCGAGTGAATGTGCGCGATGCCTTGCGAGACGTGTTTGGCTTCGCGCTTTTTACGGGATCGAGCTTTCTTTGCTACTGGCATTCTTGGTCCCTCATTGGGGCGATTTTCCAATCGCCCCCTACATGGGCGACTTGACAGTCGCCCGCTACACTATTTGCCAATGCCTGGACCCTTGGCTTTCTTGCGGCCGGCAACGGTCTTCTTTGGCCCCTTGCGCGTGCGCGCATTGGTCTTGGTGCGTTGCCCGCGCACCGGCAAGCCGCGTCGGTGCCGCAATCCACGGTAGCAGCCAATGTCCATCAGCCGCTTGATCGCGCTCGAAATCTCTCGGCGCAGATCGCCCTCGACCTTCAGGTTCTTTTCGATCTGCTCGCGTAACTTCTGGATGTCCTCATCCTTCAGATTTTTCACGCGCGTGTCGGGGTTGACTTTCGTGGCAGCCAACAGCTTGTTTGCCGTCGGCCGTCCGATGCCGAAGATGTAGGTCAGCGCCACTTCGACACGCTTGTCGCGCGGCAGATCGATTCCGGCAATGCGGGCCATTCGTTTCTCCTTACCCTTGCGCTTGCTTGTGTTTTGGGTTGTCGCAAATCACTCGCGTGCGGCCGGCACGCTTGATGATCTTGCATTTTACGCAAATTTTCTTGACACTGGGTCGAACCTTTCATTATTTCGTTTCGTTTCCTTATTTATAGCGATAGGTGATCCGGCCTTGCGTGAGATCGTAAGGCGAAAGCTCCACGAGCACTCGGTCGCCCGGCAGAATCCTGATGAAATTCATGCGGATCTTGCCCGAGACGCGCGCCAGCACCTTATGGCCGTTGCTCAGCTCGACGCGGAAGAATGCGTTGGGCAAGGGCTCGACGACGGTCCCTTCGACCTCAATTGCCTCTTCCTTGGTGGACCCTACTTGTTCGACGCGCTCGGATTTTTTCTTCTTATCCGGCCGCTGCCGTCCGTTCCGACGTCTGCGTGGCGCCAAGCTTGCCTCCTCTCGTGTCTTTTAACTCCGGAATCACATTCCGCAATGGTTCTTCGTTGGTCAGCGTGAGAATCTCAAAGCCATCATCCGTGACGGCAACCGTGTGCTCGAAGTGGGCCGAGAGCCTCCCGTCGCCAGTCACCACCGTCCAGCGGTCCTCGAGCGTCTTAACGCGCCAGGTACCGGCATTCACCATCGGTTCAACCGCCAGCACCATGCCGGGCTTCAACACGACGCCCATCCCTGGACGGCCGTAGTTGGGCACAGGCGGGTCCTCGTGCAGGGCCAACCCAATGCCGTGCCCCACCAGGGCGCGAACAACCGAATAGCCCCGGCCTTCCACGAAGGTTTGCACCGCGTGCCCAATGTCAGAGACATGCACGCCTGGTCTCGTCTGCTGGATCGCCAGGGTAAGGGCTTCCTGCGTTACGCTGACGAGCTGCTGCGCTTCCCGGCTGACGTGCCCCACGCCGACGGTCGCCGCCATGTCGGAAAACCAGCCATCAACGAGCGAGCCAATATCGATTTTGAAAAGATCCCCTTCGCGAAGCACGCGTTTGCCCGGAATGCCGTGGACGATCTCGTCATTGACCGACGTGCAAATCGACCCTGTGAAGCCGTGATAACCAAGAAATGCCGGGGTTCCGCCTTCGGCCCGGATCAGTTCGTCAGCATACGCGTTGACATCTTGGGTCGTCACGCCCGGGCGAACGGCCGCCTTGAGCTTTTCAAGCACCCGCGCTGTCACACGTCCGCTCCGCCGCATTTTCTCGATTTCTCGTGCGCTCTTGCAAGTGATCATGCGGTGTGACTCACCGGCGCCTCAAGCGCGTTGATGATGCGGTTAAACACCGAGTTCACGTCGCCGTTGCCGTCAATCACTTTGAGTACGCCGGCAGCTCGATAATATTCAGTCAACGGTGCTGTCTTGCGTTGGTACTCGTCGAGGCGCTTGAGCACCGTAGCCTCGTCATCGTCGGGCCGTTGGATCAAAGGACCACCACAGCGATCGCACACACCCGGCAAGCGGCTGGGCGCCGACTCCAAATGGTACGTGGTTTGGCAAACGGCGCAGAGCCGGCGACCAGTCAACCGCCTCACCACCTCGATCGGCTCCACCGTGATCTCGATGACGGCATCGAGATGAAGATCATTGCGATGGACCAGTGCGTCGAGCGCGGTGGCTTGCTGCGCAGTTCTCGGAAAACCATCGAGAATGAAGCCCTTCTGCGCGTCGTTTGCCCGCAAGCGCTCTTCGACGAGGCCGATCGTGACGTCGTCGGGCACAAGCTTGCCGGCGTCCATGTAGGTTTTGGCTGCGATCCCCATTGGGGTTCGCTCCCTCACCGCGTTTCGGAAAATCTCGCCCGTACCAATCTCGGGTATGCCAAACGCCTGCGAGAGAAGCTGTCCTTGGGTGCCTTTACCCACGCCCGGGGGACCAAGGAGCACGAGGCGCCATGTCCGTGCGTTCATTGCTTGATAAACCCTCGATAGTCGCGCATGGCGAGGCGAGCTTCAATCTGCGTCATCGTATCAAGGGCGACGCCAACGACAATGAGCAGTGAGGTGCTTCCCAGATAGAACGTCGTGATGTGCGTTAGGCTCTGCGTCACGTTGGGCAGGACCGCCAAAATGCCGAGGTAGACCGCCGCCACCGCGGTAATGCGCACCAAGATCTTTTGCAAGTAGTCAGTCGTGGGCTTGCCCGGGCGAATCCCGGGGATAAACCCACCCTGCTTCTTCAGCGACTCCCCGATATCTTGAATCTGCAGCACGACGCTGCTATAGAAGAACGTGAACAGCACCACTAAGACAAAGTATGCGACGTTGTAGAGCACGCTGCCGTAGTTAAAATACAACGCGATCCACTGCACGATGGGCTGCATCCAGGGAATGCCTCCCTGCTGAGCCCAAGAAGAAATCTGCTGCGGAAGGAGCAGGATCGAAATCGCAAAGATGATCGAAATGACGCCGGCGTTGTTCAGGCGCAGCGGGATATACGTGCTTCGGCCGCCGTACACTTTGCGGCCAACCACCCGTTTGGCGTATTGAACCGGTACGCGCCGCTGACCTTGGTACATGAAGATAATCGAAATAAGCGACAGGACAGCGATCAGTCCAAAGATGACGAGCCCCAAAACGTTGAGGCCACCCTTCTCTCCCAGCTGCAGCGTCTGGCTGAAGTAGGTCGGATATCGCAAGATGATGCCGACGAAGATGATCAACGAGACTCCATTACCGATTCCTTTGTCGGTAATTTGCTCGCCCAACCACATCAACCAGACCGTGCCCGCCGTAAGCGTGATCACGACCATAACGAGATAGAACGCATCGGTGCGCAAGAACACGTGCGCCCGGTTGAGCATGAAGACCATTGCGGTGGCCTGCAAGATGGCCAGGATGATCGTCAGCCAGCGCGTATACAACCCGACGATTCGCCGGCCTTCCTCACCGCCATGCTGCATCATCTCTTTGATATTCGGAAAAACGATGGTCATCAGTTGCATGATAATGCTGGCGTTGATGTAGGGCGTGATGCCCATGGCGATCACGGAAAAGTGCTGCAGCGCGCCGCCTGACAAGAAGCCGATGAAATTGAGAAACTGACCGCTGGCCAGAATCCCCTGCCAGGCTGTAATGTCAACGTACGGCACTTGCACGTAGACCATGAGGACGAACACCGCGAACGCACCAAAAATGAACAGCACTCGGTTGCGGATCTCTGGGACCACGAGTGCGTTCGCGAGGTTGCGCCAAATATTCATCGACCGCGCCTACTCCTCAAACGTCGCGCCTGCGGCTTGGAGTTTCGACCGCGCCGAGGCGGAAAAACGAACGTTTTGAAACCGCAATCCCGCGGGGGCTTCGCCCGTACCAAGAATCTTGACGCCGTCTTTGCGCTTTGCGACGTAGCCAGCTTGCTCGAGCGACTCCGGCGTGATGAGCAGCTTTGCGTCCCAATCCGCAAGGTCTCCAACGTTGACGACCGAGAACTCAGTGCGAAATATTTTTGTCGATCGCGCCTTTTGCGACACGCCGCGCCGTTGTGGCAGTCGGCGAAACCACGGGGTCTGGCCTCCTTCGAAATTCGGCCCCTTGCCGCCACCCGAGCGCGCAGTTTGTCCCTTACCGCCCTTACCTGAGGTTTTTACCATGCCACTGCCATGCCCGCGCCCGACGCGCACGCGCTTGCTGGCCGACCCGTGTGCGGGTTTAAGATCCGACAGCTTCACCGTTGACCACTCTCCCTAAGATTTCGTCCGCGGTCTTCCCGCGGGAGGCCGCCACGTCTTCCACCGTACGCAACTGGCGCAGTCCCGTAATCGTCGCGGCGATCACGTTAATCGGATTGTTGGACCCAAGAGACTTCGTCAAGATGTCGTGCACGCCCGCAAGCTCCAACACCGCGCGCATCGCACCGCCGGCGATCACGCCCGTGCCTTTCATCGCCG
Organism: uncultured Pseudomonadota bacterium; assembly: GCA_963781145.1. GTDB lineage: Bacteria > Vulcanimicrobiota > Vulcanimicrobiia > Eremiobacterales > Eremiobacteraceae > JAJPHJ01. The sequence goes on along the minus strand of CAWADW010000003.1, from coordinate 424,942 downwards.
GCTTCATGAGCACTTTGCCCGAACCGGCACGCGAGGTAATCGGATGAGGAATCGTGCGTCCTACCATTGGCACGGTCACGAGCGACCTGCGTGCGTCCTCGACGCCCTTGCGAATGGCTTCGGGTACTTCGCGAGCTTTCCCAATCCCGTAACCGACGCGTCCTTGGCGGTCGCCCACCACGACCAGCGCCGAAAACGAGAACCGCTTTCCGCCCTTGACGACTTTCGCAACGCGATTCACGCGTACGACCTGCTCTTCCAGCCCCGAGCCGTCCGTTATGCGCGCCATGCGCTAGAACTCCAATCCGGCGCCGCGCGCCGCGTCCGCGAGTGCTTTGATTTTGCCATGATACTTGTAACCCCCACGGTCGAAGACCACGGCTGTGATGCCCTTGTCACGGGCACGCTGGGCGATCGTCTGGCCAACCTTCTCCGCCGCGCTCACGCTCTTCGACGACGCAAGGCCACGGGAGAGGTCTTTCTCGCGAGTCGAAGCCGCAGCAAGGGTGCGACCCGTCGTATCGTCGATGAGCTGCACGTAGATGTGATGCAGGCTTCGGAATACCGAGAGACGCGGCCGTGCCGGGTCACCGGCGATGCGTTGCGCACGCGTGCATGCCGCCGGCTTCGTAATTTGTTTCTGCTGACCGAGCTTGCCATGAATCTACCTACTTCTTCGCGGCGCCGGCTGTCTTACCGGCCTTGCCGAGTTTGCGCCGCACGCGCTCGCCCTCGTAGCGGATGCCCTTGCCCTTGTATGGTTCGGGCGGGCGGATACTCCGGATTTGCGCCGCCACCTGACCGACTTGTTGCTTGTCGGCGCCGCTGATCTGAATCTTGTTCTGCCCTTCAACTTTGATCTCGATGCCGGTGGGCGGCTCGAACACAACCGGGTGCGAGAATCCCAATTGCAGACCAAGCTTTTTCCCTTGGAGTTGAGCGCGATAGCCGACGCCCAAGATCTCAAGGTTCTTGCTGAAGCCTCGGGTCACGCCTTCGACCATGTTCGCAATGAGCGTACGCGTCAGGCCGTGCAGCGCTCGACTGCGCTTGTCATCGCCCGGGCGCGCGACGGTGACGGCAGCACCCTCTACGCGAACCGAAATCGGCTCGACGTACACCAGTTTCAACTGCCCCCGCGGACCTTTCACCGCAACCTCATGGTCGGTGACCGAAACGGTCACGCCACTCGGCACGGTGATGGGCAAGCGGCCGATTCTGCTCATGTCCTTACCACACAAACGCCATGACTTCGCCGCCGCAATGGAGGCGCTTTGCCTGGCGCCCGCTCATGATGCCCTTGACGTCGACATGATGACAAGGCCCGAGGCCGCCCATGCACTTGGGGATGTCGCCTCTTGGGCGTGTAGATTCGCAAGCCCGGCCGGCTGATGCGCTGCAAGCCGTTAATGACGCGCTCGCGGTGCTGCCCATATTTTAGGGTGATGCGGATGACCTCGCGCGGCTCGCCTTGCGCAAACTCGAAGCTCTTGATGAAGCCCTCGTCCTTGAGCACACTTGGCGATGTCTTTCTTCAAACGCGAAGCCGGCACGTCAACGCGCTCGTGGTGAGCAATGTTGGCGTTGCGAATTCGCGCGAGCATATCCGCGACGGGATCGGTAATCACTGCCATACGTTTGTTGCTACCTCTACCAAGATGCTTTGGTGACGCCCGGGATGTGCCCGCGATGCGCAAGCTCGCGGAAGCAGATGCGACACAAACCGAACTTGCGCAGATAGCCGCGCGGGCGTCCGCAGCGCTGGCAGCGGTTATGCTGCCGCACCGCAAACTTCTGCTTGCGCTTAGCCTTTTCGATCATTGCCATCGTTGCCATATGTTTTGCTTGCGGTTACGCCGCAGCACCCTCCTTACGAAGCGGCATTCCCATCTCGCCGAGAAACGCGAGCGCTTGTTCGTCGCTGTGCGCGGTTGTTACGATGACGATGTCCATGCCGCGGACCATATCAATTTTGTCGTAGTTGATCTCCGGGAACACCAGTTGTTCGCGCAGGCCGAGCGCGTAGTTGCCGCGACCGTCGAGCGAACTGCGCGACATGCCGCGAAAATCGCGGATGCGCGGCAGCACGATGTTGACCAACTTGTCGAAGAACGCGTACATGCGCTCCCCGCGCAAGGTCACTTTCGCGCCGATCTGCATGCCCGCGCGCAGTTTATAGGTCGCAACCGACTTGCCCGCTCGCGTCACCACCGGTTTCTGGCCGGTGATGGCGGTGAGGTCGGACACGGCGCCGTCAATCGCCTTTGGATTGGCGACCGCTTCGCCAACGCCCATATTGACCACGATCTTGACCAAGCGCGGCACCTGCATCATGTTGTCTAGGCCCAGGCGCTTGCGCAGCGCGGGTGCGATTGTCTTGAGATAGCGTTCGTGAAGTCTATTCATCGCTTATGCCTTTACGGGCCGCTCGGCCGGTTCGTCGCAGCGGCGGCAGATTCGTTCGCGAGCTCCTGCGGTTTTGTGAAATGCGAGCTTAGAAGGTTTGTTGCATTTCGGACAAACGTACATCAGCTTGCCAATAGGCATCGGCATCTCTTTTTCCACGATGCCAGCTTTGGCTTTGGGAGTCGCCTTACTGTGGCGCTTGACGACATTGACGCCCTCCACCTCAGCCGTACCCGCATGGGTGATGAGTTTGATCTTGCCTTGCTTGCCTTTATCTTTGCCGCCGAGCACAACGACCGTATCGCCTGCTGCTAGTCGCAGTTTCGTCGCCATCACAGCACCTCCGGAGCAAGCGAGATAATCTTCATAAAATCGCGATCCCGTAAGTTCGCGCGCCACCGGGCCGAAGATGCGCGTGCCGCGAGGGTTCTTCTGGTCGTTGATGAGGACGGCGGCATTCTCGTCGAAGCGAATAAACGATCCGTCCGGCCGGCGCATCTTTTTCTTCTGGCGCACGATGACGGCTTTCACCACGTTGCCTTTCTTGACCGCGGCGCCGGGAATGGCGCTTTTGACGGTCGCGACGACGACATCGCCCACGAAGGCATACGGATGGCGCGAGCCTCCACTCACGTGAAAGACCATGAGCTCTCTCGCTCCTGAATTATCTGCCACCTTCAGGCGTGTTTGGGCGCTGATCACTTGAGCGCGCTCCACAATTTCCACGAGCCGCCAACGCTTGTGAGCAGAAAGCGGTCGCGTCTCCACAATGCGCACGAGATCACCGACCTTGGCCTCGTTGCGCTCATCGTGCGCGGCAAAGCGCTGCGAGCGGCGCTGGATTTTCCCATAGGTCGCGTGAGCGGTGCGCGATTCCGTCACCACGATGATCGTCTTGCGCATGGAATTTGAAGCCACGCGGCCGATCTTTGTTTTGCGCATCGTGCGCGCGGTAGTCTGTTCCATCATTACCCAGCCAGCTTTCGCTCGGCTAAAATCGTGTACAATTGTGCGATGTGGCGACGCAGCTTGCTCACAGTCGCGTGATCTTCCAAATGCCCGGTCACGAGCTGGAAGCGCAAATTGAACAGCTCTTCCTTGGTGGCCGCAAGCTTCTCTTCGAGCTCGTGATTGGTCAGCTCGCGCAAGCTGCGCAGTTCGCTAGGCTTCAAATGCAACACCCGCCCTCTCTCGACGCAATACTTTCGTACGGATCGGCAACTTGAAGGCTGCCAACCGTAAGGCTTGCTTAGCGACAAGTTCGTCGACTCCGGAGAGTTCGAAGAGCACCCGCCCAGGGCGCACGACCGCAACCCAACCCTCTGGTTGCCCTTTGCCGGAACCTTGCCGCGTTTCCGCAGGTTTCTTCGTATACGACTTATCCGGAAAAATCGTAATCCAGACTTTTCCGCCGCGCTTGATGTGACGCGTCATAGCGATACGAGCGGCTTCGATTTGACGGTTGGTGATCCACGCCGGCTCGAGCGCTTGCAATCCGTATTCTCCAAAGTGCAAATCATTGCCCGACTGCGCACGCCCGGTCATCCGTCCGCGCTGCACTTTACGATGCTTGACTCGCTTGGGCAACAACATTATTCTTTGCTCTCCTGCGTGGGTGGCGGCGTCGGTTCCGCGACAAGGGGTCCCGCGGGTTCCTCGGTTGCGAGCTCTGCCTTGGGTTCGACCGCAAGCGCCGTCTCTGGTGTGGGTTGCACGCTGGGCGAAGCGGGCGGGCTCGGGGCTTCAGCAATAGGCTCTTGTGGCTTCTGGTCTGGGCGTGCCGCGCGTTGACGAGGCACGCGGGCACTCCGCGCCGCCATGGGCGCGGCACTTTCCGGCTTCGCCTTGGCGTCGGGTAGCACTTCGCCCAGATAGACCCACACCTTGACGCCGATGCGACCAAAGGTCGTGTACGCTTCGCTGTGCGCGTAGTCGATGTTTGCCCGCAGCGTGTGCAGTGGAACCTTGCCTTCAAAGTTGCGCTCGACACGCGCGATTTCGGCGCCGCCGAGGCGACCCCCGACTTGCACTTTGATGCCTTTGGCGCCGGCCTTCATGGTTCGTTGAATCGCTTGGCGCATGGCGCGGCGAAAGGCAATCCGCTTCTCGAGCTGATCGACAATATTGTTGGCAACGAGTTTCGCGTCCAACTCGGGATGCTTGATCTCGACAACATTGACGTTGACTTGTTTGCCCGACTCTTTTTCCAATTGCTTGCGAAGCTCTTCGATGCCGGCGCCGCGCTTGCCAATGATGATGCCCGGCTTCGCCGTGTTGATGACAATGCGGACCTGATTCGCGCGCCGCTCGATCTCCATCCTCGACACCGCAGCAGAGCGGGAGAGGCCGTCGACGATCTCGCGCATGCGCAGATCTTCATGCAGGCGCTCTCGATATTGCTTGCCCTCAAACCAACGCGAATCCCACGTACGCGTTATGCCAAGCCGGAAGCCGATGGGGTTGACTTTCTGGCCCACTATTCGCCCTCTCCATCGGTCACGATAATCGTCACGTGTGACATCTTCTTTCTCTTAAAGCCAGCCTGGCCGCGAGCTCTCGCTTCCAGCCGTTTGAATGATGGGCCGCCATCGACCGTCGCTTTCGCGATGACGAGATCGCCGGGTTTCATCCCGTGGTTGTTCTCAGCATTTGCAGCGGCGGAGCGGATGATTTTCTGGATCGCCTTCGCCGCCGAGACCGGCGCGAAATCGAGCAGCGTCAGCGCGCGATCTACGCGCTGCCCGCGAATAACATCCACGACGCGGCGCGCCTTACGAGGCGGCACGCGGAGGAACTTGACCGTTGCCTTTGCTTCCATTCTAATTCCCTGGGGCGACTTGTACAGCTTGTGCGGGGCTTTCCGCCCGCTACAGCTTGTGCTGGGGCGATTTTCCAATCGCCCCCTACAATAGAGGTCATTTGACTTCCACTTTTTCTGCGGAGGCCGCACCGCTGCCGTGACCTCGGAACAGTCGCGTCGGCGCGAATTCACCCAGCTTGTGGCCCACCATATTTTCCTGCACGTAGATCGGTACGTGCTTCTTGCCATCGTGCACCGCGATTGTGTGCCCGACCATGGCGGGTACGATCGTCGATGCGCGCGACCACGTCTTGATCACGCGCTTTTCGCGCGCCGCATTCATGCGCTCGATTCGAACGAGCAGGTGATCCGCAACGTACGGACCCTTTTTTGAGGAGCGGCTCATTTTTTACCCCGTTGCTTCACGATGAACTTTGTCGTGCGCTTGGTGCGGCGCGTCTTCTTGCCCATCGTCATCTCACCCCAAGGAGTGGTGGGAGGGCGGCCCGCCGTCGAGCGCGCTTCGCCGCCACCATGCGGGTGATCGACGGGGTTCATCGCGACGCCGCGAACGTGCGGTCTGCGACCCAACCAGCGCGAGCGACCAGCTTTACCGACGGTTTGATTTTCGTGATCGACGTTGCCGAGTTGGCCGATCGTCGCACGACAAACCACTGCAACCTTGCGCACTTCGCCCGAAGGCATACGGATCTGCGCGTAGTCCCCTTCTTTTGCCATCAGTTGCGCCGCGCCACCCGCCGAGCGCACGAGCTTGCCGCCTTGGCCGCGCGAGAGCTCGATGTTGTGGATGACCGAGCCCACGGGGATGTTGGAAAGCGGCAAAGCATTACCGGTCTTTATGTCCGCTGCCGGGCCCGACACGAGGACATCGCCCACCGCCAAGCCGAGCGGCGCCAAGATATAGCGCTTCTCGCCGTCGCGATAGTGAAGCAGTGCCAGCCGTGCCGAGCGGTTGGGATCGTACTCGATAGCCGCAACTTTCGCGGGCACCCCATCCTTGTTGCGCTTGAAATCGATGCGCCGGTACATGACTTTATGACCGCCGCCTCGATGCCGTACGGTAATGTGCCCGTTGAAGTTTCTGCCGGCGTTTTTCTTGAGCGGTTCAAGTAAAGCGTTCTCTGGCTTCTTCTTGGTGAGCTCCTCGAACGTGGCGATCGCAGCAAAACGGCGTCCCGGCGACGTCGGCTTAAATGTCTTTAGCGGCATAACCACGGTCCCGTGTAGCAGCGGACCTTTAGGTCCGCTCGATGAGCGTTACGATTCAAAATAATTCACGCCTCCGAGTTCGATCTTGTCGCCGGCACGGAGCGTGACGACCGCCTTTTTCCAATCGGTGCGCTTGACCGATGGCCTGCGCGTGCGACGGCGCATGTCCTGCTTGTGCTTGCCTTTCACCCGCTGCGTATTGACCCGCAGCACTTTCACTTTGAACAGTTTTTCAATTGCTTCGGCGATCGCATGTTTGCTCGCCTCGAACGACACGGCAAAGGTGTATTGCGCGCCTGCGGTTTGGGCGATGGATTTTTCGGTAACGACTGGTTTGACAATGGTGCGACGCGCTTCAGCCACCGCACACCTCTGCGAGCGCCGTTAGGGCCGCTTTGCTGACCACGAGACGATCGAATCGTAAGATGGAATCCACTGAGAGGTCGTCGTACGAGCATACTTTCGCGCGGCGCAAATTGCGCGCAGCCAGGTAGATAGCGCGCGCGTGGTGGTCACCGGTCGCATGCACGGCGAGCAGCACCGAATCGCCCTGACCGTTTTGCCATAGCACCGCTTGCAGCTCTTTGGTTTTGGTCGGATTGAGATCGTCCGCGTCGATCACCGACAACGAGCCGGCTTGCGCTTTGACCGCGACAGCCATAGCCAAGGCGCTGCGGCGTGCGCGCTTATTCATGCCTTTCGCATGCGAACGCGGATGTGGACCAAAGACGACCCCGCCCTTGCGCCACAGCGGCGAGCGTATGCTCCCGTGCCGCGCGCGTCCGGTGCCTTTTTGGCGCCACGGCTTGCGTCCACCGCCAGAAACCTCGTCGCGAGTCTTGGTATCCGCTGTTCCCGCGCGACGGTTGGCGAGCTGGCGCACGACCGCTTGATGCATGACTGAAATCTTCGGCGCCTGTGAGAACACTGCCGGGATCTCGAGCTTGCCCACGGTCTTGCCAGACTTATCGATCTGTAACGCGGTCACGCCTTCACCTTGCGCTTTGCCTTCACGGCCGGTCGAACGAGCACAATGGCGCGCTTCCCGCCCGGCACCGCGCCGCGGACGAGCAGCAGATTGCGCTCCTTGTCAGCGCCGATCACTTCTAAGTTGAGGGTGGTGATGCGCTCCACCCCGAGATGGCCGGGCCTGTGGCTGCCCTTCACCGTTTTGGCCGCGTTCGTGTCGCCCGCGCTTCCCGGTTGGCGATGAATCATCGAACCATGGCTTGCGCCGCCGCCACTGCCATTCCAGCGCTTCATGATTCCGGCAAAGCCCTTACCTTTTGAGAAACCGGTGACATCCACGATATCGCCAACCTCAAAGCCTTCGACTGTGACCATATCGCCCGTTTTAGCGTCGCCCGTCTCGCCTCGGAACTCGTGCAGCACGGCTTTGGGCGCGACATTGAGTTTCTCGAAGCGGCCGCGCATCGGTTTTGTCAGTCCCTTAAACTTAGCGTCCTCGAATCCCAAGACGACCGCATCGTACCCGTGCTTGTCCGCGGTCTTACGCTCGATCACTTGACACGGCCCCGCGGAAATGACCGTGACAGGAACGACTGCGCCATCTTGCGCGAAGACGTTCGTCATGCCGAGCTTGCGTCCAATAATGTGTTTCATGTCGTTATGCCTTGAGTTCGATGTCCACGCCCGCGGGCAGGTCGAGATGCATCAGCGCGTCCATCGTTTTCGCCGAAGCCTGCAGGATATCGATGAGCCGTTTGTGCGTGCGAATCTCGAAATGTTCCCGGCTCTTTTTGTCAACGTGCGGCGAGCGCAGCACGCAACTGCGCTCGATCTCCGTCGGCAGCGGCACTGGCCCCGAGACAAACGCGCCAGTGCGCTTCGCTGTCTCAACAATGCGCTCTGCCGATTGATCGAGGATCTTGTGATCGTAGGCCCGCAGCCTGATCCGAATCTTGCCTGCCATATGGTTACTCGGTTACCTTGGTCACGACGCCGGCACCCACCGTGCGGCCACCCTCGCGAATGGCAAAGCGCAAGCCTTCCTCGCAGGCGATGGGCGTGATCAACTCCACCTCCATGCGCACGTTGTCACCCGGCATCACCATCTCCACCCCTTCGGGCAGCTTGATCGAACCCGTCACATCCGTCGTCCGAAAGTAAAATTGCGGACGGTAGTTCGAGAAAAAAGGCGTGTGACGCCCTCCCTCATCCTTGGACAGCACGTACACTTCGGCTTCGAACTTCTTGTGCGGCTTGATCGAACCGGGCTTGGCTAACACTTGACCGCGTTCGATATCGTCGCGCTCGATGCCGCGCAACAGCACCCCGATGTTGTCCCCCGCGATGCCCTCGTCGAGCAGCTTGCGAAACATCTCGATGCCGGTCACCACAGACTTGCGCGCCTTATCCACTAAGCCGACGATCTCGACTTCGTCGCCGACTTTCACCCGGCCACGCTCCACCCGACCGGTGCCAACCGTCCCTCGGCCCGTAATCGTAAACACGTCTTCCACCGGCATCAGGAACGGCTTATCGACGTCGCGCTGCGGTACCGGGATATACGCGTCGACCGAATCCATCAGATCGATGATCTTCTTTGACCACTCCCCAGGGCTTGTCTCTTCCAAGGCCTTGAGCGCGCTCCCCCGGATCACCGGTATCTCATGACCGGGAAACTTATAGGCAGACAAAAGCTCGCGCACTTCCATCTCCACTAAGTCGATCAGCTCGGGGTCGTCCACCATGTCCACCTTGTTGAGGAACACCACCAAATACGGCACGCCCACTTGGCGTGCCAGCAAAATGTGCTCCCGCGTCTGGGGCATCGGGCCATCAGCCGCCGACACTACTAAGATCGCCCCGTCCATCTGCGCGGCGCCTGTGATCATGTTCTTGATGTAGTCGGCGTGACCGGGTGCGTCCACGTGGCTGTAGTGGCGCTTTTTGGTCTCGTACTCTGCGTGGTACAGCTGGATCGTTATCCCGCGCTCTTTCTCTTCCGGCGCGTTATCGATCTGATCCACGACCAACTTCTTGGTCCCCGTGCCCGACTCTGCCAACACCTTCGTAATGGCAGCCGTCAGCGTCGTTTTGCCGTGGTCCACGTGACCAATCGTGCCGATGTTGACGTGCGGCTTCGTCCGCTCGAATTTTTGCTTCGCCATTTCTTATCTCCGAACGCGCGAATAAATTCGCGCGACTACATTAGCGCCTTGCTTTGCCCGTGTTCTTCTCGACAATTTCCTCTTCGATGCTCTTTGGCACTTGCGCATAGTGCGCGAACTCCATGGTGTACGTTGCACGCCCTTGCGTGCGGCTGCGCAGGTCCGTTGCGTAGCCAAACATCTCAGAAAGCGGCACGTTGGCCTTGATCTTCTGCGTTCCACCGGGTTCCGGTTCCATGCCAAGCACATGGCCGCGTCGCGAGTTCAAATCACCGATGACTTCACCCAAAAAATTATCTGGCGTGACCACTTCGACCGCCATGATCGGTTCCTTGATGATCGGGCCTGCCTTGCGGCTCGCCTCTTTGAATGCCATCGAGCCTGCAATCTTAAAGGCCATTTCGTTTGAGTCGACGTCGTGATACGAGCCATCGAAAACAACCGCTTTGAAATCAACCACAGGGTAGCCGGCCAGCCCGCCAGACAGCGCGGCCTCGCGCAAGCCAGCTTCGATCGGTTTGATAAATTCCTTCGGAATGACGCCGCCGACGATCTCGCTCTCGAACTCCACGCCGGATCCGGGCGGCAACGGCTCCACTCGGATCCAAGCGTCGCCGTATTGCCCCTTGCCGCCGGTTTGCCGCACGTAGCGGCCCTGCGCCTCGGCGGTTTTCGTGATTGCCTCTTTGTACGCGACTTGCGGCTTGCCGACATTGGCCTGCACCTTGAACTCTCGCAGCAGCCGGTCGACAATGATTTCCAAATGGAGCTCCCCCATGCCGGAAATGATTGTTTGCCCTGTTTCTTCGTCCGTATACATCTTAAAGGTAGGGTCTTCTTCGGCAAGTTTCGCAAGCGACTGGCCGAGCTTTTCTTGATCGACCTTGGTTTTCGGTTCGATTGCCTGGCTGATGACCGGTTCCGGGAAGGTAATGTTCTCCAAGATGATCGGGTGCTTCTCATCGCAGAGTGTGTCGCCGGTGGTCGTGTTCTTGAGACCCACGGCAGCGGCGATATCGCCTGCTTCCACGCTGTCGACGTCCTCGCGGTGATTCGCATGCATGCGCAAGATGCGGCCGATGCGCTCGCGCTGGCCTTTCGTCGAGTTGTAGACATACGAACCCGCCGTTAGCTTGCCGGAGTAAGTCCGAAAGAAGGTCAGCTTGCCGACGAAGGGATCGGTCATAATCTTGAATGCCAGCGCGGAGAAGTATTCGTCATCGGACGGCTTGCGCGAAACTCTTTGGCCCGGATGGTCCGGGTCGTCGCCCGCGACGTCGGGCAAATCAATGGGAGAAGGCAGGTAGTCCACGACCGCGTCAAGCAACGGCTGCACGCCCTTATTTTTGAATGCTGCTCCACACAGCACCGGAACGACGATGCCTTTGATGGTGGCGGCGCGCAGCGCCTTCGCGATTTCTGACGCCGAAATGTCCTTGCCTTCGATGAACTTTTCCGTGAGGTGCTCGTCCGTTTCCGCAACGGCTTCGATGAGTTGCGCACGGTGGCGCACGATCAAGTCTTTCATATCGGCCGGCACTGACGTGTCGGTCATGGTCTTGCCAAGGTCGTCTGTGTAGATCGTCGCCTTGATGTTGAGCAGGTCGACGAATCCGACGAACTTGTCTTCGGCGCCGATGGGGAGCATGATGGGCACCGCGCGCGCTCCTAAGCGCTCTCGGATCCTGTCGACGCTGTTGTAAAAGTCAGCGCCCGTGCGATCCATCTTGTTGATGAAGATGACACGCGGAACGCGGTATTTGTTTGCTTGGCGCCAGACCGTCTCGCTTTGGGGTTGCACGGCGGCCACCGCGTCAAAAAGGGCAATCAGTCCATCGAGCACCCGCATGGAGCGCTCCACTTCAACGGTAAAGTCCACGTGGCCAGGCGTATCAATAATATTAATACGCGTGTCGCGCCAGATGCACGTCGTCGCGGCCGAGGTAATCGTGATGCCGCGCTCCTGCTCTTGCTCCATCCAATCCATGGTCGCGGCGCCCTCGTGCACCTCGCCCATTTTGTGGGTGCGACCGGTGTAAAAAAGAATACGCTCGGTCGTGGTCGTCTTGCCCGCATCGATGTGGGCCGCGATGCCGATGTTTCGAGTATTGGCGAGCGAGTATTGACGCGAAGAGATTGTGGCCTTCTTTTCGCTTTGTTGCGTGCTTGACATTACCATCGATAGTGCGCGAATGCTTTGTTCGCCTCAGCCATGCGGTGCGTATCCTCGCGCTTCTTCACCGCCGCACCCTGGTTGTTCGCCGCGTCCAACAACTCAGCCGCGAGGCGCTCCTCCATCGTGCGGCCCGGGCGATTGCGCGCGAAGCTGATCAACCAGCGCATGCCCATGGCTTGACGCCGGTCAGGACGAACTTCCATCGGCACCTGATACGTGGCTCCGCCGACGCGCCGGGGGCGAACCTCGACGAGCGGCATGACGTTATTGAGTGCTTGAGTGAAAACGTCCATAGGATCTTTTTGTGTCTTGCCTTTAAGGATCTCAAACGCACCATAGGTGATGCGCTCCGCCGTGCTCTTCTTGCCGCGTAACATGATCTTATTAATGAAGCGCGCCAGGGTCCGCGACGCAAAACGCGGATCCGGAAGCACCTGACGTTTGGAGGCAGGTCCCTTGCGTGGCATCGTTTACGCCTTCGGCCGCTTGGCGCCGTACTTCGAGCGCCCTTGTTTGCGGTTCTGAACGCCCTGCGCATCCAGCGTACCTCGGATGATGTGGTAGCGAATGCCCGGCAGATCTTTCACCTTGCCGCCGCGAATGAGGACAACCGAGTGCTCTTGCAAATTGTGGCCGATGCCAGGAATGTACGCCGTCACTTCGATGCCGTTGGTGAGTCGTACGCGGGCGACTTTCCGCAGCGCCGAGTTAGGCTTTTTGGGCGTCACTGTTTTGACTTGCGTGCAGACGCCACGGCGTTGCGGGTTACCCTTGGCGATAAACTTCGTGCGTTGGGGCAAATCGGGATGACCCGGCTTGGCTCCCGTGAGCGACACGAGAAATGCCGGAGACTTCGATTTCTTTCTTATCTGCTTGCGACCAGTTCGCACGAGCTGACTAATTGTCGGCAACCAAAAACCTCTTCAAGTGATTGTGGAGCGGCGGACCTTGACAGTCCGGCTTTCGGGATTCTGCGCCCAGGCACAGCGACGGAGACGGCGCCAAACCGCCCCCTATAGGACATCCGCGGTGCGAACTGGGAGAAAAAACCGCCTGAAAATGGGGGTTCCCGAAAGGAGACCCGCAACCAACGTATTTTACCAGACGGTACGCCGCAGCGTCAAGGCCGCTATAGCGTGGCCAGGTTCCCCTCGTTAGAGTTCCAGGTCAGAGGGCGGGGCGGGTTCGGGCTCCGGTTCGGTTATGGGATCCACCATGGATTCTCCCGCATCCGAAACCACAGCGTCTGGTTCGCTCTCCCTCACTTCAACTGGCTCTGCGTCGCCTTGCTGCGCTTCCGAAGATGGAAGTTCCGCATCCCAGCCGTCGCGGTTTATCTCTTCCGCGACCCGCTCGAACGCGGACTCCACAGGTTGCGCTGCCTCGGGCTCGGTTTCAACGACCGACTCCGCCACGGCAAGGTCTTCAGCTGCTCCCAACTCGCTCGCCAACGGCTCCTCAGGAACGTCAGAGAAGATGTCCGATTCGCGGAAAGTCGGCCGTCCACGGACAGTGGTCTGTGCGGAACGATACCGCGGCATGCCCGTGCCCGCGGGAATCAACTTCCCGATGATGACGTTTTCTTTCAACCCAAGCAGCGGATCGTATTTGCCTTCGATCGCTGCCTGCGTGAGCACGCGGGTCGTTTCTTGGAACGAGGCCGCTGACAGAAACGATTCTGTGGCAAGCGACGCTTTGGTCACTCCTAACAGTACCGTATCCGCTTTGGCCGGTTCGAGACCACCCGCGACCGCCTTGGCATTTTCCTCGAGGAACTTCTCTGCATCCATCATCTGACCGGGCAAGAGGCTGGTCTCGCCGAAGTCTGTCACCTTCTTCTTCCGCAACATACTTCGCACGATGACTTCGATGTGCTTGTCGTTGATGTCCACACCCTGGCTCCGGTAAACCTTTTGCACTTCTTGCACAAGGTAATTCTGCAATGCAGTTTCACCTTTGATGCGCAAGATGTCGTGAGGGTTTACCGACCCTTCGATGAGCTGATCGCCCGCCACGACCCGATCGCCGTCGTGGACAGTAAGGTGCACGTTGAACGGAATTTCGTAAATGTGTTCTTCGCCTTCCGAATCTGTGACCACCACCTCGCGGATGCCCTTCTCCTCTGCGATGTGCACGGAGCCTGCCTCCTCGGTGATGATCGCTTGTCCCTTGGGTTTGCGCGCCTCGAAGAGCTCTTCGACGCGCGGCAAGCCAGTAATGATGTCTTCGGATGCGACGCCACCGGTATGGAACGTGCGCAGCGTCAGCTGCGTGCCCGGTTCGCCGATGCTCTGGGCCGCGATGATGCCCACCGCTTCGCCGATGTCAACGACTCCGCCGGTGGCCAAGTTGCGCCCATAGCATACCGCGCACACGCCGACGCGTGCGTCGCAGGTGAGCACCGAGCGAATCCACACTTCTTTGATCCCGGCAGCGATGATGCGCGCCGCTGCGTCTTCGTCGATTTCTTGACCGGACTTGACCAAGAGTTCAGATGGATTCGATGGATCCTTGATGTCGTGCAACGAATAGCGCCCAACGATGCGGTTGACGAGAGGCTCGATGATCTCTTTGCCTTCGGCGATGTCGCTGACAGAAATCCCGCGCTCGCTGTTGCAGTTTTCTTCACGCACGATGACGTCTTGGGCAACGTCGACCAGACGCCGCGTCAGATAACCAGAATCAGCGGTTCGCAGCGCTGTGTCGGCGAGTCCCTTTCGCGCGCCGTGGGTCGAGATGAAGTACTCGAGCACGGTGAGGCCTTCTTTGAGGTTGGCCTTAATTGGAATGCTCAAGATGCGACCTGACGGGTCTGCCATGAGTCCACGCATGCCGGCGATCTGTTTCACCTGCGCGATGGAGCCTCGAGCACCCGATGTCGCCATCATGAAGATGGAGTTCAGCCGGTCTTGCTCCTCGAGCATCGCCTGCGTTACTTCTTCGCCGGTCTTAGTCCAGACGTCGATCGTCTTATTGTACTGCTCGTCGTCCGAGAGGAGACCTTCTTTATACAGCTCGTTGATTTGCACGACCTGCGCGTCGGCTTTCGCGATGAGCGAGGCCTTCTTTTTAGGAATCACGATATCGCTGATCGACACCGTCGTGCCCGAAACGGTCGCGAAGCGGAAGCCGAGCGCCTTGATCGAATCGAGAAAACCCGCCGTTTCCGCGTTGCCGTAATGCCGGTAGCAATCTGCGATCAACTGCGTTAGGCCCTTTTTGTCCACGGTTCGGTTGACGAATGGATGCTGCCACCCAGCCGGAAATGCGGCATTGAAGATTACACGCCCGACGGTCGTCTCGACGAGCTGACCGTCGCGCCAACGGACGCGGACGGGTTCGTGGAGCGAGATGGCGCCTGCGTCGTAGGCAATCTGCGCTTCCTGCTCCGAGAAGAACGAACGCAGTTCCACGCGACCATCCTTGCGCGGTGCGTTGGGCGTCGCGCCGGCGGTCTTGGAATCGATGGTCAGATAGTAAAGTCCAAGTACCATATCTTGCGTCGGAATCGATACGGGGTTGCCGTACGACGGCTGCAAGATATTGTTGCTGCTGAGCATGAGGATGCGAGCCTCTGCCTGGGCGCCTGCAGACAGCGGCAAATGAACGGCCATCTGGTCGCCATCGAAGTCGGCGTTGTACGGCGTGCAGACGAGCGGATGGATTTGAATCGCCTTGCCCTCGACCAGCACCGGCTCGAACGCCTGAATGCCCAGGCGGTGAAGCGTCGGCGCGCGGTTGAGCAGCACGGGATGATCCTTGATTACTTCATCCAGGACGTCCCACACTTCCGGCCGCACGCGTTCAACCATTCGCTTGGCGCTCTTGATGTTATGCGCTTGACCGCGATCGACGAGTTTCTTCATGACAAACGGCTTGAAGAGTTCGAGTGCCATTTCTTTTGGCAACCCGCACTGATGCAGGCGCAAATTCGGCCCGACGACGATCACCGAGCGGCCCGAATAATCGACGCGCTTGCCGAGCAAATTCTGGCGGAAGCGACCTTGCTTACCTTTGAGAATGTCCGACAGCGACTTGAGCGGGCGGTTATTTGGCCCGGTCACCGGTCGTCCGCGCCGTCCGTTGTCGATGAGCGCATCGACTGCTTCTTGCAGCATGCGCTTCTCGTTCTTAATGATGATCTCCGGAGCGGAGAGCTCGAGCAGGCGCTTCAGCCGGTTGTTGCGATTGATGACGCGGCGATACAGATCGTTGAGATCCGACGTTGCAAAGCGGCCGCCGTCAAGCTGCACCATCGGACGCAACTCGGGGGGAATGACCGGCACCGACGAGAGGATCATCCACTCGGGCTTGTTGCCGGAATGCAGAAACGCCTCAACCACCTCAAGACGCTTGATCGCCTTGATCCGCTTTTGGCCTGAGGTCTCTTGAAATTCTTTGCGGAGCTCGGTCTGCAGTTTGTGCAAGTTGAGGTCGCGCAGAAGCTCGCGCACCGCTTCGGCTCCCATGCCGGCGCGAAATGCGTTACCATACTTTTCGCGATGCTCGCGGTACTTTTGTTCGGTGAGGATCTCACGCTTCTCGAGTGGCGTTCCACCGGGATCGATGACGATATAGGCGGCGAAATAAATGACCTTCTCGAGTTGGCGCGGCGACATGTCCAAGAGAATGCCGATGCGACTCGGCACGCCTTTGAAATACCAAATATGCGAGACGGGCGTCGCCAGCTCGATGTGGCCCATGCGCTCGCGCCGCACTTTCGCGCGGGTGATCTCAACCCCGCAGCGATCGCAGATCATCCCCTTGAAGCGAATGCGCTTGTACTTGCCGCAATGACATTCCCAATCTTTGGTTGGGCCGAAGATTTTTTCGCAGAACAAACCGTCGCGCTCGGGTTTGAGCGTGCGGTAATTGATCGTTTCCGGCTTTTTGACTTCGCCGAAAGACCACGCGCGGATCTGTTCCGGGCTCGCAAGCCCGATCCGCATCGCGTCGAAGTTATTTACATCTAACATTTATTGATCCCATAGTTGTGTGGCACCGCGAATGTATTCGCGATAAATGCTTCCTAAGGTTCGACATCCTCGATCGAACCGAGTCCAGCCTCGCCGAGACTCTCGAGTGAGACTTCTTCCGCTCCGTCGACCTCTTCGTCTTCGTCTTCTGTCTCCGCGTCGAGGACGGCCGTACTCGCTGGGGCACCCAGCGGCTCGCCCTCCTCGGCTTCGCCTTCTGCACCGGCGCGGCGCGGCCGAGAAGCCGCGGTAGTCGGCGCGGGCGCGACGAGCTTTGGATCCTCATCGCCCATGAGCAATCCGATCTCGCTCGCCTTCTCGCCGAAGTCCTCATCGGTCAAGCGGATTTCGATCTCTTCGCGGTTCTCTGTCAGCACCTTGACGTCGAGCGCAAGCGATTGCAGCTCTTTGATGAGAACCTTGAACGACTCGGGGACACCAGGCTCGAGGACGTTCTCGCCTTTGACGATGGCCTCGTAGGTCTTCACGCGGCCGACGACGTCGTCAGACTTCACGGTCAACAGCTCCTGGAGCGTATAGGCTGCACCGTATGCCTCTAGCGCCCAGACCTCCATCTCGCCGAAGCGCTGCCCGCCGAACTGCGCCTTGCCGCCCAACGGCTGCTGCGTGATCATCGAGTATGGACCTGTCGAACGCGCGTGAATCTTATCGTCGACGAGATGCGCAAGCTTCATCATGTAAATGTAGCCAACGGTAATCTCGCGATTGAACGGGAGCCCGCTGCGACCGTCGAAAAGTTGGGTCTTGCCGATTTTCGAGAGATTCGCGCGCTCTAGCCACTCCCAGATGTCAGCCTCGCGAGCGCCGTCGAAGACTGGCGTCGCGATCTGGAAGCCCAAGAGCCTCGCGGCCCAGCCCAAATGCGTCTCCATAATCTGACCGACGTTCATTCGGCTCGGAACACCAAGCGGATTGAGCACGATCTCAATGGGCGTGCCATCCGGCAGATAGGGCATATCTTCTTCCGGCAACACTTTGGCGATCACACCCTTGTTGCCGTGTCGCCCAGCCATCTTGTCGCCTTGGAGAATCTTGCGCTTTTGCGCGACGTAGACACGCACGAGCTCGTTGACGCCCGGCGAGAGCTCGTCGCCGTTCTCACGCTTGAAAACCTTGACGTCGATGACCTTACCCTTTTCGCCGTGGGGCACTTTCAGACTGGTATCGCGCACTTCGCGTGATTTCTCGCCGAAAATTGCGCGCAGCAACCGCTCCTCAGCCGTCAGCTCGGTCTCACCCTTGGGCGTGACTTTGCCGACGAGAATGTCCTCTGGACGGACCTCCGCGCCGATGCGGATGATGCCTTGCTCGTCAAGATCTTGCAGCGCATCTTCTCCCACGTTGGGGATATCGCGGGTGATTTCTTCAGGACCGAGCTTCGTATCGCGCGCTTCGCACTCGTACTCCTCGATGTGAATCGAAGTGAAGCGGTCGTCCTTCACCAGGCGCTCCGAGATAAGAATCGCGTCTTCGTAGTTGTAGCCTTCCCACGGCATGAACGCGACGAGCACGTTCTGCCCCAGCGAGAGCTCGCCGCCATCGCTTGAAGGGCCATCCGCGATGATGGCGCCCTTCTTCACAGAGTCGCCCTTCGACACGATGGGTTTTTGATTGATGCATGTGCCGGCGTTTGAACGCATGAACTTGATCAGCGGGTATGTCTTGACCGTGCCCTTACTGTTCTTGATCTCGATCCGCTCTGCTGTGACGGATTGGACTTCGCCGGACTCTTCGGCAACAACGACGCCACCAGAGTCTTTGGCCGCACGGTGTTCCATGCCGGTGCCGACGAGCGGCGCCTCTGGGCACAGAAGCGGCACGGCCTGACGCTGCATGTTCGCGCCCATGAGCGCGCGATTGGCATCGTCGTGCTCCAAGAACGGAATGAGCGCCGTTGCAACCGAGACGATTTGCTTCGGGGTGACGTCCATGAGATGCACGTCCGCCGGCGCGGCTTCAATGTACTCTTCAGCATACCGGCAGACAACGCGGTCGCCGACCAGACGATTCTTTTGGTCCAATTCCGAATTTGCCTGAGCAATGCGGAACTGATCTTCTTCGTCGGCCGTCAAATAGATGATTTCGTCCGTGACCCCGCCTTTGCGCACGATGCGATAGGGCGTCTCGATAAACCCGTACTTGTTGACGCGTGCGTAGGTCGCTAGCGACCCGATGAGGCCGATATTCGGACCTTCAGGCGTCTCAATGGGGCAGATGCGACCGTAATGGCTATGGTGGACGTCGCGAACCTCGAAACCTGCGCGCTCGCGCGACAAGCCGCCCGGTCCGAGCGCCGACAGACGCCGCTTGTGGGTAAGCTCAGCCAGAGAGTTCGTCTGGTCCATGAACTGAGACAACTGGCTGGAACCGAAGAACTCTTTAATCGCCGCGACGACCGGCCGGATGTTGATCAACACTTGCGGCGTGACGGTCTCAATATCTTGAACGGTCATGCGCTCGCGCACGACGCGCTCCAGGCGCAGCAAACCGACGCGGAATTGATTCTGCAGCAGCTCGCCAACCGAGCGCACGCGCCGATTTCCGAGATGGTCGATGTCATCGATGTTCTGTCTGCCTTCGACGACCTCGATCAAATGGCGAATGACGCCAATGAGATCCTCGCGCGTGAGATGGCGTACCGCCTTCTCTTTGACCCGGCCGTGGCTATCCTTGACATCCTCCAGTCGGGGCGCCTCGAAATTCATAATGGCAAACTGCTTTTCGAGTTTGCGGTTGAGTTTGTATCGTCCAACCGAGCCAAGGTCGTAGCGTTTATCGTCGAAAAACGTGTTGCGCAACAACGTTTCAGCGTTATCCACGTTTTCCGGCTCGCCAGGACGCAGCTTTTTGTAGAGCTCCTTCAGGGCGTCCTCGCGCGTCTTGACGTCTTTGTCCTTCTCCAAGCAGTTGAGTATGATGGGGGAAACCTCACCAGTCCGAGGATCCGCAAAAAGGGCTTTGAGTGCCTCGTCACTTTCGTACTTTTTGTCGAGGGCGCGCACAAACGTCGTGGCCATAATCTTGCGGTTCTTGTCGATCCGCACGCCAATGGTCCCCTCAGTCGTGTCGTTCTTGCTCCCGTTGTCTGTTTCGAACTCAATCCAAGCACCACGGTTTGGAATTACCGTCGCGCGATAGATCGGCCGGCCGTTGGTGTCCGTATCCCCTAAGAAATACACGCCTGGCGAGCGCACGAGCTGGCTGACGATGACGCGTTCCGCCCCGTTGATAACGAACGTCCCCTTGTCGGTCATCAGCGGGAAGTCGCCCATGAAAATTTCCTGATCGGGAATGCCCTTGATCTCACCTGATTCGGAGGTGATCAGACGCACGCGCACGCGCAGCGGCGCACAATACGTCATGTCGCGCTCGCGGCATTCTTCGACCGAATATTTCGGGTCGCCGAGGCTGTGCTCGCCAAACTCAAGAATCAGATTCCCGGTGAAGTCCTTGATGGGGGAAATCGACGCAAAGGCTTCACGCAAGCCTTCCGTGATAAACCAATGGAAGGACTCTTTTTGCAGCTCGATCAGATCCGGGATCTCAAGAACGTGCGGGATCTTCGCGAAGGTGTAGCGCTCCTTGTGATTGGGAGCAGGCCGGCCCTCGCTGCTTCGCTCGACCGCTTTGACGACGCCTTTTGTCTCGGTGAGTGTTTCGAGCGCCGCCCTCGGATCCGTGAGGCGGGCAAGCCGCGCGATGGGCCGCGGCGAGCGAGCGCGAGCAAGACCTCGCGCGAGCACGGTCGTGCGCCGCTTCGCGGTGGCTTTCGTCTTAGTAACCTTGGCTGGTTTTTCTTTGACAGCTTTCGCTTCTTTTGGAGCGCGCGCCGACTTAGCGGCCGCCTTTGTCTTGCCGTCTTTGGATGCGGTCTTCATTCTTTAGGTCTTACCTTCGCAGCAAACCGCGCGTGAATCTGGAGCGCGCGGCGGGTGTTAGCTTTCGTGTTTCTGCCCGTTTGCGTACCTTGGTCAATTCGCGTCGATAGTCGGCGCTGTTTGATCGCTGCGCAGCAGCGATAGATGGATAAAAACGTTGGGCGTTTGAGCCCGCGAAACAAAATCGGACGATTCCGCTTTGGGGTCCGGGCGGTTAGAGTGGGCCGTATCCTCTAACGAGATCCGGGAAGCCAGCGTTCGTCCAGGTTGGGCACAGATAAACATTATAGCACAAAGGTTCGCCTAGTCAATATAACCTGTGCGAAAGCAGTTTGCTCGACCTCGCGGCTCTGAATCTTGCTATGCGGTACACCAGAACGTCACTTGGGCCGACTCGAAGCCTTTAAGTTGACCGACTAGTCCAGTTTTCGGCTCTTCTTGGTTGACTTCTGGGGACTCATTGGTTGCACCTCGACTTAATCGACTCGTGGACACAAGGGAGCACTCCGTACGCTCGCAGGTCACAAATAAATGACAGCGTCGTGTGCCCGATGCGCGGTGGAGGAAACCTTCCCATCGCGCCGCACACAGGTCGCGTGGACGCTCGGCTTTTTGTTGGCTGCACGCCGCGAACGGGAAATCTCTGGTTTCGGCGGCTGCTCGCGGGTGCTCTCGGTTTACCGGAATATGCGGCACACGAGACGGACGAGATAGGTTGGCAAGAATTGCCGCGTGCGTGCATTGTTTCGATGCATGCTCATCCAACGCCAGAATTTCGGCAGTTTCTCACCGATCGTCAGTTTCGATTCCTTACGATCACCAGACATCCGTTGGACGTCCTCATTTCGATTCTCCAGTTTTCCAAACGCGAACCAGCGACGGCGCGCTGGCTCGGCGGCGAAGGCGGTGACGAAGCTGCACTTGCGCATGCAACTCCTCTTGATCCAGTGTTCCTTGACTATTGCACGAGCGAAAGAGCGTCCGCGCTTTTGGCGGTGAGCGCGCAGTGGTTCCCGTTCGCTGATGCAGTCGCTCAGTACGAAAAACTTGTTGCGCGCCCCATAACGGAATTGTCTGCGATTCTCGAGCGCCTCAACCTTGCCCCCGAGCACTCCTTGCACGAAGTGATCGAGCAAAACAGCATCAAGAGTTTGCGCTCTACGCTTGCGACCTACCGCCGCCACTTTTGGCGCGGCGAGCCTGGATTGTGGCGCCAGTTGCTCCCGCCGCAGATCGCTCTTCGCATCGCGACCCACCATCAGAGCTTGTTCGAGCGCCTTGGTTACTTGTGCGACGCTGACCCGCACCTAAGCGCGGAGCGCGCTTTGAACAATTGGCTCGAGTTTTGTTCTCCCGAACCGGACGAGGACGCAGCGAAGCCAAGAGCGACCTGGCGATCGTTGTTCCAGCTCGGACGAGCCAAAAGACAGTGAATTCTCGCCGCTGAGCGGCTCGAGCGCAGCGCTCCAGACTTGCTATATAATGGAAGCAAAGCGCTTGGCTTGATCGGATTTGCCGTCCCGCATCTGAAGCGGTCGGGGGCTTGCTCTTCTCGAGACGACTACACGGCGAGAGCTCGTTCGAGGACCGTCAACGTCTGCTGGGCCGTTCGCTCCCAGGTCCAACCTGCGGCATGGTCTTGACCTCGACGTCGCAAGTCTTCAACCAAAGTGGGCGCCGATGCAACCGATCCGATCGCGGCGGCGAGCGCCGCGGCATCCGATGTTGGCACGTACAGCGCCGCCGATCCACCCGCTTCTCGCGAGCTGGGTGTATCGGAGGCGATCACCGGAGTGCCAACCGCCATCGCCTCGAGTATAGGCAAACCAAATCCCTCGTACTCCGAAGGATAGACAAGCGCCAGCGCATGACGATAGAGGCTCGCTAGCGTCACGTCGTCCACCCAGCCTACCGTTCGGACTCGAACCGACTCCGGCGTTGCCGGCAGCGGATACTGGCCACGAGCACCTGCCACCACCAACTCAAGCGATTCGCGCAGATTGGTGGGCAATTGCGCGATAGCTTCCAGAAGCACCGGTAACCCCTTCCGACGCTCGGGCTCGCCTACAAACAGCAGATATCGCAGAGCTTCCGTGGCCGATTGTGTTTCGTCGCGGGCGAACGTCGCGCTCACTCCAAGATAGATGACATCGACTCTATCCGCATCGACCTCGAGATAGCGGACGAGTTCTTTCTTTGAGAACTCCGAATCGGTGACGATCCGACGCGCCTGCACTGCTGCAACCCGAAACGGGCGTTGTTCTCGTTCTCTCACCAACGGATCGTCCGGTGGGGCTGCAAAGAGACTCGCGTCATGCAGAGTGGCGACCATAGGGAGCGAGGCAACCCAGCTGACGCCGTTCCATGGATACCAGACGACGTCGAGGTCCTGTTTTAAGTGGCGATAGCGAACCGGCATTTCGACTCCGATTTCTCGCAAGTACTTGCTTTTGGCCAAGAACGTCGCTCGCTCCGGTACGAGTAGGGTAGGCCGAATGCGCTCTGTTCCAAACGCGCGCCAGCACCGGACGAGCTCTCTCACATATCGTCCTATCCCACGACGGTCGCCCAGCAAGTTCCATGCGTCAACGCCAACTCGAAGGGACATGGCACTCGTCTTGCGCCGTTTGCGTTCGCCAACCTTTCTGTCTGCGGTGCGGATATCGCGTTGAGGATTGGGCTGACAAGGAGGCGCGCATGGTTCGCGGGCAATTGTCCTTTTTGCGTGGCAAGTAATAACATCGTCGCCCACATGATCGTCGGCGCAAAAGCGGAGACATTTCTTCGGTGTGCGCTGGAGTCGATTGCGAGCGTCTGCGCACACGCCGTTATCAATGATACTTCCGGCGACGTACAGGGATCCAACGCGACGACCATTGCGCACTCCACTTTTGCACGCGAGGCCAGGCTCACCGTCATACGGACGAAGTTCTCTGATTTCGCAGCAGCACGGAACGCATGCATTGACGCGACGCCGGCCCAGTTTGCCAACGGCTGGGGATTGATTGTTGACGCCGACGAGGTTCATGGGCGAGCGCTCCCGGCTATGGCGGCACTGCTCGATCGCCTTCCCGAGGGCGTTGACGCAGTGGACGGCTACCTGCGCCATTTCGTCGGCTCGTTTTCGTGGTGGATTGACCTCAATCGGACGCGCTGTTTCTTTCGTCTTCGCCCCGCGGCGCGTTGGGAGAATAAAATTCACGAGCGCCTTGCGCCGATTTCTTGGCGCATTGCGCTGCCGGGCGTTTGGTTCCATTACGGGCATGTGATTACGCCGCGCGAAGAGGCGGAGAAGGGACGCCTTTATGCCTCGCTTGGCCAGCCCGATCCGGCCCCGACCGAACAGCAGATGCAACGCGCTACCGCGGCGACCGTCTGGCCACTCTTGCTTCGCAAGGCCAACCGCTTCACAGGATCGCATCCAGCCGCCGCGTTGCCCACGATTGCGGCCCTCTCCGTCGAGCGAGCTGCGCTCTTTGCTGAGGTCGACGCGCTTGCCGCGCAGCAAACTCTTCCGCAGCGGGTGCGCAATGCTGCTCGACTCGTGAACTCAGAACGACTTCTGCTGTGGCGCTCCCTCGAGGCGTGGTTGCGCTGGGGCTGGCGAAGCAATGCGCCGAGCGATGCATCGGTCGCGCCAATGCGACCTCAGTTGGAACAAACAAAGCGGACGTGAGCGCGCGTATACATTCGCGCGGCTACATGAGCGCGATTTGATAAGCACGCAAGGTTTCCTCGGCAGCGTGACGCCAGGTATGCTTGCGAATCCGCTGGTCCAGAGAATCACCGCGCGTGCGCGACGGTCTTGCGAACGCCCGCTCGACCGCAGCGTGGATTGACTTTGGGTCTGCTGGGTCTGCGTATTCCGCATCGTCACCAAAGTACTCAACTTCTGCACCACGATCTCCTACGACGATCTTCGCACCGGCAGCCGCAGCCTCAAGCGTCGCGATGCCGGCGGTTTCGCACCAAGACACGAGAACGTGCACGGACGCGCGCCCCAGCATCTGCAGCATTTGCTCTCTCGGCACGCTCCCATGAAAGTGTGCCCGAGGGCACCAGCGCAGACATGCCTTTGCCAAGTTGGCGTGATAGATGGCACCCACCAGGTTTATGTCGATCTTGTCGTCGCGCATCGCGTACAGCAGACCGGTTTGGTTCTTTCGGGTCTCGATGCGACCAATTGCGAGCAAACCGCTTCGCTCTTCTTGCCAGTACTCGGCGGGCTCCAGACTGGCAGGTATGGGCACGATGACCATGGGCCTGTCGCGCACCCTAAGCTGGAGCAGGCAATCGCGCGCCTCGATGGCGCTGTTCGGCAGCAGCACAGCGGCGCGCTCGAGCAGCGCCTTTTGCTGCGCCAAGCGAACCTCGAGGTCTCGTCGCTGACGGCCATTGAGAAACCAATTCGAATCTCGTTTGAGGTACCTCGCGAGCGCCTTGTCAACGCTTGCGCTCGTCCGGCCAAGAACAAAGAGCCGTTCGTACGCCGCCGCGCGGCCAAAAAACTCCCGCAGGTCGAGCCACACGGGCGACAGCGCAACCCGAACACCGGCTCGTTCGCATGCATCCATCTGCCGTTTGCAAACGTCCGGCTGGCCCACGTTGAAAACATGAGCGATGTCGTAGCCGCGCAGATCCGGCCGATCGGTTTCCACGAACTCCGCGGCCATGCCCAGCTCCTTCACCGCCTCGAAGTTGTTGCGCGCCAACGTGATGTCGCCGCCGAACTTGCTATCGGCGTCAGGACGCACCACAAAGAGAACGCGCAGAGGTTTCACTCGAGACCGGCCATCCTCAGCTAGAAATTGCTGGCCGGTTGATGGAGCATTTGCGTGCGATAAAGCTTTGCATAGACCCCGCCTCGAGCCAAAAGGTCGGCGTGCGTTCCATGCTCGACAACCTTTCCCTCGGACATGACGAGGATTTTCGTTGCCCTACGTATTGTCGAGAGCCGATGGGCAATGATAAACGTCGTGCGACCAACGAGAAGCCGATCGAGCGCCTCGCTGATCAGCACTTCGGACTGCGCGTCCAGACTCGATGTCGCCTCATCCAAGATGAGAATTTTTGGATTGCGCAAGATGGCTCGTGCGATAGCGATGCGCTGGCGCTCGCCGCCTGACAGGCGAAGGCCCCGCGATCCGACAGTCGTGTTATAGCCCTCTGGAAAATTCTGAATGAACTCGTGTGCATTGGCAAATCTGGCCGCATCCTCGATCTCGGCGTTCGTCGCGTCGAGTCGACCATAGCGGATGTTTTGCTCGATTGTATCTGAGAAAAGCTGGGGGTCTTGGGGGACGATAGCGATTGCCTCCCGCAGCGAGGCAAGCGTCACCTCGCGCACATCATTGCCGTCAACGCGCACGACACCGGACGTGGGAATATAAAATCGGGGGATCAGATTGACAAGGGTCGTCTTCCCGGCACCGGAGGGGCCAACGAGCGCGATAATTTCCCCCGGCTGCACGGCGGCGGACACGCCGTTGAGCACTTCGTTTGTGCCATCGTACGCGAAACGCACGTCTTCGAACGCAACCTCACCCAGCACGTTGCGCAACTTGCGCGCCCCTGGCGCCTCATGCTCCTCGACCGGGAGATCGAGGATCTCGAAGATACGGCGCGCGCCGACGATTGCTTTGTTGAGCTCGCCAAAATAATTTGTCAGCTGGTTAATCGGGTTACTGGCAACAATTGCCACGGTGAGAAACGCCGCGAGCTCCGCGGGTGACTTGCGACCGGTGACAAGTTCGTAGAACGAAACGCCGGCGAGCACCAACAGACCAACCGTGACCAAGAAATCGATCACCGGGATTTGTGTCAGCGATATTTGGGCAAGTTTCATAGCCGCACCCAAGTATGCATCGTTACGTTCGAGAAAGCGCTTCACTTCGTAAGACTCACGCCGGAATGCTTTGATCGGGCGCATCGATTCGAGGGCTTCTTGCAGCGCCGCGTTGACGTCGGCAATGCGTGACAGCGAAATCTTCGTCGCGCTCCGCAC
Source organism: uncultured Pseudomonadota bacterium (assembly GCA_963781145.1). GTDB lineage: Bacteria > Vulcanimicrobiota > Vulcanimicrobiia > Eremiobacterales > Eremiobacteraceae > JAJPHJ01. The sequence continues at coordinate 398,317 of CAWADW010000003.1, read as the reverse complement.
GATGAGCGAGAAGCGGAACACGGCGAACGACACAAGGGGCGCAACGGCCATGGTGACAAGCGTGAGCACCCAGTCGAGGTAAAACATGTACATCAGCGCCCCGACCAGCGTGATAATAGCGCTCGTGAACAGCGGTAATGAGGTCACCCCGACAACCATGAGCGAAACGTCGTTATCGAAGCGCGAGATCAATTCACCGCTGCGCCAGCGGTCAAACACTGGCAGCGGCAAGAACTGGATGCGAGTGAAGAGATCGCCGCGGACGCGGGCCACAACCCTCTGCCCGACCGTGGTCATGGTATAACCGCCAGCGTATTGGGCCACGTTCTTCACGATGTTGAGGGCCAGGCCGCCGAGGAGCGCCAACAGCAAGGCGTGTAGGCTATGCTGCTGCACCGAGCCGATCAGCCCTTTGACCGCGAATGCGTAGCCGATGGTCGCAAGCGATGCGATGCCCATGAGGCAGACGCCGACCAGCATCTGTGGAATGGATGGCCGCGCATAGGCCATGAGCCGGCGGTAAACCATTGGCGGCGTGGTCTTAGGGGGTATGCCCTTCAAATCCCGCCCCTTCCAAGGACTGCCTGCGCACGCCCCACAATGATTCACAAGCAACGATGCATCGTCTGCCTCATCCTATTTTTTTTATGCACATTCCCAAGTGCGCGGGCAAGTCGGTCTTCTCCATTCTGAGCCGGAAGTTTGACCGCACGCAAATCTGTCCACAACCCCCTTATGGCACGTGGCAGTGGACGGCCGGCGAAGTACGCGGATACAGCCTTTACTCCGGACACTTTTCCACGGACTTTGTGGAAGAGATGGCACCAGGTGGGGCCAAACTCGTGATCATGAGGCATCCGTTGAGTCGCATCGTCTCGCTGTATGATTTTTGGCGCTCGTATCGTTGGGATTACATCAACTCGTCATTGCCGGCGCCTCCGTTCAACGGGCCCGCGCTTGCAAAATCTGGCTCGCTTATGAACTTTCTTGAGACGACCTCAGAATTTGGAGTGAGTCGAATCTACAACACAGCGGCGCGGCAAGTGCTTGGCCGTCGCTTCGCGCAACTCTGGCCGAACCAGGACGCCATCATCTCGGAGTCGATTGCTGCGCTGCGTGGCTTCGCGTGGGTTGGGATAAGCGAACTGTTCGGTCCTTCGGCGGCGCTGCTGTGCGAGTTGTTGCAACAGCCGGTCTTAACCCCGGAACCCCTGGAAGGCGCGACGCGAGACGTCAGCACCGATCCGAACCGCGAAATCGTGTCGAGGTCGAAACCGACGGCATTGGAAGTCGAACGCATTCTCGAGGGAAATCGCGTCGACTTAGCGCTCTACGCGGAAGGCCGCAAGATTTTGGAGGAGAGGATCGGACAAACGCTTGCGGATCCTTCCACTCGCGGTTGAGCGATTCTCATTAAAGTCCTCGTCGTGACAAGCCAGGTACCGTTTGTCCATGGCGAGGCACAAGACGTGTGTACGGACCTGGTGGATCGTTTGCGGCATCACGGAGCCGAGGCGGAAGCTTTACGGCTACCAGTGCAGTGGATGCCGGCCGAACGTCTCATTGAAGAAATGCTCATCGCTCGCACCCTGCGGCTGTGGAATGTAGATCGAGTGATCGCGCTCGGATTCCCCTCGTATCTTATCCCTCACCCAGACAAGGTGCTGTGGGTGCTGCATCAATATCGTGACGCCTACGAAGTGTGGGACCAAGGACGAGCACCTCTTTGCGCCAATTCGCGGGGCAAGCAAATCCGAGATGCAGTCGTGCGTGCCGACAGCCTCGCCTTCGCGCAGGCGCGGCGCATCTATGCCGGTTCTCGCAGCATCGCCGACAGACTGCGTCACTACAACGCAGTAAGGGCGCGAGTATTACGCCCACCCTTACGTGACGCATCTCGAGGGACAACCTGGGCAACAATTATGGACCGCCTCCTGGCATGAGCTTGCGTATCGTCTGGGGCGGGCCGTGGAACCAGCAATCCGCTGCGGCGCTGACTGGCAAGGATATCGTCGTGGAGCTCTTGTCGCGCGGGCACGTCATTGATGTGTTGCGAACCGAAGTAGGAAGGGCTGCAAAGCTCGCCCCTCTTGCGTCCGCCGTCACCGCCCACTTTTGGAGCGACGACTCGACTCCCGACGCGCTGCGAAATGCAGACGCGATCGTCGTCAACGTGGGTGATGATTACAACCTGTACGGCGGCATGTTGAGCAGCTTTTCACAGCTTGGCGCCGTTGCAATTTTTCACGACTCCCTCTTAGCCAATCTCGTCCACGCGTGGGCCATTGCATCGGTTCGTGGCACAGAGGCCGATCGTTTCGAGCCCGCGTTCCAAGCCGTAACCCAAACCCGTGCGATTCTGGAATGGTTCGCGAGCGGCGCGGTTGGCGCAGTCCTTCACGCCCAACAGGACTTCGATTGCGTTCGTGAAGCCTGCGCCGGGCCAGTAGCCGTGATGCGACCTGCCTTGGCAGGAGACAGCGAGCATGTCTCGCGCTATGTGGATGGGCTGCTCTCGCTTCTTGCTTCGGCCATCTCCGATCGACCGGTTCTTTTGGCCGCGCAAGCCATTGGACGGACGCTTGGCGCGTTTGGTCTCGATGCAGCGGACCCAGCAATCGAGCGCATTGGAGTGGCCTTTGATGCTTTGTACGCACGCCAGGCTAGGGTAAACGAGTGAGCGCACCCCGCATTCCGCTCTATCAACCGGATCTGTCTGGCAACGAGCGCCGTTACGTGCTCGAGTGCATCGACAGCACGTGGATCTCTTCGATCGGGGCATTCATTCCGAAGTTTGAGAGCGCGATCGCCCAGGAAACGCAGGCACGGCACGCGATTGCGGTTTGCAACGGAACGGTTGCGCTGCACCTGGCATTGCATTGTTTGGATATTGGCCCCGGCGATGAGGTGATCGTTCCGACCTTTACCTACATTTCGTCAGTGAACACTATCGCCCAGACAGGTGCAACCCCCGTTTTCGCGGAGTCGAAAGTGAGCGACTGGAATCTGGACCCGAGCGACATCGAGCGCCGAATTACCCCGCGCACTAAAGCCATTGTGGCCGTGCATCTCTACGGCACGTCCTGCGATATGCTGGCCATCAAGGCGCTCGCGGACGCCCGAGGGTTGCGGGTCGTCGAGGACTGCGCTGAAGCACTCGGCACGCGCCTCGGGGGCCGACACGTTGGAACGTTCGGTGATGTCGGAACGTTCAGTTTCTTCGGCAACAAGACGGTCACGACTGGCGAGGGCGGCATGGCGATTACCAATGACGATCGATTGGCCGCAAAGTTGCGACTGGTGAAAGGACAAGGGCAGTCGGCGACGCGCCGCTACTGGCACGAAGTGCTCGGCTTTAACTACCGTATGACCAATATCGAAGCCGCGCTCGGCCTGGCCCAGATGGAACGGCTGGCCCACATCTTAGCTCGCAAGCGCGACATTGCCGCACGTTATCGAGAGCTGCTTGACGCTCAGCCGGTGACGTTTCAGCACGCGGCGTCCGAGGTCGCAAGCTCGAATTGGCTCGTCAGCCTCTTGCTGCCGCATTCCGCCAACAGAGAATCGGTCATGGCCCACATGGCCGATCGGGGAATTGAGACTCGCCCGGTGTTTTATTGCGCTCACCAAATGCCCATGTATCAGAGCGCCGAAGCCTTCCCAGTTGCAATGGATATTGCAGCCAGGGGTATTTCGCTGCCAAGTTACCCGACGCTCTCCTTCGCTGACATAACGAGAGTAACGGAGTCACTAGGCAGTGCTTTAAGAAATTAGCTCATGCGAGCAATCGCTCGAGAACTCGCTCCCACGTGATGTTCAGTTTTTGTAATTGCTCGTGTGCCGACTCACCCATCGCTCGCGCGAGAGCCCGGTCGGCATACAGCCGATCAAATGCTCGAGCAAGAGCTTCGGGATCGGGCGGTAGAACGTATCCGTTCTCGCCATCGGAGACAAATTCCAACACGCCCCCAGCGTCGGAGAGCGTCACCGTGCAGCGGCGTGCTTGGGCTGCCTCAATGGTTGAATAACCATACGAATCTTCGTCCAGAGGAACATATGCGGTCGCAAGCGCTCCCGCGAACCGCGCGATCTTGTCTTCCTCGCTGATCCACCGATCTTCGATCGCAACTTTGTCGTTCAGGCTTGCGCTCTCAACCAGTTCGTGCAGCGAGTTGGCGTATTCGGGAGACGTGCTGCTCCCGCACAGGCGCAAATGTACTCCAGTGCGGGTGTAACGCATGGCTTCCACCAGAAGATGTTGTCGCTTGTGGTGCTCCAAGCGGCTGATACAAACAATTTCATCACCGTATGGTCCGCAAGTAAACGACTCCGGCCGAAGGACGGGCGGATACAGCACTTCGCTGCCAATCCCATTGAACCGTAACAGACGCTCGCCGACGATCCGCGAATTGGAAAAGATCGTGCGCGCTTCGAGCAGCGCCACGGTGTCGGCGTGCATGACCGCGGCGCGGAGCGCTCGCCAGCGCGCGGTGTCCGGCATTGGGCTATACGGCGTGTTCCATAGATCGTAGTACATGCGGATATGATGAATGAACCAAACCACTTTGACCGGATGCTGCACGACATGCGCGGGCGGACGAAAGGTGATGATGCGATCGAACAAGTCGTCCAGGCGAAGGAGGCGGAAGGCCGCCATTTGCTCCAAGATGGTGTCCGGCGTGTCCGTATTTGGGATGTAGATGATCTCCGACTGTTGCCCGTTCTCCAAGAGTTTGGCATGTAACCAGTCAACGATGTTTCGTCCGCCCCCGTACACGAGCGGAACGCATGAAGAAACCAATCCAACCTTCACGGGGTGACGCCGCCGGTTGAGCGCAATGCTCGAGCGGGCACGCCGCCCACCGACGCGCCGTCTGGCACATCGGAAATCACGGCCGCCCCCGCGGCGACGATCGCGTCCGAACCAATCGCTACCTTCGGGCACACTGCACTGCCAACACCAACGAGCGTGCGCGCGCCGACCCGAACCGAACCCGCGAGCGAACAGCCGGGAGCAATGTGCGCTGCTTCTCCGATGATATTGTCGTGATCGATAATCGCCCCTGTGTTGACGACCGCAAGCTCGGAAATGATTGATTGGGTGCCAATCACAGCGCGAGCCATCACGACCGCACCGTCGAGAACCCTGGCGGTCGGCGAGACAAATGCCTGCGGGTGAACGATGGCTGGCAAACCAAAGCCGAGATCGCGGAGCTTGCGTCCCAACGTTTGGCGCAAGCGATTGTCGCCAACGGCTATAACTGCCGTTCGCACGCCTTTTGACAAAAGATCAGGCAGGATGTCATCGCTCCCTAGAACGGGGACATCGAGCACGTGGCCTTGACGCTCAGCCGGGTCGGTAAGACCTACGACGTCAAAGCGCTGCAGGGCAAGCACAGCTTCGAGCACGACCTTGGCGTGAAAACCAGCCCCCACGATGACAAGCGATCGCGCGCTCATGCGAACGTAACGTTTGGGTAGCTGCTCTGAGGCCGCCGCAAAAAGAGCAGGTTGATCGAAAAAACTTCATCGAGTCCACTGGTACGAAGCGCCCGGCACTGGCCTGTCGCTTCATCGATCTCGAAGCCTGAGAAACCATCGGATACAAATGGCTCCAACCATGCCGCGATGGTGATGCCCGCGCGCGCCAGATGGCTCGGACCGAACTCGACAATAACGGCTACATCAGGGTTCTCCCCAATGATGCGGCGCATTCCCCGCCACACGGACAGCTCGTATCCTTCGGCGTCAATCTTCACAAGCGATACTCGCGCATGCGCAGGAATGCATTCATCTAACGTGCGCAGCGGAACCTCGAGCGTGCGAATCTCGCCCTCAACCGGAAGCAACGAGCTATGGCCGAGAATCTTTGCGGCGTGCATGGTCGCGGTCCCCGATTGGTCGCCACAAGCGGCAGCCACCACGGAAACGCGATCCGATATTCCGTTGATGTACATGCTTCTGCGCAGCACATCGGCCAAACGTGGAAGTGGCTCAAATGCCATGACCGATCCCGTGGTGCCGACTCGCCGGGCGGCAGGCAGCGTGAGTAAACCAATATTTGCTCCGACGTCCACGACCAAATCGCCCTCGCGGATCAACTGCGTCATCACGATCGTCGTCCCAGGCTCGAGCACACCGGTGTCCAGCAGCGCGGTGAGGAGCACCTCGTCTTCTGCCGGAACGATCAACCGTCCGTAAGGCGTTTTCAGCAAGACATCTTGCCGTCCAAGTTGCACGGTTTTGTCCGCGATCTTGTCGATGCGTGAATCTCGCAGCGCTGGACGGGCTGCTACCCAAGCCGGTGCGAACAACGAGCGGACCGCTTCAAGCCCGCGCCGCGCAACCAGACCCGCTCCCGAAGACAGACGCTGGACGACATTTCGCTGCGGTAGAGCCACCGGCCCCAACCGAACGCCTGCCCTGATTGCTTTTGCCATGCACACGTAGTTCTTCGCCGAGCGGCCATTGTCCATCATGCGCGATGACGATAGGCTTGGTATTTGCTCAAAAATTCGCGCGCAGCTTGCTCGTGATCGACGATCGGGCGCGGGTATTGTTCCGGCGTAAAAAAACCAAGTTCGGTTTGCTGCGACGCGCCGATCGCCCACGGCGCGAGCGCCGCGCCCGTCGGCAGCTTGGCGAGCTCGCGACAGTACTTGCGCACGTACATTGCTTGCGCGTCAAAAAGTTGCGCCTGGCGTACTGGATTGTAAATGCGCGGATAGGCTGCTTGATCCGAACCAATGCCCGCGATGCGCTGCCAGTTGCCCACGCACAGCGCCTCATCAGCTTCGAGTAGTTCTCGCATCCACAGGTCCCGCCCAATGCGCCAATCCAATCCCAAGTCCGCGGTGCAAAACGAGGCCGCAACGACCGCACCGCGCTGGTGCACGTGTCCGTACATGCACAGTTGCCGCATGGCTGCGTCGACCAGCGGGTAACCGGTCTTCCCCGATGTCCAGGCCTTGATCATTCGCTCGTCATGCGACCATTCGAAACCGCGCATTTTCGTCTGCAGCGGTTCGTCGTACACTTCGGGTGCGAAATATGCCAGATGAATGAAAAAATCGCGCAGCGCAAGCCGTCGCAAAAATGCGCTCATCGACAAGCGCTCTTGCGCGAGCGTCCACGTACGAGCCATTTTCTCAGCAACCGCGTTAAAAACCGTCCGCGGGCTCAACAATCCAAAGCGCAGGTACGCTGCGAGGTCCGACGTCCCCACGCGGCCGGGGTACTCTGCATTCGTGCTGTAATCGGCGACGCGAGCAGTGACAAATCTTGACAGGGCCTCCAGCGCCGCCGCTTCGCTTGGCTCGGGCATATCGCGCGGCGGATCTTGCTCTTCGATTGGGCCTGGAGTGGGATCGCGACCCGTCGGAAAGGCAGTCGGCAAGGATCGCTCGACGGGCGTCGCTTTCCACGCCTGATAGAACGGCGGGAAGACTCGGTAACCGATGCCTGGTGCTTGTTTGAGTTGCGCGATCGCCTCCGGCTCGTGGACCACGCTGCCGCCCACCGGGTGCAGTTCAATGCCCGCTGCGCTGAGGCGCGCGCGTAGGCCTCGCTCGAGTTCGAGCTCGGTCCGGTCGAACGCCCGAGCGCTAAAGACCCGCGTCGCTCCCAAGCGCTTTGCCGCCGCCTCGAGGGCTAGAGGAGGATCGCCCGTCAGCATGCTGAGCGAGGCGTCGGATTTTCCAAGTGCCAGCCTGAGGCTCTGCAATGCAGCGGTCGTAAACCGCCGCTGACGCGGATTGAGATGTTGCGACGTCTGCGCACAATAGACGGTGTACACCGTCTTTGATGACGCCGCCGCGCTCGACAACGCCGCATTGTCGTGCAGCCGTAGATCTCGGCGAAACCAGTGGAGGCTAACGGTCATATCGTCATGGAAAAACGAAGGGCGCCACGGTGCGTGCCAGCGGCGCCCGATGCTTTCGTCCCAGCGAGTTCGCTATTTTAGTGAGGCGACGTAAGCGGCGACGTCTGCAACCTGCTTGTCGGTTAAGGGCAACTTCGGCATGCCTGAACTCTTGTCGACGCCTTGTGGATTGCGAATCATGTACGCCACTTGACCCGCCTTAAGACCCACACCCGCGAGCGTCGGGCCAACTTGACCGTTCTTGCCCCCCGCGCCATGGCAACTTGCACAATTGGCTGTAAACACTGCCGCCCCAGCAGTCGCATTACCGGGAGCGACCTTCGCAGCCGGTAACTTAGCAAGTGGGATTGGCAGGCTCGCCTGTGCCGCCACCATGTTCCCAGTCGATGCCATCGTCGCCGCGTTTGAAGACGACGACATCGAGGTTGCGCCGGTGTCCGACGAGTTTTGGCTCTTCGCGCACGATGCAAAGGCAAATCCAGCAGCGATGAGGGCAATGAACAGAAGAAACAAATTTTTCACGGCAGCTTTTCTCCTCAAATAGGGCGCTGAACTCACAGGCGGTTACCCGGTTTGCTTGGCCAATCCTCCCTTTTCTTCGCGAACGAACGCGAGCTCTACGGCGCCGAGGGTAACGAAGATCGCTATGAGCGCGAAGAGCAATCGGTAACCGAGCGCAAGATCGCCGGTAGTAATACCGACGCGATCGACGAGCAGGCCGCCGATGATCGGCGCTGCGACTTGGGGGCCTGAGGCACCGATGTTCCAAATCGCCATAAGCGTCCCAGCCCTGCCTGGAGGGAGCAAGACGGTCGCTAAAGCCCAGTCGACGGAATAGTATGCGCCCCATCCGATCCCGAGCAGCGCGGCCAGCGGCAGCAAGCCGTTCATGCCACGAATGAGGCTCAGAGCAGCAGCACCCACGGCCAGCATCGCAAGGGCGCCGTAGAGGATCCGCTTCTTTGGCACTTTGTCTCCGGCAATGCCCGCGGGCACGGTCCCGACGAGCGCACAACCTGTCATGACGAGGAGCAAATTCAAACTCGTTGCGAGATATGCGCTCACGTGCTGCGCAAAGCGAAGATAGAAAGCAAAAAACGGGAGAATCAAGTAGAGGCCCATGCTCACGGCAGTGCGTGAGCCGATCAGCCATGCGAAACTCGCGCGTGCTGGCCATGCGGCAGGGAGCCCTGTTGGTTGTTCGAGGGGGCGGTCCGCGCGAACGCCGAGCAACGTGATGACTAGCGTAACGAGGAGGACGATCGAGAGCGCGCTCACCAAATGAACAAGCCCAGCCGTGAACGTCGCAGCGCTCACCGTCGGCCCAGGCTGGTGGATGAAAATGCGGGCAAGCAGCAGGCCGGCTGCGTTGCCCCCCAATCGGAAAAAGCCCATGTAGGCGGAAGCTCGGCTGCGCGACCCCACGGCAACGCGCGTCGGCATCAGTGCCTGGTAAGGTCCACCCGCCGCATTGAAGGCGATCTGCACGACGGCGAAAGCCAAGAGCACGGCAAAAAATGATGGGGCGAGCGCGAATCCGTACAAGCCAACAATGTTGACAATCGTTCCAGCGGCGATCAAGAACTTGTGATGACCGCGTCGGTCGGAGAGCCTGCCGGCGCCGTATTGGGAGAGAATGGAGAGCAGCGCTCCAGAGCCGGAGAGCACTGCGGTCGCCGTCCCTAGACTTGTTGGAGGGAAAAAGCGGGCGATCTGTCCTTGCAGCGCGGCGCCAAGCAGCGCCGACCATTGCAATTCCCAGGCGAACCAAAACACGGACAGGGAAAAAAGGTTTTCTCTACGCATGGCGCTCGAGTCCTGATTCGTGTTTTTGTGCGTAGTCAACGTCAAGCATGGAGTCGCAGTCCATTGCAAGCGCAGGGGAAGCCCCCAAAACCGCAATGGCTTTGCCCCCCGTGAGTTGGGAAAGCCGCTGCACCACGTGCTCAACGCTCAAGCGACCCAACATGTGACGCGCCAGAATCGGCAAGCCGAGAAGCGACGCCATGGCAACCTGACTTCGCCTTGCGGCGAAGCAGCGGACCAGCAACTGTTCGTGTGCAAGCGCGAGCTCGGTTGTGACAACGCAAAGACTCCCGCCGGTCCAATGTGCGTCGCCAATATGGGCGAATTTTGTGCGGCCACCCGGAAACGCCGCAAGAAACTGCTCACGCTCGTAGACCGGATAGGCAAAGTCAGCGTCATCGGGCACCCGCGAAAGAAAATCATCGATGTGCGTGGCTGTCACAAATGGCAGGTCCGAAGCGGTGAGCAGCGTCCTGCGAGTTTCAGACGCGCGTAAACCAGCGAGCGCGTTCTCCGCGCCCGAGGCGCGCTCATCGAGCCAGAGCTCGGCGCCGGTCACCATCGTGCCAATGCTGCTTGGCCCGACGACAACGATGCGACGGATGCTCGATGCGCGGCGGGCGGCCGCGAGAATCATCTGCAGCGGCGTCGTGTTGCCGACTCGAATAAGTGCTTTGAGCTCGCTACCTACGCGCGCTGCTTCATCATGGCGAAAACGCCCGGCGGCCAAGATGACGGCATCGACCATCTCCACTATATTCGCGTGAGGTCCAATCCGCCTAAAGCTTCCAAAACGCGCGCGACGTCATCGACCCGCGCAGATGGTGCGGAGACAATCAAGGCGAGCGACCCTTCGTTCATGCCGTCGATCAGACGAAACCCTGCGTGAGCTGACTGTTGAGGCGCAAGCGCGGCACCCAAAACCGAACCAATGAACAGGCCCAAAACGAAAAACAAGAGTGCGTTTGCCAGCGGCTGCAGGTTTGCTGGCACCGGGATCTCGTGGCCGGCAGGCGTGAAACTCAAGAGGATGCCGGCCACCGTGCCGAGCGCTGCGCCCCAAACGCCAGCGCGGTCGACCGCGCGTCGCGCGGTCGCCTCACCGCTGTATTCGCCCATGCCGCGAAAAGGGTCGTCGGCCAGCAGATCCGCGACCACACCGTTGCGCTGCGCGAGATCGTTTGCGCGCTCTTGGGGCACCGCTCCCACATGCACATCGTGAGGCGCAATGCCGGCGCTCAGCAACTGTTCTACCGCCTCGATCAACGCCGCTTCGGTTGCGAAGACGCAGCCGATGGCGCGGGGCGTCAAAGGAGCTGGCGCACCTTGGCCAAAGTTGGCAGCGATGGATTCCGACAACGTTAAGCACCCCGGACAAGCAGATGTGACGCCGCGCAGCGGCGTTCTCGTCGGCCGCACGGTAACCATTCGAGCGAGCAACCCGCCCCCGCCCTATTTCACCGACGTTCATAGAAGCTGGGTCGGCAAAACTGGTCGCGTGCACGCGATCGTCCCTGCGGTGCCGCGCGACAACCCTCTCGTCAAAGTCGGCTTTGACGAAGGAACCGAAATCGTGTTTTATCGTTTGAGCGAACTCGACGTTCACGATGCGGACCCGCAGAATCCCCGCAAGCACGGGCAGCGCGGGAGCCACCTGCCAGACTAGAATGTAGTGTCGCGAATTTATTCGCGACGAGCGTGGATAGCGGAGATGAGCCACGCCAGACCGTCGACAACACGCGGACCATTTCGCTCGATGATATCGTCGGAAGGTGGCCGCACGATGCTCCCCGTTTTTAGCGCTCGCAGGCTGCGCCATGGTTCCTGCGCCATCACACTCGGGCCGAATTTGGTTTCGCGCGCCACAATGATCACGTCGGGATCGGCCTTTAAGAGCCATTCACCGCTGACGTTTGGATACGGCTGACCGATGCTGCCGGCGACATTGACGGCTCCCGCCAACCGAATGAGATCGTCTAAGAAGCTATGCGCGCCAACCGTAAAGCCGGGCAGATCCACCAAGAAGAAAACCCTCGGTCGGGCGCGGTACCTCGAAACCTCGTGGGCAAGCTGCCCGAATCGTCGATGAAGCGTCGCAGCCAAGCGCTGCGCGCCCGCCTCGTCGCCGCATGCTTTCCCGACTCCGTCAATATCCTCAAAGAGATTGTCGAGATCGCGATTGGGAAGATATTCGACCGGAATGTGAAGCTGAGACGCAATAGGCGCCGCCTCTCGCTCTTGATCGTGGAGCGCGAGAACGATCGTGGGGGCGAGCGTGCTCAAGCGCTCGAGATCGACCGTGACAAGGTCCGCAACGTGGGTAAGACGCGTCGCAGCAGGCGGATAGTCGTCAAACGTTGTATCGGCGACGAGCTTCGGACCGCACCCCAGCGCATAGGCAATCTCGGTCAGCGATGGCGCAAGAGACACGACGCGAAGACCGGATCCTTCTGTTCGCGCTCCCGAGATGCTCGCGCACACGACTATCGCCGCTACACAGACCACCCGCAGGCGCACGGTTGCCACTATCGCGTCGACACCCGAATGGAGAAAGCCCTGCCGGTAACCGGATAGCCGAGCACATCCTCTGCGCTTGAGTTGTTTTCCAAGTTGTCGACTTGCAGCGTCACGGCAAACCTGCTGCTAATCCTCTTCTTCAGGTGCACGCTTGTTGTGACGTAGGGTCGCATGAGTTCTGTATTGGCTTCGTCTGCGTAGCGACGTCCTACGAAGACGGTGTCCAGCCCGTAGGTCCACGTGCCACGCTCTACCCACGTGCTGGCGGACGCAGTTGCGGAAGGTCTATAGAGCAGCCGGTTGCCCGAAAATCCCAAAGTGTAGTCCACCGCGCGGAGATAGTCCGTGTACGCAATCGAAGCGTGGGCGAAATGTCCGAGGTCATGCGAGATGCTCGACTCTATGCCCCGGACGCGAGCCCGGCTTACGTTGACGGGGTGCAGATCGCCGAACTTGTCGAAAGGCACGTTGATGATCAGGTTGTTGGTGTCTGCGCCGAAGTACGCGAGATTGAAATCGCTATGCGATCCTCTGGCTCGCACGCCCCCATCGAAGCTTGCGCCATACTCAGGCAAAAGTTCAGGATTGCCGAAGCCTGGGTAATAACGTTCGTCTAGGCTCGGATTCCGAAAGGCCCGGCCGTAGTTCGCGACGAGATCGAACGCATCGGATAATTTGAGTATCGCACCAGTTGATGGAACACTCACGGATTTCGTTCCCGCGAACTGCTCGTTGCGAACTCCGGCGCTGACCGACACTGGCGAATTTGGAGCATGCTCTTCATCTTGAAGGTACACGGCGCTTGTCGTGTCGCGGGCCACGCAAGGTTTGTTCTTCGCGATGCCCTGGCACTGCACCGGAGGTCCAGCGTACGGCACGCCTGCGAAAGTAAAGTCGAACAGAGCGGTGTCGTTCCCCGCGTCATAGCCGGTCGTCACCACATTCGATTGCCCGATTTCCATCGTTGCCCGCAGCGCAATCTGCCGAGAATTCGCATTGCTTAGCGTGTCGTACGAAAAGGGAGGCGTCGGATCGTAAAAATGCAGGCGGCGACCGTCACTTGAGAGTTGCAGTTCGAATTCGCTGCGCGCAAGCGGAAGATTGAAATCCAAGTTCATCCTTTGATACACGCGCTGCTGGCGCGCGAGCCCACTTGGCTGCGCAGGTCCAAACGGTGAAAAAACGCTCCCGGGAGATCCAATGTTTGATGCATTGTTTTGCAGCGTTGCCGCTGCCAGGACCTCGCCGAGACGGCCATTGAGACTAACGTTTGTATTTTCTGTCTTCGCGTCGTCATTGGTCCGCACGCCCGCAGGGTACAGAGTGCCGTAGGCAGGGTAGGCGAACTCATTGTTGGATGAGACCGTCTGGACGTCAACCCGTCCTAAGAAATCTGGCGCGCCCAGCGTAACCCCGACCGCCCCGGTGAACTCACCACGATATCCCCATTGCGCGCTGATATTCGTGCTTCCAGCGCTCACAGGTTCTTTGGTGAAAATGTTGATGACGCCACCCATGGCGGCGCTCCCATAAAGAGTTGACGACCCGCCTTGCACCACCTCAATGTGATCGATAGCGCTCGCCGGTAACGTTGAGAAATCGAACACGCCTGTGTCCGGTTCGTTTGCCGGCACCCCGTTGATGAGGATGAGCGTCTGGGACGTGCTCGCACCTCGCAGCGCAACCGTGGCAAGCGAGCCATAGGCACCATATTCCTGCACGATTGTGCCCGGCACGAAACGTAAGGCGTCGGCCGCTGTTGCTGCGCCGAGGCGTTCCAGGTCGGCGGCGCTCAGAATCCAGACCTGGCGAGAGGTGCGGCCGATGGGCGTTTGGTGGCGCTGAGCGGTCACCACCACGCCGCTCAACTGCTTTGGCTCGGGCGTCGCGCTTGGGCCTGGTGTCGGCGCAGCACTTGGACCGGGTGTCGGCGCGCCAAATGATGCGGTCGCTGCGGCGTACTCGACGAAGGCAACGGCGACGAGAAGAATGATGACGCGCATGCTGTCTGGTCCTTTCGTTAGGTGGGTAGGCAAATGAGATAGCCCTCATTCGGATGACGGTGCGTAGAGACGGCGACGCCGTAGGCCTCGCTGAGCGCGCTGGCCTCGAGCACTTCGTCAGGCGGCCCCATCGCGAGCGCACCGTTCGCGAGCAGAGCAACCTCATCCGCAAAACGCGCGGCAAGGGTGAGGTCGTGAACGGCGGCAACGACCGACACGCCGGAGCGAGTTAACTCTCGAAGCATTTTGAGGATCTCGATCTGGAAACGAAGGTCGAGATGCGTGGTCGGTTCATCGATGAGCAGCACGTCGGCGCACGTTGCAAGCGCCGCTGCGATCCACGCGCGCTGTACTTCTCCAGCGCTCATGCTAGCGATGGGATCTTCATACCGGTCGGAAAGGTTGCAGCGGGCGAGCGCGGCGTGGATGCGCTGCTCGTCGCCCGGCGCTAGCGTCCACTGCCAGAAACGGCGATTCGCCGCAAGTCCATACGCGGCAAGGTCGAAAGGTGTTAAGTCGCCCGGCGGATCCGTCGACGGCGCAATCAGAGCAACTTTGCCCACGCGGCTCATCCGACCCGCAGTCGGCTTTTGCACTCCCGCAAGCACGCGCAAGAGCGACGACTTCCCGCCGCCATTCGGTCCGATGAGGGCGACAAAGCGCCCCGGCATCACGGCAAAGTCCACCGCCTCGAAGACGGGTCTCGACCCGTATGCAACAGTCAGCCGCTCGCCGCGCAGCATCATCAGAGTTCGACCGGCCGCCGAGCGATTACGAGGAAAAATGGCACGCCCACGAACGCAAGCAAAACGCCAAGTGGAACTTCGCTGGGCGGCATTACGGTCCGGGCCAAAAGGTCGGCAACGACCACCACGATTGCACCACCGAACGCGCTGCCAATGAGCAGCCAGCGTGCATCGCCGCCGATAAATCGACGCAACACGTGCGGCACCATCAAGCCAACGAAGCCGACAATGCCGCTCACGGACACGCACGCCGCGGTCATCAAGGCGGCCGCCGCAACGATGCGCCAGCGCGCGGCGAAAACGGCGAGGCCAAATCCCTGCGCAGCCGCGCTCCCCAATCGGAGGAGATTGAGCGCGTGCACCTGCGAAAACGCGACAGCAACGCCAACACCAAGATACGCAGCCATCAAACCCAGATCTGACCAGCCGCGGCCGCTAATCCCTCCGGCTAGCCAGGCGAGAATGCTGAGCCCGCCTGTCTGCTCGCGCTGCAACAAGATGAGGGTGACAAACGCGCTTGCAAGGGCCGAGACCGCGACGCCGGCAAGCACCAGTCGCAGGCTGCCTGCTGGTCCGTCCGATGCGCCAATCCAAGCGACGATCGCTGCGCACGCGAGTCCTCCAAAAAAAGCGAGCGCTGGGATCAGCGCAAAGGTTACCCCAAGCGCAAACCCCACAGATGCTGCAAGCGCTGCGCCCGCAGCGACACCGGTGATATATGGATCTACCAAAGGATTCCGAAACATCGCTTGCAACATCGCGCCTGCCATACCGAGACCGGCACCAACGGCCATCGCGAGCAGTACGCGCGGCAAGCGAAGATCCCACACGATGGCATGCGACGTTCCAACCACGCTTGGATGGAGAAGCGTGAAGACGATGGCGGATAGAGGCAGGCGCACACTTCCTATTGACAAGGCAAACAGCGCTGCGCACGGCACAAGCAGCGCGAGCACGATCAAACGGCTTGTTCTGACGCTGCGCCGAACGTATGCTGGGCGGGAACCTTGCAAGGGCAACGCGCTTCCGCCCCTCGATGAAGGCGCAGTACCGCTTGCCCCAGCGGAATGGATCATCGCATGAACCTCTTGAGCGCGAAGAGGCAGAGCTTTAGACGGCTGGGCAGGTCTCCTGGCTCTCGGATCAAGGCCTTTGTGTCGGTGCCTTCCCTTCCTTGACGGAAAGTGGCTTCACCCGACGGCTCCCCGATGACAGTGGCGCGACCGCGCCGGATTTTCACCGGCTTCCCTGGCGCCCGGGCCGTGTGGTGCCGCTCTTCGAATGGCCGTACCGTGAGCCCTGCACGTAGCGTAGGAACTCGCGATTGACCGCAGGAAGGACGGGCGCTCCCATGCAGTATTTCGAACCGAATTTTGTTGACGAAGCGCTGGTGCTGCTTGATCGATTCGGTTCGCGAGCACGTCTTCTTGCGGGCGGCACGCGCCTCGCGCTCGCGCTTCGCAGCGATGCGGAGAAGGTCGGAGCGCTCGTCAATCTCAAACGGATCAAAGAGCTTTCGATCATCACCGAGCGCGATCAGACGCTGTACATTGGAGCGCTCGCCACCGCCGCAACGATAGCGTCCCATCCCGCTGTCAGACAACACGCTCCAGTGCTCGCGCAGGCTGCGATAAGCATGGGCGCGCGCCAGCTTCGCAGTGTTGCGACAATCGGCGGCAACGTTTGCTCGGGGGATCCAGCTTCCGATCTTTCCGTCGCTCTGGTTGCTTGCAACGCGCAATGTGAAATCAAAGCGTCGTCAGATCCGGCGCTCCTCCTTCCAGTCGAGGAGCTGTTGCGCAAGGGCTCCACCGCACTCGAGCCCGGGTCTCTCCTCGTTGGCGTGCGCATACCACTTGGGTGGGATCGTTGCGCATATCAGAAAATGACCACACGGCGAGCGTTTGAAATGTCGCTTGTCGCGGTCGCTTTTTGTTGGCGCGCCGGGGCGACGGTGAGCGAACCGCGACTTGCGCTCGCCGGGGCCGCAGCGACGATTGTCCGGGCTCGTGAGGCGGAAAAAGTTCTGGCCGGGAAAGCTTTTACGCTCGATCGCGCACGAGATGCAGCACGGGCGGCCGCGACCCGCGACGCCGCACCCCAAACTGATTGGCGCGCGAGCGCAGAGTTTCGGCGCCAGCTTGTCGCGACGCTGTCCGAGCGCGCGATTGTAACTGCCTGCGGCGAGCGCTGATGCAACGGGTTCGTTTGCAGGTCAACGGGTCGGTGCGCGAAGCGATGGTCGAGCCGCAGCTGTCGTTGCTCCGACTCTTACGCGACGAGCTGCGGCTTACCGGCACGAAAGAAGGCTGCAGCGAGGGATACTGTGGTGCGTGCACGGTCCTCGTCGACGGCGACCCTGTGAATGCGTGTCTCTTCTTTGCCGTCGATGCTGATCATAAGAACGTCACTACCGTGGAAGGGTTGGAGGACGTCCGAGGCAAGCCGCACCCGCTCCAGTCCGCCTTCGTGCAAGAAGGCGGGCTGCAATGCGGGTTCTGTACCCCGGGCATGTTGATGTCGGCCGTCGCGCTGCTCGAGGCCAACCCGTCGCCCGATGAAAACGACGTGCGGCAAGCAATCGCGGGGAACATTTGCCGCTGTACCGGGTACCAGGCAATCATTAATGCTGTCCTTGCCGCGGCCGCGGTCGTGCGCAAGCAAGACGCGCAGCGGAGTGCCCGCGAGCGCAAACCCATGCACTCGCGCCCTTAACTGTAGGGGGCGATTGGAAAATCGCCCCGCCCTATTGTAGGGGGCGATTGGAAAATCGCCCCACCTTACGGAGAAGCCGATGGCCGCAATGATTGGAAAGAAAATCCCACGGGTCGATGCCCTGGCAAAGGTGCGCGGTCAAGCTACCTACGTCGCCGATCTCGCACTGGACGGCGCGCTGGCGGCGACGCTGCTTCGGTCGCCCCACCCCTTCGCGCGGATCAAGGCGATCGACGTGAGCGGCGCTGCCAAGATGCCAGGGGTCGCTGCAATAGCCTTCAGCGGGAATACTCCAGCTAAACCGCTGGATTTTGGCATCAAAGATCAGCATCTGTTCCCTCGAGAATACGTGCGCTACGCCGGCGAACCCGTAGCGGCGATCGCCGCCGACACGATCGAGCATGCGCGTGCCGCTGCGGCCGCGATCGCAGTTACCTACGAGGTTCTTACGCCGGTGCAATCGATCGCCCAAGCCCTCGCGCCGCACGCTCCCCTCGTTCACCCTGATTGGCAAACATACGAGAAGGGCGCGAACCGCGTCTTACGCGGAAATGTCTGCGGGTACAATCGAATCCGGCGCGGCGACGTTGCAAGCGCCCTGTCCAGCGCAGATGTCGTTGTCGAATCAAAGTTCGAATTCTCTCCCGGCATCCCCGGCTACATCGAGCCGCGCGCGGCCGTTGCGCGACGGGAAGCCGATGGTGGGCTCACGGTTTGGTGCGGTTCGCAGTCACCGTATTCTAACCGCGACGACCTCGCGGCGTTCTTTGATCTATCGAAAGAAGGCGTGCGGTTCATCAACCAATTCGTCGGCGGCGCTTTTGGGGGAAAGATTCTCATGGCGACGGAGTGGTATGCTGCCTCGCTCGCGTTACAATGCGATCGTCCAGTGCGCATGGTTTGGTCGCGGCAAGAAGACGGCCAAAATGTTTTCCCGCGACACGGCGGGACCGCCACGTTTCGCAGCGGAGCCCGAAACGACGGGACCTTGCTGGCGATGCAGGCGTCCTTCTTCTTCGACACCGGAGCGTACATCGGATATGGGGCGGGCACCGCGTTGATCGCGACAATGCTCGCGTCGGCACCGTATCGCATTCCGAATCTCGACCTTGAAGGCACGCTCGTGTACACAAACAAGCAAGTGGCGGGCCCGGTTCGCGCCCCCGGCGGCCCACAGTCAACCTTCGCAAAGGAGCTGCACCTAGACGAGCTGGCTCGTGCGCTCGCGATCGATCCCTTGGAATTTCGCTTGCACAATGCGTGGGAAGATGGCGATCGCAGTCCCACCGGACAGCAACTCACCTCAGTGAGCGTGAAAGAAACGCTGCGGCGAGCGGCCGAGGCAATTGGCTGGCACCAAGAGCGCGCACCTCACCAGGGCGTCGGCATCGCCTGCTCGTGGTGGTTCTCCTCATGCGGGCGCTCGGAGGCAAAGGTTGAAGTCCGAGCCGATGGGAGCGTGCATGTCTCCAGCGGCAATCCTGAAGTTGGCACGGGTTCGGCGGCAGGAGCCATCCCGTTGATCGTTGCCGATCGGTTAGGGATCGATCCAAAGGCAATCATCTTGACCCTTGCCGATACGGCAACCGGCACGTACGATGGCGGCGTCGGCGGCAGCGCGTCGACGTTCTCGGCGGGGCAAGCTGCAAAAATTGCCGCTGACGACGTTCGCGACCAGTTGCTCGCAAGAGCAGAGGAGGCGCTCGAAGCGCGACGCGACGACATCGAACTTCACGATGGAACTGCCTCAGTCCGCGGCGCGCCGAGTCACGCAATCTCGCTTGCGCAGCTTGCGTCGAAATCCGGTGGCGCGATCTGTGGTGCCGGCCAAACCGAAGAAATCAGCGAACCGGAATTTGATGCTTCGCTCGTGCAGTCGCATGACTTTGCGAGCTGGCTTGCGCCTTCGTTCACCACAAGCGCCGCTTTGGTAGACGTTGATGCCGAAACCGGCCGCGTCCGGGTGCATCGAATCGTCACCGCCCAGGATGTTGGCTTTGCCGTTAATCCTACCGGCATCGTCGGTCAAATTGAGGGCGGTGCGGTGCAAGCACTGGGTTTTGCGTTAAGCGAAGAACTGCTTTTTGACGCGGAGGGAATCGTCAATACTGGCTTCCACGACTACCTCTTGCCCACGGCCATCGACGCTCCACAGCTCGATGCCATCATCGTCACGTCGCCATCCAGCGAAGGACCTTTTGGGATGAAAGGCGTGGGCGAACCGCCAGTAACGACGCCGGCCGGTGCGATCGGCAATGCGATTCGAGATGCCGCAGGAGCGGTTCCTTACACGACGCCGATGACACCGGAGCGAGTATGGCGCGTCTTGCGCGAGCCCGCCAGTTAAGACCCTAACGTATATTCTTCGCGATCCAGATAGACACCGCTGCACGGCTGCTCGTGGCACTGCGCCGGACGAAATTTCGACTTGCGTATACTCAAGACTTCGGCCGCGTCGATGTCGGCATTGCCGGACGAAACGATGACCGATACGCCGGTCACGGCGCCAGTCGCCGCGATTTCCGCACGCACGACCACCACACCAGACGCTCGCTGTTCTACCGCGCGACGGGGATAGTCTACCGCATATTGCTGGAGCAGCCGGGGCGCATGAAACGCTCCGAAGGGCTGTGGCGTTCCCACGTAGCCGGCTCGGGCGGCCGCATCGGAGTCGAGCGCCAAAATCTTGCGGACGGAACGGTTCATAAGCTCGAGCACGACGTAGTCGTCACCCACCCGCCACACGCTCGCCACGCCACCTGGTTCGCGCACGCTCGACGCTCCTGACTTTTGCATAGCAGCTTCCGCGCGCGCCGCTGACATCTCAAGATATGGATAAGCGCTTGGCTGAACGAGAGGCACGGCTTTGTTCCCAAGCGCTTCTGGTCTGGCGACTAAGATCTGTCGGGTGGCGAGCACATCGTCGGTCAGCAGGTCGACGTCGAGCCCACCTGCGTCGAACCAACGCCATTCGTGCCCTTCGTCGGTGCTTTCGACCAGGCCGGGGGGACCAAACGCTGCGACGACCGCACCGATTGGTTCCCCGACCGTGACGCCAGCGAGACTGACGGGAGCGGCTGCCGCGGCAACGGTTGCAGCAGCGATACCTAGGGTGACTGCGAACGCAATCTTTAATAGTTTCAATTCTTTGGCGTTCCGTGTTCTCGCGTCATCTCGAGCGTCGCCAGCAGATCCTGGTCCTTCGCCCATTTGGGAGGCGCTCCAAAACCCGTGGCGGTTGCACTTGCGCGGGCGCGACTCAGACCGTAGGCCAGGGCGCGCTGCTCTTCATCTATATACATCGATTTTGCACCGAAGCGGGCATAGTACCATGCAAACTTTGCAGTTTGGGCCGCACCGCGAGCGACATTCTCTCGGACGATCAGACCATACGTGCGGGAGAATGCCATGGCGTGCGAGGTGTAGATGCGAGGAAAGCGCTCGTGCGCAACGCCGCTGACAAAAACATGCTCGAAGCGAAGTCCCTTGATCGCGACGATCGTGTCTGCCCTAATGCCGCCCTTGTGCGGTCGCGCAGGCCGCAACCGAACGGATTCGCTTGCGAGCATGCTTTCGATCTCTTCAAATTTGGCGACGCTGTCTGCAGCGACAACCTGCGCGACTGCGGATGCGATTCGTTCGAGATCGTCGGCCAGACGGGCTCGTTCGTGCTCGGGAGCGGCATGCCAGCGATCCCGAAAGCCGCCGGCATCAGCTAAGTACATCAAACGCGCCGTCGCTGACATCCCCGCACACGCCAGGCGCCATTGCGCGAGATCATCGCGCAGCGAGCGCACAGCTTGTCGCGCCGGCTCCGAGAGGCGCTCGTCGGCAAGACCCTCGAGCATGTTGCGTGCGAGCGTGCCCCGCGGAGGACTCGACACAGCGACCTCGGGAGCTGACGCGCCGACGTCGAGGGAGAGCTGCACCTGTTCGTCCCCTACATGGCATAGCGTGCGCAGGCTTGCATCCGAGAGCGCGGTGATAGGCGATGCCAGCACTCGCAGCAAGTGCGCTTCGTCGAATGGGTCGTCAACGAGCGCTGCCAGCGCGAATAAGTCGGCAATCTCGTGCGGCCGCTGAAGCATTGACGAGGGCATGAGGATGGGCAAACCCGCCCCTTCGAATTGGCGCGCGTAGCGCATCGCGGCTTGCGCATTGCGACTGACGACTGCGATCTCTTCAGGCGGGCACCCCTGACCGATCAGTTCCGCCAAAGCCTGTGCAATCCAGGACGACTCTTGCGCCTCGGTTTCGAAGCGCCGCACCTGCACGGACGCGACATCAGCGCGAGGCGGTAGTTCGATGCGTTCGGTCTCTCCAAGGCTAAAGAGAGCCGAGCGGCGCCCTTCGAAACCGTCGACGCGTGCGCCCTCCCAGCCAGCCAGCAAAACGGGAAAAGGCTTGCGGCGGCGCAGCAACGCCACGAGGGCGCCAAGCGCGGGTTCACTGTCTTCTGCGTCGTCAATGATGAGGATGTCAATCGACGAAGCGATACGGTCGCACGCCAGTTCATCTCTTGCTAGCCATCGCAATGCCGCGTCGATGAGGTCTTCGGGCGCGCGAAACGCAAAGCTCGAGGCGGCTCGTTGGTATTCCCGGTACAGCTGGGCAAGAATGTTCGCGACGTCGCGCTCGGCCTTCCGCTGGAGGGTCAGACTGGGCGCCGAAGCGCGCAATGCCGCCCGGCCTCGTTGGCTCGCGATACGCCGCACGCCAGGCTCCGCAAGCAAGACTGTCGCGCGTTCGGTTTGCTCGCCGTAAAACGCTGCGAGACCGCGCGCGCAGCCTTCTTCAAATTCCTCCGGACTGATGCGCGAACGCGCAAGCAGCGCAAACAGAGATGCAGCCTCATCCAAAAAGGTCTCCGGCTTGCTAAAGTACGGCAGATCCAAATTGATGTCGCTGCGGGCGAACATCGGCCAGGTCATGTCGAGCAAGCCGGCCGCCGCGCCGCCAACGATCGCGCGGGTCGCTCCTGGTCCACCGAGCCACAGCACGGGCGTGGTGCCGGCGCTTAGGTATTCGCTTCTCATCCAGGCGGCGACGTGCTCGGGAAGTGTGGCGACGACGCCAACGTTGCCCGGGTCTTGGCCCAGCCTGCGAAGCGCGTCGGCAAAGGCGATGCAACCAGACTCATGAGAGGCGATGACAAGCGGAGTAGCTCCACGATCGTGGCAGGTCGTTGCATAGGTGGCCAACGCTGTCGTCTTGCCGCAGCCTGGCGGACCGGTGATGGCGTGAACGTCGCCGGTTCGGAAACCTCGCTCAAAAACGGCGCCGAGCGCTACGCTCGGCTCTGCTCCACTAACGGGCAAAGGCGCGTTCTCCTTCGATCGGACGCTCGCGGCACGCGTTCGCGTAGGCACAGAAATGGCACGGCGGATCTTCACCCACCGCAAAGTGCTCGACGCCTGCGTGCGCCAGCATGTCGCAGCGCGCGAACAGCGCCGCAAGCGACGCATCCAAGTCCTGGCGCGAACAGGCAGCGCGCAGTACGCCGTCGATCGGGGGGACTCGCTTGCCTCTTCGCCATCCGGTAAAACGTCGAGCGCAAGAATCCACACGTCGTCTCGGGGATCGCGAAGCGAAACGAGGGCAATTCGAGCAATGTCATCGCCTGCTGCACGACGCATTGCATAATACAGCGCGAGTTGTGCTTCTTCGCCTCGACGAACCTTCTCGAGATAACCGCTTGGGTCGGAATCGATGCGGCCGGTTTTGTAATCGTAGATCGTCACCGGGCCGCCTTCAAGTGGCTTGTCGATGCGATCGATGTAGCCGACAAAATCATACTCGCCAAGCCGCCGCCGCTCGAAGAGCTCGACGCCGGTGATCTCAACCGGCGACCGCGCTGACTCGGCCACGAGCCAGCGCACATACTGCTCCGCCATGCGGCGCGCGCGCCACCGTGAAGCTTCGTACTCGAGTTGCGTCGCGAAATCTTGCCGCGCTCTCCCGAAGGCCGCTTCAAGCTCTCGGTGCAAACGATCGAGAATGAAGGCGGGTTCATGCCGGCTCGGCACGCGCACCTCTCGATGCAACGCCTCGAGTGCATCGTGCATGACTCGTCCGTAGGTCGCATGCAGCGATCCGGGATCGTCGAGAACATCGCAGAGATATTCATAAAAAAAGCGACGCGGGCATTTGACGTACGAGTTCAGGCGAGAGGCAGAAAAGACCATCTTCGGCGCACGGAGTGATTCAGGGACTTCGGGTTGCAGCCAAAAACGACGTCGATCCGCGTGCACACGTTGGGCCAAGTACGAAACAGCTGCGGCGGCACCTTGGGCCCTGACGTGGACCAAGACGCCGCTCGAGTATGCGCGTAACAGGATATCCTGGTCGCACTCGAGTGCTTGCGCGAATCTCGCTACTGCTACCGGTGCGCTCGGCATATCGTCGAACGCCATCGTGGCGAGCTCCGGCTCGCCGCTTGCGTACGGCACGAGCGTCGTGTCTTCGAGCTGCGCTTGGACCACGCTGTCGACAAAGGCATCTACCCGCAAAGAAGGATCCGCTGCCACCCGCGCGATGCTCCAAATTCGATCGGCTGACTCCGCGCAACGCAGCAGTTCCTCGTTTTCGGCCTGCAGCGCTGGCTCGCGAGCGAACTCTGCCATGGTCGCTTGGGCCGCCGCAAGGGCTGGCATGAGCGCGAACGATTCACCCGCATCCCTGCAAGCCGAGTCGATCGCCCGCAGGGCCGCAACCCCCGCATCTTTCGCGCGCCCTCCGCGCAGCCGCACCAAGCCGGCCGACAGCACCTCTCGGGGCGGACCCGCAAGGCCAGCGAGCGCTTCGTGAACGTTGGCCGCTTCGATGCAGAATGGAGGTGCACACAACAATGCAACGAGCTTTTTAAGGTCGTTTGAATATGCGGCAGTGAGTATGCGAATGGCGGCTTGCGCCGGCTGCGGCCTTCCCGCGCCGAAGAGAGCGCCTACGACAGGCCGCGGCACGACCGCCGCTCTGAGGCCGCGCGAGCGTACCGCCTCCAACCCCGCCTCGAGCGTCGCGTGTTGTTCGGGATGCGTCTTTGGATCCGCAGGCGGGAGCACTGGGGCAGCTAGCCCCGCTGCCCGTAATTGCAAACGCGTCGAGTATGCGACGCGTGCCGCGAGACTTATCGACTCGTCAACGTCTGCGGCCGCACACGCAAGCATGGCTTCAGAAACGCCGCCGAGGTCAACCGCGCAACTGAGCTTGCACAAATCGTCGCACAGGATAGCGCGGTGCACGGCGGACAATTGCAAGACAAATGGATCGCCCGCACCTATGTGCATGAGCGATGCCGCAATTGCCGTGCGTCGCGCCACGGAAAACGGTCGGGTTGCGTTTTGGTCGGCGCGCTTCATGTTGTCGTGGTTCGCTTTTTGTGGCCGGCAACCCGGTGTTTCGAGCTTATTCCTTTTTCGACGCCGTGAAGATAAGGCGCTCGAGGCTCGCTTCGACGCGCTCGATCATCAAGGTGAGCAAGATGGACATGTCTCCGCCGTCGGCCTGTCGCAGACCGTCATAGTATTGCTTCCCGTCGCTCAGGCGAACGATCGCGGGTGGATAGTTTGCCAAGCAGAGAATCAAGTTGGAGACCAGCCGTCCAACCCGGCCGTTGCCATCGAGAAACGGTGAAATGCTCAGAATCTTCGCCTGCGCCGCAGTGGCTTTTGCAACAGGGTCGGCAGGCGACTCCTCAAGCCACTCGGTGAACTCGCGCAGCAAGGCTGGCACGAGGACGCTTTCCGGCGGCAAGTAGTCACGCCCAACCAAACGAGTGTCGATGCGCCGATAGATGCCCGCGTTTTCGTCGTCGATCGATGCGAAGAGCAGAGCGTGCAGTTCGCGGATGCCGTGTTCGGTGAGCGGCGCGCCGGAGAGTGCAAGGACTTCTGCCCGGTCGAGCGCGCGATTGAGGTTTACCGCTTCCAGGTGCTCGCGCAGCGTCAGACCCCCAACGGTCGTTCCGCGAGAGACCACTTCTTCTGTTTGCTCGCGGTTGAGACGGCTGCCCCGAACTGCATTGGAATGGTAGATCTCGTCGATGCGCAGCTCGAACCGGCATGAAGCCCGCGCTTGCGCTTCCTGCGGGTTTGCCGCAAACTCCAGGACGCGCTCGTGCAGCAGCCGCAGGCGGTCATCGAGTGCGGCATCGAAACGCAATCCGGTCGCGCCTTCAGAAGTTCGCTCTGGCCGATCGAGTCCAAAGCGTGAAAGGTCTATCCCGTGCTCGCGCAGCCATTCGAGAGCGATCGCCTCAAGCCGGCGCTGACGGTACGCGAGCCAGGAGCGTCGCGCTCGCGGATACGCTCGCAAAGCTTGAAGGAAGCGAGCCGAAGCCGTGGGGCCTGTCCACGCTTCGCGCAGTTTATCTTCCAGCGCGCCGTCGGCGAGCGTGGAAATGAAATCAGCAACCATTTCGTGGGCCGCGGCATGGGAGAGCGGTCGGATAAGAATAGCGGTTGTGCGCGCGGACACGTTCGCGGCGCTGGGATCGTCGGATGCGTAAGGTTCGACCTTGCCTGAACTGGCCATAAAAAAATAGCGGAATTGGCCGCTTCGGTCGTCCAGGGCATCGGTGAGCTCTTCAAGTATGAGGTTGCGCACGATTTGGACGTGATGGCCGTTCTCCGCCAAACAGGCGACGCCTGGTCTGAGGCGTAAACTAGAGGCGCCGGGAAAATCGCCCCGCGCGACGGGCTGGCTGGAAATCGCCCTCGTCAATCGCCCTCGGACCGTTCGTGGCCTAAGTCATATTCTTCTGTACCGATAAGGTCCGGCGGCTGGTAACCCGATATTCTATACGTTGGCAAGCTTCGGGACCTAGCGCTTAGCCCGTGGTATCTGTCACACACCCTGCAGAGTGCCATTTTCGGTGAGACAAGGTTGATGTTCGGACTCCCGCTCGCTGTAACAATCCTCGGCGCCGTTAGGTCATATCACCTAGAGCCCGTGTCGAATAATCTCGACGTCGAGCTCATGACCAAGGTGGCCAACGGGGACGGCGAAGCCTTTGCGGAGTTAGTCAAACGATACACCCGAATGCTCTACAACGTAGCGTATCGCTACAACGCATCGTCGGCCGAGGATTTGGTCCAAGAGACCTTCCTGCGGGCCTATCAGCATGCCCGGACGTTTTCGGGTCGCAGCAAAGTATCGTCATGGCTGTACCGCATTTGCGTGAATGTTTGCCTGACACATCAGACTCGCGCGGGCAGTCCAACAACAGATATCGACGATGTCAACGAAGCCGAATTGCTTGTCCGCGAGGACGAGCGACCCGAAGTCATGGCGCAACGGGGCGAGACCTTCAGGGCACTGGAGGACGGCTTGCGCGCGCTGCCAAGTCAGCAACGCATGGTGTTCATTTTGAGAGAGTTGCAGGGGCTGTCGTACGGAGAAATTGCGGACGTTTTGGGCATGAACGAACAAGCTGCGCGAACCAACCTGTGCCGCGCCAAGCGCCGGCTGCAGCTCTGGCTCGATCCGCTTTTGGTTTGAGGATGGGACGCTGACAATGGAATGCTCTGAAGCGCTCGATCTTCTCTACGAATCGTTTGATGCCCAAATCACGCCGGCGCAAGCGGCACTGCTCAATGGGCATCGCCGGACTTGTTTTGCGTGCGCAGGCACGTTAGCGAAAGCTCAGCGCTTCCAAGATCTCATTCGCCGCGTACCACAGCTCACCGTGCCGCGCGGCCTCGAGGCGCGCGTCATCGAGCGCGTGCTGCATAAATCGGCGAACTCATTCGCGCAGCAGATGAAAGTCATTCGTCCTGCGTTCTCTTGGCGCACTGCTTTGCGCCCAGCACTTGCGTCAGGCGGCGTTCTCGCCGCAGCCCTGGCCGTGTTTTTCATAGCGCACTCAATGCTCAGCAACACGTTCCACCGGCCGACGGACCAAACCGTGGTTGCCACAGTGCAAGGCAGCTTACAAGATGTGGCGCCGAACAACCAAACGCGCGAAATCGACAGCACGGACACGCCCTTGTCCACCGGCGAAGTGCTTCGACCGGTTGGCGCGCTGCCTGCCATCGTTTCCATCACTCCCCACCTCGCGCTGATTATGTCGAGCGGGTCGGAAGTGCAAGTCGGCAAGCTCCACTACGATCAGAGCTCCGGCTTGGCTGACGTCATATTTTTGAAACTGCGCCGTGGCACGCTGCGGGTAAACGAAATCCTTCACCGTGACGTATCGCCGGTGCAGGTCGCTACCAGACAGGCGACGTTTGTTCCAACTGGAACGACCTTCTCGGTCGACGCAAAGACTGACGCGACGGACCTGGCCGTTACCGCCGGCAGCGTCGCCGTGCACATGCCGGGGCGTGTCTTCAGCGTGGTCGCAGGTCACGGCGTCCACATCACGGCAACCGACGTCGTGCGCGACGTGCTTCTCGGCAAACACCCCAAGGTCAACCCGCTACCATAGCTTCAAATTGCTCTGTAGGGGGCGATTGGAAAATCGCCCCTTTATTAATATCCGGCGGCGGCGCCGTCGCTGCGCGGGTCCCACCCACCGCTCAAAACTCCCCTTGATCGGTCGACCGCAATCGCGCCAGCGTGACCCATTGATTCGTCCCATTCTCCCATGATAGCCACGTCATGACCGCGAGCGCGCAAGCCTGCAATGCAGGCGTCACCCAAACGAGATTCAACGTGCAGACGCGCCGGCTCGCGTAAATTTTCCCTGGCCCAGCGCCAGCGCGGGCGTTCGATCGCCGCCTGCGGATCCATGCCCAGGGCAATCCTCGTCGAGAGCTGTAACGCTATTTGCGGTTGGGCGTCGCCGCCCATCGACCCGTACACAAGATGCGGCTTGCCATCGCGCGCAAGCATGCATGGCATGAGGGTGTGAAAAGGCCGCTTCCCGGGCGCGAGCGACCGAAGTCTGCCTTCGGAAAGCTCGAATGACGTACCGCGATTTTGCAAGGTGACACCCAGCTCCGGCATGACGACACCCGCGCCGAAGCCATGGAAGAGCGACTGAATGAACGAGGCCGCATTGCCGGCGCTGTCGACGCAGGCGAAATACGCAGTATCTCCTCCATCAACGTGCTGCGACATCTGCGGGCGCGCTACGTAGGGATCGATGTGTGCGGCGTGCGCGAGCGCCCGCTCACGTTGTACCATCGCCTTCCATTCTTGGCCGGCGTTCGGATCAGTCACGACTCCATCTCGATCCGAGATGGCAAGTCGGATACTTTCGACGGCGCCGTGGACCTGCGCTGCGCTACCCTCTTCGAGCGACTTCCCGTTTGCATATGCTTCGTAGGTTTGCTGCGCTATGAGCAACGTAAGGCCTTGTGAGTTAGGGGGAACGGTGAGCGATTCAAAGCCGTAAAACTGTCCGGCAACCGGCTCACAAAATGCTCCGCGATGTTCGGCGAAATCGTTCGCGCGCAATGGACTCCCAATCGCTTCGGCGCGCTTTGCGATGGACCGTGCGCCCTCGCCTTCGTAGAACCAGGTTCGCCCAAAACGAGCAATGGAGCGAAGCGTGTCGGCGAGTCGCGGATTCCGAAAGACGTCCCCGGTTTGGGTTGGCCCACGGCGCAGGAACAACTCCGCTGCTGCCTCGTCAGCTGCAAGCACATCTCGCAGTCGTTCGATCGCGCTGACGAAGCTACGCGCAGCGGGTGCTCCATCGCTTGCATAGGCGATCGCGGGCCCCAAAGTGCGCTCCATTTCGAGCGAGCCGAAGCGGCCAGCCAGCGCGAACCAGGCATCAACGGCGCCGGGAACCGTGAGAGCGGCCGCTGGACCGCGTTCGGGAATGACCTGATGGCCAGCGCTGCGGTAATAGTGGAGCGTGGCCAGCTGGGCGGCCGACCCCGAGCCGTTGTAACCCACAAGCTCGCCGCTTTTGGCGTCATAGTAAAGGAAGAATGCGTCGCCGCCAATGCCGGTCATGTGTGGATACAAAACGGCGAGCGCTGCGGCAACGCCGACAATCGCGTCGGCGGCGTTGCCACCGTTCCGCAGGATCGCGACGCCCGCTTGGGTTGCAAGCGCGTGTGGCGCGGTCACCATAGCCTCGCAGGCGAGTGCACTCGACTGAGTCACGATGGATTGCCTGTCATTTAGGATCGGCCGGGCACGATAATCTGTGACGGCAGACCGCCTGCGGCCTCTTCGTCGAATGCGGTACCGTCGAGACGCAAGAACTCTTCTATGCTGACAATGCGCTCGCGACGGACGAACGTGTGATGGCGCGCGATGATCGCCGTTTTGACATCTGCAACGGTGCGCGCACCAAATGTGACCGGCCAACTCGGATAGACAAAGCCCGGACCGATCGGAAGAGCCCTCAGAGCGATTGGCGACTCATCTTCGATCGTGACATCGGATCGCTCGAGCGGCATCACGTCTTTGTTTCCACCATCATCCGGCACGCTGGGACGGCAGCGAGCAAGACCCGCGGACCATTGTTCTAAAACATAGAGGCGCATGCTGATGCTTTGCCACGCACCGAGCAGCGCGAGCCATGGAGGGCTAACGATCGGCCCGCGTTCGGCAAGATACTCTTCCACGGCGCTTCGTCCATATTTCGCCGGCCGGTAATCGAAAATCAAATAATCGAGGAGTCGCGACGCACGTGTCCGGTCAAGGGGAGGGCGCCAAAACGGGAAACGTTCCGCGGCTATGGCTTCGGGCTTGAGCCCCGCGCGTTGTGTTGCGTAGCGGCCTAATTCACGCAGCAGCGGCAAGCCATGCGCTTGCAGTTCGCGGACAAATTCTTCGCGTTGTGCCTCCTTGCCGAGGCAGCAGCGCTTGTATTTTTTACCACTCCCGCATGGGCAGGAGTCGTTCCGACCGGGTGTTGGCATCACGAAAGGCTTCCACCCCGTGCCGATGCTTTTCCCTCCCCCGCAATCCGATAACTCATAAGCGAATGCATCGGAAGCTCGTGCTCCACTTGGTGATTTGTCTGGCCTGTTGCGGGTTTGGTTGCGGGGTCGCTGCGCGCGGCAGCGCGCCCACATCGTGGCAGATTGGGCTGCGCTTTCATCGTGGCGAACGGATCGTCGAGCGGATGTACGAGAATGACAAAACGGATTGGAAGCTTCCCGAACGCCGGCTGGAGCGATTCCGCAAAGCAGGCGTCATTATCAATGAAGAGGACCACATCACGAGCCTCATCGCGGCAAACGTCGTATCGGTGGTGGACGGGGTCGCACTGCTTCGTGGTACCTCAAGCGTCACGACGTTCGATGTTCCCCGCAATCATACGCAGACGTCGCAGCAACCGTTCATGTCTGCGGTCGCTCCAAACAATATGCCCATCGCTCTTGCGCAGATCCCGCTTGAGGATGCAACGATGGCTGAGCTACCCGTCGCGCCGCTGCGACTCCGCGAGCGCTGGCGGACCAAGCTTTCGGTGATAACAAACCTTGGCAGCGGTCATGCCGTTTTCGATCATGAAGTGATGACGCTCGACAACGGGTTGTTGGAAATAGCAGTCCGTGGCGCCGGCGCCATTACGGGGACCGAGTACCATCTCCCCAAGCTGCTTCCCGGGACGATCAACATCGCTGGGAGCGCCTGGTATGACCCTGCAGCGGGTTTGATCGTCCGAGAGAGCTACTTGGTGCACAATCGCATCATCAAACCGATGGATGGCGAGGACAGCGGCTTTGACGAGCGCCTAACGGTGGACATCACCACGCAAAAAATGTAGTCGATCGCTCCTTAAGGGCCGGGATACACGAGCGCAAAGTTGCGGAACCACAGTGACCCTTGCTCTCGCGCCGTTTTGTTGGGCTCGACGGCGTAAAACTTCGTCCAGACTATCGGCCATGCTACTTGCTCCGGAAGAGCGACGCGCAAAGTCCGCCAGCCCTGCCAATCAACGTTGCGCGCAATCGTCACGCTTTCATTGTTGCCGTCCGCGTTCTGATACCCACCTCGAAGCCACTCTCCGTTTTTGTCGCCGTAGACATCGATCGACAACCCGATTGGTTGTTGCGGCAAGACCAAAGACGTTTGCGCATAGGCGGCCCGGGTTAGTTGGGTCGACGAAAAGTCGTAGGCCAAGCGTAACGCGCTCGAGCCGTCGGGCGCCGTGCTCGCATCGATGCCGCCCGGCAGTCCAGCGGGCCGCGAGGCATAACTCCACTGACCCGCAGCGGATCCCGGGGCGGGGACGGCTTGGACCATTTGTGTGTGATCGCCCGAAAGTACCACGGCCGACGCGCTCGCGCCACCGACTCGCGCTGTCACGACATTGCGTGCGGCACTGCGCCCCGCAACGAACGTGCCATCTGCGAGCATCCGGCCATCTCCGCCGGACAGGCTCCAGGATACCATCGAAGAATCGACCTCGATCGGAATTCCGTCCTTCGTTCCGGCTGCAATGGAAAGATGGACCTGGCCGCCGGTAGGTGCCGGTTGATCGGCACCGACGATCTGCAATTCGTCAACGTTCGAGACGATGAAAGTATCCAATTCGGCTGCGCTTTGCGGAATGAGTGCGCGAACGCGCACACCACCGGCACGCAAAGCTCGCATGAGCCCGTTGCGATCGATCGTCGCGGCAGATGTCGGCTCAACCGAAAAGCC
Organism: uncultured Pseudomonadota bacterium; assembly: GCA_963781145.1. Classification (GTDB taxonomy): domain Bacteria; phylum Vulcanimicrobiota; class Vulcanimicrobiia; order Eremiobacterales; family Eremiobacteraceae; genus JAJPHJ01. Next base: position 366,092 of record CAWADW010000003.1, on the reverse strand, counting down.
GATGGTGTGCGGTGCGAGCGGAACCGGCTGGTCGTTTGCGTCAATGGCATTGGCTCGTACTTGAAGATTGCTTTGTACGAGCACCACGGGAATAGGATCGGTCGGATGCAGCACGAGCCGGGTTGGCGGACCGACCGGAGCGGCATTCATCACGAACAATCCGTCAGCGATCGAGCGCTCCCGCCCGTCTGAAGGAACGTTTGCAACGCTCGTTTGCTGGTCGCCAAGGTCGCGAACCACCATCTCGCTTGAGCCGCCGCTGTCAAAAGCCATTGCGGTCGAGGCTCCTAAGGCGGCAAACATCGCGGAAAGCTGGGGGCGCGTTAGTCCAATCGAGCGTGACGGCGCTCGTCCGTCAACCACGACGAGCCACAACGTGCCGCCATCCTTGGAAACACCCGCGCCGGTCACAGGATTACGCACATCGGTTTCCTCGGGGGCGGGAGGCGCGGGATCGACGACTGGCTGACCATCCCGAAGAAGCAACGGTCCGCCCCCGACGGCTAACTTGATCGTAGCGAGAGAAGGATCGCTTTGCGTGGTCACGGTCACTGAATCGCCGGGGCGAAAGTCTCCGGCTAACGTTTGCGCCTTACTGCCATGCGCAACAATGGCGATTTGGCCCGCATCCAAACGATCGAGCATTGCGAGGTTGCGATCGATTCGCGAAACTGTGTACGTGCCGGCGAGCGAAGCCGGAACGAGCACCATTTCGGTTGCACCAAAAGCATTACCGTCACCGAATTCCGGCGTAAGCTCTGCGAGATCGCCCGATGGAGACCATTCGTTCACCGACGAAAGATCGAGATGTGCGTTCGACGGCGAGTCAATGCTTGTGTGCCACGCGATAGGACCCATCGACACCGAGTTGTGTGCGTCGACGATAAAGGTTGCCGCATTGTTTGGCTGGTGCAGGACCCGACCACCAGTGATGACGACGCCCAAAGGTGTGCCTGTGTCGTTGATATCAAAGTAATCTGCGTTGATGCCAAGCTCGGCGCCGAGTCTATCCGCCATGCTGGTCAAACGCTCGCCCGGGCCGATGATCCCGTTCCCGTGCGTCCCCACGTCGACGGCGACGTATGGGTTGCGCAGGTCGATCGTCGCCACGCTCAGTTCGAGCGGTCCATCGCTCGTCGCAAGCTTCCAGCGCTCGTACATCACGCCTGGCCCGATGCGTGCGCTTTCGACCGTGGAGGTGGTAATAGTGGGCCAGTTTGTTGGCTGCGGGAAATTCGGAATTGAGATTGGTGCAGGCATTGGCGTCTCCACAGCGGAGACGCGGGCTGGATTCGCAAGGCCACTCACGCACAAGGCGGTGACGAGCGGGAGAACGCGGAATGACACGCTGTGCGTGATTCGAGAGGAGCCTGCTCTTTGCCCTACGCCAAGAAAAGTTTCTCACCCGCAATAACGACAGCAGCAGTCGTTCTTGCGTTTGCTTGCGTGGCCGCGACCCAAGCAACCAGTGCTCCTCCATTACATCTTGCCTGGCGCGCGCCGAATAGCAATGCGCAGTGGAATGGGCTGTCAACGGTTGATACAACGGTGACGTATCAGCTCAACTCCGTGCTCAAAGCCATGGTAGGTCATCGCGCCGACCCGGTCTACATCATCGAAGACCGAACTCGAACGTACTCGAGCGCAGGCGCCCCAAATGAAGTGAACGTCAACGACGCGTTTGCCCGCCGGCACGGCGGACCAAATCCATCGGATACGACCATCAAGCGGCGAACCCGAAAGCAAATCGTTGCTTTCGACGCGAGCGGGAGATTTTCGATCGAACCATATTTGTGCAAGAACGAGCCTCCGCTCAATGATGCTAATGCCGATCCAAAGACGTATACGGCTTGCGCAGCCAACGAAAGTGCGGACGACCACCCCTATCAGGATCCTGGGGACGCAGCGCTCGCAGAACTCCCAGTTGGGCCTGTCGACATTGGAAAATCATGGACGTTCACCCGTCCCGTAACGGTCGGGCGCGAGTTCGCATCCGGCACGCTCACCTATGTTGACACGCTGCAGCGTGTTGAACAGCGAGGGAACGAGCAAATTGCGGTGGTCGACGTTGCGGCAACTGGAAGAGTCAACCTTGCTTCAGACTTGCAGGCGAAAGGCTTCCACACGGGCACAATGACTTTGAGCGGTACTGCGCAGTTTAACGTTACGACAGGGGCCCCTGACACTCAACACTATAGCGGCCATGCCGAGTGGCATGCGAGTCTCCTGGGTGCCAACTTGGGGCTCATTTTCGATGAAGTGTATGATGCCCAGCCATGGACAACCGCGGCGAAAGAGTGAAGGGAGCCGATTTTGCTCCCGAGCACGATCCGAGCCTTGACGGCGTTATTCTCGAAGGTCTCGAGGTTGCCGGGTTCAATGTCGGGGCTTCGGTATATCTGTGCGATCTGCAATCGAAGCGCTACGGCCAGTGGCGCGCACGCGAAAACGTCTATCCTGCGAGCGTCATCAAGGTGCCGATCATGGCGGAAGCATTTCGCCGCTTCGCACGAGGATCGCTTCGACCAGACGATCCGGTCGTCGTCAGTGCGAAAAACCAAACGACGACCTCTGGACCTGCGCCATTTTCCCCAGGGTACAAGGCCAGCGTCGGCGAGCTTGTCGAGTTCATGATCGTGCATTCCGACAACGTCGCCACGAATCAACTCATGGACGAACTCGGTAGACAAAACGTGACCGAATACATGCGCACGCTCCAGATGCAGACTTTTCTCCTGGGCCGCAAGCTTTCGGGCTCCGAACCTCTTGTCGAAGATCCCGAGGTGTCGGGACGCAATCGCCTGCCCGCCATCGAAGTTGGCAGGCTGTTGGAACTGATCGCATGTGATGCCATCGACGGGGCTTCCGAACAGCGCGCGATCTTAGGGCGCTGCGCTGACAATGAAAAGCTCGTGCCCGGTCTTGCGCCGGGCGACGTGTTCATGCATAAGACAGGGGAGACATCCTCGGTAAGCCACGATGCAGGCATTCTCGCGACGCCTGGGGGCAAGCAGTATGTTGTCGTGCTGTACTGCGAAGTAGAACCGAGGGCCGATAATTCGGATGCGGCCTGGGTCAACCCCGCGATGACCGATTGGATGCGCGCCGTGCGCGAGCACTTATGAACGCCTGGGATCTGACTGACAAAGTCGTGCTGCTGACCGGAGGCTCTCGCGGCATAGGCGCCGCGGCCGTGCGAGCGCTGCATGCAGCCGGCGCGAGCGTTTTCTTTACCTATGTGAGTCACGAACCGGAGGCCCAAGCACTGGAACGCGCGCTGGGCAAACGCGTTGCGTACGCCCGCTGCGACCTCGGCGAACACGAGAGTCTTCCTGAACTTGTCGCGCGCTGCGTCGAACGCTTCGGGCGCATCGATATTCTCGTCAACAACGCTGCGGTGTTTGAGGAGAATCCCTTCGATGGCCACGATTATGCTGCGTGGCGGCGCGGTTGGCAGCGCACGTTTGACGTGAACACGTTCGGCGCCGCGCACCTCAGCTGGCTCGTCTTGGCGCAATTTCGCAAGCAAAGCGGCGGTGGACGAATCATCAATGTCGCTTCGCGAGCGGGTCATCGAGGCGAACTCAGCTTTTCTGACTACGGGGCCAGCAAAGCTGCCCTGATCAACCTCACGAAGTCTATTGCCCGTTCGTGCGCAAAGGACGGGATTGTTGCGATGTCAGTTGCGCCAGGATTCATCGAAACAGATATGGCCGCGCACGATCTAACGACGCGCCGAGCGCAAGTCGAGGGCGAAATTCCCCTCGGCCGCGTGGGTACGCCGGAGGAAGTGGCGCAGGTGATCGCTTTTTTGGCATCACCGCTTGCAGAGTACGTAAACGGCGCGACGATTGACGTCAACGGCGGCTCCTACGTCCGCTAATCCGTCGGCCTTCGTGCCGCCTGAAGGTGCGCTGCTACACATCGTATAGGGCAGAATACCGCGTGCGCTGAAAGGCAGATACGTGCAGACACTCGTGCAAGTCGTTCTACCCGAAATGGGCGAATCGGTTGCTGAAGGCTCGGTCACAAGCTGGCGTAAGAAACCCGGCGATTTTGTCGCGGCCGGTGAGGCGCTCGTTGACGTGACGACTGACAAAGTCGATGTGGAAGTCCCCTCACCCGCCGCCGGTAAGCTCGTGAGAATCTTCGCTGAGGAGGGAAAGACTGTCGCCGTTGGGGCACCGCTTGCCGAGATCGACACGACGGCGAGCGATGGCAAACGAGGCGCGGGCGAAACGCCGGCATCCCAATCGCCCGCCTCACCCTCGACCGAGAAAGGAGCGATTTTCCAATCGCCCCCTGCAACATCGAATAATCGAAACGACCTTCGTGCATCGCCATCCGCCAGAAAAGCGGCAGCCAAACACGGCATCACTCTTGACCGCATAACGCCGGCGATTCCGGGCGAAACAATACGCCGTTCCGACGTGGATCGGGTTGTGCAAGGTAACACGAGTGCGCCCTCGGGGGCGCTTTCCCAAACGCCCGCAGCGAGTCCGCCGGTCGCAGCCGAGGGGAAGGCAGTGCGGCTGCGAGGCGCGGCTGCTGCCCTCGCGGATCACATGGAGCGCAGCCTTGGCATTCCAACAGCGACCAGCTTTCGCACGATCGCGGTGCGGACGCTTGACGCGCGTCGCCGGGAACTCAATACGGCGCTCCGTGCAGCGGGCCGAAGCGAAAAAATCTCCTTCACCCACCTCATTGCGTTTGCCATCGTGCGAGCCACCGCGACCGTTCCCTTGATGGCTTCCAGTTTCCGGCGAACGGCCGAGGGACCGGAACGAGTCGAACGCGGCGTCCATCTCGGGTTGGCGGTCGACGTGAAGCGCGGTGACGGTTCCCGCATGCTTGTCGTGCCAGTCGTGCGAAATGCCGATACGCTCGATTTTTTGAACTTCCTTCGGGCCTATGAAGCGCTTGTTGAGAAGGCTCGTGGCGGCTCGCTCGGACCGGCCGAGCTCTCAGGGAGCAACCCTCACGCTGACCAATCCCGGCGGTATCGGTACGGTTGCATCCGTGCCCAGGCTCATGTCGGGTCAAGGCGCGATCATCGCCGCCGGAGCAATTGAATATCCTTCCGGCCTCGCATCGTTGCCCGAAACAACGCTGCGCAGCTTGGGCGTCTCAAAAGTCATGACGCTGACGAGCACCTACGACCACCGCGTCATTCAAGGAGCTGAATCCGGCGAGTTCCTCCGGCGCATCGACCAGTTGCTCGCCGGATCGGACGATTTCTACGAAACCATTTTCTCAACGCTCGGCGTTGCCGCGCCAACGTCATCCCCAAAACCTGAATCAGCCGTGGTCCCGGTCCAAGGCGCGGCCGACCAAGAGCTTACGCGCGCTGCAGCCGCCGGCGTCGCGCTGATCATGCGCTACCGAACGCACGGGGTCAACGCCGCGCACCTCGATCCACTCGCGGATACCTCGCCATTCGATCCCGCGCTCGAGCCGGCGAGCCTGGGACTCGATCACGCGCTCATGCTCAGAGTGCCGGCCAGCGTGCTCCGAGTGTACGCGCCAGGAGAAAACTTGGCTGATGTCATCGAGCGGCTTCGGGATACGTACTGCTCGACGATAGCCTATGAAGTGGAGCACATCAGCAACCACGAGCAGCGCTCGTGGCTGCGGCAGCAAATCGAGTCCGGCGCTCATCGTCAGCCACTCTCACGCGAACGCAAGCTCGAACTCCTCGATCGGCTTACGCGCGTCGAATCGTTTGAACGTTACCTCCGAAAGGCGTTCTTGGGTCAGAAAACCTTTTCCATTGAAGGGCTCGATGTGATGGTCCCCATGCTCGAGGAGATGCTCGTCATGCTCGCCGAGGAGGGTACACCCGAAGTTCGCCTGGGCATGGCCCACCGCGGACGCCTCGCGGTCATCACTCACGTGGTCGACCGACCCTACGAAGAGGTCCTCGAAGAATTCGAACACGCCCAAGAACGAGGTCTCGTGCACCGGCAAGGTGACGTTACCGGCGACGTCAAGTACCATCAGGGAGCATCCGGCACCTACGAGACGCCTACTGGCAAGAAGATCCGGGTGGTGCTTGCCAACAATCCGAGTCACCTTGAAGCGGTCGACAGCGTCGTGGAGGGTCAGACGCGTGCGGTTCAGACTGACCGCACGAGTTCCGTTGCCATCGTCGACAGCGCCAAAGCCGCGGCGATCCTCATCCACGGCGATGCGGCATTTGACGGTCAAGGCGTCGTGGCGGAAGTTTTCAACATGCAGTCGCTCGAGGGTTACACGACCGGCGGCACGGTGCATGTGATCGCCAACAATCAAATCGGATTCACTACCCTTCCACCCCAAGGACGCTCGACGCGGTATGCAAGCGATCCCTGCCAAAGGCTTTGACGTCCCCATCATTCACGTCAACGCTGACGATCTGGAAGCGGCGATCGCCGCGGTGCATTTCGCCGTCGAATATCGGCGACGCTTTCATCGCGACGCAGTCATCGATCTCATCGGGTATCGCCGCTTCGGACACAACGAGGCGGACGAGCCCGCGTATACACAACCGCTCATGTACGAGCGTATTGCGTCGCACCCAAGCGCGCGCGAGATCTTCGCGCAGCGCTGATCGAGGAAGGAACGCTCAGCGCTGCAGAGATCGACGCCAGCCTGCAGCGGGCGCGGGCGCGCGTCGAAGCCGCACACGCAGTAGCAAAGGCGAGGCTGTGCCAGCCGCGCGCGATACAAAGCCCAGGCAGACAGAACACGCCAACGGCGCCCGGTTGAGACGCGAGTCCCAGCGGAAACGCTGCGCCGGCTCAATGAACAGTTGCTTGACGTCGAGCCGGATTTCACCATCCATCCTAAGCTCGCACGGCAGCTCGAGCGGCGCTTGGATGCGCTCGGAGCAACCGGCGAGATCGATTGGGGACTAGGCGAAGCGCTTGCGTTCGCGACCTTCTTACGGAAGGCATTCCGATCCGCCTGACCGGCCAAGATACCGAGCGGGGAACGTTCAGCCACCGCCACTTGGTGCTCCACGATGCGATCACCGGCGAGGCTTGGATTCCCGATGCAGCACCTGGCTTTGGCAAAGGCATCGTTTGAGATTTACAACAGCCCACTTTCCGAGTACGCTGTTATGGGCTTTGAGTACGGCTACAGCGCGGAAGCACCAAACGCGCTTGTGTTATGGGAAGCGCAGTTCGGAGATTTCAGTAACGGTGCGCCAGATCATCATTGATCAATTCATGGCGGCCGGTAGGGCCAAGTGGCAACAAACCTCTCGTCTCACCTTGTTGCTGCCACACGGATACGAAGGCGCTGGGCCAGAACATTCAAGCGCGCGGCTCGAGCGATTTCTTCAACTTGCAGCCGAAGGTAATTTCCGCATCGCCAACCCCACCACGCCGGCGCAATACTTCCACCTGCTGCGCGACCAGGCAAAATCGCCTTCGGCTCGCCCGTTGGTCGTCATGACCCCTAAGAGCTTGCTTCGCCTCCGCGCAGCAAGTTCGCGCCTAACGGATTTCACCGACGGCAGTTCTGCGCCAGTGCTGGACGACCCACAGGTTCGCGACCGGGATGCCATCAGACGGCTTGCGCTGTGCAGCGGAAAGATTTATTACGATCTCATCGGGCATGCAAAAAGGAGCGCGAATGTGGAGCTCGCCATCGCTCGAGTAGAGCTGCTGGAGCCATTCCCCTTCGATCGCGTGCTCGAGCTCGTCGAGTCGTACCCCAACGTCCGGCAGGTGACGTGGGTGCAAGAGGAACCCAAGAACATGGGCGCGCGAGCTTTCGTGTCCCGTCGCATCCGCGAGCGTTTGACTCCACGGGGGATCATTTTCGACTATATCGGCAGGCCAGACCGCGCCAGCCCAAGTGAAGGATATCCCGGAGCTCACACGGCCGAACAAGAACGCATCATCAACGAAGTGCTTTCCTTAAGGAGATCCCGAGCATGCGCGCATCACACATTCTTGCTGTCGTTGCTTTCGCCGTCAGCCTAGTTGCCTGTTCGAATAAACAGACCATCGTCACGAATCAGGGCACGACGACGGTCGAGACCAACGCGATGCACAATACGGTGAAAGTCTCCAACGCCCAGGGGACTGCGATTATTGGCAAGGGCGCTGTTGATGCAAGCGCGCTCGGACTACCAATCTACCCTGGCGCGATAACGTCGGATACTGGAGGCATGGCAGTCAAGAACGCCTCGCAAACGTCGGACGTTGTCTCGCTCCAGACGACGAAAGATGCTTTCGGTCAAGTGTACGGGTGGTACAAGCAGCGCATGCCGGCCGGCTCAGAACAGACGCATATGGAGGTCAACGGCGGCTCGGTTGCATCGTTCGCGGTTGGGACCATCGGCGACAAGGATCAGAAAAGTGTCGTCATCACCGAATCCGCCGGCAAGACCACCATTCTTCTGACGCACGTTATCAAGAGCGGCTAACGCCGCCGAATTTTTGAACCGAGCGCTACAGGGCCGCCGCTTCTTTTTTCGCAGCGGCTTTCTCTTGGTAAAGACGATCTCACCGCGCTGAACATCGGCGATGATCTTATCGCCCGACACAAAATCGCCATTAAGAATGCGCAGCGCAAGCGGATCGATGATTTCTTTTTGAATCGTCCGCTTCAGCGGTCGCGCGCCATAGACCGGATCGTAGCCGCGGTTGGCCAGATATTCCTTCGCTGCGTCGCTGAGTTCGAGTGAGACCCCTTGCTCGGAGAGCCGCTTGGCAAGCGCGCGCAGCTGAATCTCGACGATACGTTTGATATCATCGAGCTTGAGGTTATGGAAGATGATGATCTCGTCGATTCGATTGAGGAATTCCGGCCGAAAGTGGGCACGCATCGCTTCCATGACGCGCTCGCGCACCTTCTCCTCGTTGCCGGCAAACTCGGCAATCGCGGCAGATCCGATGTTGCTCGTCATGATGAGCACCGTGTTCTTGAAGTCAACCGTACGACCCTGACCGTCCGTGAGCCGGCCGTCCTCCAAAATCTGCAGCATCACGTTGAACACGTCGGGGTGCGCCTTTTCGATTTCATCGAAGAGCACCACGGCGTATGGACGACGCCGCACCGCTTCGGTCAGCTGGCCGCCTTCCTCATAGCCGACGTATCCAGGCGGGGCTCCGATCAAGCGGGCGACGCTGTGCTTTTCCATATACTCGGACATGTCGATTCGGATCATTGCCCGCTCGTCGTCGAAGAGAAACTCCGCCAACGCCCGCGCGAGTTCTGTTTTACCGACCCCGGTCGGACCTAAGAAGATGAAAGAACCCAGCGGCCGATTGGGATCTTGCAAACCAGCGCGCGCGCGACGCACGGCGGCAGCCACCGCACGAACCGCGTCTTCTTGACCGATAACGCGAACGTGAAGCCGCTCCTCCATCTTGAGCAGCTTCTGCACCTCTCCCTCGAGGAGTTTGGTCACCGGAATACGGGTCCACTTGGACACGACTTCAGCGATGTCGTGTTCGTCGACCTCATCTTTGAACAGTTGGCTCCCCGAACTCTTCGCAAAACGATTTTCGAGCGCTTCCGCCTTTTTCTGCAGTTCGGGTAAGTCTTGATACTTGAGTTTGGAGATCTGCCCCCAATCGACGTTGGGCTCATACCCTTGTTCCGCTCGCGTGATTCGCTCTTTGAGCTTCTCAATTTGCTCTTTGATCGCGCTGACTTCTCCTACTGCCTGCTTCTCGGACTCCCACAGCTGGCGCAGCCGCACCGCCTCGGAATCAAGTTCGGCGATTTCCTTCTCAATGCCGGCGAGCCGTTTGCGAGAACCAGCATCGTTCTCTTTGCGCAGTGCTTCGCGCTCGATCTTGAGTTGGTTCGAGCGGCGTTCGACTTCGTCCAACTCAACGGGTCGCGAGTCCATCTCCATTCGAATTTTCGACGCCGCTTCGTCAACCAGGTCGATGGCTTTGTCAGGCAAGAATCGGTCGGTAATATACCGATTCGAGAGCACTGCGGCGGCGACCAACGCCGAATCCTTGATCCGAACGTGGTGGTGCGATTCGTAGCGCTCGCGCAGCCCTCGCAGGATTGAAATCGTATCGTCGACGGTTGGCTCGCCAACCATGATGGGCTGGAAGCGGCGCTCGAGCGCAGCGTCCTTTTCAATGTACTTGCGGTACTCATTGATCGTGGTCGCACCGATGGTGTGCAACTCGCCGCGAGCGAGCATGGGCTTGAGCAGATTGGAGGCGTCCATCGAGCCCTCGGCAGCTCCGGCGCCGACGACTGTGTGCAATTCGTCAATGAACAAGATGATCTCACCCTGGCTTTGGCCGATTTCTTTAAGCACCGCCTTGAGACGATCTTCGAATTCGCCGCGATACTTTGCGCCGGCGATGAGCGCACCGAGATCGAGTGCGATGATGCGGCGGTCTTTCAAGCCTTCCGGAACGTCACCTCGGACAATACGGTGAGCGAGGCCCTCGACGATCGCCGTCTTGCCGACGCCGGGCTCGCCGATGAGAACAGGGTTGTTCTTCGTGCGGCGCGAGAGCACTTGGATGACACGGCGAATCTCCTCATCGCGGCCGATGACCGGATCCACTTTGTTCTGCCGCGCGAGTGCCGTTAAGTCACGCCCGTAGCGTTCCAAAGCCTGATACTTGCCTTCGGGATTCTGATCGGTCACCCGCTGGCTGCCGCGCACCGAGCTTAGCGCCTTGAGGATCGCGTCGCGAGTGGCACCCAAGCCTTTGACGAGCTTTGCCGCGTCCGATTTTGCACCGGCGTCTGCGATGGCGAGCAGCAAATGCTCGGTTGAAATGTAGTCATCTTTGAAATTGAGCGCCTCTTGCCCGGCACGCGTCAAAAGCTCGCGCAGATCGCGGCCCAGACTTGGCTCGCTCGCCCCGTACACCTTTGCGCGCTTTGCAAGCATGGACGCTAGATCGCTCTGCAGCGAGGCGACGTTGACACCCAACTGGCGGAGTACCGCGGCGGGTACCCCCTCTTCGTCCTCGAGCAGCGCCGCCAGGAGATCTTCGGCATCTATTTCGCTCGCGCTGTGTTCGCGAGCAATCGCCTGCGCGCGAACGATCGCCTGCTGCGCCTTTTCGGTCAGTTTGTTGAAGTTGTCCATATGTGAGCCATTTCGCTCCGCAACGACAAAATCTCTCCGCTCTAGACGGTTGGCATGATCTGCGTGATTCTGCATGTTGGCGATTCGGGCAAACCGCCCGCGTGTTCGAATTGACAGATCAAGTGCGCGTGGGTACCATAGGTGCCACGGCGCTACCCCGCTGAGGTGTGAGGGGCGATTGGAAAGCCGTCTTTCGCACGAATCTATCGCGCGAGGTTTTGATGCGGCGTTGTTGTCCGTTCGACTTTTTCGCACGCGGGCACGCCGGCGGGCTGGCGGCGCTAGCGCTGTTTGCTTGTCTTCTCCCCGGCTCCGCTGGCGCTGCGGCGACCACGTTCGTTCCCGTGCCGCAGGCTGTTGCGCAGATGCAGTCCTTTCGTGGTCGACTCGCCTATCTGGCACACCCGCAGGACGACCCAGGTCGCACCGTTTCGGGCACCCTGCTTGTGGGCGGCGATGATTGGTTGCTGGAAGAGCAAAGTGGCTCGTCGCTGCTGCATGCATCGAAGGACCAGTCTTGGTTACGCGAGGGAACCAAAACGGTCTACTTCGACGACCCTCTGTCAGTGAGCGCTCTTGCCAACCCCTGGGCAATCTTGCTCGGCCAGAGCGCCGGCGCCGCCGTAACGGCTGACCGTTCGGGCGCTTCTTGGAGCATCGGCTCCCGTGCGCGTGCGTATATCGATGCAACGCTCGATCAGATCACCGGCGTTGTCGACACCGCCAAAGACGCTGACGTCTCGTTCTCCTTTGAGCACTGGAGCGCTGTTGACGGCCTCGAGCTGCCACACTCGATAGTCCGGATGCGCGACGGCGCGGCTGATGCATCATTTATCATTGATAGTTATCAAGTGCACTGGGCTGAGAAACGCGACGTGGAGCCTCAGGTAGGTTGGCGATCGATTCCACTCGAGAGCTCACGCTCGGCCATAGTTTCCGAGCAGACTGGGGCCTTCCGCCACGCATGGCGATCCTTTGGAACGCTCTTTGGCTTGCTCTTTGCGGGACTTTGCCTTGCGGCGTGGGTTCGGCGCGACGCTCTCGCGGACCGGCTCTCCCGTCGCTTGGCCCGCGATCCACGAGCGTGGCGGGATGAGGGAACCAGCCTGTTTGTGTCACCCGAAGGTGTACTTTGGTTCGAAGGCAGGAAGTATCGGGTCGGCGCTGCGTTTTTTAATCGTCGTGCGCTTGTCCAATCTTCGCCTCTTTTTGTTCGGGTGAGCGCACCCGAAGTTTCCCGCGCCGTTGTACTCCCGCGCAAATTGCCCTTGCCCGCAGTCTTGTCTTCGCACTCGCAACGCCACGTCATGGGTTTCACGCTTATCGAGGCACTCGTTGCCACAGCGCTCTTTGCTGCTGTCATCGTGGGCGCTGTCTTCCCGACGCTCGTGGTGCTCGCACATGCAGATCGCGTCGCGGCGCAGCACGAAACCGCACGACTGATTGCAAGCAACGCGCTGGTCGATGAGGAGTCAGCGCTTGCTTATGGATTTTCTATCCACGACACGTCGGGGACGTTTGGCGTCGAGGGCATGCAACTGACGGTGACCGTTTCGCCCTCAAGCATTGACGGCTTACATCAAATCACCGCCCAAGTCACTGACCCAAGCGGTGTAACGCTCGCGCGCATTGCGACGATGGTGGGTCCGCCGGTTCCGGCGCCGCAGAGTTCAGCAGGGCCGCCAAGCCGATGAAGCACACGCAGGGCCGCCGCTTTCACCGCGGCATGGCACTCGTGGCTACGCTTTTTGCCGTCGTGTTGATCATGACACTTTTGACCGTTATGGTGGAGGTGGGCACGATGCGTCTGCGTCGCTCCACCGAGGAGCTGCGCGCAGCGCAGGCCTTGGCCGCAGCGGATGCCGGCGCTGCTTGGGTACGCGCACTCCTGTTCGCGAATGGCGGAGACGTCAGTTCCACACTGACCGGGCTCTCGCAGGCTCATAGCACTCTTTCGCTGACCATCGACCCTTTGACGAATGCCACTGTCCTTGTAAGCGTGGCGATCCCCGGTGCATCGGCTCAAGCGGATCACCTTGATGTGAATTTGCAAGAGAACCCGCAGATCGTGGAGACCCCGATCCAGGTGGTCGCGACAGCCACGGTCGAAACCGGCGGCGCAGCCGTCGCCACGCGAACGGTGACGACGCTGCTGCGGAGCTTTCATCATCTGGCGCCATACTCGGAGATCGTCGGGCTCATTGATGATGCCGGTCCAGAATCAATCGACTCACCTGGCGATCCCGCGGGCCAGGTGGGCGCGCCCGACGCTACAGATCTACGCCTCTTCGCGTACAGGGAATCCGGCTCAAGCGCAGTGCCAGCGAACAAATTTCAAAGCGATTCCTGGTTTGATGGAAACACCGGCGCATCTGGATTCCTACCGTGAGAGAGCGAGGCGCCACTGTGGTCGAGGTCATGCTCGTTGCAGCGTTGATTCTTGCGCTGGCAGCAGCCTTTGGCGTGCCAGGCTATCGGAGCTATGCCGCATCGCGAGCAAGTGCGGATGCCGCAACGAGCTTGGCTTCTGACCTTGCTTTCCTCGTCCGCGCCGCTCAAAATGCAGGTGGCAATGAGGGAGCTTCCCTCGTGATCGAGTCGCAGGATCCGCTTTCCTATCGAGGCTATCTTGGGAGGCCGAAAAGCATCGATCCCAACGCGAGCCTTAGAGCAACGCTTCTCGAGAGGACGTTTCCGGGCGTCTCGCTTGTGGGCGGCCCGATTGACGCAACAACGCCGCTTTTGTTTGCCAGCAACGGCAGCGCGCAATTTGTCAGCGGCGGGAACATCGCGCCGCAGCATCAGACGATCGAGTTTCTGCTCAATTGTAACGCTGGAGGCAAGACAGCACGGGTCGACCTCGACCTCTTTACCGGAGCCGTGAACATCGGCACCTAGTGCAGACGTGGGCTGCTTGCTCCGATACTTGGTAGGGAGGCCTTCGTCGCTATGATACGGTTTATTGTTTTTGCCGTGCTCGCGTACTTGGCGTACAGGTACCTGCATAGCTGGTACGCGGTGGCGGGCGTCATCGTTGTCTACATACTGTATTTCGCGCTTATGAGCGCGCTTGGCGCCAAGCGCAATCGCGAGCGAACCAGTAGCTTGCTGAGCCAAAAACTTTCAGACGCAGAAAAAGCGCACTTGGGCGCTGTCTCAGATCATCAAAAAGTGATGGACGCGCACAAAGCGCAATTCGATCCGGATCTGCGTAAGAAGCTTTAAGCCGAAGGGGCGATTTTCCAATCGCCCCCTACATTTCTGGTTTAGTCTTGAAATTTGTCGGGACCGGGATCCTTTCCGGTTGCCGCGACCGCCAAACGCTCGAGATAGTGTTCCCACCCATGACCGTGGGACTCCGCCGATTCCGGCGTGGGCAGCCCGCTGTGCACTAAGCGCACCAGCGTGCCGTCCCCATCGGGCCGCAACGTAATTTCCACGGTCGTGGAACCTGGCTTGGTGACGGCGTCGTCACCCTCCCAACCCCAGGTAAAGACGAGCTTCGTTGGCGGTTGCACTTCCAGATATTTTCCGACCGCAACGTCCTCGCTCGTCATCTCAAACCGAAACGCTCCGCCAGGTCTTGGATCCATGCTGCCACCGATGCTCATCCACTGGCGCAACTTGGATTGATCGACGAGATACGAAAAAACGACCTCAGGTTTGGCGTTTACCTTTACTTCGCGCGCGACGCTTGTTTCGACTGATGGCATGACGGCGTGAACTCCTCTCGTGAGCTTCGGCTGCTCGTTGAAGCCGCTGCAAGCGCAGGTCCCAGAAGCGTTCCAGGAAGGCGCGCAAGTCTGCAAGCCCCTCCGGCCTCGCGCGGTAGAACCGGCGAGTTCCCTCTCGGCGTTCGTGCACGAGACCAGCGTCTCGCAGCACCGTGAGGTGCTGTGAAATTGCCGGCCGTGTCACATCGAAATGCGCGGCGATCGTGCCGGCCGCCAGCTCCCGGTGAGCCACGAGGCGTAAGATTTCACGGCGGCGAGGTTCAGCTAGCGCGCGTACTGCGGCGTCCATTTGATGACCACAGGTTAGCACATGCTTACGTAAGTGTCAACTTAATAATGGGGTCGCCGTTACGAGGAGGCAAGCACTTCACGGGCCTCACCGGCGACGCGTCGCAAGCTGCCATCTTCGAAGGGCGAACGCAGCTTTGCGAAGCGAACGAGCTCGCCGAACGCGTCCTCGCCGCCCCGCTTGCACAGGGCGAGGTAATCGTTCACCGCCGCCCGGTAGTCTTGGCGCGACTTTGTCCAAAACTGGAGCGCGCAGCACAGCGCGAGAGTATAGTCAATGTAATAGAACGGCACGTGGTAAATGTGAGCCTTCGCTTGCCATAGACCTCCCCGCGCGAGGTAGGCAAGATCGCCATAGTGCTGCCAGTGGAGATACTTGGCTTCCATCTGCTGCCACATGCGGTGGCGCTCCAGCGGGGTCGCGTCAGGGTTGGCATAGACCAGGTGTTGGAAGTGGTCGATCGCGACCCCGTAGGGTAAAAAGAGCATCGCGTCTTCTAAATGTAATCGCCGGTACCGCTCGGCCTCCTCGCCAAAGAACTCTTCCAAGAACGGCCCGGTCAGGTACTCCATACTCATCGAATGAATCTCCGCCGCATCGAATGTTGGCGTGAGGTAGTCGAAGGCGGGTAAGTTCCGACTCTGCCAGTCTTGGAATGCATGCCCCATTTCGTGAACGAGCACGTTGACATCGCGATGCGTCCCGTTGAAGCTCGCAAAAATGAATGGCACTCCGTACGATGGAAAGCTCGTGCAATAACCACCGCCTGCCTTGCCGTCGCGATTGGTCAGATCGAGGAGCTGGCGGTGCGTGAGCATCTCGTAGAACTGCCCAAGCGATGGATCGACGGCGGCGAAGACCTCCCGAGCGCGGGAAACGATCCAGGCATCGTCCCCCTGCGGTTTCGGGTTGCCCGACGCATAACCGACGCTCTCATCCCAGAACATCATTTTGGCGACACCTAGCCGTTTGCCACGCCGGCCGATGATTTCTGCTGCCACGGGCACGATGTCACGGGCCACCTGGTCGCGATAGCGTTCCACGTCGCGTTGGCCATAATCGGTGCGGTTCATTCTACGGTATGCCAGATCGATAAAATTTTCGAACCCGAGCTTGCGCGCGATCGAGTGCCGCAAGTGAACCATCTCATCGAAAATGCGATCGAGTTCGCTTGCGTGCGCAGCAAAATAGCCCCACTTCGTCTGTTGGGCGCGATATCGCAGGTCGCGATCGGCGCTTTGGGTGTAGGGCTCAATGCCTGGCAGATTGAGCAGCCTGCCCTCGAAGGTGAGCTCCGCGCTTGCCATGAGCTCGGTGTACTGGACTTCGAGTTGCGCTTCTCGCGTTAGATCGGCTTCGATTTCCGGCGTAAACGTCGAAAGGTCGGCTTCCCACAGGGCAAACACGTGACGGCCAAGCCGCGGTTCAAGATCCGCGCGGCCGGTCGCGAAGACAAGCCGCTTCATGTTCATCTCGAGAGCCGTCAGCTTGGGGGAGATTCTGTCAAGGTGTTCGCGCGCCGCTTTGCGCTCCAGTTCGCGGGTATCTTGGTCGAAGCGCAGCCGGGTGAGGGATTGCCACGTCTGTAGCTGCCGCCGCACTGTATCCCATTGACCGAACACATCGAAGCGCGCACTCGCGTTGTTCGCGGCGTTCCACTGAGTCTGAAGCTGGCTGTATTGACTTGCGACCGATTCGAGATCGGGGGTTTGGGCCTTGATGTCCTTGAAATCGACCTCGCCTGGGTGCGACGCTGGATTCACGCGGCGCAGTTCACGAAGCCTTCGGCGAGGCCCTACCCAAAGATGAGGTGTGAATCGCCAAACTCATGCCACAGGTAGCCACCCTCGAGGGCGAGCTGATAGGCATGGCGCAAGCGATCGGGTCCCGCGATGGCTTGCAACATAGAGAGATGCGACGAATTTGGCTCGTGAAATCCCGTCAGTACGCCGTCCACGCTTTGCAGGCGGTGCTCCGGCGTAATGACGAGATCCGTCCACCCTCGCGAAGGTGTCACGTGGCCCCAGCGGTCGAGCGATGACTCAAGCGCGCGTACCACCGTTGTGCCGACGGCGATTACCCGGCCGCCCAGCCTTTGCGCGCGGCGAATTGCAAAGGCGGCTTCCGCGCTGACTTCAAATGCCTCCTCATGGGGCGGCTCGTGCCATTCGAAGCTCGCCACACCGGCGTGCAACACGACTGACGCAATCGAGACGCCTCGATTTTCGAGTTGCTCGAGTAGTGCAAGGGTGAAAGGCCGCCCAGCCGATGCCATTTCAGCTGATCCAGGCTCGCGCGCATACACGTTCTGATACACTTCTAGCGGCCACTCGCGGGTAACATGGCGATAACGAATCGGTCTGCCCTGGCAAGCGAGGTATTGTAAGAAGGGCGAGGGCAGATGCAACTTCGCGTACCAAAGCCGGCGCGAATTTCGATACGCGGCGATGAGTTCCGCGGTCCCTTCCCCCGGCAGCAACAAGCGCTCACCGAGCTGGACCGACGCATCACGCGGCTCGACGATACATAGATCCTCAGACAGTTGCGTCGAAAAATGAAGCAGTATCTCTTCACCATCTCGACGCCATGCCCGCAGGGCAGCTGGGATAGTCGCGGAGGTGTTGAGCACGACGACGTCGCCCGGAGCGAGGAACTGCGGCAACTGTTCGAAGCGGGTGTGCGCAGTGCGCTTCCCCGAAACCATCAGGCGCACATCGCCGCGGCTAGCACCCCGCACTTCAGCTGGTTCGCGAGCTTCCAGTTCTGGCGGAAGAAGAAACGCCGGGGGCGCACTTTGCCCCCACGCCCGTGGCTCAGCTGACAGCATGCGCCAACTCATGAGCTTGGTAGCGCAGTGCGCCAAGGGAATCGTTCTCGAGAAGTTCGACGATCGCTGGTGCAACCTCGCGCGGGTGCGGCAGATTTGATAAGTCAACTCCTGGCTCGGCGAGCGCATGCATGGCCGTGTTCATATCGCCTGGATCCACGACGAGCACTCGCACACCGCTGCCATCCAGCTCTCCAGCGAGCGTCCGGGAAAGGTGTTCGAGCGCGGCTTTGCTTGCTCCATATCCACCCCAGCCCGGGTACGCGTTCACGCCTGCATCCGAGGTGATGTTGACGATCGCGCCCTGAGCTCGCTCGCGCATGCCTGGGAGCACGAGCTGAATGAGGTGCAGCGGCGCCACGACGTTGACGCGCAAGATTCGCTCCATCGCTTCCCATGAAAGTGAGTCAAGCGCTGGCATCGGGCTCGGGCCTAGCTCAGATGCATTGTTAATCAGCGCGTCGATCCGGCCGAATCGTCCGATACCTCGCGCCACGATCTCCTCCGCGCTCTCGGAGACGTCAGCCGCAACGGCCAAGACCTCCGTGTGCTTGCGCAGCGCCGCGGCTGCTTTTTCCAATGCCATTGTTTCCCGCGCAGCGATGACGAGTCGCGCTCCGCGACGCGCGAGGACGGAAGCAATCTCAAAACCAAGGCCGCGCGACGCGCCGGTGACGAGAATGCATGAATGTTGAATTTGCATAGCTCTTAGTATGCGCTTTTGTCATGACGAGAGTCACGGACTTGCGGGCGGACTTTGACCTGTACGAAAGGGTAACTTTTAGATTATTCGGCGACGCAGAGCAACGGCAACGGCCCCAGCACGATTTTCAGCGCCGAGCTTCGTCATGGCAGCGTTGAGATGGAACTTCACCGTGCGTTCAACGATATTCAGGCGACGTGCGATCTGCTTGTTGGAAAGACCGTCCGCAACGAATCGCAAGACCTCGCGCTCGCGCTCCGTCAGCGAAGCTCCACGAGGCTCACGTACTTGTGCGGCAAGTGCGGCCGCGATGGGTGGCGGAAGGTACGACCCACCGGAGTGTACCGCGCGAATGGCCTGCGCAACCTCGGCCGCAGGTGAGCCCTTCAGAGCGTACCCGCGTGCACCAGAACGAACGGCGCCGACGATCTTCTCCTCATCGGCATAGGCGGTAAAGACGATAACGCGCGCCTCAGGCACCGCGCGAACGATTTCGCGAACCGCATCGACGCCGCTGAGTCCAGGCATCTCGAAGTCGAGGAGCACGACGGCGGGCGACCATCGGCTGGCGTTGGCGATAAGTTCTTCGGCCGAGGCTACGGCTCCAACGATGCGAAAATCGGACTCATCGCCAAGCGCGGATATCAAGCCTTCGCGAACGACAGGGTGATCGTCGACCAGTGCGATGCGAATCATCTGTTTCATTTGGCAAGAGGCACGGTCACCCTCACCCTCGTGTACCCTCCCGAACTAGTGATGGTCACCGCCCCCTTCAGGAGCTGCGCCCGCTCTCGCATTCCAATGATGCCGTGCCCCGCCCCGCCTTTGCGGGCCCGATATCCGATACCGTCGTCACGAATGGTGAGGCGCGCCGTCCTCGCACGGCGTCCCAGCACAATGTCCACGACGGTCGCGCGAGCGTGCTTGCCGACGTTCGTCAGCGCCTCTTGCGCGATCCCAAGCAACTCGCTCTCCACATCTGGCGCCAGGTCGAGCTTGGTCGCCTCCACGCGAACTGCGATCCCCGTCCTTGAGGTAAATTTCCGGGCGAGAGCCTCGAGCGCTTGAGGAAGGGGGGCGCCGGCCGGAGGTGTGCCGCGGAGGGCCACAACCGAACGCCGCGCTTCGCTTATGCCCTCACGGGCAACCTCGAGCGCACGGTTGAGTTCGTCACGCGAGCGGCGATCGGCAACATCGAGATGCTTGAGTGCACCTTCGAGCTGCAGGGCGATCGCAGTAAGACGCTGCACGAGCGTGTCGTGAATTTCTCGAGCTAGGCGAGTGCGTTCCTCGATTCGCGCCAACCGCGCGCCTTCGTCAGCGAGCCGCGCGCGCTCAACAGTCGCTGCCGCTTGGAGCGCAATCACTTCGAGCAGACGAAGCTCCCCTGTAGATAACCGGCGCCACTTCGGCCCTGTGATATTCATGATGCCCAGCGGCTCGCCCCGAAAGTGGAGCGGCACGCTCGCATGATAGCGCAAACCGCCAGTGAGCGCGGTGAGTTTGCGCTGCACCGCAGGAGCCAGCCGGCTGCATTCAACGACGTTCACGTTTTTGGGGGACAGCTTGCCCTCGCGGAAGAGCTCCGTGCACTGACACCAATTGCCCGCCATGCGCACGGGCTCACGCAGGTATGGCGGAAGATTGTGCGAGGCGGCGTTATAGAAGCGCTTGGTGTGCGGGTCGATGAGCCAAATCCAAGCGGTGCGCAGCCGGAGGAGGGAAGTGACGTTGGCGAGCATGCGCTCGAGTGCTTCTCGCACGTCGACTGCGCCGTTGAGGCCGTCCGCAATCGCGTAGAGAATTTTTAGCTCTTTCGCGCGAGAATGCATGAGAAGGCGAAGTTGGTGCTTGCGGTTGGCGAGCCCTACCGGCGCGGACTAGTGAAAGTTGCGCGATTTTTGACCTTCTGCCAGATTATCGCTGTCGAGCTTCCAAAAGCGGCGCGCCAGGAGGTTGACATGGCCATCTTGTTTTTGCAGCACGCCTTCAACGATGACGGTCGGTTCATCCCGCGCGATCGGCCGGTAGCGTTCGTAAATATCCGGACGAATGATGACGTTGATCAATCCGGTTTCATCCTCCATCGTCGTAAACACAAAGCCTTTTGCGGTGCCGGGCCGCTGTCTGGTTGTCACGAGTCCCGCCACCTTGAGCACGAGCCGATTCGGCAAGGCCCGCAAGTCGCACGCACGGCGCACGCGCAAAGCATCGAGTTGAGGGCGATAGAATTCCATGATTTGATAGCGCGTGGACAGACCCAATCCTCGAAAATCAGCCGCCGCTTCTTCGCTCTTGCGCATGGCCGGCAAGGCGACGGCGGGTTCGTCAACAGTCATCGCGCGCTCGAGTCCGCCTGCTGCCACCAAGTTACCGATGCGTTGCACGTCCCAAAATGCTTCGCGACGCGATCGGTACAAGCACGCAAACGCATCGACTGCTGCGAGCGACTCCAAAATATCTTTCGACAATTGCGTGCGCACGACGAAGTCCCGCAAATCCGAATAGGGACCGCGAGCGCGTTCGGCGTCGAGGTGTTCTTTGTGCTTCTCGCCGATGCCGCGAACCTGGCTCAATCCAATACGCAGCGCAACGGGGTGTTCCCAGGGATGGGTGACGGTTCCAGGGGCGATTTGCCAATCGCCCCCTACAGAAGCAGCGACCGGAGGCAACGGTTCGACGGTGCAGGCAAAGCGCGAGGCGTTCACGTCTGGCGGCAGGACCGTAACGTTGTGGCGGCGCGCGTCTCCAATGAGCGTCGAGGGAGAATAAAAACCCATTGGCTGAGCATTGAGCAAGGCCGCATAAAACTCTGGTGCATACATGCGCTTGAGATACCCCGACACATACACGATGAGCGCAAATGATGCCGCGTGAGACTCAGGAAATCCAAAGTCTGCGAAAGCGCTGAGCATACCGAAGAGGCGATCGGCAAGCGCACGATCGATGCCATTGCGCTGCATGCCGTCGAGCAATCGTCCGTGCAGCTTCTCCATCTTCTCTCGCGAGCGCTTATGCCCCATGGCGCGGCGCAGTTCATCCGCTTGTCCGGGCGTGAAGCCTGCAGCCTCAATGGCCAAGCGCATGCCTTGTTCCTGAAAGAGCGGCACGCCCAGCGTGCGCTCGAGCACGGGTTGCAGCTTTGGGTGGGGGTACGTGATCGGCTCTGTACCACGGCGGCGGCGAATGTACGGATGCACCATGTCGCCTTGAATCGGCCCTGGACGAATGATGGCGACTTGCACGACGATGTCGTAAAAACGTCTCGGTCGCAGCCGAGGCAGGGTCGCCATTTGTGCACGCGATTCAACTTGAAAGAGTCCCACCGTATCGGCTTCGCACAGCATGTCGTAGACGCGTTCGTCGTCGCAAGCGCGTAAGTCGGTAAAGTCGATCTTCGTTCCGCGGCTCCGCTCGATGTCGGCGAGCGCGAGTTCGATGGCGTCGAGCATGCCGAGGCCTAAAATGTCGATCTTGATGAGCCCAAGCGTGGCGCAATCATCTTTATCCCAACAAAGAATCGTGCGGTCAGGCATAGCGGCCGGTTCAAGCGGCGCTATTTCAATGAGAGGCGAACGCGTAATGACCATCCCACCGACGTGCTGGCTCAGATGCCGGGGAAATCCATCAATGCGCCGGCAGAGCTCGTACAAACGTTGTGCCACGTTGCCGCTCAGGTCCATGCGCAACGCAGCCGGCAGCGTGGCAATGGCGTGCTCTACTTCTGCCGCCGTCATTAAGAGCAGATCGCCGTGATTCGTCATAGGAACGGATGTGGCTTCGACCTCCTGCGCTTCATCGCCAACGTTTGCCGCCGAATAGGTGTCGAGTGACTTTGCCAAGGCATCGACTTGATCCAGCGAGAGCCCCAACGCTTTGCCGATATCGCGCACAGCACTGCGCGCGCGATACGTGATGACTTCTGCCACCATCCCAGCGTGCTCGCGTCCATATCGTTCGATAGATATATTGGATGAGCTGCTCGCGCTGGTCGCCCGATGGCGTATCGAGATCGATGTCGGGCGGCTCATCACGCTCTTCTGACAGAAACCGTTCGAAGAGCAGCTTGAGGCCTACAGGATCGACGCTTGTGATCCCAAGCGCATAGCACACAGCAGAGTTGGCAGCCGAACCGCGGCCTTGCACGAGAATATTACGCTCGCGCGCGAAACGTACCATATCCCACACGATGAGAAAATATCCGGCAAGGTCGAGCTTTTCGATGACGCCCAGCTCGTGGGCGATCTGAGCACTCACCTCTGAGGTCACAGGCTTGTATCGGCGTTGCACCCCTTCATGGACGAGTTTGTAGAGATACGAAAACGCGGTTTCACCAACAGGCAAGGGAAAATCGGGAAATTCATTGTGCAGTTTGCCTAAACGAAACTGACAACGCTCGGCGATCGCCAGGGTATTGTGGATTGCCCGCGGATGCTCGCGAAAGCAACGCTGCATTGCCTCCGGCGATCGCATGTAATATTCGCCATTGGGGCGCAGCCTTGTGCCAGCTTGCTCGAGCGTTGTCTTCTGGCGGATGCAGGCTAAAACGTCGGCCAACGTGCGATGCTCCGGCCGTGCGTAATGCACACCTCCAGTTGCAACAAGCCCGAGGTCGAGCGTGGCGGCAAGCGCAGTCAGCGCGCGAATGCGAGGCCCGTCATCGGGCAAGAAATGGCGCTGCAACTCGATCCACACATTTCCCCAGCCGAAGATGTCGCGCAGCTGTCCTGCCATGGCGGAGGCAGCGCGAAAATCTCCGCGCTCGAGCGCGCGTGGCACAGCGCCATGACCACAGCCTGACAGCGCGATGAGTCCTTGCGCGTGTTTGGCGAGTGTCTCATACGTGGTCGCCGGCGCTCCGCGGGGACGATTCAATCGCGCGCGGCTGATCAGCCGGGAGAGTTGAGCATACCCGGCTTTCTCTGAGGCGAGAACGACCAGATGACTACCATCTTCCATCGTGAGTTCGGCACCCACAATGGCGGCAACATCTTCATCCCTTCCCGCTTGAGCGAAGCGCACGGCCCCGTAAAGCCCATCGCGATCCGTGATTGCAACCGCGGCGTAGTTGAGTTCCTTCGCGCAGGCAATCAGCTCTTCGGGATGCGAACCCCCGTCAAGCAGGGTAAAATTCGAATGGGCATGCAGTTCTGCGTACTGTATCGACATGGACGGTCAATCAAAAATGCCTTGCACGTACCAGTTGTCTTCGCGAACGTCATGAAAGGCGAGCACGAGCGCGCCGTCACGATCGCGCACTTGATAGTAATCGCGCTCCACCGGTCGGTCCCACCAACTTTCGCTCAGTCGAAATGGCCCCACACACGTACTGCGCTCGCTGGGCGCAGGCATGATCTTCGGTGGATCGACCAAGCGTAAGGCGGGAGCCCAGGCTGCTTGCGGGCTAGCTGCGCATGGAGTGACCGACTTTCGTCGGCGAGCGCGCGAAGTGGCGATCTTCTCGAATTGCCGCGGCGAGGTAACCGGCATCACCCGTTGCATGCGCTCCGGTAAGCGTGAATGTTCTCGCTGCGCGATCAGCGTGACTACCTCATCATCTGCGAGACTCGCGCGCAGCCGTGCCAGCGTGGTGGCCAGCGCTGCGCCACGCGATCCCCGAGCGCCATCGAAAAGTCCCAGTTGCGGAGGTGGCTCCGCGCATGGCCCTGCACGCACGATAATCGCTTCCACCGGTCCGAGTTGCTCGCGAGATTCGATCGCGACACGAGCCAGGTCAAACATGACGACTGAAGATGACGTCGGTTCTGCCAACGCAATGGGGATATTGAGGACAGACGGGGCGATTTTCCAATCGCCCCCTACTGGAGAATATGTGGAGTTGGTCGCGTCAAGGATGAGGATGAGCTCGAGTTTGTCGCACACTTGGGCCGCCCCAGCTAGTCGACCGGCAACGTGCGCCACGCAGCTGCGCAGCGCAAAAAACAACGGCTCTACGTGCGTGACGATGCTCTCAAAGGCGAAACGGTCTTCATAGATCGTCTGCGTGCGATGCGGGTGCAGAGGTTCTGAGTCTTGTCCTCGCGCCAATGCTGCATAGGCCCGTGCTCGCTCGCCGAAACGCGCAGCCAGCGGTGCAGTGGCGAGCGCTGCAATTTGGCCGAGCACGCGCAAGCCGAGCATATCGAAGCGTTCTGCGTCACCGGGCCAAAGCGGCAAGAGCGTCACGGGCAACGGCGCAAGAAACACCGCACTGCCGCCTGCTGGTACAATGCTGCACCCACCTCCCGTGAGCGCAGCGCACTGCGCGGTGAATTTATCATCTGCGACGGCGCCGGACGAAGGAAAGCCAAGCGAAGAGGCGAGCGCAACTGCCGTGCCGATGGCATGAGTTTCTCCATTCGGCAAGCCGGTGGCATCGAAGAAATAGACACCGGGTCGAAGCGCTTCAACGGCAGGTCCGCAGCTTTCGAGTGCTTCGAGCAATTCGCTTGTGGCATCGCGTTCGAGTTTTTCATTGCGGGCCATCACCGCAAGACTGAGGCATGCTGCCCGAGCCTGCTTTGGCGTCATGCCCGCATACACGCCGCATGCTGCAGCTGCACGATTGTGCGCGACGATTTCGCGGCGCGACACACCGTCGGCGATAGCGACAGGACGGTTGGCAAGCGATGGATTGGCGCGCAGACATACGGCGACGAGAAATTCTGGAACGATGAGGCAAGCAATGCGCAGCCGGCGTGGAGCAGGCGACGGGCAAGCCATCTTTGCCTCAATCTCGCTAAACGGCGCAGACATTCTCGAATTTTCCCTCGTCCGCATCCGCGAGAGGCATAGGCCAGCTGCCTGCAACGTCTGCGAGGTAGACTTCGAACGAGGCGGTCTTCCCGGGTGTTCCCATCTTGGATTTTGCGACGTCGAAGGCAACCCGATACCCGGCTAGACGGCTATCGCCGTGACAATGGCTGCCGGGTTGCCATAGCGGCAAGAGGCCACGAGCCCGAATGCGCAGCGAAGCAAACGATGCGAGCGGCTGACTCACCCCACGGGAGAGAGCGAGGAGTGTCGTGGCGGTTTTCTCTGCCTGCGCTACCAAACGGGCGCAATGATGCGTTTGCAGTGCTTCGCTGCTTGTACCGTCAAGAATAACGATGGCACACGCGCCGCCACGAACGACTGCATCGGCGGCACGACGACATGCAGCCGCATCGCGCGGTCGGACGACGAGAAGCCGGTCCAACACAATCCCAGCAGACTCTGCCGCCGGTGCAAAGAAGCTTCTCTCTGGATCGATGAATGCGCCGATGTCACCCTGGCGCGTATATTTTGCAAGAAGCGCGTAGGCAAACGTGGTTTTCCCGCAGGAGCGCTCTCCGAAGATTTCCGTAAGACGGCCCGCCGGGATGCCAACCACCCCAAGGGCCCGATCGAGGTCGTCGATACCCGTGGTCGCGCCTGATAATGCTTGGGCATGTCCGTGTACCGCTGGGCCGTGCCAACGGCTTTCTAAAAGGCTTTTCAAAGCGCTGACGGACATGGTGGACTGTTAGTATAATCGAACATACGTTCGATGACAAGGGGGCTTTCCTCACATTTTTGGAAAGCCCCCAGGGACAGCTTTTGCTCTCCTTTCTGCCACTCTATTGGAGCCTATCGCACGCAGATGAGCGACTTTCTAACAACCGCGCGCGCAATTGTCGACGACATTTTGGTCCATGAGCCGATCGACGCCACCTGGGCCGGCGTCCATACCCACGATGCGGATTACCCCGACCTCTCTGCCGATGGCTTTGCTCACCTCCAGACCCGCGCCAAGCAACATCTCGCCAGCCTGCATCGCTACGATCCACAAGAACTCCCCTCGGAAGAGCAGATCGATTGGCATCTCCTTGTTTCCAAGTTTGAGGTCCAGTTGCGCGAGCTCGCCGAGCTCGAACCGCACAAACATAACCCTTCGCTGTATCCCAACGTCGCCGTCGAAGGCATCTACTCAATCCTCGCGCGCGACTACGCCCCTCTGAACGAACGCATGCCGGCCTTGGTCAGCCGGTTGGGAAAGATTCCATCGATCTTCGCTGCCGGGCGCGCTAACCTGCAGCGCTCCCCAGCCATCTGGAGAGAGATCGCGATCGAAGAAACGCAAGGAGCTGGAGAATTCCTGCGTGAGACCGTTGGGCCACTCGCGCGCAACCTCGGCGGTGCTCTGGGGAGCAACCTTCAGGCAGCGCTAGCGGCCACTGCAGACTACGAACGATTTTTGACTGCAGATTTTGCGACGAGCAACGGCATGCCGTTCGCCATCGGACGCGATCTGTTCGATTTCAAACTCAAACGCGAACATCTTCTCGAGCTTGACACGCGGGCACTCTTGCAGTTCGGCGATCGAGCCGTACGCACAACCCAAGAGCAGCTGGCCGCGGTCGCCCAGCAGATCGATCCCAAAAAGACGTGGGGAGAAATCGTCGACGAGGCGCGACAGGAGCTTCCCCAGCCGCGCTCCCTGCTGGAAGAATACCAAGCCGGTGTCTCGACGACGCGTCAATTCGTCCAGGATCGCAAATTGGTTTCCATACCTCCGGGCGAATCGCTCCAAGTCGTGGAGACGCCGTTGTTCATGCGCCCCACCATTCCGTATGCGGCGTACATGCCCGCAGGCGGCTTCGAGCCTCGACAAAACGGGCTCTACTACGTCACGCCGGTCAACGAGCGTCTCTCTCCCGATCAGCGCGCCCAGCAGATGCTCGGCCACAACCGCTACGGAATGCTGCTTACGAACGCCCATGAGGGGTACCCTGGCCATCATCTTCAGCTGGTGGTCGCAAGCGGCGTGAATTCACCGGTCAGAAAGCTGTTGTGGAATACCGTCTTTTGCGAAGGCTGGGCACTGTATTGCGAGCAACTCGTCCTGGAGGAGGGCATCACAAGCGACCTGCGGCACCGCCTCTTCCAGCTCAAAGATCAATTGTGGCGAGCGTGTCGCGTCGTCATTGACGTGAAGCTGCACACCTCGGCGATGACCTTCGATGAGGCCGTCGACATGCTTGTCAACGTTGCTCACCTGGAACGGCCCAACGCCATCGGCGAAGTTCGCCGCTACACCCAGTCCCCCACCCAACCGATGTCATACCTGCTCGGCAAACACCAAATTCTCGAACTGCGTGAGAGCGAAAAGAAGCGGCGCGGGGAAAAGTTTGTGATGCGAGATTTCCACGACCGACTACTCTCCTACGGTACGATCCCGGTGGCGCTGATCGAACCTACCTTTACAGGTTGATCGTGGGGTAACAATGTATCTCATTTTCAAGCTCATCCACGTTCTTGCCGTCATCGCTTTCCTTGGCAACATCACGGTGGGCATCTTCTGGAAGCGATATGCGGATCGGACGCGCAACCCGCAAGTCATCGCGCACACCATAGCTGGAATCATTCAAGCCGACCACATTTTCACGATTCCAGCCATTATCGTGCTGCTCATCGGAGGCTTCGGCGCGGCTGGAGTGGCGCACATCAACCCGCTGACAACCGGCTGGGTCTTGTGGGGTCTCGGACTCTTCATCATCGCGGGGATTTGTTTCGGGCCAATCACGCGCACACAACGGGCGCTACGCGATCTCGCGCAAGCGGGCGCGCAAAGCGGTTCAATGGACTGGACTCGCTACGAGCAATTGTCCAACCGCTGGAGCGTTTTTGGCACTATCGCAACGGTAGCACCGATTCTGGCGGTTGTCGTTATGGTCTTGAAGCCGGCGCTGCCCGCGTTCTGACGCACCACTACGCAAAAGAGAAAGGGGCGATTTTCCAATCGCCCCCTACATTTTTTGCGGGGGTGCGAGGGGCGATTTTCCAATCGCCCCCTACATTTGCATCAGGGGTAGGACGTTGCGAGTGTCCAGAGCCCGCGACACAAGCGTGTTCAGGTTGTCCAAATGCGCGCGGGTCAGCTCATCGAGCTTGCTTGACTTTTGCGCATACTGGATGTCGGATTGCAGCTGCAGGAGCTTCGCGCGCGCAAGCGACTGCGCATCGTACGGAGTTCCTTGCTCGGGCTTGAGCCACAAGGTCACCAGATATCGGGCGTACCACTGCTGCAGGTTGCGGCGGATCTCGGTCGGAGCATAGTGGCTCGACCGCAGATCCCCATAAATGGCTTGCTGCGACCAATCGAACAAGTCGGTGAGACTCATCGTCTGGCCAGGCTTGGACTTCATGGCAAGATCGTCAAGACGCTGAAGCATCAACGGTTGGAACATGGTTTGCAAAAGAACCATCTGGGACTGCATAGCAATCTGCGAAACTGGCATATCGTGACGATCCGGCGGGTTGTAGGCCCAATTGCCGCCCCACACCGGGGCCTGTTCCGTATACGTAAGGGTGTTCAACAACGCAGGGCTGTAATTCCAGGCGCTTTGTGAGAGCAGATACTGATTGAGAATCCCGAAGGCGCGCTGCTCATCTTTTCGTGCGACGGGTTGGAGCGCCGGTGCAGCTTTGGGATCCCCTTTGTGCGAGCGAGAGAGATATTCGCCGCCGATAAAGTGTTCGGCGATGCCACCGCAGCGTAAGTAATGCACCATAAGCCAACCAAAAGCGTTGTAGCTTTCCTCAGGCGAGTGTCCGGGGCGCGGCCATCGCTGATCCACGATATGCATCAAGTGCTGGCTCAGGTCGAACTGCGTCGTGCACCAGCCCAATGAGTCGTTGGTGAGATCAAACCAGCTCACCCGCGGATCGATCGCATGGGCATTGCCATACGAAACGTCCTCGTCGCTGGCAAAAGTGGTCAGCGGATTCGTCCATCCCGATGCTGCCCAACGGTGCAGTGTGGGAAGTTCATCTTGCGGGGTGCGCGCGCCGGGAATCCTGGCATATCCCCAATGGATCGCATAATAGTCGTATGGGCCTAGGACCGTCTGCCAATACGAGCCCTGTCCTTTTGGTTTCGGCCATAAGTTGAGCGGCGAATACTCCATAACCGACGACGCGACACCCATGCGCGTGGTGAACGACTTGTTTTGAAGTTGCGCTGCGGTGTAGGCCTGCGATCCGATAAAGTTATGCTGGAAACCCATATCGTGGCCAGACTCGTGAAGAATCGTCGATTTCAGCGAGTCCAAATGATATTGCCAGCTGTCACCGGGACCATCTAGGCGATTCATCAAGTCGAGGGCGATGTCACCGAACTTTGTTTCGGCAAGCTTCTCGGCGCCGAAGCCAAATTGGGGCATACCCAGACGACCAGATGACGTCCGCGTTGGGGTAATGAAATACTCCCATGTACTCGTTGGTCCGTATCCCTCAACTGCATCCACCAAAATGCCGCTGTGGAACAACTCTCCGGTTCGCGGATCGTACACCCACTGCGCCTCAGCACCGAAACTGGGATACGCTTCCGTCACCCAGCGCACAACGTTGTAGCGAATGTCGTCCGCGTCCCAATTCGGATCGTTTGGTTGGTCTTGGACCTCAACGGCATTGCTAATGCCAACCTTCTCAAACGCTTGGTTCCACTGCAGCAGTGCGGACCGAATCGTTGGACGATACTCGTCCGGAATCGTGTTGCTCAGGTAAAACACCACCGGCTTTTTTGCCGGGGATATCGGCTTGGTGGGATCTGAAGGTTGCAGATTCCAGCGGATAATATAACTGACGTTGCGATTGAGTGTCAGGTCGTTTGTGAAATCAAGGTATGGTGATGCGACATACCCCACGCGATCGTCGAAGATGCGAGGCATGTAGTCTTTATCATCCGGGGGCTGTGCAAGATTGTAGACGACGCGCATTTGAATCGTTCGCGCGTCTGGGGTGGTGTCGACTACGTTTGGATCGTCACTCGCCCATGTCTGATCGGCGTCGATGATGACGTTTTGCGGAAAGGCCTTGCTCGGTCCGAATACCGTCCGGGCGGGATCCAAGCGGTACGCGTGCTCGGGCGTCGTCTGCAGCGCCTGGGCCAGAACGGCTTTGAGGCCGAGGACATCGTCGAGAAACGGCGCCGCATCGAAGACAACTTTTCCGGCTACCGGGTCTTCGGCCACGATCGGCGCGGTGGCCACAACCGATGGCGAAAATGATTGGTCGATCGAGCGCTGCCGCGCACTCCCCTCGGCCGCTTTGAAGAACGTGTTTGGCCACATAATGACAATTTTGTTACCGTTGCGCGTGAATTGAATCAACTTGGTTTGCGCGAACATCGCCTCGCCCCAGACGATCGCCCAGCCACCGAGACCGTTCGACGGAGCCGCGCTTTGAATGAAATCCTGGCCGAGCTGCGACTTCGCGATCTCGATATAGACATGATCGTTCTTTCGCCACAACGTAAACAGACCAGGTTGACTCGTTGCGTCGGCGGTCCACTTTGCATACGGCGCCGGAGCGGCGTCCGAATCATCCGCCCTGGCTGTTTGTGCAAACGAGCCCGCCAGGAACAGGGTGCATAAAAAAATTAAACCAAGCTTACGCATATCGGCTGTCAGCCTCCACAATTGAACGCGCGAAACGAGATGGGCGAGCATTCCACTGCCCACGCCTCGTTCTCCTCGAAAACTGAAAAAGCAGTCCTTGAGCGCGGGCCGAATAGTTAACGCCATGCTTCGCGTCATTCTCGGAAGCGGTCTGTTGCTTCGCGGCACCACGCTCTTGCTGGTCAGAACTCGTTATGATCGGGAACCGCTACCACTGTGGACGCTGCCCGGCGGCCGGCAAGAGCCTGGGGAAACGATCGCGCAGACCATCGCGCGGGAGTATTTGGAGGAAACCTCGCTCCGGGTTTCCGTGGACGAGCTCGCGTACCTCAGCGAATCAGTCGATGCGGACGCAGGCTTGCACGTCGTGAACTGTACGTTTTGGGTGTCTGAAGCAGACGCGGGTGTTCAGCCCGCTTCCAACGACGCAAGGGTCGTCGCGGCAAAGTTTGTTCCGGTCCAGGACGCCCCCGAATTGCTGCGTGCGGATGTGCTGCGAATTCCAGTAGCTGCGGCGATCGGCGATCGGCTGAGCGGACCTAAAGGTCCGCTGCTCCATTACTACGCATTCGATGGCAAGAATATCGTTGTTCCGTTCTTTCATCAAGGACCAAGCGGTGGCTGATCTCGTCAACGAGTTTGCATTCTCATGGTCGCGGCAAAAAATGTTCTACGATTGCCCGCGGAAACTCTATTGGCAGTACTACGGCTCGTGGCAGGGCTGGGAACAGGAGGCCCCCGTCTCAGCCAGACTCTCCTATCGGCTCAAGCAACTGAAAAATCTGTCAATGCTGGTTGGCGAAACCTTTCACGAGGAGCTCGCCGAAATTTTGCGGCGTCGCTCTCCAAAACCCATGACCGTGCCGGTCGCGCAACTCAAGGGCGACATGGAACGTCGCCTGCTGCGGCGTCTGCGAGAATCGCGCAACGCCGATTGGGAGCGCTATGGCGATCCGAAACGGTCGACGATCCTGTTTGAGGACTACTACGGCAAAGGCGTCACGGGTGACATGGAGACGCAGGCTATCGCAACCCTGCAGCGTTGCGTCGAAGGTCTCGCGTCCGATGGGTTCGGGCGCCGTGCGTTCGGCGCTCCAGCAGACAAATTGCGCTATGTCGATCCCAAAAATATTAGCGAAAAGCGTGTTTCGGTTGACAACCTCGTGCTCTATGCATCGCCAGATCTGGTGGTCGAAGGAAAGACGGACGGGCTCCACATCGTCGATTGGAAGACCGGGTTGCCTCGCCCCCACGACGTCAATGCAGCACAACTGGCGATTTACGGCATCTTCGTACAGCAAAAATTCGGCATGCCCCTCGAGCGAATGACCGCGCACCTGGTCTACGTGAGCGCGGGCGAACATCGAGAACAAAACGTCGTGGAAGGCGAACCGGAAGCTCGGCGCGTGATTGCCACCTACGTTGCCGACGTGAAGAGCCGCCTCACCGACGCATCTGCCAACATGGCCGGCGACATCGAGCGCTTCCCGATGACGACGAACCTCAACATGTGCCGGAGCTGCAATTTTCGGGAGGTTTGCGGGCGTCTCGACGAGCCGGCGCAGACACCCGGCGATGAGGAAGGCTAACTACTCCGTTGGCACCGAGTTCGGCGGACCCGTTCGCGCTGCTAGTCCAAGTTTGAGCAATTCCGGCACCGTCACAAAACGATAACCTTCCGCTTTGAGCTCAGCAACGATCAGCTTGGTCGCTTGAACCGTCGCTTCGCGATTGCCGCTTCGTCCGCGATTTCCATCATGAAGCACGATGATCGAACCATCTTTGACGTACCGCACGACGCGATCGCGGATCACCGTGGGTGGCGGGTTCTGCCAGTCGCGCGGCAGCGGCACCGACCACATGATAACCTCGTATCCCATGCGTCGGGCCACGTCAATGACTGCATAGTCGCGGGCACCGAATGGCGGTCGAAATAGCCGCGTGCGTACCCCGGTGGCCTTTCGGATGGCGGCGTCGGTCTGGGAGATTTCCAACGCGATGTGCGCCGAACGTTCTAACACCAAATGGGCGTGATCCCACGTATGATTTCCCAAAGCGTTGCCGTCTTTCACCTCCTCGCGCACGGTATTCGGGTGAGCCTCAACCGCGCGGCCGACCACAAAGAAGGTCGCTACGACGTGCTGACTATGAAGATAGGCCACGATCTCGTTCGTATACGGCGGATTCGGCCCGTCATCAAAGGTGAGCGCGACGATCTTTTGCTGAAGCGGCACGCGAGTTACCGTGTGGCCGAACATCTGGCTCGCCGGATTTTCCACAAAATACCACAACGCGGCGAGCAGCACCAAGAGAACAACCACCGCGACAACAATTCGACGCCAGCTTATGGGAGCTTCATCCTTTCCGCTTGAGGGGCTTTCTCTTCAGCAGCCGCTGCGCACTTTGTTGCGTCGGCATGCCTGCGAGTTCGGAGCGAATCAAGTTTTCAGCGTCGATCACGCTCTGCGGTCCAAACGATCTGATTTCAATAACGATTTTTAAGTAGCGCGGATCGCGCAACGGCCGACCGGCGGAGGCAACTCGTGTCAAATCAAGCGACTTCATCGACTTGGCTGGCAATCGTAACATGAACTCCTGTGCGTTTGTCGTCGCCCAATACTTCGGATCCGAAAACCCAAATGAGCGGCTACCACCCTCGTCGCCCAGCGTTTGATCGATCTCAATGACATATTGTTCCGTTGAGTGCGGCCGCACCGGCTTGTCATCGAGCTCCCAGATACCATCCGCCCGAAGTTGTTCGAATAGGAAAGTACCGCTGGGACCCGCTAACGGTACGTCGAATTGCTTGGTGACGGAACCGTCTCGATTGGTCGCCGAGAAAAACATGCGGAGCGATCCGTTGTTGTTTGAAACCCGATACGTTTCAGCCGAAATCGGGCCAACCTGTTTATAGACTTGCATCGTGATGGCCCAGGTACTGTTGGCATAGAGCACCTTATCGAGCTGCGGTTCTTGCATCACGAACGGTTTGAGAAAAAAGACATACCCTGCGGTCGCAATGACGACGCAAATAGCGACAACCAACCACGATCTGGTTCGCTCGTTCAAGACTCGGCCGCCACTCCGACCACAATGACAGTTGTGAGGGCGCGATAAACCGCCAGCATGTCGTCTGACGAAAAGGCAACCGTCCGCGCCGCTCGGCGTGAGAAGCCGGGCACAAGCGTCAACGCATCTGCTTGTGAAGTTTTCATGGTGTCGATTTCAAGAAGTATTGGCGGTGTGAGCTTGAAGAGCTTCGCGTCGCCTCGGTGCATCACGGCTGCTGACCCTGCCGCACGGAGCGCTTCTTGCACCTCGTAGGGCGAGCGGCACTCCGCCGCGTAATAGCTCAGGCTTCTCTTTGTTTCTACCATTTGTACCCATGGAATGTTACGGCGCGCCTCGTCAAGCGTGGTGCGATCTCCCGAGACGAGAGCAACCGGCACGCCATAGTAACCTGCAAGGGCAGCGTTGATCGTCAACTCTCCCACAACCTGACCCGCAAGCCGGCACTCGAAGATGACACGAGGGCTGTAGGTATGACCCATGACGGCCTCACGATCGCCAATGGCGCCATGATATCCAAGAAAAAATGCTAGCACGTGTTGCTGCGCGTCTATTCCCTCGAGCATATAGCGGGGCTTGGCTTTGCCTGTGACAAGCCGAGCACGAGGATCAAGGCCCGGGCTCACGAGATTGCGCATGCTTGAGTGGGCGTCGTTCACCCACGCGCTGCTGACGCCGGCCGAAAATGCTCCCTCGAGCGCGGCATTGACTTCAGCAATAAGAATCCGCCGCGCGCGGTCGTAGGCGGCTGAATTGCTGGGCCGCACTTCATCCCAATGGACGAGCGTCGCGCAGCCTTCAATATCGGCCGACACATAAACGGCCGCCTGCCGTGGAGAATCTGCCATGCGTCCGCAAGCGTTCGGTTCTTGCAACGCGGCATCCTAGCTTTGGGACGCCTCGACGGGGGTCGTCACGGTCGGTGACGCGAAAAAATCCTTATTGTGGCGAACATCGTGCTTGAGTGGAAAACTGGCGTACTCGTTGCGGATGGAGCTATGGGCACGCTGCTGTTCGCTCGCGGCGCTGCTATCACGTCGTGCGTGGAGTTGCTCAACGTCACTGCCCCTGAGGTGGTTGCACAAGCCCATCGAGACTACGTTGAGGCCGGCGCGCGAATCATCGAGACGAATACGTTTGCAGCAAACCGATTGAAGCTGGCTCAACACGAACTGCTCCCACGGTTAGAACAAATCAACCAAGCGGCGGTGCAGCTCGCCCGTCGAGCGGCCGGCACGAAGGCGTACGTCGCAGGATCGATCGGCCCGCTCGGCGCGCTCCTCTGGCCCTTTGGTGTGACCCGGCCGGCACAAGCCCGCGACGTCTTTGCAGAGCACATCACAGCTGTCGCTTCAGGCAAGCCCGACCTTCTCATCTTAGAAACGTTTAGCAGCGTTGCGGAGCTCGTCCTCGCCATCGAAGCGGCGAAGCTCGTCGCTTCTGGCTTGCCGATTCTTGCATCGGTCTCCGTCGTTGAAGACGGTAAGACTGCAGGTGGAGATCCGTTGGATTCCGCATTCGCGCGGCTGCTCGAGGCCGGAGCAGATGCTGTCGGCATCAATTGTGCCGTCGGACCGCAAGTAGTGTACGACGCTCTCGCTCCAATTGCAGGGTCCATCGAGGCGCCGCTCTCGGTGATGCCTAACGCGGGATATCCGCACCGGCTTGACGATCGCACGGTCTACGAATCGACTCCCGCGTACTTCGCCGCGTTTGCTCGGCGTTTCGTCGATCTAGGCGCCAGCATCGTTGGGGGATGCTGCGGCACGACCCCCGATCATATTCGCGCAATCGCACAGACGCTGCGCGGAGCGACCCGTCACGAGCCGCCGGCGACCCTTACCGGCAGCGACGCTCGAGCGCCGCGAACGGGCACGCCTTCACTTGCACCTTTGACACTTCCGACTGCCTTCGAACGCAAACTTGGACGGCAATTTGTGATAACGGCCGAGATCTCGCCGCCGCGCGGCGCTGACGCAAGCGATGCCGTGGCAGCTGCCAAACTCCTCGAATCTGCAGGCGCAGATGCCGTCAATATTTCAGATAACCCCACGGCGCGGTTGCGCATGTCGAGCACGGCACTAGCCCACCTCGTCATGCGCAATACAAAGCTTGCAACGATTCTGCACCTTGGATGCCGCGACCGTAATCTGCTCGCCTTGCAAAGCGAATTGCTCGGGGCTGCGGCGCTTGGCGTGACCGCAATTCTGGCGCTCACGGGCGACCCAAGCAACGTCGGAGATTTTCCGAAAGCTACATCAGTATTTGACGTGACGGCGTTGGGTCTCACCCAGATCGTCGACGCGCTTAATCACGGCAAGGATCACGCCGGTAGCACGATTGGGGTTCCAACCCACTTTCGGATCGGCGTCGCCGTCAACCCAGCAGCCAAGGCGCTTGGAGGAGAACTCGAAAGGATCGAGCAGAAACGCGCGGCGGGCGCCGATTTCGCCGTTACCCAGCCCATCTTCGATTTGAAGACCATCGCGCCGTTTCTCGAGTGGGCGATCGATCGCAAGTTCCCAGTGCTCGTCGGCGTGCTGCTGTTGCGCAGCTATCGCAACGCGGAGTTCCTGCACAACGAAGTGCCGGGCATGCAGGTGCCCGAAGAAGTCCGCGAACGAATTCGGAGCGCGCGAAACGAGGCAAGCGAGGGCATCGCGGTGGCGCGCGAGCTGTTAGTGGAGCTTGCGCGCACTCCAGGCGTGGCAGGCGCCTACGTTATTGGGCAAGATCATTACGAGGGTGCTGCCCAAGCGATCTCGAGCGCCACTCGTGCGCTCGAGCGCGAGATTAGTCGTGGCGCAAATGCTCCATAAAAAGATCTCTGTCGGTGAGGGGCTTTGCATCTTTGCGCACGCCGGGGAAACGCTGTTCGTCGGCGAGGTCGAGTGCTTCTTTCATGAGCGCCGCGTCTTCGTTTAACGGTGCTGCCGGCTCAGACTTGGTTGGAGCAAGTCCCGCGAGGAAGATCAGCACACCCGCATCGGCCGGCTTTTCAACTTTACCGATGAGCTCACCGGTTGGCGCATGGACTCGTCCCCAGGCGTCGACCTTGCCGATGGCTTCATACTCCATGTTCCAAATCGTGCCTTCGCCATCAACGCGCCCAACCTGGTGCACGCCGGCGTCGTCGTCATAAATCTCGCCGGCGTTTCCGATCCGGCCAACCACTGGGCCTGACTCCGGGCCCATCGTCACGTTGCCGGAAGCGTCGATGCGCGCAACGATGAAACCATTAGCCCCCTTGACGTCTCTCACTGTTGCGCCTCCCGTAACGATCGGTCGCGTGCATCGAGAATGGCGTTGACCAAGTCGTCAGCACGCTTGTTTTGACTGCGCGGCACGTGCTGCACTTGCCACTCAGAAAAATGTCGTAGTTCCCGCTGAACCAGATTGCTTAATTGACGCATCTTAGGGTCTTTGACTTTATACAGACCGTTGAGCTGTTTGACGATCAGCTCGGAATCCATACGCACCGAGACCCGATCGAATCCCAGCGCCTGCGCGCGCTGCAGCGTCAGTAACAGCGCTCGGTATTCAGCCACGTTATTGGTCGCGGTTCCCAAGAAGGCACTCACTTCTTCCACGACCTTCCCGCTTGCTGAGAGAATGATCCCCCCCGCGGCAGCAGGTCCGGGGTTGCCGCGCGCTCCTCCATCAGTGTAAATCGTGCAGGCAGAATTCCGCAATGCGACTTAGGTACTCCATATCTATATCGGCGTATGAGCATTCTCAGGCAAGGGCGAATCGTCCGTCTTGCCGTACCA
The DNA here is from genome assembly GCA_963781145.1 of uncultured Pseudomonadota bacterium. GTDB lineage: Bacteria > Vulcanimicrobiota > Vulcanimicrobiia > Eremiobacterales > Eremiobacteraceae > JAJPHJ01. Next base: position 328,210 of record CAWADW010000003.1, on the reverse strand, counting down.
TTCCCCATGGAAGTAATGATACCGAACACGAATTTTCGCTGGCGCCTGTTCCTTGTCGTCGCGTTGCTCGCGCTTGCTGTCGTCTCCTCGGGCATCCAGCAGCGCGTCGCCGCCAAGCCCGCGCCTTCCCCTTCTCCGTCGCCCACAAATCCGCCGACCCCGTACATGCCACCCGATCAAGCCACAAACGGCATATGGGATATGATTCTTCAAGGCACTGACAAGAACGGATATACCGACATCTCGTATTCGGTAATGAAGCTCAAGGACGACGGTAATAACGTGAGTGGCGTTTGGCTTGCGGACAAAAGGACAGTCTACGTCGTTTCCGGCACACGCGATGGTACGCACCTGACGCTCACCCTCAAGCGACAGGACAAACCTGATGTGACCGCGGGTTCCATCGACGCAACCATCGATGGCATCGCCGACATGGTCGGCACGATTACGCTTGGCACCGTGGAGACGCCGTTTCAAGGAGCACAGCATTCGCGCGTGCCGCCGCCACCCGAAACCACGCCTGGCCCGCAGGAGAGTCCAAGCCCCTACTGAGATGCGTCAAGCGTCTGCACCTGGGGCTAAGGCTTTGCATGCGCTGGAGCATGGGTGACAAGCACGGGGATCGGCGAGCGTCGTAAGATACCCTCGGCGACGCTGCCAAGCAGCGCGCGGGAAATGCCTCCTCGTCCGTGACTGCCGACCACGATTAAGTCAACTTTACGTTGTTCCGCGAGGGCGAGCAGCGCGGGAACGCAGTCACCTTCAAGCAACTCCGTTGAGATCGTCAACTTCGATCCCGCCGCCATAGCTTTTGCTCGATCAAGGATCTCATTAGCAGCCGTCTGAGCGGCGTCAATTGCAAAGCTGGGGTCGATCGATGAGGGCGAGGCAATCGCCACGAGTTTGGCAACTTCAAGCACGTGAGCAAAGGTGACGGTCGCGCGCTCCTCGGTGGCCACTTTGAGCGCCAGAGAGATCGCGGCATCCGACGGAGGCGAGCCGTCAACGGGGACGAGAATATTGTGAAACATTTGCTTGAGCTCCCAGTTGACCCCTTTGTTGACGCGCATCACAACCCATCCCTTCGGTCCCACCTACGCAAGAAGACGCGGTGGCCAAGGGACATTCGTGGCATGTTTGTCAGCACGCCGTCGATGCTTCGGTGGGCCTTAAGTCGGTTGTGCATCCTCGTCGTTCGACCTATACTCAAGAGCGGTAGTTGGTCCCGGCCCTTTTGTCGCCATGTTAAAGGAGGTTCCAATGCGCGCCCCTTTCTATCGCGCGTTTGTTAGCGTTTTTGTGCTCGCGGTTTGCGCGAGCATTTTGACTAGCTTTTCCTCTGCCCAAGCCAGTCCAGGACGCCTGCTCAACGTAGGCCATGGTATGACAGTGCAGCTTGCCAAAGGTCAGCCCGGTCGGTTGCGCGTCGTGAGAATGCAAGCCATCAAACGAGCGACACTTTCCTCATCAACCCACCAACGCAACTTTGGAGACATGCCCTTCCTCACCCGCTGGAGTCCAGCAGCATGGGCATCCATCAAAGCCCGGGCATCCCACAATGCTGTCTCGCCCCAAGATACCCGTGGCGCCTTCTCGACGCTCACCTCTACTATCGCATCACCGCCGCTCGAACGCATCATAGGGATGACCGACAACGGACTCATCTGCGGTTACTTTGGCACGGGGTGCCAGCCGCCCGATATGGCTGTCGCTGCGTCTCCCGACTGGACCGTGCAATTCGTCAATACTTCAATAGCCATTTTCGACCGGCACGGCGTTATGGTACTCGGCTTCCCAATCGATGCCCCGACCTTCTTTGGCATTCCCAACCCTGGAGCGTGCACGCCGTTCGGCGTGCCGTTTACAACAGATCCGCGCGCCTTCTACGATCCCAATGATCAACGCTTCTTCCTCGTGATTGGGGCGCACAACGGCGTTGCCGATGCGTGTCCATTCTCCTCAACCTTCTACGTCGCCGTGAGCCAGACCAGCGACCCGACAGGGACATGGAACGTGTATAGCTTCAACGCTGATCCGTTGGGAGTTGGCGCTTTTGGGGACTTCACACAGCTTGGTTTCGATGCGACAGCCCTCTACATCGGCATGAATTCCTTCCCGGCAACGAGCAGTGGATTTACGACCTGCCCCTTGGGATATTGTTGGGCTCAAACGCTGCTGATCGACAAGCACGGCATGGAGAACGGCGCGTCGGTGGCAGCCCCAAATCTCCTCTTCGATTACACGGTCAACGGTTTTCCACTTGACTCGGTACAACCGGTCGAAACGATAGCCAACCTAGCCCAGCAGCCAAGCGCGACATCATTGATTTCCGCGGCGAATTTCTTTGGACCCGATGGCAATGGCTGCTTCCCGGAGGTTTGCAACCAGCTGTATGTCTTTGGCATCTCGAATCCATTAGGCACGCCCAAGGTTACGAGCAAAGTCGTCACCGCTCCGGGCTGGACCTATCCTCCTAACGGGGATGAGCCTGGGTGCGGAGGTTGCGTGGCAACCAATGACAGCCGCATCGATGGCCAACCGATCTACAGCCCCTACAAGGGTGGCACGATCTCGTTTGCTCTCGGTACTGGAGTTCGCATCGGCAGCTTGACGTGGCCTGGCAACCTTTGGGGCGAAGTGAGCGTCTCGTCTTCCGGAGGGAAGCTGACGAGTGCATCATTTGCCCAAGGCGGGTACATTGATGCTATTGGTGTGACGAATTCGTTCGCCGACACGATGCTTACCCCATCGGGTTCGCTGTTCGTGGTCAGCGACGTGATGAGTCCGATAAACTATCCAGAATTTGTTTATCGCGTGCGACGGCCAGGAGATCCACTCGGTTCCTTGAGTGCACCGGTGCTCGTGCAACCCGGTCTCGATAGCTACTTCCCGCAATTCGGAATCCCCGGATTCGGAAACCTGCGCTGGGGCGATTACGAAGCTTCATCCTACACTGGATTCTCGGATAACAAAGTCTGGATCGCGTCAGAGTATCCTAACACAGACTACGACTGGGGATCATCCATGGCAGAAATCAAGTAACGCGTTAGTCACTCACGCCAAAACGAAGGGGTCGACCAGCCAGGTCGGCCCCTTCCATTTGTCAGACAAGGGCGTACAGGTTTCCGTCGGTGCTGCCTACATAAATCACGTGGTCGTCGCTAACGGGCGACGAGAGGATTGCCCCAACGCTCAGCATCTTGGTCGCGCCTACCACCAAATCGTCGTAAAAATCTGATTCAAACGCAACTGCGTAGTTTGGGGTTCCGTCTGGATTCGTGTACGTCGAACCGTAGCGCCGAGCACCGTCTGTCGTGAAGGTCCAAGCAATTCTCTTGTGCTGAAGGTCGATGGCATTCAACCGGCCGGCGTTCGAACCAACGTACAGCATGTTTCCGGCGATCACAGGTGACGAAAACGTCGGCCATCCATGGAAGCTCAAAGAAAAGATAGTTGCGCCGGTTCTCGCATCGAGCGCATAGAAGAGACCGGAATCTGACGTGGCGAAGAACACTTTTCCGTCCTGCACTGCAGGCGAGGCAACAACCCACGAGGCACCCGTGGGGAAAGACCATCGCTTCGCGCCGCTGCGAGCATCCAATGCGTAGAGGTGTGAGTCGCGGCAACCAAAGTACACCGTGTCGCCCTGGACCGCGGCCGATGACTGAATACCGACTTGATTGTGAATCTCAGGATCCTCGCCTGTCTTGAAGCGCCAGCGCTCTTTCCCACTCGTCGCATCGAGCGCGTAGAAGTAGCTATCCCAACTGCCCACATACAGCGTTCCACTGGCGATCGCTGGAGAAGCATGAACGACGTTTCCCGTTTGGAACTTCCAATCAAGCGCACCTGTCATTGCATTGAGCGAGTAAACGTTGCCATCGCCGCTTCCGAAATATACTGCGCCGTTCGACAGCGTTGGCGATGACAAGAAGACGTCAAATGGATCGGGCATCGTCTCAGCCGCTGGTTGCGACCCGTGAAGATGCGTGCCCTCAAATCTATGCTCTCCTCCGGTGTGGAAGCGCCATTGCAGCCGTCCGTTGTGTGCGTTGAGCGCATAGAAATACCCATCATAACTGTTGAAATAGACCAACCCATTGGCAACGGCTGGCGAAGAAACCACTCGGCTCATCGTTTTGTATTTCCAACGTAGCGCACCGGAATTGCGGTCGACGGCGTACAGGTTGCCGTCCGTGCTTCCGACGTACACCATGCCATTTGCGACCGCTGGAGTGGAGACCACATACCCTTGCGTGTGGAGCTTCCACTTGACTCTCGTAAACTGAACGATGGCGGTTGTTTGATAGACGCCCGTGTGCTGTGGGTCGCTGCGAAACATTGACGTATCGGACGACGACGCCAGTGGACTAAGCCAAATGACAAAAAGGACAACCAAGAAAACATTAAGCCGCATGACGTGCTTGCCTTCTTTCGTCCACCTCTTTTCGAGAGACGCTCGATTGAGCTCTTGCGCGGCTACATCTTGATAACACGAACTTGGGCTAGTTTGGCAGCGGCGTGTCACTTGTGCTGCGACGTTTTTCATACCGCCGGTCCACGCGACCTGGCATATCCTCGCTCGGCCCGGTCCACACGCAACTGAAGGCCAGTCGCTCCAGCAGGCGGATTGAAGCGATATTCTCCGCATCCACCACCGCTATAATGCTCGTGACATCGTACTCTTCAGCGAGCATTCGGATGAGCGCACTACACGCTTCGGTTGCATATCCACGTCGCCAGAAATCAGGAAAGATGTCGTAGCCGATTGTTGCTACACCCGATGCAACGGTTGCCTGCACCCATCCAACATAGCTTCCATTGGCCTCCCGAACGGCATAGTTCAGCCATGTCTGCGTTCCATCCGGAGACTGTCGCTTTGCCCAGCCGGCGTAGCGCTGTTCGAGCTCCTCAATGCTTGCGGGAGGTGGGCCCGCATGAAATTGGTAGAGTCGAGTGTCTCGCAAGGGCTCAAAGAGATGCCGCGCATGTGCTGGCACCAACGGCTCCAACTGCAAACGGCGGGTCGTCAGCAATCGTTCTGAACTTAGGGCGGACAGCCTTGCTTCTGCCAGCTCTTGAAGCGAGCGCACATTTCGTCGCTCCATTGGGGTTCTCCAGCGTTGTCCGGCGGCATGGTCTTTTCACGCACGGCGGCATAGATTGCGACGGCGTGATCTGCCACGTCGTCGCGACTGCTGAGATCCATGCCCGCTGCCTTCATGTGTTCGATGTCTAAGTCGGTGAACATCGGTCGAATATCGCGTGCAAAACTCAAAGTTGGATTGGTGCTCATCGAAGCCTCCTCTAACTTTTAACCGTGCTGCGCAGCGGCGCGTAGGGCATTGCCCGTTAGGTTCATCGTTGTCCACTCCGTCAGCGCAGCGGCGCCGGCTCTTTTGAAGAAACCCAACCCTTTATCATTCCACGCGAGAACATTAAAGACGATCGCGTAGCTGTTTGCTTTAATTGCGACGTTTGCGACGGCCGCAAGGAGGGCAGTTGCGATGTCGTTCTTGCGAAAATCAGGACGCACGTAGAGATCTTCCAAGAACGTGCCCTTGCCCTGAAAGGAAGAATAGCAATCGTGAAAGAGCGCGTAGCCCGCTGGGTCTCGGTTCCAAAGTGCGAGCAACGCGTGAAAGCGAGGGTGCTGTCCAAAACCGTCGGCGAGGAGTTCTTGCTCTGTGACGGTGACGGGGAGTCGTTCGTACGATCCCATTTCCTCAATCATGTTTTTCAGCAAAGGAACGTCGTGCGGCTCTGCATGCCTGATGAGGACTATGATGATTCTCCTTGCCATACCATCGGGTTAGCCCTTCTCAAGCTTCTCGCGAACCAGACTTACGAGCAATAAGATACCCCCGAGACCCATGATGCCTATGCTGCCGGTATGCAGCATTTGAGCGTGATTGCACCTAGCCGCGAGACTCTGGTCGAAGACCTGCCCAATGCTTGTAAGAACCGTATGGCATTGCTGATAAGCTGACTGGTTGATCAAAAACACCACAAAGCCGATCAACAACACAACAATTGCCAGAATTAAGAATCTGCTCAACGCTTTTGACTCCTAGTCAGATGGGGAGACTGACGAGCCTACCTTCCAAATCAAGCAGTATTTGTTTCCGCCGAAGTCCGCCACCATAGCCGACAAGCGCACCATCGGCGCCGATAACACGGTGGCACGGCACAATTATCGCAATGGGATTCGCGCCGTTTGCCGCTCCCACAGCTCGGGCTTGGCCAGGAACGCCGGTCCTTTTGGCCAGCTCTCCATAAGAAATAGTCTCTCCGTACGGGATGTCGCGCAGCGCCTGCCACACGCGGCGTTGGAAGTCTGAACCGTGCAGCTCGAGAGGCACTTCGAACTGAGTGCGTCGTCGACTGAAGTACTCGTGGAGCTGCGTCTTTACTATTTCAATGATCTCGTAATCTCTTGTTTCGCCCTTGGCATCGGATCCGCTGGAATTAGGATGGAAGCTTAGCCTAATAAGACGGCCCTTGCTAGCGCTTGCAAGCAACGGCCCGACGGGGGAATCGAAGATCGAATTTGCGGTAGCCATCTGATTAGTATAACATTGTGGGTGCGAAAATATTGTCCGATTTGAAACAGCCAACTGGGCTGCTGTGAGGTCTTCCCAAATTACAGACTGATGCGGACTTTCGGGCCGACTGGATTCGAACCAGCGATCTCCTGCCCCCCAGACAGGCGCGATAACCAGGCTTCGCTACGGCCCGCTAAGATGGAATAGAGCTTTTACGCCTCTTCCACCTCTCCGTTCGCCCCATTGGCTAGCAACAAGTTATCCATCTTGGTTGCTGCCTCGTTGCAGCGTTGGAATAGCTTTGACGTAGACATTGAGGTTCATTTTAGCGCGCTTCGCCCCGGCGCCTCGTTTCGAAGTCGAACCACGAGATCCGCCGTCGGCATCATCCCGACGATCGCGCGTCGATGCGGCCACCCCATGGCTGGAACGCCGGTAACGCCGGCCACGTGAGCTTCTTCGATGAACGCGTCAACCGTAGGAAAAAACCGGCGCTCGCGCCAGGCGACTTCCACGTCTGAAGCGGAGATGCCGAAGCGTTCAGCGATCGGGACGATAACCTCGCGTTTCGAGATATTGGCGTGTTCGGTGAAGAATGCGCGCGAAACGTCGTGATAGAAGGCGCCGGCTGCGTCGTCGTCCTTTTGGGCGCGCACGAGCTCGGCCGTCTCGAGTGCGAAACGCGAGTTCACGTTACGTTTTGGCGGGTCGATTGGAAGTCCGACCTCTCGACCCAAACGCTCGAGCCTCGCGCGAACCTTCGGCCAGTCCTCCGGCGCAAACGGCTTTGGTGCCCCTTCGGCCGGCGTCTCCGGATGAATCTCGAAGGGAAGCCAACGCAGATGAGCTTGCAATGCTCGCGCAGCTTCTTCGGCCCAAACTGAGCCGAGATAGCAGAACGGTCAAATAACGTCGGACCAGATGTTGATAACGCGATCCACACCACTCTCCTATGCTGGCTGCTGCACCCGTTGGGACTCCAGGTATTGATAGATGTACGAGATCACGATACTACCTTCGCCGACCGCCGACGCGACGCGCTTGACCGATGAGCTGCGAACGTCACCCGCCGCGAAGATCCCGGGAATGCTCGTTTCGAGCGGATAAGGCTTCCTCTCGAGCCGCCAATCTTCGATCTCGCGTCCCGTGCGAATATAGCCGTGCTGATCTCGCTCTAGTTCCTCGGGCAGCCAAGAAGTCTCCGCATCGGCGCCGATAAAGATGAACAGCGCATGAGCGTCGCGTTCTTGCTGTGTGCCCGAAACGCTCGAACGAGTGACGATCCGCTCCAGGCGCCCGTCGCCGTCGACCGCTTCAAGGCTCGTACAGGTTTCGACCGCAATGTTCGCCACCGCGCGAATCTGCTCGATCAAATATTGCGACATCGTTCGCTCGAGTCCATTACCGCGAACCAAGATCGTCACGCTGCGCGCGTAAGACGAGAAGAACATCGCGGCCTGTCCCGCCGAATTTCCACCGCCGACGAGAAAAATGTCTTTCCCACGAACGGAGTACGCTTCGCCGCGTGATGCACCGTAAAAGACGCCGTGGCCGACGCGCGCGTCGAGCCCCGGTGTCGGCAGCTTCCGCCACGCTACGCCGGTTGCGAGCACGATACTGCGCGCACGAACCTCTGTTCCGCCGTCTAATACCACGAGAAACCCGGAGCCGTCAGGCCGGATTTCGCATACGGACCGCGTGACGACGATTTCCGCGCCTAGCCGTTTGGCTTGCTGCAGCGCGCGATGCGCCAGCTCGCCTCCGGAGATTCCGCTGACGAACCCGAGATAGTTTTCGATGCGCGACGACGTGCCAGCTTGTCCACCAGGCGCGTCCTGCTCGATCAAGATCGTTGCAAGACCCTCAGAGCCTCCATACACCGCCGCCGCCAAACCCGCCGGGCCGCCGCCGATGATTACAACGTCGTACTCGCGCAGTCGCGGCGCGATCGGAAGACCGATGGCTTCCGCAAGCACTCGATGATCCGGTTTGACGAACGTACGCCCGTCGGAGAGACGCACGAGCGGGCATGTGGACGTATCGACGCTGAGCTTGCCAATAGATTCCGCATCGGTCGAATCGTCGAGATCGAGCCATTCGAACGCCACCTGGTTGCGTGAGAGGAAGTCCCGAATCGCATGCGAGGCCGCGTCGAGATCGCTGCCAATCACGAAGGCCAGCTGCGCCCCGTATTTTCGGTACGCTTCGTCGAAAATCGTCACGCGGCGAACCAGTGTTTGAGCCACAACGGCAGCCGCTTCTTTTGATTCCGAAATGAGCAAATGGAAGTCGGCGGGTTCGACGCGCATTAAACGCGATGGGCGGAGCGCACGAATCGAGGTGAAGGACTCCGTGCCGAGAATGACCGCAAAATCTCCAAAGTATTCAGTTGGATCGAAAGTCGTTGACTGGGTCTCCTGTCCGCTCAGGAGCCGCACCCGCTCTACCTCGCCGGAAAGAACGACCCATAGATACGCGGCGTCACCTTCTCGCGTGACCCATTCCCCGGGCGCCACCACGATCTCGACGGAACGCGAAGCAATGCGCGCTCGCAGCGTCGGCGCTGCGCCGGCGAAAAGCGGGATCTCTGCCAGCTCTCCAGCTTCGATCATGCGTCAGATGAGGTCATCGAGGTCGGCGTCGTTAGAGTCACGCTGATCGCCTCTTGCTCGGCAAGGGCAACGTAGAGGGATCGGTCGCTGTCCATAGTGCCTCGAATTCTGCATAAAGGCGGACACACCCTTAGACATCGCGTGCCCAGTGACTTGGCTGCCGGGTATGTTTGGAGGGCGCCGCTTCCTGAGGCCGCAAATATCACGGCTTGTGATGAATAAGAGCCAGCTGTTCGTTGCATTTAGCTTAGCGCTAGCCGTGAAGATTGCGGGATCAACTATTTACTGCGGGTAGCTAGCTATTTTTTCTGAAGGCACAGCCAAATGCCATTTGCCATTCCCATCGTCGATCTGCTCTGGGCGCTGGGTTGTGCCGTCCCTGCACACCGCATCTCGGGTTGCCCAATCGTCGGCATGGTCGGTGACCGTCATCGTCTTGATCCCGCCATGCTCGGAGCATACGGGCACAAACTTTGTCTGCGCGCAGCTTAAGAGGACCATCGCAAGGATAGCCGCGGCTATGACGATTACGTTCATAATGTTGAGATTCGTGTATGTGCCGCGCCGTCCCCGTTACCGATCAAGTCATACCCTTTGACTAGTGAAACCACTGGTCCACGAGTTGCCTTCTCTTGGTAGAATAAGACCACCGGAGCTATCCTCAGGAGGTCTAACCTAATGGCAGCATACGCAGTGGCCCAGATAACGTGGGAAGACCCACATGGGCCCCAACGCTACTTGGAGAACGTGCAGAAATCGCTCAGACGGTTCGGTGTACGGTATCTGGCATTCGGGCCGGTTACCGTCATCGAGGGAGACCGCGCGCCTCGGTACTTAACCATCGCGGAGTTCCCTTCACTCGACGAAGCAAAACGTGCTTATAAGTCCGAGGAGTACAGTTTGGCGCGTAAAATTCGCGCTATATCTGCGAAGACCGAATGGTTAGTTTTTATTGACGGCTTGAAAATTTAGTCGCTAAAATGGGACCGGATAGTCGCACGGAACCTTCCCGGCGCAGACCCCGTCAGAGTTTGTCGCCAGGGTCTTCATCCGTGTTATACTACCGTACATGCGTAAGGATAAATTACCGTATCCCGATAGCGACGACGATGTGATCGCACCCGACGTTGCGCCTCGCCACGTTCAACCGCTCGATCCTGCCGAGGCCGTTCGCCTTGAAGAGGAAAAATACGCCGACAGCAGCGCGGACGAAAATCGTGACGACGAGCTCGACGCACATCACGCGGATCAGGACGACGTCGTCTGAGACTCCCCGCGCTCTTTCAGACAGGTCAGCAACAGCTATTTAGAATTGCGCCCGAAATGCCTCTGGGATTCAACCGATGGTCAGTGTGCCAAGGTTGCGTGGACGGCAGCAAATAAGCTGCACCCGCCTGGTTCGCGACTAAAACCGGATCTAGAATGCAGGACTGGTCGGCCGATCAGCGATCCCGCACCGAGTCGCGACGTGATTTTGCCATAAGCCTCGTATAAAGCACGTCAAAGTCATGCTCCCATGTTTTCCCATCCGTCGACTTCTCCCACGTTCCTTTTATTGAGTTACCGTGTTTACTAACAACACTTATGAAGCGCTGCGAGAACCCTGGCGAGTTTCGCCACATCTTCCACTCACCGCCCTTAAAGCTCATTTCATAAACTCTTGAAACACCCCGGGCATCAAAATATAAGATTTTGTATAACTCGGCTGACTCGTCCGCTCCAATAAGCCACCTCGCTTGTGGAGCCCTTTTGTTGCCTTGATACACTGCCAAGAATGATCCATTCTCGACCCACTTACATGAGGCTGGTCCACGGATCTTAGCTTGCCGGTCTGGCAAGAATGATGCTCTGGACAATTCCATATCCCAATCGCCAACTAATATCTCTAGATTCTTGAGTGCACGATTAACCCTTGTTTCAGATTTCTTTTTCATGGCGACGCTCTGGCTTTGCGTATACTGCAGTCGATCGACAAGCTCATGCAATTCAGCGGGCTAGAAGAATTTGCTGAGGAACGCTCGCAAGCGCGGGGAGTAACGTCAGCGGGGAGGTCGCTTTTGCTTTGCCGTTTCGTTCGAGTGATTCGGACGGTCCCGCTAAAATACTCCGTCGGTCCCTTGCCGGACGGTTGTGAACCAACGCGTTTGATCTCCATTGCTTGACTCGTTATGAAGGTGGTACACTTTCAGGACTTCAGCGAAGCCGTTTTCGGAACCGCTCAAACCTGTACGCCAACTCAGGACCTGCTCGCCCGTTATAAGCGAGCTGGGCAACGAGTAACGCGAACGGCTCGGTGTACCGGGCTATTCGAAGGGGGCCGGCATTAACCGGATTGAAGCCGACGTCCCGGATGAGGTTAGCCGCCGCGCGTTTGGCGCTCGAATCGTCGCCGCAGTACACGAGGCTCGGCGAATCCGATTTCTTACGGGCATCGAATACACTGAAGAGCACTTCGCTAGGCACGGTATTGAAGGCGGCGACGACGTGAGCGTGCGGCACCTTTCTCGCAAGCTGCTCCGCTCCCGAAGAAGTATGGGCGACAATGAGTTCGGTATCATCGGAATTCATCGGAAGGGAACATGTTATGATGACTTTCCCGGACATGTCGCCAGCCTGTTTCAAAACATCGTTCACCCGGGACCAGTGCACGGCGAGCAGGACGATTTTTGCTCCCCTGACCGCGTCGTTCGGTGTGCCTGCACGCGCGCTGCGTCCGGCATTTCGCGCCAATCTTTCAAGCTTCTCCCGGCTGTGCGCGTAGCTGAAGACGACCTCATGCCCAGCGCGAGCGAAAATCGTGCCGAGCTTGCCGCCCATTAATCCCGAACCCAAAACGCCAATACGCATACTGCCTCTCATTCATTGTAGCGGTTAGATAGCGCGAGGTGCTGGTGTGCATCCGTACATCGTATGAAGGCGCTCCTCTTCTGTGGTGGAAGGAACGCTCCAAGTTTGTGCTTCCCTCGCACTGGAGAGTTAGAAGTGATGGACCGGATCACCCAAGCATCGCCGCTTGTCAAGGCGCGGACTGCCGGTGTTGTATACTTGCTCTCTATACTCACGGGCGTGTTCGCGGTGACCATTGCGAGCGGCAGCGTTAGCCTTGCAGCCAATCTCATTGGGACCGCGTGCTATGTTGTCGTGACCCTGATTTTGTACGACTTGCTCAAACCGGTGAACAGGAGTGTGTCGTTGCTCGCCGCGTTCTTCAGCCTCGCGGGATGCGCGATAGGCGCTCTTGGCCTGCTTCACCTCCCTGCGCCCAACGTTAACTCGCTCGTGTTTTTTGGATTCTATTGCCTCCTGCTCGCTTACCTCATTTTCAGGTCGACCTTTCTCCCCCGATTTCTGAGCGTGCTGCTGGCAATAACGGGTTTGGGTTGGCTAACATTTCTCTCACCCGCGCTTGGAGACCGCCTGTTCGTCCCCTACCTTATGGTCACGGGCCTCGTCGGGGAAGGATCTCTGACGTTGTGGCTTCTCGTGTTCGGCGTGAACGCTCAACGATGGAAGGAGCAGGCGAGCGCAGCGGCAGTCCCGCTTGCACGATAATCTTTAGGGAGTGGCGTTGTGTTCAGAAGCGCTAGCCCGGTCTCTGGCGAACGCTGCGGCCACTTCCATTGACCGCTTATCAATCGTCATCCGAGCCATGCCGCGTGGGTAATAATCGCCCTGATGCTTCGAGAGCGATTTCTCACACAGCACAGCTAAGTACTCGAAATCGCACCAGGTGCCAGAATAACTTACCGCGCGCCGTATCATGGCCACGGGCTCAAGCTGTTTCCAAGTCTTGAACACGACGCCGTCCCAGAGGTCGCATGCGAGAGTTTGGTCGATGATGTCTAACTTTACGAACGCGCCCATAACATCAAAGAAGTTTCCCACATCCCTCACGGCTTCAATCTCGGGTGGAAAAATATCAGCCCCAAACTGGCTCCGACCCGCTGGATCAGCGAGGAGCTTCGGGACTTGTTCAGCAACGAAGCGCCGCGCGAGAGTGAATTTCTCGGACTCAAGCGTTTCGCGCATCGCGGTGACCGCTGCGATCTGGTTGCTCGAGCGCATGTGACGCAATTGCACGAGCGCCACGATTGCCGTTGTAGCAATGACCGCAAAGGTACCAAAGGATGCAATAGTACTCCACGCCTCAAGTGACATGTTAGTGAGAGCTCATGGGTGCCGGAGTCGGCGCTGTCCACGTCGTGCCATCTGCGAATGTCACGGTTGTAACCTCACACGTCACATGGTCGCGGTTCGGGTTGTCGTTGCGACCGTGCCAACTACGTGGTCCTAACAGATCAAGCGAGGACCCAGGTGCAAGATTCATTTCATTCGCAGCCTGGTTAGACGCGGTGTCAAGGCTCGCCGTGCCAAGAACTGCATTCGATGAGTCGTACGAAGTCGTCATCACGCGCACCGCGCTAACAGGCTTGGATGAATGGTTCGTAAAGGCGACACCAAGATCGAAAAGACGATTCCCTATTGCGGCATGCGCGATGAGGACCGTTTTGTTCCAGTCACGTGCCCAAGCTTCGCACGATGTCAACGCGACTGGAGACCCAGGTGGGGAAACAATGGTAGCGGGGTACTGCTTGTCCGCCATAGCCGGAACGATTCCGGCGAACAGAAGGATCAACACCAGAAGCGGCCAGTTACGCATGCCTAATCACCTGAATTGGAATCACCTTTGTGCTCAGAGGGGAACTACCACCTCTCCGTTCCGTTGCTGAGCCAGAGGCCGTATGCCGTTGAGTACGAGGCGTTTGAAGTGCTCGGTTTGCATGTGAGCGTCCAGAGCCACCCTATCCCTATATTCTTCCCACAGCGCAAACACGTTCGGCTTCTCTTGGCTTCGGGCGACGTTGAAGGAGATGACGCCTTCTTCCTTACGAGAGGCGTCGCGCAGTTCTCGCAGCATCGCTTCAGCTTTGTCCGCGTCTGCTGGAGCAAACGTGAAATGGATGGATTGAATGATCAATTTTGGCTAGGTTTCAAGGACCGATAAAATATTGCCGGCTGGATCCTTGAACCAAGCGATGTCAGGGCCCATATGCTGTTCCTTGCCCCGCATGATGCCTTTCTTGTCGGTCTTTGGACCGCTTTCGTAGTGTTCAAACTGCACGCCTCGGCTGCTGAGATCATCTACCGCTCCGTCAATGTCATCAACTGCAAAGTTTAAAATCGTGAACGTAGCCGGCTGGTGATTGGTTTTTGGATACACAAACACTGAGCCGCCGTCAGGCAAACGGAGCCTTGCCCCGACACCGTCATCGTCAACTTTCAAGCCGAGCGTTTCAGAATAGAATTTTTTTGCCTTTGCCAAATCGTTTACCGAAAAACCGCTAAATGCCGCTTTTGTTTTTAGCATAATTTCGCTCCTATGGGGCCGTCAGATCGTATGCTTGTTTTAACTTTTCTATGTCAATCTTGTCCATTTGGAGCATCGCTTGAAAAACTCTCTCTGCTTTTGCGGGATCAGGGTCATTCATCATTTCGCTGAAGGCAGTGGGAATAATTTGCCACGAAACACCAAACTTGTCTTTTAACCAACCACAGCTTTGTTTCTCTCCTCCTTCGGAGAGCTTTTCCCACAACTCGTCGACTTCTTGTTGCGTCCTGCAGCGCACAAAAAACGATATGGCTGGTGAGAACGTGAAGTGTGGACCCCCATTTAGAGCGATGAACTCTTGCCCTTCGAGTTCGAAGGTCACGCTCATCACCGGTTCGTCCTTTTCGCTTTCCTCTCCATCGCGACCGTCGCTTATGATCTTTGAATTCTTAAAAACCGAGATGTAGAAACGCATCGCCTCTTCGGCGTTGCCGTCGAACCACAAGAACGGCGTGATCTTTTGCATGTCTTTCTTCCTCCTACTGGTCGCGGGAATGGATCGACCTACCATCTCGGCGAGCCTATCGTAGCTTTCCGCTGCTCCATGCTCCATGCCGGTCTCGATCACTGCGTCGCGAATCTCTTGCGATGGAAACACGAGGGTTGCCGTGAGCGTCGTTTTGCCGCGCTCCTCGGCCAGGACTGTCGTTACGACGGACTCGCCCGGATAGTCGTCGAACGCCTCCGTGTGGACCAAACCATGCGGCGGTCTGAGCTCGCGATAAGCGCCGTACATCCCCACGTCGGTTCCGTCGGGCTTTCGTAACACGAAACGCCATTTGCCGCCCACTTTCAGATCTACCTCGCAGACAACGAGCGAAAAGCCCCGCGGCCCGAACCATCGCTTCAGTAATTCGGGCTTGGTCAATGCGTTAAAGACGTGATTGCGCGGCGCATCGAAGATGCGCGTTAACACGATCTCCCGCTCGCTGGGCGTCGTTACCTTCAACGTCCCCGTATTCTTCATGGCTGTTCTCCTTTATCGCTTTGTGCGTCCACGTTTCTTCCGACCCTTCAGTTCACCAAGGAGGGCGTCGAGGCGCTGGAAACTTCCTTCTAAGGTCTGCCTATATGCCTCCAACCAGTCGCTTGCTTCCGCTAGCGGCTTTGCCTCTAGCCTGCGGGGTCGACGCTGGGCATCGCGGCCACGCGAAATCAAACCGGCGCGCTCGAGGACCTTAAGGTGTTTAGAGATCGCGGGCTGAGTCATCGTAAAGGGCGCTGCAAGTTCGGTCACCGACGCCTCGCCCGACGCGAGCCGCGCTAGGATCGCCCGTCGCGTGGGATCTGCGAGCGCCGCGAACGTTGCGTCGAGGCGGTCCGGGGTCAATTGTCCATAACTCGTTGGTTGCATAACCTATTAGTAATATACCAGAACGGGAAGCGGCTGTCAACCCCGGCCAAAGCCAGGCAACGCCAGGTTTACAACCAAGCGAGCGTGCTGAAACGTCGGAACTTTTTCACGTTGGGTCTTAGGTAAGCTCCTTCCGCGTGAGAGCAGGAAGCGTCCGACGCAACGGTAATAGGCTCGCAACTCACTTTTTTTCAGTCAGTATCGGCAAGAACCGTGCGATATTTTCTCGCTCTGCTCATCCTCGTTTGCGTCGTCCTGCCAGCATTTGGCAGCACTCATATGATCCAAGTGCTCGGCACCGAGCCATTGTTCGCAAAAGCCGAGTCACGAACGCAATTCCTGGCCGTCATGCGCATGTATCCCGACCGTGAGCGAATAGCGCTCAGCATGCTCGGTATCGATCGCGGAGAATTTGAACGCGGCATGCAATCCGCGAAGAGCATTGTGACGCAGGCGCCATTTCATTTAGATGCAATGGCCTACTACGATGGGCGTGTCAAGGTCACACATGATGTCGACGTCCCGGCCCATACCTATATGTGGGTTTTCTCTGTCCGACACAAAACAGTGTACGTACCGCAGCTATGCGGCAATATTTCGACCGTTACCGCGGCGGGCATCGAGTCGTATCAAGCCCACTTCCCAGTGACAGCGCTGACGCCCAAAAAAATCAGCCCCCCGGTTCTTGGAGGGCCCTCGCCGCAAGCTGCGATGCCGACGACAGTGCCCGTTGCGACGCCTTTGGCCCAACAACCGGCAACTGCGCATGGTTTCAAGTTTCCTTGGTGGATAATCTTGCTGCCGGTCGCATTGATCCATGGCGGCCATTCTAGTTCGTCATCGACGCCGCCGCCAGTCGGACCAACGCCGACGCCAACGCCGTCACCAACTTCCACTCCAACGGGTCCACCGACGGCGACTCCAACGCCGACGCCGACCGGAACTGCTACGCCTTGCTCAACCCCGACGCCAAGACCAACCCCAAAACCAAGCCCGACGCCTTGTCCTACGGCGACTAAGGCCCGAACCTAGGCGCGACTTCGCGTCAAGCCCCGAAAGAACAACGATATATCGGCTACTCCGTTCGGAGATAAACGGAACTCGCGTTGCCCACATCATCTACCACCTTCACGAGCACGCGATTGCACCCGATAACTCGCGAAACCGTGAACTGGTTCGTCGTTCCGTTGACGGGCGTGACGTTGACGCAATGTTCGCCCGTGTAAATGGACGCGCTGAAGCCGTCCTGATACCCGGCTTCGGAGGCGGTGATCGTCACGCTCCCGTTGGCTTGGGTGATTGCGATCGGCTCCGCTTGGGTTGACGGAGGGCTGGTTGTCACGCCTCTTCGCATGGCTTGACTCGTCTTGAGTGCCGCGCTGCTGGAGCACGCCGAAAGTGCCGTACAGGCTGCCGCGAGCAGGCACAAACTTGCCCTACAAAGCATCGTCACCACTCCCTTTTCGGGAACGAATTTCCTACCGCACGGCAGCAATCCGTCAGTTTTCGATTGCCGCTACGCGATGGGGGTCACATCCTCACGAACCACACTTACCCGCCTGCCATCGCGCCAATGACCAGGAAAGGTTCTGCCCCCAGTGTCACGGCGTCGGGCAGCGGGGCGTCCGGCGATTCGTTCGACAGATCTTGCTCGCACGCGAAGAATCTTACGAAGGCGCGACGCTGTTGCGTGAGGTGATCGCGTATGGTGCCGCGCAACGTTGGATACGTGGCCTCGAGCGCGTCGAGCACCGAGCGCTGGGTGATAGGCTGGCTGTCAACCTCGAGCTGCACCTCGCCATTAACTCGCGCGAGGGTCCGTAGATGTGCCGGAAGGACAACCCGGATCATGAGAATGTCTGAACTTCGACCGACAGCACGGCGGGAAGGTCACGCACGATAGGCGCCCACTTATCTCCGGCGTCGGTCGATGCATACACTTGACCACCGGTGGTGCCAAAATACACGCCGCACGATTCAAGCGAGTCCACCGCCATCGCGTCGCGCAGCACATTCACGTAGCAGTTACTTTGTGGCAGGCCCTTGGTGAGCGCTTCCCATTCGTTGCCGCCGGTCCGGCTGCGATACACCCGCAACTTCCCGTCGGGCGTGTAGTGCTCGGAGTCGCTTTTGATCGGGATGACGTAGACCGTATCCGGTTCGTGCGCGTGAATGTCGATCGGAAAACCAAAGTCGCTCGGCAGGTTGCCGCTGACCTCGCGCCACGATTCCCCGGCGTCGTCGCTGCGCATGACGTCCCAATGCTTTTGCATGAACAGCACGCTTGGGCGCTTGGGGTGCATCGCAATCCGATGCACGCAGTGGCCAACCTCGGCAGTTGGGTCTGGGATTTGTTCCGACCGCAGGCCGCGGTTGATAGGCCGCCAGGTTTTGCCGTCGTTGTCGCTGCGGAATGCGCCAGCAGCCGAGATCGCTGTAAATATTCTCCCTTTGGTGTTCGCATCGAGAATAATCGTGTGCAGGCACATCCCGCCGGCACCCGGTTGCCAATGCTGGACCTGAGTCATGACCGCGCAAGCCGGCAAGCTCCTGCCAGGTGAGGCCGCCGTCGGTCGAGCGGAATAATGCCGCGTCTTCTACCCCAGCATAAACGATGTCCGGATCGGTTAGCGATGGTTCGAGATGCCAGACTCGCTTGAACTCCCAAGGGTGCGGCGTGCCGTCGTACCATAGGTGGGTGCCCGGAACCCCATCGTAAACGAATTGGTTACCCACGGGCTCCCAGGTCTTCCCTCCATCATTGGAGCGCTGAATGATCTGTCCGAACCAGCCGTTGGACTGCGATGCATACAGACGATCCGGGTCGACGGGTGATCCTTTAAGGTGGTAAATTTCCCAGCCCCCAAAATGTGGGCCATCGACCTTCCATTGCTCGCGTTTCGCGTCAGATGTGAGGACGAAGGCGCCTTTGCGCGTACCAACGAGCACCCGTACTCCGCTCATTTGTTGTTCCTTTCTAACGAAACCGCGAGGTTAGTGGCTATCGCGGAACAGGTCAACCATCGGCACGACGCTGGGCGCATTTGCTTGGCGTAAATGCGTCGTGATTCCAAACGCATCCTCGATTGTCCGAAGCAATGAGTAGTGGCTGTAGGGCGTCGGATCGACCAAACCGCGTGGGCCATGATTCGCGATGACGATCGTGGGCATGCGGCCACCTCCCGCGTTGGCAGGATCGTTTCGGTCGATGCCGCAGCATCCTTCTTTACCGTGGTGATCGTCTTCATCAAAGGTGATCACAATCGCGTCACGATCTGACGAACTCCAGGTTTTTGAAGCCATGATTTCGTCGACCAAAATCTTCGCGTGCGCATCTCCCCGTTGGATCAACGCCGACAGATTTTGATCTTGGCAGTCCGCTGGCGCATTTTTCCCGACGCCGTGCATGTCGTTGCACAGATTGGGGATGATCACGGCAAGGTTCGGAAGTTTATTCGAACCCAGATCCGCCTTCAACTGGGCGAAATCGACGATCTCCTGCGCTCGTGACGGGCTGTTTTGGACGTCGACAAAGTTCAAGAAGCCTGAATGCTTGGAGGCGTACACGATCGGCCCGTTCGGATCGCTTGGGTCTGTCGCCGTAGACCGCAAGCGAGCCTGGGGCCGGCAGCGATTCGTTGTAGCTCTTCCATGTCAAGCCCGCGGCCCGTAACTGCGTTCCGATATTCGGCGCGTCGATGGTGTGATTCGGGTACCAGGGAAGCCATGTAAACTTGCAGTTCGGTCGCTTGTCGCCGCTTTTGCAATAGTACGCGTCGTCGTCGAGGATGCCGAACGTAGCACCGCCGACGAGGGCAACGTAGTTTGGCTCGCTTGGATGGGTCTCCGCGTAGAAGTTGCTCGCGAGGCCGTAGGTCTTTGCAAGACCGGTCAAAGCCGGCGCGTCGGGACCTCCGATGATCGTTGAGCTCTTGTTTTCTTCGATGATGACAAAGATATGGTTAAAGCGCGGCACCGAGCTATCGCTCGTGGCGAGAGCCGCCGCGCCGACGAGAAGCGATGCAGCCAGGAAGGGAATAAGATGCCGGAGTTGCATGTGTCGATTTTGCCTTCGAACCGGAAAGAGTCCTCTCAATTAAAGTTTGGGCACGAGGAAGAAACACAAAACCGAGCAATGCGATCAGCGATCCGCTGAGCACTTCACCATAACGCTCTAATGGGCCGAGGTCGAGTGTCCGCGCGCCGGCGGTCGAGGCGACGCACAGCACAACGTACGTCACGATCGTTGCAGCCCCAAAAACGAGCGACATGATCCCAAGCAATCCGAGCCCGTACCGGCTCGCAGCAAAGAAAGCAGGGATGCCTTCGACCATTGGCGAGGAGCCCAAGATGAGCAAGAGAGCAGTACGCGAGGAAGTCTTGTGTTCGTGTTCGTGCACCGGAGCGCTCGTCGCGTCAGCGTCAATCTCGTGCCAATCATCGTCGTGATGGAGATGCCAGTGGACGTGCTCGGTGCCATCCGGATGTCGGTGCAGATGAGAGTGGCCAAAATGCGCGTGGCCAGGATCGTGGTGCAGCTCTCGCCAGCTGCCGATGGCGATCCACGCGCCAAAAAGAATGAGGGCCAGGGATGACGCGAGGTTGACCGCCTGACCGAAGCGCGCAGCAAGTGCGACGCCAGCAAACCACACGATCGCCGCAATCACGAGCGTCGAGAGCGTGTGCCCGAATCCGGCAATGGCGGCGGCTCGAGCTGTTTGGGCCCGGGTCCAGCCTTGTTGTCTCGCCAGCAGTGCAATCGGCGCCCAGTGATCCGGCACAAGCGTGTGGAGCACGCCCACAGCGGCGACCGCAAAAACCAGTAGCGCTGGCGAAAGCGATGCGGGGTTGCCGTGCCACATGCGGTAGCTTTGTATCAGATCGCGTTGATATCCGCCTCAACAATGAAAGAGGTCGCCAGCAGTATGGCGACCTCTTGCGTTGTTGTGCGAACGAATTCGCGTTTCTACATTGTCTTGTTGCAGACCGTGTCGACGCTAATCCACCTGCCACTACTTCGCTCTTTGAACGTCGTGTGGGAGGTCGACTTCGTGTCGCTGACCTTCGTCGTGGTCAATGGAGTCACCGCAACAACATCCATGCCCGGTTTGAAAAGGTTGTCGGTCCAGACCATGGTGTTTCCGCTCCACCCCGGTGACGTCGAGGCTTCGTACGCGCCGAAGTCGCCGACGTTAATGTCAACCCAACGCTTTGTGTCAGAGTCCCACGTCACCCAGTCGGTTGCACCGGCCTTTGGAGCCCAGGACGTCTTCGCTGTGGTAGACTTGGTCACCATGAAATAGCCGGTCGGATCCATTGTCGCTACCGACGTTGTGACATAAGGACCCGGTCGTCGGGCGCTCTTTGTGCTGCACGTCCACGTGCCGAGTTGAAAATTCATTGACGAAAAATCGGGCTTCGCTGGCGCCGGGATAGGTGTGCTCTCAACCTTAGGCGAGCTCGCCGCAAGAGCAATAGTCGTCGCCGCACAAACAACCAATGCCAGCGCACCGAACATGTTAAACCATCGAACTGTCATTCATTCCTCCTTGTAGGGGATGGTTCGAGGCGCTCTTCTTCAGTTTCGGTTGGCTGGCGCCCTACCAAGCTCACCACTTTGGTTTCCGATAGCCAAGCAGTCCCGCGTGCACGCCAAGCCGATCGATGCGGTAAAGTCGATTGACCTGCGATTGGGTCAAGAGTTTTTTGTGAGGCATCTCGAGCAGGTACTCGGGGATGTACCACACCGCTTTTTCGGATGCCATCCAGTTGAGCCGGTCGAAGCGGGCGAGATTCACCGGGCGGGAGTATCGACGCAGCGTGCGTTCGCCCAGGTCGTTGAAGTAGTCGTCGAAGTACGACATGGCAAGTTCGCGCAACGTGCGATAGATTGGCATCCGGTCGCGCAATCCTGTGAAGTGAGATTTCGCTAGAGCACCCCAGTATCCGCGGACCCGGTAGAGTGCCAGGACGTGGTCGGTGTCGCGGTTAGCTTCCAGATCGAAGACAAGCGGTGGATATCCGATTGCGCGCAACGCTGCGGCAGCAAGCAGCGCTCCTTCCAAGCAGTGCGCGGTCTGCTCTCGTAAGACTCGCCTTGGCGACCATGCGGTGTCCGCCTTGTGATACGGAAACGAATCGAGCAGGCGTTGAATGCCTTTGGGAGTGCGCAGATGCTCGAGCATACGCCACTCTCTTTTCGAGAAACCAAAAGATCCGTTGCTTGGCTCGAGCTTCATGGATTTGCCGTCATGACAAGCCACTCACCGCCCGCGTCGCTCGTGCGACCACGCTCGACGAATCCATTATCGCGATACGCTGTAATGGCGGGAAGATTGTCCGGACGAACTTCTAATCGGACTTCGCGCACGTTGCGCTGCGCGAGATAGACGAGGCCGGCGCGGACGAGAGCTTTGGCAACACCTTTCCCGCGCGCCGCAGGCTGACACGGCAATGTTCAGCAGCTGCGCATCGCCCGCCGTACGAAAGCGCGCAGAGCCGCCGACGAACAGTACTTTATTCCATAAAAGCCTTCCCACGTGAAACCAGCGGATACCGTAGCGCCCGCTCAGTGCCCGGGCGGCCCAAACAAAAATTTTTCCTTCTCGCAGAGCGCGCCGCTGAAGCGCCTTGATGGAATGGGTGAAGATTGCGTAACCAATCAGATCCGCGCCGCTGTTGCGGGCGGCGAGGAAACCACCTGGCTCGACGTCTCGGACAAACGTCCAAACGTCCCGCATGGCATCTCGTTTAGGTTCGCTCCCATAGATGAGCTGCACATTGTCGCGGAAGGCATCCAGGAAAATGCGCACGGCAGCATCGATTTCGCCCTGGTCGATCGGACTAACGATAAGCGGACCTATAGGTCCGCTGCTGGATTCGGTGGCTGTCAAAATAAGAGCCCCCTCGAGCTGGACCCAACGCTGGGGCACGTCCGAGGAGGCCGAAAAGATGGCGCGAGAGCCTCGTCTTATTTCTTCTTAGCACCCTTTTGCACGGCTTCGCGCAAGTCTTTACCAGGATGAAACGCGGGAACGCTGCGGGCCGCGATCATGAGCTTCTCGCCCGTTTTGGGGTTGCGCCCTTCGCGAGCTTTGCGCTTCCGAACTTCGAAGCTGCCAAATGGAATGAGCTGCACCTTCTCGCCTTTCGCTAATGCGCCTTTGATGCTCTCAAGAGTATTGTCGACGACGTCTGCGACATCGCGGCGCGGCAACTCTGTCTTGCTTGTTATCTCTTCGATCAGCTCGGCCTTGGTCATCGGTCACCTCTCTATTACTTCAGCAAAATAACGCGCGAATGTTCGCGCTCGTTACAGGAGCGTTCGCGCGACGATTGCCTGCTCCGGCACAACCTGTTAGCGGACTGAACCTTGATTCCTCCCGGTTTTGCCTCTCAATCCCTTATTTCATCGAGCATTGCGACAGCCGAGCGCAGTGCGAGGAGATATGAGTGGGCGCCAAAACCAAACACGCCTCCAGTGACAACCGGAGCGATGACGGAGCGGCGGCGGAACAACTCACGCGCATAGATGTTCGTGAGGTGGATTTCTATTTTCGGTACGCCGACCGCGGCAAGCGCGTCGCGGAGGGCGTACGAATAGTGCGAGTAAGCACCCGGATTGATGATGATGGCTCGATGCGCCCGTGCCGCAGCATGGATCGCGTCGATGAGGTCGCCCTCTGAGGAGTGTTGCGCAATTGAAATATCGCAGCCAAGCTCGCGCGCGAGCTTTCGGAGGCTGGAATTTATTTCCTCAAGCGTGGTTGTGCCGTAGATCCGCAGCTCGCGCCTGCCGAGCATATTGAGGTTGGGGCCGTGCAGGATTGCGACGGCTTTGCGTTTTCGTTTCTTCATGATTTGGGCTTGCCTGCTTGCTCCTCGCCTTCGCCTCATTTGGAGCAGCGGACCTTTTGGTTGACTCCAGAATTATCATGCACAGATGAGCAAGGACTACAGCGCCTCAGCGCTTGCTGCGGGTGATAGCATTCGCATCGTCGCAGCGAGGACCACCATTTTGGTGTCCGAAGCACAGGCGCGGCATGATTGTTCACCCACGGTCACAGCCGCACTTGGACGGCTCTTGACCGGTGCAGCGCTGATGGGAACGCTGCTTTCGGGGCGTGAACGCATCACACTGCAAGTCGCGGGCGACGGGCCGGTACGCGGGCTCGTCGCGGACGTCACCACCGGCGGGCGGGTGCGCGGATATCCCTTGCGACCACGAGCAGAGATACCGCTCAATCGGCGCGGCAAGTTTGACGTGGCTGGCCTCGTCGGTCGAGGGTCCTTGCACGTCACCCGCACGTTCGATACCGGGCTGCCGTACACGAGCGCCGTGCCGCTCGCAAGCGGCGAGATCGGCGAGGATCTTACCCATTACTTCGCCCATTCGGAACAGCTGCCGTCAGTCGTGGCGGTCGGCGTCCTTGCAAATCCGCAGGGAGTCGCAGCGGCCGGCGGTTTTTTTGCGCACCTGCTTCCTGGAGCGAATGAGGGAGCAATCGGTCTGTTAGAAGAGACCGTTGCCCAGTTGCCCCACCCAAGTTCTATGATTCGCGAAGGCCTTCTGCCGGAAGACATCATCGCCCGAGTGGGCCATGATTTGGCGCCACGCGTTACGCACGTGGCTCCGGTGAATTTCGCGTGCTCGTGCAACCGCGAGCGCGTGACGCGGGTGCTTGTTGGTTTGGGTACCGCTGAGCTCACGGAGATGGCCAACGCGGAAACTGAGACAGAGGTGACCTGCGATTTTTGCGGGCAGCGATATCACTTCGCGCCGCAAGAGATTGGGGAGCTGCTCGACTCAGCGCGTCAACGTTCCTACCCTTAAGGGCTCATGATGCGGACGAATTGATGATTGCCCTTTTGTAGAACTTTGCCATGCCACGATTGCTCTACGTGTTTCGGGTCGCTGGCACGCCCGCCGTCGATTTTGATGGCGCCTTGATCGACGAGACGTTGCGCTTCTCGATTCGATCCGGCCCAGCCCACGAGGACGAGCAGTTTGCCCAAAGATATGGGCGAGCCGTCCGCCTCTAATTGATAGGCAGCGATGTCATCGGGCAATTCCTTGCGGACGACCGTCTTCTCAAAGTGCTCGCGCGCGCTTTTCGCAGCTGCGCCTCCGTGATAGAGCGCGACGATTTCGCCCGCGAGCTTGACTTTGGCGTCGCGCGGCGCGAGGGCACCCCGCGACAGCTCCGCTTCTAGGCGATCGCAATCTGCAGCTGAAAGGGTCGTCGCCAAGCGGAAATACCTCACGATCAACGCGTCGGGAATGGACATCACTTTACCAAACATCTGCGCCGGCTCATCCCGCAGCGCAATGAAATTATTGAGACTCTTCCCCATACGCGCAACGCCGTCCGTACCTTCGAGGATTGGCAGCGTCATGCAGATCTGAGGCTGCTGGCCAAACTCTTCTTGCAAGCGGCGACCGACCATGAGATTGAAAAGTTGTTCGCTGCCGCCAAGCTCGACGTCAGCCTTGATGGCGACCGAATCATAGCCTTGACTCAAAGGGTAGAGAAATTCGTGCAACCCGATGGGGGACCCGGCATCAAAGCGCTTCGTGAAATCATCACGCTCGAGCATTCGTGCGACGGTTATCTTGCTTGAAAGTCCGATAACATCCGCAAAAGACATCCGCGCTAGCCACTCGCTATTGTATTTTATCGTGGTATGCTCGATATCCAAAATAAGTGCGGCCTGGTCGGCGTACGAGCGCATGTCACTGCGAATCTCTTCAATGTTGCGCGGCTTTCGTGCGGTCGAGAGACCGGTTGGATCGCCTATTTGTGCGGTAAAATCTCCGACGATGAGCACTGCCTGATGGCCGGCGTCTTGAAACTCGCGCAGCTTGCGCAGTGCCACCGCATGGCCCAGGTGAAGCAGAGGTCCGGACGGATCGATCCCAAGTTTCACTCGTAGTGGGTGGCCCAGGCGCGCGGCAAGCTCGTCAGCCGAAATGACGTCGACGCAGCGTTCGACGAGCTTCTCTAATTGTTCGGTTGCGTTTTTTGGCATTGCCCCCGGTTTTCCGGGCGACTTGACAGTCGCCCACTACACTAAGGCCTTGGGGCGATTTTCCAATCGCCCCCTACATTTACGTTCTTGGGGCGATTTTCCAATCGCCCCCTACATTTACGTTCTTGGGGCGATTTTCCAATCGCCCCCTACATTTACGTTCTTGGGGCGATTTTCCAATCGCCCCCTACGCTACGGTCTTGGGGCGATTTTCCAATCGCCCCCTACATTTACTTACACGAGGCGTACAATCGTGATCCCAGTGCCGCCCTCGCGCTCTGGAGGGTGCGACACCGACTCTACTTGGGGATGTTCGTCCAAAAGCTCTCGGATTCCGCGAGCGAGACGGCCTGTACCTTTTCCGTGCAGAATTCGCAGCTCGCTCAAACCGCCAAGCACTGCATTGTCGAGTGCCTTGTCGATCAAAGGCCACGCCTCATCCACGCGCATCCCCCGGACGTCAACCGATGGTGAAGTATCTGAGCGGATCTGAAGGTGCGACGGTGCGTCCCCTGTGCGCGCGCGAGTGGAACGATTACGAGTGGAGCGGACTGCGACGTGTGCCGCTTTGACCGAGTGAAGGCCGCTCGCGCGCTTGACGACGTCGCTCGTGGAGACAAGCATCTTGAGGTTGCCAATTGCGACGAGCAACTCGCGCTCGTATACTTCTGCGACAACCCCGGTGGCGTCAAAACTCTTGACGTAGATCTCGTCACCTGAGCGAAACGAGGCAGCTGGTCCCCCTTGCTCTCCCGTCTCAAGTCCAAGGCTGCGGCGCATCTCTTGCAGCGTCTGCTCGAGGAGACGCCCACTGGCCGGTTGCGGTTTGCTTGCCTGGCGGGCTGCGGTTGCGGACCGATGCTCCGCTTGCTGGGTCAGCGCTTGACGGACGTCTTCGATGGCTCGGGTAAGCTCCGCGGTCGCACGCCGCTCGAAAGCACTTTTCTCCTGCTCCAAGGCCGCTATCCGCTGACGCATGCTTTGCTCGGCGCGTTGGGCTCGGCTCTGTTGTTCTTCAAGCTCGGCTTGCTGTTGTTTGAGCTTATCGCGCTCTTGTGCAAGCCGCTCGAAGGTTCGCTCGAGATTTTGCGCGTCGATACCTACCAGTGTTTCAGCCCGCGCGATCGTCTTCGCATCTAGCGCAAGCGAGCGGGCAAGTGCAAACGCAAGCGATTGACCCGGGACCCCGAGCGCAAAGACATATGTGGGTAGGTGGGTTACGGGGTCGAAGAGCATCGAGGCATTGCGCACCCGATCGTGAGTCGCTGCAAACGTTTTAAGCTGCGTAAAGTGCGTTGTGACCGCGACCTTTGCCCCCGATCGGATCAGCGCTTCGATGAACGCTTGCGCCAAGGCCGCGCCGGCTCCAGGTTCGGTACCGCTCCCGACTTCGTCGACCAACACGAGCGTCGTTGAATTTGCGCCAGTTGCAGCCGCCTTGAGGGCTTGCAGATGCGCAGAGAAAGAAGAAAGATCTTGAGCAATAGACTGCTCGTCACCAATCACGCAGTCGATCCTGGTAAATTCTCCCACGGTGCTCGTCGCGCTCGCGGGAATGGGGATGCCAGCGTAGGCAAGCAGACAGAGCAGACCTGCAGTCTTGAGGACAACGGTCTTGCCACCCATGTTTGGGCCAGAGATCACAACCGCATCGAATGACTCTCCGATCTCGAAATCCAGGGGAACCGCCTCGCGGCGAAGCAACGGATGACGGCCGCGCACGATGCGCAGCACCGGCTCGCTCGTAAACGTCGGCGCGCCTGCATTGCGCGCCATGCCGAAGCGCGCGCGGGCGCCTGCGGAATCAAGGCGGCCGAGCAGCGCTACATTTGCAAGCGCCTCCTCTTCCTTGCGCGCGACCAAGGCGGAGAGCTCGGCGAGGATGCGCGCGATCTCGCGCTCTTCGTCTGCTTCCAGCGTTCGGAGCC
The DNA here is from genome assembly GCA_963781145.1 of uncultured Pseudomonadota bacterium. GTDB lineage: Bacteria > Vulcanimicrobiota > Vulcanimicrobiia > Eremiobacterales > Eremiobacteraceae > JAJPHJ01. The sequence continues at coordinate 300,353 of CAWADW010000003.1, read as the reverse complement.
GGTTGTTTGCCTCGACCGACGCGAGTGGTTCCATGAAGACAGTGGCACCAGACGCCGATTGGTCGAGGACAACTCCCGGAAAGTGGGCGGCGTGTTCGCTGCGCACGGGCACGACGTAGCGGCCGGAGCGAACGGTGACGATCGGCTCCGAGAGCAGCTTGCCCAGCTCGGCACTTGCGACGATCGAGCGACACCGATCCCGCACTCGCTCGCTCAGCTCGCGATGTTGACGGCGAATGGTCGCGAGTTTCGGCGAAGCATCGTCGCTGACTCGCCCCTCTTCCTCTATAGAGCGATCGATTGCCGTCATGAGCTCGTCGGTGTTGCGCCGGCCGCTTGCGAGCGCTCGCAACGGACCGGACGGCCGCTTGTCTCGTTCGATGGTTCTCACCGCGGTTCGTAGCTTTCGCTCCGTGTCAGCGAACTGGCGCAGGTCCATAGGGGAGAGTGAAGCTCCCAGTTTCGCTTGTTCGATGGCCGCCGTCGTGTCAATCGCGCCGCCGAAACTGAAGTCGCCGCCCGCCATAAAAAAGCCAGTCGTATCTTCGACGAGGGCTTGTTCCGCTTGGGCCCACGCGCGCTCGCCCAATCGAGGAACGAGCGATGCGACGGCCGAGCTCCCAACAACGCAGCTGCAGAGTCGAGCAATCTCTTCGATGACGGCCGAAAATTCGAGCGCGCGAAGGGCGGTGGCATCGACGCCACCGTCGTGTGTCATCTCACCCTAACCGTTTTTGAAGCGTCGAGCGCACGAGTTCAATGTTCGCTTTGCCTCGGCTCGCCTTCATGACTTGTCCGACCAGGAACTCGAGCGCTTTCGTTTTGCCGGACTTATACGACGTGACGGAATCCGCGTTGGCGGCGACGACGTCATCAACGAATTGGGCGATGGCCGCTTCGTCTGAGACTTGCGACAAGCCGCGCTCTGCAATGATTCCTTGAGGATCCTTGCCCTCCGCCACGATGACGTCGCAGACTTCCTTGGCAGCTTTACCAGAAATACCGCCGGTCTTGACGAGGTGGATAAGCGCTGCCAGCTGCGCCGGTTTCATGGGAGACGTCGCAAGGGTGAGACCGTGTTTCTCGAGAGCGCGCGGCACATCGTTGAGCATCCAATTCGCTGCTGCTTTTGGCTCGTCCGACGCCGCGACAACCGCTTCGAAAAATTCCGCCGTGCGCGGGTCCTCGGTGAGAATCGCTGCATCATACGCGCCAAGCCCATAGCGCGCCGCAAAGCGCTCGCGCTTGGCCAGGGGAAGCTCGGGCAACTCGCCTCGCCATCGGCCGATCGTGCCCTGCTCGAGTGCGAGGGGCACGAGATCTGGATCGGGGAAATAGCGATAGTCGTGGGCTTGCTCTTTTGACCTCGTCGAGTAGGTGAGCTTGCGGCCTTCATCCCAGTTTCGGGTTTCCTGCACGATGCGCTCGCCTTTGCGCAGTGCGGCCTCTTGGCGCTCGATTTCATACTCGCAGCGCGCTGACGACCGAGCGAAACGAGTTCATGTTCTTGACTTCCGCCTTCGTGCCGAGCGACGTCGAACCCACGGGCCGGATCGATACGTTTGCGTCGCAGCGCAGCGAGCCTTCGTGCATCTTGACATCCGAAACGCCGAGATACGAAAGAACGGCCTTGAGCTGCACGAGGTATGCTTCAGCTTCTTGCGGGGACGCGATGTCCGGCTCGGTCACGATCTCCATGAGCGGCACGCCGGCGCGGTTGTAATCAATGAGCGTATACTCGGCACCCGCCATCCGGCCGCCGGCATGGACATTTTTGCCGGTATCCTCTTCGAGATGGATGCGATTGAGACGGATGATCTTACCTGAAGGCAGAGTGATGCCACCGCCGGTCGTCAAGGGCATGTCGTACTGCGAAATCTGGTAGTTCTTGGGCATGTCGGGATAGAAATAGTTCTTGCGATCGAACTTCGAGTGCGAAGCAATCGAACAACCCAGAGCGATGCCGGTCTTGCACAGGTACTCGACGGCGCGTGCGTTGATGACCGGCAGCGTTCCCGGCATGCCCAGGCAAATTGGACACACAAGGGTATTCGGCTCAGCGCCAAACTCATTGCGGCAGCCGCAGAACATCTTGCTCTTGGTCGAGAGCTCGACGTGCACTTCTAGTCCGATGACCGGTTCGTAGACCATTTGTTCCGGCGCGGTCACCCGAGCGCTCACGAGGCAAGATCCCCCGCAACCGGCGGCGTTCGCTTCGATGCATGTTGCGTCGCTTGCTCGTAGGCGTGCGCGATGCCAAGCATTGTAGCTTCTTCGAACGCCGGCGCCACGATCTGTAAACCAACGGGGAGGTCTCGGACATAGCCGGCCGGCACGGAAAGCGCGGGAATGCCGGCCAAGCTCATCGGAATCGTGAAATAGTCCATGAGATACATCGCGACTGGATCCGCAGTCTTGGCGCCCGAACTCGAATGGCGGGCATGACACCGCCGGACAAGCGATAACGTCGCAGGTCGCGAACGCGTCGTCGAAATCTCTCTTAATAAGTGTGCGAATTTTTTGGGCTCGCCCGTAGTATGCGTCGTAGTAGCCGGCCGAGAGCGCGTACGTACCGAGGATGACTCGGCGTTTGACCTCATCACCGAAGCCGGCTGCCCTGGTTCGCTCGAACATTTGGAACACATCGCCGCCGTCGTCCACGCGGCAGCCGTAACGGGTGCCATCGTAGCGCGCAAGGTTGGACGAACATTCAGCTGGAGCGATAAGATAGTACGTCGCGAGACCGTAGCGCGCGTGCGGCAAGCGCACCTCAACCAGTTGCGCGCCGAGTCGCTCGAGGTCGGCGTAGGCAGCTTTGTACAGCGCTGCAAGCGCTGGGTCGCTCTTTCCGATCTGCTCTTCGAATTCGGCAACGATACCGACTCGGATACCAGCAAGGTTTGAACGGAGTAACGTGCTGTACTTGGGCACGGGCGCGTCGATGCTCGTCGAATCAAGCGGATCGTGGCCTGCGATCACCTCAAGCGTTTGTGCAGCATCGCGGACGTCGGCCGTCATTGGCCCTGCCTGGTCAAGCGATGACGCAAATGCGATCAAGCCATATCGCGATACCCGGCCGTACGTCGGTTTGACGCCAACGATGTTGCAAAATGATGCCGGCTCGCGAATCGATCCACCCGTGTCGGTCCCAAGAGCGATCGGGACGGTGCCAGCGCCGACCGTGCTCGCGCTACCTCCTGATGACCCACCGGGCACTCGAGTCGTATCCCATGGGTTGCGCGTGGGGAAAAACGCCGAGTTCTCACAGGACGAGCCCATCGCGAACTCGTCCATATTCGTTTTGCCGATGATAACCGCGCCCGCGTCCTCGAGTTTGTGAACCACGGTGGCTGAATACGGCGATCGGAAGTTTTCGAGGATCCTCGATCCAGCTGTTGTGACTTCACCCGCGACGCAAAAAATGTCCTTAACTGCCACGGGAACGCCCGCAAGCGGTCCCGGGTCCTCGCCCGCGCAATAGCGGCGTCGATCTCCCGCGCTTTTGTCAGAGCGCGCTCGGGGGTGAGCCTCACATAGGCTGCAAGTTGTGGCTCGAGCGCCTGCGCGTGGCGCAGCGCCGCTTGGACGACCTCAAGCGCGCTCCTCTGCTTGCGTAAAATCGCGTCTCGTATTTCGTGTCCAGATTTCATGGCTGCTTCGTCTATTCGAGAATCCGCGGCGTCTTGAAGAATGGCCCCTCTCGGTCAGGAGCATTCTCAAGAGCATCATCCTGGCTCAAGCAAGGCTTCACCTCGTCATCGCGCAGGACGTTATGCAGGGGAATGACTTGCGCGGTGGCCGGTATCTCGGACACGTCAAGTTGCTGCAGCTCTTTGATGAATTCGAAGAGCCGCGAAAACTGCGCGGAAAAACGAGCCGCTTCTTCTTTGGTAAGGTCGATGCGCGCTAACTTCGCGACGTGGTCGATGTCAATGGGAGTGTCAGCCATAATTTATATTTAGCCAAGCGGAGCTAAAGGTCCGCTGGATGGGGCGATTTTCCAATCGGCCCCCTACATGGGCGACTTTCCAATCGCCCACTACGCTCTAGTGAAGTCGGCCAGGGTTTCCACGTGACCCGTGAACGGAAACATATCGAAAGGTCTTACCGAACCCAGCGTATACCCAGCATCGACAAGACGGCGAGCATCTCTGGCGAGGGTCGCTGGATTGCACGAGAGATAAAGGAGTCGCGCGACGCTCGAAGCCGCTAAGGCGTCAAGCTCAGCCGGTTCGCAGCCCCGCCGTGGTGGATCGAGAATGACGATGTCCGCGCCCTCTAGCAACGTTCGACCTCGCTCCCCGCTCAAAGCTTCCACCACGCTTGCGCATTCAAACGCAGCGCTCGTGATACCGTTGATCGCTGCGTTAGCCGCCGCTTCGTCAACAGCACCACGGTACGACTCCACCCCCGTCGCTGTAATCCCGCGCTTGCCTGCCAGTACTGCGAAGGTTCCCACTCCGCAGTAGAGATCCACAATTCGGCGCGCCCCCGCCAGCTCGTCCAGCACCACGGCGGCGATCCGCTCCAATATGCCGGTGTTGATTTGAAAAAATGAAGCCACGCCGAAATGAAAGGAGGCGCCTGCGACCCGTTCGATTGTCTCGGGCGAACCCCACAAGGTTGCAAAGCGCCGGCCGAAGATCGCGTTGGCACTCGATGGATCCCAACTTGCCACGAGTCCGGTCAAGGCGGGAATCGCGCGGCGCAGTGGGTTCACAACTGCACCAAGATCAGCGCGCTCCCGGGACGTGCATAGTGCGAGCACGAGCGTCTGGTGGGCGACGCCGGTTCGCACGACGACATGTCGCACATCGCGCAGGAGCTGCGGCGTCTTCTTCACCAGGGCGATAAAAGCTCGGACCGCATCATCTAACCATGGGAGCAGCACGGGGCAATTCGCGATCGGGACGACCCTATGCGAGCGCGCAGCATAGAATCCAACGGCCGCACTGTCATGGCTGGACACACCAACCAGGCTCACCTTGTTTCGGTATCGAGTTGAATCAAAAAAGTCGCTGCCAACGGTGGGTTGCACCCGAATCCCTTCCAATCGGGCGATTCGCGCAAGCGCATCCGCGACGAGCCGCTGTTTCCAAAGCAGTTGGGCTTCATATCGCAGGTGGAGGGTCTGACAACCCCCACAACGAGGAAACACAGGGCAGACCGACTCGATGCGATCCGTTGAGGCGTGGACGATCTCGACGGCGTGCGCGCTGACGTAGTTCGGTTTTATCGCATCGACGGCAATCCGGACATCCTCGCCTGGTAGAGCGCCGGTGACGAAAGCAACGAGCTTCTCATCGCGGCCCACACCTTGGCCGTTTGCCAAAAGATCGTCGATATGGAGCGTGTGTGAGGAAAGGTCGCGAGGTGCCGGTTTACCCGCGCCGCTGCTCATCAAGAGTCTTGAGGAGTTGATCCGCTTCGCCGATGAGTGCGCGAATTCTATCTCGTGTGGGATTGGCCGTTTCGTGCTCGAGCAAGGAGCGGACAAGCCGGTACGTGGCGTACGCCGACAGCAAGAAAGCGGCAGTCCAAAGAATGGGATATACTTGTTTCGCGCTCATGCTTATCTTCATTTAGGCGCTGCCCGCACCGGGTCCCTCTCGCTCGCAACGCTTTCACAAGGTAGCTGGTAACGGTCGAGTAGGCAAACAGCATGCGGAGAAGCGCCTAACAGTATCCGGCGTCCATCGACATCGATCGCATACAGCGTGACTCCCGCGGCGAGCGGCTGGACGCACGCCACGCGCATGATCTTCTTTCGCCCACCTCCAAAAACGTGTGACATCCATCGCTCGAGTCTGTGGATCATGTCGTGCGCAATCTCATGCTTGGGACGAGCCAGCGGAGCCGGCCCGTCATCCCCTCAACCGCAAAGCCGTGCTCGAGAGCGTGGTGGGGCAACGACGCGAGTATTGCGTCGTCGGTCAACCGCATCGCTCGCTGGTTCTCTTCGCTTGCAAAAGGCAGTGAGACTATGAATGCCTGCAACATGTCGAGGAGAAGCGCTTCGGCTCCCGTTTGTGCGAGCACGCCAGGATTGTGCTCGTCCACGACCTTGCTACCCAAGAGCGCATTGAGCAGGGCCGCGCCGCTGGGTTCGTCCGCAACCAGAATCACTGCACCACCTGCTTGGTTCGGTACGCCGAGCCGGAGCCACCCTTGCGGCATTGCCGGAGCCGATAGTTGCTGTATGTGGGGTGGGTCGAACGTTACAATTTTCCGAAGGGTCCTCTCGAGCGCCGCTCGTGCATTTTCAAGCGACGCCTCAAAGCCCACACTTGGAGCTTGTGTCGATCGCGGCGCCTCCCCGACTGGCACGCTTGCCTGCGAGAGGTGTCCAAAAATGTCCGGGGCAGCTTGGTGCGCATCGGTCGCGTTCAGACCTATCTGCCAATGATAGCTGTGCGCTCCAACGGCGAGCGTACCCCCACCCAAGGGCGCGTTTTGTTTGAAAGAAGACACGAGCTCCACCGTTGTTGGCGCAACGAGATCGAGCGGCTCAGCCATCACAGCAAAAACCTGGCTGGCTGCTCCCGCTGCAACGCGCATAGCTTTGGATCCCAAGCCAACTCTGCTCGGGTCGCCTTCACCACCAATCATTGCATCGGCAAGGCAAGCCGCGAGCAACGAGTCCATCGCGAACCAAAACTCGACCCCTAGGCTGCGTCCGCAGTACATCGTTCGCTCGGGGGCGAGCTCGACGACATCACTGCTGGCACATCGTACCGGGCGATTCAGGTACGTGGCGAGCTGTTGCGTGATCAGCGGGCCAAGAGCACCGCTCGCGGAGAGCTGCGACAGCTTGCGCCTCGCCTGCTCAAGATCACGGGCCAAATCAGGCACGGCGGCGCCGCCGGGCACTGCAAGGCGTTCGAGCAGCCCTTCCACCTGCGCGTCGTTTAGTCTGGCCATCGGGTGGACTCGGCTCGCGCGGCGCGACGCGCGAGACCTATACGAGCCGTCGCCCAGCGCGCCTTTTCTTTTGCGAAGCGCGCTCCGTCAACCACCGTTGCGCGTTGGGCGATCGATATGACGGAGGAAGCTGCCGCGCTCCACACGGTGTGGTTGGAAACAATTGCGCAATCGAACGCACTCCATGAGCGTCGAGCGTGGAGAGCTCGTTTCGCAGCGGCGGATCGGGCGAGCACCGCGTTGCGTTGAACGCGAAGCGCAACTAGTTTGGCATGCTGGACGGCAAGTTGCGCGCCGGCTGCGCGCTCGAGGAGCTCGATTGCTTGTAAAGCTCTCGAGCGCTTCACCGAACGCGGGCGGGAATGGCAACGGGTGCGCCGGGGCGCACGATGATTTGCATGCGCTCGGGCCCTACGGAAACATATGAAACCGGAACTCCGGCAAAGCTCTCGATAAGTTCGATGTACTCGCGCGCGTTATACGGAAGATCCTCCCACGAGTGTGCGCTGACGGTTGGCTTGAGCCATCCGGGCACCGTCTCGTAGATGGGCGTCGCACCGCGAGCGATCACGAACGGCAACGATCCTTCGCTAGGGTTGTCATATCCCGTGCACACCGAAATTTGATAGAAGGTATCCAAGACGTCGAGCTTCGTGAGGGCGAGATGGGTGATGCCATTGATCTGCACGGCATAGCGCAGCGCGACGAGATCGAGCCATCCGCAACGGCGCGGCCGCCCCGTCACAACGCCAAACTCGGCGCCGCGCTTTTGCAATTCCTCGCCTTGCTGATCTTGCAGTTCCGTTGGCAACGGCCCACCGCCCACTCGCGTTTGGTATGCTTTGACCACGCCAAGAACGCAGTCCACTTCCTTGGGGCCAAAGCCGAGTCCCGAACAAGCGCCTCCCGCGATCGTCACCGATGACGTGACATAGGGATAGGTGCCGAAGTTAACGTCCAGGAGCGAACCTTGCGCGCCTTCAGCAAGCACGTGCTTGCCTGCACGAAGTTCATCATGGAGCAAGCTGACTGTATCTCGCACGTGAGGCACGATTCTCTCCGCTTGACGGGTCAGCTCGGCTACCGTGGCGTCCAAGTCCAACACGACCCCGCGCGAGCGGAGTTCTTGCGTGCGGGCAAACAGCGCCTGACGAGCGCGGCGCATGTCGAGGAGTTCTCCTGCACGCATTCCGGTACGGGCAACACGATCCACGTATGCCGGGCCGATGCCGTTGCCGGTCGTACCGAGCGCGTCATGACCTCGCTCGCGTTCTGCCGACTTGTCGAGCTCGATGTGATAGGGCAAGATCAAGTGTGCCAAATCCGATACCCACACGCGCGAGGTGTCGACCCCGTTGAATTCGAGCGTGTCCAACTCGGTCACGAGAGCCGCCGGCGAAATGACGGTTCCTGGTCCGATGATGCAGTGCTCGACCCCGGCCACTACCCCGCTTGGAACAATCCGTAGTTTGTACGTCTTGTCGGCGACGCGCACGGTATGCCCGGCATTGGAGCCTCCCCCGAAACGTGCAACGACGCTGGCGCCGCGGGAAAGGAAGTCGACAATGCGCCCTTTGCCTTCATCACCCCATTGGGCACCGATGACAAGAGTTACTGGCATGCGTCGCTCAGGGCCGCATGGGCCAGATGGCGGCGGTCGTATTGTGCAGCATTGCTTCCGCCGCGGCTTGGGCGGCAGGGGTGACGTGTACCCCATCAGCGCGATTGAGGACGAGCTCCGCATACAGGGAACATGCCCAACCAAAATTCGAGCGGGTAAACTTGGTTGGGTCGTTTGGATCGAACGACTCATGCATCAAGTGGTCGCCTGTATCGGACGCCCGCAATTCACCCAGCACCGCGTCGACCTCTTTTGGGTCTTGCGCGGTCAGACCTTGCACGGCGAGCGCCAGCGGCCAAATGTACCCTTTCGGCGTATGCGGGCTTCCCACGCCACTTGCAATCTTGCCAGCGAAATAATATGGGTTGTCGCTCGAGAGCACGAAGCGCCGCGTATTCTGATAGATCGCTTGATCGGCCGGGTACTGCAAGTACGGAATCGAAAGCAAACTCGGCACGTTCGCATCGTCCATCAAATTGTAATGACCCAGGCCATCGACCTCGTACGCGTAGATGTAACCGTACTTGGGCGTATACACGATGCCGTAGTTGTTGATGCCGTCAACAATCCCGTCGCGTAGCGCCGTCACTTCAGCCGCCATTTTGCCATCGTGCCAGACATTCGTCTCGAGGTCGGCGAGCTCTGAAAGCGCCACCGCGGCAAACATGTTCGAGGGAATGTTGTAGCCGTACATGGCGGGATCGTCGCTCGGACGAAATCCCGTCCAAACCATCCCCGTGTACCCCACGGCGCCCCCAGCGCCGTGATCGGGAAGCGAGTTGTGGCGGTATTGGGAGAGCGAGTGATCCCGCTCCAACTCCATAAGAAAGACTGCCCGCTCGTACGCCGCCTTGGTCTCCGGAGTAAAAGCACTTATGTCGCCGGTTTGTTTCCAATATTCCATGCCAGAACCATGGGATAGGCGAGTGAGTCCAGTTCGAATTTTTCCTCGGTGACCTGATAGTCGCGATTAAACGCGTTGGCGTATGGGTCGATGAGGATGTTCTTTGCTTCGCGGGCAATCACGCCTCGCAGCATGTCGCGGACGGCGGCATCCTGCGCGAAGAAGAGATAAGGTCGCATTTGTGCGCTTGCATCGCGCAACCACATGGCCCCGATGTCTCCGGTGATGACGTAGGTCGTCTTATCGGGCGCAAAACTGACGTCGTAGCGGATGGTGGATAGCAGACACTGGGAATAAAGTTGGCTCGCATCCGGCGATCCCTTGATACTCGGTCGCCGCTTTGAGATGCGCATCCATTCCGCCGCCTGTGCACCGCTCGGATGCAATAGCCGAAGCAGACCGCGACATAAAAAAAATCGCGGCGAGTCGCCTGATCAAACTGTGCCTGCCTCGATCGTCACGTCTGCACCCGACTTCCTCCTTCCTATAAGAAAGAGGTCGGCAGACGCCTGGTTGTTACTCACAAACGCGTGTTCGGTCCTGCGGGATTCTTTTTGCGGGCCCCTAGTCCGGCTTACGGGGAGTGTGACGACGATCCGGTGGCGTTGCCCCTTTGGACCCGCCTGAGCTCTCCCGCCATGGGCTTCGACGATCACCTTCGAGATGGCAAGGCCGAGTCCGACCTGGCCATCAACCCCTCGGTGAACGGCCGGCCCAGAGCGCCTCGCCCGCCTGGGAAACCCGGGCCTCATCTGCATCGGGATCGTGCACTTCCGCTGTCTGCTCGGAGCGGAGTTCACCCTCGACCATGCTCTTGTGAGGCGCATGGCGCACAGCGTTGTCCAGGAAATTCAGCAGCACTTGAAAACAGCGATCGCGGTCTGCGACGATGCGACCCTTGCCCCGCGACCGTGATGGCAAGCCTTTCTTGCGCGCTCGATAGCCACGATGCGACCGGCGGCCTTCGGACCAGACGACCGCGACGCGCACGGTTGGGCACCGCAAGCTTCAGATGGCCGGCGCGTCCACGCACCGATGTCGATCAACCCTTCAGTGAGCCTGACCAGCCGGCGCGACTCGTCAGCAATGATCTCGGCGGCTCGCGCTCCGCCAGCCCGATCGCAGCTTCGCGTCGCGGAGCCGCTCGGCGTAGCCGACGATCGCTGTCAGCGGTGTGCGCAGCTCGTGGGTGACCGCGGCGAGCGCGTCGCACGCTGTTCCTCGATCGCGCGCCACGACCGCCGCACCTCGGACGGCTTGACGTAGTGCAGAAACGCGGGAACTGCCCGTCGAGTTCCAGCACTGTCCATCCGCACGTACGGCGCACCGGTCTGCAGGGCGCTCGCTCTCTCGCTACCGATCCGCCTTGCGTCAAGCGCGCGCTGCACCGAGCGGCGAAGGCTCTCGGCCGCCAGACCCAAGTTCCGCGTCCTGCGATCTGTGCTTTGGCTCGCCGCGCCTGCGCGACGAGCAGGGCAATGAACCACGCGCTACCGGAGCCGGCGGCGGCGATGTCTTCCTTGCGCAAGACAGTGCCGAGCGATGCTCGTATCGCCGCAGCGATCGCTCGCTTGTGTTGGGCCTCTTGTCGTGCTTGCGGCCGAAGCCCCGTGCCGCTTCCATCGTGGACGTTCGCAAATTCGATATAGAGCAATGGCACGGCCGGACGCGACCGCGCGAGTGGTCCAGCCGAGCGGCGACGTCGTCGAGGTCAGGAAGCGCGACGCGAGATCGCGCCGGTTGCTCACTTTGGCGCGGTGAACTTGTATCCCAGCCCGAGAATGGTGTGCAGATAGCGCGGCTGCGCTCGCTGGATCCCCGAGCGCGCGCCGAATCCTGCGCACGTGCACGTCCACTGTGCGCGGATCGCCTTCGAAGTCAAAACCCCAGACGGCTTCGATGAGCTGATCGCGCGTGAAAACATGGCCCTCGTGCCGCGCGAACAACCACAGGAGATCGAACTCGCGAGGCTTGAGCCGCATGCCGGCCGGCCGGCGATCGACACCTCGCGGCGATCGGCATTGACGCTCACCTCGCCGATCGTCCTCGGACTTTTCGCAGGGCTATGGTGGCTTCGACGCGGCTTCGCCGAAGAATCGCGCGCACCCGCGCGATGAACTCGCGCGGTGAGAATGGCTTTGCCGATGTAATCATCCGCACCGATTTCAAGACCGACGATCTTGTCGACCTCGTCGCCTCGCGCCGAAACGACGATAATTGGTGCGCGCTCGTCTCCTTGCGCAATGCGCGGCAGACTTCGAATCCGTCGAGTCCCGGAAGGCCGATGTCGAGCACGATGACGTCGGGCCCATATTCGCCGAGCGCGTCGCAGCGCGGCCAAGCCGTCAAGCCGCTGATCAACCGGCTGAATCCTTCCGCTGCAAGAGCAGTGCTCGAACAGCTCCGCGACATGCGGCTCGTCGTCGACGATGAGCGCGCATCCCCGCGCACCCACCTTCGTGGTTGTGCTCATGGTTTGCGCGCGGCAATCGCCACCATGAGAGGACCGCCCGCACCGTTGCGGCGATAGGAATGGAAGATCGCGGATTGCAGCGCGTGCACGCGCGTAGCCGAAAATATTTCCTCGTCGTGCACGCCGATCGCGCACTGCTGCTCGCCCACAAGCCCGCGAGGTCCAAAGCGAAGCTGTCGCTTCGTTGACGCTGCGCAACGAGTCGCGCTCGCTGGCAAGACCCCGTTCGGCCACTTCGAAAAGCGTTCCGCCACCTCGGGCCCGACCTCGAAGCAGCATGATTGCAGATGTGGACCGATGGCGACCACGAATTCGGCAGGGTCGCTGCCATCTCGGCGGAATGTCATCAACTGCGCTTTGCCACGATACCCTCGGCAGCTCCCCTCCACCCGGCGTGCAGCAACGCAAATCTTTGGCTCGCTGTGTCGACCAGCCATACCGGTGCGCAATCGGCGCCTTGATGCCGAAAACCTGATCCGCCGAGTCAGACCACATACCATCTGCCTCTGCGTCCGCGGCGAGCGGTGGAACTCGCAAGACGGCAATACCGTGCACTTGATGCACGCGCGCATATGGTCCACGAGAAAGGATGTTCCATCGTTGCAGCCAGCTGCGACCTCCGCCTCGTTCCTCGCGTTGACGGATTTGGGACTCATCATTCCCAGTCACGCCGGCGCTTTGGATGCCGCGGCGCCAAAACGGCGCATTCGCCGTCCTGTCGCTCAACGAAAATGAATCCACCACCAAGCTCTATTCGCCGCCGGCCATGTTTCGGGGCTGCGCGCTCATCGCAACTCCTCAAGACCGCCGATCGCAGCACCCTCTCGCGCGCGGCGGCGCAGTGCGCGGGCGACGACGGATGGTGTGTACCCCAAGTGATGAGCCGCGAGCCAGTCGATCGAATCGCTCGCCGGGCCGATGGCCTCGAGTTTGCGGATAGCCATTCGAGGCGCTCTTCTTCACCCGAATCCGTTGCTGCCACGACTTCACGGGCGAGATCGCCGTCGATGCCTTGCTTGATGAGCTCTCGGAAGAGGCGCATCTGGCCAACGGGTTTGTTTCGATGGCATTGGCGACGTATAGTTGCGCGAAGGTGCGGTCGTCGAGGTAACTTCTGCGTTCGCATTCTGCGACGGCATCGCGAACGACCTCGGCCGCAAAACCTCGATCTGAAGTTTCTTGGCAAGCTGCATTTTCGAGAGTCTCTTCGCGGCGAGCAAGCGCAGCGCCGTCAAGAAAACGGGCTTGGGAGGACTGTGCGGCTGCCCTCGAACGGGGCACGCGGACTCCTAATCGGAGACGACTGCGTAGCGGGGCGAACCATTTTCCGCCGGGCCGCCTTGGCGGACGAAAGTCGCGCGGATCTTCTCTTCGATGGCGTCGGCGATCTCTGGATGCTCCTCGAGATACGCCTTCGCGTTCTCGCGGCCCTGACCGATGCGCGTGTCGCCATACGTGTACCAAGACCCGCTCTTGCCCAACGATCTCGTGCTTTAGGCCGAGATCGATGAGATCGCCGCTGCGGCTGATGCCCTTGCCGTACATGATGTCGAATTCGGCAACCTGGAAGGGCGGCGCCACTTTGTTCTTCACCACCTTGACGCGCGTGCGCGAGCCGATGGGGTCGGTGCCGCCTTTGATCTGCTCGAGCTTGCGGATGTCCATGCGCACGGATGCGTAGAACTTCAGAGCCCTGCCGCCGCTTGTCGTCTCGGGGTTACCGAACATGACGCCGATCTTCTCGCGGATCTGGTTGATGAAGATCATGGTCGTCCGCGACTTGCTGATAGCCGCGGTGAGCTTGCGCAGGGCCTGCGACATCAGCCGCGCCTGCAGCCCGACGTGTGCGTCGCCCATGTCGCCTTCGATTTCGGCCTTGGGAACGAGCGCTGCGACTGAGTCGACCACGACGATGTCGACCGCGTTGGAACGGACCAGCATCTCGGCGATGTCCAGGGCCTGTTCGCCGGTGTCGGGCTGGGAGATGAGCAAATTGTCGAGGTCTACCCCTAGGTTGCGCGCATACGCGGGGTCGAGCGCGTGCTCGACGTCGATGAACGCGGCGACGCCGCCTGCCTTTTGCGCCTCGGCGATGACGTGCAGCGTCAGCGTCGTCTTGCCCGATGACTCCGGACCGTAAATTTCGACGACGCGTCCCCGCGGCAGTCCGCCGACGCCGAGCGCGACATCCAGCGAGATCGAGCCCGTGGAAATCACTTCGATCTGGAGATTTGCGGCGGCCTCGCCGAGCTTCATGATCGAGCCTTTGCCGAATTGGCGCTCGATCTGCGCCAAGGCGGTCTCTAAGGCCTTATCCTTCTCTTTGTCCGACAACGCGGTCTCCTCGCTACTTGACGCCTTGTCCATTGAGTGGTGGCGATTTGCCAGTCGCCCCCTAAAGGTCATTCAAAAGAGGGCCTCGACATACCCTCGCGGGTCGAACGGCCTTGAGTTGATCCGACCTTCTCGCCGAAACCGACGTATTTCACCGGCAGATCAACTTGGTCCATGATCGCGACGATTATCCCGCCTTTCGCCGTCCCGTCTAGTTTCGTCAGCACGATGCCCGTGAGTTCAATCGCTTCGTGGAAATGCCGCGCCTGCGAAAGCGCGTTCTGACCAGTCGGTGCGTCGAGCACGAGCAGCGTTTCGTGCGGCGCACCCGGCACCTCGCGCGCGATGATCCGGCGAATCTTCTTCAGCTCTTCCATTAGGTTGTGTTTGGTCTGCAGCCGGCCGGCCGTGTCGATGAAGACGACGTCCGTGCCTCGGGCTTTTGCAGCGGCGAGGCCGTCGAAGACCACCGCCGCGGGATCCGCCCCTTCCTTGTGCCGGACGATCTCCGCTCCGGCTCGTTGCGCCCAGATGGCCAGTTGGTCCGCCGCCGCGGCGCGAAACGTGTCTGCCCGCCACGAGGAGCACTGACGGCCGCTTCTGCCGCTCCTCGGCGGCCAGCTTGCCGATCGTGGTCGTCTTGCCGGAACCGTTCACCCCGACCACGAGCACGACGTGCGGCTTGGTCGGCTCTGCGACGGGCGCGATGCTTGGGGTGGCTTGCAGGTAGTCAGCCACGTCTGCCTTGAAGACTCGGATGACGTCGGCCGCGCGACTTTGAGGTTCTGCTGCTGGGCGGCGATCTTGAGCTGGCTGACGATCTTCTCGGTCGTTGCCCACCCCGAAATCCGCGCCGATGAGCGTCTCCTCCAGCCGATCCCAGAACTCGTCGTCGACGAGCTGGCGCCCGAGAAGGAGCGTTGAGGTGGCCGGCGAGGTTGTTTCGAGTCTTTGCCAGTCCGTCGCGAGAAGAGGCCGAGCCACTGCTGCATGGGCCCGCCGCTTCGGCGGGCTTGTCCGGGTTCGCCCGCCCGAAGCGAGCAGCACGGCTCGAGTAAACTCGCGCCCTGCGTGAACGGTTAGCCTGAGGCGGCGCGCGGGGTATGGTGGTGCGGGTGACGCTTGCTGCGATGGATGGGGGTCTGCGGCTTCTTGCGCACGTACTTTTGTTTGATGGTGGGATCGCCTTCGCGATAGCCCATGTCGCATCTGCAGCACTCGCAGTTTTGAGCGCAACCGGATCACGGCTTGCGCGTGGATCTGCGACACGCGCGATTCCGATACTTCCAAAACGTTCTTGATTTCTTTGAGCGTCAATCCTTCGAAATAGTAGAGCGAGATGACCGTGCGCTCTTGCGGCGGCAGGCTTTCGACCGCTTGCGCCAGCGTGCTCTTGACCTCGGTCGTCTCGAGAAATGCGTGGCGTCCGGCCCGCTGTCGCGCAAGCGTGTCGAGCAGCGCAACATCATGGCCTTTCTCATTGGGTAAGAACTCTTCGAGCGAGAGGATCGCCGTGCCGCGGATCTTGAGCAAGAGCGTGTGATACTCTTTGAGGCGTTACGCCGAGCGCTTTCGCCACTTCTGCTCGTCCGGCACGCGTGCGATTTATTTTCGAGGTCGGCAAAGACGCGCTCGAGCTCTCGCGCTTTTTGCCGGACCGCGCGCGGCACCCAATCGAGCGCGCGTAACGCATCGAGGATGGCATCCGTTGATGCGGGTGATCGCGTAGGTCTCGAACTTCACGCCGCGCGAATCGTCGTACTTGCCGATGGCGTCGATCAGCCCAAGAATGCCTTCGTTGATCAGATCGTCGATCTCGACGTGCGGCGGGAGATTGACGGAGATGCGCCCGGCAACGTACTTGACGAGGTGCAAGATATTTATGGATGATCTCTTCGCGGCTGAGTGGCACGCCGCCGATGACGCAGAGGTCTTGCGGTTTCGCTCGCGTCGTCATCGGTTGCCGCGCGCCGTGCGCTGAGCTTTTCGCGCGCGGCCTTTAAGCTGACGGGACTTCATGAGATCGCTGAGCGGCTTCGCGTCGAAATCGATATTGTCCGCCGGGCGTCTTGATCGATCGACCAGACCTTCGCGCGCCCAGCGACGGATGGCGGCATCCGTCATATTGAGCGCACGGGCAACTTCGCCTGAGGTAACCCAGGATTTTTCGGATCGTTCCGTCCTCGAGCTGCGCCGACGACGCGGCCATACTTGTGCGCTCCTCTGCGGGAACACTAAGAACCGCCTGCATTATCATACGACACGACAAAGCAACGGCTCCTGACGCGTCCCCGCGCCAGGCGCCGCTTTTTATCCATAATTACGGTTTTACCCTTTTTTCTGTTCTAGCCTATTTTGGGCTTTTTATCGGGCTGTCTGCTCGGGAGCCGACCGTAAGGCCCGGGTTCTGGGCGGTTGTGCCCGCTTGCGCCTCGGTCCAGAAGATGCACCGGACCTCGCCGAATGTCACCTGGTCGCCATCGCGCAGCAGGGTCTGGGCATGGGGCTGGAGCCGCTGGATGCCGTTGAGATACGTGCCGTTGACGCTCTCGAGGTCCTCGACCACGAAGCCGCCGCGCTTGCGCAAGATGAAGGCGTGGCGCCGGGAGACGAGCCGGTTGGGGTCCACGTCTGTGAAGTCCACGTCCGGAGCGACGCCGTCCGCGGGTGAAGCACCGGCCGATGAGCGCGGCATCCTTTTCAATCCAAAACTCGGCGATGCCGCCGTTGCCCGACTTCGACGATCAATTGCGCGCGCGCGGCCGCCGGGACGAGCCGCCGGGTGACGTCTTCATCGACGTCCGCCAGGGTCTCGGGAAGCTCTTCGCCGCAAACTTTGCAGAAACGTATTGCCCGCCTCGTTGCGGGCAAAGCAGCGCTCGCATACGCGCGACCCTTGCATATTCGCGGCTCAGCGCTGACCGGCGCGAATTGGCTTCTTGCGCTTCCTGGCTCTTACTCTGCAAAGTCTTGCTCACCATGCGACAGTCCCGATGTGGAGTTTGCTCATATACTAGCATGCAGTCGCATATGCGGCGGTGACGGCTGGCACTAAGGGTTGAGACGTCTAATGCGGGCACCCGCCGGGCATTCCACCGCCGCCTGGAAATCTGCCTCTGCCGAGAACTATGGCTCCGGGGACAACTGCACCCGGACCGTTCTCACTCCAAACCGGCCCGTGGGGGATCTGTCTTCCTGGGGACCCCGATTCGCTCGAGACCACGGCGTCTGAGGAAGCCTCTGTGTCGCTCGAGGAGGCTGCTTGAGCTTCATTGACTGCTGCGGATGCCACGAGCGCCGAAGCACGCGCATCGCCGACTGCTTCATGGAAGCGCGGTGATGCCGCGGCATGCATCTTTTCAGCCAGTACTTTCGCGCGACCCGTTTGCCGCGCGACATTCAGTTTTGGCAGCGGTGGGGCACTGATTGCGCGAGTCAACGGCACCGCGCCCTCATCACTCGAGTAACGGGAAGCATGCGTTCAAGCTTTGCGGCCGCGGCAGGCCCCAAGTTGGGGTGGCGCCAGATGACGGCTTGGGCATCAGCCGCGCGACTGGCAGATACGAGGGAGACAAGCGGCGGAATGTCTGCGTTCATACGCGCGCGCATGACGAAACCAAGCTCGTATGCTGCTACGACGGCCAAGAGGAGGCCGACGATCGCGAGCACTCGCCAAACTTCATCACTGCCCGGCTCGTCCGCGTCAGAAGGACGGGCTTTAGCGGCTTGCGCGAGCGCAGCCTCAGGCCGCTCCAGCGCGGGGTACAGCTGCGGATGATCGGCGATGAGCCGGTCGCTTAGTTCCGGATCGGCAAGGGCGCGGAGGCGTGGATCGACAGAATTCGGAGGAGTCGAGGGCTTTGCAAGCATCGACACTACCTCTTTTGGGCATTGTAACGCCACGACCTTAGGATTTGCTGAGATGGGCCTGGGAACGAATTTTTTCTTCGCTTACGCGTAGCGAATCTTGGGATTGAGCACGGCATAGAGGATGTCGACGATAAGGTTCACGAGCACGAAGGTTGCCGCAAACAAGCAAAATCGTTCCGTTGATGAGGGGGTAATCCCGATTGCTGATCGCTTCGAATGCGAGGCGCCCAACCCCCGGCCACGCAAAAATACTTTCAGTGAGCACCGCGCCCCCGAGCAAAAACCCAGTTTGCAAGCCAACCACTGTGACGATCGGGATCAACGCGTTCCTCAGTCCATGCTTGAACACGACTGCGAGATTGCTCAGTCCTTTTGCGCGCGCCGTGCGAATATAATCCGTTTGCAAAACTTCAAGCATACCGGCGCGAGTCATCTTTGCAATAATCGACATAGGGATCGTGCCCAAGCGTTACCGCCGGCAGGACAAGATGCCAAAGAGCATCGATGAACGCGTTCCAATTCAGCGCGAGCAGCGAATCGACGACTAACAAGTTTGTATGCAAGGGAATATCGTAGCGCATGGACAGCCGTCCGGCGAGCGGAAACAAATTCACCCCGACCTTGCTTGGTTCGTACGCCAGCAACCAGAGCAACATCCATCCCAGCCAGAAGACCGGTACCGATACACCGAGCAGCGCAGCGACGGTCGTCGCCGTGTCGAGGATGCGCCGGTGAGTTAACGCGGCGAGGATGCCGGCGGGAACGCCGACCACAACGGCAACGACCATCGCGGCGATGCCCAGTTCGACCGTTGCGGGAAAGTAGGTCGCGAGCTTTTCGGCAACAGGCAAATTGTCGGTGAGCGAGCGTCCGAGATTCCCGTGCACTGCTTGCCACAGGTACGCGCCGTACTGGACGTACCAAGGTTGGTCGAGTTTAAGTTGGTGCGTCAATTCGACGACGTCAGCGTGGGTTGCATGTTCGCCGAGCAATATTTCGACCGGATTGCCCGGGATGAGGTGGAGAAATAAAAAAGACACCGCAGTAATGGTCGCCAAAACTGCGATGAAGCGAAAAAATCTCTGGGCAAGGAAGCCGGCCACGGACGAACGTTTTTAGTCACAGTCTGGACGCAACCTTCATGTTCCCGCGAATAAATGCGCGGGACTCTACAAGCGGCTTTTGGCGGGGCGTGCGAAGGAGGCAGGAACCAAACCTCAAACACCGCTCTTGTCATGAGTTGCGAGCTCCCGGCGCGTGCGCCTATGCACGGCTCGTGAGCCCCCTATGCTGCCGGAGACGATGAGCCTCAATGCCACATTCAAGTGACCTGGTTCTGACCACAGCCGTCCGGTTCGCCGTGGCAAGCGGCATACTCGCGATTTTGTACGGACTGTACCTAATCGTTTGGATCCTGCGCAAGCCGACAGGCAACGACCGTATGCGGGAGATCGCATCCGCCATTCAAGAGGGTGCGATGGCGTATTTACGCAGGCAATACACAACCGTTGCCGTCGTTGCGGTCGTCTTGATTGCGATCATTGGTTTCAAACTGTCGTGGGAAGCTGCCGTCGGGTTCCTCATCGGCGCCGTGCTCTCGGGGGCAACAGGCTTCATCGGCATGGCGATTTCGGTGCGGGCAAATGTGCGTACAGCTGAAGCTGCCAGAGGGGGCATGGGACCGGCATTCGCGGTCGCGTTTCGCGGTGGCGCTATCACTGGTTTGCTTGTCGTCGGTCTAGGGCTTATCGCTGTCGCTGGATATTTTGCGCTCATGCACCATGTGTATCCGGGCGATCTGCGAGCCGCCCTCAGCGCGATGATCGGCTTGGGGTTTGGGTGTTCACTCATTTCTGTGTTCGCGCGGCTCGGCGGCGGCATCTATACGAAGGGGGCTGATGTTGGGGCCGACCTCGTTGGGAAAGTCGAGGCAGGCATTCCAGAAGACGATCCGCGCAATCCGGCGGTCATTGCCGACAATGTTGGTGACAACGTTGGCGACTGCGCCGGCATGGCTGCGGACCTCTTTGAAACCTATTGCGTGACGACAATCGCCGCAATGCTTTTGGGAGCGCTCGTCTTCCGCGCCTCTCCCGACTTTGCGATCATAGCGGTTTCGTTCCCACTTTTCCTCGGCGCTATTTCGATCGTCACGTCCATCATCGGCACGCTCTTTGTCCGCGTTCGGGGTGGGCGCATCATGCTGGCCATGTACACGGGTCTTGCAGTAGCGGCAGTGCTCTCGGCGATTGCCTTCTGGTATGTCACGCCGGCAATCATGAGTGGCGCCGAGGCGGCAGGAGGCAGCGCTGGGCTCTACACGCCGTGGAAGCTGTGGGTCTGCGCGGTTATTGGATTGATCATCACCGCGCTCATGGTCGTCATAACCGAGTACTTCACCGGCACGCAATTCAAGCCCGTGCAAGAAATTGCCAAGGCGTCGACAACCGGCCATGCCACAAACATCATCGCCGGACTGGCGGTGTCCATGCGCTCGACCACGCTACCGGTACTTGTCATCGTCGTGGGTATTTTAGTTTCGTACTCCATGAGCGGGTTGTACGGTGTAGCGATCGCGGTCATGTCGATGTTGTCCATGGCAGGCGTCATCGTCGCATTGGATTCCTACGGACCAATTACGGACAACGCCGGTGGCATCGCCGAGATGGCTAAGCTCGGCCCGGAAGTTCGCGCCATCACCGACCCGCTTGACGCCGTGGGCAACACGACCAAGGCCGTCACCAAGGGGTATGCGATCGGATCCGCGGCGCTGGCAGCGATCGTTCTGTTCGCTTCATTTCAACAGGAACTGGCAGAGAAAGCTGGACAGGCAGCCTCGGCGCTAGTGTTTGCGCTCGACCAACCCTACGTACTGGCAGGCTTGCTCGTGGGCGGTGCGTTACCATATCTGTTTGCCGCGCTCTCCATGGAGGCAGTCGGCGTCGCCGGCGGCGCGGTGGTTGAGGAAGTGCGCCGCCAGTTCCGCGAAATCAAAGGCATCATGGAGGGCACTGCCAAGCCGGAGTACGGGCGCTGCGTTGATATCGTCACCGCAGCCGCTCTTCGCCAGATGATTGTGCCGGCGCTCATCCCGGTGCTCACCCCTGTCGTCATCGTCGCGCTCGGCGCGCTACGCATTTTTACGCCCGACAACGCAGCGCTCATGCTCGGAGGCGTGCTGGTTGGCTCGATCGTCACCGGGGTGTTTGTCGCGATCTCCATGACATCGGGCGGCGGCGCTTGGGACAACGCGAAGAAGTTCATCGAGGATGGTCACTATGGCGGCAAGCGCAGCCCAGCGCATCAAGCTGCCGTAACGGGCGACACCGTCGGCGATCCCTACAAAGACACCGCCGGACCCGCCATCAACCCGATGATCAAGGTTCTCAACATCGTATCGCTGTTGTTAGTGCCGTTCTTGCGCTAAATTTTTTTCCAGTCCCACGATGCCCACATCGTCTCGCCCGGTCTGAAGTCTGTCACCGAATCGCGGACGGCGTAGGTCGTGTCGAGCCACGAGAGAAATACCACCGGCACATCTTGGGCCAACAGTTCCTGAATCTTCCAGTATGCCGAGCGCCTGCCGGAAAAATCATACGTGGTCAGCGCCACCCGTTCGGCAGCATCAATGCGAGGATCGCATAAGAACGCGGTATTATATCCTTGAGGCGGGCGCTGATCGCACATCCACAGCGTCGATTCGTCAGGGTCGGAACCCAAGACCCAGCCGGTCACGGCGATATCATACTTTCCAAGCGCCATGATGCCGCCTTGAGCCTTTTGCGCGTAGAAAAGGTTGTAAGGGTAGGCTCGAACCTCGAGCGCGATGCCGATGTTTTTCATCGCGTCTTGAAAAAGCGGCGCGAATTTTGTATCCGGCTCTCGAGCCGAAATATAGGCGAATGTCAGCGCAAGCGGCTTACCGTTTTTGCTGCGGTACCCGCTTCGATCTGCCTGCCATCCCGCTTCGTCCAGGAGTCTTCGCGCCTGCGCCGGATCGTACGGCGGGGCATGGATGTTTGGGTCAGCCCAAGGAAGGAACGGCGGTTGATCCGTTTCGGCGACCGAGCCCGTGCCATATTGAAATGCTTGGACGAAGAACTTGCGATCCACCGCCATGGCAATGGCGCGCCGCACTCGCACGTCATCGAGCGGCGGATGGGTGACATTCAGCGAGAGGTACATGTCTTCGGGCGCAGCTTCGCGCACCATGTGGATGCCTGGAGCTCTGGCCAACTCGACGGTATGCTCGCCTCGAACGTAAGCGGCATCGAGTTCGTTGGATCGCAGCATCACCATTTGGGTATTGGCGTCGGGAATGATCATCTCGTCAATCTGGCGCAACTTCGGCGCCCCGCGCCAATAATTTTTATTCGCGACCAGCGTGACGCCAGAACTCGGGTCGTAACGCTCGATCGCGAAAGGTCCCGTGCCGACCGGCTTGTTGTTATATGCCGCCTGATTGATGTCGGGCAGCGAGCCGAGTAGGTGCTGCGGGAGAATTGGCATGGGTACTTCGCCGGGCCCGAAGAGCGTCGCGACCGCGGGCGCGAATCGCTCCTTGAGTCGCACTTGCACTGTGTACGGATCGAGGATCGTCATGGAAGCGACTTGGTCGTATCCAAGCCGCGTCACGACGTTGTTCCTCGGGTTCATGATGGCGTGCCAGGTGAAAACGACATCGCGCGCATCGAAAGGACTGCCGTCGTGCCAGCGAACGCCGCGGCGCAAGTGATAGGTGATCGTCAATCCGTCTCGGCTAATGCCGCCATTCTCGAGGGTCGGAATCACCACAGCCAACTCGGGATGCAGCCGGCCTCGATCGTCAGCAACGAGCAGGTAGGCACCCCAAAGATAGGACAGGTATGTTGAAGAGCCCCCGCCGGAAAGTACGGTATTGAGGTTGTCGAACTGACCGGTTGCAATGCGAAAGATACCGGGTGCGTTGCCGACCGTCCCGCGAGAGACTTCCACTCGCGAACATCCAGCCATAAGAACGGCGAGGAGTGCGAGCACGAGCACGAATGCGCGCTCCGTGGCTATCATAAGCGGAGCTTCGGATGGCTGAAGGAAACTCTTTCTCGCGGGTGCACGTTGAGCAAATCATGGATCACGGAAAGTTTTCGCGGCGTTCGTGGATATGTGGAGTTTGTGCCGCGGGTACGGCTGCAACCCTGCCCGCATTCGTCGAACCGGCACTGGCCGACGAACAGACACAAGAGCGCAGCGTTGGCCAGCAGGTCTACGACGACCAACGCAAACAGGGACAAATTCTCAACATTTCGCCGTACTATGGCGTGCTTCGGGAAGTTGGAGCGCGAATCGGGGCTGCTGCGCAACCCCATTGGTGGCCGATGAACTTCGTTATCGTGAAGGGCGCACAGCCGAATGCCTTCTCGACGCCGGGTGGCTGGGTGTACGTTAACGAGGCGCTTCTCAAAGATGCCGCCAACAACGACGAGCTTGCGAACGTGGTCGGTCACGAGACTGGGCATATCGTGTTAGGCCACGTAATGAATCGCATCAAACAGGCGCAAAATCTGAATCTGCTGTTGACGCTTGGGAGCATCTTTGTTCGCAGCCAGGGAGCCGCCAACATCTTCACGCTTGCACAGCTCGGCGCCAACTACGGGTTCTTAAACTTCAGCCGGCAGCAAGAATATCAGGCGGATCATGAGGGTGTTATTCTTGCGACGAAAGCCAACTACAACCCGTATGGCATGATCTGGTTTTTCCGCACGCTCGAGAAAATCAGCGGCAACTCATCGGGATTCGAGCAGGCGGTGCAGGATCACCCCTCTACGCCCGACCGGATCACTCGCTTGCAACACTTTTTTGCAAGCGACCCCGGACAGTTTGGGCAAGTGGAGAGACAATAAGACGGTGACGTCTGGTCTGCGTCAGTCAAATGGTGCAGGCGCCCAATTGGTGCTCACCCCGGCGTAAAAAGATTGGGGCGATTTTCCAATCGCCACCTACAATGGCCGCGGATGGATGTGCGTAACGCTATTTGATTTCGGCGGTCGCGCCTTGCTCTTCGAGCTTGGCCTTGATTGCCGCGGCCTCATCTTTGGTGACCCCGGTCTTCACCGGTTTGGGCGCACCCTCAACCAGGTCCTTAGCTTCTTTCAGACCCAGCCCTGGAACCACTTCGCGCACTGCCTTGATGACGTTGATCTTCTTCTCGCCCGCGCTGATGAGGTGCACGTCAAACTCGGTCTTCGCTTCAGCCGGTGCTGCCGCGCCACCACCCGCTGCGGCCGCAACCATCGCAACCGGGGCAGCGGCGGAAACGCCATATTTCTCTTCAAGAGTTTTGACCAGCTCGGCAAGTTCGAGGACGGTCAGTTTGTCGATCTGATCGATGATTTCGGTGACAGCCATGATGTGTGTTATTTCCTTTCTCAAACGCGCGAAGAAATTCGCGCGACGACACTAAAAAGCGATTAGGCAGCGGCTTCGGTGCGTTTCGTGTGAAGCGCGCCGAGCAGCTGGACGAGTTTGCGTCGGTTGCCGTGAAGCACCAAAACAATGCCGTTGAGCGGCGACTTTAAGCTCCCCACAAGCTTGGAAAGCAGCTCCGGTCGGGACGGAACTTTTGAAAGTGCTTCGATCTTATTGAGATCGTAGAAAACTCCGTCTATCACACCCGCCTTAATCTGCAGCTTTTTTGATTCGTTGGCGAATTGCACGAGGGCTTTTGCGGCAGCGACGATATCGTCACCGACAAAAGCAATACCGGTTGGACCAGCAAGCAATGTTTGTATCTGGGCGAGCCGTTCCTCGCCGAGTGCTTTCCCAAAGAGGGTGTTCTTGACGACCGCATATTGAGCAGCGCTCTTGCGGAGCGACTGTCGCAGCGTGCGTAGCTCCCCAACGGTGAGCCCTCGGTAGTCGGTTAAGAAGAAGTTCGGGCTCGCGTCCACGCGGGCGCGCAGCTCCTTGATACTTTCATTTTTTCGTTCTGTTGGCATAAAACAAAAACGCTTTCTCCGGTTTCCGATGGAGAAAGCGCTTGCAAGTTCTCGCCGCGCATGAATTCGCGACGCTGCATTGGCGCTTCCTCGGCGGGTCCTTTCGGCTTCGCGCGGCCTCTCGGTCGCGGCCCGCTGTCATCGGGTTTTGGGCGACTTGACAGTCGCCCGCGCTGCACGCGCGAATAAATTCGCGCGACTACATCTTAATTTCTCTAGGCGGCTGCTTTCAACCTCGTCGGGTCCACCCGTACCCCCGGTCCCATGGTCGTGGCGACGGTGATACTTTTGAGGTATGTCCCCTTGGCAGACGCCGGCTTTGCCCGAACGATCGCATCCATCAGCGTGGTGAAATTATCAAGCAACGCCTCTTTGGTGAACGATGCCTTGCCGATGATGCAGTGGATGACGGCTGCTTTATCGGGCCGGTACTCGATCTTGCCCGCTTTGATCTCGCCGACCGCTTGACGGATGTTTTGCGTGACCGTTCCCACTTTTGGGTTGGGCATGCGCTGCGCGAGGATCTTTCCGAGGTTCGAGCCGACGGCGCCCATCATGTCCGGCGTCGCGACGGCTATGTCGAAATCGTTCCATCCGCCCTTGATCCGATCGATGAGATCTTGATCGCCGACGACATCCGCCCCCGCTTCTGTTGCTTCCTTCGCCTTCTCACCCTTCGCAAAGACGATTACCCGTTTACTTTTGCCCGTGCCGTGCGGAAGCACGACCGTGCCGCGCACGTTCTGCTCGCTCTTCTTCATGTCGATGCCGAGACGAATGTGCACTTCGACGGTCTCGTCGAACTTGGCTTTGGCCGTCGCCTTGATGAAGTCGATTGCCTTGGCCGCGTCTTTGAGCCGCTCTTCGCCAAGCGTCTTGACGCTCTCGTTATATTTCTTACCGTGCTTTCTCATTGCTACCCAACCTCGATGCCCATCGACCGCGCGGTGCCTGCGATAACCTTCATCGCGGCGTCGATGTCGTTGGCGTTGAGGTCGGCCATCTTTGCCTGCGCAATCTCGCGGCACTGCACGAGTGAGATCTTGCCGACTTTCTTGCGGTTTGGCTCGCCTGAGCCTTTTTCAACGCCCGCTGCCTTCTTGATGAGCTCTGATGCGGGCGGCGTCTTGAGCACAAATGTGAAGGAGCGATCCTCAAAGACCGTGATGACGGCCGGGATGATCTGTCCAGCCTGGCTCGCGGTTCGCTCGTTGTAGGCTTTGCAGAACTCCATGATGTTAATGCCATGCTGGCCGAGCGCGGGACCAACCGGCGGAGCGGGTGTCGCTTTGCCGGCTTGGCACTGCAGGGTTATTTTTGTTAAGACTTTCTTTGCCACGTTATACCTTTTCGACTTGATAGAATTCGAGTTCGACCGGGGTCTCCCGGCCGAAAATTGAGATGAGCGCGCGCAAGCGTTCCTTCGATGGGTCGATCTCGTCCACCGTGCCGGTGAAATCGAAGAACGGCCCAGAGGTGACCTTGACGCGGTCGCCTTTCTTGAAGTCGATCTTGAGCTTTGGCGTCTCGATGCCCATCTGCTTAAGGATCGTCTTCACTTCTTTGTCGGCGAGCGGAAGCGGCTTTTCTCCCGATCCAGGCGAGCCCGACGAAACCCGTCACGCCCTGCGTGTTGCGCACGACGTACCAAGACTGGTCGGTCATCTTCATCTCGACGAGCACGTAGCCCGGGTAGACCTTCTTTTCGACCTCGCGTCGCTTGCCTTCCTTAAATTCGACTTCCTTATCAGTCGGCACGAGAACGCGGTATACGAACTCCTGCATGCTCATCGATTTGATGCGCCGCTCGAGATTTGCTTTGACCTTGTTTTCGTAGCCCGAATAGGTGTGAATCACGAACCACTTGCGATCGGGGTCGCTCGAGATACCCATTTCCTCGACTGGCGCAACTGCAACTTGCTGCTCGGGCACCGAGTGCTTCTACTTCTTCAAACACGGATTTATTTTGCAATTCCTACAAACTTGAGGATGACGCTGATGAACTGCGTCCACAGCGCAACGACGATCACGAGTCCCACGACAACGGCCGTAGCGGAGACCCATTCCTCGCGGCTTGGCCACGTCACGCGCTTCATTTCCGAAACGATGGCGCGGAAGCCGGAGGAAAGCTCGCGCCAGCGCCGCTCGCGCGCAAGCGCGCGGCCTTCTGCTGCTTTCGATTTTGGTTCGGGCTTGTTGCCCGATCCGTTTGCCGACGCTTTGCCTGGCGTGGTAATGTTCTTCAACCGCTTTCCTTTGGGGCGATTTTCCAATCGCCCGATTTTTGGCAGGGCGGACAGGACTCGAACCTGCAACCAACGGTTTTGGAGACCGCTACTCTACCAATTGAGCTACCGCCCTATCGTGTTGCTCCTTATGCCTTGTGGCCGTGTGACAGCGGCACCAGCGACAATATTTGCGGCGCTCGAGGCGCGCTGAGGTGTGCTGACGGTTCTTCGTCGTCGTGTAGTTGCGTCGCTTGCAGTCGCCGCATGCGAGCGTCACGATCACACGGTTGTCCTTTTTTGCCATTACTCGGTTACCTTGGTCACGACGCCGGCACCCACCGTGCGGCCACCCTCGCGAATGGCAAAGCGCAAGCCTTCCTCGCAGGCGATGGGCGTGATCAACTCCACCTCCATGCGCACGTTGTCACCCGGCATCACCATCTCCACCCCTTCGGGCAGCTTGATCGAACCCGTCACATCCGTCGTCCGAAAGTAAAATTGCGGACGGTAGTTCGAGAAAAACGGCGTGTGACGCCCTCCCTCATCCTTGGACAGCACGTACACTTCGGCTTCGAACTTCTTGTGCGGCTTGATCGAACCGGGCTTGGCTAACACTTGACCGCGTTCGATGTCGTCGCGCTCGATGCCGCGCAACAGCACCCCGATGTTGTCCCCCGCGATGCCCTCGTCGAGCAGCTTGCGAAACATCTCGATGCCGGTCACCACAGACTTGCGCGCCTTATCCACTAAGCCGACGATCTCGACTTCGTCGCCGACTTTCACCCGGCCACGCTCCACCCGACCGGTGCCAACCGTCCCTCGGCCCGTAATCGTAAACACGTCTTCCACCGGCATCAGGAACGGCTTATCGACGTCGCGCTGCGGTACCGGGATGTACGCGTCGACCGAATCCATCAGATCGATGATCTTCTTTGACCACTCCCCAGGGCTTGTCTCTTCCAAGGCCTTGAGCGCGCTCCCCCGGATCACCGGTATCTCATGACCGGGAAACTTATAGGCAGACAAAAGCTCGCGCACTTCCATCTCCACTAAGTCGATCAGCTCGGGGTCGTCCACCATGTCCACCTTATTGAGGAACACCACCAAATACGGCACGCCCACTTGGCGTGCCAGCAAAATGTGCTCCCGCGTCTGGGGCATTGGGCCATCAGCCGCCGACACCACTAAGATCGCCCCGTCCATCTGCGCGGCGCCTGTGATCATGTTCTTGATGTAGTCGGCGTGACCGGGCGCGTCCACGTGGCTGTAGTGGCGCTTTTTGGTCTCGTACTCTGCGTGGTACAGCTGGATCGTTATCCCGCGCTCTTTCTCTTCCGGCGCGTTATCGATCTGATCCACGACCAACTTCTTGGTCCCCGTGCCCGACTCTGCCAACACCTTCGTAATGGCAGCCGTCAGCGTCGTTTTGCCGTGGTCCACGTGACCGATCGTGCCGATGTTGACGTGCGGCTTCGTCCGCTCGAATTTTTGCTTCGCCATTTCTTCCTTCGGAGATGTATTGCCCGGGGGGACAAGCTAACGCACACCCCGGGTTTCCGGAGTGTGAAAGTTAAAAGTTCGCGCCCGAGAGGACTTGAACCTCCAACCTACGGCTTAGGAGTCCATCGCTCTATCCAGTTGAGCTACGGGCGCACCTTTTTGAAATCATTCGACGAAAGATTCCAAGCCCCCGGCGGGGATTGAACCCGCGGCCTCGTCCTTACCAAGGACGCGCTCTACCACTGAGCTACAAGGGCACACCCCGGCCTCCACATATTATCGGAAGCGGCTCGTGCTTTCAAGTGCGAACCTATCAGTGCTTCTGGAAACTGTCGCTGACGTTGTGAACCGCACCTTCGACAGCCAGTCCATACTATGCGACCTCCTTTTAGCGCAATCCAACTTGCAGCGCGAGAAAACGCGGTTGCATCTGCCGGTAGAGCTCCGCGTACGCAGGGTCTTCCGCAGTGTGTTGCTTGACAATTTCGAGCGCGTTCATCCCCATCGTTATATAGCGTGAGGTTTGCACTCGGTCTCCCAATTTGAAACCAACGTAAGCCATAATGTACTCGCCTTGGATAGTCGAAGAAACCGCGACCTCGGTATCTCCACAGGCATGGCCCATGGTCATGAGTTCGTGACCCACGAGGTGAGCTTTGTAGAGATCCCCGCTCTTGAGCAACGCATACCCTTGATTTGCGGCTGCGTTGAGGTGCGTGTCGTCGCACGTAGAGCCCGCGCTCCTCGAGCCGACGTTGTGCGAGCAAGCGACGCAGCACAGCGCGAGAAGACACACGGAAAAAAACAATCTCATTTTCGGCGCCGCATCCATTTTGGCAGCAAGCGATCGGGAAGAAAGGGAATCCAAAAGGGGATGCTCAGGACGACCAAGATTGCGGCGAGCTCGGCACCGAGACGCGCGTTCTCGGACACCCCCTAAACTCCGGTCCCCACGACTGACTGAAGTTCCTTCGCTGTCGAGGGCGCGCGGCGGCGCGATACAAAGCGGCCTCCACCGCGGCGCGAAATCCAAAGATACAAAGTGGGAACGACGAGCAATGACAGGAACGTCGACGCTATCAATCCGCCGATGACGACCGTAGCCAACGGCGCTTGAGTCGAGCTGCCTGCTTCGATGCCGATAGCCAAGGGCAGCATACCGCCGATCGTCGCGAACGTGGTCATAAGGATGGGACGCAAGCGGATAGGACCGGCGCGAAGGAGCGCGTCACGCGCTTCGACTCCCTCTTCGCGAAGTTGTTTGGTGAACTCGACCACAAGGATGGAATTCTTCACTGCGATGCCTACGAGCATGAGCGAACCGATAAACGCGGTGAGGCCAAAAGCGCGCTGCGTAATGATCAGCGATCCAACAATACCGACCAGCGACAATGGGACTGCGGTCATGATGACCAGCGGATCGACGTATGACTCAAACTGCGCTGCAAGCAGCATATAAATGAGGACAACGGCGAGTGCAACGGCAAGCCACAGAGCATTGAAGCTTGTTTCTCCGCGCTGAATTTCGGGTCCGTACTCCCAACGATAGCCTGCCGGCAAAGGATAATTCCGCATGATCGCGCCCGCATCTGCGACGACAGGACCTTGTGGGCGTCCGCTGATCGGAGCTCCAATCTCGACACGGCGCTGGCGATCTTCGCGGCTGATGGCGGAGGGGCCGAGGCCAGTGGTGAGGTTCGCCACGTTGGCGAGCGTCCCCAAGATGGGCCCCGCAGCCGCCCCGCCTTGGGCGACGCCGGACGGCGTGAACTCGACGCCTTGGATTGAGGAAAACGAGCGCCGCTGGCTTGCCGGGAGTTCCACGATAATTGGATATTGGATGCCGTTAATTTGGTAGTAGGAGGCGATCGTGCCGTTGGTCGCCGTGCTGATCAGGTTCGCGAGATCGCCTGTGCCCATACCAGACATCATGAGCCGCGTGCGGTTGATCGTGACGTCGATTTCAGGCTGAGAATTGGTCACGTTCTTATCCGGATCACCAACGCCTGGAATCTTGGAAATCGCAGCCATGACACCGTCGGCAATTGTCTGCAAGCGGTTCACGTCCGGACCGAAAATTTCAAGTTCGAGCGCGGTTTGGTGCTGCGAGATCTGTTGTTGCACGATATCAACCGTCTGCCCGCGAGCAATGGTGCCAATCATGGCGCTCTGCAGCGCCGCGTTCTGGGCACCAGCCGTCGGTCCTTTGGCATTGAGCCGTGCTCGCCACTCTTGGACGAAGCTGGCTGCGGCCGCACCGCTCGTGCCCGGCTTCAACGCAATTTGAATGCTGGCGCGATTGGTGAGTGACCGCGCGTTATTGCCGTTGCCTGTCTGACCGACGATTGAGCCAACCTCCTCAACGCGTGGATCCTCACGGAACGCGTTCTCAACCATTTGCGAGATGTGGTTTGTGACGTCCAACGCGGTGCCGTTCGGCGCCTGAAGATCGAACTGCACGAAGCGCGAGTCAGATGGCGGGAAAATCTCGGTCGGCACCACTCCCAGTGCCACGACGAGCACCGTGATCCCAAGCAGAGCCGCAGACGAGCCAAAGACGATGCGGGGTCGATCCAAACAATACGCAAGCACTCTGCGGTAAGCGTTCTCGAAGCGCGAGTATGTCGCTTCGAATAACTCGGCAAACGATCTTCTTGGGCTGGCGTGCGGCAGACCCTCGCCCTTACGCCGAAGCAGTTCGGCGGAAAGCATGGGCACCGTGAGGACGGCAACGAGCAGAGAAAGAGCAACCGCGCTCATGATGACAAGTGCGAACGGGGCAAAAATGAGCCTCTGTTGTCCGGGCACCATGAGCAGCGGGAAGAACACCGTGACCACGGTGACCGTCGATGCAACGACCGCTCCCAGAATCTGGGTCGTTGCGCCTTCAGCTGCTTCGGTCGGCGTCATCCCTGTTTTTAAAAACCGCGAGATGTTCTCGATCACAACGACCGCGTCGTCGACGATCAAGCCCACGGCCAAAGCCAGTCCTCCCAGCGTCATCACGTTGATGGATTGGTGAGCCGCATACATCACGTAGAGCGTTCCAAGAATTGACACGGGAAGGGAAATGGCGACGATGACCGTTGCGCGCCACGTGTGGAGGAACAGTAAAATGATCAAGACCGCGAGCATGGCGCCATACACCGCCGTGTGCTCGAGCGCGGCGAGAGCCATCAAAATGAATTCGCGCTGATCGAGCAAGGTCGCGAATTGAATCGTAGGATAGCGTTCGCGGATGTCATTGATTTTTGCGAGCAGTCCGACTGCCACTGAGACGATGTTAGCATCGGGTTGGGCGGTAATCGTCATCTGGACTGACGGCTTGCCATTCACGCGTGAGAAAATGCGCTGTTCTTGAATGGAATCGCTGACTTTGGCAATGTCTTTGAGTTCGACGGGGGCGCCGCCCGCGATGGCGACGATTGTGTTGCCAATTTGATCTGGCGCCGTGTAGAGAGCATTTGTCCGAATACCGTATTCGCTGGCGCCAATCTGCACCACACCGGCCGGTAGATCAACGTTCTCGTTCTTTATGCGCGAAACGAGTTGATCCAACGTCAGACCCAACGCGGCAAGGCTATGCTCGTTGGGCTCGATCATGATTGCTCGCTGCGTTATGCCCGACACGCCCACGCTTCCAACTCCGTGTACCGAAGCAAGTTCATCGGAGAGTTCGTTGACGACGAGGTCCGAGAGGTCGCGGGGTGCGCGGGTTGGGTCGGTTATCTGCAGTTGGAGCACGGGGGTCGCGTTCGGATCGGCCTTGATGATTTGCGGCTCTTGGAGGAGCGGATCGTTCGGCAGCGATGCACGGATCCGCGCGACTTGCTGCTGGACATCGACGGCGGCAACGTTGATGTCAGTTCCGTAATCGAACTGCACCCGCACGGTCGACTGGCCCTGAAACGAATTGGATTCAAGGATGTCGATGCCCGAGACTCGACTGACCGCGTTCTCGATGGGTCGTGTTATGGTGCTTTCGATCGTCTCCGGTAGCGCGTTGCCATAGGACGTGCTCACGGTGAGGACGGGGGGCGCAAACGAAGGGAGCAGCGCAACGGCCAATCTTGGCGCGGCAAAAAAACCGAGCACGAGGATCGCGGCAGTGAGCATTGCGACAGCCACCCGACGGGTGACCG
Source organism: uncultured Pseudomonadota bacterium (assembly GCA_963781145.1). Taxonomy (GTDB): domain Bacteria; phylum Vulcanimicrobiota; class Vulcanimicrobiia; order Eremiobacterales; family Eremiobacteraceae; genus JAJPHJ01. Next base: position 267,386 of record CAWADW010000003.1, on the reverse strand, counting down.
CGAAGCGCGCTATGGGCATGTCGTTGACGCTTGCCCTCCTGGTTTTGGAAATTCAAATGAAATGGGAGTCGCTCCTATGAGTAAGCAGAGAAAGCCCACAGGTGTGGGCTTTCAGTGAAGCGAGCTTACAGTGCGAAAGTTATTTCATCGATCCACTCATCATCTTCTTCAAGGCCGCCATTCCCCCGCAGTATTGCATATGCACGGCGTGCGGTACGTAGTACGCGTGAAGGTCGTAATGCGGAAACGGCATTCCAGGATGACCGTGCGGAAGAAAATCGATATCCACGTGGTCGATGGCGTAACCAGGCAACGGCTTAAGGACATCATCCCAGTCCTTGCCTGCCGCAAAGTCCTTCGGCAGGAGCATGATCTCCGTAAAAACAGGCTTACCTTGATACGCTCCGTAAATGGTGGACCCCGCGAGTGGCGCCTTTGGATTCGCGTAGTGCACTCCCATCGTGGGGATACATGGAGAGACTTGGACGTAGTTGGCGGGGATAGGTTTGGGCGCTGGCTGGCCGGTCGTCATCGTTGGACTGGCGCTCGCTGCGCGCACAAGAGCAACCATCATTACGGCAACCACGAAAAGCGAAAAACGCAAACGCATAACAACCTCCAGTGAAGGCGGAAACGAAATTCTAGCGCGACTATTCTAGGCCGCGCTGCAAGAACCTGGCGCGAAGGCAAGCGGGCGCGCTTTGCATAATCATCCGAGCGTTCCCTCAGTTTAGCTTCGAGGTTTCACCCATGTTGTTGCTTCGCCGATGCTTTATCGTCGCTTGCGCCTGCATCATTCTTTGCGTGCCGACTGCAGGCTCCACGATCGGGTTACCCCCGCTACCTAACCCTCCAGCGTTACCCAAACTCCCCAATCTTCCGATTCCGGATGTGACCGATTTGCTGAACGGCGAAGCGATAACGACAAGCCTCTCGGACGCGGTCACCGGGATACCATTTTTGAATGACTATCAGCCTGGTCTTCCTCGAGGGCTCGCGGCAATACCGCACGATAGCAGCGGCGAGTTTCACCTGGTTGCCGGTTCCTACTGGTTCGATGGTCGGTCGTATTGTTTGCACGCGGGGAAGCGGGCACCAGCATCGGGCAGCTCATATCTTTATGCGCCGCTCAAAGGCCCACGGGCACCGATTATCGAGGATATCTTGCGCAACTCGGCTTCACACCTTGAGATCCCACAGCCGACAGTCCAGGAGCTCATATGGGCGATTCTTGCCCGGGTCAAAATCACTGACATGCAGCCCGAGCCGCAAGCGGCAGCTGCTAAGCTCCTCAGTCCCGCCCAGTTATTGGAGCTGAATACGAACGCTGTGGCATTCATCCCAGCTGATAAGTTCAACGCATTACTCGCCAAGGTACCCGATCCGATGAGGCCCATCCTCGACGCAGAAAATTCCTTGCGCGGCATGTTGACCTCGAACGCCACCTACCAAGACATGGAGCGGGTGGCGGTCCTGCCCAGCGTGCCGGAGCCCGGTAATCAAGCACAGGCTCTTGCTCTAGTGCGCTGGTCATACGATCCCCATGGTTTCTTTTTGTGGTTCATCCCGCACACTTATAGGTGGACGACGACGTACCTCGACGTCCCAGGAGCGGTCACCGAAAAAACAGATCAGCTTGGACGCATTGCAACCCTGCAGGATGACAAAGGCGATAGTTTAGCAGTCACGTATTCGCCCAAACGCGGAAACCTAACGGTCAACGGTGACCCTCAGGTGCAATTCTACTCTCTTCAGTCGTTACAATTCACCTGGCAGGAGTTGGGAGCTCACGGGACGATGCACTACCAAAAAACGTGGGCAGCTGCTGACCTGGTCATGGTTGGCGTGCCAAGCGGCAACGGCAAGATCCCGGCATCCGATGACTCGGGCAACGCACAAGCTCAGTACGATTACGCGACAAGACTGCGCGACCAATTCTCTGACTTATTGCACCAGATCCATGGGCAAGACAACGCGCTCCCGGAACTAATGGTCTTAGCCGAGTTTCGTGCGGTGCTCAAATCAGTGGCAAATGACCACGTGGTGGATACCGCCGGTGTTTATCAGGAACTAAATTTTCCAGTCCTGGCTTGGGAGTCAGCACTGGCTCGCTCAACCGGCGGACGCGTTGCGGCGGATGTTCGCGCGGGCGTCGATCAGGCGTTTAACCCGTCCAACAACACCGGTGTTCCTCAGAACAGCGGTAGTCAAAGATTAGCACAGTCACCTAACCCGTATGGGTCGGCGAGCGGATCCCATGGGCCACGGGCTCCCGGTGGCCCACCTGTCCCCGGCGGCGGTAAAAAACCACCAAAAGGTGGTAAAAAACCCAACGGGCCGGGCAACCTACCGCCGATCTGCTATCATGGGGTGCCTTGCCTACCCCAGCCATCTCCGCTGGGCCAGCAAATCGTCGCACAGACCATTGGTAGCTATGGCTTGGGTGGGACCCAGGGTCTTGATCCGAACCTTATTCACGCGAGCGACAACGGTAGCGGCTTCAACTGGCAGCTGGCCTTTGACCAAGACGGCAACCAGGTTGACCCATCTAACCCTAACGTGAAGGTGGTCTTCGACGGAGTGACGGGTCAAATGTCCAATGGTCAGTGGATGACCGTAATGCAATGGACGGATTACCTCCAGGGCGGGATCACGATCTCTCGCACATTCACTGGGACCGGTTATAGCCCAGACCAGTCCATCGGGGACGCTTGGGAGAACTTTGGGAACAACCATAGCACGCCATGACGTTTCCGGCTTGCTCGTCGCACTTTTGAACGCTCAGGCAAAAATTTCGCCCTATGCTTTTTAGAACACAAGTTGGAGCGGGAAACGGGTCTCGAAGATTACGCGCTCGCCTCCCGTTACAGGCGTTGATCCGCAAAATCTTATACAACGATGTATCGATCACGTGTAAGGAGAGACATTATGCGAAAGTGCTCATTTCAATTATTCCTCTTGGTCGGACTTGCCGCGTGTTGTATTTCTTTGACGCGCTCAGTCGGGCTGGCCGAGGCCAACAGCCGCGAAGGCTGCATGAATCAATGGTTGTTCAATGGGGTATGGCGCGTCAAAGTCACCGACGTCGAGCCCGTCATGAACGGTAGCCAGCAACAGGGCTGGCAAGTTACCGAGGTTTGGCGCAATGGGACTTCCCGCGAACTGAGTCCAGCCGATTCAGTGCTCAAAGACCAGACTTTGGAGCTCGGGAACGGCGCCATTATGGCCAGCCAAACGAGCGGCGGCACCCTCTCATTGCAAACCCTTACGAATAACAATATGGCCCCGTCCGGCCAGCTCACGTACCGGCAGGTCTTCCTAGCGAGCAATCTCGTTGCGGATCCATCCAACAAACCGAAGGGTCTACAGATCACGTTCAACGGTACTCAAGTTGCGCAAGAAACCTCGAAGCCACAGTTCACTTCGTCGAAGTACAATTTCCACTTCAATCTTGGTTGCACGGCGACTGGTGCGGCAGCAAACGCCGAGGGTGGCTCCAGCCAGGTTGCAGCGAATGAAGGTTGCTTGAATCAATGGATGACCAACAGTATTTGGAGGATGCGTGTGACCGCAGTTTCGGCTTATCCGGCCGACGCACAACCGCAAGACCAGACTGGATGGAACATAACGCAGACCTGGGTTAACTCGACAGCTCGCAAGATACAGCCCCTCGCTATAGGGCCAATGCCATCAAACGTCACGGACGAGTTTATCGCGACACAGAGCGGAAACAACGTTGCAGCGGCGAGCGTGGCGGGCGGACTAAGCATGAGTTTCCGATTCCACGTTTTCCAACCACACGAATCATACACGTTCACACAGCTCTTTTTGGGCGGCGGACTGAATGGTAGCGACAAGCCGGTTCGTGTGCTCGTCTTGTTCGATACGGCAGCGCAAAACGCGTTGACCGGCGTGCCGCACTATCGCATACCAGCAAACTTCAGAATAAACCTGACCTGCACAAAATAACGAAGGTCTGAAACTATGGGCTGGATGTGTGCTGGAGCGGGAGACGGGTCTCGAACCCGCAACATCCAGCTTGGAAGGCTAGCGCTCTACCAATTGAGCTACTCCCGCCCGCATATCATAGGTTAGGAATGAGGATGAGCGTGTCCTTGGTAGCTGCCTTGACGGCAGCATCTGAGAACGCTAACGGCACCCATCTGGCAGCGCTAAAATCATCGACTTCGTCTTGGTAATGCTTGTTGTTGAACTGCCCCGATTCACCGAGCGTCAACAGCATGGAAGAATTATCCCAGTTAGAGACGTCGTCGATGAGTCTGCGATGCAGGACCGTGTTCTGGTTTTGCGGCGTACACGGTGAGGCCGTCCCCCGCCTGAGAAAACGTTCGGATGTTGAGCAAGCACGTTCAGCGGCCATTGGCGACCAAGGGGATGATCGAAGATCGCGGCGTTCTTGTTTCCCCAAGCAGCGGTAGACGCAACTCCTTGACCTCCTGTCGTACCGAGCGCATCGGCTGCGCGCGCACACGCGCTCGGTAGTGCCGCGAGCAGCGTCTCGCGGGTTAGGCCGATGGAGGCGAGCGACCGGTCGCCCTTCATGACGCGTTCGTAGACGACAACGGCGTCGTAGTCCTTTCGGTAGCGTTCGGTCAGCGTCGATCCGAGTTTTGGTTCGAGGAGTTGATCGGTCAACGAGCGCTCGAGTGCGATGAGGAAAGTGGGCACCTGCGAGTCGACCGTGACGCTCACCTTTCCATTGCGCAAGCTCCGCCGCAATGCGGCTCATTCGCGCATCAGAATTTCCTTGAAGCGCTTGTACTGCCATGTGTGCGAGCGTCGATCGCGCCGTATCAATATTGTCCAGTTGAATCGCCCCGATCTCTTCGGGCGTCATGTGCCCACCTATCGAAAGACGCTTGTAGATTCGATCGACGCGATAGGGAGAATCGTAAAACGGGGACGATCCAACCGGTGTGTTTGCTGGAGCGAGTTGATTGTTGGCGGTGGCGATGAATCCTCGACTCGGGTTGAACGCATGAGGGAGCTGATCAAATGGAAGATAGCCATGCCAATCGTAGCGGCTGTCTTGACCTTCGACCGGAAGCGAGCCATCGCCAGCAAGACGATGGGGAACCTTTCCGGCGAGATGGTAACCGATGTTGCCGTCCACGTCAGCATAGACCCAGTTGAAAATTGGTCCAACGACATGCGACAAACCGCCTTCAAATTGCTTCCAGTTTGCAGCCCGATCAAGATCGCGAAGCAGATCGAGCTCGTCACCACCACGCAGTATCGTCCATGCCAAAGCATAGGCACTTGCGCCATCTCGCTTCACAATCGGCCCATGACGGGTCACCAGTACATCCAAAACCTGCAGCGCGCCTCCTTTAACTGCGATGCTTTCTCTGCGATGCGACGCCTTGACCCAACGCCCGTTTGCTAGGTATTCATCGGATGTTGCCGAGCGAAACTTCTCGACAAAGACATCTTGAACGGCAACGTCGCCGCTAGTCACGCCGAAGGCTATGCGCTGATTGTGGCCGAGCGCGACAAACGGGATGCCAGGAATGATAAAACCCTCGACGTCGATGCCGGCACCGTTGAGGTGCACGAGCCAATAGGTGCTTGGCACCGAGTGCTCGAGGTGGGTATCGTTTGAGAGCACGGGCTTGCCGGTTGACACAAGGCGTCCGGCCACAGTCCAGTTATTTGATCCACTTTGATGATCGGGAGGAAATGGGTTAGACTCAAAACCATCAGCTGCGAGCGCGCTGAGATCAGATGCAATGGCTGCAGATCTTTGGTCGGAGCCACGCCGTTCATCGGGTTGAATGAAGTGTTCGAGCCCGGGGACCTGTGCATCGAGCAAAGCGTTTGCCGCAACGACGCCTATTTTGCGCTGCACCAGCGCGCGTAGTTCCACGCGATCCCACAGATCATCCACGCGCTGTGCCATCAGCTTAATGATGGCAATGCTGTCGGTCGGCGTCCAGGGCTGCGGCCGATACCCAAGCAAACGAAACTCGAGCGGCAAGTGGTGGGTTTCCGCGAGGTTCACGCCTGCAGCGTAGGCGGTGGCGTCTTTCAAGGCCTGACCACCTAGCATGGTTGCGTCATGCTGCGCAGAGGTTGCGAGTCCGAGGGTTCGCATGTACCGGTCGATCCCAAGTGCTGCCGGTCCTACAATTTCCGACAATTTTCCCTCGGCCGTTCGACGAAGCAAGTCCATTTGCCAGAGCCGATCTTGCCCGCACGCGAAACCCTCGCCAAAAAACAAATCGGCTTCAGACGATGCTTCGATGTGGGGAATACCGCGACCGTCGCGTCGGATAGTGACCGGCGTCGCGATGCCAGATACCGAAATGCTGCCGTCGATTTTCGGCAACGGAGAGCGAACGATCCAAGCAATGAAGGCGATGAGGAGAGCGAGGATGACGACGAGTCCTAGGACCACGGCTTTGAGTACCGCGGCGCGTCCCTTGCGCAGGCTAAACGCCATCCATCATCCTTTGAATACGCGCGTCAACATTTAGGTATGGGCAGGGTAGGATTCGAACCTACGTAGCGCGTCGCGCGGCAGATTTACAGTCTGCTGCCATTAACCACTCGGCCACCTGCCCACGTGCTTATGCTATAAGGCTTTCTTTCGTCACTCGGCCCCTACGAACTTCGCCTGTTGGCACAATTGCTGGCGGAAGCGATGTGGGGACGAGCTCCAGCCCATTCGGGGCTTGTCTTCCCTGACCCCGCGCCCGCATGACCTCCGCGTCGAGACACTACCCGCATGGCAGAACTTAGTCGCTACACGAGATTGAATTTGGAAATGCTTTTGCTCCATCATCCGAGTCGAGACTGCCCGGATAGCAGTATGCTACCGGGCAGCTTATCGGTTTGATGCTAGAGCCAGGCCGGTTTCTTGCCGGATGTGTTACCGCAGAAGTACATGTACTGCGAGGCCGGGATATACCACGCGTGGATGTCATAGTGGGGAATGGTGTAGCCCGGATGACCGTGCGGTTCGAACCAGATGTCGACGTGATCTATCTGATGGCCGGGGAGCGGCTTTAGTACCCCGCTCCAACTCTCACCTTTGGCGAAGAGGTTCTGTCCGACCATCACCTCCGTGAACGTGACCTGACCCTTGTACCAGCCGTAGATCGGCCCAAACGGCCAGTTCTTCGGATTGGCGTAGTGGTAGCCCATCGTAGGGATGCAACCGAGAAACGGCACCACGTCCGAAGGCAGCCCCGCAGGGTGCTGCGGGCCTGGCGTCATCACCATCTTGTAGACGGCAGGCGTCATGCCGGGCGGTAAGTTCTTTGGAACGACCATGCCGCTGGCGGCCCGCGCCGAGGAAATCGCGGCGACGACGAGTATCGCGGCAAATATCAAAATTGAGCGAGCTCGCATAGTGAGCACCTCCTAGGCCCGTCTACTTCTCGCACCAAGCTTTTCCTCCCGGACCTCCCGTGTGGTCACCGGCACCGCTGTGAGACCGCCGCAAAACTGCACGACGGCCTCCCGTGAGGCCTTGCTGCTAATTAGTTTCTAAGTCGCGCAGTCGTCCAGATGGTGATTACGGATCAACCTCATAAAAAGCGCTCATGCCACCCATCATATGGTCGCTGACGTGGCAGTGGAACAGCCAGACCCCAGGGTCATCAGGGACCATGTCGGCGGTGACCATTTGGGCAGGTGAAAGAGCAATAACGTCGGTGCGTTGCCCGTTGACCAGCACAGTATTGCCATGCCAATGCGCGGTGTGGAAATTGAACCCAAACCCGATGGCAAGCAGATACCAGCGCACGTGATCACCCTGCTTCATGACCATTTTTGGCCCATTACCATAGCTGTAGCCGTTGATCGAATACCTAAAGTTGCTGTTGACAAAACCGGTTCCGTTTAATGAGAAATCGTTCTCTGCATCGACAGGAACCGCCCCAAATCGAACGGCCTGTTTCATCGTACCTTTCGGGTCGTGGGTGTAAGCCTGGATGTTGTGGTTTAAGTACCAGCTCTGATTCTCATCGAAAATGTTGAAGAGTGCAACGAACTCACGATCCACATCTTTTGGTGTGCCGTCTGGCCGCGCCATACCGCGTCGCGTAACGATCAGAGCGCCAACCAGCCCGGCGTCGATGTCACGTAGTTCATTCACGTGGGAGTGATACAGCCACACAACGGAGCTTGGATCGTTCGGGCCAGGTCCTGCGCGTTCTGGAACTTCCCACGTATAGGTGTAAGTATGACCGGGCGGCACCGAGCCACCCTCCTTGTCGCTTAGGGGGCTGCCGTCATTATAGGCCATGCCTTCCGAGTCTTTTTTGTAGAAAACGCCGTGCGGGTGCATGCTGTACGGGCGCGAGGCATTATTCTTGAAGACAACTCTAATCGTGTCTCCTACCTCGGCGTGAATGATTGGCCCTAAGAGTCCCAAGTATTGTTCGCTTGACGGCCGAAGTTTCAGTTTTGTGAAAGTTGCATCAGTGTATTCGCGATACACCGCTTTGCGGTAAACTTTACCGATGGAATGCGCGCCGCGCGCAGTATACACCCTTTCATCTGCATCGAACGCCTTGCCGCTGACCTGGTCGATGTTGCTTGGCGCATAATCCCATTCGACTTCATCGGCGGCGATATAATAGGTTCGAACAGTTCCTGTGTTTGCCGCACTCGTGTCAGCAGCCTGACTTGGCAAGCCATTCAGTGACACGAGAGCAACTAGCACGCCAAGAAGCGCGCTGCGGCCAACGATCGACATGTCTTCTACTTCCTCCTCGAGACTGCGCAAAAAAGCATCAAAGGCGCGGCCGAAAGCATGCTATCGGCCCACCTCATTTGCGGCGCTATTCCGCAGATATGCAGACGGGTCCTTGCAATCGCGCTCAGGACAGGAGTCACGCAGGCTGGATCTGTGCCTGTGCCAGCTGTGCTTCTAGCGCCTCATTCCTGCGTCGAATCGACTCGTTCTCACTTCGCAATTTCTCGGCTTCAAGATGATCGTATGCCGCCGCTGCGCCTGATGCGAGACCCGCGATCGCCCTGATCTCGTCCGGGTCCAGGCCCTCGCCGTGTAGGTGGGAACCATAGAACACGATCGCAGCAAGCTCACGGCGGGCTATGATTGGCAAGCCCAAAACAGGGCGTGCCGGACCGGAAGGCACACCAGCGGTGCGCCAGGCGTGGTCACTGAGGGAGATAGGCCCGTTCTCAGCTTGGGCCAACATCAAGAGTGGCTCATCCGTTGCGTCGAGTTTCAAGAGATGGCTTGTTTCCCATCCCTCAGACTCTTCACGCATAAAGATGCCGTCCCGACCGCGTCGGAAAAGTGCAGCCGAAGCCAAGGACATCGCATGCACAGGTTCACGAACAAGAAAGTGCGCGACGGCGCTGGTCGTCGAGGCTAGGGGTAATGCCGCAGCGTCTTTCGCGAGCTGGACTTCCGCTCGGTGACGCTGACGGAAGAATATTGCATCGATGAATGCATCAACACGCCTGTGTAGGCCATTGAACCAAAAGCCGCCAGCAACGGCGACACCCATTTCCGCTACTACACCAAGTCGTGCAAGCTTGAGCTTGTCGATGAACAGCCAGTCGACAAGCGCAAACGCGCTCACGAGCAAGCTAGTCAATACCCCATAAACCAGGGTGCGGTTTACGACAAAGCTTACGTCGATAATGTGATGTTTGATGACCGCATAGGCGACGCTCAGCGGCACAATGACGAGTTGAAAGCTGCAACACATGTGCGAGCCAGAGTGGCTCGCTGGGCACATACACGCCGAGGAAGACGCTCAAGGACTGTAGGGCCAAGTTAAGACCAAACCCAACAACAACCCAGCGTATGCGCTGCCTCTCTTCGCCGTGAGCGTGGAGATACGTGTCCACGAACAAGTACATCACCACGAGCGACCACAACGCGGGTATAACGACATAGATGCGAGTTAACAGCTCACCCGGTGGGCCACCAATCCAACCCCACCAGTATGTAAAAAATAGCCCGTAAATGACAAGCGCGCCAAAAAGCCAAGGCATAGTTCGGAGCGCCAAGAACCTCCAGCTCCTTAGCGGCTCGTTGAGGAAGCACAACGCAAAGACGAGCAGGCCGACGGTCCCAGCAGCGCTGAGGATCCAGGTGACTGAGTACAACACATACGGCCAGGGGAACGGAAATACTAAGGTTATTGCATAAAACGTAAAAGGAGCATTTGCCAAACAGTAAAGGAAAAAACCCCATGTCATCAAGCTCGGTCGAAATAACACCAGCGCCGCGCCGAGCACAATATAGAGGATGGCAACGCCAAGAACCGCGATTCGATAAGCAGTATAGTACCGCTTGGCTTCTGTCACTTGGGGTGTCGCAGTGAGTGTGACGATTCGCAGAACGCCTCTATGGAGAAGTCCAAAACTAATAGTTTGACCGGCCGCGAGGGTGCCAGCCTGCGCGGCATACCACCGAAAGCGCGCTGGTGTCGACTGCAGCTTGATAGTATCGCCGATCTCGATGCCGGCGTTGGCAGCGGGTGAGCCCTCAGCAACGTATGTCACCACGTCACTGCCATTGTTGGCGTAACCAAAATCGCCGATAGGGAACCATATTCGTCGCAAGTCCAATCCGCCCGCCACCAACACAAGCAGCGACAACGCCACGACAATAAACGTTCGCAGAGTATTTCGACTCGACGAGCTATGTGTAGCCATGTACGATCCTATTTATCCTAACGGCAAACAACGCCAGGTCGAAGAACGGCGTATAATACCTGTAGGTTTGACGCAGGTAAAGGCTTTTCTTATGCGAGTTCGGGCCATGTAACCCTAACCTCCAATCTTTCTACTCCTTTAGGATATGCCCCCATGGCATGCTGCGCGCTATATTGCCGCGCTCGAACGACGAGGTACTCAAAGTTCTCCCATGCCGCAGGACCCGTGCGCTTGCGCACCAGCGGCACGACGCCCTCGATGATCTCCCACGCTTGCGTGACCCTACCCGCGTAAACGTCGAGCAACGAGTCCTCAGGGATGAGATTATGCTTGACGAGGCTGCCAACCCAGTCGTACGAGTTCGCCAAGTTTAGCCACGGGTTATTCTTGCGTTGGTAGGTTCCGTCTAAGATCGCTCTTCGATAAACGGGGTCAGGCAGGCGCGACGTTAGCATTTCTCTCGCACCGTCCACCCACTCGTTGAACTGGGGATCCTCCACTCGCGCCAAGACAGTGAGCAATCCCATGAGCTGATTCTGTGCTCTGAGGTGACGCAATTGCACGACGGCTGCGATGGCAGTCGCGGCAATGACGATGAAAGTCCCGATAGCGGCTGCGGTGCCTAAGGTCTCTTGCGACATGTTATTACCTCCTATGCTTGGCGCACAGGTTTGGGGCGAGAAGCGATTGTCCTATGTTGCGAGCGGATTGTTGAGTTTAGCGATACTCAACGTCACCTAGGCGGGTGCACGTCTGATCCTCTTGAGCCGTCAAGGGTTGTGCGTGTTGCCCGACCGGCACCGACTCGCAGCGCATAAAGCGATCGAAACCAGGCGCATTGAAAGCAAAAAGCAACTGGATTGTCGTTTTACCAATGTTCTTCAACGTGACCCAGGTATTTCTGGGAATAAAAACTATTGCCCCAGCGTGGGCATCGCCTTCGAGAGAACCCACGTGGACATGGGCGATTCCCGAACCAATATACAAGACTTCATCTTCGTGCAAATGGCGATGGTATTGAATCTCGGCACCGGGCGGCATATTTTCGCTGCCAAACCAAAAATCTGGGGAGCCACCGTTGTGCTGGTCGACCTTGATGATAAAAACACTGAGTTTTTGAACCCCTGCCGGCACGCTTTGCCCGACGAGCGGTCGCCAGACACGCGCCTCCCCTTGATCTTGCTCAGTGATGAGCGGGTGCTCTGTGGTTGAAACGTTAGCGGCCACCGTAAGTGGCGGAAGACTGATAAACCCCAACGAGCCAAAGACGATCAAGCCGGCGATAACAAGTCGCTGCACATTTTTTCTCCTTTTGGGCACTGATTTTGGGTAAGGAGTGATTGTCCTAGCGCCAATACCGCCCTGTTCTAGCGCCAAAGAAAAAGGGAGGCACCTCTAAGCCGGTGCGCTCCCTGCTGCACCCGACGCTTCAGGCGCTTTAGGGTTTTGTGCTACGTGTTTCCGCACCAAACGCCGACGACGCTACAGTTTTGCCCGAGGGCTTCGGCCAAGACCGTCTTCGCATCGAGCGAGGCAAGGATTCTCGGTGTGGAGTACATGAGGAAGATTCTCCTTTTGGACATTCGGAGAGAGCGCCTCATCGCGCCCGATCGCTCCGTGTAAGCGGGCGACAGGAATAATCGTACTCCCCCCAGCGCACCATACCGCGGTGCAAAAGCCCCACGCGCCCAGAGCCACAAGCCATGACGGCCTAGATGAAGCGTACACGAGACGTAGGCCGGCGGAGTACTCCGCTCGCTCACTAAGTGAGCATGCGTCTCATCCTGACGATCATGCGCTCGCATGAGTACTGTACGGACCATGTCTTGCTGTGGTGTAAATCACATCGGCGAAAATCCGCGTTTACTTTTAGCAAATCCGCGGGAGACTCAGAGAGGTTGAGTAACCATTTCATTTCTCTTACGTCGTCGTGTTGTCATTATTTTGTGACCGTCTGGATTGGGGAGCCGTGCGGATCAAAGAGTTTGCAGCAGCAATCAAAGCGCGAGCGACTTCAATCCTTGGAGCAGACCCGCACGTTACGCGGCGCGACTTCTTGCTCCACCTCATGCCCGAGGGATCCATTTGTGCCGAAATCGGAGTTTTTAAGGGAGAGTTTTCGGCCCGCATACTCCAGCTCGTAAAGCCGGAGAAATTACATTTGATCGATCCGTGGAAGTACGAGCAATCGGCGACCTACGAGCACACCTGGTATGGCGGCCGGCTTGGTGTTAGTCAAGCCAATATGGACCATATGTTTTACGCGGTCGCCGCCCGATTTAAGAACCAACGTAATGCCGGTACTGTCGATGTCCATAGGATGCAGTCAGCCACAGCCGCGGGGCTCTTCTCCAACGACTATTTTGACTGGCTCTATATCGATGGCAATCACAGCTACGACTACGTCAGGGCAGATCTTCTGAACTTCTATCCAAAAGTAAAAACGGGCGGCTTTATCACCGGCGATGACTACGGGTCCCAGGGTTGGTGGGGGGATGGCGTCACGAGGGCCGTTGATGAATTTCGTCGTGACTGCACGACCGTCTTGATTCAGTCGTCCCAATACATTTTGCAGAAAACTTGAGCATGACAAAAAATATACTCGAGGTTCTGTCGCGACGATCATCGCGTCGAGGGGAAATTCAGCGAGTGTCCCTGCTTGATCCATTGCGGCGATTCAATGGTTCAGATTTTGCGCAGTTCAAATTGTTCAACACCATCGCCAAGGCTATTGCGACGCAGACCGCCATCATGGTGGAGTCACTCCTTTGCGATGAAGCGATCCCCGATTGGAAGAGGGTCGGCGATTATGCAACTACACACCAAATTGCGGATCTCAGCATCCTGTGTAGTGACTGTCTTGTTCAATTTACCATCAAGGATTTGAAAGTAGACTCCATCTCAATTCCAATCAACGCGGGCTTGATCGTTGATATTCTTAGTCTTGTCCGTCTGATGTATGGCGATTTTGCCGCGGGAGACACCTTTGGGCTGCTCACCTTTGAAGAATCGCTGGAATCGAGAGACATCAACGATCCTCAGGACATCCGCTACCTCACGAGGCTGCTCGATCAACTCATGAACATACCTCAAGCGCCTAAGAACCCGCAGCGTGAGGTGAAGATTCAAAAACTGCGAAAATTGTTTAGTGAACATAGGCGCGCGTTCACCTACACATTGCATAGCGTTCTTTAGATTCTCTTCGAGTCACCTCCAGGTGCGCCGCGCCATTCCATGGCCGTGCTGATTTCATCCGCGAGCGAAGGTCCCCACAAATGTGCAACCAGGGCGAGCGACATGTCGATTCCTGCAGAAATGCCCGCTGAGGTCCACACTCGCTCGTGCATCGTCATCCGACGACCCTCGCGAACAACCACACCTGGATGGGCCCGCAGCATATCGAAAGCGGTATGATGCGTGGTTGCTTCTTTACCGTCGAGCACACCCGCGGCAGCGAGCACCAATGAGCCCGTGCAAACCGACGCAACCATGCCTGGCTGCCGGCGGATGAAGTCCAGGATGGGCTTACTTTTAACCGCATGCGTGCGCGCCCCCAAACCACCGGGGACAATGAACAGATCGAAGTCTGCGCAGTCCGAAAGAAGCTCGTCCGCGATAACCTGCAACCCATGTCGGCAGCGCACCGTGCGCGAGTCGTGCCCGACAATGCTCACCTCACCCTTTTGTTGCAGGCGCACCGCCATCCCAAAGACTTCAAGCGGGCCGACGAAATCAAGTTCTTCGACGTCATCGAAGACGAGTATCCCTATACGACTGACTTCACTCATTGCCGCTCCATCCGCACTCCCGAGTCGTGTTCCCTGCCGCTGGCGTTAGCATGACAGTCTTGCGTTGACTGAGAACGTACGCCAACGCGTGCTCGGGCGATGTTCGAATCGCTCGCTACAGAGGTAGCCGAATGGCATCGTTCAATCAGATAGCGCCCATCGCATCGCTCGTCATCTCTTTTGCAACGGTACTCTTCACCACGCTGATGCTTTCCCGGCAAGTGCGGCAGATGGAGCACGAGCGCAATGCACTTGCCATTCTTCGTGCGATCGAGCGTCTTACGTCCCCAACGATCGTGCATGTCTTTATTCAACTTCGCGACGTTGGGGCGCGTTATCCAACCGACGAAGCTCTACGCGAACGATTCCTAGGATCGGCTGACGAGGAAGCCCTCGAGATGGTTGGTCAGTATGTGGAGACAATCGCTACCCTCGCTCGCCGCGAGGTGCTCGACGCCTCGCTGCTCGTTGACGCGGTAGGACTCATGCTGCGGACGCGTTGGATTGCCATTCGAGAATTTGTCTACCACTTGCGCCGCTTTCAAGGCAATCCGTATATGTTCGAAAATTTCGAGTGGCTCGCCCGCTACAGTGCTTGGTGGAAAGATGTACCGCGACCCGGCGGTACGCCAAACTATCAAGACTCACAGTTTGTTCCGACCATCGATGATGAATTCGAGCGCTTGCAGAAACGGGCGGTTTCCGAATCGCCCACCACGGAGCAATCCTTGTTGCCGAACTCTTGAATCGAACCCCCTGGACGGCGTTCAACATTCTTGTCGCCGCGCGAGTGACGCGCGCTTTTGGGTTCGGCGTGATGTCCGTCGCGCTGGCTCTGTATCTCAGCGACCGCGGCCTGTCTGCGTTTGCGGTCGGCGCGATGTTGACGCTGGCACTGTTGGCTGGCGCAGCATTTCTCTCCATGGCGGCGCCGCTGACCCGAAAGCTCGGTAGGCGAGGCGCACTTCTCGTCGCTGCGGGAGCGATGTGCGCCGCAGGTTTAGTGCTGGCAATCCCGGGCGGATGGGTGACCATCGTGCTGGCATGTTTGCTGGGCACGCTGAGCGCGGGAGGTCAAGAAGTCGGCCCTTTCGCCGCAATAGAGCAGCACGCAGTCGCAGAATCGGTCCCCTCATCTTCTTCGGCGCATGCCTTCGCAGTCTACAACCTCGGGGGCGCGTTCGCGCTGGCGTTGGGCGCACTGGCCGCCGCTGCGATCCCGATGGCTGCCACTCCGCTGGCTTACGCCGGCTGCGGCCTCGTGCTGCTTGCGGTATATGCGACGCTGCCCAAAGAGACTGCGGAGCAAGTTTCAACGACTGCGTCAGACAGACGCAATCGGTTCGGGCCGGCCGAGCGCCTCGCGGTGCTCTTCGGCGTTGACGCGCTCGCGGGTGGTTTCGTCGTGCAAAGTTTCCTCGCGTATTGGCTGCACTTGCGCTTCGGTGCGGACCAACAGCAGCTCGGCCTCGTCCTCTTCGGAGCGAACACGCTTGCCGCGCTGTCATACCCGCTAGCCGCATGGCTCTCACTAAGAATCGGGTTGCTGCGCACGATGGTGTTCACGCATCTGCCGTCAAATGTGCTCCTCTGCATCGTGCCATTGATGCCGACATTCCATGGTGCCGTCGCCGTATTGCTCGCCCGCTTTGCGCTCTCGCAGATGGACGTACCGACGCGCCAAGCATTCACGCTCGCCGCGGTGGCACCAGAGAGTCGCGCGCACGCTGCGGCGCTCACCAATGCCGTGAGGCCCGCGGCAGCAGCGATCGCACCCATCTTCGCGGGAATCGCTGTGCAGACAGCTGCCGTCGGGTTGCCATTCTTTCTTGCAGGCGGGTTGAAGATCGTCTACGATCTTGCCGTCTTTGCGTCGTTCCGACGGGTCGACCTGACCGAGCGCTAAGGGGGCGATTTTCCAATCGCCCGCTACAATTATGCCGCTTTGGCGATCGCGGCAGTGATCATTTCCTCTTGACTCTTGCGGTCTTTCCAGCGAGCCTGGCCTTGTGGAGATAGCTGGTCGATGGGATCGAAATACAAGAACCATTCTCCAGGCTTGACGCTGGGCGCGCTATAGACGGCGATCCCGTTCTCGCGGTCGTAGTAATCGTAACTGTGCAAGTCGCGCTTGCCGCCGCCGCCCGGCGCATCGCAGACAAAGGTGGGCGTATTAAATCCAGCCGTGGAACCGCGCACGAACTTCTCGATATCGATGGCCGTTTGAATGGTGGTGCGCAGATCTTCAACGCCCTTGACCATGTCGTGCATGTACACGTAGTAGGGGTGGACGTTGATGTAGCCGAGGCGGCGAACGAGCAATTGCATCGTGCGCTTGTCGTCATTCACACCGCGAATGAGCACGCTCTGGTTACGTACCATCACGCCGCGCTCGAAAAGCAACTGCAAAGCCCTTTGCGTGATCCACGTGATCTCGTTGGGATGATTAAAGTGCGTGTGCAACATGACATCTTTGCCCATCGTCCGCCCACGCTCCACGAGGGAGATCAGGGCGTCGGTCCATGCCGTGTCTGTGAGAATCTTGCTGGGCATGATGGCCGGGCCTTTGGAAGCAATGCGGATTCTGCGTACGTTGGGAAGATCCAGGAGAGCGTCCCCGATCTTTTTGAGACTCTTGGCCGGCAACTGATAGGCGTCACCACCAGAGACAACGATGTCTTGGAGTTCTGGGCGCGAGGCAATGTATTCGAACGCCTGCTGCCAGCGCTGCTGATTGGTAGCGAGCTCGGCCTTCTCAACGACTTCCGTATCGCCGCCGATAGCATACGAGCGCGTGCAGTAGCGGCAGTAGACCGGACAGACGTTGGTCGGCAAGAAGAGAGCCTTATCCACGTAGCGGTGCGTCAGCCCCGGGATTGGAGAGTCCTCCAATTCGTGGAGCGAGTCCAGCGACAACTTTGGGTGATCCGGTAAGAGCCGAGAGGCGAGCGGGATGAATTGCGTGCGAATCGGATCGGTATAGGGATTCTTCCAATCGATGAGCGCAATCGCGTACGGCGACACGCGCACGTTCATGGGAGCCCGATGGAACCCAGCGCGGACGTCATCGATGAAGTGGTCGGGTGCCAGCTCTTGAATGGTGGCAAGCAGTTCTTCCGGGGTCTTGACCGAGTGCTGGTATTGCCAGAGGTGATTGAGAAACGTTTCCTCATCCACGTCCCGGTATGCCGGCACGTTGCGCCAGAACTCACCTTGCAGCAGGTTCATGTGCTCCAACGCTTCCGGGCCGGCCGGCGGCCGTACCGAGTGGACGAGCGGTTGCGCGATGTGATTTGCGCCTTTGGTTGAAACTGTTGCAGCGTCTGACATTAGCGCACGCTCCGTAAACGCCGTGCTGCCGGCACGCCGTCTTCTTTTAGAGTGATGCCCCCACGCTCGAACGGCGTCGACAGCACGATCATCGTCTTGGTTCGTTCAATTCCCGAAATTTTTTTAAGGCGAGAGAGAAAATCGTCCAACTCCGCGGTCGACTTCGTCATCACTTTGAGGATGAAACTCTCTTCGCCGGTCACGCTGTGCACCTCACACACTTCGGGCAACGCCGAAACTGCTGCCGTGAAGCTGTCGTAATCCGTCTGGGCTGAGGTGAAGCAGCTGACAAAGGCCGTGAGGCCCAAGCCCAAGAGCCTTCCGTCGAGTCGTGCGGCATAGCCCCGCACAAACCCGCGCGCCTCCAAGCGCTTGACGCGGTCATGCACGGACGCCGCTTTGAGGCCGACGAGTTCGCCGAGTTCGGCAAAGGTCGACCGCGCGTTGCGCTGCAGAGCATCTAGCAACTGGAGGTCGAGTTGGTCGAGGACTGATCCGGAACCGTTGAGCAAGGCTGACTCCCCATAGTTTATTAGGTTAACATATCATACTATGGATGTTTTGTCCGCGCAAGTACCGTCTGGGCCTAATAATCAATCGCCGCGTGCTTTTGGCAGCCTCTTTGGCATGAAGTGAACCACGTTCGTCTCGGCTGCATACATAAGGGGATGAGGCACAAGCAGGCTTCACAACGGACGGAGGACCCTCATGCGATTACTTTTTCTCTTCCTGGCAGCAGCGGCGATCATTGGTAGCATGCCGTCTTTGGCGGACACGATGCGATCGTCTGCAGCCGCCGCGACGCAAATACAAATAGACAATTACACATTCAAGCCCGCATCGGTGACGATTCCGGTTGGAGCGACGATAACGTGGAAGAACCTGGACGACGATCCGCACACCGCAACCGCGGATGACGGCTCTTTCAACAGCAAAGGCCTGGCCCAAGGAGACAC
Source organism: uncultured Pseudomonadota bacterium (assembly GCA_963781145.1). GTDB lineage: Bacteria > Vulcanimicrobiota > Vulcanimicrobiia > Eremiobacterales > Eremiobacteraceae > JAJPHJ01. Next base: position 248,647 of record CAWADW010000003.1, on the reverse strand, counting down.
CTACTCGCATACGTTCACGAAACCGGGCACGTACCGCTATCATTGCACAGTTCATCCTTTTATGCAGGCGACGATTATCGTCAAGGAGGCCAACTAAACTCATGGATCGCAGCAAGTTTTTGGAGTGCATGGCGTGGTGCGGTACGGGCGTCGTCTACACCCTTGCCGGACCAGGCATCGTGGGGCGGGCGTTAGCTTCCCCCATGCCAACTGTCGTTGGGGCGCGCAGTTTTGTGCAAATTAGCGATTCGCATATAGGCTTTCACGGTGAGGCGAACGCGGACGTGCTCTCCACGTTTCAAGCCGCCATCGATAAGATTAACGCGCTACCGGTGCGGCCCGAATTCGTCATGCACACGGGCGATCTCACCCATCTCTCCAAGCCGGAACAGTTCGACACGGTGCAACAGATGCTGGGCACGATCAAGACCGGTGCCGTCTACGCGGTCCCAGGGGAGCACGACATCATCGATGACAACGGCGCGCTCTACTTCAAGATGTTCGGGAAGAACATCAAGCCATGGTACAGTTTTGACGCCGCTGGCGTCCATAGCCTTGCCCTCACGAACGTCCTCAATATCACGGCGGGAGGAATGCTCGGCAGAGAGCAGTTGGACTGGGCGCGCGCGGACCTCGCGAAGCAGCCCAGCAACACGCCGATTGCCGTCTTTGCCCATATCCCGCTGTACGCTGCCTACCCGCAATGGGGCTGGACCACCGACGATTACTTGGAACTCATCTCCATGCTGCGACGGTTTGATTCCGTCACCGTGTTGAATGGACACATCCATCAAGTTCTCTCCAAAGTTGATGGAAAGATCACGTTCTTCACAGCTGACTCGACTGCGTTTCCGCAACCGAAACCCGGGGCTGCCCCGAAACCTGGACCGCTCAAAGTGCCTGCTGGCCAACTGGGCGAATACCTTGGCATTCGGACGGTGACGCTGCAGCCCGTATCGGGTGAAATTGCCGTCGCCGACGAGACGCTCGCTCATTGAGGTGACGCAGACGGAGTCAGCAGAACTCGCCAAGCTGATCCAACAGCTCGCTGCAGATGAACCCACAGCATTAGAGCGCGCCTACCAATTGTATGGGGCGCGCTGTAATGCCATTGCGTATCGCATTTTGCAGGATGACGACTCGGCGCGCGACGCCGTGCAAGAAGCGTTTCTCTCTTTGTGGCGCCACCGTCATGGTCTGGTCATTCGCACGGGCGGCTTAGCGCCGTGGCTTACTGTTGTCACGAGAAATGCCGCCCTCGGGATCCTGCGCAGCACAACCTCACGAGTTCAGCGAGAATCCCGCGCGCACAAGCTCTCCCCAAACCAAACAGCCGCGGACCCGGCCGAGCTTGTGACAGCGCGCAACGTGGCGGGGATGCTGCGGAGCGCGCTCCGTCAGTTGCCCGCAGAGCAGCAGAGCGTTGTGGAGCTGGCCTATTTTAAGTATCTTACGATGGCGCAGATTGCCGAACGAACCGCAACACCCATAGGAACGGTTAAGCGCCGCGCGCAGCTTGCATTACGCCACCTCGGGAAACTTATGAACGAGAGTACATCATGACGACGCACCCATACGACGATATCGAAGCGTTTGCGCTTGGTGGTCTCGACGCCGATGCCGGCGCCCGTCTTCTCGAGCATGCCGATCAATGCCCGACCTGCGCCGTCCTACTTGCCGAGGCGATGAGAGCTGCCGCAGCCTTAGAGCCGCCCGGCGAACGAAATCTGGTGGCGCGCATTTTTTCGCGGCAACCTCGCCGCATCGCCCCGTGGATTGGATCCTTCGTCGCCGCCGCGGCTTTGATAGCGCTCGCCGTGTGGAATGTCGACCTTCGCTCGAAGATTTTTCCCGTGCCGATTGCGTCACTCGTGCACAGTCACTTCCAGCATCACGAGCTGCACGGAGTCGCAGGCTCGGCGAAAGTTATTCAGGCCCTCGATGGTAGTTGGCTTTATCTGGTTGGGGATGAGCTCGCTCCACGGTCCACTTATTACCTCTGGGAGGTCGTTGGAGGCAAAGAGCGTGAGGTGGGGCCTTTTGAAACGAACTCGGGAGGACAAGCTGCAGCGTACTTTGAGTCTTCGCCCGCGAAGATTCAAGCGTTGGTTGTGAGCAGCACGCCGGGTGAGCCGAGCAACGGCGGCGATCTGCGCTGGCCCTAAGGGTTCGTTACCTTACTGGCGGCGGCATCGCTCGGTTGCGAACTTAAAGCGCGCAGGGCGTTCGCGGTGCGGATTGTTGCTTTGAGTCTGAAGACAACCATGACGACGACCCCGACAAAAACTATCGCTACTCCAGGAGTTGCATTACTCAAGTTGGCTGAGAGGTCGCCAAACAATCTCGGCGCTAATCAAATTTCCGGCGGTGACGGGATCGAGGCCACCAGGAATTTGAACATCGAAGGATCGTGCTGCCGGCGGTCTTTGCATTCGGCACCCTCTTTCGTCTGAGGCCGACGGAGGGATTCGAAACCCCAACCTTAGTAAGTCCGGTCGTGTGAATGCCTATCGCCGCTGGTTCTGGTTCTTCCTTTCTTATATTCTTTGCATGACCACAACAAGCGTTGCACTGGCAGCACTAGGTACCCAGTTGACTGTAATTGTCATCGATGCGTCGAACAAACCGGTTTCCAACGCAGTACTGGAACTGACGCTGCTGTCGCACGTATCCGGCGAGGCACTGATTCAACGGGTTGGATGCGATCGTGATGGCCGATGCATCGCAGACAACCTAACACCTGCGACCTACGCCGTTCGGATATTGCACGACGGCAACGCAGCATCGTTGAAAGACCCGATATCGTTGTCCTCCGCACGTCAAAATCTCGTGATTCGCATAGTTGGCGCAAACGCAGCGGAAGTTGTTTCTTTAGGCGTTGTGCGCGTCGCGCCAACCGGGGAACTCTCAACCGGGTCGGCGCCCAGCGTCGAACTTAACTTGCAGTCGCTAGCCCGGCGCGGAGAGCTAAATGTCGCGAACGCCCTCGCGGCTGTTCCTGGTGTGACGCTGAACCGTCCGAACGGAGGGTCACCAGCGCTGCCGGTGAGCGTGATGATTCGAGGAGACGATCCTAAGGAGGCTATCGTTGAACTCGATGGCAACCCTATCAACAACGGAAACAGCGGGGATTTCGATCTTTCGTTGCTCGATCCAGCGGCTTTTCAAAGCGTGCAGATCGTCTATGGGTTAGCCCCTACGTCCCTTGTGGGTGCCAATACTGAGGGTGGCACCGTCAACTTTCAAACGCTGCAGCCAACTCTAACTCCACATGGGCTGTTGAGCTACTCGAATGGCAGCTTCGTAACCAATAACTATACCCTCGCAGACACAGGCACAGCCGATCATTTTGGGTACGCCGTTGAGCTGCAGAATTTCAATCAACAGGGCGAATTGAGTTCGTTTCCCATTATAAACGCGGCCACTGGCGCCCACCAAAATCTCGGCAGCGGAATCTCAGGCTCAAATGCACTTGCAAAGTTGACGGATGACTTGCCGCACGATGGCGTCGTTCAAGTTTCGGTTCTAACGAGTGGATATAATGGAGATCTGTCCGCTGCACTGAGCAGCCCTGTGAGTCCGTTTGACTCAAGCCCAGGCGCCCCGTTTACAAGCTATGCAGGCTCGGAGCGGAACGAGGTCAACACTTTTTATTCCGGCAATGTGAGGCTGCCGCTCGGAGCGCCGACCGCCGATGGTGAAGTGCCGTCCTTCCTCACGGCAAGCTATATGTTTGCTAACTCTCGCCAGATCATCAGCGGCCCCGCTTTAGGTCTCAGTGAATATCTGCTCAATACGACCGATCTGCTCAGGGACTACAGCCTTGAGTACGATCGGGTGCTCCCAGACGCGCAGTTAACCCTGGCCGCCAGAGCTCAAGGCGAGACGCTTACGGCTCCGGATGATTTCGGTTCCGGCGCGCAGTCGCAAGCGCAAACCAACCACACATTTATCGCCCGATACACCTGGTCCGGTGGCAGCCGCCTCGAGTATACTGCGGTCGGCTACATGAGCACGTTTAGCACATTTGGTTCGAGTTTCAATCCGAGAGGCGCGATCGTTTGGCGTCCACATTGGCAAACCGTCGTGCGCGCGTCCGTCGGCACCGGATTTCAAGCACCCTTGCTTTCAGAAAAAGTGGTTCCATCACCACTTCCACCACCCGATCCAAGCGGACTGATACAGGTAGGCAACCCCAACCTCACGGCGGACCATACGTTGGAGTTTGAATTAGACGGAGGTCAGGTATTGGGTTCCGGTCCGCACGCGGCAAGCGCTGAGCTTGATCTGTATCGCGTCGACCAAAAAGATGATGACATTCAATTCATCCCAGCGGGTGCCTCGCCAACGAACCCCAAGCTGAGCTATCCCATCAACATTGCCAATTCGATCTGGCAGGGCCTAGCCCTGAGTTTGACGGCTCCTTTTGGACGCGGATTTGCAGCGAAACTCTCCTACAACATCAATCGAGGATATCCATTGGGGTTGCCCCATTCGCTCGAGGGCTCGGCCGGTAACCTTGTGCCTTACCAGCAGTTCCAAGGAATCCCGCTGCATCGCGCTGCGCTGTCTGTTGAAGAATCTGCTGGAAGATTTTCCTGGTCCGTCGGTTCAGCGTACGAGGGGACCAACAACGACTTGAATCAACCAGCCTTTGCCACCCTGCAGGCGAATGCGCAGTACACTTTCGGCCACACATCCTTATCGGTCACCGGCACAAACTTGACCGGCGTCTATGACGGAAAGTTCACGTTGATAAATGCCGGCACCCCGTATCCTGGTCTAACGGGGCCGCTTCCGGCAGACGCGTATCAACTACGAGGTCCGGCGATCACTGCAACAGTTGAGCAGTACTGGTAATCTCGGAGAAAGGCCCAAAATGATCTTGGCGCTGGTCTTGGCCGTGGATTTTATGAACTTCAATTACTCTGCCACGCCATGCCCGAACGTGCCCCCGCCCGTGCTCATAAGGAAGGGCACGTACTCGTACTACGACCAGAAAATGGGAACGGGTTTCGATATTTTCGTAAGAAACGTGAAGCTAGGCAGTCTGCGGGCTCGCACGCAGCAGGCAGTCATTGTGCTCTCGTGCGACTTCCCAATTGGCGGCACGGCTGAAGCGTTTGCGTACGATATACGTGGGAACGCCGCAGTTCCACTCGGAGCGGTTGGTTCAGCCAACTGGGGCGGGGATTGGGGAGAGGGGCCCGACTCGATTCACATCACCTTTCGGAGTAATTTACTCTACGTCGATTCGTGCAAAGATGATGACTGTACGACGCGCGAGGTTAGAACCTACGGGCTTCGCTCGGGCAAGCTCGTCAAATTGTTCGTCCAAACTCACAAGTCGCGCGCACCTTAGCGAAACGGTCGATTGCCTACTCCACTTCCAACTTGGCGGCAGTCCGTTCGTATACAAAAGGCCCAGCACGAGTATAGTAGACCGGGTTAAGGTTTGCGAACCGGCATCCACAATCGCCTAATTGAGCCGGCAACCGGGGGACGCAAATACTGGGGTGAATTGCTCGTTGAAGAGAGCGAGCATAGCGCTACTTTTCCGGCGCGAATCCGTCAGCTAACCTCGTCGGCGTGGGAAGGACCCATGTTTGTGTTTGCTTTTTCCTCCGGTCGCGCAGAACCTATTTTTTTGCAAGCTGCGATTTGCCTTGAGTTTCGCCATTTCGTGCGTCGCCTGCGGTGGCAATGGAAGCGCTTCGGCTCCGCAATTCGCGAAAGTCCCGCAGGTAATCGCTCCGATTTCGAGCCCGGCAGTAGAGCACATCGAAATTATCATTGAGGAAAACGAAACTCAATCAAATGTCGTCGACAATGCAGACGCTCCCTATATCAACAATACGCTCATGCCAATGGGTGAATGGCTAAGTAACTACAACGCCATTGATCATCCCAGCCAACCTAACTATCTGGCCCTGTATTCGGGGTCAGAACAGGGAACGTCAGGAACCGACAGTTGCACCACGCCACCAAAATTTGGCGCACCTTCGCTGGGCGGAGAACTTACCGCCAAAGGATTAACGGTCAAAGGCTATATGGAGAGCATTGACTCGGCAGGCAATACGGAGTGTTGGGGCGGCGGTAAGGATTCAGATGGGAACCATCTCTACGCTCACAAGCATGACCCCACGATCCAGTTTGCGGATACGCCTGTTAATGATACCGTGCCATACACACAACTCGCTACAGACATAGCGAACAATACGGTGCCTTCCTTCGCCTTCATCGCTCCCAATCAGTGCGACGATGGCCATGATTCCTGCGGTGGAAACCAGATAGCCCACCTCGACCGCTGGTTAAGGAACAACGCCCCCGCGATTATCGCATATAATGCAGCGCACAACGGTCAATTGTGGGTGATATTCGACGAAGGTGTCGGATCGAATCAAACGGTTTTTGCAGAGTGCGTCGGGGTAGAGTGCCTAGCCGGTAAGACTCTGTCAACCACGTATGGCCGGGGACACTATTCCTTGTTGCGATACATCGAGCGCAATTTTAATGTACCGCTCTTAGGTGAAAGCGCATCAGCTACGCACATAGTGTTGTGAAGCGGCGTGGATTGGCGACCTCTTTCGTCTTAGTGAGCAGAATCGGAAGATACGGACAAGCGGCAACTTTCCGGGGCGCCTTGCTCATGGACGCCTGAGGAACCTGAAGTAAAAAGCTGCGAACACCAAAACAATGCCAATATTCACTGTCAGCCGTTCCCAGATTCGGTTTCTGAAGAACGCGAAATCTACAACGACTATGACGGCTGCCATCGCCACCACGTACAGCACGACAACTAGACGCAAGATCTGGCCCCATTCGCGCTCAAATTTTCGCCAGCGGTCAACATGTGCTAGGTAGCCTGCGTCACCGAAAATCGACTGTCCTTTTCCGCTGGTATCTACGCAAAAACGGAGCACGAGAAAGCGGCAGTAAAAGTCCTCCCCCGCTCCTTCAACTCGCTACGTTAGAAACCACTCCTGAGTTAGTGCTTTCGCGCTGACAAAAACCAAAAGTTTGAAGTTTTTTTAGCCGATTTTTGCTCATGGGGGATTTTCCGAGGCCCGACGGTGTGGCAAGGCGAGGTTCCAACGCGTGAGCAAACGAAACACACTTGCCTAATGCCACCCGAGAGTGAGGCGGAGCCCAAAGGCCTCGTCACTTTACCAACGGGTACGGTGACATTTCTATTTTCCGACATCGAAGGCTCGACGCAGCGCTGGGAGCAGCACCGCGAGGCGATGAGGGATGCCGTTCGCCAACACGAGGAGATCATGGAGTCGGCGATCGCGGCGCATGATGGCTATGTCTTCAAGACGATCGGCGACGCGTTCTGCGCGACCTTCCGCACTGCACCCGATGCGATCGCGGCCGCGCTCGACGCCCAGCGCGCACTCGTCAGCGCAGATTTCAGCAAGGTCGACTGTCTCAAGGTCCGCATGGCCGTGCACACAGGACTGTCCTACGAGCGCAGCGGCGACTACTTCGGTCCCACGGTCAACCGGGTATCACGCTTGCTCTCGATCGGACACGGCGGCCAGGTGCTTGTTTCGGGAACCTCGACGGATCTCGCACAAGGTGACATGCCGCCCAAGTCGAGCTTGCGCGATCTTGGCGCGCACCGGCTTCGCGACCTCATCCAGCCTGAGCAGGTCTATCAGCTCGTCTCCTCCGACCTCCCCAGCGAATTCCCGCCGCTACGATCGCTTGAGGCGCTTCCCAACAACTTGCCCCTCCAGCTCAGCGAACTCGTCGGTCGCGAAGCAGACGTGAACGAAGTGGAAAAGCGCCTCGCTAAAACGCGCATCATGACGCTCGTCGGCACCGGCGGCGTCGGCAAGACGCGATTCGCGCTCCAGATCGGAGCGAATCTGCTTGACAGCTATCCGGACGGGGTGTGGTTCATCGAGCTTGCGCCGCTGACCGATCCGAGCTTCGTCGTCGGTGCCATCGCAGCGGTGCTCGATGTGCAGGGAACCGAGGACAAGCCGCTCATCGAGGCGCTCGTGCGGTCGCTGCGCCACAGGCAGGTGCTCATTATCCTCGACAATTGCGAGCATCTGGTGACCGGTGCAGCCGCAGCTGCGGATCGCCTGCTCCACGGATGCCCCGGCGTGCGCATACTGGCGACTAGCCGTGTGGGTCTGAACATCGAGGGTGAGACGGTCGTCCGTGTAGCTTCTCTGGGCGTACCCAAGCGCAACGACGAGCTCACGGTCCAAGACGCGAAGCTCTTCGGTGCCATCGCGCTGTTCGAAGAGCGCGCATCGGCAGCGCTTGAAAACTTCAGCCTCGATGAAAGTAACACGGCGGTCGTCGCGCAGATCTGCCGTCGCTTGGATGGTATTCCGCTTGCGATCGAGCTGGCCGCAGCCCGCGTCAAGGTCCTGAGCGTGCAACAGCTCGCCGCACGATTGGACGAGCGCTTCCGGATTCTCACCGGTGGCCGCCGCAACGTTCTGCCTAGGCAGCAGACGATGCGCGCGCTCATCGACTGGAGCTATGACCTGCTCACGGAAAACGAAAAGGCGATGTTCCGAAGGGTCGCCGTCTTCGCAGGCGGGTGGACGCTCGATGCTGCCAGTGACGTCTGCGCCGACGAGCAGATCGAGCGGTGGGGTCTTCTCGATCTCTTATCTGCGCTTGTGGACAAGTCGATGGTCGTCGCGGAGCTGAGCGGAGCAGAGCAGAGATACCGCCTTTTGGAATCGACCCGGCAGTATGCTTGGGAAAAACTGGTCGAAAGCGGCGAGCGAGACCGCGTCGGTGCCCGCCACGCGAGGTTCTTCGAGGCTTTCGGTCAGCAGCACTATGCCGAGCACGCCACCACGTCCATCCGGGCTTGGACCGCGCTTATGGAGCCCGAGCTCGACAACTTTCGGGCGGCCCTGAACTGGACACTGGCCGAAAAGCACGATATTGTGCTCGGGGCAAGCCTGGCTGCGGTCTCAGCCCCGGTGTTCTCGCGCCTCAATCTCAGAATCGAGGGTTCGCGCTGGCTGCATTTAGCACGGCAAGCGTCGGACGGCGTCTCCACGCTGACCCAAGCGCGGCTTGCACGCTGGGCAGCGCTGTTCTCTCAATTGCAGGGCGGCGGTTTTGAAGAACGCCAATCCAAGTTCAAACTCGCGATCGAGCTGTTGCGCTCGACAGAAGATAGGCGCGAGCTCGGCATCGTCCTGATGAATTCGGCTTGGGACCTCGCCGTCGTCGATCGCCTCGACGAGGCGGGGCCCCTCAACGAGGAGGCACTGCACATCGCCCGCGAGCTTAACGAAGCGCCGCAAATTGCGCGGTGCTTGTCTCAGGCGGCCTACCTCGCGACTGATCCCATGGCGCAAGATCGCCTATTTGAGGACAGCCTTGCGATGTATCGGTCGCTGGGGGATGAAGATCGGGTCGCCGTCACACTGGTATGGCGCGCGGAAGCCGCGTTCGTTCGGGGAGCGTACGACCAGTGCATCAAGTATGGCACCGAGTCGTTGGAGATCAGCGAACGCACCAAAAACAAGGCACAGATCTGCATCGATCTGTCCAATTTAGCCAACTACTATCTTGCGACTGGAGAGCTATCGTCCGCGCTCGAGTTCGCGCGAAAAGCGTTGCGGGTGGCGCGTGAGAATGAAGTAACGTCTGGTACGCTGATGACGATCATTTGCATCGGCAACCTCGCGTGTTGGTGTGCATCCGGCGATGACGTCGAACGCGGAGCCCGACTGTTTGGGTTTGTCGCAGCCGCGCTTGACGCGCTTCGCGAGCGGCAACAGTCGACAGAGCGCATCAACCATGAGCGCGCGCAAGAACGCCTACAAAAAGCACTCGGGTCGCGCTTTGAGGAGTTTACGACCGCGGGGGCATCGATGGGCGAAGAACGCGCGATCGAAGAGGCCATGCGTGTCTGAAGCCATCGCCGAACGTAACAAAATGCGCAGCTGTAAGAATCCAACCGTTCCGGAGGTGCGCATGGTCAACCCCAAGCGAGTTGGCATGGCATGTTTGGCACTCGTCCTGCTTCTCACGCATCTTTCGATTGCAGCGGCAGTACAGAACGAACAGTCGTCCACGATCAGCGCTCCAGTACCGCGTGGGCTCGTTGTTGTTATGGCGAACAAGCCGCAAAGCCCGCTGGATTTGCGACCCTTTGATAATCCCTACATCAGCGGCGTTACGTTGCAAATTCATTGGAGTGACATCGAGCCGGTCGAAGGCAAACCCGATTGGTCGAAGCTGGACGCACTATTCGCCGCCGCACGGACATCAAAGAAATGGGGTCACCTCGACATCTTTCCTGGGTTTTTCACGCCTTCATGGGCGTTACAAGGCGTAAAAACAGAGCAGTTCGCAGTTCAATATGGACCAGACCATGGCAGAGTCCTCCCACTCCCGATGCCCTGGGATGAGCTGTACCTTAGCCGTTGGTTCGCATTCCTGTCTCTGGTGAGCGCCAGGTATGGAAAGGCGCCCGCTTTTAGGATGATCGCCGCAGCCGGACCGACATCGGTTTCTTCGGAGGGCACATTACCAAACTCGCGCAGCGATCTGACGAAGTGGCAAGCTCTCGGGTATACGTCTTCCAAATTAATTGAGGCATGGCAGAAGGTCTTGCGAGTCTATTCCGACGATTTTCCAAATCAGTACGTTTCGCTCGCGGCGGGACCCACGAGGCAGGCCGTCGTGGACGACGCGATAGCTGCCTTGGGACGCCGATTCGCGCTCCAATCGAACGATGTGCACGCAGGGCCCGGCCCTAATGGCTCCAACTCGGAACAAGAAGATGAATTCGTCATCGGTTATAATGGGCGCGTCATTACCGGTCTTGAAATGCGCGGCGGTGCCGAGGGCGCTAGCAGGGTGATGGGCGCTCAAGGAGATCCTCCTCAAGCGTTAAGAAAATCGATCGATATCGCTATGAAACCGAACGCCAACGGTCAGCATATCGATTATCTGGAAATTTCCAAACCGGATGTCATTGCACAGGAAATGCAATCGGTGCTACGCGATGCAGCGTCATTATTCGGGACCCCGACCCCCGTCCGCGAACCGACTACACGGAACTAGATAAGCTTGTGTCCGAAACGGGCCAGATATAAGCGAAAGATTGGAAGCCGACGGAGGGATTTGAACCCCCGACCCGCGGTTTACAAAACCGCTGCTCTACCCCTGAGCTACGTCGGCGCTAACCGTGGTCACGAATCAATCACAAAAGAAAGCTAGCACGCTCGAAATGGCAATTTCTTATTTCCATTGAGACGTGCCTGCCAGCGCTGATTGGCGCGTCCGAGCGTGGCGTCAAGCTTGCAAATGTACGGTTTGAAAATCGACTATTGCGCCAACTCGTGGGCCGTAAACTTCTCGGGGTACGGACTACCCCACTGGCCGGTCATTGTGATGTTGCCGCCGGTTCCATGAAGGCCGCAATAATAGTGGCCAGACTCATAACTGCCTACTTGGAACTCGATATATTTCACGCCGCCTTGTGTAAACTCGCCTGTGAAGGGGCTTGTTCCGGTGACGAATCCATCTTTGTTCAACACCGCAAGAATGCCTGAAAACTCACCTTTGTCGCTCTCGTTCGTAATACGGATCTGTTCCTGGAAGACGCCGTCGTCGCTCGTAAGTTGCCACGTCCCGACGAGGTTGGGATACGATCCGGAGGAAGCTGTCGTGCCCTCAAGACGATCAACCGCGCGAGCGAGCATGCCACGAGAATCCTCGATATTGGAAAGTTTCGCGGTGATCTCGCGGCTCTGATCTTGCAGCGCCTTGAGAAATAGTTTTTGCGTAGCGGCGATGTGCGCGCCGGCCTGCGCTGCTTGCTTGGATGTAATTTGACCCGTGAACACCATCATCGCGATCTCGTCCACGAGCCGTTGGCGGTCGAATTCGAGCGGTCCGATTTCGAGCGGTCCAGCGATTTCAAATCCGAAGAGGACGCCTCTGCCGCTCTTCACATCCGTTATGCGAGTTTCGACGAACTGCTGCTCTTCTTGAAGAACCTTCTCTTCCTCGTTTAGCCTAGCGATTTGCGCTTGATAGTTCTTCAGTTGCTGGCTGTTATCTGCGCCTGCTGCTACGGAGCCCGCCCACAATACAAACAAGGCCATTGCGGTAACGAGGCCAAACAGAACGCGACTCGATAGCATCAGGGGGCTTCAGCGTCTCTAGTTAGGAATCGCCCAGAAGTCGTTATCTTTGTCGGTGAAATCGCTGCCGGGTGAGTAGCTGCAAAAGTCGATAGCATACCAAGTGCGGGATGTTCCGTCGGACCAGTGCACATTGACGTTGTACGTCGTGTCAGCAGCGCAGACATCTTGATCTATCGTCACCGCCTGGTAGTCTGACGTGAATGCGGGGATGGTTGGGTCAGATCCATCGTTGAGAAGATTCGCGCTCCAAGCAGAGGGTGTGTGGTTCGCATCGAGCGTTTGGAGGTAAAACCCATTCAGAATGGCGGTGTAGTGGTTGTCAACGCCTATCGTGCTATTTGCGAGCGCAATTGACGGGGCAAGAAGCACTACTGCTGCGCAGACCGCGATGAACGACCTCTTCATGATGTATTTATCGGGTTCGCCGCAGGCACTTCAGAGAGTGCCTCCTATCACATTCTTGGCAGCGAATCGGCGTTGGAAGGCCGAACTAACTGCCCAGCGATGGTAGCTAGCCCACAGCTTGTTTCTCGCTCAGTCGTGAGGACGTTTGTCGTTGCGGCCCTTGCTCTATTGGTCGTCATAACGACGCTGCCCGGCCTAAGCTTTGTCTGGGACTCTTCCGATGCCGCCTGGGGCTCCGATGGCGAGCTCGGTTTTCAATCCGACTACGATGGCAACATCAAAGTCGTTGCCCCAGACTCCCCCGCAAGCCGAGACGGAATTGTCCCTGGAGATCGCATCGATCTCTTTCGAACTCCCTTTGACTCGCGTGCCTACGTGGCCGGTTCGCCAGCAAGAGTCCCAGCCGGCATGCGCGTGACGGTGTGGGTAAACCATCGGGGTGTCGATCGCGCTGTCGAGCTCGTGCCGATGCACGAAAGCTACTCCGCCATCGCAAAGATCAATTTGGTCAGCAGAACAATCGCCGCGTTGATCTTTGTGGTGGTCGGTGGGCTGCTTGTTCTCTTGCGCCCGAGCCCAATGACCTGGGGGTTCTATCTCTATTGCCTGGGCTTTAGCCCGGGCATCGCTTTTGCCGGTTTCTCTCGTTTTCCATCGCCAACGATGCACGCAATAAACATCATTGGCGGGGACTTGCTGACGGCGGCCGGCACCGTCGGTATTCTCCTCTTTGCAATCCGTTTTCTGTGCGAAAATCCGGCGCCGTGGCGGCAACGTGTCGAGCGCGCTATTCCCATTCTCTTCATTATTTTTGCTCTGCTCGTGGCGTACCCAGATGTCGCAAACTTATTGTTGGGGTGGCCAGCGGAGTTAGCGCAGCGCATCATGCTGACGCTTCAGGGTGCCGTCTTCGCGCTGAGCATCATCGCCGTATTCCAGACGTACATCCATGGGCAACCGCAAAACCGCCCGCGGATTCAGTGGGTCGTCGTTGGCCTGCTTGTCGGTATTATCGGAACGTATGTTGGGAGTTTGCTCGCGTTCAGTTCTGCATTGCCATTTACCACACCACGCTGGGTTCAAAGCTCGCTGTTGGTGCTCAACGTGACCCTACCCTTAACGGTCGCGTATGCCGTCGTGCGACATAGGGTGTTCGAAGTAAGTTTTGTGGTTAGCCGGGCGATCGTCTACGCCGTCTTGACGTTCATGATCGTCAGCACGTTCGCGCTGATCGAGTGGTTCGTTGGTCAGGAACTTGCGGCAGCGCGCCTTGCGGTGCTTATCGAAATCGCTGTGGCCGTCGGCATTAGCTTTTGGGTGAACTCGCTCGAAAAGCGCGTCGGCAACCTCGTCGATGGCATCTTTTTCCGCCGGCGGCGGGAGGCGATGCAGCGAATCGAACGAGATGCAAAGGCCATTCATCGCGCGCACGAGCAAAGCACGGTTGATGGATATGTCGTGAACGAAGCAACCTTAGCGCTCGCTCTTTCTTCTGCTGCGCTTTTCCGCCGGAACGATGACGCCGCCTATATACGGGTCCTCGCTTGCGGCTGGCCGGAGCATTCAGTCTTGTCCATCGACCACGAGGAAAAACTCGTGTTGACGCTTGAGTCCGAGTGGGAACCGCTGCGAATCGCAGAAACCGGCTGGCAGCACACTGGAGTGCCGACCGGAACCGTTGCACCGGTGCTCGCAGTGCCGCTAATTGCACGCCAAGCCCTTTCCGCTTTCGTGCTGTATGGACCACATTCTAATGGAGCCGATATCGACCCCGAAGAAGTGCAGAGGCTTTTTCACCTATGCCGCGCGGCCCAGGCGACCTACGACGAGTTACAGGTGGAAACGATGATGAAGCTCATTGAAGAGCTTCGCAATGAGGTCACGCGACTGCAAAATGGTGCGGCAAGCATGGCGGCCGCAAAGGGGGCGGTTTCCCAAACGCCCTCTACGGCATCGTCGCCGATCGCGCCAGGATCTGGCTGAGAGCGATGCGTCACTGGGTCGTAGCGGTGTTGAGTTTGCTTATGGCGGTGTCCTTGCCGATCGTCGCTTGGGCTTTTAACGATCAGACGCAGAATGTCGCGGCGGTCGAGGCAAGCCAACCTCTTCCTCTGGAAGGCACGTTGACAAATCCTGTATGGCAAGCTGGTGCAGTCGCCAAAGATTTTGTCAATTTCACAACGCGCCGGCCGGCAGCTCCCGAGGTGGCAACCACAGTCTACATCCTCTACGACGCCACCTATTTGTATGTGGGCTTTGTGTGCAATCAAGCCTCAGCGCCCATCACGGCAAATCAGATCACAAATGGGGTGGGCGAAGAGCTTGACGACCAGGTAGAAATCGACATTGATACGAGTGGCAACGGAACACGCGTGTACACGTTCAAGACGACTCCAAGAGCGGCGCGCTATCAGGCTTCAAGCGAGTCCAACCGCTTTGATCCTCCGTGGCGGGCAGCGGCAAGCATACACCAAGCGAGCTGGTCGGCCGAGATGATCATCCCGCTCAAGGACCTGCGCGCCGAAGCCGGGACGCACAGCTGGCGCATCAATTTCCAGCGCCGAATCGCCGCTTTAAACGAATCCTTCTCGTGGGCATACAGTCCCCAGATGTCAAGCCCCGACCAAAGCCAATACTGGCCCGCGCTCACCGGCATTCGTATCGCGGGCAACTCGACTCGCCCCCTTCCGCACGCGGATATCTACGGTTTGGCAAGCTTAGGTTCCGACCGCAATCAGTTTCAGCAAACCGATGGGTCGTTTGGCTTCCAGAAGGTTCGCGACTTCGGCGCGGACATAACCTACCCGATGACCAATACGCTTGCCCTCGTCGGCACCGCAAACCCCGATTTCTCGAACGTCGAGGTCGACCAGCAAACAATCGAACCGCAACAGTTCCAACGCGTGTTTCTCGAGTACCGACCTTTTTTTGCCGAGGGCTCTGACTATTTGGTCCCTGGAGCTCATCCTAACTCGAGCGGAACAAAAGATGAGATATTTTACTCGCCGAACATCGGAACGTTCAACTGGGGAGCTAAGATCGAGGGCACGATCGGATCGAATTCTCTCGGCGTGCTCGATACTGCCGGTTCCGGTTTCAATGACCAGGCATTAGGCATCGACCACACCTCGTCATCACAAGATTTCCAGCTCTTCGCCGACGGCGTCATGGCCCATCACACTCAAGATGGATCGAGCGTAAAGCCGTGTCCGGGTGTCTTGCTCACCTGTCATGACAACACATATGAATTCGGGCTCCACAAGCAATTGCTCAGCAGCGGTTGGTTGGCGAATCTCACCTACGGGGGAGAGTCAGGCGATTTTGTTTCAAATCCAAGTTTGGGCCACAGCTTTATCGGGGTCTTTGGTCGCGAGCGACAATATTCCGACGTTTACTTCACCTATCATGACATCGGACCGTACTACGCCCCGATAGACGGATTTACTCTCTTGAGTGACCTTCGCGGCCCCGGCCTGTTTTCCGACTTTAACGGAGTTGGAAAGCCCGGCGGAGCCATCAAGAACTATTCCGGCTTCTTTGGCGGGGAGCGTTCCGTCGACCGTTCTGGACAGGTTGCCTATGCCTCGGCATACGCTGACCTCACGCTCAATTTCAAAGATCTCATGACGCTCGACGTTGGGCCTTCGATCAGCGAGCAGCGAACGAGCAACGGATATCCGGATTATACCGATTCGCAAAGGCTGCCCTACAATCAGACACACGTCGCGCTAGGCTACGCCGAACAGTCGGCCTCGCCGGTCTCAGCGTCGTATTCGTGGGGACCCTTTGCCACGCTGTGCTCGGTACCACCAAAAGCAACAACGCCAAATCCGCTATTTTGCGGGCCATATTCCAACCTGTACGCGAACTTCTACCTTCAGCAATTCACGTCGGCGTGGGCGCGGCAGTTCAGCACTCGGTTCAACATCTCAGCAGAATTTGACGGCACGGATGAGCGAGCGTTCGTTGGGCCGAGTGACGGGCAGTGGCTCCGCCGAATCTCACTCGGTGAGAACCTGGGACCGAATGCGAGTTTCTCGATTGGACTGCGCTCGATCAGCGGCACCGGCGGATTCGCGGAACCAGGTTTGAATTTTGCCGCGTCACTCCACGACAAATTTCCAACCGGCAACGAGTTGTTTGTCGCCTTCGGGTCGCCGGCATCCTCGATCACCCTCAACCGGGTCATTGTCAAATACATCCTGCATATCGGGCAGGGAGGTACCGGGACCTAAGGCGAGAGCAGGTTCGATCGAATCGTGATGGGTTGATAGTCGGCATCTCCGACCGAGGCCGATTTTATGACGTGCAGATCGCGGGGTGCGTAGAGGTCGTTTTCATGGCCGGCGGGGCACACGATCGAAAAAGCGCTACGCAAGTCACGCTCCTCGACCGGCAACTTTACAATCATGCCGTCTGGGTAGATAACGTCGGACGTCCGTCCTTCTACCACGATCAGTTCACCGCACTCGGGCTCGGCGCACTTCACGTCGTGTCGGTAACGTACTCGTAAGTAATGCATCTATAGTAGTAATCGTCCAGCCGTCCCGCACATGTTAGCCTGGCGCTGACCTCCGACGATCCGCTACCCGCGAAATAATGAAGCGGGCGACGTAACCGTCGCCCGCTCGTGTGTCTTGAGTTCTTAGTAGAGCTCGACTTCGCTCAGATTCTTCTCGATCTTGCGCTTGACGCGCTGGAGCGCGTTGTCGATCGACTTGACGTGGCGGTTTAGATCCCGCGCCATCTCCTGATACGACTTGCCCTCCAGATAGCTCAGCAGCACCTGCGACTCGAGGTCGCTGAGGTTCTCCTGAATGCGCTCCTTGATATCTTCCGAGACTTCCTGGTTGATGACCAGTTCCTCGGGATCCGACATCTTGGCGCTTGCCATCACGTCGAGCAGCGTCCGCTCACTATCTTCATCATAGATGGGCTTATTGAGCGAGATGTACTGATTAAGCGGGATGTGTTTCTGCCGCGTCGCCGTCTTGATCGCGGTGATGATTTGGCGCGTGATGCAGAGCTCCGCGAAGGCGCGGAACGACGAGAGCTTGTCCGCGCGAAAGTCGCGAACAGCCTTGTAGAGTCCGATCATTCCCTCTTGAATGATGTCTTCGCGGTCTGCACCGATGAGAAAGTAGCTCTTAGCCTTGATGCGGACGAAGTTCTTATATTTGTTGAGCAGGAACTCCATGGCGAGGTTGTCGCCACATTTGGCTGCATTTACGAGTTCTTCGTCAGCGCGCTCACTGTAGTCGTAGGTCTCTTCTACCGGGTGAAGTGCCCCCAAAATTGTTTTCTACCCCCTAAATTGGCTGCCCAGCCGCCCTGGCAGTCCTACCCGATTATATGTTCGGGCCTCGATTTCGTCAAGTTTTGGGCCGTGTTTTCGGCTTGTTCGCCTGGGTCACAATGTCCGTGACACCCTTGACAAGGGCGACTTGACAGTCGCCCGCTACGATCCCGTTTGGGGCGATTTGCCAATCGCCCCTACATTTGGCTCAGGCGATTTGCCAATCGTTCACGACGAGGGGCGATTTTCCAATCGCCCCCTACATCTGCTGGCGACCTCGAACAAAACGATTGCTGCTGCGCTTGCCGCGTTGAGCGATCCGACGCGACCTCGCAATGGAATCCGTACCAAAGCATCGCATCGCTCGGTTACTAACCGTGACAAACCCTTGCCCTCTGCACCGACAACCAAGACGCATTTTCTCGTGTAATCTGCTGTATCGTACTCCTGCGCCGTCACGGCGAGCGAGAGGCCTGTGACCCAACATCCATCGTCTTTGAGTGCCATCAGGACAGCGACGATATTCGGGACACGAGCAATTTTCAGGTGAGAGGTGGCTCCAGCGGCGGCCCGTCGCGTGACCGCAGTAACAGCGGCGTTGCGGCGATCTGGCATCACCACGGCACTGGCGCCGGCACCCTCGGCATTGCGCAAGACGGCGCCTAGATTCTGCGGATCCTCGAGATGATCGATCGCAACGATCAGAGTCTTGCTTGCCTTGCGCACCATCGCTCTGACGTCTGCTATGGGAGTATATGCAAAGGGCGGTAAATCGGCGGCGATGTCTTGATGGCCTTCTCCCTGACCGAAACGGCGATCGCGAGCCGGCGCCTCGAAATCAACGGGAATCCCTTGCGCCCGCGCCGATGCGATTAAGGCCGCGAGCCTTGGATCTTTTTCTCTGTGCTTGGGGACGCGGATGCGTCGGAGCGCCTCGCCCCCCTTGAGCGCTTCGTCAACCGCGTGAAAGCCGTAAATACGTTCCTCATCGGTTCCCATCAAGAGCCCATTCGCTGCCGGATTTGAGATCCCGGACGTTGACGCCAGCTGCCGCAAGGGCGTCGCGCAACCGGTCTGAGGTAACAAAGTTCTTCTTGGCCCGAGCCTCCTCGCGCAACTCGAGAATACGATTGACAAGCGCTGCGCCGTCCAATTCGCCGTCGCCCGCGAGCGCGCGCAGTAGGTCGCGATGCGCCGGCGCCAACTCCACGTGACGCGCGACCGGCCAACCGGCTAGCTCTGCCGTGGCCGGCAATCCTAAAACACTTAAGCAACGTTCCACAAGCGCAATCGTGTTGGCGGCGGAGCGCGGGTTGGCGATCGCGCTCGTGCGCCCTTCGCGCACTTTCGTTTGAAGCCAGCCGAGCGCCCCAGCGGTGTTGAGATCATCGTCAAGGAAGGCATCGAATGCTGTCGCATCGATCGGGCCGGTTCCACCATTGACGGCGTGGGCTCGCAGTGCGTCGAGCTCCTCGTACAAACCCCGAAGCCCTTTGGCCGCCGCTTCGAGCGCCGCTATCGTAAAGTTCGACGGCTTGCGGTACCCGGTTTGTAAAAAGAGATAGCGGACCGCCGCGGCACGATGCTGTTGCAAGAGCTCGCGCATGGGCATGAAATTTCCCAGCGATTTGCTCATCTTTTGTCCATCGACGTTCAGCAGCCCGGCGTGAACCCAGAAACGTGCCATGGGGTGTTTCCCAGTCGCCGTTTCTGTTTGGGCGACTTCATTCTCGTGATGCGGGAAGACGAGGTCCGTCGCTCCGCCGTGAATGTCGAACTGATCTCCCAAATAGCGCTTGCACATCGCGGAGCACTCGATATGCCAACCCGGTCGCCCCGGTCCCCAGGGGCTCTCCCACGTCGGCTCACCAGGCTTCGCCTTTTTCCAGAGAGCAAAGTCGAGTGGATCGCGCTTTTCTTCACGCACTGCGATGCGTTCGCCGGCGCGCAGCTCGTCCAAATTGCGCCGGCTCAGCTCACCGTAATGCGGGTCCCGGCCGACCGCAAAATAGACGCCGTCACTTGTCTCGTACGCCGCTTCCGATGCGACGAGGCGTTCGATCAGACTCGTGATCTCGGGCATCTCTTGGGTTGCCCGCGGAGAGAGGCTAGGTTCGAGCAAGCCAAGCGCTTTAGCGCACGCCTCGAATTCCCCATAGTAACGAGCAACCACATCATTCCAAGGTACCTTGTCCTTCGCTGCGCGGTCGATGATGCGGTCATCAATGTCGGTGATATTTCGGATATAGTTGACCTCAATGCCCTTGGCTCGCAAATGGCGGACCAAAATGTCAAACGTCAGAAACGTGCGCGCATGACCGAGATGCGGGTGAAAGCTTGGGGTCATCCCGCAAACATACAATGAGACGCTGCCAGGTTCCGTTGGCTCGAACGTTTCGATCTTGTGGGTCAGCGTGTTAAAGAGTTGGAGAGCCATGACTCGATTCTGTGCTGCGTCTCATTTCAAGCGCGTCGATGCGCGCGTTGAGCGCGGCAAGCGCTTCGATCGTTGGGTCTGGCATGTCGACTTGCGGAATGATCGGTTCTTCGACTTTCTTGCCGTCGACAAACACCAGCCTGCCTGGCACCCCTACCACAGTGCTATTGGGAGGCACAGACTTCACCACGGCTGCGCCGGCGGCGACTTTCGAATTGTTCCCGATGACGATGGCACCAAGAATTGCGGCTCCAGCGCCAACGACGACATTGTCTTCGAGGGTCGGGTGCCGTTTGCCGTGCTGCAGACTCGTGCCGCCAAGAGTTACGCCTTGGTAAAGGGTGCAATTTCTGCCGATCTCGGTCGTCTCTCCAATAACCACGCCCATGCCATGATCGATGAACAGCCCGGCTCCGATTTCCGCGCCCGGATGAATCTCGATGCCGGTAAAAAAGCGCATGATGTTCGAGAGCACGCGCGGCAGAACTGGAATATGCCAACGGTAGAGCGGATGGATGAATCGGTGGGCAACAACGGCATGGAGGCCGGGGTAGGCTAGGAGTACCTCAAGCCAGTTGACGGCGGCGGGATCACGCTCGAAGCATGCTCGCCAGTCGGCCTGCACTTGTCTGAAGATGGAATCGCGTTTCATGGTAGTCCTGCCTCGCCCTTTGTGACGTCGGTTCGCGAGTTCATTCGCGACCTAAAAAGGATGAAGGGCGCCCAAGCGCCCTGTCAACAACAACAGCGGCAGGACTGTGTCAAACTTTTGGAAGTGGGCGGCAACGGCCGTGCGGCTCTGAGCATCTGGATGCCACCTTCTCAAACGGGGCGGGACTGCTCCTGCCCGATTTGTTGGAACCGGTCAAGCGACGTTGTTATCCGGAGCGCGACACGCTTGGGACCAAGGAGCCGAAGAAGCAAGGGCAGCTCGATGCCGTGCTCGGAACCCGTTGTCGCGAGGCGAATCGGGCGAAAGAGCGATCGCCCTTTCAACTCATGCTTGTCGCCGAGTGCTTTGAGCCCTTCCTTTGAAGTGGCGCGCGCAAACTGCTCAGCGGTTTTCGCGTTGTCGGAGATATCACGCAGCTCCTCGAGCATCTGCCGAACCGGCGCTTCCGCAAACGCTACGTCGGCGCTTGGGTCCCAGGGCAGCGTGTCGCTCAGCAGCGACTCAAGTTCGCGCGGGATGTCAGAGAGCACCTCGATGTGGTCGCTCGCTGCTTCTGCAAAATTTCCTAACCACGCCGGATCGTTCAACTCTGGAAGGCCCGCCAAGCGTCCGTCGTGCTGTACCGTCTGCCCAAAGAGTAATGCGCGATCCGCGAGCGGCCGACGACGGATGTACTGTGCATTGAACCAGCGTAGTTTGCCCGAGTCGAAGATCGCGGGACTCTTGCTCGCGCGCTCGAGCGAGAATGCAGTCGCGAGCTCGTCGAGGGTGAAAAACTCGCGGTCGTCTCCCGGTGACCACCCCAACAGGGCAAGGTAGTTCACAAGCGCTTCAGGCAAAAAACCTGCATCGCGGTATTCTCCCACCGATGTGGCACCGTGGCGCTTTGATAATTTGTGATGATCGGGCGCGAGAATCATGGAGACGTGAGCGAAGAGCGGCAGGGGCAGCTCGAGCGCTTCGAAGAGCGCGACCTGGCGCGGCGTATTCGGGAGGTGTTCGTCAGCGCGAATGACGTGCGTGATTCCCATATCGCTATCGTCAACGACCACCGCGAAATTGTACGTTGGTGTTTTGTTCGGGCGTAAAATGACAAAGTCACCGAGCGTGCCTGCCGGGAAATGAACGGAGCCACGGATGAGGTCTTCAACATACATATCGCGCTGCGGCATGGCAAAGCGCAGCGCAGGCGTACGACCGGCGGTTTCCAAGACCACTCGCTGCTGCGCGGTTAAGTTGCGACACTTGCCTGAATATTTTGGGGCTTCGCCGCGTTTTTCTTGAGCGGCGCGCTCCGCCTCGAGTTCTTCGGGCGTGCAGTAACATGCGTACACAGCCTCAGTTTCGATGAGGCGAGCCGTGGCGAGCGCGTAGCGATCTAGACGCTCGGTCTGACGGTACGGCGCAAATGGCCCCCCCACATCCGGGCCCTCGTCCCAATGCAAGCCAAGCCATCGCAGGTCGGACGCAATGGCCGCTTCGTGCCCCAGGCTCGAGCGCTCGGCATCCGTGTCCTCAGAGCGAAGAACCAGCGTTCCATTGTTGTGCCGCGCAAAGAGATAATTGAAGAGCGCCGTTCGCGCGCCGCCAACGTGAAGCGCGCCTGTCGGCGAGGGAGCAAAGCGAACGCGAACTGGGCTTGTCATCGCGTGATGTCTTCGGGAAGTTTTTCCTAATCGCCCCCTAGATGAAGGCGAGGCGCTCGTGACGCGCACAGAATTCGATGAGCTTGGCCAAACGTTTTTCTCTTGTCTGCTCTTGCTTTGCGCTCGCGACCCAGCCGATGGTCATGCGGCGATATCCGGGCGGGAAGGTTTGGAAGGCATTCCAAGCCGTGGTGCTGCTCTTGAAACGCCGCTCGAGGTCTTTGGGTAATCGAGTTGGGAGTGGCGGCGCGCGGCGTTTTTGGTGTCCGGCAAATGCGGCCCGCCCGGCTGCAGTCATACGGCGTTGGGTGATGAGGCGTTTGACCCGCGCGATGTTTGAACTCGACCACGAGCTCCCAGGCTTGCGTGGCACGAAGCGCATCATGAAACGAGCCGCGTCGAGTGACTTGATTTTTGTGTCAATCCAGCCGAAGCACAACGCCTCGTCGAGGGCGTCGCTGAACTCGATCGTCGGCTTGCCGGAGTTTTTCTTATAGTACACGAGCCATACTTCAGTCGCTGTTGTCGAATATTTCTTCAGCCAAGCGCGCCATTGCGCAGGGTTTTTTGCGTAGGTCAATCTGTCCATGGGCGATTTTCCAATCGCCCCCTACGACTCCATGAGGGTGGCGGTAACGAAGGCCACCATGCCCACGCCTTCTCCGGTGAAACCCATGCCTTCTGTATGCTTTGCCTTGACGCTACACGACTCGAGCCCGATGCCGCACGCGTCCGCGAGTACGCCGCGCATCTTCTCAAGATAGGGAGAAAGTGCAGGGCGCTCTGCAACGATGGTGCAGTCCACGTTGCCGACTCGAAACCCGCTCTCGACAATCTTTTTTACGGCGCGGCGAAGCAAAAGCACGCTGTCGGCGCCGGCAAATTCTGGATTCCCCGCCGGAAACATCGTACCGCAGTCGCCTAAGGCCGCTGCGCCGAGCAACGCGTCGATCAGCGCGTGCGCGACAACGTCAGCGTCGGAATAGCCCTCAAGGCCACGCTCGAACGGAATCCGACAACCGCCGAGAACGAGCGGGCGACCCGCCACGAGTCGGTGAGCATCGAATCCAAATCCGAGTCTCATGTACGTCGCCCCCTATGATGTGCGGTTAGCAGCGATGCGCTCCGCCACGACGAGATCTTCCTGTGTCGTTATTTTCAAGTTCTGGTACGAACTTTCAACGATGGCAACGCTCACGCTGCCCAACCGCTCGACGAGTTCAGCGTCATCCGTGGCAAGAAAACCCGCCTCTTCGGCGTCCTCGTGCGCTGTGAACAGAACGTTGTACGCAAAGGCTTGAGGCGTCTGGGCAGCCCACACGCGATCGCGCGGGATCGTTTTGAGGATGGCTCCCGATTCGCCCGCCTGTTTAATCGTGTCCTTGACGGGGACGGCTGCAATCGCGCCGCCAAATTCTCGTGCTTTTTCAATCACGGCGCGCAACAGCTCGCCTGTGAGAAACGGTCTGGCTCCGTCGTGGACAACCACGAGTTCGACCGGATGGCTTATCGCACGCAATGCCGCAAAAACGGAATCTTGCCGACGGACACCGCCAGCTACAATTGCTTGCACTTTGTTTGGAGTGATTCGTTGGGAGAGCGCTTGGAATTGCTCGCGCTCGTCAGGCTCGCACGCGATGACCACCTGCGTCACGACCGGCGATCTCGCGAATACTTCCAGCGACCACGCGGCAACGGGCTTGCCGCCGAGTTGCAAAAGCTGCTTGCGCTGACCGAGGCGTACGCCGCGGCCGGCAGCGGCGAGGATTGCGCAGACCGAAGGAGCGACGTGCCCATCGCCCCCTACCCTAGCGTTTGAGTTTTGCAAAGATCATTCGGCCGGCGGCAGTCTGCAGCACGGACGTCACGAGTACCTCAACATCTTCGCCCATGACGCGTTTGCCGTTCTCAACCACGATCATCGTCCCGTCATCGAGATAGGCCACGCCCTGGTTTGGTTCTTTTCCATCCTTGACGACCTTAGCCACCATTTCTTCTCCCGGCATGACCACCGGCTTCAACGCATTCGCCAGCTCGTTGATGTTGAGCACGGCAACTCCTTGAACTTTGGCAACCCGGTTGAGATTGTAATCATTCGTAAGAATTTGGGCGCCAAGTGTGCGGCCGAGCGAGATCAGCTTTCCGTCCACATCACGTTCGGGAGCGTCGTGTTCTGATACCTCAAGCCCCGGCGACGCCTCCCGAAGCTTGTTGAGCACTTCCAGGCCACGCCGGCCCCGGCTGCGTTTCACCGGATCGGCGGAATCGGCGATCAACTGCAACTCGCGCAGAACGAACTTTGGCACCATGAGCCGTCCATCCAAAAAACCGGCTTGCACGATTTCGAGGATGCGGCCATCGACGATGACCGAGGTATCGAGCAGCTTCGGTGCGACTTCGCTGTGGTATGCGGCGCCGCGAGACCACCAGGTGAGGCGCTGGCGCAAGCCAAGCCGCACTCCAAAATAACCAAAGAACAGCGTGATGACGGCATAAATGACGAACGAGATGAGGGGACCGAAGCGCGGCAGTTGCGCGAAGGGTGCAAAGATGTCGCGCACAAGAAACGCGACGACAAGACCGACAATGAGCCCAATGGCTCCTGATAGAGCTTCCGCCGGGGCGCGGCGCGCGATCGCATCTTCGATGCCGCTGACGAGCCGTTCGAAACCGCGCGCTGCGAGTGGCGAGATCGCGATGCCGATGAGCGTGCCGAGCAGCGGCAAACCGATGAAGCGCAGGTCGTACTGAAAGCGCGTGTCGGTCGGCAAGTTGATCGAGCGCGCGATCTCGTGACCCGCCAAAAGACCAATCAGCCCAAAGAGCGACGCGAACACGACGCGGAAAATCAGATTCACGGCGTCACCTAACGACTGCGAGCTCGGGTTCCAGAAATTCGGCGCAGACTGTATTGCAAAGCAAGCGCCCCGATTGCGTCAGTCGCATCCCCCGTTCGTCTTCTTCGAGAAGTCTTAATGCCTTGCATTTTTCTCGAGCGCTCGCGAAGGCGGCTTTCGCATCCACGCCAAAGCGCCGGAGGAAATCCTCATGTTCGATGCCGGCCGAGCTGCGCAACGCGAGCATTGCCGCTTCCCCCACTCGCGATGTTTCGGAAAGCCGTTCTTCTTCTTCAATTGGAGAAACACCGCGCTCGAGTCTGTCGCAGTAATGAGCCATCGATCTGGTGTTTCTGTAGCGTAGGCCATCGCGATAGCCGGAGGCTGACAGCCCAAAGGCCAGACAATTTCGTTGGCGCCAGTAGCCGAGGTTATGCGCACTTTCAAAACTAGGCCGAGCGAAATTGGAAATCTCGTAGTGCGTCATGCCTGCGCGCGTCAGGACTGTGTGAGCTCGGTCGAGCAGGTTCGCAACAGCATCATCATCCGGAAATGCCGCCGGCTCGCGGCGGTGCCAGCGCGCATACGGAGTCGTGTCTTCGATGGTAAGCCCGTAAGCGGATATGTGCTCGGGCTCAAGCCGCAGCGCCGCTTCGAGCGAACGCACGAACGTGGCTTCCGATTGCCCTGGTACGCCTACCATCAGATCCAGGCTGATGTTTGCGAACCCTGCGACTCGTGCCGCGCGGTAAAAGGAGATGGCTTGTGTCGCGTCGTGCTCTCTGCCGAGCCTGCGCAACTCGTGCTCATCGAAAGACTGCACGCCGATGGAAAGACGGTTGACCCCCAATGCCAGCCAGTCATCCAGGGCAGCCGTCGCGCGCGATGGGTTTGCCTCCAAGGTGAACTCGATACTGCCTGGCGTGGTCTCGAAGCAATCAAAAATGGTCAGACTAAGTTTTTCGAACCAAGAGCGCGGTAACGTCGAGGGAGTCCCACCGCCGAAATAGAGCGTCTGGATGGGGCCGCCCGGACAAGGGGCGATTTTCCAATCGCCCCCTACAGATGCGGTCAGTTGTATTTCCGTGAGGAGCGCCGACATGTAGCGCGCCACGTGCTCTTCTTTGTACCGGACGACTGCAAAGTCGCAGTAGGGACAAATGCGATCGCAAAATGGAATGTGCACATAACAACCCGTGCCGGCATCGCTGGTTTGCGCGAACCAGGGAGGTCCAGCTTCAAGAGCCTTCATTGCAAGAACGCCACCCCAACGGCGCCGGGACCCGCGTGCGTTCCCACGGTGGGGCCGACGCAGCTTTTGATCAGCACAGCGGGGGCAACCGCCTGCTCGATCCTCCTCGCCACGGAATCGGCGAGGTCGGGCGCCACAGAATGCAAGATCGCAACGCGCGCCATCCCTCGTCCGTGAATGCGGGTCGTCACGACCTCGACCATTTGATCGACGGCGCGAGCGAACGTGCGCACTTTGGAATATTCGGCAACTTCGCCGTCACGCAACGTGATGATTGGCACGATCTTCAACACATTTCCGAGCACGCTTTGCAATTGGCCGATGCGGCCACCTCGAGCCAGGTACGTCAATGTGGGAATGGTGGCAAACAGTTCGACTTTCTTTGCGCTCGCTTGCGCCCGATCGACAATCGTTGCGAGTTCAAGCCCACTTCGCGCATCCTCCGCAGCTTGGAGCGCGAGCAACCCGAGGGCAAGCGTCGCGGTGCCGGAGTCGAGCACCCTGATCCGTCCGGCATCCACATCTTGCGCCGCCGAGAGTGCCGAGTTGTACGTGCCGGAGAGCTTGGATGACAGGTGCAGCGAGATGATCCCCGACGCGCCGGCTTGGAGCAGTTGCGCGTACGCCGCAACAAAAGCAGCAGGCGAGGGCTGGGCAGTGCTCGGAGGTTGTGGGCTCGTTTCGAGTTTGCGGTAAAAGTCCTCGCGCGAGAGATCGACACCGTCGCGATACACTTGGTTCCCGAAGGACACGGTGAGTGGAACGACCACGATGTTGTGAGACGCAGCGAGTTCTCCGAGATCCGCGGTCGAATCGGTGACGACCGCAACCGCGCTCACGACGAAGAGGCTTCGGCCGCCGATGGCGACGTCGAGGTAGCCGCGACCATCCCGCCGATGCTGCCAACGAGATCCTGGCGAACGGCGCGCAACGCGGTTCGACAAGCACTAATGATAGCACGGGCATCTGCGCGCCCGTGCCCAACCAGACAAATGCCGCGCACGCCGAGCAGCGGCGCGCCGCCATATTCGCGATGATCGAAACGTTTGCGCAGCGCCCGCAGTGCAGGCTTGAGGATTTGCAAACCAACTATTCCACGCACATTGGATCTGGCATGTTCGAGCAAGACGCCGAAAAAGTATTCGCCCGCTGCTTCGGCCAGCTTCAGCGCGACGTTGCCGACAAAACCGTCGCACACGACGACATCTGCATCGCCGAGCAGGAGATCGCGACCTTCGACGTTGCCCACGAAATTAATCGGTGCCGCTTCCAGCAAAGGAAAGGCTGCCTCGGTGAGGCTGTTACCTTTGTCTTCTTCCTCTCCGATGGAGAGCAAGCCCACCTTCGGGTTCTCAACTCCCAAAACAGCACGCGAGTATGCGCTGCCCATAATGCCAAATTGCATAAGCCACTCGGGCCTGCAGTCGACGTTCGCGCCGGCGTCGAGCAAGAGCATGGGCCCCTTGCGAGCCGGCCACGCCGTCGCGATGGCGGGCCGCGCAATGCCCGGGCAGCGTTCGAAGACGAACGGTGGCAATGGCGAGAAAAGCGCCGCTGTTGCCGGCGCTAAACGCAGCATGTGCCGTGCCCTCGCGAACCAGATCGACCATCTTGCCCATCGAGGTGCTTGGCCCGCGCCGCACTGCGGCGGCCGGCGCTTCGTCCATCGCAATGGCGCCGTCGGCATGAACGACGGCGATGGTCGGGGGCAGTCCGCCGGCGCGCTTAGCGATTTCTTCGATGCGCGCTCGATCGCCAACCAGCGCGATGCGACAGTCCAAAACGCGAGCCGCCTGGCAGGCTCCTGTGACGATTTCTTCCGGTGCGTGATCGCCGCCCATCGCGTCGATCGCGATACAAATATCTCTGTCGTTCACTTAACGTTCAATCGATAGTACGTAGTCAGACGCAGCCTGACCGCCGTAGTACGCCTCAACAACGGTGTTTGGGTAGGCCGCCCGCAATGCCTTTGCCAGCAGCTCGGCGTCCTTGCGCTTGCGCACGCCTCCGTAATACAAAGTGATTAAGGAAGCATTCGTCGCTTCCGCTTCGCGTACCATCGACACGGCGATCGTCGCCGCATCCGGTCCCTTCACGATGGCTTCCGGCTTCCCGTTACGCGACTCCAGCGCACCCATGAGCTCCCCATGCCGGACGCGCTTGCCGCAGTACGTGGTAGCACGCCCAGCTCGAAAGATTGATCCGCTCGCAAAGAGGGTGGATTCGGCAACGAGCTGTTCCGGATCGCTGATCGTATCGGTTGGCTCGTTGAGTAACCCAAAGAGCGTCGCGATCCCCTCGGAGATAGTGCGCGTTGGCACGACCACGACCTGTCTGTCGCAGAGCGGCGGTACTTCGCGGGCCGCAGCAATGATGTTCTTATCATTGGGAAACAGGTAGACGACCGATGCGAGCACCTTGTTCACGGCCGCGAGCAGATCTTTGACCGAAGGATTCATCGAGCGGCCACCGGTCACGGTGACGTCGGCGCCCAGCTCTTTGCAAATCTTTGCGAAACCATCGCCGGGAACCGCACAAACGATGCCCCGCGGTTTGGACTCGCGATCCACCACGAGGACGTTGTGCTGCTCTTCCA
Organism: uncultured Pseudomonadota bacterium; assembly: GCA_963781145.1. Lineage (GTDB taxonomy): Bacteria > Vulcanimicrobiota > Vulcanimicrobiia > Eremiobacterales > Eremiobacteraceae > JAJPHJ01. The sequence continues at coordinate 219,356 of CAWADW010000003.1, read as the reverse complement.
TATTTTCGACCTTCGTGCGCGATACTTCACCGAACTCTTGGGCGAGAGCCATGACTTTGTTGGGATAGTCAGTGTGGATGTGCACGCGGAGCGCTCCGTCGCCGCCGGCCACGATCAGAGAATCGCCATGACTTGCGAGCAAATTGCGCAAGGCAAGCGAGCTCATCGTTTCGGTTGCGAGCACGAACTCGGTGCAGAAGCGGTGCTCCTCCACTTTTTGGCGCGCAGTAAAGGTCGTGCGCCGCACCGGGTGCCGAGGGAAAGCGGTGGTGTACGGCGCTCTGCCTGGCAGCATTCGAATGGGGCCTTCCATGAAGTAGACGAATCCCTGGCCGCCGGCGTCGACCACCTTGGCTTCTTTCAGCACGGCGAGTTGCTCCGGCGTCTTCTCGAGCGCCTCGTTGGCTGCACTTACGATCGCATGCAACACGGCGAAAAAGTCGGGCTCGCTTACCGCAGCTCTGAACGCAGCATTCGCTGCGCCCGCAGCAACCGAGAGAATCGTCCCTTCAACCGGCTTCAACAATGCTTGCCGTGCCGCGTGCACGGCGTCTTGCATAGCGGATGCTAAATCGCGCGTTTCAATTGATTGCCGGTGTCGGACCGCGCGCGCGAACCCCCGGAACATCTGCGATAAAATGACACCGGAGTTTCCCCGTGCCCCCATGAGCGAACCAGATGCCGCAGCGGCGGCGACGACCGAGAGGTCATCGGTTTTGGGTCGGCTCGCTTCGACCATCGCCGATCGCACGGTCATGTACATGTTCGTTCCAGTATCGCCATCTGGAACCGGGAAGACATTGAGATCGTTGACGATGGAGCGGTACTTGCGAAGAAAATATGTGCCAGCGACTAAAAAGCGAAAAAATGCTCTCCCGCCGCATCGTGTAACCTGTGGCGGATGCAGTTTGGATGCGACGGAAGTTGGTACTTCTCGCTCATGCATGGTTGTTCGGGCCTTGAAGGCCTACCGACCGTGTGATATTATCTCTGAATGTAGCAGCGGACCTTTAGGACTGCCTGAGGTCCGCTCTTGTTGAGGGAATTTCGTGGCAAAGAGATGCGATGTCTGCGGCAAGGGCCCGGCATCAGGGAACAACGTCAGCCATTCGATGCGCAAGACCAGGCGCCGTTGGCTACCCAATCTACAGTCAGTTCGAGTTCGCGAGGCGGGGACCGTGAAGACGGCTCGCGTCTGCTCGTCCTGCTTACGTTCGCGCAAGGTCGTCCGCGCGGTCTAAATGTAGTCACGCGAATTTATTCGCGTGCATGCCCAGATGATCGTAACCTCGCGGGGCATGCTCGCGGCGATTCCCGTCTTCGAGCGTCCACACTTTCCCATCACCTTGTTCGAAACGTCCGGCAATCCATAACTCGCGTCCGAACCGAGCTTTGAAGCGTCGTGCGAGGTGCTGGTAGGCGCGAGGATCAACTGCCGCCAGTAATTCATAGTCATCACCGCCGTAAAGCATGAGCTCCAAGGGGTTACCAAACGACGCCAGTGGTTTGGGGCAGTACCGGCGCAACGCGTCAAGGTCGAGACAAACATCGAGTTTGGACGCGCTTGCCATCCGCCATGCGTCTAACGACAGCCCATCGGAGATATCCATCATCGCGTGCGTGGAGCGCGATGAGGCGAGAAAATTCCCTTCGGGAACCCGTGGAGTCGGGGTTTCGTACGCGGCGCGGAGCAGCGCCGCATCGCCTGGTTCGATTCGAGCGGAGCGGCCCTGAGGGTCCGCTGCGACATTTGTTTGGAGCGCGGCGGCGGAAAGACCCAGCGCGCCCGTCACGCACGCAAAATCGCCAACCCTTGCCGTGCAGCGCAACCGAAGATTGCTCTTGCGCACGTCTCCGATCACGGTCACCGCAATGAAGAGTGCCGGCGCGTGCACGATGTCGCCGCCTGCGATCGCACACCCATAGCGCTTTGCCAGCGTGCCCATGCCACGATAGAACGCGCGAACCCACGCTTCGTCCACACGATCGGTGACGCCAAGAGCGACGACCGCGAGCATGGGGTGGCCCCCCATCGCTGCTATATCTGAAAAATTGACTGCAAGCGCCTTATGCCCCAGGGCACCCGGATTCGTTTCTCCTAAGCGAAAATGTACCTCATCGACGAGAGCATCGGTGCTGACCAGCGATAGATGCGATCGGGGTGTCTTCCAAACAGCGGCATCGTCTCCGATGCCCACACGGAGGAGACGCGGCTGCTGGCCCACGGCTTCGGCGATGCCGGCAACGAGCCGGTCCTCGGTGAGCTCCGTCGTCAGACCTCACATAACTTTCGGGCGCGAGCGATGGTCTCCGCAGGATCTGTGGTCGCAAAGATGCCGGAACCCATGACGACGGTATCGGCACCCGCGCGAACGACGTCTGCAATGTTCTTGAGACTAACGCCGCCATCCACTTCGAGTTCTACGCGGCTTCGGTGCCGGTCCAGCAACTCGCGTGCGGCTGCAACCTTGTGAGTCGAGGTGGGGATGTAGGCCTGGCCAGAAAATCCCGGGTTGACGCTCATGATGAGCAGCAGATCGATGTAGGGCAGAATTTCGTCGAGCACATTGAGGGGCGTCGCCGGGTTGAGCGAGAGTCCCGCACGCACTCCCAGTTTTTTGATTTGCTGCATCAGAAGCTGCGCATGTGGCGCGACTTCCCAATGCACGGTGATGATGTTCGCACCCGCCGCGGCAAATTCGGCTATGTAGCGCTCAGGCTCGACGATCATCAGGTGCGTGTCGAAAGGCAGACTCGTAAGCTTCCGTAAGTCCGTTATGATTTTTGGGCCCCAGGTGATGTTGGGAACGAACCTGCCGTCCATGATGTCGAGATGCAGATAATCGACCCCGGCTTGCTCGACCAAGGCGATCTCTTCTTTGATGTTGGCGAAATCGGCAGCCAAAAGCGAGGGGGCAATCTTCACTTTGCGCCTCGAACCGTTACCATGCGGCATCAACGCTTCGGTTCCACAAGCGAACCGAAAGGTCTTTGAGCGATTTGCCAATCGCCCTCTACAGGGGGGTCGAGCTCACCAGTTTGTTGTTGACGTAGGTTTCAATCGTCCCTTGGCCGACCACCGTCACGTCGAACGAAAGCGTGATGCCGCCATTGGTCGTTTGATCGAAAATGGTTCGTGAGCCTGTTGCGTCTTCGAGCACGACGCGGACGGGTTGGGCGACGTTTGACTGCGGCAGCGCGACGGAAATGCGCATGTTGCGCGAGGCGCCCGGTGACGCGAGGAGCGCGCTTGGAGCGGGCGACGGGGAAGGAGCCGGTGAGCCAGCAAGCGGCAACAACGTTGCGAGGGGGCTGGGGGTCGGCGTGGCGGGCGCACCGCCCGAGATTTGCAGCGAAATCTTTTGACCCGGTGTGAGTTGCTGTCCAGCTACCGGATCTTGCGCGACGACGGTCCCTTTGGGCTTCGCGCCTGGGGTAATGGGCATGTCTGTGATGCTTCCCAGAGCGACGTTCGCATCGCCAGCCGCTTTTTTGGCAAAATCGAGCGACATCCCGACGAAGCTCGGCGCGTACATCTGCGGATGTCCGCGTGCCACCGTCACGTCGACCGTGCTGCCTGCAGGAAGCGAGGTGAACGGATCCGGATGCTGCCCCAAGACCACACCCGCAACGACGCCAAGATTTGTTGTCTCTTTCACCGTTCCCAAGCTGAGATGCGCGTTGCCGAGCGCAACTTTTGCGTCGCGGAGAGAAAGATTACTCAGGTTTGGCGCCTTCACCATGGCGACGCCATCGGAGAGAATCACATCGATGACGCGGCCTTCGCGAACTTTCTCTCCTGCGCTCGGCAACTGTCCGATGATTACATCCTTCGGCGCGTGAAAGTCCACGCGGTGTGCCACAACGCGCAATCCGACGTGTGCTGACGCCGACAGCGAGCGCGCCTCGTCAAAGGGCATGCCAATAAATGGCGGGACCGTGATTGGTCGGCCCGCGGGCGTGAGCCAACTATACGCCGCTACGACAACGACTCCGATGGCGACCACCAGAGCGACGAGCGAGATAAGCGGCAAGTAGTCGACCCAGCTTCGGCCACGCCGAGCGTTTGCCTCGCTGGGACGAGGGCGTCGGCGGCGCGTGCGACCACCGCCATTGCTCATGCCAAGGCCTCAAGCACGGCGTCAGGTATGTCGGCGTTGGAATAAACGCTTGTGACGTCGTCGTGTTCTTCGAGAGCGTCAAGCAGCCGCAAGACCTCAGGAGCATCGCCAGCGGAAACCTCAATCGGCGTTTTGGGCCGCAAATCGACCAAGGCCTCGCCGATCTTAAGATGTTTGGGCTGCAAAAGTGTTTGCTCGATGTGATCCCTCACTGTTGAGAGCGCGCGAGGCTCGGTAATGACTTCGGCGGAATCACCCTGGATCTGCACGTCGATCACGCCATCAACCACGGCCGCGTCGAGGAGTTCTTCTTCATTGACCCCTGTCATCGGCACTGTCACCACCCCGCGCTCGTCAAACATCCAGCCGACGCTGCCCGTTTCGCCCAGATTGCCGCCGTTGCGCGAAAAGAGATAACGCATTTCGGAGGCTGTGCGATTGCGATTGTCGGTCACCGCGGCAACGATCACCGCCACACCGTGGGGCCCATAGCCCTCATAGCGAATCTCTTCGAAAGCATCGCCTTTGCCCTCGCCCGTGGCACGAGCGATGGCGCGCTTGATGGTATCCATCGGCATGTTCGCGTCACGCGCTCGCGTGACCGCAATTTTTAGGCGAAAGTTTGCATCCGGGTCCGGTAGACCGGATCTCGCGGCCACGATGATTTCCTTGCTGAGTTTCGTAAAGCGCTGCCCGCGTTGCGCGTCCGCTTTGCCTTTGCGCAGCTTGATATTATGCCATTTCGAATGCCCGGACATGTCAACTTGATTCAGTAACCCTGTAGCAGCCCACCTCTAGGTCGAAGCAGCGGGGCGATTTTCCAATCGCCCCCTACTCAAGTGAGCGGCTTGCCTAAACGTAATCGCACGACGTCTCTGATCGTCTTCAGAATAACTTTTGGCGTGGCACCCTTGGACACGCCGGTCGTGCGCGGATAGTGGTGGACGCCTCGCTCGATCATCGGCACGTTGCGCCTGCGAAGTTTGATGAGCAATTCCGAGCTCACGAACGCTCCATTGGATTCGAGCGGCAAAACCTGCGCAAGAGTATCTTTGCGAAAGAGTTTGTAGGCGCAATCGATGTCGCGCACGCGCAGGCCAAAGACTGTCCGGATGACCAAATTATAGACCTTCGCAATGAACAGGCGATGGGCCGGATCGCTGCGCCGAATCCGATACCCCAAAACCACTGGTGCTCGGTCGAGCATGCCGAGCAACCCGGGCAGCTCTTGCACATCGAACTGACCGTCTGCATCGGAGAAAAAGACTAACTCTTTCGACGCGTTGGCAAACCCCGTGCGCAGCGCGGCGCCATAACCGCGGTTGACCTCGTGCCGGATCAGGCGAACGTGAGGATCGTGTTTGCCGATTTCTTCCACCATAGCCGCCGTCGCGTCCGAGCTGCCATCGTCCACAACGATGATCTCGTAGTCGTCCGCGAAGCGCGCCACCGCGCGCGAGGCGGATTCAACCGTCTTGGCAATGATGTCTTGTTCGTTATACGCGGGAAAAAAGACCGACAGCGATGCAGCGCGCTCTTGGGCCAACGCTCAGATCCACCCATATGGGTGCGGCACGCCGTCTTTGTACCAGATGCGTGCATCCCACTGCTTCCACGTCATGTGAGCGCCGTCGAGGATCGGCATAAAAAAGATGAACGAGAGCACGCACGCGGCAAGGTAACCGAGCACAATGGCCCTGACGGTCTTTGGCGACGCAGCGTTGTTCGCCCATTGCCAAAGCTTCATCAAAACGTATGCTCCACACAAACAAATGATCGCATTGTCGGGATAGAAATTGTACTGGAAGTCGATGCGCGGGGACATGATCCATGGGAGCCATTGGAAGAAATACGCCGCCACGCACAACATCATGCCCTTATGTCGCGCGTGCCATGCAAGAATACCGGCCACCGGCACCGTCACGAGCTGCGCAAGCCACATGATCGGATTCGGCAGCGCGAGCACTTCCCCGACGACTTGATTCGGCGGCTGGGTGCCAGAGAAAACGTGGTAGTAGTAGGAAACCGGACGCAATTCAAACGGCCACGTCCACCACGTCGACGAGTATGGATGTGTCGCTTTGAGATTGTGGTGGTATCCGTACATGGTTTTTTGCAGTTCCCACCAGTCGTGCAGGTTGCCGTGAAAGTCCCCTGCATTGGTGTTGCCGATTTGGAAGAACGGAATGTACGTGAGCAGATACACGACCGAGGTCACGACGAGCGTTGACGCAATAAAAATAGGGAAGCGGAAACCATAGGCGTTGCCCCACACAAAGCGCCGCGGTGTTGCCTTGCTCTTCGGCTTTTCCGGCACCCACGGCAGGCGGCGCTGAAGGCTCACGGCAAACGCGAGACCCCAAATCCCGGCCAAGTCGAAAAACCCATTCCATTTGCTTGAGATGACGCAGGCGACGGCGAGGCTCGTCATGCCCAGCCAGAAGGCCCACTTTTGGGTGTCGCGCGCGGGAAAGCCATTGACCGTGCCTGCAATCGTCCCGTCGCGGCGCCAGTCTATCGAATTGCCGTCCTCTTCGATCCGAGCCCCGTCTGCACTCCACGTCGTCTTTTCGTCGTCGTCTGCCAGCTTCGCTCCCCGCAGCGGCATTCGTTCGCCATCCTCAAACACGACTTCATTTTGTTCGATCGAACTTCCATCGGGGAAGATCAGCTCGCCGCCGCGTTTCACGATCTGGCTCGCAATCCACAAGCGGTAGGTGCAATAGATCGTCGCCAACGCAAAAAACGCGACAAAGATCTCGGGCGTCGCGATTCGAGACTGCACGTAGAAATAGCCGCTCGAGAGGAGCAGGATGACCGAAGCGACCGCGGCCGGGGTTGACGAGAAAAGCCGCTTGGCAAACGCATACAGCAGCGGGACCGTCAGGGTGCCGAAGAGCGCGCTCATGAGCCGAGCACCGACGGGATCGACTTTGTAGATGAGTGCACCGATCGTCAGGATCAATTTGGAAAGCGGAGGATGCGTCCACTCGAACTGGGATAGGTGATGGATGTACTCTTGCGCCGAGCGCGCATAATAAATCTCGTCAAAAATCCGCTCCGCGGGGCGCCCGATATTCGTGTACAGCAGCGCCGCGGTAATGGCCATGAGTCCGCCGACGATGAGATAATCGGTGCGAGTCAGCCCGATAAGACCTTCCCATGCAAGGGGCGCCAGCCGGCGCGGCTGACCCCCTCCAATGATGAACCTCTTGAACCGCTGCGTGGCATCGTCGAGCGAGTCGCCGATTTCGGGAATCAGGTACGCGGCAGCAACGATAAAGAGACACGCGACGTTGAGAATCGAAATTGGATGAACGAGAGCGGGCGCAAGATCGGCGCTGGGATTGTAGAGATAGGCAAGCGCGTAAAACAAGTTGATTAAGAACGTGCCGGAGAGAATTACGTAGATAGCGCGATTCACGATGTTGATGTTCCAAATCAGCGGACCAAACGCAAGGGCCGAGAAAAGGTAGCGCTCGTGCATGCGCGTGGCGAACATGAAGAGGCCGAGCAGGGACAGAAAAAGCGCCATGTAGAGCGATCCCTCGCGCTCGGTTTGTGTGAATTCTTTCCCAAGCGTCCGCCACTCGCGCGTCACCACTGCAAAGACGAATGCGCAGACGATCACGATGCCCCACGCCCATTGCGGCCAACCCGCGAATCCCGGCAGATTGGGGATGAGCTTGCTGTCGGGCTGCCAGAAATCCAAGCGCGTGGAGTAGAGATTGAACGCATTGCACGAGTTGTACGGATACAGCGCGGTGCCCGTGTGGTAACGGTCGTAGAGCCACGCGATCACGTTGACCGGGTTGGTATCCGGCGCAAAAAACACGCTGCCGCCATATGCAACGATAAAGCCCATGACGGGCACGAGCAGGATCCGCCACCATTGCGCGTTGCTGCGCAGCTGCCAAATGAGTAACGCCGGCGCAGCAGCCAATGGCTGTGGCTTGATAAGCACCGCCAAGGCAAACGCCAGCCAGGCAAATTCGTACCGCTGCGTCAGCATCAAGTACACGGACCAAACCAAGAACACCGCCGTCACCGAGTCGGCTTGCCCCCAGTATGCCGAGACGAACCAGACCGCCGGGTTGAACACGACGATCGCCATAGCCCATATGCCGGCTTTGACTGACCACGTTCGGCGCACGATCAAAAATGATAGATAGGCAAGCCCAATGTCGGCCAACACTGCCGGTAGTTTCACCATGAGGCGCAGCAAATCGACCGGCAGGTTGAACTGCGAAAGAAAATGATAGATCGCGCCAAAGAACGCGAGGATGAGCATATAGCCCGGCGGATAGTCGACGAAGCCGGCATGTCCGTAGAACCCCGGGATGCCGTACTTGATGACGCTCAACATCCATGACTCGAAGGTTCCGATGTCTGTCTCATGGCCGTGCATGGGCATGAAGATTGCTCGCACGAGCAAGCCCACCAGCAAAATGACGACAACGGCTTGCACTTCGCCGAGGCTTAAGCGGCCTCTATTGGGCTCCCCTGATGCACCATCAGGAGACGCGGCGGCCTGTACGCCTGCCATGTCCTGTTTGGATCTCTGCTTTGACTTCACGCTTTCTGCCACAAGTTATGCCCGGTTCCAGACAATAAGATCGCTAGAGCGGCTCCAAGCCGCTTGTGTAATGCACGAGCTGACTCAAAATAGTTATCGGCAACTGTGCGGCGCTTGCGCGATTGCAGGCCCCGAACCTGCAAATCACGGAGCCCCTTAAGATTCGTCAATAGCCAGCTGGGGCAAGGCAAGAGCGAGCACCGCTGATGCTAAACGAGCGCATCGCGGCGCTTCGCGCCAGAGCCAAAGCGCTTGCGGCCACAAACGTGGACGGCCGAGCACGCTTGCAGGTTTGAGCCACGCGTCGGAGAGTTCTTGTTGCGGAGTGTCAAGAACGACTCGCAGCGCGGCGATCCGGCGTGCGTGCACAAAGCCGGTTTCCATGTCGACTGCAATAAAGCCGCGCCGCGCCCATTGCGTGCGAACGCTCCCCGTGATGAGCGTCCTACTGGTCAGCAAGCGCTCTTGCAGCGGCGTGCGATGGAGTCGCAGTGCTGCAGCAACCAAGGCTGCACTCAAACGCTGATCGCAGTGTATGGTCTCGCCGTTGGTCGTGGCGACCTCCGCTGGTATCACGATTGACCCAGTCGGCACATCTTCTCGCAGACCACCAGCGAGCCCGCAGCTTATCACAACGTCGTAGCTCTGGGCGCTGACGCCGGCAAGACCAACCCCAGTTTGGACCACGCGCACGCCCGGGGCGGCGCGACGAATTGCTGCCGCTTCAAGGCCGGTGGCTGCGATGATCGTTAAGGAAGTTTCAATTGAGATAACCATTCGCGCGATACCATTCGACCGCGCGGGCAAGCGCACCGCGGACGGAACCGGCACAATATGCCAGGTCTCGGGTTGCCTTACTAGAGTCCACGTACATGTGCTCGCGCGCCATGCGAACTCCCTCGAGCGGCACCGCTGGCTCCGATGAGCGAAAAATGCGGCAACGCAACTCATCGAGCATGCCGGCGGTCAGCGCCGCCACGTGGGGGAGTCGCAGCGTGGGTGCGCGACGGCCCGTCACGTCAGAGAGCAGCTCCCAGAGTTGATCGAACGAGAGGTTTTCGCCGCCGATGAGATACCGCTCGCGCGGCGTACCGTGACGCAGCGCCGCGACGTGCGCCGAAGCAACGTCCTCCACTGCGACGAGATTCAGGCCTCCACCCTCGGGTCGAGCTGGTATTCGCCCGCGAGCGAAATCCAGCACGAGACGACCAGTCGGCGTGGGTTTCCAGTCGCCTGGCCCGACCGGAGCGCTCGGTAGGATCAGCACCACCGGCACTCGGGCTGCGAGGGCGGCTCGCTCCTGTTCGAGCTTGGAGCGATGGTAGGCAGAACCACGTGCGTTCAACGCATGTGTTTTTTCCGTGGCGGGTAACCCATTTTTCGCCGGGCCGACCGTCGAGCCGCTCGACGTGACGACCGCGCGCTGCACGCCAGCGATACGCGCCGCTTCCAAAACGCCGGCCGTGCCCGCGACGTTCACGCGCTGCATCATGGACCGGTCGCGGGGGGCAAACGAGTAGAGCGCCGCGCAATGCACAAGAAATTGGCACCCTCGCATCGTCTTTGCAAGCTCTCCCGCTCGGGTGAGATCGCCAGTGACGATTTGTGCGTCCGGCACCTGTGCTTCGGGCCGACGAACGAGCGCCCTCACGCGGTAGCCCTCTGCGGTGAGCGCGCGAGCTACATGGCTCCCGATGAAGCCGGTGGCCCCTGTGACAAAAACGAACTCACCTGGCAAGAGCTGCTCGCAGCATTTCTTTGGGTGATCCCATGGTCATGTTCACGGCGGTTGGCTCGTAACCGCAATGGGCCATGCAGTTCTCACACTTGGGATGACGGCCGCGGCCATATTTCGACCAGTCCGTCTCCCCGATCAGCTCTTTGTAGCTTTTAGCATACGGCTCAGACGACATAAGATAGCACGGTCGCTGCCAACCCAAGACCGAGTACGACGGTATTCCCCATGCGGTGCAGGCGAAATCAACCTTGCCCTCAAGGAAATCTAGATACATCGGACTGTGGTTAAGGCGCCAACGCTTGCGCCGCCCGCCCGCAAACGCTTCGCGGAAAATCGCGCGCGTACGCTCGACACCGAGAAAGTGCTCTTGGTCCGGCGCTTTCTCGTAGGCGAAACCTGGAGCGATCTGCATTTCGTCAACCTCGAGCTCGTCATTGAGGTAATCGAGGACGTCGCGGATCGAGCGCGCATCATCTTGCCCGAAAAACGTCGAGTTTGTCGTCACGCGAAAACCGCGCCGTTTCGCTTCGCGCACCGCCTCCACGGCTTTGTCAAAAATCCCCGTGCGGCACACAGACTGATCGTGGCGCTCGCGCAGACCATCGATGTGGACCGACCAAGCAAAATACTGCGACGGCTGGAAGAGATCGAGCTTTCTTTGCATGAGAATTGCATTCGTGCACAGATACACGAAGCGACGGCGTTCGACCAAGGCGCTAGCAATCTCGTGAATTTCCCGGTGAATGAGCGGCTCACCGCCAGCGATAGAGACGATCGGCGCCTCGCACTCGACAGCGGCGGCGACGCATTCGTCCACGCTCAAGCGGCGCGCCAAAATGTCATCCGTGTGCTGGATTTTGCCGCAGCCAGCGCAGGCGAGATTGCAAAAATACAGCGGTTCGAGTTGCAACACGAGCGCGTATCGCTCGATGCCGCGCAAGCGCTTGCCGCTTACGTACGCGGCGACCGCCAGCTTTTGGGCTAATGGAATACTCACGTGCTCACCCTTTCGACAGGCCGTTCCCAGGCAGCGGGGCGGGGCGCGACCATCGCGCGATCGCCCGCGAGCGCCATCATCGGGAACAGATGTCTATACATATGGTAGTTGATGTAGAAATCACCCGGAAACCCTGTTCCTGTATGTTCGAACTCGTGCCAGGTCCCCTCTACCTGACGATCGCGAAGAAACCCAAGTCCAAGCTTGGCGGCGGCGTGCGTGCCCAAACCGGCCGATTGCAAGGCCAGCACCGCCCATGCTGTTTGCGACGGGGTGCTCGTCCCCACGCCGGCAAACGACGCGTCCTTGTACGAGTGGCATGTCTCACCCCATCCGCCGTCGGGGTTTTGAACCGAGAGCAACCACTGCGCGGCAGCGCGCATCCGATCTTCATCTACGTGCAGCGCCTCGAGAGCGTCGAGCACGCACCAGGTGCCATAAACGTGGTTGACGCCCCAGCGACCAAACCACGAGCCCTCAGACGTTTGCGTTCGTCGAAGATAGGCAAGGCCGCTCGCCACGTGCGGCTCGTCCGTCTGGTACTTCAAAGCGGCCAGCATCTCCAAGACGTGCGCCGTCACGTCTTCGGACGGAGGATCGATCATGGCGCCGAAGTCGGCGAATGGTATCCTGTAGGCAATGCGGCGTGTGTTGTTGCGGTCGAAAGCTGCCCACGCGCCGTTGTTGGAACGCATTGCGAGCACCCAACGCGTGGCGCGCTCGACGGCGCGAGCGACGCGCTCGGGTTTGCCGCCTTCAAGCAGCGCGCAGACGACCACGGCTGTGTCATCGACATCGGGATAGAGATCATTGTCAAATTCGAACGCCCAGCCCCCACATGGCACGTCCTTGCAGCGAACGGTCCAGTCGCCTTCGCATTCGATTTGCTCGCGGATCAGCCAGTCGATAGCCGACACCATCGCGTCGTGGTTTGCGTCCAAACCAGCGGCGTATAATGCTCGGACCGCCCATGCCGTATCCCAGACCGGTGACATGCACGCCGAAAAGCGCCAACCGCGGTTATCGCACACGGAAAAGCGTTCCATCCCCGACAGCCCCTTTTGCATCGCCGGATGTTGCGATTCCATACCTTCAAGACTGAGGGCGATGAGCGAATACACCCAGGGGGGTTGAATGCCGCCCCAACTTCCGTCGGCTTCTTGATGTTCGAGAATCCAGTTCGCAACGCGACGACGCGCCCGGTTGCGACCCGGTTTGATTGGCGACTGTTCGTACAGTTTCAGAAGTCTATCGAGCCACCAGAACACCCCACCACCGGACACGTGAGCGAGCCGAGGTTGCGTACCGGCAAGCACGATTTCTGAGAGCTCGACGCCGAGTGGCCGCACCGGCCGTCGGGAGATGACGATCGTGAGCGGGGCAATCGTGCCGCGTGCCCAACAGGCGAAATCGTACAAGTTGAGCGGGACCGTCGCTGGCAAGTAGATCAGCTCTGGTGGCATTGTCGGGATGCCCTGCCATGGGTATTGACCAAAAAGCGCGAGCCAGATTTTAGTGAAAACGCGGGCTTTTTCGACGCCGCCAAGCCGGGAGATAACAGACAGCGCTCGCCGCATGGGCGGACTCGTCGGATCGACGCCCAGCACCTTTAATGCGGCGTACGCCTCGATCGTGGTGCTTACGTCAGCTGGACCATCGTGGTAAAGAGCCCACGATCCGTCATCGCGCTGCGCATGGAGAATGTGCTCCCGGGCGCCGCCGCGGATGGGATCGAGGCCCAGATCCAGGAAACGCAGGAGCAGGACGTGCTCGGCGGTCATGGTGACGTTGGTTTCGAGTTCATCGGTCCACCAGCCATCCGCGTGCTGATGCGAGAGGAGCCAGTCCGTCGACGCTTTCAGTGCATCATGCGACAACGGCGACACCTCCAAGCACGCCCGCGATGACGCGCGCTGCCGCGCTCCCGCTGCGCACTGCTGACTCCATGGTGTCGGGCCAACCCGTATCAGTCCACGAGCCGGCGATGGCTAGATTGGGAAACGACGTTTGCGGACCCGGCCGCCTTTGCTTTGGCGACGCCAGATACGTTGCGTCTGGATTTCGAGTGACTGCGCTGCGGAGCAGTGTCGCGCCGGCGAGCGCTGGAATCGCAGTCTTGATCTCATTCCAACACGCTTGGCTCACCTGCGCCGCGGGCATGGTGAGGTATTTCTCTGCTGCGCTGAGACTGCAGCACAGATACCCGCTGCGCTTTTCAAAAATCCACTGCAGCGGCGAGTCCAGCACAGCCGCAAAATCGAATCCTAAATGCCCGCGATCGTGCCACAGGTGCACGTCAACGATGGGATACGCTTTGTAACCATCGAGCGCGGGTAATCCGAGCCGCCGGTCTTCGCCCGCGACGTGCGAGAGCTGCGGTGGGGTTAGCGCCAAGACGACCGCATCAAAAGGAACTCTTTGACCGTCGCGCAGGATGATGCCGTCAACTCCGGCATGCGTGCGAGCGAACGATAGGCCCGTGACGGGGGTTGAAAGATGCACGCGGGCGAGCTTTGCAGCGGCCTTGCGGGCAACATGGGCGAGTGGAATCGTTGCAAAGCCAAAGCGAGCGGCGCTTGCTTCATTGAGAAATGCTGTCGACAGAACGAACGTAGCGTCCGCTGCGCTGACGTCTTCAAGCGGCGCGTTGAGCGCGGGAACGAAAAATGGCCGCCAAAATGAGCGCAGCGCATCTTCGGTTTGGCCTTGTTGCGCCAGCCATTGTGCAAACGTGCCATCGAATGGCGTTGTTCCGGCTGCCTTGAGCGCTCGTGCGAGGCGCAGCTTGTCGGGCCACGCCAGGTGGCGGTAGCCGATGAAGGATCCAACCAAATGCCAAGGTGCGGGCAGGCCGACGGCGCGGAGTCTGCTGGCAACGCCGTTGCGTGACAGAACGAGCGCATCGAAGCGCTCCTGCATGCGCACGAACTTTGACATGCCGACTCGATCGACGAAGCGCAAGAACTCCGTGCAGCAGCCCAAAAAGACGTGCTGGCCGTTGTCGACTTCCACGCCGTCAACGAGGAACGAGGTCGCCCGCCCGCCGAGCAGGCGACTGCGCTCGAAGGCTTCGACGTGAAAGCCTGCATCGGCGAGGTCCATGCCGGCCGCGAGCCCTGCAAGGCCCGCACCGACCACTGCTACCCGGCCTGCAGCCACGACTCCACCACCACGTGCAACTTCTCCGCGTGATTGAGCGACGCGCGGGCGCTCAGCGGGAGCCAAGGATTGGCCTCGATCTTGGCGAGGATTCGTTCGTAGATTCCCGCCATCGTCTTGACGCACACAGCGGATCGACGGGGGATGTAATCGAGCACGCGCAGCCCCGACGTGTACATGCGTGCGGCGCGCGCTGCTTCGAAGCGCACGAGTTGCGGCCAAGCGGGCCCGCCACGACTGCAGAGCAGGTCGGATTCAGTGATACCGAAGCGCGCCAGCTCGTCTCCCGGGAGATAGATTCGGCCTCTGGCCGCGTCCTCACGCACGTCGCGCAGAATATTGGTAAGCTGCAGCGCCAACCCGAGCTCCTCCGCATGCTCGAGCGCGACAGCCGCAGTGTACCCGAAGATCCGCACGCACATCCGGCCCACAACCGAAGCAACGAGCCGACAGTATTCCCGTAGGTCTGACCACGTGGCATACCGCGTGCGGTGCAGATCGGTTTCAACACCGTCGATGAGTTCTTGAAGTTCAGATTCAGGGATGTGGTAGCGCGCGATTGCCCGAGACAAGACCTGCGTCACCGGATCGGAATACTCACCCCGCATGCATGCGCGAATCCGAAGCCGGTGTGCCTCCAAGCGCGCGCGCAGGTCGCTACCCTTGTGCTCGTCTGCGTCATCGTCCACTTGGCGCGCGAAATCGTACAATGCGTAGACAGCAGTGCGCTGCTCGTGGGGCAGCGAGATGAAACCCCAGTAGAAGTTCTTCGCGTTGCGGCGCGCGAGCGCCCCGCAGCAGCGCTCCGAGTTACGCAAGTCAAGGGCGGCTTCAACCTGTCTCACGCGCTCAAGCCGTTTCCAACTTTTTTGCATCGCGGTTCTCGCGCAGGCTCAAAGCGCAGGCGCGCAGCAACAGCAAAGCTTTTGCCGTTTTGGAGACTTGGGGACGATGTTTGTCAGTTGCAAAGCCTTGATGGGCGATCGCATCGACGACCGCCAACCCGCCGAGACGGTAGAGCGTGAGCTGCACGCGATATGCGAACGGCGCCATTGCCTCGAGCTCAACGCCGCAAGCCAAGAGGTCGCGGGCGCGCTCGCACAATGAGCGGACGGCGAGCACTGTACCCCCAGCCCGCAGGTCTGACTGCAGGAGATAGCAGCGGCCGCGCGCTGCATCACGGGCGACATCTTGTGCGTGATTGGCAAGCTGCAAGCCAATGCACACCCCGTCGGAAAGCGATACCGCTTTGGCGCCAAAGAGTCCAAAGACGGGCAGCACCATGCGCCCAACCGGCGCCGCGGACAACTCGCAGTATTCGCGTAATTGCTGCCATGACTCATACGTCTTGACGTGCTGGTCCTGGACGTTTGCCTGGATAAGGTCCAAAAACGGTTGTTGGTCCATCCGGCAGCGCGTCACAGTTTCCCGAAGCGCGATGAGCACCGGATGCACTGGCTCCGCGCCAGCGAAAAGGCTGGCGACTTCGTCGCGCCAGCGATCAAGGCGTTCGATCGCGCAGTTGCCGCTTTCATCGCCGAGGTCGTCAGTCGTCCTGCAGTACGCGTAGATGCGGGTGAGGTCACGCGCCTGCTGGCCCCGCACCAGGCCGCAGACCACGACGAAATTTTCATAGTGACGCCGGGCGAGAAACCGGCAATATTCGTCGGCCGAAGTAAGCGCAGTGAGGTCGTTCACCGCTCGAGGACCTGAACGACAACGCTGCGTTCGCGCGGCGAGCACAACTCGATGAGAAAGATGCGCTGCCAGCGGCCGAGCTCCAGACGACCGTCGATCACGGGTACGGTCTCGCTCGAGGAGAGGAGCAAATGGCGGCAGTGCGCGTGACCGTTGATCGGCTCATCCGGCGGCGTGTTGCGCCGTCGCGTCAAGTCATCATGTTCGTAGAGACCGTTACCCGCCGGCACAAGACGATCGAGCAAGCGTCCGAAGTCACCAAGCAGCAGTTCCTCATTTTCGTTGACCCGGATCGCGGCGGTTGTGTGTGAGGAGTACACATGAACCACGCCCTCACGCACGCCAGACGCAGCCAAGACTCCCGCCACGTCATCCGTGATGTCGATGAACGATCCCGCGCGTGCCGTCTTATACTGCAGGCGACCGACGGTTGGTAGCGCGGTCTCGGGTTCTCCGTCGCGACGGAGCCAAGGCGTTCGCCGCAAGTCTGCAACCGTGGGCGTGCCGATCGCGAACATGCAGACCCGTAGCACCTCCATGAGTTCGCTCGCGAGATCGTGGACTGCCGCAGTATTTTGGGCAGCAGCGCGCAAGAAAGGTCCGGCAATGCCCACGAGATCGGCACCCAGCGCAATCGCTTTCGCCGCATCAATGCCGTTGCGGATGCCGCCGCTTGCGAAGATCAATCCATTAGGCACTGCGCGGCGTGCCGCTCGCAGCGACGCGGCGGTTGGAATTCCCCAGCCGGCAAACATGCCGGCAACGCGCGCCCGCAACGGATCGCTAATGCGATGACGTTCGACCTCACTCCACGACGTGCCACCGGCACCGGCGACGTCCACAGCGCTGACGCCCGCATCGAAGAGGGCACGAACGATATCAGGCGCAAGCCCCCAGCCGACCTCCTTCACGATGATCGGAACCTCGAGCACGCGACACACGTCGGCGATTTTGGAGAGCAAGCCTGAGAAGTTCGCATCACCGCCGGGCTGGAGCGCCTCTTGCAGCGCGTTGAGGTGAAGGACGAGCGCATCTGCGCCGAGCTGCGACACGAGGCGCCGGCAATGGTCGACATTGTAGCCTCGGTTAAGCTGCACGGCCCCAAGATTTGCGAAGAGCATGATGTCTGGCGCAAGCGAACGGACAGCGAAAGAATTCAGCAACTCTGGGTGTTCCAACAGCACGCGTCCGGAACCGAGCCCCAACGCCAGTCCGAGTTCCTGCGCAACGCGCGCTAGGTTACGATTGATGCGTCGCGCCTCATCCGTACCACCGGTCATGCACGAGATTAAGAGCGGCGCAGCGAGCTTGCGTCCGAAAATCTCGGTCGACGTGTTGATCTCGGCCAAATCGACATCAGGCAGGGCACGGTGGATGAAGCGGTAGTCGTCAAAGCCGTTGCTAACGCCTTTCGCCGTGACATCCGCTTCCAGGTTGATGCGAATGTGATCAGCTTTGCGTGATGGAATTCCATCCTCGCTGGCTTTGACCGGGTACAGTTGACGGTCGGTTTGTCTATCGACGCCGACGTGCGACATAATGAGCTACCTCGAGGAATTGGTCAACGTGCTGGCGCGGAAGCCGACTCGCCTGAACGATAGCGGCTGCCCGGTCAGCGAAGTGTTGAGGAGCATTGCGGGTGAGTTCGGCTCCGCCGGCCGCTTCGAGCAACGAACGGATCTCAGGCAAATGCTCGCCCGACCCGCGTGATGCGGTGAAGAGTTCCCGCAATCGCGCGCGCCCGTGCTCGCCCATCGCCGCATAGCCCGCCACAACCGGAAAGGTGAGCTTGCAGCGGCCCAAGTCGCCGCTCGAAGATTTTCCAGTGACTGCAGAATCACCCCACGTGCCCAACCAATCATCGCGAATTTGGAAAGCGATACCAAGCAACGTGCCAGCGTAACCCAGACGCTCGGAAAGGACGCCGTCAGCACCCGCCATGACTGCTCCCGCCTCCAGGCTTGCCCCGATGAGCGCACCTGTTTTCGCTCGAACCATTCGCAAGTATGCTCGCAGCGTTGTGTCGGGCTTCCCTTCAAACCGCAAGTCGAGCGACTGGCCCTCGACAACGACGAGCACAGCATCGGCGATCAGCCGTGTGGCTCGCAGTTGCCGCTCGGGATGCGTGCCCTTGGTAGTGAGCGTTGCAAACGCTCGGGCGAACAAGGCATCTCCCGCGTTGATGCCTTGAGCGAGTCCCCAGATCGCCCAGACTGTTTCTCGGCCGCGCCGTTCGCGGTCTCCGTCTTGGATATCATCGTGAACGAGCGTGAAGTTATGCACCCATTCAAGCGCCGCGGCAGCCGCTAGGGCCGTTTCAGCAGAACCGCCGCACGCCTGACACGCCCACAAGCACAACGCTGGCCGTATGAGCTTGCCAGGCGATGACTGCGTGGCTTGGCCATTGCGGTCCGTCCAACCCATGTGATACGCGACCATTTTGGAGCTGAACGAGCCATTCGGCGGCGCCGTTTCGCGCAAGCTTGCGATGATCGCATCCTTGTGCAACGTCAGGATCGGCGGAACGTCAACACCGCCAGCCGTCTCGCTTACCAGCGTCTCGTAGGCCACATGCAGATTCTCCGGGAGTCCGGCAAACGTACGTATGGAGAATTACGTACGGAAGTATGAAGACAGATGACGCACGGCCTGCCGGATTTCGTTCCGCGAGCGTTTCGTTTCTTCTATCATACCCCCATCCCTGTGGGGAAATGCAATGGCATGAATGGCTAGCCACTCTGCTCGAAGTTGCACGCCGCAAGCTTGCGATCACATTCTTATAGAAGAAAGCTCAAAGATCGGACTCGACAGTCCTAAACTGCTTCCGCCTGCGGGAACCAATCCATCAGCTTGTCGATGACTTCGTCTGCGAGAAAACCCGGCGTCGATGCGCCGGTGGCGACCCCGACTCGCTCGTCGCCGTTAAACCACTCGCGCTTGAGCTCATCGGGGTTCTCGATGAGGTGCGCCTTTGCGCCCTCGGCCTTGGAAATCTCGGCGAGATGCCTCGTATTGGCAGACTTGGTGCCGCCGATGACGATCATGGTGTCGACTTCACCCGCAAGCTCGCGTGCTGATTTCTGCCGTCCCTGCGTGTCCGAGCAAATGGTATTGAAAACGCGCACCTCGTAATTCATCGCTGCAATTTTGCCGACAAGTTCGCGGAACTTGTCACCGTTGAGCGTGCTCTGCGAAACGATCGCAAGGCGGCGCGCGCGCCGGATTTCAGTTTCGTCTTCCGGCCACTCGTTCATAATGATGGAGCCGGGGGCATGGCCGGCTATGCCTTTTACTTCAGGATGATTCGGATCGCCGAGAATGACAACTGTGCGACCCTCGTCCGTGAGCTTCTTGGCGAGCCGCTGGGTACGAGTGACCATTGGGCACGTCGCGTCAACCACGCGCAGCCCCTTGGCTTCCGCCGCTTCAATGGTCTGGGGTGGTAAACCATGCGCGCGGACAAAAAGGGTGCCTTTCGAGATATCGTCCAGGGATTCGACGTTACGCAAACCTTTTTCGTCGAGCTCCTTCACGATGAGCGGATTATGCACGATGTTCCCCATCGTGTGGACATCGTCGCGTTCCGAGGTTTCGGAAAGCGCCTTCTTATACGTCAGCTCAACGCCGAAGCAGAACCCCTGAGTCCGAGCTTTTTGAATCTGCATCCTTACCCATCAATTCGGCAATTCGCGCCGCAAGCAGCTCAGTCCAACCAGTCAACTCGTTTTTCGTTGGCTTTCGTTCGCTTCCCTGGAACCTCAAGGGCGCCCCGATGCACACTCGGACATGGCTTGCGCGAAGCCGCCGGGCTGCGACATTTGTGCCAACAAGGGCGACCGGCACGAGCGGGCACTTTGCGGTGGCGGCAAGCAACACGGCACCGTTGCGGGCTTGCACATCTCCTTGCGTATTGCGCCGTCCTTCCGGAAAGATGCCGACGACTTCACCCTCTTTTAGAATACGCAGGGCTCGGCGTATTGCGCCGACGTCGGCACTTTCGCGTTCGACCGGGAACGCGTGCACGCGAGTGAGGATCGACCCAAACAAACGATTCGCGAAGAGTTCGCGCTTGGCCATAAAATGTATCGTGCGAGGAAACCACGTCCCTAAGAGCGGCGGGTCCCAATACGAGAGGTGATTGGAAGCTACGACGAGCGGTCCATCGGTGGGTACGTTTTCGACACCACTGACGCGCGCGTCGAACGCCAGCGTCGTGGCTGGGCGCAGCACTACTTTGACAAAGTTGTACAGGGTCATACCTGTCCGTTTTTCACCGTGCGCTCGAGCGCGTCTGCAACTTGTTCGACGGTCAAATCCGATGTGTCGATTTCAATGGCATCTGGCGCTCTCATTAAAGGCGATACTTCGCGAGTGGTATCGCGCTTGTCGCGCAGGATGATCTCGCGGCGCAATTCGTCACGCTCCATCCGAATGCCGGCTTCGTGCAGTTCGCGCAAGCGACGATCAACTCGCGCGTCCACCGAAGCCGTGAGAAAAAACTTGAAGCGCGCATCGGGGAGCACGACCGTGCCGATGTCACGCCCAGCCATGACCACGTCACGCTTCTCGGCAAACGCGCGCTGCGCACCGATGAGCCGCTGCCGCACGGCGGGCATGGCGGCGATCGGCGAGACGGCTTGCGAAACCTGAGGCGAAAAGAGCTCTCGCCCCAGCAACTTGCCATCAATGCGGATGCGGTAGCTCAGCGGATTGCGTTGATCCAGAACAACTTCGGGTGTGGCGCGCGCAACGAGTTTATCAACTCCAACTGCATCGTCAGATGCAACGCCGGCGTTGAGAGCAACGTAGGCGACTGCGCGGTAAAGCGCACCCGTGTCTAAGAATGCGAAGCCGAGCCTTTCGGCAAGTCTTTTTGCGACGGTGCTTTTGCCCGACGCAACCGGTCCATCGATGGCGATCTGAACCTGCATCCCCAGCTCATCTTGCTGTAGGGGGCGACTTCAAAAATCGCCCCACAAAGCATTCCTCCGCTTGGCCGCTGGATTCGGTTCTGGAAAGCCGTGACCTTGGCCAGCCGGAAGCGGCCCCGGCCGGCCCGAACAAGCGTCATGATGCAGACAGCGCCGATCGTTCACATCGATGGAACAAATCTCACATTAGAGCTCGTCGCTCGCATCGCAACCCACGGCGTTGGCGTTGCGCTCGACTCGCGCGCTTTGCCGCGCATCGCCGCTGCTCGCGAAGTTGTCGAGCGCGCCGTTGCCTCCAACGGACGAATCTACGGTGTCACGACGGGTTTCGGTCGACTCAAGAACGTCAGGATCGATCCAACCGAGGCGACAGAACTCCAGCGAAATCTGATTTTGAGCCACGCGTGTGGCGTGGGCGAGCCGCTCCCGTGGGCCGCTGCTCGGGCAAGCATGCTGTTGCGCGCTCATTCGCTCGCGCGGGGGTACTGCGGCGTACGTGTCGAGGTGATCTCGCTGCTCATCGAGTTGCTCAACCGCAATGTGACCCCGGTGATTCCATCGCAGGGGTCGGTTGGCTGTTCTGGGGATCTGGCGCCGCTCGCGCACATGGCGCTGGTTCTTATTGGCGACGGTGAAGCTTGGGTGGGAAACGAGCGGGTCAGCGGCAAGACGGCGCTCGAGCGCGCAGGTCTGTTACCGCTCACTCTTTCATTTAAAGAGGGACTTTCGCTGATCAACGGCACGCAAATCATGACCGGCATCGGCGCTCTCGCGCTCGTGCGCGCCGACAATGCGCTCCGGGCGGCTGACATCACCGGGGCCATGAGCCTTGAAGCCTACTTCGGAACCGATAGCGCTTTTGCAGAGCGCATTAATGCATTGCGCCCGCATCACGGGCAAGCCCATGCCGCCGCCAACATCCGGCGGTTGCTGCAAGGTTCGGGCGTGCTTGCTTCGCATCGTGATTGCGACCGCGTGCAGGATCCGTATTCGTTTCGCTGCATGCCCGTTGTCCATGGCGCAGCGCGTGATACGCTGCGTTTCGCACACAACACGCTCGATATCGAGATCAACTCGGTCACCGACAACCCGATTATTTTCGCCGACGACGGGTCGCTCGTGAGCAACGGAAACTTCCATGGCGGGCCCGTCGGTCTCGCGCTCGACTACGCGAAGATCGCGCTGACGGACGCATCCTCCATCGCCGAGCGGCGCATTGACAAACTGCTTTTTGGCGCGGAAGGGCTGCCTCCGTTTCTGACCGAGCGATTCGGCTTGTGCAGCGGCTACATGCTGGCCCAATACACCGCCGCGGCATTGGTGAGCGAAAATAAGACGCTGTCCGCGCCGGCTTCGGTCGATTCCATCCCAACGTCTGCTGGGCAAGAGGATCACAACAGCATGGGGACGATCGCGGCGCGTCAGTGCTCTTCCGTCGTCGCAAATTACGAAACGGTTGTTGCGATTGAGCTGCTCGTTGCAGCCCAAGCGCTTGATTTCCGCAAACCGCACGCATTTGGTCGAGGCACCGGCTGCGCGCATCGCCTGATCCGCGAGCACGTGCCGCACTTGAGCTCAGATCGTAATCTCAGTCAAGACGTCGAGGTGGCTCTCGATCTCGTGCGCAGCGGCAAGCTTGTTGCAGCTGTGGAAAGTGAGATAGGAGCGCTCTGAAGACATGAGCACTGCGTCAGCACCGCGCGTCGTGCGTGCACCGCGAGGCCCCTCGCGCACGTGTCTTGGTTGGGGACAAGAAGCCGCCATGCGAATGCTCATGAACAATTTAGATCCCGAGGTCGCGGAGCGGCCACAGGATCTCGTCGTGTACGGCGGCAGCGGGCGCGCAGCTCGCTCGTGGGAAGCATACGATGCTATCGTGCGCACGCTGCAGCGATTGCGAAACGATGAAACGCTCCTCGTCCAGTCAGGTAAGCCCGTCGCGGTTTTCCAAACGCACGAGGCGGCGCCTCGAGTACTTCTTGCCAACTCCTTGCTCGTGCCCGCGTGGGCGAACTGGAAGACGTTCCGCGAGCTCGAGGCTGCGGGTCTGACGATGTACGGGCAAATGACTGCCGGCTCATGGATCTACATCGGCACGCAGGGCATACTCCAAGGAACGTACGAGACGTTTGCGGCGCTCGCACGCCAACACTTCGGCGGAAGTTTGCGGGGCAGGATCACGCTCACCGCGGGCCTCGGCGGCATGGGTGGGGCCCAACCGCTCGCCATTACGATGAACGGTGGCGTGGCGATCGTGGTCGAAGTCGATCCCGACAGGATCCGCCGGCGTATCGAAGGGCGCTACTGCGACGAATCGGCGGCATCAATCGACGAAGCGCTTGCCAAAGCGCAAGCCGCAGCCAAGGTAGGCAAGGCGCTCTCTATTGGCCTGATCGGCAATGCCGCAGAAGTTTTTCCCGAGCTGTTGAAACGAAATGCTCCTATCGATGTCGTGACGGACCAGACATCGGCTCATGATACGCTTAATGGTTACGTGCCTGCAGGCGTGTCGCTCGAAGGAGCAAACGAGCTTCGCGAGCAGGATCCTGAGCGTTACGAGAAGCGAGCGCTCGAATCAATTGCCGCGCATGTCAACGCGATGACTGGCTTCATGCACGCCGGCGCGGTCGTCTTTGACTACGGCAACAACATTCGCGCGCAAGCACGCTCGGCGGGCGTGGCGGACGCTTTCGCATTCCCTGGCTTCACGCCGGCGTTCATTCGGCCACTCTTTTGCGAAGGGAAGGGCCCATTTCGCTGGGCTGCACTTTCCGGCGATCCAGCCGACATCGCAAAGCTTGACGACGCTCTGCTTGATACGTTTCCCGAGAACGACCACTTGCGGCGCTGGATTGAACTAGCGCGCGAGCGAGTGAAGTTCCAAGGCCTCCCGGCCCGTATTTGCTGGCTGGGCTACGGCGAGCGGCGCGCGTTCGGCCTGCGCATCAATGAGATGGTAAAACGCGGAGAGCTAGCGGCACCTATCGTTATTGGACGCGACCATCTTGATTGCGGTTCGGTGGCCTCGCCCTATCGCGAAACCGAAGCGATGAAAGATGGTTCCGATGCAATCGCGGACTGGCCCATCCTCAACGCGCTGCTCAACGCGGTTGGTGGGGCCCATTGGGTCAGCGTGCACCACGGGGGTGGCGTTGGCATCGGGTACTCAATTCACGCGGGCATGGTGGTGGTTGCGGACGGCTCCGACGATTCCGCAGGACGATTGAACCGCGTCCTTACGACCGACCCAGGCATTGGAATCGTGCGCCACGCAGATGCGGGTTACGAAGAAGCACGGGCTGCCGCCGATCGCAACGGGATAGACTGGCGGTTATGAAATGAGGTATTGATATGGCAATCAAGGCACCCATTTTCTCGATTCAAAAAAGCAATGAGCGCTTCTGCGCCGATCATGGCTGGCTCAAGACGTGCTTCTCATTCAGCTTTGCGGAATATCAGGATCCGAATAACCTCCACTGGGGCGCGCTGCGCGTTTTGAACGACGATCGGATTGCCCCAAACGAGGGTTTCCCGCCGCATCCGCATCGCGACATGGAAATCATTACGTACGTGCTTTCCGGTGAACTCGAGCACAAGGACAGCATGGGCAATCATGGCGTTGTCGGTCCCGGCGGCGTCCAGTACATGAGCGCTGGCACCGGCGTGAGGCATTCCGAATTCAATCACTCTGCCACGGACGAACTGCACCTGGTGCAGATGTGGGTCCTTCCCCCAAGCGCACGCCAAGGTCCGCTGCCCCAGGCGCCTCGCTACGGCCAAGTTGAGTTCACAACCAATGACCGGCTCGATCAATGGCTCCTGGTGGCGAGCGGCAGACCCGGTGCCGCTGCACCGGTCACGCTCAGTCAAGATGCGGCCTTCCTTGTCTCTCGCCTGGAAAACGGCTCGCTGACGTATGCCCTGGACCCGCCGCGACTGGGCTTTCTATTTGTCGCCGAAGGGGAGGTCACAGCCAATGGCCACACACTGCGGACAGGCGATGCCGTAAGGATGGCCGGCACTTCGGCCTTGGAGATTGGCGGCAAAGGTGAGGTCCTGCTGTGGGACGTGCCCGATTTAGAAGCGTGATGGCTGAGAATGCTCAAACCGCCGATATGTATAGATAGATGAGCGACGAACCGCAACCGCAGCAATACGAGGATTTTGGCTCGGCGGCAGAAGTAGCGCTTGGCCTCTTGCGCGAGAAAGTCGGACTGCAGTTTTGGATGATCACCCGGCTCGCGGGTGACGAACTGATCGTCCTCAGTTGCGTTGGCGACAACTTCGCGGTAAAAAACGGCGACAGCATGTTGTGGGGGGACACGCTCTGCGCGCGTATGCTCGCCGGCAGCGGACCCCGCGTTGCTCCAAAGGTTGCGGAAGTTGGCGCCTACGCTTCCGCGCCTCTCACGCAAGCCTTGCACATTGGTGCGTACATAGGTGCTCCGCTTTCGCTCGCCGATGGCAAACTCTACGGCACCCTCGCCGGATTGGACCGAGAACCCAAAGGCGACGAGCTAAAAGCGCAGCAGTGGCTTGTCGAGATGGTGGCAGGGTTGCTCGGCGCGATCGTCTCGCGCGAGAAAAGCGCGGGTGACAGCGCGCACCAGATTGTCGCCGAAGGCGGCGAAGTGCTCGTTGATAAGCTTACGCAAACGTTCAATCGCCGGGCGTGGGATCGCATCCTCGTAGCAGAAGAGTCGCGTTGCGCGCGCCACAATCATTCAGCTTGCGTGATATGCGTCGACATCGATGGTCTGCGCGCGGTCAACGACTCTCAAGGTCGCGAGAAGGGCGACGAGATGCTCGTGCGAGCCTCGCAGATTCTCAAGCGTGCGTGTCGCGGCTATGACATCGTTGCCCGCACGGGCGAGGATGAATTCGCGATTCTTGCCGTCGAGTGTGGCTTAAAGGGCGCCAAGGGTATGTTCGACCGCATCAACGGCGGGTTTCACAAAGATGGAATCAAAGCATCATTGGGCATCGCATTACGCAATGCCAGCACCGGCCTGCCGCGTACCTTTGACGAGGCAACCAACACGCTGCTCAACGCGAAGCGCCTTAGGACGTAGCAGCCTGAAAGTATTTTGACGTCAGCGGGTGGTCTAGGTGTGCCGCGATGAGGAGAGACGCCTGGACGACGCGATCGAGATCCACGCCAGTCTGAATCCCCATCCCGTCCAACATATAAATGAGATCTTCGGTGGCGAGGTTCCCCGCCGCGCCTGGCGCGTAGGGGCATCCACCCAGACCACCCGCAGACGAATCAAAAATTGCGATTCCGGAAAGCAACCCGGCAACAACGTTCGCGAGAGCTGTACCGCGCGTATCGTGGAAATGGAGCGCTAGTCTCCCCGCGCCCACGGTGCGCAAGAGAAGCGCGCACACCTGCGCTACCTGTGTTGGCGTTGCAACGCCGATCGTGTCGCCGACACTGATCTCGTCGACGCCGAGTTCGAGCAGCTTGTGGACCACGTCAAGCACCGCTTGCGGCTCGACCTGGCCCTCGTACGGGCAGCCAAAGGCGGTTGACACGTAGCCTCGAACGCGCATGTCCATCTTTTTGGCGCGTTCTACGACCGGTGTAAAGCGTTCAATTGACTGCGCGATGGTGGCGTTGATATTGTGTTGGGCAAATGACTCGGAGGCCGCCGTGAAGAGGGCAATTTCATTGGCACCAGCGCTGACGGCCCGATCGAAACCACGTTCGTTGGGAACGAGGACCGGATAGCGAACTCCAGGCTTGCGGTCTATGGACTGCATCACGTCTTCTGCATCCGTGAGTTGCGGTATCGAATCCGGGCGCACGAACGACGTCACTTCAATGGTGGGAAGCCCGGCATCCGATAGCGCGTTGACAAAGGCTACTTTGACTGCAGTGGGGATGCTTGTGCCTTCATTTTGCAGCCCGTCGCGCGGTCCCACTTCAACGACCGAAACTCGCTTGGGCAGCGATGAGAATGCTGCAGCCATGTATCAGCCTTCCGTCAGCAGGACCAGCGTCTCACCTGCGCTGACCGTCTGACCAGGCTGCACCAAGACTTTGGTGACGGTTCCTGGGTAGGGGGCGACAACCGTGTGCTCCATCTTCATCGCCTCCATGACCACCAAGACCGTAAACCCGTTGACGACATCACTTGATTTGACGTTCACTTTGACAATCGTACCGCTCATCGACGCCTGCACCGAGCCTGTCGCGCCATCCGTGCCCTGACGGCGCACAGTCTCCGCGGATGCCGACGGCGGCTGCGCCAAGGCGAACCTCGCCACCTCTCCCCGCAGGCTCGACGCAACTCCTTCGGGGGTTCGCCAAGCCGCAAACTTTAATCGACTGCTGTTCGACGTCAATGCGAAGACACCGCCACCAAGCGAATGGACCCGCGCTTCTTTATTCACAGCGCTGCAATGCCACGCGGTGTTGCCGTAAAGCCAGCGTGCGTCAATCCGAGCGGGGGGTTCGGCAAAGTCGATGACGCGCGGACTGGCGGAGTGCCGCCACCCGCCAAGATTCAGACTGGCGGTCGCCGGCTTTGCCGGCGGGAAGATCGGAAGCGACGCAAGCGCGCCGGCTGCAGCGAGTGCCGCCAGATCGCGATCCTCACGCGGCACGAATTTATTCGCGCTTCCGAGATGTTTTTCGATAAAGTCAGTGTGCGTCCGGCCCGCGACGAAATCTGGTTGATCGACAAGCCAGCGCAAGAATCCAACGTTTGTTGCAACGCCCCCAACGATATATTCATCCAGCGCTTGACGAAGCAACGAAATGGACTCCGCGCGAGTCTCTCGATGCGCGATGAGCTTGGCGATCATCGAGTCGTAGGCCGGCGATACGATCGATCCCGCTTCGACGGCAACGTCGTTGCGAATACCCGCCAACCTTGGGGGCTCGAAGCTCGTAATAGGGCCCGTAGATGGGAGGAAACCCAAAGCCGTATCTTCGGCATAGATGCGCACCTCGATTGCGTGACCGCGAGGTTCGATACGCGCGAATGAATTCGCGCGACCACTCTCGAGTTCGCGGCCGGCGGCGATCCACAACTGTTCCCGAACCAAATCCATTCCGGTCACCATTTCGGTGACCGGATGCTCCACTTGCAGCCGGGCGTTCATCTCCAAAAAATAGAAACTGCCGTTCTCATCGAGCATGAATTCAACCGTGCCCGCATTTCGATACCCGACGGCTCGGGCGATCTTGGTTGCGGCGTCTTGAAGCGCGCCGCGGAGCTCAATCCCTACTGCGGACGATGGTGACTCCTCGAGAATCTTTTGATAACGCCGTTGAATCGAGCACTCCCGCTCGACGAAGGTCATGATATTTGCAAAATTGTCTGCAAGAACTTGAATCTCGATGTGTCGCGGCGTCGCCACGTAGCGCTCGAGAAACACGGTTGAATCGCCGAACGCAGCTTGTGCTTCGCGCTTCGCGCCTTCGAGGGCTGTGTCGAACTGGGCGAGGTCTTGGACGAGGCGCATCCCTCTGCCGCCGCCGCCTGCCGCAGCCTTGATGAGGAGCGGCGGCCCGATCTCGCGAGCATGCGCCTCCAAAGTTTCTTTGGACTGATCTCGCTCGTTATATCCCGCAACGACGGGAACACCGCACTCAATCGCTGTCTGCTTTGCGAAGATCTTGTCGCCGACTGCGGCCATCGCATCGGGCCCAGGGCCAACAAAGACGATGCCAGCCTGAGCGCACGCGCGGGCGAATGATGCATTTTCCGAGAGAAATCCGTAGCCCGGATGGATGGCTTGCGCGCCCGAACGCCTCGCCGCTTCGATGATCGCGCCGCCGCGCAGGTAGGAATCCTTGGGAGAAACGCCCCCAATTGCGATGGCTTCATCGCACACTTTGGTATGAAGCGCGCCGGCATCGGCGTCAGAGTACACGGCGATTGATCGAACGCCGAGCTCCCGGCAGGTGCGCGCGACTCGCACGGCGATTTCGCCGCGATTCGCGATCAGAACCGACTCGAACGGCTTTACTTGAGCCACGCTGGGCGGCGCTTGTCGAGAAAGGCGCGCAAGCCTTCTTGGCCCTCGGCGCTGATGCGCTGGCTTGCGATCCGTTCGGCCGTCCAGTGTCGCGCCTCTTCGGCGCTTAAGGCTGTGACCGTGCGGGCAATTTGTTTGGCGAGCCTTGCGGCGGACGGCCCGCTCGTGAGCACTTCGCTGACTTTGCTTTCCGTCGAGGCGTCGAGTTGTCCGGGCGGTACGACCTCGTGCACCAATCCGATCCGCAATGCGCGCTCGGCGCTAAAGCGCTCGGCGCTCGGGAAGAGCGCTCGAGCGTGACTCGGGCCAATTTTCCGCAGTACAAATGGTGAAATGACCGCCGGCACGATACCAAGTTTCGCTTCGGTGAACCCGAACAGGGCATCTTCTTCTGCAATGACGATGTCGCAGACTGCGATGAGCCCCGCTCCCCCGCCAAGCGCTGCGCCTTGCACTTTTGCGACGGTCGGGCACGGACAACTGTCAATCGCGGCAAACATGTCCGACAGCCGCAAGGCGTCCTCGAAATTTTGCGTTTCGGAAAGCGCAAGAGCGGCGCGCATGTACTTGATATCCGCACCTCCGCAGAAGATGGCACCCTCTCCCTCGAGGACCACCGCCCGCAAAGAGTCTTGACGTCCAAGCTCGAGAAAAATCTCGGTTAACTTGGCGATCGTCTCGATGTCGAGGGCGTTGCGCACATCCGGGCGATTGAGTCGCACGTGGGTGACGTTTCCATCCTCGATCAGTCGCACTGGATCCGGCATCGCAATTATCCCCTACGATGGGCGACTTGACAGTCGCCCGCTACATTTGTCTTGGGGCGACTTGACAGTCGCCCCCTACACTTTTCTCTTGGGGCGATTTGCCAATCGCTCCCTACACTCGCTTGTTACATGCGGAAGATGCCGAATTTGGTCGGAAGCGGCGGCGCGTTTGCGGCTGCTGAAATCCCTAGCGCCAGCACCTCACGCGTTTGAGCGGGATCGATGATGCCATCATCCCAAAGTCTGGCGGTGCTGTAATAAGGATTTCCCTCGGCTTCGTATTTCTCCAGAATAGGTTGCGTAAACTCGCGCTGCTCGTCCACGTTCATCGTCTTACCTTGGCGCTCCATCCCTTCCATGCGCACGGTGAGCAGCACGCTTGCGGCTTGGGGGCCGCCCATCACCGAGATGCGCGCATTCGGCCACATCCAAAGCTGACGGGGGGAATATGCTCGGCCGCACATGCCATAGTTGCCCGCGCCGAACGAGCCGCCAATGATCACGGTGAATTTCGGCACTTGCGCGTTCGCGACCGCCATCACCATTTTCGCTCCGTCTTTGGCGATGCCGCCCTCCTCGTACTGCTTGCCCACCATAAAGCCCGTAATATTCTGCAAGAAGACGAGCGGGATGCCTCGCTCGCAGCACAGTTCTATGAAGTGGGTTACCTTGAGCGCGCTTTGCGAGAAGAGAATTCCTTGGTTGGCGATGATGCCGACCGGATAGCCTTCGATGTGCGCGAACCCGCAAACAACGGTTTGCCCGTAGAGCGCTTTAAACTCATGAAACTCGCTCGCGTCGACAATGCGGGCGATGACCTCGTGCACGTTGTAGGGCTTGCGCCAGTCACGCTGCACGATGCCATAGAGTTCTCTGGGATCGTACGCGGGCGGCTGGGGTTCTTGGACCGGCCATGGCACCTTTTTCTCGTAGGCAAGGTTGGCGACGATTTCCCGGCAAATCCCGAGCGCCTGCTCGTCAGACAGCGCGTAGTGATCGGTGACGCCGGAGATACGTGAATGCACGTCCGCGCCGCCCAATTCTTCGGCTGTGACAATCTCTCCAGTTGCGGCTTTCACCAAAGGGGGGCCGCCCAAAAAAATAGTGCCTTCGCCCTTGACGATGACGGTTTCGTCCGACATCGCTGGAACATACGCGCCGCCTGCGGTGCACGAGCCCATCACCGCCGCGATTTGCGCGATACCCTTGCTCGACATGCGCGCCTGATTGTAGAAAATTCGGCCAAAGTGGTCGCGGTCGGGAAAGACTTCTGCCTGGAGCGGTAAGAACGCGCCGCCCGAATCGACCAAATAGACGCATGGGAGATAGTTTTGCTCGGCTATTTCCTGCGCACGCAGATGTTTTTTGACCGTCAGCGGAAAGTAGGTACCGCCTTTGACCGTTGCATCGTTCGCCACGATGACGCACTCGCGCGCGCACACAACGCCGATCCCAGTAACCAAACCTGCGCTCGGCGCCTCTCCTTTGTACAGATCCCACGCTGCGAGCGCAGAAAACTCAAGGAATGGGGTATCCGGATCGATGAGGCGCGAAATTCGATCGCGAACCGGCAGTTTTTTTCGGGAGACGTGCAACGCCATCGCCTCTGCGCCGCCTCCGTGATTCACTCGCGCAGTGCGCGCGGAGAGTTCGCTCAGTAAATCGATAAAGAACTGGCGGTTGTGGGCGAATTCGGGCGATGAAGTATCGACACGCGTCTCAAGAACGGCCATGAACAGCCTGCTCCTTTCCTATCCAAAGGGACGCAGCCTGCTCGACGCCAACTCACCAGTGCCAGATGCCAAAACTCTTTGAGTGCGTGCCGAACATTTCAGAGGGCAGGCGTGCAGACGTCATTGCAAAGATCGGGCAACTGGCGGCCGACGCTCCCGGCGTGACGCTCATCGATACCCAGAGCGACGCATCACATAACCGCTCGGTGTACACGCTCGTCGGCAGCGGCGACGGCGTGGTCGAGGCGGCGTTGCGCCTGGCCGGAGGCGCCATCGAGAACATCGACTTGCGAACCCACCACGGGGAACATCCGCGCATGGGGGCAGTCGACGTCATCCCCTTCATCCCACTCGACGGCGCCAGCATGGATGAAGCCGTGCTGCTGGCGCGGCGCTGCGCTCAGGGCCTGTGGGAGCGCTATCGCGTTCCTTCTTATTTTTACGAGGCGGCGGCCACCCGCCCCGAGCGACGCGATCTCGCGGCGGTTCGCAAAGGACAGTTCGAAGGGCTGCTCACCGCCGTCAAAGAGCCCGACCGCCGTCCGGACGTCGGCGAGCCGCAACTGCATGCCAGCGCCGGCGCAGTTGCCGTTGGTGCTCGAGACTTCTTGATTGCTTTCAACGTGAATTTGGCGAGCGCGGACGTCAAGCTTGCCGAGCGCATCGCAGTTGCGGTCCGCCAGCGCAGCGGCGGTTTTCTCGGGATCAAAGCATTGGGCTTCTCGCTGCCTGATAATATCGTGCAAGTCTCGATGAACGTCGTCAACGTCAACGCAATTCCGCTGTACCGCGTCACCGAACTTATTCGCCGCGAGGCGGCCGCCGCCGGCGTCAGCATCTGCGGCTGCGAACTCGTCGGCCTAGCGCCCCTGGACACCATTTTGGCCAGCGCTTCCTACTATCTTCACTTCGAGAACGTGGAGCGCTCGCAGGTAACGTGGTAGAGCCGCAGCGCGCGAAGAAGTTCGCGCGACTACCTTCCTACTCCATTCACAATGCAACGCTCCTTAGTCTTGCTCCGCTCGCTGCGGCTGCCGGAGCACAGGCCCAGATCCAAGTAGACGATCTCGGAGTGATCGAGCGCGGCACGCTGCTGGTTGAAAATGGGGTCATTACGGCTGTCGGCTTGCACAAGGAGTGTGCAGGCGCCGTCGCGCACGCGCGCTCTCGCTTCTCTAGCTTCGAGGAACACGATGCGGCAGGCGACGTGGTGATGCCAGGATTCGTCGACGCGCACACACACGCACTCTTTGCCGGCAACCGAATTTCGGATTTCGAAGACTTGGCCGCAGGCCGGAAGCCCTCACTTGGCATGGTATACACGATCGAGCAAACGCGCGCCGCGGGCGAAGCAGCGCTTTTGGAAATCGGCGCGCGCCATCTTGTGCGCATGCGCGATCACGGCACCACGACGGCCGAAATCAAAAGCGGCTACGAGCTCAACACACAGGGCGAGTTGCTCCTTCTCTCCGTGATGGCACGCTTGGGGACGCGGCCGGACCTGCCCCGCATCGTGCCCACATTTTGCGGCGCCCATGCGCTTGCCCCTGAGTTTGACGACTACGACGCGTTCGTCGACGAATTGTGCGATCGCGTCTTGCCGCGCGTCGCCGAGCAAGGGATAGCCTGGTTTGCAGATGCGTTTTGTGAAAATGGATTCTTCACTCCGCAACAATCCGAGCGCTTTTTGCGAGCGTGCGCCGCCACAGGACTCCGCTTGCGCATTCACGCCGACGAGCTGGCCAAAAGCGGTGGCGCCGAGGTCGCCGCCAGGCTGCGTACGATGTCTGTCGATCATCTCAACTTCGTCGACAAAGAGGGTATCGAAGCGATTGCGGCCGCCGGGTGCGTGGCCGTGCTGTGCCCCGGCACGGTCGAATACCTGGGTTTACCAAACTATGCGCCCGCTCGCAAGCTGATCGAGGCGGGAGTGCCAGTTGCTCTTGCAACTGATTTTAATCCGGGAACCTGCCCCTGCTTCTCGCTGCAAACGATCGCGTATCTCGCGCGCCGCAAAATGGGCATGACGGCCCACGAAACGATCGTCGCGATCACCCTCAACGCCGCCTATTCGCTCGGACTGGCTGGCGAAATCGGCACGCTCACCGCGGGCAAACGGGCCGACGTCGTCGTCCTTGGCACCGGCGATTATCGAGAACTTGGCTACTTTTTCGGCACTAATTTGGTGACCGCCGGATTCATCGGAGCGAAAAGTGGTTAGAATAAGGTTTTGGTACGGCGCACGCGGGAATGCTAGATATTAGTATGATCGCGTCATGAGGACGTTTAAGCGGCAGTACCCGAGCAGCTACCCATCGGTGCCAAAAGCCCGGCGAGACGTTGCCGGATTTGCCCGCAGTTGCGGGCTCTATCCAAACGACATCAATGACATTGCTTTGGCCGTGGGAGAGGCGTGCAACAACGCCGCCGAGCACGGGCATGTGGCTGCCGGCCATTTTACGGTTCGTTGTTCCTATGAAAACGGCGAGTTGACGATCGAAGTCACCGATCGCGGGGCAGGCTTCGATCCCGCGGGAAAGGGCGAGTGCAGCGATCCCGAAAATCTCGGGATGCGCGGGCTCGGCATTTTCATTATGCGATCGCTCATGGACGACATTTGCTTTACGGTTCAGAAATCCGGCACGTCGGTGAAGCTCACGAAATATGCCCTGCGTCAGACGCCTGCCACGATCGCCAGCTTGTTGAAGGGAAACGGCGTGGCGGGCCCGCGTCTGACCTTAGGGGCCGTTCACGACCGGCTCAAATCGCTTTTGAAACTCGCTCGGTTCCAATCGGGCAGCCGCCGCCAGCGCTGACAATCGCGGCGGTTTCAAGTCGGCCGGCTCCAATCGAATCATGTACTTGCGGCCAACTTCGTAGGCCTCGGTCTGTGTGTCAACCAGTCGAACGCGCACGCGGCCGGTCGCGGGGTCGAGCATCTCCTGCAGCGTCACCGGCGTAACTTTGCCACCTCGAAGAGCCACCATCGCGCCAGACCCGCCCGAGAGCAAATACCGCACGGCCCCGTAACCCAGCGTTCGTGCGTACTCGACATCAAATGCGACCGGCTTTGCGCAGCGCAATTCGTACCCAATATCCTTGGCGACGATCGTCACGTCCAAGGCCAGCGCTTTGAGCGCCGCCGTTAGCGAGCGTTTCAGCAGATCACCCAGATCAACGTCCGTAAGACGAACGTTGCCGTAAGCGTCGCGTCCGGCGCTTTCCAGCGATCCGAGCTCTTTTGGATCGAGCCGTTCGGCAAGCCCCTCGGCGATAACGGCTACCCCGTGATTGTGCTCGGAAACTCGGCGCTTGATGATGCTGCCAACAATCGTGTCGGTCACGATGCTCAGCGGCACCGTGCCCGCGCGGTACTCTTCAGGTATCACCGCCAGCGTCGCGCCAGCCGCTTTGGCGATCCCGAGAGCCAGCGCGCCGGATTTTCTGCCCATCGTGATGACGATGTACCAGCGAGTGGTTGTGCGCGCGTCTTCCATCAAGCTTTCGACAATGTTCGTTCCTACCGCACGGGCGGTTTCGAAACCAAAGGTCGGCATGTTGTCCGGCAGCGGCAAATCGTTGTCAATTGTCTTGGGGACCGTGGCGACATGGATCGAGCCAGCGGCGCGTTCGGCAATGCGGGCAGCCCCGAAAGTCGTATCGTCACCGCCAATGCACAACAAGTGGCTGATGCCTAGCGTCTGCAGTGCAGTCACGGCGTTATCAAGCGATCGCTCGTCTCTTGCCGGGTTGGTGCGAGAGGTTCGTAGAATCGACCCGCCCAGCCAGTGGATGCGGCTGACGTCTTCAATGACAAGCTGCGCGCTATGCGTCGCATCGCCTTGTACGAGCCACTGGTACCCATCGTAGATCCCGATGACCCGGCAACCTTCATTGATCGCTTCAATGGTCGCCGAAGCGATAACGCCATTGATCCCTGGTGCGGGGCCGCCACCAACGAGGATCCCAAGCGTCGGCTTGTTTGTCATTGCGCCTCTCCACGTGCTGGGTCCGCGAGATCGGCCCCTTTGCGAGGTGCGCGGCAAGCTCGGCGAGGAAGCCCGGCTCCTTAAGTTGCTGTTGCAACTCACCGCGCACATAGGCAAGATGCTCTTGCAGCGGCGCTTGATTCCATAACTCCATTAAGGTCAGGAGCGCGTTGAGCTGGTTACTCGCGCGCAGATGACGCAGCTGAATGAGGGCAGCGATTGCAGTGGCGCCAATGACCACGAAGGTGCCGCCGGCGAAAACGGTGCTTACAATCTCGGGTGAGATGGTCACAACTTCGGATCCGCCGGAAACGAGTCAACGACCGGAAGATGGGGGGTGTTCCTTGGAAAGAGGCCGTCCGGGTGCTTTGATTCCCAAATTATGGCGCGCGAGACAAGATACTCAAAGTTATCGTAAGCTTGCGGGCCGCGCTTGCGGCGAATGATCGCAATCACGGGTACGAGCTTCTGCCACGCCCTGATCGCCGTTGGACCTCCCGATTCCATCACCGTCTCGTCGGCAATGTAGCCCAGTTTGAGCATGCCTCCGAGCGACTCCCAAAAATCCAGATACTGAACTTCGGGGTGCGCGAGCCTATCGATGATTGGGCTAGCTAGCTCCGCTCGAAACGTAGGGTCGGTCAGCTTACGCTCCAACTCCCCACTGAACACGAAGTTTGCGTGTTCGCGAGCTTGCGGGCTCGACCACTTGTCCATGAAACCGAGAAAACCGCTGATGGCGTTGCCCGCGCGCATGTGGCGCAACTGAAAGACGGCTGCGATCGCCGATGCTGCGATAATGATCATCGTGACGAAGGTCGAGATCGCGGAGAGTTCATCCCATTTCATAACGAGGGGCGATTTTCCAATCGCCCCCTACATTACCTTGGCGGGGCGATTTCCAATCGCGCGTAGAGGCGCAAACGAAGGGGCGATTTTTCAATCGCCCCCGCGGAACTAGGAGCCGGTCGGTTGAGGAGCTGGCGGCTTGAGCGGTTCGCCGATCTTGCGAAAGACCGACTTGCCCTCTTCGACGTCCATCTGGATGTGATCGCCCACCTTGAAGGTGCCTCGCAGCAGCTCTTCGGAGAGCGGATCCTCGACCAGACGTTGGATGGCTCGGCGCAGAGGCCGCGCGCCAAACTGAGGATCCCAGCCTTCCTTGGCGATGAACTCCTTCGCCGCCTCGGTTGCGTCGAGGGTCACGCGCTGGTTCTCCAGCTCTTTGACGACCTTGGCCAGCTCAAGCGCGACGATTTGCTTGATCTCGTCGAGGTCGAGCGAATGAAAGACAACGACCTCGTCGATGCGGTTAAGAAACTCCGGCCGGAAGAGATGCTTGACTTCTTCTAGGATTTTGTTCTTCATCCGCTCGTAGCGAATGGCCGTCGAACCCTCTTCCTTCGTCGAACGGAAGCCGATTTCGGCTGACTTGACCATCCCCATGGTGCCCACGTTGCTCGTCATGATGATGAGGCTGTGTTTGAAATCCACCACGCGACCTTGGGAGTCGGTCAGCCGCCCATCTTCAAGAACTTGCAGCAGCAGGTTGAAGACGTCCGGATGAGCCTTCTCGATCTCGTCCAGTAGTACCACGGCGTACGGACGCCGGCGAACCGCCTCCGTGAGCTGGCCACCCTCTTCGTATCCTACATAGCCTGGTGGCGCGCCGACCAGCCGCGAGACCGAATATTTCTCCATGTACTCGGACATGTCGATGCGAACCATCGCGTCCACGTCGTCGAAGAGAAATTCCGCCAGCGTTCGCGCGAGCTCTGTTTTGCCAACGCCAGTCGGGCCCAGAAATATGAACGACCCAATGGGCCGCATGGGACTCTTGAGCCCGGCGCGCGCTCTTCGAATCGCCCGCGTGATAACCTTGATCGCCTCGTCCTGGCCGACGATGCGCTTGTGCAGCGCCCCCTCCATGTTGAGCAGCTTGAGGGTTTCTTCTTCTTTGAGCTTGCTCACCGGAATTCGCGTCCACGTTGAAACGATATGTGCGATCTCTTCGGGACCAACCGTGTTGGTCGTTGTGCCTTTGACGTTGCGTTTCTCGCGCCACTCTTCTTCCATCTGGGTCTTGCGAGCGCGCAACTTTTCCTCGCGGTCGCGGATTTGCGCCGCCTTCTCGAACTCTTGCGCCTTGATAACTGCTTCTTTCTCGGTGCGCACTTTGCGAATTTCGTTCTCGACTTCACGGATTTCCGGAGGCAGTGAGGTCGATTGCAGGCGCACGCGCGAGGCGGCCTCGTCCATGAGGTCGACCGCCTTGTCAGGCAAGAAGCGATCCGTGATATAGCGATCGCTGAGGCGAGCCGCTGCGTCGAGCGCCTCGTCGCTGATCTTTACCCGATGATGTGCTTCGTAGCGGTCGCGCAAACCCTTGAGGATCTCGATGGTCTCCTCCACTGTGGGTTCGCCAACCATGATCGACTGAAAGCGGCGCTCGAGCGCCGAGTCCTTTTCGATGTGCTTACGAAATTCGTTGAGCGTGGTGGCGCCGATGCATTGGAGTTCGCCTCGCGCCAGTGCCGGCTTGATGATGTTGCTGGCGTCGATTGCGCCTTCAGCTGCACCCGCTCCGACGAGCGTGTGCAGTTCGTCGATGAAAAGAATGATCTCGCCCGAAGCGCCCCGGATTTCATCCATGACCCGCTTCATGCGCTCCTCGAACTCACCACGATATTTGGTCCCCGCGACCAGGCCGGCAAGGTCCAGCGTGATGACGCGTTTGTCGCGCAAAGGCTCCGGCACATCGCCGCTGATTACGCGCTGCGCTAAACCTTCTGCGATGGCCGTCTTGCCAACGCCGGGTTCTCCGATCAGTGCCGGGTTGTTCTTGGTTCGCCGCGAGAGGATCTGGATAACCCGCTCGATCTCCGTGTTGCGCCCGATCACGGGATCGAGTTTGCTTTCGCGAGCGAGCTGGGTAAGATCGCGGCCGTATGCGTCGAGCGTCGGCGTCTTGCTCTTGCCTTTGCTCGTGCTTTGGACTTGAGTTTCCGCTCCGAGCAGCGAGGTAGTCTGAACGCGAACCTTGGCTGGGTCGACGCCCAGATTTGTGAGGACGCGGGCAGCGACGCCTTCGCCTTCGCGAATGAGACCCAGCAGCAGGTGCTCGGTGCCGATGTAGTTATGGTTGAGCTGGCGCGCTTCTTCGAAAGCGAGTTCGATGACCCGCTTGGCTCGAGGGGTAAACACCATCTCCTGTTGGACAGTTTGCCCGCCTCGACCGACAATCGCCTCAACTTCCGCGCG
The DNA here is from genome assembly GCA_963781145.1 of uncultured Pseudomonadota bacterium. Classification (GTDB taxonomy): domain Bacteria; phylum Vulcanimicrobiota; class Vulcanimicrobiia; order Eremiobacterales; family Eremiobacteraceae; genus JAJPHJ01. Next base: position 180,397 of record CAWADW010000003.1, on the reverse strand, counting down.
AACCTTCGCCAGGTTGACTCCTAAAGTTTCCAACACTTTGGCGGCAAGGCTCTCGCCTTCGCTGATGATGCCGAGCAGGATATGTTCTGTCCCGATGTAGTTGTTACCGAGGCGCTGCGCTTCTTCTTGTGCCAGGACAATTGACCGGCGCGCACGCTCGGTGAACGGTTCCCACATGGACATTTTTACTTTGACTCCTTGGGCGCGCTACGGGACATCGTGCCCGATTGACCGCCTAGTCGGCGGCTTTTACTCCCGCTTGTATGTTCGACAGCTACTTCTTGTTCTGCTTTTCCCTCTTTTGTGATTAACGTTGCAGAGTGCGCTTCCGGTTCATAGTTTCATTATCGGCAAAGGCAAAGCCTCAAGGATCACGGTCCGTGCTGTACTGGTGCCCGATATTCTCAGGATGACGTATCGGCTTTCGGTCGATTGGTAGTGCCAATCGCTACGCCCGGATTGCACAATCCGGATGCGGGTTCGTCGCTCGACCCGCTCGCCGATCAGTACGCCTTGGAGCGTGGCCTCTTGAGGCCTACCGCGATAATACTTGCGACCTCGCTGCGTGTCAAGTCAATTGCCGGATTCGTTTCGAAACAAAACGAAGGAAGCAAGCAACGGTAATGTCTTCTACAGAATCGTCGCAGTCCACGCCGCAACATCGCGTTGCGATCGCGATTGGGTCCAATATCGGAGACCGCCAGGGCAACGTGGGCGCTGCTATCCACAGGCTGCGCTCGTACGTTACGATCGATCGTCTTTCGTCGACGTATGAAACAAAGCCGGTCGGCTTTACAGAGCAACCCGACTTCCTCAACCTCGCCTGCACTGGATGGACGAGCCTTGGGCCCCACAGGCTGCGGGATGCGATGGCGAAGATCGAGCGGCAGATCGGGCGGAGGATCAGCGTGCCTTTGGGGCCTCGCGCCATCGACTTGGATCTTTTGCTCTATGATGACCTCATATCGAGCGACCAAAGTTGTACAATTCCACACCCTGGATTAGCCATGCGAGCATTTGTTCTCGTCCCCCTAGCGGAAATTGCGCCGGAACTTGTCGATCCGCGATCCGGAAAAACAATTGGTGAACTAGCTGCGGCGATCGACCAGTCGGGTGTGACCATTCGCCCAGGCGGCCTTCTGACTCGCACTCGGCGCGATGTCCAAGAATCTCGACCACAAGTGCCTCTCGCGCTCAATCGAGTGGGCATCACGGGCGTCAAGATATTGATCAACCTAGAGAACGATGCGACCACAGGGCAAGCAAGCCTCGCAACTCTCGACATCTACGCTGATTTGGACGCAGGTCACAGCGGCGTGCACATGTCGCGCTTCTCGCAGGACCTTGAGGATGCGCTGGCCGAGCTGCGCCTCGAGCGCTTTGGCATTGATGGCTTTGCTCTGGCCCTTGCGCAGCGTGTCGTGGAAAGTCAGAATGCAGAGCGGGCAGAGGTGCACTTGTGCGCCCCGGTTGCCCTCGAGCGCTTCACGCCGGTGAGCGCGCTTGCCACGCGCGAGTTCTATACGGCGATCGGGCGCGCGGCAGTTACCCGTCGCTTTTCGCGCCGGCTCCTTGGCGTCGAAGCCGAAGGTATGACTGCCTGCCCCTGCGCGCAAGCGATGGTTGCCGACTATTCACGCGAGCGGCTCCTTGCTGAGGGTTTTCAGGAAGAGCAAGTGGCCAAGATCTTGGCGGCCATCCCAATTGCCACCCACAACCAGCGCGGCCGCGGAAGGCTTCTGGTAGGATCCGAGCGACCAATCTCGCTCGCCCAGCTCGTTGAAATCGTGGAGCAATCGATGTCTTCGGAAACGTATGACTTGCTGAAGCGCCCGGACGAGTTGTTCGTCGTCAACAAAGCGCATCAGTCGCCACGCTTTGTCGAAGATGTCGTGCGCGAAATGCTTCATTATGTCAACGACGCGCTCGTCGACTTTCCCGGCGACACCTTTGTCTTCGCTCGACAGATCAATTTTGAGAGCATTCACAAGCACGACGCCGTGGCCGAGTCGTGTTGCACGCTTGACGAACTGCGCCGCGAGCTTCGCGGCGAGACCGACGTTGGGCACACGAGCCTCGAGCAATGGATGAACGGTGACGCGAAAGGTCACGGGGCGATTTTTCAATCGCCCCCGACAGGTCTCGAGAAATCTCTATGATGGATTTTGAAGGGGCTGCTGTTCCCTATTGGCCGATACGCCGGCGCAAGATCCTGCGGCGAAATTTTGCGATCGCTGCTGCTCTCTTCCTCGTCGTCGGTACCATCGTCCTGATCCGCCATCGGCTCGCGAGCGAGACGATCGGCGAACGGGTCTTCGATGAAGTTGCGACAACCGTTTCCGTTCGCTACTACGATCGCGCGTTCCACGGCCTCAATTGGAATGGAATCGTCGAGCGCTACCGGCCGCTTGTAGAAAATGCACCCACCCAGGCACGCCGCTACGAGCTCTTGCAAGAGATGCTTGCAAGTCTTGGCGATAGCCACACCGCGATTTTTTCGCCCGCGCAAGTGAATGGCGTGGAAGAAGAGGATGCCGGAACCCTCGGGGCATTGTTCGCGACAATCGGGCAGGATCGCGTGGTCGTTCGCGTTGCGCCACGATCCCCTGCTGCGAGTGCCGGTCTGCGTCCGGGCTACATTGTCGTCGAACGAGCGTCCGCGGGCGGCGCCGGGTCCACGGTTCGGTCGTTTGCGGTGCGCGATCCATTGACGGGGCGTTCTTGGCGTACGCTCCTGCACCCATCAACGAACGATTCGTTTGACGCTGTAGTGTTGCCCGATGTGGATTGGGGTACGCTCGCGCCACACGTAGGCTACTTGCGCATGACCTCGTTTCCCAACAACATCGAGGAAGAGCTTGGATGGGCCGTTTCGGATATTGGCATGCAGCCGGCAATGGTGCTGGACTTGCGCGGGAATCCCGGCGGCCTTATCGATGCGGTCGACGCCGCCGCCGGCATTTTCTTGCAACCAGGCACGCTCGTCGTGACCGGCGCCGGTCGTTATTCATTCTTCCGGCGGCGCTTTCTCGCGACGGGCGATGCGAACGTGCGCTACGCAGGGCGTCTTGCCGTCCTGGTTGATGGCACGAGCGAAAGCGGAGCGGAGGCGTTAGCATCCGCGCTGCAAATCTATCGTCGCGCGGAGATCGTTGGGGAGCCGACGGCCCGTCACGTGCTCGGGGTCGAGGTTGAAGAGCGGCTGGCCGACGGCGGTCTGCTGCGCGTGGCGACGCTCGACATAAAAGACGCCCGCGGGAACATTCTTGAAGGTCGCGGCGTGACCCCTGATATTAAAATAGCGCGAACTCCGGCGGACATTGCGCGCGGTCGCGACCCTCAACTGCGCGCGGCCATCTCCTTTCTCACTCGCCTCTAGTCTCGCGAATCATAATGTAATCGCGCGAATCATAAAAGGTAGTCTCGCAAATTTATTTGCGAGTATTATCGAGCGCTGCCGCAACGACTGCACCTAGGGCGCTGCGCTCGACGATGTCTGCACGTGGTGCCGATTCACGCGCTCGCGCAAGATCCTTGGGCGCGACATCCACGAGGATCACGGGTATATCGCGCGTGTTGAAGCCTTCGCCCAGATAACGCGCCGCTTCGAAAGCATGCGAAGGTATCGTGCTTGCCGCGATGACAATGATATCCGGGCGTTGCGCGTTGACCGCTTCGAAAAACGTTGGCCAGGCTGGCTCCGCCTCTGCCAGCGCCACGCCCGCCTTTTGGAGAATTTCGCGACGCCGCGCGCACGCTGGATCGGTGCTGAACTGCAAGAGGAGAACCTTGGTCATGTCTGTTGTGATTCGCGCCTCAGCCGCGTGGGTCATTCGAGGCGTTTCAATCCAGCGCGATTCGCCAAACGACTGAACAGAGGTCCGTGGGCCGATCAGCGGAAACGAGCGCCTCATGAGCCATGAGTCAAAGATGGATTTGTTACGCAGCAAGTCGCAACAAGCTGCTGAACCAGCCGGGCGCGATGCAATCAAAAAGCAGCACGACCGTGGGAAGCTGACCGCCCGAGAAAGAGTGGCGCGCCTGCTCGATCCTGATTCGTTTGTCGAGCTTGACGCTTTTGCAGTCCACCGCACCGACGCGTTTGGCTTAGGCGAAAAGAAATTTGTGGGCGATGGGGTGGTGACTGGCTACGGCAGCATCGATGGCCGCAGAGTGTGCATCTTTTCGCAGGACTTCACCGTTTTGGGCGGTTCGTTGGGAGAAGTTTTTGCCGAGAAGATTTGCAAAGTCATGGATCTTGCAGTGAAGATCGGCTGCCCGATTATCGGCATTAATGATTCGGGAGGCGCGCGCATTCAAGAGGGTGTCGTCAGCCTGGGGGGCTACGCTGAAATCTTTTGGCGCAACGTACAGGCGTCCGGAGTTGTGCCCCAGATTTCGATCATCGCAGGCCCTTGCGCGGGCGGAGCCGTCTATAGCCCAGCGATTACCGATTTTGTCATCATGGTCGATAAGATCTCGCAAATGTTCATCACCGGACCAGAGATCATCAAAACGGTCACCGGTGAGGAAGTGTCGTTCGAAGAGCTTGGGGGTGCAACCACCCACAATACCAAGAGCGGCGTTGCCCAATTTATCGCGGCAGATGAGAATGATGCCTTCGAGCAAACGCGTCATCTCCTCTCCTTCTTGCCGCAAAACAACGTCGATGATCCGCCGATCGTGGCCTGCGACGACGACCCGCAACGGACCGAAGCGTCGCTTATCGACATCATTCCGGCGTCTTCAAATCTTCCGTACGACATGCGCGAGATTGTCAGCCGCATCGTTGATGACGGCGAATTTTTTGAAGTCCAAGCGCTCTACGGGGGATCGCTGCTCGTAGGGTTTGCACGGCTTGCGGGGCGCCCAGTCGGCGTCGTTGGAAACCAACCCAAAGTCCTCGCCGGCGTGCTCGATATCGATTCGTCAATCAAAGGCGCACGGTTTGTACGCTTTTGCGATGCATTCAACATCCCGCTCGTGACCTTTGTGGACGTTCCCGGCTTCTTGCCTGGTCTCAATCAAGAGTACGGCGGCATTATCAAGCACGGGGCAAAACTGCTGTACGCCTTTGCCGAGGCGACCGTGCCAAAACTAACCGTGATCACGCGCAAAGCATATGGCGGCGCTTATGACGTCATGTGCAGCAAGCACATTCGCTCCGACTTCAACGTGGCGTGGCCCACCGCCGAGGTGGCAGTCATGGGTCCGCAAGGAGCGGTGCGGATTATTTTCCGCGATGAGATCGCCCACGCCAAAGATCCAGCCAAGCGGACGGAAGAACTCGTGAACGAGTACCTCGAGCGTTTCGCCAACCCGTATGTGGCTGCCGAGCGCGGCTATCTCGATGCCGTGATCGATCCTGCTCAGACGAGGCCAGTCCTCATCCGCGCACTCGAGGCGCTGGCGACCAAACGGGTGCCGCGGCCCACCCGCAAGCACGGCAACATTCCGCTGTGATCATCCTTTCGATTGAACCGCAACCCTCGGCGGAAGAAGCGGCGGCCATCGAATTGGCGTTGGAACATCTCACTCACCAGAATGCGCCGGGCAGTGTGACCTCTCGTTGGGCCAAGACCCGGGCGATTTTCCAATCGCCCGCTCTATCCGGAAAGCCAACCACCTGGGCGCGAACAGCGCGCAGTGAGGCAATCGCACCAAGTGTTTAAACGCGTCCTTGTCGCGAATCGGGGAGAGATTGCGCTCCGCGTGATTCGCGCCTGTCGCGAACTTGGGATTGCATCGGTTGCGGTGTATTCCGACGCGGACCGGCAGGCGCTTCACGTCAAGGCTGCGGATGAAGCGATCCACCTCGGTCCAACAGCGCCCTCACAATCATATCTCAATGTCGAACGCATTTTGGAGGTGGCCGCCCAGACGAGCTGCGATGCCATCCATCCGGGGTACGGCTTCCTGGCCGAGAATGCGGGTTTTGCTCGAGCGGTTGGCCAGCGTGGACTCTCCTTCATCGGTCCCTCGCCTCGTGCGATGGAGCGCATGGGCGACAAACTTTCCGCCAGGACGGTCGCGCGAGAAGCGGGCGTACCAGTCGTTCCCGGCACGACGCAGCCTGTGAGATCAGCAAGCGAGGTGCTAGCAATCGCACAATCGATCGGCTTTCCAATCGCCGTTAAGGCTTCGGCCGGCGGTGGTGGCAAGGGATTGAAAGTGGCAGCAACGCCGGCTGAGGTCGAAGCAGCCGTATCGCTGGCTTCAAAGGAAGCATTGGCATATTTTTCCGACGACACAATCTACGTCGAGCGATATCTAAAAAGTCCCAAACATGTCGAAGTCCAAGTGCTCGGAGATAAACACCGTGCCGCAGTTCATTTGGGCGAGCGGGATTGCTCGATGCAGCGCCGACATCAAAAATTAGTCGAAGAGACCCCAGCTTCAATCGGCGCCGGGCTCCGGCAGCGCATGCATGACGCGGCTCTCTCACTCGTGCACGCGATTGACTACGATAGCGTGGGGACGGTGGAGTGTCTTGTTGAGGGCGATAATTTCTATTTCTTGGAAATGAATACGCGCATTCAAGTCGAGCATACGATCACCGAGGAAACGTACGGATTCGACTTAGTGAAGGCGCAAATCCGCGTTGCCGCCGGCGAGCCGCTGTGGTTTTCTGAATCCGATCTGGAACCGCGCGGCCACGCGATCGAATGCCGCATCAACGCGGAGTCTCCATTTGACTCGTTCGCCCCAAGCCCCGGCCGCATCACGCGCTACATCGAACCAGGTGGCCCGGGAATTCGGGTTGATGGTGCTGCGTTTGAAGGTTGGGAGATTGGCAACGACTACGACTCGCTCGTTGCCAAGCTCGTCGCGTGGGGAAGCAATCGGGAGGAGGCAAGGCACCGCATGCTCCGGGCTCTTTCCGAATATTCCATCGAAGGGATTCAAACGACGATACCCTTCTATCGCTCGCTGCTCCGTGACGACGCGTTCGCGAGTGGCAATTACTCAACGTCCAGCCTGGAAGCGTTCGTTCAACACGCCGTCCCTCGCACCCAACCTTGGGGTTCGCCGGAACCGGCGCAGCCCGTGGCGACAGCGGTTGAGGTTACCGTGGAGGTCAACGACAAGCAGTTTCGCGTGCGCGTTGCGGGCCTTGCGGCGGACACCGGCGCTCTGCCTCGCGCGAGGAAGTACCAAAGCTCCCGCAGCGTTGCGCACGGCGGACCAAGCATCGTCGCGCCGATGCACGGGATAGTCGCCGAAATTAAAGTCAAAGTTGGGGATGATATCTCTTCGGGTCAGGTGGTCGCGGTCGTCGAAGCGATGAAAATGATGAACGAAGTAATCGCCCACAGGCCGGGCAAGGTTGTCGCGGTCAACGCGAAAAAGGGCGAAACAATAGAGTCCGGCTCATCGATCATTTCCCTCTCAGACCTGTAGGGGGAAAATCGCCCCAATTACCTACGCCGATGCCGGGTGGCTCTGGCGGGTCGCCGTTTTCTTCCCGTAACGCTCTGCGATGAAATCATCAAGGCGAGTCAGTTCGAGTGGGAAGCGGGCAAGCAGCGGTGCCATTTCGACGATCATGTCTTGCGTGTCCATCATGATGGCTGTCTGAACTTGCCGGCTATAGGCCGGCCGCATCGTTCCCGTGACTCCCGCCATCAGGTGCATAGCCGCGGGCGCAATACGAGTTACCTGCGCGTTGCGCCCCGTAAACCGCGCGAACGCCGCTGCGAGCTCATTGAGGGTGAGTGGTTCGGGTCCCCCGATCTCTAACGTTTCGCCAACGAGTTCTGGTAAGCGCAACGCGAGCGATCCAAAGTATGCAACATCGCTTGCCGCAACGAAAGTGATTGGGTTTGACCCTCGACCGAAGATCTTCGTGCGGCCGTCCTTCAAAAGAGGTTCGCCGATGAACGCGCCCCAGGTATCCATAAAAGGGCTTGGCCGAAGGATCGAAAACTTTAAGCCGCTCTCGCGCAGATAGATTTCGGTTTCGAACTTGATACGGAAGAAATCGATTGCGTGGTCGGCACGTGCACCTGCAACGGACGTAAAAACGAAACGTTCAACGCCCGCACGTTTGGCCGCATCAATGAGGTCGCGGTTTCCCGCACCGTCAACAAGCTTGGGACTGCTCTCGCCTGCACCCATGAATGAGTGGGCGGCAGCGAGCACTTTGTCGATGCCGCGACAGGCCCGCGCCAATGATTCCGGATCGCGCAGGTCGCCCACGTAGATTTGTGCGCCCATCCGGCGCAGTGAATCCGCCTTTTTTGCCTCGCGAGTGAGAGCGCGGACGTGCGTTCCCGAACGAAGGAGAGACGCCACGAGAGCGTTTCCCAAATGACCCGTGGCACCAACGATAAGAATCATTGCAGTGGTGCCGATTGGGATACCGGTCTGACGAGCCTGCCACCTTGAGTCAGGGGGCCTAAAGGTCCACTGCTACACTCCCGATGAACGCCCGATCGTATGCGACGCCGCAAGACTGAAAGCGGGATCGAGGTTAAACCCGTCTACCAGGCAGATGACGTCTCTGACCTGGACTTGACGCATCAGCCAAAACCAGGCGAGTTCCCATATACTCGCGGCATTCAAGAGTCCATGTATCGCGGACGGCTTTGGACCATGCGCCAGTATGCCGGCTATGCCACCGCGCGCGAGTCAAACGCACGCTATCGATACTTGCTCTCGCAGGGCCAGACGGGGTTGTCCGTCGCGTTCGACTTGCCGACGCAGATGGGTCTTGACTCCGATGCCCCGCTGGCGGCGGGCGAGGTCGGCCGCACCGGGGTCGCGATCGATACGGTCGACGACATGGCAGTCCTCTTCGATGACATTCCAATGGCCGACGTGAGTGTTTCGATGACGATCAACGCGCCAGCTGCCATTTTACTTGCCATGTATCTTGCGCTTGCACGCCGCCGCGGCATCCCATTCCCTAAACTCTCGGGGACGTCACAAAACGACATCCTTAAGGAATACGCTGCTCGGGGAACCTATATTTTTCCACCCGAGCCGTCGATGCGCTTGGTCACCGACCTCATGCGCTATTGCGCGGAGCACATTCCAGGATGGAACACGATCAGCGTGAGCGGCTACCACATTCGAGAGGCTGGCGCAACGGCTGCCCAAGAACTCGCCTTTACGCTGGCCAATGGACGTGCGTACCTCCGTGCGGCTATCGATGCGGGCCTCGCCGTCGATGCCGTGGCGCCACGCATGTCGTTTTTCTGGAATGCTCACAACAACTTCTTTGAAGAAATCGCGAAGTTTCGAGCAGCGCGTCTTTTGTGGGCGACCATCACTCGCGACGAATTTGGAGCGCGCTCGCCAAAATCATGGTTGATGCGCTTTCACACGCAGACCGGCGGATCAACGCTGACGGCGCAGGAACCGGACAACAACGTCGTGCGCGTGGCGCTGCAGGCATTGGCCGCGGTGCTGGGTGGCACGCAGTCGTTGCACACCAACGCTTCGGATGAAGCGCTCGCGCTGCCGACCCAACTCGCAGCAAGACTCGCGCTGCGCACGCAGCAGATCATTGCCTTTGAAAGCGGCGTACCGGATACGGCGGATCCGCTGGGCGGTTCATACTTTGTCGAACGCCTCACCGCAGACGTCGCCGAGGCCGCCCGTCACATCATGCATGACGTTGCCGAGCGCGGCGGCGCGATTGCGGTCATCGAAAGCGGGTGGATGCAACAACAAATCGGCGAGAGTGCTTATCGTGCCCAGCGAGCAATCGAGTCAGGCGAAGCGATCGTCGTTGGCGTCAACAAGTTCGTCGATCCCGGCGAAACATCAGCGGATCCCATTGTTCAAAAAATCGATCCGGCGCTCGAGCGCGAGCAATGCAAGCGTTTGGCGCAGGTGCGCTCGCAACGCGACGGAGCGCGCGTGGCGACATGCCTGGCGTCTGTCGTCAACGCCGCTCGATCGGGTGCCCCGCTCATGCCCGAGTTCATCGAAGCCGTCGACGCCCGATGCACGCTCGGAGAGATTTGCGACGCGCTGCGGGGTGTTTTCTCTGTCTACCACCCGGCTCGCGCCGTCTGATGGGTTTTGGCCAACTGGACCACGTGGCGATCGTGGTCGCGGATCTGGAGGAAAGCGAGCGAATCTATGCGGAGCTCGGTTTCTCGGTCCTCTACCGCGAGCGTCTTGCGGAGCAAGGCGTGAACATCGTGGGCATGCGCGCCGGCGAAAGCTCGATCGAGCTTCTCAAGCCGCTGCTCGACGATTCCCCACTCCATCGCTACTTGGGCGAGCAACGCTCAAAGCTGCATCATCTTGCCTATCGAGTCGAAGACCTCGAGGCGGAGCTCGCCCGATTGAAGTCGCTTGGCGTGCCCCTCGTTGACGAGCGTCCCCGTCAAGGCGCGCATGGCAAGAAAATCGCCTTTATTCACCCCTCCTACTCCGGCGGCACGCTGATAGAGCTGTGTCAGGTCAAGCCAGGCGTGTGACCTGGATCACGCCGCTTCGGGTGACCGAGAAGAACCGATATTCTAAGGAACATGGCCATCATAGCTGACGCGATTCTAACATTTGATGAGCGCGGCACCATTCAGTCGTTCAATGCAGCAGCCGAGCGCATGTTCGGTCACAACGCGTCAGACACGATCGACCGCAACCTGAGCGATATCATCGCGGAGTCGCCGCGGGCCGGAGTCTTCGATACAACCGGACGGCATAAAGACGGGTCATCGTTCCCGGTGCGCTTCACCATCCACGAGATCGCGGCGGTGAGTGGCAGGCTGTTCGTGGGCGTCGCCAGAGAATCGGCGCTGCGCGCACGCGCCTACGAAGAGTTGCTCAACGAACACTCCCTCTTGCTCGCCACGCTCGAAGCAACGGCGGACGGCATTCTCGTCGTCGATCGCACCGGCAAGATCGTGCGGTTCAACGACCGCTTTCGACGGCTGTGGCGCATCCCGGAGGAAATCCTCGCCTCTCGAGACGACGACCGCGCGATCGCCTACGTCCTCTCACAGCTCAAACATCCCGAAGCCTTCATCGCGAAAGTACAAGAGTTATACGCGCATCCTGACGCCGAAAGCTTTGACGTCATCGAGTTCAAAGACGGCCGAGTTTTTGAGCGACTCTCCGTTCCGCAGCGCGTCGACGATCAGGCGGTCGGCCGGGTGTGGTCGTTCCGCGACGTCACCGAGCTTGCCGTGGAGGAACGACGCGCGAAACGCCGCCTTGGACGGCTTGACGCTTTGTGGCGCCTCGTTTCGAAGTCTGAGGCAAGGCGCGAAGACTTGGTACGGCAAGTGCTTGAAGAGGGCTCGCGCGCGCTAGCCTTTGACATTGCACTCATCGCCCATCGCGAGGGGTCATCCGTTATTTTAGATTACGCGAGCTCACCGGGCGATCAGCGCAGCAACAAACTGCGCGCGGGTCACGAGCACATCGCCGGCGTGATCTTGGACGCGAAAGCCAGCTTGATGACGGCGGACCTGGAAAAGGATCCGGCGCTGTCAAAGCGGGTTGCCTCGCAAGCGCCTGGTGTTCGCGGACTCATCGGCACACCCGTGAAGGTCGGCCAAAAGACGTATGCAGTCATTTTTGCCTCACCCACGCCACTGACGACGGCCTTTGACGATGAGGATCGCACCTACGTCGAACTGCTCGGCGATTACATCGGGCGCATCTTGATGATGCGCGAACAAGATCGCCAAATTTCTTACCTCGCGTATCACGATGCGTTGACCGGCATCGCTAATCGAATGCAATTCGTGCTGCGGCTCGGTGAAACAATCTCGGCGGCCAAGCGACGAAACCGCCGTTTTGGCCTCGTCTACATCGACCTTGACCGATTCAAGGAAGTCAACGATACGCTCGGGCATGCCGGCGGCGATGCGATCCTCGTCGAAGCTGCTCGCCGCATCGGCCGGGCCGTGCGCGAGGAGGATCTCGTGGCGCGGCTTGGCGGGGACGAGTTTGCGGTCCTGATCACCGAGATCGAAGGACCCGATGACGCCCGCGAACTGGCGCAGCGCATCTGTACGGTTTTATCCACGCCCTTTCGCACTGGTCACCACGATTTCTACCTGTCCGCATCCGCGGGCATCGCGCTCTTTCCTGAAGATGGAGACTCCGCGGAGACGCTTTTCACTAATGCGGATGCAGCGATGTATCGAGCAAAAGAGGAAGGGCGCGATAAGTTCACGTTTTACAGCAACGACATCGCGCAGAGTCTGCAGCACCGCCAACATATTCGCGAGGGTCTGCGCCAAGCGTTGGCACAGTCCGAATTGGTTCTCTACTACCAGCCTGTGTTGAACATCCGTTCGAACGAGGTCATCGGATGCGAGGCGCTCATGCGCTGGCAGCATCCGCAGCGCGGTTTGCTCTTGCCCGGCGAGTTCATCCCGCTGGTCGAGGAAACCAACCTCATGGTGCGCATGGGAACGTGGGGGTTGACGACGGCTTTTCGTCAGTCGCGTCGCTGGGCGGATCTCGGCATACAGTTGCGGTTGGCGGTCAATTTATCTGCCCGGCAGTTCCAAGACCCGCAGTTCGTGACGATGCTGCGCACCGTGCTGGCTGAGAGTGGCGCGCAGGCTGCCGGCATTGAACTGGAAATCACTGAGAGCGTTGCGCTGCGCGATCCGGGCGTCGCGCAAACGACGATCGATGAGTGCCGGCGTCTAGGTTTCCGCGTCGTTCTTGACGATTTCGGCACATACTATTCATCGCTCTCCTACCTAAAGAAGCTTGGTGCCGACACCATCAAGATTGATAAGTCGTTTGTCGATGGGCTGCCGGGCGATGATGGCGATGCAGCGATCGTGCGCGCCATTATCGCGCTTGGCCGCAGTCTCGGGCGCGAAATCATCGCTGAAGGCGTTGAGACAATCGAGCAAGCCCGCTGGCTCGTGCGCGAGGGCTGCACAACCGCACAGGGTTTTTTATTCGCCAAGCCGATGACCGCCGAAACATTCGAACGTTGGCTCACGACACGCGACACCGTCATCGCCGTCTGAACTCGAGCAGACCGCCGCCATCCCAACGTGAGCAGACGCTTAACAACGACTTTCGAAAGCAGCGAGTCGTCTCTTAGAACCTAAAAAAATCGTTAACTTTTCGCAACTTTCTCGAACCTGCGGTGTATCCATGGCGACGAGACCCGGAGAATGAGTCCGGGGAAAGGAGCTCTTCGCCATGCATCCCCTTTGGAAGTTTTTTGGATCGTTGACGCTGGTCGCGCTTGCCGTCGTCACGCTTTCGGGCTCAGCCGCATCCGCAGCAGCAGCGACAAATGTGGCGGCCGCACAGGTTGCGTGCGGCACTGTCGATCTTGCCTCCGCGAGCTCGGGCGTCACCGCTACCGCATTTGATTGTTTTACGAAAGCCTTCGCCCATTGCGATTTCGCCTCGCTCACCGCGACGCAAACGGATGGGACGGCTTCCGTGAGCTCCACGTTTGTCACCTTTGCAGGGGACAACGGCTGCAGTATTTCGGAAACTGTTTCGCGATCGAGCGGCAGCGATGGCAGCGTTAATTCGTATGTGTGCAACAACGTGAGCGAAGCCAGCGGCACGTTGCACTTCACCGGCTGTGGCGCACAGAGAGAGGTCTGGCTGAAGCTCGCAAAGAGCTAAAGCAAGAGACCCCGCGTCTAACGAGAAGCAGCGCCAAAGATGGCGCTGCACATCGGCACATGCGGGTTCTCGTACCGCGATTGGATCGGACCGTTTTATCCCCAAGGCATCAAGTCGCTCGACATGTTGCCCTTTTATGCCGAGCGTTTTGGTGCCGTTGAAATCGATAGCACGTACTACGCCATTCCGAAACCACAGCTCTTTGAGAGCATGGATCGGCGCACGCCGACTCACTTTCGCTTTGCAGTCAAAGCACCCGGAAGCATCACGCACCTCCCCCTTGACGCGACGCCGCTGCGCGATGACGCTGTCGCCTTCCGCGCCTGCCTAGAACCGATTCGTCAAAGCGGAAAGCTCGGTGCCGTGCTGGCGCAATTTCCCCATAGCTTCCGACCGAGCCCCGATGCCTATCGGCGTCTGCGCGACTTGGCCACGTGGTGGCCCGATCTCAATCTCGTCGCCGAATTTCGGCACCGCTTATGGCAGGACGATCGCACGCTCGATGCACTGCGCGAACTGTCCATTGGCTTTTGCAACGTTGACGAGCCCCGTTTCGCCTCTCTGTTGCGACCCGGCTCTGAGATAACCTCAAGTGTGGGTTACATTCGCTTTCACGGCCGCAACTACAGTAGATGGTGGAAGCAAGAACGCGCCTCGCACGAGCGCTACGACTATTTGTACACGAGCGAGGAGTTGACCGAGTGGATCCCGCGCATCGCGGCGGTCGACGAGCAAGCCAAGCACGCATACGTGTTCTTCAACAACCATCATCTCGGCAAGGCGGCGGCCAATGCCCAACAACTGGCGCACATGCTTGACAGGTTTTAAACAATCGTTTAAAATCTGACGTAGAATGCGCTCACGCAACTTGACCGCTCGTGATTCGACGCGCCGAGCATTGCTCGAGGCAGCGGCAACAATCTTCGCGGAGAAAGGCTATCATGAGGCCACGGTCCGCCAGATCGCGAAGCGGGCGCGCGCGAATGTTGCGGCCGTGAAATACCATTTCAGTGACAAGCTCGGGCTGTACTCCGAGGTCTTGAGGAAGACCGTGTTGAGCGCGGGCCACGAGCTCGTGCCGACCATCGTCCATCGGGATGCGTCGCCCGAACGCATTGTGGAGCAGCTCATCCATGCGTTCGTGGGGCGCATTGTCGGAGCGGATCAGCTCGACCTCCGATTTCGTTTGATTGCGCACGAACTCGCGCGGCCCACTCCCGCCCTGTCGCGCTTAGTTAAAGAAATTATCCAGCCGAACTACGACCGCTTGCGGAACGTCGTCGGGAAAATGTTGGGTTTGCCGGCGGACGACGAACAAACATGTTTTTGTGTGCTCAGCATTGTCGGACAAATCATCCTCTACGTTCGAGCTGGCTCCTTTTTTGGTTCGCTCCGCCCCCGCTTGAAGCTTACACCAAAACGGGTCGAGCGCATCGCGGATCACATCGCAGCATTTTCGCTCGCGTACTTACGGTCGGTAGCAGCATGAAAACCAATCGGATTTTTCTTTTGTGCTGCGCGATCTTTTGCGCCGCGTGTGCCGCCCAAGACCGGTTCGCGTACAGTGGCACGTTACAAGCCGAATCGGCAAACGTCGGCAGCACCATTGGCGGCCGCGTCAGCAGTGTGGCTGTGAGCGACGGGCAGCTGGTAAGGCGCGGTCAAGTGCTCGTTTTCCTGGACGACAAAGAATTGCGCGCCGATCTAGATGCGGCAATGCACCAAGAGGCGCAGGCGGCCGCCGCGGCGGGGCAGGCGCAAGCAAACCTCACGAAGACCTCCTCCTCGCAGCCTCATCAACTTCGCGTCGCCCGTGAAAACGTTCGTCAAGCGAGGGCGGCTCTCGCTGCGGCGCAGGCTCAGGCAACGCAACAATCGCTGACATACCATCGGTCCCAAACGCTCTTTTCGCAGGGAGCGATCGCTGCGCAGACCCTCGATGATGCTCGAGCCAGTTATCAAACTAGCCAAGCTGGGGTCGCCTCTGCGAAGTCTGCGCTTGGTTCAGCGCGCGCACAACTGACACAGCTCGAAGCGTCTTCGCAGCCTCAGGATCTTGCTGTTGCGCAACAAAGTTATCAGGCCGCGGTGGCCAGCCGTGAGGCAGCGAGCGCAAATGTCGCCGCCGCACAGAGCCGCTTGCGCGAGATGGTGGTGCGTGCGCCCGCAGACGGCGTCATCGATGCGCTCGACTTACGACCTGGCGACATGGTTGGTCCACGCGCGCAAATCGCGTCGGTGCGAGAGTTCCTCAATCCGTACGTTCGCATCTACGTCGCGCAACAAGATCTTGGTCGGGTACGGGTTGGCGCGTCGGTCAGCGTCCGCTCGGACGCGCTTGGGGGTCAGATCTTTGCCGGTGAGGTCGAGCAAATCGATCAAGACGCGCAGTTCACCCCGCAAAACACTCAAACCGCCGACGATCGCGCAAATCTATCCTTCGGCGTCAAGGTGCGCGTGCACGATCCACATCACGAACTGCACGGCGGAACAACGGTGGAGGTTGCGTTATAATGAGCGCCGTTATCAGCGCCAATAGGTTAGTGAAGCGCTACGGTGATCACGAAGTCGTTCGCAATCTCTCGTTCGCGGTGTCGCAGGGATCGATCTTTGGTTTTTTGGGGCCGAACGGCAGCGGCAAATCGACAACCATCAAGATGCTGTGCGGGCTGGTCGAACCAAGCGGCGGCTCAGCCTCGGTGAATGGCTTTGACGTCGTGAAACAGGGAGACGACGTGCGTCGATCGATCGGCTACATGTCGCAATCGTTTTCGCTTTATACCGACCTTACGGTTGCCGAGAATCTTCAATTCTACGGGCGCGCTTATGGACTGAACCGCGTTCGGCGCACTGAGCGGGCGCAGGCAGTGGTGGCGCTCACCGGGTTGCAACGCTATTCGCACCAACTGGCAGCCACGCTCTCGGGCGGTTGGCAGCAGCGATTGGCACTCGCCTGTGCGCTCTTGCACGAACCGAGCGTCGTGTTCTTGGACGAGCCGACCGCAGGCATCGATCCCGTCGCGCGGCGAGACCTTTGGGACTTGCTCTTCAATCTCGCCGGCCAAGGCGTGACGCTCTTTGTCACCACGCACTATATGGATGAAGCCGAACGTTGTTCGGCGCTTGGTTACCTTTACGAAGGCAACCTTATCGCGCTCGGTACCATCGACGAGCTGCGCAACCTCCCAGGCGTGACGCCGGCTGGAACCATTCGTTATCGCGTGACGGTCGAGCGGGTGATGCCCGCGTTTGTTCGAGCTCAACACCTACCCTACGTCCGCGATGTCACCATCTTCGGGCGCGATCTGCACTGCGTGGTCGATCAGGACGTGCCGGCGCAGCGATTGCGAGACGATCTCGAGGCGACAGCCGGGCGCATCGAGAGTCTGGACAAAATCGATCCTTCAATTGAAGACGTCTTTGTGGCGTTGACTCGCGCCCGCGCCGCGGCATGAGGTCGTCGCTCAACTTCACTGGCTTCACAGCCGTGCTGTACAAAGAACTCGTGCACGTCACGCGCGACCGGCTCACCCTCATCCTTGCGCTGATGCTGCCAATCGTCCAACTCTTCATTTTCGGGTATGCTGTCAACATGCGCGTCGAGCATATCGGGACTGCTTTCCTCAACGAAGACCGTGGTGCGCTGTCGGTTCGAGTCCTCGATGCATTGCGCGCCTCCAATCAATTCGATCTCGTCCGCGAAGCCCAGTCACGCGACGAATTGCGCCGGCTCATTGTCGGCAATCGCGTCAAAGCCGCGTTCGACATACCGCCAAATTTCACGGCTGACGTGGCGAGCGGGCGAGGAGCCCAGCTTCAAGTGCTCATCGATGGCTCGGACAGCAACATCGCGCAGCAGGCATATGCCGCGGCCACAGCAATCGGCGGCGTCCTCTCGAGCGAATACGGTCCGGAGGTCACGATTGCGCCGGCGGTCATCGACGTTCGTCCACGCATGCTCTTCAACCCGAGCCTGCGGAGCGCGAATTTCTTTGTGCCGGGCCTCATCGGCGTCATCATGCAGTTGATCACAGTCTTCCTCATGGCGCTGTCCATCGTCGGGGAGCGAGAGCGTGGAACGCTCGATCAGTTGCTCGTGACGCCCATCGGGGCCACTGGCCTTATGCTTGGAAAAATCGTGCCGTACGCGCTGATTGGTATGATCGATTTCTTCGGAGTTCTTGCAGCGATGGTGTGGGTCTTCCACGTGCCGATTGCCGGCAGCTTAGGGTTGCTCTTGACGCTCGCCGCGGGATTCCTTGTGGCCGCGCTCGGCCTCGGCTTGCTCATCTCTGCGATCGCGAGAACGCAGGTGCAAGCGCTGCTCATGACGTTTGCCGCCACGCTGCCGTCCATCTTGTTGTCAGGATTTGTCTTCGAACGAGATCTTATGCCCACGATCCTGCAGTGGCTCGGCTACGCAATTCCATTGACCTATTTCTTGGAGATCTTGCGCGGCATCGTGTTGCGCGGGGCCGGCATTGAAGATCTGTGGCCTTCAGTCGTTGCGATGCTCGCGCTCGGGCTCTTCCTCGTTACGGTTGCCAGCGTACGGTTTTCACGCCGGATCGCTTAGCTCTGCTCGGGCGAAGACTGCAAGCATTTCATCCTCCGCCGGCGGTTGCAGGACGTTGCGTGCCGCAAAATCTAGGGCCTGCGGATAGCTCGAGTCTCGAATGCGCTCGGCGGCTTTCGCAAGATCGTAGGACGTGTGGCGAAGCTGCACGGTAGGTCCCAGTAAGAGCCAATCGGCACCGGATTTCCCAAACGGCATGCCCACGCTGCCAGCATTCAAAATTCGAATTCCTCCGACCATCCGGTCAAACTGCATGTGGGTATGACCACAGACGACCGTTGACACGTCGAGTCCCTCAATCATTGGTAACAGGCGATCGTCAGACGTGAGACGCGTGAATACCTCAGTGTCGCTTTTCGGTGTCGCATGACAAAACAGCACGTCGCCTAATCCGGCAATTTGGACGCGAAGCGTTTTTGGCCAGCTCGCTAATATCCGTTCGTAGTCAGGGTCAAGCAGCTTTGCGACCCAGCGGACGGCTTCTCGAGCCTGTTCTGGGATAGCGCTCGTTTCTATGCCTCTCATTCGTGCGAGCACTTCGCGGTCGCCATTGCCTTGAATGAACTGCGCTGGAATGTCGAGGCTTAGTAAACATCTGATTGTTTCAATGGGCATTGGTCCGGGGAAGACGTCGCCCCCGACCACTATTACGTCTACTTCTGCTTGTTGTATATCTTGGAGAACGGCCTCAAGCGCGGGGAGGTTCGCATGAATGTCATAAATTGCAGCGACCCTTCCTCTAGGCATCGCGGAGGACCGCGCGCAGATTGCCGGCGCGCGAGAGCTTTCTCTCGGCTTCGGCAGCATCACAATTGCACTGCAACATGACAACCGCGATCTTCACCTGATAACCGGCATGCTCCAGCGCTTGTTTGCACGCGCGTGCATCCTTACCGCTTATCCGTTCGGTCAGCCGCTCTGCGCGTTCGCGAAGTTTCGCGTTGGAGGCAACGAGGTCGACCATCAAGTTGCCATAAACCTTACCAAGTTTGACCATGACCGCGGTGCTGATCATCCCGAGAGCCATCTTCTGCGCGGCACCGGCCTTCATGCGCGTCGAGCCGGCGATGACCTCGGGTCCCGTGCGCAGCACGATCGGGATCTGCACAGATCGGACAATGGGACTATCTGGGTTGCTCGTGATGCAGGCGGTGAGCGCGCCGGCCTGGCTTCCCGCATCGATGGCGCCGAGCACATAGGGCGCACCGCCCGAAGCGGAGATGCCGATCAAGGCGTCCGCTCTGCCGATGCATGCCTCACGCACCTGCGCGCCGCCGGCGCGAGCGTCATCTTCTGCCCCTTCGATCGGACCCATCAGCGCCTTGGCGCCGCCTGCGATGTGCGCCACGACCAGATCTCCAGCGCTAAAGGTAGGCTGCATTTCAGCGGCATCGAGCACTGCAATTCGGCCACTCGAGCCGGCACCGAAGTAATGCAGTTTGCCACCAGTTCGAAGACGCTCGGCAATCGCGTCCACAGCTGCGGCGATCACATCGATTTCGCGTTCGACCGCCCACGCCGCGCGACGGTCCTCATCGTTGATGCGATGCAGCAAGTCAACTGTTGCAAGCAGATCGAAATCTTCTGTCGAGGAGTTGATTTGCTCGGTCAGCGGGAGTGGAAACTTGTCCACATCCAGCGGTTTGCAGTAGTGTAGCAGCGGACCTTTCGGTCCGCTCTACTACAGCACTGTATGGGGCGACTGTAAGTCGCCCATAAAATGTAGGGGGCGATTGGAAAATCGCCCCTTCGCATCTAATGAAGCGGGGCTAGTTTGACTGTCGTGGCACCCAAGGCTTGCGCTAGGTCGTAGAATGCCTGGTTGCTGATCAAATGATAGTTGAGATCGGCGGCTTTGCCGAGGCCTGGATCCTTGTCGATGTCGTTCATGACTTGGACGTGAATCTTGTGCGACACCGCCTTGTCGAGCAAAAACTCGATTTGGAAAGTACCGTCGGGCGCGACGCCCGCTTTCACGAGAGTGGTTGCCAGATCTTTCCCTGAAAGCGTAGCTGCCGGAAGTTTCACTCCAGCGGCCGTTGCAATCTTCAGCGCATCCTTAACTGCAAAGTCGAAGGTCTTCAGCCACTGCGTCACTTTATCGCCGCCATACTGTTTCGTGAGCTTGGCAACTTCTGAATTGACCAAAGTCCCGCCAACCATGTTGGTCAGCGCGGTCGCCGTCGAGTAGCTGTCCGCGCCGCCACCAGCGGCGACGAGCGAGGCAGTCACCCCTAACGCAGGCGGGCCGTTGTATATCGGGCCACCGAAACGCCCCATCATGGTTCCACCCGACATAGTATCTTTGCCGTTGTCCATCGGCTGGTCGGCGTACGCCACCGAGCCTGCGACCAGGCAGGCGACGACCGCGAGAGCCGAGGCCGCGTGTCGAAAATTCATTGAACCCTCCTCAAGGTAATGGGCATGCGAAAATCAACCTGTCCATGCAACGAATCATTGGCCGGTTTGGATTACGCCGGCCGCCTCCAATGCGAGGAAAGCAGCACCATGTGCTGGTTCTAACGAGGGCCGTTGCAGGGTACTCTTACCCGTTTCTTCGGCGCCGTCACGCACGGCGTCGAACAGGTCCGGAACCGCATCGAACGCTCCGCCCCAGACAACGACCGCAAGGATCGAAGCCGTTCTCACGCTTGCCGCAACGGTGCGGACCTGTTCCCGCAGGCTTTGGCACGCATCGCGAACGATACGCCTGGCAGCCACGTCCCCGGCTTCGGAGGCGTCGCCGACTAGCGCTGCGAGGTTTGCGATAGCGCCGACGTCAGGCGGCCAATGGTGGACCAGTTCGACCAGTTGCGGCACCGATGCCGCCCCGAAAGTGCCCAGTACCGCATCGCTCAGATCGCTCCTTTCTTCGAGACCGTCGAGAACGCGAGCCGCATGTTTCAGCGCGGAGATGCCGATCGAATATCCGCTCGGTGTGTCTCCGATAATGGCTCCATAGCCTCCGCACCGAACGCCCTCACCGTCCTCTCGCTCGCCATAGACAAGACCGCCAGTCCCGGCAATCGCGACAAGCGCCGGCCGCTCCTTTGTGCCCGCTCGAAGCGCGATCTGCGCGTCATTGCGCAAGAACACGGTTGTTTCGGGAGGCACAAGCGCCCGGACGACCGATTCCAAAAATTCGCGGTCCGATTCTCGCGCTAGTCCAGCCGCTCCAATGCAGATAGCGCTAACATCACCCGCAGACAGCAGCGGCATGAGCGCTTCTTTTAGGCTCGTTTCTGCTTTTTCGCGCCCGACCGAGTGTAGGTTCGCGCCGCCAGCGCGGCAGCGAGCCACCACAAGACCTGATTCGCTGACGAGCACGGCGAGCGTTTTGCTGCCGCCCGCGTCGATGCCGATGACGTGTTTCAACCGCTTACCCTTCGGGCGATTTGCCAATCGCCCGCTACAATGGCGACTTGATCGTCGCCGCTACGTTCTACGAGAAAATTGAGCGCATGAGTAACGCAAAATTTTTCCCCGGAACGATCTTCCCCATCACGACCGGTCGTCGCGCACCGGTTGCGCTTGGCAATGTATTGTTCTCGCCACGCAGCGCCTCGTATGCAAGGATGGCAAACGCAATTGCCTCTTTGGCGTCCACCGTAAATCCGAAAGCATCCGCACTCGCAATACGCGGTGGACTTTCGCGCTTTGCCAGGTTTCGTTCGATCGCGTTCATGAGGGTACGATTGTGGACACCACCGCCCGACGTCACAAGCAAACGACATTCGCC
The DNA here is from genome assembly GCA_963781145.1 of uncultured Pseudomonadota bacterium. Classification (GTDB taxonomy): domain Bacteria; phylum Vulcanimicrobiota; class Vulcanimicrobiia; order Eremiobacterales; family Eremiobacteraceae; genus JAJPHJ01. Next base: position 158,501 of record CAWADW010000003.1, on the reverse strand, counting down.
CGGAACCGAATCGACGATCGTACGTGCGCTGAGCTCGGTCAAGGTCGCTATGAAGTCCTCACGAGTGCAAGAGAGCGCGCGAGCCTTGGCATACGCGCGTTCGAAAAAGGCGATTCCGAACTGTTCGACGCCAGCGGTCTTGGGCGGGAGCTGCGCAAAATACGGGTCCGATAGCAACCATTCGAGCAACGGCAGATTCAGCGCGCCTGACGCAGCGATCTTGCCGTCGCGATCGAATCCCTGACCGTTCGGAAACAACGTGCGCACCGCGCGGTCAAGGAGCATGTTTCCGGGGCCCGCGTCGAAGGCTCGCACTTCTTCTGCAGCGCACCCCGCCGGCAGCAACGTCACGTTTGCGATGCCTCCGATGTTCAAAGCGGCGCGCGACTCGTTTTCGCTTCGAAGCACGAGAAAATCAGCGAACGAAACCAAGGGCGCACCTTGACCTCCGGCGGCGACATCGGTCACGCGAAAGTCGGCGACAGTTGTCAAACCAGTTTGCTCGGCAATAACCGCCGGCTCACCCAATTGCAAGGTCGACGCGACACGGCCGGACGACCCAGAGGGTCGAGGTTCGTGAAAGATGGTTTGCCCGTGCGAGCCAACGAGCGACGCGTCAGGCACACGTTGCAAAATTCCCACCGCGGCTTCTGCAAAGGCATCGCCAAGAGCAAAGTTCAGCGAACTGATCTGCGCCAGACCCGCGGACGCCGGGGATGTTTGCAGGCGTTCGAGTTCCGTTCGTAGCGCCATCGGGTATGGCGTCATGGCAAATTCGAGCAATTCAAAGGCGATTCGGTGATCCGTTTCATCGATATTGACGGCCGCCGCGTCGATGCCGTCCAGAGAAGTGCCGGACATAAGCCCAATAACGCGCACTAGGCTAAGTCTTCGACGACCGCGTCGTGGACCGCGGCGCGAAGGCTCCGGATCGGTTCGGCCTGGCGACTGAAGAGCACGCGGTTCGTGAGCAGCACGATGGTCAGCGAGCGCTGCGGGTCAACCCAGACCGAAGTCCCCGTGTAGCCCGTGTGACCAAACGAGTTTGACGAGAGTTTCTCTCCGCACGAGTGTCGGCCGCTGGCTTTGAGCGCCCATGCCAGTCCGCGTCGTTCGTCGACCCCGACCGCTTGCTCGCGAACGGCTTCCTGCGCGGTCGGCCTCAAGAGAGCGCGGCCCGTTCTCGTGGCCCCTCCATTGCGGTACATTTCTGCCAAACGCGCTACGTCTGCGGCGGTGCCGAAGAGGCCTGCATGCCCCGCCACGCCTCCCATGGCCCAACAGTTTTCGTCGTGGACCTCACCGCGCAACAAGCGTTTCCGCCATTCGTCGTTTTCGGTGCAGACGATGCGATCGGCGAGATGATGTGGCGGACGATACGTCGTTTGCTGAATTTCCAATGGTGTGCAAACGAGTTCGAGCATCGATGCATCGAGCGGTTTGCCCGTCACTCGCGCAATCGCTTCGCCAAGCAGCATGAACCCCAAGTCGCTGTACGTGACGGTTGTTCCAGGCGGCGCCTCAAGTGGGGTGGCGCACACGCGCGCGATAACGGCTTTTGCCCCCAACTCGTCTCGAAAGTTGACGTGCGCTGGGAGACCCGACGTATGCGTTAGCAAATGCCTATAGGTGACCCGCAAGCGACGACTATCCAAGCCGGCGAATTCGGGGAGTCGGTCGACGATGGGATCGTCAAGGGAAATCCGCCGTTCGTCGAAGAGCGCGAGCATTGCCGTACCGGCAAATAATTTCGTTATGGACGCAAGGTCGAACAGGGAATCGGTGGCGACTGGGTCGCCGTGTGGCATGCGCTCTCCCAATGCAGCTTCGAAAAGCACGCTTCCGTTTTGGCGGACGTGTAAGGCGGCGGCGCCGCAAATCTCGCCGAGAGCGCGCTTGACGACTTTCATCGCGCGCGGCAGAGTCGAGGCCTCGAGCGAGGCTTTCCGTGCGTTCACGGCGCGGTCTGCACCGGCGCGCGCAGTGACACAGGCAGTTTTCCTGATGCGGAAATCCTGCCTAAAATGAGATCAGCCGCAGCTTGCATTGCGCCCGGATCTTCGCCGAAGCTCGCGATGACCGTTAAGGCGCCCGGCAGCACCTCGGCATCGTACGGCTCGCGGCCAGCGATTGCGATGACTCGTTTGCCAAGCATCGCAAGGTCTGCGACCGCACGCGCCTGCAAGGGATGCTGCTTAGCTCGCGTGGTGATCGCGATGACCGCGTTGGCAGATCCTGACGCCATGAGCATCTGTTTGTATTCGTGACCTGACGGATCGAGTGACCTTACTTGTTCGTGCAGGCGCGCCTCGCTTCCACCAAGAGCTGGACCTATGATCGTTCTGCGATGGCGATCGACGTCTTCAACCCCCGAAGATTGGTCCTCGCCAAACTCGATGACGAGCAAGCGCTCTCCCTTGGTCAAGCGCAGCGGCAGGGTAGAGTTGGGATCGCGCACCAAGGTGATGGCTCGTCGAGCGACCGCCAGCGCCGCTTGCTTATGCCGTTCGCCGCCGACCGCGTCGAGGCGTGGCTGGGAGATGCTCGCCACGAGACGCAGCCGAAGTTTTGCAACGCGTTGGAGGCTTTGCTGCACGCGCTCACCGGACAAGCGCCCGTCCAACACCGCGGCGCGCAGCGCGTCGCGAGCCCGGCGCGCTTTGTCTGGAGTGTGCGAAAACAGAATGAGGTCTGCGCCCGCCGCAACGGCTTCAACCGCCGCCTGCTCGGGCGTGTGATGCGCTTCGATCGCCTTCATTTCCATGCAATCGGTGATGACGACGCCCTCATACTGCAGCTCGCCTCGCAGAAATTCGCTCAGGATGCGATGCGAAAGGGTCGCCGGCTTGCCTCGCTCTTCGATTGCTGGAAAGAGTGCGTGCGCCGTCATGATCGCGTCCACACCTTCGGCGATGGCTGCGGAAAAAGGGACGAGTTCGACCGCCCGCACGTGAGCGAGATCGTGGGGAATCGACGGCAAACCGAAGTGGGAATCGATAGTCGTATCGCCGTGACCCGGAAAGTGCTTCGCGGTGGCAGCAACGGATGCGCCATGCAGCCCGCGAACGGCCGCGCGCACGTTCAAACCCACCGCGTGCGGGTCGTCGCCAAACGAACGCAAACCGATGACCGGATTGTCCGGGTTATTGTTGATGTCTGCAACCGGCGCAAAATCAATGGTAAAGCCGAGAGTGCCGAGCTCGTCGCCGATAAGATGGTACATCGACTCGGTCGCTGCAGGATCGCGAACCGCGCCCAGCGCCATTGCGGACGGCGTTGTCGTGCCTATCTGCGCAAGGCGCGAGACGGTGCCGCCCTCTTGATCTAAGGCGATAAGTGGAGGCGCTTCGTTGTCATGCGCGAGCGAGCGGATAGCGTCGGTCAACTCGCGCACCTGTTGCGCGTCCTTTAGGTTGCGGCGAAAGAGGATCACACCTCCAGCCTGTGAGACGAGATCGCGCGGCAAGTCCGAAGCAGCAGTGCCCTCGAAACCAAACATAAGGAGCCCGGCAACCTGGTCTGCAATCATTTTGTCGACCACCTTTTTGGGCTACCTCGCTCTCGGCACTGGCACCTGTATTTGCGGGAGGCCTGGCTGGAGGTCAGGTGAGCGAGCTGGCGGAAGCGCCCGTCATCATGCGAGTTGCCATCTGCGCCGGCGCTATTTTGGCGGCGGTCTTGCTCCACTCTGCCGCTCCTGCGCGATCACAAGCATCCGACGTTGCACGCGCCACGCTCCCGAACGGCATGCGGATTGTTGTCGTTCGCGACGCGCTCGCGCCAGTCGTGACCACAGAATTGAATTACCTGGTCGGCTCCGCCGAGACGCCCACGGGATTTCCCGGCTTGGCGCACGCGCAGGAGCACATGATGTTTCGCGGCAGTACCGGTTTGTCGACCGGACAGTTGGCAAACGTTAACGCGTCAATGGGCGGCGATATTGACGCCGATACGCAAGATACGGTCACGCAATTCTTTGCTACCGTTCCAGCCGACGACTTGGACATCGTCTTGCACGTCGAGTCCATCCGTATGCGCGGCGTTCTTGACACGCAGCAAGAGTGGGCACAAGAACGCGGCGCCATCGAACAAGAAGTGTCGCGCGATCTATCTGCCCCATTTTATAAGTTCTTAACTGCCGCGCGGGCAAGCATGTTTTCGGGGACGCCGTACGAGCACGACGCGCTGGGCACACGCCCGTCGTTTGAATTGACCACGGCCGCGATGATTAAGTCTTTTTACGACGCTTGGTACCATCCCAACAATGCCATTTTGGTCATCACCGGAGACGTCGATCCTCAAGCCGCTATCGCTGACGTGCGAAAATATTTCAGCAACATCCCTAGCGCTCGACTTCCCGCGCGCAAGCCCGTCAAACTCGGGCTGCTCAAAGCCGCACGTATAGAGCTCACTTCTGACCTACCGGTACCGCTCGTGATCGCGGCCTACCGATTTCCTGGTTATCAAAGCTCCGACTACGCGGCCGGGGAAGTCTTGAGCACCGCTCTTGCGAGCCAGCGCGGTGCGCTTGCCGACCTCGTCGTCTCAGGAAAAGCGCTCGCAGCCGGCTTTTTCCCAGGCAGCACGTTGCCGCAGTCTGCGACGGCTATGGTCTACGGCGCCTCGCAAGGCGGTGACACGCAGGCACTCCTGAAGCTCGTCCAAGGCGTTCTGGATAGTTATGTCAAGAATGGCGTGCCGCAAGATCTCGTTGACGCATCGCGACGCCAGCTTATTGCGCAAGCGGAATTCAATAAGAATTCGATATCGGGCTTGGCCGATGCGTGGTCCGAGGCAGTCGCCGTCGAAGGTGTCTCGTCTCCAGACGAGGACGTGGCGCAATTAGCCAAGGTGACCACGGCTGACGTCAACCGCGTTGCCAGAACGTATCTCAAGAACAATACGGCAGTGGTCGGCATACTGACGCCCCGGCCGTCCGGGGGACCGGTTGCAAGCCACGGGTACGGCGGCGCCGAGTCATTTGCTCCGACCCAAAATGCGGCCGCGGCTATGCCCGACTGGGCCAGCGGTACCTTAAGCTCGCTGAACGTACCGCAGTCAAGCATCAATCCAAGCGCGCTCACGCTGCCGAACGGCATCCATCTTATCGTGCAGCAAGAGAGCATTACGCCAACGGTGAGCGTGATCGGGCGCGTGAAGTCAGATCCTGATCTTGAAACAACGCAAGGAAAAGAGGGCGTTTCCAGCGTTCTTGATGCTTTGTTCTCGTATGGAACGACTGACCTCGATCGGGTTGCGTTCCAGCGAGCACTGGATGGTATCGCGGCCTCGGAAAGCGCCGGTACCGACTTCTCGCTGTCGGTCCTTTCGTCCGATTTTGACCGGGGTGTCCAGCTTCTTGCGGACAACGAATTGCATCCGGCACTACCGCAGCAGAACTTTACGATCGTCCGATCCCAAATCGCGTACGAACTTCGCGGCGAGCTTCAGACGCCGGACTACCTGACCGACCGAGCACTGAACAACGCGCTCTATCCAAAGGATGACCCAACGCAGCGGGAGGCCACGCCCGACACCGTCACGGCGCTCTCGCTCGATGACGTCCGTGACTACTATACGAAGGTTTTTCGGCCTGACCTGACTACCATCGTCGTCATTGGCGACGTAACGCCAGAGCAGGCGCAAGCCTCGATCGGAAAATGGTTCGGCGGTTGGACGGCTTCGGGAACGTCACCCACGACCGATCTTCCGGCCGTGCCCAACAACATACCGGCCACCGTCACTGTTCCCAATGCGTCGCGCGTTCAGGATAGCGTCACGCTCGCGGAAACCGTCGGCATCAGTCGCTCGGATGCGGACTACTACGCTCTCGTCGTTGGCGATCACGTGCTTGGCGGCGGATTCTACGCCACGAGGCTCTACCGCGACGTGCGCCAGCAAGCCGGGCTCGCGTACGAGGTGAGCAACGAGCTCAACGTCGGAAAGCTGCGTTCGCTGTATTCGGTCTCGTACGGATGCGATCCGCAGAACGTTGGAAAGGCTCGATCCATCATCGTTCGCGATCTCCACGACATGCAGGTCAGTCAAGTAACGCCGAACGAGTTGCAGCTGGCCAAAGCGCTGCTGCTCCACGAGATTCCACTGCGGGAGTCAAGCGAGGATGCCATTGCAGGTGGATTGCTTAGCCGCTCGGTTGCCGGCCTGCCGCTCAACGATCTCGAGCTATCGGCCCAGCGGTACGTGGCAGTAACGGCAGTCCAGATCCAGGCTGCTTTCGCGAAGTGGATTCGACCGGATGGCTTCGCGCAGATAACGCAAGGGCCGCCGCCAACATAGTCGCGCCAATATTCGCGAATGTGTAGGGGGCGATTGGCAAATCGCCCCAATGTAGTCGCGCGAATTTATTCGCGCGTACGCTCGATTGCCAGCGCGGTGCCTCCGCCCGTTCCGTGACAAAGGGCGGCGATGCCGCGAGTGCCGTTGCGCTCCGCGAGTGCGTTGAGCAACGTGACGACGAGCCGCGCGCCGGTCGCACCGAGCGGATGCCCAAGGGCAATCGCGCCACCGTGCACGTTGAGCTGGTCGCGCGACACGCCCAATTGGCGCTCGAAGAGCAGCGTGCTCAACGCGAACGCCTCGTTGTTTTCAAAAAGGTCGAAGTCGCTCAGCTGCATACCAAGCTTGGTGAGCAGTTTGCGGACCGCGGGAATGGGTGCCTCTGGGAAGCGCCAGGTTGCTCCCGCCGCCCAACTCCCACCGAGGATTTTTCCGACGGGCTTGAGCTGATGACGCTCGACGGCGCCTCGACTTGCGAGCAGGAGTGCGGCCGCCCCATCGGAGAGTTGGCTCGAGTTGCCAGCTGAGAGCAGTCCAGCACCGCCCGAGAAAGACGGACGTAGTTTACCCAAGATCTCGACTGTGGTTTCAGGCCGAATCCCTTCATCCCGATCGACCATCTCAACGCCTTTTTTTGTCTTGACTTCGACTGGAACGATTTCTCGCGCAAAGACACCCGATTCGGTCGCACGCGCGGCGCGTTGGTGTGAGGTCGCCGCAACGGTATCGAGCTCCGCGCGGCTGACGCCGTACTCGCGGGCCAAGCGTTCGGTTTCTTCACCCATGCCCTCACCTGTGATCGGGTCAGTCAGTCCGTCGTAGGTAAGAACGTCAATTAATTGTTCCGGAGCCGAAGCGAGCGACTTGTATCCCCAGCGAGCGCGCGGCGAGAGCATGAAGCCAGTTTGGGTCATGGATTCAAAGCCACCCGCGAGCACGAGGTCTGCATCGCCAGTCGCGATGGCGTGCGAGGCGCTCATGAGACTCATCATCGCCGACGAACACACCATATCGATCGCATAGCCATCGACCGTATCGGGAATGCCCGCCGCAAGCGCGGCTTGTCGCGGCAAAAGCTGTCCCCACCCTGCCCGCAGCACGTTCCCAAAGACATACAAATCCAAGTCTTTGCCGGGGACGTGAGCTCGCGCTAATGCGGCGCGCATCGCGTGGGACCCAAGCACGATGGGAGTGAGATCGCGCAAGACGCCACCGAACTTGCCGATTGGCGTGCGCACGCCGGAAACGATAAAAACTTCGTGCATGCGGTCGAGCTGCTTAATGAACCACGACCGAATTGGCGATCCACTCGCCGCTGCGGATGACGCCTGAGGCGGTAATTTTGCTGCCGTGCCGGATGTCCGAAATGCTGCCTGCTTCACCTCGGATTTCGATGGCCGTCGTCGGCGTAATCTCAATTTCGAGATGCCGTCCGCCCGAATTAAGAGTTACGCTATTGCTGACGTAACTCACCGACTCCACTACACCTGAGACGTTGAAGCGCTTATTCGCGTCTGCAAGAAGCCATATGGTTTGCGTCGTGGCTTGCAGCGAAGCCGAAACCGGCTGCGTTGCGCCAGCGCACATCACGGTCGCCGCAACAGCGATCGCCCATATCCAGTTGCACGCTCTCCATGGATGCTTCATACCGGTTCGATAACGCTTTTGCTCCCCGTTTTGTTTCGCCTGCACGCCGCGCAGGCGCACTGTGATGCGAGGCGCATCGCCTCGCAAGCTCGAACGGCGGCTTCATGAGTGTGACACTCTTGCCCGAGCGGAGTCTCGGCGCGACAAAGGTCAAGACGACGGTCTTGGGGCTCGGCGGCGAGGGCATCTTGCGAACCTTTGGCTATGACTCGCAGGCGCGCGACGTCATTGAAGCCGCGTTGCAAGAAAAGATCACCTATTTTGACTCCGCGCGCGCCTATGCTGGCAGCGAGCAATATTATGGCGCAAACTTCGGCCGAAGACGAGAGCAAATCTTCCTGACCTCAAAGGCACACGATCGTACGCGTCGCGGCGCATTGGCGATGCTCGACCAGACGCTTGCCAACATGCGCGTAACGAATCTGGATCTGTGGCAGTTGCACGACCTTCGCACGTGGGAAGAGCTCGATGCCATTAGTGCTCCTGGTGGAGCGTACGAGGCATTTGTGGAGGCTAAACAAGCCGGCAAGACGCGCTTTATCGGCGTCACGGGTCATTACGACCCCGATGTGTTGCTGGCAGCTATCGAGCGCCTTACATTTGACACCCTCTTGATCCCGGTGAACCCGTGCGAAGCGCAAGCGACCGCGTTTGCGACAACTGTTGGAAAGCGAGCAATGGAGTTAGGCATCGGGGTCATCGGCATGAAAGTGCTCTCGCGCGGACTGCTCACGAGCTTACCAGACGCGCCCGGGCTTCAAGAGCTCGTCGATTACGCGCTCAGCCAACCGGTGCATGTCATCATCATTGGGTGCGACTCGGTGGAGCAAGTTCGGGAGAACGCCACAGCCGCACGGAGATTCACCCCACTGGCGCCTGGAGCGCAACGCGAGCTCGAGCAACGGCTGAGCCCTTATTCCACGAAGATGCTTTATTACCGAAAATAATCGCGCCTTCGTTGGGGCGATTTTCCAATCGCCCCCTACATGGGCGATTTGACAATCGCCCGCTACATAGGCGACTAGAGTCGCCGCTACATTACGAAATCAATGGTGGAAAGAGCTGGGATCAGCGCAGCATCTTCCGCTCGCTGCAAGAAGTGTTCGATACTCGCGCGACCATCCGGGCCAAGATCCACAGTGCGCTCATTGACGTACATGCCAACGAACGTATCGGCTGTTTCCTTTTTCATCCCGCGAGAGTATTGCAGCGCCCAATCCAATGCTTCCGCTCGATGCACTAATCCGTACTCAATACTCTCGCGCAGGTGACGCGATGCAAGCGTCTTGACGACCTCTGGTAGCGAGCGGCGGATTGCATTCACTCCCAGCGGGAGCGGTAACCCCGTCTCCTCGTACCACCACTCCCCGAGATTCACGATCGAAGTCAACCCGTGCGCTTCGTGCGTTAGCTGACCCTCATGGATCAAAAGGCCGTACTCCATCTTGCCCTCTGCAACTGCTTCCATGATCGTGTCGAACGGCATGACGACCGGCGTGAAGTCTCCAACGCAGAGACGCAAACCAAGATATGCGCTCGTCATGAGGCCGGGAACGGCGATTGTCATTCCGCGCAGCTCGTGGGGCTTCACTTTTCGGCGCGCGACAACCATCGGTCCGTAATCGCGGGCTCCCATTGAGGCGCCGTGATTGAGAATCGCATACTTGTCGGCAACATACGCATACGCGTGTACGGAGATGGCCGTCGTGTCCAGGCGACCCTCAGTCGCCCATTCGTTGAGTGTTTGAATGTCTTTGAGAACATGTTCGTACGACAGATCGCCCGTGGGAATTTTGCCGCTGGCGAGAGCATAAAACATGAACGCGTCATCGGAGTCCGGCGAATGGCCGAGGGTGAGGTGTCGAATTCCGTCAGTCATCGCTCCGCCGGTTCTCGCAGGGATTCTTCTTCTCCGCCGATAACAACGTGAAAAGTATGAATCCACAAGAAACACCAGAAGCTCAGGCCGCATCGGCCGCGGTCAACGAGCCGCTGACCGAAGAACGGGTGCGCTCGGAGCTGCGCAACGTTGTCGATCCCGAAATCGGCATCGACATGGTGAGCCTTGGCTTAATTTATGGCGTCAAGATCGAGGGCACGGTCGTCTCGGTCACGATGACGCTCACCTCACCTGGCTGTCCGGTGGCTGGCATGTTCATCAGTGCGGTGCATGCGGCACTTATGTCCATTCCCGGCGTGACGGATGCGAAAGTAGACTTGACGTTCGCCCCACCCTGGGACCCACGAACCATGGCGAGCGAGGACGCGAAGATGATGATGGGGATCTACTACTAATTGCAGCGTGACAACGGCGCTCCGAGCGCCGTTTCTATTCAGCATCTCACGAAGCGCTATAAAAACGTTCCCGCGGTTGACGACCTTTCGTTCGAGGTTGCTCCCGGTGAGTTTTTTGGTTTTCTGGGGCCAAACGGCGCCGGCAAGACGACAACGATTAACGCCATGGTGGGCCTCGCGACGATCCAAGGCGGCAGCATCGGCATTTTTGGCCACGACGTCATCACGGATTATCGCCGCGCACGATCGCTCATCGGATTGTCACCACAAGAATTTAATTTCGATCGCTACCTGACGATTGAGGAGATCCTCATTTATCAGGGTGGTTATTATGGCATGCCGTTGGCATCGGCCAAACCGCGGGCTCGCGAACTGCTCGATCAGTTCGAACTCACGGACAAGCGGCGCAACAGCTATCTCGAACTCTCCGGTGGAATGAAGCGGCGGCTCTCTCTTGCCCGAGCGCTCATTCACAGCCCAAAGCTCCTCATTCTCGACGAACCAACCGCTGGCATGGACGTCGAGCTGCGCTTGGAGCTATGGGATTTTCTGAAGATCATCAACGCAGGGGGCATGACAGTCTTCATGACCTCGCACTACATCGAAGAGGTCGAGATGTTGTGCAATCGGATTGGCATCGTTAACCATGGTAAGCTCGTGGAACTGGAAGACAAAGCCGCCCTGATGGCCCGCCACAGCGAGCAGTCACTGCAAGAGGTCTTCTTAGAACTCGTGGGACGTCGCACGCATGGCTAATTTCGTGGGCTTGGGGACGCTTATCCGGCGCGAGCTCAAACGCACCTACATGGTGATCAATCAAGTTGTGTGGCCGCCGGTCATCACGACGTTGCTGTTTCTCTTCATTTTTGGTTTGTCACTGGGATCGCGCATCAAAATTCTCGGTGGCGTACCGTATGTCGAGTTTCTTTTGCCCGGACTCGTCATGCTCAACGTTATCTCATCTAGTTACGACGAGTCAGCATCATCGCTGTTTCAGCAGCGCTTTATGAACTCAATTCAAGAACTGCTGATCGCGCCGCTCTCATACATGGAACTCATTGTCGGATTCTTGACAGGCTCCGTGTTGCGAGGCTTGGTCATCGGCAATCTTGTGATGATCATCGGCCTCATGCTCGTGCACGCGCACCCTAAAAACGCGCTGATCTATTTTTATTTTATGGTGATGACCGCGTTGCTTTTTTCTGCCGTTGGCATGATTGCCGGATTGCTTGGCAAGACTTGGGACAATCTCGCTATCTTCACCACGTTCGTCATCACACCGTTGACATACATCGGCGGCGTTTTTTCGAGCATCGCACTTTTGCCGCCCATTTTGCAAAAAATTTCATTGTTCAACCCAATGCTCTATATGATTGACGGCTTCCGCAGTTCGTACACGGGTGTTGTCGACGTGAGCTTACCGGCCGACACCGCCGTCGTAACGATCTTGGCTTTCGCTGCACTTTCTATCGCCGTCGTCTTGACGAAGCGTGGGGTAAACTTGCGCGTCTAGGTCTTTTGTCCGACAGTAACAAAAAGGAAGCAGACCCGAACGCCGAACCTCTTCGTTGTGCATGTAATTTTTCTCGCCTTATGCTGCCTCATGAGCGGCAACGTGCACGCGCAATCCGGCGCGCCCTTGTCGCACGTGCGCATCGCTCTTGTCGGGACTGCGTCGCTTGACACAACGAGCGACGCGAAAGGTAATTTTTCCTTGAAGGCCCCGCAGGGAACGTACGTGTTGAGCGCTTCGGTGCGGGGATTCTCCTCCGTTGCGATCGCATTAAAGTTGGATCGCGATGTCAGCGTCGACGTTGCGCTCGAGGCGCTTGATTCTCCGAAGCTTCGCCAGATCGGCACGGTGATTGTCGACGGGCGCCTCGCGCCCATTCGAGGAGTCATTCCCTCGCTCGATCTCACTCGTTCGGATTTCGAGCGGCTTGGTAACGCTCGCCTCATCGATGGACTACAAGCGCTCCCCTCAGTCACGTTTTCGCGACCGAATGGGGGATCGGCCGCCGCCATTTCCGTACTTTCGCTCCGCGGACCCGATCCTTCCGAGGCGTTGGATACGCTCGATGGCCAGTTGCTCAACGACGGCAATACTGGCGATCTCGATCTCTCGCGCTTTCCGGTAGCGGCGTTTTCCTCGGTCGATCTGACCGAGGGTCTGGGACCTGAGGACGCAGAGGGCAGCAATACCTTTGGTGGCGGGATTAACTTCGTCTCGCTGCGTCCAACGCAGGAACCCCACTCTGCATACTCAGTGTCCGGCGGATCGTTCGGCCGCAGCGAAGTTTGGATCAACACGACGGGGACCCAAGGGCGGCTTGGCTACGGCGGCGCCCTTGACGATCAAAATGAGAGTGGCTTCGTCAATCAAACGGTACAATTGTACCAGGCAACGCCACTTGGAACAGCTCCACCGCCGCCGGCTCCCACGGCGCTCGGCTCGTCGGTTGCATCGCACTTGGCGCTCGCCAATCTTACGTGGACGTTTTCGCAGAACGCCGATCTCAACGCTCGCGTTTTTGTCCTGGGCGATAATCGCGACGAAAGCAGCGCGCTCAACGGCGTGGATGGTCACACGGGAGACTCAACTTTTGGTTTTTTCATCGGACCCGGGGCGCAGACGTTAGGACAAACGATCCGCGCGTATATGATCGATGGTCGGCTTCCGCTGGGGGCTGGAGAATTGACGGCGTCGGTGCAAGCGAGCGATAACAACATCACCATCAACGGCCAAGATTTCATCAATCCCTACAGCGTGAACCACCTTGACCATCGCTACAACGGATCCCTGACGTGGCAACGGACCTTCGCAACGTCGCAGTTTGCCTTGGGGGGTTACACGCGATACGAGAACCTGACGTTCAGCTCCCCGCCCGGCGCCGGGCCGGCTGCTCCAACCCTCGGTCAAACAATCAACGTGTTCTACGCGCGCGGTGGCTTTGCGGCGACGCAAAAACTCCGTCTTGACGGCGGCGTATTTGCATCGCGCTACACCTCGTTTGGCTCGAATGTAGATGGTCGTTTCGGCGCGGTCTACGATATGGATACCAGAACTGCCGTACGCTTTTCGGTTGGCACGGGATTTAGGGCGCCGTTACTGGCCGAGCTCTATCGGCTTCCGGCAACACAGCTGGCCCAAGACGCCAACGGTGTCTTTGTCGGACAAGGAAACCCAAACGAGCGCCCGGAGCACGCAACGCTGTACGAACTCGGCATGTCGCACGAATTCTCGCCAGAATCGACGCTTGATTTTTCGCTCTATCGGACGAATCTGCGCAACCCCATTGAAATCTTCTATCCACTCAATGCGACGTCGCCCGCGCCCGGGCCGAATTGTTTGAGTCCAAACAACACGCCGCTCACGCCCTTTGCGCGCTGCTTTTCATACAATAGCAACGTCGGAACTGCGGTGTATCAGGGGACTGAGATCCGGTTCGTCAGCCGCTTCGTGCCACAACATCTTTTCCTCACTGCGCTGTATGGCATCAACGTTGCTTATCCGGCCAATTTTAATGCCGCGTTTTCGAATCCAACCTCCGGGGGCAGCCTTGTCGATGACGCCCAGTTCCTAGGTATCCCGCAACAGCAGGGATCTCTGCAGCTTGACTGGGCCAACAGGGGATGGCATGCCTCCGCTGCCTCGATCTTCCGGGGACGAAACAACGAGCTTAGCTTGCCGCCGTTTATGATTGTGAACGCGCTGGTCGGCGACCAGGTCAGTCGACACGTCGACCTATCGCTTGCCGGCACGAATCTTTTCAACGCAGCAGCAGGTCCCTTTACGGTGTTCGGTGCCGGCGTTCCATACCGAGGAGTTGTTGGTCAAGACGCAAGTCTCAATCCGATCTATGGTCCGTTGCCCACCGATGCGCGCCACGTGGAGCCTGGCGGCGTTCGACTGATCCTCACGGTTCGCGACTAACGAATCTCGTTGCCAATCGCTCCCAGAGAACGGCCTTCGAAATCTTCGATCTGCTTGCGCCGCATGTCTGAGATTAGGATCGATTTTCCCTTCGCGTAGTCGAACATGACTTGGATGGACGTCATTTCAAAGACCAGCTGACCAGTATTGGCACTACGGATTTCATGCTCCATCACAAAGCTCGAGCGGCGCAGTTCCGTTACCCGGCAACCTACGATCAGATCGTCACCGAGCTCCGCAGACGAACGATAGCGAGCCGTTAACTCTGCCAAGACAAAATCGAACTCCTCGAGCTTCTCGATGCCCGTCACCTTCATCCAGTAGTCGGTTCGTGCTGCTTCGGCGTATGATAGATAGACGGCATGGTTGACGTGCCGCATTCCGTCCAGGTCACGAAACATGACTTTGATTGGGCGGAGAAGTTTAAATCGATTTTCTTCCGGCACGAAGTCGAACGAAGCGTTCGGCTAGGCGGATTTCTTCATTGGCGTTTCGCTGACCGGCGACTGAACGGTTTCTTGTCGCGCAAGCAGCGTTTCGGAATTGGCCACAGCCCAATTGTGAAGCTGCTGCAAGATGGGCAACAAGCTTCGCCCCAGCGCCGTGAGCGAGTACTCGACCCGCGGTGGTATTTCGGCGTACGCTTTGCGCGTGACGAGCCCATCGTGTTCAAGATCCCGCAGCTGTCGGGTCAGGACTTTGGGCGTTACTCCCTGCATGGCGCGTTGCAATTCCCGAAAGCGCATGGTGCCTTCGCCCAGGTTAGCAATGACGATGACTTTCCACTTGTCAGCGATCATCGCAATGGTTCTTTGAATGGGGCACGTGAGCTTGGTGGAGTAGGTCATGGGGAGGTCTCCTGGCGCGACTGGCGATTCGGGCAGGCTAAGTTCCTTTTGGCCCCACGCTTTCCTTTTGGACCTGATTGGTCGGCGCCACGCAAAACGCGAAGTTGGCTCTAATGCGACGTTAAATGCTCAAATTTCGGGCGATTTGCCAATCGCCCGCTACATTTTGCTTTGGGCATCTGCCAATTGCCCGCTACATTTTGAGGAGTGCCTCGGCCTCGAAAACGAATCGATCGTATGCTTCGGGGAGCGAGGCTGCCCAACTGTCTATTGGTTCGTGAGAATCCGTTGCCAATTTCGCTTGCAAGTCCGCGGCGATTGTGGCCAGCTCTTCAGCGCCAATGTTCGCACACACACCTTTGATCTCGTGTGCCAGAGCGTGAGCGTCATTGGACCTGCCGGCTGAGAGCTCGATCCGGAGGCGCTCGACGAGCGTTTTGAGCGCGCCAATGGCAAGCTCCAGAATTTCTGAGATAGATACCCGGTCGGTGCCAAGCAATTCAACCAATCGATCGGGGTTGAGGGCTTGTCGGGCCGCTAGAGGTCTGTGACTCGGCTCATACATTCTTCGTACAAAGACTCGTCGTTCTCATGCGGGACCGATAACTTCATAGAGCAACGTATTGGACGGTTTCACTGTGCGGCAACCTATAAAACCTCTTGTCATCGCGCGCGAGCAACGCCCGGCTTTTGCATCGGGCATTGCTGTTTCTGTCACTGTTCTTATTGTCGACGACAGCAACGTAAACCTTAAGCTCTACGAGAAGCTCGTCAAGAGTGTTGGGTGCGGCGATGCTGCATGTTTTAGCACATCGGCGAGCGCGCTCGCATGGGTTGGCGACCACGACGTCGATTTGATTATTGTCGACTACAAAATGGCGGCGCCTGATGGCTTGAAGTTTATCCAACTCATTCGCAAAATGGTCGACAAGGAACACGTGCCGATTCTGATGGTCACAGCCGACCAGGCAAAACAGGTGCGGCGCGCCGCTCTTGAATCGGGTGCGAATGATTTTCTCGCGAAGCCCATCGACCCGGACGAGTTCACCGCTCGCATTAAAAACATGCTGAGCTTGCGACAGAGCCAAAAGCAGCTCGCAGAAACTGCTTCGTGGCTCGCCGATCAGGTGAAAGCCGCGACCGCCGAGCTTGTCGCGCGCGAGCGAGAGACAATTCTCACGCTCTCAATGGCGGCCGAACGGCGCGATCCGGAAACGCCTTCCCACCTCGCTCGTGTGGCCCACTATTGCGAGAGCATTGCCCGCGCTGCGGGCTTACCCAAACCGAAGCAAGAGCTGATTTTGGCAACTGCTCCGCTTCACGACATCGGAAAGATCGGCGTTCCCGATCATGTTCTCCTGAAGACCGGCAAATTGACGCCCGCCGAATTTGCCTTGATGAAACGCCACACGATCATTGGGTACGAAATTTTGAAGAACGGCCGCTCGAGCACCATGCAAATGGCGGCGCAAATAGCACTCACCCACCACGAGCGCTTTGATGGATCGGGTTACCCACACGCCTTAAGCGGCGATCAGATACCTCTCGTCGGCCGTATCTGCGCGGTCAGCGACGTCTTTGACGCGCTGACCTCCGCGCGGTCATACAAGGAATCTTGGCCGGTGAAGGATGCCATCGCCGAGATCAATGCCGGCTCTGGCCGCCAGTTTGACCCAGAAGTCGTGTCAGCGTTTAACGCCGTTTTGCCCGAGATCGCAGACATTAAAAGGAGATTCCCGGAGGAACGAGGCTGACGCTTGTGTCCTTAAAGCTCAGCCACAAACTGCTCATCATCACTGCGGTTCCGCTCGCGTTCATCTTGGCGCTGCTCTTTGCAGTGGACCAGATGCACGATCGGGTTGCTTCCGCCGAGTACTACGCCCAGCGCTCCGAACTGGTCATCGTCCAAGCTCAATCGCTTTCTCGCAACTTAGCGCGCGCCGAATCAAGTATTCGCGGTTACGCGTTGACGGGCGACCCGCAACTTGCTGAGCCCTACAGGGCCGCGGCCGTTGATATTCCCGATCAATCCGATCGTCTCAAACAACTGGTCAGCGAAAATGACGACCAAGAACTAGCCGCAGCACGGCTGGTCCGACTCGCGCACAGGATTTTAAGTTCGCTTGCGCAGGTCCGCGTTGTGGCGGACACGAGCGGCAAGAACCGACCGCACGTTCAAGCCGCGGTGATCGCAAGCGGCGAGCTCAACGACCTGTTCGTGAATAGCATGGAGCGTTTCATCGCGGACGAACGCCGTTTGAGCGCGATTCGCGAAGGCGACCTGCAGGCTGCGTGGCATCAGTTTGACGTGCTGTTGGTTGCCGGTGCGATTGCGGCATGCCTCTTAACCCTCGCCCTCATGATACTCTTCAGTCAAACGACTGCGCGACGACTCTCGATGCTGAGCCAAGCAGCCCAGAGCTTCGCGGCAAGCGGCGAGGTGGGGCCGCCGGTTGGCGGCAACGATGAGGTGGCACAAGTCGACGAAGCGTTTCATGCGATGGCGGCGGTGCTCAAAGAGCGCCAGGCAACGCTCGCCATGTACCAGTTGCTTTCCCAGCACGCCCGCGACGCGATGATTTTTGTCCGCCGAAGCGATAGCCGCGTCATGGAGGCCAACGACGCTGCGCTGGAGATGTACGGATACACACGCAAGGAAATTCTCTCCCTCCGCGTGCAGGATCTGCGCGACCCTGCGGATCTCGCAACGCTCGAGTCATCCTTGGCCGCTGCCGAACGTGGCGGCGTGATCTATGAGACGAGAAACAAGCGCAAGGATGGGTCGATCTTCCCCGTCGAGGTGGGCGCCCAAGGCGCCATCATTGGGGGAGAGCCTACGATTATGGGCATTGTCCGCGACATCACCGAGCGCAAACAGTTCGAACGCGAACGACAACGCTATTTCGATCTCTCGATCGATCCCATGTGCGTCGCTCGAATCGGTGGAAACTTCGTTCGGGTCAATGCAGCCTTTGCAAACATTCTCGGATTTACGCAGGACGAACTGCTCGCCAGGCCCTTTAGCGATCTTGTTCATCCCGATGACAACGCGTTGCGAATGGAACAAGTGCGAAAACTGGAAGCCGGGGAGAAGGTGGTCGGCTTCGAGATGCGTTGTCGCCGCATAGACGACACCTATGTGTGTCTGGTTTGGGATGCGGTGCCGGCCGGAGAAGGCGATCTCGTCTACGCCATGGGGCGCGACGTCACCGAACAGAAAGCCGCGGCGGAGGCCTTGGCTCAAGCCAAAGACAAGGCAACCGAAGCGTCTCGCCTCAAGTCACAATTTCTCGCCAACATGAGCCACGAGATCCGCACCCCGATGAACGGCGTCATCGGCATGACGGAGCTTCTTCTTTCGACCCCTCTCTCGCGCGAGCAGAACGAATACGCAGGCGCTATCCGCGAATCCGGAGCGGCCTTGTTAGCCATCATCAACGAGATTCTGGATTTTTCCAAACTCGAAGCGGGAAGGCTCGATTTGGAGGTTTCGGAATTTTCGCCGACTGCCGTGGCGGAGAGCGTCGCCGATCTACTGGCCTCGCAGGCTCGTCAAAAATCGCTCGCCGTCCAGTCGTTTGTCGCCGCAGACGTGCCGCGCTCGCTGCGCGGCGACCCAGGCCGCTTGCGCCAAGTTCTGATCAATCTCGTTGGCAACGCCATAAAATTTACCGACGTCGGTCGCGTCACGCTGCGCGTCACAACCGAAGCGACGCACGGCAACGGGGTGACGTTGAAGTTTGCGGTTACCGACACGGGCATCGGCATCCCCGTTGCGGCTCGATCGCGGCTTTTCCAGCCGTTCGTTCAAGCGGACGGTTCTGCTGCCCGATACGCTGGAGGCACTGGCCTGGGCCTTTCGATCTGCAAGCGGCTCGTAGAACTCATGCATGGCGAGATTGGTTTTGAAAGCGAGCAAGGAAAGGGCTCTACCTTTACGTTCACGGCACAGTTTGCGAAGAGCACGGTCGCCACGGCTGAGCCGCCTCGCACAGAACTGCAAGGCCATCGCGCGTTGATTGTCGATGACGACCCCATCGCGAGAGAGATCATCCACGCGTATGTCGTTTCCTGGGGCATGCGCGCTGATAGCGCTGCAAGCGGCGGCGAGGCGCTGACTATGCTTCGCAAGGCCGTGCAGTCTGGCGACCCCTACGATATTACGATCGTCGATTTTTGGATGCCTCAGATGAATGGACTTACCTTGGCTCGCAGCGTCCGCTCCGACCCGACGCTGAGCGACACAAAGCTTATCCTCATGACCGCCTTCGATGCGAACTTGCACCGCAACGAGGCAACCCGCGCCGGTTTCGCCGCCTACCTGACCAAGCCGGTGAAGCAATCACAGCTGTTCATGAGCGTTTCGTCAGCGATTCGTCATGGCAACACTGCCCCGACCGATGCCGCTGCGTCAGCGACCATCCTCGAGCAGCTCGAACCGCGCCCCGGAGCACTTGCGTCGGCGAGAATTCTCGTCGCCGAGGACAACCTCATCAATCAGAAGCTGTCCGTTGCGCAACTGAAGCGGCTAGGCCTTGACGCTGATGTTGTCAAAAATGGGCAGGAAGCGGTCGAGGCAATCAAAACCAAAGACTACGCGCTCGTCCTCATGGACTGCCAAATGCCGGGCATGGATGGGTTCGAGGCAACTCGTGTGGTGCGCGCATCCGAATTGGGCACGAGAAAGCACACAACTATTGTTGCGATTACGGCCAACGCACTCGATGGGGACCGCGAAGTATGCGTCGCCGCAGGTATGGACGACTACCTCTCCAAGCCGGTGCAGCTTGACGCCCTGCGGGCGCTCGTGCAGCGCTGGTTGCCAGGCTTTGGCAAAGAAAGCGCAAGCGCGTAAACGCGCGAATAAATTCGCGCGACTACACTACGGCAGCGTGTTCGCGTCCTTTTGCGCCTGTAACTGATCTTGCGCGTCGCTGGTTCCCTGATCGACGCCGCTTTGGCCAGCATTTTGCCCCGCCTGCGGCTGCGTGTCTAATTGCGTCTGCGCGGCGATTGCAAGTTTGCAATCTTGGGTGTTTTGTTGATCGGGATGCGCGTTGCAGTAGCTGAGCATCGTCTGGCGGTCGCTGTCGTGACTGACCCAGTACTCGACGGTTGCTTTATCGTTGGGGTCGTGGGAGACCGACGGAGCAAACTCTGATTTGGCCCAATACCCAATGATTGCGA
The DNA here is from genome assembly GCA_963781145.1 of uncultured Pseudomonadota bacterium. Lineage (GTDB taxonomy): Bacteria > Vulcanimicrobiota > Vulcanimicrobiia > Eremiobacterales > Eremiobacteraceae > JAJPHJ01. Next base: position 138,293 of record CAWADW010000003.1, on the reverse strand, counting down.
CGACGAGCAAGAGACCGATGAGGCTGAAGTTTCTCATGCATGATATATCGGTACATGCCCAGCGCAATCATCGAGCGTGATCGTGATCACGTGGATTTGGGGTTGAACTCGACGTTAACTGCGCGTTAACACAGCATTATTAAGGAACGGCGATGAGAAGGCTTTAGACGGCTTCCTGCCAGTTGGCCATTTCTGGGCAGATGAGCACCCTGGCCCGATCGGTGCCTGCATTCCATTTCGCAATGAACCGCTCCTCAAAGCGGACTCGCTCAGCCGGGGCGACGCACCAGCCAACCGCTCGAGCAGCGACTCTGCCGATCGCGTCGCAGTGCGCCCGAAGCAACAACGCATCGTCGTGCCCGCGCCGCAGACCTTCCGCCAAAGGACGGGTAAGATCTTCAAGATTTGGAGCAGGTGTCGGGTTCCCCACGCCGAGATCGAGGCAGTAACGAGCAAGTGCCGCCACTGATTCGCCCGTTGCGCGTCTGCGCAGGTCGGAATATGTTGGAACCTTTTCCTCGAGGTACTTCAGGACGGCGTTTGCAAAGCGTTCATCCGCGATGATCGCGCCAACGGTGTGCGGGATCGCATGCGGATTGTAAAACAAATCGTACAAGGTGAAACGGTCGTCCAGCCGGGCGGCAGATTCCCAGGCGGCGACTCGAAGCTCTTGCGCTCGCTCTTGCTCCCCAAGTTTGTCCAAGGCGCCTGCGAGCGACACCTGCGCATAGGCACTGTATGCCGGACACTGATATTGCTCCGCCAAAGCCAACGCGAACTCGGCCTTCGCGCGCGCCGCGCTCGCGTCGGCGAGCAGCAAATGCCGTGCTTGTACCCCTTCCGCCAGCGAGCGGGTCCAGACGGTGGGATACCTGTCAACCAACGCTTGAGACGGCGTCCATCGCTGGCCCAAAAGCAGCGCAGCGCGCCCGCTGATCCCGGCAGCCCGCCACGAGAAAGCCGCTTCTAAAGAAGACATGGCTTGGCTTGCCCCAGCAGCCAGCGCGTACGCGTCGTCGTAGAATCCGCGAACGAGGGATAGCATGGCCTTGCCAAGCGCCGTACGCGCCATCACGTTAAGGTCTTTCTTGTAGACCGCCAAGCTTTCTACATCACCAAGAGCAAGCGAGGCCGCGGTGAGATCCCCTTCAGTGCTCGCTTGGTCTGCCTCGCACAAGAGCGTGAGTGCTTGCAATCCGTCATCTTGCCCGGCGTACGACCGCAGCGTTTTCAGCAGCGCGCGGCTTTGCGTCGTGTCCCCGCGCCGAGAGGCGTCGCAGCGGTCGAGAAATGCCAGCTCGAAAGCAGCGGCATCATAGCGTGGTCCTTTGGGCTGTTTCAATTCCTCTCGCAATTGATCACGAAGCGCAAGCGCGCCGTCTTCATCGCCCCGCGAAACGCGATGCCGGGCCACTGCCGCAAGGGCAAGCAGGCGCCACGGACCTTCACACGCGTCTATCTGTTGCGGGGTTACTTCGATGCCGGCCCAGATCGAAGATCGCACGACGTTGTAGGCCGTTTCACCATCACCCTTTGATGGCAGGCGCAGATAAATGTCGAGCGCGGCTTTTGGATCGATTCTTTCAATGCTCTGTGCAAGAAGTGCGAGATTATTTTCACTGTTCGGCGCCCGCCGCAGTTCGCGCTCAACCGATTCGGCAATGCAAGCGATCGCCTCAGCTCGTATCCGAAAGAACTGCCGAACCGAAAGGTTCAGCGCGGCGGCGGCGGCTCGGGTGGTTTCACCGCCCACGTCGCAGCGTCGCACGATTTCAAGCCTCAAGCGGTCGGCGGGACTTGAGGTGTCGAACGATCGCTCGATGATGCTTTGGATTGCGGTCCGAGCATCTCGGGTCCCCATAGCTTCGCGCAACATGACCGCCAGGCGCTCGCGCTCGAGTGCGTGCGGCCGGCGCATGGCTCGGAGAAGATTTCTGATTTCCTGATTGGTCCAGCGCATGAGGGAAACTTCAATGTCCGCTTAAGGGCGCCTCGTCGTCGCAAGGTAATGGTGCTTTAACTATTGCGCTGCGGCGCCGGCCGTGGCACTCATTTGGCACTCTTGGACGCGGAAATGTCGCCGAGGATGTCGATAGTGTCGATGACATCCAAGTTGTCCTTCTACAGCAAGAAAGCCCTCGCTCTGCGAGGGCTTTCTTGTGGTGTGATAGTTTGTAGCTACATTTTGAATTGTAGTTGGAAGGTCAGCTGTAGCGGATTGAAGGGGTTCGCCACTGGGGAGTACGGGGTTGCATTGGCCTGGATCGGCGCCGCTGCGTTGGACACGGTGTCGTTGGGGCCGGTGCCGTTCCAGAAGTTCGATACGTAGATCGAGTTTGGAAGATAAGCACACGTCTGTCTGCCGGGCGGGAATTGCGAACTCCACGGCGTCTTGCTCCCGCCGAAGCAGGTGTTCAGTATGTTAGCAGCCACCACGCGCGCCGTGATGGTTGGGCTAATGTCCGCTGAGATCTGCGCGTTGATGTTGAGCACCCATGGCTCCTGATACTGACCGGGGGCGTCGAACGTCCCTGTGTCGGGGTTTGGAATTGACAAGAGTCCGTTCGTCACGGCTGATGGGCCGCACGAAACGAAGTTGGCCTTCCCCGGATTGCCGGTCGTGATGCCGGCGGCTCCTTGATTTTGTCCGCATGTGCGTGGGTCATATCCGAGAATGTAGCTCGGACCGCCGTAGCCGTTACCGGACTGTAGTTCGAATGTCGGCGTAATGGTGATCTTGTTCTTCTTGTAACTCAGGTATCCGGACACCAAGTACGGCCACAAGTTCGACGTGAATGGTGTGACGCCGAAGAAGTTGCTTGGGAATGCCTGGTATGGCGGATATGACCCATTCCTGTCGAGGTCTGATTGTGCTGCGCCAAAGTAGTATGGGTTGATGATCGTGCTAGCGGTTGCGCTGGGGCCAAGCGTGATGTTGCTACCCGACACTACGCACTCGCCTGGCGCCGGGTTCCCACCATCGTAGCACGGCGCTCCCTTGAGCCCTTCAACGTTACCCTGCTTCGTCAGAGCATTGTAGCCGTCAATGAGACTATTGAGAAAATCGACGCCGTTCTTGCCTTGTGGATTGTCGAGCAAATGCACCGTCGCATGCGTGTACGTGAACGCCAATTGCCCGGCGAAGCCATTTCTGGCTGGATCGCCGGCGTTTATTTGCAACTCCGCGCCCTGCACGCTTTCGTTTGCGTAGGGGTAGCCGCTGGCGAAGTTTGGACCAATCAGGATCTGTCCGTATTCGCCCTGAGAGGAGCGGACGAACGGTGTGAGCCGCAAAGCCACGTCGTTTGTGAATTGGTGCTCGAGCGACAGGTCGTAATTGTTGGAGAGAACCGGTCCGAGATCGTGCCTTGGATTGGTAAATCCAAAGCCCCAGAAGTTGACGAAGTTGAATGCTGCCGCCTGGTTGCCGGCGCCTGGTGCGTAGAGATATTCGGTAAACGCAGTTTCCACGGGCTGCGCGTAACGCCCGTAGTTGAAGCGGATCACGGTGTCGTCGTTGAGCGTGTACGTGCCTCCGAATCTCGGCAGGACCGCCTCATGATCGATCGGACCCGAGATCTGGTTCGTGAAGAGCAAATGTCCATTGAGACCGTCCGGGTGAACCGTTGGCTTTCCGTTGATGGGGCTTACCGGACAATTGAGACCTTCAAATGGGGCCGCAGGTGGCGCTTGCAACGGTCCAAGCGGGAGGGTTACTGGTTGCCCGTTGGCCGGATCGTAGCAAAACGTTCCAGCCGCAGCGTGGAACCAAAACGCGTTATCCGCGGAATCGGCGCTTGCGAGATCGTAGTGGAAGCGGTCGTAGCGCACCCCGAAGTTGAGGAGTATTTTGTCGGTTGCCCTCAATTCGTCGGATAGCGAATACGAGCTAAATGTCGGCTTGACGGAATTGTAGGTTCCCGTCGGGCCGAGGAAAGAAACGTGCCAGGCTGCCCCAGCTGCCGCTGCGGCGCCCGTGATGACGCCGTTGTTCGGTGTGGGATTCCCAAAAGAACCCTGGGCCGTCGGATCGTAACAGAACGTCGCTGCTCCAGTAGCGGCGTCGTAACAATTCCCATTTTTATCTGAGAGCACCGTTGCGTGGGTGTTAGGATTGTTGAACATTTCCTTGTTGTTGAACCGAAGCGTCGTCGAGTTTGTCGTGTTTGCGGTCACCATGAGCAGATTACGATCGTTGAGTTGATCGCCGAACTGCAGCTCGCCGCCTCGAGTGTGGCTGGAAAGCTCGTAGTCGGGGGCAACGACGCCAGTGGAAAGCTGGCCAAAACCCTGATACGAGTAGAGGGTGGTTTGAGGACCGTTCTGTAGCCAGTCAGAATACAGCGTGTACACATAGGCGCGCAAGTATGCGTTGGGGCCCATGCTGTGGGTAAACTGCAGCTTTGCCAACTGGTCGTCCACACCAACGCCGTCTCGCGCGCTGAGGGGTATCGCTGAGAACGGCATGCGGTTTGGATTAGAACTCGGGAAGAGATACGTATTGACCGGCAGGTTGGAGTTGTTCACGCCCCCAGCACACAACTGGCACGCACCTCCTCCTGGCACGAAGGAGACGGTCTGCCCGAACTGAGTTCCATCGGGCCAGGTCACGCCATCGGTGTATGGGGTGGCGCCAAAGAATCCAGCGCTCAGGCGACCGACGTTCGGCCCGCCCCCCAGATCGCTCGTGCTCCCATAAAATTGATCGAGGAGGTACGAGCCGCTATAGAGAGCCTGAATGTCGTCGTGGGTTCCGTCGTGCGGATGTGGAATGCTGAAGTGAAGGTTCGTCACGGTCTCGTGATCGCGAGTATCCGAAGGCGTTACGACGCCAATGTTGAGAGGAACGCCGTTTGCATAGCAGCCTGCATCGAGCGGACCTGCCGGCGTTGGGTCTGATCCATTCGGATTACAATATGGGATAGTTCCCGCGCTGAAAAATGTCTTCGTCGGATACACGGATGGTGCAGATATTGGGCCTGCAAAGAGCCCGCCGTTAAACTGGTCATAGTATCGGAGGTCCTGCGAGTAGGTCGAGTTTCCGACGTAATAGGTGAAACGGCGATCTGGCGTTGCCCCGCCAACTTCGATCTTTGCTCCGTTCCACAGGCTCGGAGCGCCGACCGCCGTCGAAAGGCTCGCGAAACCAGGAAAGGTTCCAGTCTTGATGACCTGGTTGATAAACCCGGAGACGGTCGAAGAGGATGAACTGGCGGGTGCGCCGCCAGTGTATACTTGCACTTGTTGGTTGCCAAGGCTCGAGAGCGTGCTGCCGTTGTATTGGTCAAAAGCCCGGTTCACCGGTACCCCATCGTACTCGTAACCGACCTCGGTGTAATTACCGCCGTGAATGAAAACCGTTTGGCCCCAACCCGCGTTATTGACCGCATGGAAAATTCCGGGCACGGAGTCAAGAACCGAATAGGCGTTGTCGAGATTGTTGCCGCCACCCAGCGATTGTACGACTGCCAGCTTCTGCGCGTTGACCGAATAGACGTTGGCGGTCTGACTCTTTGAAACGAGCGGTGACGTGGCGGCCGTGACCGTCACTTTGCCGAGGGTTGTGACCGCCGGCTGCGTCATGAGGTTGACTGTTTGCACTTGGTCGGCGATAACGGTCACCCCCACTTGCTGGACAGACTCGTATCCTTCCTTACTGGCCGTGACTGTGTACGTGTCTGGTGAGAGCGTTAAAAATGCGTAGTGACCATGTGGATCGGTGAGCGTGTTAGCGCCCTGGGAGGCCGATGTTGCTGCGACGCGCGCGTCGGCCAGGGGTGAGCCGTCTTTGAGATCGACGGTGCCCGTGATCGAACCCGTGACGCCTGCCAGTGTCCCTGTTGCCTGGTAGACCAACATCAGGGCCGCCAGAATGCTCACGCGGCAAATGCCTCGTAACATAGTGACCCTTTCTTCACGCTAAGAAGTGAGTGCGCGTTCTTTCATCACGCATAACCGCTGCGAAAAAACGCGGAAGCAAGCGAACTCACACCTGAGGCTAGCTCCACCTTCTTAGTTAGCAATTAACGAAGAGTTAATCCCTTACCCTAAGTGCCATTATTGTGCCAAGACGGTAAGTGACGTTGCGCATCTGCCATGCTGCTGCCGTCGCGGATGAAAGCCCAGGACTTTCACCTGAGAAGATGCATAAGCTCTGTCATAATGATTGTTCAAGTAAGCGAAGGCGATGGCGACGTCGTGCGCAAGGATTCGGGCATCGTGCAGATGCTCGATCTCGTCATGGTGATACACCTTAATGGCGCGATCGATATGCCATCGAAGTCGGTCGTCGTCGAGCAGCTCGTGGATGAGATCAAGAAACAATTTTCGACCGTCGGAACCTCGCGACGATCTCTCGTCCTCGATGACTTAGTGCTCGATCAAGATCGTCACGAGGTCTCGCGATCCTCGCAACCACTACAGCTCACTCCGATGGAATATGCCCTGCTCGAGTATCTCTTGCTCCATCCAGATCGGGTTATCCGCGAGAGCACTCTCATGGAGTCGGTTTTCCACTCAAACGGCAAGGCCAAGCCTCTGAATACTCTGTGGGTGCACATGCATCGACTGCGCAAGAAAGTTGACGAAGGTCATCCCACAAAGCTGCTCTTTACGATTCGCGGAGTCGGCTATGTTTTGCGGACGCCCGCAGTGAGGCGCGAGCGAGCTTCGTAGTTGGGTTTCGCCTCGCGATCCTGTTCATCCGTGGTGAGCTCTAATAGTTGGCAAATGGGTCAGGTTGAACTTCGTCACAGAAATTTGCCAAGTGAAATCCAGGCACTTTCCGATAGCCAATATCCGCGACGAATGAGTGCGCGCAGGCCGTCGGCTTTTTGGTAGCAACCGCGGCTGCTGCATTGATAAACGCGGGAATGAAGTTGGCTCTGGGAGCGGCTTGGAGAACCCCGACGATCTGCGATCTGGTCATGAGGTCGAGGTAGGCGCCAAAATCCGCACCCACTCCCGCGTTGACGAGCATAACCTCACTTTGCTTCTGCTGCGCAATGCCGCCGTTGTCGTGGAGAGCGACCGCATCCCAGGCAAGGCTCGTTCGCTGTTCGGAAACGCCATGCTTTGTCAAGAGCATGCGCACAACGTTCGCGCCGTCAACCTCAAAGGGATGAGCATCGCTCATGTATTGTGGGCTCAGCCCGCTGTCGTGGAGGATAGATGCCACGTAGACGAGCTCTGCATCATGCGAAATGTTTTTTGCTTGTGCGATGAGTTCGGCAAACAAATAGGTTCGCAACGAGTGGTTGAAAATTTCGACCGGTTCCGCCGAGGTCGCCATGGCAGCCGCCTCTTTGGCAAGCTGCGAGTCTGGGATCTGGATGCCGGCAACGGTCTTTCCGGTCAGTGCCGGCGTCGCACCGAGGGGCACCGTTGCCGTCACCGCGACTACCGCATTTAAGAAATCCGATCTCTTCATGTGAGTCTCCCGCGAGAGAACGGCCACTCCAAAAGGAGCGGCCGTTCATGTGCGTCTGGATGAAGGCCCTTCGACCTGCCGTTATTGGTCTACAGCTTCGCCGATACGCTGAAGACCCAATCACGGTACGGCAGCGTTCCCGCTGGATCGTATGGGTAATAGTTGCTGCCGTAGTATTTTGTTCCTGTGGCGCCCAACCCCAGCGGCAGAGCGCTGTAGAATCCGTTATCCGTGTATGAGATGTTTTGCTGACTCGTCGGAAACTCCCAAGGATAGCCTTGGTTGTGCACGCCGGCCACGAGGTTCGTGCCCAAGATCGTTGCCTTGAGGTTGTGCCCGATGTCGTGTGCGATTGCAAGGTTGAGGGACCACCACGATGGGCCTTTGAGCGAGCCCGGACCATCGAAGGTTCCCGTGTACGGGTCTGGGCCGTTTCCACCGTAGTAGGCGTACGCAACCCCCGTTCTCGGGTTGATACCCGTCGGCACGGGGATGCACCCAGGTGTTGCCGCTGCTGCACAATGCGGATCGGGGAATTGCAGCGGGTCACCATAGGGGTTACCAGACTGGTAGTTCAGCGTGGGGAGGAAGTCAAACCCAGCCGTTCGAGCATCGAGCGTCAGATTGATCACCAACCGCACGTCGTAGGAAGGCGTGTAGGCTGTCGGCGATTGCACGAAGGAAGGCGAGTAGTATCCACTCGGGTCCAAGAGCGGATAGTTCGTGTTGTATGCTCTGTTGTATCCGCAGATGCCGGTTCCCGTGCATTGGCCCGCCGCATCCAAGCCGTTTTGCACGTCGATGAACGACGTGCCGTTCACTTTTTCGAATCTGATCTTCGAATCGGTGTAGGTCGCAGACAACGTGCCGCCGATTCCAGTTTGGCCGGTGACGTTCTTGGCCAGCAAGAATTCGGCTCCCCGAATGTGCGCCGCGCCGAAGTTGTCTCCGGTCACGAAGCTCGGCATTTGCGGGTCGAAGGGAATCGTGAGCACCTGATTGCGAGTATTCCGGTAGTACGGTGTGAGTTTCACGGACAACCCGCCGTCGAACTCATGCTCGAATGACAGATCATAGTTCGTACTGTCCTCAGGCTGGATGTAGTGGACGACCCCGAAGCCGAGTCCGTCGTAGAAGCTATTCAAGAGCCCGACGGTTTGAGCGAGACCCCATTGGGGCGCCGCGCGGTACTGCTCGAATGCTGAGTTCGGCCCTTGCACGTAACGCCCGACCGAGAATCGGATGACGTCTCTCGGATCCGTCGTAAACGTCAAACCAAACCGGGGACTCAACGTGCGGAAGTATAGGGACGGGGGCGCGTCTTGCCAGTTGAATGCACCTGGCGCATCCCTCCCCGTTGTCGGCAGCAACCCAAAGCAGTTCTCATTCCCGCCTGGGCCGATCGTCTTCGGATCGCTCGGCGAGTAATTGAACCCGTTCAGGCAAATACCGTCCTGAGTTTCTGCAAGATGAGCGATTCCATTCGCGCCGTTGATCGTCATCGGCATGAGTTGATATCCAAAGATATCGTAACGGAGACCAAGGTTGAACAACAACCTGTCGTTCGGCTTGAACGCGTCGGAAAGCACGCCATCCCAATCAATTGGGTTAACGTTGTTGAAGGTGCTAAATGGTGCGGGAACTGACGTGACCATCGTGCCCGGGCCACATGGCGCCGCAGCCCCACCTGCTGCGCAGGTCAGGGGACCGGACGCCAGGGCAGGATAATTTGCGTAATTGTAACGTAGCGTGAGATCTCGCGACCAATCACCTTCGAATTTTAAAAGGTTCTGTTGGTTAAGTTGGTTTTCGTAGTCGAACCCGGTCCCGGACGCATTGTCGTGCAGCTGATAGAAGGTGCCGCCGACAAAGAAGTTGATGGCCTGATCGATGTTCCACGCAGAGTACATCTGATAGCCCAAAATTCGCAAGAACGAGTTCTGGGTAAGTGCCCGAGTATACGCGAGTTTCTCGATCGAGTATTGTTGGCTGTTGCTGTCTGTGTAGGTCGGCGGAATTGGGCCGCCCACGCTGCCGTATGAGGTTGGCCAGGTGAGCGTTTCGTTGAGCGCCGCATTGTAAGGCTGGCCGGCGAAGCCCCGGTAGAAGGAACCAACCGGCCAGATCAGCGTTCCTCCCGGTCCGATCTCACCTTGGATTTCTGACACCTGAAACGGATCTGCCGTCGACACGCCATATTGCCCGTATGGCGCTTGCAAACCGGTGCCCACAACATACAGCGCTTGCAAGTCGTCGTTCAACGCGCCGTGCCCGAAACTCCAGTGCAAGTTCGTCGCTGTATCGCGCGCCGCTGAAAACGGGAACGATCCGTATGCTCCAAGCGATACGGGAGTATTCAGTGAGTTGGCCACGGAGCAGTTGAGCGGGGGACCGCCGGCCGCCACACTACCGGTCTTGTTGAACTGACCGCAACCCGGATCGTTGGCTGGTACGGTGTACGACGTGTTTGCCAAGTTACTTCGGTTGCCGAAGTTATTGAACGAGTTCGTCGCGAGGGTTGAGACGTAGTAGGTAAAATGGTCGTCGGGCGTGCCACCGTAGATGTCGGCCTGCATAGTATGATTGAAGAGCGGCGATCCCATGACACCGGTGAAATCTGCGCCACCCGGATACTTGCCGCGTTGAATCACTTCATTAATATACCCGGACATGGCACGACCCGCGTCCGCCGGTGCGCCGCCTGTGTAGACTTGCAGGCTGGCAAGTCCGTTGGTCATGAACGTCGTGCCGTTGTAGAAATCAAAACCTCGGTTCAAGGGCACGCCGTCAAGCTCGTATCCGACTTGATCGAAAGAGCCGCCCCGAAGGCTGAGCGTACCTTGACCGTTGTATCCAGCCCCGGATCCGACTTGGCGCACGACACCAGGGAGTGACCCGACGACACCGTTTTGGCTATACAGTGTTTCAGCGCCACCCTGACTGCCTTGGTAGTTGTTGATAGCTTGACCGTTGACCGCGTAGAGGTCTCCGGTGACCGTTTTGCTCACGACCGAGGCGGTTGCCGTTGTCGTGATGTGTCCAATGGTCTTCACCGTGGCGTGCAGTTTGAAATCGGCGTTCGTCACTTGGTCTGCGGTCACGGTAATACCGTAGACGGTGCTTGTATCGTAGCCGTCTTTGCTGCCTGTCACGCTGTACGTGTCTGGGGAGAGACCCAGCATCGAATAGAAACCGTTCGATCCGGTCGTAGAGCTTTGCGACTGAGAAGGCGATGACGCCGTAACCCTGACCGCGGCGACATTGTTGCCGTTTTGATCCGTCACCTTGCCCGCGATGCTGCCGGTCGTGCCAGCCAGTGCCCACGTTCCCTGGACTAGCAAGACCGCGACGATCGCGAGGGCGGTGCGGAGGACGCCGGCTTTTGACATAACGTTCCTCCTAACTCAACATGAGGGAAAAAGTCGTGGCCCGGCGCGTACGTCTGGCCCGACCAATTACCCTTATCCGCAAACTCTGTCGTGTTCCCCGCCCTCGTGTGAGAGCTGGCATAAGAACGTCACTTCGCTTGCCATGGAACGCAAGCAAAGTGCCATAACAGTGCCAGAATGAATTTAGTGTGGGTAACAGCCTAGAGCGTGGCTAGGCGTTCGAGTCGGGATCTTTCCAGAGGCGGCGCAAGTTGTCCATGCGCGGATCTATATCAATTTCCATGAGGTTGCTATCGTGTTGTAGCTTTGCGACTGCTAACCATTTGACAGCCTGATCCTCTTGGCCCAGAGCATTCTTCACCAAGGCAATCTCATAAGCCGGCGCCGGCTTCATCTTGGCGATGCGCGCCAAGAGCTTTTGCGCCGGTTCAGGCTCTCGCGCACGCACGTACGTGTGCGCGAGCGCACCCATGACATCGGGATCGTTTGGCGCAAGACTGAGCGCGTGCTTAAATTCGCGTTCGGCTCGTTGCTCTTGGCCTAGCTCCTCGTCGGCCAAACCCGCGCCATAGTAACTCTGCACGGAGTCCGGTTCGATGGAAATGGTAAGTTGCCACTGTTCTGAGGCTTCCTTATATCTGCGGTTAAAATACAATTGATTACCCAGCGCAAAGTTGATGACTGGCGAAAGCGGATCTAGGTTTCGTGCCTGCGCCATCTGCTCGAGGGCATCTTGTAGTTTACCATGATTGAAGAGAAACCACGAATACCACTCGTGGGCGGTTGCGTACCTACCGTCCAATGCAAGAGATCGTTGGAACTCCTGCGCGACTTCGGCTTTATACGTGGGTCCAAGCAATTCATCGACAAACGCGAGCGATGCGTGCGCTTCGGCAGCGTTGGGATCAAGCGCGATAGCGTGAAGTGCTGCAGTGCGAGCGAGCGCGTAATAGCTGTAGACCTTTGCAGAATAGGGCTCATAGTATCCTAAAGCAGAGTAGCAGTCGGCGACACCAGAGTATGCTTGTGCGTAGGTTGGATCGACGGCGAGCGCCGATTTGAAGTAATGCAAGGCCAGGTGAAGGCTTGGGATCGAGCGCTGGCTCCAGTAATGCCTTCCTAAGAGGTAATCGCGTTGTGCTTGCGCGCTAATGGTGGCGCTGCCCTGCGTCGGTGCTGACGCGTGGAGTCCAACGGCAATGAGAACGATCGAAAACACAGCCACCGGCCAGAAAAACCTGAGTCGTCTCGCTCGTGACCAGGGCCCGGTTTGCCAAGATGGATTTCCGTTTGGGGGTGAGCTGCAGCGGACCGAGGACGTAAAGCGATAGCCTCGGCTCGGCACCGTTTCAATGAGCCGCCCTTCCGCATCGCCGAGTGCTTTGCGCAAAACGTAAATGGTTTGGGTGAGGTTGGCCGGCTCGACGAAACCCTCGGGCCAAATCTTCGCTAAGATTTCATCTTTGGAAACGAGCGAGCCCGCGTGTTCGACCAGGAGCAACAGGGTTGCGTAGCTTTTTGCGGTGAGGTGAATTTCCTGACCGTCACGCGAAAGCGCCGCACTTCGCGAGTCGAGACGGAAAGCACCGAAGTCGAACACCTGGCCCACGATGATCCCCTAAGTTTGCAGATATTGTACTCTTAGACGCAGACTTAACGCGCCCTGCGGATAGTTAGCGGCACGCACAAGATTACCGAGCCCCGAGATTCTTCATATTTGATGGTTTTTTGAGGTCTTTTTGATGCCCATTTGAAGCGCACGACCTCGCCAGTGTGTTAAGCATTACCCAGTATGATTCACCTCGACCAACCGACGACAACCGTGCGAAGGTTGCTGCGGCAGCTGCGCCGGCCACATCTGCTCGCGCGAGACCCACTGGCGGTTCGTCTGCGTGATTTGCTGAAAACTGAAAATTGCCGCGATGCCCTTATACTTCTCATCGATCGGACCTTCGCGAATGACGTGGGAGGAGAACGCCTGCGCGAGATCTTGGCGCGATGCGATCTTCACGCGCAAAAATCCCGCTCTGCGGCTGCAAGCATGCACCTGTCTTTACGTCAGTTTTTTCGCTGCCGCGCCGAAGCCATGACGGCGCTGGCACTCGCGATCGAACAACTCGATACCGCTAGCCCTGCGGGCGCTGCCTCCAACTCGGCGGTGTATTGCTCTATGTGCTACAAGCGGATCGTTACTAATGGTTCCGTTCGCTCGAGACTCTTTGGCTTCTAAGGCGTTAGTCTCGCCTACGACGATCCACAACCGCGCCGATCGCCACGCCGAACGCAACGCCGAGCGCGAGGCCCATCGCGGCATGGTGCGACCCCGCGCCGATCGCGACACCTATTGCAGCGCCGAGTGCAATAAATAGGCCGAGGCGAGATTGCTTAATCATCGCTCCCTTCTTGTCTGCCGAAGGCTTCGGCGGCGACTTGCGGTTTACTAAGGCACAAGTACGGCATTCTAATGAACTGATTTCCGAGGTGTTCTTCAAGGAGCTTTCTGTGGCCTAACGGTAGGAGCTGATATGCTTGGACTAGCTCTCATTCTTTCGCTTGCGATCGGTTCGGGGAACGCAAGCACCCCGTTCGTGTACTTTGACAACCGCATGATGATCAAATGTATGATTGACGGTACGGGGCCGTTCGACATGATCGTCGATACCGGCGACCCAGTGGTGACTATAACGCCTGAAACAGCCAATCGGCTTGCAGCGAATGTGCACAATGCTGGGGTGGTTACGGGAGCTGGGAACTATGCAGTTAAGAGCGGTGCCACCACGCTACAAACACTTTCCATTGCCTCGCTCTCGTTCAAAAACGTGAGCGCCGAAGTAATCGATCTGAGCGAAATTCGCAAGAAGTTCCATTTTCCGCACTTGGACGGCATTATTGGTTACCCGATCCTTAAACAGTTCGCCACCTTCGTGAACGTCGACGCCGGCACGTTGTCGTTTACGAAAACTTTGCCGGTTTTGCCGGCCAATACCACGACAACGAGCTTTGAAGGCGTCTTGCCCGTCATTAACGGCAACATCGACGGGGTAGCGACTACGGTTCTCGTTGATACCGGTGATCGTTCATCGCTAACTCTCTTTGGGCCCTTCGCAAAACGATACGCCTTTTACGGACGCTATCCGTCAAAGAAAAACATTATTACCGGTTATGGCTTGGGAGGTCCCATTTACGCCGACGTTTTTACTTTGCCGAATCTCGACGTTCTAGGAACCCATCTGAGGAGCATTATCACGCGGGCTTCGCGTCAAACGGGAGGTGTCTTCGCAAGCTCAGAGGAGGGTGGGAGCATCGGCACTGGGGTTCTGAAACGTTTTAACATCATCTACGACTACCCGCACCATGCGATCATCGCCTGGCCAAGTAAGTACTTTGCGAAACCCGATGTCTTTATACAGCCCAGGTGACTGTTAAGCCTCAGTAACTCCGTCTATCTTTATCCGACCAATGTTGACAGCGTTTACTGTGGGAGTTTTGTGGGAGTTCTGTTGTACAACGGTGCATAACCGTGCACTTTGGTGCGCCTTGAGGGACATTCGCTTTACAACGCAAAGAGCCCGAAACGCCTTGAATCATAAGCGTTACGGGCTCTCTTTCGTGGCTCCCCGAGCTGGACTCGAACCAGCGACATTCTGATTAACAGTCAGACGCTCTACCAGCTGAGCTATCGGGGAATATCTTATTTTACGGGCTTTGTTGCGTCTTTTCTGTTCTGATCCCTTCGCGTGGCCCCAAACGTGGCCCGCTAACGGCGAGTACAGAATCCATTCGAAATGCTGCCTCCCTTTGCGAAGTCGGAACAGCTTTCGCGTAGACGTCGAGGGTCATTTTCGCTGAAGCATGACCGAGTCGTTCTTGGACGACCTTGATATTCTCGCCTGCCGCGAGACTTAAGGTGGCCGAGGAATGTCGAAGATCGTGAAATCTAATATGTCCACTCTTCGCCTTCTTCACTATTGGCTTGAAAATTCTAAAGGCAAAGTTAACCTCGTCAGTATCCAGATGTACTTCCCCAATACCCAAGCACGCGCCTGACTTCATTTCGTGGTTTCTTTTTCTCTAATCCACGTGACTGCTTTGGAGCGACCCCATCCTTCTGCTTGCTCTTTTGATGCGTAGAAACCGGCGCTCCTTTCCTCGTGTTCCACCTCATGCTTGTCCTTTTTAGGTACAAATCTGTCAATGCTAACGTGAACCATCCACCCATCACGCGTTTCTCCATCGTGCGCCTGCACCCTAGAGGCTAACACCTGGATACGGTACTTGTGTTTAAACTTTTCGAGAAGTTGTTCTGGCGTTAGTTCTGTCATCATTAACCTTCCGTTGCTAGTGATTTATTTCCCGTTCACCGCGACAATCTCGACTCAGCAATGCATCCACTCTGCCGAACGGGGTAGAGATTGCGCTACAATTTAAGCCTTAGTTGGACCGTACATCTCATCGTAATACTCTGCTACTTCGTCAACGATGACCCCAGGAAGCCCATCGGATGTCATGTTCTCTCGTGGCCCTCCTCGCCAGTTTACTACAGCTCGAGTTCGCTCAGATTCTTCTCGATCTTACGCTTGATGCGCTGCAGCGCGTTGTCGATCGACTTCACGTGGCGGTTCAAGTCGCGCCCCATCTCCTGGTACGTCTTGCCTTCGAGATAGCTGAGCAAGACTTGCGACTCGAGGTCACTGAGGTTCTCCTGAATACGCTCCTTGATGTCTTGCGAAGTTTCCTGATTGATGAGCAGCGCTTCTGGATCCGACATCTTCGCACTTGCCATCACATCGAGCAGCGTCCGCTCGCTATCTTCATCATAGATAGGCTTATTGAGCGAGACGTACTGGTTGAGTGGGATGTGTTTCTGCCGCGTTGCGGTCTTGATCGAGGTGATGATTTGTCGCGTGACGCACAGTTCCGCGAAGCCGCGAAACGACGTTAGCTTGTCCGCACGGAAGTCGCGTACAGCCTTGTAGAGTCCGATCATCCCTTCTTGAATGATATCTTCGCGGTCGCCACCGATGAGAAAGTAGCTTTTTGCCTTGATGCGGACGAAGTTCTTATACTTGTTGAGCAGGAACTCCATGGCGAGATTGTCGCCACACTTTGCTGCATTTACAAGTTCTACGTCGGCACGCTCACTGTAATCAAGAGTGTCTTTTTGCCGGGTGAAATGCCCCCACAATGTTCTGTAACCCCAAATTCGCGACTGAGGAATTGTCCTCAGCAGTCCTTCCCGATTGTATGTTGTCTTAGTTTTTCTCCGTCGGTTCTTCTTTTTTGATCTTCGCCACGGCGAGCGCAAAGTTTGCGCCGGAATCTTTGCGCACCAAGTAGCCTTCTGGGATGCGCTCGAAAATTGTGAAGCCGGCAGCTTGTGCCTCTTCAAGGCTGGAGAAGACTCTTATACCTTTCATCGTGGTGCGCCTTAGGAGGCGAGGCCATCCATCGTTATGACCCCACCTTTCCTCGACTGCTGCTCCCAGAGCAATCATCCGTAGATCTTAGCCCACTTCAAAGTTTTGGGGCCCGCGAATTGGGACAATTCCGGCAACCGCTCACTCGGGATAGCGCGAGTAAAGCAAATCACCGCATAAACCCCTTCCATGTGCTCCACTAGCTCAAGCTTGTCTCGGAAGCACCCTTCCAAGAACGTAAATGTCCGCTTCAAAACTTTGAGCTTCACTTCATGAGGATCGGACAGATATTCAGCCCAAGTTTTTTCTACAAACCGTGCCAGATCGGTGAACGCAGAAAATAACACACCCGTCTGGCCCGGCTCTCTGCGAGGACACTCGGGGATACGCTCCCACATCTCCGCCACTAGTGCTCTGCCGAAGGCTTGCCTTCTGGCGGCGACCTCGCCGTGAGTCATCGTGACTTTCTCTGAAATCAACTAAGTGTGGGTCAATAACCCACTTTAAGCATTATACCACACCACTGATCCATCCGCGTGCACTCGCGGGTAGGCGCAAGCAACTGTCCGTCGAACGAGTCTGGTCTGATGAAAGACGTTAAAACATCAAAATCATTTGGCGATATCGATCAATTGGTGGCGCGCGTAGGCAACAAGTATCTGCTCGTGAACGTCGCGCGTGTGCGCGCACAGCAACTGGTCAACGGGGATGAGCCTGCGGTCGAAGGGGCAAATCCCGAAAAGCCGGTGACGACTGCGTTCGCAGAGATCTCGGCGGACAAGCTCGACATCGACATCGATCAGGAATTGCGATAATTGTGTGGCGTCGCCACCTCGCAGAAGAACGCGGCGATACTGAGCGACAGGCGGGGCAAGGGCAACATGCCTAAATCCGAAGCTGTCTTAGGCGATCCGCTTGGTCTCTGCGGAGCCAAAGTAGACCTGGACTTCCTTGATCTTCTCTCCGTCAGTCCTAAAGAACTCAGTATTTCGAAATTTTTCGCCATCCAACTTTTGCGATTCGTACCGAATGAAAGCTTCGTCCCCTTCTTCAAATACCTTCTCGATCACGAACGCACGAATGTTTCCACTGTTCGGCCAACATCTTAGGAAATACGTACTACGATTAATCTGGCCGTCGAGCGGACTAGTAAAGATGAAATCATTGCTCAGTATCTCTTCCATCGCTTTACGATCTTTTGCTTCGTACGCGGAGAAATACTTACGAACGAGGGCCGATGCAGTTGCCAATTTACGTCTCCGTTCGAGTTAGTTGAGCTAGCGAGGCAAATCAACCGTGTCAGGTTCCGATGCGGGCTCAACCTACGTAATGATACGCAAAGACCCGCGTTATCGCCGTGAGCCTTGTGCACCGCTTGCTTTACAAGGGACAACCTTTGTCCAACGTTGTCAAGGGAGTAGTCGAACACTTTATCGCGCGCTACCAGGCGTATTTTAACCTGACCCACTGATCCCGGCACACCTCGCCACTCCGGCCAAATCTTATCCAACTCGGTTTCGATCTTCTGATCCGCTTTAGCTTCTGTCACTGTAGCGCTCCCCGCTCGCCCCGCTTTTGAATGTCATATTCACTAAGGAAGCAACCACAGAAACGCCACCCTTCTTTCATTTCCCCAGCTACCGGCTGGCCGGACTCATCAAAGTAGCCTGTACACGAATTCGGATGATCCTTGTACCTGGAATGGAAGTCGATCCTGTGGCCGCATTCAGGGCATCGCAAACTAGAAGCTTCGTTCACATTCGGAGTTTCGACGGCAGTCCTGAAGGTCCGCGCGGCGAAAAGAGTCACCAGCTCTTACTTACGTCTCTGGCAATCTTCGCAGAGCCTGTAGCTGCCCGTGCCGGAGCGCCGCTCATTCTGCGGTATGTCACGACCCGCAGGGCACGTATCGTCGTTGTGATGCACGCGGTGGGCGGCTGACAGCTTTACCTCATAGATGGAGCAGAAAGCGGGTACTTTCGCCATCTCAATCCCCTTCGCAGCAGATTCAACGACCCAACTACTTCGGCGCCTCGATGCCAGTTTGCTCTTGACCGCAGGACCGTGCGCGCTTTATTTGCGCGACAACCATGGGTCACCGCCCGCGGACGAGCGTCTAGATTAGGAAGGGGGTTCACTTGGAAGGGGAATCTCGTTTTTGAGGCTTCTCTTTTCTTTTGGTCAGTTGGTGCCCGGCAGTTTCACAAAAACTGCCCGGATAGCAACAGATGCACCGGGCAGCTTTGATTCGAACCGCTCACATTGACTTAATTCAAATTCATCTGATTCAATTTGGTTTGGTTCGAACTACACACCCATCATACTCCTTAAGTCTGCAATAAGCAACAAAACTAATTTTCGCCCGGATTTAGAGAGTTTTAGGCGCACTCCCCTTTTCGTCAAGTTGGATGATTGCGGGTTTCTGCACGCTCAAACTGAAACGTCGCACCCGGGTGGGCCATCACAAAAATGTGGCCACTCCAGTTTCGAGCTGATAATACGCGCCGACAATTTTGAGTTGGCCGGCAGTTATCAGGTCAGATAGCACGGGGCTCGCCTGCAGCGCGTGCATCGCGAGGCGAATGTTGTCCATCGTAGCGTTCACAGTCCAATCGCCGGCTTTACCTTTGCTCGATAGGGCAGCCGGTTCAATAACTTTTGCGAGGTCTTGGATTTTGCCGGGAAACGATTTGCCTTGTGCAAGCTCGATGGCCGCTTTCACTGCGCCACACGAAGAGTGCCCCATGACAACGATAAGTGATGATTTGAGCACCGCCGCGCCATACTCAAGACTTGCCGTCTCGGTAACCGTTGCGACGTTTCCAGCGACTCGCACGACAAAGATGTCGCCCAAGCCTTGATTGAAAATGATCTCCGGCGTCGTCCGCGAGTCCGCGCACGAGAGCACAGAGGCAAAGGGTGCTTGCCCTGCGCCAAGAGCGGCACGCTCCTCAATGGTTTGCGACCGCGTTTGGGTCATATGCGCGACGAATGTAGCGTTGCCTTGCTTCAGCTTCGCGAGTGCGTCATCTGGAGTCATGGCCGCGGACGCGTTGGCCGCAATGGATCGGGTAGGATTGGCGATGGGCAACGCCACTGCCACAGCGGCCCCACCTATGAATGCTCTCCGCGTGAGCGAAAATGATCGATTCTGACCCACATTGGCTTCCTTTCTCAGTTGCGCGAAGAAATTCGCGCGAGGACGTTACTTGCGGACGAGTGTGAAGGCGTGATTCCAGTTTTTATAGCGCAGTCTCCTTGGCACAGATCGCGGATCTCAAGGTTCGCCGCTACATTAGGGAGCGATTTGCGAAGCGCCCCCTACGATAGGGCGGCGCGGGAAGTTGCGATGCAGTCGGTCACTGATGGGCCTTTGAGGTAGCTACCGCACAATCTCACACGCGGCAGCCGAGCCAAACAATCATGAATGACTCTTATTTTTTGCGCGTGCCCTACATTATATTGTGGAATTGCCTCCTGCCAGCGAAACCCCGCCACGATATGCGGTGCGACGTTGCCGATCCTCAAGACGGCCCGCAGCTCCTCATGAGCTTGACGGGCGAGTTCTTCATCAGTTTGCCCGGCAACTGACGGGTCTGTTGCACCGCCCAAGAAGGCCGTCACGAGGACTTCGCTTTCCGGACAGCGATCGGCGAACATTGCGGAGTTCCAGACGCAGCCCAAGATTCGTAATCCCTCTGTGCGGGGCACGAGAAAGCCGAAGCCGTCGAGCGGCACCCCAATCGCAGTTCGTGGATATGCAAAGGCAATCTGGACGACGGTCGGATAGTCAAAGGAACGCAAGGCAGTTGACGCGTTCGACTCTAGCGCGTCGAGCAACTCGGCTGCTGCCGCTGCGGGCGTCGCGATGACCACGTTCTTGGCAACCACCCGGCTATCCAAATTGCCACCGACCAGGAGCTCCATCCATTCGCCGCGTTGCCATAGGGCTTTCACGGGGGCGTTAAGGCGTACGTCCATACCTAAGTGTTGAGCGAGAGCTCTGGGCAACACATCATTGCCCCCACGAAATCCGAAACTGCGCCGACGTGGTGTTGTGGGAGATTGATCTCCGGTTTTTTTTATGCGAGCGAGAGCGCCTCTGATAATGCTGCCGTGCTCGCGCTCCATCTCTGCCATCATCGGGAAGGCGCTGCGAAGCGAAAGCTGGCTCGGGTCGCCAGCGAAAATTCCGGAGACGTAAGGCCCAACCAAAGTCTTTAAGACTGCTGAACCCGCTCGGCGTCGAACGAAGTCCGCGACGGATTCATCGCTTGCATCGCTTCGGCCAACAAGGGGCTCGCCGAGTGCGCGAAGCTTGGCAAGTGGTGACAACAGTGGCGTCAGGATCATTTGCTGCGGCGATTGCGGCACCGCGACCAGTCGGCGATGGAAGTAAAGATATGGCCGAGCGGCGCTTTCCGACGCCGGCAGTACCAGCGCATCGAGACCGGCGTCCTTTACCAACTGTGTGAGCGGCTCGGATGACAGGAAGCTCTGCGGACCGCCATCAGCGATGTAGCCATTTGAGCGCACGCTTGTGATGCATCCGCCGACCTTTCCCGATGACTCGAACAGGATAACCGAACGCCCTAAACTTTTTGCCCAAAACGCACAAGCGAGACCGGAAATGCCGCCGCCGACTACTGCTAAGTCAACCGGTTCGAAGACATCGCTCACGTTCGATCACCTTGGTTAGCATGGGCGGCTTGACAGTCGCCCGCTACAATCCGCCGTTGATGGGGCGATTTTCCAATCGCCCCCTACAAACTCGCCATTACTTGGGGCGATTTTATTTGCACGGTGGCTTTTTCGACCTGGTTTGCCAAGCATGCAATGTAGCGAGGATGGCACTTGATTGCACACGCGCGATAAAACTCTGTGACGCCGGATTCCTTTGCAATATCACCGTACTGAATGTCAATTTCGTTGAGTGTCTCGACGTGCTCAGAGACAAACGCGATGGGAACGATGCACATCGCCTTCGCCCCCGAACTCCCAAGTTCGCGGATGAGCTTGTCCGATGCAGGTTCGAGCCACTTCTGCGGTCCCAGACGGCTTTGAAACGACGTGTGAATCGGGCCCGGGTGACCGAGCGCTTGCGACACTGCTTTGACGCTGCGCTGCACGTGGCTGAGGTACGGATCGCCGTCTTCGATGTACGAGAGCGGCAAGCCATGGGCCGAGAAAATGAGATGCACATCGCTCGCCGGCGTTGAAAATGCGCACAAAGCTCTGCGCGTTACGTCGGTGACGGCGGCAACGTAGTCGGGATCGTCGCAATGCTCTTCAAGCGAGATTACTGCGGGGTGGTAGTCGAGCGGATCCATCGCCTTTTGTAGCCCGCTGAGGCCGGAGAGGGTTGTGCTAAACGAGTACTGCGGGAAGAGCCCGATGACGATCAGCTGCGTCAAACCCGCGTCGCGCGCAGCGGATAAGGCGGCGAGAGAATTTGGTTGGGAGTGCCTCATGGACACAAACACAGGAAGATCGAGGCCACGACGACGCAACTCCCAAGCCAACGCTCTCGCTTGTGCTTGGGTTTGACCCAAAATTGGCGATCCGCCTCCAATAGATGCGTACAGCGAGCGGCTATATGGCGCCCGAAACGTCGACAGCGACCACGCAAACGCGCCTTGCAACGGCTTCATCCACTTGGGCAAACGAATGAGGTCTGGGTCGGAGAAAAAACTGCGGAGATACGGACGGACCGCGTCTAGGTTGTCAGGTCCGCCGACTTGCGTGAGGATCACGCCGGTTTTCGGACCAGCCATCACGCGCTTGCGCCGACAGTGTTCGGTGCTTCAACGAATGCTTGCGCGCAATCGAGCGGCGTTGCAGGCAAAATCCCATGGCCGAGGTTCAAGATATGACCCCGTGGGCCCGCAGCCCGCATCGCGGTGTGGGCCGCTTCGCGAACGGCATTCGGAGTCGCCAAAAGCACCGCTGGATCCACGTTACCTTGCAGCGCACACTGCATGCCGATGCGCGAGCGAACTGTCTCCAGGCCGATGCGCCAATCCACGCTGAGCACGTCGGCCTGGGCGTGCGTCAAAAGTTCGAGTACCCCGGCGCAGCCGTTAACAAAGAGGATCGCAGGGACGCCCGCTGCTTTAATTTGCTCGATGACCGCCTTTTGATACGGCAACGCGAAGCGCGCATACGCATCGGGGGCAAGCTCGCCGGCCCATGTATCAAAAACTTGCACTGCCTGCGCACCCGCAGCCACCTGAGCTGCCGCATATTTTGCAACGGTGTCGGTCAGTTTGGCGAGCAACGCGTGCAACATGGCTGGTTCAGAGTACAGCATGGCTTTGGTCGTCGCGTAGTTCTTGGAACCTCCGCCTTCGATCAGGTAGGATGCAAGCGTAAACGGCGCGCCGCAGAATCCAATGAGGGCCGTGTCATCGTGGAGCACCGCTCGCAGCATGCGCATGGTTTGCAACACGAACGGCATCTGTTGGGTGGGATCCGGAACTTGAAGCTTATCGATATCGGCGATACTTCGCACTGGGTATTCCAGGACCGGCCCTTGATCTGTGAACGCAAGCGGCGCGCCCATTGCTTCGACCGGGATCAGGATGTCGCTAAAGATAATGCAAGCGTCCATGCCAAAGCGCTTGACGGGCTGGAGCGACACATCCGCTGCCAGATCGGGTGTCTTGCACAGCGTCAGGAAGCCAACTTTCTCGCGAATCGCGCGGTATTCAGGCAGGTAGCGCCCCGCCTGGCGCATCATCCAGACCGGGGTCCGGTCAACCGGCTTGGACGCGCAGGCCGCGAGGAAGCGTTGGGCTCCGTTCATATTTTTGGGTGGGGCGATTTTCCAATCGCCCCCTACATTATATTTTTGGGTGGGGCGATTTTCCAATCGCCCCCTACATTATATTTTTGGGTGGGGCGATTTTCCAATCGCCCCCTACATTAGCTGAAGACGGGGGCGGGGAATTTTTCCTCGTCTATCTTAACGCCCGCCGCTTCGCGAAGGGCCAGTGCAAGGTCGGTCTTTTCCCACGGCAAGTCCAAGTCCGGACGACCGAAATGGCCGTAGGCTGACACTTGGCGGTAGATGGGCCGGCGCAAATTCAATTTTTCTATGATGGCGCCGGGGCGCAAGTCAAAGTGGGCATCGACGAGCTGGCAAATTCTTTCTTCTTCTATCCTGTTTGTGCCAAAGCACTCGACGTAAACTGAGACCGGCTTGGCCACGCCGATGGCATAGGCAACCTGAACTTCGCAGCGATCCGCAAGACCCGAAGCGACGACATTCTTCGCGACGTATCTGGCTGCGTAGGCGCCCGAGCGGTCGACTTTGGTTGGATCCTTCCCCGAGAACGCGCCACCACCATGGCGCGCCATGCCTCCGTACGTGTCGGCGATGATCTTGCGCCCCGTGAGGCCTGCATCACCAAGCGGTCCGCCAATGACAAAGCGGCCGGTGGGATTGACGAAAATTCGCGTTTCCTTGTCGCGCAAGTGACCGTCGATGGCGGTGTCAATAACATGGCTGACGATGTTTTCGCGGATGACGTCGAGGGGATAGCCGTCGGCGTGTTGTGCCGAGACGACGATAGCGTCAACGCGCGCCGGCTTGAAACCATCATACTCGACGGTAACTTGTGCCTTGCCATCGGGCCGCAAGTAATCAATGACTTTGTTCTTTCGCGCTGCCGCAAGCGTCCGGGTCAAACGGTGGGCGAGGACGATGGGAAGCGGCATGAGCTCTTTCGTTTCGCGACAAGCAAAACCAAACATCATCCCTTGATCGCCGGCACCGAGTGCTTGGAGCGCATTTTTTGCGCTGAACTCGCCTTCTTTGACCTCAAGCGCCCTGTCGACGCCCATTGCGATGTCTTGGGATTGCTCATCGATGGACACTGAAATGCCGCACGTGTCGGCGTCGAAACCGTATTTGGCCCGCGTGTATCCGATGTCGCGAAGCACTTGGCGCACGATCCTTGGAATCTCTACGTAACAGTTCGTGCTGATCTCTCCGGCGATGTGCACTTGGCCGGTGATAACGAACGTTTCGACCGCAACGCGCCCGGTCGTGTCTTGCGCCAAGATCGCGTCGAGTACGGCGTCCGAAATTTGGTCGGCTACCTTATCAGGGTGACCTTCCGTGACACTCTCAGAAGTGAAAAGCTTTTTGACTCTTGACATTCCTTTTAGGTTCCTTCGCTCCAGGATTCGAGATATGCGCGCTGCTCTGTGGTCAGCACGTCGATCGACACCCCCGATGCGGCCAACTTTAAGCGCGCGACCTCGGCATCGATCTCCTGTGGTACTGGATACACGCCTGGCTTGAGAGTTCCACGCTTGCCAAAAAGATACTCCACGCTAAGGGCTTGATTGGCAAACGACATGTCCATCACGGCCGCCGGGTGTCCTTCAGCTGCGGCCAGGTTGATGAGACGCCCCTCGCCGAGCAAGTTGATGGTACGCTGGTCTCCTAAATGATATTGATCGACAAACTCGCGCGGTTTCGTCTTTTCGCCTTCAGCGAGCCGCTCGAGCGCTTCGATGTCGATCTCAACATTAAAGTGACCGCTGTTCGCGACGATGGCGCCGCTCTTCATGGCGAGGAAATGTTCTTGACGCAACACTTTCGTGTTGCCCGTCACGGTGATAAAGATGTCGCCTATTTTGGCCGCGTCGGCCATGGGCATGACCGCATAGCCGTCCATCGATGCTTCGAGGGCTTTGGTCGGATCGATTTCCGTGATGACGACCCGCGAGCCCAAGCCTCGCGCTCGTTGCGCGATTCCTCGGCCACACCAGCCGTAACCAGCGACGACAACCGTTTTGCCTGCAAAGAGCACGTTGGTTGCGCGAATGATGCCGTCAAGGGTGGACTGACCTGTGCCATAGCGGTTGTCAAACAGGTGCTTGGTCAGCGCGTCGTTGATCGCCACTATCGGATAGCCGAGCACGCCAGCTTTCTCCATGCTGCGCAACCGAATGACGCCAGTGGTCGTTTCTTCGGTACCGCCGATGACGCTTGGCATTTTGTCTTTGAATTTTGTGACCAGGGTCGTCACAAGATCGCAGCCATCATCCATTGTGAATTGCGGCGAGCCCGCGATGGCTGCTTCGATGTGCTGATAATAGCGCGCGTTGTCTTCGCCCTTGACGGCAAAGACGTTCATCGAGTGCTTGGCTACAAGAAATGCTGCCACGTCGTCTTGGGTCGAAAGCGGATTGCTCGCGCAAAGCCAGATCTCTGCGCCGCCCGCGGCAAGCGCGATCATGAGGTTGGCGGTCTCGGTGGTCACATGCAGACACGCACCGACGCGCAAACCCTTGAGCGGTTGTTCGCGTGCGAACCGTTTCGTAATCGTGTGCAATACGGGCATGCTCTCGGTTGCCCATGCGACGCGTCGCTCGCCTTGCGCGGCTAGCGATAGATCCTTGACGTCGTGCTTGTTCGTTTTGGCGCTCACCTGCGTCGACAAAAGAGTTCCTCCGGCTGCGATGACGTAGCACGCGGACTTCTGACTCCGGTGTCGCGGAATCCTGGCTCGTAGGGTGTGGCGCTGCGACGTTTGGTTGGTCCGAAGCTTCGCACATGCGCGCGACAAGGACACCGCGAAGGCGCGCGCTAAACGGCCAGATGCTCTTGTGGGGTGATTGGCCGGGCGAGTGACTAGGGCGATTTGCCAATCGCCCCTACGGGGCGAGTTTCTGAGGGGAGATTTGGTGCCGCTTACTGCGCTCTCGATGGAGGCCTTTGCCCGCAAGCTGGCCTCGGCCGATCCCACACCGGGAGGCGGAAGCGTCGCGGCAGCAGTTGGCTCCTTCGGGGCCGGTCTTGTGCGGATGGTTGCCCTGCTCACCAGCAACTCGCCCAAACACGCCAGTGTCTCTGCGCGATGCCAGGCGATTGCCGACTCCGCCGGCAGCCTGTGCGAAGCGTTGCTGCGGCTCGTCGATGAAGACGCCGCGGCTTTCGATCGCGTGAGCGCTGCCTACCGACTGCCGAAAAACACCGACGCGGACAAAGCAGCGCGCTCGACGGCAATTCAACAAGCGTTAGGTGGAGCAATCGAACCTCCGGTCAAAGTTATCAACCGTGCGCGCGAGATTTGCGAACTAGCCGTTGAACTCGCGGACATTGGCAATCCAAACGCTTTGAGCGATATTGGGTGCGCGGCGCTGTGTGCGCGGTCGGCCGCAGAGGGTGCTGCCCTCAACGTCGAGATCAATTCGCGCTCGCTCAAGGATCGCGCCGAGGCACAGAGACATTTGGATCGAGCCAACCAGGCGGTTGCGCAGGTCAGCCTTCTCTCCGAGGTGATCTTAGGCAAGTTGCGCGGCATGGTGGAGTTCGGATGAGCCCCGCTCGCGTGCTGGATGGAAAGCCGATCGCCGCGGCGATTCGCGAACAAGTCAAAGCGCGCGCTTCGAAGCTGCGCGAGCGCAACACGACACCAACGTGCGCCATCGTCCTCATCGAAGGCGATGAACCCGGCCGCCTGTATGCCGCGCAGATTGCCAAGAGTGCTGCGCCGCTCGGCGTGAACGTCGAGATTCGCCAGCTACCCCGTGACGCAACGACGAACGATGCCCTGGTGGCGGTGGCAAGCATTGTCGACGATCCGCACATTCAAGCAATGATGGTGCAGCGGCCGCTCCCTCCCGGACTCGATGCGGAGCGAATCGCCGAAGAGATTGACCCCCGTAAGGACGTCGATGGAGCGCACCCATATAACCAAGGACTGCTCGTCGCGGGAGAGACCTTTTTCGTGCCTGCCACAGCCGCGGCGGTGATGGAGCTGCTTCGGCAACCTTCGCTGCCGCTGCTCGACGGAGCCCGGGCGGTGATCCTTGGCCGTTCGGCCGTCGTTGGGCGACCGGTCGCGCTGCTGCTTATCGCTGCAAATGCGACGGTCACGATTTGTCACTCCCACACGAAGGATCTGCCGGCTGTAGCCCGCGAGGCAGAGATTCTCGTCGCCGCTGTGGGGCACCCGAAGTTTGTTTCGGCGGCAATGGTGAAGCCCGGAGCAACGGTGATCGATGTCGGCACGAATTTCGTCGCAGGGCATTTCGTCGGTGACGTCGATGAGGACTCGGTTGCGCCCGTTGCCGGCGTCATCACCCCCGTGCCCGGCGGCGTCGGCCCTGTGACCACAGCGGTCTTGTTGCGCAGTATTGTTGAAGCCGCGGAGCGATCTCGATAGCATGCTCAAAGTTGATTTGCATACGCACACAACGATTTCGGATGGGCGCCTCGATCCGGAGGCGCTGGTACGCGCCATTGCCACCTCTGGTCTGGACTACTTCTCGATCACAGACCACGACACGATGGCCATGTATCTTCAGCATGGCGCGCTACTCGAAAAGTTCGGCAACAAGGTTATCAGCGGTGTTGAAGTGAGCACCTTTGGCGAGGGCCGTGAGGTGCATATCTTGGGCTACGGTTTGCCCATAGGTCCGGCAACGCTGGATGGCGTGCTCACCGATCGCCGGCTGGCACGACACAATAGAGCGGCTCTCATTGTACAAAAGCTTCGCGATATGGGCGTGACGATTTCGATGAGTGATGTCGAAGGGAAGGCCCAAGGTGGCATGATTGGCAGGCCGCATATCGCGCGAGTTCTCGTTGAAAATGGAGCAGCTCGCGACGTGAGCGACGCGTTCGATCGCTACATCGGGTCGGCGTGTCCGGCGTTTGTTCCGTCCAGCACGCTCACCCCAGGCGCCGCGATCCGAGCGATCAAGGAGTGCGGAGGCGTATCTGTCCTCGCGCACCCGACTCGCAACAAAGCGGAAGAGCTGCTCGAAAATCTCGTGCAGGAAGGACTGCAAGGCGTCGAGGCATATTCGACCAGTCACACAGCGCACGATGCGCAGCGGCTGCGGGCGATTGCGCGCAAACACAATCTTGTGATGACGGCCGGCACGGACTTTCACGGGCCAACGGACCTCAATCCGCTGCCGGGTTGCGAAGTCGACGACGACGACCTGCGCGGTTTCCTCGAGCTCGTCCGGGCGCGCGCGTAGGGACGGAAGCGTTCGCGAAGAAGCTCGTTGCGTGACCGCACGACCCCGTCATCAGGACGAGCCACCGTCTGACGACCAGAATGCATTTCTCGAGCACGCCATGACGACGTATGGCCGCCAAACCTACAACTATGCGTACCGCTTGACCGGTAATGAGGCAGACGCCCGCGACCTGACCCAAGAAGCCTTCATACGCGTGTTTCGCGCCTGGCGTTCGTTTCAAGCCGGAACGTCATTTCTCTCGTGGATCTACCGCATCGTCACGAACCTTCACCGCGACGAATTGCGCAAACGCAAAGGCGTCTTCTTGCAGGAGCTGCCTGACGATAACATGGCGCACGAGCTCCCCAAAGAAGCCCGGGAACACGATCCAATTGCGCTGATGCACGACCGGCAGCTGTCATCGACGGTGGCGGGAGCGTTACGACAGTTGACGGCCGACCAACGGGCTGTTGTGCTTCTGGCGGATATCGAGGAGCGGTCGTATCAGGAGATAGCCGATATCATGGCATGTTCCATTGGAACGGTGCGCTCTCGCCTGCACCGGGCGAGGCTGCAACTGCGAAAACTCATTCCAAAGCGGCGCGAGGAAGAGCAAAGGCAGGGGTTTTCAGTATGATGAGTACGCGTTTTTGCGGGACAGGGCGACTTTCCAGTCGCCCCCTACACCGGGGAACAAAACCCCGTCTCTTGGCGTTATCTACAGCGAGGGGATTGCGAACCACTCCTCCTTTGAGAGACTCATTATCATGACGTGCCAAAACTGCCGCGAACTGCTCGCTGATTATCAGCATGGTGAACTCGACGCCGCCTCCGATGCGACCGTGTTCGAGCATATCTCAACCTGCGCTTCATGCCGCGAAGAGCTCGCAGCGCAGACGGCCATGACCGAGACGCTGCGAGGCGCGTTTGCCGAAGAACTCGAGCTGCCGATGTCCGTCGTCGCCGGGGTGCGACAAGCGGTGCATCGAGAACGCAGCGCGACCTTCGTCAACGCACTGCGCGGCTTGTTGAGACCGATTGTGCTCGCACCGACCGCCGCGGCCATCATGTTGGTCGCCGGCGTGGCTTCGTACGTTCACAACGGCTCGAGCGCTCCGCAAGTGTCGGCGGACTATCTCGTGCGGCAGCACGTCGTGCATACGATGAATTCGCAATCGGGCGATCGCGCCTGGAACGCGTACCTCCTCACTTCGGCTACGAGCGAAGACGCGAATGCTCCAAACAAATAGATTCTGGTTCCGCATCCTCGTCTTGCCGCTGACGCTCGCAGCGGTGCTTTTTATGCGTTCGATCGCCCTCACCGCCACGACCGGCGCTGCGCTCTACAGCGAAGCCGTTGAAGCCGATGACCACGTTTCCTATTACGCCACCCTCACATCCGTTGTGTACGAGAGCGATCACGCGGCGTCAACCGTAGCGCGGATCGAGCATGCAGCGCCGCACTCGTGGCGGTTATGGTACATGGCACCGGCCGACGCCTATGGACGTCTGATCGTCAGCAACGAGCAACAAACGTACCAATACGAGCCGAAGCTCAATCGCGTCATCAGTCATGATTGGAACGCCTCGGCTCCCGGGGTTGCGGAGCCGGTGGATGTGAGCGTCGTTCTGAAGAACTACAACGTTGAGGTTGGTCCTGCCAGCTCGATCGCCGGTCGAGCGACGCACAGCCTGTCGCTTGTGTCACGCTACACGGGGAACGTGGTGCAGCGCGTGTGGGTGGACGATCGGACCAAACTGATTTTGCGCCGCGAGAATTACAATAGCGACGGCGAGGTCACCTTGCACACAAGCTTCGACAGCATCCGGGTGGGTGGCGATTTTCCACCGGAGTTGTTTGCGCTTGAAGTGCCCAAGGGCATGACCTTGGTTCGCGGTTTCGACTACGGGCAATCAACCTTGAACACAACCGACCTCTTGAAGGCGGCAAATTTCCAATTTGCCGTGCCCAAGTATTTACCCGATGGCTTTTCGCTTGTCTCGGGAAGCGTTGCGATGCGCAACGGCGTTCAGACGATTCAGCTCGTGTACGGCGACGGCTTGCGAACGTTTTCGCTCTTCGAAAACGGGACCGGCCGCCTGCCAAGCTTCGACGAGGCAACGCCGAAGCCGGTCCAGGTAGGCAGTGCGAGTGCCGAGTACGCGGACATCGAAGGCAAGACGCTTGTCTCGTGGAACGACGGCGGACTCAATTTGACGATCGTCGGTGATCTCTCCGAAAAGGAAAGCGCGACGATCGGAGCCTCAATTCATCCTTAAAGTTTACTTCGATCCGGTCATGGAGCGGCACGACACCGGCTCCAGCCACCCTGAACGCGCAGAGCGTCTCGAAGCCTTTGCGGTCGGGTTGGAAACCGGCGGCGTCGCGCGCTCGGCGTTCGTGAAACCGAAGATCGCCAGTCTCGCGTCGATCCAGGCCGTGCATCCGCGAGCGTACGCCGCGATTGTGGAAACCGTCTGCAAAGCGACTCCGCCCGGATCGCTTGCCGAGTTGCCCACAGGCGACACGGTGGTTTCGCACGACAGCTTTACGATTGCGCTCACTGCGGCAGGCGGCGCGCTCGATGCAGCAGCGGCCGCAAGCAGCTCGCAACCCGCACTCGCGCTCATCCGTCCACCGGGTCACCACGCCGAACCGGCCCGTGGCATGGGATTCTGCCTTTTCAATAATGTTGCCATTGCCGCCGCGTGGGCGTTGCGAGAGCGCGGTAACGTGCTCATCGCCGATTTCGACTATCACCATGGGAACGGCACGCAAGCGTGGGTTGAGCAGGCCCTCGAGCAAGGACAACACGGCCTTGGCTTTCTTTCCACCCATGCGTATCCCGCGTATCCGGGGACGGGAGCGTTCGACGAGTCGCGCGTGAGCGATGCAGGATTCGTTCTTGACATCCCGCTCGCGCACTCCACGGGCACGGATGATTTTATTGCGGTGTGGAGCAGCCTTCTGCCGCGCAGTGGTGCAGCGGATCAAGCCGCAGATCATTATCGTTTCAGCTGGCTTTGATTTTCTCGCCGGCGATCCGATTGCGGGACTTCCGATCGCGCCGCGCGCGGTGGATGCGCTGTGCGCCCTGCTGGGGTCCGCCGCAGCGCAAAGCAACGCCACGCTCGCGCTCGTGCTCGAAGGAGGTTATTCGCTGGACAATTTGCGCGCAAGCGGGGCCGCCTTGGCAGCAGACTTTGGGGCTGCGAGTGCGAGCGTCAATGTGCCGTCTTCACACTTGCCGCGCGACGAGCGCCTGCGCTCGATGGTCAGTGAAGCGTTGGGTTGGGTTCGCTGACTACTGGGCGAGTTGTTTGATATAGGAGCGCGCTTTGTTCGCGCCATCACCGGTAGGCACGTAGACCAAATATCGTTTGTACGCCACAGTTGCGGCCTGCTTGTCGCCCTGGTGACGACACGTCTCGCCGAGGATGAACCACAACTGCGGATCGGGATGAGCCTTATCTTGGTGGGTTGTCAGCGCCTCGAAGACTTCGCGAGCATGCAGGTAGTCCTTCAAGTTGAAATATGACAAACCTAAGTTGAAGAGGCTCGTGTAGGTGTGCATCAAGTCGAATGATGCTTTGAAATTGTCGCGCGCCTGGGCCCATTGCCCCTCGGCGGCATATGATTGCGCCAGCCAGAATAAGGCTTCCGCATTGCTGGGCTGAATGTTGGCGACCTTTGAAAACGCGTCTTGCGCCACGGTGAAGTGCCGCATGCTGAGAAGTTCAAAACGCCCATACTCAAAGAGGAGCGTCGTATTTTGTGGCGCGATGGCGAGGGCTGACTGGAATTCCTTTTCGGCCTGCGTGCCGTTCTTTTGCTGCGCGTCATATTCGGCTTGCAGGACCCACGGTTCGGACTCCTTCGGGTGATCTTTGATAGCCTGCGCGAACTCTTGGCGAGCTTGGTCGACCATCTTCTTTTGGAGATATAATTGCGCGATGTTGTCTTCGGGCTCAACCGAGTCAGGTTCGAGCTTTACGACCTGTTGCAGGGCCGCTACTGCGTCCGTCACATCGTTCTTTTGCGCGAGCGCGTCGGCTTTGCCGGCCAAAGCCTCGACGTTCTTGGGATCCTCTGTCAGCACTTCATTATAAATAACGAGCGCCTTGTCGGCATCCGGATTCTTTTGTGCGGAATACGACTTGGCGATGAGGAGCTTCGCTCGCGTGTCTTTAGGATCGATGGTGAGCGCCCGGTTGAGCGAACCTCGGCCTTGGTCAAGTTTTCCTTGGTTCAGTTGCACCATGCCAAGCTGCTCATAAGAAAATGCTTCGGCGGGATGCAGCTCAACTGCGCGATTTGCGATGCGCAGCGCGTCGTCCAAGCGCCCAACTTGCAGATACGCACCGATCAAACTTTGGAGTACGGCCGGGTTGGCGGGGTCCAAAATTTCAGCCCGCTCGAAAGAGGTCACGCTGTCGGGGACGTCTCCGAGCTCGCTGTCGGCAACACCAATGAAATACCACACCTCGGCATCGTCCATGCCCAGGCGCACGGCCGTTTCGAGATGGTCGCGGCCGTCGCTTGGATCTCCGGTCTCAACCAGGAGCTGACCCAATTCGGCATGCGAGGCCTTGTCGTTGGGATTGTCTTTGACCGTCTGTGTCAATGTGGTAATGCGCTCTTGCGGAGTCGGTGTTGGCGATTCGCTCGGTGACGGGCTGGGCGTCGGACCGTGCGGTCTTGCTGAGACGCCAGCCGGCTGCTGCAGCGCCACGATCGCGAGGATGAACAAACCGACTAAGACGACGATCAGATAACGGGGCAACTGCGGTCCTTTCCCATGGGGCGATTTTCCAATCGCCCCCTACAATAACGGTTAGGGAGCGCCCTTGCGTTCCCTTACAAGCTTTGTCAGTTCCGGCACGATGCCAAACAAATCCCCGACCACGCCGAAATCGCAAAACTCAAAGATCGGAGCGTTGGCATCCTTATTGATAGCAACGATAATGCCTGCACTGCGCATTCCGACTTTATGCTGAATCGCGCCCGAGATGCCGCATGCAATGTAGAGTTGCGGCGTTACGGTTTTCCCAGTTTGCCCGACTTGATGCGCGTGAGGGATCCAGCCCGCGTCGACCGCAGCGCGCGATGCCCCCACCGCACCGCCGAGCGCGTCGGCGAGTGCTTCGATAATGTCGAAATGCTCTGGACCACCCAGACCACGGCCTCCCGACACGACAATAGTGGACTCCTCGACCGTGAGTTTGCCGGCCTCGGCCGCGACGCGTTCCTCGACGCGAGCGGGGTAGTCGCTTCGCGCGGGTGCCGCAAGGGCCACGATCTCCCCCTTTCCCTTTTCGTTGCGAGCGGCAAAACTATTCGGGCGGCAAACGATCACCTGATAGTCGGAATTCTTGAACTCGATCGTGCTGATAACCGAGCCTCCGAACTTGGGGGACTGGATGATAAGTTTTCCGTCCTTGACGCTCACGTCGTTAGCTTCGGTCACCACGCCCGCGCCGAGCCGAACCGCTACGCGCGCCGCAGCATCTTTTCCCGCGTTGGTGGAGGGCACGAGCAGCGCTACGGCCCCTGCCTGTTTGAGCAAAACTTCGAGGCTATCGACGACCGGATCGCCTAGGAATGAATCGATCGGCACATCGTCGCCCGTGTAGATTCGATCGACCGGCGTCGCCGATAAGGCTTCGGCAGCCGCAGCGGCGCCTTTCCCGAGCACGATAGCCGCCGAAGGCACGCCCAACGCCTTGCCAAGATCGGCGGCTTTTGTTGCCATCTCCAAGCCAACGCGACGAACTGCTCCGCCTTCCTGTTCAACGAGCGCAAAAACGGCCTTCATCTTAGATCACTTTTTTCGCGATTAAGAAGTCCAGGATCTGGAGCGCGCCTTCCTTTGGATCCGAGACCGTGATGACGGTGCCTTTCGCTCTGGCACCAACCGCTGCAAACGCATCGACCTCCGTCTTGCTCCCGGCGTCGCCGTAGCGCCCTGCCTCTGCGCCAATATCAGCGAGCGTCAACATTTTTATTTCCTTTTTCTTGGCACCCATGATGCCTTTGAGCGTAGGATAGCGAGGCTCGTTGATGCTCTTGGTTACCGAGACGAGCGCCGGCAGCGACGCGGTGACGCGCCAGTAGCCGCTTTCGGTCTCGCGCTGAATCTCGAGCTTGCCATCGCTCACCGTGAGTTTCTTTGCATACGTAAGGCACGGAATGCCGAGCTGTTCGGCGACGGCCGCGGGGACGATGCTGTTGATCGCATCGGTGCTTTGCGTTCCCGAGAGCACGAGATCGAAACCAATGTGTTTGAGGGCGAGCGCGAGCAGGTAGGCGGTCGCCATCGTGTCGCTGCCGCCGACCGCGTCGTCGGATAGCATGGCCGCATTATCCGCTCCCATGCCTAACGCCTTACGCACGATTTCCCCACCGCTGGTGGGCGCCATGGTCAAAATAGTGACCGTGGTGTCGCCGCCAATCGACTCCCGCAAGCGAAGTGCTTCTTCGATCGCATATTCGTCGAATGGATTGAGCACGTTTTCGATCGAGCTTCGGTTGAGCCGCTTGGTCTGCGGATCAAAAGTCTTTTCTGCGTTGGTATCCGGGACTTGCTTGACGGTGACGACGATTTTCAAAGCAAAAAGGAGCGCTTCTTCTTAAGCGCGCGCAAGATCGCGCCGTTGCGCTAGCAACAGCGCAAGGCGTTCGATGAGATCGGTCGCCGCATACGGTTTGCGCAACATCATGAGAGGCCAGCGTTCCGCGGTGCGCAACACGTCCTCTTGCTCCAGGTAACCGCTTGCCACAATCAATCCGAGCGTTGGCCGGCTAGTCTTGATATATTCGACGATCTCAAGGCCATTCATATCCGGCAGACGGAGGTCCAACACGATCGCGTCAAAAGGGTCGCGCGTGCGAAGCCGGGCGAGCGCATCGTGACCGTTGAGGGCGACGTCGACCTTGTGGCCGTATTCACGCAACGCCGACGCGATGGTTTCGCAAAGCACGTCGTCATCTTCAACGAAGAGAACCTTGCCCAAGCGTTTGTGGTTGCGGCGAGAACCGTCCACGACGAAGGTCCCGGCACCATGACGGGCTTCCACGACGCCTTCTTGCTCCAGGAGCGCGAGTGCTTGACGCACGGTCATCAGCGCCACACCATATTGTTTGGCTAGGCTTGCCGATGCAGGCAGCTGCTGACCCGGCTTGAGCGCACCACGCGAAATGCGGTCGCGAAGATCAACGGCGATCGATTGATATTTTAGTATGCGGCGATCTGAAACTGGCATGTAAAATGGCGGCCCGGTCTATTAACGTCTGGCAGAGGGGCAGTTTCTGGACTTTTCCGAACATACCCTCGTGACTCAACGCGCCGAGTTGCCCTTGCATTTTGGCGACATCACAGCTGCTGAGGAGCGACTTCGCGGGGCAGCCTGGCGCACGCCAGTTTTGCGAATCGAAGAGCTCGACAAACGATCGGGCAACGCGCTCTTCGTGAAGTGCGAGAACCTTCAGCGCATGGGCGCCTTCAAGTTTCGCGGCGCTTATAACCGGCTCGCCCAGCTGACCGCGGACGAGAGGCGCCGCGGGGTCGTGGCCTTCTCCTCAGGCAATCACGCGCAAGGAGTCGCTTTGGCCGCCAAGCTGCTCAACATCAACGCGACCATTGTGATGCCGGCAGATGCGCCAACCATAAAGCTCCAATCCACGCGGGAGTTGGGAGCGCACGTTGTCACCTACGAGCGCTTTACCGAAGATCGCGAACAGATTACCGAGCGGATTCGCGCGGAAAACAACGCCACGTTGGTTCCACCCTTCGATGACTACAGGATCATGGCTGGGCAGGGGACCGTGGCGCTCGAGCTGTGCCGCGAGGTCCCCGATCTCGATGCCTTGTTCGTTCCGCTCGGCGGCGGGGGCCTACTCTCCGGAAGCGCGGTGGCCGCAAAACGTCTGCGAGCGGAGATTGCTCTCTACGGCGTCGAGCCACAGGCAGGAAACGATTGGGAGCGTTCGTTTCAAAAAGGCGATCGCGTGCGGATTGCCATTCCCGACACCATCGCCGACGGTTTGCAAGTGCCCTCGCCCGGTGCGCTCACCTGGCCGATCGTCCACCGGCTCGCCGCAGGCATTCTCACAGTTTCTGACGAGGAAATTCGTCATGCGATGCGGCTGCTTTTTGAATTCGGCAGGCTCGTCGTCGAGCCGTCGGGTGCGGTCGCCATCGCTGCAGCAATGTTTCACAAGACGGCGCTGCGCGGCAAGCGAATTGGAGCGATCATCTCAGGCGGCAATGTGGACCCGAACAAGTTCTGCAAACTCATTTCAAGGTCCGGCTGAGGCCGATGGCTCGTGCAGCGACGAGGGGGCGACTTAAGAGTTGCCCGCGATCGTTTGATCAAGGCCTCGCGCTGTGACTGATTTTACCTTCATTACGTATCGCGATTTGCCGAACCTCGACCCAGACGATCGTCTCGCCGCCGACGTGTTAGTGCAGCGAGGCTTTACCGTTGGCGCGGCAGTCTGGGATGACCCCACGGTGGTGTGGTCCGAGGGTGGTATTTGCGTCTTGCGCTCGACGTGGGATTACAATCTACGGCTCCGGCAATTTCTTGCTTGGTCTGAATCGGTTGCAGCCGTTGCACCACTCTACAATCCGATCTCTCTCGTGCGTTGGAACAGTCATAAAGGCTACTTGAAAGACCTTGCGGCTCGGGGCGTGCCGGTTGTTCCGACTCGGTGGCTCAAGATTGGCGCACGTATTGACCTGGCGGCGCTTCTCGGCCAACTGCGCTGGAAGCGAGCAGTCGCCAAGCCGGCTGTGGGACTGTCGACCTACGGGGTTATGGTCGTTGACGCAAGTCCGGACGCACAAGCACATGTCACTAGTCTGCTCCGCGACTACGACGTCATGCTGCAGCCGTATATTACCTCGGTCGAAGACTATGGCGAGCGGGCGCTTGTGTTCATCGATGGAATCTATTCCCATGCTGCCCGCAAGACCGCATTTCAGCAGCTTGCGCCCACGGGTGAAGCTGGAGAAACTCCAGCGCAAGCTACCGGAGAGGAGATTGCGGTGGGAGTGGCAGCGATGCGGGCGCTAAGTGAACCAGCTCTGTATGCACGCGTCGATATCGTTCACGACGATGCAGGCGCACCGCGGGTGATCGAACTGGAACTGGTCGAACCAACACTCTTTCTCGGAATGCACCCGCGCGCAGCAACTCGGTTCGCCGACGCACTTGCCAAACTCGCGCGCTCGCGAGCGTCATGGTAATTTATCATTTTTGCAACGACACGTTTGGTAGGCCGTTTCCGGCGGTGTCTGCCGCGTTTGCCAAAACGAGAGGACTCCGCATCGTTCGCGTGTTGGCTGAGAAGCCAGTCGAATCTTCACTGGCATCGGTGTCGAAAGCCATTCGCAGACCTGCAAGCCGTGCGCTTCGACGCGTTCAACGGATGTTAGCTGGAGCTCCCAGTCACGGCGAGGATTTGCCGACGATCTACGTGAGCGACGTCAACTCCCCAAGTTTTCGGCGATATATCAAAAAGGGCGATGCAGGTGTCATCACCGGTTTCAATCAGATCTTTAGCGCGGAGACGATCGAACGCTTCAGTTCGTTCGTGAATCTGCATCCTTCAATATTGCCGCTCTACCGCGGACCGGTCCCGACCTACTGGTGTATTCGCAATCGCGAGCGTTTGACTGGGTTCACCTTGCACAAGGTGACTCCCAAGATTGACGTAGGCGAAGCGCTGTATCAGGAAGTCGTTCCCATCGAGGGCGAGACCGACGTGCTCGGCCTCGAGCTCAAGATCGCTCGCGCCGCTCTGCCGATGTTCTCGCGTTACCTAGAGCACCTTGCAACTGGCAGTGCATGGGTGCCGCAATACGTCGACGCGTTTAGCGTGTACCAAACTCACCAGAACTACGCGACTTTTCCGGAGCTAGAATCTTTGGGATGACCGGGACTCGAACCCGGACGCCCTTTCGGGCGACAGATTTTCGCACCACTATGGCTTTCGCCACCCGCTGCGTGTAGGGGGCGATTGGAAAATCGCCCCAGTGAGCAGTTTGTGGTCCGGACTGTGCCTTGACCATATCGCTCGCCGCGACGTAGGCCGCGCCCATCCAGTCTCTACGCCTTCTTTCGTGTGCATCGAAAGCTTGGTTCGGCGTTGTCACGCCCAGCGGGCAAGAGAGTTCGCCGAGTTTGAGCGCATCCCGAAGGCGGTTTCCCAATCCTTCGGCTCCAAACGGAAGTCTGTCGTGTCTGCCGATTTCACCATCATCCCACGATCGGCGGTGATACCGTTTGCTTTCGTCGAGTCAAACGCCTCGGTGAAGAACTAGCGACGTCCGGCCTCGTCATAGCTTCGAGCCATCGGGTACAATCTGGCAAATCCAGCTATGGAGAGCACGCCGAAAATAACAGCATCCCATGGGAAACCGCCGTCACCGATACTGATCGACATCCAAAACACCGTAATCGCGATGTTGAGCATGCAGCCGATCCACCAAAGCACAACCATGATTCCACCTTGATGGATTATCGGCATTTGGGCGATTTGCCAATCGCCCCCTACATGGCAAGAGAGGGATGGGGCGATTTGCCAATCGCCCCCTACAGGGGCGACCGCTACACGACTGGGGAGAGGACGAGGAGCTCGTTTCCGCCTTCGTCGAGCACCTGCTGAGCAAAGCTCTTGGGTCCAAGCCAACGCGGTTTGGTGCGGACCCCCTCCACAACTAAGGTTGACCCTGGGTGCGCGGCACCGGTTCGCACGAGACCTCTCGCGGCGTTGCTGTCGAACTCGACGACCCAGTGCCCTTCCACCATACGTGTGGTTTCGCTCAACGTTTTGAGCGCGCTGCTCGCAATGCCTTGCGGCGACGAGGTCACATGCGCCACGGTGAGGTCTGCATTGAGGCGCTTAGCAAGCCGCGCCGCACGCTGCAGGAGGGTGGTGTCACGCTCCCGAGCTGCAACCCCGAGCACAATTTCGCGGACAACGTGCGGCAGGTGCGTCGTCGCGCGAGCCCTGAGTGCCTCTCGCAAGGCGAGCTCGCGCAGCGCCGTGAGATTTTCGGTTCGAAAGAACGAACTGAGCGCTGCTTCGATCCGTTCCTTGGGATAAATCTTTCCTGCTCGGAGGCGATCCCGTAGCGTCTGAGCGCTGGCGTCGATGAGAACAACGTCGTCTGCCAGCTCCAAGATGCCATCCGGCATCGTCTCGCGTACCGTTACGCCCGTGAGCCGGCGCACGATGTCATTGAGACCTTCGAGATGTTGAACGTTCAGCGTCGTGAGCACCGAGATGCCGGCGCGCAGGACGCTTAAGACGTCCTCATAGCGCTTGGGAAATTTGCTGCCGGGAGCGTTGGTATGCGCAAGCTCGTCGATAAGCGCGACCTGAGGGCGGCGCTTGAGCAGTGCTTCGAGATCGAGCTCTGAATAACGCATCCCACCGCTGACGATCTCTAATCTCGGTAAGGT
The DNA here is from genome assembly GCA_963781145.1 of uncultured Pseudomonadota bacterium. Lineage (GTDB taxonomy): Bacteria > Vulcanimicrobiota > Vulcanimicrobiia > Eremiobacterales > Eremiobacteraceae > JAJPHJ01. The sequence continues at coordinate 98,598 of CAWADW010000003.1, read as the reverse complement.
TTCCAGGCCTTCAAGTTTCCGGGTCGTGTCGACGCGTCCGTGCGTCTCGACAAATGCAATGACGACGTCGACGCCTTCACTTTTCAATTGGTGGGCCTGATCGAGCATAGCATATGTCTTTCCGCATCCGGCCGCTGCGCCGAGATAAACGGTGAGGCGACCGTAACCTACACGCATCCGATCTCCGGCCGTGCGCGCGTACGGATGCTGTCCAAAATCGTGCGGTTCTTCTCGCGCTGTGGGTTCGACCAGCTTGGAGACAACGAACAAATCGCGATCGATAGGGAGCTTGAGCAATTCGCTGGATACCCGTCCTTTCGGTAGCGCGACGAATGAGGCTGCGAGGTCGCGAAGTTGCGGTCGTGCGAAATCGAAGGTCGTTTTCGTCACCACATCCGCGCCGACGGACGTGGCGACTCGAGCAACACTCTCTTCACCGATGCCTGGCGCCGGCAAAACGGCGAGATCAAGATTGAAGGCGTCTGCAAACGCACCGACCCGTGCAAGAAAGGCTTCAGTGTTGAAGCCTGGGAGTATCAGGGCGAGCGCCGTTGAAACGCGAGCGGCGGGGAGCTCGGGCACCGTTAAATCATCGATCGTCCGGAGCATCACCTCTCGCAATGCGCGCAACGTCTGCGGCCGAAACGGGCCTTGCAACGCGCGCTCGATATCCTCTTTGCGAACGATGGCACCCGCATAGAGGCGGGCTTCGAGCTGCTCGCGCTCCACGTCGATGGCGATAACTTGGTCCGCGGCTTTGAGAAACGTCAACGGCACGATCTCTCGAATGGGAAAGCCGATAAGCGCTTCTGCCGTTGGCGCGACGGTATCGAGGTGCGCGATGTTCATGGCGCCGAGAACGCTGATGCCGGCGTCTCGAAGCGCCAGGGCGTCTTGCCAGCGCTTCGCGTGCACTGATCCCGGAAGGTTTGTGTGCGCGAGCTCGTCGAGCACTACCGCCTGGGGTCTTGCAGCAACGGTCGCTTCGAAATCGAATTCCGGGAACGTCGCTGTTCCGACCTCAACGAGACGCGGCGCAATGCGGGGCAACCCCTCGCTCAAGCGCTCGAGATCCGTTCGACCCTTCGTCTCTATCCAGCCGAGAACGACGTTGACACCACTTTGCTGTAGCTGTCGCGCCTCACCGATGAGCCGGTACGTTTTCCCGGCGCCCGGCACAAAACTCACGAACACGGTAAGGCGTGGCTGGCTACCAAGCTCTTTGAGAAGCTGGGCAGGGGTGGGGCGCTGACCGGCTGCGTCCATGAGTCGAGGTCTTCTGCTAGTTCAAAAGGTTTTCCAGCCGGAGCGCGTGACTGGGATGCAGAACCCTGTGCAATCATGAGAGCGCGTCTCACGCTTTTGATCTGCGCCGTTCTTTTACTCGCCGCGTTCGCCTTCGACATGGTGACGCCGCAAGCGCTGGTGGCGGCGATTCTTTTAACCATTCCCGTTGCGCTGAGCAGCTTGCTCCTCAACCGCAGAATCACCGGAACATTTGTCGTCGCCGCGCTAGTGGCTGACGTCATCGCTGGCTGGTACAACGGCGCAGTCGAAGGCCACCACTGGAGCACGATTGCAATTGCCAATCGGGTCTTAGCCGGCTTTTCCATTGTCCTCGTCGGCGTGCTCGGCACGCTCGCGCAAGCAGCCGCACAACGCAGCGGCCAAATTGCGGCCGAGCACCGACAGACGGAGCGAGAGCAGGCGTTGCGGCGAGCGATGGAAACCATCCGCTCTTCGCTCAACGTCGAGCTCGTCGCGCGCGCGATCGTGCGCGAGGCGGTCGATGCTCTCGGCGTCGACAGCGCTCGCCTCTACACGATCGAGAACCACAATTTGGGAGCAACAACGTTCACGTGGGTCGCTGGCGGCGAGGACGTCAGCGTCAGCTGCAATCGCCCAAGCGCCGAGTTGCTCTCGCTTTTGCAGCGTTGCCTCAGCGAGCGGCACCTGGTCGCCGTCACCGAATCCGACGCGCTGGGAAGGTTTGTGCTCGCGACCCTCGGCGCTGCACGCGCTTTGTGCGTTCCTTTAGTGAATTCGCAGATCACGTTTGGCATGCTTCTCTTGGCAGTTAAAGACGAGGCGAGTCTGCCGCCGGACATCGAGCAGCGGGTTGGGATATTTGCAGAACAAGCGACTGTTGCGGCCGCTCAGGCCTCGTTGTTCGTCGAACTCGCCGACCGTAACGTGGAACTTCAGCGGGCAAACGAGACTCTGCAAAGGCGTGGCGAGGTCATCCGCGACCTCGTGTATGCGTTATCGCACGATCTACGCACACCCCTCAGCGCCGCGGCGATGACCATGCAACAGGCGCTCGACGGCGTCTACGGTCCGCTGCCGGAAAAATACCAAGAAATTCTTCGCCGCTCGGTTGTCTCAAATGACGAACTCCGCCGCCTCGCCGAGACGCTGTTGCTCGTCGCTCGCTATGAGTCCGGCGAGCAATCGACAGCCCGCGAACCCATCGATCTCGAGGCTCTCGCGACGGGCATTGTGACAGAGCTCGAACCACTGTGGCGAGCGAAGCACATCAATTGCGCGGTGCAATCGGGGAGCAAGCTTGCGATCCTTGGAGACGAGACCGAATTTCGGAGAGCGCTCACGAACCTGTTGGCCAACGCTATTAACTGGACGCCCGACGGGGGCCATATTTGGATCAAGATCGCACCCGCCGGCGCGAGAGTTCTGCTGCGCGTTGAAGATGACGGTTACGGCGTTCCGGCGCACTTGCGCGATCAACTCTTTCAGCGCTTCGGCCCCGGCGACCACGCAAGACAAGGCGCCGGATCGGGGCTTGGATTATACCTCGTACGATTGATCGCAGAAAATAACGGCGGAACGATTCATTACGAGCCGCGTGAGGGCGGCGGCAGCATCTTCGCACTCGATCTGCCCGCCGCGCAAGCCGACATCGCCTCGCGAGTTCATTCGCGAGTCTGACATGCCAAGTGTCGTCTTAGTTGAAGATCACTCGCTGACCCGGGCCGGTTTGCGTGCCGCGCTCGTTGAGGCGGGCTTCGAAGTCGTTGGCGAGGCGGGCGATGGCTTACGTGGTCTCGATGATATCACTCGGCTGAAACCCGATGTAGCAGTTGTCGACCTTGGCTTGCCTGGGCTCGACGGCATCGAGCTCACGCGGCGTCTCCGTCAAGCTGTACCCACCACACGGGTAGTCATCCTAACCATGCACGATATTGATACCGAAGTGCTCGCCGCGCTCGCCGCTGGTGCCGATGCATATTGCGTGAAGTCCACAAGTGCCGCAGGGGTCGTCAGCGCAGTCCGAGTCGTGGCTGAAGGTGGCGCCTATTTCGATCCCGCCGTCGCTCACATCGTACTTCGCAAGATAGCGAATCCCAGCGCTCCCTCTGCTAAGGCAAGCTCGCCCCTCTCGCCGCGCGAAACCGAAATTCTCAAACTGATTGCCGACGGTGTTGGAAATGCAGAAATCGCGGAGCGCTTGAGCATCGGCTTGGGAACCGTCAAGGGTCACGTGCGCGACATCTTAGAAAAGCTCTCCGCAGCGGATCGCACCCAGGCCGCGGTTGTAGCGCTACGGCGCGGAATTATCTAAACAGGCTACATTTTCGGATTGGCGTCGAGCGCGAGATTGAGCTCGAGCACGTTCACGCGAGGCTCCCCCAAGAATCCGAGCGTCCGGCCACGTTCGTGCGTTGCGATGAGCGCTAGGACTTGCTCGAGGGGGATACCGCGTGCCTTTGCAACTCGGGGCGCTTGGTAGTCTGCTGCTTGCGGACTAATATCCGGGTCGATGCCGCTGGCGCTGCTCGTCACGAGATCGGACGGCACGGGACCACTCGCGTCGGGATTCTCCTTCTTCACCTCGGCGATAGCGGCTTTGGTCGCGTCAATCAGCTTCTTTGACGTCGGGCCGAGATTTGTTGCGCCGGTCGAGGTTGGATCGTAACCCTTCCCCGCCGCTGACGGCCGTCCGTGGAAGTACTGCGGCTTGGTCCAAAGCTGCCCGATGATGGTCGAACCAACCGGCTTGCCTGACACATAGACTATCGATCCGTTGGCTTGCGTTGGAAACATCAGCTGTGACAGCACCGTCATGACGAGCGGATAGATGAGTCCAAAGATCACCACGGAGACAATTGTGAAGATGACCGCGGGTGCGAGATGCTTGAGGGTGTTGTCCTTGAAGTGGTTCATAGTTTTCCTCAACGCGCGAATAAATTCGCGCCACTACACATGATGCAGAGCGACGAGGATCATGTCGATGAGCTTGATCCCAATGAATGGTATGATAATACCGCCGACGCCATAGATGAGAACGTTGATGCGTAGCACGGCGTCCGCCCCAAGCGGTCTGTAGGCGACGCCACGCAACGCCAGCGGGATGAGCGCGATGATGATGAGTGCGTTGAAGATCACGGCCGAAAGGATAGCGCTCTGTGGCGCCAAGCGCATGATGTTGAGCGCCTCCATGGCCGGGTATGCCGTGGAAAACATCGCGGGTAGGATCGCGAAATACTTCGCGACGTCATTGGCGATCGAGAACGTGGTGAGTGCTCCGCGGGTCATGAGCAGCTGCTTGCCGATTTCGACGATTTCGATGAGTTTGGTCGGGTCGGAATCAAGGTCGACCATGTTCGCCGCTTCCTTGGCGGCCTGCGTGCCCGAATTCATAGCAACGCCAACGTCTGCCTGAGCAAGCGCAGGCGCATCGTTGGTGCCGTCACCAGTCATAGCGATCAGCCGGCTGGCCTCCTGCTCCCGTTTGATGAGCGCCATCTTGGCCTCGGGGGTCGCCTCCGCGAGAAAATCGTCAACGCCGGACTCGCGCGCGATCGTCGCGGCGGTCAGCGGATTGTCGCCCGTGATCATGATCGTGCGAATACCCATCTTGCGCAGACGGTCGAAGCGCTCGTGCATAGCCGGCTTCAAGATGTCTTTCAAATGGATGACCGCGAGAATCTGATCACCCTCGGCAAGCAACAAGGGCGTGCCGCCGGCGCGTGCAACTCGTTCGACCTCGGGCGCCAACACTGCCGTCCCATCGCCGCCGCGTTCGCGCACCCATGTGCGCACCGAATCGGGTGCGCCCTTGCGGATCGACGTGCCGTCAGGAAGGTCGATGCCGCTCATGCGCGAGTACGCGCTAAACGGCACGAACGTCGCCGCCGCTGGTGCCGGACCTCCCAGTGTGGCGCCGAATTGCTCCGAAAGGGACACGATCGAGCGACCTTCTGGCGTCTCGTCTGAGAGCGATGAGAGATAGGCAGCGCGCGCCGCCTGTTCCGACGTAATACCCGGCGCAGTGATAAATTCCGTTGCCTGCCGATTCCCAAGGGTAATTGTTCCCGTCTTGTCCAGCAAAAGCGTATCCACGTCTCCAGCAGCTTCAACGGCGCGACCGCTCATCGCCAGCACGTTGCGCTGCAAGACGCGATCCATGCCGGCAATACCGATTGCCGACAACAGGCCGCCAATCGTGGTTGGGATCAGACAGACGAGCAGTGCGATGAGGACGGTAACCGACTGCACGGTGCCCGCGTAGATTGAGAACGGGGACAACGTTGCAACTGCGATCAGGAAAATAATTGTGAGCCCGGCGAGCAGGATGGAGAGGGCAATTTCGTTTGGCGTCTTCTGCCGCTTGGCGCCTTCGACCAGCGCGATCATCCGATCTAGGAAGGTCTCGCCGGGATTCGAGGTCACGCTCACGAGGATTTCGTCAGAGAGAATCCGCGTGCCACCGGTGACCGAACTTCGATCGCCACCGGCCTCTCGGATCACAGGAGCGGATTCACCAGTGATGGCCGACTCATCCACCGAAGCCGCACCGTGGATGACGTCTCCATCCGCCGGAATGAGTTCGCCTGCGGTGATGCGGACCGTATCTCCTTTCCGCAGCATGGTTGCGCTGACAATTTCTTCACGGCCGTCGACAACGCGCCTCGCCTTTGTTTCGGTTTTCGTGCGCCGTAAGAACTCGGCTTGCGCCTTGCCGCGCCCTTCCGCGACGGCCTCAGCGAAGTTCGCAAACACCACTGTAAACCACAGCCAAATCGAGATTGCAAAGTCGAAGCCGGCGGGTCCGTGCGTGCGCAGATCGCGGAAGAAAAACAGCAGCGTAACGAGCGCGCCAACCTCGCAGATAAACATCACCGGGTTACGGAACTGCCAGCGTGGATCGAGTTTTCGGAAAGACTCGAGCGTCGCCGTTGCGAGAATTTTGCGATCGAAGAGTGAGCGCGCTTTGGGCCGGCGCTCGAGCCGCCGCTCGGAGATCATCAGAATGTCTTCCCTTGCAGCATGAGGAGGTGTTCGACGATCGGGCCGAGCGCGAGCGCAGGGAAGAATGTGAGTGCGCCGACAATCAAGATCGTGCCGATCAACAACACAATAAAGATCGGCGAGTACGTCGTAAACGTGCCGGCTGATTCCGCCACGGCGCGTTTGCCGGCCAGCAGGCCAGCGAGCGCGAGCATCGGGACAAATTCAGCAAAGCGTCCAAAGAACATAGCGATGCCCATCGCAACGTTGTAGAAGAGATTTGGGCCCAGGCCCGCAAACGCGCTCCCGTTGTTCCCGGTGGCCGATGAAAAGGCGTACAGGATCTCTGAGAAACCATGGGGCCCTGCATTGGAGAGCGTGGCCAGGCCTTGCGGTGTGATGGCGGCGATTGCCGTCGGCACGAGCGTGAACAGCGGCGTGATGAGGATGAAGAGAATCGCAAGCTGCACCTCGCGCCGCTCGATCTTCTTCCCTAAATACTCGGGTGTGCGCCCAACCATCAACCCAGCGATGAACACGGTGAGGATGACAAAGATGAGCTTGCCGTAGAGCCCGCTGCCGACCCCGCCGAAAATAATTTCACCGAGCTGGATGTTCAACATGGGAATGAGTCCGCCGAGTGGTGTGAACGAGTCGTGCATGGAGTTGACAGCACCGCAGGACGTCGCGGTTGTGGCGACTGCCCACAACGCCGAGGCAGCCACGCCGTAGCGCGTCTCTTTGCCTTCCATATTGCCGCCGAGAACGCCAAGATGGTGAACGATAGGGTTGCCCGCCGCTTCCGACCAGTATGAAACCGTGAGTCCGCCAAAAAACAAAAGCGACATCGCAACGAAGAGCGCCCAACCCTGTCGCGTGTCTTTGACCATCCGCCCGAATGTGTACGTAAGCGAGGCTGCAATCACCATAAAAAGCCACAGCTCGAAGAGGTCGCTGAGTGGCGTCGGATTCTCGTTCGGCGATGCCGAATTTTGTCCAACAAAGCCACCGCCATTTGTGCCCAGTTCCTTAATGACTTCTTGAGAGGCCATCGGGCCGCCGGTGATAGCCTGTTGAAAGCCCTCGATCGACGTGACGTTCGCATATGCATGGAAGTTCTGAGGCACACCCGTCCAGACAAGCGCAAGCGTACCCACGATCGAAATGGGCAACAGCACGTAGAGGCAGCAGCGCGTTAGGTCGACCCAGAAGTTGCCGAGCGTGCGCAGATCCGTGCGGGCCAGGCCGCGGATAAATGCGATGACAAGCGCGATGCCGACCGCAGCCGACGTGAAGTTGTGCCAGGCGAGGCCAGCCATCTGAGAGAGATAGCTTAGCGTGCTCTCGCCCGAGTAAAACTGCCAGTTCGTGTTGGTGACGAAGCTGACGGCTGTGTTCCACGCAAGATCCGGGGCGACGTTGCCGAACTTTTGGGGGTTAAAGGGCAGATAGGCCTGTGTCCGCAGCAGCACATACAGATACAGCAGGCCCACCGCGCTAAACGCGAGGACCGCAAATAAGTACGCATACCAGGCCATCTCACGAGCCGGATCGATGCGACAGACGGCATAAATTGCGCGCTCGATGGGGGCCATCACAGGCGTCAGGAACGTGCGCTCTCCTGTAAAGACGCGCGCCATGAAAAGGCCCAACGGCTTCACGCAGACCAGCACGAGACCGAAGAGAACGAGGGCTTGAATCCAGCCGATAAGCGTCACGTCGTAGCGCTCCTAAAACTTCTCGGGTCGCAGCATCGCGTAGCCGAGATAGGCGAGGCCCAAGAGAGAGAGCACGAGCCCGACAAGTTGCTCAAACATTAGAGTCTTTCAAGGGCAACCGCATAACGGTCCAAGGCGTAGAAGAAAACGACGGTTAAGAGCATCAGCCAGAGATCAAGCATGTCCCCAGTCCTTTAAAATTGCAGTCCAGTTTCGACGACTGTCCGGAATTGATCGGGCTTGTTGCCGGCAGAGCCAAAGACGCTGCCGGGCGCGAAGTTGCTAACGTGAATTGCCGACTCCTCAGCACGTGCGAAAAAGATCCCACGACGGTAGGTAGGCGTTAGTGTGTAAGTCCAGGCGGTGGAGCCCGGCCCGTAGCCGAGCAAGTTTGCGTTGGGACTCATATCCGTTTTTGTGCTACCGTTGTCGCCGTACTCGATGCGAAGCGGCAACGACCAGGTGGAGCTCAGCGCGTACGCTGCGTTGAAGACTGCACCCCAGGCGTGTTCGTCTGTTGTGTAGCCGAGTGCTTTGCTCGCGGGCGAATCGACAAACAACAGGTACGGTGAGAACGTCCACTTGCCGGTTGTGTACGTCAAGAGCGGGTTGTAGAGTCGCTTGTTCGCTATCGATGCCGTCGCATTACCGGGGGCGCTTGAATTCGGCACCACGAAGACGAACTCCAAGGTGGTACTCGAACTTGGCGCGTTGGTGATTTGTCCTTCAAAGCCCAGTCGGTTGCCCGAGTAAAAACCGTCATTGAGCTCCAACGCACCGCTGAATTTAGATCCGGCAAAGCTAGCTCGAACGCCACGGCTTACAGCCGTTTCTATTTCCCAAATGATGCCACGCTGAATGTTGGGATTCTCATAGGTATACGTGCTCTCTTGACCCGTAAAGGTCGCGAGTTTGCCGGCTTCGAGGTTGAAACTGGACGTTGGAGCGTACTCTACGTACACTGAGGGCACCGCACCATACAGGTTTATATTGGCATTATTCGCCAGGGTCTTGTTCAGCGCGAAACCGACTACGGGGATATTGTATGCGCCCGCCGCAAAACCGTAACGGAATGTGCCAGAATTCTTGTTGACAATCAAAAATGCGTTGCTCACATCGGCGCGGCTCGTCAGATCGGCACCAGTTGCGGTATCGAAGGCACCCGACGCGTTAACGCCGCTGGTGAGCGCCGCGTAGTAACTTGCCACGCCGTCAACCGTCAGTTGGCCTAGCGTCAGACTGGTTGAGGATGGTGACGGCGAAGGCACCGGGCTTGCGCTTGGAGATGCCGTCGGCGAAGGCACGGGACTTGCCACCGAGTCGGCCAGAGCCCTCGAGGTCAGGACGCAGCTCGTCATGAGGCACGCGTATAAGGCGGCAGACAAGAGTTTATTGGTTGACATCGTGCTTATAGTAATGCGGCTGCGACCCAGCGACTAGCCGTCAAATGGATGATCCGATTGGATGAGCGCAACCTCTGTAGCAGCCGGGAACCCGCGACGAGGCCATCGTAATCGTGCGCAAGTGAACGTTACAAAGACCCACGCGCTTCGAACGGACATTCCTCTCGCGATCGCGGCGCTGGGCGTCGTGTTCGGCGACATCGGCACGAGCCCGCTCTATACGATCAAACCGTGCTTTCTCTTCAGCGGTGTCCGCCCGGTACCGGCCGATATTCTTGGGATTTGCTCATTGCTTGTATGGACTCTCGTTGTCGTCGTGTGCGTCAAGTACGTGGGATTCATCATGCGCGTCGATCATGATGGTGAGGGCGGGATCCTTGCGCTGCTCGCCCTCGCCGCGAAGCCGGCTCGGCAAGGCGCACTCATCGCGGGAGGCGCGTTCACGATCGTCGTGGTGATCGGCGCCGCGATGCTGTTCAGCGACGGAATAATCACGCCGGCAATCTCAGTGATATCCGCCGTCGAAGGTATTGGTGTCATCTCCTCGGCGCTCCAACCGTGGATCGTGCCAATTTCCGTTGTTGTGCTCATCCTACTTTTCTCAGTGCAGGCCCGTGGAACTGAAGCAGTGGGTCGACTCTTTGGTCCGGTGATGGTAGCTTGGTTTGTCGCGATCGGCGTTGCCGGCGCACACGGCAGCATCGCAAGGCCGCAGGTGCTTGCCGCGCTGGACCCACGCAACGCGCTCGCGTTTGCATCGCGCCATGGGCCGTCCGGATTTCTCGTACTCGGCGGCATCGTGCTTGCGGTAACCGGGGTTGAGGCGCTGTACGCGGATTTATCGCACTTTGGTCGATTGCCAATTGTGCGCGCTTGGTACTGTCTCGTCTTCCCATCGCTCATCCTAGCGTACCTCGGCCAGGGGGCATTGCTCATCGCAAGTCCACACAATCTCGAAAGCCCATTTTATGCCCTGGCGCCCGGCTGGACGTTGATGCCCATGGTCGTTCTCGCCACGTTGGCGACCGTCATTGCATCGCAAGCTCTTATTTCCGCCGCATTCACGTTAATCCAACAAGCGATCGCGCTCGGGCTTTGGCCACGAATGGAGATCCGTCATACGTCGCGACGCATTATCGGTCAGGTATACATACCCGCGGTTGCCGTGGCGCTGGCGATCGGTTGTACCATCCTCGTCCTGACCTTTCGCTCGAGCGACCGGCTCGCAAGTGCCTACGGCCTTGCCGTTTCTACAACCATGCTTGCAACCTCAATCGCCTACTATGCTGTTGTCACGCGAGTAAAGCACTGGCGCCCTATTGCTGCCATTCCTCTCGTTGCGCTGTTCGTCTTGGTGGACGGATCGTTCGTAGCCGCTGGTCTACCGAAATTTGTGGACGGTGCCTGGCTTCCGATTACTATTAGTGTAATACTAAGCACCATCTCCATCACTTGGTTAATTGGCAAGACACATATCAGTGCCGCGCTTGCAACTCAGCAGACGCCCCTCAACGTCGCAAACGACCTTTGGCAGGGCGGAGAGAGGCCAGTCGGCTCAGTGGTGTTTCTCACGCACGATGAAAACAGCGTGCCGTTTCTGTCGCGCCCGTGGATTCGTGCAAGCATACGCGAAGAACGAGTTATCCTGCTCCGCCTTGCACAGGAGCGGAAGCCATATGTGTCGAGTACGGAGCGAGCCGAAATCGACCGGCTTGCGCCACGTCTCATGCGGATCACCGCACGCTTTGGCTACATGGAGCCACTCCGCATTGAACCGATTCTGCGGTCATGCAAATCGCTAGGGCTTCGGCTTGACGACGAGGATACATCGTTTATATATGCAGATCCAAAGATTGAAGGCCGGCCAAAGGGCGGGCTATCGCGGTGGCGACGCTGGTTATTCAGCGTCTTGCAACGCAACGCGCGCACGCTCCCGGCAGAGTTAGAAATTCCGGCGGACCGCTGCGTGGAGCTTGGCGTCACGGTCACGATGTAAGGCTCGCGGTGTAGCGCGCTTGATGTAGGGGGCGATTGGCAAATCGCCCCTCATCTAATAGTGGAAGCGCTGTTCTAGAATCAATAGTGAACCGTGGAAGTCGGGCGATGGGCCATTGATAATCGACGGCAAGCCGGAGAACGCAGAGTGACGTATTTGCATCAGAATGATCGCGTGCGGCGACTCGGCATACTGCCCGCCGGCGAAAACAACGTCTTGCTGATAGTTGACGTTTGTCACTGGGCCGTGTGCCCACGAACCGAGCATCGCATATCGCCCAAAACCGATTGAGCCCAGCACCCGCTTATTGAAAGATTTGGAGAGAGCCAGTACCACCTGCGGCGCGTCGTAAGACACGGCGTCTTGCGGCTGGCTCGGCGCGGCGTCGCGGTGCATCATATCATCGACGAAGTCCAATGTGAGGGTGCCGAACTTGGGATGCCATGCAAGCCAAGCGGCGTATTGCTTCTGCTTCCCAAGCGTCGCAAATTGCGCTTGTTGGGGTAAGAAGAAACCCTCGACGAATCCGACCTGGTTGGAGAGACCAATGCTCGCAGCATCGATCTGCTGAAATTGCGCAAACGAGGCGTGCACGTCCAGCGAGCTGCCGCTTCGCGTGTAATGCACCCTATAGCCCTGGCGGTTCGCGCCAACTTGTATGTTATCAACCAATTGGTAGGTTGATTTGAGCCAAACGCCAGGCCACGACCATGCGACGCTCCAAATATTTTCCGGTGCCCCATAAGGCAGGATCGCGGTCGCGTAACGCGGTCCGAATCTGTAGACGTCTATTCCAGTTGACGCCGTTCCGAGTGGGTAAGACAGGGCAGCGTGATAGTAATTGCCAGGCTTGGTAGTCCCTGGTTCGATAACGTGGTCGGCATTGTACCAGCTTCTCCCATACTCCAACGTCGCATCGAGCGAACGAGCCACGTGAAACGAAGCGGCAACGCCAGCGATTGTCGAAATCTGACCGCCCAGATTGCTAAACGGCAGCGCTCCTTGGGGCCCAAAAATGAGCCTCGGGCCCGATCCAAAGAGCGTGGTCGTGCTGATTTCGCCGCCGGTCACCAAATGGAGAATCTCGGCGGAAAATTGAGTGCCTTCCCCTCGATCCAGAACGACCGAGCCAATGGAAACTCGCGCCGAGGTGCCGGGCAGCGACGGCAACGCCGCGTTGCTGAGCTCGCCAGACGCGGAACCCTGGTGAAGCGTGAGATCGACTCCATCGAGCGGGAGCCCGGGAGGCGGGCTCGGCCATCCATCGAGCACCGGGGGACCTGTCCCCAAACTTTCGGCGGGCGCCAAGGACACCTCGGGGGTCTGGTTCGTCAAGGCAGGTTGTACGAACACAAATCGGTCTGTTTGCTTGAGATCAAACCACCCTCCGCGCAGGTTCCAACTCCCATCGCGGGATCCGACCGATGCCGAAAAAATAGAAAGGCCGAGCACAGTGGCATCGTCTTGGCCTGCATGCGGGGGGAACGCGATCGCGTACGGCAGCGCCTGCGATCCCACATGAGGGTTGAGAACTGGCAGCAAGTTCTCAGTCCAGTAGGAAGCGTTCGTCGTACTCCCAGTCACGGAGCTGACGCCTGACTGGAACGAAGCAAGAATCTTTTTCCCGGTATAAGATGTGAGCAGCGTGAACTGCCCTATTCCAGCTACCCCCGGCGTCTGCGGCGCGCTCGAGAACGTATCGTACGGGGTCATGGGTGACAGAACCGAGCCAGCGGCAAATCCGGGACCCTCGGGTGGCTGCGTTCCTCTTCCCTCGGTCGCTTGATCGACAAGCGAAATAAATCCATCGACTGAGTTCTGCCAGCCGAGAGAGCTACCCGATGGAGTGGCTGCTGGCTGTGCCGCGCTTGCGGATGGGGCAGGGGTTGGATTGGCAAAGGCAGCCGACCAGGTCGCGCTCGCGAGCAAAGCGGCTGCCAGTAGGATCCGTATGACGACCTCACCGCGCAAAGCGAGATATTGCAAACCAACCACCCGGGCTCATTACCAACGATCGACTGGATATCATGCTCGGGCCCCCGCGGACGCACCACCCTTTCGGACGGGGCGATTTTCCAATCGCCCCCAACATCTTTGGGCGAGCTTGCTCTGTTCTGTGTCAACCCTGACAAGGCGCGCTTTCTGCTATCGTTGAAATCTACAAAATGGCCGTTTATACAAAAACGAGCGTTCCTTCTGGCGCCCACACGTTGCCGCGCGAGTACTATACGTCGGATCACATCTTTGCTCTTGAGACGGAGAAGATCTTCGAGCGGTGTTGGCTGCTCGTGGGCCGCGAGGAGCAAGTAGAGAATCCAGGCGAGTTCTTCGTGGCCAATATCGGCCAAGAGAGCCTTATAATCGTGCGCGGTGCAGACCGCAGCTTGCGCGCGCTGTACAACGTGTGCAGGCATCGAGGCACGCGAATTTGCAGCGAAGAATCGGGGAAATTCGTCGGGTCTATTATGTGTCCGTATCACGCGTGGACGTACGGACTTGATGGCAAACTTATGGCCGCTCGAAACATGGATGGAGTGGCCGATTTTGACAAGTCGGAATACCCGCTGAAGCAAGCCGCGCTGGCAATCTGGGAAGGCTTTATCTTTGTCAATCTCGCCGAGCAGCCACAACCGTTTGCGGCTTCCCACGCAGCGCTGTTGCAGCGCTTCAAACGTTGGCACATCGCCGATCTTCGGATCGCTAAGACGATCGTCTACGATCTGCATTGCAATTGGAAGCTCATCGTTCAGAACTATTCAGAGTGCTATCATTGCCCGCTCGTCCATCCCGCACTTGACAAGCTGACGCCCTTTGACAGCGGGCGCAATGATTTGGGCGAAGGACCCTTCCTCGGCGGTTTTATGACCATGCGCAAGTCGGGATCGCGAATGTCGATGAGTGGCACGGCACACTATCCACCGATAGGCGAGGTATCCGGCGAAGAATTGGATCGCGTGTACTATTACGCCATTTTCCCCGCGATGTTGCTCAGTCTCGAGCCGGACTATGTCATGGTTCACCGGATCACGCGGGTGTCGACGAACCGATCGATCATCACATGCCAATGGCTCTTCGATCCCAAGACGATCGCGACGCCTGGCTTCGATCCTTCCGATGCAGTTGAATTTTGGGATATGACGAACCGGCAGGACTGGCACGTGTGCGAGCTCTCGCAGTCGGGAATTGAATCGCGGGCATACACGCCGGGGCCTTACGCGAACCAGGAGGGGTTGCTTTACCAGTTCGACCGGTACTATCGCGGCGTTATGGAGTCGTAGGTTGAAGCCAAGAGGATGCTCTCTTCTCATCCCCGCGTTTGCATGCGCGGGGATACTTTTTTTAATGGGCGCGACATTCCAGTCGCCCCCGACAATCAACTTGGGCGGTCTTCATTGGCGCAACATCGGACCTGCAATTGCGGGGGGTCGAGTGGCCGCAGTGGCCGGAACCAATGGCGATCCATTGCTTTACTACTTCGGAGCAGCTGGTGGCGGCGTCTGGCGGACAACCAACGGCGGGGTCACGTGGGTAGACGTCTTCGGTAAGCAACCGACCGCCTCGATCGGCGCCATGTCCATCGCACCTTCGAATCCGAATATCGTCTGGGTGGGCACCGGAGAGTCCAAGCCGCGCAACGATATCTCGCTCGGCGACGGGGTGTGGTCGAGCAGCGACGGCGGAAACACGTGGCGGCACCGAGGGGTTAGCTCGGTGTCGATCGCGCGCATCCTTATTGATCGACGCAACCCCAATATCGTGCTCGTCGGTGCGCTTGGCGATCCATATCGCGACAGTAGCGATCGCGGCGTCTACAGGACGACCGATGGCGGCACCACGTGGCAGCAAACTCTCTTTGTCGGGCCATCCAGCGGGGCGAGCGATGTCGCCTGGGATGCGCGCGACAACAAGCTCGTCTTCGCGGGGATCTGGCAAATTCGCCGCGTGCCGTGGAACTTCACAAGCGGTGGTCCGCAGGATGGGCTGTACCGATCGCGCGACGGCGGCGCGACGTGGGAGCATTTGACCGGCCACGGTTTGCCGCAAGGCATCATGGGGCGGATTGGCGTTGCTGTGGCACCGAGTGATTCCAAGCGCGTCTACGCACTCATTCAATCGAGCCAGGGTTCGTTATGGCGCTCGGATGACGGCGGCGATCATTGGCGTTTGATGACGCGCGATACCTATGTCAACCAGCGGCCGTTTTACATGAGCCGTCTCGAAGTGGATCCACGCAACCCTGACCATATCTTCTTCTTATCCGAGGACCTCGTTGAATCGCATGACGGCGGGAAGACCTTCTTCAACAACGTCACCGCGGTGCATCAGGATCATCACGCATTGTGGATCGCGGCGGATGGCAAGCGCATGATCGAAGGCAATGATGGTGGCGCGCCGATCAGCCTCGATGGTGGTGCAACGTGGGACTGGCGCTACAACGTGACCATCGCGCAAATCTACCACGTTGGCTTCGACCTTGCGACGCCGTACGATGTTTGCGGCGGGATGCAAGACAACGATTCGTATTGCGGACCGTCCGATAGTTTGAGCCCCTTGGGCATTCTTAACCACGATTGGCTCGATGTCGGGAGCGATAGCGACGGATCCTGGACCTGGCCCGATCCCGCGGACCCAAACCTGGTTTGGAACGTTGGCGTGCGCGACCTCAACGGTCAGCTCACGATTTACGACAAGCGATCGCGCCAGAGCTACGATGTGACGCCCTACGTGCGCGATACGAACGGCGCGAATCTCGCGGGCCTGCCGTATCGCTTCAATTGGGAGGCGCCGGTTGCGTTTTCCAAGCTCGACCCAAGGACGGTGTACTTCGGCGGGAACGTCGTTTGGAAAACGCGCGACCGGGGGAGGCACTGGCTCCAGATCAGCCCCGATCTGACGCTGAACGATCCAGCGCACCAGCTCGTTGCAGGCGGCCCGATCAATACCGATGTTTCAGGTGCGGAGTTCTACGACACGATTTTGGATATTGCGCCCTCGCCGCGCAATGACAGCCTCATCTGGGTTGGAACTGACGATGGGCTCGTTCAGGTGACGCGAGACGGCGGTACCCATTGGGCAAACGTCACGCCGATCGCGCCTCCATACGGGCGAGTGGAGGCGGTCGAGCCATCTCCCTATGCCGAGGGCTCTGCTTTCGCCGTCATCGACCGACACTTCATGGGCGATCGCGCGCCGTACATCTTTTCAACCTCGGATTATGGTGGGCACTGGAGCTCGATCGTTTCGGATCTGCCCAGCGACGAGACGATGCACGTCATCAGACAAGACCTGCGCGATCGGAACATTCTGTATGCGGGTTCAGAAAGCGGCGTGTGGGTTAGTTTGAATGCTGGGCTTCATTGGCTCCGCCTGAAGAACAATATGCCGACTGTCTCCGTTCACGATCTGCGGATTCAGCCGCGCGAGAACGATCTTGTGATTGCCACGCACGGGCTGGGTTTTTGGGTACTCGATGACGTCACGCCGGTGCAGGACCTCGCGACCAGTGATGGTAGTGGCATCGCCTTTGATCAACCGCGAACCGCGTATACCTTCTTTCGCTGGTGGAAGTATGAGTACGGTTCGGGCGCGGGTGAATGTTGTGAGCCGCAAAATATGTTTAGCGGCGAGAACCCGCAAGCTGGAGCGCTGTTCAGTTACTATCTTCCTTCGCCTGCGGCGCACGCGCCAAGCTTTGAAATTAAAGATGCGAGCGGCCTTACGATTGCGCATGTCGCCGGTACCAATCATGGCGGCATCAATCGCGTGGTGTGGGACTTGGCTGACGATCCGCCCGTTTCGTGGCTGAGCGCGCGGCCTTGGAATCAAGGTTTGAGCGAAGGGGCGCCAGTGGTGCCGGGAACCTATACCGCGATGCTGCGAGTTGGCAGCGCTGTCTACACGCAACGCTTGTTGGTCAAACCCGATCCGCGAACGCTCTGGTCGCAAGCCGATTATGTCGAGCGACGTAATTTCTTGCGCCAATTGAATAGTTGGCTGTCGCATATCGACACGGCGCTCAACAATCTGGACTCCATCCGAGGAGCTGTGTATCGCAGAATCCAGAGGATGAAGGCAGGCCATGCGTCCGCTACGTTGCTTGCCCGGCAAGATCAACTGCTGCAAGATGCACAGGATATCTCTGCTCAAATTTCTTCGAACCCCCGCAACTCGGAAGACAATCAATGGCGGCCTGACAAATTGCGCGAGCGGTTGCTGATTTTGATTGACGTTTACTCCCTGCTCTCCCAAGGGCCGCCGCTTGCGCCGCATCGCCGTGAAGCCGCCGCAATTGAGATTTCATATAACACGGCGATTTTGCGGTACGGGGCTTTCGTCTCACAATTTAGCCGGGACATCGAACACTAGCACTGATAAGCGAGACTCTCAAGCGGGTATAAGCGAAGTATCGCTACACGTCGATGTAGCAGCGGACCTTCAGGTCCGCTCGAGCAAAGGGGGTCTCGCACATGGACGGAGCCGACATCGCAATCGTCATCCTACTTATACTGGTCTTCCTCGCGGCAACCGGACATCTTCGACTCTAACTCGAGGGAAGGGAGAAAAAAACATGGATGCGTTAGTGCTTGTTCTCGTGGTGTTGATCTTACTGGCCGTTACCGGCCACCTCAAGCTCTAAAAAGACCAAGTGGGCGACTTAACAGTCGCCCACTACATTTAGGGGTATGTAGTCGCGCGAATTTATTCGCGCGATGATGTTACAGTTTCGCCGAAAGACTGAACGTGAACTGGCGCGCCGGCATCAACCCCTCCGGCGAGTACGGATAGTAGTTATCTCCGTAGTACTGCGGCTCGTTGCTAAACCCGGTGTCGCCGTCCAAACCGAGCGGGAAACTGTAGAACGAGTTGTCGCCGTACGAGAGCACTTGATCTTTGCTTGGAAGCTCCCATGCATAACCGTGGTTGTGGACAACGGTGAAAACATTTGTCCAGAGGAAACTTGCGATGGTGTTCTTGCCGAGGTTGTGAGAAATGCCAAGGTTCATCGTGAGCCACGACGGCCCTTTGAGAGAACCAAGCCCGTCGAACTGACCCGTATACGGGTCTGGCCCGACGCCTAATGGGGTGACTCCGGTTGGGTTCGAGATGCAGCCCGGATAATTACCCGCCGCTGACGGGGGACCTGGGTTCGGGCAATGCGCGTCTAAGAAATCCTGAGGATCGCCATACGGGTTGCCGGACTGAAAGTTGAACGTCGGCGAGATGTCCCAACCTTGAACCGCTTCATCCAGATTGAGGTTGACGACCCAGGGCACGTCATAGGATGAGGACGTACCCCCTGGAGCCTGCGTCAACGATGGCGAGTAGTACCCATTCGGATCGAAGAGCGGATAGCTCGTCTTATACTGCGCGTTGTAATTAGCGATCTGCTTGTTGATGACGTCGATGTAACTCGGACCCAGCGCGCGCTGGAAGCGAATCTTCGAATTTGTGTACGTTGCCGCGAGCGTGGCGGAAAGCCCGTTGGGACCGCTACGGTTCTTGCGCATCAGAAACTCCGAGCCGTAAATGCGCGCCGCTCCGAAATTGTAGCCGGTGACGAAGGTGGGCTGCAACGGGTTGACGGGGATACTGAGGATCTGACCGCGGGTTATGCGGAAGAACGGGCTTAGTTTCGCAGACAAGCCGTTGTTGAAGTCTTGCTCGAACGAGAGGTCATAGTTCGTGCTATCTTGGGGCACCAGATTGTGGACGGCTGTAAAGCCGAGCGGATCGTAGAAGCGGTTGAGAATCGAAATGGTCGCCGGTGCGCCAAACCACGGTGCGCCGATATATTCGTTGCCGAACGTTTCAGGCTGCTGCACGTAGCGTCCAACGGATGCTCGAAACACTTGCTGCGGGCTGATAGTGTAGGTTAGGCCAAAGCGCGGGCTGAGGTAGCTAAAATCCTGAGACCCGGAGACATTCGTCCAGTTTGCGGCGCCGGGTCCCTGATTAAACGAAGTGAAACCCGCCGCTTTGTTCTGTTGTTGCAGGACTTGCAAATAGCCAAAGCAAGGCTCACTTGGTGCATATGCGTACCCGTGCAGACAATATCCATATTGGTTTTGTCCGACTTCGGCGAGGCCATTCGGACCGGTAATCTGCAAGGGCATCAGGGGCACCTCGAACCTATCCCAACGCAGGCCGATATCGAAGAGCCACTTGTCGCCGGCCTTCAACGAATCGGCCAGAGCCGCATCGATATTGACCGGATTGATGTCGTTCCAGTAGGCATAGGGACCACCGATGACCGCCACGTTGTCACCCGGGTTACAATTGGCCAGAGTATTTGTGGCGAGGGTGCCGCACTGCACGTTGCCGGTGAAGAAGTCGGGAAAGAAGTTCGCCGCATAGTTGTAGCGCAAGGTGACGTCTCTTGTATAATCAGCGTCCAAACGTAAAAGGTTTTGCGGATTCAGCTGGTTCTGGTACGTGGCCGTGTAGCCACTTGCATTATCGTGCAGTTGATAAAATGAATCACCCAAAAATCCGTTGGTCGCTTGATCGAAATTCCATGCCGAATACAGCGAATAGCCGTAAACGCGTACGAAGGACGTGCTCGACAAAGAGCGCGTGTAACTGAGCTTCTCAACGGCTTCTTCTGTCGTTTGGCCGTCAACATACCAGGACGGGATCACACCCGTACCTCCGCCCGCGGACGGCCAGGTGTAGGTTCCATATGCGGACGGATTGTAGGGTTTGTTGACGCCGCCAAGATAGGGGAAGCCCGTCGGCCATAAGAGCTGGCCTGTTGGGCTGAGGCTGCCCCCCACACCCTCGGCAAAGAGCTTGGGATCGATGCCAGTGCCCGCGTACAAGAACGGCGTTTCGGTTCCGCCGACGAGATAGAGCGCTTGCACATCGTCGGACAGCCCATTGTGCTCTATTGCATAATGGAAGTTGCCCACCGTGTCCCTGATTGCCGCGTATGGGTTGACGAAGCTTTGCCAGGCGCCTTGCGAGATGGGCATGTTTAGTACTTGCGCGACGCCGCAGTTCGTGAATGAAGTCGAAAAGTTAGCGAGGATCTGTGCATTAAAGGCTCCGCATCCCGCATCGTTCGCCGGAAGCGCAAAGCTGGTATTATCGAGATTCGAGCCGTTGACGAAATTGTAACCCTGGTTTTGGGCCAAAGTCGAAACAAAATAGGTAAAGCGGCGATCCGGAGTCCCACCGTAGACATCGGCTTGGATTGTGTGGTTGAAAGAAGGCCCTCCCGTCGCGCCAGTGAAATCGGCGCCTCCCGGATAGCTCCCGCGACGAATTTCCTCATTGATGTAACCCGACATCGATCGGCCCGCGTCGGCAGGCTCGCCGCCCGTGTAGACCTCCAAACTTCCGATACCGTTTGTCGTGAACGAGGTTCCATTGGCGGCATCGAACCCACGGTTGAGCGGAATCCCCTCGAGCTCGAAACCTACTTGGTCGGTGGAGCCTCCGCGGAAACTGAGCGTTCCATTACCAAAGTAACCGCCACCGCTGCCGAGACTTCGCGTGACTCCTGGCAATGAGCCAACCACGCCATTCTGGCTGTAGAGCGTTTCAGCGCCACCGGCGCTTCCCTGATATTGGCTGATGGTTTTCGCGTTCACGGCGTAGAGGTCGCCGGTGACTGTCTTGCTGACAACGCTCGCCGTCGCGGTTGTTACCACTCTGCCGAGCGATTTCGCCGAGAGATGCATCGTCACGGCAACTGAGGCGGTCTGATCAGCTTGCACGGTTATTCCCGCAACCGAAGCTGTGTCATAGCCGTCTTTGTTTGCCGTTACAACGTATGTGTCGGGTGAAAGATTGAGGATAGAAAAGAAACCGTGGGCGTCTGTTGGCGAGCTGGCAGATTGAGACGGCGAACTTGCTGTGACCTTTGCCGCGCCGATTGGGTTGCCTTGGTCGTCGGCCACGCGACCGGAGATATTGCCCGTAACCCCCGCAAGCGACACTGTGCCGCAACAGGCGACAATTACGAATGCGACGGCGAGAAGCCGTCCAAGCCTCCAAACCACCATACATGCCTCCCAACGATGGGCGACTTGACAGTCGCCCCCTACAACTCTTTGCGGGGCGACTTGACAGTCGCCCGCTACAACTCGCTTTGCGGGGCGATTTGCCAATAGCTCCCTACGTTTCCGTTTCTCGCGCGAATGAATTCGCGCAGCTACATTATCGGTTCCGACGAGAGGATTTGAGCCCCTTCCGGGACCGTCTTGGCATTTCTCGATCTTGGTGCTGGTCTCGCTCTTCAAAAGGAAGAAAACGCTCCGTCCGTTTGTGCTGCACTTCATCTTCATCGACGCGACCTGCGTTCCGGTCCCATTCTGACACTTGACGCCAAAAATCAATGATCTTCTGCTCGAGCGATGATGAAAAACGTTGCTGGGGCTCAGCAGGGGCGATTTGCCAATCGCCCCCTACATCATGTTGCTGCGCCGTAAGCGAGAGTCTAACGCGTCGTCCATTTTCCTCGGCGACGATGAAAGGGAGGTCTGGGTGTCGTCCAGCCGTCAACGCCCGTTTGACGACATCGACACCCGGGTCGGAGGCCGGGAGCAATCCAAAGCGGCCATCTTCAAGCCGGACAATGCAGCCAAACCGACTGCAATGCACGACGTTCCCGCGCACCTGCTGCACGACACTACTGCTGCGCGGCGGGCGCAGGCGTTGACGGGGCTACTTCAATGAAGACTTCGTTGGGTTTGGTAAGGCCGAGCTGCTCGTGAATGAGCGGGACGAGGTATTCAGGATCGTGCAGGTGACCGACGCGAGCGACGAGCTTATCATTTTGTGCTTGCAGCGTGGCGTTTTCACCTTCGACTTGCGAAATCTGCTGGTGCAACGCAACGTTGCGCATCGCCACATGCCATACTTGCGCACCTGCCGTCACTGAAATGAATAAAGCTGCAACCAACATCAATCCCCGGCCGGCAACCATCGCAGCAACCCGGGCCGAGCGCAGGTGTTTTGATGTTTGCGCGGCGCGATTGTTTCGCGCTTGCGTGAAACGAACGATTTTATGCCGGAGACTACCGCGCCGCGCTGTCATGCACCAACTCGACATGTGAGCCCATGCGCCTGAACTTTTCGTAGCGTCGGTCAACGAGCTCATCGGTACGTACGCGGAGCAGCCGATCGAGCGCCTTGCGATCCGCGGCAAGCGTATCTTTGATGATGCGCTCGGGATCCTGGTGAGCTCCGCCAAGCGGCTCTCTGATTATTTCATCAATCAGTCCAAACTCGAAGAGTTCGTCCGACGTGAGACGCAAGCGCTGAGCGGCTTCTTCAGCACGCGATACATCGCGCCAGAGGATGGAGGCCGCAGCTTCGGGTGATGCGACTGAGTAGATCGAGTGCTGCAACATAATGATGTGGTCGCCGATGCCAATGGCTAGCGCGCCACCGCTGCCGCCTTCACCCGTCACATTGACCACGACCGGCGTCCTCAGACCTGCCATGACTCTTAAGGACGTCGCGATGGCCTCAGATTGGCCGCGTTCTTCCGCGCCAATGCCTGGGTAAGCTCCAGGAGTATCGATGAACGTCACGAGCGGTCTGCCGAACTTCTCGGCCAGTCGCATGATGCGCTGCGCCTTCCGGTAGCCTTCAGGATGCGGCATGCCGAAGTTGCGGTAGAGGTTATCCTTAGTATCGCGGCCCTTTTGCTCACCAATCACGAATATCGGCAGATCGTCGAGATAAGCGTAGCCCGCGACAATGGCCGGATCGTCGCGGAATGCCCGATCGCCATGCAACTCAGTGAACCCATCGAGCGCGCTGAGGTAGTCGAGCGCCAATGGGCGGCGGGGGTGGCGCGCCAAGTGGACGCGCTGCCAAGGGGTAAGGTTGGCAAAAATCTCGAGCTTGAGCTGCCGCGACTTCTCCTCGAGTGCGGCTATTGAACCGGACAGGTCAACCCGCTGCGTTTCATTGAGTTTCTTGAGGTCTGCGATCTTGGCCTCAAGCTCGAGCAGCGGTTTTTCCAATTCGACGATGACGTTCACGCCGGTACCGCCTTGCGCGTCAGGAAGCTCAACAATCTCCCGAGAGCATTCTTGAGCTCGCCGCGCCGTACGACCATGTCCACTTGCCCGTGCTCGAGCAAGAATTCAGCAGACTGGAATCCTTCGGGCAGTTTCTGCCGGATCGTCTGGTCGATGACGCGCCGGCCCGCAAAACCAATGGCCGCACCAGTTTCGGCGATGATGATGTCCGCTTGGAAACCGAATGACGCGGAGACACCGCCGGTCGTGGGATCCGTGAGAATGGTAATGAGAGGCAAACCGAGCGCAGCGAAGCGCTCAACGGCTGCGGTGGTCTTGGCGAGTTGCATCAGCGCGATCACGCCCTCTTCCATGCGCGCGCCGCCTGAAGCGGTGACAATCACGACTGGGAGTTTTTGGCGCGCTGCTTCCTCGATCAGCAAGGTGATTTTCTCGCCCACCACGCTCCCCATGGTGCCGCCGCGGAAAAAGAAATCCATAACCCCGAGTCCGACCCGGACGCCTTCGATATTGCAAATGCCGACCACGACTGCTTCAAGCAGGCCGGACTTTGTCCGGTCACCTGCGATCTTGGTCGCGTACGATGTCCGGTCGGTCCATTGCAGCGGATCACCCGTTGCGAGCAGCGGCGCGAGTTCCTGAAAATCTCCGTCGGCCAGGAGCGCGATTCGATCGAATGCATGCAGCCGAAAGTGGTGGCCGCACTTCGGACAGACGTAGAGACGCTCGGCGAGATCCTTCTTATAGAGACGCTCGCCGCACGACGGACAGATCTCCCAGAGCGCGTCGCTTTGGGGTTCTGGTTTGGCGGATCGCCTCCGCAGCCAGTTTGGGGTTGGCGCCAACTCGTCTACTCCTGCTCTTTGAGCGTTTGGGTGGACGTCAGGCTGGCTTCGGACCGCCGGCCGGCTCCTGTATAAATCTTGGCAAGTTGCTTGAGATAGTTGAAAATTTCGAACGAATTGAGCTTACTCGAACCGTGCCGGCGGTCGGTAAAGACGTACGGGACTTCCTTCGCGTTTCGGTACTTCCCTTTCATGATGACTTCGAGGCCAATCTTAAAACCGATGGGATCGAGCTTTACGCCCTCGATGACCGAACGTTTGCAAAAGAAAAATCCCGACGTGATGTCCTTCACGCGCGTGAGCGGCATGGCGAGCATGATCGCGACACGCGACGTGAGGCGACGGCGCCATGGCCAATTGGTAATGCCCCCACCTGGAATATATCGGCTGCCAATCGCCAGTTCGCAAGCTCCCCCGCGAATTGCGTCGAGCAGCGCCGGCACTATTTTTGGATCGTGACTGAAATCGGCATCCATAACGCCGAGAATCGGCGAGTCGCAGGTAGCCCATCCATCGATAACGGCCGAGGATAACCCAAGCTTGCCTGCTCGATGCACGCAGCGCACTGGATAGCGTGTGGCAAAAGAATCGACGAGCGCACCCGTTCCATCGGGTGAGTTGTCATCGACAACTACGATTTCTCCCTTGGTGTTCGCTTGCGCGAAGACGCCGGTCAGCGCGCCGACAAGTTGCTCGATGCCGCCTGATTCATTGTAGGTTGGGATGACGACCGAGACTTCATAGTCCTGTGCCACTCTCGTATTGATTCAGGAAATTTCTGACGGGACCCTGTAGCAGCGGACCTTTACGTGCGCTCCGTTACCACCAACTTCGCACTGCGGCGATGGCGGCGATTGCCGCTGCGGCTGCGGTTTCGGTCCGAAGGGTCGTGGGACCGAGCGAGATGAGGTCGGAATGCAAACGTTTTGCGGCAGCAAGTTCTGCATCGGTGAAGCTTCCTTCAGGCCCGATCACAATGGCAAGCGAGCGGCGAGCGTCAACTCGAGCCAGCGACGCAGCAAGACTCGCGTGCGGCGCCTGCTCCCACGCTACCAAAACATGTACCGTGCCAGCAAGGCGCTCCAAGGTGCCAACAAGATCTGCAGCAGCCTCAACGTGCGGCACGCTGAGTCGCTGCGCTTGCGCCGCCGCAGCGCGAGCAATGCGCCTCCACCGTTCGAGCTTGTGTGGCGCATCGCCGCCGTACGACCGCTCGCAGCGCACCGGCAGAATTTGCGAGGCACCAAGCTCGGTCACTTTCTCGATGACGTCATCCATCTTGGAGCCTTTGGGGATCGCCTGCACCACGATCATCTCAACGGGCAATTCTCCCCCGAGCTTCGTCTCCGCAAGGATGGTTGCGACCACTCGATCCCGCTGCACTTCGTCGAGTCGCGCGTTCCACGCAACGCGATTGCTCACGACGCTGATCGAGTCGCCCCGCTGCATTCGCAGGACAAGCGCGATATGACGCACGTCCTCAGGGGCGAGCGACACCTGTATGCCCGGCGAACAGGGCTGGCTGGTGAAGACTCGCGTGCTCATCGTGGCGCTCGCTTCGCGTGGACAAATGCAAACCATTCTGCCTCGCTCTGCCGCTCGATGCATTCCAGTTTGGCGCGCGCGAATGCCTGACTGATTAGATTCTTGCCGCTTGCAACCACGCCGCTGGTGACGAGAACACCATAGCGTTTGAGCTTGCGCGCAAGCGCCGGAGCAAGTCGCGCCAGAACTCGAGCCGTGATGTTGGCCACGATAAGATCGGCGCTCGGAAACGATGCAGGCACGCCGCGCGAGCGCACGATAGCTTTTGCGCAAAGCTTGTTATGGGCGAAATTTGCCCGGGTTGCACGCACCGCCAGGGAGTCCATGTCGCTTGCGTAGACACGCGCCCCGCGCTGCGCTGCCGCGGCCGCGATGATACCCGAACCGCAACCGATGTCGAGCACGACACAGCCTGGGCGCACGCGGCGCAGCGCCAGCGCCAAAGCCAAGCGTGTTGTGGGATGCTGCCCAGTGCCAAAAGCCATCCCCGGATCCAGCCAAAGAACCGTGGCTTTCCTTGGAGCGCGAAATTGGCGTTCCCAAGTGGGAGCAATGAAAAGATTTGGAGCAATGGCAAACGGCTTGTAGAATTTTTTCCATGACGATGCCCACGTCTCATCGTTGACGAGCGCTTCGTCGAGCCGCGTCGTGCAGATAAAACGCCCCTTGTGCGCCGCGCGCAGCCTCGCTCGAATGCGCGCGCGTGCAGCGTTGGCTTGTGCGTGTGGGATCCAAACGGTGATGCGAACGAGTGGTGGGGCGATTTTCCAATCGCCCCCTACGGATAGCAGACGCGGCGTTTCGGTCGCGGACAAAGCGCCTGTTGCGCTTTCCAGGAGCGCCGCCGCAAAGATGCTCTGCTCGCAGGGCACCACAAGTGAAAAGCGCTGGTAGGTAGTTTTAGTCGCCGCCGAACGCTTTGCGGACTTTGCCGATGAAATCTTTGTCCTCGATTTCCTCGCCGCCGGCGCGCGCAAATTCCTCTAAAATCTCGCGCTGCTTCCGCGTCAGTTTCGCAGGCACCACGACGCGAACGTCAACCACGAGGTCACCCCTCGCGTGACCGCGGATCTTCGGCAACCCTCGCCCACCTATGCGAAACGTCGTCCCGGTTTGGGTGCCGGTAGGAATCTTCAACGTGACGTCCCCGTCGAGCGCTTCGATTTGTAGCGTGGCCCCTAGTGCCGCTTGCGTAAACGAAATTGCAGTTTCGCAGTGGAGATCGGCACCCTGTCGTTCGAACACGTCGTTCGGCGCGACAGATATGTAGACGTAGAGGTCTCCGCTTTGACCACCGCGCTCGCCTGCTTCGCCCATGCCGCTATAGCGCAGGCGGGTCCCATCGTCTGCGCCTGGTGGCACTGTGACGGTCATTTTCTTGCGCTGTTCGCTCCGTCCACTCCCATGGCACGTCTTGCACGGATTGCGCACGACCCGCCCTGTGCCGCCACATCTCACGCAGGGCACGCTCGTGACGAACTGACCCAGCATCGTGTTGCGGGTCTGCCGAAGTTCTCCCGTGCCATGACAATCTTGGCAGGCGACTGGGTCGTGACCATCTGCCGAACCAGAACCTGCGCAGGTTTCACAGCGCGCCAGATGTGTAAACCCAATCTCGCGCTCGCAGCCTTCGAGCACATCGTGCAATTCAATTTCCAAATCGTACCGCAGATCAGAGCCGCGCTCCGGTCCATGGGGCCGCCGCATCCCGCCACCAAAGAAGAAATCGAAAATATCGCCGACCCCAGCGCCGGGAAAACCACCAAACCCAACGCCGGCTTGTCCGTCAACCGTACCAAAGCGATCGTAGTGAGCGCGCTTGTCGGGATCCGAGAGCACCGCATAGGCTTCGTTGATCTGCTTGAAGCGCGTCTCGGCGCGCTTGCGCTCTTCGTCGCCCTGCACGGTGTCCGGATGCATCCGTCGTGCGAGACTCCGGTACGCGTGTTTGATTTCACTTTCCGAGGCTGTTTTGGAAACGCCGAGAACCTGGTAAAAATCTTGTTGTGTTGGCACGACTAGAGATCGAGTCCCTGTTCGCCCTGGAAGAGCGCGTTGAGGCTATCGGCCATGCCGTCGATGAGCGCAATCAGCCGCGCATAGTGCATGCGCCGCGGCCCAAGAATACCGACTGCACCCGCATTGCTGTTCCCAACCTTGTACGGCACGGTCACCACGCTGCATTCGCTCATGTCCGCGTTTGGAAGTTCGTGGCCGATTGCAACGGTGGGACCTTCAGTTTGAAGCGAGCCGTGGAGCAATTTGTAAAGCGTTTGCTGTTCTTCGAGCAGGTCCAGGATAGCGCGGAGTTTGCGCAAGTCGCGAAATTCTTGTTGATCCAACAAGTTGTGCGCGCCGCCGGCAAACAGGCGATGCTCCGCGTCCGCGCCTGTGTGTTCGGCCAGGATGCCGGCGATAGCGCGAACCAGATCGTCGGGCAAGGGAGCTTCGCGCGCTAAGGTCTGCAAGCTGGCTGCGGAAATCTCTACAAGCGGCATGCCATGCAAGTGCTGGTTGAATACATTGGTTGCGCGAAGCAACTGCTCCGCGTCAGCTTCTTGCGCAGTCTCTATGGTTGCTTGCGCCGCGAGACCGAGATTGGTCACAAGCACGACGTGCGTTGCCCGCGCGCCAACGCGGATGAGTTCGACGTGACGAAAAATCTGAGTGCTCAAGCGGGGCCTGATGGCGAAGGCGATGCTGCGTGTGAGGTTCGAAAGGACGTGCGATGCGTGATCCACCACGGAGTCGAGCTGGTGGGCGGCGCGCCTCACCTCGGCGCGGATGCGGTCGCGCTCTTCTTGGGTGAGGGTCTCCGGCAACATGAGATGATCGACGTAGTATCGGTAACCCCGATCGGATGGCACTCGGCCGGCCGAGGTGTGCGGTTGATCTAAATAGCCTTCTTCGTCCAAACTCGCGAGCTCGGCACGAACGGTGGCGGGGCTGATCCCGAGGTTGTACTTTTGGGTGAGGGTGCTGGAGCCGACTGGCTCGCCGGTCGCGATATACTCGTAGACGACCGTGCCCAGGATGGAGGTCTTGCGGTGATCGAGTTCGGGCTCGCTTAGGGGGGCCCCCTCGGGCGTTTTTGAGCTTTTCTTCTTCTGCGTAACCATATTAGCAATCGGAGCAAGAGAGTGCTAATCCGACCTTACGCCGGACGGTCGGTAGGTACCTTGTCGCGAAGTGTCGCCACCGCTACCTTCCATATGGAGTATCGGTGAACGGTTCCAATCAACGAGTGGCACTTGTGACTGGCAGTGCTGCCGGCCTGATGCGCGGCGTCTGCGTTTCGCTCGCGCAACGCGGGTACGCAATCGCGGCCAATTACCGGCCTCCTCACACTCACGCCGATCAGACGGTGCATGCCGTCCAAAGCGTGGGTGGAACGATCGAGGCGTTTCCCGCCGACGTCTCCGATCCAGATCAGGCGGCCCACCTCGTTTCGGCTGCGCATGCTCGTTTTGGTCATGTTGATGTGCTCGTAGCCGGCGCTGGTCCAATGATCGTTAAAGATACATTTAATATGACGCTGCCCGAGTATCGCGAAATGATCGAGGGTAATTTGGGATCGGTTTTCTATTGCGTGAAGGCAACGCTGCCGTTCATGCGCGAGCGGCGCTTCGGACGAATCGTTGCGTTTGGGATGACGGGCAGTGACGCGACCATGGGCTCGCGACACCTTGCCGCGTACGCCGCAGCTAAGGCGGGGGTGGTCGCTTTCATAAGATCGCTGGCGCTCGAAGAGGGCCCGCACGGCATCACCTGCAACGCGATCAACATTGGTGATATTCGCGATAAGGACGCCAATCGCACTTCGGTCTTGCAACGCCGAGATTACCGCAACCCGACGATGCGGCCGGGAAGTTGGGAAGATGTGGGTGACGCCGTCGCCTATCTGGTGAGCGATGAAGCTTCATTCATTACGGGTGCCGTGTTGAACGTCACCGGCGGCTGGCAAGGCTTCCTTGCCGAATACGCTCGGTGGCCTTAAGCGGAGAATATAGGAAAGGATATTCACATGATACGCCACCTCGCAGCTATTGTTTTTTTAGCGATCGTACTGACAAGTTGCTCTCAGCAACAAGGCACGACGCCGGCAAGCACCGCACCGTCCGTAGGCGGCGCCGCAGCACAATGGTCTATGTACAATGGCACGTACGCCGGGGATCGATATTCGCAACTGCGCGAAATCAATCCATCCAACGTCGCGAGCTTGCGACCTGTTTGCAAGTATCCGCTCGCCGAAGAAGGTCCGTTTCAAGCTGGGCCGGTCATCGCAGGTAAAGTGGCGTATGTGACCACGTGGCACGATACCTACGCACTCGATGCAACAAACTGCAAGTTGATCTGGCGATCCGCCTACGCACCCTCCGGTCTTGAGCCGTTCAATACGAATCGCGGGGTTGCCATCGACGGCGACATGCTGTTTCGTGGCACGCAAGATGGCCATCTCATCGCCCTCGACGCCAAGTCGGGCAAACTCCTTTGGAACGTAAAAGCAGCGGATTCTAGCAAGGGTTATTTCCTCAGCGCCTCGCCCATCGTCTGGGATGGTAAGGTGTACATGGGAACGGCGGGCGCCGATTGGGGAGCGCGCGGACGCATGATGGCGTTCGACGAGCATGATGGTCATCAAATCTGGAGTTTCGATCTCGTCCCCATGGGCGATGAAGCGGGGGCAAACACCTGGGGCAAGGCGTCGACGGCGACGACCGGAGGCGGGTCCACGTGGTCATCGTTTACGCTTGACACCCAAACGGGAGAACTCTTTGTGCCAGTCGGCAACCCGGCACCGGATTTCTCCGGCGACTATAGACCCGGCAAGAATCTTTACACTACATCGTTAGTCGTGCTCGACGCTCAGACGGGCACTCTTCGGTGGTTCTTCCAAACTGTGCCACATGACGTGCATGATTACGATGTCGGCGCAGCTCCCGTGCTCATTTCGACCAGGGCGGGAAAACATCTGGTCGTTTTTGGCGGCAAAAATGGATATCTCTACGCGCTCGATCGAACCACGCACGCGGTCGTCTACAAAGTTGCGGTCACGACCATTCAGAATCCAGACGTCGCCCCAACCATCAAAGGTGTCCACGTGTGCCCTGGTTGGCTCGGCGGCGAGGAGTGGAACAGCCCTGTGTATGACCGGGTCAATAATGAATTGATCGTGGGCACGGTAGACTGGTGCGGCAACTACACGCTGAACCAGGCGCGCTACGTCGCCGGCAAGTTCTTCCTTGGGGGCACCTTCATTCCAGATCCATACCAATCGGCGCATGGCTGGGTGACAGCGCTCGATGCCGACAGCGGTAAGATTGTTTGGCAGGATAAAACCACTGGGCCTGATGTCGCCGCGATCGCGCCAACTGCGGGCGGCATAATTTTCAACGGCGATCTCGGCGGTACGTTTTACGCATTCGATGCGCGGTCGGGAAAGGAGCTGTATCGATATAAGACAGCAGGTGCTATGGCGGGCGGTGTCGTCGCGTACGACGAAAACGGGCGTCAATACATCATAGCTGATTCTGGGAATGTCTCGCGCTCCATTTGGCCCGGAGCGAGTGGTGGCCACCCTACGATATATATCTTTAGCAAGTGACGAGGATGCGGTGGTCGAGGTTACTCCACCGCGCGGTTCTCGCCGTGGTTGTGGCCGCACCTATGGTTTTTCTTGTGCAGCCCGCGTCTGGGTTTGAGCCGGTCCTCAGCCCGATCGAAAGACAGGCAGCAATTGATGCGGGGAAGAGCGATGCTCTTGCCCACAGCGGGTATTCGGTTAGGAGTTACACCGTCTATGCGGTTCCTGACGCGCTGGCGATTACGCCCGGCGAAGGGGCCATCGATGCGGTCGTGGTGGGCACGCCTTTCGAGCGCGTGAAATATGCAAGCTACGTTGCGCATTTTCAAGGTCAAGCGCCATCGTCTAAAGACGTAGACGTGGCGGCAACTCCAAATGAGATCGAATTTGTGGTTTTTGCTCACAGCTCTGGAAAGCTGGATGCAGCTTTTTTGTCTCACTTTACCTCCGTGTCATTGTCTATACCCGGCCGTGCTCCACTCGCCCCGATCGCAAGGTCAACCTTTGGACCTACGGTTGACTTCTATAATGTCGTCGGCAGGGGTCGAGACGAACGCTGGCTGGGTTACGACACGTTTGAGTTCGATCTGCGATCTCTGAAAAGCCAGGGGGCCGATATTGCCCGACTTGCGGGTACCTTCGTCATCGTCGACCCTAGCGGCCACAAGTATTCGCTACCATTTAATCTCTCCAAGTATCGTTAACAGACCTTTACGCAAAACGGCTGCGCGCTTTCAGCAATTGTTCATGTAGTGTGGGTAGGCTTGAACCTGAAATCCATCGGGCGCTTATCCATTGGGAGGTAACTCATGAAAATTTTCCGCGTGGCCACGGCGCTTGCCGCAGTGGGGGCGGTCTATGCTCTTACCGGCTGCTCGGGGGGAGGAACGATGAGCCCGCCTGGATCCGTCACGAACAACGCGATGGGCCGACCAGCGGGCCAATCGGCAGTTGTTGATACCTACAATAGCGCGGCTGACGCTGATCTCGAGCGCGACACCGGCCCGTCAGATCTTCAACAACTCGACGATTTGAAGACGATTGGTTCGACCCTCGATCCACTCAACGGCGATCAAAATCCATACGGTCTGGACATTGCGAAAGCCACTTCAGGTAAGCTTGACTCAGGCGATCTCGTCGTTTGTAACTTCAACAATGCGGCAAACGTCCAAGGAACGGGAACCACAATTATCGCGCTCCATCCAAAAGTTGGAGCGACGCCGCGTCGCATTGCGCAGAGTACCTCTCTCACCGGATGTGACGCGCTCGCGCTTTCGCCTATCTCGATCTGGGCCGCCGCGTTTGCTGCGAATGACAACCCAATTGTGTCCCCAGAGGGCACGGTGCTGACGACTTTGAGCAGCGGACCATTTCACGGCCCGTTCGGACAAGCGTTTGCTCCCCACGCCGGGCCTTTTGGCGTTGCGGCATTCTATGAGAGCAACGCAGCTGATGGCAGCATCGTTCGTATCAATATACTGAAAAATGGAACGTTCGATTTCGACATCATCGCGACCGGCTTCCCGGTCAATCATGGGGTGCCAGGCGCCATTCTCGGCCCGTCGGGCTTACAGTACGATGCCGCACACGACCGGCTGTACATCGTCGATGGCACAGACAACTCGCTCATCGCTTTTTGCGGCGTTTCGACGATCCCATCGCACGGAATTACGGTGATCGGAAATAACTTTGGAGGCCCCTTTGGTCATCGCGCACACCTCATCCACGCTGGGCCTCCGCTGAACGGTCCAATAAGCTCGGCACTGCTTTTCGACGGGCATCTCGTGATTGGCAACACGCTCGATCCAACCGGCAAGAATCTTATGGTCGAGATTGCACCAAACGGTCACGTGCTCGATGTGAAGAATGTTGATACCGGAACCGCGGGCGCTATCTTCGGTATGGTGGCATCCGGTTCTGGCCTCAGTGACCTCAAGCTCTACTTCAACGATGACAATGCCAACGCAGTAGAAGTTCTGACAAAATAGTAGACGCGTTCCTCAGGGGCGATTTGCCAATCGCCCCCTACATTGGGTCAGTTGCTTAGAAAAGCGCGAACCGCGTCCAGAGAGTGGACGCGACGCGCCGGGGGCAGCGCCTCCAGGATTCGCCGGCCATACCACATCGTTTCGAGCCGGCCATCGAGAATGCACATCAGACCGCGGTCGCTTGTGCTTCGGATGAGTCGGCCGAGGCCTTGTTTGAGCTTGGTGATGGCGGCTGGGATCATCAAGGTCTCAAAAGGATCGCGGCCGCCCTCAAGGAGCAGACGCGAGCGGGTCGCGACAATGGGATCGTCTGGCGGCGGAAATGGGAGACGGTCGATGATGACGCACGACAAGGCGCTGCCGATGACGTCAACGCCTTCCCAGAAGGAGGACGTCGCAAAAAGCACTGCGTGGGGTTCTTCGCGGAACCAGCGCAAGAGCGCGCCTTTGGGCATTTGCCCCTGAATCTTCCATGGAAAATGGAGCTGCGGTCCAAGCTGCATGCCGACGGCCTGCATCACTGCGACGGAGGTAAACAGCACGAACGCGCGGCCCCGCGTTGCTTCGAGAATGCTCTCAATCACAGGCCCTGCCTCAGCGGCAAAACCGGGATTCTTTGGATTGAGGTGCTGCTCGGGTAAGAACAACATCGCTTGATTGGCAAAATCAAATGGGGATTCGACAATGAGTTCATCGATGGGGGCGCTTTCCAACCCAACCTGTCGGCGCAGGTAGGCAAAGTCGCCGCCAGTTGAGATGGTCGCCGACGTCATGACGACGCTGCGGCTTTTCTCAAAGAGCAGTTCACGCAGCAAATCCGCAACGGACGCGGGCGCGCAATGCGCCGCGAAGTGTCCCGACCGATCGTCGCTGCGCTCGACCCAACATATCCAGTTCTCACCCCCGAGACGGAGACGTTCGATGGTTTGCGTGTGCGCGACAACGAGGCGCAGCACAAGGTCGCGTCGGCGCTTGAGTGCCTCTTCGGGCGCACTCGGAAAACGCGAACCAGCAGCCCATCTCTCGGCGACCCAATTTTCGGCCCGATAGAGGGCGCGCTGTAGGGGCTCGAGTTTCTCGATTGCTTGGGGGTTCTCATGAAACGGATAGCGCAGCGATGGGCGACGTGACAGTCGACCGTTCGATTCCAGCGCGTCGGCGAAATCGGTGGCGGCTTGGCTAAGCGCAGCGCCCAGCAGTTCATCGAAGACATAGGCGCGAGCGAGCTTTTGCTGCAATCGCGCGATGCCCGCTCGAGAAATAGTTGAAGAAAATGCAGCGGTTGCCCATTCTTCGATCTGGTGCGCTTCGTCGAGCACTACATAATCATATGTCGGAATGATGCCCCCGCCCATCGCGAGATCGCTAAAGAACAACGCATGGTTGACGACCACGATATCTGCGTGACGAGCGGAGTCTCGCGCGTGCATTTGATGGCAGCGTTCTGGCCCAAAGAATTCACACGCTTCCATCAGGCAGTCGTCTGCATCGGCATCGATCTCGCGCCACAACGCGTCCGGCGGAACGAAGTCAAGTTCGGCGCGGTCTCCGGTGGCAGTGCGATCCGCCCATGCGAATAAGGTGCGATCGTGCGGGCTCTGCGCGAGGACGAGCCGCGAGCGCAAGTGTTCGAGCTTGTCGCGGCACAGATAGTTATTTCTTCCTTTGAGTTGGACGACGCGAGCCTTTGAATCGAGGACCTCGAGTACGCGTGGGATGTCCTTTTGGAGCAATTGTTCTTGCAGCGCGAGCGTTGCGGTGGAGATAACGACTCGTTGTCCGGAGAGCACCGCTGGCACGAGATAGCCAAACGATTTGCCCGTTCCAGTTCCAGCTTCGACCATCACGTGAACGTGTTCAAGGAAGCCGCGATTCACAAGCTTCCCCATGGCGATCTGCGCCGGGCGATATTCATATCCGGCGAGCGAACCTGCCAAGGGGCCGCGGCGCCCTAAAATCTCATCTATAGTGAGCACGAAATGGTGAGCCCGCCTATCAGCGAACGGATGTTCGAGTGCAAAGGATTCGCGCCCTTGGCAGCGGCACCTTGGGCGACTTGACGGTTGCCCGATAGGATGGGGCGATTTTCCAATCGCCCCCTACGTGTCGCCGCTACAAATGATCCCAGTCCTGGCGCTGACGGCGCTTGCGTTCCAGCTTGCGTTTCTTTTCGACCAGCGTTTCGCTTACGCGCGCCTGGGTGTTGACGGGTAGCGTCGGCCGAAGCGCGCGGCGGCGCTGCACATCAATCTTCTCTTGCAATGCACGGATGCGCGCTTTCACCTTCGGCTTTTTCTTTCGTGCCATCGCTCTCTCAAAGGTCCGCCGCCACAGGTCGGCGGAACTCGACTCCGTGGCAATTGCAAAAGACAGACCCAAAGTCGAGCAGTCTCTTAGAGGTGCGCTGCCCACAACCATGCGCGCGCTCGTCAAAGAGCGGCCCGGGCCAGGACTCGAACTCAAGCGAGTCCCCGTGCCGCAGATCGGCCCGACCGACGTGCTGGTGCGCGTCCACATGGCCGGTATCTGTGGAACCGATGGTCACATCTACAACTGGGATAAGTGGTCGCAGACTCGAGTGGTACCGCCCCTCATCGTTGGTCACGAGTTCATGGGTACGGTGGCCGCGATAGGTGAGGCCGTGCGCAACGTCGCGATTGGCGATCGCGTTGCGGCCGAAGGACATATTTCGTGCGGCACCTGTTTGCTGTGCCGCACGGGTCAAGAATACATATGCGAGCACGTGCGCATTCTTGGAATCGATCGCGATGGCGCCTTTGCAGACTACGTTTCGGTGCCAGAGCACAACATTTGGAAGCTCGATCCAGCGGTGCCCGATGCTTGGGCGGCTGTGTTCGATCCTCTCGGCAATGCCGTGCACACGGTTATGGCTGCCGGCGTCAGCGCGAAGAGTGTGATTATTACAGGGGTCGGCTCGATCGGCTTGATGGCCATACCGGTGGCGCGCGCAGCAGGCGCAGCCCGCGTCATCGCCATCGACATCAATCCACAAAAACTTGCGCTCGCGAAATCGCTCGGCGCTGATGAAGTCTTTGACGGGCGCGATGCAGATTTACGCCAGAAAATTTTGAGCCTCACCGGTGGTCATGGTGCGGACGTGCTGCTCGAGATGAGCGGGAGCGGCGCGGCGATCAATTCAGGGCTTAGCATGGTGCGCAACGGTGGTCGCGCGGCGCTCCTGGGACTTCCCTCGGACAACGTCAGCCTGAACCTCGCCGAAAATATCATCTTCAAAGGCCTCACCGTCCTCGGCATCAACGGACGGAAAATGTTCGAAACCTGGTATCAAATGCAGGCGATGGTCACGGCGCGGCGCATCGACTTGACATCCATCATCACGCACATTTTGCCACTCGAGCGTTTTCAAGAAGCATTCGATCTTCTCAAAGAAGGCAAGGCAGTAAAAATCGTCATCGAGATTAACGCAAAGGCACAATAAGAGTCTATGAATCAAACCTACGACCGCAAGCTCAAAGGCGAGTTGGAGGCACTCCACGCAGCAGGCACCTACAAGACGCTGCGGCATCTCACGACCCCGATGGCAGCCCAGGTCAACATGGAAGAGGCCGGCAATGTCATCGTGCTTTCGAGCAACAACTATCTTGGCTTAGCAGACAACCCGCGCGTCGTCGCCGCGGGGATCGAAGGCTTGCGCAAATATGGCGCTGGCACGTCGAGCGTTCGCTTCATCTGTGGAACGTTTGACATTCACCGCCAGATCGAAGAAAAAATAGCGCTATTTTTTGGCACGCAAGCCGGCCTCACGTATGTGTCGTGCTGGAATGCCAATGAGGGTCTTATCCCGACCGTCGCCGTCGCGGGAACCGCCATCGTCTCCGACGAGCTCAACCACGCATCGATCATTGATGGATGCCGCCTCGCCACGCAAGCGCAGCGACTGCGTTTCAGGCATTCGGACATGGCCGACCTCGAGGCAAAACTCGCATCGCTGCCACCCGACATGACCAAGTTCATCATCTCAGATGGCGTTTTTTCGATGGAAGGCGACCTCGTCAAGTTACCGCAAATCGTTGCGCTCGCAAAACGCTACAACGGCGTGACGGTTATCGATGATAGTCACGGCACGGGCGTCATGGGTCCGACCGGCCGAGGAACGATCGAACATTACGGGCTTACGGGGCAGATCGACATCATCACCGGTACGCTCGGTAAGGCGCTCGGCGGCGCAGCCGGTGGCTTCGTCGCCGGTTCCGCTAATCTTATCGACACGCTCATCCAAAAATCGCGCACACAATTGTTTTCGAATGCACTCCCGCCGACGGTCGCGTGCAGTGCGCTCGCTGCCATAGAAGAACTTGAAGAGCATCCGGAGCTCTTGGCGAAACAGCGCGAGAACATTGCGTACTTTCGCGCCGGCCTCAAGACGCTTGGCTACAAGCCGCTGGACGGCGAAAGCGCGATTATTCCCATCATTGTCGGGGAAACCGCGTTCGCGATCAAAATGAGCGCCCTCTTGCTGCAAGAAGGAATTTTTGTGACCGGCTTTGGCTACCCGGTCGTGCCCGAGGGGACGGCGCGCATTCGCGTGCAGATGAGTGCTGCGCTCGAGCGCAGCCAGTTGGACAAAGCGTTGAGTGCCTTCGAAAAAGTTGGGACCCAGCTCGGTTTATTGCCGGCAAAGGTCACCTGATCGCGCGCTGCGCCCTCACAATACTAGCTCTTGATTTGCTCACCTGAGCGCAGGACGATGATCTTGTCGGCATGGCGCACGCCGAGCGCCTTCTGATCGTAGTACACGGTCACCCACATACCGGGTTTGATGTCCGCCATCTCTAATGTGGTTGTGCCATCGTCTGAGAAAACTTTATCGAACTTGGGAACCAGAAGGAAGCTAAGAGTCTGATCGCCTTCGGTGTTGTATACTTTGATATTCGTGGTCGAGACATGGACGACTTCGCCTGTCCAGATATTGCTGCCTACCAAGGCAGATGATGGTGAGACTGAGAGCACGCCCGCAACGAACGAAGCGCACAGCAGGATCAGGATGTATTTGCTCATGTAACCCCCTCCGTTTCTATGGATATTCCCAGCATTCTTAAACATAACCTGAAATGCTTGGGGTATAACGTGCGTTATCACATGCATGCGGTGTATTGCAAAACACTAAGGAGGGACCCACCCAAGATGCTCTTCAAAAACCTATCGCTTCCGGCAACGATTGTCGCGCTCGCACTGGCGGCAACGGCCTGTACGAGCAGTTCGGTCGGCAACCTGATCAGCGGCGCAACGGGCGGCAAGGCGCAAGTCCGGGCCATTGACGCCTCACCGAGTGAGCCCGGACCGCTTTCGCTGGTCGTCGCCAATACAACCATCAACAGCGGCTTGACGGCGGGGACGCCAACGGGCACGTATGCGCTCGTCGGCGCTGGCAACCAGAACTTTCAGATCACACCAACGAGCATACCCGCGCTCTCCAAGAGCGTGGCGGCCTCCGTTTTCTACACCTTCGCGATCGTCGGCGAACCCGGCCTCGCCGATTTCAACACGTACATGTTTCAAGATACCAATTCCCAGGCAACCGCGAGCACCGTTCGCTACAAAGTAAACGATGCCGCGCCGGCGCCGGGGGCGATAGATGTTTACGTCTATCAGGGTGCAACACTGCCAACGCTTCCGACGGTCCCGGGACTTATGGTCGGCAATGACTCAGGCTCGATTGCGAACCCGCCCGGGAACTCGTACATCCCCACGCAGGGTTCGTCGACGATCCTCTCAAGCGGTACATACGTCATCACAGTGACGCCGGCGGGAGTGCCGGGCACCATTCTTTTCACCAACTCCGCGAATCTCAGCGTTGGGAACTCGTACTCGTTTACGGTTGAGGACACCCCTGGCGGCAACGCGGCATCCGTCCAGGTCATTCTCGCGGTCGACCAACCCGCCCAAACGTCAAATCAGTCGAATCTCCTAAGCCTAACACGAAAACCGTAATGCGAGGGGCGACCTGACAGTCGCCCCTACATTTGCGAGTTCGAAATTTTGGTTGCTAGGCAGTTGCGGGAGATTTTACCGAGGCGACTGCCTCATCTGTTGTTTCAAACGTTGGAACGATGCGAGGCAAACCGGCTATATCAAGGATACGCGGCGCGAAACCTTCGCTTGGCGCGACGAGTGCGACTCGTTGGCGCCGCATGCGCGCATTTTGAGCAAAATCCGCCAACAAGGCGATCGTCCGGCTATCAAAATAATCCGCCTTCGTCAGATCGACGACAATGCCGTTTGCTCGGGCTGCGGCCGCGGTTTCCAAGCAGTGCTTCAGCTCTCCAACATTTGAGAGATCCACCTCGCCAAAAACCGCGATCACGCTGACGCCATCGACTGCCCCAGTCGTAAAGCGCGCTTCGTTAGTCATTGCTGCCTCCCAAGGGCTCGATGAATCGCAC
The DNA here is from genome assembly GCA_963781145.1 of uncultured Pseudomonadota bacterium. Classification (GTDB taxonomy): domain Bacteria; phylum Vulcanimicrobiota; class Vulcanimicrobiia; order Eremiobacterales; family Eremiobacteraceae; genus JAJPHJ01. The sequence continues at coordinate 58,849 of CAWADW010000003.1, read as the reverse complement.
TGTTGTGCCGTTGCTTGACCTTTGAATGGTTACCTTCTTCGCGATTGCTCGAATGACGTTCAGTCCATATCCTCCACCGTCACCATGCGGTTTTCGCCAGCGCCCTGAATCGCTAACGTCGACCACGAGCTTCCCATTTTCAACTCTTCCCCAAACGCGCACTGTTCCTCCCCGAACTCCATACGCATGTTGTATGCAGTTGGTAATCGCCTCGCCCAGGGCCACTTGAAACAATTGAATGTTTTCCTCCGTCATTCCAGCCGCAACAAAGAGACGTCGCAGCGACTGACGGAAGATGCGGCTACTCAGCGGGTCCGCTGGTAGTTCCAAATCCATCTCGCGCAGCGGTGCCGGCGCGCACGCTACCGTGAGCACGGCAATATCGTCCTTTGGCTCGGAATCCGTCAGCATACTGACGATTTTTCCTGCGGCATTTGACTCATGCGTCGCCAAAACCGATCGAATGGCTTCGAGCAGACGCTCCTCACCATTCGGTATCGCGTTCCTGTTTTGCTCGACGAGCCCATCAGTGTAGAGCACCAGCAGCGACCCATGCGACAACGCGAGGGATTGCTCCGGGAATTTTGCTTCGGGCGAGACGCCCAGTGGGGGCGCCACTGGCCTCCCGAAGGTCATCGAGTCGTCGGGGCTAGCGACGATTGGCGGCGGATGACCGCCACAGGCAAACGAGAACGTCATGTTCTCAAGATCAACGATTCCAAACAACGCGGTAACCATCGAGGGACGGTCATTGAGCAACATCAGGTTTGCTCGTTCGAGCACCTTCGCAGGCGCGAGGCGCTCAAGGGCCGTCGCGCGGATGAGCAGCCGCACCGCGCTCATGGCGGCCGCAGCTTGCAGACCCTTCCCAGCGACATCGCCGATGGACACGCCAAGCCTGCCGTCTGGCAAGGTGAAGGCATCGTACCAATCGCCGCCTATCTCAGCTTCTTTTGCGCCCGGCACGTAGTGTGCGCGAAGGGTAATGCCGGGTAGCTCAGGCATCGACGTTGGCAGCGAAGCGCGCTGAAATATGTCCGCCACGCGATGCTCACGCTCGTAGAGCCTTGCGTTGTCATAGGCGAGTGCAACGCGCCGGGCGATGATCCCCGCAAAGTCCGCGTCTTCTTGGGAATATGCTTTCGCTGCACCGGTTGCAACGAGCGTCAGTGCCCCCAACGTCTGTTGGCGCGCTATCAGGGGTACGGTCACCGCGTGACCGAGGCCAAAGCGTTTGAGCAACGTGCGTTGCTTGCGCGAGAGCGGGGAAGCGTCAATCTCTTCATCACCCACGGGCTCATGCAACTGGGACCGCCCAGTTCCTATTGCTTGTTCAGCGCGGTGACCAAAACGAACCGCCTCGCCGGCGTCGATCAAATCTTGCGCCTGCGCCGTCAATCCTGGGTCGCGATGAACCATAAGCGCTCTGCTTATTTCCCCCGTATCCAAAACGAGATCGATCGCGCACCAATCCGCCAGGCGTGGAACGAGCAGCTCAACCGCGCGCGAGAGAGTCCTTTGTGGGTCGAGCGACGTTGAAAGCACGCGGCCCAGTTGTGAAAGGAGTGCGACCTTTTCCTCGGATTGTTTGCGGCTCGTGATGTCCAAACTAAAACCGGCCCACCCTGTGGTTGCACCGTCGTTGTCCGTGAGCCGCACGCCGCGCGAAAGAATTGAGTACAAATTTCCGTCGACGCCGAGCACTCGATATTCGTTTTCAAAGATACCGTCCTCGGATCGGTTGCGCCAAGCCGCGATGAACCGCTCGTAGTCATCAGGCGGAACTCTGGAGCGAAAGCCGCCGTTGGCGATTCCCTCGACGGTCATACCGAAGAGACGGCAATAGTTTTCGCTGGCATACAGCAATTTCGATCCATCGGCGTTCGTCAACCATGTGCCGTACGGCAGCATGTCGCTGATCGCCGCATAGCGCTGTTGCATTTGGTAGAGTGCCGATCGCGTCTCATGCAAACCCGAGAGATGTTCGACCTCCTCTTTGGCGCGAGCCAAGTCAAGCTGCGCGATGGCCTCAGATTGCGTCCTCGTGCGAACGAGTTCAACAAGGACGACCGATGCGACGACCGCAACAAGAAAGAACAACGCATTGGTCCAAACGACCAGCGAGAGCTTTGAATAACCGCTGTAAATGTCGAGAATGGTAAAGATGAGCGTTGCAAACGCGCCCAAAGCTAATCCCCAGCGGTAGCCTCCCAGGGCTGCGGCCGCGAGGAGCAGGACGTAGGCAATAGGCCGAAGTCTGACTTCCGGCCATAGATAACTGGTAGCGCCGGCCGCAACCGTAAGCGCAAACGCCGCAAAGAGACCAAGCGCTTGCGTTGTCTTTGAAATCCTTAGCGTAGGAAAACAAACCTCCGCCACGTCGCTTTTCGTGGACTACCTTTTTTGGGATTACCCGTGGCTTGCTTGCCTGAAACATTCCTCACAACGGCAATGGCGCAGTCGCTCCAGGATAAACTCCTGGAACCGACTGCCCGTAACACCTACCCCTCATAGGCGAGAGTCAAACGCTGTTTTTTGGCGGCGTTTTCGGCTTAGCGATTGGCGAAGCGGGTACGAGGGTTGCGGAGGCAGCTGTCATGGCAAAACGGACAAAGCGAAAATATTCCCCAAAGGCAGGCAAAAAAGTCGAGCGAGTCATGCGCGAAATGAAGGAAGGGAAACTCCGCTCGGGCCGATCGGGCAAAAAGGTCACGAGCCGAAAGCAGGCCATAGCCATCGGCCTTTCTGAGGCACGGGAATCCGGAGCCAAAGTACCGCCGGGTCCCCGCAAACGGCGCCGCTAGTGAGCGCGATGACAACGCCTCACGGCGACGTCTCGCAAGGTGCGGCGGACTCGGCAAGCGATTGGCCCAAGAGCCGCGTAAACCTCAATTTGCCCAAAGACCCCACCTTCATTGCAGCTGCGAGGCTTACGGTGGCCGGGGTCGCACTGAGGGCCGGCCTTTCGTTCGAGGTGATTGAAGATCTCAAGATCATGGTGGCCGAGGCATGCACGTATTGTATTGCAGATGGAGGCAACGCGGGGCGCCTGCGAATCGCGTTTGAAGCGACACCAGATTGCTTTGTCGTTATCGTAACTGACCCGCACTTTCACATGGCTCGCCTTGGCGATGGTGGCGTTTCTTTGCAGGAGGACCGCATCGTCGACGAGCTGGCTATTATCCGTGGCCTCGCTGATGAGTTTGAGTATCACCCAGCTCTTGGCGGCGGCTTGCTCCTGCGGATGACCAAGAGAATCCGTTAAGATGCCACAGTCAACCGCGCGGGACGAGTCGACTGGCCCGTCTCTTGACCGCGCCAAGCTACGCCAATTACTGCTTGAGTATGCTACGACGCGGTCAGCGGCCATTCGCGAAGAACTCGTCCTGATGCACCTCAACCTGGTCCGTTATTTGGCGACGAAATTTGCCAATCGCGGGGAGCCGCTTGAGGATCTTATCCAGGTTGGGTCGCTCGGATTACTCAAGGCCGTTGATCGCTTTGATACCAATCGGGGAGTCGAATTCATCACCTACGCGATGCCCACCATCCTTGGCGAAATCAAACGCCATTTTCGAGATAAGGGTTGGGCCTTGCGCGTGCCACGCCGGCTGCAGGAGTTAAGCCTTTCCGTCAATCGCGTGGCTGAGAGCATGTCCGTGGACCTCGGACGATCGGTGACGGTTGACGAGATCGCGCAGACGCTCAATGCAAGCTGTGAGGAGATTATCGAAGCGCAAGAACTTGGTAGCGCGTATTGCACGCTGTCGCTCGACGCGCAAGTCACGGGCGATCGCCATTCGCGTACCAGTACGCTCGCGGAGCAGCTCGGTAGTGAGGATGCAGAATTTACTCTGTTGGAGCATCGAGTCTGCTTGAAGCAAGCTTGCAAGGTTCTTGAACCCAAGGAACGTGCCGTGATCCTTCTGCGCTTCTTCGGGGGAGTTTCTCAAGCCGAAATCGCACGGCGCTTGGACGTTTCGCAGATGCAAGTTTCGAGGCTGCAGCAGCGAGCCGTCGACAAGATACGGCTCGCGATCCTCGGCGAATAGGCGCCGGCACCCAGGACAACCTTACACGCTCAGGCCTTGTCGTCCAAGAGCTCGATGCTGTACATTTGCCACCACCCAAGCTGGGCATGGACAAAAGCACGCGGCACGGACAACGCGATGAGCTCCGCCACCTCATGGTCGCGGCCGCGACGAATCGAGATAACGTGCAAACCTTGAAGCTCGGCCAGCGCAGCATCGATAGGCTTGCTTTCCTCTCGAAGCGTTCGACCCAAACTTACCCGATTGAATTCAACAAATCCGTCGTCCCAACCCAGGACGTACAACATCTCAAGAAGCCGACGGCTCAGAGGCCCGAGCACGCCGGCGCGACAAAGCTGACCGGTCTGGGAGAGCACGTCAGACACGGAATTTGGTATAGCGAGCACGACGCTTTTCATCGAACGGCTCGCACGTTCGAAATGTTCGCCTCGGCCTTCATCGTAGGTCGTGACCCAACCGATTCAAAGAGCGCGCCTTGAAGATCTGAAGGATCGTCAAAGATACCATCAGCCCCGGCGAGGTCGTTGACGCTCCAACCGCCGCAGCGCAAAGCGACAACAAAGACCTCAGCTTCGTGCGCCGCAGCAACATCGTATGGGCTATCACCGATGGAAAGTGCCTCATCCTTTCCAAGCGAGAGGCATTCCAACGCGAACAACAATGGGTCTGGCCAGGGCTTCGGACGCGCCACGTCGTCCGCGCAGATGCGCACAGGGAGCACATCGCCGAGCTTTGCGACGTCCAACACAGCTGCAAGTTCTGTTTTCGATGCGGAACTGACCGCGACAATCTTCTTTCGATGGCGATGAAGCTCTTCAAGAAGCTCACGCGCGCCGCGAGTCGGCCGGAGGCGTGTCAAGTATTCGTTTGCGAAGATGCGACGGTGAGCTGCAATGACTTCCTCCCGCTCGTCTTTCCCCAATTTCGGTTTGAAGCTTTCAACGAGGTCCGGCCCAGCCAGGCCGACGAGCGTGCGGATGCGCCAAGGAGGCGCATCGAAGATCCCAATCTCAGCAAAGGCGCGTGACCAGGCTAGTGCGTGAGCCGGATTGCTCTCGACGAGTGTGCCGTCAACGTCGAAGATAAAACCCCGCGCCTTCTCACTGAGCATCGCGTCCATCTCGCGTCTCCGCTCCGATCAATGCACCCATCGCGACGAAAACGATACCGAGCAGTACCGATGCCGAGATGACTTCGGTTGAGGCGCTCAGCACCATGTCGTACCTCCCTGCGAAACGTGTCAAGTGCTTGATTCCCGGTCTCAGCCGTTGTGAAACCGTTTGGTGTTTCGGACCTTTGGGTATCAAGGCACACTGATAGAAAGCGAGGAGATGGAGATGGTGAAGCAATTCAACGAGTTTGTTGACAGTGCGAAAGATGCAACAGCGCGGGCTGCAAAGACTCCGGCCGGCAAGACGGCACGCGAGCTGACGGAGCGAGTTGAGCGCGTGGTCCGAGATCGTCCGACGAACGCCCTTCTGCGAGCAACATTGCTGGGCGCGACGGGCTTGGCGATGCTGCTTTCGTTAGGCTTTGCGCTCGGCAAGCGCAAGCACGAAGCGCTCTATGTGGGCCAGTGGGTGCCAACACTTTTGCTGGTGGCGCTTTGGGGTCAAACCGTGAAGCGCTAGCGACGTTTGGGGTACCAACTGTTTAAGCCTCTTAGTCACGGGTAACACGGCAACCAGAGTTCTTGCTACAACTCTTTAGGAGGAACGCATGGGTGGCATACTGTGGACAATTATTGTAATCTTATTCGTCCTGTGGCTTATCGGTTTTCTGATGCATATCGGCGGCGGGCTCATTCACCTGCTTCTTGTCATCGCCGTTGTGGTCTTGGTGATCAATCTTCTCACCGGTCGCAAGACCGTCTGATACCGTCTTGAGCGGGAGGTTACGATGGATATATTGGCTTGGGTAGTCGTCGGCATTATTGCCGGGTTCTTGGCGAAAACTATGGTCCCAGGGGAAGGCCCCGGCGGCGTCTTGGGTGATCTTGTAGTAGGCGTTGTCGGGGCTCTCCTCGGTGGCTGGATTTTTAATAGCTTCGGGCACATGGGAGTCACCGGATTAAACCTCTGGAGCATCTTGGTCGCGTTTGTGGGCGGCGTCGTCTTGCTCCTCATTATTCGATTGATCACGGGCAGCCGGGTGGTGGCATAGATGGCAAAGCGAAAATCTGGCCATCGAAAGTACGGAAAGAAAGCCGGCGAGAAGGTCGAGCGCGCGATGCACGAACGAAAGCATGGTACGCTCCGATCCGGTCGGTCCGGCAAGAAAGTGAAAAGTCGTAAACAAGCCATCGCCATTGGCCTCTCGGAAGCCAGAAAAAGCGGTGCAAAAGTTCCCAAGAAAAAGTCGTCACACTAATAAGAAAGGGGGTAATCGTAATGCGCATCGGTGTCGCTATCGTCTGTCTTCTTATGGTACTTGCCATCAGCAGTCCAGGGTTGGCTGCTCATCCAGACGTCACGGTTCGAATGCTCAGTCAAAACCACTCCGGCGAAAATGGTTCTGCCACGCTCACCGATCTAAATGGGAGAACGAGAGTCGTCATTCATCTCTTGCACGAAAACACGACGGGTGTTCAGCCGGCGCACATACATGCCGGCACGTGTGCCAAGGTCAACCCGGCGCCAAAATATCCGCTGAAGAATGTCGTTTTGGGAGATTCGAACACGATCGTTGACGTCCCCATAAGCGCGCTCTTAGGTGCACGCTATGCGATCAATGTCCACGAGTCTGCAAAGAATATCGCACAATACGTTTCATGCGGAAACATCCCATAAGCAAGCTCGAAAAAAGCGCGCGAAAGATCGACATACCCTGATTGCGGCGTTAGCGGGAGTACCCCGTTCACGCCGCAACGTCAAATGACGCAGCAGTCACTTCGGACGGTGTTTCTTGGCGAACACTTTCTGCGTCTTCTCGACGATTCGCAGAGCCCGCGCTGCGTTCACGGTACCCTTTATTTTGATGCGGTTACCTTGTTGCTCGGAATAACTCTTTAAGAAGTTCTTAATCTCAAGCAACAGCGGTTCAGGAACGTCGGCAATGTCTTTGTAATCATCAGAGGGCTGCGGCGCCCCTTTACTCGGAAGCAACGTGCTGATCAACCGGTCATTCTCAATGCCGTTTTTTACCTCCCGAATAGCGCCAAGAACTCGCACGGTCACCAAACAGCCGGAAAAGAGCCCTTCTTGAGTAATGACTAAGATGTCAAGGGGGTCGCCGTCTGGCGCCAGCGTGCCGGGAATAAAGCCGTAGTCGTACGGCCAATGCATACCGTCTGGCAAGACCTCTTTGAGGGCGATAATGCCATATTTGTTCTTAAGGGCGTATTTGTGAGGGCTGTTCTTGCACGTTTCTATAATCGCGTGAACGGTATTTTTCTTTCGTTTCTTTGGAAAAGTCGGCAGATCTTCATAATGCGTCGCATTCACGCTCTTACTCACTAGCATCAGCCTCCTTTGGCTCGTTTGTAGGATCTGCCGCAGCGGATGAAACCTTGCGCGATCTTTGGATCGACGAACTTAAAGACCTGTACAACGCAGAAAAACAAATCCTGAGCGCACTACCAAAGATGGCCAGGGCTACGGAGTCGAACGACTTGCAACAAGCGTTTGAGGAGCACCTCGAGCAAACTCGAGAGCATGTTGAGCCGGCTCGACCAAATTTTTGACTCGGTCGATGAAGCGCCACGGGGCAAGAAGTGTAAGGGCGTTCTTATAAAGAGCGCAGCCATGGCAATCTGCCGCCGCCGCCCCGAGACTCGTCAGATTTTTTTTCGCAGGAAGGTAGTCTGGGCGCTAATTTTTTCATATACCCAAGACTTGCCGGTAATTAACGCTCTCTGCCGGTTTCTTAACCTGAACTTGTTTTCGCGAACGTCAACAAGGGAATAAGTGAAATATGATCGCGATGTTCAACCGAGACTACCCACCAAGCGCGCAGTGGGTGCGCAACGCAAGGGACGATGTTATTCGTTTCGCGGAGTACTGTGGATTCGAACGCGAGGAACTCGCGGAAATAAGGCTGGCCGTTGGGGAAGCCTGCAACAACGCGGTCGAGCACGCCGGGTCATTCGATAACTTCAATGTGTGGTGCGAGTTTGATGGCACGAGCATCGTGATCAGGGTTGAAGATAAGGGCATCGGTTTTCATCTGCCCACAACGCCGGTAGAACGCGACCAACTTCAACCGCGCGGTCTGGGGATATTTCTCATGAACCGCTTGATGGATAAGACTGACTACGCCACCAAACCCAATGACGGAACCATCTTAACGTTGGAGAAGCGCAAGAGAAGCGGAAGCCTGGTCGCGTTCTAAGCCGATCTCCCCTTACCGAACGATGGTTGTGGTATCTCGATTGCGATTGAGAACGACCGCGATAATGACAATGACCGCAACCACAATAACGCCGATGATGATCCAGGTGTTGGTGTCTGGACTGGTCGTGTTTGTGACATTTGTCGTGGTCGTGGTCGATGTTGTGTATACGGGTTGCGGGGTCGCGGTTTGCGTTTGGTCGGTTGGAGCAACGGTTGGCTGATCGGCGCTTTGTGCCACAATCAAATTTCCATGTATCATTTTTCTCATCCTCAACTTTGCAAATGCGAAGTGCGATTAGTTGACCGGCCACGTCGAGGTTTACCCACGCGTCGTTGATCCAAAACTGGCTGCAAAGGCGTACGTTTAGCCCACCGCCACTTGTGGTACCAAAGAAACGTGGCGTCACCGAAAGAGCACCCGGCCGGTAAAGTCGTGCCCGCGGTCGAGCTTGGCGTGCGCGAAGCGGCGCTTTCCAAAGAACGGCATCCAGTAAAGCGCTTTCTCAAGATCTTAGGTCCAGGTATCATTGTCGGAGCATCTGATGACGATCCCTCGGGCATCGGCACGTATTCCATCGCCGGCGCGACGCTTGGCTACGCAACCTTATGGACCACCATTGTGATGCTTCCCATGATGTTCGCGGTGCAGTTCATCTGTGCGAAGATTGGGCTCGTCACCGGCCGGGGGCTGGGGGAAGTTCTAGGCCGGAACTTTCCTAAGTACATTGCCTACCCCGCGGTCTTCGCGCTCGTGATCGCCAACTCGATCAACGCAGGCGCGGATATCGGAGCGATTGGCGCGGCGTTCAACCTGCTCGTTCCGATCCCGATCGTCGCGCTTATCGTGCCGATCGCCGCGGTTCTCCTCGCATTGCAGATCTGGGGTTCGTATAAGATCATCTCAAGCATCTTCAAGTGGCTGACCCTCTCGCTTTTTGCGTACATCGCGGCATCTTTGTTTGCGCACCCCAACGTGCTGCACGTCCTTGAGGGAACGTTCATCCCGCGAATTCGGCTCGATGGTGCCTATCTCACCACGCTTGTAGCGCTGCTGGGCACGACGATTTCTCCATACATGTTTTTCTGGCAAGCCATCCAAGAAGTCGAAGAAGACATCGCCTTGGGACGACGCTATTGGTGGCAGCGCAAAGGAACCACGGATGCCGAGCTCACCTATGCGGCGTGGGACGTTGGCGTCGGTATGGCTTTTTCTGAGCTCGTGGCATACTTCATCATCTTCGCGACGGCCGCGACGTTGTTTGTCAGCGGCCACACGCACATTACGACAGCCGCAGACGCGGCCCGGGCCCTCGAGCCTTTGGCCGGACGGTGGGCTGGCGTGCTCTTCGCGCTCGGGCTTATCGGGACGGGCTTTCTCGCGGTGCCGATACTGACGGGGTCGTCAGCTTACGCTCTCTCAACTCTGTTTGGGTGGAAGTTCGGGCTCAATGAACAGCCCGGCCGGGCACCGCAGTTCTATGCGATCATTGCACTTTCGACTTTGATCGGCATCGAGCTCAATTTCATAGGAATTGGACCGATAGCCGCGTTGTACTGGACCGCAGTCATCAATGGCTGCCTCGCGCCGGTGCTGCTGGTATTGATCATGCTGCTCGCCAACAATCGAAAAGTCATGGGCGAGCGGACCAACGGACTTGCTCTTAACCTGCTCGGTTCGTTTACCACCTTCGCCATGTTTGCCGCCGCGATCGCTGCCTTTGTGATCCATTAGGCCTTCGGGCAGGCTGGTCTTTTGGTAACCAGCCGCTCAAGCCAGCGCAGAAGCCGCATCCAAAAGTCATGGCGTATGTCGTGACAAGCGGTGTCGGCTGGGCAATCACCGTCTGCACCAGCATTACGTTACCTCTTACCCAAAGCCGGCCCTTGTTTATCGCTTCATACCGACAGTTTGTGCGTTCTTCGATATGGGTAAAAACAGCACATGAGGATTGCTTCTACTATGCCGATCAGAATCTGTCATAAACCTGTGTGGTTAGCCCTGCTGGCCGCGATCGGGGTTGTTGGTTGTACGCATCAAGACGTAGCCTCAGGTTTGCAGGCCCAAGCGCAACCGTTCGTGCAGGCGCGCGCTCAGGCCGTGGCGATCGTTGCAAACGCAAAACAGCAAGTAGACCCAGGCAGCATCAACTATGTCAACGTGAAATACTCGGCGCTGCAGGAGCAGGCGAATAACTATGTTGGTTTGCTCGTTGAGGCGCTGGATATCGCATCCTTTGACAGTGGGAAAAGCCAAATTGATGCGAGCGAGTTGACAAAGGCGATTGATGGGTTTAACGGCTCCATACAGCCGCTAGTAAAGCCAAAGACATCGGCCATAACGCAAAGCGGCTCAAGTGGCCCTTCGCCTCTCCCCGATCAATGGGTTGAAAGTTTCCGAGCAAGCCTCGACGCGTATTGGTCTCAAAACCAGGCGCGTATAGCCAAGATGTCTCCAGACCAACGAACGGCGCTTGGTGAGCAAATCAAAGCGCAACTTGCATGGCCAAACTTTCAAGACATAGCTAGAGAAAAGCTTCAATCTCCTGCATCTTAGACCGTTGGTAAACAACCGGTATCTCTGATTTTCGACGGAGGGTCAAGACCTTGAAAACTTGCGGATTGTCTTATAGCATCAAGCGAAGGCCGTTGGGCGTTTTTTGCGGTGTGGCCCTTGGATTGGTCGTGCTCTGCGCCGCGGGGTCCGCAGCGGCCACCATTCCCGTCATTGTCAACGGTCAACAGGTGCAGTTCGATACGCCGCCGATCGAGCGATCGGGACGTGTTTTTGTGCCCCTGCGAGGAGTTTTTGAGAAGTTAGGCGCCAGCGTCGTTTATGACAATGGACTCATCAATGCAACAGGAGACGGGCGCAGCATCCAGTTGAGGATTGGATCGACAACTGCTACGGTGGACGGAAACACACAGCAGTTGGAGGTCGCACCCTTCCTCGTGGGGCCGCGGACGTACGTGCCCTTGCGTTTCATCTCTGAAGCTCTTGGCGCGACAGTCGATTGGAATGACAACACGCAGACCGTCAGCATTTTCTCGGGGAACCAACCGTCCGCTGGGGTGCAACTGCTTGACGTGACGCCTGCGTCAGGTTCTGTGGTTGCAGCACAAAGCCCAGCGGTTTCAGCCACTTTTTCTTCAGCGGTCGATCCCAACTCGGTGCACATCACGCTAGACGGACGTGATGTGTCAACCACCTCGGACATTTCCGGCACCAACTTTCTGTTCACTCCGCCCTACGCCCTGACAGCGCAACAACACACGGTACGGGTTAGCGGCACCTCAACCAGTGGCACGTCGTTCGTTCAAAGCTGGTCATTTACGTCCGGCACGAGCGTCGTCGGAAACTATCTGAGGAATTTGAGTCCCAGCAATGGCTCAACCGTAGGCAGCACGTTTACCATTTCCGGACGCACGATCCCTAACTCTGCGGTTCACCTTGTGGTCATCCCGACAGCCGTTTTTGGCGGCGTCTTCGCGGTGACATCAGGGACCTATGTGGCCGACGTAACTGCCGACGGTAACGGCATATTCTCGCAGGTGGTTAACGTTCAGACGGTTGCTGGAGGCAAGGTAGGCGTTCGCATTACTTCTGTCGCTCCAAGCAAGGAAAGCGCGACGGTGAGCCTCAGCCTGAACAGTTAGACGCGCAGAATTCAGCAACGAACGGGGGCGCGGGCCTGTGAAGGAGCGCGCCCCCGCGCTCTAGGGTTGTGGTTTTTGTTTTACTTTGGCCTGTTTAGCCGATCGCGCAACTGGCGCTTCGTCTTGTCAATCGCAGCGGCGCCCCGGTGACCAGCTTCCTTCACCACCGACCCAGCTTTTTCGCGGGTGGTCATGGCATCGCCAGCAACATCGCGCTTCGCGCGTTCGCCCGCCGCGCCCACTCGATGCTTTATCTCGCTGATACTGTCTTTGAGGTCGGACGCAAGAACGCGCCCGTCCTTTTTTGCACGTGCTATTTTTTGGCGAACTCGTGGGTTCGTTTTCATGGGTCTCCTTTCAATGCCTAGCCACTTGCTGTCGGCCTCCTGCCGCCGGTATTGGCTCATGTTCCTTGCCCAAATCTGGTGCTTCTTAAACGGCGGGTGTGCACGCCAACTTGGGTAGAAGCATTGTCTATGGCGCGAGGCGGCAACAGGCATGCTCATCCCAACGAATTTTCACGCGGCGTCGCGGAATTCACCGGCACCTTCTTTCTCACTTTCGTCGCTGCGGGCGCGGACGTCGTCGAAACGGCAAGCCACGGCGAACTTGGACATACGTCGCACTATTTGGCGTCTGGTTTTGTGGTTGCCGCCATGATCTGGAGCATAAGGGGGATTTCTGGTGCTCACCTCAACCCCGCAGTAACGCTTGCTTTTGTTCTTCGAAAGACGTTCCCGTTAAGCCGCGCGGTTGTCTATTGGGTCGTTCAGTTTGCGGGTGCCATAGCAGCGGCAGCCCTCTTGCGTGGCTTCTTCGGAGACTTGATAGGCGCCGGTGCGAGTGCACCTGGCGCGGGTATTGCAGATTGGGCAGCGGTCGCATGGGAAGCGATCCTCACGCTGCTGTTGCTGTTGGTCATCTTTGGCTCGGCGGAAAATGAGGCCGTGGTCGGTAAGAATGCGGCACTCGCCGTTGGCTTAACTGTCGCGCTTTGCGGCCTTTTCTCAAGTCCGATCTCGGGAGCGTCGATGAATCCGGCACGGTCCCTTGGACCGCAACTCGTAGCCGGAGTGACAGACCATTGCTGGATCTATCTGCTCGGCCCGCTACTCGGTGTTTTTGCTTCGCTCGGGCTAGGGTGGGTGCTCTTTGGACCCCCTAGGCTGTCGGAGCGAGAAGCGGCACAGGGAAAGCATCCTTGGACAGATTCTGAGAGGCGGACCCCCACCTGGCTATCCCGACATGATCATATTCAACGACTGGTAGATCGTGGCCGCGGCATTGAGGGCTTCTAAGTCTGTCGTGATGCGCGGCGTCGTATAAGCCGCAGGATAAAGCTCTGGAAAACTGGGGCTCGTTGGAGGTGTATCCGGCAAGCCTGCAACGCATCGAAAGATTAGCTCCGCGTACAGCGCATTGGCCCACCCAAATTCACTTCGCGTGAAGTGCCACGGCTCGTTTGGGTCGATGCTCTCATAGAACAAACCGCGCGCGCCATCTAGAGCTCGAAGCTCGGCAATTGGTTCATCGACTTCTCCTGGGGTTGCGGCGGTCAGCGCCTGGCCAATGAGTCCGATAGGCCACACCCAGCCCGTGCGCGTGTGGGGGCTACCGAGGCCCGCGCCATAGGTTCCGCGATACCAATATGGATTGTCTGGTGAGAGAGAAAACCGGCGCGTGTTTGTGTAGACGGGGTCAAACCGCAGAACGAGCCCTAAGAGTGGCATGGTGAGGAGGTTTGGGATGTTGGCATCGTCCATAAGAATAAAATTGCCAAGCCCGTCAACCTCGTACGGATACATCCACCCGTAACGGAAATCGTAGACGATCCCATAGGTTTCAACGCCGAAGCGGATCTCTTCCGCCAACGACGTCGCGCGACTGGCGAGTTTGGAATCTCCATAACCGATCACAGCGAGCCGAGATAAATCTTCCAGTTCGTAAGCGGCGAACAGCTCCTGTGGAATGTTATACGAGTAACGCACGGGATCGTCCGAGGGACGAAACGCGCACCAAATCATTCCCGTATAGGCAAAGTCCGCACCCCGACCGTGGTTCCCAAGGAAGGGTGACCGGTAGGACGAGCATGTGCGATGGTGCTGCTCGCATTCATAGGTTGAGACAATGTGCTCGAGCGCCCAATGTAACTGCAAGGTGAAGATGGATCGATCTCTCGTCCTGCGCCAATAGACAGAATCGAGCAATACTGGATAGCTCAGCGAATCGACCTCCCACTTCTCCTCCCAGAGCTTGTAACTCCGGGTGAAGGCGTTCGCGTACGCCGAGGTAAGTATGTTTCTTGCGTTGCGCTGGATAACACCGCGGACCTTCGTCTGAAGCTGCGGGTATGCAGGCACGAAACGGACGTAGGGCAGCGTTTGTGCGGAGGAGTCGCGCAGCCACATCGCGGGGATATCTCCGGTCTCGACGTAGATGGTCCCATCGTCTTCCAATGAAAAGTCCGAGACCAAAGTGTGAAAGAGCGTCTCGGCGTCCACGTCGATCGTTCGCTGTCGCATGCCGGGCAGCGACAAGGGAATCGTCGTGCTGACGTTGCTCGTTCCTATTTCGGCGGAAGAACGGGGGGTGAGGACGCACACGAGAGAGGCAAAGCACGCCGCGAGAACAGCGATGAGTGAGGGGCGTGCGAGCGTCACGGAAATCGCTCTTAGGGAAAATGCGATGCAGACCTTCCCTGCAAAAGCGAAGGGGCGGCCATGGGCCGCCCCTTCGATCGCTCTTCGCGAAGTCGCTTTTACGAGGCCCGCTGCCGGAGCGGCGGAAAGCGAAGGTCGATGTCTTTGCTGCCGTCGATTACTTGTAACGACTGTGGCTGAGGCGTCGGCGCCTGCGCCTTCTGCTCGCCAATTCTCATCGCCACGAGCAACGCCAACGAGCCGGCTGCCGTGAGCGCGAGAGCAACAATCGGTCCTTGCATGTAGAACACGGCCCCTATGGTGGCCACGCTCGCGATAATTCCACTCCACATCATGAATCGCCTCAATATCTCGATAAAGTATAGCGCCCGCTTGGGCTGCCAGTAAGACCAACACCCCATTTCTCTGTTACGTCAAGTGCTGCGCAAACGGCCGTCCGGCAATGGTTTGTGACCTCGCTCATCGGCAAGGTGTGCGCTGCGGGCACTGCCAAGTCATATGATCGCGCATGTTTTCTCGCATTTTGCCCATCTTGGGCGTTACCTTTATTGACATTTTGGGCTTCAGCATTCTCTTGCCGATCTTGCCCTATTTCGTCAAGAGTTTCGGCGCATCAGACGTTGTTGTGGGCTTGCTGTTTTCGACCTTCGCGGCGTGTCAATTTCTTTCTGGCCCTGTCTGGGGCAATATCAGCGATCGGATTGGCCGGAAGAAAGTGTTGATCGTCAGCCAGATAGGCGCAAGCATTGGCTGGTACATGCTCGCGTATTCCCATACGATTGGCATGGTTTTTTTTGCGCGCATCGTCGAGGGGATTTCGGGTGGCAATATCAGCGTCACCCAGGCGTACGTCGCCGATCTGGTGGAGCCGAAGGAACGCGGGCGTGCGTTCTCTTACGTGGGAGCATCCTTCAGCGCGGGCATCGTGTTTGGCCCCGTCCTCGGCGGGGTGCTGCTCGAACGCTACGGATTTTCAGCCCCGTTCTTGGCTGCAGCGACCCTGCAAGTGATCACGCTGATCGTGACGATTTTGATGCTGCCCGAATCACGCAGCGGCACCGACAGCCAGGCGGCGTCGCTCGGTCAGATTCGAGCATCACTTACCGATCCGCGCGTAGGACCGGTCTTAGTGCAGATGTGGGCCTTCTCGCTCGCGCTCTATGCGTGGTTCGGCGTCTTCGCGCTCTTGATCAAAGCCGCCCTTGGTTTTACCGCCAGCCAGACGAGTTTCTTTTTCGCATCATTCGGCGTCTTGAGCGTGATTTTGCAACTTGGGCCCGGTCCACGTCTCATAGACAGGTCTGGCGACAGGCTGAGCAGCAACATTGGGATCGGCGCCGCGCTGCTCGCATTCTTGCTCGTGCCGTTCATTCACAACCTGGCGACGTTGCTGCCTACCTTCCTACTTTTTGCGGCGGGCATGGCAATAGCGCGCCCAGCGCTCTCGTCAATTTTGACTGCGGGAGTCCCAGAAAATCAGCGAGGCACTATCCTCGGCGTCAATTCTGCTCTCGATAACTTGTCAGGCGTCACCATGCCTCCCCTGTCAACCGGTCTGCTCGGCAGCCTGGGGACGCCGTGGGCGGGTGCGACGTCAAGCTTTTTTGCCTTCATCGCTCTCGTCATGGGTATCGCTGCTCAACGCAAGGGAGCGCACGTCCCTGCGGAAACGCCGGTCGAAGCAACAGCAAGATAACCTTGGATCTAGAGACCGCCCCCTGAACCTATGGCGGAATTGGTTTTTTCGGGGACCTCGAGGTAGTCTTCGTAGACCAGACCTTCTGCAATCTCCATCGATTCTCCGAAGAGATTCTGTTGGAGCGCAATGTCGGCGCACGAAAGGCCGTTGGCTCGCTCTTGAGCTAGGAGCGCCGTGACACTCTGCTTGGTCTCGTAGCCGATCCACGCATCGCAGCCAAGTTCGCCCGACGTGGTGTCAGAGCTCAACACTGTTTGATAGTCAGGCAGGGCAACCCCGGGGAAACGGAATGCCAAGGCCTTGCGATAGGCGTCATAGCGCGCGCTCGACGAGAACAGATCCAAAAGGGAGATGTTTGCCGAGAGTGTCGTTGTCTGCCCTGAATACACTAGGTTTGACGCACGCTGCGCCATCACGAGGGCGGCATCCCATGCGGTTATGGCAGCCTCCAGCGGTGCCTGCACCTTCGGCAAGTCTTTCGGCGCGATATCGCCGCTCGTTGTGTCGATGGAGTTGAGCGCCGCGAGGAAGGCAGCGAGCAGTTTGACCGAATCATTGCCCATGGAGATTGCCGCCCGTGCATCGTCGACGCCGCTCACGAACTGCTCGCCGCTCTCCGAGAGGTTCGCAGCAAGTTGAGAGTAGTGCGGAAGCAGAGCTCGGGTTTTTCCGGAGGGTGGCCCGCTGCTAATCGAATCAGCCATGTCCTTCAACGGTTGCAGATTCTGAGCGGCCAAGTCTGGGGCACTGCCCAACGCGTCCGCACTCATGCCGAGCGTTCCATTGATATCGCGCGTCAAGTGGTTAATTCCGGCGATCATTTTGGCGAGACTATTGTCCTTTTTCTTGGGCGAACCGAGGTTTGGGGTAGCGTTGGTCTGACCCTCGAGGGCGTTCCCCAAAGTTTCTAGATCCGTGCGCGAGCCGCGCGCGCGCTCGGCCGCGAGCTGCGCGTCTGCTTTTGCGACGGCCTGCGCGCGAGCTATGCGCATCGCGAGATCGCTAATGCTGAGCGAGTCGAGTTCGAGTGCATTCGCGACGGATTGATCGGTGGACGTCTTAGGTATTCCGGGCTTTTCGAGCGCGATGTTGATATCGCTGTACTTGAGTGCGACCGCCACTTCGTTGAGATGCTGCAGTGCAAGAGGATTGCCGGGCGACTTTTTGAGGCCTTCCTCAAGACGGACTTGAGCGTACGAGTAGCGCCCTTCTTCCTGATCGTGAATCGCATTGGCGATAATGGAACTCGCACTAGGGTTATCCAATTCAGGATAGCCTTCCAAGTGCGCGATTCGATCTTTAGGCGGCGGGTGACTTTCCATCCACACGTCGCTCTTGCTCTCCTGCGGCCCACCCGCGCCGAGCTTGCCCAAGTGAGCCATCAGGTCCACCATACCCTGTGGATCATAGCCCGCTCTCGTCATCAGCAACAATCCATACTGGTCCGCTTGCAACTCATCTTCCCGCGAGAGCTTGTTCGCTGCGAGGTCGCCGCCGTAGCCCCCAAGCGCATACGCGATCGGCGAGAAAATCGAAAGGACGCCAATCAGGACCGAAAGGATCGTGTCCTTAACGCCAAGCGTGATGACATGGCGCCGCTCGATGTGCCCCGTTTCGTGACCAAGCACTCCCGCGAGTTCGTCGTCCGAACCGACGAAATTGAGCAACCCCATCTCTGCGTGCACAAAGCCACCAGGCAGCGCAAACGCGTTGATATCATTGTCATCGAGTATCTCATAGCGGTAGGTGATGTCGGTGCGATAGCGATTCGCGGCCAGTCTTGCGCCGATACCGTTTACCCAGTTCGCTAGGAAGGGATCGGTGACGATGATGTTTTCGTCGTCGATTTGCTGGCTTTGGCTCTGACCGATGGCAACTTCTTTCGCGGTCGTCATGGCCGACGCCGGAAGAATGGGCATGAAGAGGCTGGACACCAAGGTGGCTGCCAAGAGGAGGGCGGTGAGGCGCATGGGAGAGATCCTTGTTCTATGGGCAGACCTCAAGGTCCGCTAGCGGCGATTTACCAAGGGATAATTTGTTGATCCCGCCAGAAGAGGCCTGTCTGAGAAGACTGCGGACGCATTGCTAAAAACAACGCCGTTTTCGCGGCATTTTCAGGTTCGATTGGTGCACCGCTCCCACCCATGTCCGTCTTTACCCATCCGGGATCGAGTGCGTCGACCATTATCTTGCGATCGCGCAAGTCCGCGGCTAGCAACTGCGTATACATGTTCAAGCCTACTTTGCTCACACTGTATGCCGGTCCGTACCCATCGGATTCTCCAGCAAATTGTCCCATGGATGACGACACGTTGATGATGCGGCCGCCTGTGCTCAAGAGCGGTACGAACGCGTTGCACATACTCATGGGTCCCAGCAGATTGACGTTGAGGGTACGTTGGAAAACCAAGGGATCAATTTGCGAGGGCCGCATAGCTCGATCTTCATCAAGGAAGATGCCGGCATTGTTGACGAGGACGTCAATGACGGGATGCCGCTGCACCAGGTCGAGAACGAGCATCGATATCTGGGCGGGCTCGGTAACGTCGGCAACGCCGACGTCTGCCTTGTAGCCCGTCTTGGATAGCTCACTTGCGATCTGTTCGCCTACTGCTCGGTCGCGAACGACGAGCACGCTGCACGCGCCGGCCTTGGCAAAAACGGTGGCAATTGCTTTGCCGATGCCGCGCCCCGCGCCGGTGATGACTGCAGTTTTACCGCGGAGTGCATCGGGTTTGATTTGCGGGTTCGCTGCGACAGTCTTCATGGGCGCAAGAATTCGTGCCGGTGCAGCGAATGACCCGCGCGTATGAGCGACGATAAACAAGCAATTGAAGCCCTTTTTGCCGAGCACCGCACGTTTCCGCCGAGCGAGGAATTTGCGCGCCAAGCTAGAGTACGAGATCCGCAGATTTACCAGCGGGCGGCCACAGACTTCGAAAAATTCTGGGAGGGCGAAGCAGAGCACCTCGCATGGTTCGAGCGCTGGCGTAAAGTTTTGGTGTGGGATGATAAGTCCAAAGTTGCACGTTGGTTCGACGGCGGCAAGCTCAACGTTTCGCAAAATTGCTTAGACCGTCACGTGGCTGCCGGTTTTGGTAAGCAAGTCGCATACTATTGGGAAGGCGAGCCGGGCGACAGCACTATCCTGACGTACGAGGATCTGCTGCGCGAAACGTGCCAACTCGCAAACGCGCTCAAGGAGTTGGGGGTCAAGCGAGGCGACCGGGTCGCGATTTACATGGGCATGGTGCCGCAATTGCCGGCCGCGCTCCTCGCCTGCTCGCGCCTTGGTGCTATTCATTCAGTCGTCTTCGGAGGTTTTTCGGCAGAGAGCTTACGCGACCGCATCAACGACGGGGAGTGCAAGGTGCTCATCACGCAAGACCAGTCCTGGCGCCGCGGCGGCAAGGTTCTTCTGAAGAACATCGCTGACGATGCGTTGCGGGGTGCGGAGTGCGTTGAAAAAGTCATTGTCTTGCGTCGGGTGGGCGACCCGGTTGATTGGCAGCCGCAACGAGACGTTTGGTACCACGAAATTGTCGCTCGCCAAAGCGACCAGTGCGAACCGGAGCGCATGGACGCTGAGGACGTGCTGTACATTTTGTATTCGAGCGGCACGACCGCCAAACCCAAAGGTATCGTGCACACGACCGGAGGTTACTTGACCGGTGTCACGTCCACCCATCGCAACATCTTCGATATTAAAGAAGATTCCGACATCTTTTGGTGCACGGCGGATATCGGATGGGTGACCGGCCATTCCTACATTGTCTACGGACCGCTTGCGAACAGGACGACAAGCGTCATCTACGAGGGCACTCCAGATTTTCCGGACAAAGACCGCTTCTGGGCAGTCGTCGAAAAATATAAGGTGACCGTCCTCTACACGGCGCCAACCGCGATTAGGACATTCATGAAATGGGGCACAGAGTATCCTGCGCGCCACGACATGTCATCGTTGCGTTTGCTGGGCAGCGTGGGCGAGCCCATCAATCCCGAGGCCTGGATATGGTACCAGCAACACATCGGCGGCGGCCGCTGCCCTGTCGTGGACACATGGTGGCAGACAGAAACGGGCATGATCCTGATTTCACCGCTGCCGGGAATCACCGCGACAAAACCAGGATCTGCTACGTTTCCGTATCCTGGCGTCTTTGCGGACGTGGTGAATGGTGACGGTGAATCCGTGCCGCTCGGTGGCGGCGGCTACGTCGTCATCACAAAACCTTGGCCGACCATGCTGCGTACCCTGTGGAAGTCCCACGACCGCTACTTGCAGACCTACTGGAGCCGATTTCCGAAGCAAGGTTATTATTTTCCCGCTGATGGCTGCAAGCGAGATGCGGACGGATACTACTGGCTGCTCGGCCGCGTTGACGACGTCATGAACGTTTCCGGTCATCGCATCTCGACCACGGAAGTCGAAAGCGCTTTTGTCGATCACCCAAAGGTTGCCGAGGCTGCAGTTGTTTCAAAGAAGGACGATATCACAGGCGAAGCGATTGCAGCGTTTGTCACGCTGAAGGGAGGCGGCATTGGCTCCGAATCCGATGCCGACGAACTGCGCAAGCACGTTGCATCGAAGATCGGTGGATTCGCGCGACCTAAATTTGTCACGTTCACGCCGGAGCTCCCCAAGACTAGATCGGGAAAGATTATGCGCCGGCTCTTGCGGGATGTCATGGAAAACCGGCCGCTCGGCGATACGACCACGCTCGCTGACGCAACGGTTGTCAAGAATCTCGCAGAAGCCGCGAAATCATCGAAGGCAGAGGAATAGGGAATTAGGCGCCGGCTGCGCTGAGGATGAGATCGGTGCCGAGTCCGGCGGCAAACCCGAGAAATATCCCGACCGTGGCGATTTCTCGGAAGCCAAACCTCGCCCCGACTTTGGTCATCTCCGAGATCACGTAAATGATCGCTCCAGCCGCGAGCGTTAAGAACAGAACGGAAAGCACCGGCGATACGAAGTGATAGCCGATGACCGTTCCCAAGAACGTCGGGCCGCCGCCAATGAGACCGAGACGAACGATCGTTGAAACCTTCGCTCCGCCCGAACCCGCCAGCGGCGCCGCGATCCCAAAACCTTCGGTCATGTTGTGCAGGCCAAAGCCGACGATGAGCAGCAACGCGAGCTGAATAGCTCCTGTCGCTGCGGATTGGCCGATCGCCAACCCTTCGCTGAAGTTGTGTAAGCCAATGCCGGAGGCGATCATGGTTGCCAGACCAAGGGGATTCAGGCTGCCGAGCGAGGTCTTCCCAAGAAATGACTTCGAGAAAAAGACGAGGCTAAGCAAGCCGACGGCAAGACCGCCGAGATAAACAGTCAGCAATCCAAAAAATTGCGCTCTGGGAGCCCCGAGCGCGATGTTGCGCAGCGCGCTCTCCACCGGATCGCTCGCCTGGCGCAAGATATCGAACAGTAAGAAGAACAAAATCCCAATTGCGATCGCGTTGAGAAAGGCAACGCCTTTTGCTGACAGACTCTTCATCGTCGCAAAAGGCAGGCCGAAAAAGATCGTCAAGCCCGCAATCGCTCCCAGAATGTAGACCGCAATCGGCGCGAGTGGAGGGCCACCTCCTCCTCCGCCACCTTCGCCACCGCCTCCGGCCGGCGCTATCGCCATGACGTCCTGGGTCGCCATGTCCTTCAATCTGTTCGGCGCGTTCTCGTATTGAATCGCCGTGACGAGACCGCCCGGGCCGACCGCGCCGTTCATCATGTGATCGAGCACGTGGCAATGCACCATCCACGTACCTGGCTTGGCATTTGCGACGAAGGCAATATCGCGTGTCTCTCCTGGACCGATGCTCAAGGTGACCATCAATTGTCTGTTGGCGGGCGCAACGGTCTGACCGTCGACGGCCACCACCACAAACCTGTGGCCGTGCAGGTGCATAGTATGAAATTCAGTACCGCTGATATTGATCTCCCGGATGCGCACGTGTTGTCCGCTGCGAACCATAAACGGTTTGGTGAGCGGATAACTCTTGCCGTTGATGCTAAAGTAGTTTTCTGCGTTCGAGACAATGCGCCAGGATGACAAGAGCATCAGGTAGTCGTGGTCGTAGCGCTCTTTTGGTTTCGCCTCGTCAACGACAACTGCGCCGTAGAGGCCGCGATCGAGCTGGTTGAGGTCATCGTAGTGCGTGTGATAAATATACGTGCCGGGAGTGCTCGCCGTAAAGTTGTACACGAATGACTGGCCAGGCACGACCGCGTTTTGGCTCATGCCGGGAACGCCATCCATGTCTGCGTCGACCGGTAGCCCATGCCAATGAATTGTGGTGGGCTCAGGCAAGTTGTTGACAAGGACGACCTGGACGCGATCGCCTTCTCGCACGTGAATGGTCGGGCCAGGGACGGTTCCGTCAAAAGTCCACGCCTGCGCAACGACTCCAGGCGCGACTTCCCATGGCACGACCTCGGCGTACAGGCAATAGGTCTTTACTCGCGCCGAAGAAACTGGCGGTAGCGCCGGAAGCAGGTCGAAATCTGCCTTTGCTTGAGCTTCGACGCTCGTGCGAAATGAGGCGTCAAGTAAACAACGCAGCCTTGCAACGTCCGCCGCCGTGACGTGCGGAGTTGCCATCGGCTTCGCAGCCGACAGCGCCGCGCCGCGCGAGGACACAAGCAACGCCAGCGCGAGCGGGATGACCACCAAACGAAGAACGTTGACCTTCACTTCACCGACCGCATTTTGGCTAGCTCGGGCCCAGATTTCTTCACTGGCGCGACAAGAATGTCGCTCGCCAATTGCGAGCTGATCGTGTGTTCGGCACCGCCGACACAAATGGTCAACAACCCCGCTGCGCGCTCACGCCGCGCGACGCGCAGTCTTACGCCCGGCCGCAATCCAACGTCAGAAAGAAATCTCAAAAGCTCGGGGATGTCGTGCTTGACTTCGAGGATCGAGGCGTCCACGCTGAGCGGCAGATCGAAAAGATCGACAGCCTCTTCGTGGTGCCAAAGCGTGCCGTCGGCGTGCGGAATCGGATGCCCGTGCGGGCAGGTTGCGGGGTGGTTGAGAAACTTTGCTAAGTGCTCTTCGACGGCGGGAGAAATTGCATGCTCGAGTCGGCACGCTTCATTGCCGGCAACTTCCCACGACATTCCA
Source organism: uncultured Pseudomonadota bacterium (assembly GCA_963781145.1). Lineage (GTDB taxonomy): Bacteria > Vulcanimicrobiota > Vulcanimicrobiia > Eremiobacterales > Eremiobacteraceae > JAJPHJ01. Next base: position 35,332 of record CAWADW010000003.1, on the reverse strand, counting down.
AGACAATCGACGAGCAACCGTTCGGCTAACCGCTGCCGTCTTAAGATGACGGCACCTATTCGCGCTCCCTTGGGAGTGGGCACAACGCCGTGCCGTCCTTCGTGCACGACATAGCCATCGGCATCGAGCCGCTTGAGCATCGCCGAGACCGACGCTGCGGAGATCGCCAACTCAGAAGCGACGGCTGACGTCGAGACAGGTTCCTCGCCGTCATACAAACGCACGATGGACTTGAGATACATCTCGACGTTTGGGCTGATCTCCGGCTCTTCAGCTTCGGGAGACGGCGGAAACTTCAAGGCGGAATTATTCATCGAAGATGCCTCCGGCGGTGTAATTAGGCTTGCCTTATTCTGCACTTAGGCGCATCAATTCTTCTAAGTCAGGACAGCCACAAGACTGGGTGAACCCCGCAGATCGGAGGATTGGGTCGTTGATGTGGGTCACATTGCGGGACGAAGGTTATAGAGGCGCAACTCGGGCAATAATTGGGTCGTTGAACTGATGCGGAGGTAACCACGCATTTAAATGAAGTTAAAGATTATTGCGGGCACGCTGATCGCGCTGCTGTTCGTGTCGATGACACCGTCGCCGCAGGCTCTCGCCGACGGAGCGGCGAGCACGCGAAATATCCTGTTGGGGATCGGTGCGGCCGCAGGCACGCTCATGATCATCAACCACAACAAGCAGGTTCATGCGAAATATGCCCAAGATGCCGCGGCTCAGGCTGCGCTCGCCAATCAACGCAACGATGCCGAAGCCGCCTATAAGTCAGAGGTTCGGGCGTATAACCACCAAGTTGCGGTCAGCGACAATCTGCAGAAAGAGGTCGCGCTGCAGAACGCTACTATTCAACAGCAAAAAAAGCAGCTAGCTGAGGTGGGAGTATCCGTGCAGCCGGTTGCGCAAGCACCGGTCATCAATACCGGAAGCTCGCACGCAGCGCCGGCGAAGATGGCGATGAGTCAGATGGTTTCGTACGGTTGGGGAACGCTCTAACGGACATTACGGAAAACAGCGGTGACGGCGCTGCCTTTGTTGAGGGAGCGCCTCCCCGCGTGAACATGACGGTGAAAGGCGGATGGGGATGAACAGACTTTGGGGTGTTGCCTGCGCGTTGCTACTCGGTGTTTTTTGTTTGTCTGGATGCGGCAACAAGGCTGGAGCGGGCAACACAGAAACGAACCTTGCGGATCAGGTTACTCGTGCGGTGTACAACAACGACATTTCCGGCGTGAGTTCAAATTTCGATAGCGATCTGGCTCCGCAGGTCACGCGAGCGAGTGTCGGTACGCTTTCCGACAAGATGCACGCGCTTGGCAACTACCAGGGCCTTACTGAGGCGGCAACAGACGTCCCATCGCACCGCTATACGTTCGATGCGAAGTTCGATAAGGGCGATATGACCGTCTTCGTGCGGCTTGACACAGATGGAAAGATTGGCGCATATCGCGTCGTTCCAGGCGCGCCTCACTAACTGTAGGGGGCGATTGGAAAATCGCCCCACGCACTGCTCCGCTCAACAAAGGAATCGAGCTCCTTCGATCCAGCCCCGCTTCTGGTCGTCGCTAGCGAACGACATTCGAAAACTATTGCGCGCGAGACGTATCACGTCTTCGCGTGTAAGACCTAGCGTCATTGCCTGTTCGAATTCATCGAGAAGTGTAGAGCCGAAAAAGGCTGGGTCATCGCTGCTCAGCGTCGCAGAGATCCTCGAGCCAGAAACGTTTTCAACGGGTGCTCGGCGCTTTGAGTCCAAGCGCCCGTGACGCGATTGCTCGTCAAGACAGCAGTCGATACCGACTTGGCGCTGCGCGATCAATCGCATAAGCGCATCCTCTTCGCACCGCCGCGCACCCCGTGGCCGATGCGCTCCGCGCCTAAAATCTCGATTGCATCCAACACGCTTTGGGCTCCCGCCGCTTCACCGGCGTGTGCGGTTTTGCGCAAGCCGAGTTTTCCCGCACGATCGAAAGGCTTGAAGAAGTCGCGAGCCGGAAAATTCCGCTCGTCTCCACCTAATCCCACTCCGACCACGCCGTAGGCCGTGCATTGTTGCGCGAGGTCGACGTCAGCCAAGGCCGCATCATCGCCGAGGTTGCGTACCATGTCGAAGATGACCAAGCTAGAAACCCGGTGGCTTGCCTTGGCTCGCTCCGCAGCTGCGTAAATGGCCTGAACGATGCCGAGAAGGTCTGCTCGTCTGTGAAAATGGCGAATGGTTGCGGGCGAAAAGAAAAATTCGACATGACGCACGCCGTGTTGCGCGCTCTTGCGCCAGATATTCTTGGGTAATGTCTGCGAAGTCTTCCGGCTCGCGTAGCGTTTTGGCCACGCCAAGAAAGGATTGCAGAAACGAGTCGAAGTCAGAGCACCGGAATAAGGAGCCGATGTCCGAGGGTAAAGTAGCGCCGTTGCGCCGCGCGATACGCTCGTAAGCTTGCGGCGAAACCGTTCCTTCTAAATGAACGTGAAGCTCAGCTTTGGGAAGGTCGCGTAGCCAGGGACGGCAGATCCCTCACGTACGCTTATACCCGCGTAAGTAGGCGAGCGTTTGCTGGTCGATTGTGCCGTCGCTGCGCACGCGATCTTCAAAATTTTCGCGATGCATGAAATTGACCAGCACTGCCGCGGCGGTAGCATCGTAGGTTGATCCCGCCTGCAGCTCGCCGGCCTGCGCAAGCAGCGCGCAAATCTCGGATCCCAGGGCGGGAGTAATGTGCACTATCTCCTCAGATGATGGTTTAAAGAAATAAAGCTTGTGCAGCTCGAGGATACGGGCGAGCTCTTCTATTGGTTCGGGGTGATCGTCGACCCGCAAGTCGATATATCGATCGTTGAAGCCACCGTACCCGCCCCCTGGTTTTGCGATGTAAAGTGCGGCGGATTGCTTGCCGCGTCGATCGCCACCCGCGGCCTGTCCGGCTCGAAGCGCGGCAATGAGCCGATCTGCCAAGTGGCCTCTTGAGCCGAGAAATGCGTTGGCCATATCTCTAACGACAGCTGGGCCGGCGAGAATGTTGCCTTGCGCCGCGAAATTGTGCTGCGAGATGCCGCCTGCCCAATCCATGCAGCCGCTGCCCGTGTAGGTGGCCGATCGCCCTTGCGAGTCCACGATGCCAACCTGGCGCTGAGCCGCTTCAGCATCGCTCGATGTCAGAATGTCAATGACGTCTTGAGGATCGTGACCGCCTTGCAAGAGTTCTAAGCCACGAGGTCCGTAGCTCGTATTTGCCCACGCCTGCGTTGCGATCGCGCCGACGCTACCTATCGCCCAAGGCACTGCGGAACCAACGGCAAGAAATTTAGATTGCACTGCAACGCCGAGTTCATCTGATGCGTCGTCAAACGCGACAATGGAAAATGTCGAAGCGACCACAGTATCGGTGGAGGTACGCTGTGACAACCCGGCTAACCTACGAGACGCGGGGTGGAGCAGTCCGGTAGCTCGTCGGGCTCAATCCTCGCGATCAAGAACGAATGCAACGTCAACGAAGACTACGGTCATCTGCTTACCGTGACGCTTGGAACTTGATCGCATCGTGGGCTCCACAGGAAGAGATTCTTGTGGGAACACCTGTCAAATTCGGGGAAGCCGTTAGCAGGGTAATCCCGAGCCAAGCCTTGTCAGAACTTCTGATGGGGAAGGTGTAGAGACTTGATGGCAGGCACCCACCTAAAGATGGTGGGTGAAGGGAAAGTCCAGACTACGAATCCGTCTTAACGACGGAGCGGCGAAAGCCGAAGTAGCAAGCATAACCCGAAGGTCGGTGGTTCAAATCCATCCCCCGCAATTCCCTATACGACCAGACCTTATCACAGTTGCGCCTCGTATCGGTAGCATGTAAGCTACTCTCTGCCACTTCGTTCTTTCGAGTCCAGGGATATCTCCGCGACAAAGCCATGGATTGCCGCCCGCAGTTCCTTACGGTCGACGCTATGTAACCTTTCCGCATAGGATTCTTAGACGTGCCTTGAGTTCCGTTATAGTTCCTCGGTAGCTGCTTGTCCTGACAACTCCAATCTTGCAAGGCTGTGACTTGCCGACGCGATTTGCTGTTCCAACTCCTCGTAACGAGCCTTTATGGACATCGGCATGGATTGGCCGTCCTCAAAGTTACTGGCGGAGATTTTTCTGCCTCCGCATCTTGTCGTTTACTTATCTCGTAACGTGTGGAGGATTGGGTCGGCCAGCGGATCCCCTATCTGTTCCAGATCCGCTGAATCTCGATCTCGTTGAGGGGTTGCGATCGCAAAGCATCGAGTACGGCCTTATCCAGATCGTCACATCGAATAGTGGGGCATCGCACTTCTTTTCGCGAACGGCCTTCCGACAAATATAATAATAGAAGGTTTTCGGGTTGTGCCGATTCTCGCTTTGCTTGGATACTATCGGTCCCGCCACATCGCGCACATTGGAGAGCCCTGTTAGCAGATATATGTGACGTTCCGATTGGCGACCTGTTGTTTCCCTCGTCGCGTTCGCATCGCATTTGCAGCCTCTGAATAACTCTTCGCTTACGATTGCAGGATATGCGTTTTCTACTACTACCCATTGGCTTCGTGGATTCTCTCGATATGGGGGCGCTCTTAATTGGACGGCGATTGAAATTAGTCGGCCGAGATATGTTTCGTTGAAAGTCATTTCATCGATTGTTCGGTCCGACCATTTGCGCTACGAGGTGGCGGAATGCCCCTTGCGTCGAGCCATGAGCAATGTTGCGACGACTAACACCATGGGCCCGCATTGCAAAGATTTGTTTCACGATGGGGGCATATATTGGGTGGCGCTCCAATGCTGTGCGCTCCATCTCTCCGTCTTTCTTCTTTACGGGAATAACCGAAGGGTGCTGATCCGCCGGAAAGATAGCCCCTAAGCGCAACTTCTTTTTGGCCTCTTTTTGTTACCGACCTAGTTTGTTGGAGTAATACTCGGCATACCCCTCAAGCATCGCCTCCATCAGGCCACCTTCTGGCGTATCTTCAATGCGTTCTGTGTAACTTTAAACGCGAACGCCGCGCTTTTTAAGCGGTTGCGGTAAACTGCTGCGTCATAGCGGCTGCGAAACAATCTGTCGAGCGCATAAACAACTATGACACTAAAAGGGCGCTTCGGGCTGGTCGCCTCCGCTATCATCGCCTGAAACTGTGGCCGGTCATCTGTCTTTGCAGCTTCACCTTCATCCACATACTCGGCGACGATTTCCCATCCTTGAGTTGCGACGAATTCGCGGAGTTCGCGCCGTTGCGCAGGAATCGACGTTCCTTGTTCCTTCTGCATTTCGCTGGAAACGCGTAGATAAAGAGCGATTGGAATTACGCGTTCGTTCATGTGTTTTGAGCCTCACTCGTAAGCATCGCGGCGATGACCAAAGCCTTAACGGCCCTCGCCCTGCGTTCCTCGCTTGCTTTGGACCACGTGTTTAACTCGGGGACCTCAATCACCATCGACCGAGGCTCCTCGCCGATGGTCAAGAGTGGAGGCATGCGCTTGATGCCGTCGTCGCTGGAGCCTAGCACTACGGCGGCCATAGCTGGATCTAAAATACCGAACCCGGCAAACAGAGCGTAACAAAGAACGCCGCCTGGCCAAACGTACTGGATCCAGTAGGCGTGAATCGCGTCTTCGCGTTCAACGGGCTCGTCGTACGTTGCATTAGCGTAGTCCGTGACGCGGGTCTGCGCCCAAGCCCAAAGTTCCTCCTCGGATCTCATCCCGCACTCCGCGATCAAACTGTCAACTCGCGCCTCAAACGCCCTGAGGACAAAATTCCGTTGCTCGGGCCACACGCTCCAATAGCGTCTAGACGCCTCGACTTCGAGGTCCTCGGCTGCGTTGTGTGACGTGCACCGCGCAGAAGAAATGATACTTAGGTCCTTCTTTTGATTTCAAGACCGTACGGTTGGGCTGACCCCGTGCCGTTCGGATTCGCAAGACGGTGGTGTGTGCTTTGCCCCAAACATGATGGGCGGCGTAACGATCGTAATACTGGTGTCGGAATGGCCAGGAGCGACGATTACCTCGTCGCTCCCACGCGTGTACCGATTCCGCAATGCCTGACCTTGCCGCGTCGTGCTTGGCCATGCCTTGACTGCCATGCCATGCCATGTGTCCCCGGCAGTCCGGGTTGGGTGGCTTAAATGGTGGTCAAATCGGCCGACGCTTTTGCTGGCTCGATGAGCGCTGATGGCGGTCGGATGCCTTCACACGATTTTAGCACCAATGCACCTGCATTAATCTTACTATCTGCCGCATTCGGCGTCAACGATCACTTTGTTAGTCAATGAGCGAAATTGGATCCAGGCAATTTTCTCGCAAACTTCGGCGGCTTTTTTCCCCCTACAACGTCGTATCGGTGCGGCTTCGGCCAAATTCTGCCTATGGCCTATGATTCTATGGCAAAGCCATAGGAAAAAGGGAAAATGGCCTCGCACGTCGAGAAGTATGTAGGTTTGGGGTTCGACCTGGGATCGGGCGCTGGCTCGACGACATCGTCGGGCTAAGGATCCCCGAGGGACGTCACCGTGTGCGGCGAACAGACGGCGGTTTGCGGGGGTTTCACGTGCGCTGAGGCGATCGCGGCATCACAAGCCATTTGCGGATGTGAATCCAGCGTCATCGAAATCGCGATCGCTTAGGTCGTTTGGGCCGATCTACTTGTGGGCTAGTGTTACAGGTGCTGGCCAAGCGTCGGGATCGTTGACGCCTAGGCAATCGCAGCCTCTTGCGCCGCCATCCCCCGTCGGGGTTGGGCTCGACGATGGAATGCCTAGCAATGAATTTACGCAGCGCCGCAACGCTTATACGACGACAGCGCCCAAAGCGGACCGATGCCAAGCCACCGGATCTTATAAAGCCGTATAGCAAGGTCTTTCCACAGCCAAGGCTTCGGGCCGCTTCGCGGACATTCAGTAGTTGATGGCCTGATGGATTTGCAGATCGTAAAGGGTTGCGCTGTACGCGCTTCGTGTTCATGTGCGTATCCTTCCGGGCGTGTTCGCCTTAGTACATCTTGTGGCCGTCGGCTCCAACACCTAGCAGCGCATCTTGGTTTAGAAAATAATTTCGTCGAGGGTCGCGGCGGTACGCCAGTGACCAACTGAGAACGTTAAAATAGGTGACAGCGATGGCTGTAAGAAGCCTTCGGTATGCGCCTTGGATTCGGCACCGACCGAAACCACCGGGCTGCCATACGTGAGCAGCCTGCACCGGCGCTTGTCCACCGATCCGTATCGCCGCATTCACTTGATGCGCTTGCGGATCGCCTCTGGATTTTGTTGCAGCCCAAACGCGGAAAGGCGCAAGACGCGGCCGGTGGCTATCCCGGTTCAATAAGGTCGCTGAACGCAACGGATTTGCGGCGGCACATCAAGGGCGAGATAACATTGGCGTTTGCAGCGGCGCGAAATCGTCGGACGCGATTTGCCTGCATCGACGACGATACAGGCTTCCCTTCGCGCCTCCCCATTTACGAGGCCGTTCTGAGCGATCTAGGCCTGGATCGGGCGGCTTTCGTTACGCCTGGATCCAGCCCACAGCGTATGAAGATTGTGGTTGTGTTCAGCGCCGACACACCGCAGCATCAAGCGAAGGCGATTGTTGAATTGGTAGTCAGCAGGGCACGTCTGCATCCGAAATTTGGCACCGTGGACGTTCAGCACTACCCAACCGCTGGCGAGGGAGGCATCGTCCGAATTCTGGGGCGCAACCTTGGCCGTAGTGGTGCCATCGAATTTCCGCTAGATCTTTCCGGTCATCGCACCGATCTCACTTATCTGCGACCCGCCACGCCATCCGAGTTGACAGCTGTGGTACCGTTACAGCCTCTTGCGCCCGCGCCTCGACCCACAAAGCATACTCAAAAGGTCCTCACCACTCCCATCACGTCGGAAATGGGTCATGATGTCAGATTCAAGAAGGTTGTATATCTTGCGAGGGAGGCCTATCGCCTTCATGGGGATCTGGGCTTTGACCAATTCGTCGGTTACGCCGCGACATTGGCCCAGCGGTCCGACGATCCTAATCTGCCCTGCATAACCAATAAGAGGCTGCTTAGCCGACTGCGTGATTCACATTGGTTACAACTCATCTGGGAATGGGTTGTGGCACACCCCTCTGGTTGGTGCCCCCTTACCTTCGGAGGGTTACCATCTGACACGGTACATCTGGCCCTACGGGCCAGACGGGGGTGGGTAGTAGTACCGTGTCACACGAGTACTGAGCCCACCGCTTTGCACGTTCACCCAAACGGCGTGCTTGCATATGACGGTTTATTGACCATAGCAATTGAGCGAGGACTGCATCAGCATTGCGTCAACCCGGATCTCCGCACACTCGGGGACCGAATTGGCGTTGCTGAAGCAACCACTGTGCGACGGTTCGCTAGGTATGCGGAACAGGCGGGAATACTCGTGGTCCTGGATCGCGGCTGGTCTGACCGTCCCGGCACAAAGGGTATGCCTGCTATTTACTGCCTCGTCGGCGAAGGAGAAACGCCGGATGAGGCCGCCACGCACGGTAAGTCCAGGGACATATACCTGGCCCGCGTTGCGCATCGGATCCAACACTCGGTTCCAGAGCCGGATGCACCGGTCGCTGTGTGCATACGGAGAGTGCGCGAATCATCTGTCACTTAAGTCGCGTCAAGGACACGCCATCTGATGCCGACTTCGCCTACGTCGAGCAAATTGGCCAAAGTGGATTCAACCGGCGAGGGCCGTCGCACTACCCTGAAGCGCCAAAGCGAGCCGGCTGCGGGAAGGTTTCTGTCGATGCCGATCGACTTAAAGCCTCCTCCTGAGCCGATGGCTGACCGACGTCGGGGAGTTGAAGGGGTTATCGGTGCGCTGTCAGGTACCGGGAATTTTTTCGAGATCAACCGTTGCAGGGATGTAGGTGCTGGTAGTACCGCGGGTAAGTTAGCCAACAGATGGATTTTTATGCGCAAGATCCGTACAAGCCCAGACATTTATTGCGTTGCGCAACATCCCCCCGAGATAGCGTATGAGATCGGGCTCGCAGAAAGGCCGAAAATGAGAGACTGGTGCACATCTAACAGCGTATGCGATGAAGACGTTCACTTTTTCGTTCGCGATATTTTTTTAGGGCAACATGGGCAGAAGTATTGGTTCTGCGGCTTCAAAGGTTTGACTAAATGGGTGGTCAGCTGCGGCTGGTGGGGCAGAAACAACTGCATTCTCGAATGCAGCCCGAGTCGAACCCTGACGAGTGCGGAATGGGACCGCGTCGACGAGATTAAAGCGCTTGTGCCGTGGGTTTCGGACGATGAAGACGACCGGCGCATTGCCGAGTATGATGGAATTACTGTTGAGGAGCTGAGGGGATATGATAACGGACAAATCGCTAGTTCCTTCTCGTCCGAAACCGCGTAATTCTTTGCGGCGTGAAATGCTTCGAGAGCACGCTTTCGACTTGCATATCTCGGGCTTTTCTGTTCGCGAAATTGCGGCAACCCTAGATCTGAACAAGGCGACGGTTTGTTCCTACCTAGCAGTCGAAAGTGCGTCGCGTGCCCAAGAGTTTGCGGTGCATCGCAACGTCCTAATCGCCCAAAGCATCGCAATTTTTCGAAATCAACAGCGGATCCTCACAGACCACCAACACTCGGATCCGGACCACACCGTCGCTGCGGCAAAAGCGATAATGACTGCGCAAACAAAGATCGATACCCTTCTTGGGATCATCAAGATTGACGGCACCGCAGCCACGCAAATTCCTATAGAGCCTGAGCCAATCGACCAGATGGACGACGCAGCAAAGAGGCAACTCTTAGTTGCGCTTGCTGCTGCAACTTAAGAAAGTTTGCAGACGTGACAACTATGCACACCGAGGTGAGTATGAAAAGAAAGATCACCAAAAAACCCCACCGATACCCCGCTGGACGAATGCGCGGTAGCGTCATTCGCGTGGCAAGCAAGCAGGGCCGCAAGCGTAATAGGGACCCCGGATCGCCGGGACCGCACAGTATCGAAATTGCCAGTCGTAACGAGGGTGATGGCGGCTGCAATCCTTGGAGCCAAGTCGTCGCGGCTTATTTTCACCACGAATAGTCGGCCCCAGCGTTCCGCGCTCTGCGGACGCTAAAGGCCTCGTCCTTGCAGAGGCGACCTCACACAAGGGGTTCGCCAGATCCATTGGCAAGAAGGTCAGATGAGTGCGGCTAAGATCATAGCATCCACTATTCTCGCGGTGTACTCGATCATGACTTGTGTTGGGTGCGCGTCGTCCGGGGCGAATCACGCCTCGTCATCTCTACAACCTAAACCAGTCATATTACCTCGTTCGATTGACCCTTCGGGAAAGACAGTATGGCTTGCTTCAGGAACCGAAGTGTATCGATCAGATAACATCACCGTCAGTTACGTTCAGACCATTAAAGGTAAGCCCACTCGCGAGATCGTGAACTATCCCAACTGGGGTTTGACCGTTTCTAGAACCCCAAAGGCCACTATTCTAATCGAGTCTAACGGTGTCAAACGAACCTTTCCGGCGTCGGCCAAGGTGGTGGAGAACGGCTATAGCCTCGTGTTCAGATCGCCCGGTATGCCGAAGGCCAAGGCCTTAGCTGGCCGAAAACCTGACTACATCGTGCCGTAGTCCTTATCGACCTTGAACCCGCGAGCAGCGACAAGAATTAGAGGGCCTGCCTGCGAGCCCGACTGATACTGCTGGCGGTCTTCGTCGCGCTGAGTCTAACGAACGACGCATGTTATGATCATCGCTTGGCAGTAGTTGAGGCGCACGCGCGAGGGTCAGTCAACGCGAACGGCGTCAACGAGCCGTTAAGCAGCCTCGGCGTCCACGGAAACGCTCAGATCAACGCCGCAAGAGAATATCACTATTTTGTGGGGAGGGAGATAGCGCTCGCGGTCATCACGGCGTTGGGTGTTGGCGGCTTATACTTTCGTCAGAGCCAGGCGGGGGTTTAGATGGGTGAAGTTGGACGCGGCTTTGGAAAGAATCGAAGGCGCTAGTGAAGGCTCTGTTGCTTCGGGTGGGCATCGACACCGGCTCCGGTGGATCACTCGCCCCCGTTTTCAAAGACGGCACCTTCGAGTACATACCGATACCAGAATCTAAGGCGACGGGCGAAACCAGAACGTACGCGAGCATCGTGGGCCGATCAGGCCGCAGACTTTCCGAATTCGTTGGCCTCTCGCTAGCCAGTCAGCATCCACACTTCGATCCGGAATTCGATTCATTTTCCTACGGCGATCCCACTGCGACAAAGCGCGAGCAGTTACGCAGGCTGGATCCGGGGGATCTGCTTATTTTCTATGCCGGGTTAAAACCAAACCCAGCGACAGATAGACCGCGGCTCTACGCGATCGGTTACTTCACGGTCGAGCGGGTTTACTATCGAGAGAACGGGAGCCTGGATGCACTAGACCCAAAAAGATACGCTGCGAATGCTCATGTGCGCCGAACGCTGCCAGAATCGGATCTTGTTCTGGTAACTGGTTCATCGGCAGATAGTCGTTTATTTTTCCGGGCAGTCCCAATTGGGACGCTCGATGATTTCGTTCTCCCTGACATCCAGTCGTTTCTCAGCGATCGTTCCATTTCTCTGCGGCGTGCTGTCGGCCACTGGGTTCGGGATCCCCGGGCTCTAGGCGGCGTCCGAGCATGGTTGGAGATGGGGCCCGCATCGCTGCTCGACGACAGTAGTGAACTATTCTCTTACGTGCTAAACAGCGACACCGGATTCGCGCCAAATCCTGAGGGAAGTTTTTGCACTCTCGCTACGTGCAAACCTAAAATTAGAAAATTAGCCGACGTTGGAGATTGGGTTGTAGGTACGTGCCCCACGGGGCGCGGCGCGAAGCGAATTACCTATCTCATGCGTGTTAACGAGACTCTAACGTTTGAAAAATACTACGGCGATTCCAGGTTCAAGAACAAACTCCCGAAGTCTGACAACGACGGCGACAATATCTACGCGCCGGGCAACGGATCACTCGTTCAACTAAATAACCGGCATCACACTCGTGAGAACTATATTAGGGATACAAGCGTAGACCGAGTCTTGATTTCTTCCCTCTTCTGGTACTTTGGTGAAGCCGCGCCGGAGTTACCTGAGGTATTGGTTAGCCAGATTGTGAAAAGTGGACGAGGGCACAGGCGGATAAAGGATCAGCAGATCATCGCTCATTTAGTGTCCTGGCTAAGCAGCAACTATCGGATCGGTAAGCACGGCGCTCCATCGGATCGGGGTGCAGCGCCCCTAAACGGGGTTGAGCCAAATCATCGTTGCGACTGAACTGACCCCCACCGCACTAAGCCTGTAGTTCGAGCACCATTTGACGCTCGGAGGCGATGCCAGAGCCGGTGCAATCAATAGCGCCTGCGTCTACAAATCGGTGCCGACGGTAGAGCGCCACTGCGTGCTCGTTGCTTTCGACGACGGCCAGGGCGACTTTTGCCGCTCGTTGTCCTCGAGCCCACTCAATTACAGCCGCAACCAGCGAATCGCCAACGCCCTGACCCCGAGCGAAGGGCGCAACCCACATCGAGATGAGTTCGATTGCTCCATCTTGATTCGCAGCGGTACCGCTTACCATCCCGGCTGGTTTGCCGTCGAGGTAGGCAACAAGGTTGAGTGGCACCGTGGAAAGGCGAGCACGCCACCGCATCTCCGTATCGCCTCCGCTCTGCTATTCGGCAAGCGTCGAACTAAAGGCGTACGGCGCTTCCCTGAGCGCATCCAATCTCCGGTCCCGCCAAAGCGGCCAGTCATCAACACCGCTCGCCCGAACATCGATCGCGGGTTGAGGCACCTACGTCATGCCCGCTGCCGCGTGGTAAGGATCAGACCGATTGTTCAAATCGCTACGGTGGTTTTTGCCAAGAATTCGAATATTTTGCGCGTCATGAGTTCGGGCTGTGGGGCAAAGTCCGCGCCATTGCTCAGAATGACAATGGCAAGGTCGTCGTCAAAAAAAAGCGCGTTAAAGCAATACCCAGCGCCCGGCGTTAAACCATTGTGCCAGATGAAGCGATGACCATCCATCGTCGCCGGAACAAAACCGAACCCGTACCCGGTTGCCTCGCCACCTTTAAGCCTGCCAGTCGAAAACATCTCCTTGAGCGATGCTGGTGACAACAGCGTGCCGTGAAGCAACGCGGTATCCCACTTTGCCATGTCCAGCACGTTCGATACGATGCTCCCGGCTCCATAGAAAAGATCGAGGCTAATATGAGGTGCGGGCACAAATTTTTGCATGACCGTGTTGTACCCGGGTGCTGGTAGATACCGGTTGTAAGCAAGTTCGCCCGATGCGGTTGCGCCCATCCGCAATGGCCGAAAGATCGATCGGTCTAGAAACTCTCCATACGGTTCACCGCTCACCTTGGCGACGATAGCCGCCAGCACAGCGTAATTGCTGTTGCTGTACTCAAACCGCTGCCCTGGGTTGAAATCGAGCGTATCTCGCTGCAAGATCGCCAGAATGTGCGTGGGCGATATCTGCCCCGACGTTGGCCACTTATGCTCATCGGGGTTGGGGTAGTTGTGCAACCCTGAGGTGTGACCCAGGAGATTGCGCACCGTAATTCTCTCTGCTCCATCGAACTGAGGGAAGTACTTTGCCAGAGAATCGTTCAGCGAGAGTTTGTGCTCTTGAGCAAGCAGCAAGATCGCAGCGGCGGTAAACTGCTTCGTGATCGACCCGATCACATACGTTGTATTTTGAGTTGCTGGCGTCCTAAGGCCAACATTTGAATAGCCAAAACCCTTGGTGTACACAACCTTACCGTGGCGCACCACCGCAATGGAAAAGCCAGGCGTGTTACGATCCGAAATCTCCTGCGTTGCCAGAGTCTTAATATATTCTGAAAGCGATTTCGGGTTGGCTGGTGCAACGATCGATCGTGAGCACGCCGTAAGCGCCAACGACAGCAGCGCCAACAGTACGGCACACGATGAGCGCCTGACCGATCTTCGTCGGGCTGGCAGCGGGCACCGCGGCTTGCTCTGTGTGCTCACCCTACGGCGCTGGAGTAGGCACGCCACGCCAGATTATGCCACTAACGAACCGAGAGCACGAATATCGCCACGAGCGCGATGACTCCCCAGGCTATTAGGATGCCATAGAGGATTTTCGCGACGACGCTGCGCGGTTTATTCTGCGCGATCTGAGCAAGGTCACACGACTCTTGCGGTGGCTTCGCGAAACCGTCAGCTATTTTCATGTGGCTGCCTATTCGTCGGTAGTCGGCTGCTTTCCGGTGCTCCTACGGGCCAGCGCGTTTGGGTCAGAAGGTCAGCGACTAACTGATTTTCCAAATTGAAGCGCACCTTTGACTTGCGCTAAGAATGTGGTATCAGTGCCGGTTTACACGTCGAGTCGGAAGGTGGGTTTTGGAGAGAATCTGAGCCAGCGTGGCGAAGAGGTGGTGCCTAGCCTGGGAGGTTCTGCCATACGATTTTCGGCTATTCTGGTTTCGTTTAGTTTGGCTTTTGGGCTCGCTCTTGTGGCGCGTCTAGTCCTGGCCGATCCGTCGCCAACTCCAGCGCCAAGCAGCGGGGCTTGGTACGACATTATAACTCCGATTGCGCACAACGTCACTCCTGATACAAGTCTTGGCCCTCCGTTCCTTATGTCTCATGCGTCGGCTTACAATGGGCATCACGTCGCCGTTGAAGGCATTGTCACAAATGTAGTTGCGAGGATTAGTCACGCTGGCAACTCTTACGAAACGTTTAACTTATGCAGCCACGACGTGGTCGTCTGCGTTCATGTGTTCACGTGGGGTCAACCAAGTTTTTCTCAAGGAGAGGAAACAACGGTTCACGGCACATTCTGGACAGTGAAACACGTTGGTTCTTATTCCTATTATGATGAGATTGAAGCGGACAAAATCAGTCCATAGTAATGACGGGTGCGAGGCTAAAGCCATAAGAGTTCATCATCGCTATAAACCGGGGAAAATAAAGTTCCTGGGCGAGGAAGCATTGCGACTTGGATGGTAGCGGCGAACGACACAACAGAAGGTGCCTAAAGATCGCGGTCTTTATTTTGTTGAAGTAGTGTGGACATGGCGAGTCAGAGACTTGCCATCGTCGATAAGAGGGCGAGCGCCTGAAATCTTGTCACCGTGTGCTGTCTTCATCACGCCCGCGTCCTCGCGCACACGTGTAGCAGCCTCACAAGGGGTTCGGCAGAGCCGTTAGCAAGACGGTCGCATGAGTGCGGCCTTCGACGAAGAGAACGAACGCCTTGTCCATGCAGTCGTCGAAAGATTTATGGATGCTTGGAATGCACATGACGCACATGTCTTCGCTGCTGTCTTTTGCGAGGATGCGGACTTTACGAACGTCCTCGGCATGCATGCACGCGGGCGTCGCGAGATTGAAGAATTCCATGCGCCGCGCTTCGCTGACATGTTCAGGAACAGCCGCCAGTTTGCTGACAACATCATGATTCGCTTCATTCGGTCGGATGTTGCCGCCGTTGACGTCCGCTGGTCAATGACTGGTGCTGAGGATCGGGCCGGAAATCCAATTCCGCTCCGCAAGGGATTGCTGAACTTCATCATGACGAAGGATAGTAACGGCTGGTCAATCGCGGTCATGCACAACCTCGATACGCCTCCCGGCCCAGGCCGCTAACGACGATTCAGAGGCCTGATCCGAGTTCAGGTCGCGGAACTGTCCCACGTGTTGCTGGGCCAACCACGAATCGAGGGGAGTTGCGTTTTTTTGTGCGTTGCCCAACTGTTGCGCGGATAAAGGAAGTCCCGCAGACGTGTGACTCTTACGGGATGTAAACGCTAAGGTTGCGTCGCGGGGTAAGCCTTAAGTGAGGTTCCCGGCTCGGGAGCGTAGGGCCAGCGGCCCGGCAAGGCAACACCGTGCATTGCGTTTCGGATCGCCTCGATCTCCCGCGTGCTAATGCCGTCGCCTTCAACCACCGACATGATCTGATTGCCGTTGCGCCATGCAAATAGTTCGTGTCTCACCAGCACGGGCTGCCCATCGGGAGTGGGATCTTTGGCTTCGAAAATGTACTTCGATGGGGGCCCGCTTTGGGGATCGAACCTATCGGCTAGTAACTCGAATGAGCGACCGCCGGGGCGGCGATAGATGAAGGTCGCTGTCGATGGTCCGATCCGCCAAGAGTGAGTTACTGTTGAGTAGACCCAGGTTGGAGCCGTTCGGATTTTCGCCGACATAACGTCATGCGGCAGGCCTGCTGGCGGAACGATCGTGAAGGGGACCCGTGACTGCGCAGTCGCAAGCGTCGCGTCAGGCGACGACCATGCCTGCTTCAGCACTGACTGCCTCAGCGATTCGGGCGGGGGCGGTGGAGCGAACCCTCCCTTTGCCTGCAATGCGGCGCGATAGCGTGCCTCGATGGTTTGAATGAAAATCAAAGAGTGGGAGGGCAATGCCACAAAAACAAGTGCATTAATCAACGCCGCCGCGATTGCGAGGGGAAGGTAGCGTGCTGTGTTTCGCACGACACCTTGTGGTAGCACGGCATCGCCCAGGTGGTCACCCCACGGGGTTCACCGGTTGGTGTCAATTGCTAATTAATGTCGGCAAATGCTGAGTGTAGGAAGGGGAACGTCGCGCTAGAATCATCACCCTATCTGAATTCTTGACCCGAAACAGGGAGCGAAATGGCAACTTCAGGTGGTTGCTTTCGCCCAGTCCGAGCACCGTACTGGTAAAACAGGTTAGCGGCGGAAGCACCAAGAGTGTTCCGCCGTTTTTGTTTGAGCAATGGAGAAAGAGATGATAAATTTTGAGCGGATCTCGCGCTGGAACGCTTGGAGGGAATCCTATTTTGACGAGGTTTCCAGGACGATGGGCGTATCGAAATCTAAGGGTGCATATCGAATACTTGGGGAATTCTGGTTTAACGTAGATGCGATGCCCAGCGGGTTTGCATTGCTGACGGTGCTGACAACATCAAATATAGAGCGACTTCATCATTCCATTCGAGTTAAGTGGGATGAGGTCGAACCTGTTCGTTCAGCCGAGGCCATGCTCTTGAAGGTGCGTGAGATTCAAGCCCACCCGATGTACGTTGTGTCAAAGCGACCCGCCTGCGGCTAGTAGGTGACTCGTATTAATGACAAGACGAAACACGAAGAAAGTTCGCTCTGCTACGTCGTTAATGGCCGTAGCAATTCACGAGGCTGGCCACGCGGTCGCAATGCATTATGGAAATTTTAGATGGCGTTGCGTGACAATTGATCCCGAGCCGGGTGGAGGAGGACAGTGTTCAGTCTATGGTCTTAGTCGTGAGTCACACAACAAACTGGCAGCAGGGCTAATTTCGCCCCATTTGCGGTACGCGACCGAAGGGCGCATTTTAGCCGCTTTTGCTGGAGCATTGGCTGGGCAACGATATACCGGCGAATTTTACAACTACGGCTTCACTGGAGCAACCAAAGCGGGCCAGTGGCTGCTTCACGGGTCCGATGCAGATACGATTCTTGAGTATATTCACTGTTTATCCGATAGCCAACAAGAAGAGCGCTTATATTTCCGATTACTCAGGTGTCGGGCGAGAACAACTATAGTTAATAGGCCCGAAAGGTGGGCCGCTATTCAAGCCCTTGCCAGGGTGTTAGCCCGCCGAAAGCACCTGGAATGCGCTGAGGCCCAGGAAATCATTGTTGAGGCGATCCGGCGTTTTCGGTTGCAAAGTCAAAAGATGAAGGCAAAACTTGTTTAAGTTTCATGAAAGGGCTCTACGGTTTGATCTACTTGCGGATCCTTGAACATAGTCGCCACGCGGATCCGGTCGGGAATTCACATGAAGGTCCATCGCCCTTCCGCGAATCCATTATGACTTAGGTGCGTGAACAGTCTTACTCATCACCAGGCTTTCGTATGTCTTGCCATCCCACTTGACGCGATCGACGACCCGATACCCCAGTTCGACGTAGAAGCGGACCAAACGCGTTGCACCTTCCGCGGTATCGAGCGCGAGTTCACGGAGCCCGAGCGAGGATGCGACGCTCTCGATGTGCATCAGCAGTCGCGGTCCGATTCCTCGCCCCTGCAACGTCGGCTCGACAGCGAATTGCCCGAAGTGCGCCGTGTCGCTGCGATTATACCAGTCGCACCTGGTCCTTCTGCCCGGTTTGTAAATCGTTACAGTACCCACGATTGTCCCGTTGATCGTCGCAACGTAGCATTCGCCGCGGCTGATTCGCTCACGCGTGACATCGGGTGTCTGGTCGCAGGCGGTGTAGTTGAAGCCCATCTCGGCGAGTACGCGGTATGCGCGATGCAATAATTCAGTGAGATCCACAATCGAGTCATCCCCACGAACTGGACGGATTGCTACCTTGTCGCGAATTGCCAAAATCCCCCGCGTTAGCGCTTACACGACCATCATGTTCGCCGGTGGACCATTGTTCGATATCATTCTGCATTGCAGAAAGTCTCGTGCGTATCTGATGGTAGCCAGACCAGACTATTCTTCAGTGAACGCTGTACCGATGCATCCAGACTCTCGTCGTGTGTACTCTATAACTACTTTGAGCCAACCCAGATACTCAGCGTTCCCGCTGATATGGTCGGGGTTCTTGCGCCGAAGGCTGAGAAGTGCCGCGCTCTGAATGCCCTGATAAGCGCAACCGCTGTTGTTTCATCAGCAGGATTAAAAAATACCACAAGTGGCAATCTACCCGCGTCTGATCCCTCGAATGCGTTCGGCGAAAAGTCGCTAAGGGTCCACGACGTGTGACTTAGGGCTTCTTTTATCTGAAGGCAAAAAGTGTCGGCTTCGTTGTCCTGAGCCTTGCAACTGAGTGACACGCGAATATCGGGGTAAGAAACAGTTGCGCCTTCAATGTATGTTGCATCGTCCTTCAGCAGGGCCCGCGGCGCGAATCGCTGCACCAATTGGGTTGCTTTCATATTGGCAAGTGCCGCCTGGCGACGGGCTACGTCCATCGCTTTTTGTGCGCTTGCAAGCCGACGCTCATCTCCCATTAACTGATTAGCCAGGCGCGTCGCCTCGATAGTGGCTGCAATGGCTTTACGACGGGCCACGTCGGCGTCAGTCAGACTAGCCGCGAGTTTCCCCTCCGCGATAATGTTAGCATTCTCTACGACCGTAATTCTGTGTGCAAGTTGGATCGAGTAATTCTTAGAGTTCACAGCGTCCGCTATCGCGATCAGCAATTTTCTGCTCGTTTCCCCTGAATCGGCGAACTCAAATATAGGTATGGCAACCAACAACGCCACCTTTAACAACTCACCAGCGCGTTGATGGTCTTCCATGTGTTTCCATTTGCGCAACAACTTTGATAGAGGCTCAATTAATAGCAATATTGCGAACGCAAGAACGAAATACTGAGAGTAGTCCAGTATTTTCTGCCTGATCATTGGAGCGAAAATCGCCACAGTTATAGTTACAGCGATGAAAGCGAGGGTAATGCCCGTTATTTTGTACGCGGACCCCACTACTTACCTCATCCGAACGGATCGCAAGGGTTTTGGATTCGATAAAAGCCAATAAAATGCCGCTAAAGAGAAGCGAGTCTGACATTTGACCGGCAAAGCGAGAAATCTCACAGAGCGCAAGACTATGGATGAGACGCGATCATCCCCGCCCGCCGCATGTCGTTCGGATCATGAACAACCTTAACGATAGCGACCGACACAAGTTTTTCAACAACGAAGTAGGACAGGTTGCTTTTATCTTTCTTGCAAACCTTTTGCAGTTCAATCTGGATTCGCGGCGTTATATGGCTAATGCAATCTTCAATGCGGTGTATACTCCGGTCGAAACCCGCAAAGGCGAATTCGCACAAATTGATGAGGCTGGCCGACGGCAACTGCTTGACTTAGCGACGCTGGATATCTTGACGAAAGTGTTCATGGCCGCGGAAGACCTTGGAAAGATCCTGCTTACAACTGGCAAGCCACTGAGGGACGTGCCAACAACCATGCTTGGTGCTAGTCAGAGTGATTCACTGGCCGCCATCACTCGGTACTCGCAAAATACAGAAGAGCGACTCAATGGAGTGTTTCCATTTATCCATCCGCGTAGGTACGGGTTGGTGAGTGAGGAGGAATCAACCGTGCTGGCCTACTACCTCGTGCATGCGACGGCTTTGAAGAAGATTCTCGCGTTTGCCGCGGATTTTTTGCAACGCCACATATGGGCCTACAACAAGTATAAGCACGGATTGCCGATCATCTTGGCTATGCAGGCTCAACCGCTCTCAAGCGGGATTGATAGCGTGGTCCCAATTTTCGCCGACGCTTCGGATCTTGGAAGCGCGAAGTTCATTCTGACTGGCCGCCTGGTTGTGGAGAAGATGATCGGCTTTTTGAAGTCAATCGTGAGCACGTCGAAGATGCTAGTCGAACGCAAACTCCAAATCGCGGAACTCGGCGGAACACCTCCGATACTTCTTTGCCATGGAACGGGCAACGGGAACGAGATCACATTCACACCTCACGGTTGGGGCGAGTACGACGAGGCATACGAGAAAGTCCTCACTGTAGCATTCCATAAGACCATCGGGACTGCAACACGTACAAGAATCGAGGCCACGCTAAAGGTGAACGCTGACGCCGCCAAGATTCAGGACTGGGTGAATTTTTATCTTCGCGACTGGCGGGTGGATCTAGGTCCGTGATTCGCTGCCATGCATCTTGGTTTATTACGTTGGACGCGTGAATGCTTGCTCCAAAGTTGTAACCGCTGCGCTTAGCGATGCTATCATCATTGCTCACGCGAGGCGTGATCACCAACGCTACCGCGCCCGTCACTCCTACGTTTTGCCGTCGCGGGCGCCGCAAAGCGCCGCAAACCTGGAGAGCGCCATCGCCACGCTGATCCAGTCGAGGGGGGTTTCGTGTCGGCGCCCTTACCAAAGCGGTTTTGGTATAATGGTTGCTGCAAGCCAAATCCGGGCTAACAAACCGGCGGCGCCAATAACAATCTTGGGTTACGTTTCTCAATATCTAAGGCACTCGATTATTTATGTTGCTCGAAGACTTGGTACGATCGACGGACGAAGAAAAGGAGTTCCTGACTTTCTTCAACTACGCCCTCGCGCTCCAACTCCTATTTACAGCGAAAATCAAATCTAGTTCCTCTCTGGTGCGGACTCTGATCACCAACCTACCAGCGCCTACACAGCAACCGGTAGATCGAAGCAAGATTGAAATATGCCTCAGGAGAGCGTGGGCCACAGAGGCGCTTATGCGCATACCTTACACCCGCGAAGATCTGAAAGAGACCGCTGGATTATTTCTTCTTTGGCTACCTGTACAGACATATTATGCTGCCCACTCCGCGCTGCAAGCGGCGCTAATTGCACATGGTCATGATCCGAGAAGGCATAGGGTTGCACTTAATCAGTTTGCGTCGGCCCTCCGAAAAAAGACCGTGACCCCTCTAAGATGCGCCTGTGTTGGTGCTACACCCGACTATGAGTATTTTGACATTACGCCCGACAAGAACTATAGCAATCTTAGTCAGCCAGCCACCGTCGAAGATGCATGGCATCTGACTGGAAAGGCACTTCGCACGACAAGAAAAGACATTGTTGTTGATTGTGCGCGACAGCAAAGCAAGGGGAAAAAACGCGCCAAGGCGGGCCTGAAGCAACAGATAGCAAACACGGAGGTTGCAACCACTATACTTCATCTGCTTTACCGACTGCGCATTCGCAGTAACTATGGTGAATCCGATACCTTCATTAGCGGCTATAAACCGCATGACTGCCTAAGATTGGGATCGGCATATGTTTGTATCGCAGATTACACGCTTGGAACGTTCGAAGCCATGGTTGAGCAGCGACTTGGCAAAGGCACGATTGAAAGTATCGCAAAACGCTTTCTAAAGACGGCTACTGGCCTCGATGCGCCGATCTTTGGCCGATGGAGCATAGCATAACCGGATCCTCCCGATATTCTAAGTCCCTTCAAACACACCCAGCAGTTCGTCGGCACTCGCGCCTACTGAGGCGAAATGATGATAGTTCGCCTCAGCGCTGCACAGTAATTTGTGACAGGCCACCTTGAGCGCATCCCTGGCAAAAGATAGGTTGTCCTCAGCGGCCACATTAAATGGTCGAGGCGATTGCACGATCAAGAAGTGTGCGATCGCGTTTCGGGCTTCTCTATTGATGCCTAGTAGTCGAGCGTAAGTCACACCTACGTACATCGGTGAAACGCGTCCCACGTCGTCCGACGTTAGCGTACCGTTGAGGTCAATATAATCGATGGGCCTTGTGTTATTGTATCTGCGCAGACGTCCCTGAAGCGTTGTCGTCATAAACTCCGTCAGTGCAAAGAAACACAGAAAAGAGTAAAACGGCGAATTCGAACGCAGACCCTCTACGTAATTCGAGAACAAGCGTGCCAGCGCCACGGGATAATTAAGGTTTAGTTCCGCAAGAACATCTGGATAGCCGACTGGGGAAACAATCTCATGCCACACTGGATCGGTGTTACTCAGTGGTTGGCGATCAATTAGCATTGAAGCCCATCTCAACGGGATACCATACTGGTTGCCAGCAGCCACTGCAATCGAGTTAAACACGGTTTGGGCCACTCGGTGTGCAGTGAACCCGTTGGCACAGTCAGCGATGGCGACAATAATGGAACCAAGACGCCCATGCTCATTTTCAACCAACTCGATGTGTGCTGCGCCAACGGGCTCTCGCGGGGGCAGTTCTAACTCCCGAACCATCTGAGCGCCTCGAATTATGAGTTCGGAATCGCCGATAAAGCGACCGGAACGCAGAGTTGAAAAGGCAGACTCGTCGTTGCGTCGCAGACGAATAACCACCATGTAAAGACGCTTAGCAATCGCTGATGGGTGCTCCCCGCGTGGCATTGTGGATCGCCAAGTGAGGCCACCCCAGACGGGCCAAGGAAAAGTGTTCGGTGAGACCTCGCTTGCTGCCATTTTCATCGCGGCAGTTAAATCGGCTGGGCTTGCATCCTCCGGCCCGTCGTCGCCAGAACCCGCGTCTGCATCCATCGTCGTTTCGTTCCGGTCATTGCCGCGTGCAGCCTTTCGAAGGTGAAACATTATCACGCCAGCCCATCGGTCAAAGCCTACGAGGAAGTTCTCCGACTTAGATATATTTCGTACAGTCGGATTTTGGCAGTTCCTAAATCATGACCGGGCCATAGACCGGTTGCGCTGGAATCCGTTCTTCAAGTCATAGTCATACCAAAAGTTGAAATCCGACCCTGTGTCATCCCATCCGTAAAGCCGCACCCTTAGGGAGTGCGTATTCAGCCAACCCGCCGCATCCATGTAACTAGCGGCGTCGTTCAAGAACTTCGTCATCTCCGGAAGTTGATTCTTGAGCGCCTTTCGAAGGCTGACCAAGGTCACCTTATTTCCCTGGAGGGTGAAGAGAAGACAGTCGGATTGGTCGCTTGCATAATCATCATTGATAAAAAAATGGGCGCTGTCGGATGACCACGCGATTGAACCGTGCCTAGGATAATTATATAGTTTGATGGTCGCGTTTGTCTGTTTGTCAGTGAGGAATAGGGCGTGGGCGGGTAGTTTGTGTTCGTAATCAACATTTCGAAGCACATAACGTCCAGAGGGTGAAGGCACATCGGGGCCGGGTAAGAGGCTGACAGAAGAAAGTGCTCCTTGTGTAAGGACAGCACTAACCAGAATGATTGTCCACCGACCTAGAGTCTTGTTCATTGTTGCACCGCTTGACGCCGGTCGCCGCTCATAACGCCTCGGACTATGGGCTGTGCTTCAGATTGGGTGCGAAAGGTTCCGGGCCTTTCCGGCTCCACGAGCAGTCTGTTCTTGGTCGCCCTTGTTCAAAACCTATATAAGGTTGCTTCTCGTCCTTTCCCCACCATTTCGTCTTAAAGACGATGCCGTCGATCACATCACCCAGTTCGTAGAGTCCCATCGGCTCCGCATCATCCGCCACCTTGACCGACGTTCGCACACCATTCTTGACCACACTCAGGCCAGTATGATCAATGTCCAGCGTCCAGAAGTTGCCGTATCGATGCTGCATGGCGAAAAAGCCGCGCTCGTCAATCAACCTACCGAGGCGATTGAAAGTTTCTGGATCTGATCCATCCGGTATAGTGGCCTATCCATGGCACATAGCCGTAACCATCGTAGATGGCACAGCCGTTCTCTTGAAATGTTACCTGGTAGCCCGGGCACGGCCCATAACATCCGCCTCTAGCAAAAGTGACTTCAGTAATTCCGACACCTGGCTTCGGCAGGTGTGTCATTTGCGCGGCGTGAGGTCTTTCGGAACTACAAGCCGATAGGATGAGCGCGTTGAGAAAACCGATAGCGAGTACAACTTGCGCACCGTAATTCCAAGATCGGCTCATTAATCTAGTTGCTCTCCTGTGGGGTTGGGTAAGTTAATCATATGCCACCCCACGATTACTGCGGTCACGAACACGAAGGTCCAAAAAAACGTTCCACGCAAAAAGTATCGTTCTCACGTTAGTTCGCCGTCCCATTGAGGATGACGAGAAACCGTAAAAAGGCCTCAGAGTTCATCAGCACTAGACCAGTGGGCGAAAGGTTCCGGGCCTTTCCGGCTCCACGAACAGCCTGTTGGCGGTCTCTGCGGTGCCAGACCACCATAAGGTGGCTTACCGCCCTTTCCAAACCACAACGTCTTGAAGATGATGCCATCGATTACTTGTCCTAGTTCGTAGAAACCCATCGGCTCGGCGTCTTGCGTCACTTCGGCCACCCTAACGGACTTTCGCACTCCATTTTTGACCACACTTAGAAGAGAGTAGCCTGCGTCCGTGAGGATCCAGTTGCCGTGTCGACGCTGCATAGCAAAAAAGCCACGGTCATCTATTAGGTTGGCGATACGGAAGAAGTCGTTGGGGTATGATCCACTCCGGTAATAGTGGCCCACCCACGGCACGTAGCCGTACCCGTCATAGATAGCACAGCCATCCTTTTGAAATGTTACCTGGTAACCCGGGCACCAGCCGTTACATAGGCTTCTAGCAAAAGTGACTTCAGTAATTCCGACACCTGGCTTCGGCGGGTGTGTCGCTTGCGCGGCATGAGGTCTTTCGGAACTGCAAGCCGATAGGATAAGCGCATTTAGAAAGCCGATTGCGCACACAAGTCGTGCGCGGTGATTCCAAGATCGAGAGTCACTGGATGTTGAAATCATAAAACAACTCGTATGGCATATCAGCAGGTCGCCCCTTCCTGGTTGCGGGTCTGAATATCGTACGCTTTGCCGCCTCTATTGCGGCTTTATCGAGAATTGGATCGCCTGACGACAAAGCAACGTGCACGGCACCTACCTTACCGGTCATTCTGACTAGTACGCAGACTACTACCGAACCTTGCGTGTCATGCTCTCTGTAAGATACCCAATATGGGACTTTTGGAATTGCCCTATGTATAGGCACCGGTTGTGTGAGGTGGTGTTTTTTGAAGTAGGCCGCACGCAGCGTCGCTGGTTCGTCGGGGCAATGTGGAAATGCATGAAGAATGTCCGCCGTATGTTGGTGAGTCTGAGTTGTAACAGCCGGGGGCTGCTGGGCGCTTCTCCAGCATCCACACAGCGCGACGGCTGCGGCAACGACAAAAAGCCTACAATGCGTCGGAGTTATCCTTTCCTAGCATGGTTACGGGTTATGGCGCAGATTGGATTAGCCCGTTGACCAGCAACACGCATCGGTCTATCGAACCATCACGTTCTCGTATTGGTCGCTATCGGCAGTGGCATTGTGTACGCGCAGCCGGTAATGCCCGGGATGGTCTACCTTGAACACAAGTTTCATTATATACTCTGCATGTCTTCCGAGGACAACGCCCCCGAAGTTCGACATAGTCAAATAAGTCTTGCCGCTTCCGCTAAGCATGACCGGTGCTGCATAGTTCATGTCTGCTGAGCCGTCGTTTTCTATGCTGACTTCTAATGTGACTGTCCTATGGCTGCTGCCTGGCGCTGGAACCGCAACCCATTCGTGGAGGATGCTAACTGCTGTTGTCGAGTCCGCTTGAGCCAAAGCGCTAGAGCAACTGATTATGGTAACAGCCAAGAGGAACGCTTGCAACCGCCTCATACAACCAACAGCCCTTCAGTCAAGTCGATTCGCCCTTGGCGTCTAACAAAGGTACGTTATCAAGCCGAATTCAGATCAGCCCGACGCGATTCACTGACGCTGAGCGGCCGACAACATCCGCCATGAACTATGTCGTCTGTCTTGTTGATCGTTTTGAAGCGACGCGTCGCATCGAGAACAAAATCTAGCATCGTCAGCGGAAAATGAGCCGCAATTTGCGCAATACATTCGCAGCCCGCGTCATTTCAAAGCATTGGTCCGCGCAGGAATCTTTGGAGGCAACGAGCGCAGTCAATCATTATCCAGCGGAAACACATAAAGCCCACAATGATGACGCACACGCCGATAATATCCAACTGCTCTCCTGTCGGGTTGGGCAAGTGAGTCAAATGCCAGCCCACAATTACTGCGATCACAAACACAAGGGTCCAAAAAATGTTCCACGCTAATTTGAAAGCGTAAAGTATCGGCTCCATATATAAGGCCTATTCTCTGCTCCAGTCTCACTTCAGTTCACGGCGAAGTTGTCTGGGTGCTGACTTTCGGTGGTTCTACGCCGACGTACTTTATCAGATAGCCTCGCATAACGTTACAGATTCATGAACTGTGAATCATCCTCATCAAGCAGTATAGCTCCACTCGGATCAAGCACAACGATTCTTGTGCACGACCTGCGGGTGCCCGGATGATCGCGTGCGTAGATACCTCCCCATCTCTGGAAGACGAGTCGAGCAAGATTAACAGTTCTGGCGTCCCGCTCATCCCGGTTGATAGTTAAGTACATGGTATTGTAATCGACCTGCACCTGGCCGTGGATACCTATTTCTTCTAAGGCTGGAGCCAGCACAAGCGCTTCACGCGTTTCGATTTGCTTTTGGTCGATTGGTTTTTGCCCCAAATGCAGCGGATGGCACCAAAAATAATTGATCGCAGCCAAGAAGCGAGCGCAGCGCCAACGAATAGAAACGCTGCGACTAGCGCAACAACGACCTTCATCGCCAGGCTCATATCATTGCGATCCGGACCCTGGCCGGTCAAAACTGTCACTCATTCTCTCCGACGGGTAAGAACCAATCCCATAATCCTAACCCGCGATTGAGTCCCAGTTTACGCTTGAAGTGCTCCGAGATAACCTTGAATACCGGTATGCACAGCGCGGCGATTGCCAGGCCCACACCTAGCCACACCGGATGGGTGACAATGATCAGAGCAATGACGAAGAGTAATGCATACAAGGCGTTCATCACGCGTGCGAACTTTGACTCGTAGCTCGTTCGCTCAATGGCCGGGAAGAGCGCGAGTGTTCATGGCGAACACAAACTAGCGTGTGGATCAGGTTCATGAGGTTGGTAGCGTTTTTCATCGTGCCAATCCTATTCATTCTCACCTGGCTTAAGAGTTGGTACATCGTCGAATTGAATGGCTCGATTCCGCAGGACGGTGCCCTGATCAAGTCTTCGGCCTTCGCTGGCACCTTGCTCCTTGTATACTTCCTTGCTTTGGTAGCGTGGCAAAAGAAGATCTTCTTACCATTGGGTTTTAAAACTCTTATGATCCTGTGCCAGTGCGTAATGGCTGTGTACGTCCTCATTGATTGGTTTGGAAGTGGGATGTAATGGCAGTACCCAGCGGCCTTAGTTACGGTCCCATGCACTCCTGATGCACGGAGCGACCGTTGACATGTAGGTGCTTGTCGAAACTGATAAGCAACTCATCTTGGCACCAAACGATGGGGGTTCGCTGATCGGGCGGTGCTCCGATCGCGGCAAAGATGACCCGTGGTGCTCGGTAATTAAAACTGCCTCCTTCCCAATACGGTTCCCACTTTGTAATCGCTTTGAGCGGAAAGGCCTTGGATCCGATGCGTTTTCAGAAACCTTATCGCGTCCGCTTTCGATGATCCAACTGGTACTCCAGCATTTAGCCACGCCTGGGTGTCGGCAACGTTGGGCACCGGTCGGCCTTGTTGCGCACCCAAAAAGCACAACAACCAACACGCAAGGCACAAATACAAACCGCACAAAGGCCTTAGAGTTCACAATTAACGCCAGAAGGTAAATCCCAGAGCATTGGTTCTGACGAGAACGCCACCAACGTAACCATCTGCGTCCATCGCAAATTCATATATCAGATTTCCGCGCTCCAACTGAACGCGGTAACGATAGACGGTTCGATGATGGCCTTCGTCGCTCACAAATGAGCGCTGGTCCAGATATTGCATCGATTTGACAGCGCCGAACGGCTCAAGCACCTTACGGAACCCCTGGACAATCCCATAGCGAACAAAGGTGTTCGTTGGCGCATCGTTTGGTCCAGTCCCAAACTGCTTCCAATCCCAATTACCGGTGATGCAGCGATTCAACCATTCCTTCGCTCGACTGGACACGCTCGTTGGAGATTGGTTTGCCGATACGGAGGCGAGCGATGATGGACTAGGCCCGACGGGCTGAGCGTGCTGGGTATTTGCACAACTGACCGCTGTCGCCAGAAAAGAAACAACCGCCAACATCAAAACAGGTCGCAATTTAAGTCCCATCGTAGGCGAGGGTCCGGGGCCCGAGTATGCAGTTATAGGGGACCAGTGGTCACACCTAGGTGTGTGGCGGAACGCAAATCCTTTTGGTCGCCCTTGTGGGGATGGCAATCGCAACAAGCAAAGACCCCTTTTTAGGAGGGGCATGTGATTAATCATGGCTCGACGCTCGATTAAGAATTCTTCCCGACGATCAAGTACTTGGTTTGCAGCGCACTTAATCATCTGGGCGAAAAAAGTGAAACGACGAGAACCTTCCTGCCGCTTTTATGAGAATGTCATACTGATAAGCGCCACGGGCGAAAAGGCTGCGCTGAAGAGGGCACATAGGCTCGGAAAGATGTATGAGCGAAGCAGAGGTGGACTAACTCTCGGGGGCGACCCCACCAAATTGGTTTTTGTGGGAATCAGGAAATTGATTAAGGTCGGCACTTCGCTGGACGGCAAAATTGACAACGAACCTACTGACGGAGTAGAGATAACATATTCCGACATGGAGACGAAAGATCGAAGAGATCTTACAAGGCTGGCCCACGGAAAGCCAATAAGGGTCTTGTATATTGAGTAGATTTCAATCGGGATTTTCAAAACGAAGAGCACTCTGGTCATATTTCGATTTTTTGCGTCCGATTCTCGCGCCAGAGATTATTTAAGGTTAGATCGCAGTTTCATCACCTTGCCTGTTAGGATCCTAACAAAATGGAAGTGCTCGACAAAGTTGCGTTGAGAAGTTGGTTGGAAAAGAGGCATATCTTTGACTATCGGGATGGACGCGGCTGGCTGCATTACTCGCTCGTTGAACCCCATTCTGTGGCCCTCACAATCCCAACCACCCCTCCGCAGATAGCGGCAATGCTCTATTCGTTATTGGCACGTGAAGAAGGTAATTTTGGCGGGTCGATGTTGTTACTAACCGATTGGGATATCTGGAGTGAGCAAATAGAGGAGGTAGGTCAAAGGCTCTTAGACCGAATGAGGTTAGGCTACGGGATTAAAGAGCCGCTTATACAAACGCCAACTCATCTATTCAACGAGAATGAGTTCCTAGATCAAAGAGCGTTTTCCGTTCTTCCACTTTTCTTCGGGTGGGATGCTTTTTTGATACCAGATCACGGCAGGTACTTTCTTTTCTTTTCTCACGACGAGAAAGTCTTCAGCGTTTCAGAGTCAAACAAGGTGAAAAAGGAATGGTCCGAATACATTTCGACTGACCTTCGAGAAGAGGAGCCTCCGTATTTTCAGATGTTGAACCAGAAGCATTGAGTGTCACTTCTCACGGGCTCCTCCAGCACCTCACGACACCCGCTTGAACGCCTTCTCAAGCGCATCCAGGTCTTCGGATCCGCGCACGGTGTCTAGAAGACGCGGGTAATGGTACTCCCCTAAGTCGCGATAGTAACATAGGAGTCGCTCAGTGTGGATCCGCCATAATGCCCGATTAGATCTTCAAGACATAGGCATATTGCGTCCCAACCGATGCAAAATTTTGCCATAGCCAAATCGCCGTTCAAGCGTGCTATTGTTTCTAGCAACTTCGCCCTGACGGCTAGTGATGTTGGCAAGGCCATAACATAGGTTCTGACGGTCAGCCAACCGTTGGAAGCGCGGATCCGCATATCCCAGGGCCGCAGAGTTCCTGGGAATGTGACTTGGTAGCCGCTCTCCGTTTTGGAGAACTCGAACTTCGCATCGGTAAGCAACTGCACCAATGATTGATCATCGGGGTCAGCGTCCTGAGTCGGTTCCATTTTCACCTCCGTTAAACGGCGTCCGCCGACGCTTTAGAACGCAGAATTGACCGCACGCTGGCTGCATGCCAGCGGATGCCCCCGCGGGCGGTCTCCACACCCTGGCCGATTAGTTCCGCCGCGATCTGGCGCAGCGAAGCACCCGATGAGAACATCTTTTGCGCCATCTTCAGGGCCCGCTGTTGATGTGGATCCACGACGAGGTTATCGCCATCCCGACGCCACCCAAACGGCACTCGGCCATACACCTTCCCAGCGCGACGCAAGTGCGTCAGCGCGAATGCGGTGCGCTCACCGATGGCCTCTCTTTCCCACTGACTAATCGTGCCGATGACGGTCATGAGCATACGACCTGTAGCGGTGCCAGTATCAAGGGTTTCAGAGATCGACACCAGCGCCACGTCATTCTTGTTGAACAACCCGATAAGTTGCATCAGATCACTGACCGAGCGCGTCAATCTGTCCAACTTTAAGATGACGACCGCGCTGATCTAGCCCGCTCGTATGCCCGCCAGGATGCGCTGCATGCCGACCCTCTTGAGATCCTTGGCCGATGCGCCATCATCTATGACTACGTCGCTCAAAGCACGTCCTGTGGCAACAGCGAAGGCTCTGATGCGCTCTTCTTGCGCCGCCAGCGATACGCCGTTGCGGGCCTGCTCTTCAGTGCTGACTCGAACATAGCCGATACATTGCCGAGTTGTGACCGAGTTGTGAACGGTCTTCCGACCTCGCATTTGTCTGCTTTTGCCTCCTTGAAGCGTAGTGTTCCGGGCCTATCTTAACAGTATACACTATTTCCCAATAGCATAACAGGGTAATAGTGGGACAGGAAGTGTCCCAACAGCCCAGAACCCGCGGGACATGTCAAAAAAAAGAGCCGATTCTCAAGAGTTCACCAGGATCACGGGCTTGGTGCCAAGCGGGTTGGCTGTGCGCGTCGATGAGGTTCGGGCTCGGCTCCGTGCGCTGGGTCTGAGGGTAAGTACCAGCGCCGTAATCGAGATTGCCTTGCTCGAATTCTTGGGCCGACGGGATCTGGCTGAAGTCCTACGCAGACACGGGGCCAAAGCGCGTCGAACGAATGAAGTCTAGGAGCCGAATTAGACTGAGCGGATGCGAGTGGATGTAGAATGAGTCCGCCGTGAAGTGGCGCTGGACATTATCAGTCGGCTACCTTTTCCTTGTTTCCACCTCGTGTCTCATGGTTGTGCTCACGGAGAATAAAGCATGGGCAAACTTCGCAGCGATGCTGTTGCAACCGTGGTTCGGTTTCGAGCGCTTCTTTCAACCTGTACGCCAGCATTTTGGCCAAATGGTTCTATTGGTCTTGATTTCGATTATCATTAACACCGTAATCCTCTTCAACGTGGGAGACTGGATGGGAAATCGAAAATTGCGACGACTGTGGTGATAGAAATGACAAACGCACTTTGGTTGCAATCGCGCTGGTGGAAAGGCCGGGGGCGACGCTCCCCCGTTCGTCCCCACGTTGTCCCCGGTTTATCCCCGCTTCTGTTCCCGGCTTTCCGGGTAGCATGGGTCGCTCTTTAGGAGAACCCATCCCCTTGTGCGCGTTCAAATGTTGCGTGGTGCTGCGCAAGAGGCATGTGCCGACGGCGGCTCAAGAGTGAGGCTACTGAGTCACCGTAATTTCCACGATGTTGGACAGTTGCGTGAGGTCGAAGTAGCGGCCCTTGGGGTAAGTATGCTGCTCTATGTTCACGGAAATCGCCACTAGATGATAAATGCCGGGCTGCGCAACTTTTAGTCCCCACCCGTTATGGACGTATAGGCTCCTTTAGTGCCGCATTCGAGTAAGGTTTGCCCCGGCGACAAGATCGGCCCCCGAAAAATGCCTGGCCACGGTACCATACATCCGGTTCGCAGCCCTCCGGGGTAGGGTTTCATTAATGTCGTGCCCTGCGATGTGTACAGGTCATAATCGCTAGTCGCTCCCAGGTGATTAAATGCAATTGCATCGTGAGATGTGTTTGTTTCTTGAATCTTTACCAGGATGTCGTCGCCGAGGTTGTACGTTGACTTGTCTGTGCTAAGTGTAATTGAGAATGCGTCTGGATTATCCCACCACCAAACCCAGGGTGTACTTGTTGGGGTGGGGTTTACAGTAGCAGGTGGTGATGGCGTCGGATCCGCGATTGACCGCGAGAGAATAATGCAGATAAGCAGAACCACTGTTCCAGCGATCAAAACGAGTCGAGCGACAGTTGTCATTCGAGCCACGTCATTCACTCAACCTGTGCTCAACGTTATTTTGACCCGGCGCAATTCGAAATAGTGTCATGTACAACGAACCGTCCGCTGTAATGGTCCTCCCGCCCTCAGGTGTTAGCACTACATCCCTACCCAAGACATCACTCAACCTTCGAAGCAGTTGAAACAATCGTTGCACCGATTCCACATTGTTTACTTGGCGTGGATCAAGATCGAAGTCAATGTCGTCTGGCGAAAAGAAATACGAACGCAGTTCAATGGAGTCAACGGTAATTGACAGACACGTCGGCGCATCATCCCGTCTTTGGAAGATTGCCTCCACCGACTCTGGGAGGGCCGTGGATTTATCGGTGATGGTAAACTTCCATTTGAGATCGCTCTTTCTGACAAAATCAATCAGTGTTTGCCAATCCTTAGGTGTCGTGTTGTCGATGTAGACATCGAGCAGAGCCCCGTCCCATTTGAACTCCTTCATCGCGGAGTTTAGCAATGCGGGCGCACCGTCGATCCTGAGGCGCTCAAAGTGCATGTGCGCAGTGATTCGGCGTTTTGTTTCTGACTCTTTGGTCGATCTGTAGTGTGAATGCACCTTGAGCGCGATCATCGTAGATCACAGGGCCTCATTGGAGTTGACCCGCACAACTAGCAGTTAAACCGCCACCAAGGCTTCTTCTCAGGGGCGGGATTTGCAAATGCGCGCGTATGGCCTCTGGGATGAAGCCTTCCTCAACTCTTCGCGGCAAAATCGTCAGCAGTGATCATTTTGTCTTCCCTCCTGACAACCGGGGCTTTAAGGCAAGCAAACCCGCCCTCGATCGTCATGCACACTATTGTGACGACTTCTTCTCGGTTTGGTCGGGAAGATATGGTTGGGATTGGTTCCCCTCGTGCGACCGCTGCCATTTCGTCATCGGAAAGTTTCGCTTGCCACGCCATGTAGCACAAGGCTACTGCCTTCGTTTGCTTGTTGACATGCTGGGCAAATATTTTTGCAAAGAAACGTCGCCGCGCATCTGCCGGATCAGGAAACGTCTTCCAGATTCTCGTCCTCTTCGTTTGCCCCTCAGGGCCAATTGTCACGATAGATGGACACA
Organism: uncultured Pseudomonadota bacterium; assembly: GCA_963781145.1. Taxonomy (GTDB): domain Bacteria; phylum Vulcanimicrobiota; class Vulcanimicrobiia; order Eremiobacterales; family Eremiobacteraceae; genus JAJPHJ01. The sequence continues at coordinate 1,659 of CAWADW010000003.1, read as the reverse complement.
AATCGTCCTTGTCTCCTCTGAGGGGCTTTAAATCGTTCGCAACCGCCCTAGTCGCGGCTTTGATGATGTCGTCGATGGCCATAAACTATTACCTACCTTCAGCCACTCAAGCGATGTGATACGGACGAGACAATCATTACCAGCCTTCGGCATAGCTTGTAGGCGCCCCTAGGCTTCACTTCTGATCCTCCCGTGCCCTTGGTCTTGCAACTCCTGGCGCTTTGGAGCGCCGTGCTCTATGAGATTTTGTCTGCGTTTGCTTTCCTTCCAGAAGGGAACAAACGAAGCAGCCAACATGGCAGCCACAATGACAACCGGAATCATGCCGATTGGGCTAGTTAACAAAGCCCCAATGTTCTCCATGGTGGGTGGCCAAGACATCCCGATTATCCAACCACCAACAAGCAGTACCGCGACAATTAACCAAATGACAAACACTCTTCTGAATCTGGTTTGCGACATCGCTTCAAGCCGACTTTGAATGGCTTGGTTTAGAGCCACCGCGAAAAAAACCCAGGTGAGCACTAGGATCGCAAGCAAGAACAGAAAGAGCCAAATTAGGAATGGCATTCAACGTGCTCCTGGACAGACGTTCGCGGCAACCCTTACGACCGCGTCAGGATTAATTAGATGTGGAGAGTCATGGTGATCGGCGTAGCGACGTTGATATTCTAACGCTGCCTTCAAGAACGCATTTGGGTCCTGATATTCTTCACCAGAGAACGCTACCGCAGGTTTGAGTCGGTTTTTGTCCCAAGTGAGAGCGAAGTGGCCGCCCGTTGAATCCCAACCTTCATATTCGTCATTTTCAATGTCGGTTTGTTCATACCAGCCTAGGTCAGACTCCGAACCAACTTGACGGAAAGAGAAGTCATCTTTTTCCAGCATGTAAAGTGGAAAAGTTAGAATGGACCCTCGCTTTCCAACAGGTGCTTTGTTACCGCGCCATATGATTGATGCGCAACAAACAAACGTCCCAGCATCACCATCACCGCCGAACTCCCGCCTGCGTGATAAGATGTATCAAATTAATGGTTGGAGCCTGCCGCGACGCGAGGAACAGTAGCAGTCACGATGCCAAGGAAACTCCAGATGACGACAATCCAAGCAACGATTCGATTCCTCTTCTTAGGATAGGGGTTATTTGGCTTCGGCTTCGATCTTGATTGGCGCTTGGGCAAAATCAAAAATCCGCCAGTATCAACAGCGCGGCCTTAACTACAAGAAGAAGCGGCGGCCACGCGCCTATGGAAAGTACGCTTAGGAGTGCACTGACTAAGTAACATGCACCCCAAAAAAGGAACGAAACTCCGAATACGTATCGTACAGCGGTCACAATCTTATTATCGTCCAAAGCCCAATGAACCCAGGACGAAGTCTATGGGTGATCCAGCGGATAGTGATTCCATGGTGGTCGGATCCGCTGAGAATGTACTTCTGCCAGGAAAGCAAACGCTGGGTCCACATCCAATTAGGGCATGGTGGGCAAGTTTGTTGTCGCCTCATGCCTCACGGTTGCCGTCTTACTCTGCGCTTGCACGAGAGCCACTGATACTCGGCCAAAGATGACGGTGGCGCATCTCTTCACATTCAAACATAGCAACGTCGCCGTGATGGTCCCAGCAATACGTAGTCGTACCAGTAAGTACACACAACATA
>CAWADW010000002.1:0-17082 GCA_963781145.1 uncultured Pseudomonadota bacterium | reverse complement strand
CCCGATTCCTTTAGGGATTTCGGCGTTTTCGTTTTTCGTGGGCAAACGAATCAGGACGCCACGCTAACGACAGTTGGTCTTGCGTCGCGATCCCAAGGCGGAGTTTAAAGACGATTCGGACTCCTTGCACGATATGGAAGGGGTCAGACGTTCGGGCCGCCCATCTTCACCAACGGAAACGCTTGATTCCACAAGGAATTTGGCGTTTTGCTTTCGCGGAATGTCGAAGGATCGGCGAGCATTTAAAATCCGTGTCAGGGGTCGCGCTTCGGTCGGAGACCGGAGGCGCTCGATTCTCTAATGGATCTGTGCCTTTTGCCTGCGAAGCGATGCGACGCGTTTAAGACAATCCTACGACAGCACCTACTCAACGCGCAAAGCGCAACGTGGCTGTTTAGGCGAGCGACCCGCCTGCATTACAGTAATCGTTGGCTCCCGATCCAGGGCCAAGTCCCAGTAGGGCTACTGACTGCTCGAATAGCATCGAAATTGTGGTTCGGAGGGCCACAGGGCTCACGGTGCTCCTGGTCGTGGCGCTTATCGTTGTCTCTCCGCCTTGTGTGCGAGCTGGGCCAAGCGTGGAGATCGGGCCGCCCGCGGCGGTCGACATGATTCGGCACGATCTCCCGTTGTTACTCGCTCAAGATGACGGCCTTTCGGGCAAAACGATAGTTGTCGATTGGGTCGTAACCGACGGCCGGAAGCAGTCGCTGCGTGGCGCGCAGGACGCCACTTCCGTGGAGTCGTCGCGCTTGTCCTCAAAGGTGGCAAATGGTGGTGGCGGGGTGCGCAGCTACGACGCCTTACTCCATCGGCACCTGGACGGCCATCCGTCACCTGGGGAGTGGCCTACCTATTGCGGCATCGCTTTGTCAGGCCCACCACCCGGACAGCAACTTCCGTCAGCGGCTTCATAGATCAGGCTGTCGTGTCGCATCTCTCTGGTAGGTTTCCCGTCCCTTTGGTCCCCTTAAAGCACCTTTCAAAACGAGCAACTGTATCGGGGGAATTTAGGTGCAGCTGCGCCAGGCTTCCCCTGAGCGGGCGATGCTATTGAGGATGGTTAAGAGCTTGCGCATGCAGGCCACGATCGCCACTTTGGGTTTTTTCCCAGCAGCTCTCAAGCGTTTATAGAATGCCGTGATAATCGGGTTCCACTTGATGGATGCGACTGCCGCCATATAGAGCGCTTTCCGAACGGCAGCTCGACCACCCCAGATGACGCGTCGTCCACGCATCCTGCCACTGTCCCAGTTCAATGGCGCTACACCAACAAGGGCCGCGATTTTTCTGCGGTCGAGGGTACCCAGTTCGGGGAGATGGGCCAAGAGCGTGTGCGAAACAACGGTGCCGACACCGGGCACGCTTCGAAAGAGCTCATCGCGCTCGCGCCAGAGCGCCGTTTGCTTCACCCGTTTCCCAAGATCCTCGTCAATTTTGCGAAGTCTCTTCTCGAGCCAGGCGATATGCGATTTAATATCTTTGGCCATCTCAGAGTTCGGTACCGACGACAGCCGGGTCTTCTCAGAGACGATCATGTCGATGATTTGCACGCGTCGAGTCATGATCGCAGCCAGTGCTCGGTGTTCGTCGCCCCGCAGCGCTTGAGCCGCCGGTCGAATGGCGGCACCGAATTGCGCTAAGATGGCCGCATCCAGACGATCGGTCTTTGCGAGGCGCCCAGAGGCCTTAGCAAAGTCGCGCACTTGGCGCGGGTTTACGATTGCGATGGGGACGCCGGCACAGCCCAGCGACGCGGCAACCGGAATTTCTAAACCGCCGGTCGACTCCATAACCGCCAGCGTGATCCGCTGATGGGCAAGGAGCTTTTGCAGCTCATCGAAGCCGCTTTTCTCGTTAGGGAACGTTCGGTAGATATCCGCGGGCTGCAGGCAAACGTCGATCTGGTCCTTTGCGACGTCGATGCCGACAAAGATGCATTCGTCCAACCTTCCAACTCCAATCTTGTCAATGCGGGCTCGAAGCCCAAGCAACTGTTCGGAATGGATGGAACACCGCGTGAGGTGACCAAAAACTCGTTTACGGGTTATGAACCCCAGGCCCCATCGGTCTACCTCACGCGTGGATCATAGCATCTCCGGCCTATACAAGGCCCCGCGTCCCAGCGAGCCGATTGACTAATATTGACTAATAAAGAACAAAAGGGCGGTCCTCACACTTACTCCAGCGCCTGCGCTTGCGCGACCGCCTCATCCTCGGTCATCGTCGCGCCGGTAGCCATGAGGTGCGTAAGTTTGTCTGCACCTGTGGCATCGCGTAGCAGGGCGAGAGCACCCTGGTAATAGGGACGGTCTAGGTCCTCCGTGTCACCGAGGGCAGAGAGGCGAGCCTCGACGAAGCCGAAAACTCGAGCGGCTCCCGCGCAGTCCACCGCCGTAAGTTCTCCTTCGGCTTGAGACCGCAGCAACGCTACTACCGCGAGATGCTGCAGCGATCTGGAGATCATGAACGCGAGCTGAAGGCTGCGAGCCAGTGCCAGCGCCTCGTCGGCCTGTATTTGGGCCTCGTCGTAGCGACCCAACGCGATTAGATACGTTGCCTTGTCGGCGAGCGTGTAGGCGATATTCGGTGCAGTTCCCGGAGAATCTAACGAGCGGTAGTCCGCGAGAACATCGTCGGTAAGCCGCAGGGCCGTTTCGGGGTCGCCGGCAAGATACGCGTTTTGAGAAAGGGCGGTCCCTACCGCGGCCCCTAGGATCGTCGCGCCGAGCATCTTCGCAAGACAAAGCGCCTCGGTGAGGTAGGCGTTTGAGCGGGTGAGATCACCAAGCACCGACCAGACTAGGCCTAATCGGTGCACAGAGGTGGCCCTCAACTGGTTATCACCTATGGTATCCGCCGTTTCCAAAGCTTCACGCAACAGCGGTTCAGCTTCCATGGGCCTTCCGAGCACCGCGAGCATTGTGCCCGCAAGGCTTTGCATCGCGGCGATTCCCGGGCGGTCACCAAGTTCGCGATACCGCAACAAGGCGCGCTCAGCTCCATCCAGCGCCGCCTTGAATTCGCCGAATCGACGAGCGCCGTCGGCTTCGGTGCGTTCGAGTTGCGCAACAAGCCGGGATGGCGTGCTTTCATCTACTAAATCCATCGCCGCGCGCACCCAACGCCGGCCCTCGGTTATCGGAAAGCCGCGCAACATAACGGTGCGCAGTGCAGCCAAACGTTGGCCTAAGACGACATCACCTCGTTTCGTCAATGCCCACTCAAGCAGCATCCGCCAATTCTCCAATTCCACGGTGGTCTGGGGAAGCCACTCGCGATCAGGCATCGTAGCCCACTTTCTCTCCAGTTGTTCCGCCAGTTCCACATAGAACAGCGCGTGGCGCCAAGAGAATGCTGCCTGCTCGCCCCGTGCTATTAGCTTGGCACTCGCATACTGCCGCGACGACTCTAAAAGGCGATAGCGCTGCTCGTTGCCGACCAGCTCCGCGACGAGGAGTGACTTCGATGCAAGCGATGCAACGAGGTCGATTACGTCGAGGTCGTCTTCGGCCTCAGTGGCACAGACTGCCGTTGCGGCGTCGAGCGTGCAACCGTCGGCGAAAACCGAAAGCGATTCAAAAAACCTCTGCTCGCGCGGCGTCAGCAGGTCGTAGCTCCAGTCGATTAAGGCGATCATCGTTCGGTGTCGCGGCAGAGCGCGCGGGTCGCCGCCGGTCAGCAGACGGAAGCGCTGGCGGAGCCGTTCGGCGATTTGGCGGGGGGCGAGCACCTTTACGCGTGCGGCGGCGAGCTCGAGCGCGAGTGGAATACCATCAATGCGACGGCAGATATCAGCAACATCCGGGGCGTTATCATCGGTCAACGCAAAGGCTGGATTCGCCGCGAGCGCACGATCGACGAATAGCTCGACCGCGCCATACGGCAGGATGCCGTGCGCGCTCACGCTTGAATCGGCTGGAGTTGAGAGCGAAGGTAGTCTGTAGATACGTTCGCCGGCAATCTTCAACCCCTCGCGGCTCGTGGCCAGAATGGACACGTACGGACACGACTGAATTATGCTGGCGGCGACTTCGCGAGCCGATTCCATAACGTGCTCGCAGTTGTCCAAGATCAACATGGGACGGCGAGTCTTGAGGTACGCTACGACCGCGTCTAACGCGGGCCCGGCGGTAGGAGGAAGCTGCAGGGCATTTAAAACCGCGCTCGCCACCGGTGTTTCGGCCGCAAGTGGGGCCAGGTCGATCAGCCAAACACCGTCCGTATAACCATCGAGCAGTTCGCCGCCAATCTGCACGGCAATGCGCGTTTTTCCCACTCCGCCGGCACCGACAAGCGTGATCAGTCGATGCTCGGCCAGCAGCCTGGTAATCTCAACAACTTCGTGCTGCCGACCAACGAAAGATGTTAGTTGCGCAGGGAGATTGTGTCTCGGCGTTGCTTGCGCGTCGGAACGCACGATCCTCAGCAGCGACGGTTTCAGCGCGTCGATGCGCTCTCGTCGACGGGGCGGATTAGGGATGTCGACAGCACGTTGTAGGAGCGCCTCACGCTCGGGCGATAACTCAAGTGCATCTGCCAGCGACGCTACCGTCTCGCGATAGGGCCGTGTTCGGGCCCCGCGCTCGAGCGCGCCAATCGCCTCCACGCTGAGCTTTGCCCGCTCGGCGAGGATCTGCTGCGTCATCCCCGCTTCGAGGCGAAACTGCCTGAGCAGAGCGCCGAAGTGGTGTCGACTGGCCGCTTCCATCCCGCCTCCAGCTGTCGCCCGAACTGTACAGATAAGCTGTATAGGTGTACCTTGACCTATTACCTCCCCAAGCGCAGGATGAGTTAGGCGACACTAAACCACTGGCGGCCTCGTTGATCTAAGCCTACAAATCTCGTGAGATCTCCTCGGTTGCCCGCTTCCATAGGAGCACTCAATCATGCGTGGTTTCAACGCAACGGGTCATGCACTGACCGCATCCATTGCACTCACAATGCTGTCCGGTTGCGGCGGCATTTCACAAATGGCGCCGGCTCCTCTCGCGCAAGTAGGCACCGGGAGCTCGTCCACCCAGCAGCAAGACTTTCAAAATGGCCGCCTCAACAGTTTCCTGGCGATGCACGGAGGCATCGTTTCCGGTCACGGCGTGACAACGCCGAGCTTCATGGACCCTCGGGCCGTCGGGAAGCCGCTGCTCTTCGTTGCAAACAACAACGTTGATATTTATCTGCAAGGTGGCAAGAACAAGGTGGTCGGCCAAATTACCGGTGCTAACGCAATCGATCTCGCGACTGACCTCGCGGGCGACCTCTATGCCGTAGATTTCAACTTTGGTGTGAGGATCTATGCGCCTCCCTACACGAATGGGCCAAAGTTAACATTTCCTGCAGGGCGAGGCCCCGTGGGCGTCGCGGTTTCCCGGCAAGGCACCGTTGCCGTAGAGACCTGCACGATTCCGTCAGGCAGCCAGTGCGGTGATGGCGTTCTTTTTTTCGCTGCTGACTCGACGACGCCGTGCGCCACGGTTCTTGCCAATGCATCGGTTTTTCCAAACGGGTTACAATATGGCGCGGCATTTGACGACAAAGAAAACCTCTACGTCGGCGGCGGCGGTTCGGTCTTCGGCAAAATTGATGGCGGCTGCAACGCGAAGAAAATCAAGACACTCACCATCACTAATACGATTGCGTACTCCGGTGGCGTTAGAGTTGACAAGGCGGATAGGATCGCCATTCTTGTGGAGACAAACGAAAATGCGGTGGCTATCGACACTTACGATCCGCCGAAGGGTGGCTCTCTCGGCAGTCCGGTCTCGACTACTCCGTTGACTAACTCGGGTAATCCCGCAGGGACGTTTGCGTTTCGCGCCTCAGGTCGCGGCCTTTGGGCACCCTACGAAGGCGTTGGCCAGTCGTATGAGCCCGGAACGAGTGAGTACGTATATCCGGCCGGGGGCGCGCCGGAGAAGACCGTCCTAGGTCCACCCGAGTCAGTTGACTACGCCGTGGCCGTTACTCCAGTGCTTGTTCCATAAAGTATCGTACAAAATAGCGTAGTGAATGGCCGGGGGCCGAGCGTAATCGCTGGCCCCCTTTGCTTAGTGATGATCGATTATACACCGACGGACACGCCACCGCTATTTCGAACATGGATGCCTCTTCGGCTCGTTCCCGTATTCGCTGCATCATTTCGTCGAGGTTTACACTCAGGTCAGCCTCCCTTTTTTGACGGCGCGGCCACCAAATGGCCACCACGGCGCTTTCGCCTGATCAATAGGCCTGTGAAATAAGGCTGGTTTTCGTGGGATGGCCGGGAGTCGAACCCGGACGTCCTTTTCGCCCCAGACAATCTTCGCGATCAACCGACGATCGCCATGGAGACGATTCTTAACAGGGTGCTCTGTGGGGAGTAAACTGGGGAGAAAGCGGCATAACGGGCCGAAAAGCCTGATACAGCAAGCTTTTGCTGAACCGGATTTGTTGCTTCGCATGTAAGGGGTCGGGGGTTCGAGTCCCCCCATCTCCACCAACGCAAAACCCTATGAACATTGGTTCGCGCGCGTTTCTCTGCTAAATTAAAGACTGCGCTCGTGAGCCAATGTAGCACATTGTGTAGCTTGGACATTGGGCGCGACTAAAGCGCGCTAAGCGACCAAACCGAGACCGTGCTTGTAGCGCTGATCTTCGCACGGTCTTCAAATGCGGCTCTAGACTAAGCTGTCGAAAAGTAGAGAAACACGTTAACGCTTGCAGAGCCTTATTTTGCAGGCGTTTTCGTTATGCCACTTCGTACGGAAGACGTGCCGAGACTTGCCAAGGGGATACGAGACGTGCGTAAGAGGTGACCTAAAGGTGACCAGTGACGACGCGGACGGCCGTGTGCCAGTGTCACGATTAGTATCGCATCTCTCTCGAGATCCTGGCTCAAACCCCTATTCTTGGTACAGTCCCGGTATTAGGTCGGTATCATTCTGGACCAACTACTTTGTGCAGCCGACTTAGGGCTGTTCCAAGTGGAGTGTAGGAGGCGGAATTAGGCCGCAAGGATCGTTCAAATGTCGTGACGCGATATTAGAGTCATCCAGGTGTTCTCGCGCTTCCTAGGCCGTTGTAAGAGCTTTCGAAACGGCTTTTTGAGGCTCACTCCCGGCCTAAGCGTGACTCGTTTTCTGTCCGGCCTGACGCGGCTTAATCGTGCCCGATTTGGCGACGTTGCCACCGAAGCCGTGGCCCCCTTCGCCCGAGAAGATACTCGGCGGAGGGGAACGCCCGTAGCGCGAAACGCGGGTCCATGGCGACCCAGCTAGATTCGGGGCCGCCGGCCTCGGCTCGCCCGACCGGCACGGTCGCGTTTCTCTTTACCGACATCGAGGGCAGCACCGTGCGCTGGGAGCGCGACCGCGAAGCGATGGCCGCCGCACTCGCACGCCACGATGCGCTGATGCGCGCGGCGATGGAAGCCCACGGCGCGTACGTCTTTAAAACGATGGGCGACGCCTTTTGCACGGCCTTTGCAACCGCGCGCGATGCCCTCGCCGCGGCGCTCGACGCGCAACGCGCGCTGGCAGGCGAAGACTTCTTGGCGATCGAGGGATTGCGCGTGCGCATGGCGCTGCACGCGGGCAGTGCCGACGAACGCGACGGCGACTACTTCGGCCCAACCGTCAACCGCGTCGCGCGTTTACTCGCGGCCGGCCACGGCGGCCAAGTGCTGCTCTCGGGTGCCTGCACCGACCTGATCGGTAATGACCTACCTCCGGAGTGCAGTCTGCGCGATCTCGGCGAGCACCGGCTCAAAGACCTCGCGCAGCCCGAACGCATCCACCAGTTGATCGCCCCTGAGCTGATCGCCGACTTCCCGCCGTTGCGTTCGCTCGAACACCTCTCCAACAACCTGCCCGCGCAGATTTCCTCCTTCGTCGGCCGCGAGACGGAGATCGCCGAGGTCGCCGCGCTGATCGAACGGCACCGCTTGGTCACGCTCGTCGGCTCGGGAGGCGTCGGCAAGACGCGCCTCTCCTTACACGTGGCAGCCGATCTCATTGACAGTTTCAGCGACGGTGTGTGGTTCGTCGAACTCGCACCGCTCAGTCAAGGCGAGTACATTCCCACGACCGTCGCGTTGGCGCTGGGCATCACGCTCCCATCCGAAGGCGATCTCGTCGAGAATCTCGCGCGAGCGCTCAAAGGCAAACAGCTGCTGCTAGTCTTCGACAACTGCGAGCATCTCGTCGAGCCCGCCGCGCGCGTGATCTCCGCGATCCTGCACGCGGCGCCGAAGGTCAAAGTGCTGGCATCGAGCCGCCAGGCGGTGGGAGTCGCGGGCGAAGCGACGTATCACGTGCCCTCGCTCGATCTTCCCACCGGCGTTGCGCTCTTCGTCGAACGCGCTCGGGCCGCAAGTGCCTCGTTTGCGTTCACCGACGAGAACGCGCCGATCATTGCCGAGATCTGCCGGCGGCTCGATGGCATTCCGCTCGCCATTGAACTCGCCGCTGCACGTGTGAAGATCCTGAGCATCCCCAACCTCGCGCAACGGCTCAACGAACGCTTCAAGATCCTCACCGGCGGCGGTCGCGATGCACTCCCGCGCCAACAGACGCTGCGCGCGACGATTGACTGGAGCTACGACCTGCTCAGTCCCCAAGAGCAGATGCTGTTCAATCGGGTGGGGATCTTCGCCGGCGGCTTCAGCCTGGATGCGGCTACTGCGGTGTGCACGGGCGACGGCATCGAAGAGCTCGATGTCTTGGATCTGCTCGCGTCGCTGACCGACAAGTCGCTGGTGGTGGCCGATACGGCCGGCGAATACGAACGCTACCGGCTGCTTGAATCCACGCGCGCCTATGCGCTGGAGAAGCTTACGGGCGCTGGCGAGCGCGAGCGAGTGGCTCGTCGCCACGGCGAGTACTTCCGCGCTCAGGCGCAGGCGGCCGACGAACGCTACGGCAGATCGCCCGCGGCCTGGCTGGCGAGCGTGGAACTCGAGCTCGACAACTATCGCGCCGTGCTGGAGTGGGCGCTCAAAGACGGATGCGATACGGCGCTTGGTGGTGCCGTAGCCGGAGCGCTGGGAAGGCTGTGGTTTCACGGCGGACTCGCGGTGGAGGGGCGCTATTGGATTGGCCAAGCGCAGGCGAGTCTTGACGAAGCCGCTCACCCGCAGGTGGCGGCCAGGCTGTGGCGCGCGCTCGCCGCGCTTTCGGACGGTAAGCGCGGTCACGATTGCGCGCAGCGGGCCCTGGCGCTCTCTGATGCGCTGGGCGACGGGCGTGAAGCGGCCTGGGCACTCTACCCTCTTGCGCACGGTCTCTTTCAAATGGGCCAATTCGAGGAGGCCAGTGACCTGAATGCACGCGCGCTTGCGCTGATGCGCGAGTGCGCGGATAAGGTGGGCGTGGCTGCGTGCCTCAGCCAGCAGGCGTTACTCCAGCGGTCTCGCGGCGATGTTGTCGCCGCGCGCGAGGTGTTTGCGCAGGCGTTCGACGCATACAAAGCTCTTGGTGACGAGGGCGGGATGAGCAGAGCGCTGGCAGGTCTCGCGGAGCTGGAGTTTGGCGATGGGCAGGTGGAGCAAGCCCTGCGCCTGGTGGAAGAGGCCCTTGAGATCGACTCACGCGGGAAGAACCAGACGGGGTTGGCTCTCGGCTACGATAACATCGCCGCGTATCGCATTGCGCTGGGAGACGTGGTTGGCGCCCGTGAGGCTGCCCGCGAAGCGTTGCGCTTGGCACGACAGGCACAACGTGCTCTACTGACCGCGATCGCGCTGCAACATTTCGCGCTGCTCGGGGCGCTGCGCGGAGAAGTTCGCGGTGCAGCGCAGCTGATCGGCTACGTCGATGCGCAGTATAAAGAGCTCGGATATGAGCGTGAAGCCACCGAGAAGTGGAGCTACCAGAAGCTCATGGCCGCGCTGCGCGAGCAGCTGAGCGACGCCGAGATCGAAAAGCTCGCGGCCGAAGGTGCGACGTGGTCGGAAGATCAGGCGGTCGACGAAGCGCTCAAGGTCTAATCACCCCCGCCCCGCCCACGGCTTCGCGATCGCGGGTTGATCTACACGCGGGGCGGGAGGCCGTAGCGATAGCGGGCTAATGCCTCTATCATGACGTGCAGCTCTTCGTCTGTGTTGGTTTTTCTGGATCGCCCAATCTTGCCGCATCGAACCGCCCGAGGTGTTTAAGCGCTTGTCTCACAGTGGGTGGCCATTTCATCTGATCGAGCGTGATTTCTTCGATCTCGCCGCATCAGTGGAAGTCCATGGCGAACTTCTGCGAGGGCTCGCATCATAGCATCTAGCTCTTCGTCCGTGTACGAGCTTGTGGGTTGTTCTGGCTCAGCCGATCTTCTAGTCTCGAACCGCTCAAGGCGTTTATAAAGTTCGTCCTCGATCTTCAGAAGCCGCACGTAGTCGGAAACGGTTACACGCGTTGCGCGTCTTCGTTGTGCCGGCGTAAGGTTCGGGTTACTTGGATCCAGAAGCAAGTCGTATCGCCGTTTTGCTGAGTCAATCAGCTTGAAATGGGCCTGCATAGTCCGAGCCTGGAAATCGATAGTCCTGGCCATGCTCTGCTCTGCTGCCGCTCGATCATGCTCGGCTGCTAGGCGCTGCCAGCAGTAACGCACTGACCAACGCTTTAGGGTTGGTAATGACGCCTTGATGCCATGCTGGGCGCAATCTTCAACCAGCAGCCGTAAGGAACGTCTTGAGGATTGGTCGAGGTACGCTCTCAGAGCATCGCGGACTTGATGTGACCCCCTCGGGAGCTGGACAGATTAGGCGCTTATTCCGGCTTGCCGGCGGCGCCATTCGACCGGCGGTAGATAGTCAAGGCGCGAGTGCGGTCGCGTCTCGTTGTAATGCTTAACCCATGCCGTGATCGTTGCCTTCGCTTCCTCATATGTTTCGAAGCGATACTGCCAGACGCACTCGAGCTTAAGGGTTCCCATAAACGATTCAGCGACGCCGTTTTGCTCGGGCGTGTGCGGAAGAATGAACTCCTGATGCAAGCCATAGGATTTGGCCAGTTCGCGATAGAGTTCCGAGGCGTAGACTAGCGCGTTGTCGGTTCTCAGCGTAACGTCTGCGTCGCCCTTTGGCAGAGCGCCGAATCGCCGGATCAAAGCGTCTTCGAGTGCCCAGGCCGAACCCCAAACATCGATCGCATTGCGGCCGAGGGAGCGCTGTTCACTGACTATTACGGGCAGCAGAGCTGCACGGCGGGACGCGCGGCGTTCATCACTGGGCAGACGCCCTTCCGAACTGGGCTGTTGAAGGTTGGCTTACCCGCCGCCACGGTCGGAATACAAGACTCTGACCCAACAATTGCTGAGCTACTAAAGCCAATGGGCTATGCAACCGCTCAAATCGGCAAGAATCACCTTGGCGATCGCAACGAGTACCTCCCAACAGTCCACGGCTTTGACGAGTTCTTTAGTATCCTGTATCACCTCAACGCTTTGCAAGAGCCGTACGATTCCGACTATCCAAAGGACCCCGAGTTCTTCGAGATGTTTGGTCCGCGGGACGTGCTCGAGACGACGGCGACGGACATCGACGATCCGACTGTGCATCCGCGTTGGGGCAAAGTCGGCAAGCAGAAGATCGCAAGTGCTGGACCGTTGCCGCCGCACCCGAATATGAATTCGAAGGCGAAGTTCAACATGGAGAACGTCGATGAGGAGCTCGTTCGGCGTTCTGTCGACTTCATGGAGCGCTCCGTGAAGGCCGGCAAGCCGTTTTTCCTCTGGCACAACACCACCCGCGTCCACGTCTGGACCCACCTTGCCCCGAAATGGCAAGGCAAGAGCGGTTTCGGCTTATCTGCCGATGCCATGATGGAGTTGGATTCGCTCGTCGGTGAACTTCTGAAAAAGTTGGACGACCTTGGCGTTGCCGACAACACGATCGTTCTCTTTACGAGCGACAACGGGGCCGAGATCGCGTCGTGGCCTGATGGAGGTAACACGCCGTTCAGGGGCGAGAAAGGCACCACCTACGACGGCGGTTTCCGCGTGCCGATGTTACTGAGGTGGCCTGGCACCGTCAAACCCGGGACCATTGTCAACGAGATCATGGCGAGCGAGGATTGGATGCCGACCTTGCTAGCCGCCGCGGGCGATCCCGACGTAAAAGAAAAGCTCCTAGCAGGCCTGAAAGCCGACGGCAAGACGTTTAGGAACTACCTTGACGGCTACAACTTCCTGCCTTTCTTCAGGGGAGAGGTCGCTGAAAGCCCTCGTCGTGAGTTTTTCTATTTCACTGATAACGGCGACCTCACTGCCGTGCGCTACGGACCATGGAAAGTCAGTTTCAAGACCATTAAGGGCAACCTGTTTACCGGCTCGGAAGAATCGACCAACGTTCCACTGGTAACAAACCTGCGCCAAGACCCGTGGGAACGGTACCAGGACGAGTCCGGCATGTATTTGCACTGGTGGGCGGAGAAGCTCTGGTCAATGATTCCAGCCCAAGCGATCGTTAGCAAATTCTTGGCGACGTTCAAGGATTACCCGCCAAGCCAAGTTTCTAGCACGCTCAGCCTGGAACGCGCGCTTCAGATGCTGCAGTCCGGAAGCCGCGGCAGCGGCGCGTAGGCTCGGCAGCAAAAACACCGACAAAAGGTGTGTTCGCTTTGCAGCATGATTACAGCGCGCTAGAAGGTCGGGTGCGCAATGTTCAACGGAGTGCCCGCCTCGCAGTCCGGGTGCTAGAACCGCCGACGTCGCGTACCGAACGCCACACGGTGCGACCCTCAGTTGACAGCGCTGTGATGCGGCGGGATAATTTCGGTACGAGATAACCCCATACTTTCGCCCGCATAATAATGCGTGCAAAAAGCCCGAGCGAGATGAGCTCGGGTCTTATTTCTGGGGCTCTCACCATGATAGGCTGTAGTGATTTTCAAGATGTCAGAATTCAACGCCTCCGTCAATTCTCTAAAGGACCGCGAACGTATCTTTGTACGAGATTGCCCCGCCCAGTAAACACGGTCGAGGATCTCGCCCGTTTTGACGACCTTTTGACGACCATTCTCGCGGAAAAGCGCGGAACTTCGCGGAGACTTCTGGAAATCCGGAGCGCCCAGAAACCTCGATGGCTATGAGGCTTTGCACCTTTTGCGGGCCTTTTTCGTGGAAGTGTCTTTTGGGTCCGAATCATTTCGCATGTCGGGGGGTCGAGTTCCCACTCTTCACGATTGGAACGCAAGATTCTGTAGGGGATTTTGCGTTTTTCTTCCACGGCAGTGCGGAGCGATGTGCCGCACTTACGACGATTGTACGACAGTCGTGTTGGCGCCCCGAAGATCCGGTACGCGATTTTGACGACGCGCTTGGGCCATCCGGTCGAATGTGTGGCCGTAACCCTCGAACATCATCCGGGGTGTTGGAATGCCCTAAACTGTCTGCGCGCCGGCCGAACCGTGGGGACCAGGCCATCGAAGTCGAAAGTGCCAAAAATCATGGCAAACCTATCGGCTAACCCTCGGAACGAACTGTGACGCAGTTCATTTTCTATTCGAGTCCATGGGTGCTTCCGAGCGTGATGCTCGTCGTACTGACGCTGTTGATCGAGGTACCGTATCGTATCGGAAGGGCGCTGGCTCCGCGCCTGCTCGTGAAGGACGACGCCTGGAACATCGTACACGCCGGCCTCCTTACTTTGGCGAGTTTCGTTTTGGGGTTGTCGTTTGCCCAGGCTTCGGCGCGCTTTGACGGCAGGCGCGCACTCGTCGTGAAAGAGGCGAATACCATTGGAACAACGTGGCTACGTGCGGACCAGCTCGACCGAGGCGCGGAGGGGCGGTTCCGACAGATATTGACCGATTACACCGCCACGCGGCTGAATGCCTATGAGACGCCTGGCGCCGATCCAGCGCTGTACCGGCAAGCCATCGCGCGGAGCGCGCGGGACGAAGTGCTGCTATGGTCAATCGCGTCATCCGCCTTACGCGTGCACAGCTCTAGCCTAGGACTCTCGTTGTTGATGCAAACGCTCAACGATACGATCGACACCTCGGCTGAAGCGCTCCAAGCAGTGACGAGCCATGTACCGACCGCCATCGTCGCCCTTGCGTTGGCCTTGGTGGCATTGGGCACACTTGCGACGGGCCTCCGCTTTGCGCGCGATAACTCAAGGCCGTTGGTCTTGAGCATCATTTATGTGTTGGCGTACGTAATTGTCATCGAAATGATGGTCGATTACGATCGGCCCGCGACTGGGTTCGTAACCATCAACTTAAACCCGATGAAGCGACAACTGCTATCGATGCAGGGGCGGCCAGAC
The DNA here is from genome assembly GCA_963781145.1 of uncultured Pseudomonadota bacterium. Taxonomy (GTDB): domain Bacteria; phylum Vulcanimicrobiota; class Vulcanimicrobiia; order Eremiobacterales; family Eremiobacteraceae; genus JAJPHJ01. Next base: position 2,846 of record CAWADW010000002.1, on the reverse strand, counting down.
TTTGACTTCGTCCAACCTCGCCGCAACAATCCTTAATCTAACGAAACAGCCCTTAATGGCTTGTCGGAGTGGCTCTTAGGTTCATAGCTCTTTTGTTGTGGCCCCCGCCAGGGCGCTCTAAAACCGAGCACATGCAATCCTTTAAGCCCTGAACATCTTGCTAGTCGTAAGAGGTGACGGCAAAGTCCGACTCTAAATTGGGCCGGCCCGGTTAAAGTACTTGTCGGGTTTCAGGAGACCAACCTTCATCGTATACGGGAGCTTGAAAATCATGGCAAGATCCCTAGACTCGCTGCCGGCCCGCCCCCTACCTTCGGGAAGTATCGCTGGCCCTACGTTGCAGGAATCGACATACAATCCAAAACCTGCGCCTAAGCTCCTGCCCGATGACGCGCCGAACATTCTCATCATTTTGATCGACGATGCCGGCCCGGCGCTTCCTTCAACGTTCGGCGGCGAGATCGTGACGAAGACGTTGGATAAGATCGTCGCCGATGGCATTACGTACAACCGCTTTCATACGACCGCGATGTGTTCGCCGACGCGCGCATCGCTCCTGACGGGACGTAATCACCACCGAGTCGGCAACGGTCAAATTGCGGAGCTAGCGAACGACTGGGATGGCTATTCCGGTCGCATTCCAAAGAGCAGCGCGCTCGCCGCCGAGGTGTTGAGGGATTATGGGTATTGCACGGCCGCTTTTGGAAAGTGGCACAACACGCCGGCCGATGAGACGACGGCTGCCGGTCCGTTCGCAAACTGGCCGAGCGAGATAGGATTCGAGTACTTCTATGGCTTTCTCGCAGGGGAGGCGTCGCAATACGAGCCCAACCTCGTGCGGAATACTACGGTCGTGCCTCCACCGAAGACGCCCGAAGAAGGCTATCACCTGAGCGAGGATATCGCCGACGACGCGATTGGCTGGCTGCGCAAGCACCGGGCGCTTCGTCCGGACCGTCCGTTCTTCATGTATTGGGCGAGCGGCGCCATCCACGCTCCACACCACATCTTCAAGGAATGGGCCGATAAATATCAGGGCAAGTTCGACGACGGCTGGGACGCCTATCGCGAACGCGTCTTCGCGCGCGCCAAAGAAAAAGGATGGATTCCGCAGAGCGCTCAGCTTACACCGCGTCACCCGACCATGGCGTCGTGGGACAGTATTCCGGACGATGAAAAGCCGTTCCAACTCCGCCTCATGGAGGTCGCCGCTGGATTCGGCGAGCACGTTGACGTGCAGGCCGGCCGCGTCGTCGACGAGATCGAACGCCTCGGTTACGGCGACAACACGCTCGTTTTCTACATTTGGGGCGACAACGGTTCGTCAGCAGAAGGTCAAAATGGGAGCATCAGCGAGTTGCTCGCTCAGAACGGTATCCCGACGACGACTAAGCAGCAGATCGACGCCCTAGCAGACGTCGGTGGGCTCGATGCGCTCGGTACACCGCTTACGGACAACCAGTACAACGCCGCCTGGGCTTGGGCAGGAAGCACCCCATACAAAGGGACGAAACTCCTGGCTTCGCATTTCGGCGGAACGCGCAATCCGATGGCCATACGGTGGCCTGCGCGGATCAAGCCCGATCCCATGCCGCGCACGCAATTCCACCACTGCAACGACATCGTTCCGACGATCTACGAAGTCCTCGGGATCACGCCGCCCTTCGAGGTCAATGGAGTGCAGCAGGATCCACTCGACGGCGTCAGCCTTGCGTATACGTTTGACGATCCGAAAGCCAAGGGGCGCCTGATTACGCAGTATTTTGAAATCATGGGAAGCCGCGCAATCTATCATGATGGGTGGATGGCAAGCGCATTCGGTCCGCGCATCCCCTGGGTTCCGGGTACTCCGCCGGGAATCGCAACGTGGACGCCGGACGAGGACGTCTGGGAGCTTTACAATCTCGATGAGGATTGGAGCCAGGCGAACGATCTTGCGGAGAAGATGCCTGAAAAGCTGGCTCAGTTAAAAGAGCTGTTTATCGTCGAGGCTGCCAAGAACAAAGCGCTGCCCATCGGCGGCGGCCTCTTCGTACCCATTTACCATCCCGAGTTACGAATCGCTCCGCCGTATGCGGAATGGACCTTTTCCGGAGATACGGTGCGCATGCCGGAATTCTGCGCGCCGGCGCTCGGAAACAAGCCGAACGTAGTTACAATCGACGCAACGATGCCGGCCAACGCCAACGGCGTTCTCTATAAACTCGGCGCGAATTTCAGGAGGCCTCACGCTGTACGTGGAGGACGGTATCCTCTGCTACGAATACAATCTCTTCATCGTCCAGCGCACCAAGGTGCGTTCGACGAAGAAACTTCCTGCGGGTAAGGTGAATATCGAAGTTGAGACCGCGTACGCCGAACTCCGGCCGGCCGGCCCGCTCGATATCACGTTGAAAGTTAACGGGGAAACGGTCGCGCAGTGCCGCGTTCCCGTCAGTGCGCCCCTATTATTCACCGCAAACGATTGTCTCGACGTCGGAATCGCACTCGGCTCCCCCGTCTCGCTCGACTACCGCGAAAAGGCACCCTTTAAGTTCAACGGCACTATTGAGAGCGTGCACGTGCAGTACGTGATGCCAAAGAGCGGAGCCAAGGCGTCATCGGCCGCATGAATTTCTCGAGGCTTCGAGTTGTCAGGTGGCCGGAGACGATTTTTGGCGTGAACTCCGCGCGCAGCCAGGCGTCTGTGATGTTGACGACCATTTGACGACCATTCTCGCAGAAAAGCGTGGAAACTCGCGGAAACTTCTGGAAATCCAGAGCGCCCAGAAACCTCGATGGCTATGAGGCTTTGCGCCTTTTGCGGGCCTTTTTCGTGGAAGCGTCTTTTGCGCCCGAATCATTTC
>CAWADW010000001.1:0-31416 GCA_963781145.1 uncultured Pseudomonadota bacterium | reverse complement strand
CTGCACGGGCCCTACAGCGAAGCGATCAAGCCAGATTCGACGAGTCGGGCACGACCCTTTTGGCCTCGCGCAGACAAGGTTGGTAAAATCTTTAGGACCGGAAAGACGCGCTAACAGGTCGCCGGCCTGAACCTGCTCGAGCTTGCCATTAGCTTGAAATTCCCACATCGAGAATCCCATCTCGCTCAGGGCTCGGCAAAACCCCTCAGCACTCTCCTTCATGTTTTCCATTCCCCGGGGCCAAAACTCAGTAAGAATAACGACGCCTTCGTTTCGAGCTAAGGTCTCGAGCATGCCGCGCAAGATTAACGGCTCGATCCTGCGCGTCCATCTCGATGATGTCTACTCGATCCCAATCGCGTGCGCATTCATCGATCGTCACGACTCTTACGACGACAGAGTCACGTTCCGCACTACCCCGAAAGGGCGAATCTTCACGAGTACGATGCATTCGGTTGTCGCCCGCGTTATAGTCCGCCGAACGCCCCAGCGTTCCCTCACCCGAGGCCTCGCCGGCTGCTGCCTCCACCACCGTAACCACCCCGAGCACCTTATTGAGATCTAAGTTCTTTCGAAGCAGTGCCGCGCTCTCCGGATCTGGCTCAACTGCCAAGACCCGACCGCCGTCGCCAACGAGTAAAGCAAGAAGAACGGTAAAGTAACCAATGTTTGCTCCGATATCGATCACCCGATCACCGTTTCGGGTGAGCTTGCGAAACGCAATCGTTTCGTCAGGCTCGAGGCGTCCGGTGATGAACAACTTCGCCCCTTGAATGATATCGCGCGTGGAGATAATGAGGAAAGACGTATCGGCGCGGACTTTTGCGAAGTCGCCGTAAAACAAGCGCACAAGGCGCATCAAACCGGCCATGAGACCGTAGCGCCAAGACGGCGGGACAAACGATCGTAGTGGCCTTCTCTTTGGCATAACGCGCGCCTCTCTTACTTCGCCCGCAGTGCCACGCGCGCGACCTGGCCTATCATAGTTACAGAAGTGTATGGCCAGCCATAGTCTCTGTCAAGCACGAGGTGAAACAGCCTGCGAGGCAGGAGTTGCTTTTGTGGCGTGAGCAACGCGCGATAACCCGCTGCGCCCTCGTTGTCAAGGCTGGAGGATTCTTGTCCAAGATTGGCAGCGCTGTTCTTTGCCTGGGTCTTTCTCGGAGCTACAATTGCCGCAGCGACGCAAGCGCTAGGGAAGCACCCCGAGCTTCCCCAGGGGTGCCCTACGCTGCGCCGCTAGATCCCGTGCGCATAGCCTCCATCAAGCTGTCAGCCTACAATGTGCGAAGTGGCGACACAGTTTCTGCGCGGGTCATTACGACGAGCAATTCCAGCCGCTCTCACCGCTCGCATTGGGGACTACCAGGTGAATGTACCAAAGGTAGCGCCGGGGACATTCGCCTTGCGCATTCAGGTGCCACGCGTTGCCGTCCCGGGCCACCGTGTGGACATTATGGTGACCGCTATTCGCAGTGACGGCGCTTCGACGCAGCGCGCGGTGACCGTCTTCGTGTACTACTTCTAATGAGAGACGCCGCCCGAGCGGTTGTCCTCGTCATTGACGGCGGCGGCGTGGGTGCCAGCGATGATGCCCCTGAGTATGGCGACCTCGTAACCGACAACTCCATTGCAAATACCGCAGCGGTGGCCGGCAGTTTGCATCTGCCAAATCTGGAGCGCCTGGGACTGGGTTGGTTGACGGACATCAAGGGTGTGCCGCGTCGAGATCAGCCGCTTGCTCGGTGCGCCCGCCTTCGGGAGGCGAGTAACGGTAAGGACAGCGTGACGGGCCACTGGGAGATGATGGGTATCACGATTCGGCACGCCTTTCCAACCTATCCGAACGGCTTCCCGCAGGAAGTGGTCAAAAGCGTTCGAGGGCCTCATCGGCAAGAAGATTCTGGGCAACGTCGTTGCCTCCGGAACTGAGATCATCGAACGCCTCGGCCGCCAACACATGGAGACTGGATTCCCCATCGTTTATACATCCGCAGATTCAGTTTTTCAGGTTGCCGCGCACGAAGAGGTCGTCCCGGTCACAGTTCTGTGGGATTGGTGCGCTAAAGCCCGCGACATGCTCGTGCCGCCCAATCGAGTCAATCGCGTCATCGCAAGACCGTTCATTGGTCGCCCGGGTGCATTTGTTCCCACCGCCAGCCGCCGAGACTTCGCTGTGCCTCCACCCTCGCCAGCATGCTCGAAGTGCTCGAGCGCGCCGGCGTCGAGACACAAGGTCTCGGGAAAATTCAGGACATCTATTGTGGCCAGGGCATCACCCACGGAAGCCGAACCGCAGACAACGTTGAAGGCCTCCGCAAGACGGTCGAATGGTTGAAGCGAGGACACAGGGGGTTTTGCTTTACCAACCTCAACGACTTCGATTCCAAGTACGGCCATCGCAGAGATCCGGATGGTTTTGCTCGGGCGCTCATGACCCTCGACACGGAGCTCACCGCCTTCGTGAACCAGTTACGGCCAGGTGATCGGCTTCTCATCACCGCCGATCACGGTTGCGACCCAACAGCTCCTGGCACAGATCACACGCGCGAATTCGTTCCGTTTTTGGACTATCGGCCGGGCCGCTAGCGGCCAGGTGCTCGGCGAGCTCAATTCATTCTCGCACGTTGGCAGGAGCGTGCTCGAAGCGTTCGGGTTGCCAGCGCCGCCTGAGCTTGTCGTATGTACTCCTCCCGCGTTCGCCGCGTCAACGATCCGCGAGGTATCTGTCGGCGATTGCAGGCGTCGACGGATGACGGCCCGACCGGTGCCTTGGACCTGGCAAGTGGCGAAACGAACGGTCGATGTTGTGCTCGGCGCACTCTTGCTGCTCGCTGCGACGCCCTTGTGTTTGCTGGTCATCATTGTCATCATGCTTGTCTCGCCCGGCCCAGCCTTGTTTGTGCAAGATCGCGTGGGCAAGGGCGGAAAGCACTTTTGTCTCTACAAGTTTCGAACGATGGTTGACGGCGCCCATCTCTTGCATCATGACGTTGCGCATCTCAACGAAGCCGATGGCCCAGCACTCAAGATATCCAACGATCCACGCCTGCACGTCATCGGCGCCTTCTTGCGCCGCAGCAGTATGGACGAGCTGCCGCAATTGTGGAACGTCGTGCGAGGCGACATGAGCCTGGTTGGGCCGCGGCCCGCGCTCCCATGCGAAGTTGCAAGGTACATTCCGCACTACTACCAGCGCCTCACCGTTCACCCCGGGATGACGGGGCTCTGGCAAGTCAGCGGCCGTGCGAACGTGCCATTCCGGCGCTGGATGGCGATGGACGTGTGGTACGCCGAACACTCGGTCTCCGCTTGTAGACCTTTGGATCTTGTTGCGCACTATCGGCGCTGTAGTACGGCGGGAAGGTGCCTGGTGATCGCAGCATTTCCTCCGCTGCCGCCGGTCATCGATCAAACCATCCAAACGACTCCACTCACTGCCGCGGGCGCGTTGTGCTTTGTGGCCATTACCGTTGTGGCCGCTGATGTCGCCTGGCGACGCTCGGCATGGATCGCGTCGGCGCTGGCCTTTTTCGTTCCGTTTGCTGCCTACCGCGACGTTTGGCACACGACGATCACGATAGAGAAATGCCTCGTGTTCGGTGCCGTTCTCGGATTGCTTGTGGGAGGAGCGCCGCTCGTTCCCCAGTCGCGAGGCGCGCGGCGATTTTTTGGGTTGCTGTTGCAATGCTCGTAGCGATCTCGCTCTCAACGCTCAACGCCGTCTATCACGGCAACGCCGCGCGCGAATTTTTCAAGCAGACCGAATACCTGATGCTGTTTTGGTGTGCATGTAAAGATCGTCCTCGGCCGGAACGACATGCCGCCAGAGCGCCGCTGCATTTTATTTATGGGGCGGCGCTTTCTGCGTGCATCGTGTCGACGCTGGCCGTTTCCGAGGCAATTCTTGGCGGTGCGCCATCCGGAATTTGGGTGAACGGTCATCCCGTTCCGCGCGCGACAGGCCCGCTCGAGGGCCCAAACCAGCTGGCAGGTTACCTCGAAGCAGCTCTTCCGATCCTATGGATCTTTCCGCTCGCGAGCTCTGCGTTTGGACCGCTCCGTTCCTACGCAACGGGGGCTTCTGCCGCAGCGATGGTCCTGACGCTGTCGCGGGCCGGCCTGCTTGTCGCGGGTCTCTCTTATGCCGCGTTATGGCGATTGCGGCGTGGCGCTGCGCGGGTTGCGGCGTGGCCGATGGCGATTGGCACGGTTTTGGGATTTGCCGTTAGCACGGCGTGGTTTGTTCTCTGGGCGCACTCTGGTGCGCTCGGTATGCGCCGCGTGCTCATGTTGCTTCTCTTTGAACCCGGTCCCGCAGGGGGTGTCGGGACTCGGGTCCAGCTTTGGGCAGCGGTCCTCCAGCTGTTCTCACGGCACCCTGTGCTTGGCGTCGGCGCGGGCAACTATGAGATGCTGCTCCCCACGGTCGGTTTGCATGGCATACAAACCCACGCTGGCAGCTTGTGGCTGACGACTTTAGCGGAACAGGGGCTGGTCGGGGTTGCCGTCTTAATCCTTTTCGCGGTTGTTTCATTGCGAGAAACGTTTGCTCGTAGGGATGATCCGCTTGGACTGGCCGCGTTTCTCGCGATTACCAGTCTGCTCGTCCATCAGCTCTTTGATGATCTTTTCTTCTTTCCAAAAGTCGCGGCCCTCGCTTGGCTCATGATCGGCGCAGGCACGGCCCGCGCGCTGACAGCGCAAGCGCCATGGCATGGTAATGGACGGGTTGAGTCACAAGATGACGCAGCACAACAAAAGACGATCGAGTCCAGTCAAGTTATCCACAGAACGGCGCCGATCGCTGATTTCTACGTAACGCTCAGGTTGCAAACCGAGTCCAGCAGATTGCAAATTCAATGCAAGGGTAACGTGCGGCACCAGAAGTGTCGCTCGCGTTATTCGTCGTGTGCTCCCTGCAGGCAGCAGACGCTTCTTCCCATAAAGTCTGCTCGAGCAAGTCGGCGCTTCGACTAGAAAGCAGCCGTAGCGCAAATTGTTTTTTTGTCGCGCCAGCTGGCGCTTGCATGCTAAAGGAGCAACCATGACCAAACGTTTATCAAACCGGTTGGTTCCGGGTTAGCGCTCGGAGTTGTTATCGCAGCTCTGGCCGCCGCGGTGTTTGTCTCCACATCGGCCGGCGCCGCGCATCTCTATAGCCACCTTCACCCAATGGTGGTGTTCACCGGCAACGGGGCCGGCCCGGTTTTGCAGGCGATCAACAACGGTTCGGGTTACGGGGTCGAAGGTGATGGCACGTCCAGTGCGGGCGTCATCGGCACATCGGGTTCGGGTACTGGCCTCGTCGGTATCTCAACGAACTTGTACGGTATTTCAGGAAGCTCGACAAATAACATCGGTCTCAACGGCGATTCGACGAACGGCCCTGGCGTCGGCGGCTCGACCCAGTCGACGTATCCGAACGCCGGCGTTGCTGGAGATTCCGTTTTCCGATTCTCATGATGTTCTCACCGGTGGGCGTGTACGGTTTCGTGCAACAAACTGGGTTCGGCGTCGTAGGAGACTGCGTCAATTCTAACGTGGGCATGCCTACAAGCCAAACTACTTGTCACGGCGTCATTGGGGAATCTCTTGCCACGCAAGGCGTGGGCCTCGAAGCCTTCACGAACAACAACGCACCTGCTGTAAACTACACGCCAGCGCCAGTGCTTGAGGTCGACAATTTGAACGGCGCCCCGCTGATCAACGCCTTTGGCAATGGAGGCACGGAAGTGTTGACACTGGATGGAGGCGGCAGTCTCGCGGTGACAAGTCCAGGTAGCGAGGCCGGGGTGGTTGGTTCAAGCAATAGTTACCTAGGTGTATTAGGCGTCGGGACAAATGACATCGGATTGGTCGGTGAAGGCACTACCGCCGGTGCCGCAGCGTTCGCCACTGAATCTACTGCTGGCGGTTTGCAAATGCGGTCCTTTAGTGCAGACACCAATGGGTTCGATGTTATGTCACTCGACGACAACGGCAACATGATCCTCTCCGGCACGCTTACTCAGAGCGGCTCACCGCTCATCACCCGGCGCCATCCGGCTAAGGACGGATATGCAACAGCGACCTACGCGTCGACCGGCACGTCACCCACGATCGAAGACTACGGGCAGGCGCAGGTCGTGGGCGGCATCGCGCGCGTTGCACTGGATGCGAAGTTCGCCCAGACGATCGACTCGCGATCGCCATATCTGGTTTTCTTAACCCCAGAAGGTGACAGCAACGGCTTCTACGTGCAAGGCAAGACCCTCGCGGGCTTTACCATCGCGGAGAACCGGGTCATTGACCCCAGTTTGCTGGTCGATTACCGAATCGTGGCCCGGCCCATCGGCGAGACCGGCTCTCGGCTCGCGCAGATAAGGGTTCCACTCCAAGGCTCAGGGCTCCATCCGCCGGTCCAACCGGGTATGATGATGGCCCAACTTGCGCGCATGCACGCGGCGCGCCCGACGATATCACGTCATGGTTTGGGCACACCGACACACGGGTGCTCCTCTGCGAAGCGTCCGAAGTTCTAGTTCATCGGTTCTTGACCAAACAACTATCGGCGCCGCATTCGCGGCGCCGATAGTATTCGCGGCCTAGGCGTTAGTCGCGCTAGGAAAAGTCAAGTTCGAGCCCGTGGGAACCATGAGCCACTGGCAAAGCGGGGAAGAAGTCAGCGTCACACGAGGTGAGGAAATCATTGACCTCGCGACCAGGAAAGATTGATTGATCCCGCTCATCGATTTGCAACGCCAGTATCGCTCGATCGCACACGAGATTGACGGAGCGATCCGCTGCGTTGTCGATCATGCCCAGTTCGTTCAAGGTCCGGAACTTGACGAGTTCGAGCACGAATTCGCATCGTATCTCGGCGCGCGGCATTGCGTCGGCGTTGGAACCGGTGCCGCCGCGCTCAAGCTTGCGCTTCAAGCCGTGGGCATAAAGCGCGGCGATGAAGCGAACCTCCCCGCCAACACGTTCATCGCAACTGCCTTTGCCGTCACAGCATGCGAGGCAATCCCCGTCTTCGTCGATGTGGACCCTGAAACTCTGCTTATTACGGCCGAGCACGTCGCGGCGGCAATCACGAGAAGAACCACAGCCGTCATCCCGGTGCATCTGTTTGGCCAGATGGTTGACATGGATCCACTGCTCGCTTTGGCGCGCTCGGCAAACATCGCTGTGATTGAAGATGCAGCGCAGGCGCACGGAGCGCGCTACCGAGAGCGCAAGGCCGGCACGCTCGGCGATGCGGGTTGCTTCAGTTTCTATCCCACAAAGAACCTCGGAGCCTTCGGCAGCGGCGGCGCCGTCGTAACTGGTCGCCAAGACATTACGCGTAGCGTTCGCCTCGGTAGGTGGCTCGGTCAGGATCGCGCGCGGCGTTACGTCCACGAAACGGTGGAACAGACAGCAGCGTTCTTGACACTCAGCCAAGCTGCCGGATTGCCGAAGGGCGAAGCTGCTGCGACTAAGACGAGCTGCACGACTGCCGACTGGTCAATGGCTGATTCAATAAGGTCTTTGTTGCAGCATAAATGTCAACTTATCAGCGATTTCCGCTGAATTCAGATCCTTATCAACGTCCGGTTGCGCTAGTCGAGGATGATATCAGTGCCGAGCTGCTGCTTCGGCTGTCATCCACCGCCATTACCACCACGCTGTTCCCATTTACCCTTCTTCAGCTTGGCTCTGCGTGCCGGCTCTTTCCCAGTGAGCGAGCGCGCCGCTGAACGCATGATCTCTCTTCCCATGTTCGCCGAGTTGAGCGTCGATGAGGTAACAACCGTCGCGGCCACACTGCGCGCAGCAGCGGCGCGCGGATTGGAACATTCGCGCAGTTGACCGCCGTGCGGTGGGCATCGCTGGGGTCGGTTATTCGCCTCACGGCGTGGTCAGGCGGTCCGATGCTGGTGCTTGTGCCCGCGCTTGCCGGCGGGTGGATTCCAATGCGCTTAGCGGATTCGCTTGCCGGCTGGGGCGCGGTCGTCTTGCTTACAGCTCTAGCGTTTTCACCGCGCGCCGGCACACTGCGCGACGCAGAAATCGCGCGCGCGCCCATCGGTGGCCTGCTGCTGATCGGCGCGCTTGCAGCGGTACTTTGCATTCGGCCCTGGCTCGGCCACGGCATACCAGGATTCGCGCATGACTGGAAGTGGCCGCTGACGTCACCGCAACTAGCGGCCTGGCCGACGACGCTTGCCTCTCTTTGGCTCCCATGGGGATCCGGTAGTCCGAATGTTCAGGCGCTCGCAGGTTATCCGCTCGTGCTCGCCGCCTGGCTGCTCGGTCACGCTTTCAGCCCGGCCACGGCGATGGATATCACGCTGATTGCAATCCTCGCCGGGGCGGGAATCGCGTGTGCACGACTGGCGGCGGCGATGCAACTCTCGCCAGGGTGGCAATACCTCGCGGCTGCGGCCTACCCGCTCATGCCTTCCGTCTTCAATAGGCTGGCGTCGGGTCACCTCAACTGGTTACTCGCCTACGCACTCGTGCCCGCCGGTGCCAGCATCGCTCTGCAATGGCCGGCTTCGTGGCGACGCGCGGGGGCGATTGGACTGCTCTGGGGGATCGCAGCTTGCCAGATCCAGTTCCTTTTATTTTTCGGCATCGCGCTTTTGGTTGCGGGTCGGCGCATATTGTGTTGGGACCTTGCGGTTGCGGCGGTCTTGGCCGGTGCGTTGCAAGCGCCGATGCTTGTCGCGCTTTTCGTCAGTCATCCGCTCGTCGCGTTTGCGAGTGCGCATGCCAATGCAGCGTGGCAACTCCAACAAAGCGGTGCGCCGGTGCTCGCCCTCGCCGGAGCGGCAGACCCATCTCGCTACTTCGACGCCATCGAACCGCGCGCAACATCGTTGCTCGCGCCATTTCTGGCTGCTATGATTGCCGGCGCAGCGATGGGCTCGACCTTCCGCGCTGCAGCTGCTATTTGGTTGCTGGCGTCCATCTGGAGCATGGTTTCTCGTGGTCCGCTCGCCTTGCCATTAGGCGTGCTCTTCCGAGATGCGCTGCCGGCAACAATGTTTCGAGAGTTCAGTCACGCACAGGCGCTGGTAGCGCCGCTAGGGCTTTGCCTTGCAATGCTTGGATGCGCGCGAGTTGCACGTTTGAGTCCGCAGGTCACTGCACTCGGCCTCTGCACGTTGATCCTGCTGCCTGTGGCAGCTCCCGCGGCTGGCGGTGCAGTGGCCGTGCTCGATCCCGCGCTGCGCGTGCCCGGCGAGTGGTCGGATGCAGCCAACCTGCTTGCACATGCACCCGGCTCCGGACAAGCACCTGGCCTCCCCGAACCGCAACCGCTGACCTTCGCCGGGACACGCGGCGGGGTAGACCCGCTCGCGCAGCCAGACGGACAGCACGACCCGTTCGTCGAGTACATTCCGACGACGGAACTCGTATGGGCACTTCGGGCTCTTGCGACGAGCAGTCCAAGCACGTGCGGGCTCGGCTGGCAACTTGGACGTGCAATACGTCGTGGCCCGTGCAGCCGTGAAGTCGATCGCGGATCTCTCCGACATCAGCATTGCGCGAGCACCCTCGAGAGAGCAATTACGTGCCGCCGGTCTCGTCGAACTCGCGAATACACAGGGTACGTCAATCTGGAGCGTGCCCTGTTATCGCGGCCTGCTCACGTGGGCCCCAGTGTCCGAGCTTTACGGTTCGGGTACGACGTCGACCGAATGGCGCGAAGTGGAGCGACTGATGAAATCACATTGCCTCCCGAGCCATCGCGCAACACGGTTGCTGAGCCACCGCCTGCCCCAGGGTATCTCGATACCGACCCCGCGGACGGATGGGTCACGATCGCAGATCGGCCGGACTTGTTGGCGAGATTCGGCAGCGCATTTGGCGACGTCGTCGTAACATCGCGTGCCGACGCCAGCTCCGGGCGCGTACGCGCTCATGAGCGATGGGCGAAGCCCGTATGCTTGGAAGACAACTGGGCTCGCGCGACAGGCACTTGCGCGTGGAACGATCGCAGTGTGGCAAATCGCTAAGACTGGTGTAGGGCCGAGCGCAATCTCTTACCCACTCGTCGCGAGCCAGCCGCAAATCTCACGTCCGCTCGCCGACACGTTCTCAGCTGCATTTTTTGCGCGCGCGACACAGCCAGGAAGCATTGTCGTGCTGCACCAACGTTCAACGGGTGGCTGGACGGCGGCTGTCGGCACGAGAGAGCTCGTTGCGGTTCCCGCCGTACCTCCGCCGAGGGCTGGCTCGTCGACGGCACTGGTACGATGACGGTGCACGATGACGCGCCGCCAATTGCATTTCTTTGGGCCATTGTCGGCGTCGCCTTCGCGCTTGCGCTGATCTTGCTTAAGATTCCGTTTGGTCGGTCATCTTCATGAAATTCGTGCTCGATGCTCTGCGCCGACACTGGCCGGTGATCGTCCCCGTGGTTTTCGAGTGCGTGCTGTTTCAGGCGTGGCTGCACCCAGGCCTCGTTATTGGATCGGATTGGGCGCGTCGCAATCACGCGGAACTTCTTAGTTGGTTCCCGTGGCCGCACTTGTGGAACGCTGCGCAACAAGTCGGCGAAAACAACGAAGTTTTTATGTCCTTTTTCCCGGTCTTTGCCGTCTGCGGGTTGCTGGCGCACTTAGGCTTTGATTGGCCCTTTATCGAGCGCGTTTGCTTTCTCTGGCCATATCTCGTGCTCGCGCCTTGGGGCTCGTACGCGCTCGGGTATCGGCTGACCCGAGTGCCGGTCGCGGCGGCGATCGGATCGTTCGTTTTTATCGTCAGTTCGTGGACGGTAGCGTTGGTGGAGCGCGGCGGCATCCCATCGATCGTGGCCGCTTGCGGGCTTCCCTTCGTCGCAATCGCAGCGATGAGATTTATCCAGCGTCCGACGCCCCGGCGGGCGCTCGCCCTCGCCGGAACGTTCATGCTCATCATGGTCTACGACTTGCGGTATGATTACATCGCGGTCGTGCTGTGCGTCATTCTCGCCATCGATGCGCTCGTGCGAGAACGTTCACTCGCCCGGCTGCGCGTTGCGGGCCCAGGCTTAGCAACACTCGTGGCCGCTCTGATCGTTTTCAACCTCTATTGGATCGTGCCGCAGCTTGCGTCGCCAGCCCGAACCGACGTGAATTATGGAACGTCGTACGATTATGAAGCAACGTCGGCATATATGAATGCAGCCAGCTCGCTGGCGCTCTACAATACATACTACCATTGGGCTGCCGATATGTCGCCATTTTTTGTCTATCCTATCGACCCCGGATTTTTCGCACTGCCCGCGCTGGCGCTGGCCGGCCTTGCGCTTGCATGGAGGCGCCGCTACACGAGGACGATCGCGGCCATCGCGGCGCTGGCGATCCTGCTCGACGCAGGACCGAATCCTCCGCTGGGTGCTTTAAATCTGTGGATCTACGCGCACGTTCCGGGAATGACGCTTTTTCGCGACGTCACCAAGTGGATGTCGCTGCAGAGCCTCGCCTACGATGTGGCCATTGCTCTGGGCGTCGCTTCTCTGATCGCCCGGCTTCGGCTCTCTGCTGGTCGGATTATCGCCCGGCGAGCGGCAATTGCCTCGCTCGCGCTCTTTGCGGTTCTGTATGCCGTCCTCTTTCGTGATGCTTTCAACCCGGTTCGGTATCGCAGTTTTACGGTAGAGCCTCCCGCTGCAGACGTCGTTGCGCTCGAGCGGTTCTTGCAAGAGCAGGCCGGATTTTCGCGCACGCTTGTCTTTCCACGCGATGTCGAACCTATGCGAGCGACGGACGCGCGGCCGTACATCGAAGCGCAACAACTCGCAAATGGCGATCCATACGATGGTTATCGCGACTACTTCCCCGACTGGTCCGAAATCTTTTGGTTCTACTCGCAACCGTTTGCTCCGGACCTCCTTCGCGAACTCGCCGTGCGCTACGTGGTCGTTCCGTACGACGTCGACCGCATTGTTTATAAGCCCGAGGTTTCGTACACTGAGTTCGATGAGGCGCTAGACTTCTTGCGCTCCCAATCTTGGATACGTTTCGACCGCTGGATTGGCCGCAACGCGGTGTTCGAATTGCGCGGCTGGCGTGCGGATCGCGGCTTTATCGCCCCCTATCCGGTGGTCGTTGACGGTACAGGACAAACCATTCCCGCACTTGCGGGCTCCGCGTTCTGGTCACCGCGGGCGGCACCGCTGCTTGGCGTACCAGAAACTGGAATCAACTGGAGTTGCGCCGGATGCCAAACGTCGTCGTCGGGCCGCAGGTTCTCAATGCCTTGGAGTACACGCGGCCCGATTTTGAGAGGCTGCTGATATCGCTTGACGATCTCAACTGAACGCTGCAGGCACAGCCTCTAGCCTTTCGGGGCTTTGCCGCGACAACGTTCGGCATGACTAACAACCTGAAGTCGTGGCGATATCCACAGTTCGTTCAATGCAACCTTTATGTCACCCGCGAGCGAGAAGGCGCGGGTGGACCTGCACTTTTCGCAGCCGGCCGCGATACCGGGTGAGATCGCGCGCATGAACTTCGCTGCTCCGGCGTGGCCACCGCGCGTCATCGAAGACGAACCTGCAACCAGCATCTTTGACGACACGAGTGCGCGCAGTCCCCTCGTCGCGGTCGACCCGGCTACCGGCGCGTTTGGTGCTCGAATCCAACGTACGCCAGGGAGTGGGCACCTGGTATGGCCTTGCCGGAAGCGACGGCACAATCGGCCTCGCGATGACTGCGCCGGTGCCGATGCGGGGCGACCTCACGCTCCCAGCGCTCGTGTCGCCTGGAGGAAACACTGCTCGCCTCCTGATCGATATGAACGGTGTGGAAGTGACGCTTACCGTTCCGCCAAGGCGGATCGGGTGGCTGCTCGGCGGCGGGTTGCCGGTCACTCTGCATGACGTGGTATTGTATCCGGGAAACAACAACCTGCGAGTTATCGTTCAGTCAGTGACGGCTCCGCAGCCCCCAAGCACCGTCAACCTATGGCTACGCGGTGACGCCAAGTTCGTGCGTCGGCGCGTCCTTATAAATCGCATCCCCGTTACGTCGCTGCCATTGCAGCTCCACACATCGGCCAACGGTTTGACCGTACTCGCCGACGCCAGCGAGTCGGCGTTGGTCGAGCAGCGCGCAACACTGGACCTCGCTTCGGGCATCGATCTTCCGCTAGACGCCCGGCCGTTCTTGGATGTCGACTACGATGCGCCGGCGCGAACGGTGTTATTCCAGGTCGAAGTCGAGCTGCGCCGAAGGCGCGACGGAGCACGGTTTCGGTTCGTGGAGAACTTGGCGCCTTCTTCGACTCGACGAATTCTTGGACGTGCGAAACGCGGTCGAGAGTGCGCTCGACGCCACCTTTGCGCGCGACGTCGACTTTCACCAGCAAGACGCAGACTGGCAGCGGTTGCATCGCTTGGCGGATGAGGGTGACGGTTCGGCCGCCTTCGATATGACCGGGCTGCACCTCGCGGTGGTTAAGCCACTGGGCTCAGAAGGCGGCGGCGCGGCCGGGGAACGCTATGCGGGCCGCGTTGGTTCCGTCCGCCTCTCGCTTGCAAGCCCATGGCTTGGACCCTCTTTGCACGCACACATCGTTGCATCGGCTCGCCTCGACAGCCCAGAAGCGCGAGCAGGTTTGTCGGTGACGGGCTTCACTCTCGTTCAGGCGACGCGCACTCCAGTCGCACTGCACGGCGACCCTGCGCTTCGCTGACCTCCCCGCGGCTCGTCGATCCGTCGGCAAGGGTTGAAGGATGCGCGCGTCGCGCTCGTGCGCTCGTCGACGGTTCGAAAATCCAAGGCGTCGTGCGCACTGAATCGCCTAGCCGTCTCACCGTCGATCTGTTGGACGGAGGCGAGATCCGGCGTCACGAAGTCGTCGATCGTGCGCGTCCTTTCAGCTGACCGATTCGTCACGCAGCGGGCGGTTCTCACACTGCCACTTTCAACGCCGCCGGATGCTCATATTCTCCGACTTTTTGTGGCGCGGCCGCGCGAGCTTGAGACACGCATCCTGCTGGGCTTTCGCGGAGCGAAGGCTCACCTCCGCAAGAATGGGTGTTTCCAGGGCGCGAACCCAATTACTGGTGTGCTGGAAGAGCAAATTCCGGTGGATTGGGAGCTACGGGCTGTCTCCCCGTTTAATGCGCCTCCCATAGAACTCGGCGCTCCGCGTGATTTCGCCCAAGGGCAGCAAGACACTGGCTGGTTTGAGCACGACATCCGATCTCCAGCAAGTGAAGGGCTACAGATTGGACGGCGATCCGCGTGCGGCACTTTCTGCCGTGCCGGTCAGATTTCCGTCCGTTTACTGGACTGCCAACGGAGCGCGCGCAAAGCGCGCGCATCGCGGTCGCCGAGGTTGCGGCAATCAACCGCGACGCCCCTGATGCTTCTCCTAGCAGCTTCCTTGGGATGCCGGCGCTGGTGATCGACGGCCAACCGCGGGTCGCACGGCGCACTCGAGAACGCCATCGGCAAGCATGAGTACGCGGCTTTAGCTGCGAGCATCGACCTTTCGCGAGGGCCGCATCAAATTGCGTCGGTATCCGCATCGCCTTGGCGTGTCGATGGCGTGCTGATATCGCAAGGGCAGCCGCGCAAGTTTTTTTCATCAACTCTGTCGTCGGTGCGCGATCTGAGCCCGACCGAGTACGAAGGATCTCTACGTTCGCGCGGTGGTTTGCTCGTTCTTAGCGAGGCGTACGATCCAGGTTGGCGTGCATACTTACTGGGACCGGGCACCCAGGCCACGGGCTTTGCGCTTTTCGATGTTTTGCACGGCGCCGGGAGTGCGGTTGCAGCGCAAGATCATTACGTTGCAAACGACATGCTCGACGCATGGTGGGTGCCGTCTGGTTCGTACGACGTGCTGTTTGTTTTTGCGCCGCAAGCGTTTGCGGAACTGGGCATCATCCTGACGCTTATCTTGGGCGCTCTCTTGGGGTTCGTTGCGGTCCGATGGCTCAGATAACGAGCTCTCCGTCGCGCACTCGCCGCCGCTGGCTCACTGTTGGCACCGCCGCGTGTGTGGGAATCGGCTTTGTCGCGTTCGCGTTTACGTGGGTTGCGCAAAGCGCGGCGGTCCCCAGCATCGGATTGATCGCACTGTCGTTGCCCGCCTTATGGCTGGTGCGCCCAGGCCTGCGCCGGCCATATTTCTTCCTGTTGTGCGCACTAGCCTACTCGCTACTCGCCGGTGCGCTGACCACCAGTGCAAACGTGAATGCCGACGTTGCGGTCATCGGGTTCTCCGTAGTCGCGTTGATCCTGCTCCTTGGAGCGATTGCAGTCTGGCGAGTCGGCGCCACCCGAGACTGGTATCAGGTGCGCACGTCGCGCGTGCTTGGCGCCGCGGGCTGGTCCGATGTTAAGCTGCAGCGCAGCGCGATCGGGCTTGCGGTGTTACTCTGGGCGATTGCCGTTGCTGGTGCAGTTGTTGCGATCGGTCCTGGCAAAGTATGGGGTGCTCGTTCGCTCGGTCAGCTCGCGACGTTGATCGCTCATCCCGGATTGGCTGCTTGGTGGGGAGCGCTCGTCGGGGCCGACGGGCTTGCGGGGGCTGCGTGCGTCGCATGGTTCGGCCGTCGCCTTGGCCTCTCGTGGTTTGCCAGCGCGATCGCAGCGGTCCTGTGGGCAACTTGTCCGGCTCGCGTTTGGCCGTCGGCCATGCACCTTGCACCGACATTTCTCGCCCCGCTTGCCGCCGCCGCAGCACTCCTGGCCCTGCGTGACCGCTCGAGCGCTCTTGGTATCGTGGTCGCCATAGCGTTTGTTGTTGCCGCAATAACTTCTCCAATCATAGCGGTGGTCATCGGAATCGAGGTCGTCGTCGCCGTTGCGTTATCGTGGCGCGCGTTCGGCAGCGGAGCCCGCGCCATAGGAGCTGCCATCGTGGCGCTTGTCATCGCGATTGTGGACGCGGGGCTGCGACCGATCGGCGTATGGTCGCTGTTTGGCGCTGTCGAGCCAATGCGAGCGCTCGGGGCCGATGGAGCACTGCCTTGGGAATCACTCGCGCCACCCACCTTGCTGCCGCAATTGTTCGGCATCGAGCAGCACGCTGGCAGCGCGTTTTGGTCTATGCGTAGCACCAGGCTGGGCTCTGATCGCAAGCGCGATCGCAGCATCGGTTCTCGTGCCACGCGCGGCCCAGTTGCCGCTGCGTCAGTGGATTGGATGGACAACTGGCGCCGGGCTGTACGCTGCGCTGCCTTCACATATCTTTGGCGTCGGCTTACCCTCGCTGGCAAATCTGCTCGCGTCTTTCGGGAGCCGGTTTGCAGGTGCCGCCAGTTTTGGTCTGTGTGCCTCTGTCGCATGTGCGCTCGCTGCAGCGCCGGCGCTGGACGCCATTTTGGCTCGCCGTCTATCGATCGGGCGGATGCTCGTGGCGGCGGTGCTTGCGCTTCTCAGCGCTATGGGCGGTGCTGCCGGCCGGGCCACACTCCGATTTGCTGCGCTCCGATGGTCAGATCGACGCAGCTTTTCAAGCGGTCGACGATGCGGGCCGCGGGCGTATCGCCTACTATCCTCTCGTCGACGCAGACTCACCGCGCGGGCTTGCCTTGCGCTACGTCGAAACGGTGACGCACAAGCAGTTTGCAGAACTTCATTTGGTCAGCCCGAGATCGTTCGATGCGCGCGGATATCGCGGAACCGCGCACAACAGGCGGTCTGCGCCGCCTCGGCGTTCGGTTTATCCTCTTCGACGAAGACGCGTACGCACGACCGCTTATGCAGGGTGCGCTCGCGCCCTGGGCGTGGCTTCCTCGCGACCTCGATTCGTCGCCGGTCCCGCCGCCAATACCGCCGTCTGATCTTGTTCCGGTGGCAGCATACTTCGGCGGCCACATTACGCTCTATCGGTTGTGATCGAGCGCATGACTGCGATCGAGCATCGTCCTCCTGAGACCCAGCCGCGCTTCACGTTCATCGTTCCGGTGCGCAACGAGCGCGCCCGCATCGATTCATGCCTTCAGTCGATCCGGGCGCAGCGCTATGCCGCGGATCGGATCGAAATCATCGTGCCGGATCAGTCGTCCGACGATGACACGCGCGAGCGCGCTCGAGCTTACGGTGCAACGGTAATCCAGAACCCGCAGCAGCGCGCCATCTTTAGTATGCCAGAAGCATTCCGTCGCGCCAGCGGCGATCTCATCGCCGTGATGGCCGCGGACAATCGAGTGGAACCCGAATTCTGCGAGCGCATGGCGGAACCGTTTGAGGTTGCCGCAGTTGGTTTGGCCTTCCCATGGGTGACAACCGATCGACCGGATTACGCGCTCGCCGTGCGCTACTTCAACCGGTTCACCGATCCCATGAACCATTTCATCTACGGTGAAGCTTCGAATCCCCGTGACTTGCCTCGCGCCATTCCTCCAGTCGAAACAACCCCCCGCTACGATGTGTACCGATTCGCCCCCAACCGGCCGCCGCTCTTGGCCATTGCCCAAGGCGCCGTCGTGCGCGCGCCGTTTCTTATGAAGGAAGGGTACGCGGACGATCTCG
The DNA here is from genome assembly GCA_963781145.1 of uncultured Pseudomonadota bacterium. Taxonomy (GTDB): domain Bacteria; phylum Vulcanimicrobiota; class Vulcanimicrobiia; order Eremiobacterales; family Eremiobacteraceae; genus JAJPHJ01. The sequence goes on along the minus strand of CAWADW010000001.1, from coordinate 13,963 downwards.
GTGTGGTCTTCGACATGATCGAAGACGGAGGGCTCGTGGCCTGCGTCAAGGCGGCGCTCGTTGACCACTATACCGCCGACGGCCTCGCGGATCTCTTACGCAAATTTCGGCCGCGCATTGCAAAGAACTTGCGGCCCAATTCCAGCCTGCGCTGGCGCGACCGGTATCTGCCGGCCGATCGCATTCGGCGACGTTCGCTGTGGCCAGTGTACGCGGCCAGCATTGTCGCCGCCACGCTGGTCGGAGTATCTCGCGCGGTGCTCCAACGCGAACCGCTCTGGCTCTATCACCCGATCATGAATGCGTCTTTCGCATGGGTGACGCTCTTGGCTGCGCTCGCAGATTTACCAAACGCGCTCTCGCTGCTTTTTGGCCGCTCCAGTCCTCCCGCGTCTGCATCAAAAGAATAGGTTGGGGGGTTTGCGCATCCTCGTGCTCAATTGGCGGGATCCTGCTCACCCGAAAGCCGGAGGCGCTGAATACTTTACGCACGGGATAGCGAAGCGACTTGTTGAGCGCGGTCATGCCGTCACCTGGATAGCTGGAGCGTTCGATGGCGGTCAAGCGGACACCATGCTGGATGGCATCCGAGTCAGGCGCGCCGGCAACGCGTTGTCGGTCCGCACACATGCGGCGCGGCTGTACGGGAGCCTCGGGCCGTTCGACATCGTGATCGATGAAATCAACACGCTGCCTTTTTTCGCGCCGCTCTACGCGCGCACAAAAGTCGTAGCGCTGATCAATCAACTGGCGCGCGAAATCTGGTTTTACGAGGCGCCATTGCCGGCGGCGATGGTCGGTTATGCGATCGAGCCGCTCTACCTTCGAAGTCTATCGGCGCGTACCGATTCTCACCATTTCTCAATCCTCCGCCGACAGCTTACGAGGTATCGGGCTTCGCGGACCAGTTGGAAATCCTTCCGGTAGCGATTGAGCAATATCCGCCGCACGATCCGCTCGCGCTGGCGGAGCGCGTACGACGCAATCGTTTGTCTGGGTCGGGTGACGCGCTCCAAGCGCATCGATCACGCGATGCGCGCGCTCGCGCTTGCTGCTCCAGGACCGCTGCGCTCAACGCGTCTGGTTATCGCCGGCGGGGGTGACGACCGCGAACGTCGCCGGCTAGAACGACTTGCTCAAGTTCTTGGTATCGCCGCGCGCATCGAATGGAAGGGGTACGTTACCGAAGAGCAAAAGCGCAGCCTGTCACGCCGAGCGCGCGTTCTCCTCATGACATCTCCGCGCGAGGGATGGGGCCTTGCAGTCAGCGAGGCCGAACTTGGCGGGAAACGCCTGCGGTGGTTTACGATGTTCCGGGGATTCCGCGATGCCGTGCGGCACGGGCAAACGGGACTTCGGAGTGCGCCCACTCCGGGGGCGCTTTCTCAAGTGCTCGCGGAACTGCTGACCGATCCGGCGCGCTATGCGCGCGTCGCAAGAGCTGCTCAGCATTTCGCGCGCACATTGACCTGGGACGCGACAATGGCGGTTGCCGAGCGCGCGCTCCGCTCGTGGAGCGGGAAATGATCAGCAAGTCTACGATAAACGTTGCGATCGTTGGGTACGGATAACTGGGGTCCAAACCTCGTTAGAAATTTTGACGCGAACGAGCGCTGCAAAGTCGTGGCGATCTGCGATCTGCAGCTGCGTCGTTTGGATCAGGCGGCCCGCCAAGCGCCGCATGCGCTGCGCACCGAGTCGTACGAAGCGTTGCTGGAGACCGACGCGCACCTCGTCGCTCTAGCCGTACCACTTGCCGATCATTTTGAAATGGCAAAAGCTGCATTGCTCGCCGGCAAAACACGTGCTGGTCGAAAAGCCGCTATGTCGAACGGCGAGCGAGGCTGACGAGCTTGAGCAGTTGGCGCGCCGGCTCGGCTTGCAGATGTTCGTTGACCATACATTCGTTTTTACGCCGGCCGTCAGACGAATCGCACTGGAAGTCTGGGCCGGGGAGTTGGGATCGCTTCTGTACTATCGACTCGGTTCGTGTCAATCTAGGACTATTTTCGTCCGACACGTCGGTGACGTGGGATCTGGCGCCACACGATCTCTCGATCCTAGATTACCTCCTGCGTGGAAAGCTGCCCGTTCGCGTTCAGTGCGTGGAGGCCTCGCACGTTGTCGGCCATCCAGCTAATCTCGCCTACTTGACCCTTGTGTACCCGGAGAATTTCATTGCACACGTCCATGTCAGTTGGCTCGCGCCGGTCAAGATCCGTCAGATTCTCATCGGCGGCGACCGCCGCATGCTCGTGTTCGACGACACCAACCCCGTGGAGAAGATTCGCATTTACGACAAGGGGATTTCGTTGCCTATGCGAGATGAGGCCGTTCACCAGGCGCTCGTGCAATACCGCATCGGTGACATGCGCGCTCCATTTGTGCCCAATGACGAAGCGCTGGCTTGCGAAGTCGAGAACATCGCCGCAACGTTGCTCGACGGTGCAGCGCCTGAAGCCGGCTTAGATGCTGGCCGACGGGTCGTACGTGTTCTCGAAGCCGCTGCTATCTCGGTCCTGCACGACGGTGCACCGATCGCTCTCGATCCCGCGCCACAAAAAACTGTCGCCTAGCAGATGAGCGCGAGAAGACAGATCATCTTCCTCGGATTCGACGGCGCGGACGACGCAACGTTGGGCGATGCAATGCGAGCTGGCCGAATGCCCAACCTCGCGCGCCGAGTGCGTAGTGGTACGATCGCTCCCTTGCGTTCGACCCCATTTCCGATCACACCAAGCGCTTGGGCCGCCGCGTACACTGGCCTCAATCGAGGTCGCACCGGAATCGCTGGATTCGAGCGGCCCGCGGATGGATACTCGACGCGTCTCGTCAGTGCGCGCGATCTGAGTTCGTATCCAGTTCATCTGCGTGCGGCGCGAGTGGGAAAACGTGTGTGTGCGATCGGATTTCCGCTCACGGCCCCCGCCCCGGCCGGCGGCGGGTATTGTGGTAGCCGGATGGGACGTTCCCCCCGGGGCGCACATGTGCAACGAGCCTGAGTGGGAGCGTCGGCTCGCTTCCTTTGAATATCGTCCGGAAGACGAATTTGCGTCGGACGAGAAGACGCTCGCCAACGCTGTTCGTGCGCGGGTCGCGTTGGCTGACGGGATGCTCCGCGAGGAGCATCCTCATTGTCTCATGCTCTATCTCGGATTCATCGACAGTCTTGGCCACCGGCTTGGGTACGGCAACTCACTGACCGGGCGATTACTCGAGGTTGCGGATCAGGCGATGGGGCCCATGCTCCTCGCCGCCGGCGAGGCCGACGTCCTGGCTTGTTCGGATCACGGTTTCGGCGAATTTCGATGCGCATTCTCGCTCGTGCAATGGCTCGAATCAGAGGGCTACCTCACGCTGCGGAGCCGGCATTTGCGCAGCAGTGCGACCGGTGGCATACCAGGGATAGAATTGATGGAGTTGGACGACGGCGTCATCGATTGGAACGAGACGAGCGCATTTTGCCGAGATGCGGTCGGACCGGTGGCGGGAATCCGGCTTAACACGGTCGACTCGTATCCGTGCGGCACCATTGGTCAGCAAGACGTACCGGCACTGTGCGACGAGATCGCGGTGCGACTCTTGGCGGCTAGCGACCCGGTTGACGGTTCCAAGCTGGTGCGCGCCGTCTGGCGTCGCGAGCAGCTTTTCTCGGGCTCGCATCTGCACGAGTTGCCGGAGCTTGTCGTGCAAACGACCGACGACACCGTCGCCTATGTCGCGAAGCGTCGAATTTCTGACGGTGGTTTCGAGCTGGAAGACGGCTACGCGCACGCAGGCAAATTCGGCGGCCATCGGATGGACGGCATCTGGGCCTCATCATTCGACGCGGGCGTGGAACCGCTTGCCATCGCGGATGTCGGCGCCACGCTCATGGGGCTCCTGGAATTGGACGTGTCGGGCCTCGATGGCATCTGCCGCGTCCCTATCAGCACGCCAAAAGCCGCGAACGTCGAGGGCACGAGTTCGACAACTCAAGAGGCGCCCGACGGTGAGCAAAATGCATATACGCCGGAAGAAGAAGCGATGGTTCGCCGTCGGCTTGAGGCACTGGGCTACCTGTGACTGAGGATCCCGACGCGTCGACGGACCGCGCCAGGGCCTTTGAGCCTCTGATCGAGTTTTACAACCGGCTGCTGGTGAGCGAAGGATTTTCTGCGCGGGCCGTTGCTTGGCGAGACGAAGACTTTCAACGATTCCGATTTGCATCGGTGGCCCAGGTCTTTGAGCACGAGCGCGGAGGCTTTTCGGTTTACGATGTTGGCTGCGGGCTCGGCCACATGTACGAGTTCCTGGCTGAAGCACTATCCGCTGGCTTCGTACACTGGTTGCGACATCAACCCGCGCATGGTCGCCGGGGCTAAAGCACGGAACCAGGCGCTGGCAACGCGCGTGGAACAGCGTGATATCGTCGCTTCACCGCCTTCCGCCACGGCCGACTACGTCGTGGCGTCGGGCAGTTTCAACTTGCGCATGACGTCGTTGGACGCAGACTGGTGGCAGATCGTGCGCAGCGTGCTCCGGGCGATGTATGCAATCGCGCGCAAAGGCATCGCTGCGAACTTCCTGACCACGCTCGTGGATTGGCAGCGGCCCGTGGCATATCATCAAGATCCAGCTCGAGCCCTTGAGTTCGCGCAAGCAGAACTCTCGCGGTACGCCGAGATTCGTCACTCATACTATCCGTGGGAGTTTGCGCTGCTGGTCTACCGCGAGGCCAAGCCGCTTCGGTACGCGCCTTAAAGCTGCCGCTGTCTGCTAAGCGGCAGTTGCGACGCCGGCCGAACCGAGGAGGCGAGCGCGAATGTGTAACAGATGTTCGCCGTCCACCCGCCCATCTCCAACACCATCTGATCGGGATTCGATATAGAGACCGTCTTCTGCGTGATTGGCATCGTCCGGTCCGGTGTCATTTTCGAACGTGTGGATCGCGCCGATACCCTACCGAGCCCACCGATCGCCACCGCAAATCATCGAAGTAGACGAGCAGGTCAGGCGGAATGCCGCGTATCGCGCGATAAATCGCCGCGGGGCGAAACACTTTCCGTTTCCATGGGCCTGCCGTGCTCGTCGCCGATCGCGCAAAGCTTGCGCTCCAGTTCGCGGGCGAGCGTCTCGACTTCGCCAGGCAAGACAGTGCCCTGCGGCTCGCGCCCGGCGATGTTGAAGAACACACGGCCGTAGTATCCACCTTCACCCCAAGCTGCCGTGTGCGACCAATCGATCTCGAGTTTTGAAAACGGCGTCGGCCGATCCGGCGTAGCGCGCAACCGCAGATACCCCTCGCGCACGAGCCATTCATTGAGGCAGACGCCGCCATCCATGCGTTTTGCCCCGTGATCCGAGAGCACGTAGACGTGCGTGGCGTCGAGGTCGATCCGTTGGAGAAGACGGCTGAGCATAAAATCTAAGTCTTCGTGGTATTGGCGAATCGTGGTCTCGAACTTATTTCCAGGAACGTAGCCGCGGTGTTTGGGATCGAAGAATTTCCAGAAGCCGTGATGGAGACGATCGGAGCCTATCCCGACGAACATAAAGAAATCCCACGGCTTGCGTTCGATCCAGTTTTCGAGAAGGGCAAACCGACGCTCGGTCATGTCGTAGAGCTGGCGAAGTAAGCCGGCCTTGTCCTCTGTGCGGAAGTTCGGGCAGTCAACGAGGTACTCGTCGCTCACAATGTTGGCAATCTGCATCTTCGGCCTGCGCCGGATACGTATAATTGCTCTGGACTGACGGTGTCAGAAAGCAGCCAACCTGGATTCCGCGCACCGGCTTTGGCGGATACGAGGGTGGCACGCCCACGACGACGACCTGCTTTCCCGCATTCCCAAGATCATCCCAAACGCACGGTTCGCGCACGGAAAGCGACGTCGGCGAATTGCAGGCCTTCGTACGAAAAATTGCTGCGGTTGCGAAAGCCATAGATGCCAAGCTCACCCGGGTCGCGGCCAGTCATCATGCACGCCCACGCTGGGACCGTGATGGCGGGGGTAATAGTGCGCAGCGTGCCATACGTGCCGCGCGCTGCAAGTCCGCGTAGCGTCGGCAGCCGCCAGTCAAGGCGATCGAAGACGAGTTGCGGTGTCGCGCAGTCTAAACCAATAACGAGTACCCGAGGCGTGGTCACGAGTGCGCCCGCGTTCGCGCCGGTTGCGGGAAAGCCCTGGATTGCGGCGGAAACGCGCTGCGATGAGGGTTGCGGAAGTGCGCCTCGAGCACGTGTCTCCAAATGACGCACGCTGGCTTGCGGTGCTTGACCGCTACCCGACGACGCTCTTTCAGTCGCCGTCTTGGTCACGAGTTATTGAAGCGACCTATGGCTTTGCGTCGCGCGTCGCCCTTGCCGTCGTTGGTAACGACGTCCTTGGGGGATCTCCCGTATGCGCTCGTTGAGGATTTTCACGGAAAACGCCGCATCGCGTACGCCTTTGCCGACGCATGCGAGCCGATCGGCGATCGTGTCTGGGAAGCTCTCGAGCAAGGTTTGACGGCGGAGGGAGTGCCGTGGCAAATTCGGTCGCGAGTCATGCCCAACGGCGACCTTGCGACGAGCGCAAACATGATCGGCGTGCACCAGCAGCTACGCTTGCCACTCACGATCGCGCAAGCCGAAGCAAATCTCCACCCAAAGACTTCGGCCAACATTCGCCAGGCACAGCAGAGAGGACTGATCGCTGCGCGGCTTGGCGCGGAAGGGATGGGCGATTTTTACGAACTGCATTCGCTCGTCCGCGTGCGAAAGCATCGCCTGCTGCCACAGCCCCGCATGTTCTTCGATGCACTCGTTCGCGAGTATTTTCCGGAGCGGGGCTTCATCGCGTTGGCAAAGTCCGGCGCGCAGCCTGTCTCGGCGATGTGTTTCCTCGCGCATCACCGAACATTATATTACAAATTCAGCGCTTCTGATCTCGACGCGCTCTCGCTCCGCCCAAACCATTTTCTCTTGTGGCAGGCCATTTGCTGGGCTATTGATTCCGGTTTCGAAGCAATCGATCTCGGCATTTCGCAAGACGAAGGGCTCATCCGCTTCAAACAGCGCTTCGCGCGCCACGACTTGGTCCCTGGTCTATGCGGCGCGTTACTGCCAACCGGACAAAGCGCTGCTCGCGCGCTGCACGCGATCTGGACAACGTGCTCGCGCGCGTCACGAATGTGTTGACGCAAGCCGATGTTCCCGTATGCGCGGCGCAGGAAGCCGCCGACGTGTTATACCGATTTTTTGTCTAAGTGACCGTGTCGGCGTCCGCGGGTTTCGTTCACTGGCTGCCGATTTGCAGTCCGAAGCGCGGCGACCATAGCTGATTTCCCCAATTGAAGAAATAGGCGCGGCTTATGTCGGCAAAGAGCGTGCGCGACCAGAAAGCGCACGTCCGCGCTTGCTTGATAGCGGGGCGGGCCAGGTCCAAATGGAACTTGGACCGGACTGTACGTGTTTTGCGCAAATGAAAGCGCTGCTTGCATGCTCGCGCTAGGTTGCCAAGAGATGAGCACGCCGTACGCGCGATTTGTGGCGCCAAGTTGGCCGGGATAGATACCGACGCCGCCCACGAGTCAGGGTATCCGTCATTTGAGTCGGGCTGAGGTGTCAGGCCCGTCGAGCGATTGGGGCTCACGATCGTGTTCGTCAAGCTGTCGGTGTGAACGGAGGCCACGACCGCCGAACCGACCATGTACAGCGATGGGGAAAGGCGACGGCTGACGGTTCCGATGAGCGTTTGCTGATCGACCACATTCGGAAACGACAACCACGTACGACGCAGGTCGAGCGTGCCGCTCAGACTCGTGTGCAAGGGGCCAGGTACCGCTGGAGAACCGAGGAGGACCTCAAGGTAGTGCGACCACGCGTTTTTTGCCGCACTGCTTCGGCTAACTCCAAGTGAGTCGTAGTCGAATCCAAGCCCCGACGAGAGCCGGTAAGTAAAGCCTCCCTTGCCGAGCGGCTGATCGAAGCCGGACCGTGAGAAAGCACCCAGGTCCACGGATGATTGGGTGTATACGTATGCGCCGGGCTGCCGTAATAGCCGAGCGAGTTAGGTGCAAGAAGGTTTCCGTATTGGGGCGTCGTCTCAAAGCGTACCGATGACTCGCGCAGCGCGTGCACGAATTGCACGTCAGCGAACCCGTTGGCGGAGAGCGGCTGCGAAAGGCCCGACTGGTATGTAAAGAGTTCACTCTCGATCGTCAGCGCGGAGTTGGGATCGAACTGACGATAGCCGAGGACGTTCCATTGCTTCGCCGGCTGCGTTGCGGGGTTCAAGCTAAAGACGAGGTAATCTGTTGCGTTGAACACCGAATGATGCTCGAACGCTCCGTACGTGCCGAGCTGCGTATCGTACCGGAAGTGGATGGCGTCAAGTGAATGCGCTGAGCCGGCGAAATTGTATGGAGCGTCGAAAGACGTGCCGGACAGACTGTTGACCCCGAAATTCGGGTTCGCGCTGAAGTTGTTCGAGCGTCCGAGGGCAATGGAGGGGTCTGAATTGAGCCTCCCAGCAGAACGAACCTCAGCGCGCCGTAGCGCGCATACGACGACGCATCGATGTCCACGCGTCTAGCGATGACAAATGGCCGCTCTTCGGATAGATCGGGCAGGAAAAAAACGTCCCCGGGCATGATGCGTCCCTTTTCCGGGTGCGCAAAGTCGCCGTTGAGGAATGTCCAGCGATCGGCGCTTGGTTCAAGCGGAACGAAGTAGATTCGGCGGAACGGAAGAAAGTCGGCGAGCCCGGCGCCGGCGATGCGGCCAGCCGGAGTCTGCAGCACCACATGACCGACCACAACAAATCTTTCAAGCCGAAGGTCCATCGCAAAGGCGTCACCGGTCACGACCAAACCATCTGGTGCGCTAATGCGCACGTCCCCGCGCGCGGAGATAATCGCACGATTGCTGAAGTACTCGACCCGTCGGGCGTTGACCGTGATCAGGGAATGGTCGATCGGCTGCGGTGCCTGGGCAGCGCGCGCTGACGAAGCAAAAAGCAAGGCAGCACAGGCGAGCGCGGCCCGCCAAAGTGCGGCGCGGGCCAGCAGGCTCACTATCACTGCCCATTTGGCGTGAAGCAGTAGAAAGTGGTTCCATCAAATTCGCCCACAAGCACGCCACCCGTGACGACTGTCGGCCCTGCGTAGATCGCATGCTGCGTGGCATAGCGCCCCAGCACTTGGCCGGTGTTCGCATTCAGCGCCGAGATTCCAAAGCACATGCCGTTGCTGCAGTCCGCCTGTTTGTAGGCGACGAACACCAAGCCTTGCGAAACAGCAGCTAACGCCAAAACCATTGTAGTCGATTAGCCGTAGTCGAGGGTCCAAAGAAGACCGAACCGTCAAGCCCTAAAGCCACAACCGCACCACCGGTGGCGCCATCGACGTAGGGCACAAAAATGTGCGTCCCATCGAGTCGCGAGAGAGCCAATGATGACGCCATCGGAGACTCCAGGCCGCCGTTTTCCAGAGCGAATCGGCCTGAAGCGGCGTCCATTGCGTACACGTTACCGTCTTTGGCTCCGTCGACGATCATGCTGTTAACAAAAACAGGGGTTGCGCCAAAGTCTAGATCGTGAGCATCGGGCGGCCCGTGGGTAGACCACATCACTTCCATCTCGGCGGGATCGAGGCCCTCACGATTGAATCCGCGTACGGGCTGCGACGCTCGAACATGAATTGCCCGTTGCGAGATACATATATCCGCCGAGGTCAAGGACCGGCGACGACCACACACTGGCGCCAGAACTCCCCCGCGGTGTGAGCGTCAGCGTGGAAAGCACACCCGCGCTCGACGGGTTGTAAGCCAAGAGTTGATCGCGTCTGATGCAGTGCGCGGCGTTCTCAATGAAGTCTGTCTGACCTTCGAAGACCGCCGTTCCCCTCCGCCACCAACGGCGATCCTTGAAAAGAGCCGTTTGGATTTGTCACCGGATATTCCCACAGTTGTTGCCCGGTGGCCGCGTTGACGGCGTAGAACCTGCCGGAGACGGTTCCATCGTCTAGCATTCCATTTGCGAAGGCGGGGGTGGCGATAAAAGCGTTCGAAGCACCGAGCGCGTAGGTCCACTGGAGCCCTCCGTTTGATCTCGTTGAGCGAAAAAATGCGGCCGCCAAGGTCGGCGACATACACGTTGCCTTCGACGACCACTGCGCTGGCAAAGACACCGCCGGTTGCGAAGATCCATTTGGGCGCGAGCGACGCTACGTTCGCTCTGGTGATGGCCTGTTGCAGTGGGTTGTTGCCGGTTCTCTGATCGTCGTGTCGAAACTCAGGCCAATCGCCAGCGGTGATCGCGGGGGGCTGATAAATGGGATTGCTGAATGGCGGAGCAACGGTTGCAGTGCTTATCGGAGCCGGAGCCGGCGGCGCCTTTCTCGCTCAGAGGAACAACCCGCACATGCCAATACACAAGCGCACGCCAACACAAACCCGGGTCGCCACCAAAACGTGGCGCACGATGCTGCACGACGAACGAACACGACGACGCCCACCTCCCTGACGCGAGAGCGCCTCTCCTGCAAGAACACCACGGTGGCGACTCTCAGGTTTGTTAGCAATTCGTTGCACGCTTTGTCGGTTGCTGGTTTCCAGGAGGGTCGCCGGCCGACAGCCGGGCAATACGCGGGGAATGAAGTCCGTCGACGAAACAATGGCCGAACGGGCTAAAGTCTTGGACATCGAACGGGCGCCCGTGCGATCTCGCTCGGTGTTCAACGTGCGTGTGTTTGCAAGCGAGGCGTCACTCGTCGTTGGTGCCGCAGTGCTGGCAAATATCTTCAGTTATCTTTTCCACTTCACAGTGTCACGTCAGCTTGGCCCCCGAGGAATACGGCACTTTGGCAACAGTGCTCGCGATTGGGGCAATGTGGGGAGTTCTCGGCAACGCGGCAGGCACCGTTGCGCTGCAGCAAACAGCACCGTCTGTCGGGCTTCGCATTGTGAGGACCGCATCGCGGCGTTCGTGGTCCGCGTTGGGCGTGGAGTCCTCACCGCCGGGGTCATCCTCGCGGTCATTGTCGCGCTGACCGGGATCGGCTTCGGTCAGTACGTTCACGTTCGGGATTTCGCAATTTGGGGTGCTCTCGGGGTTTGGAGTACGATCGGGCTGCTCGCAACGTTCGTGAGGGGCGCCGCCCGTGGTGCGCATCGGTTTGGGGTCTTTTCCGCATCGCTTGTCGTCGAAGGTGTCTTCAAACTTGCTTTAACTGTGCTCCTGGTGGCTCTGGGTCTCCACGTTTTCGGGGCGGTGTGCGGCCTGCTTGGCGCTACGATCGCCGGCGTCATAGTGGCGATGATTTTACCGATATCGCGCGGCGCTCGGGTAGTTCCCGCAGCTCGCGACGACGTTCCACCGGCTGACCAGAGATTCAATCGGCGTGCTGTTTGGGAGCGCTGCCATTATGGCGTTGCTGTCCATGGATCTCGTCTTCGCGAAACATCACCTTCCGGCGAGAGCAGCCCGGATACTATGGCGCCGCCGGTACGATTGCTCGCATCATCCCGTATGGAGTCGGGCTCATCAGCCTCGTGCTCATGCCCAAAGCGGCCGCCGCCTCCCATGCGGGCCGCGAAGTGCTGGCGCGCCTTCTAGCAACCGCCGGCGGACTTGTTGTGATTGGGTGTGTGATAGGATTCTTAGTGACGCTCGTTGGGGCACGGCTGCTCATCGGTGTGACCTATGGGCCGATTTTTTCGCCGGCCGCGCAGTTCTTGCCGTGGTATGGTCTTGACATGGCACTTTTTGCGCTGGTCAGTGCAGCAGGCAATTACTTGCTTGCCGTGCGCTCCTATAGATTTGTCTTCGCGCTGGTCTTCGTCGGAGTCGTTCAGGCCCTCGCAATGGCTTTTTGGGGCACGAACCCCACTCCGGCTCATTACCATAGCCGCAATCGCGAACGCGAGTCTGCTGCCGTCGGCCGCATGGTGGATAGCTAGGTCGCTTGGTGATCGGGCGACGACCGCGGCATTCGCATCGGGCGTCCCCGAATGAGGCTAAGATCATCGCCGGATGGTCGGCTTCGCTTTGTGACGATCGCGCAGGCCAATGCGATGTTCTTCGTGGCCATCGTGGTGGGGGTCGCACAAGGCGTCTTCGCCCCCGTTAATGTTGCGGTCGCGGCGCCGACGCCTATCCCCCACCCCTCGCAGACCGTGCCGCCGGACCTGGCCGCACCGTCGCCGACGCCTCTCCCGCTGCTGGTCAGTGGTCAGTTGATCGACTTGGAACGTGGTTTTGGGGTTTTAGCCTCCGAGGAAGCGTTCGCCAGGCTGTCGCCGACTGTTTCGATGGTTGCAGACGATCTGACCGTCGCAACCCCCGGCATTTTCAGTGTATTCTTTCGTGTTTGCGCCTGCGTAGCGCTGATGCAAATCGGCCCTGTTGACGTCAAAAAGAACCACGCTGATGCCGATCCCCGGGGGATCACCCCTGGCCGAAATACCGCGCCGATTTGTTGCCAAGGCTTCATCGCCACTGCCGAACCCCGTGTCATGCAAAACCGCTCGGCGCACGTGTCGAAACTCTCAAGCACGATCCAGGTCGACATTGTTGTCGAGGTGCCGGCAAGCACGTCGTACACCGATGACGTGTACATGGCGACCGACACAAGCGGTTGGAATCCCCGAGCGATCAGGATGCAGCGCATAGATGGGCGGCATTTTCGTATTTCGCTTGAGTTGCCGTTCAACACAGACTTCCATTATATGTTCACTCGCGGGTCTTGGACCACGGTGGAGCGCGACCGGGCGGGGTTGCAGCGCCAACCGCGCGAATTGGCAGCGGGTGGCGCCGAAGAATTGCTGATCAACGCGACCGTCTTCCGTTGGGCAGACGATTCATGACCGCCATGGGGCATGTGATGCGCGATATTCACCTTTCGGTAGTCATGCCTGCTTTCAACGAGGCAGGCTTCATCGAGCGAACACCTGCGCGAAACCGTCGCGGCGCTACGTTGCGTTGGAGAGCTGGAAATCGTCGTCGTGGACGATGGGAGCGTCGATGGCACGGCGGACATCGCCGAAGAATTTGCACAGAGTTCGCCGGTGCGGATGTGGGTGATGCGGCTCCCTGGAAATCGAGGAAAGGGCCATGCGTTGAATGCCGGCGTGCGGCTCACCCGTGGCGATCTCGTAGCGTTCCTGGATGCGGACCTCGATCTACACCCACGACAGCTGCTCGACCTTATTGACGTCATGAATCGTTCCGGTACTGACGTTGTGATCGGAAGCAAGTTACACCCAGGTTCAAAGGTGAAGTGCCCGCCGCTACGCCGATTCCTTAGCGTGGGTTACTTTTGGATCGTGCGGGTCTTGTTCGGACTTCCAATCCACGATACGCAGACTGGCATTAAGCTCTTTCGCGCTCACGTGCTTGACGTCGTCGTGCCCCGATTGCTTGTGAAGCGGTTGGCTTTCGATCGTGAAGTGCCCGCCGCTACGCCGATTCCTCGCCGTGGGTTACTTTTGGATCGTGCGGGTCTTGTTCGGACTTCCAATCCACGATACGCAGACTGGCATTAAGCTCTTTCGCGCTCACGTGCTTGACGTCGTCGTGCCCCGATTGCTTGTGAAGCGGTTGGCTTTCGATCTCGAAATGCTTGCGGTGGCCAACAGATTCGGTTTCGTTATAGCCGAAGCGCCCGTCGAGCTCGACTTCCAGCGCAGAGTCGGACGAATCAACCTGCGCGATGCGGCCCGAGTATTCGTGGACACGCTCGCGGTCTTCTATCGCCTCAAGCTGCGAAAATGGTACGATTCGCCCCATCCATCGAGCCCCGACATCGCGTCAGTCAGCGGTCCCTTCTTGCGTGCTCGCGGTTCAGATACGCCGACGCAGTCGCCCGCGCTTACGGCTGGGGCGCGAGCGGAAGGACCGCCTCCCGCGTCGACGGCGCGTGGTTGAGTCGGCCGTGAGCCCTAAAGCGCAACTGAAGCAAAGTGTTGCGGGCTCGACCATGGCGGTCATGCTTGCCATGTTGC